>NZ_HG992751.1:0-3614751 GCF_905175335.1 Vibrio sp. B1FIG11 | reverse complement strand
ATTAAGCAGAAAAGCGAGCCAGATTTTCCTTCAACCACACTTCTGCGGCGTCTTCAGGTACGTCGTGGCTAAGTACATCAATCTTCAAGCAGTCTGTGATTGGCGTTGCGCCAATGTCTTCTAACAGGTCGTAAGCATGTTGGCCTGCAGCACAGAACGTATCGTAACTTGAGTCACCAATCGCTATCACAGCAAACTTTACGTCCGCCATCTTAGGCGGTGTGTTTTGTAATGCAGCAATGAAAGGCTGAATGTTATCTGGGTATTCACCCGCGCCGTGAGTTGAAGTGATCACCAACCAAGTGCCTTGGTTTTCGATCGCAGACAACTCCGGCTGGTTGTGGATCGTTGTTTCAAAACCGTTCTCATTGAGTAGATCACTTAGGTGATCACCAACGTATTCTGCGCCACCTAACGTACTGCCTGTAATAATGTGGATCATGTGTCTTCCTTTATTGAGCCTCACTGACGCCAACGTGTTATTAGCGCCAGTACAAAAAGAAACGCGGTGTTAAACCTATGCTTAACACCGCGTGTTTTGATTATTTACCGATACAGAATGAGGAGAAGATTCGGCCGAGGAGGTCATCAGAGCTGAACTCTCCGGTAATCTCATTCAAGTGCTGCTGAGTAATGCGCAGCTCTTCTGCCAAGATTTCGCCAGCCATATAGCCTTCAAGCTGTTCTTGGCCGATTTGAAGATGTTGAGCAGCACGTTCTAGCGCATCTAGGTGACGACGACGAGCCATAAAGCCGCCTTCCGTATTGCCTGAGAAGCCCATACACTCTTTTAAGTGAGTACGCAAAGCATCCACACCTGCGCCTGTTTTTGCAGAAAGGCGAATCAGAGTCGGATCGTTTACATGGCAGATCCCCATTTCTTCACCGGTTTGATCCGCTTTGTTGCGGATCACCGTCATGCCAATACTGTTTGGCAAGCGATCAACGAAGTCTGGCCAAATGTCTTTTGGATCAGTTGCGTCGGTTGTGGTGCCATCAACCATAAACAGAACACGGTCTGCTTGGGCGATTTCATCCCATGCACGTTCGATACCGATTTTCTCTACTTCATCAGAGGCATCACGCAGACCAGCAGTATCGATGATGTGTAAAGGCATGCCATCGATATGAATGTGTTCACGCAATACGTCACGCGTAGTACCGGCGATATCGGTAACGATAGCGGACTCTTTGCCGGATAGAGCGTTCAATAGGCTTGATTTACCCGCATTAGGTCGGCCTGCAATCACGACTTTCATGCCTTCACGCATGATCGCGCCTTGGTTGGCTTCTTTACGTACTGCATCGAGGTTATCGATGATTGTTTGTAGGTCACCAGACACTTTACCATCGGCCAAAAAGTCGATTTCTTCTTCTGGAAAGTCAATGGCCGCTTCCACGTAGATACGTAAGTGGATCAGAGATTCCACCAGCGTTTGGATGCGTTGTGAGAACTGGCCTTGCAGTGATTGCAGTGCTGATTTTGCTGCTTCTTCTGAGCTGGCATCAATCAGGTCGGCAATCGCTTCTGCTTGAGTTAGGTCCATCTTGTCGTTTAGGAAGGCGCGTTCTGAGAACTCACCAGGTCGAGCGGCACGTACGCCGTCGATACCCAAGATACGCTTAATCAGCATATCCATTACCACAGGGCCACCGTGGCCTTGCAGTTCAAGTACGTCTTCGCCTGTAAACGAATGTGGGTTAGGGAAGTACAGGGCAATGCCTTGGTCTAGCACGGTGCCATCTTCCGCTTGAAATGGCAGATACTCTGCGTAGCGAGGCTTTAGCGTCTTACCTGTGACTTCTAGCGCCACTTGATTGGCCTTAGGGCCTGAAACACGAATAATGCCGACACCACCACGACCGGGTGCGGTAGCCTGAGCGACAATCGTATCTGTAGTCATAATCTTGCCTTTTGAGCTGGGCTATAGGGTTTACACCTCTAGGGAGCCAGAACCAATTAATTAGCTGAATTGTAATCAGCCAAAAACAAAAAGGCGACCTTTTGGCCGCCTTTCTTATGCTTTTCTATCAAGGTTACTTAGTGTGTAAGCCTTTTTTCTCCAGCGCTTTGTAAATCAAAGTTTGCTGGATAAGCGTAACGATGTTCGACACCAACCAGTATAGAACTAGGCCTGATGGGAAGAACAAGAAGAAGAAGGTAAACATAACCGGCATAAAGGTCATGATCTTCTGCTGCATTGGATCCGTTACTGTTGTTGGGCTCATCTTCTGGATTAGGAACATTGACGCACCCATCAGTAGCGGCAGGATGTAGTATGGGTCCTGTGCTGAAAGGTCGTGAATCCAACCGAAGAATGGTGAGTGACGTAGCTCAACCGATTCCATTAGTGCCCAGTAAAGCGCGATGAAGATAGGCATCTGTAGGATAAGAGGTAGACAGCCACCCAGTGGGTTCACTTTCTCTTTCTTGTACAGTTCCATCATCTCTTGGCTCATGCGCTGACGGTCATCACCGATGCGCTCACGCATTGCTTGCAGCTTAGGCTGTAGCATACGCATTTTCGCCATAGACGTGTATTGCGCTTTCGTTAGTGGGTACATTGCACCACGAACGATGAAGGTCAAACAGATGATTGCCACACCCCAGTTACCCACAAAGCTTTGGATGAAAGCAAGTAGTGAGTGAAGTGGTTTAGCGATGAACCATAGCCAGCCGTAGTCCACTACTAGGTCTAGGTTTGGGGCCACTGCTGCCATTTCGTTTTGTAGCTTAGGACCAACCCATAGTGTTGCTTCAAACTTCGCTTGGTCGCCCGTTGCGATAGTTTTGTTTGGCATACGTACGCCGATGTCGCCTAGGTTACCAATTACGCGAGTGTACAGGTTAGTACCTGGTTCGTTGCGTGGGATCCAAGCTGCAGCGAAGTAGTGTTGGATCATTGCTGCCCAACCTTGGCCATCTGCTAGGTTGATAGACAGGTTACGATCCTGCATATCTTCAAAGCTGTATTTCTTGTAGCGAACGTCTTCTGTTGAGTAAGCACCGCCGCGGTAAGTAGGCATTGTGATGCTACCACCAGCGTCCATTAGGTTTTGACGCAAGTGAGCGTACATACCAAATGTCGCGTTGTTACCAGAGTTGTTCACGACATCGTATTCTACGTTTAGCGCGTAGCTGCCACGTTTAAATACGTAAGTCTTGATGTATTCGATACCGTTCGCAGTGAATGTCATTGGAACTCGTAGTTCGTCTTGACCGTCAGCTAGAGTAAAGCTGTCTGCGCTCACGTTGTAGTGAGGACGGTTAGTGCTGCTTAGGTCGATACCTTGAGGGCCCACTAGACCGCTTTGCGCGATGAACTGGTGACCTTTAGTGTCTTTTAGCAGAACGAATGGGTCTGATGAATCAAGTTCAGCAGAGTATTTGTTTAGGTCGGCATGTACCACATCGCCACCAACGGTGTCGATCGACAGAGTTAAAACATCAGTCGTTACTGTGATAGTTTTTGCAGAAGCTTGCTGTTGACCAGGAACTGGGTCTAGCTCGTCAGCAAAAGATGGTGCAGGTAGAGTACTGCTTGATTGAGCCTGTTCAACTGCTTGAGGTGCTGGGTTCTTTGCGACTTGCCACTGTTGGAACAGCAAGAAAGAAACCAGTGCCAGAGCAATGAGCAGGATATTACGTTGAGAATCCATCGTTAGTTATCTCTGTCTTGTTTTTGGACTGGTGGAACGGGGTCATACCCCCCTTCATTCAAAGGGTGGCATTTTAATAGACGTTTGCCTGATAACCAACATCCTTTTACAAAACCGTGAGCTCTCAAAGCTTCTAGCGCGTAAGTGGAACAAGTTGGTGTGAACCGGCAGCGAGGACCAATCAGAGGGCTGATAAACCAGCGATAAAGATTAACGAGCCCAATGGCTATCCACGTGAAGGGCGAGACAGGCGATGCCATAGCTTATCAAACAACTTAAATAATTCCTCATTGCTTAAATCTTGCGCGCTTTTCTTCGCGATCACAACAAAATCTTTATTTGGAAGCTGATGTTGATTGTTACGAAAGCTTTCACGAGCCAAACGCTTAAAACGGTTACGACCGACAGCAGTTTTGATTTGCTTTTTCGGAACAGCTAAACCTAATCGTGGGTGAGAAAGTTTGTTATTGCGAGCAATGATGGTGAAATGAGGCGAGCCAGCTCGATGAGCTTGCTGGAAGACGTTTTGATAATGCTCGGGAGTTAACAAGCGTAACTCCCGATTAAACGCGTACGTGTTCAAAATAAACTAGCGATTATTTTGATAGGCGCGCACGGCCTTTTGCACGACGTGCGTTGATAACTTTACGACCGTTCTTAGTTGCCATGCGAGCACGGAAGCCGTGAGTACGCTTGCGCTTTAGAACTGTAGGTTGAAAAGTGCGTTTCATGATAATTACCTTTACTGATCAGTAGTTTTAGGTTCTTGTTAAACCCGGCGTGGGCATTTTGCTTTCTTTATATAAAGAAGCTCTTTATTAAAGAAGAACAACCGACGCCTCTCAACAAAGAGGCGGAATTGTAATCACACTCACATAATGTGTCAATGACTCATGAGTACGAAATTCCGGCCGGGCGATTATACGTAGTGTGAGTAAAATCTCAAGGATCGATTGATCTTGATGCTTGATCTTTACTCTATTCCAACTTGGTTAAGGAATTTTTTCAAACGAAGATCTTGTGGATTATCGAAGATATCTTGTGGAGAACCTTGTTCAACAATGTTGCCGTCGGCCATAAAGATCACTCTATCCGCCACTTCTTTGGCAAATTGCATCTCGTGTGTAACCACCAACATGGTCTGATGTTGATTAGCTAACTTCTTCATTAATGAGAGAACTTCTCCGACCCATTCCGGATCCAGCGCAGACGTTGGCTCATCAAAAAGCAGCAGTTCCGGTTGTAGCGCCATCGCTCGGCCGATACCCACACGTTGTTGTTGTCCACCAGACAGAGCCGCTGGATAACTTTCTCCTTTATCGCCAAGACCGATGTCATCCAGAATTTCTTGAGCACGCTTGAGAGCGTCTTCTTTTTTCCAACCGCGTACCGTGATCAAGCCTTCAGCGATGTTCTGACGCGCGTTCATATGAGCAAATAGGGCATAGTTTTGAAAAACAAACCCAGTTCGGCGGCGCAGAGCCAATACTTCGGCTTTGGTATATTTTTGTGTATCGACGGAGATGTCATCGATGGTAATGCGACCTTCATCCGCTTGCTCTAAGAAGTTAACGGTGCGCAATAGGGTCGATTTACCCGTACCACTTGAGCCAATAATAACGATGATCTCACCTTGCTTGATATCGAGATCAATACCTTTGAGGACTTCTGTTTCGCCAAAGCGTTTGTGGATATTTTCTAATTTGATCATCGTACGTACGCCTTATTCAATTTCGCCTCTGCCCAAATTTGTACTCGAGTCAGGATAACCACCACACCCCAGTAAATCAGAGCAACGGCAAGGAAAGCTTCAAAGAAGCGGAAGCTAGAAGAGGCTTCCATTTGCGCTTTAGCCATGATTTCAGCCACTCCAAGCGTGAAGGCGAGGGAGGTGGACTTAATCATATCGATGAAATAGTTCATCAATGAAGGCAGTGCGACACGGGTTGCCTGCGGTAAAATCACACGGCGCATCGCTTGTGTGGTTGTCATACCGACCGACAAGCTTGCTTCCATTTGACTGCGATCAATACCAATGATGGCGGCACGAATGCTCTCTGCCATGTAAGCGGCAAAGTGCAATGTCAAACCAATCACTGCGGCTGAAAAGGCATCGATACCCACCATGAACGGGAAGATTTGCGGTAAGCCGTAGTAAAGCAAAAACAGTTGTACTAAAAGTGGGGTACCACGGAAGAAACTGATATAAAGTTGGCTCAATTGATCGAGAACTGGCAGCTTAAATACGCGAATGTTCGCTAAAATGACGGACAGAATCAGTGAAAAGACCAATCCCCATGTGGCCATTTCCATGGTTGTGCCAAGATACTTGAGCAGTATTGGCAGCAGTTCCAACATGTAATTAAAATCAAATCCCATACGACTTACCTTGAGAAAAGAAAAGGTGGAATACGAAGTTCCACCTTGTCATTGAGTTAAAAAAGGACGCGAGATAAAGCTCTGCGTCCTAAAAGAAGAGAAGTTTACTTCGTGATGTCGGCACCAAACCATTTCACTGAAATCTTCTCTACTGTTCCGTCTGCGCGCATTTCTGCAAGTGCTTTATTCACTTCCGCTTGTAGCTTACGACCTTTTTCGTTATCAACGAATGGCCAAGCGTTTTGAATCGTTTCAAATGGTTCGCCCGCAAGTTGTAACGGTAGACCTGTCTTTTTAATCAGTTCTAAAGCAGACAAACGGTCCATGATGAAGGCATCAGCACGACCTAGTGCCACATCATGTTCAATACCTGTATCGTAAGTCTTGATGTTGATCTTACCGTCTTTGTCGTAGCTGCGAAGCAACTGCTCAAAGTTAGAGCCTAGGTTAACTGCAACGGTTTTGCCTGCTAGATCTTCGACACCTTGAATACTGTCGTTGCCTTTACGCACGGTAATTTGCGCACCGTCTACTACGTATGGGTCAGCAAATAGGTATTTCGCCTTACGCGCATCTGTCATGGTGATCTGGTTCGAGATGGTATCAATACGGCCCGTTTCTAGTAGGCCAAATAAACCAGAAAAGTTCGCTGTGACGTATTCGATCTTGTAATCGTTACGTTTACCGATCTCATCCCACATATCCACTTCAAAGCCTTGCAGCTTATCTTGCTTCACAAAGGTGAATGGGAAGTAACGGCCAGACATGCCTACTTTTACTTCAGTAGCGGCAGTGTCGACTGCCGCTTGAACGGTCGCGGCAGACAAAGCGATGGCTGCAACGGCAACCTTAATCCAGTTTTTCATAATACATCTCCATACTTTTATGGTTGGAAATACTACTGTCAGTTAGCTCAATTAAATAAATAACCAAGTGCAATAACCTAGACCTCAGAGTAATAAGATCTTATTTGGTATAGATAGTAGCCAAGATATAGGGATAAATGATGAAAAAACGATCGGAAAGAGTGGAAATGACGATCGAAAAATATCAGTGAACAGAAATTCATACACAGAGTTATCACCAATCGCTCGATCTGGCCTATTTTGCCCAAATGTGGATCGTTGTGTGGGCAAATTTGGGGCAAGATGTGTTGATCTCTCTAAGTTGAGCGAAAATATTGTGAATAACTTAGATCTTATTCACTGGATCGTCGATCAATTGCTGGCGATCTTGGTTATCAACAGGTAAAATTGCCAGTCTTTTCCGATAATTCAAATACTCAGTGGGGGCACCGTGTCATCTTCGCTTTGGTTGCAATGTTTGCAGCAGCTTCAAGAAGAGCTACCAGCTACAGAATTCAGCATGTGGGTTCGTCCGTTACAAGCGGAGCTCAATGACAATACTCTCACTCTGTTCGCACCTAACCGCTTCGTGTTGGATTGGGTTCGCGACAAGTACCTGAACAGCATCAATCGTTTACTGCAAGAATACTGTGGTAACGACGTACCTAGCCTGCGCTTTGAAGTGGGCAGTCGCCCAGTTGCAGCACCAAAACCGGCACCGACACGTACGCCGGCAGACGTGGCTGCAGAATCTTCAGCGCCTGCTCAACTGCAAGCACGTAAGCCTGTGCATAAAACGTGGGATGACGACGCGCAAGCGATCGCTGACATCAACCACCGTTCAAACGTGAACCCAAAACACAAGTTCAACAACTTCGTAGAAGGTAAGTCGAACCAATTGGGTCTTGCTGCTGCTCGTCAAGTTTCGGATAACCCAGGCGCAGCCTATAACCCACTATTCTTATACGGTGGTACAGGTTTGGGTAAAACCCACCTTTTGCACGCGGTAGGTAACGCGATTGTGGATAACAATCCCAACGCAAAAGTGGTGTACATGCACTCTGAGCGTTTTGTGCAAGATATGGTGAAAGCACTGCAAAACAACGCGATTGAAGAATTCAAACGCTACTACCGCAGTGTTGATGCGCTACTTATCGATGACATCCAATTCTTTGCTAATAAAGAGCGCTCACAAGAAGAATTCTTCCATACCTTCAATGCACTATTAGAAGGTAACCAACAGATCATCCTGACATCTGACCGTTATCCAAAAGAGATCAGCGGTGTAGAAGATCGTCTGAAATCACGTTTCGGTTGGGGTCTAACCGTCGCGATCGAGCCGCCTGAGTTAGAAACTCGTGTGGCGATCTTGATGAAGAAAGCTGAAGACCACCAAATCCACTTAGCGGATGAAGTGGCGTTCTTTATTGCTAAGCGTCTACGCTCTAACGTTCGTGAACTGGAAGGTGCACTGAACCGCGTAATCGCAAACGCAAACTTTACTGGCCGCCCAATTACGATTGATTTTGTTCGTGAAGCGCTGCGCGATCTGCTTGCTCTGCAAGAGAAATTGGTGACGATCGATAACATTCAAAAGACGGTCGCTGAATATTACAAGATTAAGGTTGCTGACCTACTATCTAAACGTCGCTCTCGCTCGGTTGCTCGTCCTCGTCAGTTGGCGATGGCGTTGGCAAAAGAGTTGACCAATCACAGCTTGCCAGAAATTGGCGATGCGTTTGGTGGTCGTGACCACACCACGGTACTGCATGCATGTCGCAAGATTGAGCAGCTGCGTGAAGAGAGCCACGATATTAAAGAAGATTACTCTAACTTGATTCGCACCCTGTCTTCGTAATCGGTTAGAATGACAGTATTCTAAGCAAATCATTAATTGAGCTGACAGCGTAAAGAGCCAAGCATGAAATTTACCATTGAACGTAGTCATTTAATCAAACCGCTACAACAGGTTTCGGGCGCACTAGGTGGCCGACCAACCCTACCAATTCTGGGTAACCTACTGCTTAAAGTAGAAGAGAACGTGTTATCCATGACCGCGACCGATTTGGAAGTGGAATTGGTGAGCAAAGTGACTCTAGAAGGGGATTTCGAAGCGGGCAGCATTACCGTTCCTTCTCGTAAGTTTCTTGATATCTGCCGTGGTCTGCCGGATGACTCTATCATCACCTTCGTACTAGAAGGCGATCGCGTGCAAGTTCGTTCTGGCCGTAGCCGTTTCTCATTGGCAACACTTCCAGCGAACGATTTCCCGAACATCGAAGATTGGCAGAGTGAAGTGGAAGTATCACTGACTCAGTCTGATCTGCGTACGCTGATCGAAAAAACGCAATTCTCAATGGCGAACCAAGACGTTCGTTACTACCTAAACGGCATGTTGTTTGAAATCGATGGTACGACGCTACGCAGCGTAGCTACTGACGGTCACCGTATGGCGGTATCTCAAACTCAGCTCGGTGCGGATTTTGCGCAGAAGCAAATCATCGTGCCACGTAAAGGTGTACAAGAGTTGGTTAAACTGATGGACGCACCAGAGCAACCTGTTGTGCTACAAATCGGTAGCTCAAACGTGCGTGCAGAAGTGAACAACTTTATCTTCACTTCTAAGCTGGTTGATGGTCGTTTCCCTGACTATCGCCGCGTATTGCCACAAAGTACCAACAAAACGTTGGAAACCGGTTGTGATGAACTGCGTCAGGCTTTCTCACGCGCTGCGATTCTTTCTAACGAAAAATTCCGTGGTGTTCGTGTAAATCTTGCGGGCAGTGAAATGCGCATTACCGCTAACAACCCAGAGCAAGAAGAAGCGGAAGAAATGCTCGACGTGACCTTTGAAGGTGACGCTATCGAGATCGGCTTCAACGTAAGCTACGTGCTTGATGTACTTAATACCCTGCGTTGCGACAACGTGCGTGTGTCGATGTCGGATGCCAACGCCAGTGCGTTGATTGAAAACGCAGACGACGACAGTGCAATGTACGTGGTGATGCCAATCCGTCTATAAGCCATCTGAATGCCACTTTCTCGCCTCATCATTCAGCAGTTTCGAAACATTAAAGCCTGTGATATTGACCTATCAGCAGGCTTTAACTTTCTTATTGGGCCGAACGGCAGCGGTAAAACCAGTGTTCTAGAAGCAATTTACTTGCTCGGACATGGACGCTCTTTCAAGAGTTCGCTGACGGGTCGAGTTATCCAAAATGAGTGTGACGAGCTGTTTGTTCATGGTCGTTTTTTGAACTCGGATCAATTTGAGCTACCTATCGGCATTAATAAGCAGCGTGATGGCTCAACAGAGGTTAAAATAGGCGGTCAATCTGGACAAAAACTGGCGCAACTTGCACAAGTTTTGCCTTTGCAGTTGATACATCCGGAAGGGTTTGATCTACTAACGGATGGTCCAAAACATCGTCGCGCATTCATCGACTGGGGCGTTTTTCACACTGAGCCCGCTTTCTATGATGCATGGGGACGTTTCAAGCGTCTTAACAAGCAACGTAATGCACTGCTTAAAACTGCCAGAAGTTATCGCGAACTCAGTTATTGGGATCAAGAGATGGCACGTTTGGCTGAAAATATCAGTCAATGGCGGGCGCTGTACATCGAACAGATGAAAAGCGTAGCGGAAACCATCTGTCAGACATTTTTGCCAGAATTTGAGATCCAATTAAAGTATTATCGTGGATGGGACAAAGATACCCCTTATCATGAGATACTAGAAAAAAAATTTCGAGCGTGATCAGTCATTGGGTTACACCTTTAGTGGTCCGAATAAAGCTGATCTGCGCATTAAAGTGAACGGAACGCCCGTTGAGGACGTTTTGTCACGCGGTCAATTAAAACTCATGGTGTGTGCTTTGCGTGTGGCGCAGGGGCAACACCTTACCGAAATGACCGGCAAACAATGTATTTACCTAATTGACGACTTTGCGTCGGAATTAGACAGCCAACGTCGCAAGCGTCTAGCTGACTGCTTGAAAGAGACGGGCGCACAAGTATTTGTAAGCTCTATCACTGAAAGCCAAATCGCCGATATGTTGGACGATACGGGCAAATTGTTTCATGTGGAACATGGCAGGATAGAGTCAAACTAGAAGAGAGAAACTCATGTCTGAAAATTACGATTCATCGAGTATTAAGGTACTGAAGGGTCTGGATGCGGTACGTAAGCGTCCAGGTATGTACATCGGCGACACGGACGACGGCACTGGTCTTCACCACATGGTCTTCGAGGTGGTGGATAACTCAATTGATGAAGCGTTGGCAGGTCACTGTAAAGACATCGTTGTGACAATTCATGAGGACAACTCGGTTTCAGTTACGGATGATGGTCGTGGCATTCCAACAGAAATGCACCCAGAAGAAAAAGTATCAGCAGCAGAAGTTATCATGACGGTACTTCACGCTGGTGGTAAGTTCGACGATAACTCATACAAAGTATCGGGCGGTCTTCACGGCGTAGGTGTTTCAGTAGTAAACGCACTGTCTGAAAAAGTGGTTCTGACTATCCACCGCGGCGGTCATATCCATACGCAAACTTACCATCACGGTGAGCCTCAAGCGCCACTAGCAGTAATTGGTGATACTGACCAAACGGGTACACAGATCCGCTTCTGGCCAAGCGCTGAAACCTTCACAAATATCGAATTCCATTACGATATCCTAGCAAAACGTCTACGTGAGCTTTCTTTCCTAAACTCAGGTGTTTCTATCAAGCTGGTTGATGAGCGTGAAGCAGATAAGAGTGACCACTTCATGTTTGAAGGCGGTATTCAAGCGTTCGTTGAGCACCTAAACACCAACAAAACTCCAATCATTGAGAAAATCTTCCACTTCGATTTTGAGCGCGAAGATGGTATCTCGGTAGAAGTGGCGATGCAGTGGAATGACGGTTTCCAAGAGAACATCTACTGTTTCACTAACAACATCCCACAACGCGATGGTGGTACTCACCTTGCCGGTTTCCGTGCAGCGCTAACGCGTACACTGAACTCTTTCATGGACAAAGAAGGCTTCTCTAAGAAAGCGAAAACAGCAACTTCTGGTGATGATGCGCGTGAAGGTCTAACTGCGGTTGTTTCGGTTAAAGTGCCTGATCCTAAGTTCTCAAGCCAAACTAAAGACAAACTGGTTTCTTCTGAAGTGAAGTCAGCGGTTGAATCATCAATGGGTGAGAAACTGTCTGAGTTCCTGATTGAGAACCCGACTGAAGCGAAGATGGTTTGTTCGAAAATCATCGATGCAGCTCGTGCTCGTGAAGCCGCGCGTAAAGCTCGTGAAATGACTCGTCGTAAAGGCGCACTAGATCTAGCTGGTCTGCCAGGCAAACTTGCAGACTGTCAGGAAAAAGATCCAGCACTCTCTGAACTATACATAGTGGAGGGTGATTCGGCAGGCGGCTCCGCAAAACAAGGCCGTAACCGTAAGAACCAAGCAATCCTACCGCTAAAAGGTAAGATTCTTAACGTAGAAAAAGCGCGTTTCGACAAGATGCTGTCTTCTCAAGAAGTAGCAACGCTGATCACTGCACTAGGCTGTGGTATCGGTCGTGACGAGTACAACCCGGACAAACTGCGTTACCACAACATCATCATCATGACCGATGCTGACGTCGATGGTTCGCACATCCGTACGCTACTGTTGACCTTCTTCTACCGTCAAATGCCAGAGCTTATCGAGCGTGGCTATGTGTATATTGCTCAGCCACCGCTTTACAAAGTGAAGAAAGGCAAACAAGAGCAGTACATCAAAGACGAAGACGCGATGAACCAATACCAAGTTGCTTTGGCACTTGATAACGCGTCACTACACGTAAACGCAGAAGCGCCAGCATTGGCAGGCGAAGCGCTAGAGAAGCTAGTTCAGCAATACAACGCTGGTATCAAGCTAGCGGATCGCATGAGCCGCCGTTACCCAAGCGCGCTAGTTCATGAGCTAATCTACACGCCGCGTCTAACGGCAGAGCAATGTCACGATGCTGCAGCAGTAGAAGCGTGGACAAAACAGCTAGTTGAACAGCTAAACGCGAAAGAAGTGGGTGCAAGCCAATACAGCTTCGAAGTTGAGCAACACGAAGAGCTAGGTCTAAACCTACCTAAGATCATCGTACGTACTCACGGTGTGACTCATGATTACGCACTGAGCATCGACCTACTGAACTCGAAAGAGTACGGCAAGCTAGCGGATCTATCTGAAGCACTAGACGGCCTGCTAGAAGAAGGTGCTTACATCAAGCGTGGTGAGCGTACTCAGCCAGTATCGAGCTTTGCATCGGCACTTGAGTGGCTAATCAAAGAGTCGCGTCGTGGTCTAAGCCTACAGCGCTATAAAGGTCTAGGTGAGATGAACCCAGATCAGCTTTGGGAAACCACAATGGACCCAGAGACACGTCGCATGATGCAAGTAACCATTGAAGATGCGGTAGGCGCAGACCAATTGTTCACAACGCTAATGGGTGACCAAGTTGAGCCGCGTCGTAACTTCATCGAAGAGAACGCGCTGAAAGTAGCAAACCTAGACGTGTAGTCGGACAGGCTCAGTCAAATCATACTAAAAACGCCATCTCGCAAGAGGTGGCGTTTTTTATGGGGGTAGAAACGAGATAAAAGAGTCGAGATACGAGAACGGCTGCGGCCTATGAATATGGGAACGCTTCGAGAGGGAGAGGTGATCGAGTCGGGGAGCTAAAAATATTTTCACTGGAGCCCTTGAAAGCCCATTTTTCGACCTTATATCTAGTTATGAAGAGGGATGGCTGACTTGCTCAACAAGAGAAGAACAGCGCCTCTGGAATCGCTAAACGAGATCGCTCAGGAGAGGATACTTAGTATTAGCACACAACTTGACCCTAGATTCGACATCATGTCCCCGCACCTAAAGAGTAGGTCAGAGGAATGAATCATCGGATCCCTTAGCTCGGCGTTTTCTTGCATAAATACGCCACGTGGATGACCTTCATCTGGGCTAAGACTATTGCTTAAAAGAGGATAGATTATGCGTAATGTAGATTTCTCACCACTATACCGTAATGCAATTGGCTTCGACCGTCTGTTTAACCTGATGGAAGCAAGCTCTGCGAAGAACACTTCTGGCGGTTACCCTCCATACAACATCGAGCAAAAAGACGAGCACAACTACCGTATTACTATGGCAGTCGCTGGTTTTGCTGAAGATCAGCTCGATTTGACTCAAAACGAAAACATGTTGATCGTGAAGGGCGAGCGTAAAGCCGAAGAAGGTAAAAACTACGTTTACCAAGGTATTGCGGAGCGCGATTTTGAACGTAAATTCCAACTTGCGGATTACGTAAAAGTCGTTGGTGCATCAATGGAAAACGGTCTACTTCATATCGATTTAGTTCGTGAAATTCCAGAAGCAATGCAACCGCGTAAGATTGCTATCGGTGGTAACAATCTGATTGAAAACAGCTAATCAGCTGATGACACTTCAGTTAACCACACGGTTATAGAATGAGAAAGAGCGCCATATGGGCGCTCTTTTTAGTTTGGGGTTTTCAAGCCGCAATTTCAAAGAGAAGCGGCTGAGTTTAATCGGTCTATTTACCTTCGCGGTAAGCCTTTTCCACTTCTTCTGCGATAATCGCAATGCCTTTTTGCATCATCTCATCGTCTTGAACGTAGTTCATACGCAAACATTGGTGCGCATGATCCCACTCGTCCTTTTGGCCAATAAAGAAGTATTCACCCGGAACAATCAAAACCCCACGCGCTTTCAAGCGTTGGTACAGTTCCATTGTCGTAATTGGCAGTTCATCGAACCATAACCACAAGAAGATAGCGCCTTCCGGTTTGTGAATACGAAAGCGCTCATCGGTAATCGCTTCTTGGAGCAGTTCAACCGCACGTTGCGACTTCTGCTTATAAAACGGCTTAATCACCTCTGAGCTCAGTTTAAGCAGATCGCCTTTACCAATGATGTGGTTTGCCAGCGCTGGACCAACACTGCCTGGAGCTAAGCTGATGATGCCGTTCATATTGGTCAACGCTTGCGTGATTTCCTCGCTCGCAATCACAATGCCACAACGCACGCCCGGCAAGCCAAGTTTAGATAGGCTCATGCAAAGGATGGTATTTTCATTCCAGAACGGTTCGACATCTTCAAAAATGATATTCGGGAACGGCAGACCGTAGGCGTTATCAATGATCAGCGGAATGTTGTTCTCACGTGCTAGCTTGTCCAGCTTACGTACTTCTTCATCTGTCAGTACGTTACCTGTTGGATTGGTTGGGCGAGACGCGCAGATTGCCGCAACAGAGTCATCAACTTTTAGCTGCTCAAAATCGACGTGGTATTTAAATAGACCGTTATCCAACAGCTCGATTTCTGGGTGGTAAGAGACAAAGATATCTTCATCAATGCCTGCATCACCATAACCGATGTACTCAGGCGCGATAGGCAGTAGCACTTTCTTGTGCGAACCGTCTGGCTGCTGACCTGCTAGTAAGTTGAACAAGTAGAAGAAGCCACTTTGGCTGCCGTTAGTTAGGCTGATGTTTTTCTCGGAAATATCCCAGCCGTAAGTTTCACGGAATAACTGAGCCAACGCTTTAACGAACGCGTCTTTACCCTGCGGACCATCATAGTTGGCGAGGGCGGCGACGAGCTCCCCATTGGCGAGCATTTCCTCACTGGCTTGGCGAAAGTAATCGAGCATGGCAGGAATGGCGGCTGGGTTACCTCCACCGAGCATGATGGCACCTGGTGTGCGCAGACCATCATTCAAATCGTCCATTAACTGCGTGATACCTGAATACTGATTAAATTTTTCACCAAACTTAGAGAACTGCATTTGTCGTTATACCTAATTCATTGTGATTGCTTTATGTGTCTTAACGCCAGTCTTTGACTGGTCAATAGAATAATCCTTGACCTTACCTTAATGTCTATACGACGCAAAGTGTGAATTAAGCCGAAAAAGAAAAAATCGGACCACAATAATTTTTGTTGTGATTAAGTAAACGTTTTCCTATGCGAAAACTGAATCCAACCTGAATGAAACCTCGCTATCTGTCAGGGCAGTGTCAGGCACTATGGTCTTGGTTTGCTCAAAATCCCCTCAATTCTTACTATCTCCCCCGTCATCTTTTTGACGTGTTAGAAAAATTGAGGAGTCAAAATGTTTACTAACGTATTTGTAAAAACACAACTGTTCATCGAATCATTCAAAAGCGACGAGCGCGGCGTAACAGCAATTGAATACGCAATCCTAGGCGTGTGCATGTCTGCAATCGTATTGGCAGTATTTAACGACGCACTATATGAAGCACTAGATGGTGCAGTTAAAACAATCTCAAGCAACATCACTGCTGCAAATGAAGTAACTCCAGGCGGTTAATTATATTTCATGCCGTTAAAACTATGGTGGCTACTTCCCCTTGCCACCATGGCTTTTATAGCCAGTTATCAAGACATCAAATACCGAAAAATACCCAATGGAGTGGCGTTAAGTGTTGCTTTGCTGGGTGTTTTTTTTGTCTTGAGTAAAGGGGAGTACAGCCACGCACTGTCTTCAATGGCGATATTGGTGATAGGTGCTGTGCTGTTTCAACTACGAATCCTTGCAGCAGGGGACAGCAAATTACTGGCTGCATTTGCACTGATGATTGCGCCGCAGTACTTGCCGTTGACGATTTGGTTGATTGTCACTTTGGGCGGAGTGCTCGCTCTGACGCAGTGGCTCGTTAACCAAGTCGGTAATTATCCTGCTGGGATGGAAAGAGGTGTGCCTTATGGCGTACCTATTTGTCTAGGAAGCCTGTTTGGCATCGCTGTATCTTTATAGGTGAACCATGAATTCAAAAGTCATTCTTGTTCTGGCGGCGATCGCCATTTCAGTCGGGCTTTATGGCGTGACTCAATCACAGCCACCCGTTCCGGTTGTACAAACACAACAGCCGAAGAAAGAAGAGAAAAAATTCAAAGTCTGGACGTTAAAGCGCGACCTAAAACGGGGTGAAGCATTGCAGCGTCGAGACTTAGTGATTGAGTATTTAACCGAATCACAAGCTGCGCAACACGGAGTTGATAGTGATATTAAGCTTGATTGGAGCAAGCGCCTAATTGCGATTGAAGCTCTGAATCAAGGTGAATGGGTGACGCAAGAGAGGCTGACTTCGCCGGGAGAAAGTGATTACCTCTCGACCATGGCTAAGCCTGGTTACGCTCCGTTCAATATCACAGTACCGGGTGATGATGTCGTGGGGGGAACGATTGACGTTGGTGACTTGGTCGATATCTCCGTGATTTCCACCATGGATCAAAACCTCTCAGCAGACAGCACCGTGTCGGATATTGAACATCTGACCATGACACCACTGATTGCTCAAGTTCCCGTGCTGTACATGATCTCGAAGCAGCGCCTAGTTAGTACATTGACCGATCAGAAAACCACTGATGTCACTCTCGTTTTGCAAGTTACTAACCGTCAGTTGGCTAAGTTGTCGGTAGCAAAACGCATAGCAGAAATTACGGTACATAAATCGATTGGCGAGCAATTTGTGGATGAATTGCATGCGAACTCAAGCGATGTGATTCGCTTTGCTGATGAAAGGCAAACGACGAAAACCCAATCGATCAAAGAATATCGATTTAATTAGGAGGCAAGATGAAAACCATAACTCGATTTAGCATCTGTTGCTTAATGCTTGTTTCCACCGCTTTACAGGCTCAGGGCATTACCACGCTTTCTGCTGGTGGCGCGAGAACCTTATCGTTTAAAGCTGAAGTTGATTCGGTGTTTGTTTCTAACCAAAAAGTGGCGGACTACCAAGTTATCGATGCTCACAAGGTGGTGTTACTGGGTAAATCAGAAGGTGAAGCTTCGTTCATTGTGTTTGACCGTGATGGTTCTGAGCTTATCAACCAAACCCTGATTGTCAGTAAAAGCTACCGCAATATCGAACAGCAAATTCAAGTGCAATATCCATATTCTGATGTTCAAGTTAACGGTATTGGTAGCAACGTTGTACTGAGTGGCAGTGCCGTTTCAGACAATGAACGCGACAACATCTACACCTTGGTGGGTGAGTTGTTGGGTAAGTCTTTCACTAACCATGATTTTGAAATGCCAGAACTCGATAGCTCGACTGACGACCTTCAAGTGGACTTTATGTCTCGCCCTACCTATCAGGGTGTGGTGAACAACATTGAAGTTACTGCGACGAAGCAAGTCAACGTTAAGTTGACCATTGCAGAAGTCTCCCACAGCTTTATTCAAGACTTTGGTATCAAGATGGGCTCTGGTGGTGATGTAGGCATCTTTGTCGATCAGTTAACCAGCTTCAGTGCTGATGACATTGTTTCTGTTATCTCAGCTGTCGGTTCAGACAAGGTCGGCCAAGTGTTGGCAGAGCCAAACCTATCAGTGATTTCTGGCGAGCAAGCAAGCTTCTTAGTCGGTGGTGAAATGCCTGTTGTGACGGTGGTCGATGGGGCTAGCGATGTCGATTACAAAGAATTCGGTGTGCGTTTAGATCTAATGGCGAAAGTGCTGCGTGACGACAAAATCAAATTGGCACTGTCACCAGAAGTAAGTTCTTTAGATAACACCTACACCAGCGAAGTGTTTGATTTACCTGCTTTCAAAACTCGTCGTGCACAAACCACCGTTGAATTAGGTGATGGTCAAAGCTTTGTTCTGGGTGGTTTGCTTAATAGTGAAGAGCGTGAATCGCTGACACGAATTCCTTTTATCGGTGACATTCCTGTTTTAGGGGCGTTATTTCGCCACACAGGAACAGAACGCAACAAAACAGAGTTAATTATCGTAGCAACTGTCAACTTGGTGAAACCAGTGAAAGCGAATCAAATCCAGCTACCAACCATGGAAAAAACCGGCACGTTACGACGTTTTTTTGCGCTTGATGGCAGTTATGACAAGGCCCAAGACCAATGGGCAGGTGAAGTTCTTAATGCGGGAGGTTTCCGTCAATGAAAAACTGGATGTTAGCTCTACTTGCGATTACAGCACTATCTGGCTGCGCGGACCATATTGTTGAGCCTCGCGGTACAAGCATTTCACTCAAGCCAACTGAATTTAGCTTTGCGGTACAAAGCCAGAATCAAACTTACGCCATGAATAAGCTCACTCAGTTTGTTCGTAAGTATCCGAATCAAGCGGGCAGTAAATGGCAGATCACCAGCTACAACGCTCAAGGCAAAAAGTTGGCGCAGCAGTACCGCATGGCATTGTTGCAGCAAGGCGTGGCGGCCGAACAGTTAGCACTCGAACATCACGCGAAGTCTCATCGCTTTGATGTGCAAGTATCGGTGATTCAGCTTCAAGCTCAGCTCGAAGTATGCCACCAAGAGGTTATCGGTGATTACGGTTTGGGTCACCTAGGTTGTTATACCGATGGCAGCCGTTGGCAGTCGATGGTTAATCCGCAGAATGCGCTTTGATATTGAGGAATACTCATCATGTTTGATTTAGTGGATAAGTTGAGTAAGAGCACGCCAAATCACACTCAACAAAAAGAAAATAAGTGTGCGTTCTTGTATCAAACCGCTGCGTGCAAAGACTTAGTTCATAAGGCGTTTCGCTTTGAAGGCTTAGTCGAGCCAATCACGGTGAACAACCAAGAGAAAAACTACCCAGAACTGCATACGCACTCAAGTGTGGAAGTGGTGATTGTTGAGCTGAATAAAAGCCAAAGCGTGGTTGAAGATGCAAAAAACATTGCCCATCAATTGCCTACGCACGTGTCGGTTGTGGTCGTTGGCAGCGAAGATGCGATCTCAACGATTCGTGCATTAAAACAGCTTGGTTTTTATTACCTATTTTGGCCTGCGACCGACAAAGAAATCATGGAGTTTTACCATGGTGTACGTCGTAACCGTCAGCAGCAAAGTGGTGTGGCTTCGAATCGAAAAGCGAAGCAAGTGGCGTTTCTTGGCGTCAAAGGTGGTGTTGGAACGTCTCTGATTGCCAGTGAAGTGGCGCGTTCATTGGGGCATCATCATAAAACGCCTACCTTGCTGGTTGATCACACCTACACTGGCAGCAATATTGATGTGCTTTTAGGTTTGCAGAAATTCAGTAAACGCAGTGTACGCAAAGGCACTTTGGTATCGAGCATTGATGGTGATTTCGCCACTAGCTTGGTGCAACGTCTGGAACGAAACCTCGCTATTTTGGGTTTGGAGTCGGATGCGTTTACGCGTGCTGAGCTACATGAATATACCCAAGCACTGAAAGAGCAAGTGGTTAAGAACCATTCATTTGTGATTGAAGACTATTCACATACCGTCACCACAAATGAAGAATTCGATCGTGCGGTGGCTGAGATTGATACGTTAGTGGTGGTGTTTGATGCCACGGTGTCGTCGCTACGAGAATTAAACCGCGTTGTGTCTGAACTAGAAATGCGCTATCCGGAGCTGCCACTTCTTACCGTGATGAACCAATCGCGTCCAGACAATGCGGCTTCAATCAGTATGTCTGACGTTAGTAAATATTTCGGTCGCAAAGCCGACTGCAAAATTGAGTTTGACCACAAAGCGAACCATTACCTACTTCAAGGTCATCAACTGATCGATACTAAATCAGAAATGCAGCAAGGCTTGAGTGATTTAGTCGCACTGCTGGTAGGTGATAAGCCGCAACAAAAACGTTCTTGGGTGCAAGAACTGTTTAATCGCTAAGGAGGTAGGGAATGCAACACTCAAAACAAACCTACATCCATCTGCGTGACCAAATTTTTAATGCCTTGGATGCATCTGCACTAGAAAGCTTATCGAAAACTGACATAGAGCGTCAGTTAAGTAACGCGGTAGATATGTTGGTCAGTCGCGACCAGCTATCGGTTTCTTCGCTGGCGAGAAGTGAATATGTCGTGAGCATGATTCATGAGTTAGTAGGCTTGGGACCGCTGCAGGTGTTGATGGATGACGACACTATTACCGACATCATGATCAATGGCCACCAGCAAGTGTATGTCGAACGCTTTGGCTTAGTGCAGCAAGCGGATGTGCACTTTCTTGATGAAAAGCAACTTGCAGATATCGCCAAGCGTATAGCCAGTCGTGTTGGTCGTCGTGTCGATGAGTCGTCACCAACCTGTGATGCGCGCTTAGAAGATGGTAGCCGTGTGAATATCGTTCTGCCACCGATAGCGATTGATGGCACGGCTATATCGATTCGTAAGTTTCGGCAGGAGAGCATTGGTTTTGCCGACTTAATTGAATTTGGTGCATTGAGCCCTGAAATGGCGAAGTTACTGCAATTAGCGGCGCGCTGTCGGCTAAATATTCTTGTCGCTGGTGGTACAGGCTCAGGCAAAACGACGTTGTTGAATGCTTTGTCGCAATACATCTCGCAAGGTGAGCGAGTGGTAACGATTGAGGATACTGCTGAGCTGCGATTGCTTCAGCCTCATGTGGTTCGTATGGAAACTCGAACTGCAGGCATCGAAGGCTCCGGTGAAGTGAATTCACGCGATCTTATGATTAACTCGCTGCGTATGCGTCCAGATCGCATCATTGTTGGTGAGTGTCGTGGTGCTGAAGCATTTGAAATGCTGCAAGCGATGAACACTGGCCACGATGGCTCAATGTCGACGCTGCATGCCAACAGCCCGCGTGATGCTCTCGCTCGAGTTGAGTCTATGGTCATGATGGCAACAAATAATTTGCCACTAGAGGCGATACGTCGATCTTTGGTGAGCGCGGTGGATCTCATTATACAGGTCAATCGACTTCACGATGGCTCTCGTAAAGTCATGAGTATTACAGAAGTGATTGGCATGGAAGGGAAAAATGTTGTGCTTGAAGAGCTATTTTGCTTCCAGTCTGACCCTCATCATCATGAAGGTAAGATCACAGGTCATTACGAGACAACAGGGGTGATGAGCCGCTCGGTATTGTTTGAAAAAGCGCGTTTCTACGGAGTGGACAAAGAGCTTGCTGACACCATCAGCGCCATCGAAGCTGTGGGGTAAGCCATGTACTGGTTCATTTTAATCGGTGGTGTTGCGTTGATTATTGTTGCCTTGATGGGTGAAAAGAATAAGCGCCTTGATAGTTATCTAACTCAATACCAACAGCGTAACCGTGTAGAAACAACGTTGACTCGTCAAGCGGTGAACTTTGCCAGTTTGTCAGATAGAAGCTTACGCCAAGGCTTAAAAACGCGTTGGGATAATTTAAAGCGCCAACTGGGCCGTTTAGCTCTGCTTAAAATCACGCTCTACACCATGTTGGTCATGGTGCTGGCTTTAGTAGTAAATAGCACATTCACTCGCTTTGCTGTTTATGAGTTATTGCCCTTTGCGGTGCTATTTGGCTGGTGGTTTGGTTATCAATGTCTACAGAAGCGTGAGCAAAGGCAGTTTGATGAAACCTTTCCGGATGCATTGAATATGCTGGCAAGCGCCATCAGTGCGGGAGAGAGCATTGGCCGCGGCATCATGTACGTGGGTGACAATCTCGAGGGTGAAGTTGGACGTGAGTTCAAGTTAATGGGTGAGCGTCTAAAAATGGGCGAGTCAATTGATGAGGTGTTTCGTAAATCTTGTCTGCGTTTTCCAAACCCGAACTTCCATTTCTTCGTGATTACACTGCGAGCCAATATGCAGCGCGGTGGTCAGTTGAAAGAAATCATGACGCGTTTGAATCGTCAGATGTTTGAAGCTCGAGCTGTCGAGCGAAAGAAATTCGCCCTGACGTCTGAGGCTCGTATTTCAGCAAAAATCGTTTCGGCGACGCCATTTTTCTTTCTGTTTATTTTGCAGTTTTTAAGTCCAGAGAACTTTGAGTTCGTGATGTTTAACCCCGAAGGTCGTCCGCTGCTGTATTACTTAGTGATCAGCGAAGCAATTGGTATGGCGATCATTTGGGCGCTAATGAAGAGAGTGAAGTAATGATGACACAAACGACGTTTTGGCTGTTTTTCTCTCTCGTTGGTGTCAGTTTCGGCGTACTTCTGCTTATTTACTGGATGCTAAACCACTTCGGCTATCAACGCCGAGTGGCGAGAATCGTTCGCCAACACAAAGGTGATCAACAAGAAGAGTCTCGATTAGAGTCAATTCTATCTCCACTATCGAGTTTGGTAGAAAAGCGTGATGTGAGTCTGCCGCAGCGTTTACATCTTGCTGGAATTGAGAACCCTAATGCTGCCGCTTGGTTTGCACCACTCAAGTATTCGGTCTTGCTGCTTGGTGAATTGCTGATTGCCATGTTGGTCTTCACGTTAGATATCGCAACTAATTATTGGATTGCTCTCGCTGCCGCTTGGGCGATGGCTGTGATTTTATTGCCAGATATGTGGCTAGAGGTTCGTAAGGCCAATCGACAACGACGCATTAGCCGCAGTTTGCCGTATTTAATCGATCTCATGGCGATATGTGTTCAGACCGGCATGTCAATTGAAGCGTCATTGAAATATCTGGCGGTTGAGATTCAAAGTTTTAACCCTGAGTTGGGCAAGTTATTGGATAACACCAATCAGCGTGCCCGAATTGTGGGCATGGAGCGTGCGCTACAAGAGTTGTATCAGCAAGTGCCATCGTCTGAGATGCGCAGTTTTATGTTGACGTTAACTCAAAGCATGCAGCACGGCTCATCCATCTACACCATGTTGACGACATTGTCCGGCGATATTCGTGAAGTGCAGATGTTGGAGCTTGAAGAGCAAATAGGGAAGTTGGCGGCCAAGATGTCGATTCCGTTGATTGTCTTTATCTTGATTCCACTTGTTTTTGTTATCACCGCTCCTGGGGTGATGAGGATGATGTCCCATGTTTAAAAAAAATTCTGATTTGTTTGTTACCAGCCATGCTTGCAGCGTGCAGTTCTACCCAGCAAGCGTGGCAACAGCAAGACTCCAAAGAAGCCATTTACCAGAAAACTAACAACCACACTCAATTGGTGGCTTTGTATAAACAACAACTTCAACAAAGCGATGATGCGCAAGTGCGTGAGAAGCTAGCGCAAAGTTATCTCGCACTTGGTGATGCCGAATCGGCGCTGTTTTATATCAAGCCATTAACCAATAAATCATCAATGAGTGTCGATACCTTGCTAATCCAGGCGCAGGCTTATGGTGAGTTGGCGCAATATCCTGCGGCGATCAGCAGTGCAAAAGCGGCATTGGAAATCGAACAGAGCAATGCGGAAGCAGAAAACTTGCTTGGTACTTACTACGGCTATAACTACCAATATGATTTGGCTCGCCGCTATTTCGAGCGTTCACGCGAACACTTCTTCGATGGGGTAACGGTTAACAATAATCTTGCGGTACTTGATATTGCAGAGGGTCAGTACAAACAAGCGATTCAGCGCTTACTGCCACTGTATAAAAATGGTCAGGCAGATGAACAAGTGATGGCAAACCTGACACTGAGCATGGCAAAGGAAGGCCAGTATGAGTTTGTAAAACAACTACTGAGTGAGAAGTACAGCAACCATCAAATAGACAGTATTTACCGTGCTCTACGCAGTTATGACCCATTAAAAGCACAACAGAAAGTACAAGTGTTATCCGGAGCTAATCGTGAAAGCTAAGCAACGTGGCGTTGCCAGTATTGAGTTTGCGATAGGGTTCTTCGCTTTTTGGTTAATGTGCATGGCGTGGGTTGAGATGAGCTATATGTCTTACATTTCAGCAATTAACGACCTGACTATTTCAGAGATTTCACGCACTGCCAAAAAGCGTAATGACGATTACATGCAAACGGTTCAAGCGGTGTTGAACCGAGAAGGTAGCATTTGGAATACCGCGGTCGATGTTGAGCGTTTTCGTGTTTCTATCCAATACCTCGACAACATCGAATCACTCACGGCCTATACCGAACAGTGCGAGTTAGCGCCTGAGCAAGCCAGTAAAGAGTGTGGTGATGCGGAGAATGCGGCCTTGGCTGTGTATCACATTGATTACAACTTCCAACCTATCTTCAGCTATTTCATTGGCTTACAAGGCACTATGAGCCGAGAGATGGTGGTGGTACAAGAATATGAGCGATCTCAATTTGGTATCTAATTATCGCCAAGGGCGACAGAAACAACGTGGCACCTTCAGTATTGAGTTTGCCATTGTTGGTATTTTCTTCAGCTTACTGTTGGCGTTTAGTGGTGATGTAATTATTAAGCTGTCGGTAAAAGGGAAGTTGGACCGATTGACTTATTCGCTAGTGAATGTGGTGAAAGAGCGTACCCAGCTTTATGGTGCGGATTATGAGCTTTCAAAAGAAGAAGCTGACGATGTCGATACCATCACTCGCCACTCATTGGAACGCACGTTTGGTAACTTTCAAACCAGTCAGTATGGCTTACAAGTTGAAGAGTTGAGCTTTGCCGCAGTGGATAAACCTAATCCAGTGATCATCGAAAAACGTGGCGCGATAGATTGCCAAGTGGGGGAGCACATCAGTTCGTTGGGCTCCTTATCTGTGGTGAGTAACCGAGGTCGCCAAATGCCGCTGTATCGTGTTTCTGTTTGCTATAAAACCGACAATTGGATTGGCAGTTTGTTGGGTGTTGAGTTCACTCGAGTTGAATCTGATGCTGTCGTGATCGGGAGGTAACATGCCACATAGTATTCAAAGACACTCTAGTTTGAAAAAGCAAAGCGGTCATGTCGGTATGTTATTCGCCATGATTATACCTATCCTGTTTGGTGTTTTTATGCTGGGCTCCGATGGGGCGAGAGCATTGCAGACCAAAGCCCGCTTAGAAGAAGCCGCAGAAGCGGCGGTGCTGGCGGTTTCTGCGGAAGATTCCGAAAATCACACGTTGGCACAGAACTACATTGAGCATTATGTGTATGACGTTGATGGAATTGAGAACTTAAAAGTACAGCGTTTGTCCTGTGATGAGATGCCAGATTGCCAAGCTGGCTTGTCAAAAGGGCAAGCGCGTTACTTTGAGTATCGTGTCGCGGGGGAAACTCGCCATGAGTCTTGGTTTCCTGGACAGGGTGTGATGGTTGGTTTTGGAGAAACTTTCGATGTGACCGGAAGCTCGAAGGCACGACGTTATCAAGGTCAGCCTGTCGACATTACCTTTATCGTCGACTTTTCTGGTTCGATGAATGAAAACTGGAGTGGTGGTAAGAAAACCAAAATCGAAGATCTCAAAGACATCATCGAAAAAGTAACCGATGAATTAGATCAATACAATGTATTAAACGTTGAGCACCCACATCGAGTTGCTATCACGGGATTCAACCGCCGTACTATCAATACAGGTAATAACAACAAGCTGATTATTCGCGATCAGCGCATCACTAAGTATGACGCGGATGGTTGGGACAAAGACGATACGTTTTATCCGCAAAAGACCATTAATAACCAATTTGTGGTTAAGGGAGCAGCGAAGCGCATCCCAAATGAAGATGATTTAGCGGAGTTCTATGACATTTTCTATACCACGGACTTTAATAGCTTTACTCGTCAGGTGAATAGTTTTAAAGCCTCCGGTGGTACGGCCTCGCTGCAAGGAATTATTCGAGCAGGACAAATCGTCACTCAACTCGCAAAGAACCCCAAGCAGTTGATCATTATTTTGTCCGATGGTGAAGATTTTAATCACTATGCTGGGCAAACCGAAGAGCTGGTGGATCGCGGTATGTGTTCGAACATCCTCAATATGATTAATGGTGGAAAAGTGACGGCAGATGGAGCCAGTGATTCGATAGAGGTCATTAATGGCGTGAGTCAAGGCATGAAAACACCTGAGGGCGAACAGATGAGTGCCAGTATGTCGGTGATTGGTTTTGATTATGAGTTGGATGCCAATGTTGGTCTACGTAATTGTGTCGGGGCGGACAACGTCTACAAAGCAGAAAACACTGACGACATATTGAATCAAATCTTATCTCTGATCACCGAAGAAGTCGGTCACCTAACCTTGTAGAGAGTCATACAATGAACAAGTTAATTCTGGCATTAGCCGTGAGCTTACCCATGCCATCATTCGCACAAGACAGCACTAATCAAGCGCTATATTACTATTGCCAGCAAGGGCAGAATCAGTACCAAGAATCGGTGTCTTTCGGGCATCAAACGGAAGTGAAATACCATCAAGGGCCGTTTATGCAAATTACAGTCGATGGTGAACAGAGTGCGCTTGAACCTATGCTACTGTCTCAGTTGGAACAGGTTGGTATTGATAAATCTTGCGCCTCGTATCTGCTGAGCCGTGCACAACTAACGGAACAAAAGCAAGGTGAGCTTGCTGCCCGAGTGCTGTTTGAGTTTGACGAAGCGAGCTTAAACACTCAATCGAAGTTCATTCTCACTCAGTTGAATCAGCAACTGAAGCAGAGACCTCAATCTTCATTACTGGTGGTTGGTAATACGGATGCTAAGGGCAGTAATGGATATAACCTAACATTGGGTTTAAAGCGCGCAGACGCAGTCGCTCAATACCTAGAAGGGCATGATGAAGAGGTGTCTTCTTCGCGCTCTGATGGCGAAACGCACCCAGTGAGTAGTAATGCAAACACTCATGGGCGCGAGTTAAATCGCCGCGTTGATATCAGTTTACCTAAACAAGGCTAACGGTAAGGCAAAAGCACTTTCAAGCTTGTACCCATGGATGGGTCAGTTGGTGTTTCAAACCATATTGCCCCTTTATAGCTGTGTACGATCTCATCACACAGAGCCAATCCCAACCCTGTTCCTGGGTTTTGCTCGTCAGCACGCACTCCGCGTTTAAATAAAGTCTCGCTTATTGACTCATCCACTGCAGGGCCGTCGTTGTTAAAGGTAATGATAATGCCTTCTTCGGTGTTGTTGATGAACACATCGATACGCTTTTCGGCATAGCGATATGCGTTCTCCAAAATATTGCCAAACACTTCCATGACGTCCGCTTTACTCATCGGCAGAGTCTGATCATTATTGATAAACTGTTCGACGCGAATGCCCTTATCCATGTGGACCTTATCAAACATCAACAGGAGGCTATTTAGGATTGGTTTAATTGGTGTTGCGTTCTCTACGATGCCTTTCACACCAAGTGATGCACGTTTAAGCTGGCCTTGAATCACATCATCCATTTCTAATAACTGTTGGTTGATATCGTGAATCTTGCCTTCTTCAATATCATCCAATAAGGCTTGCGACACTGCGACTCGTGTTTTCAAACTATGTGCAAGATCGTTTAATGCTCGGCGATAGCGCTGTTCGTTTTCTTGTTGTTGGAACATCAGTTCATTAAACGCCCTTGTGATACTTTGCAGATCTTCTGGGTACTGATCGTTTAATCTCGTTCGTTTACCGGCTTTGATCTCTGATAGTTCAACTTGCAGTGTATTCAATGGCTTGAAACCAACAGTAAATAGAAAATACACAATAACCAATGTTATCAGAGTACCTAAGAGAGCAAATTTGATGATTCGCCACTTAAGTTGTTCAATGGGTTTAATGCTCTGATCCATTTTCTTTATGGATATTAAGCGTCCACCAGGAATCTTGTCTTGTTCAGATAAGCCAATAGTGTGAAGGAGTACATGTGAACCTGAGGTAAGCGCTATCATTTTTATTGAGCCAATTTTCTGTGAAAGCGCATCGCTACGGCATAAGTCGTTGAGTTTTACTCCGTCTAGCTTTGATAAGGAGTGAAAGGCCTCTGGTGAAATAGATCGCCAGAGCTCATTATTTTTCTTGTCGCATATCACCATTGAAAATTTATCGGAGCTATTTGCGTAGCTATCCTGCCATTGCTCAAATGGGGGTAGGAGATTTGAACTCCATATCTCAGCAAGGAATGAGGGTAAATCATTCGTCAACTCGACAGCATATTGAGCTAGCAAACGGTTTTTTTGGTATTGATAGCCCATTACTCCAAGCAGTGAGCCTATAGTGACAGTCAAAATAACCGATGCTACGACAACTTGTCTGCGAAATCTTGTTGTTAACATTGAGCTTTCTCTATTTAGCCTCTAATTCAAATCGATAACCTTGGCCACGAATCGTGCTAATGATTTTATCATCGGTATGGGCTGCAAGCTTTTTACGTAGGCGTGAGATGATTACTTCGATATTGTTCAGCTGTACGCTCTCTCCGGCATCGTAGAGTGAGTCAGCAATCTGTTCTTTGGAAATCACTTTTTGGCGATGACGGATAAGATACTCAAAGATTTGATATTCCAATGCGGTGAGATCCAGTACGTTGTCTGCGTAGCTGATGCTTTTCGCTTGTGTGTCTAACGTTATGTTGCCTGCGTTTATGGTGCTGGTGGAGAAGCCTTGATAACGACGGACTAGGGCCTCTAAGCGAGCCATTAACTCTTCAAACTGAAACGGCTTGGTGAGGTAATCATCAGCACCAGAGTTCAGTCCTTCCACTTTATCTTGCCAATCGCCACGAGCGGTCAATATTAAGATCGGTACATTAATCTCTTTGCGGCGGATCTGCTTTATTAAGGTGATTCCATCAAAATCAGGTAAGCCAAGATCAATGATCATGGCATCCGCATTGGGGTGTTTTTGAATGGTTTGCAGGCAAGCGGATGCGGTTTTATCGGCATAAACGGTATGACCGCGATCTTTGAGCTGCGAAGCTAATGGTGATTGAGAATTTCGTTGTCTTCGACCAGTACGACTAACATGAACAACCTAATCAATGGATTTCATAACTGGATTAACCTTAGCATTCAACAAAAAAAAAGGGAAGCGATGCCTCCTTTTAAACCTTGTTAATTCACCATATTCTTGTTGCTGAGCAAGTTAACCTCGGGTCTAAACCATCAGTGGCTTGTCGCCTTGATTGAGTTTAGAGAGCAACAAAAAAGGGAAGCAGATGCTTCCCTTTTACTTATCTCTTAATCACTTCGAAGAGTAATGAATTACTTTTGAAGCAAAGAAATGTCTGCGATCTGTAGGAACAGGTTACGCAGGTTGTTCAGTAGTGTCAGACGGTTCTTCTTAAGTGCTTCGTCGTCTGCCATTACCATTACGTTATCAAAGAACGCATCAACTGGTTCACGTAGGTCAGCTAGCTTGCTTAGGGCTTCTTGGTAGTTACCTGTAGCAAATGCTGGCTCTAGCGCTTCTGTCATTACTTCAACGCTTTCTGCTAGTGCTTTCTCTGCGTCTTCTTGTAGAAGTGCTAGGTCGATGTCTGCTGCTAGTTCGCCGTCGAATTTCGCTAGGATGTTACCTACACGTTTGTTCGCTGCTGCTAGAGACTCTGCTGCTTCTAGTTCACGGAAGTGAGATACCGCTTTAACTCGTTGGTCGAAGTCAGCTGGTTTCGTTGGACGACGCGCTAGAACCGCTTGAATGATGTCTACGCTGAAGCCTTCGTCTTGGTACCAAGCACGGAAACGACCAAGCATGAACTCGATAACGTCTTGTTCAACGTTGTCGTTAGTTAGGCGATCGCCAAACAGTGATTTCGCTTTCGCCACTAGGTCAACAAGATCTAGGTTGTAGCCGTATTCAACGATGATACGCAGTACACCTAGAGATGCGCGGCGTAATGCGAATGGATCGCTGCCTTTAGGTGCTTGACCAATACCGAAGATACCTACGATAGTGTCTAGCTTGTCTGCCATTGCAACTGCTGTTGAAACGCCGTTTGATGGCAGTTCATCACCTGCGAAACGAGGCATGTATTGCTCGTTCAGTGCTACTGCAACTTCTTCTGCTTCACCGTCGTGACGAGCATAGTGCATACCCATAACACCTTGAGTATCCGTGAATTCGAATACCATTGAGGTCATTAGGTCACATTTTGCTAGTAGACCAGCACGCTTTGATTTCTCGACGTCAGCACCGATTTGCTCAGCAATGTAGCCAGCAAGCTCAGTGATGCGGTCTGTTTTGTCTTTGATCGTACCCAGTTGCTTTTGGAAGATCGCTTGTTCTAGTTCTGGCAGACGGTCGATAAGCGGACGCTTACGGTCTGTGTTGAAGAAGAACTCTGCGTCAGCAAGACGAGGGCGAACTACTTTCTCGTTACCTTCGATTACGTAACGAGGCTCTTTTGATTCGATGTTCGATACGAAGATGAAGTTAGGCAGTAGCTTCTTGTTTTCATCGTAAACAGGGAAGTATTTTTGGTCACCTTTCATGGTGTAAACCAACGCTTCAGAAGGCACTTTTAGGAACTCTTCTTCAAACTTCGCTGTTAGTACCACTGGCCATTCAACCAGAGACGTTACTTCTTCTACTAGGTCATCTTCTAGGTCAGCGATACCGCCAACCGCTGCTGCCGCTTTTTGTGCGTCAGCTAGGATGATTGCTTTACGCGCTTCGTAATCTGCCATTACTTTACCGCGCTCTTCTAGGATCGCAGGGTATTGCTCAGCAGAATCGATAGTGAACTCTTGTTCACCCATGAAGCGGTGACCACGGATTGTGCGGTCTGAAGCGACACCAAGGATCTCGCCTTCGATTAGGTCGCTACCCATTAGCATGGTTAGCGTCTTAACTGGACGGATAAATTGAGTCGTTTTGTTGCCCCAGCGCATTGGTTTTGCGATAGGTAGGTTTGCTAGTGCTTTCGCTGCAAGTTCAACGACGATCTCAGACGTTGGCTGACCTTTCACTTCTTGTTTGAACAGTAGCCATTCACCTTTGTCTGTAACCATGCGCTCTGCTTGGTCAACCGTGATGCCACAACCGCGTGCCCAGCCTTGAGCCGCTTTTGTTGGGTTGCCTTCCGCGTCAAACGCTGCAGAAACCGCAGGACCACGCTTTTCAACAACTTTGTCAGACTGGCTGTCTGCTAGTGCTGCTACTTTAAGTGCAAGACGACGAGGTGCCGCGAACCATCTCACGCCTTCGTGAGCAAGCTCAGCGCCTTTTAGTTCTGCTTCGAAGTTTGCTGCGAATGCTTCAGCTAGAGTACGAAGTTGCGTTGGTGGTAGCTCTTCTGTACCTAGCTCGATTAGAAATTCTTTTGCCATGTTACTCTGCCCCTTACGCTTGTTCTTTCTTACACATTGGGAAGCCAAGAGCTTCACGCGATGCGTAGTATGCTTCTGCAACTGCTTTCGTCAGGTTGCGGATGCGCAGGATGTAACGTTGACGTTCAGTTACTGAGATCGCTTTACGTGCGTCTAGTAAGTTGAATGCGTGACCTGCTTTAAGGATGCGCTCGTAAGCTGGTAGTGGCAGTGGCTTTTCAAGCTCAAGCAGCTCTTTACACTCTTTTTCACATTGCTCAAAGAAGCTGAATAGGAATTCAACGTCTGCGTGCTCGAAGTTGTAAGTCGATTGCTCTACTTCGTTTTGGTGGAAGATATCACCGTAAGTCACTTTGCTGCCATCTGGTGCGATGTTCCAAGTAAGATCGTAAACCGAATCTACTTCTTGGATGTACATTGCTAGACGTTCGATACCGTAAGTGATCTCACCTGTTACTGGTTTACACTCAAGGCCGCCAACTTGCTGGAAGTAAGTGAACTGAGTCACTTCCATGCCGTTTAGCCAAACTTCCCAGCCTAGACCCCATGCGCCTAGTGTTGGGTTTTCCCAGTTGTCTTCTACGAAACGGATGTCGTGTACAAGTGGGTCAATACCAAGTACTTCTAGAGAACCTAAGTACAACTCTTGAATATTGTCTGGCGATGGTTTTAGCGCTACTTGGAATTGGTAGTAGTGCTGAAGGCGGTTAGGGTTTTCACCGTAACGACCATCAGTAGGACGACGTGAAGGTTGTACGTAAGCTGTAGACATTGGCTCTGGGCCAAGTGCTCGTAGACAGGTCATTGGGTGAGAGGTACCCGCACCAACTTCCATATCTAGTGGTTGAACAATGGTACAACCATTCTGAGCCCAATAATCCTGCAGCGCGAGGATCATTCCCTGGAAGGTTTTGATATCGTATTTTTGCATAAGTCAGGTTCGCGCGATTCTCTTATTACTCATGAATTCGTCTCTTTTGTTGGGTTTTCTTGCCTCAACAATAGCGATTCAAAGTAATTACGGTTGAATAAATTAACAATCAAGTATACCCAGATATTGAGCATGGGAGTAGAGCTAATCTTGATTAATTCGTGGGCAATTTTCTCCTTTAATGGATTTTTACCGCGTTATCTGCTGAATTTTTCTTAAAAGGGAGTTTTCGCTGGCTTTCGCTCTTGAGGTGGTGGAAAAAGGTGGCTAGAATTGCGCCTGTCTTTGGGGAGTAGCTTACTCGATGAAATGTCTGTTTCATCCGGTTCGTTCGTCAACATAATTGGTGCAAAATCACCATGGCGCTCGAGACTCATCAGCCCGATGAGTTTAGCAAGACCTTAGACAAATCATCACGAACCGGGGTGGGGCGTGAGGTTTGTCTATGGTTAAAAATAATTATCCCGCCCCAATGAGCATGTCGTGAGCGTTTTAGCTATTTCAATTACTACTGTAGCGTTAGCAGAAATTGGCGATAAGACCCAATTGCTATCTCTATTACTCGCCAGTCGTTACCGCAAACCAATCCCAATTATTGCAGCGATCTTTTTGGCAACGATTGCCAACCACGCTTTGGCTGCATGGTTAGGTGTGGTTGTGGCCGATTATCTTTCACCAGAAGTCCTTAAGTGGGTGCTAGTGGTCAGTTTTGTTGCCATGGCGGCTTGGGTATTGATCCCAGATAAACTGGATGACGACGAGCAGATCTCTAACCGAGGCCCATTCATTGCTAGTTTTATTGCCTTCTTTGTTGCGGAGATTGGCGACAAAACTCAGATCGCCACTTCTATCTTGGGTGCGCAATACGCAGATGCGTTGAGTTGGGTAATTCTTGGTACTACGATCGGTATGCTTCTGGCTAATGTGCCTGTGGTTTTAATCGGTAAGCTATCGGCGGATAAGATGCCTTTAGGGTTGATTCGTAAGGTAACCGCTTTCCTATTTGTTGCTCTTGCTATTGGTGCAGCACTATTCTGATTTTTCCACGTAAATGGTGTTAATTATCAATAACTAGTGAAGTAATGCGCGAATTCAAACTCTGGCTTAAAATCGTTCAAGACCGTGACGGGTGACATATTAGTGCCATACTTGTCATGGTACTTTAATGGTGTGAATGATGGCGAGAGGGCAAGTTTATGCTTACACGTTATATGGGGATGTCCCCAAAGAGTCAGAGTTATTTATTCACCTTTGGTTTGGCGCTGTGCTTGTTGGCGATGGTGCTGACTGATATGTGGTTGCCGATTGTAGCAGGGACCTTCATTCTTACCGGCTTAACGGTAGAAGCATGGATTCGGGTCGCACATATTATTCCTATGCACGAAGAGATGCGTGCAATGAGAAAACAATTAAATAAGCTACAATCTGAAGTTCGCACACTAGAATACGATGAATAAACAAACGGCAGCCTATTGGGCTGCCGTTTTTGATCTTGCTGAGATTATTCCAAACCTTTCTTGATCAGGTACTGGTATGGAAGTTGTTCCGTTTGTGCCGCTATCAACTGGTGATCCATAAATCGACAGAAACTCGGGATATCTCGAGTCGTAGATGGGTCGTCCGCTTTTACTAGCAATACTTCACCATCTTGCATGTTTCGAATTGTCTTCCTGACCATCATCACTGGCTCTGGGCAGCGTAATCCTTCCGCCTCTAATGTTTTGGTCGCCAGTTCAGGATTAAAACTCATAGTGTGATTCTCGTAACTAACTGAGCATTGAATTTTACTTTCGTTGAAAAAATATTCAATAACCACTTGGCAAACCGAATTTTTTGATTTACCTTAAATTAACAATTTGGTAACAACTGGCAAGGGGAGACGATGTTAACAGCGTTAGACAGACTAACCATCTATTCGGTTTTATGTTTCATCTCGTTCTGTGCATTGGTACTTAGGACGCCAGGTGAAACCTCATTGATGCCTCTCGTAGGCATGAGTGCAACAATTATTGGGATTTGGATTGAGATGCACAAATGGTCAGGTGCATCTGAGCAAGAAAATTAGCGCTTCTTGCTGTAATCGGAACCTATTGATATACCGCTCACCAAGTTTAACGACACTTCATTCCGACACTATCCCCATTTTTCTTGGGCTTCCCCGCTGAAAGGCGGGATTTTTTTTGCCTGAAGAGTACAATTTATCTAAATCCCCTACATGTTAAGTGGCAAATCGTGGAATTAGAAGACATCTATCGTCGAGATCTGAACTTATTGGTTGCGTTACGTGTGCTGATCGAAGAGAGCAGTGTAAGTAAAGCTGCAACGCGTCTCAATTTAAGCCAATCGGCAATGAGTCGTGTACTGGGGCGTTTACGTGACCTGCTTGGTGACCCACTGTTTACTCGTCAAGGTCAGCATTTGATCCCAACCCAAAAAGCGTTAGAAATCGATCGCTCTTTGGGTGAGCCGCTGGAATCACTGCGCCAATTGCTTTCTCCACGCGAGTTTGATCCACGCAGTTGCGATCAAACGTTTAATATCGCGACAACTGATTACGCGATGCAAACCATTTTGCCTTTTGCATTGCCACGTATCTATCAGGAAGCGCCGAACGTGTCGTTTAACTTCTTGCCGCTGCAACATGACCGTTTATCTGATCAATTAACATACGAAGGCGCGGACTTAGCGATTTGTCGTCCTACAGGTCCTGTGGAGCCACTGCGTAGTGAAGTGCTAGGGCGAGTTGGTGTGTTGTGTCTGCTATCTAAGCAGCATCCGCTAGCTGAGAAAGAGATGAGTCTGGATGATTATCTCAGTCATCCGCATGCCATGATTGCCATCAGTGATGGGGTTAAGGCACTGATTGAGCAAGCGCTGGTGGAGAAGCCACAACGCCAGATGGTATTGCGCGCTTATCACCTGGAAGCAGCGCTAGCGATTGTCGATACTCTGCCAATTATTATTACCGTACCTGCCGATTTAGCGTACTTGGTTGCTGATCGTTATGACTTGGTGGTGAAGCCATTACCATTCCAATTCACGCCGTTTGAATATTCGATGATTTGGCACGCACGTTGCGAGCACTCTCCCGCTCAAGAATGGTTGCGTGCGGTGGTTCGTGAAGAATGTAGTCGTCTTATTGCCAAGCGAATTGAAGATATGGGATTGGACTGATGTTTCCGAAAATCGAAATAGCAAAAAGCCGGGCAATGACCCGGCTTTGTTTATTCTATCGAAGAGTTAACGCTTATAGCTTGATAACCACACGACCAGTTACTTGGCCGTTTGTGATGTCTTCAGCGTATTTTGGTGCTTCTGCTAGTTCAACTTCAGTACAAGCTTGTTCGAAGTAGCTGTCTGGTAGTAGCTCAACCAATTTTTCCCATGCTGCAGTACGTTTTTCAAATGGGCATGAAACAGAATCCACACCTTGTAGACGAACGTTACGTAGAATGAATGGCATCACTGTCGTCGGTAGATCGAAGCCACCTGCAAGGCCACAAGCCGCAACTGCACTGTTGTAATCCATTTGTGCCAATACTTTTGCTAGTACTTTACTGCCCACAGTATCAACGGCACCTGCCCATACTTGCTTTTCAAGCGGGCGTGCTGGCTCTTCAAATTCAACGCGGTCGATGATACGGCTAGCACCAAGTTTTTCTAGTAGTGGGCCGTTTTTCTCTACGCGACCTGTTACTGCAGCAACTTTGTAGCCAAGCTGTGCTAGAAGCGTTACGGCTACTGAGCCTACACCGCCACTTGCGCCAGTTACTAGGATTTCGCCATTTTCAGGTTTGATACCTGCATCAAGCAGTGCTTGAACACATAGCATGCCCGTGAAGCCAGCAGTACCAACCATCATTGCTTTCTTGCTGTCCAGACCTTTTGGTAGAGGTACTAGCCAATCCGCTTTTAGACGAGCACGTTGAGACATACCGCCCCAATGGTTTTCACCTACACCCCAACCAGTAAGAACAACTTTGTCGCCTGCTTGGTAGCGGTCGTCTTCTGAGCTTACTACTGTACCTGCTAGGTCAATACCCGGCACCATCGGGAAGTTACGGATGATTTTACCTTTACCTGTAATTGCAAGACCGTCTTTGTAGTTCAACGATGAGTAATCAACGTCAATCAGAACGTCGCCTTCAGGCAGTTGTGTTTCATCGATTTGCTCGATGCTAGCGATAGTACGTTTGTCTTCTTGATTTAGAACTAGAGCATTAAACATAAGGTTCTCCGATTGTGCGGTAGCGTGACTCTGGGTCACATGCAGCAAGATATCAACTGCTGCTAAGTGTATGTCTTCTTTGTCTATGAATAAAATGAAACTTGAGCATTTAATGTATGCTTATTGTGCATGTAAGCAATGTTTGGCGTAAAACAAAGGGCGACATCAGATGCCGCCCTTAAGTGTAACCCTAAAACTTTTCAGTATTGGAGTATTTGCTGTGATTCTCAAATAACCTAAGGTCGTTCAAATACGGTCGCAATACCCTGGCCTAAACCGATACACATGGTTGCCAGACCATATTTCGCGTCTTTCGCTTCCATAAGGTTGATTAACGTTGTTGAGATACGTGAGCCAGAACAACCAAGCGGGTGACCCAATGCAATCGCACCCCCGTTAAGGTTGACCTTCTCATCCATCACATCAAGCAGACCCAAGTCTTTAGCACATGGTAGAGACTGCGCGGCAAATGCTTCGTTTAGCTCAACTACATCCATGTCTTCAATTGAAAGACCTGCACGCTTGAGTGCTTTTTGCGTCGCAGGTACAGGACCGTAACCCATGATAGAAGGATCACAGCCGGCAATTGCCATACCTTTAATGCGTGCACGAATCTTCAAACCAAGTTCATTGGCTTTCTCTTCGCTCATGATCAACATCGCGGATGCACCATCAGACAGCGCCGATGATGTACCGGCTGTTACTGTGCCGTTTGCTGGATCGAAAACAGGACGAAGTTGAGATAGACCTTCAACTGACGTTTCAGGGCGAATCACTTCATCGTAATCCAGAGTGAACAGCGTGCCGTCAGCCGCATGACCTTCAATTGGTAGGATTTCGTTTTTAAAACGACCCTCTAGGGTTGCAGCATGTGCACGAGCATGAGAGCGCGCAGCAAACTCGTCTTGTTGCTCACGGCTAATGCCATGCAGCTTACCAAGCATTTCTGCTGTTAAGCCCATCATGCCGGCTGCTTTTGCAACTGTCTTTGACATGCCAGGGTGGAAGTCCACGCCGTGGTTCATTGGTACGTGTCCCATGTGCTCAACACCACCAATTAGGCAGATTTCAGCGTCACCCGTCATAATGGCACGTGTACCGTCGTGAAGCGCTTGCATGGATGAACCACACAGGCGGTTAACCGTCACGGCGCCAATCTCAATTGGTAGACCAGCAAGTAGCGCCGCATTACGTGCCACGTTAAAGCCTTGTTCTAGGGTTTGTTGTACACAGCCCCAGTAGATATCTTCAATCTCGCTTGGGTTTACCTGTGGGTTACGCGCAAGAATGCCCTTCATCAGGCGCGCAGATAGATCTTCTGCTCGTGTATGACGGAAAGCACCACCTTTAGAGCGACCCATTGGTGTACGTAGACAATCGACTACGACAACATTTCTTGTTTGATTAGTCATTTTAGAATCCCTCCTTAGATAGAACCTTGCTGTTGTGCACCGTAAAAGCTTTCACCTTTCGCCGCCATATCAATCAGCATCTGTGGTACTTGGTACATAGCACCAAGCTCTGAGTATTGTTTTGCCATTGCAACAAACTCAGCAATACCTACGCTATCTAGGTAGCGGAATACGCCGCCGCGGAATGGAGGGAAACCAAGACCGTAAACCAGTGCCATATCCGCTTCTTGTGGAGTGGCAATGATGCCTTCTTGTAGACACAGTACCACTTCGTTGATCATTGGAATCATCATACGTTGAATGATGGTTTGTTCGTCAAAGTCCTGCTTATCGGCACAAACGTCAGCAAGTACCGGCAAGATTTCTTCAGAGAAGGTTTTCTTCGGCTTACCTTTTCTATCTATGGTGTAGCTGTAGAAGCCACTGCCATTCTTCTGACCGTATTTGCTTGCTTCGAATAGTGCATCGATCGCGTCACGACCTTGTTTGCCCATACGCTCAGGGAAACCTTGCGCCATAACGGCTTGTGCGTGGTGAGCAGTATCAATACCAACAACATCGAGCAAGTATGCAGGTCCCATCGGCCAGCCAAACTTACGTTCCATGATTTTGTCGATTTTCGTAAAGTCCGCGCCATCACGAAGTAGCATGCTAAAGCCACCAAAGTATGGGAACAATACGCGGTTTACAAAGAACCCAGGGCAGTCATTGACGACAATTGGTGATTTGCCCATTTTCGCTGCGTAGGCGACAACACGATTGATGGTTTCATCAGAGGTATGTTCACCACGGATGATCTCAACAAGAGGCATGCGGTGCACTGGGTTGAAGAAGTGCATGCCACAGAAGTTTTCTGGACGTTTTAGCGATTTCGCTAATAGATTGATTGGAATCGTCGAGGTGTTTGAGGTGATAACCGTGTCTTCACCGACATGTGATTCGACTTCACTCAAAACTGCTGCTTTTACTTTCGGGTTTTCTACTACGGCTTCAACAATCACGTCTGATTCTTCGATGCCTGCGTAATGTAGGCTTGGTGTGATAGACGCTAAAATACCAGCCATCTTAAAGCCATCAATGCGACCACGAGATAAGCGTTTATTTAGTAGCTTAGATGCTTCAGTAATGCCTAAATCGAGTGAAGGTTGCGCGATGTCTTTCATTAACACCGGTACGCCTTTTAATGCAGATTGGTAGGCGATGCCGCCGCCCATAATGCCCGCACCAAGCACAGCCGCACGTTGCGTGTCTTTACTCGTTGACTTAGCGGATTTTTTCGCAAGCCCTTTAATGTATTGGTCGTTAAGGAACAAACCAACCAGTGATTTTGCTTCTTCAGACTTAGCCAGTTTTACGAAGTGTTTACGCTCAATGTCGAGTGCTTCGTTACGAGCGAAGCGAGCGCCTTCTTCAATAGTAATAACGGCAGTCATTGGTGCTGGGTAGTGAGGACCTGCTTTTTGTGCCACCAGACCTTTCGCCATGGTAAAGCTCATCATTGATTCGAGCTTACTTAACGTAAGTGGTGATGTCTTTTGCTTACGACGAGCTTGCCAGTCCAACTTCTCGTTGATTGCCGAGGTAATTGTCTTGAGTGCTGACTCGTAAAGTGCGTCGCTATCAACAACCGCATCAAGAAGACCAATCTTTAATGCCTCATCCGCACGACACGCTTTGCCTTGTGTGATCACTTCCATCGCACTGTCGGCGCCAATAACACGTGGCAGGCGCACACAACCACCAAAGCCCGGCATGATGCCCAGTTTTGTTTCTGGCAGACCGATGCTGGTGGTCTTGTCACCAATTCGTATGTCAGTTGCAAGCACGCACTCACAACCGCCACCTAACGTGTGACCTTTTAGTACCGAGATAGTCGGGACCGGTAAGTCTTCCAGCTTGTTAAAGATGCTGTTAGCAAATTGTAGCCACTGATCGAGTTCAGCGTCTGTCTTAGCGAAAAGACCTAAGAATTCGGTGATATCAGCGCCAACAATGAACGCGTCTTTATCTGAGGTGAGCATCAAGCCCTTCAGTCCTTGGTGCGCTTTTAGTGCATCAAGGGCTTTGTCGAGTGACTCTAGTGTCGCTAGGTCGAGCTTGTTAACGGATTTTGGAGAGCAGAAGCTTAGTTCTGCAATACCATCTTGTACTTCCTTTACCTGTAGGGTTTCGGCTTGGTAAATCATTGTCTATCTCCATGACATACAATCTTGGATTGTCTGTATACCGATTTGATGCGGGCTGAGCGCCTGTAGGGCAACAAATAGATATAGAGGAAAGTCGTTATATTTGTTGTTCTGGTTTGACCAGTGAAGTTAGTTTGGACCTCGGATTGGTTAATTTCAACACATTTTTTAAACAAGTGTTTAACATTGTGCGCTGGTGCAGATCTTATGCGACTCACAATTCCGTCTCGTGATAGACTTTGAACAAAGAGAAAAGTGACCTAATCCTATGAATGACCTGCCTTATCTGATTCCTGCCCAACCAGCTCAATTTGAAGAAGAGATTAAAAAGAGTGTCTTTATTACTTACTTAGCGCATACACCAAGCGTGGAAGCGGCGAAAGCATTCGTTGAGCAGATCAAAACCAAACATTCTGATGCAAGGCACAACTGCTGGGGATTTGTTGCTGGTCGACCAGAAGATTCGATGAAGTGGGGCTTTAGTGATGATGGAGAACCTTCAGGGACGGCAGGTAAACCAATCCTCGCACAGCTGTCTGGCTCTGGAGTTGGAGAGATCACTGCGGTGGTCACTCGTTACTCTGGCGGCATTAAGCTTGGCACAGGCGGTTTGGTCAAAGCTTATGGTGGTGGAGTGCAACAAGCGCTCAAGCTGCTTCAAACAATTGAGAAAAAAATAACCACAAAACTCCGACTAGAGTTAGACTATGGGTTTATGCCTATCGCACAGTCGCTTATGCCCCAGTTTGGTGCGGTTGAAGTGGATGCTGAATACAGCGATCAGGTGGTATTAGTGGTGGAAATTGAGCTGCGTGAAGTGAGCGCGTTTACCCAAGCTATCATCAACAAAAGTGGTGCAAAGGCAATTGTCACCCCACTAGACGGACAATAATGAAAAATAGGAAGCCACAGGGACAGCTTCGCTAGTCAATCAATCCATGCAATTTCGTTCAATTATTCGAATCGTCGGGCTATTGCTCGCACTTTTTAGTGTCACAATGCTCGCGCCTGCGCTGGTTGCGCTTATCTATCGAGATGGTGCGGGTGTACCTTTTGTCACGACTTTCTTCGTACTTCTCGTATGTGGTGGGATATGTTGGTTCCCAAACCGCAGGCATAAACACGAGCTTAAAGCGCGTGACGGCTTCCTTATTGTTGTTCTTTTCTGGACTGTACTTGGCAGTGCGGGCTCTATTCCTTTCCTTATCTCAGATAATCCCAATGTATCTGTGACTGACGCATTTTTTGAGTCTTTCTCTGCTTTAACGACAACGGGAGCGACGGTCATTGTCGGGCTCGACGAACTGCCAAAAGCGATCTTATTTTATCGTCAGCTACTGCAATGGTTTGGCGGCATGGGTATCATCGTGTTGGCGGTAGCCATTCTTCCTGTTCTTGGTATCGGTGGTATGCAGCTGTATCGAGCTGAAATACCAGGACCGGTTAAAGATACTAAGATGACCCCGCGTATTGCTGAGACAGCAAAAGCACTGTGGTACATCTATTTGAGTCTGACTATTGCGTGTGCCTTGGCATTTTGGTTAGCAGGTATGACACCGTTTGATGCTATTAGTCATAGCTTCTCTACGATTGCCATCGGTGGTTTCTCCACACACGACGCCAGCATGGGCTATTTCGATAGCTATGCCATTAACATGATTACCGTTGTCTTCTTGTTGATTTCGGCATGTAACTACTCTTTGCACTTCGCCGCGTTTGCATCCGGCGGCGTGCATCCTAAATACTATTGGAAAGATCCAGAGTTCCGTGCGTTCATCTTCATACAAGTTGTCTTATTTTTGGTGTGCTTCCTATTATTGTTGAATCACCACTCATATGACTCGCCATATGACGCTTTTGATCAGGCGCTATTCCAAACCGTGTCTATATCTACTACTGCTGGTTTTACTACAACCGGTTTTGCTGATTGGCCATTGTTCTTACCAGTGTTGCTGTTGTTCTCGTCTTTTATAGGCGGTTGTGCTGGTTCGACTGGTGGCGGTATGAAAGTGATCCGTATTCTGTTACTGACCTTACAAGGTGCTCGTGAGCTGAAGCGCTTGGTCCACCCTCGTGCGGTTTACACCATTAAAGTCGGTGGCAGTGCACTACCACAACGTGTCGTTGATGCGGTTTGGGGATTCTTCTCTGCTTATGCGCTGGTATTTGTGGTTTGCATGCTGTGTTTGATTGCTACTGGAATGGATGAACTAAGTGCGTTCTCCGCGGTAGCGGCAACATTGAATAACCTTGGCCCGGGCTTGGGAGAAGTGGCACTTCACTTTGGTGATGTTAACGATAAAGCAAAATGGGTATTGATTGTTTCTATGTTGTTTGGTCGTTTGGAAATCTTTACCTTACTTATTCTACTTACGCCGACGTTTTGGCGTAGCTAAGGGGAAATCGTGGCAAAAGCATTATTTCTATACTCTTCCCGTGAAGGGCAGACGAAAAAAATTCTCCACTATATAGATGAACAACTACCAGACTTCGATTGCGAGCTGGTGGATTTACATAATGTAGAGGCGATGGACTTCAGCCAATACGACAGAGTATTGATTGGCGCATCTATTCGTTATGGCCATCTTAATAAGAAGCTATACCAGTTTATTGAGAAAAACCTAACTCAACTAGAGCAAAGTAAAGTGGCATTTTTCTGCGTAAACCTAACCGCTCGTAAAGAAGACCAAGGAAAGGATACGCCTGAAGGCAGTGCTTACATTCGTAAGTTCCTAATTAAGTCGCCATGGAAACCAACCTTAATTGGTGTTTTTGCTGGTGCACTTTATTACCCACGTTACAGCTGGTTCGATAGAACTATGATTAAGTTCATTATGTCGATGACTGGTGGCGAAACCGATACGACTAAAGAGGTGGAATACACCAATTGGGAAAAAGTGGCTCTTTTCGCAGATAAATTCAAAAAACTGTAGAAATAACGTGCTCTTTTGACCGCTTTTGATGCAAATTTATCCGAACGATAAAAAAAACAAAAAACAAGAGAAAAAGGGCTTGCCAATGTGATCGCAATCTCTATAATGCCACCTCGCTGACACGGCAACGCTTCGAAAGAAACGAGGTTGAGTTAGCTAGCCAATTAGCCAAGCGGAAACGCTTGAAAAAAGTGATTGACACTAAACTTTAACTCGCTAAAATGGCCGTCCGATTTGAGCAAAGCTCAATAGGAAAGCTCTTTAACAATATAGACCTATCAATCTGTGTGGGCGCTCGTTGATGATAATCCAATTAGAAACTTCGGTTTCAAATTAGGTTTCAATGAAACGAAGTGACCATTGAATCGAAAGATTCAGCACAGTCAATTCAAACATTACTTTATGTAATGTTCAGTATTCATTGAGCCGAACAAAATCTTAAATTGAAGAGTTTGATCATGGCTCAGATTGAACGCTGGCGGCAGGCCTAACACATGCAAGTCGAGCGGAAACGAGTTATCTGAACCTTCGGGGAACGATAACGGCGTCGAGCGGCGGACGGGTGAGTAATGCCTAGGAAATTGCCCTGATGTGGGGGATAACCATTGGAAACGATGGCTAATACCGCATAATGCCTACGGGCCAAAGAGGGGGACCTTCGGGCCTCTCGCGTCAGGATATGCCTAGGTGGGATTAGCTAGTTGGTGAGGTAAGGGCTCACCAAGGCGACGATCCCTAGCTGGTCTGAGAGGATGATCAGCCACACTGGAACTGAGACACGGTCCAGACTCCTACGGGAGGCAGCAGTGGGGAATATTGCACAATGGGCGCAAGCCTGATGCAGCCATGCCGCGTGTGTGAAGAAGGCCTTCGGGTTGTAAAGCACTTTCAGTCGTGAGGAAGGTAGTGTAGTTAATAGCTGCATTATTTGACGTTAGCGACAGAAGAAGCACCGGCTAACTCCGTGCCAGCAGCCGCGGTAATACGGAGGGTGCGAGCGTTAATCGGAATTACTGGGCGTAAAGCGCATGCAGGTGGTTTGTTAAGTCAGATGTGAAAGCCCGGGGCTCAACCTCGGAATTGCATTTGAAACTGGCAGACTAGAGTACTGTAGAGGGGGGTAGAATTTCAGGTGTAGCGGTGAAATGCGTAGAGATCTGAAGGAATACCGGTGGCGAAGGCGGCCCCCTGGACAGATACTGACACTCAGATGCGAAAGCGTGGGGAGCAAACAGGATTAGATACCCTGGTAGTCCACGCCGTAAACGATGTCTACTTGGAGGTTGTGGCCTTGAGCCGTGGCTTTCGGAGCTAACGCGTTAAGTAGACCGCCTGGGGAGTACGGTCGCAAGATTAAAACTCAAATGAATTGACGGGGGCCCGCACAAGCGGTGGAGCATGTGGTTTAATTCGATGCAACGCGAAGAACCTTACCTACTCTTGACATCCAGAGAACTTTCCAGAGATGGATTGGTGCCTTCGGGAACTCTGAGACAGGTGCTGCATGGCTGTCGTCAGCTCGTGTTGTGAAATGTTGGGTTAAGTCCCGCAACGAGCGCAACCCTTATCCTTGTTTGCCAGCGAGTAATGTCGGGAACTCCAGGGAGACTGCCGGTGATAAACCGGAGGAAGGTGGGGACGACGTCAAGTCATCATGGCCCTTACGAGTAGGGCTACACACGTGCTACAATGGCGCATACAGAGGGCGGCCAACTTGCGAGAGTGAGCGAATCCCAAAAAGTGCGTCGTAGTCCGGATCGGAGTCTGCAACTCGACTCCGTGAAGTCGGAATCGCTAGTAATCGTGGATCAGAATGCCACGGTGAATACGTTCCCGGGCCTTGTACACACCGCCCGTCACACCATGGGAGTGGGCTGCAAAAGAAGTAGGTAGTTTAACCTTCGGGAGGACGCTTACCACTTTGTGGTTCATGACTGGGGTGAAGTCGTAACAAGGTAGCGCTAGGGGAACCTGGCGCTGGATCACCTCCTTATACGATGATTATTCACGATGAGTGTCCACACAGATTGATACGGTTTATAAAGTAAAAGAGATAGAACATCTCCCAAGATGTTCAACTTAGTGTCCCGTTCGTCTAGAGGCCTAGGACACCGCCCTTTCACGGCGGTAACAGGGGTTCGACTCCCCTACGGGATACCATTGGGTCGTTAGCTCAGTTGGTAGAGCAGTTGACTTTTAATCAATTGGTCGCAGGTTCGAATCCTGCACGACCCACCATTTCTCGATGGGGCTATAGCTCAGCTGGGAGAGCGCCTGCCTTGCACGCAGGAGGTCTGCGGTTCGATCCCGCATAGCTCCACCATTCGAGACGTCTACCACATGACGTAAAACTAATGTGGGCGATTAGCTCAGTTGGGAGAGCACCTGCCTTACAAGCAGGGGGTCACTGGTTCGAGCCCGGTATCGCCCACCATCTTTAAGCGCACTCGATGAGTGCTTTTAAAAATGGTTACTTCATTAGAAGTGATTAGCTCTTTAACAATTTGGAAAGCTGACAAAACAAACTTTTAAGTTTGTTTGTAAAGTTCTCAATGTTTGTCTTTATGACAAACACCAATACAACACATTCAAGTGTTCTTGGAATTTGAGTCCGGCAAAATCGAGTCTGCATCATGTATAAAAATTGCAGACAACTTTGGTGATTTGACTTCAACTCGAAACTCCTTCGGGTTGTATGGTTAAGTGACTAAGCGTACACGGTGGATGCCTTGGCAGTCAGAGGCGATGAAGGACGTATTAACTTGCGATAAGCCCAGATTAGGTAGTAAAAACCATTTGAGTCTGGGATTTCCGAATGGGGAAACCCACTAGCATAAGCTAGTATCGTTGCGTGAATACATAGCGCAGCGAGGCGAACCGGGGGAACTGAAACATCTAAGTACCCCGAGGAAAAGAAATCAACCGAGATTCCGAAAGTAGCGGCGAGCGAAATTGGATTAGCCCTTAAGCTTTTTATGCGTCAGGTGAAACTTCTGGAAAGTTGTGCGATACAGGGTGATAGCCCCGTAACCGGCAACGCATTTAAAGTGAAATCGAGTAGGGCGGGACACGTGATATCCTGTCTGAATATGGGGGGACCATCCTCCAAGGCTAAATACTACTGACTGACCGATAGTGAACCAGTACCGTGAGGGAAAGGCGAAAAGAACCCCTGTGAGGGGAGTGAAATAGAACCTGAAACCGTGTACGTACAAGCAGTAGGAGCACCTTCGTGGTGTGACTGCGTACCTTTTGTATAATGGGTCAGCGACTTATATTCAGTGGCAAGGTTAACCATCTAGGGGAGCCGTAGGGAAACCGAGTCTTAACTGGGCGTTCAGTCTCTGGATATAGACCCGAAACCAGGTGATCTAGCCATGGGCAGGTTGAAGGTTGAGTAACATCAACTGGAGGACCGAACCGACTAATGTTGAAAAATTAGCGGATGACTTGTGGCTAGGGGTGAAAGGCCAATCAAACCTGGAGATAGCTGGTTCTCCCCGAAAGCTATTTAGGTAGCGCCTCGGACGAATACTACTGGGGGTAGAGCACTGTTAAGGCTAGGGGGTCATCCCGACTTACCAACCCTTTGCAAACTCCGAATACCAGTAAGTACTATCCGGGAGACACACGGCGGGTGCTAACGTCCGTCGTGGAGAGGGAAACAACCCAGACCGCCAGCTAAGGTCCCAAATTACTACTAAGTGGGAAACGATGTGGGAAGGCTCAGACAGCCAGGATGTTGGCTTAGAAGCAGCCATCATTTAAAGAAAGCGTAATAGCTCACTGGTCGAGTCGGCCTGCGCGGAAGATGTAACGGGGCTAAGTAGTAAACCGAAGCTGCGGCAATGCACTTTAGTGCATTGGGTAGGGGAGCGTTCTGTAAGCGGTTGAAGGTGTGTGGTAACGCATGCTGGACGTATCAGAAGTGCGAATGCTGACATGAGTAACGATAAAGGGGGTGAAAAACCTCCTCGCCGGAAGACCAAGGGTTCCTGTCCAACGTTAATCGGGGCAGGGTAAGTCGACCCCTAAGGCGAGGCCGAAAGGCGTAGTCGATGGGAAACGGGTTAATATTCCCGTACTTCTTACAATTGCGATGGGGGGACGGAGAAGGCTAGGTGGGCCTGGCGACGGTTGTCCAGGTTCAAGTGCGTAGGCTGAAGAGTTAGGTAAATCCGGCTCTTCTTAAGGCTGAGACACGACGTCGAGCTACTACGGTAGTGAAGTCATTGATGCCATGCTTCCAGGAAAAGCCTCTAAGCTTCAGATTGTAAGGAATCGTACCCCAAACCGACACAGGTGGTCGGGTAGAGAATACCAAGGCGCTTGAGAGAACTCGGGTGAAGGAACTAGGCAAAATGGTACCGTAACTTCGGGAGAAGGTACGCTCTCGACGGTGAAGTCCCTTGCGGATGGAGCTATTGAGAGTCGCAGATACCAGGTGGCTGCAACTGTTTATTAAAAACACAGCACTGTGCAAAATCGTAAGATGACGTATACGGTGTGACGCCTGCCCGGTGCCGGAAGGTTAATTGATGGGGTTAGACTTCGGTCGAAGCTCTTGATCGAAGCCCCGGTAAACGGCGGCCGTAACTATAACGGTCCTAAGGTAGCGAAATTCCTTGTCGGGTAAGTTCCGACCTGCACGAATGGCGTAATGATGGCCACGCTGTCTCCACCCGAGACTCAGTGAAATTGAAATCGCTGTGAAGATGCAGTGTACCCGCGGCTAGACGGAAAGACCCCGTGAACCTTTACTACAGCTTGGCACTGAACATTGACCCTACATGTGTAGGATAGGTGGGAGGCTTTGAAACTAGTACGCCAGTATTAGTGGAGCCGTCCTTGAAATACCACCCTTGTAGTGTTGATGTTCTAACGTTGACCCCTCATCGGGGTTGCGGACAGTGCCTGGTGGGTAGTTTGACTGGGGCGGTCTCCTCCCAAAGCGTAACGGAGGAGCACGAAGGTGGGCTAATCACGGTTGGACATCGTGAGGTTAGTGCAATGGCATAAGCCCGCTTGACTGCGAGAATGACAATTCGAGCAGGTGCGAAAGCAGGTCATAGTGATCCGGTGGTTCTGAATGGAAGGGCCATCGCTCAACGGATAAAAGGTACTCCGGGGATAACAGGCTGATACCGCCCAAGAGTTCATATCGACGGCGGTGTTTGGCACCTCGATGTCGGCTCATCACATCCTGGGGCTGAAGTCGGTCCCAAGGGTATGGCTGTTCGCCATTTAAAGTGGTACGCGAGCTGGGTTTAGAACGTCGTGAGACAGTTCGGTCCCTATCTGCCGTGGGCGTTGGAAGATTGAAGGGGGCTGCTCCTAGTACGAGAGGACCGGAGTGGACGAACCTCTGGTGTTCGGGTTGTGTCGCCAGACGCATTGCCCGGTAGCTAAGTTCGGAATCGATAACCGCTGAAAGCATCTAAGCGGGAAGCGAGCCCTGAGATGAGTCTTCCCTGATACTTTAAGTATCCTAAAGGGTTGTTCGAGACTAGAACGTTGATAGGCAGGGTGTGTAAGCGTTGTGAGGCGTTGAGCTAACCTGTACTAATTGCCCGTGAGGCTTAACCATACAACACCCAAGGGGTTTTGATGGACTCAAAGCAAGAACGAATTGAATGTGTAAGAACTGAAACAGCTTTCTGAATTAAAGAATTTGCTTGGCGACCATAGCGATTTGGACCCACCTGACTTCCATTCCGAACTCAGAAGTGAAACGAATTAGCGCCGATGGTAGTGTGGGGCTTCCCCATGTGAGAGTAGGACATCGCCAGGCTTTAAATTTAGACTTTAGGTCTAACCAGTGCGGAGCGGTAGTTCAGTTGGTTAGAATACCGGCCTGTCACGCCGGGGGTCGCGGGTTCGAGTCCCGTCCGCTCCGCCACTTATTCAGACAAAGCCCTAGCAGAAGTGCTAGGGCTTTCGTCGTTTCTAGAGCCTTCAATTTCCTACTTGCTTTAGCCTTATTTACCATTAGACTCTCTTCTTCTTAAACCGATCTCTTTTACTTACTTGCTATATGTGTGTGGGTGCTTACTGTCTTGTTAGTGACTATTAAATATAGGTCTTTATTTATAATCTCTGAATCTAAGCATTATGACTGCACATCTTTAAAAGATAACTGAGAATCATTATTAATATTTAGTTACACTCACATCAATTGGAATAATGAGTGACTAAATACATGGATATATCTCGTCGACGCTTTCTTCAATCTTCCTTAGCGATCTCTGCGCTTACCGTTCTGCCTGCATGTTCTCTATCTAGGGGCACTAACAAACAAGGTCAGCATATATACGACATCACTGCAGAGCCTTCTATTGCTGAATTAGTACCAGGATTTAATACGGATGTACTCGCGTTTAATGGATCGATTCCAGCTCCTACGATTCGTTGTCGCCAAGGCGAGAAAGTTATTATCCGATTTACCAACAAGCTTTCAGAGCCAACTACAATCCACTGGCATGGCTTGCGAATCCCTATTGAAATGGATGGTGTCCCTTTCTTGAGCCAGCCGCCTATCATGCCAGGTGAAACATTTGTTTATGAATTTACACCGCCAGATGCGGGTACGTTTTGGTATCACCCACATATGAATAGCGTTAAGCAGCTTGGTATGGGATTAGTTGGTCTAATTATCGTTGAAGAGGCTGAGCCTGTTCAGTTTAATGAAGAGCATGAAGTCGTTCTCAAGCATTGGCATTTAGACAAACAAGGTCAGTGGAAGAATCTAATGGTGCCGCGCTTGAGTGCACGCATGGGAACGCCAGGAGAGTGGAGTAGTGTTAATGGTGTTCATGAACCTGTTTATGCGTTGAAGCAGAATGCTACCACACGATTAAGAATTGCTAATGTCGATAACACCATTACTTACCCGATCGCTATAGAAGGAGCAGAGGCTTGGGTTATTGCTATTGATGGGAATCCTGTTAAAACGCCTTATAAGCTCACTCAACACAAAATTGGTCCGGGAATGAGGTTAGATGTCGGATTGATTGCTCCGAGGGCAGGAGAACGTGTTTATGTGCGTCAAATGAAAGGGCGCTTCCCATTCCCTTTGTGTGAGTTCGAAGTTGTTGAGTCTGACCTGCCGACCAATCAGAAACTGCCTTTATTGCCTCTTAACCCTGTGCCTGATCTTGATTTGGAAAATGCTGAGCAAATTGATTATGTGTTTGAATGGGAGGGGGCAGTCACTCCTGCCGATAAATCGGGCAAAGCGATACCTAAGTTTTGGCTAATGAATAAACGAGCTTGGGAGGGAATGAGTAAAGATAGTATTCCAGCACCGCTTTCAATATTGGAGGTGGGAAAAACCTATATCTTCAACCTTAAGAACGTCACCCAATATCATCATCCTATTCATCTTCATGGACATACATTTACCGTTCTTGAATTAGATGGCAAAAAACTCGATGAGCCGTTTCATACCGATACGGTCTTACTTGGAAAAAATGGCAGTGCGAAAGCGGCATTTGTTGCAGATAACCCAGGGCGTTGGATGTACCATTGTCATGTGATCGAACACATGAAGACGGGGTTGATGGGTTATATTGAAGTAAAGTGACTCCTGTAACTTTTTAAATCTTGATAAGTTTTAAGCGCTATACTTTGCTGAATTCTAAGATTGTATAATCACTATTACCGTAAATTTGATTACAATGTCGCCATTAACTTTTCTGGGGGAATTATGGGGCAACTATCCGTTTTGGGTTTTATTGCATTGGGTGGCGCATTTGGTGCATGTTCTCGTTACTTAATTTCTGAACTTTGTGTGATGCTACTTGGTCGTGGTTTTCCATACGGTACATTAACGGTTAACGTTGTTGGCTCATTTATTATGGGTCTACTAATTGCTGCGTTTGAAACTGAGTTAATGGTCACTGACCCATGGCGTCAAATCATCGGACTTGGCTTTTTGGGCGCATTAACCACATTCTCTACCTTCTCGATGGATAACGTGTTGCTTATGCAGCAGGGCGCTTTCTTTAAGATGGGATTGAACGTACTACTGAATGTCGTGTTAAGCATTTCGGCTGCGTGGATTGGTTTCCAATTATTGATGCGTAGCTAGCAAAAACACTCAAATCTTCATCAGGTCGGCTTGGTTTAACCAAGCCGTTTTTATATACTGATTTCACTTGTCGGAGTGCCATAAGGCTGAGACCGTTAATTCGGGATCCGTTGAACCTGATCAGATTAGAATCTGCGAAGGGAACAAGAGAAGATATCTACACCAGAGTTCTATCTGGTTGACCTATCAAATAGTCGAATGTTGTTATAGACGAAGAGCACTCGCTCGACTTGTCTTTAATTCGATTCCTCTTGTCGCATCTATCCGCCAAGCATTTTTATCCCAATACTTTTTATCTAAGCATAACAAAGCAAGGAAAAATGCTATGTCGAGTCGCAAGCAAGCGAGACTGGAAGCAAAACAGTTCATTGATACACTCTCGGTACAACCGTACCCTAATTCAAGCAAAGTCTACGTAGAGGGTTCACGCCCCGATATTCGTGTGCCAATGCGTGAAATATCACTCGCTGATAGCCTGATTGGAGGCACAAAAGAAGCACCTATTTTCGAGCCTAATGAGCCAGTACGCGTTTACGATACCTCGGGTGTATACACAGACCCAAATCACACCATAGACCTTTACAATGGCTTACCTAAGCTGAGAGAAGGGTGGATTGAAGAGCGTGCCGATACTGAACTACTCGATGAGGTAAGCTCAGTGTACACCAAAGAGCGCTTAGAAGACGAAACGCTAGATGAGCTTCGTTATGGCAATCTACCACGTATTCGACGTGCTAAAGATGGGCAGTGCGTGACTCAATTGCACTATGCTCGCAAAGGTATAATCACCCCAGAAATGGAATACATCGCCCTACGTGAAAATATGGGGCGTGCTCAATACCGCGATGAAGTGCTGAATCAACAGCATCCAGGTCAAAGCTTCGGAGCGAACCTACCAAAGGACATTACCGCCGAGTTTGTTCGTAAAGAAGTCGCCGAAGGTCGTGCAATTATCCCTTCTAATATCAACCACCCAGAATCCGAACCAATGATCATTGGCCGTAACTTTTTGGTTAAAGTGAATGCCAACATCGGTAACTCATCGGTCACTTCTTCGATTGAAGAAGAAGTAGAGAAGTTAGTATGGGCAACGCGCTGGGGTGGCGATACCGTTATGGATCTCTCTACTGGACGTAATATTCACGAAACTCGCGAGTGGATTCTACGTAACAGTCCAGTTCCGATCGGTACCGTACCAATGTATCAAGCGCTTGAGAAAGTGAATGGTGTGGCGGAAAACCTTAACTGGGAAGTGATGCGCGATACTCTGATCGAGCAAGCAGAGCAGGGCGTTGATTACTTCACCATCCATGCCGGTTTACTACTTCGTTATGTGCCCATGACTGCAAAACGTGTTACTGGAATCGTTTCTCGTGGTGGTTCTATCATCGCGAAATGGTGTTTAGCACATCACCAAGAAAGCTTCTTATATACTCACTTCCGAGAGATCTGTGAAATCTGTGCTAAGTATGATGTGGCACTTTCTCTCGGTGATGGTCTGCGTCCTGGCTCGGTGGCCGATGCTAACGACGAAGCGCAATTTGCAGAGCTTCGTACTCTTGGCGAATTGACCAAGGTTGCGTGGGAATACGACGTACAGGTGATTATCGAAGGTCCTGGTCATGTTCCAATGCATATGATCAAAGAGAACATGGAAGAGCAGCTAGAGCACTGCCATGAAGCTCCGTTCTACACGCTTGGTCCACTGACGACAGACGTCGCTCCTGGTTACGACCATATTACGTCAGGTATTGGCGCTGCCATGATTGGTTGGTATGGCTGTGCAATGCTTTGCTACGTAACTCCTAAAGAGCATCTTGGCTTACCAAACAAAGAAGATGTAAAGGTAGGTATGATCACTTACAAGCTTGCTGCGCACGCCGCTGATTTGGCGAAAGGACACCCTGGTGCACAAGTTCGTGATAACGCGCTTTCTAAGGCTCGCTTCGAGTTCCGCTGGGAAGACCAATTTAACTTGTCGCTCGACCCCGATACCGCTCGTGCCTTCCATGATGAAACCTTGCCTCAAGAGTCTGGAAAAGTTGCTCACTTCTGTTCGATGTGCGGACCAAAGTTCTGCTCCATGAAGATTTCGCAAGAAGTCCGAGAATATGCGAAAGACACTAAGCAAGTTGCTGCGGACCAAGCTATCTCAATCAAAATGCTGGATGATCCTCTTGAGGGGATGCGTCAGAAATCGCAAGAATTTAGAGACACAGGTTCTGAGTTATACCACCCTGCAGCACATGCCGAGGTAAGTGACTGATGAGCAAAATCCTTATTCCGTCATCATTGATTGAACTAACAGGTTTAGTTCAACAATGTTTGTTGTTGGCGAAAGAACAGGGTTTTAGCATCGAAGACGTTGAGTTGGGTGTGAGCCCAACTCAATCTATTCAGCTTGTTCGCACCCAACAGACCACACGCATAACGACAGATCTTATTGATGGTGATGACTCCGAGCATGAGAGTTCATTTGTGCTCTACTACCGCTCTGCTTTATCGGTAGAAGCGTGTGCTAAGCAACCGTCGAAAGCGATTTATATTGGCATTGCTGATACGCAGGTATCCGATGAAAAGGAGAAAGTGCTTCAGTTTGATATCTGGCGTCACCCCATTAACAACGAAGTGAGAGCGCTTTCCGTTAAGTCCAAATTCAACGCAATGTTCGATCCCGAACATCACCTTGCTTGGATTGTAACGCTGACAGTCCTCGATTTTCCTATCGAAGATGCGTTAACACTTGCTCGAGGAATGCTAACTCAACAAGCGAATGTTTCACGTGAAACACTATTGCATGACAACCTTGACGAGGGAAGAGCTACTCAGTGGGCCGACCAATTTGATGATTTCCCCACACCTGTACTGGAAGATAACCGACTAGGTATTCAAGTTGGTTGGTCAGCACAAGGAGAGAGCGTTAGCTTTCCCGCTCTAACTAAGCAAAGTCTAGGTCTCTACCCAGTCGTTGATGATGTTGCTTGGATTGAGCGTTTACTGCCTTTAGGCATCAACACTATTCAGCTACGAATCAAGAACCAACAACGAGCCGATTTAGAACAACAGATCATTCGAGCAATTGAGCTAGGTCGTCAGTATCAAGCACAAGTGTTCATCAATGACTATTGGCCGTTGGCAATCAAGCATGGCGCTTATGGCGTTCACCTAGGACAAGAAGACATAGAAGAATCGAATTTGGCTCAGCTAACTAAAGCCGGCGTTCGTCTTGGTCTTTCTACTCATGGTTATTATGAGCTACTGCGCATCGTACAAATTTATCCTAGTTACATCGCGCTAGGGCATATTTTCCCAACCACCACAAAACAGATGCCATCGAAACCACAAGGTTTGGTGCGCTTGGCACTGTATCAAAAGCTGATTGATAGCATTCCTTACGGAAACACAGCGTCGGCTTTCCGTCCTTCGAAAGACAAAACTGTGACTGGCAATGTGCTTGGCTTTCCGACGGTCGCGATTGGTGGCATTGACCAATCTAATGCTGACCAAGTTTGGCAAACAGGTGTTTCTAGCTTAGCAGTAGTGCGTGCTATTACGTTGGCAGAATCACCTCACTCCGTCATCGAGTTCTTCGCACAACTGATGAAGGAAAGACAGCTAACGTTTACTGTTCAAAATAGTGAGTTGGCGCATAACAAGAGAGGCGAGCATGCTCACGGATAAGCAGTTCCTTCGCTATCAGCGTCAAGTCGCTCTGCCTGAAATTGCCGAAGTTGGGCAAGAGCGTTTGAGCAAATCGCATGTTCTGATCATCGGTTGTGGTGGATTGGGGAGCGCAGCGAGTTTGTACTTGGCGTCAGCGGGTGTTGGTAAATTGGTTGTGGTTGATGATGATGAAGTTGATAGCAGTAACCTACAACGCCAGATCATTTATCGTGAACAAGACCTCCAAGTTGCGAAAACAAAAGCAACTGTAAAGCAACTGACTGACCTTAATTCTATGGTTCAAATTCGTGCTCTCAATAAGCGATTGGACAAAGCACAGCTGCAGCTTGAGGTGATGCTGGCGGATGTGGTGTTGGACTGCACCGATAACATGCCAACGCGCCAGCTCATTAACCAAGTTTGTTTCGAACAAAATACGCCGCTCATCTCGGCGGCAGCAATTGGTTGGCAAGGGCAATTCGCTGTCTTTGATTACCAAACACCAAGTGAACAAGAAGCAGAGAGTAAAGCGTGTTACCGCTGTTTGTATCCGTTCGACGAATTACCGCAAATGCAAAAGTGCAGTGAGAGCGGTGTCGTCGGTCCGGTGGTGGGTACACTTGGCAACTACCAAGCGATAGCGGCAATTCAAAAACTGGCGACGGGAAAGTTTCATGTCGAGACTGCCAAGCTACACCTGTTTGATGGATTGAAACTGCAATGGCAAACCATGGCAATAAGCAAAGACAAACAGTGCCAAGTGTGTGCTCAGGTTTAGCTTACGAGTAATGGGCAGAATTAAGAGAGTTGGAAGCAATGACGTTATCAGAACAACAAACAACACAAATGACCGCTGCTGACTTAGATGTGATCACTATTGTCATCAATGACCAGTCGCATCAAGTTGTCAGTAAGTCGAATCTACAGCAAATCATTAGTCAATTTGCGCTGCCTGAAATGGGCTGCGTTTTTGCAATTAATAACAATGTTGTGCCGCGCAGTGAGTGGGCTAGCACAGTTCTTTCACAGGGAGATAGCATCTCTTTGTTTAAAGCGATCGCAGGGGGTTAATGTCGATGCTTAAAATTGGTGATAAACAATTCGAATCAAGACTGTTTACGGGAACAGGGAAGTTTGCCAACAGCCGATTAATGGCAGAAGCGATTCAAGTATCGGGTTCTCAACTTGCGACCATGGCGTTGAAGCGTGTGGATGTGAACGACCAACAAGACGATATTTTGCTGCCGTTAGTACAAGCGGGGGTGAACTTATTGCCGAACACCTCGGGTGCAAAGAATGCTAAAGATGCTGTGTTTGCTGCACAACTGGCGCGAGAAGCGTTGGGCACTAACTGGCTAAAACTGGAAATTCATCCAGACCCGAAGTACTTGATGCCTGATCCAATTGAGACACTTGCAGCCGCTGAGCAACTGGTTCGTGAAGGCTTTATTGTGCTTCCTTACTGTCATGCTGACCCGGTTCTGTGTAAACGATTGGAAGAAGTAGGCTGTGCTGCGGTCATGCCATTAGGTGCACCGATTGGTTCCAACAAAGGGATAGTTTCTCACGATTTCCTAGAGATTATTATCGACCAAGCTAATGTTCCTGTGGTTGTGGATGCGGGTATTGGCGCTCCTTCACATGCCGCGCGTGCGATGGAAATGGGTGCGGATGCTGTGCTCGTCAATACTGCGATTGCAGCTTCGAGCGATCCCGTTGCGATGGCGAAGGCATTTAAGTTGGCGGTAGAGTCGGGGCGTATGGCTTATGAAGCTGGACTTGCCGGTAAGGTTTCTCATGCGGTTGCGTCGAGTCCACTGACGTCATTCCTAGATGAGCTTTAGTCCTAGATTGGTTTAGCTATTAAGCGAGGAAAAAATGAGCTTCGTTGAACAATTTAAGCAGCTTAATTGGGATGACATCTCGATGTCGATCTACGCGAAAACGGCACAAGATGTCGAGCGAGCATTGAATAAACCCAAGCGTGATTTGGAAGACTTTAAAGCGCTAATTTCACCAGCGGCTGAAGCGTACTTAGAGCAAATGGCGCAGTTGTCATACTCGGCAACTCGCAAGCGTTTTGGTAATACCATGTCGCTTTACATTCCACTGTACCTTTCTAACTTGTGCGCCAATGCTTGTACTTATTGTGGCTTCTCTATGGAGAACAGAATCAAGCGTCGTACTTTGAATAGGGACGAAGTGGCTGCAGAAGTTGAAGCCATTAAACGCATGAAGTTTGATAGCGTATTGCTGGTGACTGGCGAACACGAAACCAAAGTGGGCATGAAATACTTCCGTGAAATGGTGCCGATGATTAAGAAGCGCTTTAACTATTTGGCGATGGAAGTACAGCCACTAGATCAAAACGAATACGCTGAGCTCAAGACATTGGGTTTGGATGCGGTGATGGTCTATCAAGAAACGTATCATCCTTCGACTTACGCCGAGCACCATTTGCGTGGCAACAAGATGGATTTCGAATACCGATTGGATACACCCGATCGTCTTGCAAAAGCGGGTATTGATAAGATCGGTATCGGTGCTTTGATAGGGTTGGAAGAGTGGCGTACCGACTGTTTTTATGTGGCAGCGCACTTGGACTATCTTGAGCGCACGTATTGGCAGACTCGTTACTCGATTTCTTTCCCGCGTTTGCGTCCTTGTGAGGGTGCGCTCCAACCCAAATCAGTCATGACGGATAAGCAACTTGTTCAACTGATTTGCGCTTATCGTTTGTTGAATCCAGAAGTGGAGTTGTCATTATCGACTCGTGAATCACCGAAGTTCAGAGACAATGCATTACCGTTAGGCATTACCAGTATGTCTGCCGCATCGAAAACTCAGCCTGGTGGTTACGCGATGGATGATGTTGAACTCGAGCAGTTTGAGATCAGCGATGAGCGAAGCGCGGGTTCTGTGGAAGATATGATTCGAGCCAAAGGCTTTGACCCTGTATGGCGAGATTGGCACTCGGTGTATTCTGGTTAAGTAGCAAAGAAAGCCCCTGGTCATCGTTATGTTTCACGTGAAACATAGGCAAAAGAAAAGAGGGTTGATGCAAAACATCAACCCTCTACTATTTTCTAGCTTCTAGCTTCTAGCTTCTAGCTTCTAGCTTCTAGCTGTGTGCTACTGGTAGCGTTGCTTGACGAAGCCACTCTTTCACATTACTTTCAACAAGCGGGCTGATCTCATCCCATACTTTCTGATGGTAATCATTAAGCCATGCAAGTTCTGGACGAGTTAGCATATCAACGTTGATATTTCGCTTGTCGATTGGACAGCGCGTTAGCGACTCAAATGACAGAACAGGGAAGTCACCGTTAGTTGGTGTTTCAACAACAAGCTCTAGGTTCTCGATACGGATACCAAACGCATCTGCACGGTAGTAACCTGGCTCGTTGGATAGCACCATACCTTCTGTTAGAGGCACGTCGATTTGCTTCTTAGAAATGCTCGCCGGACCTTCATGAACACTTAGGAAGTGACCAACACCGTGACCTGTACCGTGATCGTAATCGTAGCCTTCCGCCCATAGGTGCTGACGAGCTAGCGTATCGATTTGGTAACCACGTGTGCCTTTCGGGAAGCGTGCACGAGCAACACCGATGTGACCTTTTAGCGCGAGAGTGAATTGTTTAATCATCTCTTGTGAAGGCTGACCGATCGCAATAGTACGCGTGATGTCTGTCGTGCCATCTAGGTACTGACCGCCTGAATCCACTAGGTAAAGTGTGTTCAGCTCTAGCTTGCCAGGTTCAGGTTGGTTCTCGTGGTTGTAGTGACACATTGCTGCATTGCCACCTGCTGCCGAAATAGTATCGAAGCTAAGATCCATAAGTGTTGGGTCTTCGCTACGGAACGCTTCCAGTTTGTCTGCCAGCGTCGCTTCATCATGCAGGTTACCCGCAACGACTTCTGCATCTAACCAAGATAGGAACTTACTCATCGCCACGCCATCACGGATATGACACGCTTTCATACCTGCGATTTCAACTGCGTTTTTCGCCGCTTTTGGCATTAGGCATGGGTCAGCTTTACTCACCACTGATGCACCAGCATTTTGTAGAACCAGCTTAAACCATGCGTTACTTGTCGCAGGGTCAACCAGTACATTCTTGCCAGTTAGGGTTTCTAGTCGTGCTTGCAATGCTTCAGGGTGATGAATTGTTACGCCAGAACCAACGTGAGCGTCAAACTCAGCAGGTAGGCGATCTGGATCTAGGAAGTATTCCACGCTTGAATCTGAGTGCAGAATCGCGTGAGAAAGCAGAACTGGTAGGCGTGATACATCAAGACCACGAACGTTGAGCAACCAACAGATAGAGTCAAGTGCTGTGATTACTGCGCTGTCTGCGCCGGCTTTTTTCACTAGCTCTGCGATTTCTTGGCGTTTGCTTTCACTTGATTGACCAACCGCTTCTGTTGCCATTAGGCGAACATCAGAAACCACAGGAGCAGGGCGGTCGTGCCACAGCTCATCAATTGGGTTGCTGTCGAGAATCTTAAGCTCAAGTGCACCTGCAAGTTTTGCTTGTGCCATGTCTAACCAAGCAGAGTTGTGCATACGAGGGTCGATTGCCACAGAGGCGCCATTTGCAAGATGGTCTTTAATCCAATCTAGTGCAGGCTCTTCAATCAGGTGACGGTATTCGAATAGATCAGCAGGAACCTGCTTAGTGACTTGTACCGTGTAGCGACCATCAACAAAGATAGCGGCTTTGTCTTTGGTGATTACCGCAGCACCAGCAGAACCGGTAAAACCAGTTAGCCAGTGTAAACGCTCGTTGTGCGCTGGTACGTATTCGCCCAAGTACTCGTCTTCATGTGGGACAAGTAGGGCATCAATATTATGTTGTGCTAGCCATTCGCGAATTGCATTCACGCGGCTTTGGGTATCGTTGTGCATCTGTGTTATTCCTTCAAATTACCGCTCCTTCATGCTCAGGTGTGGGAGCTGTTTCCATCTGCTTCATGCAGTTTACGATTCCATTGAGGTTCGCAATCACTTCAATAGAGTCGGAGTACAACAGGCCATAGGTGAGCCAAAAAGGACTATCGACTGTTAAGCTACTCATTTTACCGTAAGAGCGCAAATCGCGTCCGGGATTTTTATCTAAGATGATCGGTTTTTTGCGTGATCATGGTACGTAGCCAAGTTAAAGCTGGGTCATTTTCTCTGTCTCGGTGCCAGAACAAAGTGTAAGCCATTGGCGGGAATTCGAGTGGCAGCGGCAGTAATGCCATGTCGTGTTGTTTGGCTGCCAGCTTCACAAAGTGGCTTGGCGCGGTAAACACAAAATCAGTGTAAGAACACAAACTGGCGGCACTGTTAAAGTCCGGTACGGTGACTGCGATGTCACGTTCGCGACCAATGTCGGCTAAACGATAGTCGAGCAGCCAACGGTCGTTGCCATCACAACGTACCTGAACATGGCGCAGGGCTAGATAAGCTTCCAAATTCCAATTACCACGCAAAGCCGGGTGGTCTTTACGTACGATACACATTTGGTGGTCACGATAGATTTCCTGCTCACAAATGTCATCTGGTGGCAGCATAGTCAGCTTGGCGTCGTTGATGTCGATATCTCGACCTGTCATGCCTAAATCGATTTCACCACGCTGAATCATCTTGAAGGTTTGCTCAGACCAAGAGTGGGTACTGATGGTCACGCCTGGCGCTTGTTGGAAAATCGCTGGCAAGAAGTGAGGCAGAATGAGCGGGTAGACACTCTCTACCGCTGCGATTTGAAAACGGTACTCACTGCTCTGTGGTGAGAACTCTTCGGGTTGAGTCAGCACCTCAAGTTGGTTTATCAACAGATCCAGTTTCGGTTTAAGGAACAATGCACGCGGTGTTGGCGTCAATCCGTGTGAGTTTCGAGTGAATAGGGGATCATCAAATTGGGTACGTAATTTAGCCAAGGACTTACTCACGGCGGACTGGCTCAAGCACAGTCGGTGAGCGGCTCGGGTGACATTCAACTCTTCAATCAGCACTTTAAAACAGACCAGTAAATTGAGGTCGATACGTGCCAGTTTCTCTACGTTCACAGTGATTTTCCCCATTGGAATAATGGTCATGATTATACATCATTTCCATTCATATCATCAGATGATTAAGCTTTGCGCAAAGTTCTTGTTCAATTTGGAGTGTTTTGTGTCTAGCCATATTACAAATAGCAAAAAACAGATGGCGCTGTTGACCATGTTAGTTCTGTTCAGTCCGCTTGCGATTGATATCTATCTACCTGCTTTGCCTCTTATCGCGTCCACTTTTCAGGTAGAAAATGCATTGGCACAAGACACCATCACTTGGTTCCTATTTGCTATGGGTGTTGGTCAGCTATTCGCTGGTCCCTTGGCAGATAAACTCGGACGTCGAACTGTTGCATTGGGAGGCATCACCATCTACGCATTGAGCGCTTTATTGGCGTGGAGTGCTCAAAATATTGAGTGGATGTTGGCGGCTCGCTTGCTACAAGGCTTAGGTGCATGTGCAACATCTGTGGCAGCCTTTGCAACAGTTCGCGATATCTTTGGTCCGGAAAAAAGCGGCAAAATGATCAGTTATCTTAACGGTGCGATCTGCTTTATTCCGGCACTAGCCCCGATTCTTGGTAGCTGGTTAACCCAACAATTTGATTGGCGCGCAAACTTCAGCTTTATGGCGGGCTTCGCTGTGATTGCAGGCTCGATGATGTTCTTCGGCATGAAGGAAACTAACCCGGCAACTGAAAAGCAAGCCGTGTTTAAGCTAAGCCGCTATTGGTCGGTACTAAGTACACCGTCATTCATTTTCCATGCATCATTGTGCTTGATGGCGATGGCCGTGATTCTTGCTTACGTGACTTCTGCTCCAGGCGTCTTGATGACAGGTATGGGTTTGTCGATGAACGAATTCACCTTCTGGTTTGGCCTTAACGCGGTATTTAATATTGCGGCATGTATGCTAGCGCCTAAGTTTATGGATCGCTGGGGCACACACAACTCGCTTGTGGTTGGTATCAGCTTGTTAGCAATTGCTGGCGTGATCATGATGGTAATGAAAGAGCACAATACGGCGTTGGCTTTCATGTTGCCAATCTTTATCTCATCGGTTGGCTTTGCTTGGATTCTTGGTGCGGCAGCAGGTAAAGCACTAGAACCATTTGGTGATAAGGCGGGAACCGCGGCAGCACTACTTGGTCTGTTCCAGATGAGTGGCTCTGGTTTGTTGGTGGGTACGCTGCAACGACTATCACTTGAACCACAAACCCTGATCGCGATTCATATGTGGGTACTGCTTCCAGCGTTGGTGATTCTGTTTAGTAAAGCAGGTAAGAGCTGGCATGCAAAATTGGTGAATGCATAAAACTCGACAATTTAGTATTTTCCAATGTACTTAACGCGTGTATATTTGTCGTTCAAACTTTTCTCGACACCATAACGGAACTCATAAAGTAATGTCGTTAACCACGTATGAAATGGCTCGTATCCTAGAGCAAATGGAAGAGTCACCAGAAAAGGTGATGTTTGGTAAGTTGCTAAATGAATTAGGCAACCAAAGCTCTGAGCGTATTCGTAGCGCGGCAAAACAAGTTCCTGTGCCAGTTTTACGTGACCTTGTGTATCAATTTCAGCAAGTGATTGAGTCACGCAAAGGTGAGCAGGTTGAGCAGATGGCAAAAGACCTTGCTCAGCAAGGTATCTCAGCTGAAGAGCTAATGGCTTACTTAAACAAATAATAAAAAAATCCCCGCTTCATGGCGGGATTTTTTTAGTTGGTAATTTTCTTTTTCAGGATATGGTCGAGGGACAATGGTCCTGGCCCCCATACAATCACAACAAGAATCATCAATCCCCAAAGTTGGTGATCATAGAAACCTTTCTCCCACAGCAATGGGTAAGAGACTACAGCGATGATGTTGAACACAAACAGAATCGCAGCCATCGGGCGGGTAATCAATCCGAGTGCCAAGAACACAGGTAGAACCAATTCCGCCGCCGTACCTAAGTAAGCTGCCAACTCCCACGGTAGTATTGGCACTTGGTACTCCAGCTCAAATAAATACAGTGTGCTATCCCAAGACGAGATTTTGATTAGCCCTGAATTGAAGAACACCCATGCAACCCACAAGCGACAAAAGATAAGTAGTAAAGGGACAAAGCCAGCTTGTAGGGTACTGATTAAATCGTCGTACCGATTTACTAAGTTTTTAACCGTATCCTTCATAGAGTGCTCCTTAGATTGATTTCAATGTAAAGCCGTCAACGAGATCGAGTGCCATTATGCTATTGAGATGAGCGAGTAAAACTTCAGGTATTTCGCTTAAACTCAGCTTCTGCTCTAAACATCGCAGCAGTTGGAACACATCAGCATCGAGTGCGTGACACAAGGCTTCTCCATTGGCTTGAATCGAGATGACACCTTGCTGTAATTGGTTGATATTAAGTTGTTCGAATTGCCCAGTTTGAATCGCGCCAAACAAATCAAATACGGCGTAGCTAGAGTCAAAGCTGCGGCAGCCTTTTTTAAGGTGCAAAATCAAAGCGGGTTGTTGCTCTTCACTCACTTCGCCAAGTAACGCAAGCGGTTTTAATTCTGCTGCATTGGATTTTTCATACTGTGCTTGACGAGCGAGGTCGATATGCCACTCGAAGCGAGCGACTTCAGGGCTGTATGGTGCTTGTGCGATCACCTGACTGAACTGCATGATGGTGTCTTGAAAACCTTCGCCATAATGGACCACATTTCCTTCTTCTAATGGATAAGTGAGAACATGCTTGCGAGCCATCTGTTCAAAGCATTCTTCACCAAGCAGCGCTTCGACCATCGGGTAAGTCGCGGATAACACTTCGCTTAGGCTGACGATAAAATTATTGCGATAAATCTGCATGCGTTCATCAGCAGTAAACTCATCACTGGCAATATCGCAATCTTCACCGAGTGCTTGATAGTGTAGGGCTTTAGCAAACTGGCTTTGTAAGGTGGCTAGATTCATGATGCCTTCCTTGATTCGCTTTGTTCACTTGGGATTGTGCCTTGCAACAGCAGTTGCGATGCTTTGTGTGCTTCTCCGAGCAAGACTTCTGGCGCGGGGATATCCAAGTCCCATTCAATCAACGCATGGCGTGGACCGTGTTTTTTTGTCCACTGCGCGAACAGTTGCCAAACTTCATCACTAACTGGGCGGCTATGGGTATCAATCCATATCTCACCTTTGTCGAGTTGTTTGATGGTAAAACCTGCCAAGTGAATTTCATCCACTTTGTCGGCTGGAATCGCATCTAGGTATGTGTCGCAATCAAAACCGTGGTTAAATGCCGAAACATAAACATTGTTTAAATCGAGCAACAAACGACAGTCAGTGCGCTGTTGTACTTCGGTAAGAAACTCCCATTCGCTGATGGTCGAATGTTGAAACTTCACATAACTAGATGGGTTCTCTATCAAGATCTCGCGTTGCAAATAATCCTGTACTTCATTCACGTTACGAGTGAATACTTTGAGCGCTTCTTCCGTATACGGAAGTGGAAGTAGGTCATTAAAGTAATGACCACCGTTCTCGCTCCAACTTAAATGGTCAGAAACAAGAATCGGGTCGATCGAGTCAATCAGCGCTTTAAGTTGAGCAAGGTGCTTCTGATTCACACGTTCCACCGAACCCAATGACAAACCAATGCCGTGGCAGCTAATTTGATACTGCTCGCGCAGCGCGTGCAGTTGATGGCGCTCTGCAGCGTTGGGTTGAAAATAGTTTTCACTGTGGATTTCTAACCAAGACAACTTGGGTTTGTTTTGGCTAAAGTAATCGAGGTGAGGGGTTCTTAATCCAACTCCAACATGGTCGTGGAAGGTGTGGTGTTTCACGTGAAACTCCTTTTTCAAAGCGGTCGGGAAGAGAAGGGTGCGTTGCTTGAGCATCAACGCACCCTCGCAGCAATTAGCGATGAAAGATTACGAAGAAGAAGTGCTACCGCCAGTCAGTTTGTCACACAGACCTTTTGGTACGACTACGAATGCGTCTTTTTGGTTATCCTCTTTAGAAGTACCGGCACATGAGCTGCTTTTCGTTGCACAGTCGTTTTTACCTGCTTTAGAAACGCCGTAGCACTTTTCTTTCTCAGCAGCCACAGCTGGAGCTGCAGTTAGCATTGTGCCACCAAGTGCTAGAAGGCCAGTAACAGCAGCAGTAACAGCTAGATTCGACTTTTTCATAATAAATTCCTCTGAATGATTTCCTTTACTTTAAGTTGGCAAGGTGAACCGCCTGTTTTGGCGTTTTGTTATCAGCTTGCTTAATTTAAAAGATAGGAAACGGGCTAAAAAACTTTCATAAATATTTTCGAAATCAATAGATTTGAAAGGTTGAATTTATATAAGCCCTTGATGTTTAGAGTGAAAATGCAACGATTTTTTTATGAAATTTTGTCTAATCTGAACTGGTTGTTTAGGTTATAATCTATTTTTATGTATAAATAACCAGTAGCTCTCATCATGATGGATCCATCTCTATTACTCGACGGTTTGAACGACAAACAACGTGAAGCCGTTGCTGCACCTCTAGAAAACTTGCTCGTCCTTGCTGGTGCAGGGAGTGGTAAGACACGCGTTCTTGTTCACCGTATCGCTTGGTTGATGTCGGTAGAGCAGGCTTCTCCGTTCTCAATCATGTCGGTAACCTTTACCAATAAGGCGGCGGCAGAGATGCGTGGACGTATCGAAGAGCTAATGATGGGCAGTGCAGGCGGTATGTGGAATGGTACTTTCCACGGCATTTGTCACCGTATTCTGCGTGCGCACTATCTTGATGCCAAGCTACCGGAAGATTTCCAAATCATCGACAGTGACGACCAACAGCGTCTACTAAAGCGTTTGATCAAAGCGCAAAACCTTGATGAGAAGCAGTGGCCAGCACGCCAAGTGGCATGGTGGATCAACGGTAAGAAAGACGAAGGTCTGCGCCCGTCGCACATTGATGCGTACCACGATCCAGTGACCAAGACATATCTGCAGCTGTACACCGCTTACCAAGAAGCGTGTGATCGTGCTGGTTTAGTCGATTTTGCGGAAATCTTGCTGCGCGCACATGAGCTACTGCGTGATAACAAATTCGTCCGTGAACACTACCAAGCACGCTTTAAGCATATCTTGGTGGACGAGTTCCAAGATACCAACAACATTCAATATGCTTGGCTACGTATGATGGCGGGTCCTGAGTGTCACGTGATGATCGTAGGTGATGACGACCAGTCGATTTACGGCTGGCGTGGTGCAAAAGTCGAGAACATTGAGAGATTTACGCTGGAATTTCCAAGCGTGAACACCATTCGTCTTGAGCAAAACTACCGTTCAACCAAGACCATTCTGGAAGCGTCCAACTCTCTGATCGCGAATAACACCGAGCGTATGGGTAAAGAGCTTTGGACTGATGGCGTTGTCGGTGAGCCTATCTCGGTATACAGCGCTTACAACGAGTTGGATGAAGCCCGTTTTGCGGTAAACAAAATCAAAGAGTGGCAAGACAAGGGCGGTGCTCTGAATGACGCTGCAATGCTTTATCGTAACAACGCCCAGTCGCGTGTTCTTGAAGAAGCATTAATCCAAGCTGGTCTGCCTTACCGTATCTACGGCGGCATGCGATTCTTCGAACGTCAGGAAATCAAAGATGCTTTGAGCTACATGCGTTTGATTGCCAACCGTAATGATGATGCGGCATTTGAACGTGTAGTGAATACGCCAACGCGTGGTTTGGGCGATAAGACGCTTGAAACCATTCGTTTTGCGGCTCGTGATCGTGGTTGCACCATGTGGGAAGCGAGTGTGGCGATGTTGGATGAGAAGGTGCTCGCTGGTCGTGCTGCTGGTGCTCTGAGCCGTTTTATCGAGCTTGTTACGGCACTAGAAGACGACACCATCGAGATGCCGCTGCATCACCAGACTGACCATGTGATCAAATACTCGGGCTTGTTCGCGATGTACGAGCAAGAGAAGGGCGAAAAGTCTAAGGCGCGTATTGAGAACTTGGAGGAATTGGTGACCGCAACTCGCCAATTCGAGAAACCAGAAGAAGCCGAAGACATGTCACTGCTGACGGCATTCCTAACTCACGCTGCATTAGAAGCGGGCGAAGGACAGGCGGATGAGTTTGAAGACGCGGTTCAGCTCATGACATTGCACAGTGCGAAAGGTCTAGAGTTCCCATTGGTATTTATGGTCGGTGTGGAAGAAGGCATGTTCCCAAGCCAAATGTCGGCAGAAGAAGCAGGGCGTTTAGAAGAAGAACGTCGTCTGTGTTACGTAGGCATGACCCGTGCGATGCAGAAACTGTACATCACTTATGCTGAAATGCGCCGTTTGTACGGTCAGGATAAGTACCATAAACCGTCTCGCTTTATCCGTGAACTGCCAGAAACTTGTTTGGACGAAGTACGAATGAAGGCGCAAGTTAGCCGTCCTGCAAGCAGCGGTCGATTTAGCCAAACGGCGGTGAAAGAGAGCTTTAATGAAACCGGCTTTACGCTAGGTTCTCGTGTGATGCATCCAAAGTTTGGTGAAGGCACCATCATCAACTTCGAAGGCAGTGGTCCACAGAGCCGCGTACAGATTGCCTTTAATGGTGAGGGCATCAAATGGTTGGTGACTGCTTACGCTCGACTAGAGAAACTGTAAGGCTTTAACAAAACTCATCAACTTAAGAGCTGCTTCGGCGGCTCTTTTTGTTTGTGCTGTTTTCATGTCAAGAAAGCAGTGAAAAATGGAGTGCAAAAGCGCGATTTAACGATGCCGTTTGAAGTGAAAGGTCGGCATTGTGGGTGAATGTCTACTTTCAGCAGGGCTGCTGAGAAAAATTTTAGGCAAAGAAAAACCCCGAGGGCTTGCGCCCATCGGGGTTATAGTCTTACTCGCAGCAATCCGGCTACTAAGAGTGCTCCATGCATCTAATCCATGATAGTGTGCTGAATCCGTCAGCTTAATCCTTACGTCGCCTTCCTAGCGGTGTCCTTAATGACCTTATCCTGGTCTGCTAACCATCCTCGTTAGCTCTCATCACTTGTTCCCTGAGCGGTGTCCCTGACATCATCCTGATGTTCAAATCCTTGCCTCGTCCAGAGGTGTCCATTTCCCGTCCTTAGTAGCAACCATCCTAGTCGCTATTGATTCCGTTCAATGTCCAATTTTGCAATCCATGCCCGACTATTCATCCTGAATAACCGTTTCTTCTTCCTGAAGTTCACCAAGTCCGTGGTGTTTCCTGTTCCGTGTCAGCATCCTTCCGACAGGTTTAATATTACGTGTTTAACGGTTTCCAACAACGGACAAATCTCACATTTTTTTACTCTCTTAGCGTTTAAAAAAGATACATAACCATTTAAATCAATATCTTATGGGTTTTTGTGCGTAGTTTTGCCATTAAAAAAGAGAGGTTTGCTCAACCCTTTGTGAGAGATCTCGCACAAAGGGTCGAGCTAAATGCGCTTATTGTCCGATAGCGGCACCTTCACGTCTTGGATCGGCCGCACCTTCTAGGCCTTGTTCAGTTATACGTATAGCATGCAGTCCAGAGTTCAAATCACGAACATCGGTCTTAAAGCCCATCTTCTCCAACGCAGGTTGCAAGCTTTCTGCTGCGGTACCTTGCTCAATATCTAAGGTACCAAAACGGTTCAGCAATCGTGGCTGATTAATCGCGCTCTGGATGTCCATATCCCATTGCGTGTAGGCGATAATGGCTTGTGCAACGTAACCAATGATGCGGCTGCCACCCGGTGAGCCAATTGCCATGTAAGGTTTGTCATCCTTCATCATAATGGTTGGTGCCATGGATGAACGTGGGCGTTTGCCCGGTTCTAAGCGGTTCGCGATTGGCACACCATCTTGATGAGTGCGGAAAGAGAAATCGGTCAGTTCGTTGTTGAGCAAGAAGCCGCGCACCATCAAGCGTGAGCCAAAAGCGTTCTCAATGGTTGTTGTCATTGAAACCACATTGCCTTGCTTATCAACGATATTGAAATGGCTGGTGGAAGGCAGCTCAATCGATTGGTCCATGCTTAAGTTCATCGCGTGCGACCAAGGAGGATTGCCGGCTTCAACCTTATTCAGGGCTTTTCCGACTTGAATCAGCTCAGCACGCTGTTTGAGATAATCTTTATCAAGCAAGCCTTCGGTTGGCATTGGCACATAATCTTGGTCAGCCATGTATTTACCGCGATCCGCGAACGCAAGGCGAGACGCGTCGGCGATCACTTGCCATGATTTCGCGCTTTCGGCTCCCCAACCTTTAAGATCGTATTGCTCGGTGATCGCGAGAATCTGTCCAACCGTCAATGCGCCAGAGCTAGGTGGTCCCATGCCGCAAATATCATAGCTTTGGTAAGCCGCACAAACCGGTTCACGTTGCTTGATTTGGAAAGCATCAAAGTCAGGTTGTGCCAACACGCCAGGATTGCCCGGTGCATTCTGTACGGTCTTGATGATGTCTGTGGCGATATCGCCTTGATAGAAAGCTTTTGCCCCTTGCTCTGCAATTGCCGTCAGAGTTTGCGCGTATTCAGGGTTCTTCAACAACGTGCCTTCGGCTTTTGGTGAGCCATCTGGATTAAAGAAGTAAGCCTTAGTCGCAGGGAAGCGTGATAGGCGCTTGGCATCTTTCTCAATCAGGCTCGCGAGGCGAGGACTCACTTCGAAACCTTGCTCAGCCAAGGTAATCACAGGTTGATGATCTTCTTCCATTCCAACTTGCCGTATTTTTGGTGCGTGTCCCACAGCAGTTTCACTGTGCCAGGAGTAGCGACGGAGCGCCCACCAACAACCGCATCGTAAAATTGCAGTGGTTGTCCTTTGTCATCTAGGAAGAGTTTCGGTGTTGCGGCGAGCGGTGCGGTCTCACGTCCATCATACGTGGTTAGTTTTTGTTTCTCACTGTCCCAATACACTAAGAAGGCACCGCCACCAATGCCAGAAGATTGCGGTTCTACCAAGCCCAGCATCAGTTGCACGGCAACCATGGCATCAATAGCATTACCACCTTGTGCAAGAACATCCGCACCAGCTTGGGTGGCAAGTGGGTTGGCTGCGGTGACCATATAGTCTTTGGCTTTGACCAATTGCTTTTGCTCGAAGCCAGTACTGTGCTCCGGTGCAACCGCATCTGCTGCTTGGTTAGCAAAGGCTGAGGTAGATAAGACGAGTGGGGAAGTAAGAAAAAGACCCGTGGTCACGAGTCGGTTGAACGTCCAATGCATGATGACTCTCCATGTTGCCAAGTTTTGTGCTTTCAGCTTGGCAGTCATGAAGAGTCACGTCGAGTCAGCAATCTTAGAAATGTCGATTGTGCTACGCTTTTAAATCAGTACTTTATCCGATAAAAGTGCTGATGGTTTGGTACAAAATACTGCCACCCACTAGGGTAAATACCACCCCACACAGACCGTCGATGTAGATGCCCGCTTGCTGCAATTTACGTTGTAAGCGCTGTGTTGATAGCATCCACGCGAGACTAGAGAACCAAAGCAGCGATAAACCAAACAGAATCACCAGAGCCATGCCTTTACCAGTCACTGACATGCCGGCAGGGACTAAGCTCGACATTAAACTGATAAAGAAAACCAAGGCTTTCGGGTTAAGAATGTTGGTCGCGAATCCTTTAGCAAATGCCTGACGTTTGTTGCTGATCACTAGGTTATTTTGCTTCTTAGGTTGATCCGCCAATGGGTTTTTGATCATTGAGATCATGGCGCGCAATGCCCCAATACCTAAATAGAGAAGGTAACTACCACCGAGCAGTTGTACCACGGAGTACAACACTGGGTGCTGGTGGACGATATAACTCACGCCTGTCAGGCTGAACAAAGAGTGCAGCAAAATGCCGGCAGATAAACCCAATGCGATGTACAAACCAGTTTGGCGCCCGTGGCGCGCTGCATTTTGTATCACGAGCGCAAAGTCTGGGCCTGGGCTCATTAGGGCAATAAAGTGGATGCTGGCCAATGTCAGCAATATAGTGGATTCATTCATAATACATCTCAAATATAACCAATGTGGCTATTGTCGTATCAAGCATCGTGTCGCGCTTGTAAAAAACTGACAGCTTTTTCGGTCAATGAAATTATCGAGTCACTTGAGAAGGGGAAACGCCGTAGGTCTGTTTAAATGCTTTGCTGAAATGAGCTTGATCGTAGAAACCGATTTGATGGGCTACGTCGGTGCCGCATTGGCCAGATTGCAGTAACTTCATGCCTTGCTCGAGGCGCAAGCGAGCAAACCAAGCATAAGGCGTCATGCCTGTTTGCGCTTTAAAGTGGCGCTGGAACTGAGTTGGGCTCAGTTGGCACAGCTCTGAAAGTGAATCCAAACGCACCGCTTGGTCGAGATTCGCCATTAGATAATCTTTTAATGTTCCAAGCGATTGATTGCCCAGCGGTACCACTTTCTGCCGCTCAAGCGATCCGTAGCGATCAAAAAGCTGGTTAAATCCTTCAAAAGGAAGGCAATCTTTGGTGAGCTGGCTGAGGTTTTCACGACGAAGTAGCCCGTGCAAGTTACTAAGTTGTGAAAATATCTGCGGATCCGAGATGATCAGCTCGTTAAAGTGTATTATTTGACCGTTTTGCTTAAGATCAGCCAGATCGCTCAATAGGTGAGGTTCGATCGCAAACACATTTACTTCATAGCCACTTTCTAGCTTAGATTGCCCGTCGTGCAACTCATCTGGCGGCATAAGCACGATTTGCCCGTGCCCGACATGGTGACTGTTGCCTTGGAATTGGAACTTCTGCGCGCCATGCGTGATCAGACCGAGGTGAAAATCCAGATGGTAATGCCTTTGGAAAGCAAAGGTCTGGTATTTCGCCTCAATCAGACTCAAGTCGTTATGATCGGTTGCGTAGTATTGAATATGTTCCATTAAAGAAAAAAGCTTGGTCACAATATAACCAAGCTTATCCATCAATTTCTGAAATGTCTTGTAAAAAACGATCACTCAGCTTGAGCGAGCATCGTTAAGCCGTGTACCCAAGGACTTTTATCTCTTGGAAGTTATTCCACAAGACTAGCTTAGGATCGCTGCCATTATTGCCGTTGCATGTCAGGCGAATAAAGTTAACGCCTGCTTTTCCAATCTGCTGCTCGACGAAGCCAGTGGTATTCCCAGGGGTAAGGACTTGCGTCACCAATTCGAAGTTTATCCCGTTATTACTGACTTCAACATCAAATAGGTATTGACGTACGTCGCCTTTCGCTTGTGAGTAAAGCAGTTTGGTGACGGTAGAGGTCGCCGACAGCTCAATCAGGTATTGAATTCCTTGTCCCTTCGCAGTCCACTTGGTAAACAGGTCACCATCAATGGCCATTTCTGGCGTATGATCGACACGTGTTTCACTGGCGCTGACGGCCAAGATAGGCAACTCAGCTTCTTGCTCTTTATCGAGATAGTCTCCCAAGAAACCAAGATAACGGCTTGAGAAAGCGTTGTTGTGGCTTGGGGATAGAGTAGGGAAAATCAGATCGACACCTTGCTCACTGAGCCCCATCCAGCGACATAAGGTTGCCCCCAGCTGCTCAGACGATTGTGAGGGAATGAATTTGTTGCCCCACGCATCGTCACCGTCACGAACAAAACTAGGATAGCGCCCGTAACTGCGTCCGCCATTGACCGCCTCACCAACCACTAGCTGATTGCTACCCCAGCCATGATCAGTACCTTGGTTACTGTTGTTCTCAATGGTGCGGCCGAAATCAGATAGCGTAAAAGTGACCACTTTTCGGAGAGGGATAATGCATCCAACGAGCGATGAAAGGCACTGACGGCTAAATCAATGGTTTCCAACAAACCGTCATGTCGTCCTCTTTGGCTGCGGTGGTTATCAAAACCGCCCAGATTGACGAAGAAGACCTGGCGTTGGTGCCCTAAATCGGTGGCGGCTTGCATCATGCGTCTTACCATTCTTAACTGTAAACCGAGCGATGAGCTTGGGATGCTCGTGTCTTCTGGGTAAGTATCGACCACTGATTGCAGCTCAATCTGGAAATCTAAGATGCCCTTAAGGTGTTGGTTATAGGTTTGCTTGAAGTCAGAACCGTAAGGAGAATTCACAAGTGCAGTGAACTGATTGTTGACCGCATTGGAATGTCCCAATGCATCCATTGCCTTTATCTCTCCTGAAGATAATGAAATATCTTTTGAGGTTGTTCCGGTAAGGAGTTCATTACCAGAAAACGACATGGAATCTGAGACGACGCTACCACTACTCAAAACATCCATCATCAAACCGGCCCACCCATAAGGGTGATAACCCGCATCGCCCCAACTTGATTGCCAAGCCGTTTGTTGCTTGTTGTGTGCTCCAAGATTATTCGGCTTCTTGACGTCGTAAAGGTTTTGTTTGTTGGTGGGCTCTACCAAGGTACCGATGTTAAGCAGTGCGGCACCTTGGCCTTGATTCAGCATTTCGGCAAGGTTAGGCATGCGAGCATTGATTGCTAGCGCTTGGCCTGCTTCTGAATCAGGGATCGAGAGCTTTTCCTCATTGCTGAGGTAAATATCAGGTCGAGCGGTGGTGTATTGCGCGTCGTTATTGCCCGGCACAATCATGTTAAATGAGTCGTTACCGCCGTGAAGAAACAGACAAACTATAGCGCGGTAATCATTGGCGGTATTAGCGAACGCGCTGTTCATTGGCAAAGAAAGAGAGAGTGGCACCATGCCAGATACCGCGGTGCCTGATGCGCCTTTCAAAAAGCTTCTACGTGTAATCGACATAACTTACTCCTGTACCATGAAATCGGGAGACATAAAGGCAATAAACAACATTTTAGGAACGGCATAAAACTTATTGTTGTGCCCGTTATAGATGTTCTGAAGCCGGGTGATCACATCGGGCGAGCCCTGCTGGTGGAGTACAAGTTGATTGATGGTTGCCACCAATTGTTCGCCTTGACCAGATTCAGCCATATCTTCAAGGGCTTTAGGTGCGATATAGAGTTCTTTCTTATTGCTGCTGTTACCACGGTTTTGGCCATAGTCGAGGAGGCTGCGATAAAAAATGTTACCCATGTTAATAAGTTGGCTCCAATCAATGATGGCCAGTTCGGGGGCGGTTAGCCCTTTTTCTGCGAGTGCACCCGGAGGCTGATAACTAGGTTGATAAAAATTGAAAACCGAGTTGGCACCAAGAGGGTACTGATTGAAGGTTTCTTTATAGCGCATGGGATCATAAACAATATCGTTGCCTCCGCCAGGATAAGCTTCCATCGCTCGGTAAAGGTAGGTCATGGCTAGAATGGGTTCTCTTACCTTTGTCATATTGTCATTCGGTGCTTCAAGTAAGGCATTGTCGGTGTAAATTGCACGTATGACTTCTGCCAGGTTGCCATTGCTGTTATGAAATGTCGTCGCCACTCTTTCGATGTAGTCGCGACTAGGGTTTGATGTTGTTAAACGTTTAATCAGCAGAATGGAAATAAAAGGCGCGACGTTTGGGTGTAAGGTAATGTGCTCAAGAAACGACTCGAGGTCCTGAGTGGCGGTTTGGCCTGCAGGGTAGGTTCGTTCAAGGACCTGCTTTTCGTCCATATCATGTAGGCTGTTATCTTCAACCATTGGCGTCAATGTGTTGCCGCCATCAATATCCCAACCTGTAAACACCCGAGCTAAAGACTCTATGTCGGCGTCTTGATAGGTCTCAATCGGATTACCAAATGCATCAAGAATCAGTGAGCCATCCATATTGAGCTGATATAAGCCGATGGTAAAAAGCTGCAAGACTTCGCGAGCGTAGTTCTGATCCGGTGCTTGCCCTGTTACGCTCTGTGGCTTGTTGCCATTCATGGTGAGGTATTGCCCCATCGCTGGGGATAAAGTGATATTGCGGAGTAAATTCTTAAATGTCCCAAATGCACCGTTCGCGAGAACATCGTAGTAGTGGGCCAATGCTTCTGCGTCTTGGTTCAGGTTTCCATCCTTTTCGCTGACGACAAAGATCTGGCTCAACGCGAAAGCAACGCGTTGGCGAAGTTGCGCTGCATCTCCAAGTGCAATATCAAACCAAGCGCCAACACGACAATCTTGGTTACTCTGAGTCAGCCCTCTGGAATTCGCTTGGTAGCGAGTTCGGTCGAGATGCTTGGTATACGGCTGGTTGATTTGTTCCTCTATCCAACGTCCTCTGTCATCAAGTAATAAAAACTGTTCGAGTTCAGACTGTTTAACCCCCATTGTTGCTAAATCGAGGAATCGAGACGCCTGCTGTTGAGTTAAATTTTCCATATTCTTCTCCATAGCCAGTGACACAAGCATGAGCGTTCAATCGAAATGATTAGGTGCTCACGTGCATATCAAGCGTTAATGGAAATGAAGAAGATTTCCATGAAGAAAGCAGGGTTTTATCTAAGGTGTGATCTTTTTGGGGAAGATAATAACGAAAACAAACATTACTAGAGTTGTAGCTTTAAATTTCTTTCATAACAGTGGTTTATGATTCGTCATTTCATATGGGTAGGGCTTGTAGAAAGAGAAAAATGCCCAAGCTGAGTTGGGCATTTGTGCATTCATATTAGTTGGTTTGTTTTGCTTTGCGTGACTTACGATTGTTACGCAGACCATCAAAGCTAAACACCACCAAGGCGCCCCAAATAAAGGCGAAGGTGATGGCTTTATCACTGGTGAACGGTTCGCCGTAGATCAGTACCGCGAGCAAGAACATCAAACTTGGACCAATATATTGGAAGAAGCCCAACGTCGATAGCTTTAGACGGGTTGCAGCGCCAGTAAAACACAGTAGCGGTAGGGTCGTGATCACACCAGCGGCGATCAGTAAGGTATTCAGCTGCCATGGGTTCTCAAACATGTTTGAGGTTGGGGTACTGGCAATAAAAAACAGAAAGATACTTGCCGCAGGCAACATGACGAGAGTTTCAATGAATAACCCCGTTTGTGCTTCCACACTGACTTTCTTACGCAGTAGGCCGTAAAAACCAAAGCTCATTGCCAGAGCGATAGCAACCACAGGGACAGAGCCAAACACGATCAGCTGCACTAATACACCACAAGCCGCCAGCGCGACTGCGAACCATTGCAGCTTACGTAACCTCTCGCCCAGAAACACCATCCCGAGTAACACATTGATTAACGGGTTGATGTAATAGCCTAGACTGGCATCGAGCATATGATTTGAAGTGACCGCCCAAATGAAGATCAGCCAGTTAGCTCCGACCAAAATGGCGGTGGAAACTAAATACATCATTTTGGTTTTATTTTTAATGATGTCTCGAACCGAGCGCCATTGGCGACCAAAGTGGAGGAGTGCGGCTAGCAAAAAGAAAGACCAAAACACTCGGTGGCTTAAGATCTCAAGTGGTGAGACTTCAGCAATCGATTTGAAGTAAATGGGTGCGATGCCCCACATGGTGTACGCACCAACTGCAAGCAGGACGCCTTGCCGCGCGCGTTGTTGTTCTTCTGGTGTCATGGGATGTCACCTAATTGAGTTTTTATAGAGCAGAAAATCAGTATACGAGTCGTGAGCTGAATCACCTAACAATTTGCGGTTTTATTCACCATGAAACCCCATTACAATGTGCCCTCACTTTGCGTGCTAGTGGCATGCATAAGCACCTCTTTTTAAGACTCAATCTGAGATTTTTCATGACCTCGACTTTGCTAGCCGAACAATCTGATTCGCCTTTGACGCCTCAACGTGTGTTGGAGGATGTGTTTGGTTACCAAGAATTCCGAGATGGGCAGCAACTGGTGATTGACGCCGCGGTAGAAGGTCGCGACAGCTTAGTTATCCTGCCTACGGGTGGCGGTAAGTCGCTGTGTTATCAAATTCCTGCTTTGGTTCGCTCTGGCATTACTTTGGTTATTTCTCCGCTTATCTCGCTGATGAAGGACCAAGTCGATCAGCTTAAAGCCAACGGCGTGGCGGCTGAGTGCATCAACTCGACCATGCCTCGTGAAGAGCTGCTCAGCGTGTATAACCGCATGCACACTGGTCATCTTAAGTTGGTTTATGTCTCGCCAGAGCGCGTATTGATGCGTGATTTCATTGAGCGCTTGGAAAACTTGCCGCTATCGATGATTGCCGTCGATGAAGCGCACTGTATTTCCCAATGGGGACACGACTTCCGTCCAGAATACGCCGCTCTTGGTCAACTCAAGCAGCAGTTTTCCCATGTGCCATTTATGGCGCTGACGGCGACGGCGGATGACGCTACGCGTCGCGATATTCTTGAGCGCCTGCAACTGAATAATCCAGAGGTTTATCTAGGCAGTTTCGACCGTCCTAACATTCGCTACAACTTAGTTGAGAAGCACAAGCCAGTTTCGCAAATCGTTCGTTATCTTGAAACCCAAAAGGGTAACTGCGGCATCATCTATTGTGGTAGCCGTAAGAAAGTTGAGATGGTGACCGAGAAGTTGTGTAACAACCACATTCGTGCTGCTGCTTATCACGCCGGTATGGATGCGGACGAGCGCGCTTACGTTCAAGAAGCTTTCCAACGTGATGATATCCAAATCGTAGTGGCGACTGTGGCATTCGGTATGGGTATCAACAAACCAAACGTGCGCTTTGTGGTTCACTTTGATATCCCGCGTAATATCGAGTCCTACTATCAGGAAACCGGTCGTGCAGGGCGTGATGGTTTGCCTGCGGAAGCGATGATGTTGTATGACCCAGCGGACATCAGTTGGCTGCGTCGTATGTTAGACGAGAAAGACGACGGTCCACAGAAGCAGGTGGAAACCCACAAACTGAATGCGATGAGTGCCTTTGCTGAGGCGCAAACTTGTCGTCGTCAGGTGCTATTGAATTACTTTGGTGAGTATCGTGAGAAGCCATGTGGCAACTGCGATATTTGCTTAGATCCACCGAAACACTTTGATGCCACGGAAGAAGCGCGTAAGGCGTTGTCTTGTGTGTACCGTGTTAATCAGAGCTTTGGTATGGGCTACGTGGTAGAAGTGCTACGTGGCATGCAAAATATTCGTGTACGTGAAAACGGGCACGATAAGATTTCTACCTACGCGATAGGTCGCGACCACAGCCACGATTACTGGGTGAGTATCTTCCGTCAGTTAATCCACAAAGGGCTGCTGTTCCAAAACATCACTCGTAACTCAACGCTGCAACTTACTGAAGAGGCGCGTCCGCTGCTACGTGGCGATGTGACTCTCGAGTTAGCGGTACCACGTTTAGACACCGCAGCACGTGCGGCTAAATCAGATAAACTGACCAGCAAGAACTACGACAAAAAGCTGTTTGCTAAGTTACGTAAGCTGCGTAAGTCGATTGCTGATGAAGATGGTTTGCCACCATACGTAGTCTTTAGTGACGCGACTCTGATTGATATGGCGGAAATTCTGCCAACGTCTTACGGCGAAATGCTGGCAGTCAGCGGCGTTGGTCAGCGCAAACTGGAGAAGTACGCCGATCCATTCCTCGATTTGATTCAAGAACACATTACTCACCACGGATAAGGAACCAAGATGCAAAAGGAATTTGGCTTAGCGGACTACATGGCACAAGAAGGGCGCTTAATCATTACCGCGCCGAGCTTTGACCTTGATAGCTTTCCTGCTTTAGGTGAGCGTTTAGTCGGACTGCTTTCCGCTACTGTGGTGGAAAAGCAGTGGGATGCGGACATTCACTCTTGGTTGATCGACTTTGAAGGTTGCCGACTGTTTATGAAAGCAGAGCATTACAGTGAAGCGATTTGGTTTGAAGCGTTAGCGATTGAAGAGAGCAGGGAAGAGTTGGATTATCTCGCAGGATTGTTCCAACGCGGCTTCTAAAAATAGAATTTTTCTAGAAAGGGTGTTTCACATGAAACACCCTTTTTTATGCTCAAACGTTTGCGTAAAACAGACGGCTTGCGGCGAAAAGTGGTTAATGTATAATCGCCCACCGCTTCGCTCAGAATGAGCCAAGCCAGTTTATTTTTCATTTTACATTGTTGGTAAGAGCCACTTTATTCAGTGACTCGATTTGGGTTCCCTCACCCCCAAACCAAACTAAAAAGGTATCGCATGAGTAACTTTACCCCTGCGCAGCAGCGCAACGCCCTTATCTATCTGGTTCTATTCCACCTAGTCATTATTGCATCTAGCAATTACCTAGTTCAGCTACCGTTTACTATTTTCGGTTTCCATACCACTTGGGGTGCATTCACTTTCCCATTTATCTTCTTAGCGACTGATTTAACCGTGCGTATTTTCGGTGCTCAGTTGGCACGTAAGATCATCTTCTTAGTGATGTTGCCTGCTTTGGCAGTGTCTTACTTCTTATCGGTGGTGTTCTTCGAAGGTCAATTCCAAGGTTTTGGTCACCTAGGGGAATTTAACTTATTCGTTGCTCGTATCGCGATTGCTAGCTTCATGGCGTACCTACTTGGTCAGATCATGGATGTGCACGTGTTCAACCGCCTACGTCAAATGAAGCAATGGTGGGTGGCACCAACGTGTTCAACGCTTTTCGGTAATGCACTTGATACCATCGCTTTCTTCGCCATTGCGTTCTACCAAAGTCCAGATCCATTTATGGCGGAGCATTGGACGGAAATCGCGCTGGTGGATTACGGCTTCAAACTGATTATCAGTCTTGGTTTGTTCGTTCCTATGTACGGCGTATTACTGAATTACCTAATTAAGAAACTGACTGCGGTGAACCCTGATTTTAAGGTGACGACAAGCGTTCAGTCTTAATATCAGTGGGAACCCCGAAAGCCGCTTGCTCAAATCAAGCGGCTTTTTTGTATCTGTTTACTAGGGTTTGGAGCGTTTTGTACAGCGTGGGGGGTAATTAGATCATGGGTGTCCAAAAGCTCCCTAAGCTGTACGAAGGTAAAAATGAGCAATAAAAAAGGCCCCGATAGGGACCTTCAACCAAGCAATAAGTTATCGTGAGGTTTAGCAAGTCACGATACTTAACGGCCAGCCAATGTCTGTTTGACGGTTAGACTCAATTTCCAACTCAGCGGCTGTCAGTGGGTTTGCCTCTAGCCATTTCGCATCAATAATTAGCGTCAGTTTGTCGCCTTCCGCAGTGAGAGTCACACATGGCTCTAGATCTGGATTACGACGATGGCTGAGTAAAACCGCAAGACGCAATAGACGCAGCACGCGTTTACCACTGGTGCCTGAAAGGGCATGTTGCTCAGGCAGTGACGTCAGTTGTTCACGGTAACGGCGAGCAATTTCACCGATAAAGAACTTCTGTGCACGGGTGTAACCAGGCAAATCCAGATGCTGTAGCAGGTAAGCGCTGTGCTCACCGCCCTTTTTGAAGTCGATAGTTAGACCGATTTCGTGCAGTTTGGCTGTTGTTTCCAGCAGGACTTTACCCTGAGGTTCTGCAACCCAAGCTTCACCACCAACTTGCTCAAGCAGTTTGCCCGCAAGTTTTGCAACTTGTTCGCCGTATTGGCAATCTAGCTGGTAACGGTTTTGTACACTGCAAATGGTGCGTGCACGGATGTCGTTTTGACGAAGCTCGTCAACCATCTCGTACACTAAACCTTCACGCAGTGCGCCGCCAGCCAGTGTCATGGCATCGATTTCTAGAAGCTCAAAGATCGCAATTAAAATGGATAAGCCACTTGGGAATACCAGAGCACGCTCTAGGGTCAGACCTTCAATATCGAGTTCTTCCAAGTGATCAGCAAGCATCGCCTGCTTTTGTAGGCGCTTTAGTTTGGAGTGAGTAATTACTTCGTCCATACCCTGCGCTAGCATTATCTCTTGTAGTGCTTGAACTGTACCCGATGCCCCAACACATACATCCCAACCCAGGTCGGTGTACTGCTCTAAGATCGGCATCAGAGTTTGCTTCGCGCCTTCAATGGCAGCGTCGAAGTTACGTGCGTTCAGTTGGCGGTCTTTGAAGAAGTTCTCTAACCAAGTCACACAGCCCATTTTCAGACTGGTCAGTGCTTTGGCTTCGAAACCTTCACCGATAATCAGCTCGGTACTTGCACCGCCGATATCGACCACAAGGCGACGACCACTACCGCCAGAGGTGTGTGCAACACCTTTATATATAGTGGCAGCTTCTTCTTCGCCGGTAATCACTTCGATAGGCTGACCTAAAATTTGGTTCGCCTTCTCTAGAAAAACATCCACATTGGTCGCGGTACGCAATGTCGCGGTACCCACAATGCGGATGTTCTGTTTAGGAATATCCTGCAAGCGTTCTGCAAATAGACTTAAGCAGTCCCATCCTCGCTGCATAGCTTCCATACTAAGAGAGTTATGTTCATCTAAGCCCGCGGCTAGACGAACTTTGCGCTTAATTTTAGCCATAGTTTGAACGCTGCCATCGATGTGACGCACAACGAGCATGTGAAAACTGTTCGACCCGAGGTCGATGGCGGCGTATAGCGGTGATGATCCTGCTTGACTCATAAACGACTTCAGTTTCCTTTTATGATTGTTTTGGCGCTGATTGACGCGGCTGACGAGGACGACGTCCTTGCGGCTTACGGTTACCAGAGCGAGTGCCACCTGTATTGGTGCGACGTTGTTGAGTACGAGGCGCGCGCATACGAAGTGGTGCAGGCAGATCTTGGATTAGAGCCGAAGCGTCGTAATCAGAAACTGGGATTGCGTGCTCAATGTATTCTTCGATTGGTGGCAAGTTGATTGCGTAATCTTCACAAGCAAAGCTAATAGAGTGACCACTTGCGCCAGCACGGCCAGTACGACCGATACGGTGAACGTAATCTTCACAGTCATCCGGTAGGTCGAAGTTGAATACGTGTGTCACTTGAGGAATATGAAGACCACGTGCTGCAACGTCAGTTGCGACTAGTAGGTCAACTTCACCACGAGTAAATTGCTCAAGGATTTTTTCACGCTTTTTCTGTGGTACATCGCCAGTCAGTAGACCAACACGGTGACCATCGGCTGCTAGGTGACCCCAAATCGACTCACACTTATGCTTAGTGTTAGCAAAAACGATCGCGCGGTCTGGCCATTCTTCTTCAATAAGCGTTTGAAGCAGTGCCATCTTGTCTTCATTAGAAGGGTAGAAAAGCTCTTCTTGGATGCGGTGACCGGTTTTTTGCTCTGGCTCAACCACAACATGCTCAGGGTTGTGCATGTGTTCGAAAGCTAATTCTTGTACGCGGTAAGACAGCGTCGCTGAGAACAGCATGTTCAAACGCTCTTTTGGCTCAGGCATACGACGGAACAAGAAACGAATGTCTTTAATAAAGCCAAGATCGAACATACGGTCGGCTTCATCAAGAACAACGGCTTGAATGTTGTTTAGGTTGAATACGCGCTGCTTGTAGAAATCGATGATACGGCCAGTTGTGCCGATAAGAATGTCTACACCATCTTGAAGTTTGGCAAGTTGCTTATCGTAGCTTTCGCCACCGTAAGCTAAAGCCGCTTTAAGACCTGTGCTCGCAATCAAAGGCTCAGCATCGTTAAAGATCTGAATCGCTAGCTCACGCGTTGGCGCCATAATGATTGCGCGCGGTTGAGTTGGCTTGCGACCTTCGTGCTCTGGCGTGGTCAGAAGGTGGTTGAAGGTAGCAGTAAGAAACGCGAGGGTTTTACCAGTACCCGTTTGGGCCTGGCCTGCAATGTCTTGGCCGGTGAGCAGTACCGGCAACGCCAAGGCTTGGATAGGGGTACAATATTCGAACCCTTTTTTCTCCAATCCTTCAGTAACTTGGGGCTTTAAACCCAAATCGGCGAACTTTTGCTCTGTGATATGCGTCTTTTTCATGGCGATAGAATATCAGCTAAAGCTTGCAATAAGAAAGTAAATACATTCCAATAGGGCATCTATTTACTGGTTATCATCCAACCAGTTTCGAAAAACACATTGGAGTGGAAGATGAGTGATAAGATTTTGCAGCTTACTGATGACGGTTTTGAAAACGATGTAATCAACGCTGCAGGCCCGGTTCTAGTTGATTTTTGGGCAGAATGGTGTGGTCCTTGTAAAATGATCGCTCCTATCCTGGATGAAATCGCTGACGAGTACGAAGGCAAACTCACTATCGGTAAACTAAACATTGACCATAACGCAGGTACACCACCTAAGTTTGGTATTCGCGGCATTCCAACGCTACTGTTATTTAAAGACGGTAACGTAGCGGCAACGAAAGTTGGTGCTCTGTCTAAGACTCAACTAAAAGAGTTCCTAGACGCAAACCTATAATCACCAAGTGATTACAAACAAAACCGTGCAATATGACAATGCGCGGTTTTGTTTTTCTAACTCTGGACTAGAATATTAATTAGTGCTAACTTATCGCGCGTTAATTGAACAAATTTCTCTTCTTGGTCGATCCTGAGACCAAATCCATCTTAACTAGAAAACAGATCTTATTTTGACTAAACAAGCATCCACCACCATGAATCTTACTGAACTGAAGAACAGACCTGTGTCTGACCTTGTAAAGCTTGGCGAAAGCCTGGGTCTTGAGAACCTAGCTCGTCTAAGAAAACAAGACATCATCTTCGCAATTCTTAAAGCGCACGCGAAAGGCGGCGAAGACATCTTTGGCGATGGGGTTCTGGAGATTCTGCAAGACGGCTTTGGTTTCCTACGTAGCGCGGACAGCTCATACCTTGCTGGTCCAGACGACATCTACGTTTCGCCAAGTCAGATTCGTCGCTTCAACCTACGTACTGGTGACTCAATTGCTGGTAAAATTCGCCCACCAAAAGACGGTGAGCGTTACTTTGCTCTGCTAAAAGTCAACACAGTAAACGACGACAAACCAGACAACGCTCGTAACAAGATCCTATTCGAGAACTTAACGCCTCTACACGCTAACGAGCGTATGGTTATGGAGCGCGGTAACGGTTCTACAGAAGACATCACAGCACGTGTTTTAGACTTGGCATCGCCAATTGGTAAAGGTCAACGTGGTCTGATTGTTGCTCCGCCTAAAGCGGGTAAGACAATGCTTCTGCAAAACATCGCTCAAAGCATCGCATACAACCACCCAGAGTGTGAGTTGATGGTACTTCTTATCGACGAACGTCCTGAAGAAGTAACAGAGATGCAGCGTCTAGTTAAAGGTGAAGTAGTAGCGTCAACGTTCGATGAACCAGCTTCTCGCCACGTACAAGTAGCGGAAATGGTAATCGAGAAAGCAAAACGTCTTGTTGAACACAAGAAAGACGTGGTTATCCTGCTTGACTCTATCACTCGTCTAGCTCGTGCATACAACACCGTAGTGCCTTCATCAGGTAAAGTACTAACTGGTGGTGTAGATGCAAACGCACTACACCGTCCTAAGCGTTTCTTCGGTGCTGCGCGTAACGTAGAAGAAGGCGGCAGCCTAACTATCCTTGCTACGGCTCTAGTCGATACTGGTTCTAAGATGGACGAAGTTATCTACGAAGAGTTCAAGGGTACAGGTAACATGGAAATCCACTTGAACCGTAAGATTGCAGAGAAACGTGTATTCCCTGCGATTGACTTCAACCGCAGTGGCACACGTCGTGAAGAGCTTCTAACTAAGAACGAAGAACTTCAGAAGATGTGGATTCTACGTAAGATCGTTCACCCAATGGGCGAAACTGATGCGATGGAGTTCCTAATCGACAAGCTAGCGATGACGAAGACCAACGACGAGTTCTTCGATGCAATGCGTCGTCAATAGTCTCAGATAATCAATTCTGCGAAGAGCCACCGTATATCGGTGGCTTTTTTATTGCTTTCTCCCGATAGAAGCAGCAGAATGAAGAAAATGTTATCGGGAGGTTAACATGCAACAAGGAATGTTGTCGTCATTACTCCTGAGCTTGTCACTTATCACACTACCCGCGACGTCAACTGCCAAGGAAATGCAGGAAACCGTGGTAGAGCAGTGGCTTCAGGACTCTCAAATACAGACCAAAGTATCTGAACTGCTTGATTACGCAGTCAGGGACGAGGTTGACTCGCTTAAATTTGCCCTAGACCGGCTTGCCTTTCCTCAACAAGAAGTCGTCCGTTTCCTTTTGCTCGAAAAGCTAGAGCAACAAGAACTCATCCTTACCCCAAGAATGTCGATTTTTGTCGAATCCCAAATCAGCATAACTCCAACTTACCAAGTGCTTGAGCGAGGGGATGGTTATGAATTCAGTGTACCTGCGTTTAATTTCCCGGCCATTGCTAGCCGTCTGATAAAACGCTGGAAGCAGGATCAGAGAACGTTAGAATTTGTTTTGGAAGCAGAGCGGCAGGAGCTAAACCTCAAGGATTGGTTAACAGGTACGACGCATCAAGTGCAAACCAGAGAAGCGTTACTTATTCGTGAGCTAGACAGCTTATCGCCAGACGCGCTTGAAGCACTGACCAAACAATTAACCCATGCTAATGTTACCAGCTGGCTGCCATCCACAGCCGTGATTGTACGTTTGGCACAAGTAAGCCAAAATCAGGCGATGTACGATCTGTTGTGGCGCATGCGTGCGGATTACAACAGCCAAACAGAGTTAGCCAGATTAGCAGAAGTTGGTGATGAGTTTTCACTACAACAATTGATGAATTCCACCGTCAATCCAACCTTAAAACCTTATGCGATTGAACTACTCACAAGATCCAATCCACTCTCTCATGACGTAAAACAATTCCTAGTGGCCAAGATGGCACTTTCAGAAGAAGCTACTTTGGTTGCTAGAGAACTCGCAAAGCAAGGGCATCACTCGTGGTTAGAAGAGTTGGTCTCAAACAATCACCAAGTAAAAACACGACAGATTGCGGAATTCTTGGAATAACCGTTGTTGATGTTCTTTAAGTAACAACTCTTGTCGCTATCGAGTTCACATACCCACACAAAATAGGAGGATCTTAGCGTCCTCCTATTTGTTATACTGCGGACAGTTTAATCAGCCAGCATGAAGGCCTATGAGTTTTAAGGATTTACGCGAATTTATCGACCACCTAGAACAGAAAGGTCGACTTAAACGCATCACTCACCCCGTCGACCCCGCTTACGAAATGACAGAAATCAGCGACCGTACCTTGCGTGCTGGTGGCCCTGCGCTGTTGTTTGAGAACCCAATTGGCTTCGACGTACCTGTTTTGACGAACCTATTTGGTACGCCAGAGCGTGTCGCGATTGGTATGGGACGTGAAGACGTTAAAGAATTAAGAGAAGTCGGTAAGCTGCTGGCTTATTTGAAAGAACCTGAGCCACCAAAAGGCTTCAAAGACGCATTGGAAAAATTGCCAGTGTTCAAGCAAGTATTGAACATGCCAGCCAAGCGCTTAAGAAAAGCATCGTGCCAAGAGATTGTGTGGCAAGGTGATGAAGTCGATTTGGATAAAATCCCGGTGATGAGTTGCTGGGCAGAAGACGTTGCGCCATTGCTTACGTGGGGCTTAACCGTGACCAAGGGTCCGAATAAGAAACGTCAGAACCTAGGCATTTACCGTCAGCAGAAAATTGCCAAGAACAAAATCATCATGCGTTGGTTAGCTCATCGTGGTGGTGCGCTTGACCTGCGCGATTGGATGGAAACCCATCCAGGTAAACCTTTCCCAGTTTCGGTCGCGTTTGGTGCAGACCCAGCTACCATTCTTGGTGCAGTAACGCCAGTGCCAGATACGCTATCGGAATACGCATTTGCAGGTTTGCTACGTGGCAGCAAAACGGAAGTCGTGAAGTCAGTTAGTAATGATTTGGAAGTGCCAGCGAGCGCTGAAATCGTGATGGAAGGCTATATTGACCCTAACGAGTTTGCCGATGAAGGTCCTTATGGTGACCACACTGGCTACTACAACGAAAAAGAAAAGCACCACGTGTTTACCATTACGCACATTACCATGCGTAAAGACCCAATCTACCACAGTACCTACACAGGCCGTCCGCCAGATGAACCCGCTGTATTGGGTGTGGCATTAAACGAAGTCTTTGTGCCGATTCTGCAAAAGCAGTTCCCAGAGATTGAAGACTTCTACCTACCGCCTGAAGGTTGTTCGTACCGAATGGCAGTCGTCACTATGAAGAAGCAGTACCCAGGTCATGCCAAGCGCGTAATGATGGGCGTGTGGTCTTTCTTGCGTCAATTCATGTACACCAAGTTTGTTATTGTGTGCGATGAATCGGTAAACGCACGAGATTGGAATGATGTCGTGAAAGCCATGTCAGAGCATATGGATCCTGTACGTGACACCTTGATGATAGACAACACGCCAATCGACTCACTTGACTTTGCTTCGCCTGTGGTTGGTCTTGGCTCCAAGATGGGGTTAGATGCAACTATTAAATGGGATGCCGAGCTAGCGACGCGAACCGAGGTCACTGAGCGAGACAGCAAAGCGATTACTGAAACAGAACTGAATGAGTTGAAACAGCAACGCCCTGAGATTGTCGATATCTATCTACCAGCAACAGCTAATAACCAGTTCGCTGTTGTGACCATGAAGAAAGACCAAGCTGGTCAATCGCAAGCCTTGATGGAATACCTTTGGGACTTCTTTGCTCAGTACACGGATAACAAATTCATTATCTTGTGCGACGATGACGTTAATGCACGAGATTGGAATGACATCATTTGGGCTGTAACAACCCGAATGGATCCAGATAGAGACACTATTCAAGTGCATGGTAAGACTCATAGTTCATCCAAATTAGGATTGGATGCGACCAACAAGTTCGAATCCGAAGTCACGCGCGAGTGGGGTACGCCTATCAAAAAAGATCCTAAACTTGTGGCTAAAGTCGATGAGATTTGGGACCAGTTAGGTATTCTATGAGTCATCAAGTCCACCTTCTACCAATGGACGTTAGGTTCCAAGTAAAAGAAGGGGAGACGGTGTTGGAAGCTGCGCTCAACAACAATATTCGCTTCCCACACCGTTGCCAAGTTGGCGCTTGCGCCATGTGTATGTGTAAAAAGCTAACGGGCGAGGTGAGTTACCACCTCGAACCGATGCTAACCGAAAAAGAGCAACAGCAAGGTTGGATATTCCCTTGCCAAGCCTATACAGAAAGTAATTTAGTGCTTACTTTTGATGAGTAAGCGAGAGGAACACCATGACCATCCAATGTAAAGTAAAGTCTATTCAGCCGTTAGCTTGTAATACTTATCAAATCCTTCTTCATCCAGAATCACCTGTACCTTTTAAAGCAGGTCAGTACCTTATGGTAGTGATGGGTGAAAAAGACAAACGTCCTTTCTCTATTGCGAGCAGCCCATGTCGTCATGAAGGTGAACTTGAACTGCACATCGGTGCGGCGGAACACAACGCTTATGCACTAGAAGTCGTTGAAGCAATGCAAGCGGCACTAGAAACAGATGGTCATATCGAGATTGATGCTCCACATGGTGATGCTTGGGTTCAAGAAGAAAGCGAACGCCCACTATTATTGATTGCTGGTGGTACTGGCTTTAGTTACGTGCGTTCGATTCTGGATCACTGTGTTGCACAGAGCAAAACCAATCCTATCTATCTATACTGGGGTGCGCGCGACAATTGCCAACTTTACGCTAAAGAAGAGTTAGTCGAGATCGCTGCAAAGTTTGCTAACGTTCACTTTATTCCAGTAGTAGAAGAAGCACCTGCCGACTGGCAAGGTAAAGTTGGTAACGTACTACAAGCGGTGAGTGAAGATTTCGAAAGCTTAGAAAACTACGATATCTATATTGCAGGTCGTTTCGAAATGGCTGGCGCAGCTCGTGAACAGTTCACTCAGAACAAGAAAGCGAAGAGTGAACGTATGTTCGCAGACGCGTACGCATTCATTTAAATACGGCTTTTGAGGCAGAAAAAGAGGGTTTTTTACCCTCTTTTTTGCTTTTTTGATGAAATAGTCATCGAACAGTCAGTTTTTTCCATTTTTTTTCAAAAAAGGGTTGCGAACGGATCAGAGTTCCCTATAATGCGCATCCACCGACACGGCAGACGCGATAAGGCTTCAGCAGAGTCGGAGAGGTGAAAAGCTTCTGAGAAAATAAATTGAAAAAAGTGTTTGACACTCTCAATTATCTCGTTAGAATGCACCTCCGCTTTGAGAGAAAAACTTCTCGATAAGCAAGCTCTTTAAAAATATAGACCTATCAATCTGTGTGGGCACTCGTTGATGATAATCCAATTAGAAGCTTCGGCTTCAAATTAGGTTTCAATGATACGAAGTGACCATTGAGTCGAAAGACTCAGCACAGTCAATTCAAACATTACTTTATGTAATGTTCAGTATTCATTGAGCCGAACAAAATCTTAAATTGAAGAGTTTGATCATGGCTCAGATTGAACGCTGGCGGCAGGCCTAACACATGCAAGTCGAGCGGAAACGAGTTATCTGAACCTTCGGGGAACGATAACGGCGTCGAGCGGCGGACGGGTGAGTAATGCCTAGGAAATTGCCCTGATGTGGGGGATAACCATTGGAAACGATGGCTAATACCGCATAACGCCTACGGGCCAAAGAGGGGGACCTTCGGGCCTCTCGCGTCAGGATATGCCTAGGTGGGATTAGCTAGTTGGTGAGGTAAGGGCTCACCAAGGCGACGATCCCTAGCTGGTCTGAGAGGATGATCAGCCACACTGGAACTGAGACACGGTCCAGACTCCTACGGGAGGCAGCAGTGGGGAATATTGCACAATGGGCGCAAGCCTGATGCAGCCATGCCGCGTGTGTGAAGAAGGCCTTCGGGTTGTAAAGCACTTTCAGTCGTGAGGAAGGTAGTGTAGTTAATAGCTGCATTATTTGACGTTAGCGACAGAAGAAGCACCGGCTAACTCCGTGCCAGCAGCCGCGGTAATACGGAGGGTGCGAGCGTTAATCGGAATTACTGGGCGTAAAGCGCATGCAGGTGGTTTGTTAAGTCAGATGTGAAAGCCCGGGGCTCAACCTCGGAATTGCATTTGAAACTGGCAGACTAGAGTACTGTAGAGGGGGGTAGAATTTCAGGTGTAGCGGTGAAATGCGTAGAGATCTGAAGGAATACCGGTGGCGAAGGCGGCCCCCTGGACAGATACTGACACTCAGATGCGAAAGCGTGGGGAGCAAACAGGATTAGATACCCTGGTAGTCCACGCCGTAAACGATGTCTACTTGGAGGTTGTGGCCTTGAGCCGTGGCTTTCGGAGCTAACGCGTTAAGTAGACCGCCTGGGGAGTACGGTCGCAAGATTAAAACTCAAATGAATTGACGGGGGCCCGCACAAGCGGTGGAGCATGTGGTTTAATTCGATGCAACGCGAAGAACCTTACCTACTCTTGACATCCAGAGAACTTTCCAGAGATGGATTGGTGCCTTCGGGAACTCTGAGACAGGTGCTGCATGGCTGTCGTCAGCTCGTGTTGTGAAATGTTGGGTTAAGTCCCGCAACGAGCGCAACCCTTATCCTTGTTTGCCAGCGAGTAATGTCGGGAACTCCAGGGAGACTGCCGGTGATAAACCGGAGGAAGGTGGGGACGACGTCAAGTCATCATGGCCCTTACGAGTAGGGCTACACACGTGCTACAATGGCGCATACAGAGGGCGGCCAACTTGCGAGAGTGAGCGAATCCCAAAAAGTGCGTCGTAGTCCGGATCGGAGTCTGCAACTCGACTCCGTGAAGTCGGAATCGCTAGTAATCGTGGATCAGAATGCCACGGTGAATACGTTCCCGGGCCTTGTACACACCGCCCGTCACACCATGGGAGTGGGCTGCAAAAGAAGTAGGTAGTTTAACCTTCGGGAGGACGCTTACCACTTTGTGGTTCATGACTGGGGTGAAGTCGTAACAAGGTAGCGCTAGGGGAACCTGGCGCTGGATCACCTCCTTATACGATGATTACTCACGATGAGTGTCCACACAGATTGATACGGTTTATACGAAAGAGACGATACTGGGTCTGTAGCTCAGGTGGTTAGAGCGTTCGCCTGATAAGCGAGAGGTCGGTGGTTCGAGTCCACTCAGACCCACCAATTCCCTTCCCAAGGAATTGGCATACAGTATCGACACCTTGATGGGGCTATAGCTCAGCTGGGAGAGCGCCTGCCTTGCACGCAGGAGGTCAGCAGTTCGATCCTGCTTAGCTCCACCATCTTTAAGCGCACTTTCTTTGCTATAGAAAGCAGAGTGCTTTTAAAAATGGTTTCATTAAGAAATCTAGCTCTTTAACAATTTGGAAAGCTGACAAAACAATCTTTAAGATTGTTTGTAAAGTTCTCAAAGTATTCTTAATTGAATACTCCAAACAACACATTCAAGTGTTCTTGGGTTTTGCGAAAGCAAAACATATTTGAGTCCGGCAAAATCGAAAGCTATCTCGCTCATTCAAATAATGAGATAGCAACTTTGGTTGTTTAACTTCAATTCGAAACTCCTTCGGGTTGTATGGTTAAGTGACTAAGCGTACACGGTGGATGCCTTGGCAGTCAGAGGCGATGAAGGACGTATTAACTTGCGATAAGCCCAGATTAGGTAGTAAAAACCATTTGAGTCTGGGATTTCCGAATGGGGAAACCCACTAGCATAAGCTAGTATCGCTGCGTGAATACATAGCGTAGCGAGGCGAACCGGGGGAACTGAAACATCTAAGTACCCCGAGGAAAAGAAATCAACCGAGATTCCGAAAGTAGCGGCGAGCGAAATTGGATTAGCCCTTAAGCTTTTTATGCGTCAGGTGAAACTTCTGGAAAGTTGTGCGATACAGGGTGATAGCCCCGTAACCGGCAACGCATTTAAAGTGAAATCGAGTAGGGCGGGACACGTGATATCCTGTCTGAATATGGGGGGACCATCCTCCAAGGCTAAATACTACTGACTGACCGATAGTGAACCAGTACCGTGAGGGAAAGGCGAAAAGAACCCCTGTGAGGGGAGTGAAATAGAACCTGAAACCGTGTACGTACAAGCAGTAGGAGCACCTTCGTGGTGTGACTGCGTACCTTTTGTATAATGGGTCAGCGACTTATATTCAGTGGCAAGGTTAACCATCTAGGGGAGCCGTAGGGAAACCGAGTCTTAACTGGGCGTTCAGTCTCTGGATATAGACCCGAAACCAGGTGATCTAGCCATGGGCAGGTTGAAGGTTGAGTAACATCAACTGGAGGACCGAACCGACTAATGTTGAAAAATTAGCGGATGACTTGTGGCTAGGGGTGAAAGGCCAATCAAACCTGGAGATAGCTGGTTCTCCCCGAAAGCTATTTAGGTAGCGCCTCGGACGAATACTACTGGGGGTAGAGCACTGTTAAGGCTAGGGGGTCATCCCGACTTACCAACCCTTTGCAAACTCCGAATACCAGTAAGTACTATCCGGGAGACACACGGCGGGTGCTAACGTCCGTCGTGGAGAGGGAAACAACCCAGACCGCCAGCTAAGGTCCCAAATTACTACTAAGTGGGAAACGATGTGGGAAGGCTCAGACAGCCAGGATGTTGGCTTAGAAGCAGCCATCATTTAAAGAAAGCGTAATAGCTCACTGGTCGAGTCGGCCTGCGCGGAAGATGTAACGGGGCTAAGTAGTAAACCGAAGCTGCGGCAATGCACTTTGTGCATTGGGTAGGGGAGCGTTCTGTAAGCGGTTGAAGGTGTGTGGTAACGCATGCTGGACGTATCAGAAGTGCGAATGCTGACATGAGTAACGATAAAGGGGGTGAAAAACCTCCTCGCCGGAAGACCAAGGGTTCCTGTCCAACGTTAATCGGGGCAGGGTAAGTCGACCCCTAAGGCGAGGCCGAAAGGCGTAGTCGATGGGAAACGGGTTAATATTCCCGTACTTCTTACAATTGCGATGGGGGGACGGAGAAGGCTAGGTGGGCCTGGCGACGGTTGTCCAGGTTCAAGTGCGTAGGCTGAAGAGTTAGGTAAATCCGGCTCTTCTTAAGGCTGAGACACGACGTCGAGCTACTACGGTAGTGAAGTCATTGATGCCATGCTTCCAGGAAAAGCCTCTAAGCTTCAGATTGTAAGGAATCGTACCCCAAACCGACACAGGTGGTCGGGTAGAGAATACCAAGGCGCTTGAGAGAACTCGGGTGAAGGAACTAGGCAAAATGGTACCGTAACTTCGGGAGAAGGTACGCTCTCGACGGTGAAGTCCCTTGCGGATGGAGCTATTGAGAGTCGCAGATACCAGGTGGCTGCAACTGTTTATTAAAAACACAGCACTGTGCAAAATCGTAAGATGACGTATACGGTGTGACGCCTGCCCGGTGCCGGAAGGTTAATTGATGGGGTTAGACTTCGGTCGAAGCTCTTGATCGAAGCCCCGGTAAACGGCGGCCGTAACTATAACGGTCCTAAGGTAGCGAAATTCCTTGTCGGGTAAGTTCCGACCTGCACGAATGGCGTAATGATGGCCACGCTGTCTCCACCCGAGACTCAGTGAAATTGAAATCGCTGTGAAGATGCAGTGTACCCGCGGCTAGACGGAAAGACCCCGTGAACCTTTACTACAGCTTGGCACTGAACATTGACCCTACATGTGTAGGATAGGTGGGAGGCTTTGAAACTAGTACGCCAGTATTAGTGGAGCCGTCCTTGAAATACCACCCTTGTAGTGTTGATGTTCTAACGTTGACCCCTCATCGGGGTTGCGGACAGTGCCTGGTGGGTAGTTTGACTGGGGCGGTCTCCTCCCAAAGCGTAACGGAGGAGCACGAAGGTGGGCTAATCACGGTTGGACATCGTGAGGTTAGTGCAATGGCATAAGCCCGCTTGACTGCGAGAATGACAATTCGAGCAGGTGCGAAAGCAGGTCATAGTGATCCGGTGGTTCTGAATGGAAGGGCCATCGCTCAACGGATAAAAGGTACTCCGGGGATAACAGGCTGATACCGCCCAAGAGTTCATATCGACGGCGGTGTTTGGCACCTCGATGTCGGCTCATCACATCCTGGGGCTGAAGTCGGTCCCAAGGGTATGGCTGTTCGCCATTTAAAGTGGTACGCGAGCTGGGTTTAGAACGTCGTGAGACAGTTCGGTCCCTATCTGCCGTGGGCGTTGGAAGATTGAAGGGGGCTGCTCCTAGTACGAGAGGACCGGAGTGGACGAACCTCTGGTGTTCGGGTTGTGTCGCCAGACGCATTGCCCGGTAGCTAAGTTCGGAATCGATAACCGCTGAAAGCATCTAAGCGGGAAGCGAGCCCTGAGATGAGTCTTCCCTGATACTTTAAGTATCCTAAAGGGTTGTTCGAGACTAGAACGTTGATAGGCAGGGTGTGTAAGCGTTGTGAGGCGTTGAGCTAACCTGTACTAATTGCCCGTGAGGCTTAACCATACAACACCCAAGGGGTTTTGATGGACTCAAAGCAAGAACGAATTGAATGTGTAAGAACTGAAACAGCTTTCTGAATTAAAGAATTTGCTTGGCGACCATAGCGATTTGGACCCACCTGACTTCCATTCCGAACTCAGAAGTGAAACGAATTAGCGCCGATGGTAGTGTGGGGCTTCCCCATGTGAGAGTAGGACATCGCCAGGCTTTAATATCGCTTTTAGATAAATCTAAAGGCAAAACTAAGAATTAGCATCATTAGTGTAAGACTAAATTTTAGTAACAATTTGTGGAGAGATGGCTGAGTGGTTGAAAGCACCGGTCTTGAAAACCGGCATACGTTAATAGCGTATCTAGGGTTCAAATCCCTATCTCTCCGCCACTATTAAGAAGCCTCGCTAGAAATAGCGAGGCTTTTTTCATTTCCGACGTTTGAGAATTAGACGGGATTTGCATCAAGTCCCAAGTCAGTCGCGACTTAGGGTTAGTCGTCCTCGAACTCAGTCACTACAAAGAAAGCCTGTTGAGAAACCAACGGGCTTTCGTCGTTTCTAGTGCTGGCAAATAAATGAAGTGACTTCCTAACCGAGTGCAGTTCCAAACTAGCGCTTCTGCTCTCCACTCAATAAGCTGCCCAGCGTTTAGCCGTACCTTGAGGCTTTCTACTTTCTTTGCCTTGTAGGGTTATAGAAACTGCCCTCTAGCGAAAGTGATTGAGCTTTCCCCTTATTATTCCTCTCTATATCGAAGCAGTGTTTCTTTTAACAAAAGAGCGTTTCTACTCACTGTAGCATTCATGTGTATTAGAGCGTCTGAGCACCTTCTGATACTTGCTGTCGCTTTGCTTTATCCTTTTATTAACAAACGCTACCCAAGCGCTGTATGGGGCTCTCACATCGAATAAGTGCATAACATTACTCCTAGTTACTTCTTTGGCCATCACTACGCTTTACTGTGCTCTTGAAGGAGACTTTCCCTCCTAACCATTTAAAACCAATCGTTATGCCTTGCAGAAAGTGATCGCGGTTGTTTCACGTGGTTCTTAGTGACACGAAGAAGAGCTGCTTGGAATGAACGACATAGGCTTTGATGATTATTTCTAATCAGGTGCAGGCAATAGAGGGAACTCAGCTCTTGGGGGAGCCAGTCGTTACGATGATAGGGCGTGAGCGTGAGGAATTGCAGGCAATAAAAAAGCCGACAGTAAACTGTCGGCTTTCTGCTTTCTGGGTCGCTTAGTTGTTTTGAACTAGCGTTAGCGCTTTACGAGAGACCTCGTGAGCCGCTTTTGTTAGGTTTTGCTTCTCTAGTGTGTCTGCTAGGTAAGCATAGTCAGAAACGTCTGAACGAAGTTTTAGCGCAACCTCGAAGTGCTCTTGTGCTTCTTGCCATTTTTCTTGGCGGAAGAAGAAGTGCGCTAATGCACTTTGCGCCGCTGCGTTCTCTGGTTCACGCTTCAAGATACCTTCCAAGAATACGATGACTGGATGGCTATCCGGTAAGTTTAGCTCTGGCAGTAACTGGTACAGCTCTGGTGTTGGGCTCTTCTTCAGTGCTTCTTTGATTACTGTGAATGCCTCGTTATCTGCTTTACGTGAGATGAGCTCGTGAGCAAAACAGCCGATCAAATGAGCGTCTTGTTTTACCTTACGTGGCAGCCCGTTCCAGTGTGAGATAAGACCTTCACTGCCTTGCTGCTGAGCCACTTCGTGTAGCAAGCCGCATTGTGCTTTCTGAATCAGTTCCGCTTGCTCTTCTTCCGTTACCAGTTTGGCTTTGCTTAGCTGAGGCATCAGATCGATCAGCGGTTGCCATAGCTTAAGCTGCATGTAAGTGGTTTTCAGCAGGTTAAGAACAATCGAGTTATTCGCGTACTGACCTTTCAGTGCTTGCAGTGTATCGAATGCAGATTCGAATTCGTTATCACGAATGAACTGTTTCGCGCGAGTCAACTCTACCGCTAGGTGCGCGTTTTCTTGCTGGCTTGCCAGTTCTAGGTACTGGTCACGCTTGGCTTTGTCACCTTGACCTTGCGCAGCTTCTGAAGCCACTAAGTAACACAGAAGAGGCATATCGTGGTGGTTTGCCCAGCGTGTTACTTTCTTCTCTGCGCCTTTCCAGTCACCTTCAAGTAGCTTGATGATACCTTCGTTGGTGTAGCGACGAGAGCGACGCATTTTGCGCACACTAAAGTAATTCCATGTGCTTGAGCTTGCGTAAACCACTTTCTTGACCACGTATTCTAGAAAGAACAGCGCCGCCAAGGCAGCAATCACGAAGATCACTAGAGTGGTTACACTCATCTCAATGGTTTTGTTGGCAATTGAGATCAGGACATAACCTTGCTGACCTGAGAATTGAGTGCCAACAAATAAGCCGGCACCAAGAACAACAAATAGGAAAATAAGACGAACCATTACTTATCCTCCGTACCTGTCATTGTGGTCACTTCACGACGTAGGCGTTCACGAATCACGTCAGAGAGTTGGTTTTGGCTTTCTAGCTTCGCAGGGTATTCAACTTGAATGTCTTGCTTGCTCAGTTGGCTCAGTGTTTTGTTAAATTCTTTCACCGAGTTGTCGTCTTGGTTGAAGAATGCCATTGCCCATTTGTCTGCTGTTTCTAAAGAGGTGGTGTAGATTTCACCTTGCTCTTGGTAAACCGCTTTAATTGCCGTCTCTAACTTCGCTTTGATGTTTTCTTTCAAGTAGAAGTGTTGTTGTGGTGACAATAGAGGGATTACGTTGCCGTCACGAGTGCGGAAAGTGATGAAGTTTTCTGAGAAGTCTTTTAGTGACGTCATCAGGTTATCTTGCCAGTTTGCAATGTCTTCAGACACTTGTTGTTTCTCTACCGCAGCCGCTTCTGGTAGTAAAGCATTCGCAAGTGGCAGTTTGTCTACTTGCTGTTGTAGTGCAGTGAGGCGCAATACCAAGCCATCACGGTCTACTAAAGGAACAACACGCAGCTTAGTAATGTCGTTTGCCATGGCTTTACGCAGACCGACCAAGCTTGGGTCGTTCAGCGCTGCGATACGTTGGTCCGCGCTTTCCATCAATTGAGTAGCACTTTCTACGTCGTGCTCTAGGAACAATTTACGACCTGCCAGTTTTACTAGGTAATCAGCTTCTGCCAGTAGCCAGTCATTTGGACGACGACCTTTCACATCAGCGACTGCCAGTTGCAGGCTTTCGATGCTCTTTTGTTGCTGACCCAGTACCACTTCTGCTTTGTGAGTGACGGTGGTCGCTTTTTCAATGGTTTCTTCTTTTACTTGGCTAAGCTCTTGCTTCATTGCTGATTGAGCTTGTTCCAGTTGGCTTTGAAGCTGAGCGATCTGAGTTTGGTATTCAGATTGCTGCTCAAGCATTTTGTAAGTGAGACCACCACCAAAAATCAGTGATAAGACGATAGCGACAGTACCCAGCTTCACGCCGCGTTTACCTTGCTTCTCCTCAAATTCAACTTTGTTTGGTTCTGCCTTGTTTGGCTCAGATTCCTTCTTAGGCGTGTCTTTTTCAGCTAGCGGTGCCGATGTAGTTTCTTCGGAAAGGTTTTTATCGTTATTCTTTTGGTCGTTATTTTTACTTGTCATGCCTATATCCTGTGTAGCTAGGGCTGGAGAGCAGCCAGTAATTCTTGGTTGGATGCGCTTCCTGTGCACCTGACCTGAGTGAAGCCCCGTTGAATTGCGATGTCAGCGATTCGCTGACTGGGGATATACAACTCTTGTTGATTAAGCCAAGTCAATTGCTCTGACGTCAATTGGCTGCACAAATAATCCAGTTGTTCACCACTGGTGACGATAATCTGGTCGATTTGTTGGGTTTTCCATAGTGAGACACAGCTTACTGGATCGAATGGGATAAATTCTCTCTTATAAGTCTCACTATAGTGAACTTTTGCTCCACGTCTCACCAATGCATCTTTTATCAGCTCTCTACCGCCGTTGCCACGGAGGATCAGAACTGTTTGTTTTTCTACATTGTTTAGCTCGGGAAGCTGCAACAAGTGCTCACTATCACTGACTTGTGGATAGTGTACTTTTTGTTGGGTACATTTGCTCAAATAGTGTGCTGTTTTTTGACCAACGGCAAGGTATATGGCCTGCTTAGACCATGATTTAGCGTGGTTCTGCAAGATTTGCTCTGCGCATTGCACCGCATGTTGGCTAACAGCAATGATGATTTGAGCGGTTTCAATGTATTTGGAGAGTTGCGTGTCGCTGAGATCGGCGACGATGTCGATCAGAGGGTGATGAATTGCAGTTTTGCCGTGCCTTTCGAGCAGAGAGCAAAGCGCCATGCCTTGCTCTCCCGGACGAGTGACCAACACTGCCATGATTATTCGTGGTCTGCGTACAGTTTGGTTAGGATGTCGCGCGCACCGTTTTCAAGTAGCTCGTTAGCCAGTTGAACACCGAGTGCTTCGGCATCGTTGCGGTGACCACGAATTTCACCACGCACAATTAGGCTGCCGTCTGGTTCACCAACTAGTGCGCGAAGCCAGATGTTGTCGCCATCAAGCAGTGAGTAACTGCCGATTGGCACCTGACAACCGCCTTCAAGGGTGAGGTTCATCGCGCGCTCACAGCGTACGCGATCTGCCGTATCTTGGTGGTTTAGTGGCTCAAGCAGCTTAAGTAGACGCTCGTCATCCACACGACACTCAATACCCACCGCACCTTGGCCTACTGCTGGTAGCGATTGCTCTGGCTCGATAAAGCTACGGATGCGCTCTTCTAGCTCAAGGCGTTTCAGACCTGCTGCAGCAAGAATGATCGCGTCGTATTCACCTGCATCTAGCTTACCTAGACGAGTACCTACGTTGCCACGCAACTCTTTGATAACTAGGTCTGGGCGGTATTCTTTTAACTGACACTGGCGACGCAGGCTACAAGTACCTACAACTGCGCCTTGTGGCAGTTCATCAATGTTGTTGTAAGTGTTAGAAACGAAGGCATCGCGTGGGTCTTCACGCTCACAAATCGTCACCAAGCCAAGACCCTCAGGGAAGTCTACTGGTACATCTTTCATTGAGTGCACCGCAAGGTCTGCACGACCTTCAAGCATTGCCACTTCTAGCTCTTTAACGAACAAGCCTTTACCACCAACTTTGGCTAGCGGCGTATCCAAAATGATGTCGCCTTTGGTCACCATAGTGACGAGTTCTACTTCCAAACCTGGGTGAGCGGCTTGAAGTGCGTCTTTTACAAAGTGTGCTTGCCATAGGGCAAGAGGGCTTTTTCGAGTTGCAATGCGAATTGGCGTAGATTGTGTCATGGTCTTCTCAATGCTGTTTTAGTTTTGCCTAATCCTACCACTCAACGCGTGAAAATCTTAATGTTAGTTAGTCTTCTCTGAGCGCCATGAATGGAATTACATAACGTTATGGAAATAGTGTGACTGGATTCTCATTTAGACTAAGGACTATTATTAGTTATAGGCGAATACAAGCGACACTACTGCGCTATCAATTTTTGCGACTAGTGTGGGGTTTTTAGACCACAACTATTTGCAGGTGGAAATCTTTACCAACCCTGATGAAAGTGTTAAATTGATCACATTTTTAAGCCATTTTGGTTTAAAACATCAGCAGATTTTCGTGATTGTTCAACCAAGGAACTTCCCTTGCAGGCTTACACCCAAAAACTTATTCAGCGATTAGATAACCTGAACCAGCAACGGATCGACCGTGCGCTGGCGCTTATGGATTCGCAAAGCCAGCAAGTCTTCCACTTGATTCCTGCCTTGTTGAACTACAACCATCCTGTTATTCCCGGCTACTACGATGCAGACGTCCCTTATGGTGTGTTTGGTCTAGAGCTGAACGAACTCCAACAACGATTCCTTGATGATACTCAACTGACGATTGGTCAAGCGCTTAAGACAGCAGAGCAACCTGCGATCTTAGGTTTGTACACCATGGGCAGTACCTCTTCGATTGGTCAAAGTACCTCAAGTGATTTGGATATTTGGGTGTGTATCTCACCGGAGATGGATAACGACCAACGTGAACTGCTGACCAATAAATGCTTGCTGATCACTGACTGGGCACAAAGCCAAGGTGTAGAAGCGAACTTCTTCTTAATGGATGAAGAGCGTTTTCGTAGCAACCGTTCAGAAGAGATGACCGGCGATAACTGTGGTTCTTCTCAGCATTTATTATTGCTGGATGAGTTCTACCGTTCTGCGGTACGTCTAGCTGGACAGCGTTTGTTGTGGCAAATCGTGCCACCAGAAATGGAAGAGTGTTACGACGAGTACGTTGCACAGCTTTGTAAAGATGGCTACATCAACTGTGATGAGTGGATCAACTTTGGTCAGCTTAACCGCATTCCTGCTGAAGAGTACTTCGGCTCGAACTTATGGCAGCTGTACAAGAGTATCGATTCCCCTTACAAGTCCGTGTTGAAAGCGATCTTGCTTGAAGCTTACTCGTGGGAATACCCGCACACACAACTTCTTAGTATCGACACCAAGCGTCGCTTCTTTGCCCACGAGCCGGACTTGTACGGCATGGATGCGTACTACTTGATGCTAGAGAAAGTAACGCGTTACCTAGAGCGAATCCAAGACGACACTCGTTTGGATTTAGTTCGTCGTTGTTTCTACCTTAAAACCCATGAAAAGCTGTCTCGTGAACCTGATGTAGGCTCGGTAGCTTGGCGTCGTGAAGCCTTGAGCGACATGATTGCGAAATGGGATTGGGATGAAGCGGTATTGGCGGAGCTCGACGATCGTCGTAACTGGAAAGTAGAGCAAGTGAAAGTAGTGCACCATGCACTGCTGGATGCTTTGATGCAAAGCTACCGTAACTTGATTCAGTTTGCGCGTCGTAATGACATTACCTCGGCGATCAGCCCGCAAGATATTAGCATTCTTGCCCGTAAGCTGTACGCGGCATTCGAAGTGCTGCCGGGGAAAGTTACCTTGCTTAACCCTCAGATCTCGCCAGATTTGCACGAGCCCGACTTGAGCTTCATTGAAGTAAAAGAAGGTGGGGTGAACAAATCAGGTTGGTACTTGTACAAGCAACCACTGATTGCGCACCGCATTCTTGGTCAACCTTGTCTTGAGCACCATGAGTACTTGAGTAAGTTGGTTTCTTGGGCGTTCTTCAACGGTTTGATTACCGAGTCAACACGTTTGCACGCGGTGGTGCGTGAAGCGCAGTTAGACATCGATAAGTTCTACCAAATGGTGAGCGACCTACGTAACACCTTCTCGTTACGCAAGCGTCGTCCAACCATGCAAGCGTTGGGTAGCCCGTGTGAAATTAGTCAGATGGCGATGTTCATCAACTTTGAAAATGACCCAACGGCAGAGCTGTCTGGTCGTTCACTCAAAGTGGATGTGAAGAACACCGATATCTTCAGCTTTGGCCCTGAGCAAATTAACTTGGTCGGCAGTGTCGATTTAGTTTATCGCAACTCATGGCACGAAGTGCGAACCCTGCACTTCAAAGGCGAAACCGCGATGTTGGATGCATTGAAGACCATTCTTGGCAAAATGCACCAAGATGCGATTCCGCCAGAGTCGGTGGATGTATTCTGTTATGCGAAAAACATGCGTGGCGTGATGCGCAATATGGTGTATCAGCTATTGGCAGAGTGTATCGACTTACGTTTGAAGCCTGTTGAACAAGAGAAACGCCGTCGCTTTAAAGCCATGCGTCTTGCTAATCAAACTTACGGTTTGTTCTTTGAGCGTCGTGGTGTATCGGTTCAGAAGCTGGAAAACTCGGTCGACTTCTACCGCAGCATTTCAACCAACAAGCTGAAAGGCTCACCGTTGTTGATGCTGGATCGCGAACAAGAGTATCAACTACCAGAAGTAGTGGATGGCTTTGCCAGTGAAGGTTTGGTGCAGTTCTTCTTTGAAGACACTGACGATGGTTTCAACATCTATGTATTGGATGAATCAAACCAAGTTGAGGTTTACCACCAGTTTAGTGGCTCTAAAGATGAAATGATTGCGTCAGTGAACAGCTTCTACACCTCGGTGAAAGACGACAGTCGTGTATCGTCGAAGTTTATTAACTTTAACTTGCCGCAGTACTACCAAATTATTCATCCGGAAGAAGGGAATACCTACATTATCCCTTACCGTAATGATGGCTGTACGCCAACCCGCCCAACCAAAGCGGTGAATGCATAAAACGAACAACAAAAAAGAGCACTGAGGTGCTCTTTTTTTCGTTTGGGTGACTGGTCGTCATGACACTCTTTGGCTTATACCCAATCGATCGCTTCACCAGCGTGCTTTTCGCACTCTTCTTTCACCATTTCAAACAGTTCCATGCCCGTTTTAGAGCAAGTCCATTTGTCATCAACCAGCTTGAAGTGGAAGCCACCAGACTTCGACGCCAACCAGATTTCATGCATTGGCTCTTGGCGGTTAATGATGATTTGGCTGCGGTCTTCAAACTCTAATGTCATTACGTTGCCAGTGACTTCGTAATCAATGTCTGCACCTGATTCATCGATGGATTCTTCGATGTTTTGCATCTGCGCATCCACCAGTTGATGAAATTCAGTATCGTTCATCCGTCTATCCTATTGCTTTTCCTGAGTGTGGTGCGATTATAGGGGGCATTGGTTTAATAATCACGATATGCAAAATGAAAAAATTACTTACGGTGTTGTTTGTGATGGTTGCAGCGACACTTGCTGGTTGCGGTCAATCAGGTTCACTTTACATCCCAGATGACGCTCAGCAGAACGAGCAGTCACAATAATTAGCCACCCTTAGGGTGAAATCAGGGTTTAGCAGTCGAATTAATTAAGGGAAGCAAATTTTGGATTACTTCAACTATCAGGATGATGGCCAGCTTTGGGCCGAAGACGTCTCACTTCAAGCTCTTGCCGAGCAGCATGGCACTCCTCTTTATGTTTACTCACGCGCGACGTTAGAGCGTCATTGGAATGCGTTTGACAGCGCAGTGGGTCAGCATCCTCATCTTGTTTGTTATGCAGTAAAAGCAAACTCAAACCTTGGCGTATTGAATGCACTGGCTCGTTTGGGCTCAGGCTTTGATATCGTATCAGGTGGTGAGCTTGAGCGTGTTATCGCGGCTGGCGGTGATGCGAAGAAGGTGGTGTTCTCGGGTGTTGGCAAAACACCAGCAGAGATGAAACGCGCACTGGAGCTGGGCATTAAATGCTTCAACGTGGAATCAGAGCCTGAGCTTGAGCGCTTGAATAAAGTCGCGGGCGAGCTGGGTGTGGTTGCACCGATCTCTCTACGAATTAACCCTGACGTAGACGCAAAAACGCACCCTTACATTTCGACTGGTCTGCGTGACAACAAGTTTGGTATCGCTTTTGACCGTGCACCGGCGGTATATAAATTTGCTCAGAGCTTACCAAACCTAAACGTGCAAGGCATCGACTGCCACATTGGCTCTCAGCTGACTGAGATTGAACCTTTTATCGACGCTACAGACCGTCTGTTAGCGTTGATTGATGACTTAAAAGCGCAAGGCATCAACATTCGTCACTTGGACGTTGGTGGTGGTCTGGGCGTGGTATATCGTGATGAATTGCCACCACAGCCTTCTGATTACGCGAAAGCACTGTTAGGTCGTCTTGAGAACCATCAAGATCTTGAACTGATTTTCGAACCAGGTCGTGCAATCGCAGCTAACGCCGGTATCTTGCTAACGCGTGTGGAATTCCTAAAACACACAGAGCACAAGAACTTTGCGATTATTGATGCGGCGATGAACGATTTAATGCGTCCTGCGCTTTACCAAGCGTGGCAAGATATTGTTCCTGTAGCACCACGTGAAGGTGAAGCACAGACTTATGACTTAGTCGGCCCTATCTGTGAAACGGGCGATTTCTTGGGCAAAGATCGAGCACTAGTGCTGCAAGAAGGTGATCTACTCGCGGTTCGCTCTGCAGGCGCCTATGGTTTTGTGATGTCTTCGAACTACAATACTCGTACCCGAGCGGCGGAAGTAATGGTGGATGGCAACCAAAGCCACCTTGTTCGCCAGCGTGAGGAGCTGACCAGTTTGTGGCAGCTGGAACAGATTCTACCGGAGTAACACACAACAAATGCATTTCCACTTTTCCAAAATGCACGGTTTGGGCAACGACTTTATGGTCGTCGACTGCATTACCCAGAACGTGTTTTTCTCGCAAGATTTGATCCGTCGTTTGGCGGATCGTCACACGGGCGTTGGTTTTGACCAATTGCTTGTGGTTGAAGCGCCTTATGATCCAGAAACTGACTTCCACTACCGCATTTTTAATGCCGATGGCAGTGAAGTTGAGCAGTGTGGTAATGGCGCTCGCTGTTTCGCGCGTTTCGTCCGTTTGAAAGGTTTGACTAACAAGTACAGCATCAGCGTTAGCACCAAGAAGGGTAAGATGATTCTTGATGTCGAAGACGATGGTGAAGTTACGGTGAACATGGGTGAGCCTGAGTTCGAGCCGAGCAAGATCCCTTTTAAAGCGAAGCAGAAAGAGAAAACCTACATCATGCGTACAGGCGACAAAACCCTGTTCTGTGGCGCGGTGAGCATGGGTAACCCGCATGTGGTGACCGTGGTCGACGATGTGGATACGGCAGAAGTGGAAACACTTGGTCCGCTATTAGAATCACACGAACGCTTCCCTGAGCGTGTGAACGCAGGCTTTATGCAGATCGTGGATCGAAACAACATCCGTTTGCGCGTGTATGAGCGTGGTGCGGGTGAAACCCAAGCTTGTGGTAGCGGTGCCTGTGGTGCGGTTGCGGTTGGCATCTTGCAAGGTCTACTGGACGAGAATGTGAAAGTTTCACTTCCGGGCGGTGACTTGCGCATCTCTTGGCAAGGTCCAGGTAAACCATTGTTTATGACTGGCCCAGCAACACACGTATTTGATGGTCAATTGTCGTGCTAGTTGAAGAGCAAGAAAACCAAATCTCAGAAGTTGAAGCGGATGCGCTGACTGCGGAAGTCGTTGCTCAGTATTTAAAAGACCATCCAGACTTCTTCGTTCAACGCCCAGAATTGGTCGATCGCCTCTCTCTACCTCATGCAGATTTAGGCGCGGTCTCGTTGGTTCATATTCAAATGAACCGTCAGCGTCAGCGTATTGAAGAGCTGGAAGAAGAGATCACCACACTGATGTCTTTGGCAGCGAACAACGATCGCACCTTCTACGAGTTCATGGATCTGCAAGGGCAAATCCTTAAGTGCAGTGATTTCAAGCAAGTCATCAAGGCCATTGAACTCAAAGCCAAAGACCTTGGTTTGAAGGCGTATGTGCGTCTATTGAGTCAGTGTGATGCTGCGACTCAATTGAGTAAGGAAAGCTACCAACGTTTTGCTACCAATCACTTAAACGGCAAAGAGGCTTACTTAGGTCGTCTGCGTAAAGTGGATCGCGAAGCGTTGTTTGGGGATATGGATGTTCCAGAAATGGGTTCCTATGTGGTGCTACCGCTTGTGAAAAAACAGACGCTTGGCGTACTGGCATTTTCTAGCGAGGATGGCGGTCATTTCCAACCAGATATGGATACCTTGTTTTTGCGTCACCTATCCTTAGTAGTGGCACATCTCGCTCAAACACTGGTATGGCAAAGTCACGATGACGACAACTCCCAACACTCCTCTGCCAAATAGTCTTCAAAAGCCTCTTGAACGCTTCTACGAATTCCTGCGAAGCGAAAAGGGGCTTAGCCTGCACACCCAACGCAACTACAAACAACAATTGGAAACCATGGCTCACCACTTGGCTGAGATGGGGTTGAAAGATTGGTCGCAAGTCGATGCGGGCTGGGTGCGTCAATTGGCAGGTAAAGGCATGCGTGAAGGCATGAAAGCCAGCAGCTTAGCGACGCGCTTATCTTCTCTACGCAGCTTTTTCGATTTCCTGATCCTACGTGGAGAAATGTCAGCGAACCCAGCCAAAGGGGTTTCGGCACCACGTAAGCAACGCCCACTGCCGAAAAACCTCGATGTGGATGAAGTAAACCAACTGCTCGAAGTGAACGAAGACGACCCGCTAGCGGTGCGCGATCGTGCCATGATGGAGCTCATGTACGGCGCTGGTCTGCGTTTGGCAGAGCTGGTAAGTGTCGATGTGCGTGATGTTCAGCTGCGCAGTGGCGAATTACGAGTGATTGGTAAAGGTGACAAAGAACGTAAAGTGCCGTTCTCTGGTATGGCAACTGAATGGGTTGGCAAATGGTTACGTGTGCGTGGTGATCTAGCCGCGCCGGGTGAACCTGCACTGTTTGTTTCCAAGCTGGGTACACGGATCTCACACCGCAGTGTGCAAAAGCGCATGGCGGAGTGGGGGCAGAAACAGTCTGTCGCGAGCCACATCAGCCCGCACAAACTGCGTCACTCGTTTGCAACGCATATGTTGGAATCGAGTAACAACCTACGTGCAGTGCAAGAGCTATTGGGGCATGAAAATATCTCGACCACCCAAATCTACACCCACTTGGATTTCCAACATTTAGCGCAAGCTTATGATCAGGCACACCCGAGAGCGCGTAAGAGAAACGACGACAAGTCGGACTAACCCAAGGAATCCCATGAAATTCTTCCGCCGTATCGCGCCTGTAAAGGCGATGACGTTTGACCTTGATGACACCCTCTATGACAACTACCCAGTGATAGTTCGTATGGAGCGTGAGTTGCTATCTTGGCTTAAACACCATCATCCGGCGATCGCTCACATGGATAAAGCCGATTGGTTTGCGCTCAAGCAACGTGTTCTACAGCAACAACCTGAGCTGAAGAGTGATGTCACTGTATGGCGCTTAGTGCAACTTAAGCAAGCCTTCTCCCAAGTTGGTTACGATGACGATGCAGCACATTCTGCCGCGCAAGCCGCGGTAGAGGTTGCTTTAGATTGGCGTAACCGCTTTGAAGTACCACAGCAAAGCCTCGATGTACTTGCTCAACTGGGGCAAGAAATCCCGCTGGTGGCCATAACTAACGGCAATGTGGATTTAGATAGAATAGGGCTCACACCTTATTTCCAACAAGTGCTGAAAGCAGGGCCGGATGGCAGCGCGAAGCCAGCACCAGATATGTTCACCAAAGCGCAGCAGTTTCTGGGCTTACCAAGTGAGCACATTCTTCATGTTGGCGATCATCTGGTGACGGATGTTCAAGGTGCAAAACTCTCGGGTTTTGCCGCATGCTGGTTTAATGATATGAATAAAAATGTCATTAATCAGGCAAAAACACGAACCTTACCTGATGTTGAAATCAATAACTTGCAGTCGTTGCTTACGCTTTTGTAATCACTTTCGCATTAATCCATTCAATCTTCATTCTGACCCTAGCAAAGCCACGTAAAGCCACGTAAATTACTCTCATAACAGTAAAATAATAAAAGCACTTTTCATGTGTTTTGGCTTGATGACGGCAGTGGTAGGGTAAATGCGAGCATTCTCTCAACTGGTTCAAAATGTGGATCAGCTTAATGACTTTTTAGTCACTTCTCAGTGTTGTGCGGATAAACGTTATCTGGTGCAACTGCTATCCACACAATCACGCGATACTGCAACGGCACTCGCTCGAGCAATTCTAGAAAGATTGCCTGATACCCACATTATCGGCCATAGCACGCGCCACGTTATTCTAGAAGGTGAGATCATCAACCATGGCTGCTTAGTATGTGTGATGGAGTTTGAACAAACCACACTTACTTCTGCGGCTCAGCATTATTCCTTCTCGCCAGATATTGATGGTTACGACCTTAAACAAGCCCTAGAACTGCAAGATAGCTCCAAAGCCATTATCAGCTTTTCTGTCCAAATCGAACGACGTGACTACCCCGTGTATCGCGTATTTAATACTGAAGGCCCAATGGTTTCTGGCGGTTTGGCTCAAGCCATTGATGATGGTTGCTGGGTCCTGCATCAAGACCAAGTTTATGATGAAGCGGTTGTAGCGGTTGCTTTACATAGTGAAAGCTTAAAGGTGTGGACCAACGCGTATTCCGAGTGGAACCCGATCGGCATGCCTCATAAGGTGACTCATGCCAAAGGGACGCGCTTGTATAGCTTGGGAGAGCGTAAAGCAATCGATGTTTACAAGCACTACCTTGCTGATGGGCACGACTTGACGCTCAATCAGCTGCTGAATTTCCCACTTTATCGCGAATCCATTGGGCGCAAAGAGGTATGTGCGGTGACCGAGATTCATCCCGATGGCAGCATGAGCTTCGACCGCCCATGGTGTCTGGGTGATGAAGTTCAGTTTTGCTATAACCATCCTTCTTTAACTCTGGAGCAAGTGCGCCATGGGGTGGTAGAGCTTGCTATGCACCAGCCTGAAGCGGTGATGATTTATAACTGCGCATCACGACTCGATTATATTGATAGCAGCGATGAAGTTCGTGCCTTTGCTGATATCTCTAGCACGTCCGGCAGTTATTGCATGGGGGAACTGCATGGTGGGAGTGATCATCAAGAAATTCTGCACCACAGCCTGACTTACCTTGCGATGCGTGAAGGGGACGAAGTTGACGAGCTCAATTTGCCCACACAGGAAATGACTACTTCGATTTCACCGTTGTTTAGTCTGATACGTAATGCGATTGGTGACCTGAATAACATGAATACGCACATGGGCTATCAGCTCGACCGCCAAGCGAAGAAGCTAGAACAGAGTTTTCGTCGAGATAGCCGTACAGGGTTACAAAATCGCGTTGCGCTGCAAGAGCGCTTAGTCACTATTAATGCCGATGAGCATCTACTCACACTTAAACTGCTTAACTTCAGCCATATCAACGAAAAGTACGGCTATCGCGTTGGCGACCAATTGTTGAAAGACTTGTCGATGCACTTTAGCAATCGCCTACGTAAACGTCTTGGTAAACCAGCCGCGCTGCAACTCTATAGCATTGGTGTGGGTGAGTGGGCGTTCTTATTTAAAGCCGACACCAGCAGTGAAATGATTAAGCAACACTTTACTCGCTTTGCTGATGCGGTTGAGCAAACCAACTTTGAGCCAAGTGGCTTACGAGACATTGATTACCTTTCGATTTCATTGTGCGGTGGCTTAGTTAGCCGTCGTGATTTTCCAACTGCATCGCCGGATGAATTGCTCCTCAAAGGCATTGAAGCGCGAAGAGCTGGGGTGCGAAGTAATACTCACATCTGTAATGCCAAAGACATTGAGGTCAATGAAGACGTGCGAAAAGAGCAGCTGGGTTGGCTAAGCTGTGTGAGCCGCGCCATCCTCAAACAGAACATCATTACCTACAGTCAGCCAATTGTGCACGCTTACAACCATCGTCCCGCGAGCCAAGAGTGTTTGGTGCGTATCATCGAAGAGGATGGCAGCATTATTGCGCCGGGGCGTTTCTTGCCCATCATTTCTGATACGCATTTGTACACACGTTTGAGTCGTCACATGATCCGTTCCACGTTGAATTACATGAAGGACAAACAAGGCGACTTCTCAATTAATTTGTCTCCTCAGGATTTACTCAGCGATAAAACCTTGATGTTGCTTGAGCATGCTATCAGTCAACTTAATGACCCAAGACGGATTGGTTTGGAAGTGTTGGAGTCGGAGCAGATTAAAGACTACGGCCGAATGATTGAGGTGTGCAGTCACTTTAGAAGCCTAGGCGCACGCATCATTGTGGATGATTTTGGTTCGGGTTACTCCAATATTGATGAGATCCTCAAGTTAGAGCCGGAAGTAATTAAGCTCGATGGTAGTTTGATTCGCTATATCGACAAAGACCAAAAGCAGCGCAAGATTGCCTCGCAGTTAGTGCGTTTGTGCCAGGTGTTTAATGCCAAGACTGTCGCGGAGTTCGTGCACAATAAAGAGGTGTGCGACATTGCGCAGGACATGGGTGTGGACTATCTGCAAGGTTATTACTTAGGTGAGCCGACACGTTTGTTTTAATATGCTTTGCTCTAATTGAGCTTAAGAGCTCTAGAGTTTTGTTTCACGTGAAACAGCAGCCGATAAAAAACGCAGCGTTAAAGCTGCGTTTTTTGTTTTGATAGGCACTAGGCTTTGAGCTCGTGACCACTTTTCTCGGCTTGGAAACGAGGAAGGTATTGCTTGAAGAAATTCAGCATCTGTTTCTGGTTTTGTTCTTCACCAAGTTGTTCGAGCAATTGAGCTGCCACTTCAAAGGTACATAAGTTACCTTCTTGTTGGTTGCGACGCAGTTGATACTGGGAATCGGCTTGAGTGGCTAAGCCCATCATCGCGATGCCCTCTAGCCATCGGCTTTTATTGATCATTTTGCGCGCTTCTTGCCAAGTTGCATCAACAATGATGTACAACGGTTGTCTGCCTTGCTCGGTACTTTGTTGCTGCACTTGTTCAAGTGTCAGGCTCTCTTCACTTGGGAATAGCAGTACTGGCAGTAGGCTTGGATTAGCTAGCGTTTCTGACAACTCTGCTGGTGGCGTTTTTCGGTCCCAAACGACTTGAGTGACACTCAGTTGGCACTGGGCGAGCAGTTTGCCAGTGTTGGTATCGCGAGTCAGTTCATTAGGGTGCATTAACAGCATCAGCGAGTGTTCACTGCTTAACTTAGGCAGCAGTGAACAGATGCAGTTGAACTGGAAGCCACAATGTGGACAAGGCTGCGCCATTACAAGCGCACTCCATCACGAACAGGGCTGATACCATCTGAGAACAGACGCACGCCGCTGACTTGCTCTTTGTTCGCTTTTGGTGCCAAGCTTGGGTTGATTGGGTAACTTACGCCAGTGTATTGCATCACGTGTTGACCAGGTGTTGCACCGCCGCCGCTAACATTGAAAATCAGATCTCGCCAGCCGTGTGAAGTTTGTTGACCGAGCATGATTGGGCTTTGCACTAGCGTCATACGGCTGTTGAAACGCCATTCTTTCTCGTGGTTTTCGAATACCAGCAGAGTACAACCGCCAGAACCACACCAATCAAGTTGCACCAGTAATTCTTCATCACCATCGCCATTCAGATCGTAGGTCAGCCAACGGTATTGGTTGTTACTAGGGTTGGTTTGGTGAATGAAGAAGTAGTTACGTACCGCAGCGTCCACTTTTGAGTTGAAGTCCGCACTAGAAGGAATATCAGCAGCGCCAATTGGATCGTGGTTGCGTTCGGCTGCTGGTTGTTCTGTGCCTGAGTTACGCACGGTTGCTGGGTATAGCACTAAACCGCCATCGGCAATGGGATAAACCAAATTGCCTACTTTCTCTTTGACTGCTTTTAGCTGGTTGCCTTCGCGAGTGAATAGGCGCTCAGTCATTAAGCGTTGTTGCTGGTGGTGAGTCATCAATACTTGGACTTGCGATGGACTCAGTTGCTGCCAGTAGCCGCGTTCAATCAATGGGGGTTGCCCGTCTGAATAGCTGTATTTGGTGATGGCACTGTGGTCGCTGTTGAGTGTCATCTGCACTTCGAAGCCTTGCGATTGGGTCGACGTCGCGACGTAAGTGTTCACCCATTCTAATGTTGAATCTACGTTGGCTGTCATACCACAACCTTGATAGGCTTTATCGCCATGCTCCAGTGTTGCCTTCCAGCCGTAGACAGAGTTGCTCATGGTGTCAGAACACAAGTTCTCTGTCATGCGCAGTTCACCATCCTTAAGTTGGTAGGTACGTTGGCGAGGTTGCAGTTTGCTGCTCTCAATTTCGAGTGTTTGTGTCGATTTGCCCATTTGCTGGAACTTGAGAGAGTTGCCTTCAAAGCTGGCTGACCAAGATGGCTCGTTACTAAAGACTCGTGTTGGTTTACTGGTTTGTTTGCAGCGTTGTGGGTTTTCTGTGGTGAGGAAGTTTACTTGTTCTACTACGAAGTTCGCGTCGAAATCTGCAGAGAAACCGTCAACACCAGGTGGATTGAGGTGACCGATCACTTCTCCATACATTTTCTGATAAGGCTGATTGGTTAATGCGATGGCTCTTTGCACCTGTTGTGGTGACAGTTGCAGCCAGTATTGTTTGTCGCTACCACAAGGTGTGATGTACTGGCTTTCATGCCCAATCACGACTTCACCACGCAGCATAAAGGTTTGAGGTAAGATGGTTTCTGGCTTATCTAAGGACGCAGGCGGAGTGGTTGGTGTGTCTGCATCGGACTGCTGTGGTTGCATGCTACATGCTTGCAGCACCAGCAGTGTGGCTAATGCCACTGGGTTTTTCAAAGCCTTCATGTTATATCTTCCTCATTACTCAATCTGCATCGGATGGCATTATGGCATATTGGTTATTTAAAACAGAACCAGATACCTTTTCTATTGACACGCTTCGAACCCAAAAGGTTTCATGTTGGGAGGGAGTTCGTAATTATCAGGCGCGTAATATGATGCGTGACCAAGTCAAATTGGGCGACTTGGTACTGATTTACCACTCTTCTTGTAAGAACGTAGGTGTGGCAGGTATTGCCAAAGTGACCCGTGAAGCGTATCCCGATCATTTCCAGTTTGACCTAGAGAGCGATTATTACGACCCGAAATCTGACCCAGAAAATCCGCGTTGGATAATGGTGGATATTGAGTTTGTACGTAAGACTGAGCGCTTGATTCCGTTGTCGGTCATGAAGGCGATGCCAGAGCTAGAAAACATGCCATTGGTGAAACGCGGCAATCGTTTATCGATCATGCCGGTGAGCGAAGAAGAGTGGCAAGCAATCCTCGGCAAAGAGAAACTGCCGAGTCAGCGATAAAAGAAAAAGGGCTGCACAGTGCAGCCCTTTGTGATTTTGTCGATAACCCGCTGTTAATAGCTAATACAGGTTATAGCAGATGATCTTGCAGGTAGTGAGCAACCGCATCGTCGGCGTTGCTGCCGATCACTTCATTGTTTGGTAGTGCTTTCATCACTTTCTCGTGAGAGGTGCCCATCACCAAACCTTTACCCGCCATTGATAGCATTTCTACGTCGTTCATGCCGTCACCAAAGGCGATGGTGTTTTCCAGTGTTAGACCAATAGACTCTGCGACAGCCTTCAAAGCATCACCTTTAGAAACGCCAGCGCTCATCACTTCCAGACACCAAGGTGTTGAGAATGCGATGTTTAGTCGATCGCCAAACTGTTCACGCAGCTTCGTTTCGAAGGTAACAAGATGTTCATGGTCTTGCGCTGGATGAGTGAAGAAGATTTTCGCAATGCCGTCAGTTGGTGCATTGTTTTGGTCGTATAACTTGTAAGAGAACTCTTCGTGGAAATCACGCAGTTGTTCGTCGTCTTTGTTCAGCAACCAGTCGTCGTTTTGATACATGTGGATAAGTATTTCAGGATCCGTTTTGATCGTGTCGATCACTGGCTGCACCAAATCTTCAGGTACGTTCTGGCTGTACATCTCTTGATCATTCTGGTCGTGCACACGTGCACCATTCGAAGTAATCATGTAAGCCGGAATACCTACCGTGCGACGAATGCTTGCGACGTCTACGTGGTGGCGACCCGTTGCAAAGACAAATGTGTAGCCTTGTTCATGCAGCGCTTTTAGCGTCTCTTTCGAGTAAGCGCTTAGCTGGTGGTTTGGTGCGAGTAAAGTGCCATCCAGATCTGAGGCAACGATTTTGGTGATCTCTTTGCAAGGTAGCGATGTGCTCATGAAGCCCTCGTAAACGGTTCGGATAGAGTGGAACAGGTTGATTGCACACGGAGCGCAGTAGATTGACTAGATCGTACTGCTCCGAGTGCGGGGAACATGATGAAGTTTACGCCAAAATAAGGAGGAAAAAGAGGGTAAATCGTAGACCTCGTATTTCCTCTTTAATTTATTTTATGCGCTTTGAGCACGCATAAATGAAAAGATAGCGTCCAGAGCTTGGTTACGATACTGGTCTTTTTCGAACAAAATTTCGTGCTCTGCACCAGCAATCGAAACTAGGCTGGCATTAGGGTTGGTCTTACTTAGCTTATCGATAAAGCGTTGCTGCGCGGCGTTACTCACGATGCGATCGTTGCCTGACTGAACCAATAAAACCGGAACTTTAATTTGGCGTGTCAGCAAAATACATTGCTTGGCAGCTATTAAACCTTGCCAAACCCAGCGGGTGCTTGGCCCACCGACTTGCAGCTCGGGTTTGTCACGGTATAAACCACGGAACCAATGATAACGATCGTAGCTTTGGCTAAGTGGGTTATCTTCAAACGGTTTTGGGTAGTATTCTTTATGACCCGGCGCGTAGCTTGGCTTTGTCGAGACTGCCGCTAAGATTTGGCTGACCGGAATCGCGATAGGGCTGAGATACCAAGGTAGGTTGATACCAAACATTGGGGAACTCAGAATCAAACCATCAAAGTTGTGTTCTGGATGCGTTTGCAGGTAGCGCGTAGCGATTGCACCACCCATTGAGTGAGCAATGATAAAACGCTGTTGGTATCCGCTTAAATCAAGCTGTTGCAGCACCAATTCCATATCTTCAATGTAGTCATTAAAGTCATAGACGTGACCCATGTCTGAGTCTGGAATTAGGCGATCTGATAAACCTTGTCCTCGATGGTCAAACGAATACACGTCATAACCTTGTCGATACAGATCATAGAACAGTTCTTGGTATTTCCAGGAAGCTTCAATGCGACCGTTGACGATCAGCACGGCTTTTGTGTGCTCAGGATTGGTGAGTTTGCACCAGTAGATTTTCTTTTTCTCTGTCCCTTTTACAAAGCCTTCTTGGCGTTCTTGCCAAAGTGCTGCGATCGGACCACCTATTGCTTGCTCAAATAAAGTCTCTTGAGTATAAGTCAAAGGTGAATGGTTAATAGCCATTAGTCGATTACCTGAAGATACGTTGCTTACGCGATGTATCATCGAAGAATTATTGAGGAAATGCAATGGATACCCACGTTTGGTTAGCCTATGTGGTAACAGCAATCGTTTTTAGTCTGGCTCCGGGATCTGGTACCGTCAACTCAATCAGTAATGGTTTGAGTTACGGCACGCGCAAGTCATTAGGTGCTATCGTTGGTTTACAAATCGGTTTGGCGATTCATATTGCTCTGGTTGGTGCTGGCATTGGCGCGTTGGTGGCGCAATCGGCAACGGCATTTACCGTGATCAAGTGGGTGGGTGCGGCTTACCTTGTGTGGCTTGGCATTCAAAAGTGGCGTGATACGTCTGGTTTAGTTGCAACCGAAAGCCACAAAGCGATGTCAGGCACTTCTCTGTTGTACAAAGCCATTCTTATTAACCTGACAAACCCAAAATCGATCGTCTTCTTGGTGGCACTGTTTCCACAGTTTATCGATCCAGCGAAAGACCAGCTGACTCAGCTGTTGGTTTTGGGTGTGACCACAGTGACCATTGATGCGTTTGTGATGCTGGGTTACACCAGTTTGGCCGCTCAAATGGGTCGCTTTATTCGCTCAGATAAGATCATGGGCAAAATTAATAAAGTATTCGGTTCAATGTTCATGGGATGTGGTGCATTATTAGCGGCAGCTAAGTAACAAATTATAAAAATCACAATAATTTCGAATGAAAAATGCGTATGTCGCCCGCCAGCCTATCTTTAATCGAAAAAGACAGACGCTGGGATATGAGTTGTTGTTCCGTGATGGTGAAAGTAATGCCTATCCTGCACACATCGATTCAAACAGGGCGACATACCGATTGATTGTAGAGAATTTTCTCTCTGTCGGAACCAATCCTCTGATTGCATCGTCACGATGCTTCATCAATTTCCCTCAACAAAGTTTGTTGCGTCGGCTACCAAGAAGTTTGCCGAAAAACAAAATCGTGGTTGAGGTACTCGAAACCTGCCAACCGACCGATGAACTGCTTGAAGCCATTCGCGAACTTTACCGTGAAGGCTATTTGATTGCGCTCGATGACTTCACTTTGACTGATGAATGGCGTCGCTTCTTGCCCTATGTCCACATTGTAAAACTCGATATCATGGCAATGGGGCTTGAGAAAGCATGTGAATTGGTTAAGCAGCACACCAAAAAGCGCACCAAGTATCATTTCTTAGCTGAGCGAGTCGAAACTGAAGCCGAGTTTGAAGCGACCAAAGAGGCGGGCTTTAAATTCTTCCAAGGCTACTTTTTCAGTAAGCCCGAAGTGATGCAGACTAAATATGTGAGCCCCGAACAAGTGCTGGCGCTCAAGTTATTTAGAGAAGTGTGCGTGCCTGATCCAGACTTTGGCCGGATTGAAAACATCATTACTCAGGATGTCACGCTGTCGTACAAGTTACTGCGTTTTGTGAACACACAATCGACTACGTTGGAAGTGACCATCACGTCATTCCGCCAAGCCTTGATTTACCTTGGGCAAGAAAAGCTCAAAATGTTTGTCTCGCTGGTGGTGGCGTCTTATATCTCCAGTAGCAAGCCACGTGAGTTGTACAACTTATCTCTGCAACGCGCTCAATTCTGTGAAGCTATGTCGCGCTATCAACCTTTTGCGCATCTCAACGAGCAGGGGTTTATGATCGGATTATTGTCGATTCTCGATGCCATGCTCGATTTGTCTGTCGAATCTTTAGTTGGACAGTTGCCGTTAAGTCCTTCCGTGCAGCAAGCCTTGTTGCATCGCCAAGGTGAATACGGCGCGTTACTGGCAATTGAAGAGTGCTACGAGCGTGCCGATTGGGCGGGCGTGGAGCAATTCTCTCAGCAGCTCGGGCTTTCTGTCGACGATGTGAAGTCTGAGCTTGGCGAAGCCGTTCGCTGGAGTCAGACCTTTTCTGGCGCCTAATCTGATCAAATATTAAACTTTTATTACAGTCGAGCGCGATCGCTTGACGGCATCTCAGTTTTAAATAACTATATACGCATATCCATATATAGGTATGTATTTATGCTTCCACATCAGTTCTTCAAACTTCTTTCCGACGAGACTCGTGTGCGCTGCTTAATGTTGGTGGTTCGTGAAGGGGAAACCTGTGTTGGTGATTTGGCTTATGCATTACAACAAAGCCAGCCCAAGATTTCTCGCCATCTGGCCCAGCTAAGATCGAATGGTATTTTAGTTGATAAACGTCAGGGGCAATGGGTGTACTACGAGCTGTCCGATCAATTACCGGGATGGATGCAAAAATTGATTGATGACTTGGTGGCCTCAAACTGTTTGAAGAAAGAGTACCAAGAAGACATTTCACGATTGCACGATAAAGCTCGTGCAGCTTGCTGCTAATAGTAAGTGTTACCAGTTTATAGGTTTAAAAAGGTAGAAGATTATGACGATTAAAGTAGGTATTAACGGTTTCGGTCGTATTGGTCGCTTGGCATTACGCGCAGCGTTTGATTGGCCAGAGCTAGAGTTCGTGCACATCAACGATGTAGCGGGTGATGCAGCGACGCTTGGTCACTTACTTGAGTTCGATTCAGTTCAAGGTCGTTGGAACCATGCAGTGCAAGTTGAAGGCACAGATATGATGATCAACGGTAAGCGCATTACGACTTCACAAGAGCGTGATATTGATGCTGTGAACTGGGGTCAATGTGATGTTGTGATTGAAGCAACGGGCGTTCATCGCAAAACCTCATTCCTAAACAAATACCTAGAACAAGGCGTAAAACGTGTTGTTGTTAGTGCACCAGTGAAAGAAGATGGCGTAGCTAACATCGTAGTGGGTGTGAACGACCACATCTTCGATCCTGCGCAGCACCGCATCGTAACCGCAGCGTCTTGTACAACGAACTGTATTGCACCAGTCGTGAAAGTGATTCACGAGAAACTGGGCATTGAACAATCGTCATTCACAACGATTCACGATTTAACTAACACACAAACGATTTTGGATGCGCCGCACAAAGACCTACGTCGTGCACGTGCATGTGGCATGAGCCTGATCCCAACCACTACAGGCAGTGCGACTGCAATTGTGGAAATCTTCCCGGACCTAAAAGACAAGATTAACGGCCACGCGGTTCGTGTTCCTCTAGCAAACGCATCGCTGACAGACATCATTTTTGATGTGAAACGTGATACCACGGCAGAAGAGGTTAACGCACTACTGAAAGAAGCTTCTGAAGGCGAGCTAAACGGCATCCTTGGTTTTGAAGAGCGTCCATTGGTTTCTATTGATTACAAAGGCGACCAACGTTCAACTATCGTTGATGCACAATCAACCATGGTAGTGGGTTCTCGCATGGTGAAGATTTACGCTTGGTACGATAACGAAATGGGTTACGCGACGCGTACTGCGGAATTGGTTCGTAACGTTGGTATGGCATAAGGAGTTTTAAGATGTCTCATCCTACATGGCAATTAGATTTAGAAACGGGCGCTTTGGTACTGACTCCATGTCCTGGTACCAAAGGTGTTGGACTGCAAGCTTCGCTAGAACAGATAAAAGCGCAAGGCGTAGAAGCGATTGTTACTGCCCTTGATAATGCTGAACTAGCGTCCAAAGATGTGTCTGCATTGGGCGAATTAACCCAACAGTTAGGCATGAAATGGTTCCAAATTGAGATTGAAGATGACTGTGCTCCGGGCGAAGAGTTCGCTGCAAAATGGTCACAAGCGAGTCCTGAACTGCACGCGATTCTTGCTCAAGGTGGCAAGGTTGCAATGCACTGCATGGGTGGCTCTGGTCGCACAGGTTTGTTTGCTGCGCACCTACTGCTAGAGAAAGATTGGGCGCTAGAAGACATCGTACGTGAAGTGCAAGCGCTGCGCCCTGGTGCTTTCACAAAGCCAGTACAAGTTGAGTACATCGAACGTGTAGCTCAAAACGCTTGATCAGCTTATAGAGCTTTTGGAACATCATGATCTAAAAGCTCTCTTTATGCCGTAATGGCTTACCAATTTATGTGATTTTTGCTTACTGGTCTTATGCTTAACTTATTGTTTGTTAACAATTAATGTTTGGGTGTCTCATCAGTTCTTGTTTCACAATTTAGCGCCAGTATTGAGATGGCTCAATGCTGGTGTTCAGGTCATAGAGCATTTGGAACACCATGATCTAAATGCCCTAAACGCTGTACATCTGAGGTCGTTATGATTTCAAAACTAAGCAAAAGTATCCGTCAGTATATGCTGGTGACGTTCAACTATTGGAACTTCACTGTGACGGATGGTGCACTCCGTATGCTGGTGGTGCTTTACTTCCATGACTTAGGATACTCAAGCTTAGCCATTGCTTCGCTGTTCCTTTTCTATGAATTTTTTGGCGTAGTGACCAACTTGGTTGGTGGCTGGCTAGGTGCTCGACTTGGTTTGAACAAAACCATGAACGTCGGCTTAGGGATGCAGATTTTGCCTTGCTGATGTTGGCAGTGCCCAATGCTTGGTTGACCATCCCTTGGGTAATGGCGGCGCAGGCAATTTCGGGTATTGCCAAAGACTTAAATAAGATGAGTGCCAAGAGCGCGATCAAAACTTTGGTGCCAGACGAGCAGCAAGGTGCACTTTATAAGTGGGTTGCGATCTTAACGGGCTCGAAGAATGCGCTGAAAGGTGCGGGTTTCTTCGTTGGTGGTTTGCTGCTATCGGCGTTTGGCTTCCAAACTTCGATGGTCATCATGGCAAGTGTACTGGCTGTTGTGTTTGTATGCAGCTTGATCTGGCTAGAAGCGGATATGGGTAAGGCGAAGAGCAAACCTAAGTTCCGTCAAATTTTCTCTAAGTCAGAATCGGTGAACATTCTTTCCGCTGCACGTATGTTCCTATTTGGCGCGCGTGATGTGTGGTTTGTTGTTGCACTGCCGATTTATCTTGGCAGCGTGTTTGGTTGGGATCACCTGATGGTAGGCGGCTTCCTTGCGGCTTGGGTGATTGCTTACGGATTCGTTCAAGGTTTTGCGCCTCGTATTACCGGCAAAGCGCAAGGTCGAGTGCCAGATGGCAGTGCGGCTCTGATTTGGGCGGGTATCCTGGCTGTCATCACTGGTGCGATTGCTTATGGCGTGCAAATCGGCTGGCAGCCAGAGCTTGTTATTGTCGTGGGCTTGATGATTTTCGGTGCTGTGTTTGCGGTGAACTCATCTCTGCACTCTTACCTGATCGTTAGTTATGCGAAAGGCGATGGCGTTTCACTGGATGTCGGCTTCTACTATATGGCGAATGCAATGGGACGTTTGATTGGTACGGTTCTATCCGGTTGGATTTACCAAGAAGCGGGTTTAGCGGCGTGTCTGTGGGTCTCTTTTGCTTTCTTAGCGCTAACGACGGTCATCTCTATCAAACTACCAAAAGCCAAAGTGGCGACGGCTTAAATCGATTTCCGATTCAGAATAAAAAATGGCTCCGCTTTGGGAGCCATTTTTGTTTTTACGATTCAATATCGCAAATCAGCAAGTCTTGCTTATGGGCAAATACGGCCTTGTTGTGCTGGCTGCGTCATTTCCATATCACCTTTCAGTGAGCGGTAAACGATGGTGTTCCAAACTTCACCATTGTCCATTTCGAATTCAATCGCGTAGTTAAGGCCATTCACTACTTGAGTGCGTACGCTTAAGATCTCTTTTAGCTTAGCCGCGGTATTCATCTGACCAAGTACAAAGTCGAGTGCTTGCTGAGCTTCAGGTGTGACTTCACCTTGTGACCAGCCGCCAGCAAGGTTTTCAGCGCTACAGATAGGGTTCGCTTCCGGTTGCGATTGTGTTGGTGCCACGGCCTCTTCCTTTTGATTACATCCAGCTAAAGCCACTACACACACCAGTGACGCTAATAATGTTTTCTTCATAAAGACCTCTCTTAATAATCTGTCCAGCATCCTAAAGGAATGAAACGGTTAGATCTGTTTCATATCCGAGAAAGCTTAGGGCTAGTGATCCCATTTGTACAATAGGATTTGTCATCAACCATTTTGCAAATCAATGATATTGGTGCGTCATCGTTGAGTTAAAAATAAGCAAAAACAGATTGTTAACTATTTAACCGGATGAAAATTGCCCTATGCTATAGACGTGAAGTTACGCAAATTAGGAAAGGGTATGAGAGAAAGGGTTCTGTTTTTCGACTTATTACGTTGTGTTGCTGCAGTGGCAGTGATCGCTATTCACGTGTTAGCGCCATATCGTAATGAGTTGGGCGTGATTCCATTTGACCAATGGGCAACGGCGGTCGGTGTGAACAGTGTGACCCGTTGGGCGGTGCCGGTATTCATTTTGATCACGGGAGCTTTGATGCTCAGTGATACACGTCCTTTTGATGCCAAGTACTACGTCAAACGGCGTTTAGGTAAAGTGTTGGTGCCTTTTTTAGTTTGGTCGATGTTTTATGCGTATTTGTCAGGTTGGACGGCACAAGGCTTTGATTTTTCCACCGTTGAAGAAGTGGTGAGCAACAGTCCGCATCATGCAACTTACTACCATCTTGGATTCTTCTATTACTTTATTCCGCTCTATTTTGTGATTCCGTTGTTTCAATGGGTAGTCCGCAATTGTGACGACAGTGTCCTCTATGCGTACTTGGCGGTTTGGTTACTCACCAGCACTTTATTCCTATTCAAAATTGATGGACCGTGGAGCAATCAATACTGGCTTTATATGGGGTATTTACCACTCGGTTATGTGTTGTTTCAGAAAGTCCCACTTAATCGTTCTGTCGTCACGGGGTTTACGGCATTAGGGCTGGTGGCATTGGCAGTGACCTTTACTATGGTGGTGAGCAACAGTTTAGAAGTGGACAAGTACACAGTAGGGCGTTGGTTCTCATACAAAACATTGAACGTGATTCTCGCCGCGTCGATGATTTTTATGCTGTGTCGTTACTTTGGAGAAGGCCTAGCGCCCAAAGCACAGAAAGTGGTGAGTTTTATTAGCCAGCACAGTTTGGGTATTTATCTTCTTCACCCAATTTTCTTGTGGCCGATGAAAGCGTTCGGTTGGTATCAAGGCCATCCAGCATGGGTGATTCCTCTATGGATTGTACTGAGTGGTGCTGGAGCCTTGGCGATGAGCTATCTGTTCTCTAAGTCCGCCAAGACTCGCTGGTTGCTACCGTAAATTAGCGGTTTAGGGCGAAGTGCAAGAACTTATCGCCACGGTAGGTTAATGTGCCTTTATCACCTGGGTTCAGCGCGTGGTAATAGTGCACACCGATTTGAAACTCGCGTTTTGGCCCAATTGAGCCGCGTTGTACATAAATCCAATATTCTTGATCGTCTTGGCCAGGCTCGGCATCCGGTACTTCTATCGCTTGCTTGTCCAAGATGGTCACTTGAGCACTCTGCTCAGGCGCATCCTCACCAAAGTAATGTTTGCTGTAGAAGCGGAAAAATGCCCATGCGCCAAGCGCAATCAGAGCGAACAGAGCCAAAATAAGTGAGATTGGCATGATAACCTCCAATGTTTCATTGGCGCCTATTTTACAGAACTCCCTGATTAAACTATGAGTTGAGATAAATTATTCGTGATCTAGTAAAAGTGTCTTAGATTTTATTCGGCGCACTTCACATTTTATATGCGTTCAAGAGCACAATTTAAAAGGAAATTTGCACCTTTTGGCTCGAAAAAGTTCTAAATTTATAGAAGAATGAAACAACGGACGAAGGAAGGATCAAGTAAGGAGGGTTACGATGTCAGATATTGAGAAAGTAGTCATGCGTACCCGAACGATCGAAAAACTTCTGCGAACGCAATACCACGCAGAAGGGAAAGGGTTACATCAACTGATCACCAGTTGTGAAGAGCGCTTACCGCATGATGTTGTTGCTAAACTGCGATTTATCGCAACTGTGCGGAATAAGGTTGTTCACGAAGAGGATTACAAGTTGGACGATCGAAAAGGTTTCTTGGCGGCATGTGATGCCTGCGAAAAGGAACTGACGCCGAGGAGTTCACGCTTTATTTGGCGAGCGGCGATTTTGTTAATGGCCTTGATTACGCTTGCTGCACTTGGCTTCTACTACATGCATTGGGACATTCTGGTTAAGCATTTGTAGAACACACAATTTGAATAATAAAAAAGGGACGCGAAAGCGTCCCTTTTTTATTTTAAACAGTAACTTAGTACATCATTGGCAGTGTCATTAAACCAACAACCACTGCAATCATTACCAGCCCTTGTTTTTGAGAAGAAGAAATCATAACACTACCCCTAAAATCATTGATGAACTCGATGTAAATAATATAGCACTGTTTTTGAGCTTTGATCAACTTCAAAGCGGAAAACTTTTCAAAACTCGAACTTAACTTGGGCGTTTTAACCCTAAATTGACTAATAAAACTGTGTTTTTTGTGCTGTTCTTTAAGTGTTCTACTTGATGGTTTTCTCTTCTTTTTTATTTTAAGTTGTTGATTTTAAGGTGTTAAATATGAGTAATTTTATGCTGGAATAGTGTTTCTTGTTTCAGTGTTATGGTTGGCTGACTATTTTTGCTGAATTTCTCAAAAGTTGAGAAAAGTTGGTTTTGTGCTAATGAGTATGACGTAGACGGACGTCTATTTAGTTCGCCTTTTCCTATCTGATGAGAAAATCTCGGTCTCAAAAGGGTTTAGCTTTTAGCTAAGTTATCTAAGTTTATGTTTTTGTGCATTTTTGTCAGTATGTTTAGCTATATCAGTTAGTTATGTCTGGTTGTTTGAATTTTTACTCTATCTTATTGCTGGCTTAGCAGACATTTGTATTGTCATGAGGTACCTGTTTTAGCTGTTTTAGAGGTCTGAGGATGTAGATTCGATTTTTGTGTTGATAATTTGCCCATAGTGGTTGTATGTCGAACAAATTGACGGATTGTTTTTCAATTTATAATGGTTGGGGCTTTTGATGAGATTATCGATAACATCGAGAGTGAGATAGCTGAGCTCAATGGTTGTGAGAAAAAACCTAAGCAGCAATTGACTAAGTTACGTCTACAAAATGTTGCGATTCGCTATCAAGATCCAACTTTCATGGATTATGCCTTTACATCAAGATTGGTCTACCTAGACTAGCGGCGAGATTACGTGAAAGGTGTATCGGCATGTGGAGTTGGTTAGCGATAGGGCTATCGGGGATGTATTCCGTGTTGGGGGCAAAACAGTCCAATCCAACGCAGTCTCTGACATTTAAAATCTTTACTCTGCTCTTATTGCTGATTTTAGCACTGACTGAGGGTTCCTCGGCGCCTCACACCTATTGGATCGTTGGTGGTCTAGTGGTATCGATGTTTGCTGATACGCTCCACTCTTTTAAGTCTCGTAAACCTCTCTATTTTGCTGGTTATCTACTAGCACAAATCTGCTATAGCAAATCGTTCTGGGTTCAGCTCAATGGTGACATTGTGTGGTGGCTATTAGCTCTGCTGCTAGCCGCGAGTACTGTGGCGTTCTTCCTCTTATTGCCGCAATTGGACTCGATGGTCTTCCCGGTCGTTATCATGGGGATTATGCTGGTCCAGTTGGCGTGGGCTGCAGGGGAGGTGTGGTTACAAGTGCCTAATTTTGCCAATGCGCTTGGGTTTAGCGGAACTGTCGTGATGATTTACTCCGCCTTGGCCTATGCGATACATGGTTATCGTAAGCCGATGAAACGCGCCTATGTTTGGGTGAGCGGCAGTTACTTTTTGGCTCATGCATTAATTGTTGCCTCTATCATTTACTAACTCAGGTCAAAGTAAGCGGTCAGGTTTTAAGTAAACTGGATGAATTCAATTTGATGACTGGAGTCGATGATGACTGAAATTCATGCTCATAGCTTACTGAACCTACTTCGTGAAACCCCAATGAATCGTGATGAGCTTGCGGCTCATTTTGGTTCTGAGGCACGCTTTCATACCTGTAAGTTGAATGATCTAGACTTAGATGCATTGCTAGAGTTTTTGCTAAAGCGCGAAAAAGTACGCGAACTGGAAGGTCAGTTTGTCGTAAATATGGTGCGTGTTTGCAATCACTAAATTGCGGCTAACTGATTATTTATGAAGGCGATAAACTCATTTCGCCTTCAGTCATATCTTCACTCAATCACTTTGCTATACTGGCCGCCAACTTTTCCGTCGAGGTCAGAACATGGACATTCTTTCTGCAGCGACCATGCTGTTTCTTATTATGGATCCGCTCGGCAACTTGCCGATTGTGTTGTCCATTCTCAAACACTTAGATGCGAAGCGTCGCCGAAAAGTACTGATCCGTGAGCTAGTATTTGCCTTGATGATTCTGATGCTGTTCTTATTCGCAGGGCAGAGCATCATGAGCTTCCTTCATGTTCAACCTGAGACCTTGAGTATTTCTGGCGGTATCATTCTGTTTATCATCGCGATTAAGATGATTTTCCCAAGTGCTGGCAGTATTACCGGGTTAGCCGCAGGTGAAGAGCCATTTATTGTGCCGATGGCCATCCCTATGATTGCCGGGCCTTCGGTGATTGCTGCGCTGCTTTTGCTCTCTTCTCAGCATCCAGACAAGATTATGGAGCTGTCTGCCGCGGTGTTGATTGCTTGGGGCGCCACTTTCTTCATTTTGATGTTTTACAGTTTCTTCCACCGCATTTTGGGAGAGCGCGGCCTGAAAGCGATTGAGCGTTTGATGGGGTTGCTGTTGGTAATGATTTCTACCCAGATGTTCCTAGATGGTGTGAAGAGCTACATGGGTTAAGTCTTTGCCTATCGAATGATACAAAAAAGCCGCTCTCGTGAGCGGCTTTCGTTTATCTGTCAGTTACATCATGTGCTTACGACGAATATCGAGCAGAGCGAAAATACCAAAAATCAAAATTGAGTACTTTTCCCATGCGCTCATCTTAATCTTGTCACCAAACGCGCCGATGAAGATCGCCATTTGCAAACCGTGCATGATGAACAAGAAAGCGGTCATGATGTACAACGCAATCGCTGCTTTGCCCGGGAATGGCATAAAGAAGTTGAGGATCAATACGAACCAGACAAAGGCGATGGCCGCTTTAGCCAGTATCAATAATGCTTTCATTTAACTATCCTTTTAAATTGAGGCTTTAAGCTGGTGAGCGTTCGTACAAGCGGTAACTCACTTGACCTGCGGTTTTCTCGCGGTGCAGGTGCCAGTTTTCTGGTAGCCCAGCAATGTTCAGCTCTTTTTCAGTTTCAATATAAATCATCGCATCTTCAGCAAGCCAGCCGTTTTGCTCCAGCAAGGTCACGGTTTCATCCAATAATCCTTTGCGAAACGGCGGATCGATGAATACTACGTGGTGAGGCGTACCCGGTTGCTGTAAAAAGCTGATCGCATCGGTGTTCACGACTTGAATGTTGTTGGCATTCAAAGACGCGACATTCTTTTGCAGTTGCTGAAATGCTTGTGGGTTTAGTTCAATCATCGTCACTTGTTCGGCTTGGCGCGAAGCGGATTCAAAGCCTAAACCTCCTGAGCCGGCGAACAAGTCGAGACACTTCGCCTGCGGCACATCTTGAGCTAACCAGTTAAACAGGGTTTCTTTTACGCGATCCGTGGTTGGGCGTAGGCCTTCTGCATCATGAACAGGGAGCTTTCTGCCTCTCCATAAACCACTAATAATGCGTACAAAGCCTGTTGTTGGCTTTTTTTGTGATGAGTTTTGCTGGCGACGTCTTACCATAGATTTTTTGACCGCTAATAAAGTGATACTATACCCAATCGCCCAAGCTTTGAGCTTGGATACAGCCCAGAATATTCAAGATGACAGAGTGTAACACTAATAAGATTAGATTCACCTAATTGGAAAGTTTTCACAACTTTGTCATTCGCCTTTTCTGTAAAGTTAATATTCTTGTCAGAAAAGAGTCATTAATAGATAAGAAGACAATCTAGGATAGCCCCAGATGACGGAAAAAAAAGAAGCGCGGATTACTTTCGTGGCTAGGTTTTGGTGATGAAGAGCAAAGCCAAAAACCGACAACTGAAGAGTCAGTAAAAGAAGAAGCAGCGGAAGCTCCTGCCCCCGAGCAACAACCCACAGAAGACGTTGTCGAGCAAGCAGAAGCAGAAGCAGAAGCAGAAGCAGAAGCAGAAGCAGAAGAGCCACAAGTAGCTGTTGCGCCTCGAGTTCAAGAACAAGAAAAGCCCACTGAGAGCTTCTTTGCTCGCCTTAAGCGCAGCCTAAGCCGAACCAAAGCGAACATCGGTGCGGGTTTCTTTGGTTTGTTCAGCGGTAAGAAGATCGACGATGACCTTTTCGAAGAGCTAGAAGAACAACTGCTGATTGCTGATGTGGGTATGGAAACCACAACAAAAATCATCAACAACCTGACTGAAAAAGCCTCTCGTGGCGATCTTAAAGATGGCGAAGCACTTTACGGTCTGCTGAAAGAAGAGATGGCAGAAATTCTTGCGAAAGTAGAACAGCCTCTCGAAATCGACAGCAGCAAAACCCCTTATGTTATCTTGATGGTCGGCGTGAACGGTGTGGGTAAAACCACCACAATCGGTAAGCTGGCTAAGCAATTCCAAAACCAAGGTAAGAAAGTCATGCTTGCGGCGGGTGATACTTTCCGTGCGGCAGCGGTTGAGCAGCTACAAGTGTGGGGCGAGCGTAACAACGTTCCTGTGATTGCTCAGCACACTGGCGCAGACAGTGCCTCGGTTATCTATGATGCGATTGAAGCGGCAAAAGCGCGTGGCGTCGATGTTGTGATTGCTGATACGGCGGGTCGCCTACAAAACAAAGCCAACCTAATGGAAGAGCTACGTAAGATTGTACGTGTGATGAAGAAGATTGATGACTCTGCGCCACACGAGATCATGCTAACGCTAGACGCAGGCACAGGCCAAAATGCGATTAGCCAAGCGAAACTTTTCAGCGATGTTGCCCCTCTAACCGGGATTACATTGACTAAGCTGGATGGTACAGCGAAAGGTGGCGTGATCTTCGCTATCGCTGATCAGTTCGAAATTCCAATTCGCTACATTGGTGTAGGCGAAGGCATCGAAGACTTGCGTCCATTTGAAACTCAAGAGTTCATTGACGCTCTGTTTAGTCGTGAAGAGTAACAAGAGTTAGAGGAAATCAACGGTGATCAAATTTCAGCAAGTGAGCAAAGCTTACCGAGGTGGTCGACAAGCCTTACAGAAAGTCGACTTTCACCTTCGACGCGGAGAAATGGCGTTTTTAGGCGGGCATTCCGGGGCAGGTAAAAGTACCTTGTTGAAACTGATATGCGCGATAGAGCGACCAACGGATGGCAAAATCCACTTCAATGGTCATGACATTACTCGTATCTCAAACAAAGACATTCCGTTTTTGCGCCGCAACATCGGGATTGTTTTTCAAGATCACCGTCTCTTAATGGATCGCAGTGTATTCGACAACGTTGCACTGCCGATGCGCATCGAATCGATTTCTGAAAACGAAATCAAACGCCGTGTTTCTGCGGCGTTGGATAAAACGGGCTTGCTAGATAAAGCCCGTTGTTTGCCAAGCCAACTTTCGGGTGGTGAACAGCAACGTGTTGGTATTGCGCGCGCTGTCGTAAACCGACCAACCTTACTGGTGGCGGATGAGCCGACTGGTAACCTAGATCCTGAACAGTCTAACCGTGTGTTACGACTGTTTGAAGAATTTAACCGTGCTGGCGTAACGATCCTGCTTGCGACGCACGATATCGGGTTAGTGAACACTCGCCCACAATATCGCCATTTTGAATTGAACCAAGGCTTCCTAAGTGAGGTAGAAGACTATGGTAGGTAACAAGCGCACCCAGAAAAAAGGGAAAGGTCGCAGTGCCAAGCGTGCAAATACCGATGGTTTTTTCTCTGTCCATGCAAAACAAGCAAAATCTTCTTTCGGCGCGTTATGGCGTCGTCCTCTCGGTAACATTCTAACCCTAGCCGTGATTTCGGTGGCATTAGCTATGCCAGCATGCTTGTACTTGCTGGGTAAGAACGTGGCGAGTGCAGCGCAAGATGTCGCATCACCGTCGCAAGTTAGTGCTTACTTAGTAGAAGGCATGCCCGATGCTCGCGTGATGGTGTTAAAAGACCAAATTGAGACTTGGCCTTTAGTCAAAGAGGTGGAATATATTTCGCCGCAACAAGGTCTATCTGATTTAAGCCAATACGCCGGCTTTGACCAAGCGTTGAGCTTGTTGAGTGGTTACGCACTACCTGGTGTTTTGGTAATTACACCTGATTCTGAGGCGAAGAGCGATATTCAGTCGATTGCCAAGCAAGTTCGTGAGCAACAAGATGTGACTGACGTGAGGCTTGATGAAGACTGGCTAGCACGCCTTGATGCCATCAAAACCCTTGCTGGCATTATTGTCATCACCCTGACAATACTGATGTTGGGTGCTGTATTTTTAATCGTCGGCAATACATTGCGCTTTAATGTGCTGGCGAACAAAGAAGAGATTCAAACCATGAAGCTGATTGGTGCGACCGATAGCTTCATTCTGCGTCCTTACCTTTACACTGGCATGTGGTTTGGTGTGTTGGGAGCGTGCATCGCATGGCTGGTTACGGCGTTAATCACGGTTGTGATGAACAATGCTGTGGAGCAGCTAGCCTCGCTTTATGATAGCCAATTCCGTTTAATTGGCCTGAGTTGGGATGAATCTCTGCTATTAATTATCACTGGTAGTTTACTGGGCTGTATCGCCGCACGAGTATCCGCGCAGCGTCACCTGAAAGAAATTGAACCAGTTTAGGTGATAAAGGTCTTATAGTTGGAATTTATTAGCACAAGCTAATTTTTACCTCTTGTTTAGACAATTTGTTTATGGATAATTACTCGCCCTTCTTGAAACTTGTTCATTTTGAGTTCAAGATGGCCAAGCTAAATTGCAATGTAATGCTCCAGATCAGAGATTGATGAGGAATTGAATGACAAAAGAAGCGTATCCGATGGCTCTAGTCACGCAAGATAGCCTTGATAGCTATATCCGTTCTGTAAACAGCTACCCAATGCTGACACCAGAAGAAGAGCGTGGGCTGGCAGAACGATTACACTACAAAGGTGAGATAGATGCGGCGAAAGGCCTGATCTTGTCACACCTACGATTCGTTGTTCACGTTGCTCGTGGCTACTCAGGCTACGGCTTGCCAATGGCAGACCTAGTACAAGAGGGCAACATCGGTCTAATGAAAGCGGTTAAGCGTTTCAACCCTGAAGTGGGTGTACGTTTGGTGTCTTTCGCTGTTCACTGGATCAAAGCTGAGATCCATGAATACGTACTGCGTAACTGGCGCATCGTTAAGATTGCGACCACCAAAGCGCAACGTAAGTTGTTCTTCAACCTACGTAAGTCGAAGAAGCGTCTAGGCTGGTTCAACAACGGTGAAGTAGAAACCGTTGCTCGTGAGTTAGGTGTTGAGCCTTCAGAAGTACGTGAGATGGAATCACGTTTAGCGGCAGTGGACTCTACGTTCGATATGCCAATGGACGATGACGACAATTCAAACTCGTACACCGCCCCAATGTTTTACCTAGAAGACAAATCGTCTGATGTAGCGGATAACATTGAAGCGGCAAACTGGGAAACGCACACCAATAACCGTCTTGGCCATGCGCTAGCAAGTCTAGATGAGCGCAGCCAGCGTATTGTTCGCTCTCGTTGGTTAGACGACGACAAAGCGACACTGCAAGACTTAGCTGATGAGTTTGGTGTTTCTGCTGAGCGTATTCGTCAACTAGAAAAGAATGCGATGAAGAAACTGAAACTTGCTGTTGGTGAGTTCTAACTTTCGCTTCTAATCTAAAGTAAGATTTTCATAGAAAGCCGAGATCATGTGATCTCGGCTTTTTTATTTTCGATCGAAAATCGATAGCGTTTGCGATCTAATTTATCTGTGCTACCTGTGCATAACTCTGTGAAGTAATTATTCATTAACTGTTCGAAAGCCGGACAAAATAAGGCTTTGAGGCAGTTTTACTCTTGGGGATAGTTGTGAATATACACACAGTTAGATCAAGATCATCACTACATATTGTGGATCAAAGGATCCAAATACACTTTATCAACGCAATCCACAGATTTATCCACAAATGGTGCGAATATGTACAGCGTTCAATGCCCTGACTATCTCTGTGTCTAAGTTTGGCTTTGGATAGGTTACAATGGCGTCAATAACGACAAACGACTTAGAGAAAGTAAATGGACCAGTTTCAACACATCGATGTACAGGGTGCTCAAGCATTGCTCGAGCAGAGTGAAGCCAAGCTTGTAGATATTCGTGATCCTCAATCTTTTGCTGTCGCGCATGCAGAATCCGCTTTCCATTTGACCAACGATTCGATCGTTTCTTTCATGAACGATGTGGAATTCGAACAACCAATCCTAGTGATGTGCTATCACGGCATCAGTAGCCAAGGTGCGGCACAATATTTGGTTAACCAAGGCTTTGAACAGGTGTACAGTGTGGATGGCGGCTTTGAAGCCTGGCAGCGAGCAGAACTACCGATAGTGAGAAGTTAATGAAGAGATTGGTAACGTTAAATAATCCACGTATGGCGCAAGCTTTTATTGATTACATGGCATCACGCCACATTGATATTCAAATGATGCCGGAAGGCGAGGGGCAATTTGCTCTTTGGCTGACGGACGCGCAGCATGAAATTGAAGTCGAAGCTGAGCTTAAACAGTTCTTGGCCAATCCATCTGCTTCGAAATACAGCGCCGCCTCGTGGGACGTTGCCGATTCGCGTAAGAGCAAATTTCATTACTCCAGCCCGAGTATCATGGGCATGGTGAAGGCCAAAGCTGGGCCAGTGACCTTACTGATCATGGCTGTTTGTACGGTTATCTACTTTTTGCAGATGTTCGGTTTTGGTGATGGCGTGTTTGCTCTGCTGCATTTCCCAGCTTTCGAAGGGCAACAGTGGCAACTTTGGCGCTGGATCAGCCATGCATTGCTGCACTTCTCCGTTACCCACATCGTGTTCAACCTATTGTGGTGGTGGCAATTGGGTGGTGATATCGAGCGACGTTTAAGTTCTGGTAAGTTACTGCAAATTTTCCTGATTTCTGCCGCGCTATCTGGTGCTGGCCAGTTCTACGTGGAAGGTGCGAACTTTGGTGGTTTATCTGGTGTGGTTTATGCCTTGCTTGGTTACTTGTGGATCCTTGGTTACCGTTGCCCACATCTTGGTTTGACCCTACCGAAACCGATCATTGGCTTTATGTTAGTGTGGCTAGTGCTTGGTTTTGTTCAGCCATTTATGGCGATTGCCAACACGGCGCACTTGGTGGGCTTGCTTTCAGGTATGGCGATTGCGCTGTTTGATTCTGGTAAACAGAAATACCAACAAGCTTCATAAGTGGATGACGCACGGATACCAACAAAAAAGACCGCCAATCTGCGGTCTTTTGTTTATCTGTCTTTCTCTCGTCTTAGGGGGAGCTCGTCAGCTTTAGCTGTTCACACTACTGGTAAAGGTATTTGGTAAACAGCAAATCAGCAATGATGGTTTTGCCAGTCTCTGGCAACAAGGTTTCATTGAGCTCTTTCACCAACGTTTTGCGCAGATCTTCACGACCAGACAAAGACTTAATTGTATCTTCAGTTTGCTTACCCAGAAGCTCAATCACTGCATCGCGGATCAGCGGCTGGTGGTGCTCGATAACGGCAAGGTCTTGTTGGCTCATCACCATGATGTCCATACGTACTTGGACATAACCTAATTTGTTGCCCTTGGTGTAAAAGTTCGTGGTCAAATCGGGTTCGAGCGTAAAGTAGGCTAATTTAGGTGCAGCTTCTTCTGATTCTGCCCAACTTGGTGCTGAAGCAAGTAGACTTAGCGCGAAAATAATTTGGGCTATATAACGTTTGTACATATTTCTAACTTTTCTTTCTCTGGATCGCGATATTCGAATCGCTTCAGTCTTGTTACAATAGACCGTCTATAACAAATAACGGAACTTACAGTTTCAATAAGACGGTAAGTTGTTGCTTTATTGTACGCATAAAGCCTCCAATTGAATACTAGTATGAATCAGCCGACATCACTCTATCTTGCTTCTTTATTGGAAGTAGAGTGGCAAAACCCCGAAGATTTTGAATTCCCAAACGAATTCGCTCAGCATTGGCTTGAAGAACAGGGCTCTTTGTCACGTCGTTTAGGCCAGCATTGCCAAAACTTAACGGTGGAATTGCTGCACAATCAGATCGTCACTGCCAAGACGTTAAAACAGGATGAGAGCCAGCTATTGTCTGAGCAAGATTGCCTACTGAGAGAGGTGATTTTATGTGGCGACAATACGGATTGGGTCATTGGCCGCACGCTCATTCCTCGCTCAACCTTGGTCGATCAACAATATGACTTAGCTCAGCAAGGAGACATTCCGCTGGGTTTAACTGTGTTCAGCGCCGATAACGTTGAACGCGATGCTCTGCAAATGGGATGGGTTAATTTGCCACAGGGGCGCTTTTTAGCGCGACGCTCAAGACTGTGGATGAATCACAAACCCATGCTGGTTGCTGAGTTATTCTTACCAAATTCACCTGTTTACGCTAAGGAGAAGGTGTAAATGTCCGCAGAAAAAGCCAAAGCATATTGGCAACTGATGCGAATGGACCGCCCAATTGGCTCACTGTTGTTATTGTGGCCGACGGTTTGGGCACTTGTGATTGCCGCCCAAGGCATGCCAAGTTGGAATGTACTCATCGTGTTTGTGTTAGGCGTGTTCCTAATGCGTAGTGCTGGTTGTGTGATTAACGATTTTGCTGACCGCAAAGTAGATGGGCATGTGAAGCGCACCAAACAGCGTCCTTTGCCATCGGGTAAAGTGACCTCGAAAGAAGCGATCGGCCTGTTTTTGGTTCTGGGTATCAGCTCTTTCTTACTAGTGCTGACCATGAACCCACTGACGATTAAGCTCTCCTTTGCTGGTATCTTTTTAGCGTTCATTTATCCATTTATGAAGCGTTACACCCATCTGCCACAGCTGTTTTTGGGCTTGGCTTTTAGCTGGGCGATTCCGATGGCGTGGGCTGCGCAAACAGGCGAACTGCCTTGGATTGTGTGGTTTGTGTTTGTGATTAACGCTTTGTGGACTATTGCCTACGACACTCAATATGCGATGGTCGATCGCGATGATGACTTAAAAATTGGTATCAAATCGACAGCTATCTTGTTCGGTCGTCACGATAAGTTGGTCATTGGCGTTCTGCAGTTGGTTACCTTGGCGATGCTAGTGCTGCTGGGCCAACACTATGAACTTGGCCAAAGTTACTACTGGACGATTCTGGTTGCTGCTTCTTTGTTTGTGTACCAGCAACATTTGATTCGCCACCGAGAGCGCGATTTGTGTTTTAAAGCCTTCCTCAACAATAACTATGTGGGCATGGTGATTGCGATCGGTCTTCTTATCGCTTTCTGGTAACGGCTTCGTACAAACATTCAGATAGAAAAAAGGCATCCAGTTGGATGCCTTTTGTTTTTAGTCGAGATGAATATCGAGCTTAAGCCAATTATGCTTGCAGCTGGTGGATACTCTCTTCGATGGTCAATTTCACTTCTGGGTAGAGCAAGGCAAAAAGCAGTTTGGCAAATTGCTGTGTCTTCTCAAGATCACAGTTACCATCACAGTCTAAGTATTGTTGCTCTTTCAGCGTATTGAACATTGCAGCAAATACCCCTTTGTCGAAGAACTCTGGCGCGTTGATGCCGTGTAGACGTCCCAAACGCTGCGCAATATCTTGGCTCTTCTGCTCAAGGTCAGATTTACCCAGTTCTTGGTCTGCCACAAGTAGGTTCATTGCGATAGAGTAACGTTGCAGTGTTTCGGTGATAGTACGACCTAACAGAACCAATGATTGGTTGTTTGACTGGTTAATTTCCAGCTTGTCGCCATCTTGGCAAATCATCTTCTGCTCAATGAACTCGTTCAAGATCTTCACGACCAGCTCGTTCAATTCTTCTTCTTTGTAGCTTAGGAATAGCTCTTTTTTCAGGAATGGGTAGATTTGAGCGACGTTGGCTTGAATCTTCTCTACGGTCACATTGCGCTGACGAATAATCATCTGAGCAATCAGTGAAGGGAGAGCAAACAAGTGAATGATGTTGTTGCGGTAGTAAGTCATCAGAATCGACTGGCTACGATCCAGTGAAATGATGTCACCCATAGTGTCAGTTTCAATCACAAACTTATCAAGTGAGATAGCGTGATCCACCAACTCTTCAGCTGTTTCTGTTGGAACCGTTGAAGTGCTTGAGTATGGGTTGTTCTTAAGTAGCTTCAGGTAGCATTCGATCTGATTGATCAGAGAGTCACGAGACAACGCACGCTGACGAGACGCCAATAGTGCGGTCGCACATAGAGTCAGAGCGTTGGTCGCAGCTGCATCGTTAATGTGCGTCATCATCTTGTTCGCCAGACCGTTCACCACAGGGTTCATCCATTGTGGTTTGCTGCCGCCCATATGGTCGATGTCTTTGGTCCACTCTGGCGCGTGTTCATTCAGGTATTGGTTTAGCTGAATCGGCTCACCGAAGTTCACGTAACCAAGGCCAAAGTTGCGCAGCTTACGTAGAGTACGCAGAACAAGACCCGCGTTCTCTTTCTCTTTGCGAGAACCGCGAAGCTCTTTGGCGTAAGTACCCACTTCCATTACGTGCTCGTAACCGATGTAGACAGGCACTAACGTTACTGGACGGTTTAGACCGCGTAGCATGGCTTGAATCGTCATTGCCAACATACCGGTTTTCGCTTGAAGCAGGCGACCAGTACGTGAACGACCACCTTCGCTGAAGTACTCAACCGAGTAGCCTTTAGCAAACAGCTCTGATAGGTACTCACGGAAAATCGTGGAGTATAGCTTGTTGCCTTTAAAGCTACGACGAATAAAGAACGCACCACCACGACGGAAGATTGGACCCGCCGGAAAGAAGTTTAGGTTAATACCCGCAGCAATGTGCGGTGGCACCATACCTTCATGGTATAGAACATAAGAAAGCAGTAGGTAGTCCATGTGACTGCGGTGACATGGCACGTACACGATCTCATGACCATCTTGCGCTAAGCGACGAACGGTCGAAGCGTTGTTGATGTGCAGACCTTGGTACAGCTTGGTCCACAGCCAGCCAAGAATACGATCGCCGTTCTTCACTAAGCCATACGAGAAGTCCGCTGCAATCTCGTCCATGATGTCATGGGCTTCTTTGCGTGCTTTCTCGATAGAAATGTTTTTACTTTGCGCTTCGTCTTCAATCGCTTTTTCAATCGCTGGCGATTTCATTAAGCGTGCAAACAGCACTTGGCGTTGAGGCAGGTTTGGACCTGATGCCGCAAGCTTCTGACGAGAGAAGTGGATACGTGCAACGCGCGCTAGCTTGTGTGCAATAGCGCTGTCGGTACCGTGAGAATCTGCCATGTAACGCAGTGAAACCACTGGGCTAAAGCGCACCAAGCAGTCACGACCTGCTGCCATTACCGCTTTTGCTTTTTGCGGACCATTCATTGGTTGCAGGTACGGCTTGTGGTTTTCTTCTTTACCTGGCTTACGACCCCAAAGCACGGTTGCTGGGATCATTTGCACGTCTAGCTCACTGTCGAGTTTGTGCAGTTCAAGTAATTCAGTAAATAGAGAAACAGACTCACTCGGTACGTCGTTATCATTGCTCATCACGGTCGGACGAGAGGCAATAAACACGTAACGAGTCAGTTTTTTGCCATTGATTTCTAGCGGGCTAAGCGGGTCTGGTAGACCAAGGCTCAAAGCTTGTTTTTGTAGTGTCAGCAAATCCACGTTCGAACGGAACGGTAAGGCGTACACAATCGGTTTCGCTAGGTCGATGTTGAGATCGTCAATCGGATTCGATGGAATTGTGGTGCCCTTTACCATTACCGATAAAGGTAGTTTTAGTAATGAACGTGAAAATGATTGTCCAGAAGACATAAAGTTCACAGCCTCAATAGGTATTCAAACAAGCCTAACCTTATTTCTGCGTCCGCTTCCCCATCTTCTATAGGAAAGGAAATAGATACGGCAATAGAAATAAGCCTAGGCGATAAATTTTAAGCGCAGCAAGGATACCAGAAACTGGTCAAACCTTTTAATTTTATTGAGCGGAAATTAGTCTAACCCCTAGGTTGTTGCTTTCATTAGACGAATTGGTTGTTTCGTGTTTAAAACGCATGTTCGCTTAAGGTTTGTGGGTAGGATCTGAAACTGGCGCAAATAAATTAAAAAACAACCAATTGGGTTTTCATTTGTCCATTTACTGGATATACTCACAGTTAACTGTATAAAAAGACAGGTGACATATGAAGCCGTTAACGCCACGCCAACAACAAGTCTTCGATTTGATTAAAAGCAAAATCGAAGACACCGGAATGCCACCAACTCGTGCAGAGATTGCGCGTGAGCTTGGCTTCCGCTCTGCGAATGCCGCAGAAGAACACCTAAAAGCGCTTGCTCGTAAACAAGCGATTGAAATTATTCCAGGCGCATCTCGCGGGATCCGAATCCTACTTGAAGATGCGGCAAACGACGATCAAGGTCTGCCTTTGATTGGTCAAGTTGCTGCTGGTGAGCCGATTCTGGCTCAAGAGCATGTGGAGTCTCACTACCAAGTGGATCCTGCTATGTTCAAACCAAAAGCAGACTTCCTACTTCGCGTAAATGGCGAAAGTATGAAAGACATCGGTATTATGGACGGCGACTTGCTGGCTGTGCACAAAACCCAAGACGTGCGCGACGGTCAAGTTGTGGTTGCACGTGTTGATGATGATGTGACGGTGAAGCGTCTAGAGCGCAAAGGTTCTACGGTTCTGCTGCATGCAGAGAACGAAGAATTTTCACCAATCCAAGTTGACCTAACGTCGCAACACCTGACGATTGAAGGTCTGGCGGTTGGCATCATCCGCAACACTGATTGGATGTAGGTTTCTTGCCTCAAGCATTCTAATAAAGCCCAGCAATCTGCTGGGCTTTGTGTTTTCTAAGCTTTCTATTGTTGTTTTCATTCCCTTCAAACTTATTGCGCTCGCCACCGGTTAAGAATTTTGGTTATGCTGTAAAAACTTGCAAGTGATATTGAGATTTATTATCATCTAAATCCATTTAATCATTTTCTTTTCGGCGTAAGGAAATGCCCATGTCCAAGCCTCAACATCACGTACCCAATCATCTGTTGAAACCGTTGTTTTTGCGCAGCCGCGAAAGCATGGTCGACAATGGTTTGGTGTACGATCCAATCGCCGCAAAAGCGTGTTTGAGCTGTAAGATGGCACCAGATTGTATTAGTGGTGATGTCGATCAGAAGCAACTATTGCACGTGACCTTAACTCAGCTGTGCGATCAGCAGGTCAGTCACTTTCTTCAACAACACTCAGACGCTTGGATCATCAATGTTGGTGCAGGTTTAGATACACGCTTCTACCGTTTGGACAATGGTCGTTGTCACTGGATTGAACTGGATGTCACTGAGAATCTAGTTTGGCGTCAGCGATTGTTCCACAAAAACGAACGTTACGAGCATCGTTGCGGCAGCGTAGAAGACATGAGTTGGTTAGATGAACTACGCATTCCCGAAAAAGCACCAGTATTGATTCTGTGTGAGATGGCTTTACTCGATTGTGATGAATCACGTGTCGCAACCTTTATCCAAACTCTGGGGCGCCATTTTGTTTCGGCAGAAGTGTGCATGGTACTAGCAGGTGATCTAACCGAAAGTAAATGGGGTCAGAAGCTCGGCTCAGATACGTATGCACATGGTTTTGAAGCACCAGCACAACAAGTACTGCATTGGCTACCATGGGCACAGTGGGTCAAAGCTTTCTCACCATTCGACCGGTTCTGCTCACGCTGGAAGGCATGGCAACGTTGGCTAAATAAGATCCCAATGTTGAAGCATCGCCTCACGCCAGTTCTCGTTCACATCAAGTGGTAATTGGCTAGGCATTAAACACTCAGGTACACTCGCAGATCTAAACAACGAGGTGCCTGTGACAAATTCTATCTTCTCTCCTTTATCGAATCCTCAAGTGCATCGCCAAGTGTTAGCGCTCGCTATCCCTATGGTGCTGTCGAATATTACTGTTCCACTCTTGGGCTTGGTTGACGCTGCGGTGATCGGTCACCTTGAACACGCTTGGTATCTGGGCGGCGTTGCATTGGGCAGTACCATGATCAGTGTGACGTTTTGGTTGCTTGGCTTTTTACGTATGTCGACTACTGGATTAGCGGCGCAGTCCTATGGTGGTGAGGACCGAAAACAACTCGCGTTGGTGTTTATGCAAGGCTCACTGATGGCACTGCTGTTTGCGTTAGTCTTTCTTATTGCCCATAACCCGATCGCGGATCTGATCTTTGGTTGGAGTGATGCCAGTGCTGAAGTGAAGCACTACGGCATGCAATATTTCTCTATTCGAGTGTGGAGTGCGCCCGCAGCGCTGATGAACTTTGTGCTGTTGGGTTGGCTGCTCGGAACGCAAAACTCCAAAGCCCCAATGTGGATGGTGATCATCACCAACGTAACCAATATTGCGCTCGATTTACTGTTTGTGATTGGTTTGGGCTGGAAAGTAGAAGGGGCAGCGCTAGCGTCGATGATTGCTGATTACTCAGGCATGGCGTTTGGCTTGATGTGTGTATGGAAAACATGGCGTGCACGTCAATTGCCATCACCTAAGAGTTTGCTAACTGATACTCAACATGGGTTAGGGCGGTTCGTAAAACTCAATCGTGACATCTTCTTACGCTCGCTCTGTTTACAAGCTACGTTTAGCTTTATGACTTTCCAAGGCGCGAGCTTTGGTGATGATGTGGTTGCGGCCAATGCAGTATTGATGAGTTTCTTGATGATGATTTCCTATGGTATGGACGGTTTCGCTTATGCCATGGAAGCCATGGTAGGCAAAGCGATTGGTGCCAAAGACCGAGCGCAGCTCAGTGCTTCGTTGATTGGTACTTTCTTTTGGAGCCTGATCATCTGTTTAGGTTTGACTGCAGTATTTGGTTTGGCGGGATCGCACTTGATCGCCATGATCACTTCGATTGAAGCGGTGCAGCAGCAAGCGTCGGTGTATCTGCCTTGGTTGGTGGTCATGCCATTAGCATCGATGTGGTGTTTCCTGTTTGATGGCATATTTGTTGGTGCCACTAAAGGTAGAGACATGCGAAACAGTATGTTCGTAGCGACTTGCTGTTTCTTTGCGATTTTCTTTTTGTTCTCTGGCTGGCAAAACCATGCGCTGTGGTTTGCGATGACCAGTTTCATGGCAATGCGAGGGATTGGACTCGGCGCTATCTTCTTCTATCAATGGCGCAAGGGAAGCTTTCTTGCCTAGTTACACATAAAAAAACAGCAGGTCGAAACCTGCTGTTTTTGCTTTTGGATCATGGCAACCCAATTGAATTAGAATAATCGGTTCAAACCGTTCAGTGCCGCTACGCGATACGCTTCTGCCATCGTCGGATAGTTAAAGGTGGTATTGACGAAGTATTCAATCGTATTGGCTTCACCTTTTTGTTCCATGATGGCCTGACCGATGTGGATGATTTCCGCCGCGCGCTCACCAAAGCAATGAATACCAAGAATCTCTTTGGTTTCACGATGGAATAGGATTTTCAAACTGCCGATGTCTTTACCTGCAATCTGTGCTCGAGCGAGATGCTTGAACGAAGAGCGTCCCACTTCGTAAGGCACTTTCGCCGCAGTCAGTTCTTGCTCGGTTTTACCTACTGAGCTGATTTCTGGAATGGTGTAGATACCCGTTGGGATGTCATCAATCAGATTACCGTCAGCTTGTCCTTTAGTGATGGCTTGTGCCACGAAACGACCTTGGTCATACGCTGCACTCGCTAGGCTAGGGTAGCCAATCACATCACCGACGGCGTAGATGTGTTCCACCTCTGTACGGTAGTTACCATCCACTTTGAGCTGTCCGCGCGAATCACCTTCAAGTCCAACCGCAGGTAAGTTGAGTTTGTCTGTGTTACCCGTTCGACCGTTGGCATACAGTAGGCAGTCGGCTTTCATCTTCTTGCCAGATTGAAGATGCACGATAACACCATCTTCTGTGCCTTCGATTTTCTCGAACGTTTCATCGTTACGAATTACCACGCCACTGTTCCAGAAGTGGTAAGACAATGCATCTGAGACTTCGTTATCTAGGAAGGAGAGCAGACGGTCGCGAGTGTTAATCAAGTCGGTCTTCACACCTAGACCACGGAAGATTGATGCGTATTCACAACCAATTACACCCGCACCGTAAATGATGATGTGGCGAGGGTCGTGTTTCAGGCTCAAGATAGAGTCACTGTCGTAGATGCGTTCATGCAAGAAGTCGACATCATTTGGTTGATATGGACGAGAGCCCGTGGCGATAACAAACTTATCCGCTGAGTACACTTCTTCCGTCCCATCACTTTGCATCACCGCGATGGAGTAGTTATCGATAAAGCGCGCAGTACCAAACAACAGTGTGCATGAATTGCGGTCATAAAAGCCCTGACGAAGTCGAGTTTGCTTATCAATGACCGATTTCGCATGACCTAAAATGTCAGAAAATGTTGCATGAAGGCTGGTGTTATTACGACAGAATAGAGGGTTGCTATTGAATTCGATGATACGGCTAACCGCGTGACGCAATGCTTTGGATGGTATGGTTCCCCAGTGCGTACAACCGCCACCAACACTGCTTTCCTTCTCTACGATAGCGACATTCAGTCCGGCTTTGGTCAATCCCATTGCCGCCCCTTCACCGCCCGGGCCACTACCAATTACGATCACGTCATAGTGATTAGCATGCGCCATGATGTCTTCCTTGTTATATTTGCTTAACATTGCTGTAGCGGGATTTTAACTCATTTACTCTATTGGGAACATGTCATGCCTGCTAGAGAGTGGAAGTGATCACGCAGAATCGCCCAAAAGAACTAATTGGCATGCTGCATGTCTACTATTTGAAGCGAGAATATTGCAATTGGATGCATGGCAATAGTAACGTGCTCGCCGCTTACCGGTAGATAACGTCGCTTTATACGTGGGGGCGATATGCGTTATATTGAAGCTCTCGTACCCAATAGAAAAAGAGCAAGTTAAAGAATGAAATCGATGGGAATCCGCGCGCAGCAAAAAGAAAAAACACGTCGATCGTTGATCGATGCGGCATTTAATCAACTCAGTGCGGATCGCAGCTTTTCCAATCTCAGCTTGCGTGAGGTTGCCCGAGAGGCAGGGATTGCACCAACTTCTTTTTACCGTCACTTCAAAGACATGGATGAGCTGGGCTTAACCATGGTGGATGAAGGCGGTTTATTGTTACGCCAACTGATGCGCCAAGCGCGTCAGCGTATTGTTAAAGAAGGCAGTGTGATTCGAACTTCAGTTGAAACCTTCATGGAATTCATTGAAAGTAGTCCTAACGTTTTCCGCTTATTGTTGCGTGAGCGCTCTGGCACTTCTTCTGAATTTCGTACTGCCGTCGCTCGAGAAATTCAGCATTTTGCGGCAGAATTAACTGAGTACTTAATGAGCACGGGCATGACCAAAGAAGAGGCGTTTACTCAAGCTGAGGCGTCGGTCACTTTGGTGTTTAGCTCCGGTGCAGAAGCTTTAGATTTAGATCGACGTGAGCGCGATGAACTCGCCGAGCGATTGATCATGCAATTGCGAATGATAGCCAAAGGGGCCTATTGGTATCGCAAAGAACGTGAACGTAACCGATTAAAAGGCGGAATAGAATAATGTCGAATGGAAATAAATCTGAAAAGAAAACGCTGATTTTGGCACTGGTTGCAGGTATGTGTGGTGATGCTTTGTTGTCATGGTTGACCATGAGCGAAGTGTCTTTTTCCATCTTCCCTCTGATTGCACTCGTGCTAGCTGTACAGGCGCTTTACCAAGAATATCTTAACAACCCAGTATCAGAAGATATCCCACTTGTTGGTCTGGCGTGTTTCTTCGTGGGTGCATTTGGTCACTCTGCGTTTATCAAAGCGCAATACCCAGAAGCAGGCTCTAACTTCTTCGCAATTCTGGTTTCAATGATTCTCCTAGCGTGGATCGGTAAGAAACTGGGTTTCATGGAAAAGAAGACCACCGCTGAATAAGCAAAACGAATCCAACAAAAAAGCGAGCCATTGAGCTCGCTTTTTTTATGCCTGAGGCTGGTGGATTACGCTTTACGTTCCAACAGTACACCTGCTTCCATGTGGTGTGTGTAAGGGAACTGGTCAAACAGAGCAAAACGCGTCACATTGTGGGTTTCACATAGAATGTCCAAGTTCTCTTTCAGAGTATCTGGGTTACAAGAGATGTACATGATGCGCTCGTAACCTTGCACCATTTTACAAGTGTCGACATCCATACCAGAGCGTGGTGGATCGACAAAAATCGTATTGCAGTTGTAGCTCTTCAGATCCACGCCTGCATCTTGTAGACGACGGAATTCACGCTTACCTTCGATTGCTTGAGTAAATTCTTCTGCTGATAGACGTAGGATTTGTACGTTGTCAATCTCGTTCGCTGCAATGTTGTATTGCGCAGAAACCACAGATGGCTTCGCTAGTTCTGTTGCAAGTACGCGATCAAAGTTTTGAGCCAACGCCAGAGAGAAGTTACCGTTACCACAGTAAAGCTCTAGTAGGTCACCCGTACTTTCTTGAGTACAGTCAACCGCCCATTCCAACATCTTCTCTGCGACTTTGCCGTTTGGCTGAGTAAAGCTGTTTTCAACTTGTTGGTAGATGTAGCTCTGGCCATTTACGTCTAGCTTCTCGATCACGTAGTCGCGGTCTAAGACAATCTTCATCTTACGAGCACGACCAATGATGTTTAGGTTGAAGCCTTCATCATTCAAACGCTGCTTAAGGGCTTTCGCGTTTTCAATCCACTCTTCATCAAGCTGGCGATGGTAAAGCAGTGAAACCAGAATCTCTCCGCTGAGCGTTGATAGGAAGTCCACTTGGAAAAGTTTACGACGTAGCGATTCGTTGTCTTTCATCGCTTCAACCAATAGTGGCATCAGGTCGTTGATCAGACGGCTTGCTGCTGGGAATTGGTCAACGCGGTATTTCTCACGAGTTTCTTGGTTGAACATGATGTAGTAAAGGTCTTCACCTTCATGCCAAACACGGAACTCAGCACGCATGCGGTAGTGCTGCTCTGGTGATTCAAACACTTCCAGTTCTGGCACGTTGTATGGCGCGAACATATCGTTCAGACGTTCGACTTTTTCAGCCAGTTGTTCTTGGTAGCGTTGTGGGTTTACATCAAGAGTAGCCATGATCTTACCTTTTATGGTGCATTCAATTTAAGAGCGCAGATTTTATTCAATCTCAATAGGATGTCCAGTTTTGTACCCTAATTGATTTAAAGATAGTGTGTTCTGTGTCAGTTGATACACCAATGAACCAAATCGTTACAATTGTCAGGGGTAATATTGGCTGGACAAATAATCAATAGCTTAATAGTATTTGCCCCAAGCTGGTGCTATCTAGCAATCTAGATGGCTGAAATGGGAATCTGGTGGAAATCCAGAACTGACGCGCAGCGGTAAAAGAGAACGAACGCTCAACAAGACACTGCATTAGTTTATGTGGGAAGTCGAGCAAGTAGGTGATGTAATCTCGCTCTTAAGTCCGAATACCTGCCAGCAACTGAGCCACAGCACTGGACTGCTCAATATGAGTAGGGCTCGGTAGGAATTACGCGATTTAGGACAATACAATGAGAAAAACACTTCTTGCGATCACGTGTGCATCGCTGCTTTCACCTACCTTTTATTTACAGGCCCAAGAAGCCTCTGCAGACGAAACGGTTGTGGTTACCGCAAACCGATTCCAGCAAATTGATGGTGCGGTTCTCGCACAAACCGTTACGGTCACTAAAGAAGATATTGAGCGCCTGCAAGCAAACAGTCTGTTTGATGTGTTCCGTACACTACCGAGTGTTGAAGTTGCCCAGTACGGTGGACGTGGTCAATCCGCCTCTATTTATGTGCGAGGTGGTAGTTCATCCCAAGTTCTTGTTTTAGTCGATGGGGTTCGTATGCCTCGTGCGATTATGGGCGGCGTCGATTTTAATCAGTTTCCAATCAACTCTATAGAGCGTATCGACTACATTCGTGGTGCGCGTGCTTCTATTTATGGCTCAGAAGCGATTTCTGGTGTAATCAACATTATTACTCGTGCAGACATTGATAATGACGCGAGCCGTGTATCGGCAGGCTATGGGTCGGATAACCACAAGAAAGGGACGTTTGTTGTCTCTAAGCCGGTAGGTGACGGAAAACACTTTAAGGGCGTGCTCGGTTACGAGAAAACAGATGGTTTTAATGTGAAACCGTTGCCGGGTGTAAATGATGGCGATGAGCACGGCTTTGAAACGCTCAACCTGAAGTTAGGTTACCAACAAAACTTTTCTGACAACTTATCTGGTTATGTTGGGGTGAGTGCTTATAACAATGAGTACGACTACGACAACAGTAGCTATGGTAATCCTGCATGGGGCACGGTTGATAAGCACGAGAAGAAAACCGGTGAAGTAGAGTATGTAGGCGCCGATCTGTCGTTGGAATACAACAAAGACGTTTACTCATCTGAATTGAAACTGGCTTACGGCCAACAAGACAACTATGACCATAAATCAGGTCAAAGCAAATCAACCGGCGATCACGTTGCTATTGAGCAGTTCAATGCGATTTGGTTGAACTCGTACAGCGTAAACGAAGAGTTGAGCGTTGGTGGTGGTTTGGACTACCGCACAGAAAAGCTCGCTAAGGGCTACATTGCGCCAAGTGATTGGGGACCTTCCCAGAGTTACGATCCAGACAAGAACCCAAGAACCAACTTTGGTATAAGCGCCATTGCTCAATACGCTTATGACGTATGGACGTTAGAAGCAAGTGTACGTAATGACGACAACAATCAGTTTGGTAACAACACCACGTGGCAAACTGCGGCGGGTTGGAGTTTTTACGAAGGTTATGAGTTAACCCTGAGCCATGGTACTGCTTTCCGTGCGCCGAGCTTTGTTGATTTGTATTACCCAGGCTACGAAATGCCAAACCTAAAACCAGAAGAATCAGAAAATACCGAGCTGTCGCTATCTGGTGCTGTATCGATTGTTGATTGGACGGTGACGGGTTACTACAACCAAATTGAAAACATGTTGATTTGGGAAGGCTTTGGCATGCAAAACGTGGGTGAAGCCGAGATCAAGGGTGTCGAACTAGAAGTGAAACTCGATACAGATATCGTATCTCATGAGTTCTACCTAGATTATAAAGACCCTGTCGATAAGTCTGGTGCAGAAGATACCCAGCTAGCATACCGCTCTAAGCGTGGTGCTAAGTGGAACGCTTATGCGACGTTTGACCAATGGACGTTGGGCTCGCAGTACCTTTACCAAGGTGAACGCTTTAATGGCAACACAAGACTGCCTAGCTACAGCCTATGGAACTTTACGGCTTCTTACGCAGTAAACCAAAACTGGGATATCAACGCGAAGCTAAGCAACGCTTTTGATAAAGATTACGAGATGTACGTGGGCTACGCGACACCAGGGCGCCAGTACTTTGTTTCGGCAGACTACCGCTTCTAATCAAATCTAATAAGACCGCCACATCGGCGGTCTTTCTTATTGTGAGTCAGGTCCGAGTGGAAATAGGTAACGAGGAAAGTTAATGACAAAAGCAAAACGTGTCGTGGTCAGCTGGTCGAGTGGCAAAGACTCTACGCTAACGTTGGAGCGACTAAACGAGAATCCGCTTTATCAGGTGGTTGGCTTGTACACCACCTACGTTGATAAAGAAGTGCCTTTCCAAGCGACGCCATTAGAGGTTGTGCAAATGCAGGCAGACTTACTTGGTCTTCCACTCATTACTATTGAGCTGCCTGAAGTCTTCCCGAGTAACGACATTTATCAATCGATTATCGTTAATGCATTACAAAACAGTGGACTGAATGTAGAAGCGGTCGCGTTTGGCGATATGTTTTGTAATGGTATCGCCGATTATCGACGTAGCTATATTGAGCCTGCTGGTTGGGAGTGTGTCTTCCCTTTGCTAGGAGAAGAGAGCAGGGTGTTAGCAATTGAAATTGTCGAGCGTGGCATTCAAACCATGCTGGTAACGACCGATGGAGAAGTGTTGCAGTCGGAGTGGTGTGGACGTTGGTATGACAAAGCACTAATAGAGTCATTCCCCGGTCATATTGATCCCTGCGGAGAAAATGGAGAATTCCATACATTGGTGACATCAACCCCTTCATTTCAAGGACATATAGAATTGACTATGCTTGAAGTAGAAATAGGGGAGCGATTCAGTCATCAAAGATACCAAGCCAAAGCATTGCCAAAACAAATCTAACCAGTATGATCGCCGAGTCTCTAATTTGCAGGTAAGACTCGTGCGAGCATCAAGTAAGAAAAAAGTCCTAGTGTTTGATTCCGGTGTCGGAGGGTTATCGGTCTTCCAAGAAATCCACCGACTTCTGCCACATATGGATTACTTGTATCTGTTCGATAACGAAGCCTACCCGTATGGTGAGCTCGATCAAGATGTGTTGATTACTCGCGTTAATAAGCTGGTGGCAGCGTTGGTCGAAGAGCATCAAGCTGACATCGTGGTCATCGCTTGCAATACCGCAAGTACCATAGTGCTGCCTTCACTGCGTGCTAATCTATCTATCCCAGTTGTTGGTGTAGTTCCTGCGATAAAGCCGGCATCACTACTTGCTTCTCAAGGCGTTGGGCTAATTGCTACGCCAGCGACCGTGACTCGTCAATATACCCATGAACTGATTCGCGACTTTGCTCAAGGTAAACCTGTCGAGTTATTAGGCTCGACTCGACTAGTGGATATGGCAGAAGAAAAGCTGCGTGGTGAAAGTATTTCTCTTTCAGAGCTGGAAAGCATTCTTCTCCCACTGCGTAATAAAGTAGATGTCGCAGTACTGGGCTGTACTCACTTCCCTCTAATCAAAGAAGAAATACATCAAGCATTGGGTGGTGAAGTAACGTTAGTTGATTCGGGTGAAGCCATTGCGCGTCGTGTGAAAGCATTATTGCTTAATGACATGAAGCAAGAGAGTAGAGAAGAGGGGAGTAAGAAGATTTATGCCAGTGCACCTCCTTGGCAAGAAGATGCACTGAATACCTGTTTGGCGAACTTAGGCTTTAATCCTGTTCAGGTTTACCGCCTTCCGGGTGTTTAGGGTCGTTTGCAATACGCACTTTAAGCGTACGCTCCATATATTCCTTCTCATTAAGTTTAGCGATAGCAGGTTTTGCATCTGCCGCTGCCATCACTACGAAACCAAACCCTCTTCTTTTACCTGTACGCTTATCTTTCATTAAGCGTACCGCGTAAACCTGTCCGTACCCAGCAAACAAATCACGAACGTGACTCTCATTAGCCTTATAAGGAAGGTTGCCGACATACAGCGTTTTAGTTGAAGGATCGGAATCCGAAGATTGAAGAACAGGTGTTTTGCTAGAAAGTGAAAAAAGAAAAGCAGTAGCGATAACACCGATAACAAAGCTCAAGGCAGGTGGCACAGGTAACTGAGAGAAGATGATTCCCCCAATGACCGCCAACCCAGCACACAAAGTCAGATTTTTTTTAGACGTCATTTTGATTACTACATATAGATGATAAAGAGATTGTCTGCCTATTAACAAAATAGACACATGGATCTTACGTATATGGTTGGTGTTTTTCCAACCAATTGCTGTGATATGTCTCAAATGTGACGAAGAAATATGCAGATATAACGCATTTGATGGATTAGTGACCGCTTGGTAAGTTTTTTTCAAAAAAAGGGTTGCGCTCATTTCTGGATTCCCTATACTGCGCATCCACCGACACGGAGTGAGACGAAAGTCACACAGCGAGTCGGGAAGAGAGAAAAAAGAATTTGAAAAAAATGCTTGACTCTCTCACGGTGTGAAGTAAGATACGCACCCCTAACGACGAGCAACTAAGTTGCTGAAAATGTTAGAAAAGCTCTTTAAAAATAAGAACCTATCAATCTGTGTGGGCACTCGTTGATGATAATCCAATTAGAAGCTTCGGTTTCAAATTAGGTTTCAATGATACGAAGTGACCATTGAATCGAAAGATTCAGCACAGTCAATTCAAACATTACTTTATGTAATGTTCAGTATTCATTGAGCCGACAAAATCTTAAATTGAAGAGTTTGATCATGGCTCAGATTGAACGCTGGCGGCAGGCCTAACACATGCAAGTCGAGCGGAAACGAGTTATCTGAACCTTCGGGGAACGATAACGGCGTCGAGCGGCGGACGGGTGAGTAATGCCTAGGAAATTGCCCTGATGTGGGGGATAACCATTGGAAACGATGGCTAATACCGCATAATGCCTACGGGCCAAAGAGGGGGACCTTCGGGCCTCTCGCGTCAGGATATGCCTAGGTGGGATTAGCTAGTTGGTGAGGTAAGGGCTCACCAAGGCGACGATCCCTAGCTGGTCTGAGAGGATGATCAGCCACACTGGAACTGAGACACGGTCCAGACTCCTACGGGAGGCAGCAGTGGGGAATATTGCACAATGGGCGCAAGCCTGATGCAGCCATGCCGCGTGTGTGAAGAAGGCCTTCGGGTTGTAAAGCACTTTCAGTCGTGAGGAAGGTAGTGTAGTTAATAGCTGCATTATTTGACGTTAGCGACAGAAGAAGCACCGGCTAACTCCGTGCCAGCAGCCGCGGTAATACGGAGGGTGCGAGCGTTAATCGGAATTACTGGGCGTAAAGCGCATGCAGGTGGTTTGTTAAGTCAGATGTGAAAGCCCGGGGCTCAACCTCGGAATTGCATTTGAAACTGGCAGACTAGAGTACTGTAGAGGGGGGTAGAATTTCAGGTGTAGCGGTGAAATGCGTAGAGATCTGAAGGAATACCGGTGGCGAAGGCGGCCCCCTGGACAGATACTGACACTCAGATGCGAAAGCGTGGGGAGCAAACAGGATTAGATACCCTGGTAGTCCACGCCGTAAACGATGTCTACTTGGAGGTTGTGGCCTTGAGCCGTGGCTTTCGGAGCTAACGCGTTAAGTAGACCGCCTGGGGAGTACGGTCGCAAGATTAAAACTCAAATGAATTGACGGGGGCCCGCACAAGCGGTGGAGCATGTGGTTTAATTCGATGCAACGCGAAGAACCTTACCTACTCTTGACATCCAGAGAACTTTCCAGAGATGGATTGGTGCCTTCGGGAACTCTGAGACAGGTGCTGCATGGCTGTCGTCAGCTCGTGTTGTGAAATGTTGGGTTAAGTCCCGCAACGAGCGCAACCCTTATCCTTGTTTGCCAGCGAGTAATGTCGGGAACTCCAGGGAGACTGCCGGTGATAAACCGGAGGAAGGTGGGGACGACGTCAAGTCATCATGGCCCTTACGAGTAGGGCTACACACGTGCTACAATGGCGCATACAGAGGGCGGCCAACTTGCGAGAGTGAGCGAATCCCAAAAAGTGCGTCGTAGTCCGGATCGGAGTCTGCAACTCGACTCCGTGAAGTCGGAATCGCTAGTAATCGTGGATCAGAATGCCACGGTGAATACGTTCCCGGGCCTTGTACACACCGCCCGTCACACCATGGGAGTGGGCTGCAAAAGAAGTAGGTAGTTTAACCTTCGGGAGGACGCTTACCACTTTGTGGTTCATGACTGGGGTGAAGTCGTAACAAGGTAGCGCTAGGGGAACCTGGCGCTGGATCACCTCCTTATACGATGATTACTCACGATGAGTGTCCACACAGATTGATACGGTTTATAAAGTAAAGAGATAGAACATCTCCCAAGATGTTCAACTTAGTGTCCCGTTCGTCTAGAGGCCTAGGACACCGCCCTTTCACGGCGGTAACAGGGGTTCGACTCCCCTACGGGATACCATCTTTAAACATTCTCTCTTGAGAGTTTTTAAAAATGGTTACTTCATAAGAAGTGATTAGCTCTTTAACAATTTGGAAAGCTGACAAAACAAACTTTTAAGTTTGTTTGTAAAGTTCTCAATGTTTGTCTTTATGACAAACACCAATACAACACATTCAAGTGTTCTTGGAATTTGAGTCCGGCAAAATCGAGTCTGCATCATGTATAAAAATTGCAGACAACTTTGGTGATTTGATTATCAACTCGAAACTCCTTCGGGTTGTATGGTTAAGTGACTAAGCGTACACGGTGGATGCCTTGGCAGTCAGAGGCGATGAAGGACGTATTAACTTGCGATAAGCCCAGATTAGGTAGTAAAAACCATTTGAGTCTGGGATTTCCGAATGGGGAAACCCACTTACATAAGTAAGTATCGCTGCGTGAATACATAGCGTAGCGAGGCGAACCGGGGGAACTGAAACATCTAAGTACCCCGAGGAAAAGAAATCAACCGAGATTCCGAAAGTAGCGGCGAGCGAAATTGGACTAGCCCTTAAGCTTTTTATGCGTCAGGTGAAACTTCTGGAAAGTTGTGCGATACAGGGTGATAGCCCCGTAACCGGCAACGCATATTAAGTGAAATCGAGTAGGGCGGGACACGTGATATCCTGTCTGAATATGGGGGGACCATCCTCCAAGGCTAAATACTACTGACTGACCGATAGTGAACCAGTACCGTGAGGGAAAGGCGAAAAGAACCCCTGTGAGGGGAGTGAAATAGAACCTGAAACCGTGTACGTACAAGCAGTAGGAGCACCTTCGTGGTGTGACTGCGTACCTTTTGTATAATGGGTCAGCGACTTATATTCAGTGGCAAGGTTAACCATCTAGGGGAGCCGTAGGGAAACCGAGTCTTAACTGGGCGTTCAGTCTCTGGATATAGACCCGAAACCAGGTGATCTAGCCATGGGCAGGTTGAAGGTTGAGTAACATCAACTGGAGGACCGAACCGACTAATGTTGAAAAATTAGCGGATGACTTGTGGCTAGGGGTGAAAGGCCAATCAAACCTGGAGATAGCTGGTTCTCCCCGAAAGCTATTTAGGTAGCGCCTCGGACGAATACTACTGGGGGTAGAGCACTGTTAAGGCTAGGGGGTCATCCCGACTTACCAACCCTTTGCAAACTCCGAATACCAGTAAGTACTATCCGGGAGACACACGGCGGGTGCTAACGTCCGTCGTGGAGAGGGAAACAACCCAGACCGCCAGCTAAGGTCCCAAATTACTACTAAGTGGGAAACGATGTGGGAAGGCTCAGACAGCCAGGATGTTGGCTTAGAAGCAGCCATCATTTAAAGAAAGCGTAATAGCTCACTGGTCGAGTCGGCCTGCGCGGAAGATGTAACGGGGCTAAGTAGTAAACCGAAGCTGCGGCAATGCACTTTAGTGCATTGGGTAGGGGAGCGTTCTGTAAGCGGTTGAAGGTGTGTGGTAACGCATGCTGGACGTATCAGAAGTGCGAATGCTGACATGAGTAACGATAAAGGGGGTGAAAAACCTCCTCGCCGGAAGACCAAGGGTTCCTGTCCAACGTTAATCGGGGCAGGGTAAGTCGACCCCTAAGGCGAGGCCGAAAGGCGTAGTCGATGGGAAACGGGTTAATATTCCCGTACTTCTTACAATTGCGATGGGGGGACGGAGAAGGCTAGGTGGGCCTGGCGACGGTTGTCCAGGTTCAAGTGCGTAGGCTGAAGAGTTAGGTAAATCCGGCTCTTCTTAAGGCTGAGACACGACGTCGAGCTACTACGGTAGTGAAGTCATTGATGCCATGCTTCCAGGAAAAGCCTCTAAGCTTCAGATTGTAAGGAATCGTACCCCAAACCGACACAGGTGGTCGGGTAGAGAATACCAAGGCGCTTGAGAGAACTCGGGTGAAGGAACTAGGCAAAATGGTACCGTAACTTCGGGAGAAGGTACGCTCTCGACGGTGAAGTCCCTTGCGGATGGAGCTATTGAGAGTCGCAGATACCAGGTGGCTGCAACTGTTTATTAAAAACACAGCACTGTGCAAAATCGTAAGATGACGTATACGGTGTGACGCCTGCCCGGTGCCGGAAGGTTAATTGATGGGGTTAGACTTCGGTCGAAGCTCTTGATCGAAGCCCCGGTAAACGGCGGCCGTAACTATAACGGTCCTAAGGTAGCGAAATTCCTTGTCGGGTAAGTTCCGACCTGCACGAATGGCGTAATGATGGCCACGCTGTCTCCACCCGAGACTCAGTGAAATTGAAATCGCTGTGAAGATGCAGTGTACCCGCGGCTAGACGGAAAGACCCCGTGAACCTTTACTACAGCTTGGCACTGAACATTGACCCTACATGTGTAGGATAGGTGGGAGGCTTTGAAACTAGTACGCCAGTATTAGTGGAGCCGTCCTTGAAATACCACCCTTGTAGTGTTGATGTTCTAACGTTGACCCCTCATCGGGGTTGCGGACAGTGCCTGGTGGGTAGTTTGACTGGGGCGGTCTCCTCCCAAAGCGTAACGGAGGAGCACGAAGGTGGGCTAATCACGGTTGGACATCGTGAGGTTAGTGCAATGGCATAAGCCCGCTTGACTGCGAGAATGACAATTCGAGCAGGTGCGAAAGCAGGTCATAGTGATCCGGTGGTTCTGAATGGAAGGGCCATCGCTCAACGGATAAAAGGTACTCCGGGGATAACAGGCTGATACCGCCCAAGAGTTCATATCGACGGCGGTGTTTGGCACCTCGATGTCGGCTCATCACATCCTGGGGCTGAAGTCGGTCCCAAGGGTATGGCTGTTCGCCATTTAAAGTGGTACGCGAGCTGGGTTTAGAACGTCGTGAGACAGTTCGGTCCCTATCTGCCGTGGGCGTTGGAAGATTGAAGGGGGCTGCTCCTAGTACGAGAGGACCGGAGTGGACGAACCTCTGGTGTTCGGGTTGTGTCGCCAGACGCATTGCCCGGTAGCTAAGTTCGGAATCGATAACCGCTGAAAGCATCTAAGCGGGAAGCGAGCCCTGAGATGAGTCTTCCCTGATACTTTAAGTATCCTAAAGGGTTGTTCGAGACTAGAACGTTGATAGGCAGGGTGTGTAAGCGTTGTGAGGCGTTGAGCTAACCTGTACTAATTGCCCGTGAGGCTTAACCATACAACACCCAAGGGGTTTTGATGGACTCAAAGCAAGAACGAATTGAATGTGTAAGAACTGAAACAGCTTTCCGAATTAAAGAATTTGCTTGGCGACCATAGCGATTTGGACCCACCTGACTTCCATTCCGAACTCAGAAGTGAAACGAATTAGCGCCGATGGTAGTGTGGGGCTTCCCCATGTGAGAGTAGGACATCGCCAGGCTTTATTTCGCACTTGCTTATTTAATAAGCAAGTCACCATAAAGTTCTAAATTATTTTAGAGTTTTATGTTGACTTTCAAAGTGGAAAGCGTATTATACGCACCTCGCTTAAGTGCTAAGGCACTGAAAGCCAAGCTCTTTAACAATATAGACCTATCAATCTGTGTGGGCACTCGTTGATGATAATCCAATTAGAAGCTTCGGCTTCAAATTAGGTTTCAATGAAACGAAGTGACCATTGAATCGAAAGATTCAGCACAGTCAATTCAAACATTACTTTATGTAATGTTCAGTATTCATTGAGCCGAACAAAATCTTAAATTGAAGAGTTTGATCATGGCTCAGATTGAACGCTGGCGGCAGGCCTAACACATGCAAGTCGAGCGGAAACGAGTTGTCTGAACCTTCGGGGAACGATAACGGCGTCGAGCGGCGGACGGGTGAGTAATGCCTAGGAAATTGCCCTGATGTGGGGGATAACCATTGGAAACGATGGCTAATACCGCATAACGCCTACGGGCCAAAGAGGGGGACCTTCGGGCCTCTCGCGTCAGGATATGCCTAGGTGGGATTAGCTAGTTGGTGAGGTAAGGGCTCACCAAGGCGACGATCCCTAGCTGGTCTGAGAGGATGATCAGCCACACTGGAACTGAGACACGGTCCAGACTCCTACGGGAGGCAGCAGTGGGGAATATTGCACAATGGGCGCAAGCCTGATGCAGCCATGCCGCGTGTGTGAAGAAGGCCTTCGGGTTGTAAAGCACTTTCAGTCGTGAGGAAGGTAGTGTAGTTAATAGCTGCATTATTTGACGTTAGCGACAGAAGAAGCACCGGCTAACTCCGTGCCAGCAGCCGCGGTAATACGGAGGGTGCGAGCGTTAATCGGAATTACTGGGCGTAAAGCGCATGCAGGTGGTTTGTTAAGTCAGATGTGAAAGCCCGGGGCTCAACCTCGGAATTGCATTTGAAACTGGCAGACTAGAGTACTGTAGAGGGGGGTAGAATTTCAGGTGTAGCGGTGAAATGCGTAGAGATCTGAAGGAATACCGGTGGCGAAGGCGGCCCCCTGGACAGATACTGACACTCAGATGCGAAAGCGTGGGGAGCAAACAGGATTAGATACCCTGGTAGTCCACGCCGTAAACGATGTCTACTTGGAGGTTGTGGCCTTGAGCCGTGGCTTTCGGAGCTAACGCGTTAAGTAGACCGCCTGGGGAGTACGGTCGCAAGATTAAAACTCAAATGAATTGACGGGGGCCCGCACAAGCGGTGGAGCATGTGGTTTAATTCGATGCAACGCGAAGAACCTTACCTACTCTTGACATCCAGAGAACTTTCCAGAGATGGATTGGTGCCTTCGGGAACTCTGAGACAGGTGCTGCATGGCTGTCGTCAGCTCGTGTTGTGAAATGTTGGGTTAAGTCCCGCAACGAGCGCAACCCTTATCCTTGTTTGCCAGCGAGTAATGTCGGGAACTCCAGGGAGACTGCCGGTGATAAACCGGAGGAAGGTGGGGACGACGTCAAGTCATCATGGCCCTTACGAGTAGGGCTACACACGTGCTACAATGGCGCATACAGAGGGCGGCCAACTTGCGAGAGTGAGCGAATCCCAAAAAGTGCGTCGTAGTCCGGATCGGAGTCTGCAACTCGACTCCGTGAAGTCGGAATCGCTAGTAATCGTGGATCAGAATGCCACGGTGAATACGTTCCCGGGCCTTGTACACACCGCCCGTCACACCATGGGAGTGGGCTGCAAAAGAAGTAGGTAGTTTAACCTTCGGGAGGACGCTTACCACTTTGTGGTTCATGACTGGGGTGAAGTCGTAACAAGGTAGCGCTAGGGGAACCTGGCGCTGGATCACCTCCTTATACGATGATTACTCACGATGAGTGTCCACACAGATTGATACGGTTTATAAAGTAAAGAGATAGAACATCTCCCAAGATGTTCAACTTAGTGTCCCGTTCGTCTAGAGGCCTAGGACACCGCCCTTTCACGGCGGTAACAGGGGTTCGACTCCCCTACGGGATACCATTGGGTCGTTAGCTCAGTTGGTAGAGCAGTTGACTTTTAATCAATTGGTCGCAGGTTCGAATCCTGCACGACCCACCATTCTTCTCCACGAAGAATTAAAACTTATGTGGGCGATTAGCTCAGTTGGGAGAGCACCTGCCTTACAAGCAGGGGGTCACTGGTTCGAGCCCGGTATCGCCCACCATTCTCTAAGTATTTTTGGATAGGAATTCCAAACCACTTCAGTAAAACGTACGTGGTTAGAATCTTCGTCTCTGAAAGTCTTTAGAAAATGTACTTCCTTGTGAAGAAACATAGCTCTTTAACAATTTGGAAAGCTGACAAAACAAACTTTTAAGTTTGTTTGTAAAGTTCTCAAAGTATTCTTAATTGAATACTCCAAACAACACATTCAAGTGTTCTTGGGTTTTGCGAAAGCAAAACATATTTGAGTCCGGCAAAATCGAAAGCTATCTCGCTCATTCAAATAATGAGATAGCAACTTTGGTTGTTTAACTTCAATTCGAAACTCCTTCGGGTTGTATGGTTAAGTGACTAAGCGTACACGGTGGATGCCTTGGCAGTCAGAGGCGATGAAGGACGTATTAACTTGCGATAAGCCCAGATTAGGTAGTAAAAACCATTTGAGTCTGGGATTTCCGAATGGGGAAACCCACTAGCATAAGCTAGTATCGTTGCGTGAATACATAGCGCAGCGAGGCGAACCGGGGGAACTGAAACATCTAAGTACCCCGAGGAAAAGAAATCAACCGAGATTCCGAAAGTAGCGGCGAGCGAAATTGGACTAGCCCTTAAGCTTTTTATGCGTCAGGTGAAACTTCTGGAAAGTTGTGCGATACAGGGTGATAGCCCCGTAACCGGCAACGCATTTAAAGTGAAATCGAGTAGGGCGGGACACGTGATATCCTGTCTGAATATGGGGGGACCATCCTCCAAGGCTAAATACTACTGACTGACCGATAGTGAACCAGTACCGTGAGGGAAAGGCGAAAAGAACCCCTGTGAGGGGAGTGAAATAGAACCTGAAACCGTGTACGTACAAGCAGTAGGAGCACCTTCGTGGTGTGACTGCGTACCTTTTGTATAATGGGTCAGCGACTTATATTCAGTGGCAAGGTTAACCATCTAGGGGAGCCGTAGGGAAACCGAGTCTTAACTGGGCGTTCAGTCTCTGGATATAGACCCGAAACCAGGTGATCTAGCCATGGGCAGGTTGAAGGTTGAGTAACATCAACTGGAGGACCGAACCGACTAATGTTGAAAAATTAGCGGATGACTTGTGGCTAGGGGTGAAAGGCCAATCAAACCTGGAGATAGCTGGTTCTCCCCGAAAGCTATTTAGGTAGCGCCTCGGACGAATACTACTGGGGGTAGAGCACTGTTAAGGCTAGGGGGTCATCCCGACTTACCAACCCTTTGCAAACTCCGAATACCAGTAAGTACTATCCGGGAGACACACGGCGGGTGCTAACGTCCGTCGTGGAGAGGGAAACAACCCAGACCGCCAGCTAAGGTCCCAAATTACTACTAAGTGGGAAACGATGTGGGAAGGCTCAGACAGCCAGGATGTTGGCTTAGAAGCAGCCATCATTTAAAGAAAGCGTAATAGCTCACTGGTCGAGTCGGCCTGCGCGGAAGATGTAACGGGGCTAAGTAGTAAACCGAAGCTGCGGCAATGCACTTTAGTGCATTGGGTAGGGGAGCGTTCTGTAAGCGGTTGAAGGTGTGTGGTAACGCATGCTGGACGTATCAGAAGTGCGAATGCTGACATGAGTAACGATAAAGGGGGTGAAAAACCTCCTCGCCGGAAGACCAAGGGTTCCTGTCCAACGTTAATCGGGGCAGGGTAAGTCGACCCCTAAGGCGAGGCCGAAAGGCGTAGTCGATGGGAAACGGGTTAATATTCCCGTACTTCTTACAATTGCGATGGGGGGACGGAGAAGGCTAGGTGGGCCTGGCGACGGTTGTCCAGGTTCAAGTGCGTAGGCTGAAGAGTTAGGTAAATCCGGCTCTTCTTAAGGCTGAGACACGACGTCGAGCTACTACGGTAGTGAAGTCATTGATGCCATGCTTCCAGGAAAAGCCTCTAAGCTTCAGATTGTAAGGAATCGTACCCCAAACCGACACAGGTGGTCGGGTAGAGAATACCAAGGCGCTTGAGAGAACTCGGGTGAAGGAACTAGGCAAAATGGTACCGTAACTTCGGGAGAAGGTACGCTCTCGACGGTGAAGTCCCTTGCGGATGGAGCTATTGAGAGTCGCAGATACCAGGTGGCTGCAACTGTTTATTAAAAACACAGCACTGTGCAAAATCGTAAGATGACGTATACGGTGTGACGCCTGCCCGGTGCCGGAAGGTTAATTGATGGGGTTAGACTTCGGTCGAAGCTCTTGATCGAAGCCCCGGTAAACGGCGGCCGTAACTATAACGGTCCTAAGGTAGCGAAATTCCTTGTCGGGTAAGTTCCGACCTGCACGAATGGCGTAATGATGGCCACGCTGTCTCCACCCGAGACTCAGTGAAATTGAAATCGCTGTGAAGATGCAGTGTACCCGCGGCTAGACGGAAAGACCCCGTGAACCTTTACTACAGCTTGGCACTGAACATTGACCCTACATGTGTAGGATAGGTGGGAGGCTTTGAAACTAGTACGCCAGTATTAGTGGAGCCGTCCTTGAAATACCACCCTTGTAGTGTTGATGTTCTAACGTTGACCCCTCATCGGGGTTGCGGACAGTGCCTGGTGGGTAGTTTGACTGGGGCGGTCTCCTCCCAAAGCGTAACGGAGGAGCACGAAGGTGGGCTAATCACGGTTGGACATCGTGAGGTTAGTGCAATGGCATAAGCCCGCTTGACTGCGAGAATGACAATTCGAGCAGGTGCGAAAGCAGGTCATAGTGATCCGGTGGTTCTGAATGGAAGGGCCATCGCTCAACGGATAAAAGGTACTCCGGGGATAACAGGCTGATACCGCCCAAGAGTTCATATCGACGGCGGTGTTTGGCACCTCGATGTCGGCTCATCACATCCTGGGGCTGAAGTCGGTCCCAAGGGTATGGCTGTTCGCCATTTAAAGTGGTACGCGAGCTGGGTTTAGAACGTCGTGAGACAGTTCGGTCCCTATCTGCCGTGGGCGTTGGAAGATTGAAGGGGGCTGCTCCTAGTACGAGAGGACCGGAGTGGACGAACCTCTGGTGTTCGGGTTGTGTCGCCAGACGCATTGCCCGGTAGCTAAGTTCGGAATCGATAACCGCTGAAAGCATCTAAGCGGGAAGCGAGCCCTGAGATGAGTCTTCCCTGATACTTTAAGTATCCTAAAGGGTTGTTCGAGACTAGAACGTTGATAGGCAGGGTGTGTAAGCGTTGTGAGGCGTTGAGCTAACCTGTACTAATTGCCCGTGAGGCTTAACCATACAACACCCAAGGGGTTTTGATGGACTCAAAGCAAGAACAGAATTGAATGTGTAAGAACTGAAACAGCTTTCCGAATTAAAGAATTTGCTTGGCGACCATAGCGATTTGGACCCACCTGACTTCCATTCCGAACTCAGAAGTGAAACGAATTAGCGCCGATGGTAGTGTGGGGTTTCCCCATGTGAGAGTAGGACATCGCCAGGCTTTAAATTTAGACTTAAATGTCTAACCAGTGCGGAGCGGTAGTTCAGTTGGTTAGAATACCGGCCTGTCACGCCGGGGGTCGCGGGTTCGAGTCCCGTCCGCTCCGCCACTTATTTCAAAGACCTCGCTTTTGCGAGGTTTTTTTGAATCTACAATGTGATAAACTGTAGTTTCTACAGGGGTGTAGCTCCAATTGGCAGAGCAGCGGATTCCAAATCCGCGTGTTGGGAGTTCGAATCTCTCCACCCCTGCCATATTCAAGGCTCTAGTCGAAAGACTAGAGCCTTTTTCGTATATGAAGAAAAGAATACCAGTCTAGTTGAAAGTGCATCTGATTCCCCTAAACCCAAAATAGCGCATGCTGGAAATGTGAATCCCAAGGGGAAAGGGTTTTGTTCATACCCTAATATTCACCCCTTCGAGGTGAAGTGTCGATTCAGGGGAGACACTGAAAGCCTTCTTATTTACTCGATCTAGCTATTTCCCTCTAAAGTAACCCAACGTTATTGCCTTATGAGTCATTAGAGGGGGTGTCATAGGGGGAGTTTGTTTATTCGGAGCTTATAGACCTTGTTGTTCTCTGCGAGTTTTAGTTGCCCTTACCTCCCAAGCTACCAGTAATAAAAAAGCCCAGTACTTTCATACTGGGCTTCGTTATGACTTTAGCTAGACTTCTTAAAGAATACGTTTAAGTACCCCATCAGCTTTGATTCGAGTGATCTTGCGAACTAACTTCTGAACACTTACCGGGTAGTCTTCTACTTTTTCTAGCTGCTTATAGGTGCAAATAAGCTGAGTATGTTCAAGAATGTTTGCTACTTCTTGTTCAAACTTATCTGTCATCTTGGCGTAGTTATCTTGTACCAATAGACCATTTTCTAGATCCAGTGACCATGCACGAGGGTTCAAGTTATTACCAGTCATCAGCATGTAGCGCTTATCTACCCAAATGCCTTTTAGATGGAAACTGTTGTTATCGTGCTTCCAAAGGTGAATAGATAGCTTACGAGCAGCAATGCTAGCTTCATTTGCTTTTGACGAACGACGTATTGAGTTCGTATAGATATGGTAAGCCACCAATAGTCTTAAACTCTTCTTCAGGGGAGATGTAGAAGTCGTTAGCAGTTTTGTCACCAACCACTATTGTTACTTTTACACCACGTTTCATTGCACGTTTAACTTCACGATTAATTGCTTTCGGGAAGTTAAAGTAAGGAGTGCAGATAAAGATTTCGTTCTGAGCAGCAGCAAGTAGCTTAACGATTTGTTGATTGAGTAAATTACGACGCTTACCTAAACCGACTAATGGCGTCACCTTCACTTCTTCTTCGCTAGCAATTTCTGGTTCAAACTCATAGTTTGCACGTGCAAGTGAAGAGCGAAGTTGGCGAATGTCAGCTTTGATTTCTTTGGTTTCAGGCTTATCTTTGCCGGCTAAGTCGTTGACTGCAGGATGAGCGACCATTTCGTCTTGAATGAACCTCACCATAGAGTCTGCTAACGTTTTATGCTGAATGACATGGTAGCGGTCGAAACGGTAACGATCGTTGTACTGAAGGTATACGTTGTTCAGGCTTGCACCACTGTAGATCACGGTGTCATCTACGATAAAACCTTTAAGGTGCAGCACACCAAACACTTCTCTACCACGCACTGGAATACCGTAGACAGGAATAGAATGTTGATATTTCTTTGCGAAGGCTTTGTACAGTGCAGCATTACCTTCTGACGACTCTGCGCCAATGAGACCACGTTGCGCTCGGTGCCAATCTACACAGATATTGATGTCCAATCCAGGATTGCGCTGCTTCGCTTCATAGAGCGCTGTGAAAATTTCACGGCCAGCTTCATCATCTTCCAGATATAGAGCGACTAGGTAAATTCGCGACGTTGCTTTGCTGATCGCTTCAAGAAGACGAGTTCTGAAAGTATCTGCTGCATGCAGAACTTCAAAGTCTTCAGGCTTAACTGCGAGACTTGGCAACTGTTCGAATGGGTTCCTACTTACTATCATACCGGTGTGAGTACCTTAATTAAGTGCAATATTGCGAACCTGACATTTTACCAAAGATATGATTTCTCTGGCTACAAAACCACACCCTTTGAGGTGTGAGAAGTAATGAATTGCATTGGAATGAGATCTTTACCACTCTCTACATAACGCAAATAAGCCATTTTTAATGAATTGGGAAGCTCTGTGCTCTCGATGGTTTTGAATCCATGTTGTGCGTAATAGTTTTCTAAATGGCTAAAAGCAAAGCAATAGTCGCCATCATTGAAAACTTTGCTTGTGCAATGTTCAAGCAGCGCCCCTCCCACACCTGTCCCCCTATATTCCGGCACAACGAGCATACCGGTTAGTAGCCGTGACTTCTCTACCGTCTTCATTCTTAACAAAGCGACGATACTGTTGTCGATACTGGCTGTAATGATTAGCTCGTCTCGTTTTGCCCGTCCAGCGGGATAATGGGCTTTATACAACCTCTTAATAAGAGGAAGTTTGATTGGATTTAACACTTCTATGATTAATGAGCTAGGTATTGTCACTGCGGCTAAAAGATAACTAATGTAGAATGTTCACAGTTTAAGAGAATCTCATCAGGCGTTGCAAATCCACTATGGAAATTAAGAAACACGCGAGCCTTAAGGCTTTCCACACATTTGGTATCGAACAAACCTGTGCGTACCTGGCGATTGTTGAGTCAGTAGAGGACGTAAGACAACTTTTCCAAGACCAAGCTTATAAAGACATACCCAAGCTCTTTCTGGGGAAGGGCAGCAACATGCTGTTTACTCAGCCTTATGAAGGTATGGTGATCATCAACCGTTTAATGGGTAAAACGGTCACTGAAACCGACGAGCATTACTTACTACACATTGAAGGTGGGGAAGATTGGCCGAGTTTGGTTGCGTGGAGTGTTGAGCAGGGCATGGGGGGGGATGGAGAATCTCGCTCTTATTCCTGGATGTGTGGGTTCTGCTCCTATCCAAAACATCGGAGCTTATGGCTTAGAGTTACAGAGCATTTGTGAGTACGTGGACATTCTTGACCTTCACAGCTTTGAAACAAGGCGAATGACCGCTAACGAGTGCCAGTTTGGTTATCGTGATTCTATCTTCAAGCACGAACTGTATGAAAAGTGCTTTATCACAGCGGTGGGTCTGAAATTGCCGAAGCAGTGGAAGGCGATCAATCAATATGGCCCTTTGCAGAGTATTCCAGAGGATGAGTTAACTCCTCTCGCTATCTTTGAACGCGTTTGCCAAGTGCGTATGGAAAAGCTGCCTGATCCAGCGAAAGTCGGCAATGCAGGCAGTTTCTTCAAAAACCCTGTGATCAGCCAAGATCATTATGATCGCCTAATTCAGCAGCACAGCAATATGGTGGCTTACCCAGCACAAGGCGGAATGAAGGTCGCAGCGGGATGGTTAATAGACCAATGTGGCCTTAAGGGTATATCGGTCAATGGTGCTCAAGTGAATCCACTGCAAGCTTTGGTGTTGACTAATGTTGATAACTGCAGTGCTGATGATGTGGTCGACTTAGCGTCTTTGGTGAAAAAGACCGTTTGGGATAAATACCAGATTGAACTTGAACACGAAGTTCGTTTTATGAATAACAAAGGTGAAACCAATCTAGCTGAGATTGAGGCTAAACAATGAGAAAGGAACACTCTGTAAAGCTGCATATCCTCAAGTCCCTTAGCGATGGGGGTTTTCATTCCGGAGAAGGCTTGGGGCAAGAACTTGGGATTTCTCGAGCTGCGATTGCTAAGCACATTAAAGGGCTTAATGACTGGGGCGTTGATATATACCGTATCCAAGGACGTGGCTATCAGTTAGCACAACCTTTGCAGTTACTCGACGAAGAGAGACTTCAAGCTCAACTGGATACTCCTCTCGAGCTTATTTCCGTGATCGACTCTACTAACCAATATCTACTCGATCGAGTCAATGATTCTGTGAAAGGGCGAGTCTGCTTAGCAGAATATCAGGCGAAGGGGCGAGGGCGACGTGGTCGTCAATGGATATCGCCTTTTGGTACAAACTTATACTTATCCATGTACTGGCGCTTGGATGCTGGTATGGCAGCGGCTATGGGGTTGAGTTTAGTTGTTGGCATTGCCGCTGTGGAAGCTATCGAAGAGTTGGGTATTCAAGGCGTTAAACTTAAATGGCCGAATGATATCTACTACCAGGATAAAAAGCTCGCGGGTATCTTAGTGGAAATGTCTGGGCAAGCAGGCGGTGCAGCGCATTTAGTCATTGGTATGGGGCTTAATATTGGTATGCCAGACTTGCAGCCGGACATTGATCAGCCTTGGACAACTTTGAATCAAGTTAGTGATGGTTTTAGCATCGACCGAAATGACCTAGCGCTCAAGTTCATCAAACATTGGAAGATGGCATTAGAAGAATACGAAATGACGGGATTGGCCGGTTTTGTTGAACGTTGGAATCGTTTAGATAATTTTATTGGTCGCCCAGTGAAGTTACTAATGGGCCCAAGAGAAGTGCATGGCGTAGTGAAAGGCATTGACCAACAAGGCGGTGTTGTTCTAGAAACCGAGAATGGATTGGAGACCTACATTGGTGGTGAGATCTCCTTAAGAAAAACGGAATAGAGCGATCAAGCTAGCATTACTTTCTCAGTGATACTTTATCAACCAAGTGGCTTGGTCCTTTGTGTAAGATAAGATGGGCTCTTTCTCGAGTGGGAAGAATATTATGCTCTAAATTGAGTCCATTAATATCATGCCAAATTTGCTTTGCTTTACTCTTTGCTTCTTCCACTGAGAGCTGAGTGTAATGACTAAAGTACGAGCCAGGCTTGGTAAATGCCCCTCTACGAAACTTCAAGAAACGCTCTACATACCATTGCTCGATGGTTTCGGTTTCCGCATCCACATAAATAGAGAAATCAAGAAAGTCTGAGACAAATACACGATGAGGATCATGCGGGTAGTCCATACCGCTCTGTAGGACATTTAATCCCTCGATAATAAGTACATCAGGGCGATCTACTTTCTTGCGTTCTTCAGTGATGTCATAAGTGATGTGTGAATAAACCGGGACTTCTAAATTCGGCTGACCGGCTTTTACATCGGAAACGAATTCGACCAAGCGTTTAATGTCGTAAGACTCCGGGAAGCCTTTACGATGCATGATACCTTTCTCTTCCAATACCTTCTTTGGGTATAAGAAACCATCCGTTGTTACAAGTGCAACTTTTGGGTGGTTCTCCCAACGTGATAGCAAAGCCTCTAGCAGTCGCGCGGTCGTACTCTTACCAACTGCCACACTGCCTGCGATACCAATAACAAAGGGTGGGGCATGTTCTTCTGTGTTGAGAAATTGCTGAAGTACCGAGTTGCGGCTTTGGCGAGCCTGAACGTACAGATTTAAAAGGCGAGACAAAGGAAGGTAGATCTCTACCGCTTCCTCCATAGTGAGGTTTTCATTAATGCCTTGAAGCGCAGTTAAATCATCTTCAGATAGTGTCATTGGAACAGAATTACGCAATTCTGCCCATTCGGCACGGTCAAATGACAAAAATGGACTCATGGGTCTCTTTTATCCTTGGTTTCATAGAGAGCAAGAACATACAACAAGCTCCGTGCAAAGCAAACGACAAAGCTCGAAAGTTTGCTTTAAAAAGCGAGGTTTGTATGATTTTGCAGCAATTGATTCTAAAAAGTCTAATTTTACGTTTTTTTTTGAAATAGCTATTGCAACCTAGAAAATCATTCAATAGAATGCGCACCACTTATGCCGACTTAGCTCAGTAGGTAGAGCAACTGACTTGTAATCAGTAGGTCACCAGTTCGATTCCGGTAGTCGGCACCATTCTTTCCTGTTTCTTAGAGAAATAATTGTAGTAAGAATGGCTTGAAATTTTGGAGGGGTTCCCGAGTGGCCAAAGGGAGCAGACTGTAAATCTGCCGGCACTGCCTTCGATGGTTCGAATCCGTCCCCCTCCACCATATTCTTTAGGAAATAGCTCTCAGAGTTACGTGTTGCGGGCATCGTATAATGGCTATTACCTCAGCCTTCCAAGCTGATGATGCGGGTTCGATTCCCGCTGCCCGCTCCACTCTAATTTGAGTGCTGATATAGCTCAGGTGGTAGAGCGCATCCTTGGTAAGGATGAGGTCGGCAGTTCGAGTCTGCCTATCAGCACCAGCTCTCAAAGTTATTTCCTTTTGATATAAGATTTACCAATTATCTTTTTTGGTTGCGTGGTCAATTCGGGCCACCTAAATCCGTACCTAGAGGGACTACTCATGTCTAAAGAAAAATTTGAACGTGTAAAACCGCACGTAAACGTTGGTACTATCGGCCACGTTGACCACGGTAAAACAACTCTAACAGCTGCTATCTGTACAACACTTGCTAAAGTATACGGCGGTGCTGCTCGTGACTTCGCATCTATCGATAACGCTCCAGAAGAGCGTGAGCGCGGTATCACAATCGCTACTTCTCACGTAGAGTACGACACTCCAACTCGCCACTACGCGCACGTTGACTGTCCAGGACACGCGGATTACGTTAAAAACATGATCACTGGTGCTGCACAGATGGACGGCGGTATTCTTGTAGTTGCTGCTACAGATGGCCCAATGCCACAAACTCGTGAGCACATCCTACTAGGCCGTCAGGTTGGTATCCCATACATCATCGTATTCATGAACAAATGTGACATGGTTGACGATGAAGAGCTACTAGAACTAGTAGAAATGGAAGTTCGTGAACTTCTATCTGAGTACGATTTCCCAGGTGATGACCTACCAGTTATCCAAGGTTCTGCACTAGGCGCACTAAACGGCGAAGAGCAGTGGGAAGCTAAGATTGTTGAACTAGCAGAAGCGCTAGATTCATACATCCCTGAGCCAGAGCGTGCAGTAGATATGCCATTCCTAATGCCTATCGAAGACGTATTCTCAATCCAAGGTCGTGGTACAGTAGTAACTGGCCGTATCGAACGTGGTATCCTAAACGTAGGTGACGAAGTTGCTATCGTTGGTATCAAAGACACTACTACTACTACATGTACTGGTGTTGAAATGTTCCGTAAGCTTCTTGACGAAGGCCGCGCTGGTGAGAACGTTGGTGCACTTCTACGTGGTACTAAGCGTGATGAAGTTGAACGTGGTCAAGTACTAGCTAAGCCTGGTTCAATCACTCCACACACTAAGTTCGAGTCAGAAGTATACGTACTGTCTAAAGATGAAGGTGGTCGTCACACTCCATTCTTCAAAGGCTACCGTCCACAGTTCTACTTCCGTACAACTGACGTAACTGGTGACATCTCTCTACCAGAAGGCGTAGAAATGGTAATGCCAGGCGACAACATCCAAATGCAAGTTGAGCTAATCGCTCCTATCGCTATGGATGAAGGCCTACGTTTCGCTATCCGTGAAGGTGGCCGTACTGTAGGTGCTGGTGTTGTTGCTAAGATCTTCGACTAATTCTTAACGAATTAACGAATGTCTTCGGAAAATCTTGAATTAGATTTGACGAACCAGTAGCAAAAAGGGCATCATTTGATGCCCTTTTTCTGCACTCAACATTATTTTAGCTGTTTTCTTGTTCAGATTTTGGTTGAGAGCAGAGCAAGATTGGCCAGACAGGCTTAATCTTAAGAGAGTAGCGCTGATTTTTTCAGCGATATGGAGTTTGCCCTGCAACAGCGGGGTTGTTGTCGTCTATATTAAGACTTGTGACAGGTTGGTTTATGAAAGCAAATAATGCTGAAACTCCTGATAGCTCAAACGCAGCAGATACGTTTAAGTGGATTGCCGCTTTCGTATTAGCAGCGGCCGCTGTTGTGGGTAATTACCTGTATGGTGAAATGTCTGTAGTTGTTCGCGCTGCAGGCGTTGTTGTTCTTATTGCAGCTGCCCTTGGCGTTGCAGCAACAACGACTAAAGGTAAAGCAGCGATCAGTTTTGCAAAAGAATCTCGTATGGAAGTTCGTAAGGTTGTTTGGCCTACACGCCAAGAAACTATGCAAACAACACTGATCGTTTTAGCTGTAAGTATTGTAATGGCTCTAGCGCTTTGGGGTATTGACGGCATTATGGTTCGTCTAGTAGCTCTAGCGACTGGGGTATAGAGGGTTTTAATTCATGAGTGAAGCTCCAAAAAAACGCTGGTATGTGGTTCAAGCCTTCTCTGGATTTGAAGGTCGTGTAGCTCAATCTCTTCGCGAGCATATCAAAATGCACAGCATGGAAGAGCTATTCGGTGAAGTACTTGTTCCTACTGAAGAAGTAGTAGAAATGCGCGCGGGTCAGCGTCGTAAATCTGAGCGTAAGTTCTTCCCAGGGTACGTCCTTGTTCAGATGATTATGAACGATGAATCATGGCACCTAGTACGCAGTGTGCCGCGTGTCATGGGCTTCATTGGTGGTACCTCAGACCGTCCGGCACCTATCACAGATAAGGAAGCTGACGCTATTCTTAACCGTCTTGAAAAAGCGAGTGAAGCTCCTCGTCCACGTACTATGTACGAAGCGGGCGAAGTGGTACGTGTTAATGAAGGTCCATTTGCTGACTTCAATGGTACTGTTGAAGAAGTGGATTACGAGAAGAGCCGCCTGAAAGTGTCTGTATCGATCTTTGGTCGTGCAACACCAGTTGAGCTTGAATTTGGTCAGGTTGAAAAACTTGATTAAAAAAACACCTTTTTAAGGGTTGTCTAAGGCGCGAATTATGACTATAATTTCGCGCCTTTTTACTTCTGGTGAAGTAAAGAGTTTTTTCATAAACGGGGAGCTGATCGGTGATTAGCGTTTGTACCCAAACTTAGGAATTATCATGGCTAAGAAAGTTGAAGCTTACATCAAGCTACAAGTTGCAGCTGGTATGGCGAACCCAAGTCCACCAGTTGGTCCTGCACTAGGTCAACACGGTGTTAACATCATGGAATTCTGTAAAGCGTTCAACGCGAAAACAGAATCTCTAGAGAAAGGTCTACCTACTCCTGTTGTTATCACTGTATACAACGACCGTTCTTTCACGTTCGTAACTAAGACTCCACCTGCTGCTGTTCTTCTTAAGAAAGCTGCTGGCGTTAAGTCTGGTTCAGGTCGTCCAAACACTGAAAAAGTTGGTACTGTAACTGACGCTCAAATCCAAGAAATCGCAGAAACTAAAGCTGCTGATATGACTGGTGCTGACATCGAAGCGATGAAGCGCTCAATCGCTGGTACTGCTCGTTCAATGGGCCTAGTGGTAGAGGGTTAATAAGATGGCTAAACTAACTAAGCGCATGCGCGTAATCCGCGAAAAAGTTGACGTAACTAAAGAGTACGAAATCAACGAAGCTGTTGCTCTTCTTCAAGAACTAGCTACTGCTAAATTCGTAGAGTCTGTTGACGTTGCTGTTAACCTAGGCATCGATGCTCGTAAATCTGACCAGAACGTACGTGGTGCAACTGTACTGCCTCACGGTACTGGCCGCGAAATCCGCGTTGCAGTGTTCACTCAAGGTGCAAACGCTGAAGCAGCTAAAGAAGCTGGCGCAGACATCGTTGGTATGGAAGATCTTGCTGAGCAAGTTAAGAAAGGCGAAATGAACTTCGACGTAGTTGTTGCTTCTCCAGATGCAATGCGCGTTGTAGGTCAACTAGGTACTATCCTAGGTCCTCGCGGTCTAATGCCAAACCCTAAAGTTGGTACTGTAACTCCTAACGTTGCTGAAGCGGTTAAGAACGCTAAAGCTGGTCAGGTTCGTTACCGTAACGACAAAAACGGCATCATCCACACTACTATCGGTAAAGCAAACTTCTCTGCTGAGCAGATCAAAGAGAACCTAGAAGCTCTTCTAGTTGCTCTGAAGAAAGCTAAGCCATCTTCAGCGAAAGGTACTTTCCTGAAGAAAGTAAGCATCTCTACTACTATGGGTGCTGGTGTTGCTGTTGATCAGGCTAGCCTGAACACTCAAGCATAATTTATTTGCTTAGGCGCAAAATTTGTGTATAATTTTGCGCCTAATATTTGTGGTTGGGGCTGAACATTGGTTCTTTGAACTGTCTCCTAGTTCGAAATGAATTAAGACCCAGTCTCCGTCCAAGACCGTAGGTGTTTGTTCTCAAGACAAACTTAATCATCCTACGTAGATGGTGCCCGAACTGACAGAAAGCTCTATGTAAATAGTTAACTTTCTTCTGGGAATGCACCTCAATAGCTCTCACTGTCGTGATGATAGTGAGTGGTGTAACGACAACCAGGAGTAAATCCAAGATGGCTTTAAACCTTCAAGACAAAAAAGCAATTGTTGCTGAAGTCAACGAAGCTGCCAGTGGTGCACTTTCTGCAGTTGTAGCTGATTCTCGTGGCGTTGAAGTTGGCGCGATGACTTCTCTACGTAAACAAGCTCGCGAAGCGGGTGTTTACATGAAAGTCGTGCGTAACACTCTAGCACGTCGTGCGGTTCAGGGTACAGACTACGAGTGTCTAACTGACACTTTCACTGGTCCTACTCTAATCGCGTTCTCTAACGAGCACCCAGGTGCTGCAGCGCGTCTTTTCAAAGACTTCGCTAAAGAGAACAAAGATTTCGAGATCAAAGCTGCTGCATTTGAAGGCGCTGTAACTGACGCTGAAGTACTAGCAACACTACCAACTTACGACGAAGCAATCGCACGCCTAATGATGTGCATGAAAGAAGCTTCTGCTGGCAAGCTGGTACGTACTATCGCTGCTATCCGCGATCAAAAAGAAGAAGCAGCGGCTTAAGCCTTGCTTTTTACTGGTTGCAAAATAAACTTATTGTTGACTTAAAAGAGAATTGTTATGTCTATTACTAACGAGCAAATCCTAGACGCAGTTGCAGAAATGTCTGTAATGCAAGTTGTTGAACTAATCGAAGCTATGGAAGAGAAATTCGGTGTATCTGCTGCTGCTGCAGTAGTTGCAGGTGGCGCAGCAGGCGGCGAAGCTGCAGCTGAGCAAACTGAATTTGACGTAATCCTAGAATCTGCTGGCGGTAACAAAGTTGCTGTAATCAAAGCAGTACGTGGCGCAACTGGCCTAGGTCTTAAAGAAGCTAAAGCTCTTGTAGACGGCGCTCCAGCACCTCTTAAAGAAGGTGTTGACAAAGCAGAAGCTGACGCACTTAAAGCTCAGCTAGAAGAAGCTGGTGCAACTGTTGCTGTTAAGTAATTATTGCATAGTTTCTTAGCCTAACGGCTAATTGGCTGGTGGTTTTTTAACCACCGGCCTTTTTGCGCTGTAGGGTATAGGCGAATTTTCCCGCTGTTTAAGCGCCTGTCCCCGAGCAAAAAACATTTCATTCCTACGCAATGAAATGTCACTACAGTAAACAGCTATTTAGTCACTGTCCCTTACCCCCCTTAAGTAACTAGGAGCGGGCGGACAGTTTGGGTCACTTATCAGCGAGCTGAGGAACCCCATGGTTTACTCTTATACCGAGAAAAAGCGCATCCGTAAGGACTTTGGTACTCGTCCACAAGTTTTGGACATTCCATACCTGCTATCGATCCAGCTCGATTCGTTCGACAAATTCATCGAACAGGATCCTGAAGGTCAATACGGTCTTGAAGCTGCTTTCCGTTCTGTATTCCCAATTCAGAGCTACAACGGCAATTCTGAGCTGCAATACGTTAGCTACCGTCTTGGTGAGCCAGTTTTTGACGTTAAAGAATGTCAAATCCGCGGTGTAACTTACTCAAAGCCACTACGCGTAAAACTACGTCTAGTAATCTTTGATAAAGACGCGCCAGCAGGTACTGTAAAAGACATTAAAGAACAAGAAGTCTACATGGGCGAAATTCCGCTTATGACAGACAATGGTACCTTCGTAATTAACGGTACCGAGAGGGTTATCGTATCCCAGCTGCACCGAAGCCCAGGCGTGTTCTTCGACAGCGATAAGGGTAAGACCCACTCTTCAGGTAAAGTTCTATATAACGCACGTGTAATTCCTTACCGTGGCTCATGGCTAGACTTTGAGTTCGATCCTAAGGATAACCTATACGTACGTATCGACCGTCGTCGTAAGCTACCAGCTTCGATCATCCTTCGTGCACTTGGTAAGACGTCAGAAGAAATTCTAGATATCTTCTTCGAGAAAGTGAACTTCGAAGTGAAAGACCAAACTCTACTAATGGAGTTGGTTCCTGATCGTCTACGTGGTGAAACTGCGTCATTCGACATCGAAGCGAACGGTAAAACTTACGTTGAGCAAGGTCGCCGCGTTACAGCTCGTCATATCCGCCAACTAGAAAAAGATGGCGTTGATCACATCGAAGTACCAGTTGAGTACATCGTTGGTAAAGTTGCATCGAAAGATTACATCAACGAAGCAACAGGCGAGATCATTGTTAACGCTAACCAGGAAATTAGCCTGGAAGCACTAGCGAACCTATCTCAGGCTGGCCACAAATCACTAGAAACGTTGTTCACCAACGATCTAGACCACGGTCCATTCATGTCAGAAACACTACGTATCGACAGCACTGTTGATCGTATTTCTGCATTGGTAGAAATCTACCGCATGATGCGCCCTGGCGAGCCACCAACAAAAGAAGCTGCAGAAGCACTATTCGAAAGCCTATTCTTCTCTGAAGAGCGTTACGATCTATCGACTGTTGGTCGTATGAAGTTCAACAGCTCTATCGGCCGTGAAGATGCTCAAGAGCAAGGCACACTTGACGAGCTAGACATCGTTGAAGTGATGAAGAAGCTTATCGCGATCCGTAACGGTAAAGGCGAAGTGGACGATATCGACCACCTTGGCAACCGTCGTATCCGTTCTGTAGGCGAAATGGCTGAGAACCAGTTCCGTGTAGGTCTAGTACGTGTTGAGCGTGCAGTTAAAGAGCGTCTAAGCCTAGGCGATCTTGACGCAATCATGCCTCAAGACCTGATCAACGCGAAACCAATCTCTGCAGCTGTTAAAGAATTCTTTGGTTCTTCACAGCTTTCACAGTTCATGGACCAAAACAACCCGCTATCAGAAGTAACGCACAAGCGTCGTATTTCTGCATTGGGTCCTGGCGGTCTAACTCGTGAACGTGCTGGCTTCGAAGTACGTGACGTACACGTAACTCACTACGGTCGTCTATGTCCTATCGAAACGCCGGAAGGTCCAAACATCGGTCTGATCAACTCTCTATCTGCGTTTGCGCGTTGTAACGAGTACGGTTTCCTAGAGACACCATACCGTCGCGTTGTAGATGGCGTTGTAACAGACGAAGTAGATTACCTATCTGCAATCGAAGAAGGCCAATTCGTTATCGCACAGGCTAACGCTGCGCTAACTGAAGAAGGCGGTTTTGCAGATGAGCTGATCACAGCTCGTCAAAAAGGTGAATCTGGTCTACACCCTCGTGAGCACGCTCAGTACATGGACGTTGCGACAAACCAGGTTGTATCTATCGCTGCATCGCTTATCCCGTTCCTAGAACACGATGATGCGAACCGTGCATTGATGGGTGCGAACATGCAACGTCAGGCAGTTCCAACACTTAAGGCTGACAAGCCTCTAGTTGGTACTGGTATTGAACGTAACGTAGCAGTTGACTCAGGTGTAACTGCAGTTGCTAAACGTGGTGGTGTAATCCAGTCAGTAGATGCTTCTCGTATCGTTGTTAAAGTGAACGAAGAAGAGCTAGTACCAGGTGAAGCTGGTATCGACATCTACAACCTGACTAAATACACACGTTCTAACCAGAACACATGTATTAACCAGCGCCCATGTGTGATGCCAGGTGAACCTGTATCACGCGGTGACGTTCTTGCTGATGGTCCTTCAACAGACCTTGGTGAACTAGCGCTTGGTCAAAACATGCGTATCGCGTTCATGCCTTGGAACGGTTACAACTTCGAAGACTCGATCCTAGTATCTGAGCGCGTAGTTCAAGAAGACCGCTTCACGACTATCCACATCCAAGAACTTACTTGTGTGGCGCGTGATACTAAGCTTGGTTCTGAAGAGATCACAGCGGATATTCCAAACGTAGGTGAATCTGCTCTGTCTAAACTAGACGAGTCAGGTATCGTTTACATCGGTGCTGAAGTTAAGGGTGGCGACATCCTAGTTGGTAAAGTAACACCTAAAGGTGAAACTCAGCTAACGCCTGAAGAGAAGCTACTACGTGCAATCTTCGGTGAAAAAGCATCTGACGTTAAAGATACTTCACTACGTGTACCTAACTCTGTTTCAGGTACGATTATCGACGTTCAAGTCTTTACTCGCGATGGCGTAGAGAAAGACAAGCGTGCGCTTGAAATCGAGCAAATGCAGCTTAAAGAAGCGAAGAAAGACCTAACTGAAGAATTCCAGATTCTTGAGGGTGGCCTTCTAAACCGTGTTCGCGCTGTATTGATCGATGGCGGTTACTCTGAAGCGAAACTAGACACAACTGATCGTAAGAAGTGGCTAGAACTAACGCTAGAAGATGACGCTCTACAAACTCAGCTAGAGCAACTTGCTGAGCAGTGGGACGAGCTAAAAGCTGACTTCGATAAGAAATTCGAAACTAAGCGTCGTAAGATCACACAAGGTGATGATCTAGCACCTGGCGTACTGAAGATCGTTAAGGTTTACCTAGCGGTTAAACGTCGCATCCAGCCTGGTGATAAGATGGCGGGTCGTCACGGTAACAAGGGTGTAATCTCTAAGATCAACCCTGTTGAAGACATGCCATACGATGAAAAAGGTCAGCCTGTAGACATCGTACTTAACCCACTGGGTGTACCTTCGCGTATGAACATCGGTCAGATCCTAGAAGTACACTTAGGTCTGGCAGCGAAAGGTATCGGTGACAAGATCAACCAGATGGTTAAAGAGCAGCAAGAACTAGCGAAATTCCGCGAGTTCCTACAGAAAGTTTACGATCTAGGCGAAACTCGCCAGAAAGTAGACATTGCTTCTCTATCTGATGACGAAGTTCGTACTCTGATCAAGAACCTACGTGGCGGCCTACCAATCGCGACTCCAGTATTTGACGGTGCACCAGAAGCGTCTATTAAAGCGCTACTGAAACTAGCAGACCTACCAGAATCTGGTCAGCTAAAACTGTTTGATGGTCGCACAGGTGACCAGTTTGAGCGTCCTGTAACTGTAGGTTACATGTACATGCTGAAACTGAACCACCTTGTTGATGACAAGATGCACGCTCGTTCAACTGGTTCGTACAGCCTAGTAACTCAGCAGCCACTTGGTGGTAAAGCTCAGTTCGGTGGTCAGCGTTTCGGTGAGATGGAAGTATGGGCACTAGAAGCATACGGTGCTGCTTACACTCTACAAGAAATGCTAACGGTTAAGTCGGATGACGTTAACGGCCGTACTAAGATGTACAAAAACATCGTAGACGGTAACCACAGCATGGAACCTGGTATGCCAGAATCGTTCAACGTATTGTTGAAAGAGATTCGCTCGCTAGGTATCAACATCGAGCTAGAAGACGAAGAGTAATCTCTTTCTCTCTCGACCAAGGTTGAGAGAGATATAAAGCGATTATTTGGTAGAAGGTGCTCACTTTAGCGGGTGAGCTCCTTTTAACTCCTTACAGGAGCTGATTGTGAAAGACTTATTAAACTTTCTAAAAGCACAGCATAAGACCGAAGAATTTGATGCAATCAAAATCGGTCTATCTTCACCAGACATGATCCGTTCATGGTCTTTCGGTGAAGTTAAAAAACCTGAAACGATCAACTATCGTACGTTCAAACCTGAACGCGATGGTCTGTTCTGTGCGCGTATCTTTGGTCCAGTTAAAGACTACGAATGTCTTTGTGGTAAGTACAAGCGCCTGAAGCACCGTGGTGTTATCTGTGAGAAGTGTGGTGTAGAAGTTACACAAACTAAAGTTCGTCGTGACCGTATGGGCCACATCGAGCTAGCTTCACCAGTAGCTCACATCTGGTTCCTAAAATCGCTACCGTCTCGTATCGGTCTACTAATGGATATCCCTCTACGTGATATCGAACGTGTTCTTTACTTCGAAATGTACGTAGTAACAGAACCGGGTATGACTGATCTAGAAAAATCTCAGATGCTTACTGAAGAAGAGTATCTGGATCGTCTAGAAGAGTGGGGCGACGAGTTCACTGCTAAGATGGGTGCAGAAGCAATCAAGGACCTACTAGGTTCTATGGATATGCACGCTGAAGCAGAACAGATGCGTGAAGAGCTAGAAACAACTAACTCTGAAACTAAGCGTAAGAAAGTAACTAAGCGTCTGAAACTGGTAGAAGCGTTTATTCAATCTGGCAACAACCCAGAGTGGATGATCCTAACTGTACTTCCAGTTCTTCCGCCAGATCTACGTCCTCTAGTACCACTAGATGGCGGTCGTTTTGCGACTTCAGATCTGAACGACCTATACCGTCGTGTGATCAACCGTAACAACCGTTTGAAGCGTCTTCTAGAGCTAGCTGCTCCGGACATCATCGTACGTAACGAAAAACGTATGCTGCAAGAGTCTGTTGATGCGCTACTAGATAACGGTCGTCGTGGTCGTGCGATCACAGGTTCTAACAAGCGTCCTCTGAAATCTCTTGCTGATATGATCAAGGGTAAACAAGGTCGTTTCCGTCAGAACCTTCTAGGTAAACGTGTAGACTACTCTGGCCGTTCTGTAATCACAGTAGGTCCATACCTTCGTCTACACCAGTGTGGTCTTCCTAAGAAGATGGCACTTGAGCTATTCAAACCATTTATCTACAGCAAGCTAGAGACTCGTGGTCTTGCGACTACAATCAAAGCTGCTAAGAAGATGGTAGAGCGTGAAGAAGCGGTAGTTTGGGATATCCTAGACGAAGTAATCCGCGAACACCCAGTACTATTGAACCGTGCACCTACACTTCACCGTCTAGGTATCCAGGCGTTCGAACCAGTACTAATCGAAGGTAAAGCGATCCAGCTACACCCACTAGTGTGTGCGGCGTACAACGCGGACTTCGATGGTGACCAAATGGCGGTTCACGTACCTCTAACTCTAGAGGCACAGCTTGAAGCTCGTACTCTGATGATGTCGACAAACAACATTCTGTCGCCAGCGTCAGGTGATCCGATCATCGTACCTTCTCAGGACGTTGTATTGGGTCTGTACTACATGACTCGTGACAAGATCAACGTGAAAGGTGAAGGCATGTACCTTTCTGGCCCAGCAGAGGCTGAGAAAGCATACCGCACTAAGCAAGCTGAACTTCACGCACGCGTTAAAGTACGTATTACAGAAACAGTTGTAGACGAAGACGGCAACAGCACAACAGAGACTAAGATGGTTGATACAACTATCGGTCGTGCAATGCTATGGCAAATCGTGCCAGCTGGTCTACCGTACAGCATCGTTAACCAAAAGCTAGGTAAGAAGCAAATCTCTAACCTACTAAACGAGGCGTACCGTAAGCTAGGTCTGAAAGACACTGTAATCTTCGCTGACCAAATCATGTACACAGGTTTCGCATACGCGGCACTATCTGGTGTATCTGTTGGTATCGACGATATGGTTGTACCGCCAGCTAAGTACACTGAAATCGCAGAAGCGGAAGAAGAAGTACGTGAAATCCAGGAACAATACCAATCTGGTCTTGTTACTGCGGGCGAACGATACAACAAAGTTATCGATATCTGGGCATCGACCAACGATCGCGTAGCGAAAGCGATGATGGCAAACCTTTCATCTGAAACGGTAGTTAACCGTGACGGTGAAGAAGAGCAACAAGAATCGTTTAACAGCATCTACATGATGGCTGACTCGGGTGCTCGTGGTTCTGCAGCTCAGATTCGTCAGCTAGCGGGTATGCGTGGTCTGATGGCTCGTCCGGATGGTTCGATCATCGAAACGCCGATCACTGCGAACTTTAAAGAAGGTCTAAACGTACTTCAGTACTTTATCTCAACGCACGGTGCTCGTAAGGGTCTTGCGGATACGGCACTGAAAACAGCGAACTCGGGTTACCTAACTCGTCGTCTAGTAGACGTTGCTCAAGACGTTGTTGTAACTGAACATGACTGTGGCACTCATGAGGGTGTTGACATGATGCCTCACATCGAGGGTGGTGATGTTAAAGTTGCACTAACTGAGCTAGCGCTAGGTCGTGTAGTAGCTGAAGACGTTCTTAAGCCAGGTACAGAAGATGTTCTGATCCCACGTAACACTCTAATTGATGAGAAGTGGTGTCAGATCATGGAAGAGAACTCAGTAGACAGCATGAAAGTGCGCTCTGTAGTTACTTGTGATTCTGACTTCGGTTGTTGTGCACAGTGTTACGGTCGTGACCTAGCACGTGGTCACCTAGTGAACCAAGGTGAAGCAGTAGGTGTTATCGCTGCTCAGTCTATCGGTGAACCGGGTACACAGCTTACGATGCGTACGTTCCACATCGGTGGTGCAGCATCTACTGCAGCAGCAGAGAACAGCATCCAAGCGAAGACAACTGGTACAGTTAAACTGCACAATGCTAAGTTCGTAATCAACAAAGATAAGAAGCTAGTAATCACGTCTCGTGCATCTGAGCTAACTATCATTGATGAATTCGGTCGTACTAAAGAGAAGCACAAACTTCCTTACGGTTCGATGCTAAGCAAAGGCGACAACGACGCAGTAACAGCTGGTGAAGTTGTTGCTAACTGGGAAGCGCACACCATGCCAATCATCACTGAAGTGGCAGGTCGCATCCAGTTCGTAGACATGATCGACGGTGTTACAGTTTCTCGTCAAACAGATGACCTAACAGGTCTATCTTCAAGCGAAGTAACTGACCCAGCAGCTCGCCCAGCAGCAGGTAAAGATATGCGTCCAGCTATCAAACTTGTTGATGAGCAAGGTAACGATGTAATGATCCCTGGTACAGAAATGCCAGCTCACTACTTCCTACCTGGTAAAGCGATTGTAAACATCGAAGATGGCGCTGAAGTTGGCATTGGTGACACACTATCTCGTATCCCTCAGAAATCTGGCGGTAACAAAGATATCACCGGTGGTCTACCACGCGTAGCTGACCTATTCGAAGCTCGTAAGCCTAAAGAGCCTGCGATCCTTGCTGAGCACACAGGTACTGTGAGCTTTGGTAAAGAAACGAAAGGTAAGCGTCGTCTAGTTATCACTCGCGACAGCGGTGATACTTACGAAGAGATGATTCCTAAGCATCGTCAGTTGAACGTATTTGAAGGTGAGCGTGTTGAACGTGGTGACGTGATCGCAGATGGTCCAGAGTCTCCACATGACATCCTACGTCTACGTGGCGTACACGCTGTAACTCAGTACATCGCTAACGAAGTACAAGAAGTTTACCGTCTACAAGGCGTTAAGATTAACGATAAGCACATCGAGACTATCGTTCGTCAAATGCTACGTAAGTGTACAATTACTCACGCTGGTGACTCTGAGTTCCTACCTGGTGAGCAAGTTGAATACTCACAAGTTAAGATTGCTAACCGTAACCTAGAAGCTGAAGGCAAAGAGCCTGCACGTTTCGAGCGTGAGCTACTAGGTATTACTAAGGCATCTCTAGCGACTGAGTCGTTCATCTCTGCGGCATCGTTCCAGGAGACAACTCGCGTACTAACAGAAGCTGCGGTTTCTGGTAAGCGTGATGACCTACGTGGTCTGAAAGAGAACGTAATTGTTGGTCGTCTGATCCCAGCTGGTACTGGTTTCGCATACCACCAAGATCGTCAAGCTAAACGTGCTGAAGCGCAAGAAGGTCCATCTGCTGAACAAGCAACAGATAACCTAGCTGCACTTCTAAACGCAGGCTTCTCTTCTGACGAGTAATCGTTAAGATCTTAAAAGAAAAGGCACCCTCGGGTGCCTTTTTTGTTTCTTGGAGGCCAAATAGAACGCTTACGCTCCGAGAGTCGAGAGCGCTTCGCTTTAGGAGTCGAGGAGTGTTTGTTGGAGGGGGTTACAAGAAGCTTGCTCTCGAAAGGTGTTGACAGGACTTGTTCCTAAAAAGACAAAATGAACCGAATCCCGAATCCCGAATCCCGAATCCCGAATCCCGAATCCCGAATCCCGAATCCCGAATCCCGAATCCCGAATCCCGAATCCCGAATCCCGAATCCCGAATCCCGAAAAACAAAAAGGGTTGACGTGCATACGCCAACCCTCAAGAATTTTCTCGCTTCTCGCTTCTCGCTTCTCGCTTCTCGCTTCTCGCTTCTCGCTTCTCGCTTCTCGCTTCTCGCTTCTCGCTTCTCGCTTCTCGCTTCTCGCTTCTCGCTATGCGCCAGGCGGCATTGCTAAACTGTCGGCAATCAACTGAATCAAGTGGTCTTCTACCGCGAAACGTGTCTCAATGATTTCCCCAATCAAAGACATGTCCTGATCAAAATCAGACAATTCATCTTCAGCGGAAACATCAGAGTATTTGTCGGTAAAGTTCAGTAACGGCTCAGTAGTAAGGACGATCTTCGCGTAAGTCTGGTTGATTTCATCTGTCGCGACAAAGCCAGTGGCTTTCCACTTATCCATCACCATATCGTAGATTTTAAAGTGACCTTCGGAGATGTAGTCGACAAGGTGTTGGCAGAAGTGCTGAAGTTCGTCAGGAGAAGGGAGTTCAATGACATTGGATTTCGAACAAGGTTGCAGTGCTGCAAGCTTACAATATTCGACAATCAGAGATTGTCTCGTTTCCAGCCAATGGTCGATAACGTCACTGGAGCCGCCCCATTGGTCTTGTGTTTGTTTGAATTTTTTTAGCATGACCATGCCCTCATGATCTGATCGCCCATTGGCGAACGTATCCTTTGCAAAGCAAAGTTAGTAAAGTGATTACAAACTCTTGTCCTTACTAGAATTTATAGTTGCAAAATTGGCGAACGACAAACTCTGGTATGAAATTAGATTGCCAGTAAAATGAATGAACTTCAAGCAAAGGGACGCTGTAATGTTAAGAAAAGGTGAAGTTAACCGTACGAAAAACGCCCATTGGTGTGTTGTTTCAGGAAGCGATGTTTGGCTGGTGGATGGTGCTATTCCTTTCGGAAGTGCAGAGCAGTACTCACTGCCAGAGGGCAGCGCAAGGCAGATAGGTGAATACCAAGGTGCCCCAGTAATGTGGTTCAACCTGTCGGATTTAGACAATGATTTAGAACTGGTTTCTCTGCGTGATTGCCTGCATTTTCCAGAAGCGCTTTTCTTACTGATCAGCAAAGCGATTCAATATGGCCACATGACACAGAGCCTACGCTTTTGCCCACAATGTGGCGGTCGTAATTTCCTCAATAACAATCAATTGGCAATGCAGTGTGGTGAGTGCCGTACTTTGCATTATCCGCGTATTTTCCCATGCATCATTGTCGCTGTGCGTAAAGACAACCAAATCTTGCTAGCTCAGCACCCTCGCCATCGAAATGGCATGTATACCGTAATAGCGGGCTTTTTAGAGGTGGGTGAAACCTTGGAGGAGTGTGTGGCGCGTGAGGTGCACGAAGAAACGGGCGTACATGTGAAAAACATTCGTTACTTTGGCAGCCAGCCGTGGGCGTTTCCATCTAGCATGATGATGGCTTTTCTGGCCGATTTTGACTCTGGTGAATTGAACCCTGACTACACTGAGTTATCCGATGCGCAATGGTTTGGTGTTGACAAGATGCCGCCAGTCGCACCAGAAGGAACGATTGCACGAGCGCTAATTGAGCAAACAATTAGTGATATTCAACAGGCTTGAGAGCCGACTCGTAAAGCGATTAAAGGAAAATGTAGAATCACTTTTGAGACAAAAGGGGTTGTTAGACTGACCTGGCACAGCATTCTGTAATGACACAATGATTAATAAAGGAGTATGTCTAATGAAATACAGATCAGCGTTATGGCTAGGTATTGCGTCTTTCTCTTTGGTGAGTGTTTCGGCACAGGCAAGTATTGAAGTGAAAGCGAAGCGCATGTTGACCGAAAATACCATGACGGAAAACGTCGCAAAAGTACAAGCTGCTTGTGGCAATGAAGCTCTAGCAACGAACTTTGATTGGACCGCATGGGATGACTATGACTTCGCTGAAGCTCGTTTAGACGAAGTAAAAACCACGGGCTGGCTTGGTAGTTTAATCAACAATATCTATGACGATATGGTCAAGCTATGTACGACGACTGAACATGCCGCGCTTTACAAAGAAGAATTCCAGAAAGTTCAGCAGATCCAATTTGTTGGTCAAGATTCCGTTGAGGCGCGTAAAGCAGGATTCTCTCTTGATGACGGTGGTAGCGTTCTCAATGTTGCTTTGAACCCGAACGCGGCGTACGACTCTTCAACGCTGAAGTACCTCAAGCAAGCGTGGAACTAAGGTAATGAACAAAATATTATTACCTTTACTTGCCGTGGCATCTAGCTTTTCAGCTTTTGCGGCGGAAGAGCGTTATTCCATGGAGGACTTAACTGCTCTTCATAAAACGCAAAGCTGGAATGAACTGCTCGCTCACGCGAACGATATTCGACCTTCAAAACGAGATGATGCATGGCAAGTTCTCGTGGCGGATGCCGCGACTGGTGCCTTCAATAATTACGTCTCTTCTGGAGCGGCGGATAGCGCAATTGGTCTAGGGCAACAGCTACTCACTGAGTATGCGTTTCTGTCTAAATCCAAAGGTTTTACTCAAAGCTTCGCAAAAACTTTAGTTCCGGCAGCGCAATCTTGCATTAAGTATTCGATGGAAGGGTGTGTTGAGAGTTACGGTCAACTGCTCGCCGAACTCTCTCCAGCAGGCAGCGTAAGTTTTGAAGAAGGGACAAAGGTGTTCCAGAATGTCTCTAAATCTCTCGCGATTCCATTCTATGCTGCGGCAGTCAAGCAGTCTCCAGAATATTGTGAAGATGAAAAGGTCTCGAATGCGTTGTTGTATACGCTTGATCGACCGAGTAATTCTCAGTTTGCGCTGGCTAAAGAAGTCGCAACAAATGGGTGTGCTAACACGGCACTAACAAACTTTGAGAATTACATTATTGATTCGCAATCGGTGCGGGAGGCTTTGTGCCCGACTTACCTATCCAAAGGATATGTAAAAGGGGTCATGAAAAAAGTTTGCCAATCATGATTATGAAATATGAAGCCACCGAAAGGTGGCTTTTTTAATTCATTGAAAAATAGGTAAAAAAAACCCTCCGAGAGGGAGGGGGTAAGTAAGATGTCGTTATGAGATGCTGAGTACCGGGTACTCAGTTTATAATTGTAGTTTTCGCTAGCGAACAAATTTTTAACACTGATACCGATTGGGTGCAAATTAAGCACTGATTTAAAAGTTAATAACTTGATCCAGGTTGCAAAGCACACAGCTATTAGCCTTAAATCAGTGATAGAATACCCCCTTTCAAAGAAAGCCTAACAATTGGAATTACGGAATGACTGAATTAAAAAATGATCGTTATCTGCGTGCCCTTTTAAAAGAGCCAGTAGATTACACGCCAGTATGGATGATGCGTCAGGCAGGTCGTTACCTACCAGAATACAAAGCAACTCGTGCGCAAGCGGGCGATTTCATGTCTTTGTGTAAAAACGCGGAGTTGGCGTCAGAAGTAACGCTTCAGCCACTACGCCGTTTTCCTCTTGATGCAGCGATCTTGTTCTCTGACATCCTAACTATCCCAGATGCAATGGGCTTAGAGCTTCGCTTTGCTGCGGGTGAAGGTCCGGTTTTCGATAAGCCTATCACTTGCAAAGCAGACGTAGAAAAGATCGGTCTGCCGGATCCAGAAGGCGAGCTGCAATACGTAATGAACGCAGTGCGTCAAATCCGCAAAGATTTGAACGGTGACGTTCCACTGATTGGTTTCTCTGGTAGCCCATGGACACTGGCGACTTACATGGTTGAAGGCGGCAGCTCGAAAGCGTTCACCAAGATCAAGAAGATGATGTACGCAGAACCACAAACGCTGCACCTACTTCTAGATAAGTTAGCAGACAGCGTTATCGAGTACCTAAACGCGCAAATTAAAGCGGGTGCACAGTCGGTGATGGTATTTGATACATGGGGCGGTGTACTGACTCCTCGTGATTACAACCTGTTCTCACTGCAATACATGCACAAGATTGTGGATGGTCTGATTCGTGAAAACGACAGTCGCCGTGTGCCAGTAACGTTGTTCACTAAGAACGGTGGTATGTGGCTTGAGCAAATCGCAGCAACGGGCTGTGATGCGGTAGGTCTAGACTGGACGATCAACATCGCAGACGCAAAAGCACGTATCGGCGATAAAGTGGCTCTACAAGGTAATATGGACCCATCAATGCTTTACGCTTCACCAGAGCGTATCCGTGAAGAAGTCGCGGGTATTCTAGAAGGCTTTGGCGATGCAGGTACTGGTCACGTGTTCAACCTAGGCCACGGTATCCACTTGGATGTGCCGCCAGAAAACGCAGGCGTATTTGTGGAAGCGGTACACGAGCTATCTAAGCCATACCATAAGTAACCTCGAATTTTTGAAATCAAATACCGGCCTTCAGTGCCGGTATTTTTTTACCCAAAATTCAGATTTTTTATCTGAAACGCAAGGTTGTACAGCTCTGATAGCATTTGGTCTACCATGATCTAATTACTACTCGAGCTGTTCAGTTGCTGCTTAAGGTGTTTATAAACAATGATTTATAGTCTTGGTGCTTGTGCGAAAATTTTCTTGTACAGATAAACAAGCAATTAGATCATAGGTAACCTAAAGCATCGAATGGACACGCTTTTTAAGGTATGGCACGACGTCAGATTCAAACCAAGGGTTCTTCTTTAACCACAATGTGTTGCGTGGAGAAGGGTGAGGAAGCGGGATAAAGTCAGGCTCCCAGTCCTGCCATTGCTGAACAGTTTGCGTGAGTGTTTTTGGTTTGTTGGTGAGATAGTACTGTTGTGAGTACTGACCAATCAGTAGTGTCAGCTCTATATTGGGCAACTGATCTAGAATCTTTTTATGCCAAGCAGGCGCACACTCTTTGCGAGGAGGCAAATCGCCAGAGTTCCCCTTGCCTGGATAGCAGAAGCCCATCGGGACAATGGCTATTTTGTTTGGGTCGTAGAAAGTGTCTTTGTCGATATCGAGCCATTGGCGTAACCGATCGCCGCTTGGGTCATTCCAAGGTATCGAGGTTTTGTGTACGCGCGTCCCTGGCGCTTGTCCGATGATTAGGATGCGTGCGTCTTTTGCTGCTTGTACGACAGGATTTGCACCCAAAGGTAAATCGTCTGCGCAGATCTGGCAGGCTCGTACTTGCTTTAGCAATGTTTCTAAAGACATAAGATGGTTAATACCCTTTATCGAAATCGACCTGATTATTTAGAGAGAACCCGTCTCGCCAACTCAAGTAGTTGTCTGCAAAAATGTCGACCACTTGCTCTGGGAAACTCAATGCTGCGATGTGGGGTGTGATGGTTACTTGCGGAAGTTTCCAAAAAGGATGTTGCGGTGAGAGTGGCTCTTGTTCAAACACATCGAGAAAAGCATGTTCGACCCAACGATTCTTGAGCGCGAGCAATAGACCAGTATCATCAATCACATCACCTCTTCCGACATTAAATAACAGTGCCTGATTAAGGTGGCTTAGCACCTCGCTGTTGAGTAAGCGTTGAGTGTCTGGCGTGCTCGGCAGTGTATTTACCACAATGTCCGCTTGATGAAATGCGCTTGCCAGTTCATTGATATGAAAGGTTTGAGTAAATTCGCCACCAGAAGTTGGGATACCAGTACGATTGATCCCTACGGTTTTCATGCCCATCAATTGTGCCGCTTTACCCAAGTGGCTACCTATGCTGCCTGTACCAAGAATCACCATGGTTTTGTTTTGCAGCGAGGTGTACAGATGCGGTTGCCACTGCTTGCTCTGTTGTTGCTGGTGGTATTGCATAAAGTGGCGGAAGTGAGCAATGCAGTAGCCAATTACGTACTCGGCAATTAATGGGCCGAAAATACCGCGTACGTTGGTCAGAGTGTAATCTTGGCGCAGATCCGGTGACATTAAAGCGTTCACCCCCGCAAATGTGGATTGCACCCACTCAAGCTGTGAAAACTCGTCTAACCTTTGTGGTAGTAATGGTGGATCCGCCAGTACGATCTGAGCTTCTTCAGGTTGGTCGGTGAGGCAAAGATCGGGCAGATTTTTCTCTGCCAGTAACGTTTCGTAGGTGTCGCGATGCTCTGAGAGCAGGAAAATCTGATTTGGATGCTGCATTAACTTTTTTCCCTGTGATGAATCAAGTACACTTTCGCTGTTTTTTTCTTCAATGATTGAGTGACTATGCTTAAGAATCCTCTTCAGGTTCGTTTGGAAAAACTAGAACCTTGGCAACAAATTACCTTCATGGCGTGTCTGTGTGAACGCATGTATCCAAACTATGCGATGTTTTGTGAGAATACAGAATTTGCTGAGCCACGTGCTTACCGAGCGATTCTTGATAGTGTATGGGAAATTCTGACGGTTAAGAACGCGAAAATTAATTTTGAACGTCAATTAGAGAAGTTAGAAGAGTTGTTCCCAAGTGCGGATGAATTCGATTTTTACGGTGTTTATCCAGCGATGGATGCGTGTCAGAGCTTGTCGACGCTGTTGCACGGTCTGTTGGATCGCGACTACCTTTTCGATTCAATGCTTAAAGTGAGCCAACAGTCGGTAAAAACCGTGGCTGACCTAGAACAAGCACAAGGTTCAGAGCCAATCACCAACGACAATCAAAAAGAAAATGAAGCCGTATGTGAAGAGTGGGATGTTCAATGGGCTATCTTCCGCCCACTGCGTGAAGCGGTAGAGCGCGACATCTGCTTGATTAAAGATTTGCGTGAAGAACTACGCGAAGAAGCCGTGAGTAACATCGGCATCGCACTTTAATCGTTGAATAGATAAAACAAAGGCATCCAGATTGGATGCCTTTTTTGTTTTTGCGTTTGAGCGATTACGCCCCATGCTGATTACGATTCTTTAGATTCTGGTTTGGTTGGCTCTTGAGCTTCTGGCTCTTTGTCCTGTTTCTCCAGTTCTTCCTCTTCTTCATCGTCATCGCGGCTTTCAATTACGCCGTGCTTTTCTTTCCAGCTTTCCCAGCGTTGGTAAGCCAGTTCTTGCATGTCAGTGCTCTTATCCGCTTCATCGATGATCTCTTCACCCAATAGGTGCTCAAAGATGTCTTCTAGCGTTACCAAGCCTTGTACTGTACCGTATTCGTCAACCACAAGCGCTAGCTGCAGGCGGTGAGTCATCATCTGGTCGAACACTTTAGGCAGAGCGGTGTTGTTCAGTACCACTTGGATTGGGCGCATGACCGAGCCAAGTTGTTTTTGGCCGCTGCCTGATTGTTGCAGCTTGAACAGCTCTAGACGGTGCACAAAACCAATGATGTTGTCTTTCTGCTCGCTGTAAACCAGTGGGCGAGAGAAAGGCGTCTCTTTATGCTTCTCTAGAAAGTCATTGATGGTCATGGTCGCGTCAACGCGAAATACTACTGGGCGCGGAGTCATAACTTGTGTTACTGGCACATCTTGAATACCAAGTAGGTTGCTTAGGATCTTTGATTCACCTTCTGCGAACTCACCGCTTTCTTTTGCCAGAATAGCCATAGCAGACAGCTCATCACGCATTTTTGGTGCTTCGTGGTTACGAGCTAGACGCTTAGTGATTTGCTCAGAGAACCATACGAATGGTGTTAGTGCCCATACCATCCAACGTAGCGATACCGCCGCAGATGGTGCAAGTTGGCGCCAGTAAGTTGCACCAATCGTCTTAGGTACGATTTCTGATAGAACAAGAATCGCCAGTGTCAGTACCGCAGAGAAGATACCTAGTGCTTCGCTACCGAACACTACCGCCGCTTGTGCACCTGCCGTTGCTGCACCGATAGTGTGAGCAATGGTGTTCAGGGTCAGGATCGAAGCCAGTGGTCGGTCGATGTCTGCTTTCAGTTTTTCTAACTGAGCAGAAGCAGGGTGCCCCTGTTGTTTGAGCTGCGCAATGTAGCTCGGACTGATACTAAGAAGTACCGCCTCCAGTACCGAACAGATAAACGAAATGCCGATAGCAATAGAGATATAAATGGATAACAGCAGCATAGTTGCCCTTGAATGTAATGTGATAGTCGGGATTTTAAGCGATTATAACCGCAAAAGCGCCCTATAAATCGTTCTTATTGCATTAGAAAGCAAGAGCTTTCCCCGTACAAGTAGTAACAAATTGTGAGTTATTACTCATATTATGGCTAAAACTACGTCAGAAAATCGAAAGATCGCTTACAAACCTTTGCCAGATGGGGCATTTATGTTTTAGAGTGAGATGAATTCGATAACATATGAGAAGGGAAACCTAATGAACAAGACCCAATTAATCGACTTTATTGCAGAGAAAGCAGACCTATCTAAAGCACAAGCTAAAGCTGCTCTTGAAGCAACTCTTGAGGGTGTTACTGGCGCTCTTAAAGAGGGTGACCAAGTTCAACTAATTGGTTTTGGTACATTCAAAGTAAACCACCGTGCTGCACGTACTGGTCGTAACCCTAAGACTGGTGACGAGATTCAAATCGCAGCAGCTAACGTACCTGCATTCGTAGCAGGTAAAGCGCTGAAAGAATCAGTAAACTAAGTTAAAATGCACCGAGGTATCCTGCCTCGGTGCAATTTCATGAAAAAACATCTACTCACTTCGCTCCTTCTATCAAGCCTCGCTCTTGTTGGCTGTTCTTCTGTTGAAACCCCAAATCTTGACCAATTTACCCATTTCTCAGGCGGGAAAATCATGGGTGATGCAACTAGTTTATATTGGATGACAGAGCGTCTTACACGCGTCAGTACGGCAGCAGACTATGTCACGATGGGAGATTACGGCTCGTACCAGAGTGATTATCGCTGGGATGATGGTGAGCTAAGAGAGTTGATTCGAAAAGGTAAGCAACTCGATGCCAAACAAGGATTGGTGCCTTTTCAAATCCACATTCGATTCAATAAAGATGGTGACGCGGTCTATCAGCAGTACCGTGTGAATGGGAAAGTGCTGCCCTTACAGCGCGACCAGTTAGAGCGTTACAAGCAAGAGGCGAACGATGTCGTTACGTCTATCAAGAAACAATCTCGTGATGGCCAGAGCCTAATCCAAGGTTATTGGGATGGTGAAACGTTCGAAACCTGCAAAGGGCGAGAGTTTACGACGTTGGAATTCAATCAGACCCTACCTAAGTTTGTGATTGATAGATTGGCGTCAGTGGACAGTTACATTGCGTTTATTGGTAAAGAGTCGCGTAATGCGGCGACCGTTGATGAATTGCTGATGCTCAATGATGATGACTTTGATTGTGTACCACGACCAAAGTTGATCTCTGAATAGACATGGCTTCGAATTCTCTCGAAAAAGAACAATAAAAAAGGCGCTGAGTGCGCCTTTTGTCTTTTTAGCCAACTGAAGTTGTTTTTATTTTTCTTGCTCACGTGCTATCGCACGGTAGCCGATGTCGTTACGATGGAACATACCATCCCAACTGATCTGTTTTGCAAGCTCGTAAGCACGCTGCTGCGCTTCTGATACGCTGTTGCCAAGTGCCGTTGCACAAAGAACGCGACCACCGTTTGTCACGATGTCGCCGTCTTTGTTATCTGTACCAGCATGGAAGACTTTTTCGCCTTCAATTTCAACTTGTGGCAGACCCGAAATTACGTCGCCTTTGTTGTATGCGGCAGGGTAGCCGCCGGCTGCTAGCACGATACCAATTGATGCTCGTGGATCCCACTTCGATTCCGCTTGATCCAGTTTCTCGTCGATTGCTGCTAGGCAGAGTTCAACAAGATCCGATTCCATACGCATCATGATAGGTTGCGTCTCAGGATCACCGAAGCGGCAGTTGTACTCGATTACTTTCGGAGTGCCGTCTTTGTCGATCATCAGACCCGCGTATAGGAAACCAGTGTAAGGGTTACCTTCAGAAGCCATGCCGCGTACCGTTGGGTAAATCACTTCTTCCATGATGCGGTTGTGGATTTCTTGTGTCACGACTGGAGCAGGAGAATATGCACCCATGCCACCTGTGTTAGGACCGGTATCTTTGTCGCCTACGCGTTTGTGATCTTGGCTGGTGGCCATTGGCAGAACGTTCTCACCATCCACCATAACGATGAAGCTTGCTTCTTCACCATCTAGGAACTCTTCGATAACGACACGGCTACCAGCATCACCAAATGCGTTGCCTGCTAGCATGTCTTTGATTGCCTCTTCAGCTTCTTCTAGTGTCATCGCTACGATAACGCCTTTGCCAGCAGCAAGGCCGTCAGCTTTCACCACAATCGGCGCACCTTGTTCACGTACGTAAGCAAGAGCTGGCTCTATTTCAGTGAAGTTCGCGTATGCGCCCGTTGGGATTTGGTGACGAGCAAGGAAGTCTTTGGTAAACGCTTTAGAGCCCTCAAGCTGCGCTGCTGCTTGTGTTGGGCCGAAGATTGGCAGGCCTGCTTCGCGGAAAGCATCCACAACACCGATAACCAGCGGTGCTTCAGGACCGACAATAGTCAGTTCAACCGCTTTCTCTTTTGCAAAAGCAACCAGACCTGCGATGTCTTCTACTGCGATATTTACGTTCTCTAGTTTAGGCTCAAGTGCTGTGCCTGCGTTACCTGGAGCAACGAAGATAGTCTCAACATTTGGGTTTTGCGCCGCTTTCCAACCTAGTGCGTGTTCACGACCGCCTGAACCAATGATAAGAATATTCATAATATTTCCTTTGATTTCGCTCCTCCCCTTATTAAGGGGAGGTTGGGAGGGGTAAGTCGTGTACGTACAACAGACCCCTTCTAACTCCCCCTTGGTAAGGGGGAGGACCAAAAACTAATTAGTGGCGGAAGTGACGCATACCTGTGAAGATCATCGCCATGCCGTGCTCGTCTGCTGCTGCGATAACTTCGTCATCACGCATAGAGCCACCCGGTTGGATAACACACTTAATGCCTGCTTCTGCAGCTGCATCGATACCATCACGGAATGGGAAGAATGCGTCAGATGCCATTACGCTACCTGCAACTTCTAGACCTTCGTCTGCAGCTTTGATACCTGCAATCTTCGCAGAGTAAACGCGGCTCATTTGGCCAGCACCTACACCGATAGTCATGTCACCTTTTGCGTAAACAATCGCGTTTGATTTCACGTATTTCGCTACTTTCCAGCAGAACAGCGCATCTTTCAGCTCTTCTTCTGTTGGTTGACGCTTAGAAACCACTTTTAGGTCGTCTAGGCTTACCATGCCTTGGTCGCGGTCTTGAACCAGTAGACCACCATTCACGCGTTTCACGTCAAAGCCAGTTGTCTTAGTTGTCCATTCGCCACACTCAAGTAGACGCACGTTCTTCTTCGCTGCAACCACTTCAATCGCTTCAGCAGAAACAGAAGGTGCGATGATTACTTCAACGAATTGACGCTCAACAATAGCGGTTGCTGTTTCTGCATCTAGCTCTTGGTTGAATGCAATGATGCCGCCGAATGCAGATGTTGGGTCAGTTTGGTAAGCGCGGTTGTACGCTTCTAGGATATCCTTACCTAGAGCTACACCACATGGGTTCGCGTGTTTTACGATCACACATGCTGGCTCGTTGAACTCTTTCACACATTCAAGTGCTGCGTCAGTATCTGCGATGTTGTTGTAAGAAAGGGCTTTACCCTGGATTTGGCGAGCAGTAGAAACAGATGCTTCTTGTGGGTTTGCTTCTACGTAGAAAGCTGCGGCTTGGTGGCTGTTCTCACCATAGCGCATGTCTTGCTTCTTCTCGAATTGCTGGTTGAAAGTACGTGGGAATTTCGACTCTTCGTCACCTTCTTTGTTCTCACCGTAAGATGGAACCATAGTGCCGAAGTAGTTTGCGATCATGCCGTCGTAAGAAGCCGTGTGTTCGAATGCTGCGATAGCAAGGTCGAAGCGAGTTTCTAGTGTTAGAGATTTGTCGTTCGCGTCCATTTCAGCGATCACGCGGTTGTAGTCGTGAGCGTTCACAACGATAGTTACATCTTTGTGGTTTTTCGCTGCAGAGCGAACCATTGTTGGACCGCCGATGTCGATGTTCTCAACTGCATCAGCAAGCGTACAGCCTTCTTTAGCAACTGTTTCTGCGAATGGGTATAGGTTAACAACAACCATATCGATAGGGTTGATGCCGTGTTTTTCCATCACGTCATCATCTTGGCCACGACGACCCAGCACACCACCGTGAACTTTCGGGTGAAGCGTTTTAACGCGACCGTCCATCATTTCTGGGAAACCAGTGTAGTCAGAGACTTCTGTTACAGCGATGCCTTGTTCTGCAAGTAGACGAGCCGTACCACCAGTAGATAGGATATCGACACCGCGCTCAGCAAGAGCTTGTGCAAACTCAACAATACCTGTTTTGTCTGATACGCTGATAAGCGCACGGCGAATAGGACGAGCGTTGTTCATGCTTCCATTTTCCTCAAATTCACGGAGTTAAAGATGTTTGCCAAAAATGAACTTGTTTTTACCTCTTGGGGTAAAATATTGGCCAGTTTTGGTAAAGACCTTTGCGAGGCGTTTTCATGCTTAGAAAACAGTCTCCACTATTTGATGGCGCGTATTCTAACCAATTTATTACAAAAAAGCTCGCGCAATCGTTTGGCATCTCAAAAATAATTGCAAAAAACTCGATCTTTGGCTTTAAAAGTAACGAGATAGTTAATAAGGAAAGTTATGTTTCAGATAGGTGAACTGGCGAAACGCTGTGGTGTGACTGCCGATACACTGCGATTCTATGAGAAAAATGCGCTCATCAAACCCGCAGGACGAAGTGATTCGGGCTATCGCCTGTATAACGAAGAGAACCAAAAGCAGGTGCGTTTTATTCTCAAAGCGAAAGAGCTTGGCTTGAGCTTAGATGAGATCAAGGAACTTCTTGGGATCAAATTAGAGGCAACAGAACACAGCTGTGCGGAGGTAAAAGCCATTACTTCTGCAAAGTTAACTTTAATTGATGAGAAGATTGCTGAACTAACTAAAATTCGCACGGCATTAAAGAAGATAAACGACGCGTGTTGTGGTCATAACAACGACGATGCAAGCCACTGCTCGATTTTAGCAGCCCTTGAATAGTCTCACTTTTGCATCATTTAATTTAAGTTTGCATTTTTGGCGGCTTGCTTTTCTAGGTTCAAGCCGTATTCCCACCTATAATCTCGGCTTTAGTCGACTGTAAGAATGTGTAGTTCTATCTATTCCTAAAGCGACGCTGTCTATCAGATACGAGAGTTTTCATACATGGTTGGAGTCTATTTTCAAATCAATGACTGGGTTTTGAGCGTTGATGAAAATAAGCTGTATCGACAAGACAGGGAAGTTACCGTTGAGCCACGCTTAATTAATTTGCTGCATTTTCTTGCTGAGCACGCTAGTGAAGTGTTCAATCGCGAAGAGCTGATCCAATACGTTTGGGCGGGCGCGATTGTGACGGATCAAGTCGTAACACAGTCGATCTTCGAACTGCGCAAACTTCTGCGAGATGGTCGAGAAGAAAACATCAGCTACGTGATCACTGTACCTAAGCGTGGTTACAAGCTGGTGGCGAATGTGACCCCAATGACACACGAGGAATTCCTTGCAAGTCGTCATTGCAATGCCGAAATCCTTCCCCCTATTGTTGAAGAAACAGAAGAGGAACAGCCCGAGGCGCCTGTACCATCCATCGCATTTCCTGCCGGACCATTAACTCGCGCTGTGTGCGAGATGTCGAAAGAAAAAAAAAGCGCCGCGTAAACCAAATAAGATTAGCCCTTGGCGACTGGGATTAATGAATTTCATTTGGATCAGTATTTTGGTTGTGGTGATGGGCGTGTTTACCTACAAGCAATCAGAAGTGCGCATTACGCAAGCTATTGATACTCACCTCATCGAATTCAAGTTTCAGGATAACTTCAGCAAAGAAGGCCGCAGCTATGACTTAGCTGACGGGTTTGCACAGAAGTTGATGGCAGATGTAGCTCAAGTCAGTGATTATCGAGTGATGCTGAAAAAGGCGACCTTTACGACGGGTATTGTGCCGGGGAAATCTGTGGTGGTGCGCGTCAAAGAAAACGATGGTGGTAGCTTCCTTGAGGTGGAATATCGCAATAACTCTTCAGAAAAGGTTTTGTTCAGCCGCCAATACGCGTTAACCAATAGCCATTTGAAGTCGGTTATGCAGCAAGCCTCTCTAGATTTGATGCACGCATTGAAAGTGCCAGATGCAAAATTGAAATCAAAAGTGCTGGTGGCGGGTATGCCAATGAACCCTGACGCGGTAGAGTTGTTTGTTGAAGCAAACCACTACTTAAACGTGTCCGATGCGAATCAATTCCAGCATAGCATCGACTTGATGGAGAAAATCCTTGAGCTTGAACCAGATAATGCTTATGTACAGGCTGAACTGCTGATTGCCTATCATGTACAAAATGCGCTTGATCCGGCATTAGAACTACGGAAGGGGAGAGTTCAGCAACTGAGTGAGAAGTTGGAAACCAATACGAAAATGATGGTAGGGCCAATTCAACCACGAATTTATGAAGCTCTCGCCCTTAATGAAACCATCGCTGGCGATATTGATTTAGCTAAGCAGCATTTGAACCAAGCACTTGAGATTCGGGATTCAGTTCTGTCTTACGTGATTCGAGGTAAGCACGCTGAATTAGATGGTGATTTGGATTGGGCAAGTGAGTCCTACAGCGAAGCCTTCTATATTGATACATCCGTCGAGACTTACTTATTGTGCGAGAACTTGGTTTTTCCAAGTAACATGAAGGCGATTGATTACGCTATGTATCGCGCAGTTCACCCTTCTGTAGTGCGTATGCTGTAATAAACCAGCTCTTGATGAGTAAGATACTTAGCCCTTCATTTCGGTGAGGGGCTTTTTTGTATCTGCCTCTTACCTCTATTTCTACTAATGACGCTTGTTATATAAAAGGAGAGGGCTTTTCATTCTCTATTCTCTAATGCCGCTGCTTTCTATATCTGTTTGTATGGAGAGAAAGATTCAGCATCAAAAGTAAGTCTCAATCCAGTAGCCTTGATTCTTCAATCCGTCCTTTATTGCTCAGTGATTTAGTAAAAAGAGGGCTTGTATTCGAGCTCCTCTTATTAATAGAGGGAAGGAAGTTTGATGTAAGTCAATTGTCGAATAACGGTGGGGAAGGGCGACATCAACAGTTCAGGTAATTAGCTGGTTCTTGTCTTGATGTTGATAGTCGTTGATAAGGTTGATGGAAAATTTGTTGAGGTTGATGTTTTTAGTTTTTCAGTATGAGCATTTTAGGTTTTGTTCATAAGTTGCTGTATATGCAGCATTTATGTTTTTTAGTTTATCAGGTTTATCTCAACTTTATACCGATGGGCTAATTGTTTTATTGATAACCCCAAGTTTATTTTTTTCCCAGTTTTTGGGCGTAGTCTTCACTTCGAAATTTAGCGAGGTCGAGCAGATTCCTCCTCAGAGCATCTCGCTAATAACCATTCAGTTTGAGTCATGTTGACTCGAGTAGAATAGATTTGGAGATGTTATGTCATCGAATGCGAAAAAAATCGGCCTTATTGCCTGTACGGGTGTCGTAGCCGGTAACATGATGGGTAGTGGTATTGCACTATTACCTTCTAGTCTTGCCTCTGTAGGCTCTGTTTCAATCTTCAGTTGGCTGATCTGTTTGGTCGGTGCACTGAGTCTGGCGTTCGTTTACGCTCGTCTGGCAACCAAAAACCCACAAGAAGGTGGTCCTATCGCTTATGCTGGCGAAGTGTCTCCGGTATTTGGTTTCCAAACGGGCGTTCTTTATTACCACGCGAACTGGATTGGTAACCTGGCTATTGCCATTACAGGTGTCTCTTACCTTTCTGTATTCTTCCCTGTGCTTAATAACCCAATCCCGGCAGGTATTGCGACGATTGCATCGGTATGGATCTTCACTTTCGTCAACCTACTTGGTGGTAGCTGGGTAAGCCGTCTATGTACGCTTGGTCTAGTACTTATCCTTATCCCTGTTGTTGGTACAGCCGCATTTGGTTGGACACACTTCGATACTGCGCTTTACAGCCAAAACTGGAACGTATCAGCAGGCACTGACAGCCACGCAGTAGTAACAGCGGTTCTTATCTGTCTATGGTCATTCGTTGGTGTGGAATCAGCGGCGGTATCTACAGGTATGGTTGAAAACCCTAAACGCACAGTACCACTAGCAACTATGTTGGGTACGGCTATCGCAGGTGTTATTTACATCCTATCTACTCAAATGATCAGCGGTATGTTCCCAGCATCAGAGGTAGCAGCATCAGGTGCACCATTCGCGCTAGCAACCACTGAGCTATTCGGTAGCTGGACAGCACCATTCGTATCAGCATTCACAGCACTAGCATGTTTCACTTCGCTAGGTTCTTGGATGATGCTAGTAGGTGAAGCGGGTAAACGCGCAGCAAACGACGGTAACTTCCCTAAAATCTACGGCGAAACAGACAAAAACGGTGTGCCTAAGAAAGGTCTAATTCTTGCGTCAATCAAGATGACTGCGCTAATGGTTGTACTGATGTTCTTCAGCTCTAAAACAGCACACGCATCAGACCTGTTCAACCAGCTAACAACTGACGCAGTACTACTAACTATGCTGCCTTACTTCTACTCAAGCATTAACTTGATTCGCTTCGAAGGTATGACAACACGTAACGGCTTCGTAATGCTGTTCTCTGGTGTGGCTTGTCTGTTCTGCTTCATTGCACTAGCAGGTGCAGAGGGCGGTACGCTAACAGCAACCTTCATCGTGTCTCTTGTTATCTTGATGTTCTACAGCAAAAAAGCAGGTCTAGCTCAGTACATGAAGCTTCATGCTGACGAAGACGTAGCTGCTCAAGCAAGCAACTAATCCCCAAACGCTGGCACTACGGTGCCAGCCCATAAAACTCAAATTCACGCGGCGCTCACCTTACTCATTGCCTGTAAAGGGCAAAGAGCGCCCTCATTCGCCTTGGAGATGTCCAAATGAATATATTCGCTATCTTGAACCACATGGGTGTGTTCTTTAAAGAAGAGCCAGTTCGTCAACTTCACGCTGCTCTCGAGAAAGCGGGCTACGAAGTGGTTTACCCAGTAGATGATAAAGACTTGATCAAAATGATTGAGATGAACCCACGCATTTGCGGTGTGCTGTTCGACTGGGATAAATACTCACTAGAGCTATGTGAACGTATTAGCCAAATCAACGAGAAACTACCTGTTCACGCATTTGCTAACGAACAGTCTACTCTAGACATTTCACTAACAGACCTACGTCTAAACGTGAGCTTCTTCGAGTATGCTTTAGGTATGGCTGACGACATCGCTATCAAAATCAACCAAGCGACTGAGGCATACAAAGATGCAATCATGCCTCCATTCACTAAAGCGCTATTCAAATACGTAGAAGAAGGTAAATACACCTTCTGTACTCCAGGTCACATGGGGGGTACTGCATTCCAGAAAAGTCCTGCTGGTAGCATCTTCTACGATTTTTACGGTCCAAACACATTCAAAGCGGACGTATCAATCTCAATGCCTGAGCTAGGTTCTCTACTAGACCACTCAGGCCCACATAAAGATGCAGAAGAATACATTGCACGTACATTCAATGCAGACAGCTCTTACATCGTAACTAATGGTACGTCTACATCGAACAAAATCGTTGGTATGTACTCAGCGCCTGCAGGCAGCACAGTACTGATTGACCGTAACTGTCACAAGTCTCTGACTCACCTAATGATGATGAGCGACGTGACACCAATCTACTTCCGCCCAACTCGTAACGCATACGGCATTCTTGGTGGTATTCCACAAAGTGAATTCAGCCGTGATGTCATTGCAGAGAAAGTGGCGAAAACACCAGGTGCAACTGCGCCAAGTTACGCAGTAGTGACTAACTCAACTTACGATGGCCTGCTGTACAACACGCAATTCATCAAAGAGTCGCTAGATTGTAAACACATCCACTTCGACAGTGCTTGGGTGCCTTACACTAACTTCAACCCAATTTACGAAGGTAAATGCGGTATGAGTGGTGAAGCGATGCCAGGCAAAGTGTTCTACGAGACACAATCAACACACAAACTGTTGGCAGCGTTCTCACAAGCTTCAATGATTCACGTGAAAGGTGACTTTGATAAAGAGTCTTTCAACGAAGCATTCATGATGCACACTTCAACTTCACCTCAGTACGGCATTGTTGCTTCTACTGAAACAGCAGCGGCAATGATGCGCGGCAACACTGGTAAGAAGTTGATGCAAGACTCTATCGATCGCGCAATCCGCTTCCGTAAAGAGATCAAACGCCTAGAAGCAGAAAGTGACAGCTGGTTCTTCGATGTATGGCAACCAGAAAACATCGATAGCACTGAATGTTGGAAACTAGACCCTAGCGACACATGGCACGGCTTCAAGAACATGGATGACAACCACATGTATCTTGATCCAATCAAAGTAACGCTACTGACTCCAGGGATGAATAAAGAAGGCGAACTAGAAGAATCAGGTATTCCTGCTTCGCTGGTGGCTAAATTCCTAGACGAGCGCGGCATCGTGGTAGAGAAAACAGGTCCATACAACTTGTTGTTCCTATTCTCAATCGGTATCGACAAATCAAAAGCAATGCAATTGCTACGCGGCCTAACTGAATTTAAACGTGGCTACGACTTGAACCTAACCATCAAGAGCTTCCTACCTTCACTATACAACGAAGACCCAAGCTTCTATGAAGGTATGCGTGTTCAAGAACTAGCACAAGCAATTCACAACCTAACTAAGAAATACAACCTACCAGAGCTAATGTACAAAGCGTTCGATGTTCTTCCTGAAATGAAAGTAACACCACACGCAGCATGGCAAGAAGAGCTTCGCGGTAACGTAGAAGAAATCAAACTGGAAGAAATGGTTGGCCGCGTAAGTGCGAACATGATTCTTCCTTACCCTCCAGGTGTGCCACTAGTACTTCCTGGTGAAATGGTGACTCAAGAGTCTCGCCCTGTGCTGGACTTCCTAGAGATGCTTTGTGAGATCGGTGCGCATTACCCAGGTTTCGAAACCGACATCCACGGTCTATACCAACAAAAAGATGGTAGCTACACCGTAAAAGTATTGAAGAACTAAGTTCCTCTCGAAGATGACGTCATTGGGAATGCAAGCATGCTCCACTCTTACGAGCTCAATGCGTCATCGAACAATAACGGCATATTAGATATACCCCTAACTATTCTGTCGTAAAGAGAAGGGCAAGGATGCTCTGATCTTTTCTTCTATATATAGAAGAAGCACTTTTCCAAGACTTCACCTGAAGCATCCTAAATAAAAAGCAAAGACCAAAGAGCAGTTCGTCATCGTTCTGCTCTTTTTTTTCGCCTTTATATAGATAGAAAGAGAAAAAAGAACCAAGAGAGATAAGATCAGCAACCGAAATCACAAAGAAATCGGCGATCTTTTAATGCAGAAGTCAGGTGTTTCTTCATGAAAAGATCCTCTGCAACCCGAAATATTAGACAAGATCGCTGAGTATCTATGCAGAGTGCTCGTTATTTGTGCGGTTGAAAGTTTTTTTGCAAAAAGGCTTGTGCTAATTTCTCAACCCCCTATACTGCGCATCCACCGACACGGAGTGAGACGAAAGTCACACAGCGAGTCGGGAAGAGAGAAAAAAGAATTTGAAAAAATGCTTGACTCTCTCACGGTGTGAAGTAAGATACGCACCCCTAACGACGAGCAACTAAGTTGCTGAAAATGTTAGAAAAGCTCTTTAAAAATAAGAACCTATCAATCTGTGTGGGCACTCGTTGATGATAATCCAATTAGAAGCTTCGGCTTCAAATTAGGTTTCAATGAAACGAAGTGACCATTGAGTCGAAAGACTCAGCACAGTCAATTCAAACATTACTTCTGCTATTTATTAGCGAAAGGAATGTTCAGTATTCATTGAGCCGAACAAAATCTTAAATTGAAGAGTTTGATCATGGCTCAGATTGAACGCTGGCGGCAGGCCTAACACATGCAAGTCGAGCGGAAACGAGTTATCTGAACCTTCGGGGAACGATAACGGCGTCGAGCGGCGGACGGGTGAGTAATGCCTAGGAAATTGCCCTGATGTGGGGGATAACCATTGGAAACGATGGCTAATACCGCATAACGCCTACGGGCCAAAGAGGGGGACCTTCGGGCCTCTCGCGTCAGGATATGCCTAGGTGGGATTAGCTAGTTGGTGAGGTAAGGGCTCACCAAGGCGACGATCCCTAGCTGGTCTGAGAGGATGATCAGCCACACTGGAACTGAGACACGGTCCAGACTCCTACGGGAGGCAGCAGTGGGGAATATTGCACAATGGGCGCAAGCCTGATGCAGCCATGCCGCGTGTGTGAAGAAGGCCTTCGGGTTGTAAAGCACTTTCAGTCGTGAGGAAGGTAGTGTAGTTAATAGCTGCATTATTTGACGTTAGCGACAGAAGAAGCACCGGCTAACTCCGTGCCAGCAGCCGCGGTAATACGGAGGGTGCGAGCGTTAATCGGAATTACTGGGCGTAAAGCGCATGCAGGTGGTTTGTTAAGTCAGATGTGAAAGCCCGGGGCTCAACCTCGGAATTGCATTTGAAACTGGCAGACTAGAGTACTGTAGAGGGGGGTAGAATTTCAGGTGTAGCGGTGAAATGCGTAGAGATCTGAAGGAATACCGGTGGCGAAGGCGGCCCCCTGGACAGATACTGACACTCAGATGCGAAAGCGTGGGGAGCAAACAGGATTAGATACCCTGGTAGTCCACGCCGTAAACGATGTCTACTTGGAGGTTGTGGCCTTGAGCCGTGGCTTTCGGAGCTAACGCGTTAAGTAGACCGCCTGGGGAGTACGGTCGCAAGATTAAAACTCAAATGAATTGACGGGGGCCCGCACAAGCGGTGGAGCATGTGGTTTAATTCGATGCAACGCGAAGAACCTTACCTACTCTTGACATCCAGAGAACTTTCCAGAGATGGATTGGTGCCTTCGGGAACTCTGAGACAGGTGCTGCATGGCTGTCGTCAGCTCGTGTTGTGAAATGTTGGGTTAAGTCCCGCAACGAGCGCAACCCTTATCCTTGTTTGCCAGCGAGTAATGTCGGGAACTCCAGGGAGACTGCCGGTGATAAACCGGAGGAAGGTGGGGACGACGTCAAGTCATCATGGCCCTTACGAGTAGGGCTACACACGTGCTACAATGGCGCATACAGAGGGCGGCCAACTTGCGAGAGTGAGCGAATCCCAAAAAGTGCGTCGTAGTCCGGATCGGAGTCTGCAACTCGACTCCGTGAAGTCGGAATCGCTAGTAATCGTGGATCAGAATGCCACGGTGAATACGTTCCCGGGCCTTGTACACACCGCCCGTCACACCATGGGAGTGGGCTGCAAAAGAAGTAGGTAGTTTAACCTTCGGGAGGACGCTTACCACTTTGTGGTTCATGACTGGGGTGAAGTCGTAACAAGGTAGCGCTAGGGGAACCTGGCGCTGGATCACCTCCTTATACGATGATTACTCACGATGAGTGTCCACACAGATTGATAGTTCACAAGCGAAAGCTTGTAGCTAACATAGCTCTTTAACAATTTGGAAAGCTGACAAAACAATCTTTAAGATTGTTTGTAAAGTTCTCAATGTTTGTCTTTATGACAAACACCAATACAACACATTCAAGTGTTCTTGGGTTTTGTGAAAGCAAAACATATTTGAGTCCGGCAAAATCGAAAGCTATCTCGCTCATTCAAATAATGAGATAGCAACTTTGGTTGTTTAACTTCAATTCGAAACTCCTTCGGGTTGTATGGTTAAGTGACTAAGCGTACACGGTGGATGCCTTGGCAGTCAGAGGCGATGAAGGACGTATTAACTTGCGATAAGCCCAGATTAGGTAGTAAAAACCATTTGAGTCTGGGATTTCCGAATGGGGAAACCCACTTACATAAGTAAGTATCGCTGCGTGAATACATAGCGTAGCGAGGCGAACCGGGGGAACTGAAACATCTAAGTACCCCGAGGAAAAGAAATCAACCGAGATTCCGAAAGTAGCGGCGAGCGAAATTGGACTAGCCCTTAAGCTTTTTATGCGTCAGGTGAAACTTCTGGAAAGTTGTGCGATACAGGGTGATAGCCCCGTAACCGGCAACGCATTTAAAGTGAAATCGAGTAGGGCGGGACACGTGATATCCTGTCTGAATATGGGGGGACCATCCTCCAAGGCTAAATACTACTGACTGACCGATAGTGAACCAGTACCGTGAGGGAAAGGCGAAAAGAACCCCTGTGAGGGGAGTGAAATAGAACCTGAAACCGTGTACGTACAAGCAGTAGGAGCACCTTCGTGGTGTGACTGCGTACCTTTTGTATAATGGGTCAGCGACTTATATTCAGTGGCAAGGTTAACCATCTAGGGGAGCCGTAGGGAAACCGAGTCTTAACTGGGCGTTCAGTCTCTGGATATAGACCCGAAACCAGGTGATCTAGCCATGGGCAGGTTGAAGGTTGAGTAACATCAACTGGAGGACCGAACCGACTAATGTTGAAAAATTAGCGGATGACTTGTGGCTAGGGGTGAAAGGCCAATCAAACCTGGAGATAGCTGGTTCTCCCCGAAAGCTATTTAGGTAGCGCCTCGGACGAATACTACTGGGGGTAGAGCACTGTTAAGGCTAGGGGGTCATCCCGACTTACCAACCCTTTGCAAACTCCGAATACCAGTAAGTACTATCCGGGAGACACACGGCGGGTGCTAACGTCCGTCGTGGAGAGGGAAACAACCCAGACCGCCAGCTAAGGTCCCAAATTACTACTAAGTGGGAAACGATGTGGGAAGGCTCAGACAGCCAGGATGTTGGCTTAGAAGCAGCCATCATTTAAAGAAAGCGTAATAGCTCACTGGTCGAGTCGGCCTGCGCGGAAGATGTAACGGGGCTAAGTAGTAAACCGAAGCTGCGGCAATGCACTTTGTGCATTGGGTAGGGGAGCGTTCTGTAAGCGGTTGAAGGTGTGTGGTAACGCATGCTGGACGTATCAGAAGTGCGAATGCTGACATGAGTAACGATAAAGGGGGTGAAAAACCTCCTCGCCGGAAGACCAAGGGTTCCTGTCCAACGTTAATCGGGGCAGGGTAAGTCGACCCCTAAGGCGAGGCCGAAAGGCGTAGTCGATGGGAAACGGGTTAATATTCCCGTACTTCTTACAATTGCGATGGGGGGACGGAGAAGGCTAGGTGGGCCTGGCGACGGTTGTCCAGGTTCAAGTGCGTAGGCTGAAGAGTTAGGTAAATCCGGCTCTTCTTAAGGCTGAGACACGACGTCGAGCTACTACGGTAGTGAAGTCATTGATGCCATGCTTCCAGGAAAAGCCTCTAAGCTTCAGATTGTAAGGAATCGTACCCCAAACCGACACAGGTGGTCGGGTAGAGAATACCAAGGCGCTTGAGAGAACTCGGGTGAAGGAACTAGGCAAAATGGTACCGTAACTTCGGGAGAAGGTACGCTCTCGACGGTGAAGTCCCTTGCGGATGGAGCTATTGAGAGTCGCAGATACCAGGTGGCTGCAACTGTTTATTAAAAACACAGCACTGTGCAAAATCGTAAGATGACGTATACGGTGTGACGCCTGCCCGGTGCCGGAAGGTTAATTGATGGGGTTAGACTTCGGTCGAAGCTCTTGATCGAAGCCCCGGTAAACGGCGGCCGTAACTATAACGGTCCTAAGGTAGCGAAATTCCTTGTCGGGTAAGTTCCGACCTGCACGAATGGCGTAATGATGGCCACGCTGTCTCCACCCGAGACTCAGTGAAATTGAAATCGCTGTGAAGATGCAGTGTACCCGCGGCTAGACGGAAAGACCCCGTGAACCTTTACTACAGCTTGGCACTGAACATTGACCCTACATGTGTAGGATAGGTGGGAGGCTTTGAAACTAGTACGCCAGTATTAGTGGAGCCGTCCTTGAAATACCACCCTTGTAGTGTTGATGTTCTAACGTTGACCCCTCATCGGGGTTGCGGACAGTGCCTGGTGGGTAGTTTGACTGGGGCGGTCTCCTCCCAAAGCGTAACGGAGGAGCACGAAGGTGGGCTAATCACGGTTGGACATCGTGAGGTTAGTGCAATGGCATAAGCCCGCTTGACTGCGAGAATGACAATTCGAGCAGGTGCGAAAGCAGGTCATAGTGATCCGGTGGTTCTGAATGGAAGGGCCATCGCTCAACGGATAAAAGGTACTCCGGGGATAACAGGCTGATACCGCCCAAGAGTTCATATCGACGGCGGTGTTTGGCACCTCGATGTCGGCTCATCACATCCTGGGGCTGAAGTCGGTCCCAAGGGTATGGCTGTTCGCCATTTAAAGTGGTACGCGAGCTGGGTTTAGAACGTCGTGAGACAGTTCGGTCCCTATCTGCCGTGGGCGTTGGAAGATTGAAGGGGGCTGCTCCTAGTACGAGAGGACCGGAGTGGACGAACCTCTGGTGTTCGGGTTGTGTCGCCAGACGCATTGCCCGGTAGCTAAGTTCGGAATCGATAACCGCTGAAAGCATCTAAGCGGGAAGCGAGCCCTGAGATGAGTCTTCCCTGATACTTTAAGTATCCTAAAGGGTTGTTCGAGACTAGAACGTTGATAGGCAGGGTGTGTAAGCGTTGTGAGGCGTTGAGCTAACCTGTACTAATTGCCCGTGAGGCTTAACCATACAACACCCAAGGGGTTTTGATGGACTCAAAGCAAGAACGAATTGAATGTGTAAGAACTGAAACAGCTTTCCGAATTAAAGAATTTGCTTGGCGACCATAGCGATTTGGACCCACCTGACTTCCATTCCGAACTCAGAAGTGAAACGAATTAGCGCCGATGGTAGTGTGGGGCTTCCCCATGTGAGAGTAGGACATCGCCAGGCTTTATTTCGCACTTGCTTATTTAATAAGCAAGTCACCATAAAGTTCTAAATTATTTTAGAGTTTTATGTTGACTTTCAAAGTGGAAAGCGTATTATACGCACCTCGCTTAAGTGCTAAGGCACTGAAAGCCAAGCTCTTTAACAATATAGACCTATCAATCTGTGTGGGCACTCGTTGATGATAATCCAATTAGAAGCTTCGGCTTCAAATTAGGTTTCAATGAAACGAAGTGACCATTGAATCGAAAGATTCAGCACAGTCAATTCAAACATTACTTTATGTAATGTTCAGTATTCATTGAGCCGAACAAAATCTTAAATTGAAGAGTTTGATCATGGCTCAGATTGAACGCTGGCGGCAGGCCTAACACATGCAAGTCGAGCGGAAACGAGTTGTCTGAACCTTCGGGGAACGATAACGGCGTCGAGCGGCGGACGGGTGAGTAATGCCTAGGAAATTGCCCTGATGTGGGGGATAACCATTGGAAACGATGGCTAATACCGCATAATGCCTACGGGCCAAAGAGGGGGACCTTCGGGCCTCTCGCGTCAGGATATGCCTAGGTGGGATTAGCTAGTTGGTGAGGTAAGGGCTCACCAAGGCGACGATCCCTAGCTGGTCTGAGAGGATGATCAGCCACACTGGAACTGAGACACGGTCCAGACTCCTACGGGAGGCAGCAGTGGGGAATATTGCACAATGGGCGCAAGCCTGATGCAGCCATGCCGCGTGTGTGAAGAAGGCCTTCGGGTTGTAAAGCACTTTCAGTCGTGAGGAAGGTAGTGTAGTTAATAGCTGCATTATTTGACGTTAGCGACAGAAGAAGCACCGGCTAACTCCGTGCCAGCAGCCGCGGTAATACGGAGGGTGCGAGCGTTAATCGGAATTACTGGGCGTAAAGCGCATGCAGGTGGTTTGTTAAGTCAGATGTGAAAGCCCGGGGCTCAACCTCGGAATTGCATTTGAAACTGGCAGACTAGAGTACTGTAGAGGGGGGTAGAATTTCAGGTGTAGCGGTGAAATGCGTAGAGATCTGAAGGAATACCGGTGGCGAAGGCGGCCCCCTGGACAGATACTGACACTCAGATGCGAAAGCGTGGGGAGCAAACAGGATTAGATACCCTGGTAGTCCACGCCGTAAACGATGTCTACTTGGAGGTTGTGGCCTTGAGCCGTGGCTTTCGGAGCTAACGCGTTAAGTAGACCGCCTGGGGAGTACGGTCGCAAGATTAAAACTCAAATGAATTGACGGGGGCCCGCACAAGCGGTGGAGCATGTGGTTTAATTCGATGCAACGCGAAGAACCTTACCTACTCTTGACATCCAGAGAACTTTCCAGAGATGGATTGGTGCCTTCGGGAACTCTGAGACAGGTGCTGCATGGCTGTCGTCAGCTCGTGTTGTGAAATGTTGGGTTAAGTCCCGCAACGAGCGCAACCCTTATCCTTGTTTGCCAGCGAGTAATGTCGGGAACTCCAGGGAGACTGCCGGTGATAAACCGGAGGAAGGTGGGGACGACGTCAAGTCATCATGGCCCTTACGAGTAGGGCTACACACGTGCTACAATGGCGCATACAGAGGGCGGCCAACTTGCGAGAGTGAGCGAATCCCAAAAAGTGCGTCGTAGTCCGGATCGGAGTCTGCAACTCGACTCCGTGAAGTCGGAATCGCTAGTAATCGTGGATCAGAATGCCACGGTGAATACGTTCCCGGGCCTTGTACACACCGCCCGTCACACCATGGGAGTGGGCTGCAAAAGAAGTAGGTAGTTTAACCTTCGGGAGGACGCTTACCACTTTGTGGTTCATGACTGGGGTGAAGTCGTAACAAGGTAGCGCTAGGGGAACCTGGCGCTGGATCACCTCCTTATACGATGATTACTCACGATGAGTGTCCACACAGATTGATAGTTCACAAGCGAAAGCTTGTAGCTAACATAGCTCTTTAACAATTTGGAAAGCTGACAAAACAATCTTTAAGATTGTTTGTAAAGTTCTCAATGTTTGTCTTTATGACAAACACCAATACAACACATTCAAGTGTTCTTGGGTTTTGTGAAAGCAAAACATATTTGAGTCCGGCAAAATCGAAAGCTATCTCGCTCATTCAAATAATGAGATAGCAACTTTGGTTGTTTAACTTCAATTCGAAACTCCTTCGGGTTGTATGGTTAAGTGACTAAGCGTACACGGTGGATGCCTTGGCAGTCAGAGGCGATGAAGGACGTATTAACTTGCGATAAGCCCAGATTAGGTAGTAAAAACCATTTGAGTCTGGGATTTCCGAATGGGGAAACCCACTTACATAAGTAAGTATCGCTGCGTGAATACATAGCGTAGCGAGGCGAACCGGGGGAACTGAAACATCTAAGTACCCCGAGGAAAAGAAATCAACCGAGATTCCGAAAGTAGCGGCGAGCGAAATTGGACTAGCCCTTAAGCTTTTTATGCGTCAGGTGAAACTTCTGGAAAGTTGTGCGATACAGGGTGATAGCCCCGTAACCGGCAACGCATTTAAAGTGAAATCGAGTAGGGCGGGACACGTGATATCCTGTCTGAATATGGGGGGACCATCCTCCAAGGCTAAATACTACTGACTGACCGATAGTGAACCAGTACCGTGAGGGAAAGGCGAAAAGAACCCCTGTGAGGGGAGTGAAATAGAACCTGAAACCGTGTACGTACAAGCAGTAGGAGCACCTTCGTGGTGTGACTGCGTACCTTTTGTATAATGGGTCAGCGACTTATATTCAGTGGCAAGGTTAACCATCTAGGGGAGCCGTAGGGAAACCGAGTCTTAACTGGGCGTTCAGTCTCTGGATATAGACCCGAAACCAGGTGATCTAGCCATGGGCAGGTTGAAGGTTGAGTAACATCAACTGGAGGACCGAACCGACTAATGTTGAAAAATTAGCGGATGACTTGTGGCTAGGGGTGAAAGGCCAATCAAACCTGGAGATAGCTGGTTCTCCCCGAAAGCTATTTAGGTAGCGCCTCGGACGAATACTACTGGGGGTAGAGCACTGTTAAGGCTAGGGGGTCATCCCGACTTACCAACCCTTTGCAAACTCCGAATACCAGTAAGTACTATCCGGGAGACACACGGCGGGTGCTAACGTCCGTCGTGGAGAGGGAAACAACCCAGACCGCCAGCTAAGGTCCCAAATTACTACTAAGTGGGAAACGATGTGGGAAGGCTCAGACAGCCAGGATGTTGGCTTAGAAGCAGCCATCATTTAAAGAAAGCGTAATAGCTCACTGGTCGAGTCGGCCTGCGCGGAAGATGTAACGGGGCTAAGTAGTAAACCGAAGCTGCGGCAATGCACTTTGTGCATTGGGTAGGGGAGCGTTCTGTAAGCGGTTGAAGGTGTGTGGTAACGCATGCTGGACGTATCAGAAGTGCGAATGCTGACATGAGTAACGATAAAGGGGGTGAAAAACCTCCTCGCCGGAAGACCAAGGGTTCCTGTCCAACGTTAATCGGGGCAGGGTAAGTCGACCCCTAAGGCGAGGCCGAAAGGCGTAGTCGATGGGAAACGGGTTAATATTCCCGTACTTCTTACAATTGCGATGGGGGGACGGAGAAGGCTAGGTGGGCCTGGCGACGGTTGTCCAGGTTCAAGTGCGTAGGCTGAAGAGTTAGGTAAATCCGGCTCTTCTTAAGGCTGAGACACGACGTCGAGCTACTACGGTAGTGAAGTCATTGATGCCATGCTTCCAGGAAAAGCCTCTAAGCTTCAGATTGTAAGGAATCGTACCCCAAACCGACACAGGTGGTCGGGTAGAGAATACCAAGGCGCTTGAGAGAACTCGGGTGAAGGAACTAGGCAAAATGGTACCGTAACTTCGGGAGAAGGTACGCTCTCGACGGTGAAGTCCCTTGCGGATGGAGCTATTGAGAGTCGCAGATACCAGGTGGCTGCAACTGTTTATTAAAAACACAGCACTGTGCAAAATCGTAAGATGACGTATACGGTGTGACGCCTGCCCGGTGCCGGAAGGTTAATTGATGGGGTTAGACTTCGGTCGAAGCTCTTGATCGAAGCCCCGGTAAACGGCGGCCGTAACTATAACGGTCCTAAGGTAGCGAAATTCCTTGTCGGGTAAGTTCCGACCTGCACGAATGGCGTAATGATGGCCACGCTGTCTCCACCCGAGACTCAGTGAAATTGAAATCGCTGTGAAGATGCAGTGTACCCGCGGCTAGACGGAAAGACCCCGTGAACCTTTACTACAGCTTGGCACTGAACATTGACCCTACATGTGTAGGATAGGTGGGAGGCTTTGAAACTAGTACGCCAGTATTAGTGGAGCCGTCCTTGAAATACCACCCTTGTAGTGTTGATGTTCTAACGTTGACCCCTCATCGGGGTTGCGGACAGTGCCTGGTGGGTAGTTTGACTGGGGCGGTCTCCTCCCAAAGCGTAACGGAGGAGCACGAAGGTGGGCTAATCACGGTTGGACATCGTGAGGTTAGTGCAATGGCATAAGCCCGCTTGACTGCGAGAATGACAATTCGAGCAGGTGCGAAAGCAGGTCATAGTGATCCGGTGGTTCTGAATGGAAGGGCCATCGCTCAACGGATAAAAGGTACTCCGGGGATAACAGGCTGATACCGCCCAAGAGTTCATATCGACGGCGGTGTTTGGCACCTCGATGTCGGCTCATCACATCCTGGGGCTGAAGTCGGTCCCAAGGGTATGGCTGTTCGCCATTTAAAGTGGTACGCGAGCTGGGTTTAGAACGTCGTGAGACAGTTCGGTCCCTATCTGCCGTGGGCGTTGGAAGATTGAAGGGGGCTGCTCCTAGTACGAGAGGACCGGAGTGGACGAACCTCTGGTGTTCGGGTTGTGTCGCCAGACGCATTGCCCGGTAGCTAAGTTCGGAATCGATAACCGCTGAAAGCATCTAAGCGGGAAGCGAGCCCTGAGATGAGTCTTCCCTGATACTTTAAGTATCCTAAAGGGTTGTTCGAGACTAGAACGTTGATAGGCAGGGTGTGTAAGCGTTGTGAGGCGTTGAGCTAACCTGTACTAATTGCCCGTGAGGCTTAACCATACAACACCCAAGGGGTTTTGATGGACTCAAAGCAAGAACGAATTGAATGTGTAAGAACTGAAACAGCTTTCTGAATTAAAGAATTTGCTTGGCGACCATAGCGATTTGGACCCACCTGACTTCCATTCCGAACTCAGAAGTGAAACGAATTAGCGCCGATGGTAGTGTGGGGCTTCCCCATGTGAGAGTAGGACATCGCCAGGCTTTTAATTTGAAGAAGCCCACTCGAAAGAGTGGGCTTTTTTACATTTGGAGCAAAGTAAATTCATTCCAATGACAAGACCTTGTTAAAGGCGCTTCTAAACTTCTTTTACTATTGTTCACTATTCTTTGTTCCGCCTAAACAACTGGCTGCGATGTAGTGCTAACGCACTACTTCTCCGCATCTCACCTTGTTCGACTCCGCAATAACTTATAGGCCTTTCTGAGGCTAACCCACAAACTGTATTAAGAAAGTATCCTTGGTTGTATAGAGCTCGCGAGAAGGCCGTGTATAACAGTTTTTAAAGAGAGAAGGTGTATAGAGTGAAATGGGTATGGGGTTGATTAATTTGAAATAAGACAGAGAAAGTTAAGAAACCTTTTGGATTCTTAAGTTGGTAGAGTGCTGTAGTTTCACATCAGGAATACTACCGTGGTGAAGCGTTACTTGGTTGCGCCCCGAGTGCTTCGAGTAATACATAGCTTTATCGGCGTTAACCATGAGCTCCGTAGTGCTAGATACTTGCTCATCATATTCTGCGACGCCAATGCTTACAGTTGTACTGATCTCAATACCATCAACTTTACATGGCGCATTTTGAATCGCCTCTCTTATTCTCTCTGCTACATCATAGGCTTGTATTGCACTAGTGTTAACTAAGATCACAGCAAACTCTTCTCCTCCTAAGCGACCAATAAAGTCACTACCGCGAATTGCTCGCTGGCAGATCTTGGCTACGTGATGGATCACTTGATCCCCAGAGAAGTGGCCGACTTGATCATTAATCTCTTTAAAGTGGTCGATATCGATCATTATGCAGGAGAGTGTTTGAGACGGTCGCAAATGTGAGCTCATAGCCTTATCTAGGCTGGTTAAGAATGCTCGTCGATTCAACACACCAGTTAGTTCATCGGTCTCTGAGAGCTCTTTCAAGCGCTTTTCAAGTAGGTGGGTTTTCGTAACGTCACGGACAGACCAAATTACCCAATTCTCGCCACTTTGTAGGCTTTCTACAGGCTTGATGATTGCTTCAAACCAGGTCTCTTCTGGATTGTCTAACGCCTCTAGTTCTTCTATTGGCATTAGTAGGTGATCTTGCAGTGCGATACTGTATTTGACGACTTTTGGCTCGTTAGAGTGGAGTACATCACCAATATAACCAAGCAACTCAGCGGCTTTGCTTGTCGACAAAACATCGCTCAACTTGAGGTTGGTATAGCTTTGCGCATTGAAGTACTTTGAATGGTAAGTGCCACCGAAACTTTCGATATAGCGGCCTTGTTCATTGAGGATAAAGACATGATCAGGGAGGGTATTCAAAATGGCATGGAGCCAATCTTCCCTTTCTTTGTAAATCACGAGGTTAGTTCCTTTATCCAATGTAAGTCTTTGATTATATCTGTTTATATTGAGTTCACAATCAATACCGATCACAGTTCAATGTATCAGATTCGACTAATGTTTACACAGAATATGAGGAGCGCAGAGCTGGATGGCTTAAAAATACCTGAAGATTCTTGAAGGCAATAAAAAAGGCTTAACCATTGCTGGCCAAGCCTTTTTTACAAAAATACTGTATGAACGTATTAGTTCATGCCGTATTTTTTAAGTTTCTTGCGAAGAGTACCGCGGTTGATACCCATCATAGTTGCTGCGCGAGTTTGGTTACCGCGAGTGTACTGCATGATGGTATCTAGTAGTGGCTGTTCAACTTCAGCTAGAACTAATTCGTATAGTTCTGTTACTTCCTGGCCGTTTAGTTGAGCTAGGTAGTTTTTAAGAGACGCTTTAACAGAGTCACGTAAAGGCTTTTGAGTAATCTGGTCTTGTGACGTTACTGTAGTTACTGTTAATGCTTCTGAAGTCAGATTTTGTTCGAACATATTCGGTCTAGCTCTTCTCTTAATTATGATGCAACGTTATCAAAATAACCCTCTAACGCCTCAAGTTGCAGCTCAGCTGCGTCGATAGCGTTGAAGGTACGGCGAAACTCACTCGCTTGCTCATGCTCTTTTAGATACCACCCAACGTGCTTGCGCGCGATACGTGGACCTAAGAACTCTCCATAGAAACCATGCAGAGCGTTAACATGACCAAGCATAATGGCTTTCACTTCCTCACTTGGAAGCTCATCCATTGTGGTGCCGTTTTCCAAATAGTGATGGATTTCCTGGAAAATCCAAGGACGACCTTGGGCAGGGCGTCCAATCATTAAAGCGTCTGCACCGGTGTACTCCAGTACAAACTTCGCTTTCTCCGGGCTATCGATATCACCGTTTGCGATAACCGGAATGGATATAGCTTGTTTAACCGCTTTAATGCTGTCGTATTCGGCCTCACCTTTGTACATACATGCTTTTGTTCTGCCATGCAGTGCAAGAGCCTGTATGCCGCAGTCTTCGGCTAATTTAGCGATGTGAACACAGTTTTTGTTTTCTGTGTTCCAGCCAGTACGGGTCTTTAACGTTACAGGAACGTCTACCGCGTCCACTACCGCAGTCAAAATCTCTTTGATGATGTCTGGGTATTGAAGCAGTGCAGAACCCGCCAGCTTCTTATTCACTTTCTTTGCTGGGCAGCCCATGTTGATGTCGATGATTTGCGCACCGTTTTCAACACTGAATTGAGCTGCATCGGCCATAAGCTGTGGATCGGAACCGGCAATCTGTACAGAGCGAATGCCCGATTCGCCTTCATGCACCATGCGCTGTTTCGACTTTGACGTTCCCCATAGCTTCGGGTTAGCAGACATCATTTCACTGACGGCCATTCCCGCACCATAGCGAAGACACAACTCGCGAAACGGTCTATCCGTTACACCAGCCATAGGGGCTACGATTAGATTGTTCTTAAGTTGATAGTTTCCGATTTTCAAAACGTCATCACAGTTCTGTACCAGCAAGGGCGCGCATTTTACGCATTTTTTTACTGCGTGAAAAGACTAATATTTGAGCATTTACAAATTGTTTTTGTAATTTGTATGAAATTCAAACAATTAGCCCTGAAAACCTTGTCTAGCCTTGCTTACGACCAGAGATGCGACACCATTCACTTTGCTCTGCGATTGGGTCAATGTGAAGCTCGTCACGGTAATGGTTCGCTACATCTTCTGCTTGAGTATCTAAAACCCCCGACATTGCAAGGTCGCCATTTGGCTTCACTAGGCTTTTAATGATTGGTGCAAGTTCACGTAGTGGACCTGCAAGAATGTTTGCAACCACAACGTCTGCAATTAGACCTTCAGGTTGGTTTTGAGGTAGGAACACTTCAAGTTGATCGGCTACGCCATTACGTTCAGCGTTGTCGCGAGATGCTTGTAGTGCTTGAGGATCAATGTCGATCCCGATAACTTTTTCTGCGCCTAGTTTGATCGCTGCGATCGCTAGGATGCCTGAACCACAGCCGAAGTCGATTACTGTCTTACCTGATAGATCGAGACCCTCTAGCCACTCAAGACACAATGCAGTCGTTGGGTGAGTACCTGTACCGAATGCAAGACCCGGATCGAGCATTACGTTTACTGCGTCTGGCTCTGGAATTTCACGCCAGCTTGGGCAAATCCATAGACGTTCGCCGAACTTCATTGGGTGGAAGTTTTCCATCCACTCGCGTTCCCAGTCTTTGTCTTCTAGCTGTTCTACTTTGTAAGCAAAATCTTCCGCTAGCATGTTGCTTGCTTTGATTTGAGTGATGATGAAGTTTGTATCAGCTTCTGCATCGTACAGTGCCAGAATGTCAGTATCGCCCCATAAGCGAGTCTCGCCAGGTAGAGGTTCGAATACAGGCGTATCCTGCGCGTCTAGGAATGTTACAGACAGCGCACCAGTCTCTTCCATTAGCATGTCGCCGATTTGCTCAGCGTTTTCATTGGTCGCATTGAGTTTGATTTGAATCCAAGGCATTTGTTTTTGCTCTTAAAGTGAATGAAGTGGCGCAGAGTTTACCAGAACTCTACGATTTGTTTGAGTATAGACTTTATACAAAACAAAAATGCCCACAGATGTGGGCATTTATTATGAGGTTAGCGGAGGCTTATTGTAGGCCTAGCTTCTTCTCTAGGTAGTGAATGTTTGCACCACCGTGCTGGAAGTTCTCATCATTCATGATTGACTCTTGTAGAGTAACGTTAGTCTTGATGCCTTCAATGATCATCTCGCCTAGTGCGTTCTTCATACGTGCAATCGCTACATCACGGTTCTCACCGTAAGTGATCAGTTTACCAATCATTGAATCGTAATGAGGTGGTACTGTGTAGCCTGTGTAAATGTGAGATTCCCAACGAACACCCATGCCGCCTGGCGCGTGGAAGCGTTCAATCTTACCTGGTGAAGGTAGGAAACGCTCTGGGTCTTCTGCGTTGATACGACACTCAATCGCATGACCGCGGATCTTGATGTCATCCTGAGTGAATGAAAGTGGCTGACCTGCTGCTACGCGTAGCTGTTCTTTAATTAGGTCAACGCCGGTAACCATTTCTGTTACTGGGTGCTCAACCTGAATACGAGTGTTCATTTCGATGAAGTAGAACTCACCGTTCTCGTATAGGAATTCGAACGTGCCTGCGCCGCGGTAACCGATTTCTAGACATGCACGAGTACAACGTTCACCGATGTACTTACGCATCTCTTCTGTGATACCTGGTGCTGGTGCTTCTTCAACAACCTTCTGGTGACGACGCTGCATAGAACAGTCACGTTCACCTAGGTGGATAGCACCACCTTGGCCATCAGCAATCACTTGTACTTCAACGTGACGAGGGTTTTCTAGGAATTTCTCCATGTAAACCATGTCGTTGTTGAACGCCGCTTTTGCTTCAGCACGCGTCATAGCGATAGCTTGAACAAGTTCCGCTTCAGAACGTACAACACGCATACCACGACCACCGCCGCCACCAGAGGCTTTGATGATTACTGGGTAGCCGATACGCTTAGCGTGAGCTTTGTTTTTGTCTTCGTCGTTATCTAGTGGACCGTCAGAACCTGGTACACAAGGAACGCCTGCTTTTTTCATTGCGTTGATTGCTGACACTTTGTCACCCATCATGCGGATGGTGTCTGCTTTAGGACCAACGAAGATGAAACCGCTGCGCTCTACTTGCTCAGCAAAGTCTGCGTTCTCAGATAGGAAGCCGTAACCCGGGTGAATCGCAATTGCACCCGTCACTTCTGCTGCAGAAATGATACGAGGGATGTTTAGGTAGCTGTCGATACCACGAGCAGGACCGATACATACGGTTTCGTCTGCAAGCAGTACGTGCTTAAGATCGCGGTCAGCTGTTGAGTGCACTGCCACAGTCTTAATGCCTAATTCTTTACAAGCGCGAAGGATACGAAGTGCAATTTCACCTCGGTTCGCGATGACTACTTTATCTAGCATAAGGCAAGCCCCGCTTATTCGATTACAACTAGTGGTTGGTCGAATTCAACTGGCTGGCCGTCTTCAACTAGGATTGCAGTTACAACACCTGATTTGTCCGCTTCGATTTGGTTCATCATTTTCATTGCTTCAACGATACATAGTGTGTCGCCTGCATTTACGCTCTGACCAACTTCAACGAATGATTTCGCGTCTGGACTTGGAGAGCGGTAGAAAGTACCAACCATTGGAGAAAGAACTTGGTGACCTGCAGGAACTGCTGCTGGTGCTTCTGCTGCCATTGCTGGTGCGTCTGCTACTGGAGCTGCTGCCACTGGCGCAGGTGCTGCTACTGGAGCTGCTGCGTAATGAACTGGTGCTGGAGCAACTGCAGGGCCACTACGGCTGATGCGTACTGACTCTTCACCTTCAGAGATTTCTAGCTCAGCAATGCCAGATTCTTCAACTAACTCGATTAGCTTCTTGATTTTACGAATATCCATCTTTTCTTTCTCTTTTATCTTGTGATTAAGACAACCCAAAAGGGCTGCAGAGTGTTTGGTTTACTTTGCCTGCAATTTCGCGATTGCTGCAGACAGAGCGAATTCATAACCTTGTGCACCTAAGCCACAAATCACTCCTTCTGCTTTATCTGACAGATAAGAGTGATGACGGAACGGCTCACGAGCGTGAACGTTCGATAGGTGCACTTCGATAAATGGGATGGCTACGCCAAGTAATGCATCACGCAGCGCGACACTGGTATGAGTGAAAGCTGCTGGGTTGATGATAATGAAGTCCACTTTGCCATATGCAGCGTGGATAGCTTCAATCAGTTCGTACTCACGATTCGATTGCAGGTGTTCAAGTTCCACCCCAGAGTTGTGAGCTTGTTCAGTCAATGCGTCAACAATCTGTGCTAGGGTGTTGTTACCGTAATGTGTCGGTTCACGCAGACCTAATAGATTAAGATTTGGTCCGTTTAGAACTAGAATCCGTGACTTTGCAGACATTATGTTGCTATCTTCCTTTATCGTGAGTGGAACGTTTATATTCCCAAATATACGATAATTCAGCACGATTTTTTTGTTAAAACCGAGCAAATTTTAAAAAATCGACCAAGATTATAGCTAATTCACAGCAATTAGCAGCAATTTACTGGTCTAATCTCCCAATAACCCCCGCCGTTTCTGTAACCAAGTTAACAAAAACAACATAATTGCCATGTGCTTTTTGTGGTTTATTTTGCGTCCACGCACAAAAAAGCCACCATATGCAATGGTGCTTTTAGGGCTAGCGTTTAAAACAGGGGCTGGGTGTTATGCCAGTTCTGCTTTCTCTGCAATTAGCTTGTCTACAACACTTGGATCGGCCAGTGTCGAAGTATCACCTAGGTTGCTGGTATCACCTGTTGCAATCTTACGTAGGATGCGGCGCATGATTTTACCGGAGCGAGTTTTTGGTAGAGAGTCTGTCCAGTGCAGTACGTCTGGCGTTGCGATTGGACCAATCTCTTTACGTACCCAGTCTTTCACCTCTTTGTGCAGCTCAGCTGACGGGAATTCACCATCATTAAGCGTGACGTATGCGTAAATTGCCTGACCTTTGATGTCATGAGGGATACCGACAATTGCCGCTTCCGCAATCTTATCGTGTGCAACCAGTGCTGACTCAATTTCTGCGGTACCCATTCGGTGACCTGAGACGTTCAATACGTCATCTACACGACCTGTGATCCAATAGTAGCCATCTTCGTCACGACGTGCACCATCACTGGTGAAGTACATACCTTTGAAGGTAGAGAAGTAGGTTTGCTCAAAGCGCTCATGGTCGCCGTAAACGGTGCGCATCTGACCTGGCCATGAATCAAGGATCACCAAGTTACCTTCTGCTGCGGTTTCTTCGATGATGTTACCCATGTTGTCCACTAGCGCAGGTTGTACGCCGAAGAACGGGCGAGTTGCAGAACCTGGTTTTAGATCGGTTGCACCTGGTAGTGGCGCAATCAAGATACCGCCTGTTTCTGTTTGCCACCAAGTATCAACGATAGGTGAGTTTTCATTACCGATGGTCTTGTAGTACCACTCCCATGCTTCTGGGTTGATAGGCTCACCAACTGAGCCCATTACACGCAAGCTTGAACGAGAGGTTCCTGCTACTGCTTCGTTGCCTTTCGCCATTAGGGCACGAATCGCTGTTGGCGCAGTGTAGAGAATGTTTACTTGATGTTTATCAACCACTTCACTCATGCGGGCCGTGCTTGGGTAGTTTGGTACACCTTCGAACAGAATGGTTTTCGCACCGTTCGCCAGTGGACCGTAAATTAAGTAAGTGTGACCCGTAATCCACCCCACGTCCGCCGTACACCAGAACGTTTCACCTTCTTGGTAATCGAACACGTACTTGAAGGTCATGGTCGCGTACACTAAGTAACCACCTGTGGTGTGCAGCACGCCTTTTGGCTTACCTGTTGAGCCTGAAGTGTAAAGAATGAATAGAGGGTCTTCTGCTTTCATCTCTTCTGGTGGGCATACATCAGAAACGACAGCCGTTGCTTCGTGCCACCAAACGTCACGGTGCTCGTGCCAATCAATGTCGCCGCCCGTGCGTTTTAGAACGACAACTTTGTCGATGGTTTTTACTTCTGGGTTTGTCAGTGCTTCATCAACGTTTTTCTTCAGTGGTACTGCGCGACCACCACGAACGCCTTCGTCAGCAGTGATAACGATTTTCGCATCTGAGTCGATGATACGACCGGACAGCGCTTCTGGCGAGAAACCACCAAATACCACGGTATGAACCGCACCAATACGCGTACATGCCAGCATTGCGATAGCCGCTTCTGGCACCATTGGCATGTAAAGACAAACCACGTCGCCTTTGTGCACGCCTTGCTCTTTTAGTGCGTTAGAGAACTTACACACTTCTTTGTGCAGTTCATTGAATGTGAGGGTTTTGTCGTCGGCAGGATCATCGCCTTCCCAGATGATCGCGACTTCATCGCCACGCTCGGCAAGGTGGCGGTCAATACAGTTTGCAGATACGTTCAGCGTGCCGTCTTCGAACCAACGAATGTCGACATGACCAGTATCGAAAGAGGTGTTTTTAACTTGAGTGAATGGCTTAATCCAATCGACAACTTTACCGTGTTCGCTCCAGAAGCCTTCAGGGTCGCTTACCGACTGCTGATACATGGCTAGGTAAGTGTCATTATCCGCATGCGTATGGTTTTTAATGTTTTCTTTTACCGGATAAACGTGGGCTTCGCTCATGGCTTCTCTCCTTGTGCCTTTAATTCTCGACCTTCGTCTTTTGTAGGGCTATTTCCGTTCTTTCGTCTGTGATTCATCAAGAACGTTGCTGTGCATATAACTGTCAGTCACAGCGCGTATTTCCACAATTAGACTTTAGGATGAGAGTGAGGAATGCGCCGCGATATTGCTGAATTTAAAGCGAATGTGGGACGTGGATCGAAAGCTGAGTATTGAACCTATTGGGTATAAGGCACGCTCAGGTTTGGTAAATCGCCTTTAGTTAGGCGCACATACACTAAAGCGGCGGATTTTGCGTCCTGCAGGGCATCGTGTTTGTCTTGAATCGGCAGTTCAAGGTGCTTACAAATCGCATCAAGACTTAAGTCGAAGTAGGCGTTAGGCAAATGACGTTCGAGCTTATCGTGATAAACCTGGCTCACTTCGATGAGCGGGTTCGGTAGTGGAAAGCCTAAATGCCTCAGACAAGCGAGGTCGAGGATCTTTTTGTCGTAGCGAATGTGGTAGCCAACTAAAGGACGATTGCCGATAAAGTCGAGCAGCTTGATGAGTGCTTCTTTTTCGCTGATGCCATCCACCAAATCTTGGTGGCGGATATGGTGAATTTTCACTGAACCTGAATCGAGTGATTGCGGGGCGCGCAGTCGAACTTCGAACGGTTTACTGGTGATGATGCGATTATCGATGATTTTGGTCGCAGCGATGGTGACCAGCTCGGCTCTATTTGGGTCCAAGCTGGTGGTTTCGCAATCGAGAGAGACAAACTCGCCTTTTTTCGGCGAACAAAACAGTGGCTGATAAGGTGAGCCTTTCAGCTTGTAATGCCAGTATTTCCTTTGTAGCCAATTCATCCCTGTTACCTCTCGTCTTATTCGCCTAAAAGACTCTAATCACGGATTTGATAATGGAAGCCTAAGAACTGCTTAAATTTCTTTACCACGTGTAAGCTGTGGCGCAGTAAGTCTCGTTCTGTTCTGTCTAGCTGTTTTATGTCGATGTTGTTCAGTGCTTCTTGCTTACTTAATTGCTGGTTCAAGCGGATCTTGAAGAACAGCTTCAGCGCTTCGTTGAGGTTGTCTGCGGTTTCTGGTTCTAAGATGCGTTTGTTTCTCAGTGCTTCGATACGTTCGAAGGTGTTCTTCTCTTCAATCGCGTATTCCAATGCCAAGGTGCGAATACCATGCACGATTGGGAAAATGCCACCACGCTTAATATCCAGCCCGTCTTTAGCACTTTTTACGTTACCAAACAGAGTAAGAGGCACGGAAAATTGCAGTGCAGGGCGAGTGAAATCGGACAGAATCAACATACGATCTTTCATGCTGTCTCTAAGGTGCTCGGCGATAGGCGCGAGCAACTCTCGATTGCCTGCGACCGCATGAGCGTCACTGAAGATGGCTAAATCCATGATTTGTTCTGGCTGTGCTTTGGCAATCCAACCATCGAGCGTTTTAATCCACTCTTGCTGCGTTCGAACCCACTTCGGATTGTTAACCATGACTTTGCCAGGGCAGAGTGGATAACCCAGTTGCTGCAAGGTGTGGGTGAGGGTTTGCATCACTTCGGCGCAATGTTCCCATTCCAGCCCATCTTGGATGATCAGTGCATTATCTTGATCGGTCTTGAGGATTTGTTCTCCACGACCTTCCGAGCCAAGCACAATCAGACAACAGTGATCGTGCAGTGCTGGTGGCACCACAAGCTCAAACGCTTTTTCGATGATTTGTTCATTTACAGCAGATATCAGCTCCATGATGAAGCGAGTGCGGATACCATTGGTCAGCAAGCTGTCCACCAACTGACGCTGTCGATTGGAGGCAAGAGCTAACTCTTCCACGCTACTGGCTCGTGCAATACTGAGTGTCAGTACGTGTGAGTGAGTGGAAAACGCACTGAGGATTTGCGTCATATCCAACATACCGATCGCTTGATTGCCTTCGCACACCATTAGACGTTTCATGCGATTGCGCGTCATGGTGATCATGGCGTTAAACAAGAAGTCACCATCATCCACGTGATAAACAGGGAAGGTCGAAATCTCACTCACTGGCGTATCGAGTGGGTGGCCGTCAAGCATCACGGCATGAAGCATATTGGTTCGAGTCACTATCGCGTAGGGATGCGCCGATGGATGTTGCTCTAGGCGTGGGTCATCTTGGTTAAGCTGAACCAAAGCAGCGTCAATGCCATTGTCTTTAAGTGTTTTAGTGACCTGATTAATTGGCATATCGGGCGCCAATAGCATTGGTGGATGATAAATACTGCTATCGACTTTAGTCAGAATGAATTCCGCGAGGTTTTGTTGCTGTTGAGCCGCTTCAATGAGGGCTTGGCGTTTGGATAAGTTGTTATCGAAGTAGGCAGCGAACTGTCCGTTCTCGTTATACAGCTCAAGAAACACTTCTTTCGGTAGCAAATACGAGAGGGTATCTTCCAGTGCCACGTACTGATGACGCACGCTTTCTTCAAACAAAGAGCGCACATCAAACATGTCGTCATTAGCGTAGTGAGCAAACACTTCGTCTTGATCTTTGGAGCGCTCTTCCACTGCTCCTTTAATTAGCACGTGTAGGTGAGGGTTGTCTTGCCCACAAGCTAAGATGACATCTCGCGTTCGGTAGTACGCCACATCAAGAGACGAGCGCAGTCGATTTTGCTGTGCGTCAGTTAGGCGGTCGAACGGTGGAGATTGCATATTAAATTTGTCAGGCATGAGGGCACCTAAATTTGGTGGGAACACATTCCAAGTCTGACAAATTTCCCTGCCGAAGCCAGACGACTTTGGTCTAAATCGTCACAATCTAATTTTGCATTTCGAGATCCTGTGCCATTGAGGAAACGGTAAGTTGCCGATTCTTCCCTTTTTCTATTACGTATTGCGATCCATAATTCCGCGTCCCAAACGTTTACGTGTCGGAAGTCGTTAGTTTTTTCGTTTTTTAGGATGTCAGTGATGTTGAAACCCTCTCCGTATGGCTGGATTTCCCAGTACTTTCTCGGATTCTTTTTTGCGTATGGCGTGTATCTGCCATTTTGGTCGTTGTGGTTTAAAGAGCAGGGTGTTTCTCCGACAGATATTGGTCTGTTGGTTGGTTTGGGCTTAGCGACGCGCTGTGTGGCGAACATGGTACTTACGCCACGTTTGCATAAGGTTGAGCACATTATGCCAGCGCTACGTTGGTTAAGTTTTGCTGCCCTCATTTTTGTTGGTTTCCACTTTTTCACTGGCGGTAATTTCTGGTTAATGGCGCTTGCCACCGTCTTGTTTAACTTGTGTTGTGGTCCTGTCGTTCCTCTGTCTGATGCGATGGCGAACTACTACGCTCGTTTGAAGATGCTCGATTACGGTCGCACCCGTTTGTGGGGCTCGGTTGCCTTTATTGCTGGCTCGACTGTGGTGGGGTATTTGGTGGCAGAGTTTGGCTCGGACATGATTTTGTACACGGCAATGGTCGGTGTGTTTGTCTCGCTATTGTTTGCGATGCGTAACACCAATCCAATGCCGGTGACGCGTGGCGGTCAACATTCTGAGCGTCCAAAACTCTCAGCGTTGCTGACGGATAAGCCAGTTGTAAAGTTCCTTGTATTAATGGCGTTAATCCAAGGCAGCCATGCGGCATACTACGGTTTTAGTGCGATTCACTGGAAAGCGGCTGGTCACTCAGAAGACGTGATTGGTTACTTGTGGAGCCTAGGCGTGGCAGCTGAAGTTGCTGTGTTTGCTTTGAGTAAACGTCTATTCGCTGGCTGGTCTCTGCGTACTCTGTTTGTCGTGGCAGCTGGTGGTGTGATGCTACGTTGGGGAATGACAGCTGCAACAACCTCTATTTTGGCACTGGTAGTGGTGCAAATGCTTCACGGCGTGACGTTTGCCATGGCGCATATTGCTGCGATTCAATACATCCAAAACTCAGCAGAGAACAAGATGGTGGCATTACAGGCATTGTACAACGCGATTCCACTGGGTGCGTTTATCGCGCTGATGACGGTGATCAGTGGCTGGGGTTACGAGCACTGGGGCGCAAATATCTTCTGGTTGATGGCGGCGATGGGTTTTGTCGCGTTGTTCATCAAAGTTGAGCCTCAAAATGATGAAAGCAACGTGGTTGACCTCTCAGCTAATGCCTCCGAAGCACAGAATTAAGCTTCTGTGACAGAGATTAAAAACTAACCTTTGTCTCTGTTGTGAAAGCAGTGTTAAATGAAACCTCTCCCTTATGGAGAGGTTTTTTTATTCCTTGCTTTAAAAACAGCAAGAAAGGCAAGAAAAGTAAGAAAGGATATCGGATGCAAGGATGGCTAGTGATTCCCGTTTCTTTGGCGTATTTGGGAATCCTGTTTTTAATCGCTTGGTACGGTGACAAACAAAAGAGATGGTTAGCGCGTTGGCGACCATGGATCTACAGTTTGTCGATTGCAGTGTACTGTACATCGTGGACCTTTTACGGCACGGTCGGACAGGCGAGCAACAACCCTTGGTCCTTCTTACCCATCTATATTGCGCCGATCATCGTGTTTACCATCGGCTGGCGCGTCCTGGCTCGGCTGATCTTGATTGCCAAGCGCGAGCACATCACCTCGATTGCCGATTTCATTGCCGCCCGCTATGGCAAGTCGCAAGGTTTGGCGGTGGTTGTCACCTTAATTGCGGTGGCAGGCATTCTTCCGTACATCGCTTTGCAACTGCGTGGCATCACTATGGGGTTGGAGATCATCGCGCCAGATTTAGCATCTGATCTCAGTTATCAAAACTACAGTGTGTCTTGGTTTGTAGTGGGGGCGATGGCGATCTTCACCATGTTGTTTGGTACGCGTCATATCGATAACACTGAACATCACCGCGGCATGATGATGGCAATTGCGTTTGAATCAGTACTCAAGCTGGTGGCGTTTTTAGTGGTGGGCGTGTTTATTGTTTGGCTTGCGATGGATACCGAGAGCTTCCATCTCGCTGATATTGCGGCTGAAACGTACGAGTCACCCAACATTCCGACTTTGTTGATTCATACCATTCTGACCATGCTGGCGATTGTCTGCTTGCCACGTCAGTTCCACACCATGGTGGTCGAGAATGAACGCGCGCAAGACTTGCACGTTGCGCGTTGGTTGTTCCCACTGTACCTGATTCTGATGGGCATTTTCGTCCTGCCAATCGCGTGGGTAGGGCAAAGCCTATTGAGTGGCAGCCCTGCCGATACGTACGTGATCAGTGTGCCGATGGCGGTGGGCGCGAATGACATCGCCTTGCTGGCATTTTTGGGCGGTACTTCCGCGGCAAGCGGCATGGTTATCGTCTCGACCATTGCCTTAGCGATCATGGTATCGAACGATTTGGTGATGCCGCTGATTCTGCGTCGGATGAAGTTATCAAAGCGTAATCATCACCATTTTTCTACGCTGTTATTACGTATACGTCGCGGACTTATTCTACTTCTTTTGATTGGTGCATGGGGCTTTTATCAGGCTTTAGATAGTATCCACTCACTCTCTGCGATAGGTTTTCTCTCGTTTGCTGCGATTACCCAGTTCGCCCCGTCTCTGCTTGGCGGTATGTACTGGCGTCAGGGCAACAAGAAAGGCGTGTATGTCGGTTTGCTGGTGGGTTTCACCATTTGGTTGATTACTTTGATGAGCCAAACCGACATGCTGGCGGGCGATGCAACCAACAACTTGCTGATTTGGCTGATCACGCCACCAGATTTATTGGCAGGCTTTGATATTGCCGTTTCTGACTGGGGCATGATCCTCAGCGTGGTGGCGAATGCTGCCTGTTTTGTTGCGGTATCGCTAGCTACGCGCCCAAGCATAAGTGAACGCTTACAATCGGCTTCATTCGTTGGTACGCCGTTGCCTGAAAGTGAAAACATCAGCTTGTATCAGAGCCGTGTGACCGTCAGTGAGCTGGAGATGTTAGCGTCACGATTTGTCGGCCGCACGCGAGTGAAATCTGCCTTCCAAACCTATTGGAGTCAGCAACGCGAAGAGCTGCTTCCCAATCAACAAGCCCCCTCTACCTTAATTCGACACACCGAACGTGTACTTGCCGGTGTGTTTGGTGCTTCTTCAGCTAAGTTAGTACTTACTTCTGCTTTACAAGGCAGAAACATGCAGCTTGAGGAAGTGGCGACCATCGTTGATGAAGCTTCAGAACTGTACGATTTCAGTCGTGGCTTACTGCAAGGGGCGATTGAACACATTGGACAAGGCATCGCAGTGGTCGACAAGCAATTAAGGCTGGTGGCGTGGAACCAACGTTATCTGGAGTTGTTTGTCTTCCCGCCGGGGTTGATTCAGGTCGGGCGTCCGATTGCAGATGTGATTCGCCATAATGCTGAGCAAGGTTTATGTGGTCCGGGTGACCCTGAAGACCACGTTCGTCGCCGTGTTTATCACCTTGAGCAAGGCACGCGACATACTTCTTCTCGTGTGCGTCCTGACGGTCGCGTAATTGAAGTGCAAGGTAACCCAATGCCCGGTGGCGGTTTCGTTATGAGCTTTACCGATATCACCGTGTTCCGCGATGCGGAGCAAGCTCTGAAAGACGCCAATGAGACACTAGAGGAACGCGTTCGTGCCCGTACTCGTGAGTTGGAACAACTGAACAAACAACTAGTGGCAGCGACGCAACGTTCTGAACATGAGTCGCAGTCTAAGTCGCGCTTCTTAGCCGCTGTAAGTCATGACTTGATGCAGCCGCTGAATGCCGCGCGCCTGTTTGCTTCTTCGTTGTCGGAAGTGGCCAAAGACAGTGAAACCCAAAAGCTATCGACCCACATTGAGAGTGCGTTGGGGGCGGCGGAAGATTTGATTGGTGACTTGCTGGATATTTCACGTTTGGAATCGGGCAAGCTGGACGTCAATGTGCATGGTTTCGCGGTTAATGATGTATTGGCAAACTTGAATGCAGAATTCAGTGCGCTGGCGAAACAACAAGGCATTGAGTTCACCATGATCCCATCGTCTTTGATGGTGAAATCCGATCCGAAATTGCTACGCCGTGTGGTACAGAACTTCCTTACCAATGCATTCCGTTATAGCCCGAGTGGTAAAGTGGCGCTTGGTGTGCGTCGCGTACAAGGCCGAGTGCGTATCGATGTGTGGGATAACGGCATGGGCATCGAAGAAGAGAAGCAACAAGAGATCTTCGAAGAATTTAATCGCGGTACTCAAGTCCGTTCAGACCAAGGTTTGGGGTTAGGTTTGGCTATTTCGAAAGGTATTGCTCAAGTGCTGGGGCATGAAATATCCATGCGTTCTTGGTTCGGTAAAGGCAGTGTGTTCTCGATTACCTTAGATAAGGCAGAGAAGGTGCACATTCCGGCGGTCAAAGCGGTGAAGAGTGCACAATCCGATTTAAGCCATATTCGTGTCCTATGTGTTGATAACGAGCCGGATATTCTTGTTGGGATGGAAAACTTACTCTCGCGCTGGGGCTGCGACATTCGCATTGCGACTGATATTGTCGAGAGTCTTAAAACATTGGAAGACGACTGGCTGCCGGATGTGATTTTCTCCGATTACCGTTTAGATAATGGTCGAACGGGATTGGAAGTGTTGCAGCAATGTCGTTTGCGTCTTGGGGACCGCTTTGAAGGGGTGATCATCAGTGCCGATCGAACCGATGACATGATGGAAGGCATTAAAGCTAATGGATTCAGTTTTATTGCCAAACCGGTGAAACCTTTGAAGCTGCGTTCAGTACTCAACCGAGTCGCCTAGAAAAAGACCTCCGATTGGAGGTCTTTTGCTTTAAAGGGGGAATTGGTCAGTAGCTTATTCTGCCACCCCGCCTTGAGTCAGTTTGGCTGGATCGAGCAGTCTTTCTAATGTTGCACGATCCAAGTCTGTTTCTTCTTCTGCGACATCAATGATAGCGCGACCTTGTTTGTAGGCTTTCTTCGCTACTTCGGCTGCTTTTAGGTAGCCAATCACGGGGTTAAGTGCGGTGACCAGAATCGGGTTCTTCGCCAATGCCACATCAAGGTTGTCTTGGCGCACTTCAAACGTCGCGATGGCTTTGTCTGCCAAAGCAACGGCGCTGTTCGATAACAGTTCAATGCTTTCTAGTACATTGTGCGTAATCACTGGCAGCATCACGTTTAGCTGGAAGTTACCCGATTGACCGGCAACGGTAATGGTCGCGTCGTTACCAATCACTTGTGCAGACGCCATAGCAGCTGCTTCTGGAATCACTGGGTTCACTTTGCCTGGCATGATAGAAGAGCCCGGTTGCAAACCTTGCAGTTCGATTTCACCCAAGCCTGCGAGTGGACCTGAGTTCATCCAGCGAAGATCGTTTGCGATCTTCATGATCGCTACTGCTGCTGTTTTGAGCTGTCCCGATAGGGCAACGATCGCATCCTGACTACTGAGATTGAAAAAGAAGTTTTTGCTTGAAGCAAACTCGATGCGCGTTGATTGCGCTAGGTTATCCGCAAAGAGATCAGCAAAGCGCGGATCGGCATTGATCCCTGTCCCTACCGCTGTTCCACCTTGGGCTAACGCTTTCACTGCTGGTAGTGTTTGCTCAATGGCTTGCTTAGCATGTTCAATTTGGAACTGCCAACCACCAAGCTCTTGGGCGAAGGTAATTGGCATCGCATCCATAAGGTGCGTGCGACCTGTTTTCACCACATCTTTCAGTGCTTGCTGCTTAGTCTCTAGTGTTTCACTTAAGTGAGACAATGCAGGCAGTAGCTGTTTTTCAATCGCAATTGCAGAGCTGACTTGAATCGCAGTAGGCACTACGTCGTTACTGCTTTGACCCATGTTGACGTGATCATTTGGATTGACCGTTCCGCCTAGGTGCTCAGACGCCAATGTTGCAATCACTTCGTTGGCATTCATGTTTGAGCTGGTGCCTGAGCCGGTTTGGAATACATCGATAGGGAATTGGTCGAGGTGTTTACCATCAATGATGGCTTGCGCAGCATCGGCGATGGCATTGGCAATATCACCTTCTAGCAAGCCAAGTTGGGCATTGGTGAGCGCAGCGGTTTGTTTGATGTGGGCGAGTGCTTGGATAAAGCCAGTCGGCATGGTGTGTTTGCTAAAAGCGAAGTTATCGACAGCGCGTTGAGTTTGGGCTTGATACAAAGCGTTGGCAGGGACTTTGACTTCGCCCATGCTGTCCGCTTCGATACGGAATTCCGTGGTCATGGTAGGTTCCTTTTGTTTAATCGAGAGGCGTCTGTATCAGACGTAATTGTTGTTGTAATGAGAGAAATTTCACGTCGCCATCCTCAAATTGGTAGTAGTAACGTTTGAGGCAAAGTAACGGTGTGTGAATAGAATCGAGGCAGACTCGGCGGAAGATGCGGCTACGGGTTGGGTCTTGAATGGCATCCAGTAGATGGAAGTAGACTCGGCGCAAATACAGCTCACACAGCAACAGGTTCTGGTGCTCTGCATCGTGATCGTAGATGGATGACAGCACCATTCCCCAATGGACGTAATCATGAATCACATCGGGTTCGAAACCGCTTGGCGCATACACGTGTAGGAATCGGTCTTGCGCTTTAAAAAATGCATTGTAGATGGCTTGGCTGCTGTCCATAGTTACCTCGATAATCTAGATAATGATAATTATTATCAATAAATTGTTGATTAGCAACCACAGCTTTTTTAAGGAAATAACACAACAAAAAAAAGCCGATACTCGGACTCAGTATCGGCTGAAGTATATGAGCTCAACCCCTACAACTGAGCTCGGTATTTTTCGCGAGATAGGGCGATCTCAAACAGCAATGCTTGTTCAGAGGCCGATAAACTTACTGCTCTGTAAACAAGGTCTCGTATTTCACAAACGCTGTTTGCGTTTCACCGTAATAAAGTGTGCCTTCCGATTGAATCGCAACACGTAGCCAACTGTCTGCCGATGCTGGCTTAGGTAAAGTGATGATCCAGTTCTGCCCGTCTTGACCCGCTGGCGTCATATCGACTGGCTGCGCGTTTTGCTCTTGGTTATCCACCACTGAAAGCTTCACCCCTTCCAGTGGATAAGCCGCATGCAAAGACAACTCTAAGCTATCTTGCGTCAGCTTTTCTGAGCGAAACTTCACTTTAAAGTCGCCGTTCTCCATATCACACAAGCCACTGGTATAACGGCAATTCGATTTGCTGATCAGCTTGTAGCTTTCCCCTTCTTTAGCGGCATGAGGCTTTTCACTCAGAGCCATGTCTGTACCGAAATAAGCGATCAAAGACAGAATTGGGGCGATCAACAGAGCGATAATAAAGTGCTTGTTTTTGAACATGTTGGCTTCCTTGCTACAACGTCATAAGGTTAAATTAACCTAATCTAGCGAATAAAAAAGCCCCAAGCGGGGCTTTTGTGGTTTGGGTTATATTTTAGTGGTCTACCGCACCGCCAGCACCTGCTGGTACACGTACGTGCTCGACAAGGTCTTTTACTTCTTGTGGTGTTTCTGCTGTTACTCTTGATACAGCGAATGCCACAACAAAGTTAAATACCGCACCAATTGCACCAAATGCGTTTGGCTCGATGCCTAGGAACCAGTTCTGACCCCAGCTTTGTAGGTAAGTCCAGTCAGATACAAACAAGATGCCTTTATGCTGGAACACGTAGAATAGCGTGATACTGATACCAGCAATCATACCTGCGATTGCGCCTTCTTTGTTGATGCTCTTACTGAAGATACCCATCATCAACGCAGGGAAGATGGAAGATGCTGCCAGACCGAAGGCGAGGGCTACCGTACCGGCGGCAAACCCTGGCGGATTCAAGCCTAAGTAACCGGCGACTGCAATGGCGACTGCCATGGAGATTCGACTCGCGAGTAGCTCTTTCTTCTCGGATATGTTCGGATTTATCACACCTTTGATTAAGTCATGGGATATTGCGGATGAGATAGCCAGTAGTAGACCTGCCGCCGTCGATAGCGCTGCCGCTAGACCACCTGCTGCGACAAGTGCGATTACCCAGTTAGGTAGCTTAGCAATCTCTGGATTTGCCAATACCATGATGTCACGGTCAACTTTCAGCTCGTTGGTTGCTGGGTTTGACGTGTACTCAATCAGACCATCGCCATTCTTGTCATCAAAGCCTAGTAGACCTGTTTTCTCCCAGTTCTTGAACCAGTCAGGACGCTCATCGTAAGCAAGGTGCTGACCAGGAGCTGGGTTAACGGTATCCATTAGGTTTAGACGCGCCATTGCAGATACTGCAGGTGCTGTTGTGTAAAGGATAGCGATGAAAACAAGTGCCCAACCGGCTGATGTTCGAGCATCACGAACCTTAGGTACAGTAAAGAAACGGATGATTACGTGTGGTAGACCCGCAGTACCGATCATCAGTGACATGGTGTACACAAACATGTTTAGTGTGTCGCCACGAACTTGGGTGGTGTATTCACTAAAGCCGAGCTCGGTGACCACTTGGTCGAGCCTATCGAGCAGATAGACATCGGTGCCTTGGATGGTACTACCCAGACCGATCTGTGGTAGTGGGTGACCTGTTAGTTGCAGAGAGATAAATATTGCAGGAATAGTGTAAGCTAAAATGAGTACGCAATATTGAGCAATCTGCGTGTAGGTAATGCCTTTCATACCGCCCATAACCGCGTACATGAATACGATACACATACCGATCAGTAGACCCGTTGAGTAATCCACTTCTAGGAAACGACCAAACGCCACGCCCACGCCTTTCATCTGACCGATAACGTAAGTCACCGATGCGATGATAAGACACACAACCGCTACGATACGCGCTGCGTTAGAGTAGAAACGCTCACCTACGAACTCTGGCACAGTAAACTTACCGAACTTACGTAGGTATGGGGCAAGCAGGAGTGCAAGCAGTACGTAACCGCCTGTCCAGCCCATTAGGAATACCGAGCCGCCGTAACCCATGAAGGCAATCAAGCCCGCCATAGAGATGAACGATGCTGCTGACATCCAGTCTGCTGCGGTCGCCATGCCGTTAGCGATCGGGTTGACACCGCCACCTGCTACATAGAATTCTTTGGTTGAGCCCGCACGTGCCCAAATTGCAATACCGATGTAGAGGACGAATGTCGCGCCAACCACTAGATAGGTAATAGTTTTCAAATCCATCTGAGTTACTCCTTACTCATCTACGCCGAATTCACGGTCGATTTGGCGCATCTTCCACGCGTAGTAGAAAATAATACCTAGGAAGGCATAGATGGAGCCTTGCTGAGCAAACCAGAATCCGAGTTTGTATCCACCTAATTGAAATTGATTGAGTTCGTCGACAAATAAAATGCCGCAGCCGAAAGACACCACGAACCAGATGACCATCAGGGTAATCATGAGCTTCACGTTTTTGTCCCAGTAGGCTTTGGCTCTTTCTTCGCTTTCAAATGCCATTGCCGTCTCCTTACGATTGGTATTGTTGTTAAAAAAATGTTTCAACATGAACCTTAGCAAGGTGGTGGCAAGAACTCTTTTCAACTTTAGTCGGGACGCTAAAAAGCAAAAACGCCCATTTTTAGGGCGTTTGAGAGGAGGTGGAGATAAAAGTGTGATGTTAATTTGATGTTAAATTAGCCAAAGGTCTAAGAGTTTTATCAATTAACATAGAAATCTTTTATACCAAGCAGCAAATTATTCAGTGCAACGGCAGCAAGGATAAGCCCCATCACGCGGCTGATGATGGCTGCGCCAACGTTACCAATCACTTTTTGAATTGTGTTTGCACCCAGTAACAAGAAGAGGGTAACCAGAAGGACTGCCATCATGACGCCTGCGGTCATCGCCTGGTCGACAAAAGAGTAGCGGTTGTTATCGGTGAGCATCACGATGGCCATCATTGCTCCCGGTGACGCAATCGAAGGGATAGCAAGAGGGTAAACGGCTAAGTCAGCAAGATCAGAGTGGCTGACTTCTTCACCCAGCTTTTGTTCTTGTTCTGGTTTGCTCTCACCAAAGATCATCGACAGTGCAAACAGCAATAGCACTAAACCACCAGCGGCTTGAAAAGCAGGTAATGGGATTTGCATTGCTTCCAGTAACAACTGACCGGCAATAAGAAAGAACAGCAATACACCCATCGAAATGGCAATGGCTTTTAACGCAACGAGACGACGCTGTTTTGCCGTGAGGTGCTGAGTTTGTGATAGGTAAACGGGTACTGAACCAATCGGGTCAATGACAGCCCAGAGAACGACGAATTGAGTGACGAGAATACTTAGCAAAGTATGACCTCCCAGAGTTAGCGGTTTAACAGAGGGATGAAAAAGGCTGCGTGGTGCAGCCTTATTATTTTAACGTTTGTTGTTCTTTTTGCGTCATATAAATGTGAATTAGATATATTTACTAACACATTACTGCTCGGGTTCCATTTGCTGCAGTAGGATGACGGCTTGAGTTCGATTCTTTACGCCCAGTTTGCGGAAAATTGCCGTCATGTGGGCTTTGATGGTGGCCTCTGAGACATTGAGCTCGTAAGCGATTTGTTTGTTGAGTAAGCCATCGGAAAGCATGCCCAACACTTTGTATTGCTGAGGGGTAAGTGCGGCAATTTTTTCTGCCAAGTCATTACAAGCTGCGTTATTGGTGATCAAGCCTTCTGGGAAGTATGGGTCGCCATTAAGGACTTGGTTAAGGGCATTGACTAGCTCACGCATGTCGCTCGATTTTGGAATAAAGCCGAACGCACCGTGGCTTTTCACTTGTGTGACCACGCTTGCTTCTTCGCTGGCAGATACCACCACCACTGGGATATCTGGGTATTCAGCACGAAGGTGAATCAACCCCGACATGCCATTTGCGCCTGGCATCTTGAGATCTAACAACACCAAATCTGGCTCTTCTTCTTTTTCCAGCAACGCGAGTAGAGCATCCAGCGTATCCGCTTCGAGTAGGTTGGCACCACTCACTGCCATGTGTACCGATTGGAACAAGGCATTGCGGAACAGGGGGTGATCATCAGCGATGATAATGGTGTAGGTCGAATCCATGACGTTAAACACTTTTGACTATTTAGTTAATGGAATTATTGTCCACCTTTAAGAAGGTGGACAATATTTATCCGCTAAAAGTCTGAACTAAATCGACTTTTATTAGAAAAATTGCATATAAACGCAACTTTCGCGGTTTTATTGGAACAACAAAAAACGCCAGTGAACAATCACTGGCGTTTGAATGATTCATAATCAGAATCGATTAATATGCTCTAAGAAAGGCTCGGCTTGCATAAAGCCCGTCAAACGAGCGTTTGAAACGTGTTCGCCATTGGCATCCCAGAACTCAATCGTTGGTAAACCAAGTACATTCATATGCTTAAGCAGCTCGATGTCTTGCACTTGGTTCTTGGTTACGTCCGCTTGCAGAAGAATGAAGTCTTGCAGTTTGGCTTCGACGCTTGGGTCATGGAAGGTGTACTTCTCAAACTCTTTACATGCCACACACCAGTCTGCGTAGAAATCCAGCATTACTGGTTTGCCAGCTTGCTTCGCTTGAGCAAGTGCAGCCTCAAGCTCTGCCACGTTAGCAATACGAGTAAAACTCACTGTTGCTTGCTGAGTTTGTGTAGTGGTGTTGCCACCAAACCAGTAATTCAACGCTGGTTGAGCAGAAGCAAACAGACCTAGTACTGCGATGATACCCACAGCGCTTTGTTTCCAGCCACCAAACTCTAGACTGTTTTTGATGTGGTATAGCCAACCAAAAGCCGCGATGCCCAGTGCAGACCACAATGCCGTTGCCCACATTTCTGGCATGATGCGCTCAAGTAAGAAGATAGGCGCAGCCAAAAGAATGAAGCCGAACAGCGTCTTAACGCGATCCATCCAACCGCCTGCTTTTGGCAGAAGTTTGTTGCCGAATACAGCAACAAGAATCAATGGAATACCCATACCCATTGCCAGTGCGTAAAGCGCGATACCACCCGTCAGCAAGTCACCACTTTGTGCAACGTAAAGTAGCGCACCAGACAGAGGTGCAGTGGTACATGGTGAGCACACCAGACCTGAAATCGCACCCATGGCGAATACGCCTGCGCTGCTGCCGCCTTGTTGTTTGTTGCTGAGGTTGTTTAACCACGTTTGCACGCCGCTTGGCAATTGCAGGTTATAAACGCCAAACATAGACAGTGCGAGTGCTACGAACAGCACACTCAAACCAATCAGCACATAAGGGTGTTGCATCGCTGCTTGGAACTGCATGCCCGCAGACGCGACGACAAGACCGAGTAGGGTGTAAGTCAGCGCCATGCCTTGCACATAAACAAACGACAAGCCTAGCGCACGGCGTTGGCTTAGTTTGCCACTGCCAAGCACGATGCTAGTCAGGATCGGGTACATAGGCAGGACACATGGCGTAAACGCCAAGCCCACACCAAGTGCTAGGAACAATAATGGCGTCCACCAGTTATCTGCTAAGTTGGCGGCAAGGCTATCTTGCTGTGTTACTGGCGCCGATAATGTATTGCTAGACGTAGATGATTGTGCCGCTGGTGGCGTTACTGTTGGTGCTTGCTCTGCTTTTGGTGCAGTTGTCGCCGCTGTTGAATCTGAGTTCGATGAAGTAAACGCACTGATAGGAATCACGCGAGTTTCTGGTGGGTAACAGAAGCCTGCTTTGGCACAGCCTTGGTATTGCACCACCACGCGTGCACCGTCTTGCCAATCATGCATTGGTACGTTGACGAACAAAGGCTGAGTGTAGATATGCACATCACCAAAGAATTCATCTTTATGCGGCGTGCCTTCTTCCATTTGCAGTTCGCCTAGCGACACCTTCTCGCCCGCGACTGACAAACGTTCTTGATACAGGTAGTAACCATCACGTACCTGCCAATCGAGCATCAGTTTGCCGTCTTGCTGGTAGTAGTTGAACGGGAAAGCCTGATCGACAGGCACAAAAGAATCGTTGCTGCTGCCAAAAGCGTTGTTTTGGTTATTACCAAACTGGTCGTTACCAAACAAGGCCATGGACGGCGCAGAAAAAGTAATAAGCCCTAAGAGTAAGACGGAGAGTAATGCACGCATAAAAGGTTCAATTCATCTTAGATAATTGCCGTTAGTGTAACTCAATCAGACCCGCTGGCTAGCCAATAAGTTTCATGGAAGTGAAGATTTGTTAAGCAAAAACGTGAGCCTCAGGCAATAAAAAAGGGAGCCGAAGCTCCCCGAGTAAGACTCTATTTCTACTAGATCAGTAGACCACCGAATGCAAAGCCAAGTGCAACCGCTGAAGCGATGGTTGCTACACCTGGAACAAAGAATGGGTGGTTGAATACGTACTTACCGATACGAGTTGAACCCGTGTCGTCCATCTCAACCGCTGCTAGAAGCGTTGGGTAAGTTGGCAGTACGAATAGCGCACTTACTGCTGCGAAAGACGCAACTGCGGTAAGTGGTGCCACGCCGATTGCTAGTGCTGCTGGCATAAGCGCAACAGTGGTTGCACCCTGCGAGTAAAGCAGCATTGAAGCGAAGAATAGAACAAGAGCTAGCATCCATGGGTAGTCTGCTAGTAGAGCGCCAGCCACTTCTTTGATGCCATCAACGTGCGCGTTAACGAACGTAGAGCCTAGCCATGCCACACCAAGAACACACACACACGCTGTCATACCAGAGCGGAATGTTGCTGCTGCTGGGATTTTGCCTGCATCGATTTTACAGCTCATTACGATAGCTGCCGCTGCTGCTAGCATTACCGTCATGATTGCTTCGTTACGACCTAGAGCAGGGTTCTCGATAAGGCCAACAGAGCCAGAGATTGCTGCTGCGTAACACACTACGAATGCGATTGCGCCTAGGAAGATGAAAGTTGCTTTCTTCGCTGTTGGTAGGATTTCGCGTTTCGATTCTGTGTTTAGCTTAATAAGGCCTTTTGCTAGACGGTCTTGGTATTCAGGATCGTCTTTCAGCTCGCTACCCATGAAGTTCGCAACAAACGCACCGATCATACAAGCGATAAAGGTAGTTGGGATACATACCGCTAGTAGCGTTAGGTAATCAACGCCAAATGGGTGCAACATTGCTGCAAACGCCACAACAGCCGCTGAGATAGGCGACGCTGTGATAGCGATTTGCGAGGCAACTACCGCGATAGACAGTGGACGAGAAGGACGAACACCTTGGCCTTTCGCTACTTCTGCAATAACTGGCAAAGTAGAGAATGCTGTGTGACCTGTACCCGCAAGTAGTGTCATTAGGAATGTCACGATAGGTGCGTAAAAGGTGATGCGTTCGGGATGTTTACGCAAAAAGTCTTCCGCAACCTGAACCATCCAGTCCAAACCACCCGCTACCTGCATTGCAGCGATAGCAGTAATTACAGACATGATGATCAGTATTACATCGACAGGGATGAAAGACTGGCTTGTCGGTACGCCTAGGATTAAAGACAATGCAATTACCCCAGCACCACCGGCAAAACCAATGCCGATACCACCGATTCTTGCTCCCAAATAAATGAAGAGCAGAACCACGAAGAGTTCGACCATTACCATATTGATACCTCTTTTAGTTTTTAATGATTCTGATTTTTTGAACACTCAGGAACAGGGGTAAATGTTCAGAAAATCAGAACCCGATCGGCTTACGGCAATAAAAAGCGCATAAAAATTGTGGTTAACCGTATCAGAGCCTAAAAAAGGGCCCCGTTTGGGACCCCTTTCACCAGCGATTACTCGTAGCGTTTCGCTTTATAAGTCGGATGCATGAAGTTTTCAACCGATAAGATGTCATCTAGCTCTTCAGCAGTTAATAAACCGCGTTCTAGAACCACATCACGTACGCTCTTACCTGTTTCAGCACATATCTTACCAACGATATCGCCTTCGTGGTGACCGATGTATGGGTTTAGGTAAGTTACGATACCGATAGAGTTGTAAACGTAGTTTTCGCAAACTTCTTTGTTCACAGTGATGCCATCGATACATTTGTCACGCAGGTTCACACACGCGTTGTGTAGTAGAGAGATAGACTCAAACACGCTTTGTGCGATAACTGGTTCCATTACGTTAAGCTGTAGCTGGCCGCCTTCTGCTGCGAAAGAAACCGTGTTGTCGTTACCTAGAACTTTGAAGCAAACTTGGTTTACTACTTCTGGGATAACTGGGTTTACTTTAGCTGGCATGATTGAAGAGCCTGCTTGCATTTCTGGTAGGTTCAGTTCGTTAAGGCCTGCACGTGGACCAGAAGAAAGTAGACGAAGGTCGTTACAGATCTTCGATAGTTTCACCGCTAGACGTTTCAGCGCACCGTGTGTCATTACGTACGCGCCACAGTCAGAAGTCGCTTCGATTAGGTCTTCTGCTGCAACCACTTCAACGCCAGTTACTTCTGCTAGGTGTTTCACTGCTAGCGCTTGGTAACCTGTTGGTGCGTTTAGACCAGTACCGATTGCTGTTGCACCTAGGTTGATTTCTAGTAGTAGCTTAGACGTGTAGTCTAGGGCACGAATTTCTTCGTTTAGCGTTACTGCCCATGCGTGGAACTCTTGACCTACAGTCATAGGAACCGCGTCTTGAAGCTGAGTACGACCCATCTTCAACACGTCTTTGAATTCTTGTGCTTTAAGCTCGAATGCGCCTTTTAGGTATTCGATCGCTTCCATCAACTGATGAACACTGTTGTAAACCGCGATACGGAAGCCCGTTGGGTACGCACAGTTTGTTGATTGGCTCTTGTTAACGTGATCGTTCGGGTTGATGAACTCATATTGGCCTTTTTCTTTGCCCATCAGTTCAAGTGCAACGTTCGCGATAACTTCGTTAGTGTTCATGTTCACTGACGTGCCTGCACCGCCTTGGAATACGTCCGAAGGGAACTGATCCATGCACTTACCTGTTTCAAGGATCAAATCACACGCTTCTAGGATGTAGTTAGCAACGTCTTTTGGAATTGCGCCTAGCTCTTTGTTTGCTAGTGCTGCGGCTTTCTTAGTCATTACCATGCCGCGTACAAATTCAGGTACGTCAGAGATGGTAGTGCTTGAAATGTTGAAGTTTTCGATAGCGCGAAGTGTGTGGATGCCGTAGTAAGCATCTGCAGGGACATGACGTTGGCCTAATAGATCTTCTTCAATACGAGTGGCTTGGTTTGCTGTCTTTGGAGCATCAGATAGTGTAGCCATAACAGGATCCTTAGATAATAATTCTGATATTTAAGTTATTTATTAGCCATTTCTGCAATCTAGAATCCGTTCATCAGAGTTTTTGGCTGGGAAAACCGTCCTGACTTATGTGGCACATCATACTGCACCTAGCGCATAAAAATAGTAACTTGATCACCTTTTTCGCTTTTAATGCGTCAATAATTTGCAAAGTATGAATGGGATATTAATAACCCTTTGGTGGTAGGTGTTTTTCCTCGACAAACATGGATTTTAAGAGTGCGAAATTAGCACTTTTCAACGACCCATTTTTATATATGCACCTTTGTTCAAAGGGCAATTTTGCATCAGTGGATTCTCCTAAGTGTGAACACGCTTTTTTACAACGATTCGTTTGAGCTTAGTAGGCTTTTGCCATTACACTGAATTGAACAAAGGAGGGCATGTGTTTCCTATCTTATTATTGGCGTTTATTTTCGTCCCGATCATCGAAATCGGCCTATTTATTCAGGTGGGGGGCTTTTTAGGTCTCTGGCCTACGATTGCTTTGGTATTGATCACGGCATTTGTCGGCGCGTCTTTGGTACGCAGCCAAGGCATCCAGACCTTGATGTCAGTGCAAGGTCGTTTAGAGCAAGGTGAAATTCCGGCTCAGCAAATTTTTGAAGGCGTAATGCTGGCAGTTGCTGGTGTGTTGCTATTAACGCCAGGCTTCATGACCGATGCATTAGGCATGTTAGTGCTACTGCCTGCCCCACGAGCTGCGATTGCGAAATACTTAATGAGTAAGATGGTAGTGAAGACCATGAACGGTGGCGGCTTCCACGCTAATTACTCAAATCAAGGTCCATTTGAGCAGGACCCGTTCCGTCGTGACCCATTTGATTCTCAATCGGATAACGGCAACACCTTTGAAGGTGAGTACGAGCGCAAAGACGACGATGATCGTAACAAGCTCAACTGATTCACTCAGTAAGAAAAACAAAAGGGCGCATATAGCGCCCTTTTTGATATCTGTAGTTTGCTGCGCTTACATTGCGCCTTCAAAACCCATTTGACGCCACGCTTCAAACGCAATGATAGCAACAGCGTTAGATAGGTTTAGGCTACGAGCGTCTGGCATCATTGGAATACGGATACGTTGCTCCATTGGCAAACTTTCAATCACTTCTGCTGGTAAGCCACGCGTTTCTGGACCAAACATTAGCACGTCACCTTCTTGGTACTTCGCATCTACATGATGACCTGTTGTTTTGGTCGTGCATGCAAATAGGCGGTAGTTGCCTTGTTTCTCTTTCTCTAAGTATTCCAAGAATGCTTGATAATCTTTATGACGCGTCACGCGAGCCAAGTCGTGGTAATCCAAACCTGCGCGGCGGACTTTCTTCTCTTCTAGATCAAAACCGAGTGGCTCAATCAGGTGGAGATTCGCACCACAGTTAGCACACAGGCGAATGATGTTGCCGGTGTTCGGCGCGATTTCTGGTTCGTATAGAGCGATATCAAACATGGTATTGAATTAGATTGGTCAAAACAGGCGAGCAGTATATACCCAAGTCACCATGAGAAGCGAGATTCAGCACAATGACTGGGTATAGAAGAGAGCATTTTGGTGAACCTTGTCGCCCGCTCGAGAAAGAGAGTTAACCTAATGCGCGAGCATAGCTCTCTTCTACCGCTCGCCAGTTGACCACATTCCACCATGCGTCGATGTATTCAGGACGACGGTTTTGGTAGCTGATGTAGTAAGCGTGCTCCCATACATCCAATGCTAGGATAGGCTCACCTTGTTGGACGGCTACATCCATTAATGGGTTGTCTTGGTTGCTGGTGGAGGTAATGTGAATCTCACTATCTTTTACGATTAGCCAAGCGAAGCCAGAGCCAAAAGTATTGATAGCTGCTTGTGCGAACTCGTCTTTGAATGTCTGGAAATTGCCAAACTTATCGTTGATGGCTTGTGCTAGAGCACCTTGAGGTTCACCGCCACCATTGGGTGACATGCAGTTCCAGTAAATGATGTGGTTGTAATAGCCGCCACCGTTGTTGCGAATTGCTGGGCTGTGTCGAGAAATGCAAGCGAAGATGTCATCGAGGGCCTGAGTCTCGAGACCACTGCCTTGAATGGCAGCCATAAATTTATCGTAATAAGTCTTATGATGTTTGCTGTAGTGAACTTCCATGGTTTTCGCATCGATGTACGGCTCTAACGCGTCGTAGCGGTATGGAAGCTCTGGGAAAATATGCGCCATTGTAAATCCTCCTAAATGGAGGATTTACTTTAATGTTAATGAAAATCATTATCAACTTTGATCTTTGTGGGGTTATTTGCCCGCGCCGATCAATGGCAGGGTGATGGTGACACGTAAACCACCCAATGGACTGCGACTTGCGATGATCACGCCACTGTGCTGGCGGATAGCACTTTCGGTAATGGTTAAGCCTAAGCCTGTGCCTCCTGAGTGGCGATCGCGTGCGGTCGATACCCGATAGAAAGGACGGAAAATCGCTTCGAGCTCTTCGTCAGGTACGCCTTCACCATTGTCATCGACCACAATGCTGAGAGTGTCAAATGAATCCTGAATGTCGATCTTCACTTCGTCTTTACCATAGTAAATCGCGTTGCGGATGATGTTCTCTACCGCGCTCATCAACAGTTTAGGGTTCCCCGAGATACTGCGATCAGGTAAAGCTGAGTAGCTAAGCGTTTTACCCATTTGTTCGGCTTCAAACTGCGCGTCTTTGATGATCTCTTCCCACAGACTGGCAATGGGCTGAGTCTCACGCGCCATATGACTGTTTACTTGCATACGTGATAGTTCAAGCAGTTCAGCGATCATCTGTTCTAAACGCTGAGCTTCGGTATCAATACGAGTTAGCTCTGGGCTTTCACCTTGCTTACGAGTTGCTAGAGCACTTGCCATGCGCAGACGAGTCAGAGGTGATCGCAGCTCGTGTGAGATGTCTGAAAGCAAACGTTGCTGACCAGAAATCATCTGATTCACCGCTTCAACCATTTGGTTAAAGCTGGTACCCGCTTGGCGAAACTCCGTTGTGCCTTTTTCTAGGTTCGGGTCGATAACAAACTCACCTTTGGCCACACGCTGTGCCGCGGTTTCCAATCGTCGAGCTGGTTGGCTCAATGCCCATGCTAACCATAACAATAGTGGTGTACTTACCAACATGACGGCGAGGAGCAATTGCAATGGGTGGTCGAACAGACGCAGCATGATCGGTGGCGGTTCATTCCATTTAAAGCCGACGTACATCAACAGGTCAGAATTGGCGATGTTGATCGGCACAGGGCCTGCAATCATGTAGCGACCGTAGAGTTTTTGTTTCGGCTGTGATTGATCTTCAATGCTGGTGACAAAGTTTTGCAGTGCACGAAGCTTAAAGTCTTTGTGGCTCGAGGTGCTCAGCACATTCCCTTCGTGATCGGAAAAGAAGATGCGCGGACGCGGATCATGTTTACTGCGTCGTTGCCCTTCGAGGCTGAACAAGATCTTACCCAGGTTATCTTGCTTGCGGTATTTCTTCTCAATACCGTCACGTATTTCAAGCATGCGCTGATAATGTTCTTTCGGAATGTCGCGAGCTTTACGTGGATCCAAATGCGGTAATGACAGCACCGCCATCAGAACCAAAAACATGGTGAACCAAAAGATGGCAAAGATGCGTCCATACAAGCTATTAATCTTCGGCAGTTTGAAGCGTGACGGGCGCATTAATCCTCCTCAATCAACATGTAGCCACGCCCACGTAAGGTTTTAATGCGCGGTTTACCGTTGCTTTGATCTGGCAGTTTCTTACGTAGGTTAGATACGTGCATATCGATCGCACGGTCAAAAGCGGCCAAGCGCTTGCCAAGTACATCGAGACTCAGTGCTTCTTTGGTCAACACTTGCCCTGGGTTTTGCACAAAGTGGGTTAGAAGGGCGAACTCTGTGGTGGTTAAGTCCATTAAAGCATTGTCGCAATAGGCTTCTTGCTTACCTGGGTAGAGTTTGATTTCTTGGTACTCAATGCAGTCGCTGTTTTTGCTGCTCTTTTGAGTGCTGCTGGTACGACGCAAAATCGCACGGATGCGCGCCAGTAATTCGCGGTCACTAAATGGTTTAGGTAGATAATCATCGGCGCCAAGCTCTAGGCCGATAACGCGGTCTATCTCTTCGCCTTTCGCCGTTAGCATAAGGACTGGCGTTTCCCAGTTTTCTCGCAGGCGCTTTAGGGTTTCCATTCCATTGAGTTTCGGCATCATGACGTCGAGCAAGATAAGATCGATCTCGCTATTTATAGCTGCTAGGCCAGCTTCGCCATCATTTGCTTCCGTGACGTCAAAACCTTCAAAGCTCAGCACTTCTTTCAGTAAGCTGGTTAGTTCGGTGTCGTCATCAATCAAAAGAATCTTCGCCATTTCAGTTCCTGTTTATCAATCTGGTCGCTTTAATATTACATGCTAATGATGAGCAACGATGAGTGTAAAAATCACTCTTTACGATTCTTTACGCTCTCTATACGTCGCTTTACCTAGCAGGTCGTATTCTACACTCAAGCGCTGTGAGAACAGCTCAGAAGAATCACTAACCTGTGTAAGGAATCTCATTATGAAAACTGCAAAGAAATTAGTACTAGCGGCTGTTGTTTTACCTCTAACTCTAGGTACAGCGAGTGCATTCGCGTTCGGCGGTAAAGACCACAAAGGTGGCCATGGCGACTGCGGTAAAGGTATGGATCGTGGCATTATGCGTCAACTAGACCTAACGGATGCACAAAAAGACCAACTAAAAGAAATGCGTCAAGCGAACAAAGCGGCAATGAAAGCGAAATTCGCAGACGGTCATGAAGCTCGCATGGCAGAGCGCCAAGCGCATCAAGAAAAAGTTCAAGCGCTACTATTGGCTGATAACTTTGATGAAGCCGCAGCGAATGACCTAGCAAAAGAGATGGTTGAGAAACAGACAGAACGCCGCGTTGCGATGTTAGAGAAGAAGCACCAAATGCTGAGTGTTCTGACTCCTGAGCAAAAAACAAAATACGTTGAGCTACAGAAAGAGCGCCATCAAGAGTGTGGTGAGAAGATGCAAAAACGCATGAAAAAGCATCACGAAAGCTAATTACTAATAAATCAAATGAAAGAGGTAGCCAGAGTGCTGCCTCTTTTTGATCTTGGCGATTTCATACTCATTACATGATTCTCAAGGTATACTCAAAACAAGGTTTGAGTTAACTATTTGATTATGAAACAGCAATACGCACGTTTAGTCACGACGGCTGCTTGGACGGCTACTATTGTCGCGACACTTCTTTTGATTGTTAAAGTCATCACTTGGTGGGTCACTGGCTCGGTCAGTCTACTTGCATCCTTAATCGACTCGATGCTGGATATCGCGGCTTCGGTAGTAAACCTTATTGTGGTGCGCTATTCCTTACAACCTGCCGACAGAGAGCATACATTTGGTCACGGTAAAGCAGAGTCTTTAGCGGCCTTGGCGCAAGCCATGTTTATCTCGGGTTCTGCCGTGTTCTTGATTCTTAATGGTATCGAACGCTTCTTCCGTCCACATGAACTCAACGCTCCAGAGCTCGGTGTTTACGTCTCTCTATTCGCTATGGTGGTGACCTTTGGACTTGTGATGTTCCAAAAGCATGTCGTGCGCGTCACGGGCAGTCAGGCGATCGCCGCCGACTCGCTGCATTACCAAACTGACTTGTATATGAATGGCGCCATTATGGTGGCATTGGGTCTAAGCTACTTTGGTGTCACTCAAGCCGATGCTGTTTTCGCGATTGGTATTGGTATCTTTATTTTGTACAGCGCTTTCAAGATGGTCAGCGAAGCGATTCAGACCTTGTTAGACAGAAAATTGCCTGATGAAGAACTAGAACAAATCCGCTCAGAGTGCTTGAAAGTGAATGGGGTATTAGGTGTGCATCAGTTGCGTACGCGTATGTCTGGTCCAACGCGTTTTATCCAGTTACACCTAGAATTAGATGACAATTTACGTTTGATCGAAGCACATCATATTGCCGATAAAGTAGAAGACAATTTGCTGGCTCTTTTCCCTGAGGCGGACGTATTGATCCACCAAGATCCATTGTCGGTTGTGTTTGGGCCAGAGAAAGAGCAGAAGGCGCAAGATTGGTAGCGGTCGAAAAATCAGACGGTGTCTGACGACAAACAGGCGCTTATTGGCTATCTTTCCATCACTACTTATTAAGAATCGTGATCCTGATGTGAATCAACGAAGTTGCAAAGAGAAACTGTAATACTCTTACATAAGTAGAAAAGTTACATAAAAAAGTGTGTTTTCATTGGTATTCCTGTAGAGGAAATGTAACATAACGCACAGTTCTGGATTATGCAGGTTGCTTGGTAACAAGGGGCCTAGAAGAAAATTAAATAAATTGATTGCCAAAGATCGAGGGTGAGCATGATTAAGAAGATCGGTGTTTTAACAAGTGGCGGTGACGCACCTGGTATGAACGCTGCAGTACGCGGCGTAGTTCGTACAGCACTATCTGAGGGATTGGAAGTTTACGGTGTTTACGATGGCTACCTAGGTCTATACGAAGGCCGCATCGAGAAGCTAGATCGTTCTAGCGTTTCAGATGTGATCAACAAAGGTGGTACATTCCTAGGCTCTGCTCGCTTCCCTGAATTCAAGGAAGTGGAAGTACGCGAACAAGCGATTGAGAACCTGAAAAAACACGGTATCGATGCACTAGTTGTTATCGGTGGTGACGGTTCTTACATGGGTGCTAAGAAACTGACTGAAATGGGTTACCCATGTATCGGTCTACCAGGCACAATCGATAACGACATCGCAGGTACAGATTACACAATCGGTTACCTAACAGCGCTAAACACAGTTATCGATGCAATCGACCGTCTACGCGACACGTCTTCTTCTCACCAGCGTATTTCTATCGTAGAAATCATGGGTCGTCACTGTGGTGACTTGACTCTGATGTCTGCAATCGCAGGTGGCTGTGAGTACATCATTACTCCAGAAACAGGCCTAGATAAAGAGAAGCTAATCAGCAACATTCAAGATGGCATCTCGAAAGGTAAGAAACACGCAATCATCGCGCTAACTGAGCTGATGATGGATGCAAACGAACTAGCGAAAGAGATTGAAGCGGCGACAGGTCGTGAAACTCGCGCAACGGTTCTTGGCCACATCCAGCGTGGTGGTCGTCCAACAGCATTCGACCGTGTTCTAGCATCTCGCATGGGTAACTACGCCGTTCACCTACTAATGGAAGGCCATGGTGGCCGTTGTGTTGGTATCGTGAAAGAGCAACTGGTTCACCACGACATCATCGATGCAATCGAGAACATGAAGCGTCCAGTACGCAACGACCTATACCAAGTTGCTGAAGAGCTATTCTAAGCTCGCTTGATAAAGTCAAAATCAAAAAAAAACCGCGGTCATCCGCGGTTTTTTATTATCTAACATTCAGTTAGGTTGGCGTTTCTGGATTAAGAACCTGATGGTTCAGTTAATGCTAAGCGACGCTCACGTAGAGCGAACAGATAACCCAGTAATCCACCCAGTATGTTGCCCAGTGCAATACCGATAAATAAACCTTCGATGCTGTACAGTTGGCTGCCAATCCATGCCGCAGGCAACGTAAAGACAAACAAGCGCATAAAGCTCCATTGGAAGGCTCGCAGCGGTTTGTGCATCGCGTTATAGCCACTGACTAACATCATCACAATGCCCTGGAAGCCATAGCTAAATGGCACGACTAAGAGGTAATGCCACAGTAAGTCTTTTACTGCCGTTTCTTGGGAGAACAGTGCGGCGAGAGGAATACTGAGAGGCACCATCATCAAGAAGATAAAGCCTTGAAACACCACCGCAAAGCGCATACTGAGGAACCAGCCTGCGAATGCTCGTGCAGGGTTATTGGCACCAAAGTTTTGCGCCATAAATGGGGTGAGTGCAGAGGTAAGGGACATCAGCACCAGAATCAAAATTGACTCAATACGCTGCGCCGCGCCATAAGCGGCCACCGCTGCGGTACCGTGACTGGAAAGTATCATCATCAGAATTGCGCCAGAGAGTGGCGTCATGGCATTCGATAGGGCGGCGGGTGTGCCGATCTTGAGCGTTTGCTGCCAATCTTGTTTGATGAGCGACCATTGCGGCGCGGCAAGCAGCTTTTCGCGTTTGATCAATACATAGAAAGAACCGCACAACGCACCAAACCAACTGAATGCACTGGCAATCGCAGCGCCTTGAATACCGAGCTCAGGGAAAGGGCCATAACCAAAGATCAGTAAAGGGTCGAGAATGCCGTTAATAAGCCCTGCGAGCATCATGATCTTAGCTGGAGTTTTGGTGTCACCTGTGGCGCGAATGGCACTGTTGCCCGCCATTGGAATCACTAATAGAGGAATGGTCAAATACCAAACCTGCATATACTGCTCAATCAGTGGGATGGAGTCTTCTTTTGCGCCTAGGAAGCTAAACAAAGGTTCGATAGTAAAGAAGCCCAATGTCGAAGCGATAGTGACTAGAGCAACGGCAAGCAGTAAGCCATGACTGGTAAAACGAGCGGCTTGGGAAGATTGCCCTTGGCCAAGTAAGCGGCCGATATTGGTCGACAGACCCATCCCAATCCCCATGGTGATGCAGTTCACTGCAAAGGTCACTGGGAAGGTATAACTGATCGCCGCCAGCGCTTCGGTACCCAATAGCGAGATGAAAAAGGTATCGACCAAGTTAAACATCAAAATCGCGATCATGCCCATCGTCATCGGGATGGTCATTTTGCGTAATGTGTCGGGAATGGGCGCGGTCAGCAAACCATGTTTGTCTTGGGCCTGATTGTCCGGCTTGTTCTTTTCCAGCATTTTTGACGTCTATCTGGTGAGGGAAGTGCAAGGATACAAGAAAGCCGTTGCCTCGGCGAGTGAGCATTTCGCGCGCAAACCGTTGCTTGGCTGCTGGTTATTTTAACTAAGTCACAAAAAATTCACGTCTACCCCTTGGGATCGCTGGGTTTGCCCCTTATATACAGATCACGTGCCCCAGAGCGGGCAATTATCAAATAAACATGGAAACTTTCAGGAGAGACGACCGATGAACATTCGTCCATTACATGACCGAGTTATCGTAGAACGTAAAGAAGTTGAATCAAAGTCAGCGGGTGGCATCGTTCTAACTGGTTCTGCTGCGGAAAAATCGACACGTGGTGTTGTTCTAGCTGTAGGTAAAGGCCGCATCCTAGAAAACGGCACAGTGCTACCATTGGACGTTAAAGTTGGTGATACCGTTATCTTCGCTGAAGGCTACGGCACTAAGACTGAAAAAATCGACGGTAAAGAAGTGCTAGTAATGTCTGAAAACGACATCATGGCGATCGTTGAGTAATAGCAATCATTGAGTAATTTTTTGCTCAGATTCAAAAACGAAATCGAAAACAGAATTTAGAAAGGAAATCAAAGATGGCTGCTAAAGACGTTAAATTTGGTAATGACGCACGAGTTAAAATGCTAGAAGGCGTAAACGTTCTAGCTGACGCAGTAAAAGTAACACTGGGTCCTAAAGGTCGTAACGTAGTTCTAGACAAATCTTTTGGTGCACCAACGATCACTAAAGATGGTGTATCAGTAGCGCGTGAAATTGAACTGGAAGACAAATTCCAGAACATGGGCGCACAAATGGTTAAAGAAGTTGCGTCTAAAGCAAACGACGCAGCGGGTGACGGTACAACAACAGCAACCGTACTAGCGCAAGCAATCGTAAACGAAGGTCTAAAAGCAGTTGCAGCGGGTATGAACCCAATGGACCTTAAGCGCGGTATCGACAAAGCAGTTATCGCAGCGGTTGAGCAACTAAAAGAGCTATCTGTTGAGTGTAACGACACTAAAGCAATCGCACAGGTTGGTACTATCTCTGCGAACTCTGACTCAAGCGTAGGTAACATCATTGCTGAAGCAATGGAAAAAGTTGGTCGCGACGGTGTTATCACTGTTGAAGAAGGTCAAGCACTACAAGATGAGCTAGACGTAGTAGAAGGTATGCAGTTCGACCGCGGTTACCTATCTCCTTACTTCATCAACAACCAAGAAGCAGGCAGCGTTGAGCTAGAAAACCCATTCATCCTTCTGATCGATAAGAAAGTATCGAACATCCGTGAACTTCTTCCAGCACTAGAAGCAGTAGCAAAAGCATCTCGCCCACTACTGATCATCGCTGAAGACGTAGAAGGTGAAGCATTAGCAACACTAGTTGTGAACAACATGCGTGGCATCGTTAAAGTAGCAGCAGTAAAAGCACCTGGTTTCGGTGACCGTCGTAAAGCAATGCTACAAGACATCGCTATCCTAACGGGCGGTATCGTGATTTCTGAAGAAGTGGGTCTAGAGCTAGAAAAAGTAGCACTAGAAGATCTAGGTCAAGCGAAGCGCGTTGCAATCACAAAAGAAAACACAACCATCATCGATGGCATGGGTGAAGAAGCAATGATCCAAGGTCGTGTTGCTCAAATCCGTCAGCAAATCGAAGATGCAACTTCAGACTACGACAAAGAGAAACTACAAGAGCGCGTTGCTAAGCTAGCAGGCGGTGTTGCAGTAATCAAAGTTGGTGCAGCAACTGAAGTTGAAATGAAAGAGAAGAAAGACCGCGTAGAAGACGCACTACACGCGACTCGTGCAGCGGTTGAAGAAGGCGTTGTTGCTGGTGGTGGTGTTGCGCTAATCCGTGCGGCATCTAAGATTGTTGACCTAGAAGGCGACAACGAAGAGCAAAACGTTGGTATCCGCGTTGCACTACGTGCAATGGAAGCACCAATCCGTCAAATCACGAAGAACGCAGGTGACGAAGAGTCAGTAGTAGCGAACAACGTGAAAGCGGGTGAAGGTTCTTACGGCTACAACGCAGCAACAGGCGAATACGGCGACATGCTAGAGATGGGTATCCTTGATCCAACTAAAGTAACTCGTAGCGCACTACAATTCGCAGCATCAGTAGCAGGTCTAATGATCACAACTGAAGCGATGGTTACTGACCTACCACAAAAAGACGGCGCAGGTATGCCTGACATGGGTGGTATGGGCGGTATGGGTGGTATGGGCGGCATGATGTAATAGCCAGCCTATCTCTTTGCTCTAAGGCTTGATAACGGCGTCGAGCATGCTCATTTACTAGCGTAAACTGCGCGTGCTCTCCTTGTTCTAAAACCTTATAGCGGTGAGCTAGACTACCGATAAAGTTCGATAAGCCGAGGTGAATACCTCGGTTTTTTGTATCTGCGTTTTTGGTGTGAGAAAGGAAAGTAGGTGCTAGAGGTGGTCAATCTCCACTTTTGCTTCCAAATATGAAATTTTATCCCTTTATTTACTAAGTGTAATTGTGTGAGTGAAATTGGCTTAAAAATACGCAACTGTGTGGCGATTGTGCGTAAACGGTCAGGGAAAAAGCAGAAAAATAAGTTTGGTGAATTAATTGCTTTATTCTTCAAGCGGTTAAATATGACTTCCAGCTAACATTTATCGAGATAAAATGGAGCAAAATCTGTACATTACACTATGTTGTAAATAAACAATCCCCCAATGGAGATGAAAATGAAAAAGCTAATGACGTCACTGGCTGTTGCAGCCGCTATTGCTTCACCTGTTGCCCTTGCTGACAGCACGCCAGTTATGTTCTCGACTATCGATAACACTAACGCACCTTCTAACTCTTCTGTTGGTGGTGTTCGTCTTGCGGTTCTTCACGGTCAAGTGAACGAAGTGAAAGGTGTCGACTTCTCTCTACTAGGTATGTCTGAAACAGACCGCACAACGGGTGTTAACTTCGGCCTTTTCTTTGGTGCGTCTAAAGTAAACCAAGAAATGAAAGGTGTTTCTCTAGGTCTATTCAACTGGAACCAAGGCCAAACTACGGGTCTTAACCTAGGTGCGGTAAACGTGACTAACAACGTTGAAGGTCTAAACTGGAGTGCTGTGAACTACTCTGAAGGTTACACAATGGCAGACATCGGTCTGGCAAGTATCTCTAAAAAATCTAACTTCCAGCTAGGTTTCTTCAACATGACAGATCAAATCGACGGCGTTCAAATTGGTCTTCTAAACTGTGCGGACAACGGCTTCTTCAAGTGTTTCCCAATCGTGAACTTCGCTAAATAATCAGCGAGCTTCGCCAAAAGTTAAGTAACCTTCCTAACTTAACGCCAGATACAAAAAGACCCCAGCATGATGTTGGGGTCTTTTTTATTGAGCTGTCTATTTGATTAAACGCGTTGATGTTTTTCGTTGCTGCATTTTCTGGTGCACACCACGACGTAGCGCTTTGACCCGATTTTCGGCTCGGTCCACGCCGAGCAAAACGGTCAGTGCCAATACGGTAATGATGATCGACTGCGATAAATAACCCAAACCAATCATCAAGCCCAATCCTGCCAATACCCAAATCACGGCTGCAGAAGTTACGCCATGGATTTTGCCGTCTTGAGTCATCATCACACCGGCACCTAAGAAGCCAACGCCCGTGATGATCTGACCCAACACACGAGCTTGGTCGAGTGTATTTGGTGAGAGTGACACTGCCATCGACATAAACAAGTAAGTGCCTGAGATAACGAGAATTGCGGTACGAATACCAACGGGCTTACCTCGTGTCTGGCGTTCTATACCGATCATCAAACCATTGATAGCACAGCAAAGTAATGCCGCCCAACTGAATGGGCCAAGATCGAAATAGTGTTCAAAAGTTGCTTGCATCTTAACCTCCAAATCTGCGGAGTATGCATAGATAAGACCGTTCGATCGAACAAAAGCTTTTGCTCGTAACGACAACCTTTATACGGCTAGCAACTTACTCTAGATGCAGATCCAGAGGCGTTTTACTTGGACGACCGCCAATTTCACGGGTTAGCTTAGGTACTAGGTAACCGGAGACTTGCGTGATCACGCCGCGCATGATTGCTTTGGCTTCTTCATCGGAAACAAAGTAGTGCGCCGCACCTTGGACTTTATCCAAAACGTGCAAGTAGTAAGGCAGAATGCCTGCATCAAACAAGGCTTCGTTTAATGCAACTTGTGCTTCAATGCTGTTGTTGACGTCTTTCAGCAATACCGCTTGGTTTAGCAAGGTCACTCCGGCTTGCTTAAGCTTCGCCATTTGAGCGGCAAATTCAGCGTTGATTTCGTTAGCGTGGTTGATGTGCGTCACCAAAATGATTTGCAGACGAGAAGCGCGAAGTAGTTGGCATAGCTCATCAGTGATACGAGCAGGAATTACCACTGGCAAACGGCTGTGAATACGCAGGCGTTTGATGTGTGGAATTTGTGCGATGTGCTCTAATAACCAGTGGATCTCATCGTCTTTTGCCATCAAAGGATCACCACCAGAGAAGATCACTTCGTTCAGCTCTGGTTGCTGCGCCATGTACTCTAAGCACTTTGTCCATGCTTGCTTGCCGCTTTTATTCTCTTGATAAGGGAAGTGACGACGGAAGCAGTAACGGCAATTCACCGCGCAGCCACCTTTCACGATCATTAAGGCGCGATTGCGGTATTTGTGTAGCAACCCAGGAAGTTCGTTGTCTTGCTCTTCTAAAGGATCATTGGAATAGCCTTCATGGACCTCAAACTCTTCGCTCAAAGGTAAAACTTGGCGCAAAAGTGGATCGTAAGGATTGCCTTTTTCCATCCTATCGACAAAACTTTGCGGTACACGCTGTGCAAACAGCTTGCGTGCAGCAAACCCGTCTTGCCATGGCGATGGATCTATTTCCAACATTTCCAGCAATTTTGCAGGATCAGAGATCCCATTCGCTAACTGTTTGAGCCAGTTTTGCTCAACAGATTCGACTTTTCGGGTTATTATGTGCGGCATTGAATTTAGCTCTAAGAATGTAAGAGGAAAAAATGGCTACAGTTAGCACCAATGAATTTAAAGGCGGCCTTAAGTTAATGCTTGATAACGAGCCTTGTGTAATTCTGGAAAACGAATACGTTAAACCAGGTAAAGGCCAAGCGTTCAACCGCGTTAAAATTCGTAAACTTCTTTCTGGTAAAGTGCTAGAGAAAACATTCAAGTCTGGTGACACTTGTGAAGTGGCAGACGTAATGGATATCGACCTAGATTATCTATATTCAGACGGCGAATTCTACCACTTTATGAACAATGAAACTTTCGAGCAGATCGCTGCAGACGCGAAAGCAGTTGGCGACAACGCTAAGTGGTTGGTAGAAAACAACACTTGTATGATCACGCTTTGGAACGGTAACCCAATTACTGTGACTCCACCAAACTTCGTTGAGCTAGAAGTTACAGATACAGATCCAGGCCTAAAAGGTGATACTCAAGGTACTGGTGGTAAACCAGCTACGCTATCAACTGGCGCTGTTGTACGTGTTCCACTATTCATCGCAATCGGTGAAGTGATCAAAGTTGATACTCGTACTGCTGAATACGTAGGTCGTGTGAAGTAATTCACCCAAACGTACTCGATGAAAAAGGTCGCTTCGGCGGCCTTTTTTATTACCTGCCATTCTCCTCGCCCTCATCCCTGCCGTCAAAAATCGATACCTGCCGCAAATTCTTGGTGATTTTGTATTATTCGTAAAAATCTTATTAATTCCATGAATCTTTCGATTATTTCTTAATGTAACAGTTTGATACATTAGTCCTCGTTGTCAGAGAGTTGCATAGCAATTTGATTTTTATCGATTTAACTCAATGACAATCCAAAAGGAGAACAAAATGGAAAGCAGAGGCTTAGGACGAGGTTTAAAAGTGGAAGAGAGACGTCAGTTACTACATAAAGGATTGAAAGCAGCCGTATTTGGTATTCCGCTGCTGGCAATCGGCTTAACGATTAATAGTTCAGTGCTGATGACCGATGCGGGTTACAGCTATGTGCATCAGAACAACATCACCGGTGAATTGGACGTATTCACGGAGCCGGGCATTCATTTTCGTATGCCGTTTTTGTCCAAGATCACCAAGTATGACCAAGTGATCACCGTGTCATTTGGTAACAGCAAGGGCGAGGATTTTTATCAACGCCTTGATGCAGTGCAGGTTCGCTTTGCCGATACCTACATTGGTCAGATCCCAGTGACATTCCGCTTCAAGCTCAGCAATGATCCTGAAGCGGTTAAGAAGATGCACAAAGAGTTCCGTAACAACAGCAACCTTATCGATGCACTGCTGGTGAAGAACGCGCGTAATGTGACGGTGATTACCGCAACCCAGTACACGGGTGAAGAGTTCTTCCAAGGTGGTTTGAACCAGTTCAAATCCAAATTGGGTGACCAGCTGCGTGAAGGTATTTATCTGACTGAACGTCGTCAGGTCGAAGTGGAAGAGCTAGACCTTGCTCCAGTAGGCGCGAATCAATCGAATGCGAACCAACTGCAACGTACTAACCAATTGGTGTGGAAGACGGTTCCGGTTGTGGATGGAACGGGGCAACCAATCCGACAGGATAACCCGCTACAGCAATACGGTATTCAAGTGACGCAGGTGACCATCGGTGACCCGCAGCCAGAGAAGCAGCTTGATCAGTTGTTGGCAGATAAGAAGCGTCTAGTTGCTGACCGTATCCGTGCGATTCAGGAGCAAGAGACCTCGAAAGCACAAGCAGAGACAGAGCAGTTACGTAAAGAGATTCAACGTACTCGTGAAGTACAAGATGCTCAGCGCAGTAAAGAGCTCGCGATCATCGCACAGCAAAAAGAAGTCGAAGTTGCGCGTCAAATTGCGGAGCGTGAAATCGTCGAAGTAGAGAAAACTAAGCGACTGGCTGAGGTGGAAAAAGAGAAAGAGCTAGCGGTAGCGGAAGCGAACCTAGCGATTCAAAAAGCCAATGCTTTGTCTGCGGAGTTTGAAGCAAAAGCGATTCTTGAAAAAGGCCGCGCAGAAGCGGAAGTCTTGAAAGCGAAGTACGCAGCTCTGGGTGCAAACCGAGAAGTGTACTTGGCAGAGTTGAACCGAGATGTGGCGAACTCGCTGTATAACAACCTGCAAAACTTCCAAGTGCAGATGCCACAAAACTACATCGGTGGTGGTGAAGAAACGGGTCTTAAAACCAACCTTGATGTCATTACGGGCTTTGGCGCATTGGGCTTAATGGACCAAACCAAGAAGGTCACACAGCAATAAGATCATGGGTGGTCAAAAGCTAAAAAAGCAAAAAGATCATAGGTGACCAAAAGCTCTGATAACTGTACAAATCAGAGTAATGCAGAGGCTGATACGTGTTATCGGCCTCTCTTTTTTGTTGGTTATCTATTGCTGAATATTTGCGCTTTATCTCAATATCACATTGATTTTATGAAGATAAAAAGGCGAGGGTGAAATTTGTAGCTATAGTAAATCGACACCCATAAGCGCAAGGAAGCACTATGTCGAATCAAGAACAACATCAACCACTCAATGATTTTGTTGAATACCCACCACAAGAAATGGCAGCAAGAGCTGTACATAATCTTGAGCAACTTCAACGCCGTCATTCCATTCGCAGTTTCTCTGATCGTCCAGTGGCGAAAGAAGTGATTGAGCACTGCATTCGAGCAGCAGGTACAGCTCCGAGTGGGGCAAACCATCAGCCTTGGCATTTTGTTGCGATTAACTGTGCGGAAGTGAAAGGGCAGATCCGCCAAGCCGCCGAAGAACTAGAGTGTTCTTTCTATGAAGGGAGAGCAGGGCAAGAATGGTTAGATGCACTGAAGCCACTCGGTACCAATGCCAGTAAGCCTTATCTAGAAAAAGCACCGTGGTTGATTGCGGTGTTTTCGCAGAAGAAGGGCGGCATGAGTAACGATGGGGAACAAACTAACTATTACGTGCACGAGTCAGTCGGGATTGCCACAGGCTTTTTACTTCAAGCACTGCACAATGCAGGTTTGGGTACGTTGACACACACGCCAAAGCCGATGAGCTTCTTGAGTAAGATTTGTGGGCGAGACAACGATGTCGATCGTCCATATATGTTGATTGTGACCGGTTATCCGGAAGAAGACGCAACCATTCCAGAACATGCAATGCACAAAAAGTCACTGGATGAAATCGCGACCTTTATTGAATAGTGTCTGAAACGAATAGCGCTGACGATAAACACAAATAACAGGCAATAAAAAAGCTGGCGAGGTGCCAGCTTTTTTCATTTTCCGTCAGCGTCTTAAATCATGAAGATAAAGACAACAGCCAGTGCAGAGATAAGACCTGCAAACGCGTAACATGCGATCTTACCTACCACACCTGTGTGGAATTTAAGGTCGTGCATGCCGTGGTGTACACGGTGCATTGCATGCCACATTGGCAACGCTAGCGTACCGATGATGAACAGTGCGCCAATGATGCTAGTTGCGAATTCAGACACGCGCTCGTAGCTCATTGCTTCTGCATCAATCACACCTAGTGGAACTAGGATGCCGAGTACGAGTACCGTGATTGGCGTGATCATTGCGAACCAAGTACCACCGGCACCAAATAGACCCCACCAGATTGGCTCATCAGAACGTTTCGGTGCTGTATTAACACTATAATTCGGTTTCATTACTCAAGCTCCTTACATCACGATGAGAACGATCAGTGAGATGAACGCAACTGCTGCCCACTGAGTCAGAACGATGATTTTCTTATCCACTGGTTTGCCTTTCAGACGAATTGGCATAACTTGTGGCATCATGCTGAAGAAAGTTTGTGCGTGGAATAGGCTACCTAGTAGTGCAACGATGTTGATCGCTACCACGATAGGGTTTGCCATGAACTCCAACCAACCTTGCCAAGCTTCTGGGCCTTTCACTAGTGAACCTAGACCGAAAGTCAGGAAGATAGTGAACAGGATAAGAGGAAGCACAGTTGCTTCACGTAGCATGTAGAAGCGGTAGAAAGGATGGTTCTTCCACCAAGTGCGTTTTACTTCACGAACGTAAGGTTTACGGTTGCTCATCCTTATGCCTCCACTTTTTTCGGTGAACCATCAGGTTTCAACATAGCAATTACGAAGTCCATAGAAGACTCTACTTTGCCTTGGTTTACTGCCGCTGCAGGATCTACGCTCTTCGGACAAACTTCAGAACAGTAACCTACGAACGTACAACCCCAAGCGCCGTTTTCACCATTGATCAGCTTCATGCGCTCATCTTTACCGTTGTCACGGCTGTCTAGGTTGTAACGGTGTGCCAGAGTTAGAGCTGCAGGGCCGATAAACTCAGGGTTCAAACCAAACTGAGGACATGCTGCGTAGCAAAGACCACAGTTGATACAGCCAGCAAACTGCTTGTATTTCGCCATTTGCTCAGGCGTTTGCAGGTTTGTGCCGTCTTCTGGTTTGCGGTCGTTACCAATGATGTAAGGTTTGATAGCTTCTAGGCGCTCGATGAACGGCGTCATATCAACGATCAAGTCTTTCTCGATTGGGAAGTTTGCTAGTGGCTCGATAGTCACGCCATTCGGGTAATCACGTAGGAAGCTCTTACAAGCGAGCTTAGGCACGTTGTTTACCATGATGCCGCAAGAACCACAGATCGCCATACGACAAGACCAACGGTAAGACAGATCTTTGTCTAGGTGATCTTTGATGTAACCAAGCGCGTCTAGCACAGACATGGTTTCATCAAAAGGTACTTCGAACGTTTGAGTATATGGTTCTGCGTCCTTCTCAGGGTCGTAACGCAGAATGTCGACTTTTTGAATGCGGTTTGATGACATTATGCTTGCTCCTCTGCCTTCTTCGCTTCTGCTTCAGCGGCTTTTTCAGCTGCTGCTGCTTTCTCTGCTGCTTCACCGTATAGACGGGCTTTAGGCTGAGATTTAGTGATCTTCACGTTGCTGTAGTCGATGCTTGGTGCAGCATCTTCTTGGAAGAAAGCGAGTGAGTGTTTTAGGAAGTTCTCGTCATCACGTTCAGTGCAACCGTCGTCTAGACGTTGGTGCGCACCACGAGATTCTTTACGCAGGATTGCAGAGTGAACCATTGCTTCTGCGACTTCTAGGCCGTAGCCCACTTCAATAGCGTATAGAAGGTCAGTGTTGAACACTTTGCCTTTGTCTTTGATGCTGATTTTCTTGTAACGCTCTTTCAGCTCAGTGATTTTCTCGATGGTTGCTTGCATCAAGTCTTCTTGGCGGTAGATACCACAACCTGCTTCCATGGTGTGACCCATTTCAGTACGGATATCTGCCCAGTTTTCATCACCTTCTTGGTTCATTAGAGCAGCAATGCGGTCTTCAACTGCTTTCACCTGAGTCGCGATAGACTCTTCGTTCCAGCCTTTGAATTCTGCCGCGCGTTTCACCGCTTGTTCACCTGCAACGCGACCAAATACCACGAACTCAGCCAATGAGTTAGAACCTAGACGGTTTGCACCGTGAAGACCAACTGACGCACATTCGCCAACCGCGAATAGACCTTTAATGCGAGTTTCACATTCGCCGTTAGTCTCAATACCACCCATGGTGTAGTGAACCGTTGGACGAATTGGAATTGGCTCTTTTGCAGGGTCAACGTTCACGTAAGCTTTCGCTAGTTCACAAATGAACGGTAGACGCTCTTGTAGATACTCTTCACCCAGGTGGCGAAGGTCTAGATGCACCACGTCACCTAGAGGGTGTTTGATGGTGTTGCCTTTCTGTTGTTCGTGCCAGAAAGCTTGAGAAACTTTGTCACGAGGACCCAGTTCCATGTATTTGTTCTTAGGTTGACCCACTGGAGTCTCAGGACCCATACCGTAGTCTTGTAGGTAACGGTAGCCGTCTTTGTTGACGATGATACCGCCTTCACCACGACAACCTTCAGTCATCAGGATACCTGTGCCAGGAAGACCTGTTGGGTGGTACTGAACGAATTCCATATCACGTAGAGGAACGCCGTGACGGTAAGCCATCGCCATGCCGTCGCCCGTTACGATACCGCCGTTGGTGTTACAGTGGTAAACGCGACCTGCGCCACCTGTTGCTAGTACAACAGACTTCGCTTTAATCGTAACCAACTCACCTTCAGACATGTGGATTGCAATCAGACCTTGTACTTCACCTTCATCAACAAGCAAGTCAACGACAAAGTACTCATCAAAGCGCTTGATGTTGTCGTACTTCATCGACGTCTGGAATAGCGTGTGAAGCATGTGGAAGCCAGTTTTATCTGCAGCGAACCAAGTACGTTCAACCTTCATACCACCAAAGCGGCGTACGTTGACTTCACCGTTCTCTTTACGACTCCATGGGCAACCCCATTGCTCCATTTGGATCATTTCGCGAGTCGCGTTCTCTACAAAGTATTCAACAACGTCCTGTTCACATAGCCAGTCACCACCGCCAACAGTGTCGTTGAAGTGGTTGTCTAAGCTATCTTCATCCTTGATAACTGCTGCTGAGCCACCTTCTGCAGCAACCGTATGGGAGCGCATTGGGTAAACTTTAGAAATAAGTGCTACTTCTAAGTCCGGGTTTGCTTCAGCCGCTGCAATAGCAGTACGAAGACCAGCGCCGCCTGCGCCGATGACTGCGATATCTGTGGTGATAATTTGCACAGTTATCCTCCAGTGTGTGATTGCGGAAATCCGCTTGTTATTGTGAGTGTGAGGGAAGGGTTTTAAGGCAATCCCTCAAAAGTAGTAGGGTTAGTGTAGGGGAGCCTTATGGCAGAAAAATTGATGTATTTGGGTTTTTTCTCCGGTAATGCACACAAGAGCATAGAAATTCTAGGTTATGTGACTGCTATCACGGCACGAAACGGTTGAGGCATAAACGTAAACTCGGTCAATGTTACATAGGTGTTGCGCGACATTACCCTCATTGATAATAGGATTAATTGTGAGTGTTTTTTGTACTGTGGAACGTGAAATACTTGCTTCAATTTTAATCGAGTTTTATTCGTATTTAGACGGATGAAATTAAGATGAATCCCCTATCGATGAACTAGGCAAAGCGTGCCAAAATTGCTATTTTCCTCGCTCACTAATGTATTGAGAGTCTTGTTATGCAAACGACCTGGCAACCTACCGCTTCTATGGAACAACTTCGTCAACGTGCTGCGTTGATCACCGCTATTCGTCAATTCTTTGCCGAGCGACAGGTGATGGAAGTTGACACGCCAGCCATGAGTCACGCCACGGTGACCGACATTCATTTGCATACCTTCCAAACCGAGTTTGTTGGACCGGGCTATGCCGATGGCAGCAAACTGTTCTTTATGACCAGCCCTGAATTCCATATGAAGCGCTTGCTAGCAGCGGGCAGCGGCTGTATCTACCAAATCAACAAAGCGTTTCGTAACGAAGAGAATGGTCGTCATCACAACCCCGAGTTCACTATGCTGGAGTGGTACCGTATCGGCTTTGATCACCACAAGCTGATGGACGAAATGGACGATCTGCTGCAACTGGTGCTGAAGTGTGGCGCGGCAGAACGTATGACTTACCAGCAAGCTTTTATTGATGTGCTAGGCGTGTGCCCATTAGAAGGCTCGATGCAAGAGCTAAAAGTGGTCGCGGCTAAGCTGGGTCTGAGTGACATTGCTGAGCCAGAAGAGGATCGCGATACCTTGCTGCAACTACTGTTCAGCATTGGTGTCGAAGCCAAGATCGGTCAGCAAGTACCAGCATTTGTTTATGACTTCCCTGCATCGCAGGCGGCGCTGGCCAAGATCAACCCGCAAGACAACCGAGTGGCGGATCGCTTTGAGGTGTACTTCAAAGGTATTGAGTTGGCGAACGGTTTCCACGAGCTGGATAACCCGAAAGAGCAATTGGCGCGTTTTGAACAAGATAATGCTAAGCGTCTGGAAATGGGCTTGAAGCCACAGCCGATTGATTACCACTTGATCGGCGCATTAGAGGCGGGCTTACCAGATTGCGCAGGCGTGGCGCTCGGCGTTGATCGCCTGATCATGTTGGCATTGGGTTGTGACCATATCGATCAAGTGACCGCTTTCCCATTCCCTATTGCTTAAGGATTGATGATGAACCTAACCGCTGCCCGTTTAGTATTGCTTAGCTACGCGACATTAATAGCGTACTTGTCTTTGAGTTCAGGAGAGCTGCAAGATTGGGGCGACATCGCGTACTTGGACAAGATGCAGCATGCGATGGCATACAGTGGTTTTGGCTTCTTGGGAGGCTTCTGTGTCGCAAATTGGCGTCAGCGTTGGATTGTGGCACTGAGTATTCTGTTATTCAGTGCTGTGATTGAAGTTTTACAAGGTTATGTGGGACGCCAAACATCTTGGCACGACTTGATTGCGAACTCGATTGGCATTCTAACTGGTCTGCTATGTTACCGTATTTGGAGCCTCTATCGACCTAGGTTGGTGAAGTCGCTATACTCGATTCGATAATGAAGAGGGAATACGATAACCATGAAAACGCGCGACAAAATCGTCTATGCCGCACTGGAGCTGTTCAACCAACATGGTGAGCGCAATATCACAACCAATCACATTGCTGACCATATTGAAATTAGCCCAGGCAACCTTTACTACCACTTCCGCAACAAGCAAGAGATTGTGCGTGAGATCTTTGCGCTTTACTCTGCGGAATTGCTAGAACGCTTTACCCCAATTCAAGGTTCTCAAGAGAGCCTGACCATGCTGAAAAGCTACCTCGACTCGATCTTCACTTTGATGTGGAAGTACCGTTTTTTCTACGCGAACCTCCCAGAAATCCTTTCTCGAGACGAGCAACTGCATGATGAATACATTGATGTTCAAGAGAAGTTGCAAGCCAACCTCATTGCAATCATGCAAGAGTTTGTGTCTTTGAAGCTGTTGAGTGTTGATCAAGAGCAGCTAAAATCACTGGTTTGTACACTGCACCTTATCGCGTGTAGTTGGTTAGCTTACCAATCGGCGATGTCACCAAAGACTCAAATCACCGAGCAAATGGTGAAACAAGGCATGCTGCAAATGCTTAACGTCGTTAAGCCAGTGGCGACCGAGCAGGGTATGGAGCAATTGCTGCTGCTTGAAGAAGCGGTGAGCCGACTGCACAGTTAATACTATTTTCCCTCCTTATTAAATCTAGAAAATGAGAGTATGGCTCTACGCTTAAAGTTTAGAGCGCAGCTCTCATTTTCAGCTCCTTCCTTGAGTTGACTTGCTGTGTTCATTTCGCACAATAGGATTCATGCACCCTAAAAGCATCCGTTGGGGTATGACTCTCGATAAAGGAACTATCGTTCAATGAACTACGACATTTTTAATGGCGATGCCGACGGCATCATCGCATTGCTGCAATTGCGTTTGGCGGACCCTATTGGCGCTGAATTGGTGACGGGCGTAAAGCGCGACATCAAGCTGGTGGAAAAAGTGGAAGTGCAAGCGGGCGATGAGCTAACAGTATTGGACATTTCAATGGAAAAGAACATGGTAGGTCTAGAGCAAGCTTTGGCTCAAGGCGCGCATGTTTTTTACGCCGATCATCATAAAGCGGGAGAGATTCCTCAACACGGGAATTTGGACGCGCACATCGACCTTGATGCTAATATGTGTACCGCTTTGATTGTCGATCAGTTGCTGGCAGGGCGATTCCATACTTGGGCGATCACTGCGGCCTATGGCGATAACTTGATTGCTAAAGCCGATGCGTTGGCAGATAAAGCTGGACTCAGCGCAGAGCAAAAAGCACAGTTAAAAGAACTTGGTACACTGATTAACTACAACGGTTACGGTTCTAAAGTCGATGACCTTCATTTCCACCCAGCGGATTTGTACCGAGCGTTAAAGCAATACGTTTCACCATTCGATGCGATTGCAGATAAAGCCTCACCCTACTATCAATTGCAATCGGCTTATCAGCAAGATATGGACGCGGCACTCGCCGTTCCTGCGACGTATGAAAGCACTAAGCTCAAGCTGTTTGAGCTGCCAAGCAATGCGGCATCACGTCGAATTAGTGGCGTTTATGGCAACTGGCTTGCAAACCAAAATCCAGACTCTGCGCATGCGGTGTTAACGGAAAATGCCGATGGTACTTACACCGTTTCTCTTCGTGCCCCGCTGAATAACAAGCAAGGTGCCGTGGCGGTGTGTGGGCAGTTTCCAACGGGCGGTGGTCGAGAAGCCGCTGCGGGCATCAATGCACTAAGCAAAGACGATGTCAGTGCTTTCATCGACGCAGTAGAGACCTACTACGCCTAGCATAGTTCTGAATACGAATACGACAAAGGAGCCGAGTGGCTCCTTTGTTTTTTTGGTTTCGTTATGGCACTGCTTGGCGCCGCGATGATAAACGGCTGCTATAAACGCTTTAACCAAGATTTCGGGTTTTGCGCTTCACTGTTACGGCGAATCTCGAAGTAGAGTGAGGCACGGTCTTGACCTCCGGTATCACCCGCTAGGGCAATCACTTCACCTGCTGTCACCTTATCGCCTTCTTTCTTAGTTAACGCTTGGTTGTAGCCGTAAAGAGTCATGTCGCCTTTGCCGTGGTCGAGCAGTACCACTAAGCCATAGCCACGTAAATATTCGGCGAAAACGACTGTGCCTGGGTACACCGCTTTAACTTGTTGACCGTAGTTGGCGGACAGCACCATACCTTTCCAGTTAACTTGACCGGTTTGTTTGGTGCCGAAGTTATGCAGCACGCGGCCCTTCAGTGGCCATGGCAGTTTGCCGCGCTGTTTCGCGATACCATCCATTGGTACAGCATTGCGTTTCGCGGCTTTGGCAATCTCTGCTTTTAGACGGGTTTCGTTGCGTTGTAATTCGGCTAGGTAACGCTTGTCGTCTTTGATGCTCTTTTGAATCTTGTTCAGCGTACCTTTGCGTTGCGACTGTGTGCTTGCCAAAGATGAGCGCTTTTCCGATTGCTGCTTAAGCAAGGCTTCAATTTGTGCTTTCTCTAGCTCAAGCTGATTCTTATTGTGTGCCAACTCTTGGGTCGTTTGGGTGATCGCATCAATGACTTTTGCTCGCGCTTTAGCAAGGTGCTGGAAGTACTGGCTAATGCGGTCTTCCTCTACGCCTTCATTAAGAAGGTGTCCATTGGCCTTGGCTCGCTCGGTCACATAGTAGGTTTGCAGCAACTGTTTCAGCTCTTCTTCTTGCGCCTGACGCTGAGCTTCTTGCAGAGCAATCTTCTCTTCCAACTTATTGATGTTTTGATCGGCTTGCGCCAAGTCGGTTTTAGTCTGTTTGATCTCGCGTTCTAATTTAGAGATACCAAGCTCTTGGTTTTTCAACGACTTTTGCAGATCGTTAAGTTGCTTTTCTTGAGAAGTCAGCGATTTTTTCTGGCGATTGATTTCGCTAGAAACGCCTTTGAGCTCTTGCTGGCTGGCAGCAGAGGAGGTGAGGGGATATGTGGCAGATAAAGCACAAGTTAATAAAATAGCCGAGCGTAGCACTGGGTGATTTTGTTTTCGCACTTGAGAGTTACCTACCACATTATTGTCAAAGGATCAGATGACGATTAAATACCATCCCCGTGGATAAAGCTTTGCGATTTGCCATTAAAGCCTTGATCCATATCGAGAGAAGGTTTGTCCGTTTTCGGACGGCCAACAATTTTTGCAGGCACACCAGCCACGGTTGTGTGTGGCGGCACTGCTTGCAATACCACGGAGCAGGAGCCAATTTTTGCGCCTTCGCCTACTTCGATATTGCCAAGAATTTTTGCACCTGCGCCGATCATTACGCCTTCGCGAATTTTCGGGTGACGGTCACCGCATTCTTTGCCGGTACCACCAAGGGTGACATCTTGCAGAATAGACACGTCGTTTTCGACAACGGCCGTTTCACCAATCACAATGCCGGTTGCATGGTCTAGCATGATACCACTACCAATGCGCGCTGCAGGGTGAATATCAACCTGACATGCAACAGAAATCTGGTTTTGTAGGTAAGTCGCAAGAGCGTGACGCCCTTGCTTCCACAACCAGTTAGCCACTCGGTAGCCTTGCAGGGCATGGTAACCCTTTAGGTACAACAACGGCATCGAGTACATTGAAACAGCTGGGTCGCGATTCACCGTGGCACAAATGTCACAAGCGGCGCCGTCCGTAATCGTTGGATCAGCGGCAAAGGCTTCTTCTACCACTTCACGTACTGCCATTGCTGGCATGGAGGCGGTATTCAATTTGTTGGCCAGAATGTAGCTCAATGCGGCACACAAGCTGTCATGCTTGATGATGGTTGCATGATAAAAGCTCGCCAGCATCGGCTCTTGCTCTGACATTTCACGGGCTTCTGAAACGATCTTGTCCCAGACTTTTTGTTTTTCGCAGTGTTTCATTCTCAATATCCTGAGTGGTTCTTCCGTGACCCGACAACTTCTATTCTTCTCAGATGAGGTGCAAAGGGCGGTAGATTGCTACTTTCCTTCGGCTTTTTTGTCACGAGCAAGTAAATCTTGCGCTGCCAGGCGTGCATCTTTTCCTTGATACAATACTTGATAAATTTGGTCAACAATTGGCATCTCTACGCCCATGCGCTGAGATAGCATCCAAACTTCCTTGGTGTTGCGGTAGCCTTCGACCACCTGGCCGATTTCTTCTTGTGCAGTGTCGACGTCTTTACCTTGGCCTAGTGCCAAACCAAAGCGACGGTTACGCGATTGGTTATCGGTACAAGTTAAGACGAGATCGCCCAAGCCTGCCATACCCATAAAGGTTTCTGGTTGTGCACCAAGTGCCGCACCAAGACGGCTCATTTCTGCCAAACCACGTGTAATCAGCGCCGTGCGAGCATTGGCACCAAAACCAATACCATCAGACATACCTGCGCCAATCGCGATAACGTTCTTCACTGCACCACCAAGTTGCATGCCGATAAAGTCGTTGTTTGCGTAAACACGGAAGGTTTTGCTGCAGTGGATTTTCTCTTGTAGGTCGGCAACAAAAGCTGAATCTGGAGAAGCCACTGAAATTGCGGTAGGCATGCCCATCGCTAATTCTTTAGCAAACGTAGGTCCAGACAGTACCGCTAGCGAATAGCTGTCGCCAATGATGTCGAACGCCACTTCTTTTAGTAGACGACCTGTTTCTGGCTCAAGGCCTTTGGTTGCCCAACAGATACGAGAATCTTCACGTAGGAAAGGCTTACAGCTGTTGAGGACGATACCAAAAACGTGGCTAGGAACCACAACTAACAAGTCACGGCTTGCTTGAACGGCTTTTTCTAAATCCGACTCAATAATCAAGCTTTCTGGGAAATCAATACCAGGTAGGAATTCGTGGTTGGCACGATCTGCTTCAAGGCGTGCCATGTGCTCTGGCTCGTGACCCCATAGGATGACGTTCGCGCCGTTACGTGCGAGGGAAATTGCCAAAGAAGTGCCGTATGAGCCAGCACCAATCACAGTCATTGCGATGTCTTTACCGTAAGCATTGTTGGTATTTGCTTGTGTCATGCTACCGCCTAATTGTCTTTCTACTAGTAGAATCTAGTCCATAATCGCTAGAGTTTACGCTCTCAAGGGGTTAGGAACTAGGAACTTTTATCAGAAATAAAAAATGCACATTGCATCGCAGAGAGGACGCTTTGTGCATTTTCTTCAGGTATATGACGTGTGCTCATTCTTTATGAAGGGCAACACGCCACTTACAAAACGTGAATTACGCTTCAGCTTCGCCTTGTTGAGCTTGCTGTTGTAGGTAGTTCATGAATAGCGCGTCGAAGTTAACTGGCGCTAGGTTCAGTTGAGGGAACGTACCTTTAACTACAAGGCTTGAGATAGTTTCACGAGCGTATGGGAATAGGATGTTCGGACAGAATGCGCCTAGGCAATGTGCAAGTTGACCTGCTTCCATTTTCTCAGCAGTGAAGATACCACCTTGTTGAACTTCACATAGGAACGCAGTTTCTTCTTCGTTCTTAACAGTAACGGTTAGACGTAGAACAACTTCGTAAACACCTTCACCAAGCTCACGGCTTTGAGTGTCTAGGTCTAGTTTAACGTCTGGGTTCCACTCTTTTTGGAACATTACTGGAGAGTTAGGCGCTTCGAAAGAAACGTCTTTTAGGAAGATGCGTTGAATTGCAAAGTTTTGTTGTGCGTCTTGTGGTGCTGCTTCAGCCATTTTTAAATCCTTAATAAACATTTGTTGGGTCTAGGATTCTCTAAACCCAGAAATATGGTTTGTCCTGAGACTAACTGAGCAAATCTACCTTGACTAGATGAAGCGCGTATTACGTGCAAAGCATCACAACTTAGTGCTTCAACTGCTTTCTATTTGCTCAGTTTATATAAACGAGGCTGGCAAAATTGTTTTACCGCGACCTTATTTCTTACCACGTACTAGTGGAAGGTTCGCTTCGTTCCATGCAATCAAACCGTTTTTCAGTAGGCTTACGTTTTCGAAGCCTGCTTTCGCTAGTAGGTTTGCACTTTCTTGAGCGGTTTGACCCGTTTTGCATACCACAATGATTGGGTCTGATTTACGGTTTTCAAGGCTACCAAAGTTACCTGCTTTGATATCAGACGGCAAAATGTGAAGTGCGTCGGTGATATGACCTTGTTTGAACTCATCCTTAGAGCGGATATCCACCACAACGCCGTTTTCACGGTTCATAAGGTGAGTCAATTGGTTTACGTTAATCTCTTTGTATGCGGCTGTCGCGGATTTCACGAGGTTCATGATAAATGCGACAAGAAGACCTACCCAAACCAAAGATAGAATCATGTTCTGTTGGAAAAAATCAATGTACTCTTGCATGTCTTGAGCTCTTGCAATGTTGACGGAAAAATAAAGCAGGAGTATAGCGGGGATAGTCGCCTTAGGCGAGAGGGTTAAAATTTTCTAACGAATAATTGAGATCTAAGCGCTTCCGGTGAGCCTCGTGCGAGCTGTGCATTCCTGCAATCTTATTATCACTTCTCCCTATCAATTCAATTGGCGTAATTGACTTCACTTCTGGTCGAAAAAGCGCACAATGAATGACAACAAAAAGTTTTTCACCAAAGTATTTCGGTGGTCGTACAAAGCATCTTGAAAGTGACTATGCTTGTGGAACACGTGTGCTGACTAGGTCGGATTGCTTGCTAACTTGTAAGATAGCAACAATAAATCGCAAACATTATTTGATCTTAACCTACAGTTTTGGTTAAAAAGTGTAGTAAAATTACGCTAGTTTTGTTTCAAGGTTAGATGGAGCAGCGAAGCTCTACACCGAAAGTTACTTAAATTTGATGAGGTCATCACTATGTCTGCTAAGAAGCCATTGGCTCTAGTTATCCTTGACGGTTACGGTTACCGTGAAGACACAGCAAGTAACGCAATTGCAAATGCTAAAACACCAGTAATGGATGCACTGATTGCGAACAACCCTAACACTCTAATCTCTGCTTCAGGCATGGACGTTGGTCTACCTGATGGTCAAATGGGTAACTCAGAAGTTGGTCACACCAACATCGGTGCAGGTCGCGTTGTATACCAAGATCTAACACGTATCACTAAGTCTATCGCTGACGGTGAATTCGCTGAAACAGCAGCACTAGTAGAAGCTATCGACTCTGCAGTAAAAGCTGAGAAAGCAGTACACATCATGGGCCTAATGTCTCCAGGTGGTGTTCACTCTCACGAAGATCACATCTACGCAGCGGTTGAAATGGCGGCAGCTCGTGGCGCTGAGAAAATCTACCTACACTGCTTCCTAGACGGCCGTGACACGCCACCACGTAGTGCTAAAAACTCACTACAACGTTTCCAAGACCTATTTGCGAAACTAGGTAAAGGTCGTGTTGCTTCTCTAGTAGGTCGTTACTACGCAATGGACCGTGACAACAACTGGGATCGCGTTCAAGTTGCTTACGATCTTCTAACTCAAGCTAAAGCTGAGTTCACAGCAGAAACGGCAGTTGCAGGTCTAGAAGCGGCTTACGCTCGTGAAGAAAACGATGAGTTCGTTAAAGCAACGGCTATCAAAGCGGAAGGTCAAGAAGACGCAATCATGCAAGATGGCGATGCGGTTATCTTCATGAACTACCGTGCTGACCGTGCACGTCAAATCACTCGTGCATTCGTTCCTGCATTTGACGGCTTCGAGCGCGCTGTATTCCCAGCAATCAACTTCGTGATGCTGACTCAATACGCAGCTGACATCCCTCTAGCTATCGCATTCCCACCTGCGTCTCTAGAAAACACTTACGGTGAGTGGCTATCTAAACAAGGTCAAACTCAGCTACGTATCTCTGAAACAGAGAAATACGCGCACGTAACCTTCTTCTTCAACGGTGGTATTGAGAACGAATTCGAAGGCGAAGAGCGTCAACTTGTTGCTTCTCCAAAGGTAGCAACTTACGACATGCAGCCAGAAATGAGCTCTCCAGAGCTAACAGAGAAGATGGTTGCGGCTATCAAGTCTGGTAAGTACGACACTATCATCTGTAACTACCCGAACGCAGATATGGTTGGTCACACTGGTGTTTACGAAGCGGCTGAGCAAGCTATCGAAGCACTAGACGAAAGCGTTGGTAAAGTGGTTGAAGCAATCAAAGAAGTTGGCGGTCAGCTACTGATCACTGCGGATCACGGTAACGCAGAGATGATGATCGACCCAGAAACTGGCGGCATCCACACTGCTCACACTAACCTACCAGTACCTCTAATCTACGTAGGTGACAAAGCGGTTGAGTTCAAAGAAGGCGGTAAACTGTCTGACCTTGCACCAACAATGCTTTCTCTAGCAGGTCTAGAAATCCCTGCAGAAATGTCTGGTGAAGTGCTAGTTAAGTAATTAACTGACGATTCAGAATGATAAAAGCCCGAGCTCGACTCGGGCTTTTTTATGTCTGCGATTCTGTGTTTAGTAAGGCGGTGAGTTACGAAGCTCAACAATTACTATGGTTAACAGCCCCTCATTAAACCTGAGCTATTGCACTAGGATGCCAGTGCCTATGACCGCCAGAGCAGCGCCAAACCAAGCGAATCGATTCGGGCGTTTCTTGGTGTAAACCCACAACAATGGCAGCAACATGATCGGCGTTGTTGAAGAAAGCAGAGCCACCATCCCGACGTTACCTTCACGCAGGGCATAGAGAATCAACGTCATTCCCACCGCCATGGCTAAAAAGCCGTTTAATGCGGTAATGCCAAAAACTTTCCATGTGATGGTTCGAGTCGCGCGAGCGACTTTTGCGCCAATTAACCAAAGTGCGCAATGTGCGACGAAAGCACTGATCATACGAATCGCGGAAGCGGCGACTGGATCAACACTGGTTTGCATGACAGGTTTAGCGATGATGCCGCCTAGAGCCTGGCACATAGCGGCAGTTAAACCGAGCCCGACGCCAATCCAAACGTTGCCTTTGATCTCTTCTAGCGCGTTGCTGGTTTGCCCGCGTCGACCATAGAAAATTGCCATCACTACACCGCTGAAGACCAAGGCTGCTCCAATCAGCTCCATACCCGTCATGCTTTCGCTAAACAGGAAGTAACCCAGAATGGCAGAGAAGACGGCATGACAAGAAAACAACAAGCCTGCCTGGCGTGGCCCCATGCGGTTCAAACAAGCGAATAACGCGGTATCGCCAATAAAGATACCAATCAAACCGGACGCCATCATCGGCGTAATGTGTTCTGCCGATACACTGAACCAGCCACCCGTTATCCACGCCATCGTGGAAAGGATTACTGCGGTACAACCCATACGCCAACGGCTATAGGCAAACGCACCAAGATGCTGAGCGGGAACAACAGAAATTAAGCTAGAAACAGCCCATAGGAAAGCAGCGCATAGCGCTAGCCATTCATAACCCATGATTGCGAGACATCCTTGTAGAGCAGGGTAAGGCTCTAATATGCATCAATTTATAGAGATGTAAAAGAGCATCTTGTCGCTAATAAAAAAGCAGCTCGTTGAGCTGCTTTTGATGAAGAAGGTTACACTTTAAAGCGACTGATGTTCTCACGCATGGTATTGGCGGTATCGTACATCTGGCGTGCGCCTTCACTGCTCTTAAGCGATTGTTCGGCAATCATGTCGGCATCGTCTTTAATGCCTTGTGTGTTGCGGCTGATGTCTTCGCTTACCGCGCGTTGCTCTTCTGCAGCGCTTGCGATTTGCATCGCCATGTCGTTGATCTCAGTGATCGAGTTGGTGATGCTGGTTAAGCTGTCGTGCGCTTGCTGAGCATAATCCACGCTAGTATCTGCTAAGCTGGTGCTTGTTTGCATGCTATTGACTGCCAGCTTGGTGTTGTTTTGCAACGTTTCGATCATGGTGCGGATTTCTTCCGTTGAACCATGAGTGCGTTGGCTAAGCACACGTACCTCATCAGCAACCACGGCAAAACCACGACCTTGCTCACCAGCACGAGCCGCTTCAATGGCAGCATTAAGTGCTAACAAGTTGGTTTGCTCGGCAATGCCTTGGATAGTCGATAGGATTTGGTTGATGCTTTGCGTGTTTGCTTCTAGCTCTGAAATCACGCTGGCAGCATCACTGACTTGTTCAGCCAGTTCGACAATCGCTTCACGGTTTTTCTGGATGACGTTTTGCCCTTCCATACAAGCGGATGCGGAGTTTTGCGAAGCACTTGCTGTTAGCTCTGCATGACTTGCTACCTCAGCAGCGGTTGCTGACATCTCATGAATAGCAGTAGCAATTTGGTTGACGTCATTTTGCTGATGTTCAACACGACCCGCTGCCATCGCAGATAGCTCATTTGCTTGATTCGCCTGTTCTGAAAGCTGTTCACTGTTTTCAACAATACTCTTCAACATGGTCTGCATTTGAGCAAGGAACTGGTTCACGTGAGTGGCAAGTTCACCAATTTCATCCATGCGCTCGATCTTGATGCGTTGAGTAAGGTCGCCTTCGCCCTGTGATAACTCTGACAGCGCATCAGACAGGGTTTGAAGAGGTTGTAGTAGACGAGTGATGATGTAAGTACTGATTGCCGCAATAATCAGGTACAGCACGATAGAAGCGATAGCCGTAAATGTCACTTGCTCAGAGACAGACGCAAATGCCATTTGTTTGTCTTGCACAATACCTAAAGACCAATCGGTGTTCGGCACTTTCGCCACGTAAATCAGCTTGTCGCCTTGGCTCGGCCATTGAATGGTGTCTAGCTTCGCATCGCCAGCTAGCGTCATCATCGTGCTATGAGTTAAAGCTGGGTTGAGTTCTGTCAGTGGTTTTTGGCTAAGCTTTTCATCTTTGTAAGCCACTAGGTTATTGTTGCCATCAACTAGGAACGCGAAACCGTCATTATCAAGTTGAATGTTAAGCACTTCAGTGATGATGTCGGTTACCGCCAAGTCTGCAGCAAGTACACCTTTTTTACCTTGATTGAATGCCTTAGCAAAGCTAACCACAATGCTGCCATCGAAGTCTTGGTATGGCTCTGTGATGATCAACCCTGATTTTGCCATCGCATCTTGGTACCAAGGACGAGTGCGTGGATCGTAATCTGCAGGCCATGATTCCGTCTTATCACCGTAGGCGATTGAGCCGTCAGAGAAGCCAGCGTAGACCGATAAAAACTTACCAGCGCGCTTGGTCAGTAGCATTTCACGATCGGCATCGTCTGATCCTGCAATGATATTTTCATTTGCCAGCATCATATCGCTGCGAATCGCCAGCCAATCGCTGATGTAACGATTGGTCGATTGAGAGATGTTTTGAATTTCTCGATTAAGGGTAGAAGTGGTTTCTGTGCGCAGTTGATTGACGGAAACCCAAGCTTGAACGCCACTAACAATGGCGATAATGACTGCAATCGCAATCTGTATTTTTAGTTTGATGGTACTTCTCATTGCCTTACCTTCATAAAACAGACAAAAAGATCAATGTCACAAGCTGTGACTCCAAAGGGTGTGAGACGATTCAAGCACTGAAAGTTACATGAAAGGCTGTAGTGAATTTATCGACATTTTCTTATGTAACTTGAGGTAAATAGTGTGATTCTTATTCAATATGTTGATTATGTGGGTGATTTTTAAGTTCATGAAATAGAGGTGAATTTCTTAAAACATATCGTGAGTAGCAAGGGGTAAAAGAGGGATTGCCTGGGGCGGCGTGAACCACCCCGAAGCTAGCGTGTTAGAACAAGATAATCACAGCACCATAGACAATGAACAGACCGACCAAGCCGATAATCAAACCGACCTTCGCCATGTCTTTACTTTCAATCAAGCCTGTTGAGTAAGCGAGTGAGTTAGGTGGCGTAGAGACTGGCAAAATCATACCGAGCGATGCCGAGAAGGCGACCACAACCAACAAACCTTGTAGGCCACCGATAGCAACCAGACTCGGCATAGAAGCCCCAATCGCTGCAGCAATCGGCATCAACAAGTTTGCGGTGGCAGTGTTGGACATAAAGTTGGCCATCAGCCAACACACGATCGATAGGGCAACGACGACCGCAAATGGAGACAGGGACTCATAATCTATTGCGTGAGCGAGTGCTTCAGCCAAGCCAGTTTTATCTAGCGCAATACCGATGGCGATACCACCGGCTACCAGCCATAACACATCCCAGTTGATAAGCTTGAGCTCTTCTTTACCCATGATGCCTGTTAGCGTGAATACGGCGAGTGGAATAATGGCGACGACATAGGTATTCATGCCGTGTACTTTGGTTGTCATCCACAGCAGAATAGTCATGGCGAAGGTCACGTAAACCACGATCGCGCGCCAACTCTTCTTGAACTTGCCATCCAGGCGTAGCTTCATTTCTGGTTCGCTAGAAGGGAAGAGCTTTTGCAATAAGAACCAAGCCAGCGTCAGTTGCACTAAGACAAAAGGCAAGCCCATCATCATCCAAGATAGGAAATCGATGCTGTTTTCTCCGGTTAAATATTGCAAGGCAATCGCGTTAGGCGGGGTACCAATTGGTGTTGCAATACCACCTGTATTAGCGGCGATAGGAATACAGAGAACCAGTGCTTTTATCCCCAAATCGCCTTTTGGTGCCGAAGCAACAATGGGGCCAAGGAGTGCCAGCATCATAACGGTCGTCGCAGTGTTCGACATAAACATCGAGAACACGGCGGTGATCAGCATTAAGCCCAGCATGATGAACTTAGGTTGAGTGCCAAACGGCTTGAGCAGCACACGAGCGAGGTTGTTATCAAGCTCGTATTTAGAGGCAGCAATAGCGAGTGCGAACCCCCCCATGAAAAGAATGATGATGGGAGAGGAGAAAGCGGAGAAAATATCGGTGTAAGCAATCAACTCACCCAAATCATGTCCCGCTGGTGGATTGCGAAATAGGTGTAAGCCTTTGTCCGATATCATGATCAATTCAAGTGCGATGATAAGAATCGAAGTAGCGAATACGGGAACCGGTTCTAAAACCCAAAGTAGTGCAGCAAGAAGAAAAATAGCCAGAAGACGATGCTGAATTAAAGTGAGATCGTCAATTGGAATGGCATCTATCGGCATCATTAAGACACCGAGTGGAATCAAAAAACACACCAGTAACTTGACCAGTGTGTCTGCACTCATCTTTGGCATTGGCAGCCCCTTTTATAATCATCCCTCAACGCAGAATAATTGATTGCGCTTTTAGGTACTTAGAGGCAAGTACGAGTTTGAAAAAGAGAGGCGAAATTTCAAACAGAGTTTTGCTTTTCGTCAATAAAAAAGCCTCCGCGAGCGGAGGCTTTAAAATCAGTTTGAGCTCAAAGCTTACTGCTGGTGCGCGTAAGGGGTACCCATTACGGTTGGCTTACCATTTTCCATGCTTTCATCGAATGCGATAGCATCTTTTGCGAACAGGTTGATAACGGTTGAGCCAAGCTTGAAGCGACCCATTTCTTCGCCTTTCTTCAAGATAACCGCTTTATCGCCTTCAGCTGGGTAATCCCATTTGTAAACCGAGTTACCACGTGGTGGCGTGATAGTGCCAGCCCATACTTGCTCGATGCTACCTACGATGGTTGCACCAACCAGTACTTGTGCCATTGGGCCAAACTCAGTATCAAAGATACATACTACGCGTTCGTTGCGTGCGAATAGGTTTGGCACGTTCTCTGCGGTTAATGGGTTTACCGAGAATAGATCACCAGGTACGTAAATCATCTGACGCAGTGTACCGTCACATGGCATGTGTACACGGTGGTAATCACGAGGCGATAGGTACAAGGTTGCGAAAGAACCGTCTTGGAATTCTTCCGCTAGTTTTGCGTCACCGCCAAGTAATTCTTGTGCCGAGAAGTTATGACCTTTAGCTTGGATAAGCTGGCCGTCTTCAATCGGACCAAATTGGCTTACGCACGCGTCCGCAGGGTGAGTGATCACCTTTTCACCTTCCGCGATTGGACGTGCGCCGTCTTTTAGCTCACGAACAAAGAACTCGTTGAAGGTTTTGAAGTGCTTAGGATCGGAGTGCTTCGCCTCATCCATGTTCACGTTGTATTGCTTGATAAACCAGCGAATGACTGCTGTTGTTAGACCGCCAGCCTCAGCTGAAGCCAGTTTACCCACTAGACGTGTTAGTCCATGTTGTGGGATCCAGTACTGCAGTCCAACTTTAATCTTGTCCATCTTTAATTCCGATACTTCTGTTAGATTCTCGCTTTAGGGCGCGTGATGTTACTGAAATTTCATCTGCTTGTCAGTATTAGGTGATGATTTCTTACACAGTTGCAGTTTTAACTCAGTTACAGATCCGCTTTCTTGTTACGTGAGTACTGACGGTTGGCTTTGTTTTCTACCATGCTCTCTAGAATTCGATGGTAGTTTTCAAAACGCACTTCACTGACTTCGCCTTTCTCTACTGCTTCACGCAAGATACAGCCAGGATCGTCATTGTGTTTACAGTCGCGGAACTTACAACCGCCAAGATAAGGGCGGAATTCAACGAACGCTTTGGTCACTTCTTCTGCTTCTAAGTGCCACAAACCAAATTCACGTACCCCAGGAGAGTCAATTAGATCGCCTCCAGTTGGGATGTGGTACAAGCGAGCTGCTGTGGTTGTATGCTGACCCAAACCAGAGTTCTCTGAGATCTCGCCTTCTTCCACTTCCTGCTCAAGTTCAGGCATCAGTGCGTTCACTAGACTTGATTTACCTACACCAGATTGCCCGACGAAGATGTTGATACGGTCGCGTAGTTGCTCTTCAAGTTCTGCAATGCCCTCGCCTGACTGCTTACTTACAAACAATACTTTGTAGCCAATACGTTTGTATTCTTCTAGCCACTCTTCGTACATTGCTCGATCTTCATCAGCAAGCAAGTCGATTTTGTTGAGTACCAACAGCGGGGCAATGTTCAGTGTTTCGGATGCCACTAGGTAGCGGTCAATGATGTTGAGCGAAAGCTCAGGCAAAACCGAAGACACGATCACCATTTGGTCGATGTTAGCGGCGACAGGTTTCAAGCCATCGTAGTAGTCAGGACGAGTTAGCATCGATGTGCGAGGTTCTACGGCTTCAACCACGCCAGAAATACCTGCCATTGATTCAAGTCCTTCACGCCAAAGTACGCGATCGCCGGATACCAGTGATTCGATACCACGACGAAGGTTACAGCGCTGCACCTCACCTGTTTCTAGATCTTCGATGTCAGCGTGCTGACCGAAACGAGTGATGACGAGACCCTGTTTACTTGCGCCTAGCATGGTTTCATCCCACTGGATGGACTCTTCTTGCTTCTTTAGGCGTTTTTGTTGGTTGCTGCGTACGCGGCGCACCTGACCTTTGGTTAACTTTTTCTTTTTTGCCACAATCTTGTACTTAATGTGAGTTAACTCAGTTGATTGAGCACGCTTTCGGCTCAAACTCGTGAGTATCGTGTTTCAAGTATTTTCAGGTATAGTACCTCTTTTATCGATAAACAAATAGGCGGCGTAACCATGTCCTTTAGCGATCAAAACCTGATTTGGGTGGATTTAGAGATGACAGGCCTCGATCCTGAAACGCACAAAATCATCGAAATTGCTTCTATCGTCACGGATAGTGAATTGAATATTTTGGCTGAAGGTCCTGTTCTTGCTGTACATCAGCCTGAAGAAGAGCTGGCGAAGATGGATGATTGGTGTACCAATACGCACACTTCAAGTGGCTTGGTTGAGCGCGTTCGTAACAGTAATGTTTCAGAGCAAGATGCTGTTGCACAAACCATTGAGTTTCTCGAAAAATGGGTACCAAAGGGCGTTTCTCCAATTTGTGGTAACAGCATTGGTCAGGATCGTCGATTCTTGTACAAGCATATGCCTGAATTGGAAGAATACTTCCACTACCGTTATTTGGACGTGAGCACGCTAAAAGAACTGACTCGCCGCTGGAAACCAGAAGTGTTAGACGGTTTTTCGAAGCAGGGCACGCATCTAGCATTGGATGATATCCGTGAGTCGATTGCTGAGCTAAAGTACTACCGCGAAACGATCTTTAAGATCTAACTGTTAAGGCTGCGATCCAAATTGTTGTAATTAATGAGCGTTTTGCTTGCTTTTTCATCTGTCAGCAAAAAAATAAAGTTTTTTTGAACGAAGGACTTGCATCACAAAAAAAATGCTCTTATAATTCGCAGCCCTGAACGACGGAAACGTTGTTGATGCGACACTAGCTCAGTTGGTAGAGCGCAACCTTGCCAAGGTTGAGGTCACGAGTTCGAACCTCGTGTGTCGCTCCACTTTTCTTAAGTGGAAAAAAGGTTCTCATCATGCCTTAAATGGTGAACTACGGACGCGGGGTGGAGCAGCTTGGTAGCTCGTCGGGCTCATAACCCGAAGGTCGTCGGTTCAAATCCGGCCCCCGCAACCAATTCTCTTTCGAGAATATGCGACACTAGCTCAGTTGGTAGAGCGCAACCTTGCCAAGGTTGAGGTCACGAGTTCGAACCTCGTGTGTCGCTCCAATTTGATAGCTCTCATTGTGCTTAACAATGAAACACGGACGCGGGATGGAGCAGCTTGGTAGCTCGTCGGGCTCATAACCCGAAGGTCGTCGGTTCAAATCCGGCTCCCGCAACCAAATTCAAGACAGTTTGATCGTTATTTATCATAACCCTCAGGCCGTCGACGGATGCGCCGCCCGGATAAAATCCCGGCTCCCGCAACCAATGCGACACTAGCTCAGTTGGTAGAGCGCAACCTTGCCAAGGTTGAGGTCACGAGTTCGAACCTCGTGTGTCGCTCCAAATTAAAAGGTTCTCATCATACCTTAAATGGTGAACTACGGACGCGGGGTGGAGCAGCTTGGTAGCTCGTCGGGCTCATAACCCGAAGGTCGTCGGTTCAAATCCGGCCCCCGCAACCAATGCGACACTAGCTCAGTTGGTAGAGCGCAACCTTGCCAAGGTTGAGGTCACGAGTTCGAACCTCGTGTGTCGCTCCAAATTAAAAGGTTTTCATCATACCTTAAATGATGAACTATGGACGCGGGATGGAGCAGCTTGGTAGCTCGTCGGGCTCATAACCCGAAGGTCGTCGGTTCAAATCCGGCTCCCGCAACCAATGCGACACTAGCTCAGTTGGTAGAGCGCAACCTTGCCAAGGTTGAGGTCACGAGTTCGAACCTCGTGTGTCGCTCCACTTTTCTCAAGGTGGAAAACGATAGCCTTCATTGTGCTTAACAATGACATTGCGACACTAGCTCAGTTGGTAGAGCGCAACCTTGCCAAGGTTGAGGTCACGAGTTCGAACCTCGTGTGTCGCTCCAGTTTGATAGCCCTCATTGTGCTTAACAGTGACATGCGACACTAGCTCAGTTGGTAGAGCGCAACCTTGCCAAGGTTGAGGTCACGAGTTCGAACCTCGTGTGTCGCTCCAATTTGATAGCCCTCATTGTGCTTAACAGTGACATTGCGACACTAGCTCAGTTGGTAGAGCGCAACCTTGCCAAGGTTGAGGTCACGAGTTCGAACCTCGTGTGTCGCTCCAGTTTCTATTATCGTATTAATCGATAATACACGGACGCGGGATGGAGCAGCTTGGTAGCTCGTCGGGCTCATAACCCGAAGGTCGTCGGTTCAAATCCGGCTCCCGCAACCAATTCACATCGCTCTTTTCATAATGCTGCGAAGCATGAACCCCTGAAAAATAATATTTTAATCCGCATCAGTCGATGTCGGACGATTTCGTTTGTGTTTTAAACATGAGACGACTTGTCTGAGCAGCGAATATTCTGGTGTTCGGAGTGCTTTCTGCTTATTAATTAACAGAGTTATCCACATATCTTGTTCTGTGGATAAGTTGGTTGATAAAGTGTTTTCAGCTTGGATTTCATGGGCTAGAAAGAAAGATCTTTTCTTTATGTAAAAGCCATGAAAGTTTCCCTTTATTGTATAAGTGTATGTTTTTTAAGGGTAAACTTTATTTTATTGCGGATCGGGTGCGTTAAATCAGGATCATTATTTTGTGTTTTTTTGATCCTAATCATTTCTTCAGGTTGTGTTTAACTTTTTTCTCTTCCCTGAAATCTTGCAATTCTCTAATTTTTTTCCACATTACAGAATTGAGAACAAGGTCATAAATTGATCATGTAAAAAGAGTTTTCAATCTCTTGCATATGAGCTACGCGTTATGCGTCTCTCGGAAGGCCTTTTTCGACGATTCTAATTAAACGCTTCTTCTTCGTCTCGATAGAGTCTGATTCAGCGGTAGGAATTTGGCTGAGTTGTTGTCCTAGAGCCCAATTAATATGTTCATCCAGTAACTCACTTTCACCACGACGGGCCTCTAGAGCGTCAATCGTTCTTTGGCTGTATTCTGTATTACCAAGTGCGACAGAAATATTACGCAGCCATTGCAAGTGTCCAATGCGACGAATCGCAGAACCTTCCATTTGTTTTAGGAAAGTTGGTTCATCCCAATTAAACATGGTGACGAGATCTGGGTCTTCAAAACTGTCGCGGCGATGGAAGTCTTCTTGCTCGGTTATGTCTGCGTATCGATTCCAAGGGCAAACGAGTTGGCAGTCATCACACCCGTAGATGCGATTTCCCATTGGCTTGCGGAACTCTTCAGGAATAACACCATCAAATTCGATAGTGAGATACGAGATACATCGTCTAGCATCCACGACTTTTTCATCGACGATTGCTTGTGTCGGACATGATGTGATGCACGCTTTACACTTGTCACATTGGTCAACACTTGGTTCGTCTACTGGTAATGGTAAGTCGATAAGTAACTCGCCAAGGAAAAACCAAGAGCCACAGTCCTTATCCAATATGAGAGAGTGCTTGCCCGTCCAGCCTAACCCGGCTTTTTGAGCCAGTGGGCGTTCAAGGATAGGGGCTGAGTCGACAAAGGGGCGATAGCCATATTGGCCGACTTCTTGCTCAATAAGTTTGCCAAGTTTATTAAGCTGCTTTCTGACCAACTTGTGATAATCACGGCCAAGCGCATAGCGACTGATGTATGCGTGGTTCTTATTTGCCAAATTGGAAGCAAACTTGGCTTCTGGTGGTAGGTAATCCATGCGCACGCTGATGACGCGTACTGTTCCCGGTAGAAGTTCATTTGGCCTGGCGCGCATCATGCCGTGACGAGCCATCCAGTCCATAGAGCCATGATAGCCAGCATCAAGCCATTTTTGCAGAGCGGCCTCATGTTCACTAAGATCAACATCGCAGATACCGACTTTCTGGAAGCCGAGCTCTTTACCCCAAATTTTGATTTGTTGAGCGAGTTGTTCGTAGTTCATGTTTTATCACCGAGATAAAAGGGGGGCGGATCTTACCGGATCTTATGAATGGGCGCCACCAGAAAGTCTAGACAGAAAGTCGAGAAATAGGTTTTGAAACCAAGTCATAAAAAGTTGACGTAGGCATGAGTAATTTTGCTTATGCACTCAATAGAATCAGGTAATTAGGTTTTGTCTTTTTTGGTCATTTTTTCGCATATATGACATTTGAGAGCTTGTCTCTCAAAACCAACACAGTTTACTATTCCTGTTCTTTTGATTTTTATATAGTCAACGATCATTAGTTAGAGAAACATCAATGAGCACGAAACAATTTAATCTTAAAGATGAGCATGAAACGGTAGCACTGGGCACCGCATTGGCTCAGCTTTGTTCTCAACAAACCACCATTTATTTGCATGGCGATCTGGGTGCAGGTAAAACAACCTTCAGTCGTGGTTTTGTCCGTGCTCTTGGTCATCAAGGAAATGTAAAAAGCCCGACCTATACTTTGGTTGAACCTTATCAATTGGATAAGTGGCAAGTTTACCACTTTGATCTTTACCGACTGGCTGATCCGGAAGAATTAGAATTCATGGGGATTCGCGATTACTTCACGGATGATGCGATTTGTTTGGTGGAATGGCCAGAAAAAGGGCAAGGAATGTTGCCACAACCGGATCTTGATGTGGATATTCGCTACCAGGGCGAGCAGCGCGTAGCCGAATTAACGGCGAACAATGAATATGGTGTGCAGTTACTCAGTCGATTGGAGCTATGTTGAGTCTTTCAAAATTTAGAGTAGTGGCGGCATTTGTCGCCACTTTTCTCCTTATCATCCCCAATTTAGCATTTGCTAACGTCGTAAAAAGTTTCCGAGTTTGGCCTTCACCTGATGAGACTCGTGTCGTCATCGATCTGAATGCGGAAGCTGACTATTCCTATTTCTCTTTATCTAGCCCGGATCGCTTAGTGGTGGATCTCAAAAACACCTCTATGCAAGCTAAGTTGCCTGTTACGGTAACCGACAGCCCAGTGTTAAAGCGCGTTCGTAAGAGTTCGCCGCCCAACAAAGACACATTCCGTTTGGTGTTCGAGCTGAAGAAGAATGTTAAAGCGGAGCTATTCACGCTTAAACCAACACCTGCTGGACAATATGGCCACCGTTTAGTGATCGATTTGCCGCATGGTGCAAAGAAATCCACACCAGCAACCAGTGCGACTAAACCGAGTAAGCCAGCGACACCGAGCAAAGACATGAGCACGGTGCAACGTGCACAAGAAATTCTTATCGTGATTGACCCAGGTCACGGTGGTGAAGACCCAGGCTCGATTGGACCATCACGCCGCAAATACGAAAAAGACGCGGTACTGAGCATTTCTCGCAAGCTTTCTGCTCAGTTAAATGCAGTACCGGGGATCAAAACACGAATGACGCGCAGCGGTGACTACTTTGTTAACCTTAACCGACGCGTTGCAATTGCTCGTGAGAACAATGCACACTTATTGATTTCAATCCACGCTGATGCATTTACTTCACCAAAGCCGCGCGGTGGTTCGGTGTTCGTATTAAACACGCGTCGTGCAAATACCGAAATTTCACGTTGGGTCGAAAACCACGAGAGACAATCTGAATTGCTCGGCGGATCGGGTACGGCGTTTGTGAGTAATTCAAATGACCGCAACGTCAACCAAACCTTATTAGATCTTCAGTTCAGCCATTCGCAGAAGGAAGGCTATAAATTAGCAACAAACATTCTAGGTGAGATGGGCAAAGTTGCTCGTCTACACAACTCGAAACCAATCAATACCAGCTTGGCAGTTTTGCGCTCTCCGCAGATTCCGTCTGTGTTGGTTGAAACGGGCTTTATCTCGAACCCAACGGAAGAGAAGCTGCTGTTCCAACGCTCTCACCAAGACAAGTTAGCGCGAGCGATCACTAAAGCGGTAGTGCAATACCTGAAAGATAACCCGCCAGAAGGTACGGTGTTCTCGTCTTCTTCTAAGCCTTCGGTTCACACAGTAAAGCGTGGTGAGTCATTGTCTGTGATTGCTCAGAAATACGGTACGTCGACCAAAGCAATCATGAGTGCGAACAAGCTTAAATCAAGCGGTTTGGCGGTTGGTCAGAAGTTGAAAATTCCTGGTACTGGTGCGGTGTCGGTTTCTGTTCCGAATACCCCAAATACTGTTGAGACCGAGACGATCACACATACCGTTAAGTCTGGTGAGTTCCTCGGTAAGATCGCTAGCCATTACAAAGTGAAGATTGCGGATATTCGTCGCGAGAACAATCTGAAATCAGACACAGTTTGGGTTGGTCAGAAATTGAAGATCACGGTCGCAGTGAAAGACAAGCCAATCCGCAAGCACAAAGTCGCTCGTGGTGAATACCTAGGTAAGATTGCGTCGAAATACGGCGTGAGTGTATCCAGCATCCGCAAAGCGAATAACCTGCGTTCTGATGAACTCGCCGTGGGACAGGTACTGATCATTCCAAATAAATAAGTGAGCTTATAACTCATCATGACCATTAAGATTTTGCCTGCTCGGCTGGCAAACCAAATCGCGGCAGGGGAAGTGGTTGAAAGGCCCGCCTCTGTCGTGAAAGAACTGGTAGAAAACAGTCTCGATTCTGGTGCCACTCGAATTGATATTGATATCGAGAAAGGGGGCGCCAAGCTGATTCGCGTGCGCGATAACGGCAAAGGGATTGTGAAGGATGAGTTAGGTCTGGCGTTGAGTCGTCATGCCACCTCTAAGATCCACACATTGGACGATCTTGAAGCCATCATGAGTTTGGGTTTCCGTGGTGAGGCGCTAGCGAGTATCAGTTCGGTATCGCGCTTAACCATGACTTCTCGTCCAGCGGCACAAGAACAAGCGTGGAGTGCCTACTCGGAAGGGCGTGACATGAAGGTTAAACTCCAGCCGACGGCACACCCAATTGGTACGTCGGTTGAAGTGCTCGATTTGTTTTTTAACACCCCCGCTCGCCGTAAATTCCTCCGTACCGAGAAAACTGAATTTGCTCATATCGATGAATTATTGAAGCGCATTGCATTGAGCCGCTTTGATGTCACTATCAACGTGCGCCATAACGGCAAAATGATTCGCCAATACCGTGCGGCAAAGAACCAGCTTCAAACCGAAAAGCGTATTGCTGCAGTATGTGGTAATGCCTTTGTGCGTAATATGCTACGTATCGAGTTGGAGCATCAAGGTCTTAAGCTGCATGGCTGGATTACCACGCCAGAAGGGGCGAGACAGCAGAGTGACTTACAATACTGCTACGTGAATGGTCGCATGATGCGTGACAAGTTGATCAACCACGCGATTCGCCAAAGTTACGAAACCAGCTTAAAGCCGGATCAATTCGCCGCGTATGTATTGTTTATTGAGCTCGACCCGCACCAAGTGGATGTTAACGTGCACCCTGCTAAGCATGAAGTGCGTTTCCATCAAGCCCGCTTAGTGCATGACTTTATCTATCAAGCTTTGGCAGATGCGCTTGCACAAAGCTCAGTGATTGATAAACCCCACGTCAACGAATCCGCGTTCCACCATGCCGATCCTGTTGAATCTTTTGAGGCGAGCACGGCAAATCAAGAACCAGTCAGCGCACCAGAGCCTGTGACCTCTCCTGTGCCAGAGCAAGTCTATCAAGCGATTGATAACACTCCAGCTTATCCGGGGCGTTCAGACTATGAAGCGAAACCTCGCGATAGGGCACCAAGTGACGCTTCTGTACGAGAAGCGCGAGCGGTGGATTCTTTTAAGCGAACAGATTGGATTGAATCAAAGCCTGCGCCTAAACCAGCTTCAAGTAAAGAACAACGTCATGCCGAGCCTGCACCAAGTAAACAAGAAGTTCGTGCTTATCACGAGTTGCTTCAGACGCCTGATTTTGAGCCTCAAAAAGAAGCGCCAAAAGCGTCAGTTAGCCCATCGGCAGAAGCTGCTTTACCGCCAGTTACGGCATTAAGTAAAGCGCTGGCTGTGGTGGACGAGCAGTTTGTCTTGATGAGCAGCGATAGTGGTGTGGCTTTGGTTGCACTGCCAAGAGCAGAGTTCTATCGAACCAAAGGTCAGCTCACACCGAGCGATGGAGCGTTAAAAGCTCAACCGTTACTGGTGCCATTATCGGTGAAGCTAGAGCCTGAGATGGTTCAGCTCGCGCAGGATTATCAGCAAGACTTTGCTCAGTTGGGCATCCAGCTTAAAGCGAGAAATGATAAAGCTCTGATGGTTATGGGCGTGCCATCACCACTGCGTCAACAAAACTTACAAAACTTGATACCAGATCTGTTATCTTACGCGCAAACTCGCGTGCGGGGAGAGGGAGCAACGGCTCAGCTGTTATCAGAGCTGATAGATTGGCTTGCTTTGCAGGTCACCACTGTTAAGAGCCACTATACTCTTTCCGAAGCCATTCAAATTATTGCGGAACTTGAACAGTTAAGACATGGTCAATTGCCATTAGAAGACACAAAATTTGTGTCTGCTGTTGATTTCTCTGCCACGATTGCCAAATTAAGACCATGACAGACAAACTACCTTTGGCGCTATTCCTAATGGGGCCAACCGCATCAGGTAAAACAGAACTAGCGATTCGCCTTCGCCAAAAGTATCCGGTTGAGATCATCAGCGTGGATTCGGCGTTGATCTACAAAGACATGAACATTGGTACGGCGAAACCTGATGAGCGCGAGCTGAGTCTAGCGCCACATCGTCTTATCGATATTCTTGATCCAAGTGAATCATACTCTGCGGCGGACTTCCGTCGTGATGCACTACAGGCAATGGATGACATTGTTGCAGAAGGAAAAATTCCGCTACTAGTCGGCGGAACCATGTTGTATTACAAAGCCTTACTTGAAGGCTTATCACCACTTCCTGCTGCAAATCCTGAAATTCGTCAGCAAATTGAGCAAGAGGCATTGACTAAAGGTTGGTCGGTGTTGCACGATGAGCTGAAAGAGATTGATCCTGTGTCAGCTGCGAGAATCCATCCTAATGATCCTCAACGTTTATCTAGGGCATTGGAAGTATTCCGCATTTCAGGTAAAACTCTTACTGAGTTGACTCAAACAAAGGGCGACAGCTTGCCTTACCGAGTCAAACAGTTTGCAATAGCTCCCAAGGACAGGGCAGAACTTCACCGTCGAATTGAACTACGTTTCGATAAGATGATGGAAGCGGGTTTTGAAGAGGAAATGAAAGCGTTGTATGCGCGCAAAGATCTTCACCCTGATCTTCCTTCTATCCGTTGCGTCGGCTACAGACAGATGTGGGAGTACTTAGATGGGGACTGCACACGCGACGAAGCCGTTTTTCGTGGCATATGTGCAACTCGTCAATTGGCCAAGCGTCAAATCACCTGGTTACGCAGCTGGAATGATTTAACTTGGTTGGATAGCGATAACATTGAACAGGCACTTGAAACCATGTCAGAAGCAATAGCATCTGATTGAGATAGCTGTGTATAATGTGATCGTTTTTGCGTGAACGCACTCTCAAAGGATCTGTTATTGGCGGTTTTTATACTATGCTGCTAATTACTTAGAGTGCATTTTTGATTCGTTTAGCTCAGATGCAAAAAGCAGTACCTTTTGCATTGCACCACTAGCTAAATAATTACAACTACAAATTAAATAAGGAAAATAAAATGGCTAAGGGGCAATCTCTACAAGACCCATTCCTAAATGCGCTACGTCGTGAGCGTATCCCGGTATCTATCTACCTTGTGAACGGTATCAAACTGCAAGGTCAGATCGAATCTTTCGATCAGTTCGTGATCCTATTGAAGAACACTGTTAACCAAATGGTGTACAAGCACGCAATCTCTACCGTTGTTCCGGCTCGTCCAGTGAGCCACCACAGTGGTGATCGTCCTCAAGGTGACCGTCCACAAGAGAAATCTGAAGATTAATTCTTCATTTAGTATTGCTAAAATAAGGAGTTGATTGCTTGTTTGACCGTTATGAATCCGGTGAGCGAGCCGTACTTGTTCATATCAACTTCACGCAAGAAGGTGAATGGGAAGATCTGGCTGAATTCGAAATGCTGGTATCTTCCGCTGGGGTAGAGGCGCTGCAAGTTGTGACTGGCAGTCGTCAATCCCCACACCCGAAATACTATGTCGGAGAGGGTAAGGCGCAAGAAATTGCTACTGCGGTACAATTAACTGGTGCTGAAATTGTGATTTTTAATCACTCCCTCTCTCCTGCCCAAGAACGTAACCTCGAAGCACTGTGCAAATGTCGAGTTCTCGACCGCACCGGTCTCATCCTCGATATCTTTGCTCAACGAGCACGAACACACGAAGGTAAGCTGCAAGTCGAGCTAGCCCAACTTCGTCATATTTCTACTCGTTTAATTCGCGGTTGGACGCACCTTGAAAGGCAGAAAGGCGGCATCGGTCTACGTGGGCCAGGTGAAACCCAGTTAGAAACCGACCGTCGTTTATTGCGTGACAGAATTAAAGCTATCCTTCGTCGTCTTGAAAAAGTCGCGAAGCAGCGTGAACAAGGGCGTCGTGCCCGAAACCGAGCTGAAATCCCAACGGTTTCTCTCGTGGGCTACACCAACGCGGGTAAGTCGACACTCTTCAACCGTATTACAGAAGCTGGCGTTTACGCGGCAGATCAACTGTTTGCTACTCTTGACCCAACTTTACGTAAGATAGAGTTAGCAGATGTAGGGCCTGCAATACTTGCAGATACCGTTGGTTTTATCCGACACCTGCCTCACGATTTGGTTGCAGCCTTCAAAGCGACCTTGCAGGAAACGCAAGAAGCTGACATTTTGTTACATGTTGTTGATGCCAGTGACGAGCGTTTTCGTGAGAATATTCAAGCTGTTCATGAAGTCTTAGAAGAGATCGACGCACATGAAGTGCCGACACTCGTAGTAATGAACAAGATTGACAATCTAGAAGAGCAGAAACCACGTATAGAACGTGATGAGGAAGGCGTGCCTCGTACGGTCTGGGTTTCCGCGATGGACGGATTAGGCATTGATCTTCTGTTTGACGCGCTGACCGAGCGTTTAGCGTCGCAAATGGTTGAGCATCAGTTGCGAATTCCTCCACAGCATCAAGGACGATTCCGTAGTACATTCTTCCAAATGAAGTGTATTCAACGTGAGGAATATGACCAGGAAGGTAACTTGTTGATCAATATTCGAATGCAACAGGTAGATTGGTCTAGACTTGAAAAAAGAGAAGGGGCAGTTTTAGTCGACTTTATAGTCACTTAAAGGACTGCTACAGTATAACGTCATATCAAATGATGGAGCTTTCTAATGGCGTGGAATGAGCCTGGAAATAACAACGGCAACAATGGCCGCGATAATGACCCTTGGGGTAATAATAATCGTGGTGGCCAGCGTCCTGGTGGCCGAGATCAAGGTCCGCCAGATTTAGATGAAGTGTTCAGCAAACTGAGTCAAAAGCTGGGTGGCAAATTTGGTAAAAAAGGCGGCGGCGGTGGTTCACCTATCGGCGGTGGCGGTAGTGCGATTGGCTTTGGTGTCATTGCAGTTATCGCGATTGCGGTGTGGTTCTTCGCTGGCTTTTACACCATCGGTGAAGCAGAGCGCGGTGTCGTGCTGCGTTTAGGTAAATACGACCGTATCGTGGACCCAGGCCTGAACTGGCGTCCTCGTTTTATCGACGAATACGAAGCGGTTAACGTGCAAGCGATTCGTTCGCTACGTGCATCAGGTCTAATGCTGACTAAAGATGAAAACGTAGTAACGGTAGCGATGGACGTTCAATACCGTGTTGCTGACCCATACAAATATCTATATCGCGTAACCAATGCGGATGACAGCTTGCGTCAAGCAACGGATTCTGCGTTACGTGCGGTAATTGGTGACTCACTGATGGATAGCATCCTAACAAGTGGTCGTCAGCAAATCCGTCAAACGACACAAGAAACGCTAAACCAAATCATCGATAGCTACGATATGGGCATCGTGATTGTTGACGTGAACTTCCAGTCTGCGCGTCCGCCAGAGCAAGTGAAAGATGCGTTTGATGATGCAATCGCAGCACGTGAGGATGAAGAGCGTTTCATCCGTGAAGCAGAAGCTTACAAGAACGAAATCTTGCCTAAAGCAACTGGTCGTGCAGAGCGTTTGAAGAAAGAAGCGCAAGGTTACAACGAGCGTGTAACTAACGAAGCACTTGGTCAAGTAGCTCAGTTTGAAAAACTACTACCTGAATACCAAGCGGCACCGGGTGTAACTCGTGACCGTCTGTACCTAGACACTATGGAAGAGGTTTACTCAAGCACATCGAAAGTGCTGATTGACTCTGAATCTAGCGGTAACCTTCTTTACCTTCCAATTGATAAATTGGCTGGTCAAGATGGTCAAACAGACACTAAACGTAAATCGAAATCGACTTCAACGTACGATCATATCCAATTGGAATCTGAGCGTTCGCAAGAAGACACTTCGAACACGCAGTCTCGTTCAACTGGTACACGTCAAGGGAGATACTAAGAATGCGTAAGTTAATGATCCCTGTACTGGTCATCGCACTGGCATTAATGCTGATGTCACTGTTTGTGATTCCTGAAGGTGAACGCGGTATTGTGGTTCGATTCGGTCGTGTCTTAAAAGACAATAACGACATCACTCGAATTTACGAGCCGGGTTTGCATTTTAAAATGCCGCTGTTCGATCGTGTTAAAAAACTGGACGCACGTATCCAAACAATGGATGGCCGTGCTGACCGTTTCGTAACGTCTGAGAAAAAAGACGTAATCATCGATACCTACGCGAAGTGGCGTATTGAAGATTTCGGTCGTTACTATCTAGCGACTGGTGGCGGTAACACGCTGACAGCTGAAGCACTTCTAGAGCGTAAAGTAACTGACGTTTTACGTTCAGAAATTGGTTCGCGTGAAATCAAGCAGATTATTTCAGGGCCACGTAAGAAGAGCCAAGATTTGGTCGGCGAAGTTGAAGGTGAACTAACGACTGAAGCCGCTCTTAAAGCTCTAGAAATTGATGGTGAACGTGATGTGATTATGTCTGAAGTTCTCAGCGATACGCGAGAAAGTGCGATGAAAGACCTTGGTGTTAGGGTTGTTGATTTTCGTATTAAGAAAATCAACCTACCTGATGAAATCAGTGAGTCGATTTACCGTCGTATGCGTGCAGAACGTGAGTCAGTAGCGCGTAAGTTCCGCTCTCAAGGTCGTGAGAAAGCAGAAGTCATCCGTGCACAAGCTGAGCTTGAAGTGGCAACGATTCTTGCAGAAGCAGACAAAACAGCTCGTGTAACACGAGGTGCAGCAGATGCAGAAGCGGCGAAGATCTACGCAGATGCGTACAATAAAGATCCTGAGTTCTTCAGCTTCCTACGCTCTCTAAAGGCTTACGAGAAATCGTTCAGCTCTAAGAGTGACATCCTTGTTCTGGACCCGAAGAGTGAATTCTTCCAATACATGAACAATGCGAAAGGCGCAGAAGCGAAATAAGCTCAGTGTTCAAGCAAATTGAAAAGGCTCCGTAATGGAGCCTTTTTTGTATCTCTATTTTGCACCTATCGGTGTGTGCTAAACAGACTTGAAATAGGATTCAGAAGTGCGATTAACTCATCATGATAGCGATGACAGCACCGGTCACTACTAAGCAGCCACCAATGCGACGTAAATGGTTATCAGGTTGTTCACTCAACTGAGCCACCATGTTACGCCAGCCATTTGGGGCGACCAACGGCCCAATACCTTCAACAATCAATACTAGCCCTATCGCTAGCCAAATAGACTCAGACATCATGATTCCTAGTTGAGTTATGAAAAGTAAATATTATCAGTGATGTAGTGATTTCGAAATGAACAAGGTTGGCGAGTTTGCATTCTAGTATCAACTCTGTGAACAAAAAATGACTGCAAGAAGAGTGATTCGGTGCTAGAATCCATTTTTAACTAGCAATCAGACTTGGAAAGATGGGAAATAACGTAGTCGTTCTAGGCACCCAATGGGGTGACGAAGGTAAAGGTAAAATTGTAGACCTTTTAACTGAAGATGCAAAATACGTGGTACGCTACCAAGGCGGTCACAATGCAGGTCACACACTTGTAATTGACGGTGAAAAAACCGTTCTTCACTTAATTCCATCAGGTATCCTTCGCGATAACGTAAAATGTGTTATCGGTAATGGCGTTGTACTATCGCCTGAAGCACTTCTGAAAGAAATGAAGCCTCTTGAAGAGCGCGGTATCCCAGTACGTGAGCGTCTTTTCGTTTCTGAAGCTTGTCCTCTAATTCTTCCGTACCATATCGCTATCGACAACGCGCGTGAAATCGCTCGTGGCGCGAAAGCTATCGGTACAACGGGTCGTGGTATCGGTCCAGCTTACGAAGATAAAGTAGCTCGTCGCGGTCTACGCGTTGGTGACCTTTTCGATAAAGAAATGTTCGCTGAGAAACTGAAAGAAGTAATGGAATTCCATAACTTCCAACTAGAGCACTTCTACAAAGCTGACACAGTAAGCTACGATGAAGTTCTTGAGCAGTGCATGGGTTACGCAGATCTACTAACTTCAATGGTTATGGACGTAACTGACGAACTAGACGCAGCACGTAAGCGCGGCGACAAGATCATGTTCGAAGGTGCTCAAGGTACGCTACTAGATATCGACCACGGTACTTACCCGTACGTAACTTCTTCTAACACGACTGCTGGTGGTGTTGCTGCAGGTTCTGGTTTTGGTCCTCGTCACATCGGTTACATCCTTGGTATCACTAAGGCGTACTGTACTCGTGTTGGTTCAGGTCCATTCCCTACAGAACTATACGACGGTCTAGATAAGCAAGACCCAGTTGGTAAACACCTAGGTGATGTTGGCCACGAGTTTGGTGCAACGACTGGTCGTCTACGTCGTACAGGTTGGTTTGATGCAGTAGCAATGCGTCGTGCAATCCAAATCAACTCTCTAACAGGTATGTGTCTAACTAAACTAGACGTTCTTGATGGTCTTAAAGAGATCAAGATCTGTACTGGTTACAAGATGAAAGATGGCGCTATCCTAGAAGTTTCTCCAATGGCTGCTGAGTCATTCGAAGAAGCAACGCCAATCTACGAAACAATGCCTGGTTGGTCTGAGACAACATTTGGTGCTAAATCAATCGATGCGCTTCCACAAGCTGCTCTTGATTACATCAAACGTATCGAAGAACTAACAGGTGTTCCAGTAGACATCATTTCTACAGGTCCTGACCGTAACGAAACAATCATCAAGGTTCACCCATACGGTGCTTAATTCCTGATTGTTCAGACAGTTGTAAAAGCCAGCGTTTATCGCTGGCTTTTTTGTATCTGTGAGTTAGGTTCATTGCTGAAAAATGCGACTCACCGTGGCAAATATTTGCCGTTAAGCTTAAGTAGGAGGCAAAAATTGCCTAAAGCTTAACTGACCTTTGCCGATAAGGTTATCAAGCAGAGGAGATCCTTGGCTGATCTTTGGTTTCTTAGATACCTTAAAGAGTACATTTATGAAGTTACGAACAGTGGCTGCTTCACTGTTATTGATGCTGAGTGCGACATCGGCTAAGGCAAATGTTGCCGATGTAGGGCGCCTGTCCCCATCTACACCGAAGCAGAGCTTATAAAGCTTATTGAGCAGAATAAGCACCTAGAGCGCGTGCGCGCTGATAACTGCCAGTTGGTAGAAGATATCGTGGCACGTGCGACGCGCATTAACTTGCCGTCTTATGAATTCCTTTATGGCGATATGTTGGCGTGGGGCGTGTGTGTAGAACAAGACGTAGAACTCGGTCTTTACTACATGGAAAACGCAGCCCACCAAGGTTTGCCAGCTGCACTAGAGCAGCTAGGTCGCTATTACTCTCGCGGTACTTTAGTCCAACAAGATAAAGAACGTGCAATCCCATACCTGCGAGAAGCGGCGGCAATGGGCAATCTAAATGCGCGTATTCATCTTGCTGAGCTACTGTTGCGTGATTATGGCAGTCCGCTCGACTACGAAGATGCTTACCGTTGGCTGTACAACTCGGTGACTGCCGACCAAAGAAAACACAAGCGTATTGCGATGCTGAGAAGTGGTCTTGAGCAACGTATGCCGCAAAACATTATTGCGCGTGCTAAGCGCCGCGACACCTTCTGGTAGATGTACTCTTAAAATACCAGTAACTTCATAAAGCTCTGCCAATACATACAACAAAGCCCACATCATGTGGGCTTTGTTGTTTTTCCCGAAGCGTAATCGTGAGTGATTAAACGACTTTGTGTGGGCCGAAGCACTCGTAGTGGAATTGGTCTTGCGCTACACCAAGCTCAAGCAACTGCTTCGCGACGTGCTGCATAAAGCCAACAGGGCCACAGAAGTAGACTTGCACGTTGTCTTGCTTAAGAGCGGCTTCAATTTCCTTCAGGTTTACAAAACCACTGAAGTGGAAATCTTCACCCATCTTGTCATCTGCTGTTGGTTGGTTGTACCACACTAGCGAGTTCATGTTTTCTTTTGCATTCACAAGCTGGTTTACGTGCTGTTTGAATGCGTGCTGTTGACCGTTTTCTGCTGCATGCACCCAGGTTACTGACGCTTGGTGCTCAGAAAGGCTCTCAAGCATTGATAGAGTCGGAGTTAGACCAACGCCCGCTGACACCAAAACAACTGGTGTAGAAGCATCTACGTCCATAAAGAAGTCACCTGCCGGTGCTGCGAGCTGCACTTTGTCGCCGATGTTCAGATCATCGTGCAGGAAGTTAGACACTTTGCCGCCTTGTTCGCGTTTTACCGAGATACGGTAACTGTTCTCTTGAACTGCAGAGGATAGGCTGTATTGGCGAATCTCTTGGTTTTCAAACTTATCGCTGTTGATGTAGATACCTAGGTATTGCCCCGGTTTGTACTCAGAAACCATTTCACCATCGGTTGGTTTGAAAACAAAGCTACAGATGTTTTCACTTTCAAGCTGCTTGCCCACCAACTCAAATTCGCGCAGCCCACGCCAGCCACCTTGAAGTGCGGCATTCTCTTGGTAGATTTGCTCTTCACGTTGAATGAACACGTTCGCAAGCACGCCATAAGCTTCTGCCCATGCATCAATCACTTCCTGACCCGGAGATAACAATTCGTCGATCGTCGCCAGTAGATGTGTGCCAACGATTTGGTACTGATCTTTAGTGATCATAAAACTGGTGTGCTTGTGGGCGATCTTCTCTACTGCACCAAGCAGTGCTGGCAGGTTATCGATGTTGGCAGCATAAGCACAGATTGCATTAAATAGAGCTTCACGTTGGTCACCATTACGCTGGTTACTCATGTTGAAAATGTCTTTCAACTCAGGGTTATGGGTGAACATGCGATCGTAAAAATGAGCAGTTAACTTCGGGCCAGTTTCAGCAAGAAGTGGGGCGGTTGCTTTCACGATATCAATGGTTTGGTTGCTGAGCATAATGGATTCCTATTTAAAGTTGCATTTGTAATGCATGTTTAAAGTTGTATCTCAAATGTATCTTTTGATCAAGAAAAGAATTACAATTTTGCTATTAGAGAGGATAGCAATATGCAGTTAACCAGCTTTACCGACTACGCGCTCAGAACCTTAATCTACTTGGCATCATTGCCAAAAGATGAGCTAACAAATATTACCGAAGTGACTGATTTATTTGGTGTATCACGTAACCATATGGTGAAAGTGATCAACCGTCTTGGACAGCTTGGTTATGTACATACAGTGCGCGGTAAAAACGGTGGCATTCGTTTAATGAAAGCACCGCAAGAAATCACAGTCGGTGGTGTGGTGCGTGATTTAGAGCCATTAGATTTGGTGAATTGCTCTGTTGAATTTTGCCATATCACGCCGGCATGTCGTCTAAAAGAAAAGTTAGCGAAAGCGAAATTGGCCTTTCTTGCAGAACTGGATGACTGCACGATTGAAGAGCTACTGAGCGATAATTCAGAACTGCTGATCTTACTTGCTCGTCCTTAGCCTTCTTAACGCTTTATAAATCTTCTTACTGACACTCTTTTTTAAAGCAATTTCTGTAGCTTATCGAGAGACTCGGATATACTAGCTCTATACCTTCCTTGCTAGATAGGCGTGCCTATGTCAGACAACATTCCAAACGATCCTTTCGCAGATCGTGAATCCAAAAATTACGAAAATCCAATCCCAAGCCGAGAGTTCATTCTTGAGTTTCTAGAAGAAGCAGGCGTACCGATGAATCGCAATGATTTGTTCGAAGCGCTGAAACTTAAAGGTGAAGAGCAGTACGAAGGTTTGCGTCGTCGACTGCGCGCAATGGAGCGTGATGGCCAACTCGTGTTTACGCGCCGTCAGTGCTACGCGTTACCAGAAAAACTCGAGATGGTGAAAGGTTACGTAATTGGCCACAAAGATGGCCATGGTTGGGTTCGTCCTGAAGGCAGTGTCGGCAAGGATAATGACATTGTACTGCCGCATCACCAGATGAAGCACATCATCCACGGTGACTACGTGCTGGTGCAACCAACTGACAACAGCAAGCGTGGTCGTCGTGAAGGTCGTCTTGTACGTGTTTTAGAAGAACGTAATACGCAGATTGTGGGTCGTTTCTTCCTTGAATACGGCTACTCATACGTTGTGCCTGATGACTCTCGTATTAGCCAAGATATTTTGATCCCAAATGAGCACAAAGCGGGTGCTCGTATGGGTAACGTGGTCGTGATTGAGATTACTGATCGCGGCTCTCGCTCACGAGGCATGATGGGTAAAGTGGTTGAAGTCCTTGGCGAAAACATGGCGCCGGGCATGGAAACGCAAATTGCAATTCGTACCCACCAAATTCCACACGATTGGCCAGAAGCGGTTGATAAGCAAATTGAAAACCTGGGCGAAGAAGTTCCAGAAGAAGCGAAAGTAGGTCGTGTCGACCTGCGTGACTTACCGTTGGTGACCATCGATGGTGAAGACGCGCGTGACTTCGATGACGCCGTTTACTGTGAGAAGAAAAAGAGTGGCGGTTGGCGCTTATGGGTTGCGATTGCTGACGTAAGTTACTACGTACGTACAGACTCTGCGCTGGATAAAGAAGCCATCAACCGTGGTAACTCGGTGTACTTCCCATCGCAAGTGGTGCCAATGCTACCTGAAGTGCTATCAAACGGTTTGTGTTCACTTAACCCACAGGTAGATCGCTTGTGTATGGTGTGTGAGATGACCATCTCTGACACTGGTAAACTATCGGGCTACAAGCACTACGAAGCCGTGATGAACTCGCACGCTCGTCTGACTTACAACAAAGTGGGCGCGATTCTAGAAGGGGATGAAGAACTACGTATGCGTTATCACGCTGTCGTTCCTCACCTTGAAGAGCTGCACGCGATGTACAAAGTACTTAAAGAAGCGCGTGATAACCGTGGTGCGATCGAATTCGAAACCGTTGAAGCTAAGTTTATCTTCAACGCGGATCGTAAGATTGAAAGCATCGAGCCAGTGATTCGTAACGACGCACACAAGATCATCGAAGAATGTATGATCCTCGCGAACATCGCTTCAGCGTCTTACGTTGAGAAAGCAAAAGAGCCAGCGTTGTACCGTGTGCACGAATCTCCGGGTGAACTGCGTCTGCAGGGTTTCCGTGACTTCCTCAGTGAGCTAGGTCTGGATCTGAAAGGTGGTCTAGAGCCATCACCAACCGACTATGCCGATTTGGTAAAACAAATCGCAGAACGTCAGGACAAAGAACTGATTCAAACCATGTTACTGCGCTCAATGAAGCAAGCGGTCTACAACGCAGACAATGCTGGCCACTTTGGTCTAGCGCTGAAACGTTACGCGCACTTCACTTCGCCAATTCGTCGCTACCCAGACTTGCTGCTTCACCGCGCAATCAAATATCTGATTGCTAAAGAAGAAGGCCGTAACCAAGATCGTTGGACACCAACTGGTGGTTACCACTATTCGTTTGACGACATGGACTTCTATGGTGAGCAATGTTCGATGACAGAGCGCCGTGCAGACGACGCAACTCGTGAAGTGGCTGATTGGTTGAAGTGTGAATACATGCAAGACCATGTTGGCGACGAGTTGGATGGTGTTATTGCCAACGTGACCAGCTTTGGTTTCTTTGTTCGTCTGACGGAACTGCACATCGATGGTTTGGTGCACATTTCGACGTTAGCGAACGACTACTACCAATTTGATCCGATTGGTCAAAGACTTATCGGTGAAAGCTTCGGTAACATCTATCGCCTAGGCGATGCGGTGAAAGTGAAAGTGCTTGCGGTTAACTTAAATGACAAGCAAATTGACTTTGAATTAATCGAAACAAGCCGTAAGCTACGCGGCAAAGGTAAGACTGCGAAGAAACGCGCAGCGGATGCCAAACGCAAAGCGAAAGAGAAAAAACGTGCGGCAACAAAAGGCGGCACTCGTGCAACACCTGCGATTGAACCAACCAAGCGACCAGAGCCTGCAGTAGCAGAAAAGCCTCGCCCAAATGGAGCAAAACGCAGTGACACTGAAGGCGCTAAAAAGCCGAAAGTGAAAAAAGCACGCAAGAAAAAGCCACACAGTAAGCCGAAGAAGACTAAGCGTAGTAAGAGTGACGCAGAGTAGGCTGAATCGCCAATCTAGTCTGGATTTAAACGGGTAGATTGGTGCAGGCAATACGACCAGAACAACAGGTTAAACAATGAGTAACGAATTTATCTACGGCATTCACGCAGTGAAGGCGGTGTTGGAACGCGAACCAGAGCGTTTTATCGAAGCGTATGTTTTAAAGGGTCGTCAAGACGATCGCCTAATGCCAATCCTGAACGATCTTCAGGTGTGTGGTGTTTCGATTCAACAAATGACACGTAAAACGCTGGACGACAAAGCGAACGGTGCTAACCACCAAGGCATCATTGCTCGTGTTAAAGCGGCGAAACAGCTTAATGAAAATGACATTGATGGCATCCTAGCGCAGCACGAATCACCGCTACTATTGGTATTGGATGGCGTGACGGATCCGCATAACCTAGGTGCTTGCCTACGTAATGCAGACGCAGCTGGCGCAGCGGCGATCATCGTACCGAAAGATCGTTCTGCACCGATGAACGCAACCGTAAGCAAAGTCGCTTGTGGCGCGGCTGAAGTCGTGCCATTGATCCGAGTGACTAACTTGGCTCGTACTATGCGTACACTGCAAGAGCAAGGCATTTGGTTTGTGGGCACGGCGGGTGAAGCAACGCACGACATCTACCAAGCAAAACTGACGGGACCTCTTGCGATCGTAATGGGTGCAGAAGGTGACGGCATGCGTCGTCTGACTCGCGAAACCTGTGACGATTTGATTAAGATCCCAATGGCTGGCAGCGTTTCTAGTTTGAACGTATCTGTGGCATCAGGTATTTGTTTGTTTGAAGCGGTTCGTCAGCGTATTGCTGCAAAGTAATTGATAAACCATTATTTTAATAAATAAGACTAATAAACAAACAGTTACTGCAAAGTCAGACATAATGATAAAAACAAAGGATGGGGTGCCATCCTTTGTCGTTTTCACCGATTTATAAATAAAAATCTTCAGGGAAGTTATGACTCAACAAGATATTAAATTCATCGCCTTCGATCTTGATGGTACGTTGCTTGATAGCGTGCCAGATCTCGCGGTTGCGGCGGACCAAGCAGTGCAAGCGCTTGGCTTTCCATCGGTTTCAGAAGAGCAAGTCCGTGATTATGTGGGCAACGGCGCAGACGTGTTGATCGGTCGTGCATTGAGCCAGAGCTTAACCATCAACCCAGATCTGAATGCAGAGCTTCGTGCTAAAGCACGTGTACTGTTTGATGACTACTATGATCAAAGCGGTCACAAACTAAGCCACCTTTACCCAACGGTAAAAGAGACACTGGAAGAGTTACACAAAGCCGGCTTTGTTATGGCATTGGTAACCAACAAGCCTTCGAAGTTTGTGCCTGATGTTTTAGAAAAGCACGACATCGCAAAATACTTTGTTGATGTGCTAGGTGGCGATGCGTTCCCAGAGAAAAAACCAAACCCAATCGCACTGAACTGGTTGATGGAAAAGCACCAAATCCAACCAAGTGAAATGCTGATGGTCGGTGACTCGAAGAACGACATTCTTGCAGCGAAGAACGCAGGTTGCGCCTCATTTGGTCTGACTTATGGTTACAACCATGGCGAGCCAATCTCAGCGTCAAATCCAGATTTCGTCGCTGACAGTTTGGCAGAATTATTGGACGTTGTAGCGGTTTCTGCATAACGGCTACAAAAGAGCTTCCAAAATACTCGTTAATGAGTACACTGAGTAAACCGTGCGCCTATCGCTGCACGGTTTTTTCATTTAATTAGATTAAGAAGTCAAAGGAATCATTCTAATGAGCAAACCCATTGTATTGAGTGGTGTTCAACCTTCAGGTGAACTAAGTATCGGTAACTACTTGGGTGCTCTACGTCAATGGCAGCAGATGCAAGACGATTATGATTGCCAATACTGTGTGGTAGACCTTCACGCGATTACGGTTCGTCAGGACCCTAAAGCGCTGCATGAAGCGACTCTAGACGCACTGGCGATCTGTCTGGCAGTTGGTGTTGACCCGAAGAAGAGCACGCTATTTGTTCAGTCACACGTACCAGAGCATGCTCAACTTGGTTGGCTTCTTAACTGTTACACCCAAATGGGTGAACTGGGTCGTATGACGCAGTTTAAAGACAAATCTGCGCGTTACTCAAACGACAGCTCAAGCCAGTTTGGTGATGTAAACGTTGGCCTGTTTGACTACCCAGTACTGATGGCGGCAGACATCCTGCTTTACGGCGCACACCAAGTGCCGGTAGGTAGCGACCAGAAGCAACACCTAGAGCTAGCGCGTGATATTGCTAACCGCTTCAACAACATCTACTCACCAGAGCAGCCAATCTTCCAAGTGCCAGAGCCTTACATTCCGACGGTAAACGCGCGTGTAATGAGCCTTCAAGACGCAACCAAGAAGATGTCTAAATCTGATGACAACCGTAAGAACGTTATCACGCTGTTGGAAGAGCCTAAGTCGATCATTAAGAAGATCAACAAAGCGCAAACCGACACAGAAACGCCACCGCGTATCGCTCACGATTGGGACAACAAGGCAGGTATCTCTAACCTAATGGGTCTGTACTCTGCGGCAACAGGCATGAGCTTTGAAGAGATTGAAGCGAAATACCAAGGCGTTGAAATGTACGGTCCATTCAAGAAAGACGTTGGTGAAGCGTTGGTGACTATGCTTGAGCCAATTCAGGCTGAATACCATCGCATTCGCGCTGACCGTACTTACATGAACGAAGTGATGAAGCAAGGCGCTGAGAAAGCATCAGCACGTGCGGCTGAAACGTTGAAGAAAGCGTACGAAGCAGTAGGTTTTGTTGCTCGCCCATAGGTAAAATTCGAATACAAAAAAGCTCCACCATTGGTGGAGCTTTTTTTTATGCCTATGTTACTGGAATGGCGTGTCTTCCATGCAACGTTCCATATCGTAATACTCCACGCGTCCTCTTGGGCCTAGGAAAGCAGACTTGACGACAAAGCCACGATCAACAAAGTAACTTAATTCGATACAAGATATCTCGTAGCTGGATTCCTTAATACTTGCGGGTAGCCAATAGTAGCCAGGGCCAGGTAAGCGGGCGGTATAGGTGATTAAGCCATTATCACTTACTTCAAACATTTTGAACTCACTGAGTTCTTGCTTAGCCACTTCGACCAGATGCTCAGAGGTACTTGGTTCGATGGGTTCACTCGAGGTCAATTGACACCCCGCCATTAACATTGAAGCCGAAAGGGCTAGCGCAATCTGCTGAAATCGTTTCATTTTCTTATCCTGATAGTCGTTATTGGAGACCTTGTTCTCTGTCTCTTGCGGGTTTATAACGAGTGGTTATGGATTTAGCTAGTATTGTGTGGTGAAAATGATGTTTGATTTATAAAAATTTGAACTTAACAGGCTTAAATAACCAGAAAGCTTATTTTGATTCACACGGTAAAAAGGAAGGAAATAATAATTTCCTTTATTCTAAATTAGTATTGCTGAATATTTAAATTGCGTTGCTAGAATTGAATGAATTCAGACTAAATACTCATACATTCACGTAACATATTGAGTGTTATAAAACCGAGTAATAAGTCTAATTATTGATATTTATATCCTTAGTTGCTGTATTTGTTACAAAAGCTGTTTAAAGGGGCAGCCCTGGCATAATTTTGCGTATTCACGTGTGATATATTTCACGGCTTTTGCTGGTGTTTCTTATTTATTTCATAAATAAACCTGATAGTAGGCACAAATGGTGGGCTCTGCTCAGGGCTTAGTTTGCATTTAAATAAATATCAGGTACGACAATGGATACGTTAATCAAACCCTCTTTACTTGCACTGACGATTGCCAGCGCGCTTAGTGCCAACGCTAACGCAGAAATTATCATCTCTCAGTATTTAGAAGGTGGTTCATACAACAAAGCAGTAGAGATCGCGAACACAGGCGATGCAGCGGTAACGCTAACTGGTTACGAGCTGGCGAAATCATCAAACGGTGGCGGTACTTGGGGTAGCACACTCGATCTTAGCCAAGTGACGCTACAAGCTAACCAAGTGTATGTACTGGCGCATGGTGACGCGAGCGATGCCATCAAAGCTGTCGCGGATATCACAGATAAAAGCGTTGCGAACTTTAACGGTGATGATCCGATCGCACTGCTTAAAGATGGTGAAGTGCACGACATCATCGGTGTGATGGGTGACGTAGACTTTGGTAAAGACACCACATTGGTTCGTAACAGTGATGCACTAACCCCTTCTGCCACTTATGATGCATCTCAATGGACAGCATTTGAGAAAGACAACATTGACGGTCTTGGTGAGCTAAATGCGACTGAGCCACCAGCACCATTCGCTTGTGAAGTCGACGGTCAGCAACCTAACTTCACTACCATCCAAGATATTCAAGGTGAAGGTGATACATCTCCGTTCATTGATGGTTACCCATACATTACCGACGAAGATCATTTCGTAACGGGTGTCGTGACTGCTGTTACCACTGGCCTAACCAAAGGTTTCTACCTACAAGCACTAGAAAGTGACAACAACGACAAGACCTCAGAAGGCTTGTTCATTCATACCGACGCGGCAGACACGGAACTAAAAGCTGGTGACGTTGTTTGTGTGAAAGGTAAAGTTCAAGAGTACTACAGCAATACTCAGCTAGCTTCTGATGCTAACAGCTATGTGAAAACAGGCACATCGGATATTCCTCGAGTTACCGATCTTGTTATCAAAGAAGGTGAGACATTACGTGATGCTCTAGAGCGTCATGAAGGCATGCAAGTTGAACTAACCTCGGCAAGTGATTTGTTTGTAACTCGTAATTTCTCTTACGACTACGACTCTCGTCGTAACAACATGATGTTGTCTCATGAAGCGCCATTGTTTAAGCCGACTCAATTGCACGCAGCAGAGAGCGATGCAGCCGTTGAGCTAGCAAAAGACAACGCAGCGAACCGCGTATACCTAGAATCTGATGGCAAAGCACCAAACGGCCAAATCCCTTACTACCCAGATTTTGCAAAAGATGCAGACCAAGATGGCTCTTCTGAGCAGCACATTCGTCTTGGTTCGCGAGTAGAGGGGCTACAAGGCGTGGTGGCATACAGCTACAACGAGTACCGCCTGATTGCGACCAATGAAGTCGATAACACCAACTTCGTGACTTCAGGTGAAGACTTCGACGTGGCTCGTAAAGATGCTCCAGCGATTGCGGATTCAGATTTGCGCATCGCCAGCTTCAACGTACTGAACTATTTCAACTCTGTGGCTGACAGTGGCCATGAAAACCCAACTGGACAAAACCGTGGTGCGACTAACCTAGACGAGTTCCTGATCCAACAAGCAAAAATCGTTGCAGCGATGAACAAGATGGACGCTGACATCATTGGTTTGATGGAAGTCGAGAACAACGGCTTTGGTGACAGCAGTGCAGTGAAGAACTTGGTTGACGCATTGAATGCTGAAATCGAAGATGCAGAAGATCATTACACTTACGTTGAAATCGCGGATCAAGACAAATACCAAGATGAGTACTTTGGTAGTGATGCGATCATGGTGGCGATCCTATACCGTGCAAACGAAGTGACGCCAAAAGAATCAGCGAAAGTGATTGTGACGCCAGAGCAGCACATCGAAGAAAACACCATTACACGTGGCGACGATGCAGAAGGCAACCCAGCTTACGACAAATACCAACGTCATAGCTTGCTACAAACCTTCACGGTGAAAGAGACAGGTAAAGATCTATCTGTTGTTGTTAACCACTTCAAATCGAAAGGTTCTGAATGTATTGAAGAGTGGATCGCAGGCGTAGAAGACTCTGAGCCAGCGGATCTGCAAGGTAACTGTAACAACTTCCGTGTTTCTGCTGCTAACGTTGTGGGTGACGCTCTGAAAGGCATTGAAGGTGACGTGCTAGTGATGGGTGACCTAAACGCCTACGGCATGGAAGATCCTCTGCTTACACTGACTGATTACTCGAAAGAGAAATACGGTCGTGACATTTACACTGCAGCTTACACAACTATTGGTGGTGGTGAGCTTCAAGTAGAGAAGACCAAAATTGAAAAAGGTTACGGTTACCATAACCTGAACACGGTACTTCACGGCGCAGACACTTTCTCATACACCTACTCTGGTGAGCTAGGTAACCTAGACCACGCATTGGCGAGCAACAGCTTGGCACAAAAAGTGGTGGCGATTGAAGATTGGCACATCAACTCACTAGAAAGTAACTTGTTCGAATACAGCAGCAAGTACACCGGTGATATGCCGAAGTACAAAGATGCGTTCTCGGCGTCTGACCACGATCCAGTGATCATCGCGATTGATTTCCCAGATACAGATATCGACCTTCCAAGCTCAGGTGAAAACCTAGCAGTGGAAGTACGCCTGCCGCCAAACGCAGTTGTCGGTGACATCGTGACAGTAAGCCTAACGGAAGCAACTCAAGCAGCGTCGTCAACCTCTGATGCTGATGGTTACGAAGCGAGTACAACTCTGACACAAGCGGACATTGATGCTCGTAGCGTGAGTGTGGAGTTCGACAAAGCACCAACAGAAGGTCAGTACGTTCTAGAAGAGAAAGTGACAGACTCTACGGGTAATACGGTTAAGTTCAGCGATTCTCGCGATGTTACGCTAGAGCCGTCGAGCACGAACCCATCAGACGATGATGATGGTGGTTCATTTGGCTTTGGCGCGCTAATTGCGCTGTTAGGTCTAGGCTTATTCCGCCGTCGCCGCTAAACGAATTTATTTCCTGACAAACAGTTCCTAAATAGCTGTAAAGACCAAAGGCCAGCCTATGCTGGCCTTTTTATTCAGCAAAAACTTGCCTTTCTTGCTTGGTATAGCAAAATACCGCCCTTGATTGTCACGAACGTGGCGATTCACTACGTAAGCATTGCCAAAACGGATTGGAGCAACCGACCTTTTATGTTGTTGATCATCGATAACTACGACTCTTTTACCTACAACCTTTACCAATACTTCTGCGAGCTTGGTGCAGACGTAAAGGTGGTGCGTAACGATGAAATCGATATCCAAGGCATTGAGGCGCTCAACCCAACTCATTTGGTGATCTCTCCAGGGCCATGTACTCCTAACGAAGCGGGTATCTCTCTACAAGCCATTGAGCACTTTGCCGGTAAGTTACCTATCTTGGGCGTTTGCCTTGGTCATCAGGCGATTGCACAGGTGTTTGGAGGGGAAGTAGTACGTGCTCGACAAGTGATGCACGGCAAGACATCACCAATTCGTCACAACGGTCGCAGTGTGTTTAAAAACCTTAATAACCCATTGACGGTAACCCGCTACCACTCTCTAGTGGTGAAAAACGGCACGTTACCTGATGTGTTTGAATTGACCGCTTGGACAGAGCTGACTGACGGAACCATGGATGAAATCATGGGCTACCAGCATAAAACCCTGCCAATTGACGCGGTACAGTTTCATCCTGAGTCAATTAAGACAGAACAAGGCCACGAACTACTCGCAAACTTTCTCGCGCGTAAAACGATCTGATCGCGATCACCTTTCTTAACAAATTCTTCATATTTTCCATCTAAGAAGGCGAATGCAAAACTATGCGTTCTGCCAATTAGGTGAGGTCTATTCATTTTTCTCATTTCTTTCTAGCCATTGTCATACATGGTTTTTATAAAAAATTGCTTCTCTATTTGCGTTTCTTGATGCATAAATAATCATAGATAGTGAGTATGAGGTGTTGCGCTTGGATGCGAAAAGAATAAATCACTATTGAAATGGTTAATCAAATGTAAATACAATGCCGTATTAGCTTAAATGCAAAACATTATTTGCTGGCAAAGAGTGCCGGTTAAATTCGCTTATCTGCTAGGCATGCGGTATCAATAAGGAATGTGCAATGACAACGGAAAACAAAGTAGAGCGCGGTTTATTCGATGAGGTAATGGTACCTTGCTATAACCCGATGGAAATGATCCCTGTAAAAGGTGAAGGTTCACGCATTTGGGATCAGAACGGAAATGAATACATCGACTTTGCTGGTGGTATTGCGGTGAGCTGTCTTGGTCATTGTCACCCAGTTATGGTGAACGCATTGACTGAGCAGGGTAACAAGCTTTGGCACCTAAGTAATGTTATGACTAACGAGCCTGCACTGCGATTGGCGAAGAAGCTAACAGAAGTCAGCTTTGCTGAGCGCGTGTTCTTCGCTAACTCTGGCGCAGAAGCAAACGAAGCGGCACTAAAGCTAGCTCGTCGTTACGCAGCAGACGTTCATGGTACTGAGAAATCTGAAATCATCGCATTCAAACAAGGTTTCCATGGTCGTACTTTCTTCACGGTAACGGTAGGCGGTCAAGCGGCTTACTCAGACGGTTTCGGCCCTAAGCCAGGTGATGTGACACACCTTCCTTACAACAATATCGAAGCACTACAAGCACATATGTCTGATCGCACTTGTGCGGTAATGATGGAGCCTCTGCAAGGTGAGGGTGGCATCATTCCACCAACACCTGAATTCGCTCAAGCGGTTCGCGAGCTGTGTGACAAGCACAACGCACTGCTGATTTTCGATGAAGTGCAAACCGGTAACGGCCGTACGGGTCACTTCTACGCATACCAAGGTCTAGGCATCACGCCAGACATCCTAAGCACAGCGAAATCACTGGGTGGCGGTTTCCCTATCGGTGCCATGCTAACAACGGCAAAACTGGCTGAGCACATGAAAGTGGGCACGCACGGTTCAACTTACGGCGGTAACCCACTAGCGTGTGCGGTTGCAGAAGCGGTTGTTGATGAAGTGACAAAACCAGAAGTACTGGCTGGCGTACTAGAGCGTGAAGTGATGTTCCGTGAAGGTCTGGAGAAGATCAACGCGAAATACAACATCTTCTCTGAAGTGCGCGGTAAAGGTCTACTGCTTGGTGCAGCACTGAATGAAGAGTGGCAAGGTCGTGCGCGTGACGTACTGGTTGCTGCAGGTAAACAAGGTCTCATGGTATTGGTTGCGGGTGCCAATGTCGTACGTTTCACACCATCACTCGTTATCACACAACAAGAAATCGAAGAAGGTTTGGCGAAGCTAGATAAAGCGATCGCAACGCTGGTTTAAGCGCGATCTCCGCTTATAGTCAACCTAGAAACCCCCATCAAGGATCTCTGATGGGGGTATTGTTCCTACAATATAGTTAGGATCTTCTTGCATCTGGAGGGAGTATTGATGCTAGTAGTTCGCCCTATCGCAATGTCGGATTATGACGCGCTGCACACCTGTGCGGTTGAGTCAGGTCATGGATTTACATCTCTACCGGTTAACGAAGAACTGTTAACCAATCGAATCAAGCACTCAGAATACAGTTTTAGCAAACCTGACGTGAATGAAGCTGGTGATGAAGGCTACCTAATGGTGGGCTTTGAATCTGAAACTGGTGAAGTCGCAGGTACCACAGGTATTGAAGCTTCGATCGGCTGGGATGTGCCTTTTTATTCTTACCACATCAGCAAAGTGGTGCACTCGTCACCAAAGCTTGGTGTAAACAACGTGGTGAAGCTGCTGACGTTTGGTAATAACTACACGGGTAACAGTGAAATCTGTACCTTGTTCCTACGTGAGAAATTCCGTGGTGGCTTGAACGGGCGTCTGATGTCCAAGTGCCGTTTCTTAATGATGGCAGAGCACCCAGAACGTTTCTCGGAAACCATCTTTGCTGAAATGCGTGGTGTTTCAGACGAGAACGGTAATTCACCATTCTGGCAGTGGCTTCAAGAGCATTTCTTCTCTATCGATTTTACGCTTGCGGATTATCTAACAGGTATCGGCAAGAAAGGCTTTATCGCCGACTTGATGCCGAAGTTGCCAATCTACATCAACCTACTGAGCCCAGAAGCACAAGCCGTGATTGGCAAAGTGCACGACAACACGCGTCCAGCATTGAAGCTGCTTGAGCGTGAGGGTTTTACCAACCGTGGCTACGTTGACATTTTCGATGGTGGTCCAACGGTGGAGTGTGACCTACGCAATATCGAATCGGTACGCCACTCATTCCGCGCGCAAGTCAAAATCTCGGAGCACACCAGCACAAAAGACTTTTTGATGTGTAACTCGTCATTCGAGAATTTCCGTGCCGCCGCAGCGAAAGCGGCGTATGACGCGGAAACGCAAAGCGTAGTGCTAGCCCCTGAACTGGCGGATGCACTCTTGGTCGAGGAAGGGGATTTTGTTCGCCTTCTTCCGCAGTAACTGACGACAGAATTTAAGGATAGAAACAATGACACATTGGATTGCAGGTGAATGGGTACAAGGTCAGGGTGAAGCATTTACGTCTCTGTCGCCTTACAACCAAGAAGTGATCTGGCAAGGCAACGGCGCAACAGCAGAGCAGGTTAACCAAGCGGTATCTGCGGCGCGTGAAGCGTTTGTTGATTGGAAGAAGCGCCCATTTGCAGAGCGTGAGGCGATCGTGTTGGCTTTTGCTGAGAAAGTAAAAGAGAACAGCGAAAAAATCGCTGAAGTGATTGCCAAAGAAACCGGCAAGCCAATCTGGGAAACACGTACCGAAGCGGCAGCGATGGCAGGTAAAATTGCGATTTCTATTCGTGCTTACCACGACCGTACGGGCGAAGCGACACGTGAAGCCGCAGGAAACCAAATTGTATTGCGTCATCGTCCACTAGGCGTGATGGCGGTGTTTGGTCCTTATAATTTCCCTGGTCACTTACCAAATGGCCACATTGTGCCAGCGCTGCTAGCAGGTAATACCGTGGTTTTCAAACCGTCTGAGCAAACACCATGGACGGGTGAATTAGCCATGAAACTTTGGGAAGAGGTTGGTCTACCAAAAGGTGTGATTAACCTAGTCCAAGGTGCGAAAGAGACAGGCATTGCGCTGGCGGATGCGAAAGGCATTGATGGCGTGCTGTTCACAGGTAGTGCGAACACAGGTCATGTTCTGCATCGTCAATTTGCTGGTCAGCCGGGCAAGATGCTGGCGCTTGAAATGGGTGGCAACAACCCGATGGTTATCTCGGATAACTACGGCGACCTAGATGCGACGGTTTACACTATTATCCAATCTGCTTTCATCAGTGCAGGACAACGCTGTACCTGTGCTCGTCGTCTGTACATTCCATTTGGCGACAAGGGTGATGCAGTCATTACTAAGCTGGTGGAAGCGACACGCAATATTCGCGTAGACCAACCATTTGCAGAGCCTGCACCATTCATGGGACCGCAAATTTCGGTTGCGGCAGCCAAGTTCATTCTCGATGCACAAGCGAACTTGCAATCACTGGGTGGCGAAAGCTTGATTGAAGCGAAAGCGGGCGAGGCGGCGTTTGTTTCTCCGGGTATCATCGACGTGACGAACATTGTCGAATTGCCAGATGAAGAGTACTTCGGTCCACTTCTACAAGTAGTACGCTACGAAGGGCTAGAGAAAGCAGTAGAACTGGCGAACGATACGCGCTTTGGTCTATCGGCTGGTCTGGTTTCAACCGACGACCAAGAGTGGGAATACTTCGTGGACCACATTCGTGCCGGTATCGTGAACCGCAACCGCCAGTTAACGGGTGCAAGTGGTGATGCGCCATTTGGTGGTCCGGGTGCCTCAGGTAACCTACGCCCAAGTGCTTACTACGCAGCAGACTACTGTGCGTACCCAATGGCATCAATGGAAGGACAAGAGACGGTCTTGCCTGCAACATTGAGCCCAGGTGTAAGCCTGTAATTGAGAAATACGAAGTGGTGACAAAGTATCGCCGCTTCTCTCTGCCGGAGCTATTTACCAAGTTAGGATTCTGGTAAGCGCGCTGGCAAACGCCAAAGGCGAGCTTAAGACTCTCCAGCGCGTGTTGACTGACTGGCACTTATGCCGCACATACCGTCACAGGTTGATGACCGCTCGTTCGTGATTCTGGACAGCCCACGGGCTGTGAACGAGCGGTCAACTTCTTCTTACCCCTAACTCTACATTTCATAACAAGGAGTCGTTATGACGCCCGATGTGTTATTTGAATCGCTATGGCAAGACTACATTCAACGTCTGTGCCCTTCCGCTGCTAAAGTCCATCAACTTCTTCAAGAAGATGAGCCTCTGATTAATGACCATATTGCGCTACGTACGTTTAATGTCGCTCCCCTAGGCATTGAAACGCTGGCGAAGCCATTCCTAGCGGTGGGTTACAAAGCTTGTGGTGACTACGTATTTGAAAGCAAAAAGCTGGTGGCAAAACATTTTGAGCACCCAGATCCAAAACAACCAAAAGTCTTCATCAGTGAATTGAAAGTGGATGAGTGCTCACCAGAGCTACAAGCCATCGTTCATAAACTGGTAGAGCAGGTTGATGCTTCTAAACTGACAGGCAGTGACTTCTTGTACGGCGGACGTTTGTGGGACCTAAGCTATGCTGACTTCCAAACCTTGGCGAAAGAGAGTGAATACGCTTCTTGGCTTGCAGCGCATGGCTACGGAGCAAACCACTTCACAGTGAGTGTGAATCAACTCAATCAGCATGAAGAAGTGAAGCAAGTGAACGACCACCTGCGCACCGTAGGCTTTACCATCAACGAGAATGGCGGTGAAGTAAAAGGCACGCCAGAGGTGCTACTAGAGCAATCATCGACCATGGCAGACAAAGTGCCAGTGACCTTTACTGAAGGCGTTGAGGTGATTCCTGGAGGCTTCTACGAGTTTGCTAAGCGCTACCCAATGGATAACGGTGAGTTGTACCCAGGATTTGTAGCGGCATCGGCAGATAAGATCTTCGAAAGCACCAACGGGTAAAGAAGAGGCGAGAACGGGCTACGCCCTCTAGATGCGGAAACGCTTCGCTGCGGGAGGTTTTCACTCTCGGAATCTGAGAGGGCTTAATCCCGAAGGACGAAGTCCGCTCTCTAAGCGCAGTGTTCCCGATTCTCGGTTCTTTGTCTTTTCATTTCAAAGGACGAAGTCCGCTCCCGAAGCGCAGCGTTCCCAGTTCTCGATTCTTTGCTTTCCGTTCCCGATTTCCAAAAAAGAAAAAGCCACCAAACTTGCATTTGGTGGCTTTTAAATTTTTTAAACGTTAATCGAGATTAACGAGTCCCGTAAACAACGATAGTTTTACCGTGCGCAGAAATTAGGTTCTGCTCTTCTAGCATCTTCAAGATACGGCCTACTGTCTCACGAGAACAGCCAACAATTTGACCGATCTCTTGACGAGTGATCTTGATTTGCATGCCGTCTGGGTGCGTCATCGCATCTGGCTGTTTAGCAAGGTTCAGAAGAGTCTGAGCGATACGACCAGTTACGTCTAGGAACGCTAGGTCACCCACTTTTTGGCTAGTAACTTGTAGACGACGAGCCATTTGCGCAGAAAGGCGCATTAGGATGTCTGGGTTAACTTGGATAAGTTGACGGAATTTCTTGAAAGAAATCTCTGCCACTTCACAAGGAGATTTAGCGCGAACCCAAGCTGTACGCTCTTGGTCTTCTTCGAATAGACCAAGCTCACCAATGAAGTCGCCTTGGTTTAGGTAAGAAAGGATCATTTCCTTACCTTCTTCGTCTTTGATAAGAACCGCAACAGAACCTTTAACGATGTAGTACAAAGTCTCTGCTTTTTCGCCCGCGTGAATTAGCGTGCTCTTTGATGGGTACTTATGAATATGACAGTGTGAAAGAAACCACTCTAATGTTGGGTCGGTTTGAGGTTTACCTAGAACCATAATATCTCACTTCCTCTGCAGGGTACGCTTGCGCTATCCATATTTTAGCTAAGCCTGAATTGGCTTACTAGAATAAGAGCACTTTTTATATGCTGCAAGCTCTCTTGTGTTTCGGTTAGAAATAGTATCCTTTTTCGGAAACGATTTCTTGATTTTAATCGTGCCATGATTGAGATTTTGTAAGCAAAACTGTGCACATGATCACGGTATGAAAAGTAAACACTCAATTAACGAGGTTTTTAGCCAATTTTCCCAGTTTCGATGAGTTGCTGCAGAATCGGCCTTACTATGAGCTCCATTGCAAAGCTCATCTTACCGCCTGGAACCACAATGGTGTTATGGCGAGACATGAATGAGCCATCAATCATCGCCAGCAAATACGGGAAGTCGACATTCTTGATACCGCGTAGGCGGATCACCACGAAGCTTTCATCCAGACTAGGGATGCCTTTGGCGTTAAGTGGGTTAGAAGTATCAACGGTCGGTACACGCTGGAAGTTGATATGTGTGCGAGAAAATTGCGGGGTAATGTAGTTCAGATAATCGTCCATTGAGCGCACGATCGAATCCATTACCGCTTCTCTTGAGTGGCCACGATCGCGCGTGTCACGAACGAACTTTTGAATCCATTCCAAGTTGACGATTGGCACCATGCCAATCAGAAAATCAACGTGACGCGCCACATTGACATCGCCATCCACCACGCCACCGTGTAAACCTTCGTAGAACAGTACATCGCTGTTTTCAGGCAAGTCTTGCCAAGGTGTAAAGGTGCCCGGCATTTGGTTGTATGGAACGGCTTCATCAAAGGTGTGCAGATAGCGGCGCACGCTGCCGGTGCCATCTTCACCAAACTGACGAAAGAACTCTTCTAGGCCCGGAAAGTCATTGGCTTGTGGCCCAAAGTAGCTGATGTGTTTGCCTTGCTCACGCGCTTTACGGATTTCGACATCCATCTCTGGACGTGTAAAACGGTGGAAGCTGTCACCTTCAACCCACGCTGGTTTGACGTTCATCATATTGAACATCTTGCGGAAGGCTTCAGAAGTGGTGGTAGTACCGGCACCGGACGAACCAGTAACCGCAATGATTGGGTGTTTCGCTGACATGACAAACCTTGTCGAAAATTACTTACCTGTAAAGTGCAGCACGCGTATGCTGCACGGTCGATAACCCACTATAGCACGTAACAAGCCCTTGTCATCGAGTGGGATACGGTAAAATGTGAAGGGTCTAAAACTTTGCTTTTAGTTGGATATCAACCGTTTCATGAAGCTCAGAAAATACGATGACCGCTTCGCCTTTCTCTAATTGGGATTTGACCTGATCGATTTTACTCTGCAATGAAACTTCGACTGAGCCGTAGTCGGTGCCTTCACGAAGAACGAATTCGCGGATCAGGTTTTCTAGTGTCTCTGGCGCAATGTCTTGCCATGGAATGATCATAAATACCTCAAACTTTTATGATGTTTAAGCGCGCCTCTTGGGTTGTTGATGTCTGGCGCGCCTAAGTAGTTTACTGTGTTCGCGGCACGGATACAGCAGAAAGGTACTCCGCAGCGATACTTTCATAGTAAGCCGGCAGGGCTTCTTCTAACCAGAACTTCGGCTTTAATGCGCTACCTGTTAGGAAGCCTACGTGACCACCATGTTCGTAAAGTCGGTAATCGATGTTGTCTGGCAATACGAATTTCGGGATCACTTCTTCGGTCATAAAGGGATCGTCTTTGGCGTGGATGATCAAGGTTGGCAAGGTGATCTGCTGCAGCTTGCTTAAGCCTGAACATTGATCGTAATAATCTTGCGCGTCCTTAAAGCCATGCAGAGGTGCGGTGATCAAGTCATCAAACTCATACAAGCGAGTGACGCGTTTGATCGAGTTGTACGACAGGGCTAACTCTCCGTGGATCAAATCGTGCTTCTGTAACGCATTGCGCTTGAGTGAGGAGAGTAGGTAACGTCGGTAAACTTTCGAGAAGCCTTGCTCAATACGATTTGCGCATGCTGCCAAGTCCAGTGGTGCAGAGACAATGGACGCGGCACTTAAGATGGGATCGTCTTTGTACTCAGCCAAGTAGTTCGCCAACATGTTACCGCCAAGGGAAATGCCGACCGCAACTTTAGGGTTGTTAGGGAATTGCTGATTGAGCTGCTCAAGAAAGAAGCGAGCATCCGTTACTTCGCCGGAGTGATAAGCGCGGGCTTTTTTGTTTGGCTTACCGCTGCACCCACGAAAGTGCATCATCACTGACAGCCACCCCGATTTAGAGAAGGCATTCATCAAACCATTCGCATACGGGCTATAGAAGCAGCCTTCCAAGCCATGAAAGAGGACGAAGATTGGTTTGTTGTGAGCGGCTTCAGAATCTGGCTGTTGTGACCAAGCCAAATCAAGGAAGTCACCATCTGGTGTATCGAGTGTTTGCCAAACAGGCGTAAATAACGCTTTCTTGCGGATAAAGCGCGGCAATAGCGTCTGGAGATGCGGGTTCTTAATCCCGGCGGCTGCGAAAAATTGTGTCATACCTAACTGCTCTTATATGGTCCTTCAATGTTCGCCGAAGAACTTATTAATATAATTCTTTATAGCTTTAGTATAGATATTTTACTGGTTTATGACTGATTTATGGATATTGAATGTTTGGAACTGGCATGGAGAATGCCTGTTGTAAATGCTCACCACCCAACTGGCGACAGTATCTCAGCGTCAGTGGTTCGCCGTCATTCTTGACTAATTTGAGTGAGTTGACGCAGTCGACTAGGTCGGATTGTTGCTGTTTTTCGAGCTGCAATTCGAACTGTAATGCTTCGCGATAAAGCGCATCATTAACTTGTGATTTGAGGTGGCGACGAAGTTCACGGTAAGAGTGGAGCAGGGTTTCACTTCGACCAAGACAGCCTTGCACCAAGTGCCAGTCTTGCTCTTGGAAAATTACCTGCTGCTCATCGAGCCATCTGAGCAGCAGTAATAGGTTCACGTTGCCGTGATAGTTGTTTTGCAATGATAGGCACGCTTCCTTCACTTCTCGCACACCATAAAATTGCAGACTGAACTGCCAAAGGTGTTCTAGGGTGAGAGTGTATTCTGCGTGCTCGTTTGTCATTGATTAAACTCTAGTTCCATCTGCTCAAGTGTTTCTTGGGCAGACATCCATTCCATTTCTACTTCTTCAAGATCTGCTTTGCTAGAAGCTTGAAGCGCCAACACTTCGTTAAGTTTAGCTTTGTTTTCGGCTTCATACAGAGAGTTATCCGATAGCTGTTCTTCTGCTTTCGCCAGTGCTTCGCCTAACTTATCCATTTTGTTTTCCAACTGTGTCAGCGTTTTGCGAATTGGTGCGGTCTGCTTACGAAATTCTGCTTCGCGTCGCTTTTGCTCTTTTTTCGCCGCTGCACTGTTGGCGTTATCTTTCACTGGCTGAGCCGCTTGTGCTTCTTTACGCTCGGCTTTTTGTTGCTCGGTCAACCACTTGTAGTAATCGTTCAAGTCGCCGTCGAATGGTGCGACTTGGCGATCGTGCACAAGGTACAAATCATCTGTGGTTGCACGCAATAGGTAGCGGTCGTGCGAAACAATCACCATCGCACCTTCGAATGTTTGTAGTGCCATGGTCAGTGCTTGGCGCATGTCCAAATCCAAGTGGTTGGTCGGTTCATCGAGTAGCAATAGGCTCGGTTTCTGCCACACAATTAATGCCAATACCAAACGTGCTTTCTCACCACCTGAAAACGGTGCGACTTTCTCAAGCGCTTTATCACCTTGGAAACCAAAGCTACCTAGATAATCACGTAGCTGCTGCTCGGTTTGATCTGGTGCGATTTGCATCATGTGCTGCAGCGGTGTTTCTTCTGGGTGCAGTGTTTCTAGTTGGTGCTGAGCGAAGTAACCGATCTTCACGCCTTGTGAATAAGTGAGATCGCCGCCTTGCGCTTTGAGCTCACCAGACAGCAATTTGATCAAGGTTGATTTACCCGCGCCGTTTCGGCCAAGTAGACCAATGCGGCTACCCGGAACAAGGTTAAGGCGGATCTTCTCTAGGATCAGGTTATCACCGTAACCCGCCGATACTTCATCCATCATCATGATTGGGTTTGGCAGTGCAGTAGGATCGCGGAACTGGAAACTAAATGGGTTATCGAACTGCGCTGGCAGTACCTTCTCCATACGCTCCAGTGCTTTAATACGGCTTTGTGCTTGGCGCGCTTTGGATGCTTTGTAACGGAAGCGGTCGATGTAGCTTTGCATGTGCGACATCTGTTTCTGTTGCTTCTCGAACATCGCTTGTTGCAGCACCATTTTTTGTGCGCGTTGATTTTCGAATGACGAGTAGTTACCCGTGTATTCGTTCAGCTGCTGATTCTCGATGTGAATGATGCGACCAACGATCGGATCCAAGAAATCACGGTCGTGCGAGATCAGAATCAGTGTGCCAGGGTAGTTTTGTAGCCAGCGTTCTAGCCACATTACCGCGTCCAAATCCAAGTGGTTGGTTGGTTCGTCGAGTAACAGCAGATCAGAACGACACAACAACGCTTGAGCCAAGTTAAGGCGCATACGCCAACCACCCGAGAACTGAGTCAGGTTCCAGCTCATTTGCTCTTGGCTAAAGCCCAGACCATCAAGCAGTTCGGCAGCACGTGCGCGAATGCTGTAACCGCCAATGGTTTCAATTTTGCCGTGGATCTCTGCAACTAGGGTGCCGTTGTCTTTCTCTTCGGCGATCGCCAGTTGAGCTTCAAGATCGCGGAACTCACGATCACCATCAATCACGTATTCCAGTGCACTACGGTCGAGTGCTGGCGTTTCCTGTGCAACCCAAGCCAATTCCCAATGTTGAGGTTGGCTAAATGAGCCTGCATCAATCGACAGTTCATCTTTTAGTAGGGCAAACAGAGTTGATTTACCACAGCCGTTTTTACCAACCAGACCCACTTTGTCGCCCGGGTGAATGGTTGCAGATGCTTGGTCTAAAAGAGGTTTACCGCCACGCAGTAACTGAATATCAGAGAAGGTAATCATAGAGTTTTAATTCACTTTGCGCAGTGCGCGTTTCTTGGTCGTTGATCTCGCGGTGAATAGTAGGGGTATTGGCGGGAAAAGTCGATCTCTGCGCTTTAATTGCATTATGCTATACAAAAAAGTATAACAAACTGATAACGATAATTTTCCCTGAGAAATCAACACAAGGACGACCATTTGGCTGTTGCTACGCCCATTCCTCCGAGGGTTCTGGTTATTTATGCTCACCCAGAACCGCAAAACTCCATTGCCAACCAAGTGATGATTAAAAAAATCGAATCACTGGGTCATGTCACCGTGCACGATCTTTATGGCGCGTACCCTGATTTCTTTATTGATGTGAACTACGAACACGAGCTGCTGATGTCGCATGATGTGATCGTTTTTCATCATCCTCTCTATATGTATTCCTGTCCTGCACTGTTGAAAGAATGGATGGATCGTGTGTTGGGCAAAGGTTTTGCGTTCGGTGATGGTAGCGCATTAGCGGGTAAGTACTGGCGTAGTGTGATCACTACTGGCGGTAAAGAGGATGCGTTCAGCCCGATGGGTTACAACAAATACCCACTTGAGCAAATTCTACAACCGTTTGAACTGACTGCTGCTTTATGTCAGATGCATTGGATTGAGCCTTTAGTGCTGTACTGGTCGCGCAATGTATCGGACATCGAACGTTATCAGCATGCTGAACAATATCGTCAATGGCTGAACAACCCCCTGAGAGAGTGGGATGAGCAAGGAGGTTACCATGGCGATAACCAGTGAGTTTCTTCAAAGTAGTGTGGTATTCCTTTCTGCTGCCGTTATTGCGGTGCCGATTGCCCAGCGGCTGGGTCTGGGGTCCGTGCTTGGTTACCTGATTGCAGGCGTTCTAATTGGTCCTTGGGGGCTGGGATTAATCAGTGATGTGGACGCGATTCTCCACTTCGCCGAACTCGGGGTGGTGTTGCTGCTGTTCTTAATTGGTTTGGAACTGAACCCCAAAAAGTTATGGCAGATGCGCGGACCAATCCTCGGTCTGGGTGGTGCCCAAGTTATTGTTACCACGGCGGTGATAGGCAGCATCGTCAGCCTGTTTGGATTGAGCATGCAAGTGAGCTTAGTGATCGGTATGGGCTTGGCACTCTCGTCCACCGCGATTGCACTAAAAGTGATCGAAGAACAGGGGCAAGCTGGCACGGAAACCGGACAATCGGGTTTTGCGGTGCTGCTGTTCCAAGATATTGCCGTCATCCCGATGCTCGCCATGCTGCCATTACTCGCCGGTGGTCAAAGCGGCGGTGATTGGTTAGATGCTATTTGGGTGTTAGGCAGTGTGGTTGCGTTATTAGTTGGTGGTCATTTCCTCTTACGTCCTCTGTTCCGTTTTGTGGTGATGAGTGGTGTGCGAGAACTCTTCACCGTTGCCGCCCTCCTAGTCGTACTTGGCATTTCTGTTGCGATGCAAAAGCTGGGGCTGTCGATGGCACTCGGTACTTTCTTAGCGGGTGTGTTACTGGCAGAAAGTGAATACCGTCATGAACTAGAAATCGCGATTGAACCGTTTAAAGGTCTGCTGCTTGGCTTGTTCTTTATTGCTGTGGGTATGGCAGTGAATCTTGGTTTATTAGCCTTGCAACCGTTCGCAATTATTGGTGCCGTGATTGCTCTTGTGGTGGTCAAAGGTTTGGTTCTGTATGTTTTGGCTCGCACTGCTCGAGTTCGTGCGAAGTCGCGCAGTCGTATGGCAGCGATTTTGAGCCAAGGTGGTGAGTTTGCGTTTGTGATTTTCACCGCGGCAAGCCAAGAAGGTATCTTAACCAAAGACCAAGTTGCTTTCTTGTTGGTGGTGGTGAGCTTGTCGATGGTGACCACGCCGCTGCTGCTAATGGGACAGAAAAAATGGTTTGCGCACACGCTTAACCAAGAAGAAGAGAGCGTCACGACCAATGTGGTGGATCGTCGACCACGAGTGATCATCGCAGGCTTTGGTCGTTTTGGTCAGATTGTTGGACGCCTGATGTACGCCAACAAGATCAAAGTAACGGTACTAGAAAGTGATGCGAGCCAAATCCACTTGCTGCGTAAATACGGTTATAAGGTGTTTTATGGTGATGCGACTCAGATTGATTTGTTACGTGCTGCGGGAGCGGATAAAGCAGAAGCCTTAGTGATCTGTACGGATTCACCAGATGAGGTGATGGCGATTGTCGACATTTGCCGTGCGCACTTTCCGAAGTTGAAGATCCTTGCCCGTGCTCGCAGCCGCGTAGAAGCCTACCAGTTAATGAACCACGGCGTGCAAAATTACTCGCGAGAAACCTTTTTAGGCGCATTAGATCTAGGTCGCCAAGCGCTCGTAGAATTAGGCATGCACCCGTATCAAGCAAAGCGGGCAGAAGCACATTTTCGAAAGCTAGATAATGCTATGCTCAAAGACTTGTTACCTCAGCACAATGAGGACAAAGAACTCGCTCAACGCTCGAAAGAAGCACGTAAAGAACTAGAAGAAATCTTCGGTCGTGAAATGGAAAGCGACCAACAGTCGCCAAATCATTGGAAGTAGTACCCGCGCAGCATTAGGCGGGAAAAGGAACAAAAGTGAAAGCCAAGAAACGTTTTATCGCGGGTGCAAGCTGCCCGCAATGCAGTCAGCAAGATACTCTGCGCTGGTGGATTGATAACAACATTGAGCTGGTTGAGTGTGTCGACTGCGATTATACCGAGCAGCGTAAACCGCAATCTGTAGAAAAAAATAAACACTCAGAACAAGAAATGATCGGGATTTTTAAGCCTGAGTAATTGAACTTCGTTAATTGATCCCCATAATACTATCATCTCGGTACTTAACCCCATTCTGGTTAGGTCAATTAATCTCCCTGGAGTTAGTATGAAAATTGAAAAGAACGTTGTTGCAAGCCTTGCATACAAAGTAATGTTGGAAGACGGTGTTGTTGTTGATCAATCAACTTCTGAAGCACCTCTTGATTACCTTCACGGTCACAACAACCTAATCACTGGTCTTGAGAAAGAACTAGAAGGTAAAGTGGCTGGCGACAAGTTCTCAGTAACAGTAGCTCCTGAAGATGCGTACGGCGACCACAACGATGCACTAGTGCAACGTGTTCCTGCAGACGTATTCCAAGGCGTTGACCAAATCGAAATTGGCATGCGTTTCCTAGCAGATACTGACCAAGGTCCAATCCCTGTAGAAGTAACTGAAGTAGACGGCGACGAAGTTGTTGTAGACGGCAACCACATGCTAGCTGGTCAAACACTAACTTTCGAAGTAGAAGTTATGGCTACTCGTGAAGCGACAGCTGAAGAGATCGAACACGGTCATATCCACCAAGGTGGTGGCTGCTGTGGCGGTCACGACCACGATCACGAAGGCGGCTGCTGCGGTGGCGAAGAAAAAGCTGACGACCACGAATGTTGTGGCGGCGGCGGTTGCGGTTCTCACTAATCGCACGCTCTTCACTAGATAACGCTATCTAGCAAAGCTTTAAAAAGCGCAAGTTGAGGTTTCAACTTGCGCTTTTTGTCTATCTGGGGTGTAGTGCCAATCATACAAGGAATAACAGTTGGACAAAGCGATGACGAAACCTTTCTCGATTGCCATTCATGGCGGTGCAGGCACTATCTTGCGTGAACAGATGAGTGACGAACTGCAACAATCCATCTTGGCGGATTTAGAAGCTGCGGTAAAAGCGGGGCATCAAATCCTAGCAACAGGTGATGAAGCCATAGATGCGGTCGTGGCGGCAGTGAAAGTGCTGGAAGACTCTCCTAATTTTAATGCGGGTAGAGGCTCGGTACTGACCCATAACGAGATGGTCGAAATGGATGCCTCTGTGATGGATGGTCGACATCAAGCCGCAGGGGCAGTCGCTGGGGTGCGTCATATCAGAAACCCCATTGAACTCGCTCGTGACGTGATGCGAAACAGCAACCATGTATTGTTGGTGGGCGAGGGCGCAGAGAAGTTTGCTTTTGAACAAGGTCATGAGTACACCGAGCAGGATTACTTCTTTACCGATCGCCGCTATGAGCAGTTGCTGTCTATGCGTGAGAAAGGACTGTTTGCTCTGTCGGAATCTCGTTACCCAGATGATCGTAAGCACGGTACGGTTGGTGCGGTGGCTTTGGACCAACAAGGCAACTTAGCCGCTGCCACCAGTACTGGTGGCGTGACCAACAAGAAATACGGTCGAGTGGGAGACTCCGCTCTGATTGGTTGTGGTACGGTGGCAGAGAATGGTGTCGTCGCGGTTTCCACTACGGGCGTCGGTGAGTTCTTTATTCGTAAACGTGTTGCGGAAGACGTTGCAGCACGCATGCGTTATTTGCAAGAAGACGTTCATACGGCGTGCGAACACATTATTCAGGGTGATTTAAAAGCAATGGGCGGCGAAGGTGGTTTGATTGCAATTGATGCTAAAGGTGAGCTGCACTTTGCGATGAACAGTTCTGGCATGTACCGAGCTGGCATCAATACACAAGGCGAGCTGACCGTTAAAATCTACGCAGACGAATAATTTCGTCCCGCTCATTCCTAAGCAACATTTTTAAGTTGCGAATACAACAAAGCCCAGAACACGTTCTGGGCTTATGCTATTTGAGCCTGCATTTTAATAATGCGGTGGTGGGGTTTCTTCTGACGGATCGGCTAAATTCGACGAGTCCATATTTTTCACTTTACCTACCACATATTTCATCTGATCGAGCATCTTGGTAATTTGCAGTTGTTGCTGCGACAAGGCGCCGTTCAGATCTTCAATAGTCTGTTCTTGGAACGCAAGCTGACATTCTAAGTCATTGATGCGTGCTTCCAATTGCTGAATGATTTTATCTGTCATGATCCGTTCTCTAGCTGCCAAGCTTGGGCAATGCCCGCAGAAGTGGCAGTAATTACACGTTGCTTGGAATCAAAGGCTGCATCATACACGACCGCGCGGGGAGGGCGAGTATCTTTTTTCGGCTCAACTTCAAATCCATCGACGCGTTTGCCGGTCTGGGTATCCCACACCATCACACGACCTGAAGGTGTGCCAGTTACTAACAAGCTGCCATCATCGGAGAAGCGCGCCGTCGAAAAGATTAACTGACGAGACCAACTGCTCAGTTGCGTGACTTCTTCACCCGTCTCTAAATTCCATATGATGGCTTGGTTGCCACCGTCTGAGGTCATGGCCAGTTTGCCATCTCTCTGTAAAGCGACTCTGACTACGCGTTGGTCGTGCTCAAAGGTACGCAATACCAGCCCTGTTTCGGTATCCCACAGATACGCTTTGTAGTCGTTGCCACCTGTGAGAGCGAAGCGACCGTTGGGCGAGATAGCGACAGAATTGACTTTTTCTTGGTGCGCAAGGAACTCTAGCCTACGACCAGTGACTAAGTTGACGTAAATCGCTTTACCGTTGGACAGTCCAAGTAATACCTGTTCACCGTTACTGGTGATATCAACGTCTCGAATCAGTGCGTCATCGATAGACCACAGCCCTTCAGCTTGAGTCCATCCGAGATCCCACACAGCGAAGTTCATTTGGCTTGCTGTGACTGCATAACGACCATTGTCTGAAATGCGAATATGGGAGACCACGTTGGCGGCTTGATCGAGTTCACCCAGCTTTGCGAGTTGTTTGTTTTGCTCCAAATCCCAAAGAACCAATTGGTGCTCTTTGGAGTACAGCAGCGCAAATCGACCATCTCGGCTGAGCGCAAAGCTGGTGGAACCTTGTGGTTCGAGTGACCAACGTTGAACATCACGATCGGTAAAAAAGCATCCATTTAACGTGGTGATGACAATTAAATATAGGAATAAATGAGAAATTCTTTGCATCACATCTAATAATCCGGTTTGTGTCTTAAGACATATAGCTAGTATATTGGTATAACGATTGTCTTCACTAGTCTCATAGAAGATTTGTGCACAACAACCAGTGGCTAAGCCATTATTGGGAGAATTTAATGAAATCAGTTTTAAAAGTGTCGCTACTTGCTGCAACAGTAATGCTAGCGGTAGGTTGTCAAAAAGAAGAAACAAAACCAGAAGCAGCACCTCAAGCAGAACAAGTTCAAGCAGAGACTGGTAAAGCAGTTCACTTTAAAACAGACGATGACAAAGCGGCTTACGCGATCGGTGTTTCATTTGCTAACTACCTAAGCACTAGCATTGAAAAACCAAGCGAAATTGGCATCAACCTAAACAAAGACCTAGTTCTTAAAGGTATCGAAGACGTATTTAAAGATAAAGCAGCGCTAAACGAAGAAGAAACTCGTGCCGCTCTAGAATCTCTAGACAAGCGTGTTGCAGAAACTATGCAAAAGCAAGCGGCTGAGAAAGCAGCTGAAGCGAAGAAAGCTGGTGATGACTTCCGTGCGGAATTCGAGAAGCAAGAAGGCGTAGTGAAGACAGAATCTGGTCTTCTATACAAAGTTGAAACACCGGCTGAAGGCGAGAAGCCAAAAGACACCGACACAGTTCAAGTACACTACAAAGGTACTCTGATCGACGGTACTCAATTCGACAGCTCTTACGATCGTGGCGAACCAGCAACGTTCCCACTAAACCGCGTAATCCCAGGTTGGACTGAAGGTGTTCAGCTAATGCCTGTAGGTTCTAAGTTCAAATTCGTTATCCCGCCAGAGCTAGCATACGGTGACCAAGACACACCAAGCATTCCTGCTAACTCAACGCTAGTATTCGAAGTTGAGCTACTAAAAATTGAGAACGACAACGCTGCTCAATAATTATCCTTAGCGATAACTCGATGAAAAAAGGTCCGTTTTACGGGCCTTTTTTGTTCTAGGTCACTAGTTGGTGAGTTTGCTAGGTTGCCTTTCAAATTTTCTGATAAACTTACACCAATTTGTTGATTTTTCGCTCGAAGGCTTATGACAACTACAGAAACAATAAATGCGGAAATGTTGCTCGAAATGGAATCTGTCAACGTGATGCCATTTACCGAGCACGATAAAATCATCTTGAGATCTTACGAAGCGGTCGTTGACGGCATTGCCAGTCTTATCGGTCCGTTCTGTGAGATCGTTCTTCACTCACTGGAAGACCTCAATACCTCTGCAATCAAAATCGCTAACGGTGAGAACACCGGTCGTCAGGTAGGTTCTCCTATCACTGACTTAGCACTTAAGATGCTGAAAGACATCGAAGGTTCTGAGCGTAACTTCTCACGTTCGTATTTCACCCGCGCAAAAGGCGGCGTATTAATGAAGTCGATCACCGTTGCGATTCGTAACGGCGAAAACCGCGTGATTGGTTTGCTTTGTATCAACGTCAACCTTGATGCGCCTTTCTCTCAAGTGCTGCAATCTTTCATGCCAACGCAGGAAGCGAAAGAAGCGGCGTCATCCGTTAACTTCGCAAGTGATGTTGAAGAACTCGTAGACCAAACGGTTGAGCGCACGATTGAAGAGATCAACGCCGATAAATCGGTATCGAATAACACCAAAAACCGTCAGATCGTCATGGAGCTGTACGACAAAGGTATCTTCGATATCAAAGACGCCATCAACCGCGTAGCAGATCGGCTGAACATCTCTAAGCACACCGTTTACCTATACATTCGTCAGCGTAAAACTGAGGACGAATAAGCGTGAGTGGATTAACTTACACGCTGGTCGTGAATGGTCCGGTTTACGGCAGCCAATCAGCACGCAGCGCATATCAATTCGCACAAGCGGTCATTGAACAAGGGCATACTCTGGTGAGTGTGTTCTTTTACCAAGATGGCGTCACTAATGGTACGGCTTTGAGCGTGCCTGCCAACGACGAGTTTGACCTAACCAAAGCATGGCAATCACTCGCACAGCAACACGATGTTCGTTTGGAAACCTGCGTTGCAGCAGCTTTACGTCGCGGCATCGTCAGCGAAGATGAAGCGAATCAACATGGTCTTGAGCTGAACAACCTAGCTACAGGGTTTGAGCAAGCCGGTTTGGGGAGCTTAGCCGAAGCCATGTTAACCCAAGATAGAGTGGTGCAGTTTTGAGTCAGCTAACTTACCTATTTCGTAGTGCTCCGCATGGTAGCAATGCAGGACGTGAAGGTGTGGATGCGCTGCTAGCGGCATCTGCGTACTGTGAAGACATCACTGTCCTATTTGTTGGTGATGGTGTTTACCAATTGCTGCTTGGGCAAGAGCCTAATGGCATCTTAAGCAAAGACTACGCACCAATGCTCAAGCTGTTCGACTTGTACGACATTGAGCAAGTATTTGTTTGTGCCGATTCGCTTGCCGAGCGTGGCTTGGCTCAAGCCGATTTAGTCATTGATGCAGAGGCTATAAATAGTGAGCAACTGAAAGCTAAACTGCAACAAGCGGGCAAACTGCTGTCATTCTGAGGAAACCATGTTACATATCATCAAATCCGTAGCTGCATTAGACGATGCAATGGCACTGTACAGTGAGCAAGATGATGTCTTGTTGATTGAAGATGCCGTGTACGCTGCGAACCCTCAGCATAAGGCGTTCAGCAAGGTAAAAGGCCCATCAGTGTTTGCGCTGCAAAGCGATATTGAAGCCCGTGGCATGAGCAATCGTATCAGCCCATCTATTGAAGTGGTTGGCTATACTGGCTTTGTTGAACTAACAGCAAAACAAGCCAAATCTCTGACTTGGGATTAACCCTTCTTTCCTGTCGATTGAGCTTTACGGATTAATTGTCCTAATTGAACAAAAAAGATCCGTATATTTCTTGACACACCTCTCACTGCTGCATAGAATTTTGCGTCCCTAACTGCCAACCGCTGTTAGGGATAGATTTTTCACAAAGCTTACTTTCAAGTAAATCAGGAGCTAGTTAATGGCAACTATTAACCAGTTGGTACGTAAGCCACGTGCAAAGCAAGTTGTTAAAAGCAACGTGCCTGCACTAGAAGCGTGCCCACAAAAACGTGGTGTATGTACTCGTGTTTACACTACTACACCTAAAAAACCTAACTCAGCACTTCGTAAAGTTTGTCGTGTACGTCTGACAAACGGCTTCGAAGTTACATCGTACATCGGCGGTGAAGGTCACAACCTTCAAGAGCACAGTGTTGTACTAATCCGTGGCGGTCGTGTAAAAGACCTTCCGGGTGTACGTTACCACACTGTTCGCGGTGCACTTGACTGTGCTGGCGTTAACGACCGTAAACAAGGTCGTTCTAAGTACGGTGTGAAGCGTCCTAAGTCTTAATGGATTCCGTTAAGTAAGGCCAAACACTAAATTATTTTTAATTTTTTGAAAAAACTGAAAAGTTTTGGATAAAACCTGAAGAAGACAACGGAGAAAATCCATGCCACGTCGTCGCGTCATTGGTCAGCGTAAGATCCTTCCAGATCCAAAGTTCAAATCTGAACTGCTGGCAAAATTCGTTAACATCCTAATGGTTGACGGTAAAAAATCTACTGCAGAAAAAATTGTTTACACTGCACTAGATTCTATGGCTGAAAAGTCTGGTAAAGACCACTTAGCTATTTTTGAAGAAGCTCTTGAAAATGTTCGCCCAGCGGTAGAAGTTAAATCTCGCCGTGTAGGTGGTTCAACTTACCAAGTACCTGTAGAAGTACGTCCGGTTCGCCGTAACGCACTTGCTATGCGTTGGTTGGTTGAAGCTGCGCGTAAGCGTGGTGAAAAATCTATGGCTCAACGCCTAGCTGCTGAAATGCTAGACGCGTCTGAGAACAAAGGTACTGCGGTTAAGAAACGTGAAGACGTTCACCGCATGGCTGACGCAAACAAAGCGTTCGCTCATTACCGTTGGTAATACCTTTTCAGTGCTGCAAGGTTCCTTGCAGCACTTCTTTAGTTCCTATGCCTATGCTAGGAACTATTGCTATATCTAGGGGATAGCATTTTTTAGTTATAGCAATAGTCCCTATCTCTAAGTTAAGAGGATTCAATCGTGGCTCGCAAAACTCCTATTGAGCGCTACCGTAACATCGGTATCTGTGCTCACGTAGATGCAGGTAAAACAACCACTACTGAACGTATTCTGTTCTACACTGGTCTGTCTCATAAAATCGGTGAAGTTCACGATGGCGCAGCAACCATGGACTGGATGGAGCAGGAGCAAGAACGTGGTATCACAATCACGTCTGCGGCGACTACTACCTTCTGGCGTGGTATGGAAGCACAATTCCAAGAGCACCGCGTTAACATCATCGACACTCCTGGACACGTTGACTTTACTATCGAAGTAGAGCGTTCTCTACGCGTACTTGATGGTGCAGTTGTTGTGTTCTGTGGTTCATCTGGTGTTGAACCTCAGTCTGAAACTGTATGGCGTCAAGCTGACAAGTACCACGTTCCACGTATGGTATTTGTAAACAAGATGGACCGTGCAGGCGCTGACTTCCTACGCGTTGTGGACCAAATCAAAAACCGTCTTGGTGCGAATCCTGTTCCAATCCAACTGAACGTTGGTGCGGAAGATGACTTCAAGGGTGTTATCGACCTTATCAAGATGAAGATGATCAACTGGAATGAAGCTGACCAAGGCATGTCGTTTACATACGACGAAATTCCAGCTGACATGCAAGAGCTTGCTGAAGAGTGGCGCAACAACCTAGTTGAAGCGGCAGCAGAAGCAACTGAAGAGCTAATGGACAAGTACCTTGAAGAAGGTGAACTGTCTGAAGCTGAAATCAAACAAGCTCTACGTACTCGTACACTAAACAACGAAATCGTACTGGCTACTTGTGGTAGTGCGTTCAAAAACAAAGGTGTTCAAGCAGTACTAGACGCAGTGATCGAGTTCTTGCCATCGCCAGTTGATGTTCCTGCAATTAAAGGTATCGACGAAAAAGAGAACGAAGTTGAACGTCACGCAGACGATAACGAACCGTTCTCAGCACTAGCATTCAAGATCGCGACTGACCCATTCGTGGGCACGCTAACTTTCATGCGCGTTTACTCAGGTGTTGTAAACTCAGGTGATGCTGTTTACAACTCAGTAAAAGACAAGAAAGAGCGTTTCGGTCGTATCGTTCAGATGCATGCGAACAAGCGTGAAGAAGTAAAAGAAGTTCGCGCTGGTGATATCGCAGCTGCTATCGGTCTGAAAGACGTTACAACAGGTGACACGCTATGTGACCAGAACCACAAAGTGATTCTAGAGCGCATGGAGTTCCCTGAGCCTGTAATTCAGATCGCTGTAGAACCTCGTTCTAAAGCAGACCAAGAGAAAATGGGTATCGCGCTAGGTAAACTGGCAGCGGAAGACCCATCATTCCGCGTGGAAACGGATGACGAAACAGGTCAGACTCTGATCTCTGGTATGGGTGAGCTTCACCTAGATATCATCGTTGACCGTATGAAGCGTGAATTCAGCGTTGACTGTAACGTTGGTAAACCTCAGGTTGCTTACCGTGAAACCATTCGTGGCAAAGCGGAAGTTGAAGGCAAGTTCGTTCGTCAATCTGGCGGTCGCGGTCAATACGGTCACGTATGGATCACACTTGAACCTTCAGAGCCTGGTGAAGGTTTCGTATTCGTAGACGAGATTGTGGGTGGTGTAGTTCCTAAGGAATACATCAGCTCGGTATCGAAAGGTATCGAAGAACAAATGAATAGTGGTGTTCTAGCGGGTTACCCTGTTCTAGATATTAAAGCAACACTATTTGACGGTTCTTACCACGATGTTGACTCAAGCGAGATGGCGTTCAAGATCGCTGGCTCGATGGCATTCAAGAAAGGTGCACTAGAAGCACAACCTGTGATTCTAGAACCAATGATGAATGTTGAAGTAACTACGCCGGAAGATTGGATGGGTGACGTTGTTGGTGACCTAAACCGTCGCCGCGGTATGATCGAAGGTATGGATGAAGGTGTGGCTGGTCTTAAGATCATCCGTGCTCAAGTTCCACTATCTGAGATGTTTGGTTACGCAACGGACCTACGTTCTGCAACTCAAGGCCGTGCGTCTTACTCTATGGAGTTTAACGAGTACGCTGAAGTACCGAAAAACTTCGCAGATAAAATCATTGCAGACCGTGGTTACTAATTAAAACGCTTTGAGCTGAAAAAAAGTCCAGCTTTTTTTAAAGATCAATGCGTCCAAATATTGCGCTAACAAGCGTTGGCGCATAAAATAACAATTTCTGGCGCGTCGAGATCAATAATGATCACGGCGAATCATAACTAGGAAGGAACACGATTGTGTCTAAAGAAAAATTTGAACGTGTAAAACCGCACGTAAACGTTGGTACTATCGGCCACGTTGACCACGGTAAAACTACTCTAACTGCAGCTATCTGTACAACACTTGCTAAAGTATACGGCGGTGCTGCTCGTGACTTCGCATCTATCGATAACGCTCCAGAAGAGCGTGAGCGCGGTATCACAATCGCTACTTCTCACGTAGAGTACGACACTCCAACTCGCCACTACGCGCACGTTGACTGTCCAGGACACGCGGATTACGTTAAAAACATGATCACTGGTGCTGCACAGATGGACGGCGGTATTCTTGTAGTTGCTGCTACAGATGGCCCAATGCCACAAACTCGTGAGCACATCCTACTAGGCCGTCAGGTTGGTATCCCATACATCATCGTATTCATGAACAAATGTGACATGGTTGACGATGAAGAGCTACTAGAACTAGTAGAAATGGAAGTTCGTGAACTTCTATCTGAGTACGATTTCCCAGGTGATGACCTACCAGTTATCCAAGGTTCTGCACTAGGCGCACTAAACGGCGAAGAGCAGTGGGAAGCTAAGATTGTTGAACTAGCAGAAGCGCTAGATTCATACATCCCTGAGCCAGAGCGTGCAGTAGATATGCCATTCCTAATGCCTATCGAAGACGTATTCTCAATCCAAGGTCGTGGTACAGTAGTAACTGGCCGTATCGAACGTGGTATCCTAAACGTAGGTGACGAAGTTGCTATCGTTGGTATCAAAGACACTACTACTACTACATGTACTGGTGTTGAAATGTTCCGTAAGCTTCTTGACGAAGGCCGCGCTGGTGAGAACGTTGGTGCACTTCTACGTGGTACTAAGCGTGATGAAGTTGAACGTGGTCAAGTACTAGCTAAGCCTGGTTCAATCACTCCACACACTAAGTTCGAGTCAGAAGTATACGTACTGTCTAAAGATGAAGGTGGTCGTCACACTCCATTCTTCAAAGGCTACCGTCCACAGTTCTACTTCCGTACAACTGACGTAACTGGTGACATCTCTCTACCAGAAGGCGTAGAAATGGTAATGCCAGGCGACAACATCCAAATGCAAGTTGAGCTAATCGCTCCAATCGCTATGGACGAAGGTCTACGTTTCGCTATCCGTGAAGGTGGCCGTACTGTAGGTGCTGGTGTTGTTGCTAAGATCTTCGACTAATTCTTACTGAATTAATCGTAATCTTGCACTCTTCTTCTTTTTGAAGAAAGCGCTAGAAAAAGGGAAGCTAAGGCTTCCCTTTTTTATATCTGCAATTCTTCCCTCCAATATGGTTATAAGCCAATCTTTCTTTGTCATATTTTTTGTTTTTGAAAAACATAACCTTAGCTCTACTCAATTTTCCCCTAGTTTCTAGCTGTCTGCTAAGTCATTGAAAGCCTCTAAAACGGCTGAAATCGTTATAACAAAACGTTCTGTTATTCCCTTTAATACAACTAGTAACAAGAACGATTCTTGTTTATATTTCTTCCCAAAGTGAAATTTAAAGGTTGTGAGTATGTACGTTTGTCTTTGCCATGGTGTCTCTGACAAGAAGATTAGGAAGTTGGCGATAGATGAAGGCGTATCAGACATCAAAGGGATCAAACGATGCACAGCGTTGGGCAGTCAGTGCGGTAAGTGCATCAAGCAAGCTAAAGAAATTTTAGCGGAAACAGAATACCTAACACTGAAACAAGCTAGCTAATTATTCGCTAAGCCTTTTTGACACCTTCTCATTTGCTTCTACATTTAAATGAAGCCAAAGAGGAGGGCTTTGTCATGAAAGGCGATCCAATCATAATCCAACATCTCAATAAAGTGCTCGGCAACGAGCTCGTCGCTATCAATCAATATTTCCTGCACGCTCGTATGTACAAAGACTGGGGTTTAAAGCACCTCGCTGACAAGGAGTACCACGAGTCGATCGATGAAATGAAGCACGCTGACCACCTGATCGAACGTATCTTGTTTTTGGAAGGTCTGCCTAACTTACAAGATCTTGGTAAGTTGATGATTGGGGAAGATACCAAAGAAATGATCGAATGTGATTTGAAGCTCGAAATGGCAGCCATCCCAGATCTAAAAGATGCCATCGCTTATGCGGAAGATATTCGTGATTATGTTTCGCGTGACCTTTTTCAAGATATTCTTGAGGACGAAGAAGAACATGTTGATTGGCTTGAGACGCAATTGGGCTTGATCGAAATGTCTGGTATCGAAAATTACTTACAAGCGCAGTATGTCGACGAAGAGTAGGATTATATTTCGCTGTTTTCTCGTCGAAAGAAAGTGATTAAAAGTGCACCTGATCTGTCTATCAGGTGCTAATCGCAGATATCTGGTCTTATCTCTTACATTATTACCTTTTTTAAGGATATCGCTCGCAATCTTACCTATGAAGATTGACTTCTATCCTTTAGAATTTATTCCCCCTTACCGAAAAAATAACAAAAGAGAAACGATCCATGTCTGAAGACAATCGCCAAGAAGTCACCCCAGAAGAAGAACGCCGCCAACAAGCATTGGACTACCATGCGTACCCAACCCCAGGAAAAATTGCAGTAGAACTGACTAAGCCAGCAGAGACAGCAAATGATCTTGCATTGGCATACAGCCCTGGTGTTGCAGAGCCTGTACGTGAAATCGCGCAGAACGCTGATAACGTGTACAAGTACACGGCGAAAGGCAACATGGTTGCGGTTATTTCTAACGGCACGGCGATTCTTGGTCTTGGTAACCTTGGGCCACTAGCATCTAAACCAGTAATGGAAGGTAAAGCGCTGTTGTTCAAACGCTTTGCTGGTCTAGATTCAATTGATATCGAAGTAAAACACCGCACGATCGACGAATTTGTCGACACAGTAGCCAACATTGCTGACACTTTCGGTGGTATTAACCTAGAAGATATCAAGGCACCAGATTGTTTTGAGATTGAAAAGCGTCTTATCGAACGCTGTGACGTACCTGTATTCCACGATGACCAACACGGTACTGCAATCGTAACCGCTGCGGGTATGTTGAACGCAATCGAGCTGCAAGGTAAGAAGCTAGAAGAATCAACCATCGTTTGTCTTGGTGCGGGTGCTGCGGCCGTGGCATGTATGGAGCTGTTGATCAAATGTGGCGCAATGCGTGAGAAGATCTACATGCTGGATCGTAAAGGGGTGATCCATACACGTCGTGACGACCTAAACGAATACAAACAACTATTCGCAAACAACACAGATAAGCGTACGCTAGAAGATGTGATTGAAGGTGCGGATTTGTTCTTGGGCGTATCGGGTCCAAACCTACTACCTGCAGAAGCATTGAAGCTAATGGCAGACAAGCCAGTTGTGTTCGCATGTTCAAACCCAGATCCAGAAATCAAACCTGAACTGGCTCATGAAGTGCGTGATGACTTGATCATGGGTACAGGTCGTAGTGATTACCCGAACCAAGTAAACAACGTATTGTGTTTCCCATTCATCTTCCGTGGTGCGTTGGACGTTCGTGCAAGCGAAATCAACGATGAGATGAAGCTAGCGGCAGTTGATGCGATTCGTGAACTAGCGAAAGAGCCAGTACCAGAAGCGGTATTGAAAGCAGCTGGCGTAGATAAACTAGAGTTTGGCTCTGACTACATCATTCCAAAACCAATGGACCCACGTCTACTACCACGTGTCGCAAAAGCGGTTGCTCAAGCTGCGGTTGATTCAGGTGTGGCACGTATTGAAATGCCAGAAAACTACATGGCTGAGTAAGCCAGAGTCTTTTCTGACGACAAACAAAAAGGGACGCGATGGCGTCCCTTTTTAGTTTGGTCGAAGCTACCCCCGGTGCAGCTTTACAATGTTGACGAATTTGTAAGCAATTATTCTTCGTCAAACGCTTCGAATTCGATGCCCATTGCCGTCATCAGCGCTTTTGCTTCTGTAGGAATATCATCTGGACGGTCTTTACGAAGGTCTTCGTCAGTTGGCAGTGGTTGACCTGTGTAAGCGTGTAGGAACGCTTCACATAGTAGTTCACTGTTAGTCGCATGGCGTAAGTTGTTGATCTGGCGGCGAGTTCGCTCATCAGTCAGCACTTTTAAAACTTTTAGCGGGATAGAGACGGTAATCTTTTTTACTTGTTCGCTTTTTTTACCGTGCTCAGCATACGGGCTAATGTATTCGCCATTCCAGTCAGCCATTGCGCACCTTCATTAATGTAATAAGTTAGAAAAATAAATATAGGTGCTGATTTTAGCTGCATTTACCGCCATAAGCAAAGACATATAGACGTCTAGAAGTGTTGACGTCTTATTTTTAGACAAGTAAAGTGAGGTTAATAGTTAGGGAAGCGTATTAATCAATTGAACAATACAAGCTAGATATAGCGCATTCCCATTTAGATGTCACCACCCGTGAAAGGATACACTCATGAGCACCCGTAAGCCTGCAACCATTGCTGTACGCACTGGTATCGAGTCAGACAGTCAATACCACGCTGTTGTACCACCAATCTACCTTTCGACTAACTATGGCTTCCCAGCGTTTGGTGAAGTCCCACAATATGATTACACCCGTTCTGGTAACCCTAACCGAGGTTTGCTCGAGCAAGCGTTGTATGAGCTTGAATCAGGCAAAGGTGCGGTTGTCACTAACTGTGGTACATCAGCACTAAACCTTTGGGTATCGGCGTTTCTTGGTCCTGATGACTTAATTGTTGCGCCACACGATTGTTACGGCGGTACCTATCGTCTCTTCAATACTCGTGCGAACAAGGGTGATTTTAAAGTGCAGTTTGTCGATCAGTCGGATCAGCAAGCTTTGGATGCGGCGATTGCGAAAAAGCCAAAGCTTATCTTGCTAGAAACACCGTCAAACCCGCTTGTGCGCGTGGTCGATATTGCCGCTGTGTGTGAAAAGGCAAAACAAGTCGGCGCACTGGTTGCCGTGGACAATACCTTTTTGACACCTGTGTACCAAAAGCCTTTGGAGCTAGGTGCGGATTTTGTTATCCACTCAACGACGAAATACATTAATGGTCACTCAGATGTAATTGGTGGCGTGGTGATCACCAAGACTGAAGAGCATGCTGAAGAACTGGCATGGTGGGGTAACTGCATTGGTGCAACGGGTACGCCATTCGACAGCTACATGACACTTCGAGGAATTCGTACGTTGGGTGCACGAATGCGAGTTCACGAAGAAAGCTCTCAGCAAGTGTTAGCGTATTTGCAAACGCAATCTTTGGTGGCGAAGATCTATCATCCAAGTTTGCCAGAGCATCCAGGTCATGACATCGCGAAGAAGCAACAGTCGGGCTTTGGTTCTATGCTGAGCTTTGAGTTTGCTGGCTCATTTGATCAGCTAAAAGTGTTTGTTAAAGAACTTGAACTCTTTTCTCTTGCAGAATCGCTAGGTGGCGTAGAAAGCTTGATTTGCCACCCAGCTTCAATGACGCATCGTGCGATGGGTGAAGAAGCACTGGCTGAAGCAGGTGTCTCTCAACAGTTACTGCGTTTATCTGTTGGCTTAGAAGATGCGCAAGATCTGATTGCCGATCTTGAGCAAGCATTCGCGAAAGCAGCACAGTAATTGGGAGAGGAAGGTCATGAGTGTACAACGTCAGCTGCATAAATTTGGCGGCAGCAGCTTAGCGAACCCCGAGTGCTACCAGCGCGTGGTAACTATTCTTAAAGAGTATTCGGCAGAAAATGACTTGGTGGTGGTCTCTGCGGCAGGGAAAACCACCAACCGCTTGATCGAGTTTTTAGAAGGCTTAGATAAAGATGGCCGCATTGCCCATGAAGCCTTGCAGAGCTTGCGACAGTTCCAAACTGAATTGGTAGAAGCTTTACTAGAAGGTGAAGTACAAGCGCAACTGCTTGCTTCTCTTCAAGATGAATTCAGTACCTTGGCAGAGTTAACAGCGCCACTAACCGAAACACAAAAAGCAGCGGTTTTAGGTCATGGCGAAGTATGGTCTTCACGCTTACTGGCTGCGCTGTTATCACAGCAGGATCTGCCAGCGGTAGCGCAAGATTCACGCGTGTTTCTGCGTGCGGAAGCTGGCACACAGCCAGAGGTTGATCGTGCTCGTTCATATGTATTGATCAAAGAAGCGTTGGCTCAACACAGCCATAAACGCGTCATCATTACTGGCTTTATGGCGCAAAACGAAGCGGGTGAGACAGTATTGCTTGGACGCAATGGTTCAGACTACTCAGCAACCGTTATTGGTGCTTTAGCTGAAGTTAATTCGGTGACCATCTGGAGTGACGTGGCTGGCGTTTACAGCGCAGATCCTCGTTTGGTATCGGATGCTTGCCTGCTCCCTCTACTGCGCTTGGATGAAGCGAGTGAGCTGGCTCGTCTTGCTGCGCCGGTGTTACACAGTCGTACACTTCAGCCTGTGGCTCAAAGCGCGATGGATTTGAACCTAAAATGCAGCTACCAGCCAGAGTCTGGCTCAACACGAATCGAACGTGTATTGGCATCCGGCCGCGGTGCAAAAATCATTACCTCTCTTGATGAAGTGCTATTAGTGCAGCTGTCTTTTATCCATGGTCACGATTTTGAGCGAGCGCAGAAAGAAGTTCTGCAGGCGCTAAAACGTGCTCAATTGGAGCCTTTAGCATTCGAAGCACAAGAAGATCAGCAGACCTTACGTTTAGCCTATACCGCAGAGATTGCTGGCGGCGCATTAACCTATCTGCAAGAGTTGGCCGTTGAAGCGGAAATCAAACTGAAAGAGGGCTATTCATTACTGGCTGCAGTCGGTGCCGGCGTGACGAAAAATGCGAATCACTGCTTTGGATTTTACCAGCAATTGAAACACGCTCCGGTGGAGTTTATTTCAGAGACGGAATCTGGCTTGAGTTTGGTCGCCGTGTTGCGTCGTGCTGAAGTCGAAGAGCTAGTACAAAGTATTCATAGCCAATTGTTTCAAGCGCAAAAGCGCGTAGCGGTGGCTTTGTGTGGTAAAGGCAACATTGGGTCAAGTTGGTTATCACTGTTCGCAGAGCAAAAAGAAGAGCTCGAAAAACGTCACGGTATGAGCTTTGACTTGGTAGCGGTTGTCGACAGCCAAACGTACTGGTTTGATGAAAACGGTATTGATGCCGCGACGGTTGCTCAGCGTTTTGATGATGAAAGTACAGAGAATGATGGCAACTGGCTGACGAAGCTTGGTGCGATACAAAACTTTGATGAAGCCGTGGTACTGGATGTTACGGCAAGTAAAGAGCTGGCGACACGTTATGTGGAAATCGCACAGCAAGGCATTCACCTAATTTCGGCGAACAAAGTAGCAGGTTCGGCGGACAGTCAGTACTACCATCAAGTACAAGACGCGTTTGCTAAAATTGGCCGCCATTGGTTGTACAATGCGACCGTTGGTGCAGGGCTACCAATCAACCATACCGTTCGAGATTTGCGTGAAAGTGGTGATGATATCGTCGCACTATCAGGCATCTTCTCAGGTACGTTATCGTGGTTATTCCAACAGTTTGACGGTTCGGTACCTTTTGCTGAGCTTGTTGATTTAGCATGGCAACAAGGCTTGACTGAGCCTGACCCTCGTTCTGACCTTGATGGTTCTGATGTGATGCGTAAGCTGGTCATCTTAGCTCGAGAATCTGGTTTGGATATTGAACCAGAGAACGTGAAAGTAGAGTCGCTGGTGCCAGCAGAATTGCGAGACTTGAGCCTAGACGCGTTCTTCGACCAAGGAGATATTCTCAGCGAGATTCTTCAAGAACGTTTGACCAAGGCGCAGAGAAACGACCAAGTGCTGCGTTATGTGGCTCGTCTAGAGCGTAATGGCAAAGCCACAGTAGGCGTTGAAGCGTTATCACGTGAACATGCTCTAGCGAATTTGCTGCCATGTGACAATATCTTCGCCATTGAGAGTAAATGGTACAAAGACAATCCACTAGTGATTCGTGGGCCAGGTGCAGGACGTGAAGTAACCGCAGGGGCCATTCAATCAGACCTGAATCGCTTGGCTGGTTTGTTCTGATCTGACCAAACCCATTTTTGCGAACGACAACAAAACCTCGGAGCGTTTCCGGGGTTTTTTATTATTTGGATAATGCCATACTGAATCGGAAAGCGAGGCTAAGGATAAGCCGCCAAGCAACTTGAACTATCCTCATTATGAACTTGAGAAAAATTCATAATCACAAGGTTGACATTAAATCGTATTCAATACATTCTGTAGACATATAGACGTCTAAACGTCGATTTGAGGAATTTTGATTTCGTGGTGGAGTTGCCACAGGGAGAGTAAGATGGGATACACGCATGCAGGGCACATCGATGCCTTAAACCAGAATATCGCTGAACTATCAGACAATATCAACGTCTCATTCGAGTTTTTTCCGCCAAGCAGTGAGAAGATGGAAGAAACGCTGTGGAACTCAGTGCATCGTCTTAAAACTCTTCAACCAAAATTCGTTTCTGTTACGTACGGTGCCAACTCAGGTGAACGTGATAGAACTCACTCGATCATTAAAGAAATCAAAGCGGCGACGGGTCTTGTGGCTGCGCCTCACCTAACCTGTATTGATGCAACTCGTGATGAGCTGATCGACATTGCAGATGATTACTGGAATAACGGTATCAAGAACATCGTTGCTCTACGTGGTGATATTCCACCGGGTGGCGGCGCGCCAGATATGTATGCGTCGGACTTGGTTGAGCTGCTTAAAGCACGCCATGATTTCGATATCTCTGTAGCGGCATTTCCAGAAGTACACCCAGAGGCGAAAAGTGCGCAATCGGATCTACTGAATCTAAAGCGTAAAGTCGACGCAGGTGCAAACCGCGCGATTACTCAGTTCTTCTTTGATGTGGAGTCTTACCTGCGTTTCCGTGACCGCTGTGTAGCTGCTGGAATCGACGTAGAAATCGTTCCGGGTATCTTACCTGTTTCGAACTTCAAGCAAGCTTCTCGCTTTGCGGCACAGAACAATGTGAAAGTGCCAGGTTGGATGAGCAAGCAGTTTGAAGGCTTGGATGATGATCCAGTGACGCGTCAGCTGGTCGGTGCAAGCCAAGCGATTGATATGGTGCGTGTACTAAGCCGTGAAGGTGTGAAAGATTTCCACTTTTACACCCTGAATCGTGCGGAAATGACCTATGCGCTATGCCACACTCTAGGTGTTCGTCCACAAGTTGCAGTCGGTGCTTAATATACTTCCCCCAGATAGACAAAAGGCTTGCCCAACGGCAAGCCTTTTTCGTTTCATTTAAAGTGACGAATTAGCCGATCACTTCAAGTTCTGTTAGCACTTCTTCTGCCCAGTTAATCCACGCTTCACGTAGCATTAGGTTACGACGAAGTGTTAGACGCTCTAGACGTGCTTGCTTGTCTAGCGTTGATGGCGTTGCGTAGTACGCAGCTTCGATTTCTTTGTAGTGAGCAACTAGTTTACGAGACTCTTCTACAAGCTCAGACAGCTGGTCACGGAACGGCGCTGCAGGTTGCACGGCACAAGCCATAAGCTTCGCTGAGAATTCGTCACGTACAGTTGGGTGTGCAGTTGGCTGATCAAACCACTCGCCCAATGCGCTACGGCCTGCGTCAGTGATTGAGTAAACCTTACGGTCTGGCTTGCCTTCTTGAGGTTCTAATACGCAAGTAACCAGCTCTTTCTCAGCCATTTTATTAAGTTCACGATAAACTTGTTGGTGGCTTGCTTTCCAGAAGTAACCGATGCTAGCTGAGAATTCTTTAGTGATGTCGTAACCGGTAGCGTCGCGAGTGCTAAGTACAGTTAGAATTACGTGTGGTAATGACATGTCTTCAATCCAAATGGTCAATAAACTTGTAAACAAGCTATCTACACTTTCATTTGCGTTCTTCATGACGCTTAAGTTTTTTAATGTGTAGATAGCACCAACAATGTTGGTCCTGTCACCTTAAAGCCGTTTATCACCTAGAGTTGATGGATGTTTCCATCGAGCTGGAGCTTATTTGATTGGATTTGTGAGCTTCCAGCAGGGAAGTAGTATATAAATAATAAGCATGAAGTGGAATAGTAGGACAAAATTACCCAAAAAAACTAATAAAATACTCAATAGTGTTTTTGTGTAGTGAATTATTTTGTTTGATGGGGACTTTTTGTTTTCTGTGTGGATTAATAAGCTGGTTGCGTATTGTCCAAATAGTAGAAGTGGTTGGCGGATAATAATAAAGGCTGAGCTTTCGCTCAGCCTTTTGGTTCTTTCTACGTAGCTTAGTTAGCCAGTGTTACGCATACCTGCTGCGATACCAGCAATCGTCACCATCAATGCTTCTTCTAAGTTTGCAGAAGCTTCTTCTGTTTGACGAGTACGGTACAGCAATTCTGCTTGAAGCATGTTCAATGGCTCAACGTAGATGTTACGTAGGCGAATGGATTCTAGGCCCCAAGGATCGCTTTGCATCAGGTTCTCGTTGTTCTCTACATTCAGTACTGACTTAATATCACGCTGAAGTTGCTCACGTAGACGATCACCCAGCGGCTGAAGCGACTCATCAACCAAGCGCTGATCATAGTAACGAGAGATATCCATGTTGCACTTGGTGTACACCATCTCAAGCATACCTAAGCGAGTTGAGAAGAATGGCCATTCACGACACATTTCTTCCAGTAGCGCCTGATGACCTTTGTCTACAGAGTACTGAATGGCCTCACCTGCGCCTAACCATGCTGGCAGAACCAAACGGTTTTGGCTCCAAGAGAAGATCCATGGAATTGCACGCAAACTTTCTACACCACCATTCGGGTTACGCTTCGCTGGGCGTGAACCTAGAGGCAGTTTACCTAGCTCAAGCTCTGGTGTTGCTTGGCGGAAGTAAGGCACGAAGTCTGGTTCGCCACGAACGACACTACGGTAGGATTCACAGCTCACTTCCGACAGCACGTCCATCAGGTCGCGCCACTCTTGCTTAGGCTCTGGTGGTGGCAGTAGGTTTGCTTCAAGGATTGCACTTGCGTACAGGTTGAAGCTGTTAACGGCAACATCAGGTAGACCCAGCTTAAAGCGGATCATCTCACCTTGCTCTGTTACGCGCAGACCGCCTTTCAGACTCTTAGGTGGCTGAGACAATAGTGCAGCGTGTGCTGGCGCGCCACCACGACCAATCGTACCGCCACGCCCGTGGAACAGTGTGAGTTCAACGCCTTCTTCTTCTGCAACCTTAACCAGTGAGTCCATCGCGTGGTATTGCGCCCAACCTGCTGACATTACACCTGCATCTTTTGCAGAGTCAGAGTAGCCGATCATCACCATTTGGTGGTTCTGGATAAAGCCACGGTATAGGTCGATGCCCATCAGCTGTTTGATAACCGCTTCCGCGTTGTTCAAGTCGTCCAGCGTTTCGAACAGTGGACATACGTCCATGCGGTAAGGGCAACCTGCTTCTTGCAGCAGTAGGTGCACGGCAAGTACGTCAGAAGCGGTACGTGCCATTGAGATAACGTAAGCACCAAACGCTTCACGAGGTTGTGCGGCAACAATCTTACAGGTATCCAACACCTCTTTAACGGGTTCTGATGGCTCCCAGTCACGAGGTAGAAGAGGGCGCTTAGACGCAAGTTCGTTGGTTAGGAAAGCGATCTTGTCTTGCTCGCTCCACTGCTCATAGTCACCAATGCCAAGGTAACGAGTCAATTCAGAAAGCACGTCAGCATGACGAGTACTTTCTTGACGAATATCGAGGCGAACTAGGTGGATACCGAAGGCTTTAACGCGGCGCAGCGTATCCAGCAGTGAGCCGTTGGCAATCACGCCCATGCCACATTCGTTTAGCGACTGGTAACACGCGTAAAGTGGTTCCCAAAGTTGTTCTACTTTTTGCAGAGGTGCTTTGACTGCCAGCTTCTGGCCGTGAACTTTCGCGTCGAGAATATCTTTGGTTTCGTTCAGTAGTGAACGTAGCTGTTTTAGGATCGCACGGTATGGTTCGTGTTGATCTTCACCTGCAAGCTCACGAACTTTGTCGTTGCACACTGTCATAGACAGTTCGCTGATCAGCTCGTTGATGTCGTTAAGGTACAGATCTGCCGCTTTCCAACGAGACAGAAGCAGTACTTCACGAGTCACACTGTGGGTCACAAATGGGTTACCGTCGCGGTCACCGCCCATCCAAGATGAGAAGTGCACAGGGCGAGCATCAATTGGTAGACCTTCGCCAAGGTAAGATTTTAGGCGGTCGTTCATTTCACGTAAGAAGTCAGGTACGGCTTCCCATAGTGAGTTTTCGACTACGGCAAAGCCCCACTTGGCTTCATCAAGCGGCGTAGGTCGCTGCTGGCGAATAACGTCAGAGTGCCAGCTTTGAACGATCAGCTGCTCAAGGCGACGTTCAGTTTTTTTACGCTCTTTGAAAGAGAGATCGCTCAGCTCTAGCTTAGATAGGCACTCGTTGATCTTCACCAGTTTGTTGATCATGGTGCGACGAGTGATTTCGGTCGGGTGCGCAGTGAGAACTAATTCAATGTTCAGGTCACGAACCGCTTGTGCCGTGTCTAGCTTGCTCACATCATTTTGCACCAGTTTTGAGAACAGCGAGTTAATTGCGTCAGGTTCGCAGATATGCTCTTCACAGTGGCGTGAAATGGTGTGGTATTGCTCAGCAATATTGGTCAGGTTTAGAAATTGGTTGAACGCGCGAGTAACGGGCGTCAATTGCTCATCTGGCAGGCTTTTAATTTCTTCTATTAAGCTTTCTCTGTCAGCGCTATTTCCAGCTTGAGCCGATTTGGATAATTTACGAATGGTTTCCACTTTCTCGAAGATTTCTTCGCCATGAGCATCACGAATCGTGTTGCCCAGAAGGTGGCCCAACATGCGCACATTACTTTTGAGTGCGGCGTATTTCTCGTTCATTGTCATCCTGCCTCGTAAAAAAACTACATCCATTGTCCTTGTTAAGACTCCAATCTAGCGAAAATAACCAGTTCTAGTCAAATAAAGCAGAGTAAGTTTGCAATTATTCCGCTGCTGACCTGATTTAGAGCAAAATTAGGCCAGCTTCTCTCGGTAGAAGTGAAAATTAATTACAAAATAGCCGCTTAAAGAAGGATATAGCGTGCTAGAAGAAGAGAATCGAAGATAACAAAATGCAGCTCAATTGAGCTGCATTGTCAGGAAAGTACAGAATGCGACTAACAACAATATTTCACCATCGCACGTGACAGCACATCGATGGTTGGGTCAATAAAGTCGAAAGAAAGGAATTCATCTGGCTGGTGGGCTTGGTCAATAGAACCAGGGCCGAGAACTAAGGTTGGGCACAACTGCTGTAGGAATGGTGCTTCAGTACAGTAGTTAACGGTCTCCGAACTGGTTTGGCAGATCTCTTCAACACCACCAATAAATGGGTGGTCATGTTGGCATTCGTAACCCGGAATTGGCTCGTGCAGCGGAATAATTTCTAATCGCCCTGGCCATTTCGCTTCGACTTCTTTTAATGCACCACGCAGCATGTTCTCTAAACCATCAAGGCTGATACCAGGAAGAGGACGCACGTCATAATGCAGTTCACAGCAACCGCAAATCCGGTTTGCGCTGTCACCGCCATGGATATGACCAAGGTTTAGGGTAGGGCTTGGAATGGCAAAACCCGGATGGTGATACTCTTTAACCAGTTTGTCGCGCAGTTGCATCATGGCAAACATGACCTCATGCATGATTTCAATGGCATTGACGCCGAGCGCAGGATCCGATGAGTGACCAGATTTACCGGTTACGCGAATAGCATTTGCTACGTGCCCTTTGTGACCACGAATGGGTACTAGGCTGGTGGGCTCACCAATGATGCAGTAATCCGGCTTAAAAGGCGCATTCTCAGTAAAATGACGCGCACCTAGCATAGTGGTTTCTTCATCACAGGTTGCCAACACATAAAGCGGCTTGGTCTGCTTACTCCAGTCGACTTTCTTTACCGCTTCATAAATAAAGGCAAAGAAGCCTTTCATATCCGCCGTACCCAAACCATAAAAGCGGTTGTTTTTCTCGGTCAGCTTATGCGGATCAAAACTCCAGCGCCCTTCATCAAATGGCACGGTATCGCTGTGACCTGCCAGAAGAAGACCGCCTTCACCTTCGCCCATACGTGCGATCATATTGTGTTTGCCTGGTTCCACTTCGATCACTTCAACGCTGAAGCCAAGATCTTTAAACCAAGAAGCTAGCTTCTCGATCACTTTAGCATTGCCTTGATCCCAGCTTGGATCGGTTGAGCTGATCGAAGAGGTACTGATCAGTCCTTCATAGACCTCTAGAAAACTTGGTAATTGCATGGATTCTTCAATTCTCCTATTGACAGACAGAGTACAAAAATGTAAAACACATATTAAATCATATTTAATGAATAAAAAATCAAAATAAAGCAAAAATTAAATATGAATAGTCATTTTGAGCCTTAAGTATATGGATGTCATGTAATGCTAAAAACCACGATTATCGGAGCCAGCGGCTACACCGGCGCAGAGTTGGCTTTAATGGTCAACAAACACCCTGAACTCACGCTATCAGGTTTATACGTTTCCGCCAATAGCGTAGATGCAGGAAAGAATATTGCTCAATTGCACGGCAAGTTAGCGGGTGTGATTGATATGCCAGTTTCACCACTTACTGACCCTGAGCAAGTCGCTCAAGTGTCTGATGTGGTCTTTCTGGCCACAGCACATGAAGTAAGCCACGACTTGGCTCCTATCTTTTTAGAGGCGGGATGTCAGGTATTCGATTTATCGGGTGCATTCCGTGTGAAAAGCGAAGGCTTCTACAACACCTTTTATGGCTTCGAACATCAATATAACAACTGGTTAGATAAAGCAGCATACGGCTTAGCGGAGTGGAACCAAGAATCAATAAAAACCACGCCTTTGATTGCAGTAGCAGGTTGCTACCCAACCGCTTCACAGCTTGCAATCAGACCTTTATTAGAACACGCATTACTGGATACCAACCAATGGCCAGTGATTAATGCAACCAGTGGTGTATCTGGCGCAGGGCGTAAAGCTTCCATGGTTAACAGCTTCTGCGAAGTGAGCTTGCAACCTTACGGTGTGTTTAACCATCGTCACCAACCAGAGATTGCTCAGCACTTGGGTTGCGATGTGATTTTTACTCCACACCTAGGCAACTTTAAGCGCGGCATTCTTGCCACGATCACTATGAAACTGTCGCAAGGCGTGACGGAAGCACAAGTGGCACAAGCGTTTGAACAAGCTTATCAAGGCAAGCCAGTGGTTCGCCTTAAAGGTGACGGTATTCCACGTATTCAGGATGTCGAAAATACCCCTTTCTGTGATATCGGCTGGAAGGTACAAGGCGAACACATCATTGTGATTTCGGCAATCGACAACCTACTTAAAGGTGCATCGAGTCAAGCGATGCAATGTCTCAATATTCATTACGGTTACCCAGAACTGACAGCGTTGCTGTAGTCGTTGAAAGAGGGAAATGCGATGACGCAAACCAATCAAGCTCCTTTAGTCATTAAGCTCGGTGGTGCAGCTCTATCTTGCACTCAAACCTTAAGCCAACTGTTTGGTGCCATTGCGGCTTACCAAAAGTCGGCACAGCGACAAATCGCCATCGTTCATGGCGGTGGCTACCTAGTTGATGAGTTGATGGCAAAGCTTCAGCTTGAAACCGTAAAGAAAAACGGTCTTCGTGTGACGCCTTATGAGCAAATTCCTGTGATTGCAGGCGCGCTTGCAGGTACCGCAAACAAGTTGCTTCAAGGTCAAGCGATTGCAGATGGTCTGAATGCGGTGGGTCTTAGCCTCGCTGATGGTGGGTTATGTCATGTTGAAGAGCTTGACCCAGAGTTAGGCGCTGTAGGTAAAGCATCACCAGGTGATTCAACCCTTTTACAAGCGGTGCTAAACGCAGGTGCACTGCCGATCATCAGCTCAATTGGTTTGACTGAAAAAGGTCAGATGATGAATGTGAACGCTGACCAAGCTGCGGTTGCCGTGGCCGGTGCGTTAGATGCGGAGTTAGTGCTTCTGTCTGATGTTAGCGGTGTACTCGATGGTAAAGGGCATTTGATCAAAACGCTATCTGAGCAAGAAGCCGATGCATTGATCAACGGGCAAGTGATCACCGACGGCATGATCGTCAAAGTTAAAGCAGCTTTGGAGGCCGCCAATGATCTTGGTCGTCCTATCGAAGTCGCGACATGGCGTTACCCAGAGAAACTGACCCAGCTATTCGCGGGTGAAAGTATTGGAACGCAGTTTCTGCCGCAATAAAGCAGAAGCAAAACAGTTAAAGAATTCAACATTAGGAAGTGGTTGGCACTGACCGCCGAGAGCAGCGCCAGTTAAGTTTGGAGAAAAAACATGAGCAAAGTGAACGTAAATAAAGTGGTAGTCGCATACTCAGGCGGTCTAGATACTTCAGTAATCATCCCGTGGCTAAAAGAGAACTACGACTGTGAAGTGGTGGCTTTTGTTGCCGATGTTGGTCAAGGTGCAGAAGAGCTAGAAGGCATTGAAGCAAAAGCAAAAGCTTCTGGTGCTTCTGAGTGTTACATCGCTGACCTGAAAGAAGAAATGGTCGCGGACTACATTTTCCCGACACTAAAAACCGGTGCTTACTATGAAGGTAAATACCTACTAGGTACATCAATGGCGCGTCCAATTATTGCCAAAGCCCAAGTTGAAGTCGCACGTAAAGTGGGCGCAGACGCACTGTGTCATGGCTGTACAGGTAAGGGTAACGACCAAGTACGTTTTGAAGGTGCATTTGCAGCGCTAGCCCCAGATCTGCATGTTATTGCGCCTTGGCGTGAGTGGGATCTAGTGAGCCGTGAAGAGTGTTTGGATTACCTAGCAGAGCGTAATATCCCTTGTTCAGCATCTCTTACTAAGATTTACTCACGTGATGCAAACGCATGGCACATTTCTACTGAAGGTGGCGTTCTAGAAGATACATGGAATGCGCCAAATGAAGATTGCTGGGCTTGGACGGTAGATCCAGAGCAAGCACCGAATGAAGCTGAAACCGTGACGTTGAAAGTAGCGAAAGGTGAAATTGTTGAGGTGGACGGCGAAGCGATGACACCATACAACGCGCTAGTTTATCTAAATGAAAAAGGTGCGAAGCACGGTGTTGGTCGTATCGATATTGTCGAAAACCGTCTAGTGGGTATGAAGTCTCGTGGTTGTTACGAAACTCCGGGTGGCACCATCATGATGGAAGCGCTGCGTGCGGTAGAGCAACTTGTGTTGGACAAAGCATCATTTGAATTCCGTGAAGAGCTTGGCTTGAAAGCATCGCACCTTGTTTATGATGGTCGTTGGTTCACCCCGCTATGTAAGTCTATTCTTGCGGCTTCTGAAGAGCTTGCGCAAGACGTGAATGGCGAAGTGGTAGTGAAGCTTTACAAAGGCCAAGCAACAGTGACGCAAAAACGTTCGGATAACAGTTTGTACTCTGAAGAGTTCGCTACTTTTGGTGAAGATGAAGTTTATGACCAAAGCCATGCTGAAGGCTTTATCCGTCTTTACTCGCTATCAAGCCGTATTCGTGCGTTGAACAGCCAGAAAAAATAAGCCAATTTAACGCCTTATAAGTAAGAGACTTGCCACTGTTGGCAGGTCTTTTTGTTTTTTGCTGACCTCATTGGCATAAAGATAAAATAACCATGAATAAATATGTAAAAATATTGAATTTATACTTTATTTTTGTCTGCGATTATCGTAACGTTGAGGCATAAGAAAAAGTGAGTAAATGACCACCGGTTTGGTCAACACTTAATGAATAACACGTTAGCGTAAGCAATAGTCATCAGGAGAGACGCAATGGCATTATGGGGCGGAAGATTTACCCAAGCGGCAGATACCAGATTTAAAGACTTCAACGATTCATTGCGTTTCGATTACCGATTGGCTGAGCAAGATATCGTAGGCTCAATTGCGTGGTCTAAAGCATTGCTGTCTGTTGACGTGTTATCTGCAGATGAACAACAAAAGCTTGAGTTGGCACTGAATGAACTCAAGCTTGAAGTGATGGAAGACCCACATCAAATCTTGCGCTCAGACGCTGAAGATATCCACTCTTGGGTCGAGCAGCAACTGATCAACAAGGTCGGCGACCTAGGTAAAAAGCTACACACGGGACGTTCTCGTAACGACCAAGTGGCAACCGATCTCAAGCTTTGGTGTCGTCAGCAAGGTCAGCAGCTGTTAATTGCACTTGATCGCCTACAAACTCAAATGGTTGGCGTTGCTAAGCAGCATCAAGGTACTGTTCTTCCTGGTTATACGCATTTACAACGTGCTCAGCCTGTGACGTTTGCGCACTGGTGTTTGGCGTATGTCGAAATGTTTGAGCGTGATTACTCACGTCTGAACGATGCGCTAAAGCGTTTGGATACGTGTCCTCTCGGCTCGGGTGCACTTGCCGGTACCGCTTACCCAATCGACCGTGAAGAGTTGGCCCATAACCTTGGTTTCCATCGTGCAACACGTAACTCACTAGACTCGGTTTCTGACCGTGACCACGTGATGGAGCTGATGTCTGTGGCGTCTATCTCGATGTTACACCTATCTCGTTTGGCAGAAGACATGATCTTCTACAACTCAGGTGAGTCTAACTTTATTGAGTTGGCTGATACGGTGACTTCCGGCTCTTCTCTGATGCCACAAAAGAAAAACCCAGATGCACTCGAGCTCATTCGTGGTAAGACAGGTCGTGTATATGGCGCGCTTGCTGGCATGATGATGACAGTGAAAGCTCTGCCACTGGCTTACAACAAAGACATGCAAGAAGACAAAGAAGGTCTGTTCGATGCGCTTGACACATGGAACGACTGCATGGAAATGGCAGCATTGTGTTTCGATGGCATTAAGGTTAATGGCGAGCGTACGTTAGAAGCGGCGAAGCAAGGTTACGCAAACTCAACTGAGCTAGCGGATTACCTAGTGGCGAAAGGCATCCCATTCCGTGAAGCGCACCATATCGTCGGCGTTGCTGTGGTTGGTGCAATTGCCAAAGGCTGTGCGTTAGAAGAGTTGTCGATTGAAGAATTGAAATCTTTCTCGGAAGTGATTGAGGCGGATGTGTATGACATCTTGACCATCGATTCATGCCTTGAGAAACGTTGTGCGCTTGGTGGCGTGTCGCCGCAGCAAGTGGCTTACGCTGTCGACCAAGCAGACAAGCGTCTGTCTCAACGCGATACTTCAGCAGTCAAAGTACGTCCTGCTCGTTTGACGGATATCGAGACATTGGAAGGCATGGTGGCGTACTGGGCAAATATGGGCGAGAACTTACCACGCTCACGTAATGAGTTGGTGCGTGATATTGGCTCCTTTGCGGTTGCCGAGCACCACGGCGAGGTAACAGGCTGTGCATCTTTGTATGTTTATGACTCAGGGCTAGCAGAGATTCGCTCTCTAGGCATTGAAGCTGGCTGGCAAGGCCAAGGACAGGGCAGTGCGATAGTGAACTATCTGGTCGAGAAAGCGCGCCAGATGGCTATTAAGAAAGTTTTTGTGCTGACACGTACGCCAGAGTTCTTTATGAAGCAAAGCTTCTTGCCTACGTCGAAGTCATTGCTGCCTGAGAAAGTACTGAAAGATTGCGATCAGTGTCCACGTCAGCATGCATGTGATGAAGTTGCACTGGAGATCAACTTGTTCGAACAATTGATCCAGAAAAGTAACGTAGCCTAGGTTGATGATTCTATTAGTATTTAAGAAAATACTAAAAAAATCAGAAAAAAATTTGGAACCTTTGAGAGGAAGCCCGGTCTATTAAAGTACCACTGCTTTTTCTTAGAAGAATCTAAGAGAGCCCCAAGACCGATATTGGTCTTGGGGCTTTTTTCTATCTGTCGTTTGAGCGATGATCATTCTTACTTTGTTTGTTGCGACGACGCTGCCACGGCAAAATCACGAAGCGCATCCAAAGGTGCAAAAACAGCAAACCATTAAATGCAAATCCGGCAAAGATCAGTGCGATCGACTCTATGCTTTGCGGATCATCTTTAAACGCAAACCACCACACAATCCAACATAAGACGGAAAGTACCGTCAGTTGATCCATGCATCGTTGGCAACGCCCAATTTTTTTCCAAAACCAATGTTCTTTACAGCTACGGCAAGCCATCGCTTTATCCATACTATCTATTTGTTCTGATTATAACCTTAACTCAAGTTCGAGAGTGCTTTTGCTCCTCTTTCCGAGAGAGTACATCTCACCAAAAATGGAAAGTTAGCTTGATAAAAAATGTGTAGCACGTAATTGGTGTATGGTGCGCTGTCAGCCAGACAATAGGAAAATAATAATGTCGACAGAACTTAAAGTAGCACTTGGCCTTGCTGGTGGTTTCTTCACAATTGGCTTTACCGCTATTGTGCTTGTTAGCCGTTACGCAATGATGACTGCATAATCGCCACTCTATTGATTCTTGAATTGATAAAGCTGGAATAAGAAAGCCTCGTGTAAACGAGGCTTTTTGTTTATTGGCGGGAGGTAAAACGTGAGCCTTAGCAACCAGGACCACAATCAAGACAGTGTTTGATCACCTCTGGACCTAAGTGAAGCTTCGCATTCAAATCTCGTAGTGCGGTACGAACGCCTTCTTCAATCACTGGGTGATAAAACGGCATATCCAACATCTCAGAAACCGTCATCTTATTCTGATGTGCCCAAGCGAGTAGGTGTGCTAAATGCTCGGCATTTGGTCCCATCATTTCAGCTCCCAAGAAGCGGCCAGTACCTTGCTCTCCGTAGACATGTAACATGCCTTTGTTACGAAGCATGACACGAGAGCGGCCTTGGTTTTCAAATGAGACTTCACCCGTTGCGAAGCAGCCACAGGTGCCTAAACGCGTCTCTAGTTGCTTGAAGGTCTCTCCTACCATCGCAATCTGTGGGTCTGAGAAAACGGCAGAGATCGATGAGCGACGTAGACCTGCACGAATATCAGGGAAACGACCTGCGTTGTCACCGGCAATACGACCTTGGTCTGCCGCTTCGTGTAGCAATGGAATTTGGTTACTTGCATCACCTGCGATGAAGATGCTCTCTACCGAGGTTTGCAACGTGTAATGATCCGCCGTTGGTACGCCGCGCTCATCCAGTGCTACATTAGTGTTTTCAATCGACAACTTGTCGACATTCGGGCGACGACCAGTTGCTGCCAATACGTAATCAACAATAAAGGTTTCTAGTTCACCATCGTGGTTGATGAACTTGATTTCAACTTTATCCTCTTCGCTGTTGTCTGATGAAGCAATGCGTTTCATGCTTTCGACTTTTACATCGGCATCAAGGTAAAACTCTTCTTTGAAGGCTTTATCCGCGTACGCCATCACTTCAGGATCGGTCAATGGTCCTACTTGACCACCAAGACCAAATAGCTTCACATTCACGCCTAAACGATGCAGCGCTTGACCCAATTCAAGGCCAATCACACCAGGGCCAAATACGGCAACAGATTCTGGCAAGTCATCCCAATCGAACACATCATCGTTAATTACTAAGCGGTCGCCGAGTTCATTCCATACAGCAGGGTAAGCAGGACGCGAGCCTGTTGCGATCACAATACGTTTAGCTGTGATTTGAGTGTGGTCATCAACGATTAATGTGTTGTCGTTGGCAAACTTAGCATAACCCGACACTTTATCTTCAGCAGGGATCTCATCGACGCCTTCCAACACAAAGCCAACAAAGCGGTCACGTTCACGCTTTACTCGATCCATTACTTCACGACCGTTAATGTAAATCTCGCCTTGTGGGTGTACACCAAATCCCGGTGCTTTCTCGATCTGGTGTACGCTTTCTGCTGCGGCGATTAATAGCTTCGATGGCATGCATCCGACACGAGCACATGTTGTGCCGTAAGGACCACCTTCAATCATCACAACACTGTCTGTGTGTGCTTTTGCTGCGCGGTAGGCGCCAAGACCTGCAGTACCACCACCAATAATTGCTACGTCGACATTTAACTGTTTCATAATGGATTCTCGTTTTTCCCAAACGCAGTTGAAGTGACTAAGTTTGGATGAGTGAATTTGAGTTCATTAATCTTGATAACTGGTCGAACGGTGAAGACAACCAGTTATCAAGACTAAGCATAGGAAGTGATTGAGAGGGATGGTCTCCCGGGCGAGGGATGCTCCGGGAGACCTAGGGCTGAGTTCTGGACAGCGAGATTGCCAACCCAAGCCCATTAGGCAAACTATTAACCTAGGTAAGCTTCTAGCTCTTCGCTACCGCCGATGTGTTTACCACCGATGAAGACTTGAGGAACCGTTGTGCGACCAGAGATTGCACGTAGACTTACTGTTGTTGCGTCTTTACCCAGAATCACTTCTTCATATTGAAGACCGTGGTCAATCAGATTTTGTTTCGCCTTCATGCAGAAAGGACAACCTGGTTTAGTGAACACCGTGATAGATTCTTGAGTTTTGTACTCAGGTGCTACGTAGTTCATCATTGTGTCTGCGTCAGAAACTTTGAACGGGTCGCCTGGCTCGTTTGGTTCGATGAACATTTTCTCAACCACGCCGTTTTTCACTAGCATGCTGTAACGCCATGAACGCTTGCCGAAGCCGATGTCGTTTTTGTCCACTAGCATACCCATGCCGTCTGTGAACTCACCGTTACCATCTGGAATGAAAGTGATGTTTTCTGCTTCTTGGTCAGCTTTCCATGCGTTCATTACAAACGTATCGTTCACTGACACACATAGAATTTCATCCACGCCGTGTTCTTTAAATACTGAGAACAACTCGTTGTAACGAGGTAGGTGGCTCGACGAACACGTCGGAGTAAACGCACCTGGCAAGCTGAATACGATAACCGTTCTGTCTTTAAACAGCTCATCCGTGGTTACGTTCACCCATGCGTCACCTTTACGAGTCGGAAAAGTAACTTGTGGTACAGCTTGACCTTCTTTTGATGCAAACATGATGATTTCCTTTTTAAATTTATGAAATAATTCGTTTTCGAGCTTAGCGTTATTTGTCGCTCAGTTTCGTTTTGTTGAGCTCATTATTGAAAAAAAACTTTGATAGCTCTAATCGTTTAATGCTATGGTTTTGATAGATTATTTCTATCGCCAAACAAGAAGCGAATCGTACGTATGAATATCCGAGATTTTGAGTACTTGGTGGCGCTTGCGGAGCACAAGCATTTTCGAAAAGCAGCGGAAGCCTGTTTTGTTAGCCAACCAACCTTGAGTGGTCAGATTCGTAAACTAGAAGATGAACTGGGCACGGCATTACTAGAAAGAAGCAGCCGTCGAGTGCTGTTTACCGATTCTGGTTTGCAGTTGGTGGAGCAAGCAAAACGCATCTTAAGTGAAGTAAAAACCTTCAAAGATATGGCGAGTGGCCAAAGTGGTGCCATGACGGGACCAATGCATATTGGCTTTATCCCGACCGTTGGGCCTTACTTGCTACCTAAGATCGTTCCTCGATTAAAAGAAGAGTTTCCTGAATTGGAACTGTTTCTGCATGAGGCTCAAACCCATCAATTGGTTCGTCAGTTAGAAGAGGGCAAACTAGATTGTCTAGTATTAGCCTCTGTTGATGAGACAGCGCCTTTCAAAGAGATTGAAGTCTACAATGAGCCGTTGAGCGTTGCTGTACCTTGTGACCATGAATGGGCAGGCTTAGATCATATCGACATGCTGGATCTTAATGGTCGAACCGTATTGGCGTTAGGTGATGGCCATTGTTTGCGTGACCAAGCTCTGGGGTTCTGCTTTGCTGCTGGAGCCAAAGACGACGAGCGTTTCAAAGCGACCAGTCTAGAGACGCTGCGTAACATGGTAGCTGCCGGTGCTGGTATTACGTTGCTACCAGAGTTATCTGTGCCGCATGAGAAGAAAAAAGATGGCGTATGTTACGTTCCAGCTGTGAACCCTACGCCTTCTCGAAGTATTGTTTTAGTTTACCGTCCCGGTTCACCACTGCGTGCTCGTTTCGAAGCGTTGGCTTCGACAATTAAAAGTATTCTGGAAGCGAAACAAAACTCTATTGCAGCTTAAGTCTCTGCTTAAATCAGATAATCCAGATAAACAAAAAGGGAGCTCAATGGCTCCCTTTTTCATATCGTTAATTCGGTATTAGAACAGCTCTTCTGAGCCACTGCCACCAGAGTAGATACTGTCTTCTAGACTGTTACCGACGTACTCAGTTGGCTCTGTACCTTTCTCGAAGTATTCGAACATTGATGAGCCATCGACTTTGTGCGTCAATAGGCCGCTATCACGGTCGATACGTACACGAACGATATCATCTGGAATGTTCTTGCTCTGCTGTGGTTTACCCTCTAAAGCAGCATGCATGAAGTCAATCCAAGCTGGCTCAGCCGTCTTAGCACCTGATTCTGCACCAGAGATCTGGCCTTTACCAAGGTTGCTGTTCACTGTTGTGCGGCCAAGCGTACGAGAGTGGTCATCGAAACCAACCCATGCGATCGCACAATGCCAGGGCCGTAACCGTTATACCAAGTATCTTTTGAGTCGTTGGTTGTACCGGTTTTACCGCCGATATCGCGACGTTCAAGTTTCTGTGCACGCCAGCCAGTACCGTTCCAACCTGTGCCATCACGCCAGCTACCGCCACCCCAGATGTTGCTGTACATCATTTCACGCATCAGGAACGCGTTTTGCGCTGAGATAACTTGTTTCGCGTATTGCGGAGTATCGTTTTCTAGAGCGTTGTCTGGAGCGATGTTTTCCGGCGTTACGTCTTGTTCACCAAATTCTGCAGCAAACTTATCTTCAGCTGGAACGTGCTGTTCCATTTGAGGGCAATCGTGCTGACAGATCACTTTCGGGTTTGCTTTAAACAGCACTTCACCGAATGAGTCTTCTACATGGTCAATATAGAACGGTTCTACATAGTAACCGCCGTTGGCAAATACAGAGTAACCCTGTGCCACTTTCATTGGCGTTAAGCTACCTGCACCAAGCGCGATGGTCTCTGAACGTGGCACTTCGTCAATATCAAAGCCAAAACGCGTTAGATATTCACGAGTCTCGTCCAAACCAACTTCACGAAGAGTACGCACTGCCATTACGTTTTTAGACTGTGCTAGACCGATACGCAGACGAGTAGGGCCCACGTATGTTGGTGGTGAGTTCTTTGGACGCCATGCAGAACCAGAACCTGCATCCCATTTGTTGATTGGTGCATCGTTAACTAGAGAAGCAAGCGTGAGACCTTTGTTTATTGCCGCTGAGTAGATGAAAGGTTTGATACTTGAACCTACTTGGCGCACTGACATAGTCGCACGGTTAAACTTGCTGTGAACAAAGTTAAAGCCACCAACCAGAGAAAGCACAGCACCGTTTTCCGGATTCATTGCCACAAATGCAGTGTTTGCACTTGGTACTTGGCTTAGCTTCCAGCTGTTGATGGTGTTGCCGTCTTTATCGGTTGTGCTGATTTCACGAACCCAAATTTGTTGGCCTGATTCCAAAATCTGTTTAGCTGACTTTGGTACGGCGCCTTGGCGTTCATCCGTCAGGTACTTACGAGCCCAGTTCATACCGGTCCAAGCGATGGTTTGTTCATCGTTGTTCTTGACCCAAACTTGCGCTGTTTTGTCATCGACTTTAGTCACGACCGCTGGGTAAAGTTGTCCGTAAGTCGGTTGCTTCTTCAGATGTTTTTCAATCTGCTCTGTATCCCAAGCGGTTTCACCTTGTTTCCACAATACTTTCTCAGCACCGCGGTAGCCATGACGCTCGTCGTAAGCAAGGATGTTATTGATCGCCGCTTTGTTTGCTGCGTCTTGCAGTTTTGAATCTACTGTCATGTAGATGTTTAAGCCAGAGGTATAGGCTTTTTCTGCACCGTACTCTTTCACTGCCCATGAGCGCGCAAGCTCTGCAACGTATGGGGCAGAAAGCTCAATCTCAGCACTGTGGTAGCGAGCAACAATTGGCTCAGCACGTGCTTCATCGTATTGCTCTTGAGTGATGTATTTCTCATCCAACATACGCATCAGAACGACATTACGACGGTTTGTCGCGCGCTCTAGGGAGTAAATTGGGTTCATTGTCGATGGCGCTTTTGGCATACCAGCAAGCGTTGCGATTTCACTTAGCGTGAGTTCATTTAGGCTCTTACCAAAATAAACCTGAGCTGCGGCACCGAAACCGTATGAGCGGTAACCAAGGAAGATCTTGTTAACGTACAGTTCCATGATCTCTTGCTTCGTCAAAAGCTGCTCAATGTGAATCGCAATGAAGATCTCTTTCACTTTACGCATGATCTTCTTCTCGTTGGATAGGAAGAAGTTACGCGCTAGCTGCTGAGTAATGGTACTCGCACCTTGCTTTGCAGAACCAGATAATGCAACGACGACTGCCGCACGTGTAATACCGATTGGGTCGATACCTGGGTGCTCGTAAAATCGGCTATCTTCGGTCGCGATCAGCGCATGAATTAAATCTTGCGGAATTTCGTCGTAAGTAACAGGAATTCGGCGTTTCTCACCAAACTGTGCGATCAGTTTCCCGTCTTGACTAAAAACCTGCATAGGTGTTTGTAATTCAACATCTTTTAAGGTTGCAACATCTGGCAATTCAGGCTTCACGTATTGATAGAAGCCAAAAATTGTGGTGACTCCAAGAATTATGCAAATCAATGTTAAAAATAATAAACGCTTTATGAACTTCACCGGAGAATCCCTGATTGGTTGAGGCTGTGTAACGGCAAACCCTTGTACTCTTAGGTCAAAAATTTAGCACATAAGAGATATTAACTCTTATTTGGATGCTAATAACAACCTTTGCACGAAGAAAATTCTCTGGGTGCTAACAACATCGGCACGCAAGAATTTCGGAGCGAGAGTAGAGATGGATAAGCTATTAGTTACGGGCATAGATATTGGCCATAACAGCCTCAAAGCCGTGGTACTTAAACCCAATGGCAACAGTTACGCACTACTGGGTTACAAAGAAATAATACTTAAGGAAGGTATTGTCGCTGAAAATAACACCATAAATCATCAAGAAATTGTAAAGACCCTTAAAGAGATGAAAAAAGAGCTACCTTTTCGGGCTCGAAAGGTCGCAATTTCAGTTCCAGATAATGCTGTGATCAGTAAAAAGCTGCAGATAGAGCAGAACTTAGAAGAGAGTGAAAAGGAGTTTGCTGTTGTGCAAGCCTTCTCACATCAATCTCCATTCCCTGTGGAAGAGCTGAGTCTTGACTTCATCAAGGTTGATACGGATGAGCAGATGCGAGGCACTGACAGTTATCAGGTCTTCGCGACTCGTAAAGACGTGGTAGAAACCCGAGTTGAGGCATTGCAGAAATCAGGCTTGAAACCAGTACTGGTGGACGTGCACTCACAAAGTCTTGGTCATATGTGGAAATTGGTTGCGGAACGTTTTCCTGAAAAGAACAAGTATTGTTTACTGGACATTGGTTCTTTGAACAGTTCTTTCACTATGTTCACCGAACAAGGTGAATTGTTTCATAAAGAATTTCCCTGCGGTACTCGCACTACGGGCAGTTTGTTTCAACAAGATCCATTAGCAGACGACGCACAAGTGGCAACGGAGCAATTTAATCGACAAATCGTTGAGCGTGTTAAACGTCAGATGCAGCTCTATACCTCAATTAATGGAAGCCAAGATATCAAAGGCGTTTGGCTTTCGGGAGAGGGCGCTGCAACACCTATGTTGGCCGAGGAGCTGTCTAGCCAGTTGGCACTAGAGTGTGAACTGCTTAATCCACTTGGTTTGTTTGAAATGAAGGTGTCTAAACGCAAACGTCGTGCCGCGGATTGGCAACACTTCACTGCTGCAGCCGGACTGGCTGTACGTGGTATTCAGTGGCTAGGAGGTGACAATGCTGTATCACATTAACCTTCTTGCCTGGCGTGAAAACCAACGTGAAGAGCATCGTCGTCGTTTTATTGGCTTGATTTTACTCGGGGCGATCGCTGCTCTGGGCGTGCAATGGGGGATCGGTAAGTACTACCAATACCAACAAGATCAGCAGCAACAGCGCTTGGATTATCTTGCTCACTATATCTCTCAACTCGATAAACGTATTGAAGCCATGAAGATAGCAGAGCAAGAGCACAGCAAAATTCTAGAGCGCTTAAAGACCGTCGAGGGGTTGCAAAATGGGCGCAATAAAACCACTGAGTTTATGAACCTGATGCCCTCAGTGATCCCTGAAGGCGTCTATGTCGATAAGATCAAAATGAACGACTACGAGATTGAGATCTCGGGTATTTCTGATAGCACCTCTCGTCTTGCCACCATGCTCGATAATATGGAGCGTTCCGCCAAGCTGCTGGATGTTGATATGCACTCCATTGTTCATGGTAAAGCGCGCTTTGGTAAAGAGTTCCAAACGTTCAAAGTCTCCTTCATGTTTAAAGACGCCTCTATAAAGGGAGGTAAGCAGCATGGTTAATTGGCAAGACCTAGAAATGGATGAAATCGCTGAGTGGCCGCTGGTGCCTCAGTTGGTGGCGATTCTTCTTATGGTGGTGTTGATCCAAGGTTTTGGTTACTGGTTTTATTTGAAGCCAGAGGAAGCTCGCCTTAATACCTTGATCCAAGAAGAGCAGACTTTAAAAGTCGCGCTGAGGATCAAAGCCAATAAAGTCGCTGCACTGCCGCAGCTTCAGTCACAACTTGATGAACTGACCACCCGCTATGAACTGCTTTTGCAACAACTGCCGGCACAGAAAGAATTGGCGACCATGCTAGCGTCGGTTAATGAACTCGGCATCGATAACAAGCTGACATTTACGCGTATTGATTGGGGAGATAAAGAGTCAGAGCACTTCCTTTACCGTTTGCCACTCAATATTGAGCTAACGGGTGACTTCCATAACATCGGTCGTTTTTCACAGGCCATCGCCACCTTACCACGCATCATCACATTTCAAGATGTAACTTGGCAGCGAGTCAGTCAAGAGAGTGAAACCTTGCACTTCCGTGTAAGAGCAAACACTTACCAATTCAAACCAGAGGAAAAGAAAGATGCGAAATAAATCTTTGCTGATGGTGTGTATGGTGAGTCTGCTGAGTGGTTGCCAAGCCAATGATGAGTCACTGACCGATTTTATTCGCGGTGTAGAAAACCAAGCACGCCGTGATGTCGCCAAACTCCAGCCGACTGAAGAATATGTAGTGGTGAGTTACGAGCCTGAAATTTTGCGTGCTCCTTTTGAACTGCCAAAAGAGGCCACCATCGCAACTCAACCTGTTGCGAGGCAAGACTGTTGGCAACCGCCGTCAAGAAAGCGCACTGGCAAACTGGAACGTTTCCCACTTAACCAACTTCGCCTTAAGGGTGTGATGGGAATGGGCAGCAGCGTCTCGGGTTTGGTTCAAGCTCCGAATGGCACAGTTTACAAAGTGAAGCCAGGTCAATACCTCGGACGTAACAATGGCAAGGTAACCCACGTATCCCACAGCTATTTATTGATTAATGAAACCTTGCCAGACGGTTTAGGTTGTTGGCAAAAGCGCAAAGTGAAGTTGGCGTTGAGATAGGCATAGCGGCATTTATTTTTGATATTGAGTAATGATGAAAATGAGACACGGATTAACACTGACACCAAGGAAGCTAACAGGGCTCTTCTCTTTATGGTTCTTTCTACTTTTAGCCCCTTTCGTCGCAGCAGAAGAAGTACAGTCTAACTCGCTTAAGAGCATCGACTTCCGTACGAACAAAGACAAAGACGCCGTGATTGTGGTTGAGCTCGCATCACCCGCTGCGATTGTTGATATTAAACGCGTACAAGAAGGCTTGAGTATCGACTTACTCAACACCTCCGTTAAAGATGACCAGCTTTACCTACTTGATGTGAAAGATTTCTCGACGGTTGTCGAGAGCGTTGAGGTATTCCGCGATACTTCTACAACACGTCTGGTGGCTTATATCGATGAGGACTATTCTCACGACTACCGTCTTACTGGTCGTTATTTAGAGGTAAAGGTTGGCAAGCTTAAAGCCAACGAAAAAGCGCCGGATAAAAGCATTTTGGAAAAAGAAGGCAAGCTAATTTCGATTAACTTCCAAGACATTCCTGTGCGAAACGTGTTGCAACTTATCGCCGACTATAACCAATTTAACTTGGTCGTCTCTGACTCGGTTGAGGGTAACTTGACCTTGCGTTTGGATGGTGTGCCTTGGCAGCAAGTACTCGACATTATCTTGCAAGTGAAAGGGTTAGATAAGCGTGTTGATGGCAATGTCATTCTCGTTGCGCCAAAAGATGAATTGGATCTGCGCGAGAAGCAGCAACTCGAAAAGCAAAAGCTAGAGAAAGAGATCGGTGAGCTTTCATCAGAGATCATCAAGGTGAACTTCGCTAAAGCGTCAGACATTGCTGAGATGATCAATGGGGAGGGCAACATCAGTATGCTTTCTGATCGAGGCAGCATGACCATTGATGAGCGAACAAACTCGTTATTGATTCGTGAGTTACCTGAGAATATTGAAGTGATTCGCGAGATCATAGAATCATTGGATATTCCTGTAAAACAGGTTCAGATTGAAGCGCGTATTGTGACTATTAATGAAGGTAACATGGACGAACTTGGCGTTCGTTGGGGCTTCACTTCCATTAATGGCAGCCATACTGTGGGTGGTTCAATTGAGAATAACCTTGCGACAATCGGCTTGTACGATGGCGGCGGTGACGGTGAAGGTGATGACGGTGGCAGCAGTGTGGGTATTGACGACTTTCTCAACGTTAACCTTGCTGCGACCAGTCCAAATGCGACCAGTATTGCCTTCCAAGTTGCGAAGTTAGGTTCTGATACCTTACTAGATTTGGAACTTTCGGCGCTGCAACAAGAATCGAAAGCAGAAATTATTTCCAGTCCACGTTTGATCACCACGAATAAGAAGCCAGCTTACATTGAGCAGGGTACCGAGATCCCTTACCTTGAATCTTCTTCCAGTGGTGCGACTTCTGTGACGTTCAAAAAAGCGGTATTGAGCTTGAAAGTGACGCCACAGATTACGCCTGACAACCGTTTGGTGTTGGATTTGAGCGTTACGCAAGACAGACCGGGCCAAGTGGTAAAAACAGGCACTGGTGAGGCGGTGGCGATCGATACGCAACGTATTGGTACACAAGTTTTAGTCAATAATGGCGAGACAGTCGTGTTGGGCGGTATTTTTCAACACAGCATTACAAACTCCGTCGATAAGGTGCCTTTATTAGGTGATTTGCCGCTGTTAGGTGCGCTTTTCCGTCGAAGTTACGAAAATGTCGGTAAAAGTGAACTACTGATTTTTGTTACACCTAAAGTTGTGATTCAGTAAGAATCGGTAGGCAAAAAAACGATTAGATCAAAAATAAAGTTGCATTAGTGGCACCATGCTTGGATAATTTCGGGTCTTATCACGAATTATCTGTGAGGAATTGGTGCCACAAGCCTTGTGAAACAGCAGTTTGGCTGTGTTTTCTTGTGGCGATCTTATTGAATTAACGTTGTAAATTACCGCTAAATATGGCTGAGAAACGTAATATTTTCCTTGTTGGCCCAATGGGCGCCGGCAAAAGTACAATTGGTAGACACCTAGCACAGCAACTGCATATGGAGTTCGTGGACTCTGATACAGTGATCGAAGAACGCACTGGTGCAGATATCGCTTGGGTTTTTGATGTTGAAGGTGAAGAAGGCTTCCGCAAGCGCGAAGAAGCTGTACTTGAAGACCTAACTCAAGAGCAAGGCATCGTGCTAGCAACGGGCGGTGGCTCTGTTAAGAGCAAAGAAAACCGCAACCGTCTTTCAGCACGTGGTGTTGTTGTTTACCTAGAAACAACTATTGAAAAGCAACTTGCTCGCACAAACCGCGACAAGAAGCGTCCTCTACTTCAAACTGACAACCCTCGTGAAGTATTGGAAAGTTTGGCAGGCGAACGTAACCCTCTATACGAAGAAGTAGCGGATTACACAGTTCGTACTGACGATCAGAGTGCAAAAGTGGTAGCCAACCAGATCGTAAAAATGCTAGAAGAGAGATAAGCATTTATCTTTTTCAAATTGGAGCACACCGATGGAACGGATTACGGTCAATCTAGCAGAGCGTAGCTACCCAATCTCAATTGGCGCCGGGTTATTTGAAGACCCGGCGTACCTTTCTCAAATTCTTTCAAACAAAAATGCCAATCAGAAAGTCGTCGTGATCAGCAATGTCACGGTTGCTCCTCTGTACGCGGAAAAAATTCTTAGCCAGCTTGAACAGCTCGGTTGTGATGCCTCATTACTTGAATTGCCTGATGGTGAGCAATACAAAAGCCTAGACACGTTTAATCAAGTCATGAACTTCCTGCTAGAGGGAAGCTACGCACGCGATGTAGTGATTATTGCATTGGGTGGTGGTGTGATTGGTGATCTCGTTGGGTTCGCGTCTGCATGTTACCAACGTGGTGTGGATTTCATCCAGATTCCAACCACATTGTTGTCTCAAGTGGATTCATCTGTTGGTGGTAAAACCGCAGTTAACCACCCGCTGGGCAAAAACATGATTGGTGCTTTCTACCAACCTAAAGCGGTTATCATCGATACCAACTGTCTATCGACGCTCCCAGAGCGTGAATTTGCAGCGGGTATTGCTGAGGTGATCAAGTACGGCATTATTTACGATGGTGCTTTCTTCGATTGGTTAGAAGAGAACCTTGATCGTCTATACGCATTAGATGAAGAGGCACTGACTTACGCGATTGCACGTTGTTGTGAAATCAAAGCGGAAGTTGTGGCACAAGATGAGAAAGAGTCAGGCATTCGAGCGCTGCTAAACTTGGGCCATACCTTTGGTCATGCGATTGAAGCTGAACTTGGTTATGGCAACTGGCTACACGGTGAAGCGGTATCTTCCGGTACAGTGATGGCGGCGAAAACCTCTCACTTACGTGGATTGATTTCGCAAGAGCAACTGGATCGCATCATCAATATTATGCGCCGCGCTAAACTGCCTGTGCATACGCCAGATACAATGAGCTTTGATGATTTCATGACGCACATGATGCGTGATAAGAAAGTCTTATCCGGTCAGCTGCGTTTAGTTCTGCCAACGGGCATCGGCAGTGCCGAAGTCATTGCAGACACACCGCAAGATATCATCAAACAAGCTATCGACTTCGGTCGTGACATTTAACCTTGTAATGGCGCCTATCGGCGTCATTCTTGTAGTTTATTAAGGTTATTTAGATGAGTTTCGCTCACGTTCTTGAATTGGATTCGCAAACCGAGCTTTTAGACAGATTAAGCTTGTTAACCAATTTTGGTTCTAACTTGATCGCAGTAAATGGCCAAACTGGGTACGGAAAGTCTTGGTTGGCACAGCGATATCTTGAACTCGGTGCAAGTAACAAAAACCAATGTTTGTTACTTTGTCATTCAAATCAAGATGATGTGCAGCGTCGTATGCTCATCTTGAGCCAGATTGTTTCTGATGCACTGTTCAATCAGCAAGATACGCTGCTTGATAGTTTGGAGCGTATCTTAGGTAATGAAGCGTGTGATATCGCGATTGTGGTTGATGATGCGCACTTGTTGAGTGAAACACTGGTCTCAGAATTATGGATGCTGGTGCTAGCAGCACAAGCGAATCCAAAATGGAAAATCAACATCTTACTGTTTACTCAAAGTGGGCGTTTGGAATCGGTATTGTCGCGTATCAGCTACGGGCAAGAACTTAAGCCAGTTGAACTCGATATTGAGATGTTGTCAGAAGTCGAAGCGCGTCGCTTTTTTGAATCTTTGGTGATTCGATATGTCGACGATGAATCAGAGAAGCGCGTTCGAGATGCATTTAAGAAAGTCGACCCGGTTCCGGGTGACATCATGGCGTTAGGAGAGATGAAAGTGGAAAAAAGGATCATTATCCGCTCAATTGTAGGCTCACCCCTTAACATCGCATTGGTTGTATTGGTACTGCTATTGTTAGCTGCTGGTGGCTATTGGTGGATGTACAATCAGCCGAGCCCTGACGATAAAGCACAGCAAATCACAGGCGCTATTGAGCAAACAGCGATTCCAACCCTAAGCGAGCCTCGAGCTACGAGTGGCGCAGATTCGACGATGAGTAACGAAGCTGAAGATAGCACGGTGCTTACTGATGCGACGGATGACTCTGATTCATTACCACCAACCGTAACGGATGAAGTGGCGAGTGTTGGCACGGAAGACAAGCAGCAACGTGTTGTGATTGAGTCTGATGTGGTGGATGCATTGCTCGAGGGTAAGCCAGAAGAGGCGGATACTGATGAAATCAAACAAGTGGTTGAAGAATCGGTTCCTCAAGCGCAAAGCAGCTCGAGCTCTTCGCTCATCAATGTTGTTCAGACAGGTGAACAGTCTGCTGAAGCTCAAGCTATGCCAACTAAACCAGTGGTGAAGTTCTCTTTTGCTCGTGAAGAGCTTAAGGCTTTATCGCCACGCGGCTATACGTTACAGCTCGGAGCTATGACCACAATGGAAGATGTGCAAGCGTTTCTCGATAAATACGACTTAAACGGTAAGGTAAGAATTTACCCAACGGTACGCAGCGGAACGGAATGGTACATCATCACTTACCAAGATTACCCAACCATTCAATTGGCTCGTGACGCAGTCGAAAGCTTACCGGATGCGCTTAAATCGCTGAGTCCTTGGGCAAAATCGTTAGGTCAGGTGCATCGCGAAATTGATCGCGTGAAATAATCCTGAGCTTCGTTGAAAAATATGTTACATTCCGCAGCCTTAATTTTTGGTCGATAGATAGAGCAGTAGATGAAAAAGCAACGAGCCTTTCTTAAGTGGGCAGGAGGAAAATACGGTCTGGTTGAAGATATCCAACGTCATTTGCCACCGGCTCGAAAGCTAGTTGAACCTTTTGTTGGTGCTGGCTCGGTTTTTCTTAATACCGACTACGACCATTATCTACTAGCGGACATCAACCCCGACCTGATCAATCTCTACAACCTACTTAAAGAGCGTCCTGAGGAGTATATCTCTGAAGCAAAACGTTGGTTTGTTGCTGAGAACAATCGCAAAGAAGCTTACCTAGATATTCGCGCCGAGTTTAATAAAACTGATGACGTGATGTATCGCTCTTTAGCGTTCTTGTACATGAACCGTTTTGGCTTTAACGGCTTGTGTCGTTACAACAAAAAGGGCGGTTTTAACGTTCCTTTTGGTTCGTACAAAAAGCCTTACTTCCCTGAAGCTGAGCTAGAGTTCTTTGCTGAAAAAGCGAAGAAGGCAACATTTGTCTGTGAAGGTTACCCAGAGACGTTCAGCCGAGCACGCAAAGGCAGCGTAGTTTACTGCGATCCACCTTACGCACCGTTGTCGAATACGGCGAACTTTACTTCTTATGCTGGTAACGGCTTCACGCTTGATGACCAAGCGGCATTGGCTGATATCGCAGAGAGAGCTGCAACTGAACGTGGCATTCCTGTTCTGATTTCAAACCACGACACCACACTAACGCGTCGCCTTTATCATGGCGCTGAACTGAATGTGGTGAAAGTGAAGCGAACCATCAGTCGCAATGGCAGTGGTCGTAATAAAGTTGATGAGCTTCTTGCTCTGTTCCGAGCACCTGATACGGACAAATCTGACTCCTAGCTCTCACACTATTGTATCTAAATAGTGGATCTCCCCACTGGCTTCGGTAGAATTGCGCGCAACAAATTGTTTGCTGTTTGCTCGCCACTACTGAGGTCAGGTATGAAAGATTTTCTAATTGCTCCATCCATTTTATCAGCTGATTTTGCTCGTCTCGGTGAAGACGTAGAAAAAGTACTCGCAGCGGGTGCGGATGTGGTGCACTTCGACGTTATGGACAACCACTATGTACCAAACCTGACTTTTGGTGCGCCTGTGTGTAAAGCGCTACGTGATTACGGCATCACAGCGCCAATCGATGTTCACCTGATGGTGAAGCCTGTTGATCGCATCATCCCTGATTTCGCCAAAGCTGGCGCATCGATGATTACTTTCCACATTGAAGCATCTGAGCACGTTGACCGTACTCTTCAACTGATCAAAGAGCACGGCTGTAAAGCGGGTGTGGTTCTTAACCCAGCAACACCACTTGCACACCTTGAATTCATCATGGACAAAGTTGACCTGATTCTACTGATGTCTGTAAACCCTGGTTTCGGTGGTCAATCATTCATTCCTCACACGTTAGATAAGCTACGTGCAGTACGTAAGATGATCGACGAGTCTGGTCGCGATATCCGTCTAGAAATCGATGGTGGCGTGAAGGTAGATAACATCCGTGAAATCGCCGAAGCGGGGGCAGATATGTTTGTAGCGGGCTCTGCGATTTTCAGTGAACCAGATTATAAGCAAGTGATCGACAAAATGCGTGCTGAACTTGCAGAAGTAAAATAAGCGCGACAAACACGCCCTGAAACCAGCACGATAACGCTATGATTTAAAAGGCTGCCACTTTGCTGGCAGCCTTTGTTGTTTCTGGCGCGAGGTTAGAAAAAATATCCATCGTGGTGTGCAAATAATCACTTGCCTATTTTGCGTCCTTTCTGTACTATTCGTGCTCCTTAAAACTCAGTCAATTTTCTTTAGTTCCTTGCTTCCTCTGGACGACTGAGCCATTTGTGGAAGCTGAATAATCCGTAAGGAGCAACCAATGCGTCATTACGAAATCGTATTCATGGTGCACCCAGATCAAAGCGAGCAAGTTGCTGGCATGATCGAGCGTTACACTGGTTCAATCACTGAAGCTGGCGGTAAAATCCACCGTCTAGAAGACTGGGGCCGTCGTCAACTGGCTTACCCAATCAACAAGCTTCACAAAGCTCACTACGTTCTAATGAACGTTGAAGCTGGTCAAGAAGTGATCGACGAACTAGAAACTGCTTTCCGTTTCAACGATGCAGTTCTACGTAACATGATCATGCGTACTAAAGCGGCTATCACTGAGCAATCTATCATGCTTAAGCAGAAAGAAGAGCGTGCAGAGCGTGCTCCTCGTCGCGAAGAGCGAGCTGAAGCTAAGCCAGAAGCAGCTGCTGAGTAATATTTCTTATGACCAATCGAATGGAGCTGAGTGGCACCATTGCCAAGCCGCCCATTCGTAGTAAAAGCCCTGGTGGCATTGAACACTGTCGGTTTTGGTTAGAGCACCGCTCTACTGTTATCGAAGCTGACCTACCTCGACAAGTTTATTGTCGAATGCCGGTAGTCGTCAGTGGGCTTGGGTCAAAAGCATTAACTCAGAATTTAGTACAAGGCAGTAACATTAAGGTAGGTGGATTTGTCGCCTATCAGACCGGCCGAAATGGCGTTGGGAAATTAGTGTTACATGCCGACAACATTACTCAAATTTAAGATCAGGAGATAGCCCATGGCTCGTTTCTTCCGTCGTCGTAAATTCTGCCGTTTCACTGCAGAAGGCGTACAAGAGATTGATTACAAAGACGTAGCAACTCTTAAAAACTACATCACTGAAGCTGGTAAAATCGTTCCTAGCCGTATCACTGGTACAAGCGCTAAATACCAACGTCAACTAGCTCGCGCTATCAAGCGTTCACGCTACCTAGCTCTACTACCGTACACTGATAAGCATCAGTAATCGGTCGTTTTATTAAGAAAGAGGATTAAGCAATGCAAGTTATTCTACTTGATAAAATCGGTAACCTAGGTGGTCTTGGCGACACAGTAAACGTTAAATCTGGCTACGCTCGTAACTTCCTTATCCCTCAAGGTAAAGCAGTTATGGCGACTAAAGGCAACGTTGAAATGTTCGAAGCTCGTCGCGCTGAACTAGAAGCTAAAGTTGCTGAGCAACTAGCTGCTGCTGAAGCACGTGCTGAGAAAGTTAACGCTCTAGAAGCAGTTGTTCTTGCTTCTAAAGCTGGTGACGAAGGCAAACTATTCGGTTCTATCGGTACTCGTGACATCGCTGAAGCTATCACAGCTGCAGGCGTTGAAGTTGCTAAGAGCGAAGTTCGCCTTCCTGAAGGTGCTCTACGTAACACTGGTGAGTTCGAGATCAGCGTTCAACTTCACTCTGAAGTTTTCGCTACAATCAACCTACAAGTTGTTGCTGCTGAGTAATTCAGTACCAAGCGAAATAGTAAAAAGCACCTCTTCGGAGGTGCTTTTTTTATGTCTGAATATTATGAAAAGCGGGAGTTAGAAGGCAAACAAAAGGTTGACGGAAAACACACTATCCGCCTTGCTCAAGCCCTCTGGCACTTTATCGTGATATTGGCGAGAGTGTGCTAATTTAAGAGCAATGTCTTCGGTAATGTTGTTGGTAACACTCAGATCACTATCAACACGAGTGTTGCTTTTACCAGCTACCAAAGTGATATCGGCAGAGAGGCTTAAGTTATCTAAAGCTTGCCATGTGGTGTTGATATTACCACGTACGATACCTTCCTGAACGATGTCTGGAAAGATGATGTCATCGTCATCTATTTCATCTAAGTTTGGTTCCTGGTAACGAAAACCAGGACCGATCTCCGCTTCCAAAATAAACTTTTCTGTATATGCGAACTGGTAACCCAGACCGCCAGAAAGGGTGTAATCTTTAAAGTAAGCACTGTAGCGTGAATCAACCCCTTTAAAGCTGCCGTACAAGTAGGTTTTTGGGCCTAACTTATAGTCGCTTTGCGCGCTGTAGGTGGAAGAGCGCTTGTCTTCCTCCCCATCTTTATAAAGGTTGTAGTACTTCCATTCGCCGCTAGAACGGTGGCGACCAGAAGTGTATTCAGCACTCAGACGAGCATTCAGGGAACGAGAGTCCGTGTTACCTGTGTGAGCTTGATAGCCGAACTCGACCTCAGTTTGTAGAGGATCGGGCACTTCAATTTCTTGCTCTGGCTGTACTGATTCTTCAGCGTACGATGCTCCCGTGCAAAGTAAGCTAAAGCCAAGTAACCAGTATCGGGACACAAATACCTCGAACGTAATAAAAAAGGAGGGGCATGATACTGATACAGATGTTTTATTCGGTCAATGATAGGTTAATTTTTATTAGACCTAAGCTGAAGAACCTTATCATCAGGCCCGCTTTGCGCATTGAACTTTTCTAACTGTCTGTTTCAGCGTGATTGGGAGAGATTCTACCGCAATTGCGTAATTTCGCACCATAAAAAGCGCTTTCACAGTCATTCACTTGTTGAATTCTTAACAAGTAATTGTCGCTTCAGGGAAGCATATTGGCTAGGTTTAAGGTTATAATCTTGGGTCATTAGTAGTTATCGAGCAAAGTCATGGCGGAAAACAGAAATCGCAAACCTTCAGACAGTCAGGTCGACGCAATCAAAGTGCCACCTCACTCGCTAGAAGCCGAGCAATCAGTAATTGGTGGTCTCTTACTGGACAATGAACGTTGGGACACGGTCGCCGAGCGTGTTGTGAGCAGTGATTTCTATAGCCGTCCTCACCGTCTAATCTTCGAAGGCGTAAAAACCATTCTTGAAGATGGTAAGCCTCTCGACTTGATTACCCTGTCGGAGCACCTAGAGCGTCACGAACAATTGGAAGACGTGGGTGGCTTTGCGTACCTTGCGGATCTTGCGAAAAACACACCAAGTGCAGCGAACATCAACGCTTATGCGGACATCGTAGCGGAGCGTGCAATTGTGCGCGGCCTGATCGGTGTAGCAAATGAAATTGCAGACGCTGGTTATGATCCTCAAGGTCGAAGCTCAGAAGACTTAATTGATATGGCGGAGAGTAAAGTTTTCGCCATTGCAGAATCTCGTACTAGCGAAAACGAAGGCCCACAAAACGTCGATAACATTCTCGAAAAAACGCTAGAGCGTATCGAGATGCTATACAAAACACCTCAAGATGGTGTGACGGGTGTAAACACGGGCTTCAACGACCTCAACAAAAAAACGGCGGGCCTACAAGGCTCTGACTTGGTTATCGTCGCGGCACGTCCATCGATGGGTAAAACGACCTTTGCGATGAACTTGTGTGAAAATGCAGCGATGGACCAAGACAAACCGGTTCTTATCTTCTCGCTAGAGATGCCTGCCGAACAGTTGATGATGCGTATGCTTGCGTCCTTATCTCGTGTTGACCAAACTAAGATCCGTACTGGTCAACTGGATGATGAAGATTGGGCACGTATTTCTTCTACCATGGGTATCCTAATGCAGAAGAAAAACATGTACATCGATGACAGCTCTGGCCTTACACCAACAGAAGTACGTTCCCGTGCTCGTCGTGTGGCGCGTGAACACGGTGGTCTTTCGATGATCATGGTCGACTACCTTCAGCTAATGCGTGTTCCTGCTCTCTCTGATAACCGTACCTTGGAAATCGCTGAAATCTCGCGCTCACTTAAAGCGTTGGCGAAAGAGTTGAATGTGCCAGTCGTTGCGCTATCACAGCTAAACCGTTCCTTAGAGCAACGTGCCGATAAGCGCCCAGTTAACTCGGACTTGCGTGAATCGGGCTCTATCGAGCAGGATGCCGACTTGATCATGTTTATTTACCGTGACGAGGTTTACAACCCTGATAGCCCATACAAAGGCACGGCAGAAATTATTCTTGGTAAGCAACGTAACGGCCCTATCGGTTCGGTTCGCTTAACCTTCCAAGGTCAACACTCGCGTTTCGATAACTACGCGGGCCCTGCATTTGATATCGATGATGAGTAATGCAATGAGCTACATGAAAGCCGCGATGGCATGCATTGACTTGTCAGCACTGCAGCACAACTTACAACGAGTAAAACAACAAGCACCAGACAGCAAAGTGATGGCGGTGGTGAAGGCAAATGGCTACGGTCATGGTCTTCGTCATGTAGCTAAACACGCGACGCATGCGGATGCCTTTGGCGTTGCTCGCATTGAAGAAGCGCTTCAGCTACGCGCGTGTGGTGTGGTGAAGCCGATTTTATTACTAGAAGGTTTTTATTCACCTGGCGACTTACCCGTGTTGGTGACTAATAACATTCAAACGGTTGTCCATTGTGAAGAGCAGTTGGCGGCATTAGAACAAGCTGAGCTCGAAACGCCCGTTGTGGTTTGGCTCAAAATCGACAGTGGTATGCATCGTCTTGGTGTACGTCCAGAGCAATACGATGAATTCATCACACGCCTGAAAGAGTGTCCAAATGTAGCGAAACCGCTGCGTTACATGAGCCACTTTGGTTGCGCTGATGAACTGGATAACAGCATCACGACAGAGCAAATCGACTTGTTTATGTCGCTTACCGCTGGCTGTCAGGGCGAGCGTTCTTTGGCGGCGTCAGCAGGCTTGCTTGCTTGGCCACAAAGTCAGCTAGATTGGGTTCGTCCGGGTATCATTATGTACGGCGTGTCTCCATTTAACGATAAAACCGCGCAAGATATGGGTTACAAACCCGTTATGACACTGAAGTCGCACTTGATCGCAGTACGTGAAGTGAAAAAAGGCGAAAGTGTCGGCTACGGTGGCATGTGGACCAGCGAGCGTGATACCAAAGTCGGCGTGATTGCGGTGGGTTACGGTGATGGTTACCCACGTACAGCACCAAATGGTACGCCTGTTCTGGTTAATGGACGTAAAGTGCCGATTGCTGGGCGTGTTTCTATGGACATGTTGACGGTCGATTTAGGGCCAGATGCGACTGATAAAGTGAGTGATGAAGCGATTCTATGGGGCAAGGACTTACCGGTAGAAGAGGTAGCAAGCCACATAGGCACCATAGCTTATGAGTTGGTGACTAAATTGACTTCTCGTGTCGAAATGGAATATTCGAAGTAACCCATGAAGAAAAGATTATTCTCAGTGCTGGCATTTTCTGCCAGCCTTTTTTTATCCCCACAGATAGTCGCGAAAGAGAAAGACTCAGCATTTGTTCCGTTCTATTTCAGTACTGAGACGCTCGGAAGTACAGTAGGCCTTGCTGGCGTTGCAAAAGGAGTAGGGCAACCGCAAGCTGCCTTGTTTGGTATGGGCCTGTATTCAGAGAAGGACAGCTACGTCGGTTTTCTTTCGGCCTTCAACTACGCTTTGTCTTCAAACCTTTTGTTTAGCACGCAGATGTATCAAGCGCGCTTTAACGACAACCCGTATTACTTAGGTGAACAAGGTTCGAATAGCTCTTCAACAGAAGATAAAACCGTAACCAACGGCGACGAAGAGAACTACAAACTGGAGTTCAAGTACCTGCTTCCTTGGGGTAATGTGCGTGAACACGGACTGCTTGGTGCATTCCAACCGGTAAGAGATGTGAGCTTTGCTTCTCCGGTCGATTCTGGTGTGAGCTCAATTATCTTCACGCCGTTTTATTCTTCTCGTGAGTTAGACATTTACAACGAGAAGAAAGAAGAAGCGACAGGGTTCAGCCTGACATTTGACTGGGACAACCGCGATAGCGTGCGTAACACGACACGAGGCTCTCATACGTCGTTTGATTTAACCACGGGTGCAGAGAGCCTACAGTCGGAAGACTTATGGCTGAAGTGGGAATTCCAAAACAGTCAGTACTACTCGTTAGGTCCGTTGGGCGATTGGTTTGATCAGCAAGTACTGGCGTTTGACTTCTATACTGCAGATACGCCGACATGGAATAAATGCGATGGCGCAGTATGTGCTCGTCCACCAGAGCAAGAGCAAGCTCGCTTGGGTGGCTTGTATCGTCTACGTGGTTATACCGCGGGTCGCTACCACGGCCGCAGTGCGATTCACTACTCTGCGGAGTACCGCGTATTACCAGACTGGCAGCCGCTCGATGATATCCCTCTCATCAACTACTACGATCTGCCTTGGTGGCAATGGGTCGCGTTTGCTGAGGTGGGGCGAGTCGCGGACGATTATGATTTAAAAACACTGCATGAAGACATGAAGTGGAACGTCGGCGGTGCGGTGCGCTTCCAAGTTGAAGGAATTGTGGTTCGTGCTGAAATGGCCAAAGGTGCCGATGAAGGCACTTTCCGAGTCATGATCAACCAACCGTTCTAAATCGATTCAAAAACAAAGGCTAACCTTGTGAGTTAGCCTTTGTTTTATCTGAACTATTCACCGTTGATGGTGGCAATAATACGACGACTGCCACCGTAATCTCGGTGTTCACCTAAGTAAATACCCTGCCATGTTCCTAAAGCTAACTGACCGTTTTGGATAGGAATTGTCACACTGCTGCCAAGTAGAGAGGCTTTAATATGTGCGGGCATATCATCATCGCCTTCATAAGTGTGTTGGTAATATGGTGCACGCTCAGGCACAAACTTATTGAAGTGGGCTTCCATATCCATTCGCACCGTTGGGTCCGCGTTTTCATTCAAGGTCAAACTGGCAGAAGTATGCTGAATGAATAAATGTAACAAACCTACTGAAAGCGATTGGATTTGCGGTAATTGTTGTTCAATTTCATCAGTGATTAGATGAAAGCCTCGGCTACGCGCTTTTAATTGTAGAGTTTTTTGTGCCCACATATGCGTTCCTTTGGAAAAATTTGGTTTGGCGTCTATCCTAATCCAATTAGAGCCTGTCATTACGAAATGATATGATTCCCAGCATCATAAATGAATTGTTTAAATTCGAAACAGGGAACGTGACCTAACTCAATGCGAGTGAAAGGGCACTCAGTCATAATTGGCGACTGAAAAAAAATTACAAAGACTTGTTTTGTGGCAATTTGCCCAAACATCTCATTTATATTCTATTTGCTTAATCGGGGATTCCGCAGTTTTCGCTAGACTGTCAGGAATGGAACCTACTGTAACATCGGGATAAAGACCATGTTGAAAAATATCAATCCAACGCAAACACAAGCTTGGAAAGCGCTAACTGCGCATTTCGAATCTGCACAAGATATGGATCTGAAAGAGCTATTTGCTCAAGACGCAGCGCGTTTCGACAAATACTCTGCACGCTTCGGCTCAGACATCCTAGTCGATTACTCAAAGAACCTAATCAACGAGGAAACTCTGAAGCACCTTTTCGCTCTTGCGAACGAGACTGAGCTTAAGTCAGCTATTGAAGCGATGTTCAGTGGTGAAGCGATCAACAAAACAGAAGATCGCGCTGTTCTTCACACTGCACTACGTAACCGTTCGAACACGCCTGTAATGGTTGGCGGCGAAGACGTAATGCCTGCGGTAAACGCGGTTCTTGAGAAAATCAAATCATTCACTGAGCGCGTAATCGGCGGTGAGTGGAAAGGTTACACAGGCAAAGCAATCACAGATATCGTAAACATCGGTATCGGCGGTTCTGACCTTGGTCCTTACATGGTGACTGAAGCACTAGCACCATACAAAAACCACCTAAACCTGCACTTCGTTTCTAACGTTGATGGTACTCACATCGTTGAAACTTTGAAGAAAGTAGACCCAGAGACAACGCTATTCTTGATCGCGTCTAAGACGTTCACGACTCAAGAAACTATGACAAACGCGCACTCTGCACGTGATTGGTTCCTAGCAACTGCTGGCGATCAAGCACACGTTGCTAAGCACTTCGCAGCGCTTTCTACTAATGCTCCTGCGGTATCTGAGTTTGGTATCGACACAGACAACATGTTTGAGTTCTGGGACTGGGTTGGTGGTCGTTACTCACTATGGTCTGCAATCGGTCTTTCAATTGCACTGGCTGTAGGTTACGACAACTTCATTGAGCTTCTAGACGGTGCTCACGAGATGGATAACCACTTCGTGTCGACAGATCTAGAAAGCAACATCCCAGTGATTCTTGCTCTGATCGGTATTTGGTACAACAACTTCCACGGCGCTGAGTCTGAAGCAATCCTACCTTACGACCAGTACATGCACCGTTTCGCGGCGTACTTCCAGCAAGGTAACATGGAATCTAACGGTAAGTACGTAGACCGTGAAGGCAACGCAGTGACTTACCAAACGGGTCCTATCATCTGGGGTGAACCAGGTACTAACGGTCAGCACGCGTTTTACCAGCTGATTCACCAAGGCACTAAGCTGATCCCATGTGACTTCATTGCACCAGCAATCAGCCACAATCCAGCAAGCGACCACCACCAAAAACTGATGTCTAACTTCTTTGCACAAACTGAAGCGCTGGCATTTGGTAAGTCTGCAGAAACTGTGAAAGCAGAATTTGCGAAAGCAGGTAAGAGCGAAGAGGAAATGGCGTCTCTAGTACCATTCAAAGTATTTGAAGGTAACCGCCCAACGAACTCGATCCTAGTTAAGCAAATCACACCTCGCACACTAGGTAACCTGATCGCAATGTACGAGCACAAAATCTTTGTTCAAGGCGTTATCTGGAACATCTTCAGCTTTGACCAATGGGGCGTTGAGCTAGGTAAACAGCTAGCAAACCAAATCCTACCTGAGCTAGCGGATGAGTCAGAAATCAACTCACATGACAGCTCGACAAATGGTCTAATCAATGCATTTAAAGCGTTCAAAGCTTAATGTTTGAATAGAAAAAGAAAAGGTCAGCAAACGCTGACCTTTTTTATTGCCTGAGGCAGAAACAAAAATAGGTTGGCACTGACCAACCTATTTCTTATCGATTATTCGAAGCAAATCTCGATGAAGGCATTTCCCCACTGTGAAGAGAAAGGCATGATGATGATTGAACCTTCACACTTGTGGCGAATGGTATGACCTCGACCTGATACCACAACCGGTGTTGCCATATCAAAATCAAACCCACTTTCCGCTAGAATGCGCTTCGCTCCGCCTGTCACCATATTCGTGATTTCGCCCACCATGTCAGTCACTTCTTCGTTCAGTCCATTTGGACGTTCACCAAGCATGTTCTGCATGATTTCAAGTGCTAACGCTTCGTCAAAGGTAATCGACATAGAGCCACGAGTTTGTGGGCCAACCATGCCAATAAGGCCAGAAACGTCACCTCGTGCGATCTCATCTTTCTTGATTCGCGGTTTTGTGGCTTCAATTCAAGCGAAGCCATGGTTTTTAGCACATTCATTAAAGAAGCCAAAAACGGGTTTACAAATTCAGCGCGCATAACGTTCTTCTATCTTTCTTATTTCGTCTCCGAGGAACATGCCTGGCACTCGCCATGGGTTTCGATAACGTGATTCGTCAGTTTGAATCCATGTTTCTCGGCGTTATTGGCTAACAAGGATATCAGCGTCTCGTCTTCAAGTTCAACGACATCGCCACATTTATCGCAAATTAGCAGTTGGAAAAAGTGCTGTTGAGTGTTGAACGAACAGCAAGTGATAAAGCTGTTGTTTGATTCCACTCGATGAATAAAGCCTTGTTCTAGAAGAAAATCTAATGCTCGGTATACCGTCGGTGGTTTAGCCTGTGGCTCACTCTCTTTCAGTTGCTCCAATAGCTCATACGCACTAGAGGCGCGGCGATTAGAACAAATGAGCTCAAAAACGCGTCGGCGTTGCGGCGTCAACCTTACTCCGCGCTCTGCGCAGATATGTTCAATTTGTTCAAGGATTGTTGGGTCCAAATCTTTCACCATAACTATCGGACGTGCTTTATGATAAACCATTTCTATACGAACTTCGTTTAGAAAGACTTCATTTTACCCACTATCAGACCGAAAATCATGAATTAAAGCAAGCAGGTGTATATCAGAGAGAGTAACCGATATCACAGAACGAGATCCCAATGCCGAAATACACCAGTTGGGAAGTAAGCTCACAACACTCGCATCCACTGCACAGTGGGTATACAATACCCGACTTCATTTTTTGAGCGCACCGTCGCGCTCTATCTTGGCAACGTAAAAACGGGTGTTTATATCATGACTCATTCTTGCAGGCTCTCTGTAGCACCAATGTTGGATTGGACGGATCGTCATTGTCGCTACTTCCATCGCTTAATGACCAAAGAAACCCTGTTGTACACCGAAATGGTGACTACAGGCGCGATCATTCATGGAAAAGGGGATTTCCTGGCTTATAACGAAGAAGAGCATCCGTTAGCCCTTCAGCTTGGTGGTTCTAACCCAGCAGATTTGGCAACGTGTGCCAAGCTAGCACAGGAGCGTGGCTACGATGAGATTAACCTAAACGTGGGTTGTCCGTCGGATCGTGTTCAAAATGGTCGCTTCGGTGCATGTTTAATGGCAGAGCCTCAATTGGTAGCCGACTGCGTTGCGGCGATGAAAGACGTGGTAGACGTGCCTGTTACTGTGAAAACACGTATCGGCATCGATGACCAAGACTCTTACGAGTTCCTAACCGATTTCGTATCTATTGTTTCTGAGAAAGGCGGTTGTGAGCAGTTCACTATCCACGCACGTAAAGCATGGTTAAGTGGTCTAAGCCCGAAAGAAAACCGTGAGATCCCACCATTGGATTACCCACGCGCTTACCAACTGAAGAAAGATTTCTCACACTTAACGATTGCGATCAACGGTGGCGTGAAATCACTGGAAGAAGCGAAAGAGCATCTACAACACTTAGATGGCGTGATGATCGGTCGAGAAGCGTACCAAAGCCCTTATTTGTTGGCATCTGTTGACCAAGAACTGTTCGGTTCAAACACGCCAGTGAAAAAGCGCAGCGAAATTGTTGAAGAGATGTACCCATACATTGAAGCGCAATTGGCAAAAGGGGCTTACCTAGGTCACATCACACGCCACATGCTGGGTCTGTTCCAAAGCATGCCGGGTGCTCGTCAATGGCGTCGTCACATCAGTGAAAACGCGCACAAACCGGGTTCTGGCCTAGAAGTGCTGCAAGACGCACTAGCGAAGATCCCAAAAGAATTAAATGTGTAAATTTCACCAGTGGTTGGTGAAAATAACCAACTGACAAATGATAAAGCCAGAGTGTGGAAATGCCTCTGGCTTTATTTTTGTCTAAATATCATTGGTTTATGCTGTTTTTTGTAAGTTGGTATGGAACCTGCTCTAGTAAAACTAAAACAAAGGAGAAGTGATTATGTTGGAGCTGATCTTTATTTTAGTTTTCACAGCAACCCTGTTGGTAACCGGTATTACCATGGTGACCGTATTTGCCGCGACAGGTATCGCATTGGTTGTGATGTTCTTGTTGGGTATGGTGGGCGCAGTATTAAAACTATTGCCTTGGTTGATAGTCATTGCATTAGGTATATGGTTTTTTAAAAACTTCGTCGCTCAGCCTCGTTATAAGTAACGGATTGTAGAGATTTAGTTGATGGCGGGCTGTGAGAGTATGTTAGTATTTCTCACATGCCCCTTAATGTTGAAATCAGCTATCTCGGAGTAAAAATTACATGACATATAAAGCGACCATCGCTTTAGCGACACTATCGTTGGCAGCGTCTAACCCTTGTTTTGCAGAGCAAGAGTCTTCTTTCACTACCAAGGTTGGTGCGGAAGTTTGGGTAGCGGATACCAAAGTGAATGAAGTAAGAAGAGATAGCGACACAACGGGTTCTTATTACGCTGCGATAGAGCATGACGTAAAGTACGTTCCCAATGCGCGCCTTCGTTACTCAAGTGTTGATGCGGATTACATGGGTTTCGACAAACTTGATCTCACTCTTTACTACCAAATTCTTGAACACGACTTGATGCATTTTGATGCGGGTCTGACCTTTAGTAATTTGAGCGATACAAAATATGTAGACGCAGGCACTAATGCTCGCACTGAAGACTTTGATGAGCTGATTTGGGCTTGGTACGGCTATGCAGAAATCACAGTGCCAAACACAAACTTTGATGTGATTGGTGAGATGAACTTCGGCGATAACAAAGGCATTAAGAGTACCGACCTAATGGCTGGTGTTCAGTACCGAATTCCTTTCCAAGAGTCTGAGTTAACATTCCGTGGTGGCTACCGTGTGATTGATTTAGAGTCTGAAGAATTCTTGTCGAACCTAGGTAAAGAGTTCATTTTTGCAGACGGCTTCTTTGTTGGTGCTCAGTTTTCTTTCTAAGTACGCTGCATTCATTTCTTTAAAACGTCGCTTTATAAGCGGCGTTTTTTTATATCACTTCATTATATTAAATCGAATTTCTCGCCCAAGTTTCAGTCTTCGACCATGCTTATTGAGAGCAATGTAGAAAAGTTGGAGCAGGGATTGCGATGACAATAAATGAATTACGACATCTATTTCGTGACAACCAGCTAGTAGAAGCCATCATCGAGCCTTCAATTCAAGAGGGAGGATGGGTTGTTGAGTTTCGCCATGCCCGTGGAGGGTTTGTTTGTCTCACAGACAGTCATGGGGAAGAGTGCCTGTATGATGACCTCGATACGGCATCAAAATCGGCGTTGGCGGTTGGCTTTCAACAAGTTCGTATTGAGGATCGCTGAGCACTAGGTCCAGCGTTCTTACTTCCAAAAAGTTATAAAACATTCTCTTCTATTCTTTCTTGTTATTAGAGAGAGTGGTTAATCTATCGTCACGCAATGAATAGGGATGTCGTGACAATGTCTTTTCAACAGAATGAATATTCTCACAAGAAAGTGTCGGAAGATAATAATGGGCAGGGTGGTAATCCACCAATCGCAAGCCCACTAAATGACCAGCAATTTAACTCACTCCAGCAAACTGTCTCAGAGTTGTCTTCACAGCAACTTGCATGGGTCAGCGGTTACTTCTGGGGACTCGCTCAAAACCAACCAAGCGCGGCGGCTGCAACACCAATCGCACAAGCGGCTGCTGCAGTAGCTGCAAAGCCAGCAGGCAAACTGAGCATCATTTTTGCTTCTCAAACCGGTAACGCGAAAGGCGTTGCTGAAGCACTAGAGCAAGAAGCTAAAGCTGAAGGCATTGCTGTAGAGCTGTTTGATGCCAGCGATTACAAAGGAAAGAACCTTGCGAAAGAGACCCACGTGATCATTGTGGCGTCGACCAACGGTGAAGGTGAAGCGCCGGATAATGCTATTGAACTGCATGAGTTCCTTCAATCTAAGAAAGCACCAAAGTTACCAAACCTGCAATACGCCGTGATTGCGCTGGGTGATTCTAGTTACGAGTTCTTCTGCCAAACGGGCAAAGACTTCGATACTTACTTGTCTAAGTTAGGTGCAACTGCCTTCATCGATCGCATTGATTGTGATGTGGATTATGAAGCGCCGGCTGCAGAATGGCGTAAGCAAGCGCTTGAACAAGTAAAAGAAGCCCTTTCTTCAGGTAATGAAGCAGAAGTCGTTCAACTACCTGTTGGTCAAGCCGCTCCAGGACATTCTGCTTATAACAAGCAAAACCCATATACCGCAACATTACTGACTAGCCAGAAAATCACGGGCCGTGATTCAGGTAAAGACGTTCGCCATGTAGAGATTGATCTCGAAGAGTCGGGTTTGACCTATCAGCCAGGTGATGCGCTAGGTGTTTGGTTCGACAATAGTTCAGAATTAGCCAACGCTATCTTAGCTAAGGCTGGTCTCTCTGGTGTAGAAAGTGTTGAAGTGGATGGCGAAAGCCTCTCTATTCACAGTGCATTGGTTAGCAAGTACGAAATCACCGCATCAAACCCTCAGTTTGTCACTAAATTCGCAGAGTTATCTGGTAGTAAGAAACTACAAAAGCTAGTGGAAGATAAAGACAAGCTTCGTGAGTACGCTGCAAATACGCAAGTTGTGGATGTACTTGCAGAGAAGAAGACCAAGCTAAGTGCAGAAGAATTGGTTGGTTTGCTTCGTCGATTGACACCTCGTCTATATTCTATCGCTTCGAGTCAAACGGAAGTCGATGAAGAAGTTCATCTAACCGTAGGCTTGGTTGAATACGACAAAGGTGATGAAAAGCGCTATGGCGGAGCATCGAGTTTCCTCGCTCAACGTCTAGAAGAAGGTGGTGAAGTGAAAGTGTTTGTTGAGCACAACAATAACTTCAAACTGCCACAAGATGACAACATTCCAATCATCATGGTTGGTCCTGGTACCGGTATTGCGCCTTTCCGCAGCTTTATTCAGGAGCGTGATAACCGTGACGCGGAAGGCAAGAACTGGTTGTTCTTTGGTGACCGTACCTTTACTCAAGATTTCCTTTACCAAGTGGAATGGCAGAAGTACCTCAAGTCAGGTTTGCTGACTCGCCTTGATGTTGCGTTTAGCCGTGACCAAGCAGAGAAGGTTTATGTTCAACATCGCATCCTAGAAAACGCTGAACAAGTTTGGCAATGGATTCAAGATGGTGCCTACATCTATGTATGTGGTGATGCCACTCGTATGGCAAAAGATGTTCACGATGCGCTGGTATTTGTAGCCGAGCAACAAGGCAAGCTATCTCGTGAAGAAGCCGAAGCATTTATCAACGATCTACGTAAAGCGAAACGTTACCAAAGGGATGTGTACTAATGAGCGCGAATCAACAATCAAACAGCCAAGAAGTATTAGGTGAGGTGCTTGGTCCACTCTCGGATAACGAGCGTCTTAAAAGAGAAAGTAATTTACTGCGTGGAACGATTGAACAAGATCTGCAAGACCGCATTACTGGTGGCTTTACTGCAGACAACTTCCAATTGATTCGTTTTCACGGAATGTACCAGCAAGATGACCGCGATATCCGTAACGAGCGTGCTAAACAAAAGTTGGAGCCGCTGCACAATGTCATGCTTCGTGCGCGTATGCCGGGTGGCATCATTACGCCAAAGCAATGGCTAGCGATCGACAAGTTTGCAACCGAGCACTCTCTATATGGAAGTATTCGTCTTACTACTCGTCAAACATTCCAGTTCCATGGCGTGCTAAAACCAAATATCAAGTTAATGCACCAAACGCTCAACAGCATTGGTATTGATTCGATTGCAACTGCGGGTGATGTTAACCGTAACGTGTTGTGCACCACTAACCCAGTGGAGTCGGAGCTACACCAAGAAGCTTACGAATGGGCGAAGAAGATCAGTGAGCATCTATTACCGAAGACACGCGCTTATGCCGAGATTTGGTTAGACGGTGAAAAAGTAGAAAGCACGGAAGAAGACGAACCGATTCTAGGTAAGAACTACTTACCACGTAAGTTTAAAACCACAGTGGTTATCCCACCGCAAAATGACGTAGACGTACACGCTAACGATCTTAACTTCGTAGCGATTGCAGATAACGGCAAGTTGGTTGGTTTTAACGTACTTGTTGGTGGCGGTTTAGCGATGACGCATGGCGATACTTCAACCTATCCACGTAGAGCGGATGACTTTGGTTTTATTCCCTTGGAGAAAACACTTGATGTTGCTGCTGCTGTAGTAACAACTCAACGTGATTGGGGTAACCGTTCTAATCGTAAGAATGCGAAAACCAAATACACATTAGATCGTGTCGGTAGTGATGTGTTTAAAGCGGAAGTAGAAAAACGTGCCGGTGTTAAGTTTGAGCAAAGCCGTCCTTACGAATTCACGGAACGTGGTGACCGTATCGGTTGGGTTGAAGGGATCGATGGTAAGCATCACCTAGCTCTTTTCATCGAAAACGGTCGTCTATTAGATTTCCCAGGTAAGCCACTTAAGACAGGCGTTGCTGAAATTGCCAAAATCCACAAAGGCGATTTCCGTATGACAGCAAACCAAAACCTGATTGTTGCTGGTGTACCAAAAAGCCAAAAAGCGAAGATCGAAAAGATTGCTCGTGAACATGGCTTAATGGATGACGGCGTAAGTGAACAGCGTAAGAGCTCGATGGCGTGTGTGGCGTTCCCAACATGTCCATTAGCAATGGCAGAAGCAGAACGCTTCCTTCCTCAGTTCGTAACCGATGTAGAAGGTATTCTAGAAAAGCATGGTATCCCTGAAGAAGACAATATCATTCTGCGAGTAACAGGATGTCCAAATGGTTGTGGTCGAGCAATGCTGGCAGAAATCGGCTTAGTTGGTAAAGCACCAGGTCGATACAACTTACACCTAGGTGGTAACCGCGGTGGTACTCGAGTACCGAAGATGTATAAAGAGAACATTACGGATAAGCAAATCTTAGAAGAGATTGATCAGCTGGTGGCTCGTTGGGCTGCTGAACGTGAAGAAGGCGAAGCATTTGGTGACTTCACAATTCGAGCTGGCATTATCCAAGAAGTGTTCGTATCAAAGAGGGACTTCCATGCTTGATTCTGTAGCGTCCAAACCGGAGCTAACAGAGTTACTGACATTAACTAAGACGGAGCAAATCCTCCGTCTTGCTCAAATCAATGTCGAGCTCGAACAGCTTTCGGCACAAGAGAGAGTAAAGTGGGCATTGGAGAACTTGGAAGGGGAGTTCGCAGTCTCTTCCAGTTTCGGTATCCAAGCCGCAGTGATGCTCCATCTCGTGACACAACAAAAGCCGGACATTCCAATCATCCTAACGGACACCGGTTATCTATTTGCAGAGACTTATCAATTTATCGACCAGCTGAAAGCGCAACTGAGCCTCAACCTTAAAGTGTACCGAGCAAAAGAAAGTGCCAATTGGCAAGAAGCACGTTATGGAAAACTTTGGGAACAAGGTATAGAGGGAATTGAAAAGTACAACAAGATAAACAAAGTCGAGCCAATGCGACGAGCTCTACGTGAGCAAAACGTCGGTACTTGGTTTTCAGGTTTGCGTCGAGAGCAAAGTCAATCTCGTGCAGGTCTACCAATCTTGTCGATTCAAAATGGCGTATTTAAATTCTTACCAGTGATCGACTGGACTAATAAGGATGTGCACTACTACCTAGAAGAGCATGGTTTGAGTTATCACCCTCTTTGGGAGCAAGGCTACTTATCTGTAGGAGATACCCATACCAGTAGAAAGTGGGAGCCGGGTATGTCAGAAGAAGAAACCCGTTTCTTTGGCTTAAAGCGTGAGTGTGGATTACATGAAGACGACGGTAGTGAGCAGGATGGCTCAGGCATTTAGATGCTAGCTCTGGCGAAAGTCGTGTTCAGGGTAAATAAAGAAAGCTGCTGTAAAGCAGCTTTCTTTATTTATAGAGGAAGAAAAAGAGGGTGAAAAAGGATAACTCTGTGGATAAGTTGTTTGCTTTCTTGGGGTAAAGTTGGATAAATAAAGGTTTGATCGAAAACTCATCGTTTAACCATTGTTTTTGCAATTTTTGCAAAATAACGCTTGCCAATGTGAGCGCGATCTCTATAATGCGTCCTTGTCGACAGGGCAGAGCTCACAAGGCTTCAAAGCAAAGTCGACAAGGTCAGAAAGAAAAACGAAATAGTTAATTGCTTTTACTTTAAAAAATAAAATAAATAGCAAAAAGTGTTTGACACAGAAAATTATCTCGCTAGAATGGCCGCCTCTTCCGAAGTGATGTGAATCACAAAGAAGAGTAGCTCTTTAAAAATAAGAACCTATCAATCTGTGTGGGCACTCGTTGATGATAATCCAATTAGATACTTCGGTATCAAATTAGGTTTCAATGAAACGAAGTGACCATTGAATCGAAAGATTCAGCACAGTCAATTCAAACATTACTTTATGTAATGTTCAGTATTCATTGAGCCGAACAAAATCTTAAATTGAAGAGTTTGATCATGGCTCAGATTGAACGCTGGCGGCAGGCCTAACACATGCAAGTCGAGCGGAAACGAGTTATCTGAACCTTCGGGGAACGATAACGGCGTCGAGCGGCGGACGGGTGAGTAATGCCTAGGAAATTGCCCTGATGTGGGGGATAACCATTGGAAACGATGGCTAATACCGCATAATGCCTACGGGCCAAAGAGGGGGACCTTCGGGCCTCTCGCGTCAGGATATGCCTAGGTGGGATTAGCTAGTTGGTGAGGTAAGGGCTCACCAAGGCGACGATCCCTAGCTGGTCTGAGAGGATGATCAGCCACACTGGAACTGAGACACGGTCCAGACTCCTACGGGAGGCAGCAGTGGGGAATATTGCACAATGGGCGCAAGCCTGATGCAGCCATGCCGCGTGTGTGAAGAAGGCCTTCGGGTTGTAAAGCACTTTCAGTCGTGAGGAAGGTAGTGTAGTTAATAGCTGCATTATTTGACGTTAGCGACAGAAGAAGCACCGGCTAACTCCGTGCCAGCAGCCGCGGTAATACGGAGGGTGCGAGCGTTAATCGGAATTACTGGGCGTAAAGCGCATGCAGGTGGTTTGTTAAGTCAGATGTGAAAGCCCGGGGCTCAACCTCGGAATTGCATTTGAAACTGGCAGACTAGAGTACTGTAGAGGGGGGTAGAATTTCAGGTGTAGCGGTGAAATGCGTAGAGATCTGAAGGAATACCGGTGGCGAAGGCGGCCCCCTGGACAGATACTGACACTCAGATGCGAAAGCGTGGGGAGCAAACAGGATTAGATACCCTGGTAGTCCACGCCGTAAACGATGTCTACTTGGAGGTTGTGGCCTTGAGCCGTGGCTTTCGGAGCTAACGCGTTAAGTAGACCGCCTGGGGAGTACGGTCGCAAGATTAAAACTCAAATGAATTGACGGGGGCCCGCACAAGCGGTGGAGCATGTGGTTTAATTCGATGCAACGCGAAGAACCTTACCTACTCTTGACATCCAGAGAACTTTCCAGAGATGGATTGGTGCCTTCGGGAACTCTGAGACAGGTGCTGCATGGCTGTCGTCAGCTCGTGTTGTGAAATGTTGGGTTAAGTCCCGCAACGAGCGCAACCCTTATCCTTGTTTGCCAGCGAGTAATGTCGGGAACTCCAGGGAGACTGCCGGTGATAAACCGGAGGAAGGTGGGGACGACGTCAAGTCATCATGGCCCTTACGAGTAGGGCTACACACGTGCTACAATGGCGCATACAGAGGGCGGCCAACTTGCGAGAGTGAGCGAATCCCAAAAAGTGCGTCGTAGTCCGGATCGGAGTCTGCAACTCGACTCCGTGAAGTCGGAATCGCTAGTAATCGTGGATCAGAATGCCACGGTGAATACGTTCCCGGGCCTTGTACACACCGCCCGTCACACCATGGGAGTGGGCTGCAAAAGAAGTAGGTAGTTTAACCTTCGGGAGGACGCTTACCACTTTGTGGTTCATGACTGGGGTGAAGTCGTAACAAGGTAGCGCTAGGGGAACCTGGCGCTGGATCACCTCCTTATACGATACGGATAGTTTGCTTTCACTTTTAAAAAGTGAAGACAAATGAGTCATGATGAGTGTCCACACAGATTGATAGTTCACAAGCGAAAGCTTGTAGCTAACATAGCTCTTTAACAATTTGGAAAGCTGACAAAACAATCCTTGTCTTTAAATAGATAGGAGATTGTTTGTAAAGTTCTCAAAGTATTCTTAATTGAATACTCCAAACAACACATTCAAGTGTTCTTGGGTTTTGTGAAAGCAAAACATATTTGAGTCCGGCAAAATCGAAAGCTATCTCGCTCATTCAAATAATGAGATAGCAACTTTGGTTGTTTAACTTCAATTCGAAACTCCTTCGGGTTGTATGGTTAAGTGACTAAGCGTACACGGTGGATGCCTTGGCAGTCAGAGGCGATGAAGGACGTATTAACTTGCGATAAGCCCAGATTAGGTAGTAAAAACCATTTGAGTCTGGGATTTCCGAATGGGGAAACCCACTTACATAAGTAAGTATCGCTGCGTGAATACATAGCGTAGCGAGGCGAACCGGGGGAACTGAAACATCTAAGTACCCCGAGGAAAAGAAATCAACCGAGATTCCGAAAGTAGCGGCGAGCGAAATTGGACTAGCCCTTAAGCTTTTTATGCGTCAGGTGAAACTTCTGGAAAGTTGTGCGATACAGGGTGATAGCCCCGTAACCGGCAACGCATTTAAAGTGAAATCGAGTAGGGCGGGACACGTGATATCCTGTCTGAATATGGGGGGACCATCCTCCAAGGCTAAATACTACTGACTGACCGATAGTGAACCAGTACCGTGAGGGAAAGGCGAAAAGAACCCCTGTGAGGGGAGTGAAATAGAACCTGAAACCGTGTACGTACAAGCAGTAGGAGCACCTTCGTGGTGTGACTGCGTACCTTTTGTATAATGGGTCAGCGACTTATATTCAGTGGCAAGGTTAACCATCTAGGGGAGCCGTAGGGAAACCGAGTCTTAACTGGGCGTTCAGTCTCTGGATATAGACCCGAAACCAGGTGATCTAGCCATGGGCAGGTTGAAGGTTGAGTAACATCAACTGGAGGACCGAACCGACTAATGTTGAAAAATTAGCGGATGACTTGTGGCTAGGGGTGAAAGGCCAATCAAACCTGGAGATAGCTGGTTCTCCCCGAAAGCTATTTAGGTAGCGCCTCGGACGAATACTACTGGGGGTAGAGCACTGTTAAGGCTAGGGGGTCATCCCGACTTACCAACCCTTTGCAAACTCCGAATACCAGTAAGTACTATCCGGGAGACACACGGCGGGTGCTAACGTCCGTCGTGGAGAGGGAAACAACCCAGACCGCCAGCTAAGGTCCCAAATTACTACTAAGTGGGAAACGATGTGGGAAGGCTCAGACAGCCAGGATGTTGGCTTAGAAGCAGCCATCATTTAAAGAAAGCGTAATAGCTCACTGGTCGAGTCGGCCTGCGCGGAAGATGTAACGGGGCTAAGTAGTAAACCGAAGCTGCGGCAATGCACTTTGTGCATTGGGTAGGGGAGCGTTCTGTAAGCGGTTGAAGGTGTGTGGTAACGCATGCTGGACGTATCAGAAGTGCGAATGCTGACATGAGTAACGATAAAGGGGGTGAAAAACCTCCTCGCCGGAAGACCAAGGGTTCCTGTCCAACGTTAATCGGGGCAGGGTAAGTCGACCCCTAAGGCGAGGCCGAAAGGCGTAGTCGATGGGAAACGGGTTAATATTCCCGTACTTCTTACAATTGCGATGGGGGGACGGAGAAGGCTAGGTGGGCCTGGCGACGGTTGTCCAGGTTCAAGTGCGTAGGCTGAAGAGTTAGGTAAATCCGGCTCTTCTTAAGGCTGAGACACGACGTCGAGCTACTACGGTAGTGAAGTCATTGATGCCATGCTTCCAGGAAAAGCCTCTAAGCTTCAGATTGTAAGGAATCGTACCCCAAACCGACACAGGTGGTCGGGTAGAGAATACCAAGGCGCTTGAGAGAACTCGGGTGAAGGAACTAGGCAAAATGGTACCGTAACTTCGGGAGAAGGTACGCTCTCGACGGTGAAGTCCCTTGCGGATGGAGCTATTGAGAGTCGCAGATACCAGGTGGCTGCAACTGTTTATTAAAAACACAGCACTGTGCAAAATCGTAAGATGACGTATACGGTGTGACGCCTGCCCGGTGCCGGAAGGTTAATTGATGGGGTTAGACTTCGGTCGAAGCTCTTGATCGAAGCCCCGGTAAACGGCGGCCGTAACTATAACGGTCCTAAGGTAGCGAAATTCCTTGTCGGGTAAGTTCCGACCTGCACGAATGGCGTAATGATGGCCACGCTGTCTCCACCCGAGACTCAGTGAAATTGAAATCGCTGTGAAGATGCAGTGTACCCGCGGCTAGACGGAAAGACCCCGTGAACCTTTACTACAGCTTGGCACTGAACATTGACCCTACATGTGTAGGATAGGTGGGAGGCTTTGAAACTAGTACGCCAGTATTAGTGGAGCCGTCCTTGAAATACCACCCTTGTAGTGTTGATGTTCTAACGTTGACCCCTCATCGGGGTTGCGGACAGTGCCTGGTGGGTAGTTTGACTGGGGCGGTCTCCTCCCAAAGCGTAACGGAGGAGCACGAAGGTGGGCTAATCACGGTTGGACATCGTGAGGTTAGTGCAATGGCATAAGCCCGCTTGACTGCGAGAATGACAATTCGAGCAGGTGCGAAAGCAGGTCATAGTGATCCGGTGGTTCTGAATGGAAGGGCCATCGCTCAACGGATAAAAGGTACTCCGGGGATAACAGGCTGATACCGCCCAAGAGTTCATATCGACGGCGGTGTTTGGCACCTCGATGTCGGCTCATCACATCCTGGGGCTGAAGTCGGTCCCAAGGGTATGGCTGTTCGCCATTTAAAGTGGTACGCGAGCTGGGTTTAGAACGTCGTGAGACAGTTCGGTCCCTATCTGCCGTGGGCGTTGGAAGATTGAAGGGGGCTGCTCCTAGTACGAGAGGACCGGAGTGGACGAACCTCTGGTGTTCGGGTTGTGTCGCCAGACGCATTGCCCGGTAGCTAAGTTCGGAATCGATAACCGCTGAAAGCATCTAAGCGGGAAGCGAGCCCTGAGATGAGTCTTCCCTGATACTTTAAGTATCCTAAAGGGTTGTTCGAGACTAGAACGTTGATAGGCAGGGTGTGTAAGCGTTGTGAGGCGTTGAGCTAACCTGTACTAATTGCCCGTGAGGCTTAACCATACAACACCCAAGGGGTTTTGATGGACTCAAAGCAAGAACGAATTGAATGTGTAAGAACTGAAACAGCTTTCCGAATTAAAGAATTTGCTTGGCGACCATAGCGATTTGGACCCACCTGACTTCCATTCCGAACTCAGAAGTGAAACGAATTAGCGCCGATGGTAGTGTGGGGCTTCCCCATGTGAGAGTAGGACATCGCCAGGCTTTTAATTTTCTTTTCACTTTTTAAAAAAGTGAAGAAAAAATAGCGCACTTGCTTAAGATTTAAGCAAGTCACCATAAAGTTCTAAATTATTTTAGAGTTTTATGTTGACTTTCAAAGTGGAAAGCGTATTATACGCACCTCGCTTAAGTGCTAAGGCACTGAAAGCCAAGCTCTTTAACAATATAGACCTATCAATCTGTGTGGGCACTCGTTGATGATAATCCAATTAGAAGCTTCGGCTTCAAATTAGGTTTCAATGATACGAAGTGACCATTGAATCGAAAGATTCAGCACAGTCAATTCAAACATTACTTTATGTAATGTTCAGTATTCATTGAGCCGAAAAAATCTTAAATTGAAGAGTTTGATCATGGCTCAGATTGAACGCTGGCGGCAGGCCTAACACATGCAAGTCGAGCGGAAACGAGTTATCTGAACCTTCGGGGAACGATAACGGCGTCGAGCGGCGGACGGGTGAGTAATGCCTAGGAAATTGCCCTGATGTGGGGGATAACCATTGGAAACGATGGCTAATACCGCATAACGCCTACGGGCCAAAGAGGGGGACCTTCGGGCCTCTCGCGTCAGGATATGCCTAGGTGGGATTAGCTAGTTGGTGAGGTAAGGGCTCACCAAGGCGACGATCCCTAGCTGGTCTGAGAGGATGATCAGCCACACTGGAACTGAGACACGGTCCAGACTCCTACGGGAGGCAGCAGTGGGGAATATTGCACAATGGGCGCAAGCCTGATGCAGCCATGCCGCGTGTGTGAAGAAGGCCTTCGGGTTGTAAAGCACTTTCAGTCGTGAGGAAGGTAGTGTAGTTAATAGCTGCATTATTTGACGTTAGCGACAGAAGAAGCACCGGCTAACTCCGTGCCAGCAGCCGCGGTAATACGGAGGGTGCGAGCGTTAATCGGAATTACTGGGCGTAAAGCGCATGCAGGTGGTTTGTTAAGTCAGATGTGAAAGCCCGGGGCTCAACCTCGGAATTGCATTTGAAACTGGCAGACTAGAGTACTGTAGAGGGGGGTAGAATTTCAGGTGTAGCGGTGAAATGCGTAGAGATCTGAAGGAATACCGGTGGCGAAGGCGGCCCCCTGGACAGATACTGACACTCAGATGCGAAAGCGTGGGGAGCAAACAGGATTAGATACCCTGGTAGTCCACGCCGTAAACGATGTCTACTTGGAGGTTGTGGCCTTGAGCCGTGGCTTTCGGAGCTAACGCGTTAAGTAGACCGCCTGGGGAGTACGGTCGCAAGATTAAAACTCAAATGAATTGACGGGGGCCCGCACAAGCGGTGGAGCATGTGGTTTAATTCGATGCAACGCGAAGAACCTTACCTACTCTTGACATCCAGAGAACTTTCCAGAGATGGATTGGTGCCTTCGGGAACTCTGAGACAGGTGCTGCATGGCTGTCGTCAGCTCGTGTTGTGAAATGTTGGGTTAAGTCCCGCAACGAGCGCAACCCTTATCCTTGTTTGCCAGCGAGTAATGTCGGGAACTCCAGGGAGACTGCCGGTGATAAACCGGAGGAAGGTGGGGACGACGTCAAGTCATCATGGCCCTTACGAGTAGGGCTACACACGTGCTACAATGGCGCATACAGAGGGCGGCCAACTTGCGAGAGTGAGCGAATCCCAAAAAGTGCGTCGTAGTCCGGATCGGAGTCTGCAACTCGACTCCGTGAAGTCGGAATCGCTAGTAATCGTGGATCAGAATGCCACGGTGAATACGTTCCCGGGCCTTGTACACACCGCCCGTCACACCATGGGAGTGGGCTGCAAAAGAAGTAGGTAGTTTAACCTTCGGGAGGACGCTTACCACTTTGTGGTTCATGACTGGGGTGAAGTCGTAACAAGGTAGCGCTAGGGGAACCTGGCGCTGGATCACCTCCTTATACGATGATTACTCACGATGAGTGTCCACACAGATTGATAGTTCACAAGCGAAAGCTTGTAGCTAACATAGCTCTTTAACAATTTGGAAAGCTGACAAAACAATCTTTAAGATTGTTTGTAAAGTTCTCAATGTTTGTCTTTATGACAAACACCAATACAACACATTCAAGTGTTCTTGGGTTTTGTGAAAGCAAAACATATTTGAGTCCGGCAAAATCGAAAGCTATCTCGCTCATTCAAATAATGAGATAGCAACTTTGGTTGTTTAACTTCAATTCGAAACTCCTTCGGGTTGTATGGTTAAGTGACTAAGCGTACACGGTGGATGCCTTGGCAGTCAGAGGCGATGAAGGACGTATTAACTTGCGATAAGCCCAGATTAGGTAGTAAAAACCATTTGAGTCTGGGATTTCCGAATGGGGAAACCCACTTACATAAGTAAGTATCGCTGCGTGAATACATAGCGTAGCGAGGCGAACCGGGGGAACTGAAACATCTAAGTACCCCGAGGAAAAGAAATCAACCGAGATTCCGAAAGTAGCGGCGAGCGAAATTGGATTAGCCCTTAAGCTTTTTATGCGTCAGGTGAAACTTCTGGAAAGTTGTGCGATACAGGGTGATAGCCCCGTAACCGGCAACGCATTTAAAGTGAAATCGAGTAGGGCGGGACACGTGATATCCTGTCTGAATATGGGGGGACCATCCTCCAAGGCTAAATACTACTGACTGACCGATAGTGAACCAGTACCGTGAGGGAAAGGCGAAAAGAACCCCTGTGAGGGGAGTGAAATAGAACCTGAAACCGTGTACGTACAAGCAGTAGGAGCACCTTCGTGGTGTGACTGCGTACCTTTTGTATAATGGGTCAGCGACTTATATTCAGTGGCAAGGTTAACCATCTAGGGGAGCCGTAGGGAAACCGAGTCTTAACTGGGCGTTCAGTCTCTGGATATAGACCCGAAACCAGGTGATCTAGCCATGGGCAGGTTGAAGGTTGAGTAACATCAACTGGAGGACCGAACCGACTAATGTTGAAAAATTAGCGGATGACTTGTGGCTAGGGGTGAAAGGCCAATCAAACCTGGAGATAGCTGGTTCTCCCCGAAAGCTATTTAGGTAGCGCCTCGGACGAATACTACTGGGGGTAGAGCACTGTTAAGGCTAGGGGGTCATCCCGACTTACCAACCCTTTGCAAACTCCGAATACCAGTAAGTACTATCCGGGAGACACACGGCGGGTGCTAACGTCCGTCGTGGAGAGGGAAACAACCCAGACCGCCAGCTAAGGTCCCAAATTACTACTAAGTGGGAAACGATGTGGGAAGGCTCAGACAGCCAGGATGTTGGCTTAGAAGCAGCCATCATTTAAAGAAAGCGTAATAGCTCACTGGTCGAGTCGGCCTGCGCGGAAGATGTAACGGGGCTAAGTAGTAAACCGAAGCTGCGGCAATGCACTTTGTGCATTGGGTAGGGGAGCGTTCTGTAAGCGGTTGAAGGTGTGTGGTAACGCATGCTGGACGTATCAGAAGTGCGAATGCTGACATGAGTAACGATAAAGGGGGTGAAAAACCTCCTCGCCGGAAGACCAAGGGTTCCTGTCCAACGTTAATCGGGGCAGGGTAAGTCGACCCCTAAGGCGAGGCCGAAAGGCGTAGTCGATGGGAAACGGGTTAATATTCCCGTACTTCTTACAATTGCGATGGGGGGACGGAGAAGGCTAGGTGGGCCTGGCGACGGTTGTCCAGGTTCAAGTGCGTAGGCTGAAGAGTTAGGTAAATCCGGCTCTTCTTAAGGCTGAGACACGACGTCGAGCTACTACGGTAGTGAAGTCATTGATGCCATGCTTCCAGGAAAAGCCTCTAAGCTTCAGATTGTAAGGAATCGTACCCCAAACCGACACAGGTGGTCGGGTAGAGAATACCAAGGCGCTTGAGAGAACTCGGGTGAAGGAACTAGGCAAAATGGTACCGTAACTTCGGGAGAAGGTACGCTCTCGACGGTGAAGTCCCTTGCGGATGGAGCTATTGAGAGTCGCAGATACCAGGTGGCTGCAACTGTTTATTAAAAACACAGCACTGTGCAAAATCGTAAGATGACGTATACGGTGTGACGCCTGCCCGGTGCCGGAAGGTTAATTGATGGGGTTAGACTTCGGTCGAAGCTCTTGATCGAAGCCCCGGTAAACGGCGGCCGTAACTATAACGGTCCTAAGGTAGCGAAATTCCTTGTCGGGTAAGTTCCGACCTGCACGAATGGCGTAATGATGGCCACGCTGTCTCCACCCGAGACTCAGTGAAATTGAAATCGCTGTGAAGATGCAGTGTACCCGCGGCTAGACGGAAAGACCCCGTGAACCTTTACTACAGCTTGGCACTGAACATTGACCCTACATGTGTAGGATAGGTGGGAGGCTTTGAAACTAGTACGCCAGTATTAGTGGAGCCGTCCTTGAAATACCACCCTTGTAGTGTTGATGTTCTAACGTTGACCCCTCATCGGGGTTGCGGACAGTGCCTGGTGGGTAGTTTGACTGGGGCGGTCTCCTCCCAAAGCGTAACGGAGGAGCACGAAGGTGGGCTAATCACGGTTGGACATCGTGAGGTTAGTGCAATGGCATAAGCCCGCTTGACTGCGAGAATGACAATTCGAGCAGGTGCGAAAGCAGGTCATAGTGATCCGGTGGTTCTGAATGGAAGGGCCATCGCTCAACGGATAAAAGGTACTCCGGGGATAACAGGCTGATACCGCCCAAGAGTTCATATCGACGGCGGTGTTTGGCACCTCGATGTCGGCTCATCACATCCTGGGGCTGAAGTCGGTCCCAAGGGTATGGCTGTTCGCCATTTAAAGTGGTACGCGAGCTGGGTTTAGAACGTCGTGAGACAGTTCGGTCCCTATCTGCCGTGGGCGTTGGAAGATTGAAGGGGGCTGCTCCTAGTACGAGAGGACCGGAGTGGACGAACCTCTGGTGTTCGGGTTGTGTCGCCAGACGCATTGCCCGGTAGCTAAGTTCGGAATCGATAACCGCTGAAAGCATCTAAGCGGGAAGCGAGCCCTGAGATGAGTCTTCCCTGATACTTTAAGTATCCTAAAGGGTTGTTCGAGACTAGAACGTTGATAGGCAGGGTGTGTAAGCGTTGTGAGGCGTTGAGCTAACCTGTACTAATTGCCCGTGAGGCTTAACCATACAACACCCAAGGGGTTTTGATGGACTCAAAGCAAGAACGAATTGAATGTGTAAGAACTGAAACAGCTTTCCGAATTAAAGAATTTGCTTGGCGACCATAGCGATTTGGACCCACCTGACTTCCATTCCGAACTCAGAAGTGAAACGAATTAGCGCCGATGGTAGTGTGGGGCTTCCCCATGTGAGAGTAGGACATCGCCAGGCTTTAAATTTAGACTTTAGGTCTAACCAGTGCGGAGCGGTAGTTCAGTTGGTTAGAATACCGGCCTGTCACGCCGGGGGTCGCGGGTTCGAGTCCCGTCCGCTCCGCCACTTATTCAGACAAAGCCCTAGCAGAAATGCTAGGGCTTTTTCGTTTGCGCTATTATTTTGGTCTACGACCAACGAGTCCCGCTTGCGTGCAAGCCCAGCCGCTCTGCCACTTATTTAGAAACCCAGTCTCCGGACTGGGTTTCGTCGTTTTTGAGCATAATAATTTTCCTTTCAGGGAATGAGTCCCGGTTGCCCGCAACCCCGGCCGTCAGCCACTTATTACAGTCCTCAGCAGAAATACTGTGGTCTTTTCGTATTTGCGATTGGTCTATGACCAATGAGTCCCGCTCGTGTACGAGTCCAATTGAGTGCAAGCCCAGCCGCTCCGCCTCTTATTTAGAACCCCAGTCTTCGAACTGTTTTCATCGTTTCTAGAGAATAATGAGTTCCCTTTTAGGGAGTAGATCTCCAAAGAGTTTTCTCTTAGTCAATCGCTTCTTCAGGCGTTCCCGATTTAATTTCTCTTACTCAGGAAAATACTAAGAGACAATGTTTTGTATCTATGGGCTTGTTAATTCTCTAATAAAGTTTAGCTAGCATGTAATCGGTTCAAACTTATCAGCTCATTTAGATCGTCTTATCCTTATCTAGTAAAGATTTTGATGTTTGAGTAGATGAACTCTATAGCTCTTGTCTAGTCGTCTTCACTAATTTCTGTAGAGTTGGCTTTAGCCTGAAGACCTCTATCTTCCGTTAATTCATTCACAGCTCAATCTCCGAGTTGTTTCATTGTATGGAGAGGAAGCGCTTCTTCTTTTCAATTTGGTAAGTTACTAGCGACTCTGCTCTTAGTGTTACATTGGTCTATATACATAAGTATGGATTAAGAAGCGCTGCGTGAAGTTACTAAAGGTAGGTTGGTCTCAGTGTATTGTTTTTGTTGTAGACACCTAGACTTTAGGCACAAAAAAGGCAGCCATATGGCTGCCTAGTTTTGATAATTATAAAAGTATTTATTCTTGAGAAGCTTTTGCTTCTTGTGGCTCAACTGAGCCTTCTGCTTCTATTTCTTTCTCTGCTTGTTTTGCCTTCTCAATCATTGGTGTAATAGTTGAGCCTTGAATAAGGATTGAGAACACTACCACTGAGTAAGTCATGACCATGATGATCTCTTTTACATCAATCAGTTTCTCTGGGATAACCAAGATGCCGGAAGGGATTGATAGTGCCATTGCTAATGCAAGACCACCACGCAAACCACCCCAAGTAAGGATCTTCACTGACCATGGGTTGTATTTTCTGTAGCGCTTAAAGCCAATATAAGAGAGAAATACACTGAGATAGCGAGCAGTGAGTACCAGTGGTACTGAAATAGCCATCATAATCCAGTCTTCTTTGTGGAATTCGAACAGTAGCATCGACATACCGATCAGTAGGAACAAGACGCCATTTAGGAATTCATCAACTAGCTCCCAGAAGTGGTCTAGATGATCTTCACTCTCTTTCGAGAAGCCAATAAAGCGCGTCCAGTTACCAATCATGATGCCCGACACCACCATTGCTAGCGGTCCCGATACGTGAAGATATTCTGCAAATGCGTAACCAGCGGTAGGAACACCAATAGTAAGCAGCAGTTCCATTGAGTGGTCATCAGTTGCACTGATTAGGTAGTGGAAAATCAAACCTAATACGAAGCCGTAAACAATGCCTCCGATAGCTTCTTGAATAAACAGATGTGTAACGCTGCCTACTGTTGGTGCTTCGGTACCGAACGCGATGGTGAAGAGTGTCACGAAGATCACGAGGCCAAATCCGTCGTTAAACAGAGATTCACCTTCTATCTGTGTCGAGATACGTCTTGGGGCATTAAGCTTTTTGACAATGGCGAGAACTGCAATCGGGTCGGTAGGAGAGATAAGCGCACCGAAGAGTAAGCAGTAAACAAGATCGAATTGAATACCGATAACTTGGCAGAAGCCGTAAAGCACAAAACCAATGAAGAAGGTTGAGAAGAGCGTTGCGCCTAAAGCGAGTACGGTGATCTCCCACTTTTGGTCTTTGAGGTTAGGGAGTTTGATCCCCAAGCCACCGGCAAAAAGTAGGAATCCAAGGATGCCTTTGAGAAGAAAGTCTTCGAAATTAATGCTGGTAACGGTTTCGGTTGCTATCTCGGTGAGATGAAACCAATCATTTTGACCTGCGATTAGAATGAGGAGTGAAAGAATCATCGAACCGGCAGTGATTGCGATGGTGGTTTGCATCTTTCCTATCTTACTGTTTACAAAGGCAATAACCATTGCCGCTGCAGATAGAAAACATAAAGTATGATAGACCGACATAGAGCTCTCTATTTGTAACATTTTATGAATGGAATTCTCGGACGATGTTGACTAAATAGCAAACATTTTTTCGAGATTATTTTGTAACTCGACGGAGACAAAATAATCAGTAATTCGCATTTTAGACGTCTAGACTCCTTTAATTTGTGTGATAGGATGGAGAGATAACTAAAGGAATGAGGCTGTACTGTGGGAAGTAATGTAAGACAACAGATTGAAGCTCAATTAAAGCAACGTATCTTGCTGATCGATGGTGGTATGGGCACCATGATTCAGGGATACAAACTTGAAGAGCAAGACTATCGAGGAGAGCGCTTTGCGGATTGGCATTGTGATCTAAAAGGCAACAACGATTTGTTGGTGCTTACTCAGCCTCAATTGATTAAAGAAATTCACAGCGCTTACTTAGAAGCAGGCGCTGATATTCTTGAGACCAACACTTTTAACGCGACGACGATTGCAATGGCTGACTATGAGATGGAAAGCCTGAGTGAGGAAATCAACTTTGCCGCAGCAAAGCTTGCGCGTGAAGCCGCTGATGAGTGGACGGCAAAAACGCCAGAGCGCCCACGTTATGTCGCGGGTGTGCTTGGTCCAACAAACCGTACTTGTTCTATCTCCCCTGATGTAAACGATCCGGGCTATCGTAACGTCAGCTTCGATGAGCTTGTTGAAGCTTATTCAGAATCAACTCGAGCGCTGATCAAAGGTGGCTCTGACCTTATTCTGATCGAGACTATCTTCGATACACTTAACGCGAAAGCTTGTGCCTTCGCGGTTGATAGCGTCTTCGAAGAACTAGGCATCGAGTTGCCAGTTATGATCTCCGGTACCATTACCGATGCTTCTGGACGTACGCTTTCTGGTCAAACAACGGAAGCCTTCTATAACTCTCTTCGTCATGTTAACCCTATTTCATTTGGTTTGAACTGTGCGCTTGGTCCTGATGAACTGCGCCCGTACGTAGAAGAGCTTTCTCGTATTTCTGAATCTTTTGTTTCTACTCACCCAAACGCGGGTCTACCGAACGCTTTTGGCGAGTATGACCTTTCGCCAGAAGATATGGCGGAACACGTTAAAGAGTGGGCGGAGAGCGGTTTCCTCAACCTAATTGGTGGTTGTTGTGGTACCACGCCAGAGCATATTCGCCATATGGCAATGGCAGTTGAAGGTGTGAAACCTCGTGATTTGCCTGAGCTTACGGTTGCGTGTCGTTTATCCGGTCTTGAGCCTCTTACTATTGAAAAAGAGACGCTGTTTATCAACGTGGGTGAACGTACTAACGTAACTGGTTCTGCTCGATTTAAACGTCTGATCAAAGAAGAACTCTATGATGAAGCGTTAGAGGTCGCCCGACAACAAGTTGAGAACGGCGCTCAGATCATCGACATCAACATGGATGAAGGCATGTTGGATGCAGAAGCCTGTATGGTTCGCTTCCTAAACCTATGCGCATCTGAGCCTGAGATCTCTAAAGTGCCTATCATGGTCGACTCTTCTAAATGGGAGGTTATCGAGGCGGGTCTGAAGTGTATTCAGGGCAAGGGCATCGTAAACTCCATCTCTTTGAAAGAAGGTAAAGAGAAGTTTGTTGAGCAAGCAAAACTGATTCGTCGCTATGGTGCTGCAGTTATCGTTATGGCGTTTGACGAAGTTGGTCAGGCAGAAACACGTGAACGTAAGCTCGAAATCTGTACCAACGCTTACCGTATCTTGGTTGATGAAGTCGGCTTCCCACCAGAAGACATCATCTTTGACCCGAACATCTTTGCAGTTGCGACGGGTATCGAAGAGCACAACAACTACGCTGTGGATTTCATCGAAGCGGTTGCAGACATCAAGCGCGACTTGCCTCACGCGATGATCTCGGGTGGTGTTTCTAACGTTTCCTTCTCATTCCGCGGTAATAACTACGTTCGTGAAGCGATTCACGCGGTATTCCTATACCATTGTTTTAAAAATGGTATGGACATGGGCATCGTTAATGCGGGTCAGTTGGAAATTTACGATAACGTTCCAGATAAGTTACGTGAAGCGGTAGAAGATGTGGTTCTTAACCGTCGTGATGATTCGACCGAGAGGCTACTTGATATTGCAGCAGAATATGCAGGTAAAGGCGTTGGTAAAGAAGAAGATGCTTCTGCACTAGAGTGGCGTGCTTGGGCGGTAGAAAAACGTCTAGAGCATGCGCTGGTTAAAGGCATTACTGAGTTCATCGTCGAAGATACCGAAGAAGCTCGCCTCAATGCCTCTAAGCCACTTGAAGTAATTGAAGGTCCATTGATGGACGGCATGAACGTGGTGGGTGACTTATTTGGTGAAGGTAAGATGTTCCTTCCTCAGGTAGTGAAATCTGCGCGTGTTATGAAGCAGGCCGTAGCGCACTTAGAGCCTTTCATTAATAAAGAGAAGCAAGCGGGGTCTTCCAACGGTAAGATCTTACTGGCTACGGTAAAAGGTGACGTGCACGATATCGGTAAGAACATTGTTGGCGTGGTTCTGCAATGTAACAACTACGAGATCATCGATCTTGGCGTCATGGTCCCATGTGAGAAGATCCTCAAGGTGGCCAAAGAAGAAAACGTCGACATTATTGGTCTTTCTGGTTTGATCACTCCGTCCCTCGATGAAATGGTGCATGTAGCGAAAGAAATGGAGCGTCTTGATTTCGATCTTCCACTTCTGATTGGTGGTGCAACAACATCCAAAGCGCATACGGCAGTTAAGATTGAGCAGAACTACAAACATCCTGTGGTTTACGTCAATAACGCTTCTCGTGCGGTCGGTGTATGTACTTCATTACTTTCAGACGAACTTCGTCCTGGCTTTGTTGAGAAACTGGACGTGGACTATGAACGCGTACGTGAGCAGCATAATCGTAAGAAGCCGCGCACCAAGCCTGTTACTCTAGAAGAAGCACGAGCGAACAAAGTCGCGATTGATTGGGATAAGTACACACCTCCTGCTCCTGCGAAGCCGGGTATCCATATTTTTGATGACTTTGAAGTGTCTACTTTGCGTAAGTACATCGACTGGACGCCTTTCTTTATGACTTGGTCGTTAGTCGGCAAGTATCCAACAATCTTTGACCATGAAGAAGTGGGTGAAGAGGCTCAACGCCTGTACAAAGATGCTAACGAACTACTAGATCGTGTTGAGCGTGAAGGGTTACTCAAAGCGCGCGGCATGTGTGGTCTGTTCCCTGCAGCAAGCGTGGGTGATGATATCGAAGTCTACACCGACGAATCGCGTACAGAAGTGGCGAAAGTGCTGCATAACTTGCGCCAGCAGACGGAGAAACCAAAAGGCTTCAACTACTGCCTGTCGGATTATGTTGCCCCGAAAGAGTCTGGTAAGCACGATTGGGTTGGTGCTTTTGCTGTAACCGGCGGTATCGGTGAACGCGAACTTGCCGACGAATACAAAGCACAGGGTGATGATTACAATGCCATCATGATTCAAGCGGTAGCGGACCGTCTGGCGGAAGCATTTGCTGAGTATCTACATGAGCGTGTGCGTAAAGATATTTGGGGTTACGCTGCGGATGAAGAGCTGTCGAATGAAGAACTGATTCGTGAGAAATACCAAGGTATTCGACCTGCTCCAGGCTATCCTGCCTGTCCAGAGCATACTGAAAAAGGACCGCTTTGGGAGCTTATGAATGTTGAAGAAAACATTGGCATGTCACTGACATCGAGCTATGCGATGTATCCCGGAGCATCCGTATCGGGCTGGTACTTCTCGCATCCTGACTCTCGTTACTTTGCGATCGCTCAGATCCAAGAGGATCAGTTGCAAAGTTATGCTGATCGTAAAGGCTGGGATAGGATCGAAGCGGAGAAATGGTTAGGTCCCAACATTAACGGTTAATCAAACCATATAGAAACTAAAAGGGCTGCCATGTGCAGCCCTTGTTTATTAGTGAATGAAAGAGTTTTTATTGCTCGAACAATTCAGTATGCAGTTTTTGGATCGCTTGGCGAGATACAGACTCGTGAACAAGGAAGCACAGGTTATGCGGACTTGCTCCATAACAGATCATACGTAGGTTGAAGTCTTCTAGCGTGCCAAATACTTGCTTCGCGTAGCCTTTACTTTCACTCATGTTGTTACCAATCAGAGCGACGAGACATAGGTCGTGTTCCACTTCTACTTTACATAGCTCTTCAAGCTCTTCACGCGCGGCTTGTGGTAACTGAGGAGCGCCGCCAGACGTGTCTGTTTGATCAAGAGTGAGTGACACACTGATTTCAGATGTGGTGATCAGATCTACTGAGATTTTGTGCTTCGCTAGGATCTCAAATACTTTAGCTAAGAAGCCGTAAGCGTGGAACATGTTAGCACTGCGTAATGTCACCATGGTTTGGTTGCAGCGAAGAGCAAGTGCTCGGAATAAAGGCGAACTCTCTACTTGATGGCGAATCCATGTGCCGCCTTTTTCCGGCTCTTTAGATGACCCAACAAATACCGGAATGTCGTGACGAAGAGCTGGAACCAATGTTGAAGGGTGCAGGATCTTTGCGCCAAAGTTTGCCATCTCTGATGCTTCGCTAAAGCTGATCTCTGGGATTGGCGCTGCTTTTGAGGCGATACGTGGATCAGTGGTGTAGATGCCCGGAACGTCAGTCCAAATCTCTAGACCTGCTGCTTTCACACCTTCTGCAATGAGTGCTGCACTGTAGTCACTGCCGCCACGGCCAAGCGTGGTGGTATTACCTTCTTCATCTGAGCCAATAAAACCTTGGGTGATAACCACGTATTCTTGGCAAAGGGGTACCAATCTTTCTTGTGCTAGCTGTGAAATGGTCTCGACATTAGGTTCAGCTCGACCAAAATTGCCATCGGTTTTTAGCACGTCGCGAATATCAAAACGAACTGCATTCACACCACGCTCACGCATTAGTTGTGCAAGGATATGAGTCGACATTAATTCACCACAAGCGACTAAATGATCGGTCAGTTTAGTGCTTGCTTGGATTGAAGCGGCCTCTGCCAAGCTAGTGACAGTATCAAGAATTGAATAAACCTCTGCCGCAGCTTCGGTTGCGTCCTCAAGTTGCGACATAATCGATTCGTGGATGCCTGCTAGTTTCTGAAGTACTTCCGCACGATGTTCTTGGTCTTGAACACCATTTGCCAGTTCAACCAATAGGTTAGTGACACCTGAGCAAGCGCTGCTAACCACAAGGCGAGTATTTGGGTTGTTTTCTATGATAGTGGAGCAACGACTCATTGCCTCAAAGTTGGCAACACTGGTTCCACCGAATTTTGCTACGTTAAATGCGCTCACTGCGTTCTCCCACGACTTCCTGAAAAAAATAACAACAATTAATTGGTTGCCTAATACATCCAATGTTTGGTGAGGAAAGGAACAGAGCAAATAGAGAGGTAGTTAGAATGTAATTTGAAAATTTACCCTCAGAAGCTCTTCATCATACGGCGCTGATGACAGTTGATGGGACTCAACCCAAGTCAACCGACAAGCCAAATCCTGCAACTTTGACTTACCTCGGCACTACTCCCCCTGAGTGATTGGTATTGGAATTGCGGTTCCACAAATCACCTGCCTGGGCAGTGCTCCTCTTCTGCATAAAGCTTAAACATTGAACGGTTTTGCTGTCACATTGTCAACCAATATCTCAACCATTATGAAGGTTTTATTAACGAATTTGTGACAGTGGTTTGACCTCTATACTTAGGACTAATTGCCGATAGAGGAAAAATCTATTAGGGTGAAAACTTTGATACCTGAGCCAACCTTTTGAATAGAACTTTTATAACGCTCAGGATGAATGACTGCAATCAAGGAGCTGACATGCCGATCCAAAGCTTTATCCCCCCGCACCGTATTTTAATGGGACCTGGTCCATCTGATATTTCACCTCAAGTTTTACAAGCGCTTAGCCGTCCAACAGTTGGTCACCTAGACCCACTTTTCATTGCTATGATGGATGAACTAAAACAACTGCTTAAATACGCTTTCCAAACAGAAAATGAATTTACCATCGCCGTCTCTGCGCCAGGCAGTGCGGGCATGGAAACGTGCTTTGTTAACCTGATTGAAAAGGGCGACAAGGTCATCGTCTGTCGCAATGGTGTTTTCGGTGAGCGTATGCGTGAAAACGTGGTTCGTGCTGGTGGGGAAGCGGTTGTCGTCGATGATGAGTGGGGAACGCCTGTATCGGTCGATAAAGTTGAAGAAGCGTTAAAGCAGCACCCTGATGCTAAGATTCTTGCTTTTGTTCATGCAGAAACATCGACGGGCGCGGTAAGTGACGCTCAAGCTCTGGGTAAGCTTGCGAAGCAATACGGTTTGTTATCGATTGTCGATGCTGTGACCTCGCTTGGTGGTGTACCTCTTAAAGTTGACGAGTGGCAGTTAGATGCGGTGTATTCCGGTAGCCAAAAATGTCTTTCGTGTGTTCCAGGTTTATCGCCTGTGACGCTTTCTCCGGCAGCTATTGAGAAGATTCAATCCAGAACGACACCGGTTCAAAGCTGGTTCTTGGATCAAAGCTTAGTATTAGGTTACTGGAGCGGAGAAGGAAAGCGCAGCTATCACCACACTGCACCTGTGAACAGTTTGTATGCTCTGCATGAATCTCTACTTATTCTTAAGAATGAAGGTTTAGAAAATGCGTGGGCGCGTCACCAGTTAATGCATGAGAAGCTTAAAGCGGGTTTGCAAAAACTAGGCTTTGAATTTGTGGTAGAAGAAGAGTATCGACTACCGCAATTGAATGCGATTTATGTCCCTGAAGGAATTGATGAAGCAGAAGTGCGTAATCACTTACTTGAAACCTACAACCTAGAGATTGGTGCAGGTCTTGGTGCGCTGGCTGGTAAAGCATGGCGAATTGGATTGATGGGCTATGGTGCTCGACCTGAAAATGTTGCTTTGTGTTTGCGAGCTTTAGAAGAGTCACTGACTGAATAAATCGCCTCGGTAATGAGGTAAAGAAAAGCGAAGGTTATTCCTTCGCTTTTTTGTATTTATTGCTCAGCGCTGGACGTTGGTGTTGGTGAGGCTGAGATAGCTTGAGAAGGTGGCTGATAGTTGACGCCACTGAAATCAATTTTAGGGAACAAGAACTGTGCCTCTGCACGAATTTGTTCTGCCTTGCTTGTGTCATCCAACCCTTGATATGCCAGTATCAAGTTGTTGTAAAACGCTGGGCGTGGCTTGTCTTTAATGATTTCCAGAGACCAATCAATGTAAGGCTGAATTAAGGTTGGATCTTGTTTATATAAGCCGATGTTTAAGAAAGTACTGTATACATCCCAATCGAAACGATCTTTCCAAACCACAGGATTTGTCACCTGATTCAAGATGTCCGGGTTGGTCGGGCGCGTTGTTTCAAACTTGGTTAAGACATAGTTGGTGTGCAATGCGCTAACCATATAGAAAGTAAATACTGCTGGAATGACGAGGCTACATACTCGCAATAAACTTTTGGTTACTTTGCTAAACGGTGCTTGGCGGTAACGAGAAACTCGTTGGTCGACCCAATAAAGCAGAATCACAAAGATCAGCCAATGCACCAATGAATGATAGAAGGGATATTCTAATTGCGAGTGCAGCACGATTGGAATAAACAGTGCCAGCAGTGCTAAGCGAGTACCGCGTTTGGCTTGGTAGATGCGATACAACACCAATGCCATTGCCAAAAAGATCCCCAGAATTGGTAATAGTCCGCCTTCTACTGCCCAATACAACAACTCATTGTGTGGGTGGTCCATCGATGGCAAGCCCGCAGGATAGCTTTCATTAAGTGCATGCTGGCGTGCTGTGTATAGCATGTATTCTGACTCAAACTTGCCGTAACCATAACCAGTGAATGGCTTCTCAATCACCATGTCCAATGTTTGTGGGAAGGTGTAAGCACGCGGTGACTCCATGTTCACTTTTTCGCTAGCTAGGCCGCTTCCATCTGGAAAGGCAATATTTATTACCACAACCGACAGAGCTAGACCTGCTGCCATAGCTATTACCCAACGAACAAAGCGCGCACGTGTTGCAAAACGATACATGTATGGAATCACTAGCAAAATGGCAATGATGGATGCTAGCCAACCAGTGCGAGAGGCAAGGGCAACAATCAAAGGCAGTGTCAGTACAGGTACGGCGTACAACAGGTAAACATCGCTGAGTTTAAGAGAGTATTTGTAAGGTTGTCGGGCAAGTAGATAGCTAGCAATCACTAAACCAGTCGCAAGGAAGCTTGCCATGACATTGGGTTGCTGGAAGATGCCATAAGGGCGGTTAGCTACCGTGTCGTATCCAAATACGTTTCCTGATTTAAGATAAAGATATTGCGTTAAGCCGAAAATCGCTTCGATAACAACAGCAAGGACAATAAACCACAACAAGCGTTGGCGATGCTTATTACTGAAATGGAATTGTTGCAGTACGACGAAGAACAACATACCGCACCACAGGCCAATCAGCTTATTTGCTGCGAGCATACTATCCGCGTTGGGATAGAAAATGGGCAGCGTCATGATGATACAACTGATCAACAGACCGATTGTTAATTTGGAATAACGTAACACACGGTTGGTCGCAAGTTGATAGCAGCCAATACCGAGTACAAAGCTGAACGCAATCCATGTGGTCGCATTGAAAGACAGAGCTAGTCCAGAGCCACCCGGATTTGGCATGAAGAAATGCATCGCGAGCAGAAATAGTGCTGCTAACGCGATGAGAAACTTGCGGTTAAGAGGAACTTGCACTTTACCTGGGGAAAGCTTGGTTCCACTGACGTGTATAGTTGCCATAGTTATTGTGTTGTTTTGAATGAAAAAAGACCAGCGATGGCTGGTCTTTGTACTTTACCTGTTTTTTCTACTTCAACATAGGCTTAAGGAAGCGAGCTGTGTGTGAACCTTCGATCTGAGACACATCTTCAGGGGTTCCTTGTGCAATGATCTCACCACCACCTTGTCCACCTTCAGGGCCTAAGTCGATAATCCAGTCTGCCGTCTTAATGACATCGAGGTTATGCTCGATGACGACAACGGTATTTCCGTGGTCGCGCAGACGGTGCAGTACAGTTAGTAGCTGTTGGATATCGTGGAAGTGCAGACCGGTTGTCGGCTCATCCAAAATGTATAAGGTTTTACCAGTATCACGCTTAGACAGCTCTCGAGCCAGTTTCACACGCTGAGCTTCACCACCTGACAGCGTAGTTGCCGCTTGACCTAAGCGAATGTAAGACAAACCTACATCCATCAGAGTTTGCAGCTTACGAGCAATCGCAGGTACTGGATCGAAGAAAGTACGTGCATCTTCTACCGTCATTTCCAATACTTCATCAATGGTCTTGCCTTTGTAACGTACTTCAAGTGTTTCGCGGTTGTAGCGTTTACCTTTACACACATCACAAGGAACGTAAACGTCAGGTAAGAAGTGCATTTCTACCTTGATTACACCATCACCCTGACACGCTTCACAGCGACCTCCGCGTACGTTAAAGCTAAAGCGCCCCGGTTTGTAACCGCGAGAGCGCGACTCTTGCGTGCCAGCAAACAGTTCACGAATCGGAGTAAAGATTCCCGTGTAAGTGGCTGGGTTTGAACGTGGTGTACGACCGATAGGGCTTTGGTCAATGTCGATAACTTTATCGAAATGCTCTAAACCTTTGATCGCTTTGTATGGTGAAGGGTGCGCCGTTGTTGCGCCGTTCAACTGGGTATGAGCAATCTTAAAGAAGGTATCGTTGATCAGAGTCGACTTACCTGAGCCGGATACACCGGTAATACAGCTGAACAAGCCAACAGGAACGGAAAGGTCGACATTCTTTAAGTTGTTACCTGTCGCGCCAAGTAGTTCAACGGTTTTCTTTGGATCGCGTGGTGTACGCTCTCTTGGTACCGCAATCTCTTTCGCGCCACTGAGGTACTGACCAGTCAGTGAGTTCGGATTGGCAATGATCTCGTCCATCGTACCTTCAGCGACCACGTTACCGCCGTGTACACCGGCACCTGGACCGATATCGATCACGTGATCAGCACAACGAATCGCATCTTCATCGTGCTCAACCACTAATACCGTGTTACCTAAATCTCTTAGGTGGGTCAGAGTTTTCAATAGACGTTCGTTATCACGCTGGTGGAGACCAATTGATGGCTCATCCAGTACGTACATAACACCTACTAGACCCGCACCAATTTGGCTTGCTAAACGAATACGTTGAGCCTCACCGCCTGATAAGGTTTCCGCGCTACGTGATAAGTTGAGGTAGTTCAAACCAACGTTAACCAAGAATTGCAGGCGGTCGTTGATTTCCTTCATCACTTTTTCAGCGATTTGGGCGCGTTGGCCTTCGAGCTTCAAAGTGTGGAAGAATTCCAATGCGTCGGCGATGCTGAGTTCAACAATCTCCGGTAGTGTCGTATCGGCGATAAAGACGTTACGAGCTTCAAGGCGTAGACGAGTACCACCACAGCTTGAGCAAGACTTAGTAGAGATGTATTTCGCAAGCTCTTCACGTACCGAGTTAGATTCAGTATCGCGGTAACGGCGTTCAAGTGTGTTCAGGATCCCTTCAAAAGGATGGCGCTTAACGCGAATGTCACCACGATCGTTAATGTACTTGAACTCTACTTCAGTACGCCCCGATCCTTTAAGAATGATGTCTTGGGTTTTCTTTGGTAGAGAGTTAAATGGTGCGTGAAGATCGAAGTCGTAATGATCCGCCAGCGCAGTCAGCATCTGGAAATAATAGTAGTTCTTTTGATCCCAACCTCGAATCGCACCTTGTGCCAAACTCAGAGTTTCATCTTGAATAACTCGGCTTGGGTCGAAATATTGCTGCACACCTAAACCATCACAAGTGCCACACGCACCTGCTGGGTTGTTGAATGAGAACAAACGAGGCTCAAGTTCTTGCATGCTGTAGCCACAAATAGGGCAAGCAAAGTTAGCTGAGAAGATCACCTCTTCGCCATCGCCGTCCATTGGAGCAACAACAGCGATACCACCAGATAGCTCTAGTGTGGTTTCGAAGGATTCAGCCAAACGCTGCTGCAAATCTGGGCGAACTTTAAAGCGGTCCACAACCACTTCAATAGTGTGTTTCTTGTGCAGTTCTAACGGCGGTGGATCAGAAAGATCGCAAGTTTCACCATCGATGCGTGCGCGGATGAAACCTTGAGCAGCGAGGTTCTCTAGAGTCTTAACATGCTCACCTTTACGTTCTTTCACAATAGGCGCAAGCAGCATCATTTTGCTGCCTTCTGGCAACTCTAAGACTTTATCTACCATCTGGCTGATGGTTTGAGCGGCTAGAGGCGTATGGTGCGTCGGACAACGAGGCTCACCAACGCGAGCGTAGAGTAGACGCAGGTAATCGTATACCTCGGTAATGGTACCGACGGTAGAACGTGGGTTGTGTGATGTTGATTTCTGCTCAATCGAGATCGCAGGAGACAAACCTTCGATGTGGTCAACATCTGGCTTTTCCATAAGAGACAAAAATTGGCGCGCGTAAGCTGATAGTGACTCTACGTAACGTCTTTGACCTTCAGCGTACAAAGTATCGAATGCGAGAGAGGATTTACCAGAACCACTCAAACCAGTAATGACAATCAGTTTATCGCGGGGGATAGTGAGGTTGATGTCTTTGAGGTTATGGGTGCGGGCACCACGAACTTCTATTTTATCCATCGTTTTTGCTCTATGTATAACCAAGTGACGCAAGTATTACATAGTGTGAGAAATGTGCAAAGAAAATACTGGACAAAAAAACAGTAAACAAAAAGCCCAGCATTAAGCTGGGCTTTCTAATCAATAAGTTCGAGTTGGTTACGCTTCTTTCTTCGTAGCGTGTTTGCCTAGCTCAGACTTTTTTTTCATCTTTTAGGTAAAGGTTTTCGAAGCAGTAGTTTGTTGCTTCGATGTAGCCTTCTACGCTACCACAGTCGAAACGTTGGCCTTTGAATTTGTATGCCAACACACAGCCTGCTTTTGCTTGCTTAAGTAGTGCGTCAGTGATTTGGATTTCGCCACCTTTACCCGGTTCCGTGTTTTCGATCAGCTCGAAAATATCTGGAGTCAGGATGTAGCGACCAATGATTGCTAGGTTGCTTGGCGCGGTACCTTTCTCTGGTTTCTCAACCATGTCATCTACGCGGTAGATGTCATCTTTGATCATCTCACCAGAGATAACGCCGTATTTGTGAGTTTCTTCTTCTGGTACTTCTTGAACTGCAACGATTGAGCAACGGAACTGTTTGAATAGCGCTACCATTTGAGCCAGTACGCCTTCTTGTTCGTTCACACAAAGATCATCTGCAAGTACCACAGCAAATGGTTCATCACCTACAAGTTCGCGACCAGTTAGGATCGCATGGCCTAGACCTTTCATCTCACGCTGGCGAATGTAGGTAAAGTTTGCAGAGTCAATGATTTCACGGATATCAACCAACAGTTCTTCTTTGTTTGTACCGCTGATTTGGTGTTCCAATTCGTAGTTTTTATCGAAGTGGTCCATGATTGAGTGTTTACCACGGCCAGTCACGATGCACATGCCGTTCATGCCTGCTTGGATCGCTTCTTCAACACCGTATTCAATCAGTGGCTTGTTCACTACAGGCATCATTTCTTTAGGCATAGACTTGGTCGCAGGGAGGAAGCGCGTACCGTAGCCCGCTGCAGGGAACAGACATTTTTTAATCATTGGGGGAATATCCTTTCTCATTATTTAATCAAGAATCTGGGCATCACTTTAACACGAGAGGTGCATATGAATCATGAATTAAGTAGGAAAAAATATGAGAATCGGAGCCTAAAGAAGCATGAGCAATCACCACTTTTACAAAATTTGTGTTGCTCATCATTGTTTTATGACATCAGGTTTTGGTCAGCCCAAGCAATCGCTTGTACACGGTTTTTGACCGAAAGCTTCTTAAAAATTTGATACAGGTGAGACTTGATAGTGAATTCGCTCACGAATAACTCTTCGGCCATTTGATTGTTTGATGCGCCAGCTTGCAGGCAGCGAAGTACTTGCAGTTCACGAATGGTCAAATCGACGGTGGCAGGAGCGGTGTGGGTACTAATGACGTTACGATAATAATGGAGAAGTTGACTGGTGACATTACGAGGCAGCCAGTTTTGACCATTAATGATTTCCTTTAACCCTTCGCCAATCTGCTCAAGAGAACTCTCTTCATAGAAGATGCCTTTCAATTGACCAAACGCCAATAGCTCATCTGTCGTCAAACGTTTAGGAACGTTGAACACGACTGTTTCGAAATTCTTCCAAATCAGGGGAAGGTTTTTTATCGATAGAACCAACTCTTTGTGCTCACTGAAGTCGATAAGCAAGATTTTATTGCGGTGCTTCGGGTTTGCTTCCATCAGTGCTTGGGTCGAAATGACGGGGATGTCGATATCTGTATACTTCTCCAGAGCTTCGACCTTTTTCCCTGCATCCTCTTCCATGCTGATTAGAAAAAGTTTTCTCGCATAAGCCGATTTTTTCACGCGCCTTAATCTCCTTGAGTAAAGTTTCTTGAGTTCGAAAACGCGGATACGTTGGCATCAATCATCACTCAGAGCTATAGGAAGGGAGGAGAAATGCGTTGAGATTCAAAGGTTCACGAAACGATGTCTGCAAAACGAATCAAAAATGCTACGCCTTGAGCTTGAAGTGAGATTTCGATTCCACAATACGTTGCCTCAGAACACAATGGGGATTAGGCTTTAATCAAAACATCAAAGCGTGTATTCTTATGCGCTAAAATTTTATATAGATCCAGAGTGAAACGGAGCACATCATGGCCAGCCGTGGAATTAACAAAGTTATTTTGGTGGGGAATCTAGGTAACGACCCTGAAATTCGTTACATGCCTAATGGCGGTGCAGTAGCAAACATCACGATTGCAACTTCTGAGTCATGGCGTGATAAAGCGACTGGCGAACAGCGCGAAAAAACAGAATGGCACCGTGTTGTGCTGTTCGGCAAACTTGCTGAAGTAGCAGGCGAGTACCTACGTAAAGGTTCTCAAGTTTACGTTGAAGGTCAACTTCAAACTCGTAAATGGCAAGACCAAAGTGGCCAAGACCGCTACTCAACAGAAGTGGTTGTTCAAGGCTTCAATGGCGTAATGCAAATGCTTGGTGGCCGTGCTCAAGGCAGCGCACCAATGGGCGGTGGTCAGCCTCAACAGCAGCAACAAGGTGGTTGGGGTCAACCTCAACAACCAGCTCAGCAGCAATACAATGCTCCTCAGCAACAGCAACAGGCTCCGCAGCAACCTCAGCAGCAATACAACGAGCCACCAATGGATTTCGACGACGATATTCCGTTCTAAGTCGACTGAGTATTGAATTTAAAAGGCCGCGAATTTCGCGGCTTTTTTATTATCTTCGTGCTTGTATCACGGGCTCAATCATTTCAAATTGTAATTAAAAGACAGTAACTCTCAAATCACGAATGATGTCTTGTTTCTTTCCGCCTCAGCTTCTCACATTCACGCGAATGCGATTGTCTAGTGAAGGCTTATCAAGTATAAATATTTCAATAAGGTATATGATGAATAGAAAAGGAATTTGGTATTCATGAGGTATACCCCAACTCTTAAGCTAAGCACGCGGCTGGTGGCCTTTGTCACTATGATCGTTATATGCGCAATGTTTATCTTGTTTGTCGGTGGCACCCTCTCTTTCAAACGACTAGGACAAGAGTATCTCAACCATTATTTGGAAGGGATCGTTGAAGTAGTTGATAAAGAGATGGAAGACCCAGACGCAGCCTATTCGATGCAGCGCTGGATGCCGAAGATGCTGCAGGCGAGTAACATTGTCGAAATGACGTTGTCGACGAATAACGCCGTTGTTTACCGTTTCAAAGATACTTCTCATAAGATGGATAGCTCGGTGTTGTTTGAGCATGAGTACCAACTCACTCACAACCAAGACTACGTCATCTATTTTAAAGCGATCCCTCCTTATTTAGGCTACGGCTACTCGATGCAGGCATTATGGTCAATCACGCTTGCCGTCGTTCTGATCATTTTCTGTTTGATGCGCGGTGTTAAGTGGCTCAAAGAACAGCTCGCAGGATCGGAAATGCTCGAAGAGCGTGGACGAATGATTTTAGCGGGCCGAGTCGAGCAATACGCAAAAGGTGATGAGCGAGAATGGCCTTATACGGCTAGTGAGGCATTAGATGTATTGATCGAGGAACTTCAAGATGCTCGCCAAGAACGCAGTCGCTTCGATACCTTTATCCGTACGCAAACTTTCCTCGATAAATTGACTGGCACGGCCAACCGAGTGTTGTTTGACAGCAAGCTTGAATCTGCTTTGTTGGAAAGTGGTGCACGTGGCTCAGTGATGCTGATCCGCATTCAAGATTGGAAATCCGTTGAAGAAGAGCAAGATAAGCAAACTTGCGACGAGTTTATTGTTGAAGTTGGTAGCTTACTTTCTAACCTTGTACAGCGTTACCCTGATGTGGTGTTTTCCCGTTACTACAATGCAGACTTTGCATTATTTTTGCCTCATCAATCGGGCAAGGACGTGGCGAATTTAGCTTCTCAATGTATTCGCCAGCTAGAAAAACTCCACCCTCCTTATCCGTTGGATGCTGACAATTGGTGCCATATCGGTATCACTATGTACAAAGAGGGGGAGCGTCATAGTCAAATCATTGATGAAGCAGAGACTGCATTACGCAGTGCCCAGTTGCAAAATAACAACAACTGGAGCCGCTTTAAGAAGTGGAATCACGACGAGGAAGCACGAGGAAGTGTGAGATGGCGTACGCTATTTGATTCAGCACTCACAGCTGAAAATGTGATACTCTACGCACAATCCGCCTATCTAATAAGTGATGTGGCGCATAAAAAACCTTTGCACGAAGAGTTAACATGTCGGATTCGTGATCCGGAAAATGGCATTGTTAAAGCTTCTCGCTTTATTTCTGCTGTTCGACAAGTCGGTTATGAAGCGCAGATGGACCGCGCAGTGGTTAATAAATTCTTAAAAGACTTTAAACATAGTTTTGATAGCTCTAAATGCTATGTACTTAACTTACATGTTGTGCCTTTTGGGCAACGAGAATATTTCAAATGGTTCCGTGATGAACTCTTACAGTTGTCACGAGAGCAAAGAAAGTGTCTCACTTTTGAGTTTGTCGAAGCACAATTTGTAAGACACTTAGACTTTATGCGACCAGTCGCTAAAATGCTGGCCGGTTTAGAGTGTCACGTCATGATTGGGCAAGCTGGACGCACGATCGTCAGTACCCATTATCTCAAAGAAGTTGACATTCGTTACCTTAAGCTCCATCGCAGTTTGGTAACTAAAATCGATCAGAGACATGAGAACCAGTTGTTTGTCCGCAGTATGTTGGGTGCGGCCGCAAACAGCAAAACAAAAATAATAGCAGTGGGAATTGAGAATAAGCACGAATTGAACACCCTGAACGAATTAGGGGTTCATGGCGGGCAGGGACGTTATTTCTCTCCAGAAGAGCAGTATCTACCTAGATCCAAGCCAACCATTATTTCTCAAGCGGACTCTCAAGTGAAATTGGGACGACGAAATCGCTGGCGAAAAAAATAAAGATAATAATCATGGATTTTAAAGCAGTACTCGATAAGCTCAAGCGGTCATCGGTTGGTGGTCGTACGTGCTTTTTGGTCATTCAGCCAGACGCAGTTTATTTATCATCACCAACGAAAAGCAGTCGACCGTCCAAATTTGAAATCACAGAATCAAATTGGGAGCGCGCTTGTGAACAAGCGCTAAGTGTTGCTGCTAGCTCTTACGACTCGTTGGCGGTTGTGCTTTCTCACAACTATTACCAGATGTACCAAATCGACAAGCCAGCAATGCCACGAAACGAGTGGCCTTCGGCGTTGCCGTTCTTGTTAAAAGAGCTTATTTCTGAGCGTGCTATCGACATTATTGCTGATGCCGTAGAACTGCCTAACTCAAATAAAGTTCAAGCATATGTGTTGTCGCGCAAAATTCTCGACAAGATTGTGCTGCTTGCCAACCGAGTGCAACTTACACTTGAGTCTATCATTCCTGAAGATGACATCTGGGGTGACACTTCGGGTGAATTAGGCAACTTCCTACTTCTACAACGTAGTTCGCGCGGTCACTTCCGTATTAGCGCATTCGTTGAGCACACCATTGCATTTCATCGTTCCATTCGCAGTGTGACGCCACCATTAACAGGCGTACCTTCAAGTGACTTACAAATGGACAGTTTGTCACTGGAACTGCAACGATCGATAGATTACCTCTCTTCTCAACTGCGTCATGTCCAGTTACATCAATTGAAAGTGTGTTGTGATGACGAAGACGAGAAAGAGCTGGTTGAATCACTCAATTACCGTCTAAGCACCAAGGTGTCTCCTCTGCTTGCAGAAGAGCATGAGCTATCAGGTCATGTATTGGCGGACACCGCGGCGGCCACAGCGAGTGCTCGACGTGTCAACCTTTATCCAGACTTCCTTAAACCGAAGAAGAACCTGTTAACACTTAAAAATGTTGCTATCTCTTGGGGGGTTGCTGCTTCATTTATCTTTATCTCTTATGGCTATGTTACTTGGCAAAGCCGAGGCGTCGAAGATGAAATTAAGATCGTGAAAAGTCGTGGTGACATTATGAAGTCTGAGTTGCAACATCAACAGGCTAAGCTTCGCAAGCACCAACCAGATACCAACAAACTGGCGGCGAAAGCACGTTTGGAACGCGAAGTGAAAGCGAAGCGTGACTCACTCAAAGCTGTCGGCAAATACGATGACTCGCAGCGCACAGGATACTCTGGTGTGATGCAGTCTCTTGCTAAGTTGGGCAGCAACAACATTTCTCTTTCTACCATTCGTATCGACGATACCACTTTAGATCTCAAAGGCTTGGCAAGATCGCCAAGTGCGGTGCCTAACTGGATGAGCCAATTTAAGAATGAAATTAGTCTTGTTGGACGTACTTTTGATGATGTGAAGATTGGTCGTAACGAAGACAACATTGTGACCTTTGAATTGAAGACGCGTGGAGACAAAGAGAAATGAACGAATTTTGGTCCTCGTTAGAAGAGCGTTTTGATGAGATGAGCGTACGCGAAAAGGTATTGATTGCCTTGTGTGGTCTTGTCACGGTCGTCATGCTGTTGTTTACCTTGGTGCTAGAGCCAAAACTGAATGAAGTGAATAGCAACGATAAACAGCTACGTAATTCGAAACTGACTAATCAGCAGACGGAAATTGAGATATTGCGTATTCAAGCTCAGCTTAAGAAAGATCCGAATGCCGAAATTGATCAAGCCATCTCTCAACTGCTTACCGAAAGCCAGCATCTATCAATGCAGCTTTCTGAAATCATTGAACACTTGATTACGCCTTCACAAATGGCGAGCTTGCTCGAAAGTGTGTTAGAGCAGCAAAGCGGGATTCACTTAGTATCGCTACAGACTTTGCCAGCTGAGCCGATAACAGAAGACAAAGAAGCATCGCAATACTCGGGCTATTACGTACACCCTGTGCGCATGGAGCTGACGGGCGATTACTTTTCGATTGCGAATTACCTGACGAAATTAGAAGGCTTACCAGCAAGTTACTACTGGCGTAGCTTCAGTTACAACGTAGAAGATTACCCTAAAGCAAAACTTGTACTGGAGGTGTATACCCTAGGTTCACGAGAGGAGTTTATTGGTGGTTAAGAAACTCATTATCTCTTTAGCATTTGCGACAGTCGCGAGTAGCAGTCTGGCTAGCCAAGACCCAACGGCACCTTTGGGGTGGACCAAGCCCGCGGCGGAGCAAGCGAAGCCAAAAACGAAACAGCATCGCTTGCCAACATTAAACAGCATTGTGTGCAAACCAAGCACATCATGTGTGGCAATTTTAAATAACCGAATTGTTGAGCCTGGGGCAAAACTCAATGGCTACCGAGTAGCGAGCATCAACAGTGAATTTGTAACTTTAAAGCGTGGTGACCGTCAGTGGAAACTAGAGCTTTTTGGTTTAAACGTAAAAAAATAATAACCAGAGCCTGATCAGATATGCGCAAATTAGTTGTAGGAATCGTGATTGCTTCCTTAATGGGTTGTTCTATGGGTCACCGTGACCCGGTAGAAGTGAAGCAAGTACTTAATGAATCTATCAATGAAGCAAACAGTCGTGCACTAGAAGATATCCCGTCTTCTGTGCAAGCCGATCTTATGCCGAATCTAGACTCAAACGTGTCTTCAAAAGAAGGGACTTTGAAGCGTTTTCGAGTTCAAGCTAACGCGGTTGAGGCGCGTAGCTTCTTTGCTTCTTTAGTGAAAGGTACAGAATACAGTGTGGCAATCCATCCTGCGGTGCAAGGTAACATCACCGTTGACCTTTCTGATGTCACATTGGATGAAGTACTGAATGTTGTGCAGAACATGTACGGCTATGACGTAGTGAAGTCAGGTAAAGTGATTCAAGTTTACCCTGCTGGTATGCGTACCGTGACGATTCCTGTGGATTACCTTCAGTTCAAGCGTTCTGGTCGTTCATTGACAAGTATCGTCACAGGCTCTGTAACGTCGGCTGGTACCTCTAATTCTGGTGGCGGTTCTGATGATTCTGACTCATCAGACTCAAACAACAATAATGGTGATGGCTCTACAACATCAACCGGCGGTACTCGTATTGAGACTATTACTGAAAGTGATTTCTGGCCAATGCTGCAGCAGGCAGTTGCTAACCTGATTGGTTCAGGCAAAGGTCAAAGCGTTGTTGTTACACCGCAAGCTGGTGTGATTACTGTACGTGCTTTCCCTGATGAGATCCGTGAAGTTCGTGAGTTTCTTGGTGTGTCGCAAGAGCGCATGCAGCGCCAAGTCATTCTTGAAGCGAAGATCTTAGAAGTAACATTGAGCGACGGCTATCAACAAGGTATCAATTGGTCAAATATGTCTGCCTCCATCGGTAACTCGGGCAGTATTGTGGTTGATCGTAATCCAGTGACTCTGCCTCTAGATGCTATTGGTACTCTTCTCGGTGGACAAACGAATGTCACCTTCTCCGACGGTAACTTTGAAGCTGTGATGAGCTTTATGGCGACACAAGGTGACCTAAACGTACTTTCTAGTCCTCGTATTACCGCCGCGAACAACCAGAAGTCCGTCATCAAGGTGGGTACTGATGAGTACTTCGTGACTGAGCTTTCTAGTAACGCTGGTAACGGTGAGAACTCGAATGCTGTTCCTGAAGTCGAACTGACGCCTTTCTTCTCTGGTATTTCTCTGGATGTAACGCCGCAAATCGATAACAAAGGCAACGTGTTCCTACACGTTCACCCTGCGGTTATTGAAGTAGAAGAAGAGATTAAACAGCTAAACCTTGGTGGTGATTTCCAAAACATTCAGTTACCACTGGCGAAAAGCTCCATTCGTGAGTCTGACTCGGTGATCCGTGCCAAAGATGGGGATGTGGTTGTGATTGGTGGTTTGATGAAGCAGCAAAACCTAGAGCAAGTATCGAAAGTGCCGTTCCTAGGTGATGTACCTGCGCTGGGTAATTTGTTCCGTAACATCAATAATGTGACGCAAAAAACAGAGCTGGTTATTTTGCTGAAACCAACCGTTGTTGGCGTGAACACATGGCAGAAAGAGCTAGAGCGTTCACGTGATTTGCTACAAGAGTGGTTCCCTGACGCTGAGTAATCAGCGTTGGGAGTGTCGTAAACGTGGTTCTGTGATTCGACTATGTACTTGTCGCATTTTGGATTTCGAGTTCAACCTTTCTCACTGACCCCAAATACAGAAATGTTTCTTGGGTTAGTACCTCACTACGAGGCTATTCAAACCATAATGGCTGCGGTCAAAATGGGTGAGGGGGTGATTAAAGTGACTGGCGAGGTCGGCACGGGCAAAACCATGGTTTGTCGTAAGCTGATTGAGCAAGTCGAATCTGAAGTTGAACTCGTTTACTTACCTAACCCTGTACTAAATGGCGAGCAGTTACAGTTTGCGGTTGCGCGAGAGTTAGGTATTGAAGATACCGACCCACTCAAAGTCGTCTCACTGATTCAGGAGCGTTTGATCCAAATTCATAGTTTGGGAAAAAAGACGGTACTGATTGTCGACGAGGCACAAGCTTTGTCATCCGAAGCTTTAGAAACGCTGCGCCTATTTGGCAACTTGGAGACCGAGCAAGACAAGTTGATTCAACTGGTGTTGTTTGGTCAGCCGGAACTGGATGAGCGACTTGAAACCCACGAGCTACGTCAGTTCCGTCAGCGAATTACGTTTAGTTGTCAGCTCCGGCCTCTCTCGATTGAAGAGGGGGTAGCTTATATCAACAACCGTTTAGACAAAGCTGGCAACGGCGCGCATATTTTTTCGATTGAGCAGAAGAAAGCGATTTGGCGTTCTGCGATGGGCATCCCGAGGTTGATCAACCAAATCAGTCACAAAGCCCTGCTCACTGCGTTCAATGACCGTTGCACGTTATTAAAGAATCAACACGTTTACGTAGCAATGCATGACACCTTCGATGCGCGTAAACCTAAGTTTAAAACTCCCAGATTTTGGGGATGGAGCCAACCTTGAGTGCCATCAATAAAGCATTATCAGAACTTGCTGAAAAAGAGTCGCCTTCAGAGTTAACTCGGGCGGAAATTCCAAGTATTACTCGAAGCAAGCCATGGCTGTGGCTGGTGGGAGGCTTTTCTTTAAGTTTAGCTGTCGGAGGTTGGGCGGTTTCTCAAGGCCCTACGTCGATAGAAGAAGTGCCTTTAACTTCAGACGCTTCGGTAAATCACATTGTTGTTGAAACATCACCTGTGATTGCAGTAAGTCACTCTCCGACTAATAAGGTGACGCCTCAATTAGATAATGTGGTTTACACGCAAAGAATAGAGAAGCCTAAAGTCACGGTGCAATTACCAGCCGTGGAATCCGCACCAGAAGTGGATGATTTTGCTCCGCGAAGAGAACTAAGCACTGCTCCAGAGCAGCCTATTTTACTGGCTAGTCTAAATAACGGCGTCAGCCGAACTGCGAACGTTTCTCATGAAAGTTCAATGCGTATTGAGCAGGTTGAACTCACGCATCAACAGCTCGCCGAAAAGGCATTGGCCCGTGCAGATAAAGCGATGGATGCCAATGACATGAAAACCGCATTATCTGCATTTGGTGAAGCGCTTCGCTACCAACCGACTAATCTTGAAGCTCGCCAAAAGCTTGCGGCGTTGTATTTCGGTAAAGGCGATACACGAAAAGCCTATGAGATTCTGCAAACAGGCATTTCTCTGGATCCGAACAATCAGCCTTTACGTCTAGCGCTATCAAAACTACTGGTAAAAGCAGATCAGCCAGAAGCCGCATTGAGCCCATTAGTGCATTTGCCGCCAACACCAAGCCGCGACTATTTAGCGATGCGAGCCGCACTTGCTCAAAAGCAGAAACAAAATGACATTGCCCTAGAAAGCTATCAACTATTGACTCAGCGTGAGCCAGAAAACGCACGCTGGTGGCTTGGTTTAGCCATTCAACAAGAGCGAGCACTTGCCTTTACTCCGGCTATTGCGTCTTACCAAAAGGCGTTGGGCAAAGTCGGTATTTCGAATCAGTCTCAGGCATTTATTCGTGACCGCTTGAATATTTTAAAGCAACTGGAGAACGCACAATGAAAATTCAGTTGAGAAAGCGCTTAGGCGACCTGTTGGTTGAAGAGGGTATTGTCTCTGAAGATCAGGTCCAGCAAGCCCTGAGTGCTCAGCATAGCACCGGACAAAAGTTGGGTGACGCTCTTATCGATCTTGGCTTTATCAGTGAAAAGCAGATGCTGGAGTTTTTGTCTCAGCAACTTGGCTTACCATTGATCGATTTAAGTCGTGCACCTGTTGATGCAGATGCTGTGCAGATCTTGCCAGAGGTGCATGCGCGCCGCTTACGTGCCATGGTTGTTGCTCGCAATGGTGACACGCTGCGCGTTGCTATGAGCGATCCTGCCGACCTGTTTACGCAAGAATCATTGATGAACTTGCTCGGTGAGTACGATTTAGAATTTATCATTGCACCTGAACGCCAGTTAGTCGAAAGCTTTGACCGCTATTATCGCCGAACCAAAGAAATCGCGTCGTTTGCTGAACAGCTGCAAGCTGAGCACCAAGATGTTGAAGGCTTTGATTACGGCATTGATGAAGGTGACAGCGAAGAAGTTACCGTTGTAAAACTGGTTAACTCGATGTTTGAGGATGCTGTTCAAGTTGGCGCGTCGGATATTCATATTGAGCCAGACGACAAGGTACTGCGTTTACGTCAACGTGTCGATGGTGTACTCCATGAGACACTTCTAAACGAGGTGAATATTGCCTCTGCGCTAGTATTACGTCTGAAGCTGATGGCGCATCTCGATATCTCTGAAAAGCGCTTACCTCAAGATGGTCGATTCAATATCAAAGTTCGTGGTCAATCGATCGATATTCGTATGTCGACTTTGCCAACGCAATACGGTGAATCAGTGGTAATGCGTTTGCTAAACCAATCTTCTGGTTTGCGTAAGCTTGAAGATTCCGGTTTACCACCTGAGTTACTTGCTCGTCTTCGTCGTCAGCTTTCTCGCCCACACGGAATGATCCTAGTTACGGGTCCAACAGGCTCCGGTAAAACCACCACACTTTATGGTGCGTTGAGTGAACTGAATGAACCAGGTAAAAAGATCATCACCGCAGAAGATCCGGTGGAATACCGCTTACCGCGCATTACTCAGGTTCAGATCAACAGTAAGATCGATCTAACGTTTTCTCGCGTACTACGTACCTTCCTACGTCAAGACCCAGACATCATCCTTATCGGTGAGATGCGTGACCAAGAAACGGTTGAGATTGGCCTCCGTGCTGCACTAACTGGTCACTTAGTATTGAGTACCTTGCACACCAACGATGCGGTGGACAGTGCGCTGCGAATGATTGATATGGGTGCTCCGGGTTATTTGGTCGCGAGTGCTGTTCGTGCGGTTGTGGCTCAACGTCTTGTTCGTCGTGTCTGCCCTGACTGTAAAACAACGGATGTGCTCGATGAGTCTCGTCAGCAGTGGCTTGCGGGGCGCTTCCCAAATCAAATCGGCACTACTTTCCACAAAGGTGCAGGTTGTCAAAACTGTAACCTGACCGGTTATCGTGGCCGAGTTGGTGTGTTTGAAATGCTCGAGCTAGAAAATGAGATGATGGACAAGCTGCGTGCTAATGATGCTGTAGGCTTTGCTCAAGTGGCGCGCCGCTCAGAAAACTATAAGCCTCTGTTGGCTTCTGCTATGGAGCTTGCACTGCAAGGTACCGTGAGTTTGGATGAAGTTATGGCTCTTGGTGAGGGCGATGCTTCTGGTAAAACCGACCCAATTTTCATGTAGGTAAGTGAATGCCAACTTTTCGTTATCAAGGCCGCACCTTAGACGGCTCATCAACCAGTGGCAAAGTCGATGCGGTGAATTCCGAAGCGGCAGCGGAAGCATTGATGAATAAGGGGATTATTCCTCTAAACCTGCGATTAGAAAAAGAAGCGGTTAAAAGCAAAGTCAGCTTATCCAAGTTACTCGTGCCTGCGATTCCGCTTGAAGTGATAATCCTGTTTTCACGTCAGCTATTTAGTTTGACCAAAGCTGGTGTGCCATTGCTGCGCTCCATGCGTGGTTTGCTGCAAAACTGTGAAAACAAGCAACTTAAAGAAGCGCTTGAAGAAGTAGTAGCGGAATTGAGTAATGGCCGTGGACTCTCTTCTGCGATGCAACCTCACACCAAAGTGTTCAGTCCGCTGTTTGTGTCGATGATCAACGTAGGTGAAAATACGGGTCGCCTAGACCAAGCCTTGCTACAGCTAGCAAACTACTACGAACAAGAGTTAGAGACCCGCAAGCGCATCAAAGCCGCAATGCGCTACCCAACTTTTGTGATCGTATTTATCACCATCGCGATGTTTATTTTGAACATTTTGGTAATCCCTGAGTTCGCGTCCATGTTTACGCGCTTTGGTGTTGAGTTACCGCTACCTACCAGAATTCTGATCGCTACGTCGAACTTCTTTGTGAATTATTGGGGCTTACTGATTGCCGCGATCATTGGTGCGTTTGTTATTTTCAGATCTTGGGTCGCAACCGCGGATGGCCGAGAAAAGTTCGACAAGCTGCGTTTAAGACTGCCTATTGTGGGCGACATAGTTAACCGTGCGCAGCTATCGCGGTTCGCACGAACGTTTTCACTCATGTTGAAATCTGGTGTTCCGCTAAACCAGTCATTGGCACTGGCTGGTGAAGCTCTGGGTAATAAGTTCCTAGAAAACAGAATTTTAGAAATGAAGTCGGCGATTGAAGCGGGCAGTACCATTTCAGTTACCGCAATCAACAGTAAGATCTTTACGCCTCTGGTTATTCAGATGATTGCGGTCGGTGAAGAAACTGGTCGTATTGATGAACTGCTATTGGAGGTCTCAGACTTCTATGACCGTGAAGTGGATTACGACTTAAAAACCCTAACTGCACGGATAGAACCGTTACTTTTGGTCATTGTGGCAGGTATGGTTATGGTGTTGGCACTCGGTATCTTCCTGCCAATGTGGGGGATGCTGGACATCATCAAAGGCGGCTAACGGCGTGGTCGAAAATCAAAGCCGAGCAACGTTGATTCTTGCAGGAATCGTCGGGGTTATTGTTCTGGGCGCATTGATACAAAAGTTGAAACCGATAGAGCAAGAAGCGCAAGATACAGGCGCGAAACTTGCCAAGGTTTGGATGCAAGATAGTGTGCAAAGATACCGCCAAGCATGGCTTGTGCATGGAGAGCCTAAGCAACTGTTTATGGACGGTTTTAAGCTTAATATGACGGAAGGAGGCTTGGTGTCACCTTTCAAATCAAGCGGTGTACTCGATTGTGACTATTGGCTAGCGGTTCATTACCCACAACGTAAAATTATGGCGAGTGAATTGTTAGAAATTCGTGGAGCAATTAAAAGTAATAGTTATACATGTGACTTCACTTATGAAAATGGACAGAGGATAGTCGTAAAATCAGACGCTAATTACTTGAAAGTGGTCGTCGAAATATCGTCGGAGTGAATTTTTTGACACTTAAGTACTATAAAATGGAATTAAAGTCGGTATAATACAAACACATTAAAAAACATAATGTTGTGACTAAAGTTGACAGCCCAATTAGGCAAATTGTGGTTGGTGCTTTAGCTTATATGCCTGCAAGTAAGGCTGGTTAATCTTTATTCTGCTAAAGCGGTAGATATAGGGCTCAATAGATGAACTTCGTTTTCCTATTGAGATGCCACACCGTTTTGACATTATCCAAAATGGTCGCATGACCGATAAACTTTGCAGTCACTCTGCATGCTTACATAGAGAGAGTAAACAATGAAAAGACAAGGTGGTTTCACCCTTATCGAATTGGTAGTGGTAATTGTAATCCTAGGTATTCTAGCGGTAACTGCAGCACCACGTTTCCTTAACCTGCAAGACGATGCTCGTAACTCAGCTCTTGATGGCCTTAAAGGCGCTATCGCAGGGGCATCGGGTATCACATATGGTAAGGCTGCTATCGACGGCGTAGAGTCTCTTGAAAACCAAACTATTAGTGCTGGTAATGAGACTATCAACATCGACTTTGGTTACCCTGCAGATTTAGCAGCACTAGAGGCAGTAGTTGATGGTCTTGAAGCTGATTGGTCAAATGCAGCGAGTGGTGCAGCGATTCTCTTTGGTTATGACGGCTACAACCAGCGTTGTGTTTCATACACTCCAGCTACTGGTGCTAATGTACCTGCAGTGACTGAAGTGATTGAAGGGTGTGGTACCAACTTCTAATACATAGTTAAAGGCCAGCTAGTCTGGCCTTTATCTCTTTATTTTGATTGATCTCGGAATAGTACATATGCGTAAATCATCAGGTCTTAGTGCGATAGAGTTTGTTGTTGTGCTGATTATCTTAGGTGTAGTCGGTTATGTGGTATTACCAAGATTTATCAGCTTCGAGCCAGAAACTTATGAAGCAAAGTGGGAGCAAACTAAGCAAACCGCTGAGCACGTTTCTGAGACGTTAAGCAATAAAGAAACTTACGATCGAATTGAAGAAGAATTGGAGCGCTCTAAAGGAGAGAAATAACCTGCCGGTGGTTATTTGTACACTTGCTCACAGTTCGAATTTAAAAATTATAAATCTATCATTATTCTCATAATTTCATCGTATACTCATTTCGCTTGTTCTAAGCCTAAGGTTGGGTTATGAAAATTCGCAGCTCTGCATTAGGGTTTACATTAATGGAGCTGATCCTAGTGATCGTCCTCCTTTCCATTCTTTCTCTCTACGCTGCTAGCCGCTTTATGGGCAAGGGCAGTGTTTCCGCGTTTGCGCTTCAAGAGCAGGCTATTTCAGTGATTCGCCAAGTACAGGTGAACCGCATGCAGTCAAATACCTCAACCACGGATACCAATTTCCAATTACAAGTTTCCTCTAGTTGTATCGGTTCAGTTGCGGCTTGTTTGATGAGTGGTAACGCGAAGGACGCTCGCAGTGACTTGGTTGAAGATTCTGCTGCAACATTTAGCCTAACTGGAGCAACAAGTCCAATTAGCTTTGATTTATTAGGGAATCCATTGAGTGCTGCTTCCGATGGTGTGTCTATTCTTATCCGCGATGTAAATGGTCAAAGCCAATGTCGAGTGCTGATTAACTCTCAAGGTTATGTCTCTGAGGGCTCATGCTCATGAGAAAGCAACTCGGTATGACGCTTATTGAGATGATCATTGCTATTGTCCTGATGGGCATTGCGATGGTGGCATTTACCTCCTTCCTTGTACCTCAAATTCGCGACTCTGCAATGCCACATTACCAAACCCGAGCAACCGCGCTTGGGCAAAGCTTTATGTCGCAAATTTTGGCTCGTGGTTTTGACGAGAACAGCGACTTTGATGGCGGTCTATTTCGTTGTGGTGAGAACTCGACTTCCTGCACCCTACCAGCCAATCTCGGTCCTGACTCTGGTGAGTCTATTCCCGAAGATTTTGACGATGTCGATGATTACATCGGTTGTTGGAGTACGCCAACGACGGTTGCTCAATGCCAAGAGACGAGCCGAGGTAATATTTCAGATATCTTGGGCGCAAGTAGCGAAGATAAGTACCGTAACTTCCGAGTTGAAGTTAGCGTGGCATATGATGATCTGAGCGCCACGCCACCGACAGGCATCACTAACTATAAAAAAGTCACAGTGAGAATCTTTGCGAGTAATGCTCAGCCGCTCACACTTACCGCCATACGAGGTAACTACTGATGAAAACTCGTGGTTTCACCTTAATGGAAATGATCGTTACGATCGTTATCGGCAGCTTTATCATGCTTGGCATTGCAGGCTACGTGCAGTTGGGCATGAAAGGCTATGCGGATACGATTGATCGTCAGCGAATGCAAACTCAAGCGCAGTTTGTATTAGAAAAAATGTCTCGTGAAATTCGTCACGCTGTTCCAAATAGCTTTCATGTACCTGCAGGTGCAGCAAACTGTTTGGAATTTGTGCCGATTGAGTATTCAGGCTTTTATACTCTGACGAATAATGACTTGGAGTTTTTACTCGGTAATGACTCTACGTTAAACCCCATGCCTGCTAACCGTTGGATGGTGATTAACCCAAGTCGCTACGAAGACTTACAATCTGCCTCTCCACAGAGTTTCGCGGTCGGCGGTTTAGCCAAAACTGGCGATGTTTTTGTTGTCAGTGGTGCAGCAAGTACGATTGGTGGCACTTCTATTTCTAGCCGTCATTACATCTACCAGAACAATTCAGAAGTTCGCTATTGTTTCGACAACAAGCGCGTCACGCGTAATGGCATTACGGTTGCGGACAGTGTCGATACTTCGACGAGTAATATGCACTACCTCGAGCCAACACTTCAACGTGGCGGTATCGTGCATATCAACTTAGAGTTCACTCAAAACGGGGAGCGTAGTGTTTACCAACAAGACGTGCAGGTGCTCAATGTTCCGTAAAAATGCTCAGCAAGGCAATGTCCTGATCGTCGTTTTGTTCGTCATCATTGTGATGGGCTATTTAGCTGCATCTCTAATGAAGGTGAGTTGGTCAAATCAGAGTACGTTGACTCGCGAATTTCTAGGCACTAAAGCTTGGTTTATTGCGCAATCTGCCAATGAGTGGGCACTGACTCAGCTATATCCTTTAAACGATACGAATCCTGATGTAGCCAACTTTTGTGCTAACACGGTAAGTGGCGCTACACCAAATGTTACACAAGGCACTGGCTGTCAATTAAGTGCTATGACATGTTCAAACATTGGTACCTTCAATGCAGGTACCTCTGAAGCTGAATCTCTATTTAGAGTGCAAGCCACAGCAATCTGTGGTTCCGGGGTTGCACAAGTACAGCGACAACAAGAGATTTGGGTTAGGGAGTAAATCATATAATGAAAAAAATAATATCAATCATCATTCCAATACTTGCTTGCTTGCTGAACGCTCCTGTTCAGGCTGGGACGTGTGATGTCTGGGGTAATCAAGACTTTACTGTAACCTTTAATGTGGTTGGCCCAGCATCAAATAGCTATGTGTATCTCGATCATAGTGGTTCACATCCTCGAGAAGTACTTTGGTATAATGGCTATGAATATGGCAATGCAAACTACTACTTCGATGAGCCTAATTTACTAGCAGGCCAACCCTATAATATTCGTCTTGAGCATCAAGTTAGCCATAATTCTGGAACGTTAAAATATTATCGCAAGTTTGCCGGAGACAGTGAATGGCAACTCATTGACGTTAAGAATGATGTAGATTTAAAAAATGGTAAGTTGACTTTGTATGATCAGGGAAGCCCGAGTCAAGTTGATTGTAGCGGTAGTACTCCCGATCCAGTAGAGCCTGAAGTGCCAGATGATGTATGTCAGTACTTTCCTCAGCCAATTCAAGGGATGAAAGGTTACACTGAGAACACGCTTAATGTACCAAATAAAAGTGCGCGTGCGCTCGGGTGGTCTGAAGAGTACAAGAGCTACTATACAGTCACAAATAAAGAAGATTTATTTTACTACTCTCCGAATGCTCAACAGCCGAATAAACCTCAGTACATCTTGGCGGGTTTTGATAAAGCGAACGTAGATGATGCTCGAGATAGATTGTATCGTTCCCCTATTTGTGGAAGTGATACGGGGTGTGATGTCGGTAATAATGATGCGCATCTAGAGGCGAGAAAAGCGTCTGAACCTACAGGTGTTCCTACCGACTTTGGTGACCGTTCATTATCGTTAGAGGCTCATAATATCGGCTATAAGTGTGACAATACTAATTTGTGTAGTGCAACACGCTACGATGTAAACGGTAAGAGTGGAATCGAGATTAAAATCGAAAAGAATCTTGATAGCTTATGGATAAGTCAAAACAACTCACCTTTTGAGCAAGTAAAGGTGATTTTACCCGACGGTACCAACATTCGTAATTTTAAAGCAGAAGCGGGGCCTAGCGATGACTTGAGAATTGTTATTCCTCAAGACTCTACCATCACTTTTGAACGTTGGGAGCATGTTGGGCACACTAAGTATTCTTTTTATAACAACTCCAGAATCAACGTGAGTGGTAACTCAGTTGTTTTCTCTAATCCTATTGATGTCACAACAAACTACTACGCGACAATTTATGCACCAAATGCGTTAGTGAATTTTCAAACAAAATCTGAACAATTCTATGGGTTTATCTTAGCCGATACTGTCAATTTCAATAACCCAATTACGGTGCATGGTTCAGTAACGGCGCGTCATTTGACAATGAAGAAAAATGTCGTGATTCAAAAGCCTGATTATTCGTGCCCTGTGGAGCCTCCAGTCCAGCAATGTAATTTACTTCCAATGGAAACGTTCAGTGCATCTAATGTTGATAACTGGTCTGTTATTGGTTATGGCAGCAGCGTTAAGCCACAAGTAGTTAATGGACGATTTCGACTCAATGATAATAGAGCTCGTCAAGCGACAGCTTCTGCTTACAACTACTTGTTCCCGTCCGATGAGAACTACTTAGAAATTGAGTTCGATCACTTTGCTTATGGTGGTGGCTATAATGGTGCAGATGGCGTTGCTTTGGTTATCTCTGATGCTAATGTGCCTCCGCAAACAGGGGCTTTCGGCGGGCCATTGGGCTATGGTATGAAACTACACAAAAACCACTCTGGTGAGGTGTCTCATGATGTAGAGGGCTTTGCTGGTGGATGGTTAGGCATAGGTATCGATGAATACGGCAACTTTTACCGAGAAGGTGGGGAAAACCTTGCTAGTCATGGCTCTGCAAACAGCGTTGGCGTGCGTGGTGCAGGCATTAAAGACAACAACGGTAAATGGCTAAAAGGTTACAAGTACATCAAAGGAAAGCAGTTTAACCAACCGTTAGATAATCGTTCGAGCACTCCTCATCGTTACAAGGTTATTTTGAACTCTCGTAATTCGGGAGCGATTACTCTATCCGTACAGCGAAAGGTTGGAGTTAATGGGCAATGGCGTACAGTAATTAGTGATTTTGATGTATTAACTGAAGGAAACTTCCATTACACACCAGAAAACTTCCGTATTTCAGTTACTGCTTCCACGGGGGCACTTACAAACACACATGAAATGGATAACTTCCAAGTATGTGCCGACAAGTATCAAAAAATAACGGACGGCATTCATCATTTTGAATTTGATTACGCAGGGACAGGAAGTATTTGTCAGGCATCTGAAGTTACGCTTCGTGCCTGTATGGATGAATCTTGTTCAAAAACTTATCCTTCTTCAATATTGAATGCGAATCCAGGAGCTGTTGTTGAGCCAGTGACGGTTTCCTTATTACCTCAATCTGATTCTCTTGTAGCATGGGAAGGTGGTGATAGAGTAACGTTTTCGGATTCTATCTCATTGAAGCTTCAAGCCTTTCAGTCTGGGTCAGCCAAGCTTGGTATTGCAAGTAGCTCTGTACCGCAGTTTGGCTTTGAAGGTGCGAAGTGTCGTATTGCTGGTGGGCCTTTGTCGGAGCAGAACTGTAATATTTTATTTAACTCCGCTGCGCTAGGTGTGAATATTCCAGACAAAGTGGCGGGTAAGCCATTCTTTAGTGAGCGAGGCCAGCCACAGTATGGCAGCCAAAACTCGCCTTACTTGGAGTTTTGTAGCTCTTCAAGTCAGCAAGGTGGGAAAGGTGAAAGCCGAGACGTTCAGCTGTCATTGGAAAGAATTGAGCCAGCAAATAACGCGGTATCTGTACCAACGTATGTTTCATTTATAAAACAGAATGGTTCGTTCAGTAATGAGGTTGCTGTTGGGGTCGGTGCTACTGTTAATGTAAATAACGTTTATTTTAACAGTCAGGGCAAGGCGTATTTCAACCTAAGATACCCAGAAGCAGGAAAAGTCGCGCTAAAGGCAAAAATAAAAGATGAGCAGGACTCATTAGGCCAAAATAGTTTTGTTAGTTTTCCTGCTTATTTAACGCTGTCAACCGATGGTGGACAATGTGGCTCAGGTTCTTGTACTAAAGGCTTCGTTGCTGCTGGTGAACCTTTCAATATGTTCGTAACAGCGCATCAGTTTGGTGGAGCATTGGCGAAAAACTATCAGCAAGAAGGGCTATCTGTCGCTCATAAAGTGACTTATCCAACGACTGGCGCTTTGTCAGCCGGGGTTTTAGGTAAGGATGTGTATGATCATGATACGCCAACAAATGCAAAAGATTCGATTGAGCAAAGTGTCTCCGAGGTCGGTGCGTTTGAGTTTACAGTAACGCCGCCAGAAGCTTACTTGGGCAGTAAAGCGTTTGTGATTGAGCCCGCGAAAGGCGTCATTGGTCGAATCTACCCTAAATACTTTAAAGTTTACCCAGATGAAAATGCGGACTGGGATTATCCCAATGGGCAGAGTTTTGCTTATATGAACCAGCCATTTGGAGTGAGTAAGTTCTATGTGGAGGCTCTAAATACTAGTAAAGGAGCGCTGACTAACTACTCGTATTTCGACGATTCTTTGCTAGCGAAATTCAATTTGTATGAGAGTGGCTCTTACACGTCTCGTTTCTCTTCTGTTAAGACTTACAGCGGAACATGGAAGGAAAACTCTGGTCAGTCGCTTGTGGATTCTAGAAGTGTAGGTATTTATACGGGGTCAAGTAGTGATGGTTTGCTTGTAGCGAAGGGAAGTGGATCTCATTACCCTGATGGGCCTTTCAACTTGTTTGAGCAAGGTAAGGACACATTAATTTCAATCACAGGCTCAAGTGCTAGTAAGGACCCTGTGACGGTAATCGAGAGTGATTCAGTTTTGGCCCCGCAACCAGACATTCGCTTTGGTCGTGTCGACCTAGATGATGTCGGTGGTAACCAAGGTTCGACATTACATGTGCCACTCCGAGTTGAATACTGGAATGGTAGCCGCTTTGTCGCCAACCCTCATGACAGCCAAACCGATGTGAAAGGTGTCACTGCTGCTGAAGCGCATATTTGGCCAACAGGTACTGATGCAGCCCCTAAGGCGGTCACATTAGGAGCTGGTGGTAAAGTTTCTGAAGGTTACTCTCGAACGGTAACGGCCAAAGAAGCGGAGTCATATCGTCAGCAGACGCGCGTTTGGTTAGATCTTGATGCCTCTGCAAATGGTTTACCATGGCTTAAATACAACTGGAATAAAGATAACGCTGGTGAAGAAAACCCATCATCGGTTGTCACGTTTGGTATTCATCGTGGTAATGACCGAGTGATTTATCGTGGTGAACCGGGGTTAACCGGACAGTAACAAACTTCGGTTTTTTGCGTTAAGTAAGGAAACTGCAAGAAATTGAGGCTTTCTGCTCATGTTTGTGTACCAATGCCTTGCTGTGACAGCGAGGCATTGGTACATTTAGGACAATTTTTGTCTTCTAAATTTTTGCAGGATGAGCGAAGAATATGTTTAAAAAACTTCGTGGCATGTTTTCTAACGACCTATCTATCGATTTAGGTACTGCCAACACTCTAATTTACGTAAAAGGACAGGGCATCGTCCTTGATGAACCTTCTGTAGTTGCTATTCGTCAAGATCGTGTAGGTTCTGCAAAAAGCGTTGCTGCTGTAGGCCATGCGGCAAAACAGATGCTTGGTCGTACTCCGGGCAATATCTCAGCAATCCGCCCAATGAAAGACGGCGTTATCGCTGACTTCTACGTAACAGAAAAAATGCTTCAGCACTTCATCAAGCAAGTGCATGACAACAGCATCCTTAAACCAAGCCCTCGTGTACTGGTTTGTGTTCCTTGTGGTTCTACTCAAGTTGAGCGCCGTGCGATTCGTGAATCAGCACTAGGTGCTGGCGCACGTGAAGTTTACCTAATTGACGAGCCAATGGCGGCGGCAATCGGTGCAGGTCTGCGCGTATCTGAGCCAACAGGTTCAATGGTGGTCGATATCGGTGGTGGTACAACCGAAGTTGCGGTTATCTCACTAAACGGTGTGGTTTACTCTTCTTCTGTACGTATCGGTGGTGACCGCTTTGATGAAGCCGTGATCAACTACGTGCGTCGTAACTACGGCAGCTTGATCGGTGAAGCAACCGCTGAAAAGATCAAACACGAAATCGGTTCTGCTTACCCTGGTGATGAAGTTCAAGAGATCGAAGTTCGCGGTCGTAACCTTGCAGAAGGTGTTCCACGTAGCTTTAGCCTGAACTCAAACGAAATCCTAGAAGCGCTGCAAGAGCCGCTATCAGGCATCGTATCTGCAGTGATGGTTGCGCTTGAGCAATGTCCACCAGAGCTAGCGTCTGATATCTCTGAAAACGGTATGGTACTAACAGGTGGTGGTGCACTACTGAAAGACCTAGACCGTCTACTAATGGAAGAAACAGGTATTCCTGTGGTTATCGCTGAAGACCCACTTACATGTGTGGCTCGTGGTGGTGGTAAGGCACTAGAAATGATCGACATGCACGGTGGCGATCTATTCTCTGAAGAATAAAAATGTAGGGTGAAGTCCACTCGGGCTTCACCTTCATTTCCTCACTCTGTAATTTCAATCTGCTCCATACCTAGAATCACACTATGTCGTATTCTTAGGTTGCCAAGTAAGGCTCAATAATCATGGTAGCAATCAGGTTAAAAACAAGATGAAACCGATTTTTGGCAGAGGCCCATCTCTGCAATTGCGTCTGTTTTTTGCTGTCATCGTGTCGGCGAGCTTAATGCTGGCTGATAACCGTCTAGATACGTTTTCCAACGTCCGATACCTATTGAACAGTATGGTTGCCCCTATTCAGTATGCAGCCAATATGCCTCGTAGCATGTTTGATGGAATGTTCGAGCGTTTAAACACTCGTCAGGCATTGATTGAAGGCAATCGCAATTTGAAGCGCGAAGTGCTTCGCCTGAAGAGCGAGCTGATCTTGCTCGATCAATATAAAGAAGAAAACCAACGCCTGCGCAAACTTCTCGGCTCTTCCTTCGTCCGTGACGAGAAGAAAGTCGTGACAGAAGTGATGGCCGTTGATACATCACCATATCGTCACCAAGTGGTGATTGATAAAGGCCGTATTGATGGTGTGTACGTTGGCCAACCTGTTATCAACGAGAAAGGTATCGTTGGTCAGGTGACGTTTGTTGCGGCGCATAACGCACGCGTATTGCTGCTAACAGATGCGAAAAACGCAATTCCAGTTCAGGTAATTCGTAACGATATTCGCGTGATCGCTTCCGGTAACGGTGAAGTGGATGAAATCCAGTTGGAACACATCCCAACCAGTACTGATATCCAAGTGGGTGATTTGCTGGTGACATCGGGTCTTGGTGGTATTTACCCAGAAGGCTACCCAGTTGCGACAGTCACGAATGTCGATCACGATACTCGCCAAGAGTTTGCATCGATCAAAGCGGAGCCAGTGGTTGAGTTTGATCGTCTGCGCTACTTGTTGTTGATTTGGCCGAATGAAGACCGTCAACATAAAGTACTGCAATCCAATGTAGAAGAAGGTTCAGAACAAGAGGTAACCGATGGCCAATAGTGTATTAAGAAGTCGAATGGTCATCGGCGTCAGCTTCTTCGTTGCGCTAGTCCTACAAACCATTCCATGGCCGGGCGTACTCGATTTGTTGCGCCCATCATGGCTGTTCCTAGTGACCTGTTACTGGGTGTTGGCATTGCCGCACCGTGTCAATGTTGGTACCGCTCTGATCTTAGGTTTGTTGTGGGACATTTTGATTGGCTCGACGCTCGGGATCCGAGGGATGATGATGTCGATCATTATCTACTTGGTGGCATTAAACTTCTTGGTGATCCGTAACATGGCATTATGGCAACAATCTATTTTGATTGCCTTTTTTACCGTGCTACTAGAGCTTCTCATATTCTGTGGGGAATATTTGAACCAGGACGTAGTATTTAATCCATTATCCCTGTGGACAGCAGCAATAAACTGTATACTTTGGCCATGGATGTTTTTATTAATGCGACGCGTCCGTCGCGCATGGCACGTAAGGTAGCGTTGTGAAAAAGGGCTTATCCCTCGTACTCGCATCGGGTTCTCCGAGAAGAAAAGAGCTGCTTGCTCAGTTAGATTATGACTTTGATATTGTGCTTCCTGATATAGAGGAAGCCAAACAAGACCATGAGCAAGCAAAAGACTATGTGTTGCGTCTCTCTTTGGAAAAAGCTCAAGCAGGCTTAGCGATGGCTAAGCCTGATTCCGTTGTATTGGGCTCCGATACCGTAGTGGTATGCGATAACCACGTGCTAGAAAAGCCAAAAAGTTTCGAAGATTCAAAACGCATGCTCAGTAATTTATCCGGCCGTCAGCATCAAGTAATGACGGCGGTGAGCGTCGTATCAAAAGAACAACAACACTCAGTGGTCGTTATCACTGACGTGTGGTTCAAAACACTGACTGAAGAAGAAATAGAACGATACTGGCAGTCAGGCGAACCATGCGACAAAGCTGGAAGTTATGGTATTCAAGGACTCGGTGGGCGTTTCGTCACCCGAATCGAAGGCAGTTATCACGCCGTAGTAGGCTTACCTTTGTTCGAAACCGATCAGCTAATTCAAGAATTTTTATAATTGTTTTGAGGTGTGCACATGAGTGCAGAATTGCTGCTTAACGTGACCCCGAGTGAGACTCGTGTGGCCATGATTGAAGGTGGAGTACTACAAGAAGTTCATATAGAACGTGAATCGCGCCGCGGCATTGTTGGCAATATTTACAAAGGCAAAGTGAGCCGAGTATTGCCGGGCATGCAAGCGGCGTTTGTCGATATTGGTCTAGATAAAGCGGCATTCTTACACGCGTCAGACATCGTTCCACACACCGAATGTGTGGCAGAGAACGAAAAGCAACAGTTCCAAGTGCGTGATATTTCTGAATTGGTTCGCCAAGGACAGGATATTGTTGTACAGGTGGTTAAAGACCCGCTAGGTACCAAGGGCGCTCGTCTGACGACTGATATCACTCTTCCTTCGCGTTATCTTGTTTTTATGCCGGGAGCGAGCCATGTTGGAGTTTCTCAGCGTATTGAAAGCGAAAGTGAACGTGAGCGCCTGAAGAAAGTCGTCAATCACTACTGTGATGAGCACGGTGGCTTTATCATTCGTACTGCGGCAGAAGGTGCTGATGAGAAAGAGCTTTCTCAAGATGCGGCATTTTTGAAGCGTTTATGGCAGAAGGTGATGGAGCGTCGTGCGAAGTACAAAACTCGCTCGACCTTGTACGGTGAGCTAGGCTTAGCGCAGCGCATTCTACGTGATTTTGTTGGCACTGAATTGGACAAAATCATGGTCGACTCTCGCCTAGAGTATGAGAACCTAAAAGAGTTTACCTCTGAGTACGTGCCTGAGCTAACAGACAAGCTTGAGCTATACGAAGGTGACAAGCCGATCTTCGACATGTACGACACAGAGAACGAAATCCAACGTTCTTTGGAGCGTAAGGTTGAGCTTAAATCTGGTGGCTACCTAATCATCGATCAAACGGAAGCGATGACAACGGTCGACATCAATACCGGTGCGTTTGTTGGTCGTCGTAACCTTGAAGAAACCATCTTCAACACCAACGTCGAAGCGACCCAAGCGATTGCCCGTCAACTGCGCCTGCGTAACTTAGGCGGTATCATTATTATCGACTTCATCGATATGTTATCGGACGAGCATCGTAAGCGTGTACTAACTTCGCTTGAGACCGCCTTGTCAAAAGACCGTGTAAAAACCAACATTAACGGCTTTACTCAGCTAGGCTTAGTTGAGATGACTCGTAAGCGTACGCGCGAAAGTATTGAACATATCTTATGTTCTAGCTGTCCTACTTGTGAAGGTCGCGGCAGCGTGAAGACTGTTGAGACCGTGTGTTACGAGATCCTACGTGAAATCACTCGAGTGAATCGTGCGTATGATGCAGACAACTTCGTTGTGTACGCATCGCCATACGTAGCCGAAACACTATTGGGTGATGAATCCCATGCACTAGCTGAACTCGAAGTATTTATTGGTAAGCAAGTTCGTATTCAAGCTGAACCCCTGTACATTCAGGAGCAGTTTGACGTCGTCATGATGTAATTGGAAAATTTGTGAATTCTGGTTTTAACCGTTTCGGGCGTTTTTGCGCGTGGACATTGGTCACTCTGTTGGTGCTTTTGGCCATTTTAGTGACCACACTGCGCGTAGCATTGCCACAACTTAACCACTTCCAAGATGAGATCAAAACCTGGGTCAAGCAAGGCACAGGTTTTGACTTTTCTATCACCAGCGTTGCTGGCTCTTGGCGTAACAGCCATCCCTCTATCGCACTGCAAGGTTTAGAAGCGAATCTGCCGAACAACCAAGATGCTCGTTTTGCAGTGGATGAAATCCATATTGAATTCGATCTCATTCAATCTCTTTTGCAGTTTAAGCCCGTGGTTGCGGACTTAACGATTGATGATTTAGCGTTAGATATTCGCACTGTCGACCTGTTGTCGAAATCAGAAGGCAAAGAACCACCTGCGAATGTCAGCAAAAATGAAACCAAGCTGATTGATCAACTCGACTCTCTATTGCTGCGCCAGTTTGAAGACTTCACCATCACTGATTCTCGTATTTGGTATAAATCGATTTCAGGTGAAACACGCCGCTTGGATATCGAACAGTTACGCTGGAGTAACCAAGGTAAACACCACCTAGCAGAGGGTACGGTAAGTATTGCAGATGCAAGTCTTAACTCGTTATTAGTGCGTGCCAACTTTAAAGATTACGGCTCGTTGCGTGATGTGTCGGGCGAGTTTTACGTAAGTGTAAAAGACGTGTCTGTGACGCCTTGGCTAACCACTTACATGCAAGAACAATCGGGTGTTGAGTCAGGGAAAGTGAGCCTCAATACTTGGCTGACATTGAGACATAGCCAGCCGAGCTATGCTTATGTCGACTTACAACCCTCTGAACTGGTTTGGAATGAGAATGGCCATCATGATCTTCTGATCGAATCTGGTATTTTCAAGCTACTACCCGATAAAGAGGGGTGGAAAGTAAATGGTCACTCACTTCAAATCCGCACGGATGACAGACCATGGCCAGAGCTAGATGTTGCTTTTGATTGGCAACCAGAAGGCTGGTTACTCAACCTGTCTCAATTGGATATTGAAGCGCTAACCCCGTTAATTAAATTAGCACCGAAGTCAGAATCCACAACGGATTTACTCGACAAGCTTGCGCCAAAAGGGCGTGTAGAAGACATACGCTTGTCGATGAATGGCAGTTTAGATACGTTGCGTTATTCTGCCGAACTGGAAGAGCTAGGCTTAACGCAATGGGAACTGCTTCCGGGCTTTAGTCATGTGCAAGGCAAGGTGTCGGGGAACCTAGAGCAAGCAAAAGCGAAAGTGACCGTTATTGATGATGTTTTTCCGTATGGAGATGTATTCCAAGCGCCGTTGAACATTAAGCAAGGTGAAGTTGACATCATCTGGCAGCAGGACGAAGAAGGCTGGCGTTTATGGTCCGATAAAGTGACGGCGGCAACACCGGATCTGCAAGTGCTGGGTGCGTTCCGTCTCGACTTTCCGAAAGAACAAAGCCCATTCCTGTCGTTTTATGCCGAAGCTGACCTCTACAACGCGGGTGAAACTTGGCGTTACCTGCCGACGTTAGCGCTTGGGCAAGATCTGACAGACTATCTCTCGACTGCGATTCAAGGTGGTAAGGTCAATACTGCTAAGCTGCTTTGGTATGGCGAGCTAGGTGACTTCCCGTATAAAGAACATAACGGTATGTTCCAAGCATGGGTTGGTTTGAAGAACGCTAAATTCAGTTTTGATACGGCATGGCCAACCATCACAGATTTACAGCTCGATTTATTGTTTGAAAATGACGCCATGTATTTGGATTCGAAGTCTGCCACGTTAAATGGCGTGAAAGCGAAGCGAATCACTGGTCGTATTCCTGAGCTTGCAGAAGGTGGCCACATTGAGATTGAAGCCAAAGCAAGCGCACCGGGTAATGAAGTTCGTGACTACATGATGGCGACGCCACTGGTTGACTCCGTGGGAGCTGCATTGACTGCGCTGCAAGTCAGTGGTCCGGTCTATTCTGAGTTCCAACTTAATATCCCATTTGATACCGAGAAAGACGCTCGCGCTTGGGGCTATGCGGATCTTAAGAATAACCGCGTAGATATCGATGCGCCGCCGATGACGTTAGAAAACGCAACCGGTCGTATCAAGTTCGACAATGACGTTGTGACTACTTCGGGTCTCTCTGCTGAACTATTGAAGCAGCCAATCTCACTGGACTTCCGCGGTGAGAATGCGGAACAAGGCTATAACGTAACCATTAATACCCTTGGTGATTGGGAGGTAAACCCGCTTAAACCTTACCTTGGTGAGCGTTGGTTGAGTCTGGTGTCTGGTCATGCTCCTTGGCAAATGGATATCGACTTACAACTGAATGATGTTGGCTTTACCTACCAAGTGGATGTGCTTGCTCAACTTAGCCAGTTAACTAGTGAATATCCTTATCCGCTGGCGAAAAAACGTGGCGAGAAAGGACAAGCGAAGCTGCAAGCTTCTGGTAACCAAGAAAGCATTTCTGCGCGATTACAAATTCCGAATGCAAAGTACCAGACTGAAATCGATATTTCTGGCGACGTACCTCAGTTAACGGCGACTAATCTTGTGGTTGGCAATGGTGGCTTCAAGATCAGCCCAGTCGTCGGGCACGATGCCTCGATTCGTCTAGATGACTTGAGTCTTGATAAGTGGTCAGACTTAATGCACGTTCCTCAAAGCACGACGCAGTCAGTACTGTCGAGTATGAAAACGCCGACGATTCCTGTACCTACGCGCGTGAGTATGGACGTACAAAACTTAGAACTTGGTGGGATTGAGTTCCATGACGTGAATTTAAATGCGCGTAAGAAGAACTTAAGCTGGCAGCTTGATGTAGATAGTCAGGAAGTAAAAGGTAAAGCGAACTACCTCAAGCCGTCTGAACTGTCTGTTTCACTGGATCATCTGCATTTGTACATTCCAGGCTTCGATGAGATGACCAAAGAGCGAGGTTCCTTGTTTGCCAGCGAAGATCAAGCGGCACCGCTTATCTCAAACTTTGACCGCAAGTTCCATGCAGAGATGCCAAACTTAACCTTGAGCATCGATGACTTTTGGTTGCAGGGCTATAAAGTCGGCAAAGTGAATGTGGATGTTGCACGCGCTAACAACCGCCTTGAATGGAAGAATGTAAACTTTAGCAGTGGCCAAAACCGTGTGGATATGAGCGGATGGTGGGAACTGACGAAAGAACGTAGTCATTCAAACCTGACCATGAAGGTGAAAGGTGAGAACAACAGTGATTTGATGGAGCGTTTTGGTATTACCTCAGGCATTCAGCAAGCGCCGTTTGAAATCAATGCCAAGTTGGATTGGGATGGTGCACCTTGGTCGATGAAGACGCAAAGTTTACAAGGTGACGTGTCTACCGAGTTCGGAAAAGGCGTGATCACTGAAGTCAGCGGCGCCGCTCGATTGCTTGGCCTATTCAGCCTCGACTCTATCATTCGTAAGATGCAGCTCGACTTTACCGACGTATTCGACAAGGGCATGGCCTTTAACTCGATTACGGGGACAGGCAAAATCCAAGATGGTGTGTTTATCACTAACGATATCGAGATGGATGCCCTTGCGGGTGAGATGAAAATCCGCGGTATCGCTGATATGAATACCCGTTTGGTGGATGCGGAAGTGAACTTCACCCCAGACATTACTTCAGGTATCCCAATGCTGACTGCCTTTGCGGTAGCGCCTCAAACGGCATTGTATGTACTGGCGATTTCGACGGTTATCTCTCCTGTGGTGGAAGTTTTCACACAAGTAAATTACGAAGTGAAAGGTCCGCTTGATTCGCCGACTGTAAAAGAGGTTTCGCGAAGCAAGGGCGAATACAAGTTGCCAGAAAAACTGCGTGAGCAAGCGAAGTAATTGCGCAGTTGACCTTCTGACGAACAAGGAATAGAAAACATGGAACGTGTTGGCATCATTCAAATGACATCGGGTCCAGATATCGAGCAAAATCTGGACTTCATTGCTAAGCAATGTGCCTTGGCTGCTGAGCAAGGTGTGAAGCTGGTTGTGACACCAGAAAACACCACACAATTTGCCAACCGAGCGGCGTATCACCAGAACGCAGAAACTTTGGGTGACGGTCCAATTCAGCAGCGTTTATCTGATATCGCACAGCACCACAAACTGACTTTAATTGTGGGCAGCATGCCGATCCGCGCTGAGCAAGGTGTTACCACGACGACATTGGTCTTCTCACCGCAAGGCGAGCGTATTGCTCATTACGATAAGCTGCATATGTTTGACGTGGATGTCGCCGATGGGCATGGCAGTTATCGTGAATCGGATACCTTTGCCGCGGGCAATCGCATCGTGACGGCAGAGACCAATATTGGTACGGTAGGCTTAAGTATTTGCTACGACGTACGTTTTCCTGAATTGTTTAAAGCGTTACGCTTAGCAGGGGCTCAAATTATAGTTGTGCCCGCTGCCTTTACCGCGGTAACGGGAGAAGCACATTGGGAAGTATTACTTCGAGCGCGTGCCATTGAAACCCAATGCTGGATTCTTGCCTGCGGGCAAACGGGAACGCACCCATGTGGCCGTCAAACTTGGGGGCATTCCATGGTAATTGACCCTTGGGGAGGCGTTCACCAACAATTGAATGACCAAGTAGGCTTGCTGGTGGCTGAGATAGATTTGTCACACAACCAGCAAGTAAGGCAGAATATGCCGCTGACTCAACACAGTCGCTTTCAAAATGAATTGAAACGGAAATAAAAGAGCTAACTATGAGCATAAACCAAATAGAACAGGCACTCTTTGCCCCAAACGGTCTGACAGAGCAAGACATCGCTGACACACTAGCGAGCATTGCGACGCGCCAGATCGATTATGCGGACATTTACTTTCAGTCCAGCTGGCACGAGTCTCTGGTTCTAGAAGACAGCATCATTAAAGATGGCTCTTTCAATATTGACTGTGGTGTCGGTGTACGAGCAGTCACAGGCGAAAAAACCGGTTTCGCCTATTCAGACCAAATTCAACTAGAAGGTTTGAAGCAAAGTGCGATTGCCGCGCGTGGTATTGCGCAGCAAGGCCAAAACGGCAAAGTGCACGCATTCAAACGTTCTGATAACCAAGCTTACTACGATGCGGTAAACCCATTAGCAAGCTGGGAAAAGCAACAAAAAACCGAACTGTTGTTGTCTCTGGACGCGTATATCCGGACCAAAGAGCCACTCATCAAGAAGTATCTATCAGCATCAGCGGTGTGCATGAGCAAATGTTGGTTGCTGCAACCGACGGTACTTACGCTGGTGACATTCGTCCGCTTGTCCGTCTATCAATCAGTGTTCTTGCTGAAAAAGGCGATCGCCGCGAACGCGGTAGCGCTGGTGGCGGTGGTCGTTTCGGTTACGACTTCTTCCTGTCTGAAACAGACGGTGTGAAACAAGCCTTCCAATTCGCTGATGAAGCGATTCGTATGGCGCTAGTGAATCTAGAAGCAGAAGCTGCACCTGCAGGCATGATGCCTGTGGTACTTGGCTCTGGCTGGCCGGGCGTATTGCTGCACGAAGCGGTAGGTCACGGTTTAGAGGGTGACTTCAACCGTAAAGAGTCGTCAGTGTTCTCTGGCAAGATGGGTGAGCAAGTGACGTCTCCGCTTTGTACGATCGTAGATGATGGTACGCTAAAAGATCTTCGCGGTTCATTGAACGTCGATGATGAGGGTGTGAACGGTCAATACAACACGCTTATCGAAAATGGTGTGCTTAAGGGCTACATGCAAGACAAGCTAAACGCACGCCTCATGGGTGTAAACCCAACAGGTAACGGTCGCCGTGAATCTTACGCGCATTTGCCAATGCCACGTATGACCAATACTTACATGCTACCGGGCGAGCACACACCAGAAGAGATCATCTCTACGGTGAAGAAAGGTCTGTACGCACCAAACTTCGGTGGCGGTCAGGTGGACATCACTTCTGGTAAGTTCGTGTTCTCTGCATCGGAAGCGTACTTGATTGAAGATGGTAAAATCACTCGCCCAGTGAAAGGCGCAACGCTGATTGGCTCTGGTATTGAAGCGATGCAGCAAGTTTCTATGGTGGGTAACGACCTAAGCATCGACAGAGGTGTTGGCGTGTGTGGTAAGGCGGGTCAAAGTGTGCCGGTTGGCGTTGGTCAGCCAACATTGAAGCTCGATTCCATCACCGTTGGTGGCACTGAGTAAGCATTAACTACCAATTAGCTATGACGTTAAAGATCGTCATTCCCTACCGCGACGAAGGAGCGATGATAGGGAATCTCGACTTTTAGCCTAGAGCATCAAACGTTAAGCGATTAAAGAATAAAAGAGCGCTCACTGAGCGCTCTTTTTGTTTTTAAGGGGAGGTAAATCGCTACTATAGGTTCTCTTCCGCAAATTCAGCCAAGCGACTGCGCACCACACCATTGAGGTGAATATTGGCGCTGCCTTCAAAGTTCTTGAAGCGTTCAACCATATACGTCAAACCAGACGTCACTGGCGTGAGGTAATGAGAGTCAATCTGTGCCAAGTTACCCGAACACACAATCTTGGTGCCTTCACCACAACGGGTAATGATGGTTTTGATTTGTGAAGCGGTTAAGTTCTGACACTCATCGAGTAGGACAAATGCATTCTGGATCGAGCGGCCACGCATAAAGTTGATCGATTTAAACTGAATGTTGGCTTTATCGCAGATGTACTTCATCGAGCCTTCGGTGCAATGGTCGTTCTTGTGCAGCGCTTCCAAGGTATCGGTCACCGCTGCTAACCAAGGCATCATTTTCTCTTCTTCCGACCCCGGCAAGAAACCAATCGACTCACCAATGTCTGGCGTGTTACGCGTTACGATGATCTTATCGAACATGCCTTTTTCAATGGTTTGTTCCAATGCCGCAGCCATGGCAAGGAGCGTTTTACCACTACCGGCAGCACCAGTCAGAATCACTAAATCAATATCAGGGTCGAGTAGGGCATCCATCGCCATGCCTTGGTAGATATTTTTCGGTGTAATGTCCCAAGCGCGACGATGCATCATGCGCTCACGACTCAGATCGAGCAGCGTAACCTTATCCTCATTGATGGTTTCTACTCGTCCTACAAAATCACTCTCTTCATCAATCACGTATTGGTTGATAAAGGTCGGCTCGAACGGTTCGCGGCTGAGTTTATGGAACGTTTTTCCACCCAGCGCGTAACTATCAACTTCGTCCACACCACTCCAAAAGTCGCCTTCACGTTGTTGGAAGCCTTTGGTGAGGTATTGGACATCATCAATCAGTTGATCCGTACGATAGTCTTCAACGAAGCGTACACCAGCACCTTTGGCTCTTAAACGCATGTTGATGTCTTTGGTTACGAGCACAACTTCTCGTGGTGCACGTTTGTTTTGCAGATAAAGCACCGCATTGAGTATGCGGTTGTCACCGGCTTTGTCGGCGAAAGCTTTGACGGTTTCCTGCAACTCGAAGTCCGCCAAAATAGAGATGGTGCCTTGGCTTGGGTTATCTTTAGAAACCGGAATACCTTCTGAGATTTCATCCGGTGTTGCGTCTCTAAACAGATCTTCCAAAGCGCGAATCGCAACGCGTGCATCCCTTGCTACATCACGTTTACTGTCTTTGATTCGGTCGAGTTCTTCCAACACAGTCATTGGGATGACGACATCGTGTTCTTGGAAAGAGAAGATGGCGAAGGGTTCATGAAGAAGAATGTTGGTATCAAGTACAAACAGTTTCCGATCGGTATCGCCCATAGCGTCTCCTTGCCGCAGCGCGGCTTTGCTGGCTAGTAGCTAAGAAGGAACAGTCTTCCTAACTCTGATTGCTTGCAATAGAGGTTGTCGGGCAATGTCGGTTAGTGCGCAACCGAGTAGCAAGACAACTTACTGCAAACCCGTGTTGATCCTAATCGTGTACTAAATGCGCTCAAATCATGTTTGATGACTCTAAGCGCCCCTCAATAGAAGTATACGTAAAATTTACTTCTTACAACTTAATAATTGTCATGAGTTTTTTACAATTTGATTGCATTCCTAATTCAGGAAAAAAAGTTGCCCCTCTGGGCGGTTTCGGCGTGACCTAAATCACAGCTTCAAGTAAGATTAGCGACCTTTTTCTGCGTATAGGCTACGCCCGATTTATCATGTTCAGCTGGCTTAAAAATGCACAGCGCAAAGTGGCATGACAAGCACGATTGGCATAGCAGAAGCCAGAATCAGATCTAAACTTATTATCCATGCCCATCGGGATGGGTAGAGACCAACAAGAAACAACAACGAGGTAGTCAATTCATGACATTTGCTTTGGGGCAGCGCTGGATTAGCGATACGGAAAGCGATTTAGGTTTAGGTACCGAGTAGCAATGGATGCTCGTACTGTGACATTGATGTTTGCAGCATCAGAGGAAAACCGAGTTTACGCACGTAACGATGCACCAGTTACCCGAGTAACGTTCAACGTCGGTGATGTCATCGATTGCCAAGAAGGTTGGTCATTAAAAGTTGAAGAAGTACTGGAAGATGAAGGTCTATACACCTATTTCGGTACTCGTGAAGACACGCAAGAAACGGCGATCGTGTTGCGTGAAATCTTCCTAAGCAACCACATTCGTTTTAACAAGCCGCAAGACAAGTTGTACGCAGGTCAAATCGACCGCATGGACAACTTTGTACTTCGCTACCGAGCGCTACAAAACCAATTTGAGCAACACAAGAGCCCAATGCGTGGTCTGTGTGGCATGCGTGCAGGCTTGATCCCTCATCAACTTTACATCGCGCATGAAGTGGGGCGTCGTCACGCGCCTCGCGTATTGCTAGCGGATGAAGTTGGTCTGGGTAAAACCATCGAAGCGGGCATGATCATCCACCAGCAGGTGCTGTCCGGTCGTGCTGAACGTATCCTTATCGTGGTGCCTGAGACACTGCAACACCAATGGCTTGTTGAGATGATGCGTCGTTTCAACCTGCACTTCTCTATCTTTGATGAAGAGCGTTGTATTGAAGCGTTCGCAGAAGCTGAAAACCCATTTGATACACAGCAATACGTGCTGTGTTCACTGGATTTCCTACGTAAGAGCCGCAAGCGTTTTGAGCAAGCGCTAGAAGGCGAGTGGGATCTATTGGTTGTCGATGAAGCGCACCACTTAGAATGGAGCCAAGACAAACCAAGCCGCGAATACCAAGTGGTAGAAGGCTTGGCAGAACGCACTGCGGGTGTGCTACTGCTAACGGCAACGCCAGAGCAGCTAGGTCGTGAGAGTCACTTCGCTCGTCTACGTCTGCTAGACCCAGATCGCTTCTACGATTACGACGCATTCGTTGAAGAAGAAGAGCAATACGCACCTGTTGCGGATGCTATCACTTCACTGTTCTCTGGTGAGAAACTACCTGACGAAGCGAAAAACCAAATTACCGAACTGCTTTCTGAACAAGACGTTGAGCCGCTATTCCGCATTATCGAAAGCGACAGTGATGAAGAAGCGAAAGCGTCAGCGCGCCAAGAACTGATCGACAACCTGATGGACCGTCACGGTACAGGTCGCGTTCTGTTCCGTAACACGCGTGCAGCGATCAAAGGCTTCCCGAAACGTAACGTGCATCTAATGCCAATGGACATTCCGCAGCAGTACACCACGTCAATGCGTGTATCAGGCATGATCGGCGGCAAGATGACGCCAGAAGCGCGCGCGGTGAAGAACCTTTATCCAGAAGAAATCTTCCAAGAATTTGAAGGCGAAGATTCAAGCTGGTGGCAATTTGACTCACGTGTGAACTGGCTACTTGAGAAAGTAAAAGAGAAACGCAGCGACAAAGTGCTGGTTATCGCTTCTCGTGCAAGTACTGCGCTACAACTTGAGCAAGCATTACGTGAGCGTGAAGGTATTCGTGCAACTGTATTCCACGAAGGTATGTCGATTCTTGAGCGTGACAAAGCGGCTGCTTACTTTGCGCAAGAAGAGGGCGGCGCGCAGGTTCTTATCTGTAGCGAAATCGGCTCAGAAGGTCGTAACTTCCAGTTTGCTAACCAGCTTGTGATGTTCGATTTACCGTTCAACCCAGACTTGCTAGAGCAGCGTATTGGTCGTCTGGACCGCATCGGTCAGAAGCGTGATATCGATATCCACGTGCCTTACCTAAAAGACACGTCACAAGCGATTCTTGCTCGTTGGTTTGATGAAGGTCTGAACGCGTTTGCTGAAACCTGTCCAACAGGTCGCGCGGTTTACGATAAGTACTCTGATGCTCTGATTGAAATGCTGGCGTCTGGTGATGTTTCAAACCTTGATGAAGTGATTGAAGAATCAGCGAAGATGAACAAAGAGCTGAAATCACAACTTGAGCAAGGCCGTGACCGTCTACTAGAGATGCATTCAAACGGCGGCGAGAAAGCGCAGCAGATTGTTGAGAAAATCTCATCGACAGATGGTGATACAAACCTAGTAACGTTCGCATTGTCTCTGTTCGACACCATTGGCTTGAACCAAGACGACAAAGGCGAGAACGCACTTGTGGTAACGCCATCTGAGCACATGATGGTGCCAAGCTACCCAGGCTTGCCATACGAAGGTGCGACTATCACATTTGACCGTGATACAGCGCTATCTCGTGAAGACATGCACTTCATCAGTTGGGAACACCCAATGATTCAAGGCGGTATTGATCTGCTGATGAGCGAAGGTGTGGGTACCTCTGCGGTTTCTCTGCTGAAGAACAAAGCGCTACCAGTGGGTACTATCCTACTTGAGTTGGTTTACGCGGTGGATGCACAAGCACCAAAACGCAGCGGCATTACTCGTTTCCTACCGAAGACGCCAATTCGCATGATGATGGATGCTCGTGGTAACGATCTGTCTTCTCAGGTTGAGTTTGAAGGCTTCAACCGTCAGCTTAGCCCGGTAAACCGTCACCTAGGCAGCAAGCTAGTGACATCAGTACAGAAAGACATTCACAGCCTAATCGAAGCGGGTGACGCATTGGTTGAGCAGAAAGTGGAAGAAGTTCGCAAGCAAGCGCATCAAGACATGCAACAAAGCTTGAATGCCGAGCTTGAGCGTCTACAAGCACTGAAAGCGGTTAACCCGAACATCCGTGATGAAGAAATTGAATCGATTGAAGAGCAAATCAAAGAGCTAACAGGTTACATCAACCAAGCTCAGGTCCAGCTAGATTCGCTACGTCTGATTGTGGTCAGCCACAACTAATCAGCGTTCAAACGCACGAAAAAAGGTCTTCAATTGAAGACCTTTTTCTTTATCTGAGCTTGGTTTATCTCAGCGGTTCGGTTAATCGCTTGTAGCTAATTACATCAGCCACTTCCACCAAATAAACAGCGCTAAGAAGCCGAATAAGTAAATCAACCCAGCAATCGACAACCACTTCAATTTACGACCCAATGCCAATGGCTTAGGTAAGTCCGTTTTACTCACTAGAATGTAGTTCAACAGCGCGAAAAACGGCGTCGTCATAAATGCCAGCACCATGGCAAAGTCCAACATTGGCAGCAATGCCGAAGCCCAGAACACGACAATACCTAAAGCCAATAGCGATACGATCAGCATGATCGCAGACGTCGCTTTCGGATCGGTTTCTGGCTGTGAACGCAGCAGGCGCTGAGAGTCTGAAATGACACGTGAGTAGCCATCAATTACCGTAATTGTACTGCCGAAGATGCAGAAGAACGCAATCACCGCAATTAGGTAGCGTGACCACTCACCAATAGTCGCAGCGTACAAGCCGACTAGCTGGTGAGAGAAGCCAACACCGGAGCTTTTAAGCTCGATGCCTGAGCCGTGTAGCATCAACGCACCTAGCGATACAAACACCAAAGCCAATACCGCAGTACCAATATAGCCGACGTTAAAATCAAACAGGGCAGATTTTGCGGTGACTTCTTGTTGGCTGGTTTGGCGTTTTAGCCACGCAGACGTCAAACAAGAGATCTCGATTGGAGCTGGCATCCAACCCATGGTCACGACGATAAAGCCGATTGCTGCAATTGACCACGGAGAAGGGGATTCAAAGTTCGCAACAGGCTCTACCGGATTACCAAACGCAATCGCTACTGCTAGTAATGTCGCAATGGTCAGTACTGTCATGATGACTTTTGAGAGCGTATCCAGCGCTTTGTAATGGCCAGCAAAGAGGATCACCAAACACGTCACCAACACGATGATGCTGAGTGATGCCATCGACAATGAAAATGGAATGAAGTAGCCCAACAAGCTAGCACTGAACATCAAAAGGGCTGCTGTATTGATCACCGCAGAAACGGAGCTGAGAAACAAGAACAGCCATAAGTATGGGCGACCTAGCTTAGCGTAGCCTTCAACCAAGGTTTTGCCTGTACCCATGGTGTACTGCACGCCTGCTCGGAAAAATGGGTATTTAAAAAGGTTTACCAGCAGGATAAGCACGGCGAGTTGCCAGCCATAGATGGCACCAGCTTTTGTTGAAGCAACGAGGTGAGAGCCACCTACTGCGGCAGAAGCCATGAGAATGCCGGGACCCAACGAGCGTACAAATTGGGAGATTTTGGATTGGGGTTGATCTGGTACTGCAGATTCCATTTGTTATTGTCCTTGTTCATCAACGATAAACTATAAGTAACATGCCCAGTATGGTTGTCAATTTAATTTTACAACTTGTTTTGTTTTTATTTTTGTTGGTAATTTGACTTGTTAACTTTCGTTATTTCAAAAAGTTATATCGACCCTTATTGGTGAAAAAATTAAACGTGTTTTGTGCATGCATCTTGAGGGCTCTTGGGTATAATCAGCGCGTTTTTATTCTGTAGAGATCCTGCCCATGGCAATGCTTGAGTACAATCCACCAACCAATCCTTGGATTGATGTCGTTTTTGAAGATGAGCAAATTTTGGCGGTAAACAAGCCATCTGGTTTGCTCTCTGTGCCGGGGCGTCTCGCTGAGCACTATGACAGTATGTGGAGTCGACTCACTGAGCAGTATCCAGATATTCAAGTCGTGCATCGCTTAGATATGTCGACTTCCGGTTTGATGGTACTGGCGAAGAACAAACGTGCAGAAAGCGCGTTAAAGAAACAGTTTCAATACCGATTGACGCATAAGATTTACTACGCGCGCGTTTGGGGTCATATAGAGCAAGAAGAGGGTGAGATTGACCTGCCGTTGATTTGTGATTGGCCTAATCGTCCGTTGCAGAAAGTGTGTTTTGAAGATGGCAAACCTTCTAAGACGCTTTTCCAAGTAGCGAAGCGAGAAGAGCATCCTGATGGTTCGAAGACGACAATTGTTCGCTTACTGCCTATCACTGGTCGCTCACACCAATTGCGTGTCCACATGCAAGCATTAGGTCACCCGATTGTGGGCGATGAGTTTTACGCAACTGAAGAAGCGAAAGCCTTCTCCGAGCGCCTAGAACTGCACGCCGCTGAGTTGAGCTTTTACCATCCGAAATGCCATTGGCTGCGCAGCATTTTTGTTCCTTGTGATTTTTACCCGGAAGCGGAAGCGATGATCTTTGACTATTTCGACCCAGCGCGTAAATTACCAGATTACAAAACACTGCCACGTCCATAAATTCATCTTTAGGCAGTGAACAAGGAGTTGTTATGTCACTGCCTAAAGTGGTCTTCCTCGACCGTGCGACCATCCCCGTTCAAATTCAGGTGCCCCGCCCGAGCTTTGCCCATGATTGGGTGGAATACGATCTGACTTCTCCAGAGCAAGTGATTGAGCGTCTCACTGATGCGGATATCGTTATCAGTAACAAAGTGGTGCTCGACCAAGCTGTTCTATCTCAGCTTCCTAATCTCAAGATGATTGCCGTGGCGGCCACGGGGTTCAACAACGTCGATATCAACTATTGCGCTGAGCACAATGTTGCGGTCGCGAACGTGCGTGGCTATGCGACTCGCTCTGTGCCAGAACACGTTATCGCGATGCTGTTTGCTTTGCGTCGTAACTTGTTTGGTTATCACCAAGATATCGCATCGGGCGAGTGGCAACGCAATAAACAGTTCTGTTTCTTTACGCATCCGATTGGCGATGTGGCAGGTAGCACTTTGGGTGTGGTTGGCAGCGGCGCATTAGGTCAAGCAACAGCAAAACTGGCACAAGCGTTAGGGATGAACGTGGTGTTTTCGGAGCGCAAAGGCGTAACGGAGTGCCGAGAAGGTTATGTTTCTTTTGCTGAGGTTCTTGAGCAAGCGGACGCCATCACACTGCATTGTCCACTGAATGATGAAACACATAATTTGATTGGTGAGGCAGAACTCAAGTTGATGAAGCCTACATCGATTTTGATTAATACCGGACGTGGTGGCTTGGTGGATGAACAAGCTTTAGTGGACGGCTTAAAGCAAGGTGAGATTGCTGGTGCTGGGGTTGATGTCTTTACCCAAGAACCCGCTTATGAAAGCAACCCGCTGATTGCCAATATGCACTTGCCTAACCTATTGCTGACGCCACACGTTGCCTGGGGCAGTGACTCATCGATTCAGCGTTTAGCTGAGATCTTGATTGAGAATATTAACGCCTTTGAGCGCGGTGAAAGTCTCAATCGCTTGGCGTAATAGCAGAAAATAGGCATGAAAAAAGCAGACACAAAGGTCTGCTTTTTACGTTCTTGAGCGTTGAATTACATTTCTTCTTCAAACGCTTTAAGAATTTGGAAGATTTCACGGTAAGATTTTGCTGGTTTACCGGCTTTCTTCTCTTTCGCTGCTTGGCGAGCAAGTTGACGTAAACGTTGACGATCCGCTTCTGGGTACAGTTCCATTACGTCATCAATCGCTTTATCGCCTTCTTCCACAACGCGATCACGCAGCGCTTCTAGCTTGTGCAGAGCAGCAGTCGCTTGTGAGTGCTTGTTGCGGATTTTATCCAGTGCCGCTTGGATTGGTTCTGGATCTTCGTAACGCATTAGCTTACCAATACGTTGTAGCTGACGACGACGCGCTTCGTTTTTAAAGCGTTGTGCATCAGCAACCGCTTCTCGTAGGTCTTCGCTCAATGGAAACTTATCTAGAACAGCTGGCTTTAGGCCTACAAGCTCTTCACCTAGCTTTTGCAGCTCTTCCATGTCTCGCTTCATCTCGGATTTACTTACCCAGATGATCTCTTCTTCTGGTTCCCATGGCGCTTTTTGATTCTTACGTGCCATTTCAGTTGCCTGTGTTTTGATTAATATTATGACTATTTTAACAAGAATCGTGGGGAGAAAGCGAAATTCTTGTTATTCTATTGTGCATCGAATACATGATGTGAAAGACAATGGATATTAAACAGCAGGTTGCTGAGCAACGTACCGAGCTAGAACAAGCCGTTTCACGTGCACTAGAAATCGCTGCGGCGAAGTCTGATGCCGCTGAAGTCGCAATCACCAAGAGCACAGGTTTGAGTGTTTCCACTCGCATGGGTGACGTGGAAAACGTTGAATTCAATAGCGATGGCGCACTGGGTATCACCGTCTACCGTGGTCAACGCAAAGGCAGTGCTTCCACATCTGACTTGAGTGAAGCTGCTATCGAGCAAACGGTCTTAGCAGCACTAGACATTGCTCAATACACATCAGAAGACCCATTCGCAGGTCCTGCTCCAAAAGAATACATGGTGAAAGAGGTACCAGACTTAGACCTTTTCCACCCAGATGCTCCCGATCCAGACTACGCAGCGCAAGTCGCGATTGCTGCTGAAAAAGAAGCGTTGAACTACAGCGATGCGATTAAGCAAAGCGATGGTGCAAGCTACGATAGCCACTACGGCGTAAAAGTGTATGGTAATAGTCACGGCTTGTTAGCCAGCTACTCATCCAGCCGTCATAGCACCAGCTGTTGTGTGATTGGTGTGGGTCAAAACGGTGAGATGGAACGTGATTACAGCTACACCGTTGCGCGTCATCGTGATGATCTTTGGACACCAGAAACGGTTGGTCGCAACGCTGCAGAGAAAACCATCAGCCGCCTTGATGCGCAAAAGCTTAAGACAGGCAAATACCCGGTGATGTTTGCTGCGGATGTAGCGACAGGCTTGATTGGTCACCTAGTGATGGCAATCAGCGGTGGCAACCTATACCGTAAGTCTTCTTTCCTATTGGATCATCTTGGTAAGCAAGTCTTGCCGGAGTGGTTCAACATTTCTGAGCGTCCACACGTACTACGTGGATTGGCTTCCAGCCCGTTCGATAGCGAAGGCGTTTACACGCAAGATCGTGAAATCATCACCGATGGTGTTTTAGCAACTTACTTGCTAACCAGCTATGCCGCTCGCAAGATGAAGATGGACCCAACGGGTCACGCTGGTGGTATCCATAACTGGTACGTGAAGTCGACAGGTCAAAACTTCGAGCAAATGCTGAAAGAGCTGGGTACCGGTCTACTGGTAACAGAGACCATGGGTCAAGGCGTAAACGTGGTGACTGGCGATTACTCTCGCGGTGCAGCAGGTTTCTGGGTAGAAAACGGTGAAATCCAATACCCAGTATCTGAAATTACTATCGCGGGTAACTTGAAAGATATGTTCAATCAGATTGTGGCTGTGGGTAGCGACGTAGAAACACGCTCACAAATCCAAACTGGCTCGATCTTGTTGGATACCATGAAGGTTGCTGGTGAGTAAACTCACTAACCGCTAGATACGAAAAAGCCTGATTTGTTCATCAGGCTTTTTTATTATTCGTTACCTAATGGTCATTACTGAGGCTAAATCATCAAGGTCGCGAGGCCAAGGAAGACAGATAGACCAATCACATCAGTCACCGTCGTCAACGCCATGCCGCCAGCTAGGGCTGGGTCGATGTTCATTTTCTTCAGTAGGATTGGGATGGTAACACCGGCAACACCTGCAACCAGTAGGTTGGTCAGCATGGCTGCGGAGATAATCCCACCAAGCATCCAGTTGCCTTTCCAAGCAACCACAATACCACCGATGATCAGCGCCCACATGATGCCGTTCAGCAAGCCGATGGCGGCTTCTTTCATCAAGAGTTCGCGTTTGTTCGAGTCACCGATATGACCGAGCGCTAAGCCACGGATTACAAGTGCAACGGTTTGGTTACCTGCTACACCACCCATTGAAGGCACGATCGTCATTAGGACAGCAATCGCAGCCATTTGGTCTAGAGTCGCTTCAAACATGTTGGAGACAGAAGCAGCTGCCAGTGCAGCAAGTACGTTGGCACCAAGCCAAATACTGCGTTTACGAGCAGACTTTACTACAGGCGCGAAGGTATCTTCGTCGTCATCCATACCCGCCATACTCATCATTGAGTGTTCGGCATCTTCACGGATAACGTCGACCACGTCATCGATGGTGATACGACCAACGAGGTGCTGATTTTCATCGACAACCGGAGCAGATACCCAGTTACGACGTTCAAACAGGCTAGCGACATCAGAGTCACTGGTATCCACTGTAATTGCATCGTCGGCGTCTTCCATCACTTCACTGACTTTGACATCAGGTTGCGTGGTGATCAGAGTCGTGATCGGTAGTTCACCAATCAGTTTGCTCTCATCATCAATGACGTACAGCGCATCAGTTGCTTCAGGCAGTTCGCCTTTCATACGTAGATAACGCAGGACTACATCTACATCAACGTCACCACGAATGGTGATTACGTCGGTGTTCATCAGCCCACCCGCGGTATCCTCAGGGTAGGATAGGGCGGTTTCCACGCGCAGACGATCTGCACTATCCATCTGGGACAGAACTTCACGTGAGACGTCGTCAGGCAAGCTACGCAGTACGTAAGCCACGTCATCGGTGTCCATGCCTTCTGTCGCTTCTGCAAGCGCTTCAGGAGCCATTTTGGACACAAGACTGTCTTTAACGTCTTCGTTTAGCTCGTCAAGAATCTCACCGTAATCTTCTGGGTCGGTGAGTTGCCAAAGAACTTCACGACTTTTACGTGGGGAGGCTTCTAAAAGGTGGGCAATATCCTCAGGCTCCATGTCCTGAAGTTGTCGACGAACATGGACGAAGCGGCCGTTTTCCAGCGCTTCAGTGACTTCTTGGAGGGCTTGGTGAGCTTGGTCGAATTCTATTTGCTCTGCCATTCATTCCTCCCAATTCCTGATATTTACAATGCTTTGAATAATAACTTAATTCTAGGCACCTTTTAATAACAACTTATGAAAGTCGACAAAATTATTTATCGGAATTTAAGCAGGAGGTGAAAGTTATACCCAAGTGACTTCAAGATGCAGGATTCAGAGCGTTGTCATTGATTCGAGAGCAAGGAAAACAACGCAGTGTAATAGCCAGCTCTTTCCAAGTTGTTTGACGCAGCAATCGGGTCAATGACACGCTCCCAAAGGGCGAGCTGCCTTGGCTTGTATACTTTGTTGTCGATTCTTGATTTAGACCCACTAAACCTTTAAATCGCCGCCGCGTCTACAAACCAAGTCAGTCTCGCTGAACCTAGCATCTCGAGGTTACTTGGGTATATGTGGGATATCTGGCTAGAGATAATAAAAAAGCGAGTGAATCACTCGCCTTCGTCAAACTTATCTTCAATCAAATGGCAAACCGCATCAAGAGCTTGCTCAGATTGATCGCCAGTGGCGTGGATGGTCACGTATTGTCCTTGGGCTGATTCCAGCATCAACAATCCCATGACGCTGTCTGCGGTCGCGGTTTTGTCTTCTTCGTTGTCGATGGTGATCACCGCGTCGAAGCTTTGTGCCAGTTCTACCAGTTTAACCGCAGCACGAGCGTGCAAGCCTAGGCGGTTTTGGATCAGTACTTTACGACTTAATTCCACCGTTATTCCTTAACGTTCTTTTCCAATGAGGTGTGGCGAATTTGTACTTGGTGTCCTTTGTCAGCAAAGTACTCACCGATTTTTTGAGTGAGGTAAACCGAGCGGTGCTTACCACCAGTACAACCGATCGCAACGGTCAGGTAACTACGGTTGTTTTTCTCTAATAGTGGTAACCAAGTCTCTATAAAGCTTTCAATTTGGTATTTCAGATCAAGTACCGACTGGTGTTGCTCTAAGAAGGCGCCGATCGGGCCATCTAAACCAGTGAGAGGGCGCAGCGCTGGCTCCCAGTGTGGGTTTGGCAAGAAACGCACATCGAACACGTAATCTGCATCAGATGGTAATCCGTATTTGAAACCAAACGACTCAAACACCATGACTAAGTCTTTTCGTTCTCGGCCTTCCACACGCATACGTACGGTTTCACTGAGATCATGCAGAGATTGACCGCTACTGTTCAGAACTAAGTCTGCGTGTGCTTTCAGAGGCATTAAGATCTCTTGTTCAAGCTCAATCGCCTGATCAAGTGATAATGACTGACTGCCAAGTGATAGCGGATGAATCCGACGTGTTTCGCTGTAGCGGGTGAGAAGCGTTTCTTTATTTGCGTCTAAGAACAGTACTGTCACATCCAGTTCAGCCTTCAGCTTCTCTAGCGTAGTATTCAGTTCTTTGAGTTTCTTAGGGATATTTCGAATATCAATGCTTACTGCGACATTTTGTTTGCTCTCAGATACTGACTGAACAAACGCGTCAAGTAAGTTTACCGGTAGGTTGTCTACGCAGTAGTAACCTAAGTCCTCAAGTACGCGCAGGGCAACACTTTTCCCGGCACCAGAGTGCCCGCTAACAACGATTAATCGCATGGTGATCGTCCTGATTACTTATGAATCATAATGTCGTAGAGCTCTTCATCGCTCTGAGCGTTACGTAAGCTTTTAAGCACTTGCTTGTCACTTAGACGCTCTGCCATAGAGGATAGTGTTTTGAGGTGCTCTTTGCACTGTTCTTCAGGTACAAGGAGAGCAAAAAGAAGGTCGACAGGTCGGTTGTCGATAGCGTCAAATTCAATCGCTTCGTCACACTGAAGTAACACCGCGATGGCTTTGTCGCTTGATTGCATTCTTGCGTGAGGGATAGCAATACCGTTGCCGATACCAGTACTACCCATTTTTTCTCTGCTGAGCATACACTCAAACAGTTCTGTAGAATCTTGGCCCGTGTTTTCAGCGACAATTTGGCTGATCATTTCTAGGGCACGTTTCTTACTTGTACAATGGACTGCACTTTTGGTGCAGTCCAGTGACAGTATTTCGCTCAGTTGCATGATTAATGACTGTTTAGTTTTTCTTTGTGCTTATTAAGTTGACGAACTAATTTATCCACCAGCGAATCAATTGCTGCATACATACTTTCGTCGTTCGATGACGCGTGGATTTCGCCTTGATTGATGTGGAGCGTAGCTTCCGCTATTTGGTTGAGTTTTTCAACTTTTAGTACGACTTGGACTTGGTTAATGTGGTCGAAGAACCTTTCGAGCTTCTGAAACTTAGATTGAACATAGTCTTGCATTGAATCGGTAAGATCAACGTGATGGCCTTGAATATTGATTTGCATAGACTTTCCTTTTCAGTTGGTGCCTAAAGTAGGCGTTTGCGCTGACTCGAAGGGGCGATACCCAAGGATTCACGATATTTCGCTATCGTACGTCTCGCGACTTGAATCCCCTGGTCAGCCAGAAGAGCAGCAATTTTGCTATCACTCAGTGGCTTAGCGGTATTCTCCGCTGCGACCAACTTTTTGATGAGTGCGCGAATTGCTGTGGACGAACACTCTCCACCATTGTCTGTACTAACATGGCTAGAGAAGAAGTACTTCAATTCAAAAATGCCACGTGGGGTATGCATAAACTTCTGTGTTGTTACACGAGAAATTGTCGATTCATGCATGTCCACATCCAATGCTACGTCGTTTAGCACCATTGGTTTCATGGCTTCTTCACCATACTCGAAGAAATCTTGTTGATGTTCAACAATACATCTTGCAACTTTGAGAAGCGTCTCGTTTCTGCTTTCTAGGCTCTTAATCAGCCATTTTGCCTCTTGCAAATTGCTGCGAATGTACTGGCTATCCGCACTGTTTCCTTTGCCTAGTTGCGCATATTGTTGATTTACTTTTAGTTTCGGAATGCTGTCAGGGTTTATGGAGACGGTCCACTTACCATGATCTTTAAATACGGACACATCCGGAATGACGTATTCAGTGTCATCGGGTGTGATACGACTACCTGGGCGAGGGTCAAGTTGTTGAATCAACTTCAATACTTCACGCAAGTCCGCTTCTTTAAGCTTAGTCTCTTTGATGACCAGCTTGTAGTCACGATTGCCAAGGTGGTCGATGTGATCGCTTAACACCATTTTCGCCTCAGCAAGCCATGGCGTGTCTTCAGGGAAAGTTGCCAGTTGTAGCAATAGGCACTCTTGCAGATTGCGAGAGGCTACACCGAGCGGGTCAAATTGTTGGATACGCTTACGTACCGCTTCTACTTCATCCAATTCCACTTCTTCGTTATCGAAGCTTTCGTGGATTTCTTCAGGAGAAAGGGTTAGGTAGCCGTAGTCGTCGATGGCATCGATTATCGCGAGGGCGATGGTGCGGTCGGTTTCACTGAAAGGTGTTAAGTCTAACTGCCACATGAGGTAATCGTGCAGCGACTCCGTGGTCTCACCTTGGTAGACTGGCATGTCGTCATCCAGCGCTAGGCCTGTGCTGCCCGTGTTTGCGCTGTATACGTCATCCCAAGTGGTATCAATTTCTAGCTCAGAGCTGATTTCAGATTTTTCAATCACGTCTGAGCTATCTGGAAGGTCGGGTTCTGAGGCATCGTTAGCTTCGTTCGCACTGTTATCAGCAGATTCAGACGCTGATTTGTCTTCACCGTTTGCTTGAGGCTCATCGTGGCCTTCTTCAACTTCCAGTAGCGGGTTGGAGTCCAACGCTTCTTGGATTTCTTGTTGAAGATCGAGCGTCGACAATTGCAACAAACGAATCGCTTGCTGCAGCTGTGGCGTCATGGCTAACTGTTGACCTAGCTTGAGTTGTAATGAAGGTTTCATTCAGTGTTACTTACCTTGTAATGCTCAGAATCTTACCGTTCCTAATGTAATCATAGACGGAATTGTTCGCCGAGATAAACTTGTTTCACTTGCTCGTTATTGAGAACTTCATCCGGAGTTCCCGATGCGATGAGGTGTCCTTGACTTACGATATAGGCTTTTTCACAAACGTCCAAGGTTTCGCGTACGTTATGGTCTGTGATTAACACGCCAAGGCGCGATCGCGCAAGTGTTCAAGATTTTTTTGATGTCGTTAACCGAAATTGGGTCAACACCCGCGAACGGTTCATCCAACAAAATGAACTGAGGGTTTGCTGCCAATGCACGAGCAATTTCTACACGGCGGCGTTCACCACCTGATAGTGCCATACCCGCACTGGTGCGTATGTGCTGTATGTGGAATTCTTCCAACAAATCTTCCAGTTTGTCTTGGCGTTCTTCGCGAGTCAGTTCTTGGCGAGTCTCGAGAACGGCCATGATGTTGTCTTCAACAGATAGCTTACGGAAGATCGACGCTTCTTGCGGCAGGTAACCGATACCCAAGCGAGAGCGACTGTGCATCGGTAAAATACTGATGTCTTGGTTGTCGATGGTGATGGTACCTTCATCACGCGGAACCAAACCTACGATCATGTAAAACGAAGTGGTTTTACCCGCACCATTTGGACCCAATAGACCAACGATTTGGCCAGATTCTACTTCGAGACTTACATCGGTAACTACCTTGCGCTTTTTGTAGCTTTTCGCAAGGTTCTTTGCACTCAGTACTGCCATATTAGTTCTCGATTTGATTCGGTTGCAGGATGGTGGTTACGCGCTCATCCTTCGAGCTGTCGGCGACTAGCTTCTGTTGACCAATTTGGTAACGAATCGACGAACTTTTGATGGTATTGCCGTCTTGTGCCAGTTGCGCTTGACCTTTCATGGTCAATTCATCAGTAGAGATGCGGTAGTCTAACTCAGTTGCTTGGCCGCTTAGCGTTTTGCCATCGTCCATCAACTGAGAAAACGTAGCAGGCTTACCAAATGCTTGGATCTGCTTGATAGACTCGGTCTTAGGATCGCGAGTCACAACGATTCTATCAGCATCGATATTGATGCTACCTTGCTTAAGCGATACATCACCTTTAAAGATGACCTGGTTACTCTTCATGTCCACCTGTTGGGTGTCTGAATTGATGTAAACCGGTTGTTGAGTATCCGACTTAAGTGCTAACGCTTGCGGCGCTGCTAAAACCAATGCCAGTAGGCTAAGGTGTAACGGTTTCATATCGACCTTGAACTTCATCTGTCAGAGTCGCAGTGTGAGCTTTCAAGTTGCCCTGCATTGCGCCTCCGGTAGTTTCAAATTGCGGTCCAACCAACATTACTTGTTGATCGGCTTTAAAATCACGATTGGTGAGATTGATGACCAATTTATCTGTCGCCATGGTATCGAAACTCGCGCCAGGCAATAGATTCTGCATCAGTACTTTGTCGTACAAGGTCAGAATCTGGTCTTCATCAAGTACTGCTTTTGTCGCAGTGACTTTCCACTCCACGACGCTACCTTCACGGTAAACCATCAGTGTTGGGCTCTTAAAAATCGTGTCTCCACTCTTGGCATAGTGATCCAAGTTAGTGGAACGGATGATGTAACTGCGGACACCATCTTCACCATAAGTGATGTTTTCTAGTCCAGTACCACTGAACATAGGCAGTTCTAAATTTGGTGCTACTTGAATATCTTCATTGCCTTTTGGTGTCATGAGGTAATAACCGCACCACGCGACAACAAAGATCAAGAGCAAATAAATAAGGCGAGTAAAACTCATAAAATAAAGGCCTTTATCTTAGCTCAGTACTTCCCTGACCATTGCCTTAATCTGTTAAATCAATCGTTAAGTCTTTTGGGTGATGCAATACTACATCACGCCAGCTTTCAATAAATCATGCATATTCAGTGCGCCAACAATCTTATTGTTATCGCACAAGATCAGAGCATTGATGTTCTTGTCTTGCATTAGATTCAACCCCTCTACCGCTAACATCTCCGGATGTGCTGTAGTTGGGTTTTGCGTCATCACTTCACCAATTGCTGTGGTGTGGATATCAATGCGCTTATCCAAAGTACGACGTAAATCGCCATCGGTGAATATACCAAGCATAGCATCGTGCTCATCGACGATGGCTGTCATGCCCAAGCCTTTTTCAGAAATCTCGAGCAAGGCGTCACGAATAAGCGCATCAGGTGATACTTTTGGTAGTGCATTACCGAAGTGCATTATATCAGACAGCTTAAGCAGCAATTTTCTTCCCAGCGCACCACCAGGGTGTGATAACGCAAAGTCTTCCGCTGAGAAGCCACGAGCTTGCAATAGCGCAACTGCAAGGGCATCGCCCATTACTAATGTCGCCGTTGTGCTGCTTGTTGGAGCAAGGCCCAGCGGACAAGCTTCTTTAGGGACTGTAATTTGCAAATGCAGATCGGACAGCTTTGCCATATTTGATTCTGGCTTGCCTGTCATACTGATGATTTTGATGTTCAGGCGTTTCAAAACTGGGAATAGAGACAAAATCTCATGAGACTCTCCCGAGTTTGAAATCGCAATAACAATATCACCCGCGCTGATCATGCCAAGGTCACCATGTGCTGCTTCACCTGGGTGAACAAAAAACGCAGAGGTGCCTGTGCTGGCAAGCGTTGCGGCAATCTTGTTGCCAATATGGCCTGATTTGCCCATGCCCATCACGACAACTTTGCCGTTGTTGGAAAGAATCAATTCGCAAGCTTGTTCAAACTGCGCGTCAAAGTATTGGTCTAGCTGTTGTAAAGCTGAGACCTCAATATCAAGAACTTGTTTAGCTGCAGCGCGAAAATCAAATTGAGTGGACATATCAGTGCTCCAATTTGTCTTTACTTATTATGTTATTAAGCGGCCATGTTTGCGAATAGGTACACTTGGTAACCTAAGAAACACACAAACAGGATACCACCTTCAAGGCGGTTGATACTGCGTGACTTACCAAGACACATTGCCACAAGAAGGAGAGAAACCCCTAGCATCACCCAGAAATCACGACCCATAGCGTATTCGCTCAGCATCGATGGATTGATGATGCCAGGTAGACCCATAACCGCAAGAATGTTGAATACGTTTGAGCCGATGATGTTACCTACGGCCATGTCGTCTTCGCCTTTTAGAACGCCAGCAAGAGATGCAGCGAGTTCTGGAAGGCTAGTGCCGATAGCAATAATAGTAAGGCCAATCACTAGGTCACTCATGCCAAAGTGTTTCGCAATAATGACGGCATTATCTACCAGCATGCTTGCTGCCAAAGGAAGCAGTATCAAGCCAATCACAACCCACATGATTGCTTTCGGGTTAGTTACGCCTTCTGGGACTTCAGATTCTTGCTCATCAACAAACGCATCACCAGCCTTCTGTTCTTTACGGCTAATTTGCAGCATGGCAAATAGGAATCCACCGAACAAAATAAACAGCAAGATACCTTCATAGAAGCCTAAGTGGCTATCCCACAGTAAAATACCAGCAAGTACAGTAACTGCTATCATCAAAGGCAGTTCGCGGCGAATCACGGCAGAGCTGATAGAAAGTGGTTTGATGATCGCAGTAATACCTAGGATCAAAGCAATATTAGCAATGTTCGAACCGAGCACGTTGCCAACCGCGGTATCGGTTTTGCCATCCCATGCAGCGGTTGCCGAAACCATCATCTCTGGTGCAGATGAGCCCATTGCAAGAATGGTCATACCGATCACTAGAGGTGAAATACCGACGTTGCGGGCCAGAGCAGCAGAGCCAAAAACAAGTTTATCTGCACTCCAAACAAGTAAGACCAGACCGACGATAAGCAATGCTACGGCTTCGAGCATGATGATTCCTAAGTAATAAAATAAGTGAAATGAGTAACCGCTAATTTTGACCTTTTGCGGCCAAAAATGGAAGATAAACAACAAATAAATTAAAGGTTAGTAACGAAATTGTGTTTAATTGTTGCTCATTCAATCGTCGTTCTTAATGCGGTTAATCTGGAGTGAGATGTAAACACCTTCCTTTCATTTCGTCATATTTTATGAAGATTTGCTTGAATTTCGTCGGCTCTATTTAATTGAACAGTGCTTTTAATTAACGTTCAATGTGCTTATGATTGCAGCCTAATAAGTGTACCGAAGTCACTTTAGGATATTCTCGACGTAATATCTTGAAAACAATCGGGGTTGAGTTGGATTACAACTCTGTGAGAACCGCTCACAAATAGTAGAAGAGATAGTATGTCGAACAACGATTTAGTTACCGTTAACAATCTCACCTTTTCACGCGGCGAGCGCAAGATCTTTGATGGTATTGATTTGCACGTACCAAAAGGGAAGGTGACGGCCATTATGGGACCGTCGGGTATCGGTAAAACGACACTGCTGCGCCTGATTGGCGGTCAGATATACCCTGAACAGGGTGAGATTTGGTTTGATGGTGACAACATTCCTGCGTTGTCACGCAAAAAACTGTATCACGCACGTAAAAAAATGAGCATGTTGTTCCAGTCAGGGGCGCTATTTACCGACCTGAATGTGTTCGATAATGTGGCATTTCCTTTACGTGAACATACCGAGCTTTCCGAAGAACTCATCCGCACCATGGTGTTGTTAAAGCTTGAAGCGGTAGGCCTTCGTGGTGCGGCAGAGCTGATGCCAAGTGAACTGTCTGGTGGTATGGCGCGTCGTGCTGCACTGGCTCGAGCGATTGCGCTTGATCCAGACCTCATCATGTACGACGAGCCGTTTGTGGGGCAGGACCCTATTACCATGGGTGTGTTGGTTGAGTTGATCAGTAACCTTAACCGAGCATTGGGCGTGACTTCTATCGTCGTTTCTCATGATGTGCCAGAAGTGATGAGTATTGCGGATTGGGTTTACTTGATGGCTGATGGCAAAGTGATTGCCTTTGGTACCCCTCAAGAACTGAGGGACAACCAAGATCCTCGCGTTCAGCAATTCTTACAAGGCGAAGCGGATGGGCCAGTACCGTTCCGTTTCCCAGCTCAAAGTATCGAAAAGGATTTATTTGATGGTCGATAGCTTTATTCAATTTGTCGCTTCACTAGGCAGACGCACATTGGCTATTTGTGAGGCGTTCGGTCGCGCAACATTGATGCTTGTTGGTGCGTTAGTGACTCGACCACAGCCAATCAAAAACCTTCCTTTACTGATTAAGCAGCTGTATTCCGTAGGCGTGCAATCGCTAGCGATCATTGTCGTTTCTGGTTTGTTCATCGGTATGGTGCTTAGCTTGCAAGGTTATGTCGTGCTGGTGGATTACGGAGCAGAAGGCAGCCTTGGTCAAATGGTCGCTCTTTCGCTACTACGTGAGCTAGGGCCAGTAGTAACTGCGTTATTGTTTGCTGGTCGTGCTGGTTCTGCGCTGACAGCAGAAATCGGATTGATGAAAGCCACAGAGCAGCTTTCAAGCTTAGAAATGATGGCTGTGGATCCGCTAAAACGCGTTATTGCACCACGTTTTTGGGCGGGTGCTATTTCAATGCCGCTACTCGCGATGATCTTCATGGCTGTGGGTATTTGGGGCGCACAGCTTGTTGGTGTGGATTGGAAAGGCGTAGACCACGGCAGCTTCTGGGCTGCAATGCAATCTTCGGTTGAATTAGGCCAAGACATCGGTAACAGCATGATCAAATGTATCGTGTTTGCGATTACCGTTACTTGGATCGCTCTATTTAATGGCTATGACGCTATCCCTACTTCGGAAGGGATCAGCCGAGCAACGACGCGCACTGTTGTGCATTCTTCTTTAGCAGTACTGGGACTAGACTTTGTACTGACCGCATTGATGTTTGGGAATTAATCATGCAACAAACACGTAAAACAGAATTATGGGTTGGCAGCTTTGTATTAGCAGGAATTTGCGCGATTCTTGTGATGATTTTTCAGGTTGCTGACGTAAAAAGCATTGGCTCTGGCAATACTTACACCTTGAAAGCCGAGTTCGACAATATTGGTAGTTTGAAAGTTCGCTCTCCAGTGAAAGTTGGCGGCGTTGTTATCGGTCGTGTAAGTAGCATTACACTTAACCCTGATAGCCTATTACCAGTAGTTAGCTTGTCGATTAACAGCCAATACAACCAGTTCCCAGAAACCTCTAGTGTGCAAATTTTGACATCGGGATTGATTGGTGAACAGTACATTGGCTTGGTACCGGGCTTTGTTTTTGACGATGAAGAAATGCTTGTTGATGGTGACACCATCGAAGACACCAAATCTGCATTAGTACTGGAAGACCTTATCGGCCAAGTCCTATACAGCATTGGTGGTTCAGGCGATTCTGGTGATACAAGTAAGGAATAACCCATGCTTTCGAGACTATTACTTTCATTCGTAGCAGCGTTTACTGCTTTTGGTGCAGTGGCTGCAGAAGTGGATAAAACTCAGCCTTATCAAATGATGAGACAAGTTGCGGAAGTGACATTTGATCGTTTGAAAGCTGAACAGCCACAAATTAAGCAAGATCCAAATTTGCTTAAGACCATCGTTGAAGAAGAGCTGATGCCTTACGTTAACGATCGCTATGCAGCATTGAAACTGCTTGGTCCAAACTTAAAAGGTGCGAAGCGTGAAGATGTGGGTGAGTTCATCACAGCATTCCGTGCTTATTTGGTGACCTCATATGCGCAAGTGTTAACGCAATACTCGGATCAACAAATTGAATTTGGCCCTGAGCCAAAGCTGGATCCTTCTAAACGCATTACGAGCATCAAGGTTGATATCATCGACGCACCGCGTCCAAACATCAAACTTGAGTTTAAGCTGCGTAAAGATAAGAAAACAGGTGAATGGTTAGCATTCGACATGGTTGCAGAAGGCATCAGCCTACTATCAAGCAAGCAATCAGAGTGGAATACTCAGATTCGCCAAGAAGGCATTCTAGCGGTCGCGAAAGATTTAGAGAAACTGGCAGCACAGCCAATTCGTTTCGAGGCGGCAAAGTAATGGCGCAGTCTCATTCTCAGTGGCAATTACAAGCAGACATTCTTAAGCTTACAGGGGCGCTGGATCGTGATTCAGTGCCAGCATTGTGGGCAGTGGCACAGCAATGGCAACCTTCTCAAACCGAGCTAGAATGCTCGTTAGAAGAGATTGAACGCATTGACTCTGCGGGAATGGTGATGTTAATCCACTTATTAGAGCATGCAAAAAAAACAAAACTGTCATATAATGCTCAGTTTCGTGCCGGCGCAATTGCGCACTTTGTTTCAATTGAGCAATGTTGAATCTTTAGTGGCCAAACATATACAGAATTATCAGGGGTAAATTGTGGATAGCGCAAAAGTACAACAGTTACTAGAAGAAGCACTAAACCTTCAAGAAGTGCATGTAAAAGGTGAAGGTAGCCACTATGAGGTGGTTGCTGTTGATGCTTGTTTCGATGGAATGAGCCGCGTTAAGAAGCAGCAGTTAATTTACGGTCCTCTGATGGATTACATCCAGCGTAACGACATTCACGCGTTATCGATCAAAGCGTTCACTCCAGAAGAGTGGGCTCGTGATAAGAAGCTAATGTCGCTTTAAGGTTTATTGATGGAAAAGTTTCGAGTTATTGGGTCAGATAAACCACTGGTTGGTGAAGTGACCATTTCAGGTGCAAAAAACGCAGCACTACCGATTTTATTTGCGTCTATCTTGGCGGAAGAGCCTGTAGAAGTGGCGAATGTGCCACACCTTCGTGATATCGACACCACCATGGAACTGCTTAAGCGTCTTGGCGCAAAGGTAAGCCGTAATGGTTCCGTTCATGTCGATCCAAGCAGTATCAACGAATACTGTGCTCCTTACGATTTAGTAAAAACCATGCGTGCATCTATTTGGGCGCTTGGTCCTCTTGTAGCTCGATTTGGCCAAGGTCAGGTTTCTCTACCTGGCGGTTGTGCTATCGGTGCTCGTCCTGTTGATTTACACATTACTGGTCTAGAACAGCTTGGCGCAACCATCACACTAGAAGATGGTTACGTGAAAGCAGAAGTTGATGGTCGCCTAAAAGGCGCGCACATTGTGATGGACAAAGTGAGTGTTGGTGCAACGATCACTATCATGTGTGCAGCAGCGCTTGCTGAAGGCACGACAACGCTAGACAACGCAGCGCGCGAGCCTGAAATCGTTGATACAGCGGACTTCCTAAACACACTTGGCGCAAAAATCTCTGGTGCAGGTACTGATACCATCACCATCGAGGGTGTTGAGCGTCTAGGTGGCGGTAAGCACAATGTTGTGGCTGACCGTATCGAAACAGGTACCTTCCTAGTTGCAGCAGCGGTTTCTGGCGGCAAAGTAGTATGTCGCAACACCAATGCACACCTTCTAGAAGCGGTATTGGCGAAGCTAGAAGAGGCGGGCGCATTAGTAGAAACTGGTGAAGACTGGATTTCTGTTGATATGACTGACCGTGAGCTGAAAGCGGTAAGCATCCGCACGGCTCCGCACCCAGGCTTCCCTACTGACATGCAGGCGCAATTCACGCTATTGAACATGATGGCGAAAGGCGGCGGCGTGATCACGGAAACGATCTTCGAAAACCGTTTCATGCACGTACCAGAATTGATGCGCATGGGCGCGAAAGCGGAAATCGAAGGTAACACGGTTATCTGTGGTGACGTAGATTCTCTAAGTGGCGCACAAGTGATGGCAACCGACCTACGAGCTTCGGCAAGTTTGGTGATTGCAGGTTGTATCGCAAAAGGCGAAACCATCGTTGACCGTATCTACCATATCGACCGCGGTTACGACAAAATCGAAAATAAACTGTCTGCACTTGGCGCAAATATTGAGCGCGTGAGTGAGGCAGGTTAAACTGCACCGCAGTTGACCTAGATATGAAGAGAGCCGAAACTCAGGTTTCGGCTTTTTTATATCGCGCTTTCTGTCATAGTCCATGACTATGTTCAAAGAGACAATAATAGCTGTAGCTGGCGCAAAGCCGGTTCCTGGAGAACAACAATGATTGCACTGTTACGTGTATTTGCTGTCGCAATTTTCGCAATTGTGATGTTTATTGGTGGTTGCGGTTACTGCCTACTAAGCCCTCGAAACCCTAAGCACGTTTTCACCTTCGGTCGTCTATTCGGCAAAATGTCGCGTGTGTTTGGTATCAAGCTAGAGCTGCGTATTCCGGAAGATGCGTACTCTCGTGGTCAGCATGTTTACATAGCTAACCACCAGAACAACTGGGACCTTTTCACTGTCTCTTCAGCCGTTACACCTAAGGTCGTAACAGTAGGTAAGAAGAGTCTAGCGTGGATGCCGTTGTTTGGTCAGCTTTACTGGCTAACAGGTAACATTTTGATTGACCGTGCAAACCGCTCTAAAGCAAAAGGCACTATCGACCAAGTCGTAGACAGCATTAAAAATAGTGATGTTTCAGTGTGGATGTTCCCTGAAGGTACACGTTCACGTGGTCGCGGTTTACTACCATTTAAAACGGGCGCTTTCCATGCCGCTATCGGTGCAGAAGTGCCAATCATTCCAATTGTGTGTAGCTCTACTGACCACATCAAACTGAACCGCTGGAACAATGGTCACGTGATCATTGAGATGCTGCCTCCTGTGAGCACAGAAGGTTACGGCAAAGAAGGCGTACGTGAGCTAGCGAATGTTTGTCGTGAAGAGATGAAAGCAAAACTAGAAGCCTTAGATGAAGAAGTAAAACAGCGCAACGCAGCTTAAGTTTTACAGCGACATTATCGCCAAAAGACAATAAAAAAACGGGTAGCCTGAGCTACCCGTTTTTTTATGTTTGTCAGCCTGCGCAATTATTTGCGAACTGCGATTGCTTCAATCTCGATGCCAACATCTTTAGGCAGACGAGCGACTTCTACACAAGAACGTGCAGGGTAGTTTGCTACTTCGTGCTCATCGAAGAACTTACCGTAAACTTCGTTTACTGTACCGAAGTCGTTTAGGTCTTTCACGAATACTGTCATTTTAACGATGTCAGTCACTTTAAGGCCTGATGCTTCAACAACAGCTTTTACGTTCTCTAGAGATTGACGAGCTTGCTCTGCGATGTCTGCAGACACTTCACCTGTCGCTGGATTTACTGGGATTTGGCCAGAAGTTAGAACCATGTTGCCTAGATCTACGCCTTGAACGTAAGGACCGATTGCTGCTGGTGCAGACTCAGTGTGAAGTACTTTCGTCATTTGAATTGTTCCATCTGTTTAGGGGAATAAAGAGTTTACTCAAGCATCTTGAGCGTTCTTAAGAAGAATCAGTTTGCCTTTAAACATGAAGCACGTAAAGAGCAAAATACCCTGCATTAGCGGGGTATCAGTTAATTTATCGTTAGCAAGATTCGAAGCGGGAAATTAACGCTCAGTCACGATCTCACGCGCGAAGACTTTCTCACAGTATTTACACTTCAGACGGATTTCTTCCTTCTTCTCGAACACTTGGAAGCTGCTCGCAACCGGCTCGTTGTGTGTAATACAGTTGCTGTTCGGACATTCAAACACGTTGTTAACTTTCTCTGGTAACTCCAGCGCCAACTTCTTCACTACTTCGTAGTTTTCGATTTGGTTTACGGTCGCATGTGGTGCGTAAAGCGCGAGCTTGCTTGCCTGCTCTTCGTTGATGAACACGTTTTCAATCTTGAGTAGGTCTTTGTGACCGAGTGCAGATGAAGGCAGGTTCAGACCGATGGTTACGCGTTGAGAAGAGTTGTGCATATCGAACAGCTTCAGCACCTTAATACCAATTTGTGCTGGAATGTGGTCGATTACTGTGCCGTTTTTGATTGCTTCTACCTGCAATTGAGTTTCTTTAGCCATGTGATTTTCTCCCTCGATTACAGTGTTTCGTTAAGAACCAGTGCCAACAATGCTTGGCGCGCGTAAACGCCGTTTTCTGCTTGTTGGAAGTAGTAAGCGTGCGGTGTGACGTCGACGTCTGTGGTGATCTCATCTACACGAGGCAGTGGGTGCAGTACTTTCAAGTTCTCACGCGCACCTTCTAGTAGTGCCGCTGTTAGGATGTAAGCTGACTTGATGTGTGCGTATTCAGATTCATCAAAGCGCTCTTTCTGTACGCGAGTCATGTACAGAATGTCGAGCTCAGGAATCACGCTTTCCATGTCTGTGTGCAGACTGTATTGGATACCTGCTTCATCAAGTTCTTCACATAGGTAGTCAGGCATCGCAAGTGCTTCTGGTGCAACAAAGAAGAAGCGGATGTTGTTGAACTTCGCCAATGCTTGCGTCAATGAGTGTACAGTGCGGCCGTATTTTAGGTCACCAACGAATGCAACGTTCAGGTTATCTAGACGACCTTGTGTTTCCGCGATGGTGTATAGGTCGAGTAGCGTTTGCGTTGGGTGTTGGTTTGCGCCATCACCTGCGTTGATAACGGGTACGCCGTTAGAAAACTCAGAGGCTAAGCGCGCTGCGCCTTCTTGAGGGTGGCGCATTACGAATGCATCGACGTAAGAAGAGATCACTTGAACTGAGTCAGACAGCGTCTCGCCTTTTTTCGCCAGAGAGGTGTTACCACCGTTATCGAAACCAATAACATCACCACCGATACGTTGAATTGCTGTCTCGAACGACAGACGAGTACGCGTGGATGGCTCAAAGAAACAGCTCGCTACAACCTTGTTTTTAATCAGTTCTGGACGAGGTTCTTTTTTTTAGCTGACCTGCAGTTTCTACAATCAGTTCCAGTTCTTCACGTGAAAGCTCTGGAATAGAGATGATGTGCTTCTGGTAAAGCGAGTTCGCCATGATCTTCTTCCCTATAAAGTGGTGACTATCCCCAAAATTCACCGTGATGGAATTTTAGGCATAAAAAAACCTCCCCAATTGGGGAGGTTTTAAAATTCAATAGAATTAACGAAAATAACAGCACGTAAGCGTAGTCGCTTAGCTAGAGCAAATCGCGTTTTTACGTCAGCAATCGGCGTGGTCATTTCGTAATCCTCAGACAAATTGCCGAGCATTATACGCTTAACTTTCGTGAGCGCAAGCGATTACATCATGGTTTTTGTTACCATTTTTAATGCTTTGGTTTAGCTGCCTAAGGTTGCCACCATCACGGCTTTAATCGTGTGCATGCGGTTCTCGGCTTCGTCGAATACGATAGAGTATTCAGATTCAAACACCTCTTCGGTTACTTCAAGCCCTTTCATACCGTATTTCTCCGCGACCTCTTTACCCACAGTTGTTTCATCGTTGTGGAAGGCTGGCAGGCAGTGCATGAACTTCACGTTAGGGTTACCCGTTTGCTTAATCACATCCATATTGATTTGGTAAGGTGTCATCAGCGCAACACGTTCATCCCAAGCCTCTGCAGACTCACCCATCGAGACCCAAACGTCGGTGTATAGGAAGTCACAGCCTTTAACGCCTTCTTCAACGTTTTCCGTTAGCGTGATTTTCGCGCCGGTTTGTTGGGCAATTTCTTGGCAAGTGACCACTAATGCTTCTTCTGGCCAGAACGCTTTTGGTGCCACAAGGCGGATGTCCATGCCCATTTTTGCTGCGCCAACCATGAGTGAGTTCCCCATGTTATTGCGAGCATCACCAAGGTAAGCAAACGTCATTTCATGCAGTTGTTTCCCACGTCCGTGCTCTTGCATGGTCAGGAAGTCTGCAAGGATTTGGGTCGGGTGGAACTCATCCGTTAAACCATTCCAGACTGGTACGCCAGCATAAGTACCAAGCTCTTCAACAATGGATTGACCAAAGCCACGGTATTCGATGCCATCGTACATACGACCAAGAACACGAGCGGTGTCTTTCATCGACTCTTTATGACCGATCTGCGAGCCAGAAGGACCGATGTAAGAGACTTGAGCGCCTTGGTCAAAGGCCGCGACTTCAAACGCACATCGGGTACGAGTAGAAGATTTCTCAAAGATTAGTGCGATGTTTTTACCTTGAAGTTTCTTCTGCTCTGTTCCTGCATATTTAGCTTTTTTCAGCTCTGCAGACAGTTCGAGCAAAAACTGGATCTCTTTAGTTGAGAAGTCCAATAGCTTCAAAAAGTTGCGATTACGTAGATTGAAAGCCATAGCTCGTCCCTTAGGTCGTTTGGTTGATAAAGAATAAAAGCATTAAAACATATAAATGCTTTTATTGTGAATAATTATTTTAATTAAAGACAAAAAAAGGTTGATGCATTCACATCAACCTTAGTCTCAATTGGTTTTATTTGGTGGGAGAGGTTTCTCAAATATCGTCACGTTCGATTGGGCAGCTCATACAACGTGCACCACCACGACCGCGACCAAGCTCGTTACCCGGAATGGTCAGGACTTCAATGCCAGCTTTGTCGTACTTTTCGTTAGTGTAGACGTTACGCTCGTAACCAATCACAACACCAGGTTTCACTGTCAGTACGTTGTTGGCATCGTTCCATTGCTCTCGCTCAGCTTCGTAGCTGTCACCACCGGTTGTGATGATCTTCAATTGGTCTAAGCCAAGTGCCGATTCGATGGCATGCAGATAGTTGTGTGATGCTTCGACATGCATTTCACCGTTGCCTTTAGGTGTTAGGCGCCAAGTATCTAAATCTTTACGCATGATTTCTGGGTATACCGAGAAAGTGTCCACATCCATATGCGTCATGACCGTATCAAGGTGCATGCACGAGCGGTGTTTTGGTAGGTCGATAGCAATCACTTCTTTCGCCTGACCAGATTTAAACAGGCTTGCCGCTAAGTTTTCGACACCTTGCGGAGTTGTACGCTCAGACATACCAATCAGAACCGCACCTTTACCGATAACCAGTACATCACCACCTTCAACGTTAGCATTGTCGTAGTGCTGGTCTTCATCACCAAAGTAGTTAATGAAGTCTTGACCCGCGAAGGTTGGGTGCCAGCGATAAATCGCGCGCAGATGGTTGGTTTCGCGTTGACGTGCAGGCATCATCATTGGGTTAAGAGAAACGCCACCATATACCCAGCATGACGTGTCACGAGTAAAGAGGTGGTTAGGCAGAGGTTCGATAACGAAATCCAGTGGACGCTTCATCTTCGGCAACATTGATGAAGATTTGATTGGCAGTTCGGAGTAAGCCAAGCCGCCAAGAAGAATGCTTGCTAGGTGCTCATCGTCCATCTCTGCGAAGTACTGACGTAAGTCACGAGCGAAAGTCGGACCGTAACGGAAGTCAGAGATCTGAGTGTTCAACAACCATTGTTTTGCTTCTGGAACCGCAAGGGTCTCAACCAGTAGATCATGAAGCAGTAACACTTCGACATCTTGCTCACGCAATGTGCGCGCGAATGCGTCGTGTTCTTCACCTGCCGCTTCTACCGCCAATACGTCATCAAACAGTAGCTCATGGCAGTTCGATGGCGTTAGGTGGGTGAGGGCGCGCTCTGGGCGGTTTAATAGAACTCGTCTTAGTTGACCAACTTCTGATCCAACGTACAGCTTACTCATTTTGCATCCTTACAAATATTCCAGCCGTTAGTTATGACAAGCTTGGTGCAAAGATGCAAGTCCTAGAACTTTGCTTATATATTGCAAAAATATCGTTTTTTGGCGTTATATTTTGTAAATAATCCCTTAGTGTATTTTAATTCTATATTTTATTGTTTGTTCATGACTTTTATAAAGTGCGTTTTTATTCTTTTTCGTTCGAGAGAGAAGTCATACATCAATAGTGCATAAAACATGCATAACCATTCTGAAATATGCAGTTTTTAGCTTTCTTTTATTCGTTAGGTCAGAATTACCGAGCCGTTGCTGTATTCACTCCAAGATCATAAACACGCAAACAAGTCTAAAATTACTCGTCTTAGGTTCAATTAGGATCTTCTGAATATTAAAGATTAGCTGTTTTTGTTAATTTTTTGTTTCTGTGAGCGGGGTTTAGATTTGCGAGCAAAAATTATCATCAAGAATCACCGCAGTTTGGTGTTTGTTTGTGGCTTTTCATCGCAATCCGTGCCATATTTCACCGCATTAACGTACTCAGTTTAGAGTATAGTGTTTCCATCAAGTAACTAATCTGGAGCCAAAACATGTCTCACGAAGATGAATATCTATCAGTAGAAGAATTAATTGAGATTCAAAAGGAAGAGACTCGCGATATCATTGCAGCATTGCTAGAAGACGGCAGCGATCCAGATTCACTATACGAAATCGAGCACCACCTATTTGCTGAAGACTTCGACACACTAGAAAAAGCGGTTGTTGAAGCGTTCAAGATGGGCTTTGAAGTTCTTGAAGCTGAAGAAACAGAAGATGAAGACGGCAACAAGCTACTTTGCTGTGATGCAACAATGGAATCTGCACTAAACGCAGAAGCGATTGATGCTCAGGTTGAGAAACTGGTTCATCTTGCAGAAAAATACGACATCATTTACGACGGTTGGGGTACTTACTACGAAGGCGAAGATGCGCTTTACCCTGAAGAAGATGATGAAGACGAAGAGTAATCCTCTTACTCGATCTAAGAAGCCAGCGTTTATCGCTGGCTTTTTTGTGCCTTAAAAATGATAACTGTGGCTAACGATAAATAATTCTCATTGAGTTTCTAGGCATATTGCCTATAACCCTAAGCAACTTGAGTATATAATGCGTGAAAATTGATCTAGCTCAAGGTGTATATGCAACTCTCACTCGCCGGTTTATGGCAAGTCTCTCCACTCACGGACCTTTCTATCCCACAGGATGACATTACTTTCCCTGCTCCTTTGAGTCAGGTATTGCCTACTGAACTGACTGAAGAAGCGATTCGTCAGCAAGAGTGGCACCTGATGCACGACATTGAAGTGGACGAATCCATGATGGCATTCCCAGCGGTAGAAATGGTGTTGGGTGGTGTGGATTACCATGCTGAAGTGCGTTTGAACGGGGTAGCATTGTTCGACTGTGACGGTTCACAAAGCGTGTACAAAAAAGACATTCGTCCGTTCATGCAAATGGGACGTAACCGTTTTGAGATCCTGTTCCTTGAGGAAGAAGAAGATCTTCTGCTGGATGAGGATAAACCAGAGTTGTGCTCACTTGCGGATCATGAATACCAAAAGAGTGATGAGCGCTTAGGGGTATGGCAAGAGCCGTATCTGCAGTTTATTCGCAATGTGCGTTTAGACCGTGTGGCAACCGAACAGATTTGGCACCACGGTGGTGGTTGTGAGTTTAAAGTAGACTTGTACTATCAAACTTTTGCGCCGGGTCTAGTATCGGCATCGGTTAAGTTTAATGGCATGACTTATCATATTCCTATTGATGTCCGAGCGGATCATGCGAGTGCTTTATTCCAGATCGAAGCGCCAAAGTATGCCGATCTTAATGATCCCGATCCAAAAGATCTCTACGAACTCGCGGTGGAATTAGATGGGCAACGCCAAGCATTTAAAGTGGCGCTTAGCCAAGAGCTCTGTGTTACCCATCTTGTACTTTAAGTTTGGGGATAAAACGTTATAGCGTCTTAAGCATCACGACTTCACATGCATCATGCCCTGTTTGTCCTAGCGGGGCATCGAGATGCTCAAAGCCTAGCTTTTCATACAAGCTTACCGCTTCTCTTAGACATTCTGTCGTTTCTAAATAGCACTGCTGATACCCAAACTGTTTCGCCAGTTGTAAGCTCAATGCGACGATGCGTTTGGCTAAACCGTGCCCTCGTGTTTGAGGTAAGAAGTACATCTTTTGCAGCTCACACACATTTGGCTCACCAGCTAAAGGTGCAAAGCCGCCGCCACCCACAATCTCGCCTTGGTATTCGACTACCCAGTAGGCTGCGCCTTGCTGGTCGTAAACCGAGTACATGTCATCAAGCGTTGGATCGGCCACACCATAACCTTTGTCTGCGGTTAAACCGTATTCTGCAGAAACTTTACGAATCACTTGAGCAATGCCAGAGTTATCTTGCGCTGTAATTGTACGGAGGGTGAAGCCAGCAATTTGTTCCATATTTTGCCTATAAAAAAGGGCCACGAGTTGTGACCCAATATATTTCGTTTAAGCGTGTTGATGCAAACAAAACTGTGGTGCTTGGCTATCTGATTTACGCATCCATACTTTCTCGTGGAAGTAGTAAGCCACAGTGTTCAAGCTTGGCTCTAGCATCGCCATGATACCGCCAACAAACGCATCACCTGTTAGTAAGTAAACCACGCTAAACGCAACACTGAAATGGATAGTGGCAAAGCTTGCGGTTTTTAATTTGGTCATCCACTGACGAGCTTTAAGCGCTGGGACTTTTGCCCATGCCTTTTCATGAAAGTAGAAAGCTACGGTGTTCACTGAAGGCTCAATCATGGCAATTAAACTACCAATTAGAATGTCGCCAGTAAGCACGTAAGCGACACTAAACGCGATAGTAAAATGGAGTGCTGCAAAGGTTAGTGTCTTTTTCATGATAATTACTCAATCGTTGTGTTGTTTCGATAGGTCTATTATTGAGAATTATTATCATTAAATCTAATGGGCAGTTAAGATTAGTTTGATAGGTAAAAGCTATTAAATAGGAGGTAGAGTAGGAGAGAAGAGTGAATATCTTTGAAAGCTTTCTGAGCGATAAAATGCAAAAAGGGTTGATGCTTTCACACCAACCCTTTGATTCTTTTATTCTAGCTTTTAGCGATTAAAGTGCAGCGATCGTTGTCTTCTGCTCTTCTAGCTTAGCTAGTGTTTCTTTGTAGCCTTCAAGCTTCTCACGCTCTTTAGCAACAACTGCTTCAGGTGCTTTCGCTACGAAGCCTTCGTTACCTAGTTTGCCTTCGATACGCTTGATTTCGCCGTGAGTTTTCTTGATTTCGCCATCTAGACGAGCAAGCTCAGCGTCTTTGTCGATCAGACCCGCCATTGGGATCATCAGCTCAGACTTAGCAACCAAGGCTGTCGCACACGCTGGCGTTTCTTCGTCAGCAGCAAGTATGCGTACAGATTCTAGTTTCGCTAGAGACATCAGTACTTGTTTGTTTGCTTCTAGACGCGCTGCGTCTTCTGCGTTTGCAGCTTTCAGCATAACGTCAAGCGGCTTACCTGGGTTGATGTCGTATTCAGCACGTAGGTTACGGATGCTGGTAATGAACGCTTTCACCCATTCAATATCGTCTAGCGCTTCTTGGTTGAAGTTTGCTTCGTCGAATTGAGGCAGTGCTTGAAGCATGATTGTCTCACCTTCTACACCTTCAACTAGTGGCTTGATGCTTTGCCAGATAGTTTCAGTGATGTAAGGAATCACTGGGTGAGCTAGACGTAGAGTCTTCTCAAGAACCGTGATTAGTGTACGGCGAGTACCACGCTGTTGCGCTTCAGTACCTTTCCATAGAACTGGTTTAGTTAGCTCTAGGTACCAGTCACAGAATTGGTTCCAGATGAATTCGTAAAGCGTGTTAGACGCCATATCTAGACGGAAGTTGTCGATATGGTTGTTGAACGCTTTCGCTGCAAGTTCAAACTGAGACTCGATCCACTTGTCCGCTAGTGAGTATTCAATCTCACCACCGTTGAAGCCACAATCTTGCTCTTCTGTGTTCATCATTACGTAACGGCTTGCGTTCCATAGTTTGTTACAGAAATTACGGTAACCCTCAAGACGCTTCATATCCCAGTTGATATCGCGACCTGTTGATGCCATTGCTGCAAGAGTGAAACGTAGTGCGTCTGTACCGTATGCTTCGATACCGTTTTCAAACGTCTTACGAGTGTTCTTCTCGATCTTCTTCGCTAGCTGAGGTTGCATCATGTTGCCACAACGCTTCTCTACTAGAGACTCTAGGTCGATACCATCGATCATGTCGATTGGGTCAAGTACGTTACCTTTCGACTTAGACATCTTGTCGCCGTTTTCGTCACGGATTAGACCAGTAACGTAAACCGTCTTAAATGGTACTTGTGGTTTGCCGTTTTCGTCTTTCACGAAGTGCATGGTCATCATGATCATGCGCGCAACCCAGAAGAAGATGATGTCGAAACCAGTTACTAGTACGTCTGAAGGGTGGAATACTTTCAGATCGTCAGTTTGCTCTGGCCAACCTTGAGTACCGAACGTCCATAGTGCAGAAGAGAACCATGTATCCAGTACGTCTTCGTCTTGGTGAAGTTCAATGACTGACTCTAGGTTGTTGTTCTTACGAACTTCTTCTTCGTCACGACCTACGTAAACATTACCTTGGTTGTCGTACCAAGCTGGGATGCGGTGACCCCACCATAGCTGACGAGAGATACACCAGTCTTGAACGTCACGCATCCAAGAGAAGTACATGTTTTCGTATTGCTTAGGAACGAATTGGATGTCGCCGTTTTCTACTGCTTCAACTGCTGTTTTCGCTAGAGGCGCAGTACGTACGTACCATTGGTCAGTTAGCATTGGTTCGATAACCACGCCACCACGGTCGCCGTAAGGAACTTGTAGATCGTGATCTTTCACTTCTTCAAGTAAACCTAGTTCGTCGAATTCAGCAACGATAGCTTTACGAGCGGCAAAACGTTCCATGCCGTGGTACTTAGCTGGTAGCTCAGTGCTGTAAGCGTCGCTTGCTTCGCCGTTGGTGTTAAATACTTCAGAAGCGTCACGGATGTTCGCGTCGAAAGTCAGAATGTTGATCATTGGTAGCTGGTGGCGCTTACCAACTTCGTAGTCGTTGAAGTCGTGCGCAGGTGTGATTTTCACACAGCCAGTACCTTTTTCCATATCTGCGTGCTCATCGCCCACGATTGGGATGCGACGATCAACGATAGGAAGGATGATTTCTTTACCGATAAGATCTTTGTAACGTGGATCTTCTGGGTTAACCGCAACACCAGTATCGCCTAGCATGGTCTCTGGACGAGTCGTTGCAACAACGATGTAGTCTTTGCCATCTGCTGTTTTAACGCCATCTGCGAGTGGGTAGCGGAAGTGCCACATGTTGCCTTTAGTGTCTTTGTTTTCTACTTCTAGATCTGAAATCGCTGTGTGTAGCTTTGGATCCCAGTTAACTAGACGCTTACCGCGGTAGATTAGATCGTCTTCGTATAGACGTACGAACACTTCTTGAACGGCGTTAGATAGACCATCGTCCATCGTAAAGCGCTCACGATCCCAGTCTACAGATGCGCCAAGACGACGAAGCTGCTTAGTGATAGTGCCGCCAGATTGGCCTTTCCATTCCCAGATTTTGTCGATGAAAGCTTCACGACCGTAATCGTGTTTTGTTTTGCCTTCTTCTGCTGCGATCTTACGCTCAACAACCATCTGAGTTGCGATACCTGCGTGGTCCGTACCTACTTGCCAAAGAGTGTTTTTACCCTTCATACGTTCACAACGGATAAGCGTATCCATGATCGTGTCTTGGAACGCGTGGCCCATGTGTAGGCTACCAGTGACGTTCGGTGGCGGGATCATGATGCTGTATGATTCTTTAGTAGTGTCACCGTGTGGCTTAAAGTAGCCTTTCTCTTCCCAAGTCTGATACAGAGCTTGTTCGATTGAAGTTGGGTTGTATGTCTTTTCCATAGCGCTCTTTTAATGGATACGTTGATGGTTGAATCTAAGTCAATCTTTATAAGTGAACTCTCTGAGTGGAGAGCTTAACTATAAGGATTGACCGTTAAGGATATTGAATTTCGATCGTTTGCAGTTGATAACCTGCCTGACGGTAAATTTTATACCTTTCTCTTGCGAGCTGTTTAGCTTTTTCTTCGCAAGGCACGAAGTCTACCACTTGAGCAAACTTGTTCGCAAAGGTTGTCTCATTTTCCGCCAAATTAATTACCAGCTGACGATTCCAGTTAGGTTTTACACCTTCATGGCCGATTTCAATGTTGGTGGCGTATTTCGGTCCTTCGCCTACAAGATTATGTGCCATGAACTTGTCTGCATCAATTTGCCAAAAGGCTTCAGCGAGCTGCTCGGCATGCGGTTTGTCTTGGCAGTTCAGATATACTTTTGCGCCTTGGCGAGCAAAGTGCTGAGCCAAAAAAACAATGTATTCCTCAAAGCCAGCCACCGTTGCTTGCGGGCTCTCTTCGTTAATGATGTAGAAGGTTGCAGTTTGCATCATTCTCTCACTTGCCGTTGGTCTCTTCCTGAAACCATATTAAATCCGATTTTAATTTTAGAAAATCGAGGTAATAAAAAAGGGCCTTGCGGCCCTTTTAGATGTTGTTCAGAAATTACTCTTCTGTCTCTTGGCCGCTGCGGTTCAAAAGGAATTGGACAAGCATTGAGACAGGACGGCCCGTTGAGCCTTTCGCTGCGCCTGATTTCCACGCAGTACCTGCGATATCAAGGTGTGCCCAGTTGTACTTTTTAGCAAACTTAGACAGGAAGCAACCCGCAGTGATAGTACCAGCAGGACGACCACCGATGTTTGCCATATCAGCAAATGGGCTCTTCAACTGCTCGTGGTACTCGTCTGCCATTGGTAGACGCCATGCACGGTCACTCGCTTGCTCAGAAGCGTTTACTAGCTCATGAGAAAGTGGGTTGTGGTTAGAGATTACGCCGCTGATATGGTGGCCTAGCGCGATAACACAAGCACCAGTTAGCGTTGCAACGTCAACTACGCAGTCTGGTTCGAAACGCTCTACGTAAGTCAGTGCGTCACAAAGAACAAGACGACCTTCCGCATCCGTGTTCAGAACTTCTACCGTTTGACCTGACATGGTTGTTAGGATGTCACCTGGACGGTAAGCGTTGCTGCCTGGCATGTTTTCACAGCCTGCTAGAACACCAATCACGTTAATTGGTAGGTTTAGCTTCGCTAGCGCTTTCATTGTTCCGAATACAGATGCTGCACCACACATGTCGTACTTCATCTCATCCATACCTTCACCAGGTTTTAGAGAGATACCGCCTGAATCGAACGTCAGACCTTTACCGACAAGTACGATAGGTTTTGCTTCTGACTCTGGGTTACCTTTGTATTCGATAATCGACATCATTGATTCGTTCTTCGAACCACGACCTACGGCTAGGTAAGATGTCATGCCCAGTTTTTCCATCTCTTGCTCACCAATGATCTTGGTGGTTACGGTTTCGTAATCGTCAGCAAGGCGACGTGCTTGAGAAGCAAGGTACGCAGGGTTTGCGATGTTTGGTGGCATGTTGCCAAGATCTTTTGATGCTTTCACACCAGATGCGATAGCTAGACCGTGAGTGATTGCTTTCTCACCTAGGTTTAGTTCACGACGCGTTGGTACGTTGAATACTAGCTTACGCAGTGGACGACGAGTTTCTGGCTTAACGCTCTTGAACTGATCGAATGTGTAAAGACCATCTTTAGTCGCTTCTACTGCCTGGCGAACTTTCCAGTAAGTATCACGACCCTTAACGTGCAGTTCAGTTAGGAAACACACTGCTTCCATAGAACCTGTTTCGTTAAGTGTGCTGATCGTCTTTTGAATGATTTCCTTGTACTGGCGCTCGCCTAGCTCACGTTCTTTACCACAACCTACAAGTAGAACGCGCTCTGACAAAACACCTGGTACTTGATGCAGTAGCAGCATCTGACCAGGTTTACCCTCTAGATCACCACGGCGAAGTAGTGAACTGATGTAACCGTCACTGATTTTATCAAGTTGCTCGGCTACTGGAGAAAGGCGACGTGGTTCAAACACACCAACAACGATACATGCGCTACGTTGTTTCTCTGGACTGCCACTTTTAACACTGAACTCCATGCGTACTCCTACATCCTGAAGACAAATTGCTCTAAATGTTAGATAATGATCGCTTACTTGTTGAATTTAAGCTCAGGTCTTACCAACAGAGCTGATTTAAGCGCTAACATCTAGTTTATAATTTTTAAAAAAATAAATGGTTCAACGGGAAACTATAGTGATTCGACCAAAAAAACAAGTTTTGTATAGGTAATTTCAGCGTGATTATTGTTAGATATTTGATCCGCGAAACACTCAAGAGCCAATTTGCGATTTTCTTCGTGCTTTTTTTGGTGTTTTTGAGCCAGAAGTTTATCAGTGTTCTCGCTGATGCTTCGGACGGGGATATTCCTGCTGGATTAATTTTCTCAGTGGTTGGTTTAAACATGCCAGCAATGGGACTATTAATGCTGCCATTGAGTTTGTACATCGGCATATTGATCACATTTGGTCGCCTATATGCGGAAAGTGAAATCGTGGTGATGAACGCGACAGGCATCGGGAACAAGTTCTTGGTGCAGGCTGCGTTGTACTTAGCGATCATTACCTCTGGTGTGGCGGCGTTTAACGCATTATGGCTATCACCTTGGTCGCAAGACCGCGTAGAGCAACTTTACGAACAAGTTGCTGCTGAAAATAGCGTAGACCTACTTAAAAAAGGTCAGTTCCAAGGAACACCTGACGGTTCTTCAGTTGTGTTCATTGATGACATCAAAGACAGCACGCTAAGTAATGTGTTTGTCGCACAGATGCGCCCTCGTGACTCTATCTTACCAAGCGTAATGTTTTCTTCTTCTGGTGAAGTAAAAGAACTGTCGGATGGTCGCCAGATCATCACTATGCACGAAGGTACGCGCTATGAAGGTGTGCCGACTCGCGTTGAATACATGATCACCAAGTTCGATCAATACGAAGGTTTGATTGGTCAACGTGAAGTGAAGCAAAAAGGGCGTGACTGGGAAGCGTATCCAACGGCCGATTTGATTGGTCATCCAGATCCAGAAGCGCAAGCTGAGCTGCAATGGCGTATTTCGTTATTTGTATGTATCCCGCTTTTGACCATGCTGGTGATTCCATTGTCGGCGGTGAACCCACGTCAGGGGCGTTTCGCTAAAATGGGACCGGCTATTTTGATTTACCTAGCGTACTTCCTTGCCATCAGTGCAACGAAGTCCGCGTTAGAGGATGGTGCGATTCCTGCTGCCATTGGTATGTGGCCAATCAATGCGATGTTGTTGATTGTCGCTATCTTGGCAAACATGATGGACAGTGTTCCGGTTCGACGAATGAAAGACAAATTCCGCAAGAAGAGGCTCGCGTAAGCTGTGTTTAAACTCTTAGACCTTTACATCGGTAGAACGATCATCTCTACCACTGCCTTAGTTCTGGCGACCTTCGTTGGCTTGTCGGGCATCATCAAATACGTAGAGCAGTTGCGTAAAGTAGGCCGTGGTGCTTACGACTTAATGCATGCGCTTTACTTTGTTTTGCTGAGTATTCCTCGCGATATCGAAATGTTCTTCCCAATGGCCGCGCTGCTGGGGGCCTTGATTGGTTTGGGCATGCTGGCATCAAGCTCTGAACTTGTGGTTATGCAAGCGGCGGGTTTCTCTAAGTTGGATATCGGTTTATCAGTGCTTAAGACCGCGGTGCCATTGATGCTTATCGTCATGACGTTGGGTCAGTGGGGCGCACCTGAAGCGCAAAAGATGGCGCGTGACCTGCGTGCGTTTGCTTTGTCTGGTGGTAGCATCGTATCTGTGCGGGCAGGGGTATGGGCTCGTGATGCCAATGACTTCATCTTTATCGGAAAAGTGGAAGATGACAAACTCTACGGTTTGAACATGTGGCGTTTCGATGAAGATAAGAAACTAGATAAAGTCATCTTTGCTGAAGAAGTGGATTACCAGCAAGACAACAACTGGTTGATGCGTTACGTACAAGTCACGGATATGGAGAATGAGAACGTCATTACCAAGCGTGACGTAGAGCAGATGGAATGGCACACCTCGCTCGCGCCAGATAAGCTTGCGGTTGTGACGGTGAAGCCAGAAGAGCTTTCTCTAAGCGGTTTGTATGACTATGTGACCTATTTGAAAGCTTCAGAGCAAGACGCCTCACGCTATGAGCTGGCATTTTGGCGCAAGCTTTCTCAGCCGCTTTCCATCGCGGTAATGATGCTGATGGCGTTGTCGTTTGTTTTCGGCCCATTGCGTAGCGTGACCATGGGAGCGAGGGTGCTCTCGGGGGTAGTTGCAGGTTTTACCTTCTACATATCCAGTGAGTTCTTTGGGCCGCTAACCTTGGTATATGGCATTCCGCCTGTATTCGGTGCATTAGCCCCTAGCTTGGTGTTCCTAGCAATCGCGGTATCCTTGCTAAGAAGAAAACTGTAGGTTTTCAAAAGCGATAAATATAAAAAAGGAAGGCATAGTGCCTTCCTTTTTCTATTCTGCTTTTGCTGTTTCGCTATTTTGCTTTCGGTAAGACAACAACTTCGGTTTTTGCCCAAATATCGTGGAAACCACGCTTTTGTGGGTCAATTGGCACCGTTAAGTTTGCCAAGCCGAAGCCAGATGTCGCTAAGCGAATTAGTGCCTGAGTAATCGTAATTGGTGCGCCATCTTTACTGTTACGGATTTGCATTTTCCAAGCTCGCATCCCTAAGGTTTGGCCCGCGCGAGTCCAGAAGAACACAAAGAAGTAGATCCACACCACTGCAAGATATAGTGTAAATAGTGGGCTTAATACTGGATGCTTTCCTAGCATGTCTGCTGCATCCACATATTCTCCATAGCTCAACAAGCCTGCCGCGTTAAGCGCAAAAACAATCGCCATTACCACGCCTGCAGCCATCATCTCAATCGCGAGGATAATCAGTGTGTCGTAAAACAACGCTGCGAGTCGACGGAAAAAGCCTGCTGGTGGAAGAGTTGTAGAAGTAGTCATAGTTCCATCACTTACCTTTAAAATTGTGCGTCAGAATATAGATTCCATTAGCTTGTGAAAAGAGAGCTAACGCACAGAGTCTCTAATTACGGGCAAATCACAAGTGCTTTATCGCTAATCAACCACTCAACAAAGCAATCGAGTTCAAACTTCCTACCATGTAACCTGTGAAAGCCCCAAACATGGGGTACCTTGCTTAGAAAACAAGATTACGAATGATGTAATAGAGGTGCAAGATGATCGTAATTACAGGCGCAAGTAGTGGCTTAGGTGCACAGCTCGCTAAGTTGTATGATGCCCAAGGCAAAGAAACACTGTTAACTGGCCGCAGCGAAAAGAAGTTAAATACGCTTGCTCAACACCTCTCAAGTAAAGCTCAGGTGCGAAGTTGTGATCTGATCGACGCATCGCAAGTGGAGAATTTATTTGATGAGTTACCTCAAGCGCCTACTACCGTGATTCATTGTGCGGGAAGTGGTTATTTTGGTTTGTTGGCCGAGCAAGACCCACAAGAGATTCAAAAGCTGATTGAAAATAACCTCACTTCGGCGATTAATATTCTTCGAGAGTTGGTCAAACGTTATCAAGATCAGCCGGTAAATGTTGTGATGGTGATGTCGACAGCGGCACAACAGCCAAAGGCACAAGAATCGACTTATTGTGCGGTGAAGTGGGCAGTTAAAGGTTTGATTGAGTCCGTTCGTATGGAGTTAAAAGGTAAACCAATGAAAATTATCGCTGTGTATCCTGGAGGTATGGCAACGGAATTTTGGGAGACGAGCGGTAAGTCATTAGACACCAGTAGCTTTATGAGCGCAGGTGATGCAGCGACGATGATTCATGGTGCGCTATCTAATGTTGGTAATGGTTACGTTTCGGATATTACCGTTAATCGTTTATAGGGTTTAATGGTTGGTGTTATAACAAAGTGAAACGGCAGACTGAGCTAAGATGAGATCTCCTTTGTCACACTTTGTGGCGAAATTATCAGCAAACGATAGTTATTTAAGGTTTTTCTGCTTGCGCAGGTCAAAAGCTTCCGTATAATGCCAACCATCAAAGGGCAATAGCCCAGAGATGCCGGTGTGGTGAAATTGGTATACACGACGGATTCAAAAAATTAGTCTAAGTTGCTAATTTACAAAGAATTTTATGAAAAGCCTCGATTTTTATCGAGGCTTTTCTACTTTCAGAACATGTGAAATGTTAGCCCTTCATCACACTTCTAATAATCCCTTCTTATTTTCTCTCCCTGCCCCTTTACGGACAACTTCCTGTTCAACTCAGGCATAGAACAGCAAAAACAGAACCTAAGCTTTACTGGTCACTACGGTCAATTTGGTAAGCCGAAAAGCGTTGGGGAATTTCTAGTTTGGAATATCTTCAAGACTCGATGGTTAGATACCAAAGACCGTAAAATCGAAAAGTTACTGTTACGCTACGGTCAAATGCTACAAAAACAGAACCGTGTACACTTTCAATGGATACATGTTTGTTGTGGTCTGGTTTTTTATTGTGTTGATTTTTTGTTTCTAATGAAATTTGAGACATATATAAATACTTTAGTTAATTACTGAGGTATTCATATGAGTAAGCTCTTCAAATTTACCCCAAGCAAACTAAACAACATCCCACCTCATGATCGACGATCTAAATCTACCAACAATGAAGTCTCCGATACCGAAGTTCAGGGCTTGAAATTGCTTATAGGCAAATCCGGAAGGAAACGCTTCTTATTAAGATTTGTGTCGCCAATCACCAAGAAAAAATCCAGCATTGCACTCGGTCAGTGGCCCGATATCGATTTGCCCACCGTTCGAAATAAAGCTCGCAAGTTAAAGGTACAAATTGCCGATGGGATTGATCCGAAACTTGAACGCGATAAAAAGGTCGAAAACCAAGTACCGACCTTGTACGATTTCTTCCACGATACCTTTATTGTTTCGAAGAAAAGCAAAGGCAAGAAAACATGGCGTGATGATATCGCTAGATTTGAGCACTGGAAGCACCTACATACGAAGCCTATCGATAAGATAACTGGTGTCCATCTTCATCAAGTTCAAGCAAAGCTATTAGCAACGGAGTATCGCCCCGGTAAGAAGTACGCAGCAGCCACGGTCGATCGTACTATTGCCTTGATGAAAACCATCCTAAAGGAAGCATACCGCCTTTTAGACATACCCTATATCGGCGATAAGGTGTCACTTATCAATCCAGACAACATGCGAACTCGCTATCTCACTATGGAAGAGACAGCCGCAGTGATACGTGCATCACGAGATTATTATTGTCGTGTGACTGGAAATTTCATTTCTCTGCTTTTCCTTACGGGATGTCGAGATTCTGAATTACGTACGATTAAGTGGCGAAATATTAGCCTGATTGATAAGACCATGTTCGTTCCAGACACAAAGAACGGCTCCAGCATGACTGTACCGCTGACTCCATTTATGGTCGAACTGTTCAGGGAGCTCTTAAACATGCGGAAGAAAGGAAATCCTTATGTGTTCTATGGACGTAACGAGGGGAGTTATATCTCACAACCGCGAAATGCTTTTGCTCGGATTAAGGAACGAGCAGGTATCAAGAATCCTCATGAAGTTTGCTTTCACGTGGCGCGTCATAGCTTTGCTACAAACTTGATAGAGAACGGTGTTGATGTTCTTACTGTGCAACGTTTAATGAATCATAAAGACCTGAGTAGTACCCAAAGGTATGTAAAACATTCCCAGCAAAAGCTACTCAACAGCTCGGATACTTTATCTTCTGTACTGAAAGAACAGGCACCAAGACTAGCACACCGCATCAGTTAGATAGTTTTAACCTCAAAATCAAACATATATAAAAATTACGTATATGCCCCTACTAGCGAGAGCTGGTAGGGGCTTTTTCGTATCTGGAATAAAGGGAAATACATGCAAGTAATAAAAACTTTTACAGAGCTAATGGGGTTGCGTTTGCCTAGTTCAGATAAGGCTAATCTCATTACGCATTTGACTGAATCGACAGATGGAGATTTACATGAGTTGGAGAAAAGTTGGGACGAAATAGGCATCACTCTGATTTCGTTCGATGAGAGTGATACCAATCAAGACCTTCATGATATGGATGAACAAGCCAAGTACCTGATTGATTTCGTCACTGTTCACCCTGAGTACGTGCTACTTATCGGCTCAATGGTCATAGCGTTAGGTGTACTTAACGACCAAGGCTCAGGCTGTTACCTAGCCGGGCATTCTACCTCTCAACTTCATCCAATCCAGACGCTACTCGCTCACGTTGATAGCTAGTCGTCACTCACGCAGCAATATTTCACATTATCACCGACAGGAGAATATCTATGACCCAACGCAAAGTAGACCCAGACTTCCCTAATACTGGCACTCAAGATGAGCAGCATCAAGAGATTAATCATTTCGAACAAATAGTACTTTCAGGAGCGGCACCGAAGTTAGCAGGTAATGGGAAGGTGCTTTATGAAGTTGCACTTCATAATGAAGAAAAACAGCTCTACTTCAGGATTACAGGGCAGGAAGGTGGTGCAGGACTTCATTCAAAAGAATGGCTATCCGTTACAGCAATGCTTGAACTGATAGAAGCTCAGAAAGATAAACCGTGGAAGAGTTCACTGTACAAGCAGATTTTCAGTGGTGGCTCGGCAAACAACCACTCGTTCTGTTCTGTGATAATCCGGGACTTAGGATTAGCATCAAAAACGGATTCATCACGCTATTTACATGTGCTTTCAACAGACTTCGAGGAGAAGAAAAGCGCATTACTGGCACTCGCCAAATCTCAAGCCATATCTAAGAAAAAATAACCCTACCAGACAGTAAGACGACAGAAGAAATCCGCTAGGTCGATGAGCTTTAACTTGTTTACTTCATCAAGTGATTACCACTAAAGAACGATGAGTAACACGGTCAGTGCTGATATCACAACTCGACGGATTTCAAATTTCTTGGGTTATCAGTGGAGGGGAGAGGAAAACTACTTCGAACCTAGCCATTTCGCAATTTTCATACCTCGTTCTTAGTAAGAGCGTACACCTAACAACTTAAAAGAGATTTTATAATGAACTTAGCACTTCAGTTTGATGTTGAGCGCTTTTTGCTACCTATATCAACTAGCCTCCAAGATGCTCTAAACCGAGTGATCACCGAATCAGGTAAATGGACACCCATGATCCAATCGGTTGTCTTTTCTTTCCGTCAGAAATCTTACAGCCCAGAGAATGGAGGATATCACCCTGTCGAGATCCGTATCACTAGACTTAATGACCAATGGGTTTTCGATTACATCACTGACTTTAGTTACTGTGGATTGATGCCTGAACTTGAGAAAGAAATCGACTTTGACTTTGGTCATGGAGTAACTTATATCCGATACATGGGTGAAGTTCCCATTACTGAATCTAGTGTCACTGAGTTCTATTCACTATGGGAAACCAACTTTCTCAGCTACGTGGAAATGGGGGCTTTTGATGAGATAAAAGCCACGGTGGATTCGTCCATCTAATTTGGTTGGTCTATACCGAGCTTTTGACATTATCGGCTCCCATTACTTGTTGAGTTAAAGTGGAACTTGTCACTGGGATCTATAGTGACAAGTTCAATTCATATTTCTGTTCTACAGTTATCATACCCAGTAGATAGCCAATGGTGGCGAAGCTTAATCAATTAGCGATACCACCTAGGTAAAGATACGGACTGGACTGAGTGATTTGGAGCAGAGTTCGTGCATCAGAAATCATAGATATACCCATTTAATAACAACCTCCTACCGGAGTTATTTAAGTGTTTTCTAAATAACGGTGAAAAACAGTATCGTTTTGAGTCTTTCCTTAATCGGTATCGGTTCATGATGTTGTAAAATGATCTAGCTCCCATAGCCGACATAGAGAGCTTAAAAACCGGTGCATAGTGGTTTGTCCATGGAAGGAAGGGGCTACAACAACAAATCAAAACGACATTATACTTTGGTGTCGGGAGCCCATGATGACTAACCAACACCAAGGTCAACGACACACTTCAATCTGTACGGTGTCTTCTACTTGGTTGAGTCCAGATACACTTGAAGCTCTTGTCTGAATAAGTAACGTATCCAGTCAGGTGAGAGCACTTCTACATGAGGCAGCCATGTTTTGAGCTGTCGTAGTAATTCTGGAATGTTCTTAGTTTGGTGACTCACCAGTACATCACCAGAATCCAGTTCTTTTAGCAATTGGAAGTTATTGGTGTTGCTTTCATTTAAGAATGCCTCTGTCACTTTACTACTCATCTGGATAACTATCTCAACGGGATTTAGTAGAGGTTCTTCATATCCTCGACTAGTCAGCTTCTGCTCAACGTTAGGGTCAGGAGAGTATTTATCCTCGTAACGGATTAAACCTCGAACCTTAGCGACTCTGAGTGACTCTAGGCGGTTTCTCTGTGCCCCTGCGACATACCAGTAGCCCGAGTCATTCACCAACCTGTATGCGTGGAATTTATCGTAAGTTTTCCCTTCACAGTTAAAGCTGATGACATTTCGGCGTTGTATCGATTCAATGAGTTTCTCGAATACAGATGTGTTGTTACTAATGTCTTCAATTTGTAGGTTCTTGAATAGAAAAGGTGGGTGAGTTTTGTTATTCAACACGCCATTACTCAAGTAGTGTTTACCTGAAAACAAGCCATCAAAGCCCATGTTCAGCAGCAGAAGTGATATTTCGTTATTGCTCTGCCTACCTAGCACTTTGGGGTCAAGAGAGTAGCATGCCCCTTCACGCTGTATAGGTAGATAATTTAATCGCTGGTTGAAATCCCGCTGTAAGGTTCTTTCACTGACTCCGAACTCACGACTTAAATCGTTCAGATACAACTTCTCACCCGTATTTAAACGGGTCAGTATGATGCCAAGTCGTTTCGCTAGTTTGTCATGCTCTTTCATTCTACGCATTGTAGATAGGTCGCTCGTCAGGTGGTGTCGCACTGAGAAAGAACCTGATTATTTCTAGCTAATTTTCATAAGGTTACTGATATTGCTATAGCTTTCATCGGTCACCTCAAAGTATGCCCTCCAAGGCGTCTACTAATCATTTCAGTATTTCTATACCTGAGCGACACATCCTGTCGATCTCCTCTTTTAAACTATTCATCATTCACGTTAACGCTGTCTTTATTAGCGGCGTCATTACGTATTTAAGGAAAAACAACAATGAAAAAATTCATCATCCTGCTAGGTCTAACTTCGCTATTTACATCACCAGTATTTGCGGGGGGCACATTCGGAGGAAATCCGGGGGATATTTCGAAAATGAAAGAACTACTAGAGCCTCAATGGAATGGTAAAGCAGGAGTTCAAAATACTTCGGCTTATGGCGTTATCGTGCAATGGGAAGCTGATGTCTGCGGAACCTTGAATGGTCGTGTTACTGATGTGTCTCAATGTGATCCAGATACACCTAAAGGTAAAGCCCAATAAGTTTTGTTGCGGAGCTGGCTCAAGGTGTATCGGTTTCGAATTGGACTCTCTAGACCGAGATATCAATGGGCTTCGCAACACCCTAATCAACCAACAAGAAGGAGCCTTTACATGGCGATTAAATCAATAACAACATTAGTTACAACCTGTCCTGCATGTGGTGAGCGTGCTTATGATGATGGTAGCTGTCAGGTGTGCGGTCATTCTCACTAAACCGTGTTTGTAATTATCCAAGGGCGATATCGGAAGGTATCGCCCTTTTTCATTCCTGAAATAAGGAGAGGGTATGCAGAGTAAAGCTGTTTCTATTTATTTACCGGAACGTGACGTTCCACATAAGTGTGAGGTTGAGTTGAGTATTGAAGGAGCAAAGCGAGGTTGTGTGATTGGCGCGGTGATTGGCTCAAAAGTGCCACATCCACTAGCAACACCCGTAGGTATCATCATTGGCGGGGTTATAGGTGCAGTGCTAGGAAAGCTTGAGTAAAGAGCGAATGAAGAAGTGCTAGGTGGTAACTAGCACTTCAATAGTTCAATAATCTAGGCAAGGTCTGGGCAATAAAAGGCATAAAATTTCTTTCTTTAGTCGTTTATTTTTTGACATTTGGAAAAATGGATTTCCCCATTACTTCATTGATCGTGGCTTTCAATTTCTCAGTCGTTTCTTTATACCCAAAAGAATTGCGGTCTAGATCATAAGCATGAAAGAGGTTCTCAGGTAATTTACGCAAAATCATCCCAAGGCGTGGAATGCTACCATGTTGAAGAGTGACTTCATCAGCAACACGACGTATTTCATTAACGCGGTAATTGCGGTTTTGATTGCCTTTTTTCAGACCATTAAAAACAGCATCGACTAGTAGCTGGTGACGGTTTTGATTGTTGGTATTCATGGGTTTGTACTCCGTAGTTAATAAAATGATAAAGATAACAGCGTTACGCTGCTTGGTTATAAAAGTTCCAATCTGGCTTGTAACGGCGAGATGGAGTTTTACTTTCGGTTGCCTTGTGTAGCTCTTGGACGATTAAACGCTGCATATCCAGATCTGCACATGGAATAAAAGATAAGATTCGGTTGTTCTGGGTGCGTAAGATGACCCCACTGTGTTTCTCACTCTGGTGTAATTCGTAGCCTAAAATTGAGTTTTTACGCACCCAACTACCAGTCGGTAAAGTAATCCAATAGTTGGCGTCGCGGATGCATTTTTTCTCTAGGTCAGCAAGTAACGCATCAAGCATGGCTTGGCTTTTTTCATCTTTTAAAGCCAGATAAGCCACTTGTTTACCATTAGCAGCCCGCACACTCACATTGTTTTTTACTATATTCATAGTACATAAAGTGCTCGGTGATAATTCAAGGGTATCGTTGAAAAGGACCACTGTATTTTTAGTTGATTCAGTTGCCATTGCTACTGCCTCCTTAGTGAAATTGAGGAGCATTTAAAAGCATACTTAAATGGATTTAAAGCATTGTTTTTAATTGTTAAATTTTCGCATCGAGGTCTTAGCTTTCAGCGGGTTTAAGACAGTGAAATACTCGTTTATACAGGTTTTAACGAGGGTATCACCACTTTACTGATCAACTAAAAGCCGGAGCTTATCCCATTGTTATAAAGGTTATCCCCACGTCAAAAATACCTTGTATCGATTGATCTAGATCACAGAAATGACACTAATAACAATTGCATCATCTTATTTAACAATTGATTGCTACTACTAGGATAAGAATGAGCAGTAGAGGGAGTTCATTTGCATAGCAGCAAGAAACGAAGAGGGTACAGCTCTAGTTAATATGATAATTTTCATTTTTATCAGATGGTTACGTGGAAAGATGGATGTTGTATCTTGATAGTGTAATTCGGTCATGCAATTCCCTCCTGATTGTTGTCCTAATCTTAGAGAAGAATCGTAGGCTGAATATCATATCAAGATACAACATCCATTTTGCTTAGTATTTTTATTTTAAATTAATGACTTAGATATTCTAGCAGTAGCGATGGCTTCCATATTTATCTGTTAAAATTACTACTATCGATATGCTTTCAGCATCGTTAATGCCTCAGTTAGTTCATCTTCATGAAAGAAATGCTCTATCTCCATGTCAGGGAATGTTTCTTTTAACCAACTTAATAGAGGGATCAATCTTGGTGTTGCTGCGAGTACGTTAGGGCGAAACTCCGACTGGCGTGAGTTATTAATTGCATTGTCTGCGATCTCAAATCCAGCATCATGAAACATAGCAGTGATCTGTTTAATGGTGAGCTTCTTACCTTTGATGGTTCTTGTTAGTCCGTAGCTTTCTTTAGACAGTGCTCTTAATGCGAGCTTGAGTAAGACACCATGTGAACCATCTTCTTCATATTTGATATGTGAACCTTTAAGTAATGGCTTCGTCTTGCTGTAATCGATCCAGTTCTCCCAATCTTCCATGGTTTTAAGGCAGTTATTGCGTCGCCATCCATCGAATAATGCGCGAGTCTGTTGACCTTGTTGCTCGTTCTTCCATGGTACGGTATCAAAGTAGATATGCTCGACGATGTGACCTTTAGGGTGGCGGATTTTGGTCGTGCGAGGATTTACGGGTTTACGCTTAAAGTCGAACTCCAAATTGAGTGTCTTTTCTCGTTGGATTTCTATCAAGTCCATGTCTTTAAGATACATCTCACGAGGTGAAATCAATGAGTTGTTAGGGATCTTCTGTCCGGGATAACGGTCTAAGAACAGTTCGACCATGAAGGCATTTTCATCCTTTAGCGATGATAAAGCTGATTCTGGTGGCTTAACGCCTGCTTTTGCTATGACGGGTTCGGTATTGCCGTATTCACCTGTAATTTGTCCACGGGTTTTCATTGCGATGATTTGTTTAGCATGGTGTTTATGCTTAATCATCTTACCGTCTCCCGTTTGTTCACAGATCTTACTGAACCGTTGGCTGATAGTTCCTGAAACGTGGAGTTGTTCTTCAGTACAGTCTACGAGATACCCATCTGTTGTGGCACTTACAACGGTAACGCCGTCGCCATGGCGTTTATGAACCCCGTCTAATTGCTCTGAGAGAACGGCTCTAACGAACCCAGTGGCATGTGCTGCGAAATATGGGTTGGTTACAGGAGAGTGTGGGATATTTTTGCTTAACCCATCTAAGGAGTTGAAGCCTCGGCGTCCCTTGCACCCTTGTCCTAATTTACCGTACAGTGTGTTGCCAATCTCTTTCCATAGCTTCTCTCTGAATTTATCGCCCTCATTCGTATACTTTTGACGTTGTTCACGGATGAGTTGGGTGAACCCTTTAAATAATGGTTCGGCATCTTCAATCCACGGAACGATCACACCGAACTGAATTTCAATATCACACCCCATATTATGTGCGACTTCTAGTTCTGGCGCAGTACAGTAGGAATAGCCTTCCAGTGGGTAATATAAACCATAGAGATCAGTTCTGACGGGTAGGCATGGAAACTTCGTAGTGTCTTTATTGAAGTTGAACTTAACGTAAGCAAACCCCATTTTATGACCAAGATAGTCACTGATATTGGTTGAAGTGAAGCTTTTCTCGAAGTCTACGGGGTTAATGTCCATTAAGGCATTGACGTACGCTGTAGCAAGGTCGAAATCGTTGTAATCACCTAAGTTTGCACCACCAAACACGTAACACTCGTTTCTACCTCCATGGAAGCAGTCTATTGCCAATTGTTCGAAGATACGACGACCAGCTGTGATGACAGTTTCTTTCTTCTGTATGACACGACCTTTTGTTTGATTCCAGTATTGAATCGTTTTGGTCTCCATGCCGAGTGCTTGGTTTAATGCATCTTTATCACCCGTGAGTGCTTTGAAGAGTGATACTGAGAAGTTACCCAGTGTTGATGGTAGATGTTCAAATTGAAGTTTGTCTAACCGTTCTTCTGGAACTTTATCTTTGAGTGATTTTTTAATGTCTTCTAGTGCAAATTGTTGCATATCGAATCCATACCTCACTGTTATTTCGGCATCTCGTAGGGCATAGCGAAGGAAGAGTGGTTCATTTGCAATGAGCAGTTCGTCCATGCGATCTTTGCGATAAGGCGTTGGAATGACTTCTTTTTTTTATACCGATGAGTTCCCCAGCATTATCAAGTCCACTTTGTCCCGGGGATAGAAGCATGGTATCGACAAAGCGCACGCGACTCTCACGTTTCTTTCCATTCTTGTCTGTAAAGTGGACGGGTTCTGAAGCTTGCTTGGTTCTTCCTACAGCATCTAAATCTATGCCATATGTACCACGGGTCGAGGTTAATGTGCTTCTGACGACTTCCAGTTTCGCTTTCTGACTGGTATCCCAGAATGCCTCGAATGAAACCATATCGGCTCTTAGGTAATGTGCGTAGATGTAGATGGATTTTGGCCACCCTTTGATGAACCCGCGACCTAAAGCGGCTTGAAGTATCTCAACTAAGAACTCTTCGAATTTCTTACGTGGTTTCTTGACTTTATTTATAGCTTTGAGTTCGTCCTCTCGGCTCTTATTTGCAGCTCTGGATTTCTTTATGACCTCTGCGACTGGAGTCAGTACCACATCGCTTATGTGGTGTTCACCTGAAATAAGGTAGTACTGATAAGACAGAATGTCGTTTCGGTTCTCTTCGGCGTTGTAGACGTACTCACTATCTATGCCAATGTGAACCGCTTCATCATCACCTTTGAGCGCTTGCCATGGTGATTGTTGTTCATTCTCGAAGTAGAGGTCTAGTTCATCATCGACTTCGTTGCTTGAGTATTGATTGGTTTGTTCTTGAGCTAGAAATTCGTCAAGTTCAATGTCAGTTGATTCTGTCGTGCTGTCTCTGGTTTCATCTTGGAAAAATTGGGTTAACTCTGTGTCTTTGATTTCATCATGGTTAGGTTGTTCTTTATTGCTCATTATTGTTCCTTGATGCCTAACTGTGTTTATGAGAGTTGAGGATGAATTCTTTATACCACAGAGGGTTAAGAGGAGTGAGCGTGGGTTGGTTTTTGGTTGGGTTTTAGTTCGATTTTATCTGTGGGGGCGATGATGATATGGCAGTTTGGTTTTGGTTTTTCTGATACGAGGTATCACTAGAAGCTAATTTGTTGAAGTTGGCTGTCTATGTGGGGTATGGATACTTTGGAAATGATGCTGTTTTTCTGTGGAGGTTAAAAAACACATAAATAACTCCGGTAGAGCTCCGATTTAAATAGTAATTTACCTAGTAGTGAGGACTGAGTGATTGGGTGTGAGAGTGGTTTCGTGAGTTAGTGTTATCAGTTACTAACCCTATACGGTGAGCTTGACCTTGGTATTTCACCCCGACGAGGTTGATGAAGCTGCATTGATGCTAGAAAAGTACAACCTGAAATGCGCTAAAAAAACTTGTTGTTTAGTATGCGGTAATGAGCTGAAAGCCTGATTTCGTAAGGGATCAGGCTTTCTATTTCATAACTGGTAGTAGCAATGTAGTGATAGCGATTGCTGTCATTCCTTGCTGACGTGGTGATGATATTGCCCCCGTGATGGTTGTGCTAATGCTGGTGGATAATTGCAGCAATGTATCCACTGCTATAACTGGTTCTGAAATTGATAGTGTTTTTAAATAGCCAAAATACAAATTTTGTTGACTTAGCTTAAAGTTGGTGACTGTTTTAATTTTGCTTGACGCATTCTTATGCTGTTGACAAATGCCAAGAAAAGCATAATATTGATGGCAGATTTCACTGCTACAGTTTTATTAGGAACCTTAAATATGCAAGATCCTTGGGATATTGTTCCAGAGTTGACACCTGAACGTATTAAGCAAGTTGCCTCTTTGATTCGCTCTGTCCGTGACGACGTTATTGATTTACATAATGAAGAGTTGGGCGATACTGCTCGTTCGACTGGTTTACGAGCTTACGAGTGCTGCCGTCAGCAGATTATCTGGGCTACTTTAGATGCTGAAAATTGGTCATGGCTCGGTATGTTAAAGGATGATGGGCGTTTCACTTTTTCAATTGGAGGAGTCCCTGTTCGAATGTATCGAGGTTCTCCAAGAGCGCCGGGTAAACGACGTCAAATTGCTTGTGCTGAAGCTCATCGACAAATGACATTTTTGTTTGAAGATATCGGTGAATCATCATATATTCGCTGGCTTTTTGCGGTTGAAGTTGATTCTGATCGATATGTTGAGCGTATTACCTTTACGGGGTATCTCAATGAAGAGCAAGTGTCTGCATATGAAGTGCCGCTAGAACAACCTGTTCCTGTCTTAAGTAAGGTAACGGAAGCATTGCCTGAGCCTGTTAAGCTTAATAAAGCTAAGGTATCGGTGAAGAAAAAACCAGACGAAGACAGCGATGTACAAAATGGTAATCGTTAATGTGTGAGAATTTTGTTGGTGAGAGATTACGTCTCGCACGAACACTAAAAGGGTATACCCTTCAAGATGTAGGAGAAGCTGTCTCTGCTAGTCGCCAGAGTATTCATCAGTATGAAGGGGAAGCTAGAACTCCTCCTGATGATGTTGTTGGTGCTTTAGCTGAATTTCTTGGTGTTTCTGCCGATTTCTTTTATATGCCTTTATCCGGTGATGTGAAAGCAGAGCAGTGTCATTTCAGAAAGCGCAAGACAACACCAGCAGTCGTAGCGAATAGAGTATTGTCATACAGTACTGTCTTAGAGCAGTTAGTTGGGATACTTCATCAAAACCTTGAGTTACCTGAAAATCGTTTCAATTTAATTGATTCAGATAAAATTCCAGAGTTTACGGCTCCTATTATTGAAAAAATAGCAGAAGGTGCTCGCAAGTATTGGGGGCTTCCTCTTGATGCGCCGATAGATGATATGATTGATGTCGCTGAAAACGCAGGGGCTATTGTTACTTGTTTTGATGGCGTTTCTGATAAAGTTGATGCACTTTCGGTGAATCGGAAATACCCACTAATTATTCGTAATAATGCGAAAGGGAGTATCTGCCGCCTACGTTTTGATATCGCGCATGAATGTGGTCACTTGATTATGCATAACGGTATTGAAACTGGATGTAAACGTACAGAAAAAGAAGCTGATATGTTTGCGAGTGCTTTCTTATTCCCTAGGTCGGCGTTTGCAGTTGAGTTTCCAACTTGTTTGACTCCAAGAGGAATTAACTGGAATAGGCTGTATGATTTAAAGCAACGATGGAAGGTGAGTGCAAGAGCGATTGTTTATCGAGCTCATTTTTTAGGATTCATCAATGCGCAGCAGTATCGCTCTGCGAATGTTTGGTTTAGTAAAACTGGACAAACGAAGAGTGAGCGACGAGACGATCTAATTCCAATGGAAACACCTCATGTCATGAATCAGGCGATAGAGGTCTTAGAGTCTGACTTAGGAATATCTTTTGATATGCTAGCCCAAAAGCTAGGCGTAACAATTGAAACATTATCTGAAATCACAGGTATAGAATACTCACCTAAGGTAGTGTCTCCATTTGATGATGTAGTCGTCCCTTTCAATTTCTGAATCTCGCAAGGGTATATCTGTTAAAGATTATACCCTTACTATTTGCATCGAGATACTGTATGAGTATTGTCACAATTTTTTAAGAAAGTTAATTACGCCGTCTGTGAATTTAGCTAGACCTGTCATAGTTGACCATATCTCATCTATGGACTGTTGTAACTGAGAGTCACTACTTTCCTTTGGTTTAGGTGACGCACTTTGGGTGTTTTGCTGGGAATTTTTGTTCATGTTGTGATTATGCTTTTCATGGCTAGCTTTCCAATCAACTGTTCCGTAATTGTCGATTAAAATATGTAGATCAGGTATAACACTGTCAGTTAGCTTTTTAAACTCGTTGAATAAACACCCTTCTGGCTCTTTGCCGTCCTCGTGAATGATGATATTTCTGATATCCTTAATTCTAATGAGCTTTAGTTTTGTTGCTGTATCGAAATGATCTTCGATGCTTCGAATTTTGCTACCCAACCCGACGCCCTCAGCTCCCAAATGTTCTAATAATCCTTCAATTCTTTTTGCTCTTTTGACGACAAGTTCATATCCCATTTTAGTTCTCTTTATCACTCGAAAATGATGCAACTTTGAGAATAACAAGAGTGCATTTAACAAGCAATTGCATATGTTTTGAAAAGTAAAAAACGTAGAAGTGAACAACATTGGTAAATATATTTTTCTACTCAGTTGTGTGGAATTATCCAGTGTGAAAAGTTTCTTTATTATATTGAACAAACCATCACTGGACTGCTGATCTTAATGTTGGGTTAAGGTGGGTGAAGGGGCTAATAAATGTTTCATTATGGTGGCGTGTGTGATTCGGTTAGAATGAAGCGCTGAACCTTTGCTTGCTCACTGTATTTTCAAAATTAAGTGGTAAAATTTTTCACGATATATACTTTCTTGTTTTTTAAGGACTGAAATGAAAGAGCTAATGTCTGCCTTATCTCAAGAGGCTGTAAATCGGTTGAAGCTTCCAATTCTTGGATCGTTTATTCTGTCATGGTTTGCTGTTAATCATAGTATCGTTCTAACGTTTTGGTTTAGTAGTTCGGAGCAAAAGCTATTACTTTTGGAGCGAGATGCTACCTTTTGGGAGCTACAGCCCACAGTTCTATCAAGCCCTCCTTTGATGATGATTGTCTACCCCGTTCTTTTCACTTTGCTTTATATGTTTGGTGTTCCCTTAGTACAGCACTACATTGATGGGGCAAAGTTTACTTTTATCGACTCGAAACGTATCAAGAAAAAGCACGAAGCCGAACAGTTTATCTATGAAAGCCAGATCAATTCCAGTAGGGCAAAAGCTAAATCGAAAACTGAATACTGGTCAGAGTTACTAAGTCGAGAGCTTGATAGCTGGGATGAAGAAAGGACAAAATTGAACACAGAACTCACCAACATAAGTGAACATAGAGATTCCCTACAGAGTCAGTTGAATTCGAGTAATAAAACTCAATCAATGTTAAGTGATGAGCTTGAAAAGTTGCGTCAAGAAATCCATCAGGTGACGATGGATAAGAATGACCAAGAGTCTAAAATGACTAAGAAGATTAATGCTCTTGAGATAGAAAATATTAACGCTGCCTCTAGTATTTCTGGATTGGAGGAATCTCTACAAAATGCTCTAACTTACAAACAAAGCTTGGAAGATGCCCATAAACTTTTGACTACAAGAACTGAACAAATTGATTTGATTACAATCCGTGAGAAAGAAGCCCTTAAAGCTGTCGAAGGTATACTAATTGCAGCGGAAGAGTTCATACAGTTCTTTGATAAAGAATCTTTCTTACATTACGCTACTACTGACGTTGAAGCTGTCTATGAGAAGGATATCGCCCCTGCATTTAGAGCAGCTATACAGCCATTAAAAACTCTAGTAGGTAAGGAGAGGGAGCTTATAAATAAAGGACGCTTAAAAGCTGAGCTCGAAATGAAAGTGGCTACCACGGAGAGTGAAATCAAAGCATGGAAGGAAAACTTAAAGGAACTGGAAGGTAAAGCTGATGGTTTGAAGTTATGGGAGTGATTATCAGTTGTTACTTCCTAATGAATGGTCATAGCTATCTCAAAACGTTTAGCTCCATCATCACCGGAAGCTTGAACCTCACGCCCGAAGCAACGAGATTTTGAATCCGAAAGTGACCGAAAAGATTCATGGTGCATTCATGGTCTTTTATCGCTGATTTACCAAGTTATATGGCAGACTGAGCTAAGATGAGATCTTCTTTGTCACACTTTGTGGCGAAATTATCAGCAAACGATAGTTATTAAAGGTTTTTCTGCTTGCGTAGGTCAAAAGCTTCCGTATAATGCCAACCATCAAAGGGCGATAGCCTAGAGATGCCGGTGTGGTGAAATTGGTATACACGACGGATTCAAAATCCGTTGCCTTCGGGCGTGGCGGTTCAAGTCCGCCCACCGGTACCATATTCCAAGACAGAGCCTCGACGAAAGTCGGGGCTTTGTTGTATCTGAGGTTTGTGAATTCAAATCTAGCGTGGCGGCAGGAGTGCCTGCCCAGTCAAGTCATCCTCCGGTACCATACATAGAAAGGTCGCTTTTATAGCGGCTTTTCGTCTCGTCGTTTTGGGCGCTTGAAAATAGTAGAAGAATGTTAGTTAGCGTTGCCTTCGCGGTGGCGGCAGGAGTGCTTGTCCAATCAACTCAGCCTACCGATATCATATGTTTAAGGCAGATCCTCGACGTTATGATTTCTCAAAATAAAAAAAGCGCGAGGGGTATGCCTCGCGCAAACTACTACATGGTGATAGTAGGAACAGCCTATAGAGCTGTGAACAAGGTGTTCTGAGTGCTTGGAGTCCAATCCGCTTGCGATACGTGTGGTACGTTGACTAGGTAGCGGAGACCTTGGTAAGTCACGACATCACCAGCTTCATAAGCAACGTTTAGTGTCCAGTTAGTTGCAGGATCGGCATTTGTCCAAAGGCTAGATGTTGAAGACGGTGCCCAATCCTGTTGTGCGACGTGCGTTGTAACCGCTTTATAAACAGTACCTGAATGCGTTACGTAATCACCAGCAACGTATGCCTGGCCAACTTGCCAAACTGGTGTGTAGTTATCCATGGTATCGAAAATGTATCCTGCTTCTTTTGCGATTTGGATAAACTTAGCCAGCTTCGGTAAGTTTTTGGTTGCTCCCATGCCGCGTTTGCCATCTTCGAATAAGAACTCATGTGTTAACACGATAACTTTGTCTGCGTGTAGCGGAGTACCACAAGGGAATTCCTGCGCTTTGGAGTTGATAGGATTGATCGTTGTTGGCGCACAACTGTTAAGAGCGGCGTCGACATAGCCTAGGAAAGGTTCTGCTTCCGTCAAACTATTTGCTGGCATTGCAATGCCCCAGTTCTCCGGTGCCCAGTCGAGATCCCACCCATGAGTTTGATAGCCTTTATTCGCAAGAATATTCTGTACTTCAATGGAAGCTTTTACACTGTTTGATGGATTATCTGTGTCACACACATAGCCTGGTTCCCAAGGCTTTAGATCGTCAGAAGTTGCGCACAAGCCATCCGCTTTGAAGTTCTTTGTTACACGCCAACCATTGGTGTAAGGCAATCGTGCAAACTCTTCACCGCGATAGTTTGGATAACTGTTTATATTCGGCAAGTATCTTTCCAATACAGCTAAGTTCTCGGCAAACGTCCCCGCATCATAAACAGGATCTTGGTAAGAGTTGATTTGATGATCGCCGGTTGCATTACACTCAGCACCGCTGTTTGGGCCAAATTCTTCGACACAGTTATGGATCATGTGGGCGTAACTATGGTTAGCAACGATATGCCCAGTGTCTAGAGCAAGTTTAAGTGCTTCTAAAGCACGATCCTCATTCTCATCTCCAATGCCGTCCAAGTGCCAAGCGTTAAAGTAGAAAGTACCTTTAACTCCTTGTTGATTAAGCACATTAATAACGTCGATAGATGCATTAATCGGGCCGTCATCAAAGGTCAAATAAATGGTGCCTTTGGGTGCTTCTTGGGCATAAGAGAATTGAGATAGCGCAGAGCCTAAAAGTGTAACCATAGCCAGTTTTGTTAATTTCATTTTCTATTCCTTTTTTGAAATTAATTATGACATTGTCAGTAGTGAAATATTGATAGTTATAAATGTAATTAATGATTTTTGTTATTTTGTTGGCTTTTATCCTAGACCTAATTAATTAATAAAAAATAGGCTGTATTTTCCAAAATGGGATTTGGTTCACGAACAATGCAACCGGTTGCGCTTTTTTGCGTTGGTTATTTTTGCTACAGTTTTTGTAGATTGAAATTTACACAACGGGAGTAAGGCTATGAAAAAAAATTCTTTTATGCTGTAGTGCTGGTATGTCGACCAGTATGCTTGTAAAGAAAATGGAGCAAGCTGCTGAAAAGCAAGGGCTTGAGTGCAAGATTGATGCGTTATCGGTAAACGCATTTGATGAAGCGATCAAAGAGTACGATGTGTGTTTGCTTGGTCCTCAGGTACGATTCCAACTAGAAGAACTGCGTAAAACCGCACAAGAGCACGGCAAAAATATTGATGCTATTTCTCCACAAGCTTATGGAATGATGAAAGGGGAAGAAGTATTACAACAAGCATTAGAACTGATTAACTAATTCAATAACTTTAAATAGAAAGAAGAATATCCACTAAATATAAATATTTGGTGCGGGATTCTTTTGTCAAAAAATAAGGATGGACTCTATGAAGCTTTATGATGCGATTATAGGAATAGTCGAAAAGCATATAGCCCCGATTGCGGCAAAAGTGGGAAATCAACCCCATGTTAGAGCAATGAGAGACGGATTTATTGTGGCAATGCCGTTTATTATTGTTGGTAGTTTTATCTTAATTTTTGCTTTCCCACCATTTGCTGAAGACACTACGTTTACACTCGGGCGAGTCTGGTTAGACTTCGCCACCACACATTTCGATACCATTATGATGCCCTTTAATATGTCGATGGGGATCATGACTATATTTGTCTCGCTTGGGGTTGCCTATAGCTTAGCCAAAGCGTACAAAATGGATGGGATCACCAGCGCGGTATTATCACTGATGAGCTTCCTTTTGGTTGCTGCTCCAGCTAAAGATGGCGCACTAGCTATGAAGCACATGGGTGGTACCGGAATCTTTACCGCGGTAATGTGTGCCTTCTTTGCGGTTGAGCTCTACCGCTTTATGAAAAAGCACAACATTACGATCCGCATGCCAGAGCAAGTACCACCTGCAATCGCTCGTTCTTTCGAGGTCCTTTTGCCAGTACTCGCTATATTCCTAACCTTGTATCCGCTGAGTATTTTTGTTCAAACTCAATATGACATGCTGATCCCTGATGCGGTTATGGCAATGTTCAAGCCACTGATCAGTGCATCGAATACCTTACCTGCAATCATTGGTGCATTGCTGGTGTGTCAGCTACTTTGGTTTGCTGGTATTCACGGTGCGGCGATTGTGGTGGGTCTTCTATCGCCAATCTTCCTTACCAACATCAGCGCTAACATTGATGCGTTTGTTGCGGGCCAACCAATTCCAAACGTATTCACTCAACCATTCTGGGATTTCTATATCTTTATTGGTGGTTCGGGCGCAACACTTGCGCTAGTGATGCTGATGTCATTTAGCCGTTCCGCGCACCTTAAGAGTATCGGCCGAATGAGTGCTGTGCCGGGTTTCTTCCAAATCAATGAACCTGTGATTTTTGGTAGCCCAGTAGTAATGAACCCAATCCTGTTTATTCCCTTTGTATTTGCGCCAATCGTTAACGCAACTATTGCTTACTTTGCAGTACAGCTTGGCTTTGTGGGCATGGGGGTTGCGACTACACCTTGGACAACGCCTGCATTGATTGGTGCTTCATGGGGTAGTGGTTGGACGTTCTCACCAGTGCTGTTGGTGATTGGCCTACTGATTCTTGACCTCTTTATTTATCTGCCGTTCTTCAAGATGTTTGAGAAGCAGGTGATGGAACAAGAGTTACCTACTAGCAAAGAAAGTAAGGATGCTGAACAGCCATCTGGCGAAGGCGTGACTGCTTAATAGTAATTGGGCTGTCACATGGCAGCCCATGTTTCTGGAGAGAAAAGATGGAACAAGAATTAGTCGTAATGGAAATTATCTGTAATGCAGGTGAAGCCAGAAGTTTGAGCTATGAGGCATTGCGTTTATCGAGAGAGAAGGATTTTTCAGCCGCAGAGGAAAAGCTTTCTCAAGCAAGAGAGTGCATCAACAAAGCCCACCTGATTCAAACCCAACTAATTGAAGAAGATCAGGGTGAAGGCAAAGTGCCAATGACCTTGGTGATGGTACACGCTCAAGATCATTTGATGACGACCATCTTAGCGCAAGAAATGGCAGTGGAAATTGTCGCGTTGAATAAGCAGTTAGCAGAAAAATAAGGACGTCGCTATGCCAAGAAATGCAATCAAACTCGCCATTATTGGTGGTGGTAGTAGTTATACTCCAGAGCTTGTTGAGGGCGTAATAAAACGCTTGGAGTTCTTGCCTGTAAAGCAAATGCACTTTGTGGATATTGAGTCTGGCGCAGAGAAATTGGAGATCATTAAAGGCTTAGCACAACGAATGGTCGACAAGGCAGGGGCGGATATTGAAATCAAAGCGAGCTTTGATCGCCGAGATGCGATTAAAGACGCTGATTTTGTTATGACTCAGTTCCGCGTTGGTGGCTTGGCTGCGCGAGCGAATGATGAGCGCATTCCGATTAAATATGACGTTATAGGTCAGGAAACAACAGGGCCGGGTGGCTTTGCCAAAGCGCTGCGTACTATTCCGGTTATTCTTGATATTTGTAAAGACATTGAAGAGCTAGCGCCTAATGCGTGGATGCTCAACTTTACTAACCCAGCAGGTTTGGTATCAGAAGCGGTCAGTAAATACACCAACGTAAAGAGCATTGGTTTGTGTAACGTTCCGGTGTCTATGGAAATGATGATTGCTGAAATGATGGATTGCGAGCCGAAAGAGCTTCAACTTGAGTTTGCAGGTTTAAATCATCTTGTTTGGGTATTGAAAGCGTGGCTTAAAGGCAAAGACATTACTCAAACCGTACTGGAGAAAGTTGGGGATGGCGCTAACTTCAGTATGAAGAATATCTGGGAAGAACCGTGGGATCCGGCATTTCTTAAAGCGCTTGGAGCCATTCCTTGCCCGTATCATCGTTACTTCTATCAAACCGATGCGATGTTAGCAGAAGAAAAGCAGAGTGCAGGTGAGCAAGGCACGCGAGCAGAGCAAGTTATGGCGACAGAGAGTGCGCTATTTAAGCTGTATCAAGACCCGAATTTAGACCACAAACCAAAAGAGTTGGAAGAGCGAGGCGGTGCCTATTACTCAGATGCGTCATTAAACCTCGTCGACTCAATTTATAACAACCGTAACAGTATCCACGTAGTGAACGTGTTAAACAATGGGGCTATCAATGGCTTACCTGATGATGCCGTGATCGAGTGTAGTGCTGTAATTGGAAGTTGGGGAGCGAAGCCACTTGCGGTTGGTGAGCTATCAAGCAATATCAAAGGCTTACTTCATCAAGTTAAAGCTTATGAGCAACTCGCTATCGAAGCAGCAGTTGAAGGAAGCTACGACAAAGCACTAATGGCGTTAACCAATAACCCACTTGTTCCAGATATTGGTCGAGCCAAGTCCATATTGGATGAGATCTTAGCAGTGAACGCCCCTTATCTACCTCAATTCAAATTAACAACGTTATAGAGCGAGGAGACACGCCAATGAAAGTAATTTTTAATGCCGATGATTTTGGTTTAACTCCCGGTGTGAATAAAGGCATTGTTAAAGCCCATCAACAAGGAGTGGTTCGTTCAACCACTATGATGGTGGGGATGGATGCTGAAGAACATGCCGTGGAATTAGCAAAGCAAAATCCGAACTTAAAGATTGGCGTGCATTTGCGTTTTACTGCAGGTGCCCCGGTAACAGGGCACCTGAATCTTACCAATGGTCAAACGCAGTTTGTTAGTTACGATGAGCTATGGAAGAAACAAGATTTCGAAGAAGAGGTGGTTTACCAAGAGGCAATCGCTCAAGTCGAGGCATTTCTAAAATTGGGATTGCCTCTGAGTCATTTAGATAGCCATCACCATGCGCATACACACCCACAGTTGCTTCCTGTGATTCGCAAAGTTGCTCAGAAATATAAAGTGCCTTTGCGCGGCAGCGGCTTGTGCCATACAGAGAGTAAGGTGAAGTACTACTTTACCGATGATTTTTATGATCAAGGAGTTAGTTTGGATGGCATCATGAAGCATTTGTTGAGCTTGAAAGCTAAATATGATGTGGTTGAAGTGATGTGTCATCCGGCTGAGGCGGATCAATCCTTATTATTGAAAAGTAGCTATGCCTTGCAAAGAGAGCTGGAACTTCAAGTGCTGACTTCTCCAATACTGAAACAAGAATTTGCTCAGCATGGTATGACAGTCACGGATTACTCGGCTCTCATTTCTTCATGTAAAATCGTCAGTGTATGATTAAGGCTGTCAGCATCGACCCCTATACACCTTACGATTTGCTGGCAGCCACTTTTTTGTATTATCACCACGAATAAAACATAAGTAGTTGGATCTAGTTGTATTATGGCAAGGATAAAAGATGTAGCCGAACTTGCGGGAGTAAACCGTTCCACCGTGTCTCGCATTATTAATGGGGAAGGCAAGTTCCGCGATGAGACGAGAAAGAAAGTTGAAGCTGCTATGGCGGAGCTTAACTATCGCCCAAGCGCTATTGCTCGTTCACTGGCGACTTCATCTAGTAACATGGTCGGCCTCTTGGTTACTTACTACACGGGTGGATTCTTTGGTGAGATGATGGAACAAGTGCAGACCGAATTGGACATGCATAAGAAATTTCTGATTACTGCGCAAGGCCACCATTCTGCTAAAGGGGAACGAGAAGCTATCCAACGCTTTAATGACCTACGTTGCGATGGCTACGTGCTTCACAGTCGTTACCTATCTGATGATGACTTGCGAGAACTTGCAAAGCTGCCAACGCCATTTGTGTTGCTCGATCGTTATGTCGAAGGTATTGAGGAGCGCTGCGTTACCTTCAATCATCATCATGCTAGTCGAATTGCTGTCGAGCACTTAATCGCTGGTGGTCATAAAAATATTGCCTGTATCACAGGCCCCTCTCAACGTCATAACAGTTTATTGAGAAAGCTCGGCTATGTTGATGCGATGAAAACTGCTGGTATTGATATAGACGAGAGCTGGTGTGAAGAAGGCAATTACGGACGTCAAAGTGGCTACGACGCAATGGCCGCTATTTATCACCGACATCCTGAAGTGACGGCTGTGTTTTCATGTAGTGAAGAGATGACGGTCGGAGCAATGCAGTTCTTGCATGAAAAACGCATATCAGTACCAGAGCAAATCTCATTAGTAAGTTTCGATAGTGTGGATCTATGTGAAAGTCTCTACCCTACGGTATCAGCTGTTCATTTTCCTATCAGTGATATGGCAAGAGTCGCTGTACAAACGTTAATGGGTTTAATTAAAGACCAGCAATTACATACCAAGCCAGTATTTGAAGCGGAACTAAAACTTCGTAAAGCAGACCGCACTCTTTTCTAACTCTATTTCTAACTCCACTCTGTGCAAGTTTGTTGATGGCATGCACAGAGCTGCTTTATTCACTCCCCTTATTGATGAATTCATTTACAAAATCTACTAGTATTAGATGCTTATCATCAAAGTCTTATCAGCAGTGGAACAGTGGCAGCAATTAAACTTACAGTGGATCGTATTCAGCCCGGGTTACATATCCGTCTTCCGCTAAAGTGGAACGATCACCCGTTTCTACTCAACAGCTTCAAAATTAAAGACCAAGAACAAGTGGAGATGATCCGTCATCTTGGCGTGAAGTTCGTATATTTTAATCCTGATCAAAGCGATGCATCCCCTTTACCGGCGAATCAACCTCAAGCAGAAGTAAAGCAAGACCATGCGTTAGATCTTGAAGCGCAAAAACTATGGCAAGAAAAACAAAAGCGAATTGAAAAGCTGAGTGCTTATCGTCGTCGCGTCATCCAATGTGAAAAAGAATTCGAACGCTCGCTTGCTCGCATGCGTTCAGTTATGACCAAGATTCGCAACCGTCCTGCTGATGCAGTAGGGGAAGCGAAGCAACTCATCGACGATATCGTTGAGAAGTTAATGTGTGATGACAATGTGACTCTTCATTTGATGAACGGAAAGAATGAATTTGAAGATATCTATTTCCATTCTCTCAACGTTGCTGTTATTGCGATGATGATTGGGCGAGCGAAGGGTTACTCTGCAGAGCAACTCAAAGCGCTTTCTTTTGCGGCTTTGTTCCATGATATGGGCAAAATCAAAATTCCAACAGCCATATTAAGGAAGCAAATTCCCCTCAGTGAACCTGAAAGCAACTATCTAAAGCTGCACACCAAGTATGGCTTAGATATGGCTAATCAGATTGAAGGCTTTCCAGAAAGTGCAAAGACGGTAATAGTACAGCATCACGAGCTTCGTGATGGCTCAGGTTACCCTGAAGGCCTAAAAGGAGATGAGATTGATGAACTTGCACAAGTGATTATTGTAGCTAACGCTTTTGATAATCTGTGCCATACCCCGGTTGCTGCTGAGCAAAAAATCCCATATACGGCACTTTCCCACTTATATAAGAACTGCAAACACCTATATAAAGAAGAGAACCTTAATATCTTAATTAAGTTTATGGGGGTGTTCCCTCCAGGGACTGTGGTTCAGCTTTCTAATAATATGGTGGGTTTGGTTATCTCAGTGAATGCATCTCATCTATTGTTTCCGAATGTACTGGTCTACGATCCAGCGGTTCCCAGAACTCAAGCGCCAATTATCGACCTTGCATCAAAGGATATAAAGATAGTTAATGCGATTCATCCATCTAAATTACCGGAAAAAATCAAAGAGTACCTCAATCCGCGTTCACGCATTTCTTACTTCTTCGATAGTGATGAGTAGTTATCCACAGCTTTTTGTGGGTAAATTGTAGAGATCCTGAGTGTTATTTCTGGGTAATTTTAAGGTTGGATGGAAAGTATCCATTTGGCATGTTTTTTTAGAAAAAATGCATTTTTAGTATTGCCAAAGAAAATCTTCTCCCTATAATGCGCATCCATCGACACGGCAGACGCCATAAGGCTTCAGCAGAGTCGGAGAGGTGAAAAGCTTCTACGAAAAATTAGTTGAAAAAAGTGTTTGACACTCTCAATTATCTCGCTAGAATGCACCTCCGCTTTGAGAGAAAAACTTCTTGATAAGCAAGCTCTTTAAAAATATAGACCTATCAATCTGTGTGGGCACTCGTTGATGATAATCCAATTAGAAGCTTCGGTTTCAAATTAGGTTTCAATGATACGAAGTGACCATTGAATCGAAAGATTCAGCACAGTCAATTCAAACATTACTTTTGCTATTTATTAGCGAACGGAATGTTCAGTATTCATTGAGCCGAAAAAATCTTAAATTGAAGAGTTTGATCATGGCTCAGATTGAACGCTGGCGGCAGGCCTAACACATGCAAGTCGAGCGGAAACGAGTTATCTGAACCTTCGGGGAACGATAACGGCGTCGAGCGGCGGACGGGTGAGTAATGCCTAGGAAATTGCCCTGATGTGGGGGATAACCATTGGAAACGATGGCTAATACCGCATAATGCCTACGGGCCAAAGAGGGGGACCTTCGGGCCTCTCGCGTCAGGATATGCCTAGGTGGGATTAGCTAGTTGGTGAGGTAAGGGCTCACCAAGGCGACGATCCCTAGCTGGTCTGAGAGGATGATCAGCCACACTGGAACTGAGACACGGTCCAGACTCCTACGGGAGGCAGCAGTGGGGAATATTGCACAATGGGCGCAAGCCTGATGCAGCCATGCCGCGTGTGTGAAGAAGGCCTTCGGGTTGTAAAGCACTTTCAGTCGTGAGGAAGGTAGTGTAGTTAATAGCTGCATTATTTGACGTTAGCGACAGAAGAAGCACCGGCTAACTCCGTGCCAGCAGCCGCGGTAATACGGAGGGTGCGAGCGTTAATCGGAATTACTGGGCGTAAAGCGCATGCAGGTGGTTTGTTAAGTCAGATGTGAAAGCCCGGGGCTCAACCTCGGAATTGCATTTGAAACTGGCAGACTAGAGTACTGTAGAGGGGGGTAGAATTTCAGGTGTAGCGGTGAAATGCGTAGAGATCTGAAGGAATACCGGTGGCGAAGGCGGCCCCCTGGACAGATACTGACACTCAGATGCGAAAGCGTGGGGAGCAAACAGGATTAGATACCCTGGTAGTCCACGCCGTAAACGATGTCTACTTGGAGGTTGTGGCCTTGAGCCGTGGCTTTCGGAGCTAACGCGTTAAGTAGACCGCCTGGGGAGTACGGTCGCAAGATTAAAACTCAAATGAATTGACGGGGGCCCGCACAAGCGGTGGAGCATGTGGTTTAATTCGATGCAACGCGAAGAACCTTACCTACTCTTGACATCCAGAGAACTTTCCAGAGATGGATTGGTGCCTTCGGGAACTCTGAGACAGGTGCTGCATGGCTGTCGTCAGCTCGTGTTGTGAAATGTTGGGTTAAGTCCCGCAACGAGCGCAACCCTTATCCTTGTTTGCCAGCGAGTAATGTCGGGAACTCCAGGGAGACTGCCGGTGATAAACCGGAGGAAGGTGGGGACGACGTCAAGTCATCATGGCCCTTACGAGTAGGGCTACACACGTGCTACAATGGCGCATACAGAGGGCGGCCAACTTGCGAGAGTGAGCGAATCCCAAAAAGTGCGTCGTAGTCCGGATCGGAGTCTGCAACTCGACTCCGTGAAGTCGGAATCGCTAGTAATCGTGGATCAGAATGCCACGGTGAATACGTTCCCGGGCCTTGTACACACCGCCCGTCACACCATGGGAGTGGGCTGCAAAAGAAGTAGGTAGTTTAACCTTCGGGAGGACGCTTACCACTTTGTGGTTCATGACTGGGGTGAAGTCGTAACAAGGTAGCGCTAGGGGAACCTGGCGCTGGATCACCTCCTTATACGATACGGATAGTTTGCTTTCACTTTTAAAAAGTGAAGACAAATGAGTCACGATGAGTGTCCACACAGATTGATACGGTTTATACGAAAGAGACGATACTGGGTCTGTAGCTCAGGTGGTTAGAGCGTTCGCCTGATAAGCGAGAGGTCGGTGGTTCGAGTCCACTCAGACCCACCAATTCCCTTCCCAAGGAATTGGCATACAGTATCGACACCTTGATGGGGCTATAGCTCAGCTGGGAGAGCGCCTGCCTTGCACGCAGGAGGTCAGCAGTTCGATCCTGCTTAGCTCCACCATCTTTAAGCGCACTTTCTTTGCTATAGAAAGCAGAGTGCTTTTAAAAATGGTTTCATTAAGAAATCTAGCTCTTTAACAATTTGGAAAGCTGACAAATCAACAATTTATTGTTGATTGTAAAGTTCTCAATGTTTGTCTTTATGACAAACACCAATACAACACATTCAAGTGTTCTTGGAATTTGAGTCCGGCAAAATCGAGTCTGCATCATGTATAAAAATTGCAGACAACTTTGGTGATTTGATTATCAACTCGAAACTCCTTCGGGTTGTATGGTTAAGTGACTAAGCGTACACGGTGGATGCCTTGGCAGTCAGAGGCGATGAAGGACGTATTAACTTGCGATAAGCCCAGATTAGGTAGTAAAAACCATTTGAGTCTGGGATTTCCGAATGGGGAAACCCACTTACATAAGTAAGTATCGCTGCGTGAATACATAGCGTAGCGAGGCGAACCGGGGGAACTGAAACATCTAAGTACCCCGAGGAAAAGAAATCAACCGAGATTCCGAAAGTAGCGGCGAGCGAAATTGGACTAGCCCTTAAGCTTTTTATGCGTCAGGTGAAACTTCTGGAAAGTTGTGCGATACAGGGTGATAGCCCCGTAACCGGCAACGCATATAAAGTGAAATCGAGTAGGGCGGGACACGTGATATCCTGTCTGAATATGGGGGGACCATCCTCCAAGGCTAAATACTACTGACTGACCGATAGTGAACCAGTACCGTGAGGGAAAGGCGAAAAGAACCCCTGTGAGGGGAGTGAAATAGAACCTGAAACCGTGTACGTACAAGCAGTAGGAGCACCTTCGTGGTGTGACTGCGTACCTTTTGTATAATGGGTCAGCGACTTATATTCAGTGGCAAGGTTAACCATCTAGGGGAGCCGTAGGGAAACCGAGTCTTAACTGGGCGTTCAGTCTCTGGATATAGACCCGAAACCAGGTGATCTAGCCATGGGCAGGTTGAAGGTTGAGTAACATCAACTGGAGGACCGAACCGACTAATGTTGAAAAATTAGCGGATGACTTGTGGCTAGGGGTGAAAGGCCAATCAAACCTGGAGATAGCTGGTTCTCCCCGAAAGCTATTTAGGTAGCGCCTCGGACGAATACTACTGGGGGTAGAGCACTGTTAAGGCTAGGGGGTCATCCCGACTTACCAACCCTTTGCAAACTCCGAATACCAGTAAGTACTATCCGGGAGACACACGGCGGGTGCTAACGTCCGTCGTGGAGAGGGAAACAACCCAGACCGCCAGCTAAGGTCCCAAATTACTACTAAGTGGGAAACGATGTGGGAAGGCTCAGACAGCCAGGATGTTGGCTTAGAAGCAGCCATCATTTAAAGAAAGCGTAATAGCTCACTGGTCGAGTCGGCCTGCGCGGAAGATGTAACGGGGCTAAGTAGTAAACCGAAGCTGCGGCAATGCACTTTGTGCATTGGGTAGGGGAGCGTTCTGTAAGCGGTTGAAGGTGTGTGGTAACGCATGCTGGACGTATCAGAAGTGCGAATGCTGACATGAGTAACGATAAAGGGGGTGAAAAACCTCCTCGCCGGAAGACCAAGGGTTCCTGTCCAACGTTAATCGGGGCAGGGTAAGTCGACCCCTAAGGCGAGGCCGAAAGGCGTAGTCGATGGGAAACGGGTTAATATTCCCGTACTTCTTACAATTGCGATGGGGGGACGGAGAAGGCTAGGTGGGCCTGGCGACGGTTGTCCAGGTTCAAGTGCGTAGGCTGAAGAGTTAGGTAAATCCGGCTCTTCTTAAGGCTGAGACACGACGTCGAGCTACTACGGTAGTGAAGTCATTGATGCCATGCTTCCAGGAAAAGCCTCTAAGCTTCAGATTGTAAGGAATCGTACCCCAAACCGACACAGGTGGTCGGGTAGAGAATACCAAGGCGCTTGAGAGAACTCGGGTGAAGGAACTAGGCAAAATGGTACCGTAACTTCGGGAGAAGGTACGCTCTCGACGGTGAAGTCCCTTGCGGATGGAGCTATTGAGAGTCGCAGATACCAGGTGGCTGCAACTGTTTATTAAAAACACAGCACTGTGCAAAATCGTAAGATGACGTATACGGTGTGACGCCTGCCCGGTGCCGGAAGGTTAATTGATGGGGTTAGACTTCGGTCGAAGCTCTTGATCGAAGCCCCGGTAAACGGCGGCCGTAACTATAACGGTCCTAAGGTAGCGAAATTCCTTGTCGGGTAAGTTCCGACCTGCACGAATGGCGTAATGATGGCCACGCTGTCTCCACCCGAGACTCAGTGAAATTGAAATCGCTGTGAAGATGCAGTGTACCCGCGGCTAGACGGAAAGACCCCGTGAACCTTTACTACAGCTTGGCACTGAACATTGACCCTACATGTGTAGGATAGGTGGGAGGCTTTGAAACTAGTACGCCAGTATTAGTGGAGCCGTCCTTGAAATACCACCCTTGTAGTGTTGATGTTCTAACGTTGACCCCTCATCGGGGTTGCGGACAGTGCCTGGTGGGTAGTTTGACTGGGGCGGTCTCCTCCCAAAGCGTAACGGAGGAGCACGAAGGTGGGCTAATCACGGTTGGACATCGTGAGGTTAGTGCAATGGCATAAGCCCGCTTGACTGCGAGAATGACAATTCGAGCAGGTGCGAAAGCAGGTCATAGTGATCCGGTGGTTCTGAATGGAAGGGCCATCGCTCAACGGATAAAAGGTACTCCGGGGATAACAGGCTGATACCGCCCAAGAGTTCATATCGACGGCGGTGTTTGGCACCTCGATGTCGGCTCATCACATCCTGGGGCTGAAGTCGGTCCCAAGGGTATGGCTGTTCGCCATTTAAAGTGGTACGCGAGCTGGGTTTAGAACGTCGTGAGACAGTTCGGTCCCTATCTGCCGTGGGCGTTGGAAGATTGAAGGGGGCTGCTCCTAGTACGAGAGGACCGGAGTGGACGAACCTCTGGTGTTCGGGTTGTGTCGCCAGACGCATTGCCCGGTAGCTAAGTTCGGAATCGATAACCGCTGAAAGCATCTAAGCGGGAAGCGAGCCCTGAGATGAGTCTTCCCTGATACTTTAAGTATCCTAAAGGGTTGTTCGAGACTAGAACGTTGATAGGCAGGGTGTGTAAGCGTTGTGAGGCGTTGAGCTAACCTGTACTAATTGCCCGTGAGGCTTAACCATACAACACCCAAGGGGTTTTGATGGACTCAATGTAAGAACATTGAATGTGTAAATAGAACTGAAACAGCTTTCCGAATTAAAGAATTTGCTTGGCGACCATAGCGATTTGGACCCACCTGACTTCCATTCCGAACTCAGAAGTGAAACGAATTAGCGCCGATGGTAGTGTGGGGCTTCCCCATGTGAGAGTAGGACATCGCCAGGCTTTAAATTTAGTTTTTGCCTTTTTAAGAAGGTGAAGACAAAAATTAAGAGAGCCCGTTTGAAAAAGCGGGCTTTTTTAGTCCTCACGGACACAGATAATGTGCTGATATGGCTCAGTCGGTAGAGCGCATCCTTGGTAAGGATGAGGTCCCCAGTTCGATTCTGGGTATCAGCACCATTTACTGTTTGTTTTACGCTTTAAGTTAAAGCTTAAAACAAAACGTAAAGAATTTTGCTTGGCGACCATAGCGCTTTGGACCCACCTGATTTCCATTCCGAACTCAGAAGTGAAACGAAGTAGCGTCGATGGTAGTGTGGGGCTTCCCCATGTGAGAGTAGAACATCGCCAGGCTTTAAATTTAGACTTTAGGTCTAACCAGTGCGGAGCGGTAGTTCAGTTGGTTAGAATACCGGCCTGTCACGCCGGGGGTCGCGGGTTCGAGTCCCGTCCGCTCCGCCACTTATTTAGAAACCCAGTCTTCGGACTGGGTTTTGTCGTTTTTGAGCGTAATAATTTCCCTTTCAGGGAATGAGTCCCGGTTGCCCGCAACCCCGGCCGTCAGCCACTTATCCCAGACCTCAGCAGAAATGCTGAGGTCTTTTCGTATTGGCGATATTATTTTGGTCTACGGCCAATGAGTCCCGCTTGTGTGCGAGTCCAATTGAGCGCAACCCCGGCCACACCAACACTTACCTAGAAATTCAGCCTTCGTGCTAGCTTTACCGTTTTGGGGAACATGATTTTCGTTTATAGGAAAGTAAGGCTTTGTCTGTAGCCTACAAGCTCAATCATTCATTCAGATAAAGTTCTCATACGTATCCTCGTCTCTCCACACGTACTAGGGAATCTAACCTGTCATTTGGTTACGTTTGAGATACCCTCTATTTGCTTTCTTATGTTAAAGACAGGGTTTATCTAATAAAACCGAGCTTATGACTCTCCCAATGGTTATATTCTTAAATGATAACGATCTTAGGTTATGTCCCCTTACCTCTATTATGGGTTAGCTGCCCTAGTCATTACTTCTCATATTTACGCTGAAGAAAACTTTGTTTGCTTTACTCTTATTTGTCAGAAGGATTAACCTAGTAAAGGTTCTTATGGGAGTACAACCTAATGATGCAGCAGATAGAAAGTGAAACGCTAAGAGTCTTATTCGAAAGCCTGTCTTCTGAAGATGGGATTGCCGTTATTAATCCTGCGACTGAGCAAGAACTGATTCGCTTAAAGCCTAGCTCTTTGGATGAGTTAGATGTGCAAATAGAAGCGTGTAAATCGGCTCAAGTCGAGTGGGCAAAACTCAGTGCTAAAGCACGCTCCGCTTCCCTAAAAAAGTGGTTCCAATTGCTTGTAGAGCATACGGAAGACATCGCGAACATCATTACCTTAGAACAAGGCAAACCCCTTACCGAAAGCCGTGGAGAAGTCGCATACGGCGCATCTTTTGTTGAATGGTTCGCAGAAGAGGCTAAGCGTGCCTATGGTGAGGTAATTCCTGCTCCGGCGGTAGATAGACGCCTCTCTACCATCAAGCAGCCTGTCGGTGTGTGTGCTGCGATTACACCTTGGAATTTCCCTATTGCAATGATCACTCGAAAAGCGGCGCCTGCTTTGGCTGCGGGGTGTGGGATGATCATTAAACCTTCTGAATTAACACCTTTAACTGCGCTGGCTGTGGTGGAGCTTGCTCACCAGGCTGGTATCCCTAAAGCTCTATTGTCTACTGTTGTTTCTGAACAAGCTGCAGAGTTTGGTGTCGTTTTGAGTACCGATCCTCGTATTAAGAAGATCTCTTTCACTGGTTCTACACGTGTCGGTAAGATCTTAATGAAGCAGGCCAGTGATACGGTTAAAGCCGCTTCTATGGAATTGGGTGGTAACGCACCTTTTATTGTTTTTGACGATGCAGATTTAGATGCAGCAGCGAATGGCTTAATAGCCTCTAAATTCCGTAATGCCGGACAAACCTGTGTGTGTACCAACCGCTTGTATGTGCATCAGAGCGTAAAAGAGGCGTTCTTAGCTAAGCTTCTGGATAAAGCCGCGGGCCTGACGGTCGGTAATGGCCTTGAGGAAAATACAACTCTTGGTCCTGTTATTACGATGGCTTCTAAGCATCGTCTAGAGGCAGTGATTGATCAGGCAGTACAAGAAGGGGCAACAATGCTTAACCAGCCTCAAAAACGCTCTGGGCGCTTTATGGAGCCTATTATCTTAGATAATGTGGAACAGAGTATGGCGATCGTGCAGCAAGAGCTGTTTGGCCCGGTTCTGCCAGTCATTAGTTTTGATGACGATGAACAAGTGCTCTCGATGGCGAATGACACTGAATATGGTTTAGCTTGCTACTTCTACACCGATAGCTTGAAGCGCATCATCAAATTTAGTGAAGGTTTGGAATACGGCATGGTAGGGGTAAACGAAGGGATTATCTCTACAGAAGTAGCGCCATTTGGTGGGATCAAAGAATCTGGCATTGGTCGTGAAGGTGCGAAGCAAGGTATGGATGAGTATCTAGAGACTAAGTACATCTGCCTTGGAGGGTTGAGCTAGCCTTCTGTCTGGTTACTCACTGATACGATACAAAATAGAAAGCTAGGTATATCACCTGGCTTTTTTGTTGATTGAGATAAAGTTGGATGAAGAGGGGAGCTGCGAGTTTTCTTTAGATGCAAAAAAGCCGCATCAAGTGATGCGGCTTTTTCTAATATGGCTCCTCCTACTGGACTTGAACCAGTGACCTGCGGATTAACAGTCCGTCGCTCTACCAACTGAGCTAAGGAGGAACAAATTTTAATAAGTGGTGCCGACTACCGGAATCGAACTGGTGACCTACTGATTACAAGTCAGTTGCTCTACCTACTGAGCTAAGTCGGCACATTTTCGTTAATAAGTAATCGACTTACTAACTGAAAGATGGCTCCTCCTACTGGACTTGAACCAGTGACCTGCGGATTAACAGTCCGTCGCTCTACCAACTGAGCTAAGGAGGAATTATCTTGTTTAAGAATAAATGGTGCCGACTACCGGAATCGAACTGGTGACCTACTGATTACAAGTCAGTTGCTCTACCTACTGAGCTAAGTCGGCGTACCGTTATTCTTTCTATTGTTCGTGTTAGACACCAACAATTTTAAATTGTGGTGCCCGGAGGCGGAATCGAACCACCGACACGAGGATTTTCAATCCTCTGCTCTACCGACTGAGCTATCCGGGCGACGAGGTGTATTAAAAGGCTTTTCGGCTTTCAGGTCAACAATAAAATTAAAATAAAATATCGTTTGATGAATTTGTGCTCGGAGTGGGCTGTTTTTATGCATTTTGAGCAGCAATGCGCCATGTTTTAAGCGCTGTTTTAATAATGATAGGGCGCTCACCTTCAGAATAAAGGCGATAAAAACAAAAAAGCACGTCTGAAAACGTGCTTTTTATTGAACAATTGACTTTAAACTAGTGCTTTACTGAGAACTTGTTCACCCAACCTTCAAGTTCATCCGCTAAAGATGCCAATGTTTGCGTGCTTGATTGACTCTCTGTTACTACTGCATTTAGCTGACTACCACTTTCTTCAATCAGGTTAATGCGGTGTGCAATGTCATCACTCACTTGCGTTTGTTCCGCTGCAGCCGTAGCAATTTGTTGACTCATGGCTGTAATAGACTCTAGAGCTGTAACTATTTGTTGTAGCGCTTCTGAGGCGTTCATAGACTCAGTTACCGTGCTTTCACTGGTTTCGGCACAGATTTCCATTGTATGGATAGCATTGCGCGAACCTTCTTGAAGGTTAGAGATCATCTGTTGAATCTCTTTTGTGCTGTCTTGTGTGCGCCCTGCTAGGTTGCGCACCTCATCTGCTACTACCGCAAAGCCTCGACCTTGTTCACCTGCGCGAGCTGCTTCAATGGCGGCATTCAACGCCAGTAGGTTAGTTTGCTCAGCAATATCGCCGATTACGTCGAGAACTTTCACGATGCTGTTTACATCTTGGTCAAGATCCGCAACCGCTTTGCTGGCCGTATTTAGCTGAGTCGCCAAGCCTTGAATATTATCTACCGTACTGTGGATCAATGATTGCGTGTGTTGGCTTTGTTTGTCTGCTTCATCGGTGTTATGTGCAGTGTCACTTGCCGAGCTTGCAACATGGTTAGCTGAAGAAGCCATTTCTGTCATCGCTGTTGCGATCATTGCCGTCGACTGCTGCTGAGACATGGTTAGATCAGCGATCGAATTAGAGCGAGACTCTACGGCTGATAGCTCTGAACGTAATGCGTGCATTGATTCGTCTAGGTTCGTTACCATCTTAGCTAGAGATTGACTCATCTCTTGCACTGCGCCATAGATGCTGTCTTTAGGGGCTGTGTGTTCAAAGCTGGCTTGGATATCTCCCTGAGCAACGGCTTGAACCGCTTCACGTACGTCATTTGGCTCGCCGCCGAGTAGATTAAGCATCTTACGGATAGAGATAATTAGGCCGCCTAGAATCGCGCCTGCAATCGCTAAACACAGTGCCAGTTGCCATTGCGCCGTTGACCAGAAGCGAGCGTTGACTTCATTAAACCCGATACCAGTGCCTACCACCCAGTTCCAATGTGGTGTTTTCTCTGCGATAGAGTGCTTTTCTTCGACCGTTCCATCTGGTTGTTTCTGTGTCCAGGTGTATTCAACGATTTGACCTGTCTTACGGCCCAGTACATCCAAAATCAATTGGCCGACACTGTTGCCATCACCATCGCGGAAATCGTGGAAACTGGTACCGTGCAGTTGCGGATCAAGCGGTGCCGCCACGAAAATCATGTTCTCGTCTGCAACATAAACGTATTCGTTGTCTTTGTAGATATTGTTACGAAGTAGGCGGGTCGCCAGCGCTTTGGCTTCATCTTCTGGCATCTTGCCTTCCACGGCCATTTGTTCAACTTCAGTCAGAATGCTGTAGGCACTCCTAAATAGCTCAGTAACTCGAGCTTTGTTATCAAGATTACTTGCTACGCGCAGTGTCCATAGACCTGTCGCGGTTAGAGCAAGCAGGGCAACCAATATGATTGCAGATAATAAATAGGCTTGAGTTTTTAATTTCATAGTTAGCTCACAAGGCGTGTTACGTACTATGCAATGCATAGCTTATTAGGGGGAGTAATAATAAATTCATCATATTGAACTTGTATACAAGCGCCTATGCGGTCGTGCTGAAACTATGATTTAGATTAAATTTTTAGCGTAAAATAAGTGTTTTTTATCAATGGTGTCTGAGTTTATAACGAAGTTTCGAGAGGAGATTGATGGTAAAGGAAAGGAGGGAAGTGAAAGTAGAGGGGGATTTTAGAATTGCAGATAAGAAAAAAGCCAAGTCCGAAGACTTGGCTTTCAAAGTTGGCTCCTCCTACTGGACTTGAACCAGTGACCTGCGGATTAACAGTCCGTCGCTCTACCAACTGAGCTAAGGAGGAACTATTCTGTTTGTGTCTTGCTTTAAGCAAGTGCACCAAATATGGTGCCTCGAGGCGGAATCGAACCACCGACACGAGGATTTTCAATCCTCTGCTCTACCGACTGAGCTATCGAGGCAAAAGAATGGTGCCGACTACCGGAATCGAACTGGTGACCTACTGATTACAAGTCAGTTGCTCTACCTACTGAGCTAAGTCGGCGTACCGTTTTCTTTTTTGAAGAGTAAACTCTTCATTTTTTAGAATCCCATTTACATGAAACTCTAGAAGTTGGCTCCTCCTACTGGACTTGAACCAGTGACCTGCGGATTAACAGTCCGTCGCTCTACCAACTGAGCTAAGGAGGAACTATTCTGTTTTGTGTCTTACTCTAAGCAAGCGCACCAAATATGGTGCCTCGAGGCGGAATCGAACCACCGACACGAGGATTTTCAATCCTCTGCTCTACCGACTGAGCTATCGAGGCAAAAGAATGGTGCCGACTACCGGAATCGAACTGGTGACCTACTGATTACAAGTCAGTTGCTCTACCTACTGAGCTAAGTCGGCGTACCGTTTTCTTTTTAACTGTTCGTGCTAAGCACCAACAATTTTAAATTGTGGTGCCCGGAGGCGGAATCGAACCACCGACACGAGGATTTTCAATCCTCTGCTCTACCGACTGAGCTATCCGGGCGACGGAGCGCTATTAAACGGATTTTCCTGCTTTGCGTCAACCACTTTTTTTAAATAATTTCAAAAAAGTGGTTGTTCGAACGCTTTTTATTCAACTGTCGGAAAAAAGTTTACCCTGCGTTAAATTCCTTTTTGAAATTTGTAACTTTTTCTAGGTAACGACGTGCTTCTGCGTTCGGGTGTTTCTTGGTTAGTGCCCAATAAACTTGGTTTGGCTGTAAAGAATTTAAATCTTGCATCGCACGTTTGCGATCAGTTCGATGGAAAGTGTTTAAAACACCACCAGTTCCGCCGTTGTAAGCAGAAATCATGCTGTACTCCAACGAGGTTGGGTGCTGTACATCTTTCAAATAACGGTTTTTAAGGATGTAGAAGTAAGCCGTTCCAGTATCAATGTTGTTTTCTGGATTAAACAAATATTCAGGGCTTGGTTGTCCAGAACGGTTCTTCACCAGCTTGAATACATCACGGCCAGCTGTTTTCGGCACAACCTGCATCAATCCATACGCATTAGCCCAGCTTACTGCGTACGGGTTAAAGCTACTTTCGGTTTTGATGATGGCGTAAATCAAATCTTCAGGGATGTCGTATTTCTTCGAGGCACGACGCACAATGTCTGCGTATTGGTAACTACGCTGTGAGAAGTGGTCTTCTACCATTGGGATTTCAACGTAATACGCTTTCTTAAAGTCGACATCTTTGGTTTTTACTTGATTAGCAATCAAGTAATCGGCAAAGCGATTCGCGCGCCATGACCATTGAATGGGCTTTTTGTCTTGGTCGACAACTTGATTGTAAAGAAAGGGCTGACCTTCCAATTTAATCTCTTTAGAAGAGAACAAGTCGACACTAGCCGGATCATCTGGCGTTAAAAGTGTGGTGATAATGGCGTTCTTAAGGTGTTTTTGTGGCTCTGTTGGAGAAACCGTTTCGATGGTAATCACACCTTTTTGGAAGTCGACTTCTGCACGACTCAAGTAGTTATCGATGTATTTTACGTAATTGCTTTTACCTGCGACTTTCACTTCACGTTGGCCCCAGCGCTTTTTAATGTTGCCAGAGAAGCTGCTGATCAGTGCATCGAGAGCATCGGTGTCTTTTTCAAACTGTCCCGGCAGTTCTGCTAGGTTGTTGGCAAAACGGTTGGTTGGCTCGTAATTGACGTCGTAAATTTGCTCGACGAATTCGCGGCTGCAACCTGCCATTAAGAGTGCGGTAGCAATAAAGGCAATTTTTTTCATAACTATTGAGATGGCTTTGTGGGCTCTAATATAAAAATGACACCACAAGGTTGGTTGTGATGTCATTGTTTTAAAACAAGTTTGCTTTATTCGCTTGGTGGCGTGTAGCCTTCGATGTGAACATCTTTACCTTCGAACAAGAAATTCACCATTTCAGTCTCAAGTTGTTTGCGATGTTCAGGATCCATCATGTTGAGCTTCTTCTCGTTGATCAACATAGTTTGTTTGTGCTGCCACTGAGCCCAAGCTTCTTTCGAGATATTATCGAAAATACGTTTACCTAGTTCACCTGGGTAAAGTTGAAAGTCTAGACCTTCGCCCTCTTTCTTTAGTCGAGCACAAAAAACAGTGCGGCTCATAATGACTCCTTGCAATTAATTAACGAAGCTCGTGGGGTAGCGCTTCCAGTAAGAGTTTTACTGGGGCTGCCAAACCGACTTCTTCAGGTTTAGATAAGTTATACCAAAGACCTTTGTTACCTTCCATCACCACATTGGGTTGCTTTGACAGGTCAATCAAAATCGGTGTGATATCGAGATGGTAATGGCTGAATGTATGACGAAACGTAATCAGAGTTTCTTTATGTCTAATATCGTTGGCTTGAATACCACGTTGTTCCAGTAGTAACTCAATATCGCTCTCTACATCAATATGCTCGGTTTGCGGGAAGCAAAATAGCCCGCCCCAAATACCTGTCTGCGGTCTTTGTTCTAGCCACACTTCGTGACTATCACCATTTTTGTGGTGCAGCATAACGAAACGTGTCTGCTTAACCGGCTTGTCTTTTTTCGGCTTCTTACCCGGGTAATCAAGCACATTACCTTGTTTCTTTGCTACACAAAGTTCGTTGACCGGACACAAGGTGCATTTAGGCTTACTGCGGGTACACATCATGGCACCCATATCCATCATGGCTTGATTGTACTTGTCGACGTCTGTTTGTGGCGTGTGCGTTTCTGCGATCTCCCACAATTGATTTTCGACTTTCTTTTGTCCCGGCCATCCATCCACGGCAAAACAGCGTGAAAGTGTGCGCTTTACGTTGCCGTCTAATATCGCATGTGGCTGTTTATAGACAGACGAAAGAACCGCAGCGGCGGTGGAGCGACCAATCCCCGGTAGGGCATTCATCTGCTCTAGGTCTAGGGGAAACTCACCATTGTATTTATGAGCGACCTCTTTTGCGGCTTTATGAAGGTTACGAGCACGAGCGTAATAACCCAAGCCGGTCCAAAGGTGCAGCACTTCATCTTGCTCAGCATTGGCAAGATCGACCACGGTCGGGAAGCGCTCCAAAAAGCGTTGGTAATAAGGGATAACCGTAGTGACCTGAGTTTGCTGAAGCATGATTTCAGACAACCAGACACTATAAGCGGTCTTGTTTTGTTGCCACGGAAGATCTTTTCTTCCATATGCGTCATACCATTCTAAGATGGCACTGGCGAAAGGTGTCACGACTTGCTCTGTATTCTATTATTGGTTAGGAGCAAAATTGCACCACAGATTGTGGTGTAAGTACAACAGATAAACTGTGGGGATATTGTGTCTGGTTTGTTTGCTTTTGGGCTGCCATAGTCCGATAGCTCAACAAATACTTGCACCTAAGTGAATTCTTTGGATAATCCCCGCTTTGATTAATCAATGTGCAGGCAAAATCAATGAGTGAAGTAACCACTAACGAATACAACGAAGACGGTAAAATGATCCGTAAAATCCGCAGTTTCGTGCGTCGCGAAGGTCGTCTAACTAAGGGCCAAGAAAATGCGATGAACGAGTGCTGGCCAACAATGGGTATCGACTACAAAACAGAACTTCTTGATTGGAAAGAAGTGTTTGGCAACGATAACCCAGTAGTGCTTGAGATCGGCTTTGGTATGGGTGCTTCATTGGTTGAAATGGCAAAGAACGCGCCAGAGAAAAACTTCATCGGTATCGAAGTTCATAGCCCAGGCGTTGGTGCTTGTCTTGCAGATGCTCGCGAAGCGGGTATCACGAACCTACGTGTAATGTGTCACGATGCGGTAGAAGTATTCGAACACATGATCCCGAATGGCAGCCTAGCAACGCTACAACTGTTCTTCCCAGACCCATGGCACAAAAAGCGTCACCACAAGCGTCGTATCGTACAACTTGAGTTCGCTGAAATGGTTCGTCAGAAGCTTATCCTTAATGAAGGTATCTTCCACATGGCGACAGACTGGGAAAACTACGCTGAGCACATGATTGAAATCATGAACCAAGCACCTGGTTTCGAAAACATCGCTGAAGAAGGCGACTTCATTCCTCGTCCAGAAGAGCGTCCACTGACTAAATTTGAAGCTCGCGGTCACCGTCTAGGCCACGGTGTGTGGGATATCAAATTCAAGCGTACTGCTTAAGGAGCCAGTAGATGTACCACTACGCGATATTAGCGAATCCGGGTCATAACCGTATTTACTTTGATAGCGCAATGACGATTGCATGTTCTGAGCTGAAAGCGATTTTGGCGTCGGAAGGTGTTGAAGTAACTGAAATTGGCAACAAAGACGTGGGTCTTCCTGCTGCACTTGTGTTCTCTTGCGAAACCGAACTAAGTGAAGCACAGGCCGGCAAGATTGCTGCGTCATCTATCTACTACGCGCTATTTGAAGTGCGTGAAGATGGCTTATTACGTCCAATTCAGGCGCCTGCATTCAATACTTTCCCTGAGAGCATGAGTCAGATCCTGCGTTACACAGGTAAAACAAACGAGCAATTTACGCGTTTGATGGTGAACCTAGGCGTCAGTGCTGCCAACACGGGCAGTGCGCAATTAACGCTGATGGATCCTATGTGTGGTAAAGGTACAACACTGTTTGAAGGTTTGATCCACGGCTTGAATGTTGTGGGTGTTGAGATCAACCAGAAATGGGTTCAAGAGATCCAAACCTTCATCGTTAAGTTCATGAAGAACGGTCGCTTTAAGCACAAAGTGAGCAAAGAAAAGCGCACTTCTGGTGGTAAAAAAGTGGCAGATGGCTTCGTGGTTGAGGCAGCAGCAGACAAAGATGATTACAACAAAGGTAATCTTCAAACGATGAAGCTGTACTCAGCAGATACGCGTATTGCTGACCAAGTTGTGAAGAAGAACTCGGTAGATGTGATGGTGTCTGACTTGCCTTACGGCGTGCAGCACGGCAGCAAAAATGCCAAAGACAGCAAACTGAACCGAAGCCCACTGGAGCTTCTAAAAGAGGCTCTGCCTGCATGGAAAGTGGTTCTGAAGAAGCAAGGCTCTGTGGTGCTGTCTTTCAACGAATTCACCTTGAAGTGGAAAGACGTGGCGGCATTATTTGAAGAGCAAGGGTGGAAGGTACTTTCAGAAGAGCCTTACATCGGTTATCTTCACCGTGTTGATCAATCCATCAACCGCAACATCATTGTGGCAATAAAACCATAATCGACTTGAGTCGAATCAATTCCATGGAAAAGCCAACGTCCGCGTTGGCTTTTTTTACCTCTGAACTCAGCCATTTGGGTTCTTGTGACAAGAAGGTAGAAGATGAAACCTACAGCGCAAATTTTGACAGACATTCTAGCGGAAGTTCGCCCTCTAATTGGTCAAGGCAAAGTCGCCGATTACATTCCCGCATTGGCAAAAGTACCCAATAGCAAACTGGGTATCGCTGTATACACCAATGAAGGTGAAGTGATTAAAGCGGGCGATGCAGAAGAGTCATTTTCGATTCAGTCGATCTCAAAAGCGTTGAGCCTGACTCTGGCTATGTGTTTGTACAAGCAAGAAGAGATCTGGTGTCGTGTAGGTAAAGAGCCTTCTGGTCAGGCGTTTAACTCGATGATCCAGTTAGAGATGGAACAGGGCATTCCACGTAACCCGTTTATTAATGCTGGTGCTATTGTGGTTGCTGATTTGCTGCAAAGCCGTCTCTCTGCGCCTCGTCAGCGTTTATTGGAATTTGCTCGTCAGCTATCTGGTGATACTCATATCGTGTACGACAAAGTGGTTGCCGCGTCTGAAATGATGCATGGCGACCGCAACGCTGCGATTGCGTACTTGATGCGTTCATTTGGTAACTTCGAGAACGAGGTTATCCCTGTTCTGCAAAACTACTTCCATGCGTGTGCATTGAAGATGAGCTGTGTTGATCTCGCAAAGACCTTTAGCTACTTAGCCAATAAAGGCACGTCGGTGCAAACGGGTAAGCCTGTGGTATCACCAACGCAAACCAAGCAGTTGAATGCATTGCTAGCAACTTGTGGTTTGTACGATGGTGCCGGTGAATTTGCTTACCGCGTTGGTATGCCGGGTAAGTCTGGTGTTGGTGGTGGCATCATCGCTGTCGTACCGGGTGAAATGACGATTGCTGTTTGGTCACCAGAGCTTGATGCATCTGGTAACTCACTCGCTGGTACTAAAGCGCTTGAGTTACTTGCTGAGCGTATTGGTCGTTCGATATTTTAAAAGCGCTTTGCACTTGGATATGGGAACGGACTTCGTCCTTGTGGATTCGGGACTTAGGAACGCTTCGCTTTAGATAAGTGTTGTTACGAATAAAAAAAAGGGTTGGCGTTTGAGCGCCAACCCTTTTTGTTTCTGCCTAGGTAAATGTAGTCATACATTCTGTTTCTCGAAGGACCCAGTCCGTTCCCGAATCTCGATTCCCTTTCTTATTCCTCTTCCGCCATAAAGGCTTCAAGCAAGTCATTGAGGAACAGCTTACCTTTCTCGGTAATTTGCCAGTGAGTCTCTGTTTCACTCAGGTAACCCATTTCAAGCGCCCAATCGATAGTCTCTTGAATTGAGCTCAACGGCAGACCTGTTGTATCGATGTAGTCTTGTTTCGGGCACGCCTCCATTAAGCGGAAACGGTTCATAAAGAACTCAAACGGGCGATCTTCATCAGCCACAAGCTGTTCACTATCCAAGTACGGCTTCACCATGTTTTGGTATGCCATCAGATAGCCACGCGGGTGTTTGACCTTAGTGGTACGAATGATGCGACCATCAGCAAAGCTCAGCTTACCGTGTGAGCCACAACCAATGCCAAGGTAGTCACCAAAGCGCCAGTAGTTCAGGTTGTGCTGGCACTGATAGCCCGGTTTGCTGTAACCAGAAATCTCGTATTGAACGTAACCTGCCGCTGCGAGTTTCTCATGTCCTTGCTCGAAGATATCCCACAAGTCATCGTCATCTGGCAGAGTCGGTGGCTTGTAGTAGAACATGGTGTTTGGTTCTATGGTCAGCTGATACCAAGAGAGGTGCGGCGGCGCCAACTCAATCGCTTTATCCAAATCTGCTAAGGCTTGTTCGATGCTTTGATCTGGTAAGCCGTGCATGAGATCGAGGTTAAAGCTGTTCAAACCGATTTGGTGCGCTAGCTTAGCGGCATTGACGGCTTCGTCTTGACCGTGAATACGCCCCAAACGCTCAAGCTTCTGTTGCTCAAAGCTCTGCACGCCGATAGAGATGCGCGTTACACCAGCCTTGCGGTAGCCAACAAAACGTTCAGCTTCAATGGTGCCTGGGTTGGCTTCCATGGTGATTTCGATTTCAGGCTTGAACGGAATTCGCGCTTCAATGCCCTTAAGTAGACGCTCGATGCCTTCCGCCGAAATCAAACTCGGCGTACCACCACCAATGAAAATTGAATGCAATGGACGTGGCGTTTCGTTAAGACGGTATTTCTCAATGTCGGTATCCAAATCTTCAAGAAGAGCATTGATGTACTCTTCTTCTGGGATCTCGGCTTTAAGTGCGTGAGAGTTAAAGTCGCAATACGGGCACTTTTGTACACACCATGGGATGTGTACATACAAGCTCAGTGCAGGGGGCGTTAACATGGTCTAATTCGCTCGTGATTACTGAGACACTTGCTCAGACAGTTGAGCAAACAACGACTTGAGCGCTTTACCGCGGTGAGACAGTTGTTTTTTACGTGCTGGCTCAAGTTCGGCAGACGCGCAGTTGTCTTCAGGTACGAAGAAGATTGGGTCGTAGCCAAAGCCATTTTCACCATGTGCTTCAGTTAGAATGCGACCTTCCCACTTACCGTGACAAACGATAGGGGTTGGATCGTTCTCGTGACGCATCAAAACCAATACACAGTGGAAACGAGCGGTGCGCTCTGCTTCTGGTACGCCTTCCATTGCTTTAAGTAGCTTCTCTAGGTTCTCTTGGTCAGAGGCCTTTTCACCTGCATAGCGTGCAGAGTAAATGCCTGGAGCGCCTTTCAAGAAATCAACTTCTAAGCCAGAGTCGTCCGCAATCGCAGGAAGACCCGTTTCTTGTGCTGCATGGCGAGCTTTGATGATCGCGTTTTCGATGAAAGTCGTGCCAGTTTCTGCTACTTCAGATACGTTGAATTCACTTTGCGCCAATACTTCAAAACCGAAGTCAGACAGCAGATCTGCCATCTCACGAACTTTGCCTTGGTTGCCTGTTGCTAGCACTATCTTTTTCATGGTCGTCTCTTTCTGTAGCGATAAAGGGAGAACGCAGTGTTCTCCCTGATTAAATTAGTTCTAGGGTTATGATGTTCTAAAAGCTTTTAGATCATCGCAACCTAATTACTCTTCGACATAAAATTTCTGGGTGAATTTAAGCTTACCTGAGCCTTTGTTTCCAGCTTTAACGTCAATATCGAAGGTAAAAGTTTCTTCGTTGGTGATACCGAGCTCTGCTAGGTAGTAAATCGCATCGCCTTCTTTCACTTCACGGAAGGTGAGCTTTTGCGTTTGACCGATAAGGTTCTTTGCCTGCCCACTGATTTTTGCTTCAACGGCTGGCTTACCCAGAGAGGCACTATCGAGCACGCTGATGTTTAGTACTGCATTGTAGCCATTACGCTTGATGTCGTAGCTACGGGCGATCTTGGGAGTTAAAAAGGTTGAGTTAAACGCGATGTAGTGGACCTCGATGTCTTTCATGGTTTTGAACTGACCTGCCATGCTTGGTAAAGACAGCAGGCTGATCAGTAGGGCGGTAATCCATTTGCTCATTATCACTTCCTCGAATCGGACGCTTTATTATTGGTACGAATTTCGTAAATAAAAAGCCATCAAATGATGGCTTTAATTTCTGTAGGTATTTGCACTGGGGATTCTATCCGAATTTGTTTATGACGTCCCAGTTCACCTTTTTCTATGTGAACCAAACCTTTAGCAACTTTAAATTGTTTGGCTAAAAACTTGGTTAAGTGCGCATTCGCTTTACCATCGACAGGCGGCGCGGTGATGGCAATTTTGAGCTCTTCACCATGCAAGCCGACGATCTTGTCGCGGCTTGCTTTTGGTTGGATGTAGAGCCGAAGCACCACATCCTCGCCATCATGCCAAACTGCTTCTGACATTATAGTTGATACCAGATAGGACCAATCATGTCGCCCATTAGGAAGTTAGCGAATTGTAGGCCGATGAACAGCACTAGCACGCTTAGGTCAAAGCCACCCATTGCAGGGATGATGCGACGGATTGGCGCTAGCATTGGTTCAGTTAGTTGATGGAATACGTACTCGATAGGGCTGCGACCTTGGCTAACCCAGCTCAGGATTGCGCGGATCAGTAGTACCCAGAACAACAAGCCGCCAGCGGCTTTAATCAGAGACAATAAACCTAGGAATAGGAAATCCATGCTGAATGACACCGAACCGCTAGAAGCGATCAGGATCAGCGCAACAAACTTAAGCACACAAAGTACGTAAGCAAACAGTACCGTTGCTAGGTCGATGCTGCCGATGGATGGGATCACACGGCGCAGCGGTCCTACAACCGGTTGGGTTGCTTTGACGATGAACTGCGAGAATGGGTTGTAGAAATCTGCACGAGCAGCTTGCAACCAAATACGCAAAATCACGACCATGATGTACAGGTCAAATAGGGTTGAGATGAGAAAACTCATTGAATTCATAAGGTACCCTTAACAAGTAAGTGAGTGACACAGAGTAGGTGCCACTCAGTCATTAAAACAGTTTTTCCATTTCTTCAGCACGAGCAACCGCAGCTTGCATTGCTTTTGCCACAATATCAGACAGTTGGTGCTCGTTGAACGTACGTAGCGCTTCTGCCGTTGTGCCACCTTTTGATGTCACGTTCTCGCGTAGCGTTGAAAGCTCAGTTTCTGGATTTTCCACTACCATGCTTGCTGCGCCAAGTGCTGCTTGCTGAACTAACGTGCGAGCCGTGTCTTTATCGAAACCTTGAGCAATCGCTTCTGCTTGCATCGCTTCCATAAATAGGAAGAAGTAAGCCGGTGCGCTGCCTGCCGCTGCAATCACATTGTTGATTCCAGATTCTTGTTCAACCCAGCATACCTTACCGCAGGCTTGCATTAGCTCTGCCGCGAAGGCTTTATCTTGTTCTTGCACATGTTCAGGCGCATAAAGACCACTCATGCCCAAACCAAGTTGCGATGGTGTATTTGGCATCACGCGAACCAAGTTGAGCTTAGTCGCTAGCATGCCATCCAAACGTGAACAGTTGATGCCCGCTGCGATGGAGATAACCAGTTTGTCACTGAAGTCGATAGATTGCAGTGGTTTACACACGTCTTCCATCATTTGTGGTTTCACAGACAATACCACAACATCCGCTTCTGTCGCGGCTGCGATGTTATCGCTGGCGGTACGGATGCCAAAGTCTTGCTCAAGAGGTTGGCGACGCGTCTCTGATGGGGCGGTTGCAATGATGTTCTGTGCTGGGTAGCCATTTGCTACAAGACCAGAAACAATCGCACGCACCATGTTTCCTGCGCCGATAAAGGCAATCTTTTTATGTTCCATATGTCTGATTTCCAAATATAAATTCTTACAATTTGTTGTGCGCTCAGGTGTATAATTGCACCACTTTGCTCTGACTGCCTAAAGAAAGGCGGTCAGACTCAAATTCACAGTGTCTAACAACGAGTCGCTTTTATTGCTGTTTGCTGTAGTCGCGCGCGCCAAAATCGCCGTGCCGATGCGCACCATGGTGCTACCTGCTTCGATGGCTGCATCCATGTCACCGCTCATCCCCATGGACAGCGTGTCGACATCTGGGTATTGCTGAGCTAGCTTTTGCTTTAGCTCCTCAAGTTGTTTGAATGCGCGAAGTTGTGATTCGTAATCTGGCACGTTGGCAGGAATCGACATCAACCCTCTTAACGTGAGGTTTGGCAGGCGAGAAATCAACTCAGCCAGCTCGAATATTTCTGCATCGGCGACGCCAGATTTTGATTCTTCACCACTGGTATTAACTTGAATCAGAACTTGTAGCTGTTTTAGCTCGCTTGGGCGTTGGTCATTGAGGCGCTGAGCGATCTTAGCGCGATCGATGGTGTGAACCCAATCGAAATGTTCAGCAACAGGGCGTGATTTATTGGATTGAATTGGACCAATGAAGTGCCATTCGATTCGATTATCTGGATAATGTTCGGCAAAGTGCTGAACTTTACTGACGCCCTCTTGGACGTAGTTTTCACCAAACGCCTCTTGGCCAGCTTGGTAAGCTTCGAGAATTGCCTCGACAGGTTTAGTTTTGCTTACTGCTAGAAGTTGCACTGACTCTGGAGAACGACCGCACTTTTGTTCGTCGTGTCGAATTTGAGAGGTGATATGTTCAATGTTTTGTTGAATACTACTCATAGCTGTACTTTAGACTTAAGGATTTTAAATGGATATCACTGAGTTACTGGATTTTAGTGTAAAACATAATGCTTCGGATCTACATCTTTCTGCAGGTGTACCACCAATGGTTCGTATTGATGGTGATGTAAGAAAACTGGGCATTCCAGCGTTTACACACCAAGAAGTGCACCGTTTGGTTTTTGAAATCATGAACGATGCGCAGCGCAGTGAGTTCGAAGAAAAACTCGAAGTCGACTTTTCATTTGAATTGCATAACGTTGGCCGTTTTCGTGTCAACGCTTTCAACCAATCTCGCGGTTGTGCGGCGGTGTTCCGTACCATCCCAAGTAGCATTCCAACACTGGAAGAGCTAGAAGCTCCTGAGATCTTCAGAAAAATCGCCAATGCGGAAAAAGGTTTGGTACTGGTTACTGGCCCAACGGGTTCTGGTAAATCGACTACCTTGGCTGCCATTGTTGACTACATTAACCGTAATCACAATAAGCACGTCCTAACAATTGAAGATCCGATTGAATTTGTTCACACCAACAATAAGTGTCTGATCAACCAACGTGAAGTACACCGTGATACACACAGCTTCCAAAACGCGCTACGCAGCGCGCTGCGTGAAGACCCGGATGTGATTCTAGTTGGTGAGATGCGTGATAAAGAAACCATCAGTTTGGCGCTGACGGCTGCTGAAACGGGTCACCTTGTTTTCGGTACGCTGCACACTAGCTCGGCAGCGAAAACCATCGACCGTATTATTGACGTCTTCCCTGGTAGCGACAAAGACATGGTGCGTTCGATGCTGTCAGAATCATTGCGTTCGGTTATCGCGCAAAAACTTCTGAAACGTAACGGCGGCGGTCGTATCGCGTGTCACGAAATCATGATGGCTACGCCTGCGATCCGTAACCTTATTCGTGAAGACAAAGTCGCGCAGATGTATTCGATCATTCAGACTGGTGCGGCGCATGGTATGCAGACCATGGAGCAGAATGCTCGTCAATTGATGGCGCAAGGCATGGTATCGCGTGAAGAAGTGGATAAGAAAGTTGAAATTGAAGCGCAGCAATTCTCGTAACGAATTACTTAAGAAATAGCGAATACGGACGATGGATCTGAATAAATTTCTCGAAGGCATGTTGGCGTTAAAAGCGTCGGATCTCTACATCACTGTCGGTGCTCCGATTTTGTTTCGTGTGGATGGTGAATTGCGCCCGCAAGGCGATAAGCTGACTGAAAATGATGTCGCCTTGTTACTTGACAGTGCAATGGAACCAGAGCGACGCCAGGAGTTTCGTAAAAGCCGTGAGTCTAACTTTGCCATTGTCCGTGATTGCGGTCGTTTCCGTGTCAGTGCCTTTTTCCAACGTGAATTACCGGGAGCCGTTATTCGTCGTATTGAAACCAATATTCCGACGTTTGAGCAACTTAAGTTACCTTTGGTACTGCAAGATCTTGCTATTGCCAAGCGTGGTTTAGTGCTGGTGGTTGGTGCCACTGGTTCTGGTAAGTCGACCACTATGGCGGCGATGACGGGTTATCGCAACAACAACAAAACGGGTCATATCCTGACGGTAGAAGACCCGATTGAATTTGTGCACGAACATAAGCGTTGCATCGTGACACAGCGTGAAGTTGGCCTAGACACCGACAGCTATGAAGTGGCGTTGAAAAACTCGTTACGTCAGGCGCCAGACATGATTTTGATTGGTGAGATCCGTAGCCGAGAAACGATGGAATACGCGATGACCTTTGCTGAGACTGGTCACTTGTGTATGGCGACACTGCACGCCAACAACGCAAACCAAGCGCTGGAGCGTATTTTGCACCTAGTGCCGAAAGATCAGAAAGATCAGTTCTTATTTGATCTGTCGATGAACTTAAAAGGTGTGGTGGGTCAGCAGTTGATCCGTGATAAGAACGGTCAGGGGCGTCATGGCGTGTTTGAGATCTTATTAAACAGTCCACGTGTTTCTGATCTGATCCGTCGAGGTGATCTGCATGAATTGAAATCGACCATGGCTCGCTCTAACGAGTTCGGGATGTTGACCTTCGACCAATCGCTCTACAAGTTGGTGATGCAAGGTAAGATTAGCGAAGAGGATGCATTGCACAGTGCAGATTCAGCCAACGATCTGCGTTTGATGTTGAAGACGCAACGTGGTGAAGCCTTCTCTACAGGCACGCTGGCGAATGTTAAGATCGATATGGATTAATCTATTCCAGAAACGAAAAAGGTTGGCAGAAGCCAACCTTTTTTATTTGCGCCTGAAATGTCTACTCACCCCAAAGGTTTTCAAACCAGCTCTCAAGAATCACCACCGCGGATTGGCAGTCGATATTGCCTTTTGATAGCGCCTTGTAGCCACCCATACTGAACAGTTCTGCACGTGCTTCTGCCGTTGATAGGCGTTCATCATGCAATTCAACAGGTAAACCGTAACGACCATGCAGACGGTTGGCGAACTTCTTCGCTCGCGGCGTGATGGTCTCTAGGTCTTTACCATGTAAGTCTGTCGGCAAACCCACCACTAATAGGTCTGGTTGCCACTCTTTAATTTGCTTTTCGATATCATCCCAGTTTGGAATGCCGTCATTCGCTTTGAATGCTTTTAGCGGTGAGGCTGTGCCTGTAACTTCTTGCCCGATGGCACTACCAATGCTCTTGGTGCCGAAATCGAAGGCCATGATTGTACGTGACATAAGGAGTCTCGAATCTAAATAAATGAAAGTAGTGGTTGTGTACGCCTTTAAGCGTGGCCAGCATCCGCGGACAGTTGACTCGGATCGATGCCAAGCTTCTCGACTGCTTTTTTCCAGCGATCGATAATCGGTGTATCGAAAATGATCTCTGGTGTTGCTTCGATGGTCAGCCAAGAGTTCTCAGCCAGCTCGGTTTCTAATTGACCCGCACTCCAGCCTGAATATCCCAGTGCTACTAAATAATCACTTGGTTCAGCCTCTGTCCCCAGTACTGACAAGATGTCTTTAGACGTAGTTACCGTCAATTCGTCGGTCATTTGAATACTTGATTCGTAGTAGTCTTTTGGTTTGTGCAGGATAAAGCCACGATCTTCAGAAACAGGACCGCCGTTGTATACCGGTCTATCCAAGCTTGCTTCAAACAGGCGAGGGTGCACGGGTTGTACTTCGACTTGATTGAGCATGCTGCCTACCGTGATGTCGACAGGTGCGTTGATCATCAACCCCATAGCGCCTTCTTCGTTATGTTCACAGACGTAGATAACGCTATTCTGGAAGTAGGGATCTTTCATTCCCGGCATGGCAACTAAGAAATGGTTTGTGAGGTTCATTCTCATCTCGACCTTATAAGGCTATTAAAAACACTTAAGCAAACATCAAGCTTTTACCCCTGCGGGTATGTGCATGAGTTTGCTTAAGTTAATCCACAACGCTCTTTATTAACTGTAATACAGTTTGAGTTATTCGCCTTTCACTCGGCGCTCAATCGCGTCCATTAGCTTGCCTGTGATAGAAATATCAAAAGCAGCTTCAATTTCACGAATACAGGTTGGGCTGGTTACGTTGATTTCCGTTAGCTTGTCGCCAATCACGTCAAGACCCACAAAGATAAGACCTTTTTCTTTTAGTGTTGGTGCCACCGCTTGAGCGATTTTCATATCAGTTTCACTTAATGGACGAGCTTCACCCGTGCCGCCAGCCGCTAGGTTGCCACGCGTTTCACCTTTTGCTGGGATACGAGCAAGGCAGTAAGGCATTGGCTCACCATCAACTACTAGGATGCGCTTGTCACCGTTGCTAATGTCTGGCACGAAGGTTTGCGCCATTGCGTAGTTTTGGCCGTGGTTCGTTAATGTCTCGATGATTACCGATACGTTTGGATCGTTCTCTTTCACGCGGAAGATAGATGCGCCGCCCATACCATCGAGCGGTTTTAGGATCACATCACCGTGTTCTTCACGGAAAGCTTTAATCTTCTCTGCTTTACGCGTCACGATGGTGGTTGGCGTTAGTTCTGGGAACCAAGCGGTGAACAGTTTCTCGTTACAGTCGCGTAGGCTTTGTGGCTTGTTCACGATCAGTGCGCCTTGCTCTTCAGCACGCTCAAGGATGTAAGTTGCGTAGATGTACTCAGTGTCGAACGGAGGATCTTTACGCATTAGCACTGCATCAAGCTCAGACAGTTCGATAGTCTGCTCTGATTTGAATTCATACCAGCCGTTTGGATCTTCTTTAAGCTCAACCACTTTAGTGTCTGCGATTGCTTTACCTTGGTCTAGGTGCAGATCGTTCATTTCCATGTAGTGGATTTCGTAGCCGCGGCGTTGCGCTTCAAGCATCATGGCAAAGCTAGAGTCTTTTTTTGATGTTAATGGACGAGATTGGGTCCATTACGATACCGAGTTTGATCATTATTTTTCTCCGTTTTAACCAAGATCGCCGAAACGAACTTGTAAAGCTGTAATTGCTGTCAGAGCCGCTGTTTCGGTGCGCAAAACGCGAGGACCGAGTAGCGTCTCTTCAAATTGGTATTCGCGAGTCATGTCGATTTCGTCAGAAGATAGACCGCCTTCAGGGCCAATTAATAGACGAACTTTTTCAACTGGTGTTGGCAGGGTGTTGATCGAGTATTTAGCGCGTGGATGAAGGTTTAGTTTCAAGCCGTCGTACTCTTCTTGGCACCATTCTTCTAGGCTCATGATAGGGCGAATTTCAGGTACTACGTTGCGACCACACTGTTCACACGCACTGATCGCAATCTTTTGCCACTGAGCCAGTTTCTTCTCAAAACGTTTTTGGTCTAGTTTCACACCACAACGTTCAGAGATCAGCGGTGTAATCGTATTAACGCCAAGTTCCACCGATTTTTGGATGGTGAATTCCATCTTGTCGCCACGCGAAATGACCTGACCAAGATGAAGGTCAAGTGGTGATTCAATGCTGCTTTCTACGCGTTCAGAGATCTCAACCATCACATTCTTTTTGCTGACTTCGCTGATGACTGCTGGGAATTCTGCGCCGCTGCCGTCAAAGAGCAGGACTTCTTGACCTTCTTTCATACGCAGCACGCGACCAATGTGGCCAGCTGCATCGTCGCTAAGAGCGATAACGCCAAGTTGTTGAATGGTTTCTGGATGATAAATTCGAGGGATACGCATAGTGTTTCGATTTCCTGCATACGCGAGTGTTTAGACACTAACATGGATGCTTTCCACCGAAAAAACAAGGGGCAAGAGGCGTTTCCATTGCAGTAAATGATAACGCCTCAAACTACGAAGGTGTATCGCGGTAATCGCAGGAAGAATTACAGCGCGCGACAAGCCTCTTGAACGAATGGGTTGTGGTTGCCTTGAATCTTAGCAATGCGCTCATCACGCTCACATTCCCACTTGTCTACAGGGTAGGATTTGTTCCAGGCACTCATTAATTGAGTTTGTTGCTTAGACAGTTTGAAGCCGTACTCTTTACTCATGTAGAGGTAAGTACGTGCAATTGAACCACGCGCGCGATCGGGCGGCATGACTTTACGCTGCTTAAAGTTAACCTGCATTTCACAACGACCGTAGCTGACGCCGTCCATACCGTTCCACTGGCTGAAGTTGTAGTTCGAACGGTCACCGTTTACCTCGCCAATAGCTGGAGTCAGGTTGTGGAGATCGGCTTCCATTGATTTGAAGACATTGTCGTTTCTTGTGCAGTTTTTGCGTCCACCATTTTGCCAACATTGACGCTGGTGGCCGAATTGCCAAGCAGGGACAACGTGTTCCCATTCGATGCGCGATGCGCGTTTTTCTTGTTTACGAACTTGGTAGCCGCATGAAGCAAGGTCGGGTATGCCTTTCTTACCTTGCCATTTGATGTCACAACCACAGTAGAAGCTGGTTGGGTGATCGGCGTATATTTTTACCGCTTCACGCTTAGCCGCAGAGAAAGAGCTTGGAGGCGCAGCAATTGCCGCACTAGAAAGCGCAAGTAGGAATAAAGAGAACAGGTATTTCATGATTAAAGTCTTTATAAAGTATGACTTTATTCATTCTAACACGCACAAATGGGCTTTAGTGGTGAGTAAATAAACAATAATGGGTAAAAAGAGAGACTTTGAGAGCGAATGTCTCTCTTTCTGGAATGAAAAAGTGGGAAATTTGGGGCTTTAGGAGAGCTGAGTGCCTGTAAAGCTCAGCGGTTGGCGGCATTTCTGGCATGAGTATACCGCTTCTTTGCGAAGAACTTTGTTATGGCGACGAATGGACAACGGATAAGTCATACAACCACAGCGGTATTCAAAGGTTTTACCTTGTACAGAGGCAACATCGAAACTGTGCGTTGTCTTAGCTGGAACTTTGAACACGGCTTCCATTACGCCTTGCCACTCTTTTCCGTGCGGGCGAACTCGACCGTAAACTTGATAAGCAATGAGATGCGCGATTTCGTGTGGGATTACTTCTTTGAGAAACGCTTGAGGGTTTTCTTTAAAGAGTTTTGGGTTCAAGCGAATTTCATTCAGCTGTAAATAGGCTTTGCCAGCGGCTTTGCCACGTACATTGAAAGTCAGAGATGGAATTGGAAAAGAACGTTTGAAGGCTTGTTCTGCCATCGCGATGCAATTTGCCATCACCTGTTTGGCTTTGTAGCTCAGTTCTATATCCACGATTTACCCCGTTTACCCAATAAAAAAGCCCCCGCGTTTGCGAGGGCTGGATCATAGCATCAGTTTTCTAAGGCGTGTGTTTTTTCTTAATCGTCGCGTGGTAAGCATGCCATGTACCATAGCCTAGGATTGGCATGGTGAAGAGCATACCAATACCGTACGTCGCAAAGCCGATTAAGATACCGCCACAAATAATGGCAGCCCATACAATCATCGCTGGAATGTTGGATTTTACCGCGTTAAAGCTTGTGAAAACGGCGGTCATCATATCAACGCGGCGCTCCATCATCAGCGGGATGGAGAAAGCAGAAATGCTGAAGACCACGCAAGCCAAGACAAAACCAACGAGTGAACCGATCACTAAGAAAGGTAAGAATTCAGTCAGCGGAGCACCTTGTACAGAAGGGTATAGCGCATGAAGCAGTGCAGCAATTCGCATCCAGAAAATCATACACACTGCGAGCAATACGGCGAATGCCCATTGAGAGGTCGAGTTACGCCCAATGGCTTTCATTGAGTGGAACAAGCTTGGTTTGTGCCCACGCTCTCTTTCCCAGCTTGCGTCATATAAGCCAAGTGCTAGAAATGGACCGATCAGCATGTAAACAATCAAGCTCGGCATTACGACAAGGTGCGTGCCTTGCCATTGAACCAGAAGCACGATACCAATCGCTGCGGCCATGAAGCAGATGCCGTAAAAGGCACTAATAATAGGCATGCGAACGAAGTCGTGCAGACCCAGTGCGAGCCAATGAAAGGGTGCAGAAAGATTCACAGTGTTGCATGGAATGGTTCTGGCGTATTCGTTATCTGGGACTTCCTTTCGTTTATTTTGGAAGTCGGATGGATTCACGGTACGAGGCATAACTCCTCCTTGATTTAGTCCCACGGTGGCACCTAGGCCATAAAAGATGTTCGGCTGACGTTTTTCATGACTCTTTTAGCCACGTGAGCCTGCATCATATTTCTTTACGTTATATGCATCGAAAAGTGTACTTAACATTATGTTAACTATTGGCGGAGATGAGGCAATTTACAAATAATTGCTGAATTTTTGTTCACAGAACAAATAAGGGAGAAGAGGAAGGGGAGAAACAAAAAGCCCCCGCCAGAGGCGAGGGCTTTATCGATTCTAGCGTGGCTCGATTACTTGATGCCAGCGAAGTCACGTAGAAGTTCAGCTTTATCAGTCGCTTCCCATGGGAATTCTTCGCGACCGAAGTGACCGTATGCTGCTGTCTGCTTGTAGATTGGTTGCAGCAGGTTAAGCATTTCTTGTAGACCGTATGGACGTAGGTCGAAGAATTGGCGAACTGCTTCAATGATGATGTCGTGAGATACTTTCTCAGTACCAAACGTTTCAACCATGATAGACGTTGGATCAGCAACACCGATTGCGTAAGAAAGTTGGATTTCACAACGGTCAGCCATGCCAGCTGCTACGATGTTTTTCGCTACGTAACGTGCTGCGTAAGCTGCTGAGCGGTCTACTTTCGATGGATCTTTACCAGAGAATGCACCGCCACCGTGACGAGCTGCACCGCCGTAAGTATCTACGATGATTTTACGACCAGTTAGACCACAGTCACCCATTGGGCCACCGATAACGAAACGACCGGTTGGGTTGATGAAGAAGTTTGTGTCTTTAGTGATCCACTCTGAAGGCAATACTGGCTTGATGATCTCTTCCATTACTGCTTCACGTAGGTCAGGTGTTGTTACTGAATCGCAGTGCTGAGTTGAAAGAACAACTGCATCGATACCAACAATCTTACCTTGGTCGTATTGGAACGTTACTTGAGATTTCGCATCTGGGCGAAGGAAATCTAGTTTACCGCTCTTACGAACTTCAGCTTGTTTTTGAACAAGACGGTGAGAGTATGTAATTGGAGCTGGCATTAGGATTTCAGTTTCGTTAGTTGCGTAACCAAACATGATGCCTTGGTCGCCCGCACCTTGCTCTTTAGGGTCTGCTTTATCAACACCTTGGTTGATGTCTGGAGACTGCTTACCGATGGTGTTTAGAACCGCACACGAGTTCGCATCAAAGCCCATATCAGAGTGAACGTAACCAATTTCACGAACAGTTTCACGAGTGATTTCTTCGATATCAACCCATGCAGAAGTCGTTACTTCACCACCAACCATAACCATGCCGGTTTTAACGTAAGTCTCACAAGCAACACGTGCTTTTGGGTCTTGCTCAAGAATTGCATCAAGAACTGCGTCAGAGATTTGGTCTGCGATTTTATCTGGATGACCTTCTGATACCGACTCAGAAGTGAACAGGTGCTTAGCCATGATAGCTCCAATCTTAAGGTTTACTCATGGCTAACTAACGCAAGCTTGCCACGAAAAATACAATACAGTTTGTAGGTGTTTCTACATCTAGACGTCTATTTTAATTTCCCACGGTCGAATTACAAGCTCTTTTTCTATTTGAATTTGTCTAGCTTATTACCCAATCGTTTGCTTTTGATGGGGTGAATTTTTAATAAATTGTCCATTAAGTGCGAAAAGATTGAGTTAAAACCTCAAAAATGGTGAGTAAAACGTTTGCAGTCAGATTTTGGCTTTGAGAGAATGTTGCCCGCACTTTTATACCCAGTACTCTTGGTTAATGTGCCCACATTCCTTTATCAATTCGCTTAATGCACTCAGGAGCAGACATGTCTTCTCGTAACGTTCTTTCAAACAAAGAGCTCGCAAATGCAATCCGCGCTCTTAGCATGGATGGTGTTCAACAAGCTAACTCTGGCCACCCAGGCGCACCTATGGGTATGGCTGATATCGCTGAAGTTCTTTGGCGTTCTCACCTAAACCACAACCCAGCTAACCCAGAGTGGGCTGACCGCGACCGTTTTGTACTGTCTAACGGCCACGGCTCTATGCTGATTTACTCTCTACTGCACCTGAGCGGTTACGAGCTGTCTATCGACGATCTTAAGAACTTCCGTCAGCTTCACTCTAAGACTCCTGGTCACCCAGAGTACGGCTACGCACCAGGTATCGAGACAACGACGGGTCCTCTAGGTCAAGGCATCACTAATGCTGTTGGTATGGCAATGGCTGAGAAAGCACTAGCGGCTCAGTTCAACAAAGAAGGCCACGACATCGTTGATCACTTTACTTACGTGTTCATGGGCGATGGCTGTCTAATGGAAGGTATCTCGCATGAGGCTTGTTCTCTTGCTGGTACACTAGGCCTTGGCAAACTGATCGCATTCTGGGATGACAACGGCATCTCTATCGATGGTCACGTTGAAGGCTGGTTCTCTGATGACACGCCTAAGCGTTTTGAATCTTACGGTTGGCACGTAATCCCTGCTGTAGATGGTCACGATTCTGAAGCGATCAACGCAGCTATCATCGCAGCGAAAGCAGACCCTCGTCCAACACTTATCTGTACTAAAACTATCATCGGTTTTGGTTCTCCAAACAAAGCTGGTTCTCACGACTGTCACGGTGCGCCACTAGGTGCGGAAGAAATCGCAGCAGCGCGTGAATTCCTAGGTTGGGAACACCCAGCATTTGAAGTCCCTGCAGACGTATACGCTGAGTGGGATGCGAAAGCTGCAGGTTCTGAAAAAGAAGCGGCTTGGAACGCGAAGTTTGAAGCATACGCAGCGGCTTACCCAGCAGAAGCAGCAGAGCTTAAGCGTCGTTTAAACGGCGAACTTCCAGCTGAGTGGGAAGAGAAAACAAGCCAAATTATTGCTGACCTTCAAGCTAATCCAGCAAACATTGCATCACGTAAAGCATCTCAAAACGCACTAGAAGCGTTTGGTCAAATGCTTCCAGAATTTATGGGCGGCTCTGCTGACCTAGCACCTTCTAACCTAACCATGTGGTCTGGTTCTAAGTCTCTAGAAGCGAACGACTTCTCTGGTAACTACATCCACTACGGTGTACGTGAATTTGGTATGACAGCGATCATGAACGGTATCGCGCTACACGGCGGTTTCGTTCCTTACGGCGCAACATTCCTAATGTTCATGGAATACGCTCGTAACGCAATGCGTATGGCTGCTCTGATGAAAATTCAGAACATCCAAGTTTACACGCATGACTCTATCGGTCTTGGCGAAGATGGCCCAACTCACCAACCAGTTGAGCAAATGGCGTCTCTACGTCTGACTCCAAACATGAGCACGTGGCGTCCATGTGACCAAGTTGAGTCTGCAGTAGCATGGAAACTAGCGATTGAACGTAAAGATGGCCCATCGGCGCTTATCTTCTCTCGTCAAAACCTAGCGCAACAAGAACGTACAGCTGAACAAGTAGCGGACATCGCGAAAGGTTCTGAAGTTGAACTAGCAGTGAAAGCGGCAGAACAACTAACGGCTGAAGGTAAGAAAGTACGCGTTGTTTCAATGCCATCAACAGATGCATTCGACAAACAAGACGCGGCTTACCGTGAATCAGTACTGCCATCAGACGTAACAGCTCGTATCGCTGTAGAAGCGGGTATTGCTGACTTCTGGTACAAGTACGTTGGCTTCGACGGTCGCATCATCGGTATGACAACATTCGGTGAGTCTGCGCCTGCTGACCAATTGTTCGAAATGTTTGGTTTCACTGTAGAAAACGTAGTGAACACAGCAAAAGAACTGCTAGCGTAAGCTTACGAAGATAAAAGAAAAACCGAGCGTTAATGCTCGGTTTTTTTGTGCCTACTCAAATTCTTTTCCCCAGTTGTCCTTCTCTTTGTGTCCACATTCCTTACAGGTGACATAGCGATCCATATCGTAATAGTGACCGCCGTTCAGCAGGGTATGAGCCCAAAGCTTTAACGTTCCAAGAATCGATTTATCCGTATCATAACTGCTTGGTTTACGGACTAGCACTTCAGAGTGTGGTGTTTCTCTATTGCATCGCTTACAAAAGTGAGCTGCGGGAAAACCTGACATACGCATTTCCTTTGGTGGTCAAACAAGGAGCTAAAGTGCCAAGTGAAATACGCGAGGTCAGAAATTAATATATTTCTGGTGTGAATATATTGTGAAGTGAAAAGATAGTTTACCGCGAGGTAGATCACTTACTTAATGCGCTCAGCCTCCGTATCAGGTACTATCTGTGACACGAATTTTTGGTGAGGCGAAGGATAAATGCTAAAAGTTGCGATCAATGGATTTGGACGTATCGGTCGTAATGTACTGCGAGCAGTATATGAGAGCGGTAAGCATCAGCAGATAAAAGTTGTGGCGGTTAATGAACTCGCGCAACCCGAAGCGATGGCACATCTTCTTCAATATGACACCAGTCATGGCCGCTTCGGAAAGAAAATCTCGCATGACCAAGAACACCTCTATGTTCACCACGACAGTGGCGAATTCGATTCGATTAGAATCCTTCACCTTGCAGAAATCGAACTCTTGCCATGGCGTGACTTAGAAGTCGACATTGTACTCGATTGTACAGGTGTTTTCGGCTCACAAGCCGACGGCCAAGCTCATATTGAAGCTGGCGCGCAAAAAGTTCTGTTTTCACATCCTGGCGCAAGCGATCTCGATAACACCATTATCTACGGTGTGAACCACGAAACCCTCAAAGATGAACACCGAGTGGTGTCCAATGGTTCATGTACCACCAACTGTATCGTTCCTATCATCAAAGTCTTAGATGAGGCCTTTGGCATTGAATCTGGCACTATCACCACGATTCACTCTTCAATGAACGATCAGCAAGTTATCGACGCTTACCACAATGATTTACGCCGTACGCGTGCGGCCAGTCAATCCATCATTCCAGTCGATACTAAGTTGCATAAGGGTATTGAAAGAATCTTCCCGAAATTTTCCAACAAATTCGAAGCAATTTCGGTTCGAGTTCCGACAGTTAACGTCACTGCGATGGATTTAAGTGTCACAATTAGTACAAATGTGAAAGTTAATGACGTAAATCAAACCATTGTTAACGCATCTCAGTGTACATTACGTGACATTGTTGACTATACTGAATCGCCGCTCGTTTCCATCGACTTTAACCACGATCCCCATAGTGCAATTGTGGATGGAACTCAGACAAGAGTGAGTAACGGGCAACTCGTAAAAATGCTCGTTTGGTGCGATAACGAATGGGGCTTTGCTAACCGGATGCTGGATACCGCCTTAGCAATGCAAGCTTCTTCACAAGTGGAGCAATAATGGTGAAGAGGCGATGGAGAAAATTTTTATTTTAAGCCTTGAAATAAATCTGACGTATCTCCATATCAGTAACCAGTTTGAAGAATTAACGGGCTTGGCAGGATTGCCGAGTTTTTAAAAACTTTAATTATTTAATATTTGAGAGGACACATCATGTCTGTAATCAAGATGACTGACCTGGATCTTGCAGGTAAACGTGTATTTATCCGTGCTGACCTAAACGTGCCAGTAAAAGACGGTAAAGTAACTTCAGATGCACGTATCATCGCATCTCTTCCAACTATCAAGCACTGTCTAGAAGCAGGCGCTAAAGTTATGGTTACTTCTCACCTAGGTCGCCCAACTGAAGGTGAATACGCTGAAGAGTTCTCTCTACAACCAGTAGTTAACTACCTAAACGACGCACTAGATTGCGAAGTTAAACTAGCGAAAGACTACCTAAACGGTCTAGAACTAAACGCTGGTGAACTCGTTGTTCTAGAAAACGTTCGCTTCAACAAAGGCGAGAAGAAAAACGAAGAAGAACTGTCTAAGCAATACGCTTCTCTATGTGACATCTTCGTAATGGACGCATTCGGTACAGCTCACCGTGCACAAGCATCTACTCACGGTGTAGGCATGCACGCAGACGTAGCATGTGCTGGTCCTCTACTAGCAAACGAACTAGAAGCACTAGGCAAAGCAATGGACAAGCCAGCTCGTCCAATGGTTGCTATCGTAGGTGGTTCAAAAGTTTCTACTAAGCTAACTGTTCTTGAGTCTCTATCTAAAATCGCTGACCAACTAGTTGTTGGCGGTGGTATTGCTAACACATTCATCGCAGCTGCTGGCCACAACGTAGGTAAGTCTCTATACGAAGCAGACCTAGTTGAAACAGCTAAGAAGCTAATGGACGAGTGTGCAATTCCAGTAGCAACTGACGTTGCATGTGCGAAAGCATTCGACGAGAACGCAGAAGCTGAAATCAAGCACGTTTCTGAAGTACAAGACGACGACATGATCTTCGACCTTGGTCCAGATTCAACTGCTGAACTAGCAGAAATCCTTAAGAACGCTAAGACTATCCTATGGAACGGTCCAGTAGGCGTATTCGAATTCAAGAACTTCGAAGCAGGTACTAAAGGTATCTCTGAAGCTATCGCAGCTTCTGAAGGCTTCTCTGTTGCAGGTGGTGGTGACACGCTAGCAGCTATCGACAAGTTCGGTATCAAAGCTGACGTATCATACATCTCTACTGGCGGCGGCGCTTTCCTTGAGTTCGTAGAAGGTAAAGTACTTCCAGCAGTTGAAATGCTAGAAGCACGCGCTAAGTAATATTAGTAAAGCGGGAGTCCTCTCCCGCTTTCTTGTTTGCTGCAACGAGAGTGGAACTCTGCTAAAATAGCCCCAGTTGTGAGCAAACGTTTGCAAGATTTTCAATTTAACAAGTTTTGTTTATAAAACGACAGATAAATAGGATTACATCCATGTCTAAGATCTTCGACTTCGTAAAACCAGGTGTTATCTCTGGCGATGACGTTCAGAAAGTATTTGAAGTAGCAAAAGAGAACAACTTTGCACTTCCAGCAGTAAACGTTGTTGGTACTGATTCTGTAAACGCAGTACTTGAAGCAGCTGCAAAAGTTAAAGCTCCAGTTGTTGTTCAGTTCTCTAACGGCGGCGCAGCTTTCTTCGCTGGTAAAGGCGTTAAACTTGAAGGTCAAGGTGCTCAAATCCTTGGCGCTGTAGCTGGTGCTAAATACGTTCACGCTGTAGCTGAAGCTTACGGTGTGCCAGTAATCCTACACACTGACCACGCTGCTAAGAAACTTCTACCATGGATCGACGGTCTACTAGACGCTGGTGAAGAGTTCTTCGCTCAAACTGGTAAGCCTCTATTCTCTTCTCACATGCTAGACCTTTCTGAAGAGTCTCTAGAAGAGAACATCGAAACATGTGCTAAGTACCTAGAGCGCATGGCTAAAATGAACATGACAATCGAGATCGAACTTGGTTGTACTGGTGGTGAAGAAGACGGCGTTGATAACTCTGATATGGACGCATCTGAGCTTTACACTTCTCCAGAAGACGTTGCTTACGCATACGAGAAACTAAGCGCTGTTTCACACCGCTTCACTATCGCAGCATCTTTCGGTAACGTACACGGCGTTTACAAGCCAGGTAACGTTGTTCTAACTCCAACTATCCTACGTGACTCTCAAGCATACTGTGCAGAGAAGTTCGGTATTGCACCAAACGCTCTAAACTTCGTATTCCACGGTGGTTCTGGTTCTACTGAAGCAGAAATCCAAGAGTCTATCGGTTACGGTGTTATCAAAATGAACATCGATACTGATACACAGTGGGCAACTTGGGATGGTATCCGTCAGTACGAAGCTGACAACCGTGATTACCTACAAGGTCAAATCGGTAACCCAACTGGCGAAGACGCGCCAAACAAGAAGTACTACGATCCACGCGTATGGCTACGTGCTGGTCAAGCTTCAATGGTAGCTCGTCTAGAGAAAGCATTTGCTGACCTAAACGCAGTAGACGTACTATAATTCGTCTTACCTGAGTTTCTAAAAACCCGCTCTTAGAGCGGGTTTTTTTATGTCTAGACAATGAGACAATTCGGATTCTCTCTCTTGTGGCAATTGATAACTCGGTCAACTGCTATATGATCACCTCACTTCATATCCCTTCTGTTTTTGGCGCAAATTTCGAAACCAAGCGCATTTCAGCACCAAGTGGCATAAAACCAAGTAAAAAGTGTGGCGAAATGTAAATCCATTGCGTACTCTGTAATATGCCGATATCAGAAAACTCTGATAACACTTTGTTTTGTAGGTCTTTGCGAAACTCTGACTTTGCAAAATTTCAGTTTTGAGATATTGTGCCAAAAATCTGACAGTGTTCAGGAAAACAATAGGGATGTTGTTGTGAATAAGAACCTATAAAAAACACGGTTCATAAGTTAACGGCAATTAGATTTATATATCTTTATTTTGAGGATACGAATATGGCAGGTGAATCGATGGGTATCGATACCTCTTTAACGGATGGTTTGAGCAAAGCTGAAACATGGCTAAATAACAACTCAGATCTTCTTATTCAGTACGGTGTAAACATCATCTCTGCACTGCTGATCCTATTTATCGGTAACATTATCGTTAAAGCGGTAGCAAACAGCGTTTCAAAAGTGCTTGAAAAGAAAAAGATGGACAAAGCGGTTGTTGAATTCGTCAACGGTCTAGTTCGTTACCTTCTATTTGTTATCGTACTTATCGCGGCACTAGGTCGTGTAGGTGTTCAAACTGCATCTGTAGTTGCGGTAATCGGTGCGGCAGGTCTTGCTGTTGGTCTTGCTCTACAAGGCTCACTATCTAACTTCGCTGCGGGTGTATTGATTGTTGCATTCCGTCCATTTAAGTCTGGCGACTATGTAGAAATCGGCGGTGTGGCAGGTAGCGTTGAAGCAATTCAAATCTTCCAAACTGTACTAAAAACACCAGACAACAAAATGGTTGTTGTACCTAACTCGTCAGTTATTGGCGGCGCAATCACTAACTACTCTCGCCACGCGACGCGTCGTGTAGATCTAGTGATTGGTGTTTCTTACAAAGCGGATCTTAAGCAAACTAAACAAGTGATTCGTGAAACGCTAGAAAAAGACCCTCGTATCCTGAAAGATCCAGACATGACGATTGGTGTGTTAGCACTAGCAGATTCTTCAGTTAACTTCGTGGTTCGTCCATGGTGTAAAACAGCTGACTACTGGGACGTTTACTTCGATTCTACTCTAGCAATCAAAGAAGCGTTGGATGCAGCTGGTATCGAAATTCCATTCCCACAAATGGACGTTCACTTGAACAAAGTAGAAGCTTAATCACTTCGATTGAGAACATGAAAAAGCGAGGCAATGGCCTCGCTTTTTTTATATCCCAATGTTCTAAAGTTCTAGCAGAGTGTTGCTGCCAGCAAGGAGCAGACGTTTAAGTTCGCTACCTGCGAAGCCAAAGGTGAACTCGGGTAAACCAGGTGTATAGAGCAGCTCATCGTGTTGGTAGAGTGCCGTATCGACGATAATAGTGACATGCTCAGGTAAGCCAATAGGACAAACTGCACCGGGTACACAGCCTAGCTGTTCAACCATTTCATCGTCGCTGCAAATTGAAGGTCGTTTACCAGTCATGGCTTTGATTTGCTTGGAGTCTAAACGTGAGTCCTTGTCGGTTAAGTATACGGCATAACCTTGCCCTTTTAGCTTGAGAAAAAGACTCTTAGTATGCGTGCCGGTCCAACCGAGTTGTGCGGCGACTTTGATGTCGGTTTCGAAGTCGAGAATGGTTTCATGCTGCCACTCTCGAAAGGGGATGGAGAGCGCATTAAATCGCTCTCGATTGAGTTGATAGATTTTTTCCAGTGACTCCATGTCGTGTTTCTTTCCTATTTGTCTTTACCAGTATTTGGTGACTAACTCATTCGCAAGTACAAAAGCGATAGTAAACATCATAGCGGCAACCGCAATATCGATGCCTTTCTTCACTTTCGGTTTTGAGAGTGTCGGGCCCAACTTCGCTGCGCCTAATGACAACGTGTAGAACCATACAAATGACGCCATGATGGTGCCCATTGCAAATGCGATACGATCGTTGCCTTCGAACTGACCACCGATAGAACCTAAGATAACCACAGTATCCAAGTAGAGGTGCGGGTTCAAAACGGTAACCGCCAGTGCGCCGAGAATCACGGTGCGGCGCCCGCGCGCAACCACTTCACCTTTCGACTCCGAAGCGTCTGCGGGTTTGAATGCACTCTTTAATGACAGTAAGCCGTAAACGCTCAAGAAAGCAATGCCACCTAATGTTACCGATGTCAGTAGGATTTCATTTTGCGACAGAATGGCACCGCCACCGAAAATGCCGAGCGAAATGAAGAGCATATCTAGGATGCTACAGATGGTCGCGGTCGTCAGGTGATGTTGACGCTTAATACCTTGGTTAAGGACATACGCATTCTGCGCACCGATCGGAATGATCATTGTCGCACCTAAACCGAATCCTTGTAATAACACCCAAAAGCTCACAACACACCTCAAAAATTTAGCAATAGAACAACAGAGGAGTGGAAGATAAAGCTTTTATTGAAATAAGTATAATTAATGATTTTAATATATTATTAGCTTTGCTTATCTTTTGGCTTTGGCTTTGGCTTTGGCTTTGGCGTTTATTAGGGAGGAAAAACACGTGCGAGGATTGGATTATAAGTGGATAGAGGCTTTGGATGCGGTGGTACACCAAGGCAGTTTTGACCGAGCAGCGGAGCACCTTTTTGTTTCGCAATCAGCCATTTCCCAGCGTATCAAGCAACTCGAGAAATATCTCGCTCAGCCGGTTCTTATTCGTGAGCAACCACCCAAGCCAACCCCGATAGGTAAGAAGTTACTCGGGCTTTATCGCCGTGTCAGGCTCCTTGAGCATGAAATCCTACCAGAACTCAAAAACGACACCACAACACGCCCTGTACAGCTTTCATTAGCAACCAATGCAGATAGTCTTGCGACATGGCTGTTACCTGCGCTGCAGGATGTAATGAAGCATCGTCAAGTAGAGCTTAAGTTAACCATCTACGGTGAGTCGCGCTCAATTGAAAAACTCAGAAGTGGTGAGGTCGCTGGGGCAATCAGTTTGGAATCTCAAGCCATCCCGGGCTGTCGAGCGGATTACCTTGGTCGCATTGATTATGTTTGTGTCGCCAACCCTGAGTTTTATCAGCGATATTTTACAGAAGGCGTGAATAATCAAACACTGGCTAAAGCGCCAGCAGTCTCTTATGACCAATACGATGATTTACATAAGAAGTTTTTGACTGAACACTTCAACGTTAGGCCAGACAGCGTGATTCATCACAACATCAGTAGTTCTGAAGCTTTTCTTAAAATGGCATTAGCTGGAGTCGCTTATTGTTTGATTCCTAGGTTGCAGATCACTGATGAATTAGAGAATGGCGAGTTAATCGATATTACGCCGGGCTTTTTGATGTCGTATCGAATTTACTGGCATCACTGGCAGTTAGAAACGGGTGTGCTTCAAGAGATTTCACAAGCGATTGTAGGCTACGCGCAACAGCACCTTCCGCAATAAGTTCCCAACTGACTCGCGTTTTAAACGGAAATCACTGCGAAGTAACACAGTCAAAGTTGTGTTAGAAGTCGCGTAGGGCGCTTGGATAATTGGCAGAAGTTTCTATGATGAGTCTATATACACTCCAGTTCATTGGTGTCTCTTATTGTTCGAGTTTAGACGCCAATTCATTCGCCAAGGCATTCGTCGAGTATCTCGCCTGAACTCCGGCATGTGGAGTGACTTCAATCTTTCAAAACGGATGGATTTATCGAATGAAACTGTCTTCATGTTTATTGGCCTCAGCACTCAGCCTTACCAGCATTTCTGTTTTTGCGAATGATGTGCCGAATTTTGCCCATGTATCAACCACGGGTTACGGTGAGGTGGTTGCAACACCAGATATGGCAACCTTCTCTGTAAAGGTTGTTGATACGACAATGACGGCTGAGCAGGCGAAACAATCGGTCGATAATACGGTTGATGAGTTTCTTAAGAGCCTAGCCGATGCTGGTTTATCGAAAGACAATATTACCAGCTCAAACTTGTACTTAGCGCCTCAGTACCACTACCCGAAATCTGGGAAAGCGGAACTGGTTGGTTACCGAGCGTCACGCAGCATTGATGTAACCGTCAGTGATTTAGCGAATTTGAATGAATACTTGGATATGGCGCTTAAGGCGGGCATCAACCAAGTCGACAATATTCAGCTTAAAGTGAGTAACCAATCTGAGTACCAGCAAAAGGCACGCATGGCAGCGATTAAAGACGCGCAAAGCAAAGCGGCCTCTTTAGCGACGGGTTTTGATAAGAAGCTCGGTGATGTGTGGCAGATCAATTATAACCAAATGCACGCTCGCCCTGTACTGATGCGCTCGATGGCAATGGATGCGAGAGAGAGCTCTAACAGCTACCAAGACTCTACACTTGTGATTCGTGACCAAGTTGATGTGGTTTACAAGCTTAAATAAGCCCAGTTAAACACGATGAATAGAAACAGAAAAGGCAGGAAAGTCCCTGCCTTTTTTATGTTCATTAATCCGCGATTAGTGAAGGATACGAGCACGAATTGTGCCTTCGATGCCTTTTAGTTTCACGAGTGCTTCTTCTGAGCGAGACGTCTCAACGTCGATAACTACGTAGCCGATCTCTGCTGCCGTTTGTAGGTACTGACCCGCGATGTTAATGCCTTCTTCTGCGAAGATGGTGTTGATTTGCGTCAGGATACCTGGGCGGTTTTTGTGGATGTGCAGTAGACGCGAGCATTCACGGTGTTCAGGCAGTGATACTTCTGGGAAGTTCACGCTTGATAGGGTTGAGCCGTTATCTGAGTATTTCGCCAGTTTACCTGCTACTTCAACACCGATATTCTCTTGCGCTTCTTGCGTTGAGCCACCGACGTGTGGAGTTAAGATGACGTTGTCGAACTTCTGCAATGGAGACTCAAATGCATCCGCATTGGTTTTCGGTTCTACAGGGAATACATCAATCGCAGCCCCCGAGATATGGCCGGATTCTAGGCTATGGCATAGCGCAGGGATATCGACCACGGTACCACGTGCAGCGTTGATAAAGATTGCACCGGGCTTCATGCGTGCAAACTCTGCTTCACCCATCATGTTCTTAGTTTCTGGTGTTTCAGGTACGTGCAAAGAGATCACGTCACACTTGTTCAGTAGCTCACTCATGGTGAACACTTGCGTTGCATTACCTAGAGAAAGCTTGTTTTCGATATCGTAGTAGTAGACACGCATGCCCAAGTTTTCTGCGATGATACCCAACTGAGTGCCGATATGACCGTAACCGATGATGCCCAGACGCTTACCACGTGCTTCGTAAGAGCTGTCTGCACTCTTTTTCCAAACACCGCGGTGAGCGAGTGCGTTCTTCTCTGGGATACCACGAAGAAGCAGTAGGATTTGACCAAGTACGAGCTCTGCTACGCTGCGCGTGTTTGAGAATGGTGCGTTAAAGACAGGGACACCGCGTCGCGCTGCTGCGTCTAGGTCTACTTGGTTGGTACCGATACAAAAACAGCCAATCGCGACCAGCTTGTTCGCCGCATTGATCACTTCTTCTGATAGGTTCGTTCGGGAGCGGATTCCGATGAAGTGTACGTCTTTTACTGCTTCAATCAGCTCTTCTTCTGGAAGGGAACCTTTGTGATATTCAATGTTGCTGTAGCCAGCTGCTTGAAGAACTTCAACTGAAGAAGGGTGAAGTCCCTCGAGCAAGAGGATCTTAATCTTTTCTTTTTCCAGTGAAACTTTGGCCATTTTTCTCGTCCTTAAAATGGAAAGGTGGGCTAATGTGGCGCACATAAAGCAAAACCATTAAAAAGGGGATAATTAACAGTTTTGTCGGAAGACAAACGTTTCCCTGTGCGTCTTCTGCTCAATAAAGTAACAAAAAATTTTTGCTTTGGGTAAGAAAATTACGGAATAAGGCATGCTTTTCTTAGAAAAAGGAAGAAAAAACGGCGCACTAGGGCGCCGTATGTAATGAAATAACAGAAAATTTAAATCATCTAATGATTTATTCTTCTATTTTCGCACCTTCTGGTGTGCCAGTGATAACCACGTCTGCACCACGGTGAGCGAATAGACCCACAGTTACCACGCCTGCAATGCCGTTGATCTTGTCTTCAAGCTCTTTCGGGTTAGTGATTTGCATGTTGTGTACGTCTAGGATTACGTTACCGTTGTCCGTTGTTACGCCTTCACGGTATGCAGGGTCACCGCCCAGTTTTACCAATTCACGAGCCACGTAAGAACGCGCCATTGGGATAACTTCTACAGGAAGTGGGAACTGGCCAAGTACGTCAACGGCTTTTGTGCCGTCAACGATACATACGAATTTTTCTGAAATAGCCGCAACGATCTTTTCACGAGTCAGTGCAGCACCGCCGCCTTTGATCATTTCACGTGCTGCGTTGATTTCATCTGCACCATCAACGTAGATATCTAGCATTGCTACGTCGTTACACTCATAAACCTCAATACCAAGCTCTTTTAGACGCTCAGTTGAAGCAACAGAGCTAGACACTGCACCCTTGATATCATCTTTGATACTGCCTAGGGCATCGATGAAGTGATTCACGGTAGAGCCAGTACCAACACCGACAATGCTGCCTTTCTCAACATACTTAAGTGCTGCCCAACCAGCCGCTTTCTTCATTTCATCTTGAGTCATGCCAATCTCCTGAATAGATGTTCGTTAACGTTTGCGGCGTGATTATAGCGGGTAAATGTTACTTTTCCCATTGCCAGATTTGGCTTGGAGTCACGATCTTAGGCAATGGAATATCCCAATTTTCAACAGGTAGACGTTCAACGTGCTGACAATCGTGGGCAATACCGATAGGTTTTGCGCCTTCGCCAGTACTAAACCAGCGTGAGAGCGTACGGTCGTAGTAGCCTCCGCCCATACCAAGGCGATGGCCAACGCTGTCGAATCCTACTAGCGGCGTGCAGATAACATCAAGGTCACGCACTGGTTTGAGGTGACGAATATCCAGCGCAGGTTCTAAGATTCCGTATTTGTTGTACACCAACTGATCATCATTGAGATACTGCAAAAAGAGTAACTGACCTTTCGAGAAAGGGTGGATGACGGGCAGGTAAATCGACTTACCTTTCTGCCATAGTGACTCTATTAGAGGTTTGGTGTCTAACTCGCCATCGGCGGAGAGGTAGATGGCAATGTGTTGTGCGGTTTTGATTTCCGGTAATTGTGAAAATTGGTGAATCAGATCGAGCCCTGCTTGAAACTGAGTGTCACTACACAGCGCATTGCGTTTTTCACGGATAAGTTTGCGGAATTCTTGTCGAGATAGGTCTGACATAGAGAGGATACCCCAGGGTGCCGTTGAGGATTGTGGCCCTTGAACCAGCTGGTTCAAGGCGGATCAGCAATGATAACCGTAGGCTTCTCGGTGCATGCCAAGCTTGCTCAATAGCTATCAAGTACTAACCCTTAGGTATTGCTTATCGGCTCAGGGACTTAAATCCAACTGACGCACACCCCAGGGTAAATTTGGTATCTACTGCTGTCCTTGCGTAACTTTACTAAGCGCGCTTTCTAAAGACGCGGTGAGCTTTTCCATTCGCTCAGTCATTTCTTGTTGCTGACCGTTAGATTCGTATGACTTGGTGTGCAATTCATAACAAATGTTCAAAGCAGCAAAAGTCAGTAGCTGAATTTCATTGGTTACCTTAGTACGCTCGCTCATCTCTTTCAATCGACGATCAAGATCTTTAGCCGCTGTAATTAGTGACTCTTCTTGCCCTGCTGGACAATTGACTCGTGTCATTTTGCCAAGGATTTCAACGTCGATCGCTTGATTGCTCATGATGAATAAACTCTATATTCGCGCTATCTAAGGCGTTGCGTTATACAACTACCGAGGAGGAAACTATAGGAAAAGCGCTATTAAGATTCAAGCATTTCCCATCACAGAAAGAAAAATGGTGAAGTGATCACACAGGAATTGGGCAAATTGCTCAAATGGTGTCCAAAATTGAATTTGATAGCCGTTTCAGCCGACTAGGCTTGATGGTAGGATATGTCGATACATTATTACGCAAGAATGAGCCAAGATTATGAGTGAAATCACCCTTCCTGAATACCAATCTATTGCTGCCGAACTGAAATCCGCAAGCCTTGCTGTGACACCAGCAGAGTTGCACGGTCTACTTGTTGGCATGCTAAGTGGTGGATTGGCGATTAACGACCAAACCTGGCAACCGATTCTGTTTGATTACACCAACGAAGGCATGGGCTGGCCATCAAGTGCATTAGGGTTGGCACAAAGTGTGTTCCAAGTAACGGTAAACGAGCTAACTGGCACTTCTATGGAATTGTCGCTGCTGCTTCCTGATGAAGCGGGTGAAGAAGGTTTGTTTGCTCTAGCTGATGGCGTGTCTGACTTTGTGAACCACTTTATCTCTGGTATGGGGTTAGCGGGGATTGCAATTGATAAAGCCTCAGACGATGCGAAAGAAGCGTTAACTGATCTAGAAGAAATCGCCAAGCTGGGCATTGATGAAGATGATGACCTAGGCGAGCAAGCACTATTGCTAGAGCAAGTAATCGAACACGTAAAAGCCTGCGTATTAACTATTCATGCAGAGTTTGGTGCTCGTCCTGAAAGCAACGAAAACAAACCAACGATTCATTAATCACTCGTTCCCCATTATCCAATAGCTTCTAGAGGTTAGCATGAGGCAATATGATGTTGTAATTGCTGGTGGTGCCATGGCAGGGGCCACACTGGCGTTGGCAATCGACCGTTTATCCAAAGGCGCACTGCAAATTGCGGTTGTCGAGCCTTTTAAAGCCCAATCGGATCAACATCCCGGGTTTGACTCTCGCTCGATTGCTCTGTCCTACGGCACGGTCAACATCCTGCGTCACTTACAGTTGTGGTCTGCCATCGAGCCTTGTGCTACCCCAATTGAACATATTCATGTTTCTGACCGCTCTCATGCGGGCATGACCGAAATTACCAAGCATGAGGTTGGCGTTGAAGCGCTTGGCTACGTAGTGGAACTCGCCGATGTTGGCCGTGTTTACCAAGAGCTTTTGGATAAGAGTGAGGCGATCACTCTGTTTTGCCCTGATTCGGTTGCGAACATCGAGCGTGAGCAAGACAAAGTACACATTGAACTGAGCAGCGGTGAAAAGCTTGAAGCTAAATTGCTGGTGGCTGCCGATGGGGCAGTATCGCAATGTTGTCAGCAAATCGGCCTAGAGTTGTCTGAACATGATTTCGACCAAGTGGCAGTGATTGCGAACATTGTGACGCAAGAGCCTCATCAAGGTCGTGCTTTTGAACGTTTTACTGAAAATGGTCCAGTCGCACTGCTGCCGATGAGTGACAACCGTATGTCGTTAGTATGGTGCCTTCGTCCTGAAGAAGCGCAAACCGTGGTGAACTTGTCCGATGCAGAGTTTCTTGAGCGCTTGCAGAACGATTTTGGCTGGCGACTAGGTGCGATGGAGAAAGTTGGACAACGCGCGAGCTATCCGCTTCTTCTGCGTCATCGTAAGCAAAACATTTCGCACCGTTTTGCTATTGTCGGCAATGCCGCACAGACGCTTCACCCGATTGCAGGGCAAGGCTTCAATCTTGGTATTCGTGATGTGGCATCTTTAGCGGAAGAGGTTGTTAAGCAAGCTGAAGACGTGGGTCGTTACCAAGGCTTAATGCGATTTAGCCAGCGCCGTGAAGACGATCGCAGCGAAACGATTTGGCTAACCAGCTCTCTCGTGCATATTTTTTCAAATGATTTACCGGCGATGCGAATTGGGCGTAATCTTGCCCTTGCAACGATGGATAACCTTTCTACTTTTAAGCAGCCGCTGCTACGCCATACACTTGGTTTAGTGAAACGATAAACGGCAACGAATTAGGTAACAAATAGCAATGATGCAAAGTGTAGATATCGCCATCATCGGCGGTGGAATGGTCGGTTTAGCATTAGCGGCCGCTTTTAAGGACAGTGACCTGCGAGTGGCCGTTATTGAAGGTGCAGTACCAAACGACACACTCAACGAACTACCAGATGTTCGCGTATCGGCGTTAAGTCGTTCAAGTGAAACCATCCTTCGCAACCTTGGTGCGTGGCAAGGTGTCGAGCAGCGTCGTGCCTCACCATACTATGCGATGGAAGTATGGGAGCAAGACAGCTTCGCTAATATCGCATTTGATGCACAGAGCATGGCTCAGCCTGATCTCGGTCATATCGTTGAAAACCGTGTGATTCAATTAGCGTTGTTAGAGCAAGTACAAAAGCTCGATAATGTGACGCTGTTTATGCCCGCTCGTTGTGCAACTCTTGCTGTGGGTGAGCAAGAAAGCTGGCTAACGCTCGACAATGGTCAAGCTATGACAGCGAAGTTGGTTGTTGGCGCGGATGGTGCAAATTCTTGGCTGCGTAACCAAATGGATATCCCATTAACGCATTGGGATTACGGTCATAGTGCCCTTGTTGCGAACGTGAAAACCGCAGACCCACACAATAGCGTTGCTCGTCAGATCTTTACACCGCAAGGTCCATTGGCTTTCCTGCCAATGTCTGATCCACACATGTGTTCGATTGTTTGGTCTACCGAACCAAATCGCGCAGAGCAATTGCTGGCGGTGAACGAGCAAGAGTTCAATAAAGCACTGACTAGCGAATTTGATGTGCGCTTAGGTTTGTGTGAAGTGGTTGGCGAACGTGCTGCATTCCCACTTAAGATGCGTTATGCACGAGACTTTGTAGTCGAACGCGTGGCGTTAGTTGGCGATGCTGCACATACCATTCATCCGCTGGCGGGGCAGGGGGTGAACCTTGGCTTACTAGATGCTGCGAGCTTAGCGCAAGAAGTATTGGCGCTGTGGAAACAAGGGCAGGACATTGGCACCAAACGTAACCTACGTGGTTACGAGCGTTGGCGTAAAGCTGAAGCGGCGAAGATGATCGCAGCAATGCAAGGCTTCCGTGATCTGTTCTCTGGTGAGAATCCTGCCAAGAAGCTGGTCCGTGGTATTGGTTTGAGCCTAGCAGGACAGTTGCCGGGGGCAAAAGACGAAATCATGAAACGTGCATTAGGTTTGAAAGGCAACTTGCCGGAACTGGCGCGTCAATAAACGCCTCTCTCGCTTGGCGAATAAAAGACACAAAAAAGGCTGGTTAATCCAGCCTTTCTTATTACATCGATGTTTTAAGCTAAGTGTATGCGCATCTGAGCTTCATAATCTCTTGGTTAATCTCTTTTACTGCCTGAAAGTGACGCTTCTCAGCTTTCTCTGGCAGTATCAATTTTCCGTTATCAAACTCGAACTTACCGACTCCGTAAATATAAATTCTTCCCTTAAAAAGACGACTTATGTGTTTAGCAATCATACCTGGTGTATAGCGCTTAAACAGTCTCATATTTACTCTTCCTTATCTCTTACCTAGCCCAGTCATTCTACGTTTCTCACGTAAAAATTATTGTGACAGCAATAGTATTAAGTGCAGTTGAGCTCCTTTGCTTTAGAGATTTGTGCTGCCTTAGACAAATTGACAGAGTCATATCTCAAATAGCGTGAGGATTACCTCAAAAAATCATTGTCGAAGGAACCTGTCCTTGAGTCCTCCTGTTCTTATTTGGTGCATTAAGCAACAGCTTTGTTACAGAATTAAGAATAGAAGGAAAATGATTGTTTGCGAAATGTTTTTACTCAATTGATTGCATTTTGTTCGTTTTGATGAGGTTGAAACCTCAAATGCATTGCTTTCATTGAGTTAGAGGAAGTAAAAAGGAAAAAGTTCCACGCAAAAAAAAAGCCCGCTTCGGCGGGCGAATAGTCACAGATGCATTACACAAAAGTGGACGACTGACTTAATGAACGCTGTCATACAAGTCAGCTGATTCACTTTATGTTGATTAAGTCGTTGTTGAAAACTTAACCAACGAATTCAGCATATACGAGTTTTTTATGTGTGACTATTTATGTTTTTAAAATGATTAAAAATTCTTTAATGTGATCGGCGAGATATGAGTGAGATCACGCAGGAGTGAGAATCCTGCGCTCGATTACATGTTAGCGGCAGATATCAGCCATGGTTGGTTGGCACAATTGGATGAGATCATCGATGGATAGCGCTAAGCCAGCCATACGATCTCCGCTGCTAATGGTGATTTCTTTTTCTTCAAGCAAACTTGGATCAAATACGATCGGCATGTAGCGTTTTAAAAGTAGTGGCGTGACAGTACCAATCTTGTATCCGGTAATCGCTTCTACGTTCGCTTGATCAACACACGTCATACGACGGCACTGCAGTAATGCGCGCACCTTCTTTGGATCAACGCTACGATTACCTGGTGCACAAGCAAGCGCATATTGGTTCCCCATATCGCGCAAAAGAATCGCTTTGACCATTTGAGAAGGGCGAATGCCGCGTTGTTGCGCGGCATCCTCAATGGTTGTTGCTGGCCTTTGATGAGGAAGAAGGCGGAACTCGATGTTCTGGTCCGCCAAAAACTGCATCAAAGGGGTATGAATGGTATTACTCATCGTCAAGACTGTACGGTAGTGCAGCGATTTCCCATTCGCACTCTGGCTGAGCAACCAAGCGCAGACGAGTGTCATCGTCTAGGTTGTTTGGTAACACAATGAGACCCATCGCTTGGTTGTCGCTGAATTGGTAATGTGTGAGCAATGCGCCTACTGAACGCCAGTTTTCACCGACACTACGTTCCAGTTCGATTGCACCTTCACCTAAGGCTTCAGCGGTTGCACCTTTAACAATGTACATTGCACGTTTGTTGGTGCCGCGGTATTTCGCGCGTGCTACGGTTTCTTGGCCTGTGTAGCAGCCTTTCGTAAAGCTGATGCCGCCAAGCGCATGTACGTTTAGTGCTTGTGGAATGTGCTCGTTTTGCGCGTCTGCTGCCACGTATGGTAATGCTGCTTCAATATCGAAACGAGTCCAAAGCTCATGAGTAGTCAGCGTTGCTTGGCTACCTTCCACTAACGATTGTGCTGCTTCTGCTGTAAGCGCAAGCAACCAGCGGTTTGAAGCGACTTTGACTGCAGTGCCACCTTCAACTGTACGCACGTCGCCAGAATCAGCATTTAGTGTTGAGATGAACGCATCGGCATTCTCACCAGCAACACCCAGCACGACATCGCTAGACTCTTCGATGGCCACTTTCGAGAACACCGCGTATTTTTTGATTTCTTTTAGTTCCACTTCAATCGCTGATTTCGGCTGAACCATTGCGTAGCCATCGTTATGGTGGAATAGTCGGAAGACGCTCCACACTTTACCTTTCGCATCACAATGGGCACCCAACATTGATTGGTCTTTCTCAAGAGAAACCACATCACAAGTAACTTGGCCGTGTAGGTATGACTTTTTGTCATCCCCGACCATGGTGATCATGCCTAGGTTATCCAATAGCGAGATAGACAGCTCAGGTAGTGCGTCTTGTGTCGATAGGTTCAGTGGTGAAAAGCGAGTTTGCCATTCCATGATTACAATGCCTTTTGAAGATATTTTTCAGCTATGTTAAATGCAGAATCGGTATTTGTCAGCACTCAATATATCCACGCGATTTTGAGGTGTTTGGCGCAGCTGAACGTTTGTTTATTAAATGCGTTCAGGATTTGCAGCGACTTGGCTACATATTGTGACCCGCACACTAGTGACGTTGCACATCCCTTGTTACACTCCGCACTAAGAACAAGACATCTATGAAGGAATACTGAATGTACACTGCGGAAGAAAAGGCGCGTATTAAATGGGCTTGTCGTCGTGGCATGCTTGAGCTTGACGTGGTGATTATGCCGTTTTTTGAAGAGTGCTTTGATGCACTGAATGAGCAAGAGCAGCGTGATTTTGTCTCACTATTAGAATGTGATGATCCAGATCTGTTTACTTGGGTGATGGGACACGGTCGCAGCGAAAACCTAGGTCATGCATCGATGGTTGATAAAATTGTCGCGCACAACCTCAGCAAGGTTCGTTAATCTCAAGGTTAACACGTCTCTATACGCCCAAATTGCCAACCAACTTCTTCTCCTAGGTTGCGTTTGGGCGCTTATCTGTTCTGACATCCCACTCGTCTTATCAACTTATCTGTTATTACTGATTCTCCGCAGCCAAATGCAAGGCGGCTTTGTCGTGCCTTCAGCCTGTGGCGGTTGGTATTTACATCGTGATGGCACGGTACGTAATGACAAGCAAACCTCGACATTATCTAGCGTTGATGTTTCGGCTACGGCGTTCAAAGTGACGTTTGAATTAACGTCGGGGGAAAGTGCGACAATCTGGCGAGACAGTTGTGAGGATGTGGCTTATCGCCAACTGTGTTTGATATTACGTCAATGGAAAATGGGAGCCGAAGCCCCCATTTGATGTTGCATCTGACGGTTACTGTTTAGTGCCAGAGCTATTTGTTTGGTGTAAGAATTGTTGGGCCACTATTCTCTAGCTGGTTTGGATAATCCAAGGTGTAGTGCAGACCACGACTTTCTTTACGCTGCATCGCGCAACGCACCATCAGCTCAGCGACTTGCAGCAGGTTACGTAGCTCTAGCAAGTTGTTCGATACGCGGAAGTGGCTGTAGTACTCGTGCGTCTCTTGTTGCAGCATCTGGATACGACGCAGTGCACGTTCAAGGCGCTTATCGGTACGAACGATGCCCATGTAATCCCACATAAACAGGCGCAGCTCATGCCAGTTGTGTTGGATGATCACTTCTTCATCACTGTTGGTCACTTGGCTTTCATCCCAACATGGAACCTGCGGTGCTAGTTCTACTTCGTTGTGATGTTTAAGGATGTCTTTGGCTGCCGACCATGCGTAAACCACACACTCAAGTAGCGAGTTCGATGCCATACGGTTCGCGCCGTGCAAGCCTGTGTAGCTCACTTCACCAATCGCGTAGAGGTTCTTCAGGTCGGTATGACCGTTTTGATCGACCATGACGCCACCGCACGTGTAGTGCGCTGCTGGTACAATTGGGATCGGCTCTTTAGTCATGTCGATACCCAAATCCATCAAACGAGAGTAGATGGTTGGGAAATGCTTAGTAATGAAATCCGCTGGCTTGTGGCTGATGTCGAGGTACATACAGTCAGCACCTAAGCGCTTCATTTCGAAGTCGATCGCGCGAGCCACGACGTCACGTGGAGCAAGCTCTTTACGTTCGTCGAAATCCGGCATAAAACGTGAACCATCAGGACGACGTAAATACGCGCCTTCTCCACGCAATGCTTCTGTCAGTAAGAAGTTGCGCGCTTCTGGGTGGAACAGACAGGTCGGGTGGAATTGGTTGAATTCCATGTTCGCAACGCGACAACCTGCGCGCCATGCGATTGCAATACCATCGCCAGATGATACGTCTGGGTTAGAGGTATATTGGTAAACTTTGGAAGCGCCGCCCGTTGCCAGTACAACAAATTTAGCGCGAACAGTTTCTACCTGCTCTTCGTTGCGGTTCCAAATATAAGCACCAATGATCTTGTTTTTGTCGCCGCCGATTTTATCTTCGGTGATCAAATCCAGAGCATTATGACGTTCAAGAACATGAATGTTTGGGTGGCTGTGTGCGTTGTCTTGCAGAGAAGTTTGCATTGCCATGCCAGTGGCATCGGCCGCATGCAAAATACGGCGACGGCTGTGTCCGCCTTCGCGAGTTAGGTGATAGCGTGGTTCATCGTCAGAATCATCGTCTTCACGGTCAAATGGCACGCCGCCATCAATCAACCATTGCACGCACTCTTTTGAGTTTTCCGCGATGAATTTAACGGTCTCTTCATCACAGATACCATCCCCGGCAATTTGCGTATCTTCAACGTGAGACTCAATGGTGTCCGACTCATCAAATACGGCAGCGATACCACCTTGCGCGTAATACGTTGCGCCTTCGCTGCGTGGCCCTTTACTTAGAACCATCACCTTACAGTGGTTTGCGACACGCAAAGCTAACGACAAGCCCGCGGCACCACTCCCTACCACTAACACATCACATTCATGTTCACGATTTGTGTTCATATTACTTTTACAATCCCAAGCTAAGGTAACAAGGCTACCTTGTGTATATTTTGCACACCATGTGCATTCCATTAACGCGACATCCGTCGCTAAGGGCTAAGTTGGGAGACGTATCGAAATCGGCGTTACTTTGGTGACTTCAGCCACTCTTGTTTTTCCATGCTTTGGGCATGAGGATGCTTCCTGAGTTTTGCTTGCAACGCGATGTTCTGATAGCCATTAGCCATGCAAATGAAAAGTAATAGTTTGTCAATGCCATTGCTTTTCTATGCTCTACCCAGCACAATCTGGGACAGAGATCATCCATTATACCCATTTCCCCATCAGTATGCTCGCTTGTCAAAACGAGACTTAAGTCGGACGAGGAGCGGGATTTGGCTAATGACATCACACTGTGAAAAAACAATGACAAAAAATTTGAGAAACCATGGAACTTTCTCATTCACGTCGGAGTCACAATAGTGCTCAAGTAAGCAGTGGTGTCAATACTACGTTTTGCATAATTAGTACCCATATCTGAGAAGAGTAGGGGCATAACAAATAGGAGTATCCGCTCGAATGAACGAGCAGCTGACCGATCAAGTATTGATTGAGCGAGTTCAGAATGGCGATAAGCAAGCATTCAACCTACTGGTAACAAAGTACCAGAACAAGGTATGTAACCTTATCTCCAGATACGTAAGTAATCCTGGCGATGTTCCAGATGTAGCACAAGAAGCGTTTATCAAAGCTTACCGAGCTATCCCTAGTTTTCGTGGGGAAAGTGCGTTTTACACGTGGCTGTATCGCATTGCTGTGAATACTGCGAAAAATCACATCGTTGCCCAAGGTCGTAGACCGCCAGCAACAGACGTGGATGCTGAAGAAGCTGAATTTTACGAAACAGGTAATGCACTTAAAGAAATTTCGAACCCTGAGAACTTAACGTTGTCCAAAGAATTGCAACGGGTAGTGTTCAGTGCAATCGAAGCCTTACCTGAAGATTTAAAAACCGCAATGACTCTGCGTGAGCTTGATGGCTTAAGCTACGAGGAAATTGCTGAAGTAATGGATTGCCCGGTGGGAACGGTACGATCGCGTATCTTCCGTGCTCGTGAGGCGGTGGAAAAGAAAATCAAACCTCTTTTGCAGCGCTAGTACAAGTGATAACTATGGTGAAAATAATGGCTGACAAAGAAAAACTTTCAGCTCTCATGGATGGAGAATTGGTCGATAAGGCTTTAATTCAAGAATTAGAGCAAGACCAAGAGAGCCGTGATGCTTGGCAGAACTATCACCTAATTGGTGATGTGATGCGAGGTGAAGCGCCAGCAAAGCCTGAGTGGAATATTGCTGAAAGCGTAGCGTTAGCGTTAGAAGACGAGCCTGTGCATCGTGCTATCGATTCGCGCAGTGCTAACGTAATTTCAATTAACGACGCGCCAAAAGAGTCGCAACCAGAGCCACAAAAAGCGAAACGCCAGTTGCCTGCATGGTTGACTCAATTTGGTCAAGTAGCCGTTGCTGCGTGTGTATCACTTGTTGTGATACTAGGCGTACAGCAGTATGGTGGTAGCGACCCAATGTCGCCGCAAGCAGACCAACTTCCTGTACTTCAGACTGTGCCATTCGCGGGCAGTGCTGAACCAGTAAGCTTGACGCGTGAATCCGTAGAGCGTTCAGTTGGTGAAGCAAATATGCAAGAGCAACGCAAACGCGTTCATGCTATGCTTCGTGACTACGAATTGCAGCTAAGAATTAACAGTGATGCGTCTCAGCAAGATGCACATCTGACTCCGGATATTGAATGAAAAAATTTCTGATCAGCGCTTGCGCTCTGTTCAGTCTGATGTCTTCGCAAGCCTTTGCTGGTGATAAGCCAGCGGAGGCTTTATTGCATCAAATGAGCGAGGCGAGCAAGAATTTAAGCTACGAGCTCTCTTATATCCTTATCAAAAAGAACAGCATTGAACCTTTGCTGTATCGTCATGCGACTCACGACAAAGACCAGTACGCACACCTTGTGTACTTAAGTGGTCCCGTACGTGAAGTGATCCGTCGCGGCACTGAAGTAAGCTACATCGAAACTGGCGCAGAACCGTTTACCATTGAGTCGGGTAAAATGGTCGCTCCCATCATGCCAATGCTGAATGCCAATATTGACGAGCTAAACTTGTACTACGACTACGTAAAAGTGGGGCGTGCGCGTGAAGCTGGCGTACCAACACAAGTACTGCGCATTGTGCCAAAAGATGGTTTGCGTTATTCATATGTGTTGTGGATTGATGAGAAGAGCCATTTGCCACTGCGTGCTGACCTAGTTGACCGCGATGGTGAAATGCTTGAGCAGTACCGTACTATCTCTTACTCAGTAAACCCTAAAATTGCTGAGTTGATGAGTGGCTTAGAAGAAGTTCAGTTGCCGGCGGTTCTGACAATGCCAAAAGGTGATATTGGAACGAGTAACTGGAATGTAGGTTGGACGCCTGAAGGTTTCCATCCAAATGAACTGAATCGCTACCGTATGGCAGTGACCGACCAAATGGTAGAAAGCCAACTGTACTCTGATGGACTATTTAGTTTCTCTGTGTACGTAGCGAACAAAGACGAGCACTCGTTGAAAGGCCAGCTGGTTCGTCAAGGTCGTCGCACGTTGCATAGCTTTATAAGCGGCAATCACGAAATTTCCGTCGTTGGTGATATTCCACCGGCAACGGCTCAGCGTATCGCACAATCGGTCACTTTTAATGTAACAAAGAGTGAAGTGCAATGATGACTGCATTGGCTACCGTGACGGGTGTTCACCGTCACGGTCAGCAATACGATGTCGATCTCAGCTGTGAGCAACAAACCAGTTGCAGCAGCTGTTCATCGCAAAAAAGCTGCGGCACAGGCGTGGTTACTAAAGCGATTGGTAACAAAACGCTGTCGTGGCATTTGCGTACTCCAAAATCCGTCAAAGTTGGTCAAGTCGTGGAAATCGGTTTTCCTGAGTCAAGCCTGATCAAATCTGCTATGGCGGTCTACCTTCTTCCTCTGTTTGGTTTGATTCTCGGTGCCGTGATTGGCAACTTCCTGCTTGCACCTTTAACGGCAGGTGGTGAGGGTATTACTATCCTATCCTCGGTGTTGTTTGCGGCTGGTGGTATGTGGCTCGCAAAACGTGTGTCACGCCCGCTTGAAGATGAGTCAAAGCGCCAAGTTACCCTTATTCGAGTTCTCGGTGAACCTATTCAATAAGTTCTAGACTTTAAATAAGGTGCGCCCGTTAACGAAATTGGGTAGAATCTGCCAACTTGATTGAAATGCCGTCAACTGACGGCTTTCTTACTGTCCCTATTTGTAAAGAGTTAGTCACCCTAAATCTATGAAGCACATTCGTAACTTTTCGATTATCGCCCACATCGACCATGGTAAGTCGACCCTATCTGACCGTCTAATCCAAGTTTGTGGTGGATTAAGCGATCGTGAAATGGCCGCACAGGTTCTGGATTCAATGGATCTTGAACGTGAGCGCGGTATCACCATCAAATCTCAGAGTGTGACGCTGAACTACACCGCTAAAGACGGCGAAACGTACCAGTTGAACTTCATCGATACTCCGGGACACGTTGACTTTGCGTACGAAGTATCACGTTCTCTAGCCGCTTGTGAAGGTGCGCTACTGGTGGTTGACGCAGGTCAGGGTGTAGAGGCTCAAACGCTAGCTAACTGTTACACCGCGATCGAAATGGATCTTGAGGTTGTGCCAATCCTAAACAAGATTGACCTACCAGCTGCTGATCCTGAGCGTGTAGCGGAAGAAATTGAAGAAATCGTTGGTATTGATGCAATGGAAGCTACCCGCTGTTCTGCAAAGACAGGTATCGGTGTAGATGATGTTCTAGAAAACATCGTATCAGCAATTCCAGCACCAGAAGGTGATCCAGATGCGCCACTTCAAGCGCTGATCATCGACTCATGGTTCGATAACTACCTTGGCGTTGTTTCTTTGGTTCGTATTAAAAACGGCTCACTGAAGAAAAACGACAAGATTAAAGTAATGAGCACAGGCCAAACTTGGGGTGTGGACCGTCTAGGTATCTTCACGCCTAAGCAAGTGGACACTGATGTTCTGCGTACTGGCGAAGTAGGCTGGGTAGTTTGTGGTATCAAAGACATCCTAGGCGCACCAGTAGGTGATACGCTGACGCTAGCGAAAAACGGCAGCGAGAAGCCACTTCCAGGCTTTAAGAAAGTAAAACCTCAGGTATACGCGGGTCTATTCCCAGTATCTTCTGATGATTACGAAAACTTCCGTGACGCACTAGGTAAACTTAGCCTAAACGATGCATCGCTATTCTACGAGCCAGAAAACTCAGCAGCACTAGGCTTTGGTTTCCGTTGTGGTTTCCTAGGCATGCTGCACATGGAAATCATCCAAGAGCGTCTAGAGCGTGAATACGACCTCGACCTGATTACAACGGCACCAACGGTAGTTTACGAAGTAGAACAAACTAACGGTGAGACTCTATACGTTGATAGCCCTGCAAAACTGCCAGCGGTTAACGACATCGAAGAGATCCGTGAGCCTATCGCGCGCTGTAACATCCTAGTACCATCGGACTACCTAGGTAACGTAATCACACTATGTGTTGAGAAGCGTGGTGTTCAGGTGGACATGGTTTACCACGGTAACCAAGTTGCGATCACTTACGACATCCCAATGGCAGAAGTGGTACTGGACTTCTTCGACCGTTTGAAATCGACATCACGTGGCTACGCGTCTCTGGATTACAACTTCCAACGCTTTGAAGCATCGAACATGGTACGTGTAGACGTACTACTGAACGGCGACAAAGTGGATGCGCTAGCGCTGATTACGCACAAAGATCAGTCTCAGACTCGTGGTCGTCAGCTTGTTGAGAAAATGAAAGAGTTCATTCCTCGTCAGATGTTCGACATCGCGATCCAAGCGGCTATCGGTAACCACATCATCGCGCGTTCTACAGTGAAACAGCTACGTAAGAACGTAATCGCGAAATGTTACGGTGGTGACGTGAGCCGTAAGAAGAAACTTCTGAAGAAACAGAAAGAAGGTAAGAAACGTATGAAGCAGATCGGTAACGTAGAGCTGCCTCAAGAAGCGTTCCTAGCAATTCTTCACGTTGGTAAAGACTAGAGTTGAACTATCTCGTACTCTTGTCTGTCATAAGACGTTAGATAGTAAAATAAGTGAAAGGGTTTCGGCTCTTTCACTTTCGTATTTTTAGATAAGGGAATTTAATGGCGAATACATTCTCACTGATTCTAGTTATCGTGACTTTGGTAACTGGCGTAGTTTGGCTACTAGAAAAGCTGGTGTTTGCGAAAAAACGTCAAGCGAAAGTAGCGGAGATCCAAGCGCAAACAGCAAATGGTCTGGATGCGGTGACGCTACAAAAAGTAGAAAGCCAACCGTGGTGGGTAGAGAACAGTGTGTCTATCTTCCCAGTGATTGCATTCGTATTGGTATTACGTTCTTTTATCTATGAACCGTTCCAAATCCCTTCAGGCTCAATGATGCCAACCCTACTAGTGGGTGACTTCATTTTGGTGGAGAAATACGCGTACGGATTGAAAGATCCTGTATGGCGCACTCAGCTAGTGGAAACTGGCAAGCCAGAACGTGGCGACATCGTAGTATTCAAATACCCACCTCAGCCAAACATTGACTACATTAAGCGTGTGGTTGGTTTGCCAGGTGATACTGTTCGTTACTCTGCGGATAAGCAGGTATGTATTCAGTCGAAAGGTGAATCAACTTGTAAGCCAGTTAAGTTGAGCAATGTTGAAGAGAGCCCATTCATCCAAAATGGCATTCCTCTGATTCAGATGAATGAAAAATTGGGTGAGGTTGAACACCAAATTCTGGTGAATCCACTCGCTCGTGATCGTGTGCAGAACTACCAGCCACGTCCAGGTGTTAACGAGTGGGTTGTACCACAAGGTCAGTACTTTGTTATGGGTGATAACCGTGACAACAGTGCAGACAGCCGTTACTGGGGCTTTGTTCCAGAAGCAAACTTAGTCGGTAAAGCTGTAGCGATATGGATCAGCTTCGAGTTTGATCGTGGCGCAGACAGCGTTCTACCTTCATGGATTCCAACTGGTGTGCGTTTCAACCGCATCGGTGGTATTCACTAACCATTCAAATATCGAGAGAGTATGAATTCTCCAATTGAGAAACTAGAGAGAAAGCTCGGCTACCAATTTAAGGATGCTGGGCTTATCAACTTGGCGCTGACTCACCGCAGCGCCAACAGTAAGCACAATGAACGTCTTGAGTTTCTGGGCGATTCAATTTTAAGTTTTGTCATCGCTGATGATCTGTACCATCGTTTCCCGAAAGTGAACGAAGGTGACATGAGCCGTATGCGCGCGACCTTGGTTCGTGGGCACACATTGGCGGAACTGGGTCGTGAATTCGATCTAGGAGATTATTTAAAATTAGGTCCAGGTGAATTGAAGAGTGGCGGTTTCCGCCGAGACTCTATTCTAGCCGATGCGGTAGAAGCCATTATTGGTGCGATTTACCTTGATAGTGATATTGAACAAGTTCGCGGCATTGTACTGAGCTGGTACAACTCGCGTCTTGAGGCGATCAAGCCTGGCGTATCACAAAAAGATCCAAAAACTCGCCTACAAGAGTTCCTGCAAGGCAGAAGAAAACCGCTGCCTGTCTACACAGTGACTAATATTAAAGGTGAAGCGCACAACCAAGAGTTCACGGTTGAGTGTGACGTAGCAGGTGTGGATAAGCCTGTAATCGGTAAAGGCACCAGCCGCCGCAAGGCAGAACAAGCGGCTGCAGAAACGGCACTTGAGCAATTAACGAATGGCTGATAACGAATTCGATATCGATGCGTTTTTCGCATCACACGGTGAAGTAAGTTCACCAGAAAACCAGCACTGTGGCTTCATTGCGATTGTTGGTCGTCCAAACGTAGGTAAGTCGACACTTCTGAACAAAATCTTGGGTCAGAAGATTTCGATCACGTCTCGTAAACCGCAGACGACGCGTCACCGCATCATGGGTGTGGACACAGACGGCGATTACCAAGCGATCTACGTAGATACACCAGGGCTTCACATTGAAGAGAAGCGCGCGATTAACCGCTTGATGAACCGTGCGGCAAACTCATCTCTAAGTGATGTGAACCTAGTGTTCTTCTTGGTGGATGGTACGCACTGGACGAACGACGACGAGATGGTGCTGACTAAGCTTCAGAAGTCGAACTTCCCAGTTGTGCTTTGTGTGAACAAAGTAGACAACGTGCAAGATCGTAACGAAGTGATGCTGCATATGATGGACATGTCGAAGAAGATGGACTTCGTTGACGTTGTGCCAATCTCTGCAAAACACGGTAAGAACATTGAAGTACTGCGCAAGCACGTACGTGATCACCTACCGAAAGCAACGCACCACTTCCCAGAAGAATACGTGACGGACCGCTCTCAGCGTTTCATGGCATCAGAAATCGTACGTGAGAAGTTAATGCGCTTCACGGGTGATGAGCTGCCATACTCAGTTACCGTTGAGATTGAGCGCTTCGACTACAACCCAGAAACCGATGGTTTCCATATCAACGCCCTAATTCTTGTTGAACGTAATGGTCAGAAGAAAATGGTGATTGGTAAAGGCGGCGAGAAGATCAAGACAATTGGTCGTGAAGCGCGTCTAGATATGGAAGAGCTATTCGGTCGTAAGGTTTACCTAGAGACTTGGGTAAAAGTGAAATCTGGTTGGGCAGATGACGAACGTGCTCTGCGCTCACTAGGTTACATCGACGACCTGTAAGTTTGGTTGCTTGTAAGTTTGGTAACGAAGACACTTCGTTCCAACATCGACTAAAATATAATATCGATTAAAATAAGGAGCCGCTTGGCTCCTTATTTTTTATTACCGACTTAGGCACACTGATTGAAATGAGCAACCAGTCTTCAGAAGGCTTCCAGCGCTGCTTTGTATTGCACCGACGCCCTTACAGTGAATCGAGCTTGATCCTTGATGTATTCAGCGAGGAGTATGGTCGTATCACGCTGATGGCGAAAGGCGCGCGCAGCAAACGCTCTAATCTTAAAGGGGCATTACAGCCCTTCACGCCACTATTGCTGAAATGGTCTGGCAAAGGTTCTATGAAAACCTTACGTCAGGCTGAGCCAATCAGTTTGGGTTTGCCGTTGTTCGGGATAAACCTTTACTCCGCAATGTACGTAAATGAATTAGTCGGGCGCGTGTTAATGGCGGAAGTGCCGATGCCTGCGCTGTTTCATGATTATCTGCATGCACTAACGGAATTGGCTCAGAGTGATAACCCTGAACCGGGATTACGTCGCTTTGAATTAGCCCTCCTGTCTTCAATGGGCTATGGCGTCGATTTCTTGCATTGTGCCGGAACGGGTGAGCCTGTCGATCCTGAGATGACTTACCGTTATCGTGAGCAAAAGGGATTCATAGCTTCAGTAAGGCGCGACAACCTGACATTTTTAGGGAATGAATTGATTGCGATTAGTGAACGGCGGTTCGTCACTAAAGAGCAATTAAAAGCGGCGAAACGCTTTACACGTATGGCATTAAAGCCGTATCTTGGCGGCAAACCTTTAAAAAGTCGCGAATTATTCATTCAGACATATCGAGCACGGAGTAACGGAAAATGAGCTCAATCTACTTAGGCGTTAATATCGACCATATTGCCACTCTACGTAATGCACGTGGTACTAAATACCCAGATCCAGTTCATGCTGCTGAGATCGCAGAGCGTGCGGGTGCTGACGGTATTACCATCCACCTACGTGAAGACCGTCGCCACATCCTAGATCGTGACGTTCGCATCCTACGTGAAACCATTCAAACTCGCATGAACCTTGAAATGGCAGTAACGGACGAGATGGTTGAGATTGCGCTACAAACTAAGCCTGAGTTCGTTTGTCTGGTTCCTGAAAAACGTGAAGAGTTGACAACAGAAGGTGGTCTGGACGTTGTGGGTCAACTTGAGAAAGTGAAGGCGGCAACGCAAAAGCTAACCGAAGCAGGCATCAAAGTATCTTTGTTCATCGATGCTGACCGTCAACAGATCGATGCGGCAAAAGCTTGTGGCGCACCTTACATTGAGCTTCACACTGGTCACTACGCAGACGCGACAACAGAAGAAGATCAGCAGGATGAACTGAAGAAGATCGCAGCAGGTGCAAGCTACGCTGATGACCTAGGTATCATCGTAAACGCAGGTCACGGTCTGACTTACCACAACGTTGCACCAATCGCAGCACTGCCAGAAATCTACGAGCTGAACATCGGTCACTCGATCATTGGTCGTGCGGTTTTCGATGGTCTAGAAAAATCTGTGGCAGAAATGAAAGCCATCATGGTTGCGGCTCGTAAGTAATCAGATTTAAGTATGGCAATTTTAGGATTAGGCACTGACATCGCAGAGATTGAGCGCATTGAAAAAGCGCTCGGTCGAACGGGTGAGCCCTTTGCAAAGCGCATTTTGTCGCAAGATGAAATGGTTAAGTTTGCTGAATTGAAGCAAAAAGGGCGCTACCTTGCGAAGCGTTTCGCAGTAAAAGAGGCGGCCTCAAAAGCGTTAGGAACTGGCATCGCAAAAGGCGTGACCTTTCATGATTTTACGGTTTCGAATGATGAGTTCGGTAAACCGGTATTGACCATATCCGGTGTGGCGAAACAAATCGCCGAGTCGATGGGCGTCAATCATGTTCATCTGTCGATTTCGGATGAACGCCATTACGCGGTCGCGACGGTGATTTTTGAATCCTAATTTGTCTGATTACGGATTAATAACCGAATACGAAAAGCCAGAGTCGATGCTCTGGCTTTTTTATGTCTATGATTTACTCGGTTATTCTCTACTGCTCAAGATAGAGTTTCGCCGTCGTGGTGACTTTAATCATCTCATCTTGCAGTTCGAACATTTCTGGTTCGATGTCTTCGATGTCAGCACCCGAGCGCAGCGCTTGTTCCAAGGTCGCACACAGAGACTTTAATCTCGGCACACCGCAGTAAGAGCTGCTGCCGTGAAGTTTATGCACCACATGGATAAGGTCATCACGCGAGAAGTCTTCTTGCTCTAATGCTTGATCGACCACTTCTTCCACCTCAGGAATAAAATCAATCAGCATGCGCAGCATGTCTTTAGCTAAGTCTTCTTTGTTGGCACTCTGCTTTAACGCTGCTTGCCAGTCGATGATAACATCTTGCTGTGGTTTTTCTGGTGCTGGTGGCGCAGTCTCCACAACAGGTTCGACATAAGAAGGCGCGATTTTGTCTACACTCTCAGTACAGGTATTTGGGTTCCAATGAACCAAAACCTGTTGCAGAACATGTTCTTCAATTGGCTTGGTTAGGTAGTCATCCATCCCCGCAGCCAGTAGTCGGTCACGCTCACCCGCCATGGCATGCGCGGTTACCGCAATCACTGGGGTGTCTTTGTTCAGCTCTAGCTCTTTAATGTGCTGACAAGCGGTCACGCCGTCCATCAATGGCATTTGAATGTCCATGAAGATCAGATCGTATTTCTTTTCAGTTGCGAGATTCACCGCTTGTTGACCATTACTACATGCCGTTACCGTTTCTACCCGCTCTTTCAATAGCGCAGAGATCAGTTTCAAGTTGGCAGGGTTATCATCAACCGCAAGCACCGTCAGTGGTAAGCGTTCGTTCATCACTGGCTCAATTTGTGCAATCACCGCTTGTGGTGTTTCGACGTGATCCGTGATTAGGCTTTGTAGAAGCTTACGACGCGATAATGGCTTGGTCAGACATTGGATCTGATGATCGTTCATCACTTGGTCTGCCAGTGCCAGTTCGGTACTTGGCGTACCCATGATCACACTCGGAGCCATGCGTTTGGCTTGCTCAATCCAAGCCGCTACCGATTGATCATCGTAGGTTTGGTTGGCAGCCAAGTTCAACAAGACGTAATCGTAGTTCTCGTCGTTCTCTGGCAGTGAAGAGCGGTAGGTCACCAGAATGCCTTCTTGGCTCAGGATCTGCTGTGTCACTGACGCCGCTTGCATGTTCGGTTCAACCAACAGCAATTGCTTACCAGTTAGTAGTTCGACTTCAATCAGATCGCTCATTGGCATTTCAGTTGAGTGCAAGCGAACCGTAAACCAGAAGGTAGAACCTTGGTGTAGGCGACTGGTTAGACTGATTTCGCCGCCCATCTGGCTTACCAGTTTCTGGGTGATAACCAGACCAAGACCAGTACCGCCGTAGCGACGTGAGATACTCGCATCCGCTTGGCTAAATGCTTGGAACAACTGCGCTTGCTGACGTTCGGAGATACCAATACCCGTATCGCGCACCATGAATTGCAGTTCGACCGAATCACCAGATTGTGAGCGCATCTCAACGCTGATGTCGATATTACCGCGCTCAGTAAATTTGATGGAGTTACCGACCAAGTTAGTAAGGATTTGTTGGATACGAAGCGGGTCACCCACCAAGCCTTGCGGGATCTTCGGATCCACTTTCAAGGTGATCTCCAAACCTTTCTCGTGCGCGCTGGTGGCTTGTAGGTTGATTACTTCCTCTAAGCTTTCTCGGAATTCAAACGGAATGTTTTCCAGTGCTAGCTTGCCGGCTTCCAGTTTCGAGAAGTCGAGGATGTCGTTGATGATATTCAGTAGGTTATTTGCGGACTTCTCAATAGTCTGCAAGTAATCCGTTTGACTGTTCGATAGCTGTGTTTTCAGCATCTGGCGGGTAAAGCCAATCACGCCATTAAGTGGAGTACGAAGCTCGTGAGACATGTTCGCCAAGAATTCGGATTTCACGCGTGCTGCTTCTTGGGCACGCTTCTTAGCGATGTCTAACTCTACGTTCTGAATCTCTAGCTGTTCCAGAGTCTCACGCAAGTCTGACGTCGCTTGGTCTATACTGTGCTGCATCTCAACGTGGTATTCCGATAGCGAAACCGCCATGGCGTTGATACCGTTTTTCAACTGGTCTAACTCACCATGCATTTTTCCCTCGATACGCACATCAAGGTGACCACGACGAATGCGGTCCACAACATTCTTCATGTGGGTGATCGGCTGGGTTACATCATGCATGAGGCGAGAGGCGAACACACTCGCGAGACCAAGACCGAGGATCAACACCAAGAAGGCAGAGAAGACTTCTTGATATTGCTGCAAGCGAAGTGACGAAAGATCCATTTCTACGGCGATGTAGCCGATGGCTTTTGTGCCCTGATTCTCATTTGAGAGCTCCGAAAGATAGTGACCTTCAGATAGAATCGGCACGCGAAGAATAAGCGAGTTATCGAAGATTTCCGAGTCCCCTAACTGAGGGATCGGTTTATCCTTCGGGAACATCAGAGCTTCAAAATTGGGATGGAAGTTAGAAGTGACGAAAAGCTCATGATTTTCATCGAATACCGCAATACTGCGAACCAGTTTCGAATTTTTGCGGTGAGCGTAACTGATAAGGCGACGAACGGCCTCGCGGCTTTCGGAAAGCAGGTGAGTTTCACTGGCAATCGCAAGCGGTTCGATAATGCTATTACCTGTGGTGATAACTTGTTTCTCTAGGTCTTGGTAGCGGTTGAATGAGAAAAAGCCGCTCAGTAATAAACCAATAATAAGAGTGGGAGCGAGAGTTAGTGTAATTACACGTGCTCTTAAGCCATATCTGGTCATGTTATCTAATTACATCGGAGTCTGGATATGGGAAAATAACGCATTATTTCTCAAGCGCACGATAAAGCCTTGAGCAAAAAAGTGACGTCACCGGATAAACGGTAAGCATAATCAAGTCACTCGAATCACACAACGGCTGCAAGCAAGAATAGTGAAGCAGTAGAGCAATTAGACACAAATCAGGCACAGAGCATGGCACGTATCTTTCAACCTAAAAAGAAAACGCAATTGAATACCCGTCACCAAGCGGTGCAAGTAGAGCGTTTGGATCATCACGGCGCAGGCATTGCTTACCTTAAGAAGAAACCATTGTTTATTGATGGTGCGCTACCGGGTGAGGAAGTGGTAACCCAATTGGTGGAAGAAAAGAGCAAGTTCGCTCGCGGTAAGTTGATTAAAATCCTTAAACCGAGTGACGCTCGCGTGGAGCCATTTTGTCCCCATTACCATGAATGCGGTGGCTGTGACCTGCAGCACCTGAACTATGACCAACAATTGACGCACAAGCAGCAAACGCTTCGTCAGTTAATGAGAAAATTTGCCGGCAGTGATATCGAGTTGGATGCGCCTGTGTTGGGTGAATCTCTTGGCTACCGTCGCCGTGCTCGTGTGAGCTTGTTCGTGGACAAAAAGACTCGTCAGCTGCACTTTGGTTTCCGTAAAAAGCAGAGTAAGCAAATTGCACAAGTGACGGATTGTCCTGTGCTCGCACCTGAGTTGAATGCGCTATTGCCAGAAATCTACTCGACGTTAAAAGCGTTTAAGAAGCCAGAGCAACTTGGTCACGTAGAGTTGGTGCTAGGTGATAATGGTCCATGCATTACATTGCGTCACCTAAACAAGTTGACTGAAAAAGAAACCAATACCTTGGTGGAATTGGCGAAGCGTCACCAGGCATCGCTCTATCTGATGCCTGAAACGGATCAGCTTGATTTGGTTGAGGGCGAAGTGCCTTTCTATCAAGAAGCCGGTGTTACTGTACCATTTACGCCGAATAACTTTATTCAAGTGAACCAAGCGGTAAACCAGAAAATGGTTGCTCAGGCTGTGGATTGGTTAGACCCAAAAAGTGACGAGCGAGTGTTAGATTTGTTCTGTGGCTTGGGTAACTTCAGTTTGCCTATCGCGAAACGTGCAAAACACGTAGTTGGCGTAGAAGGTGTGGCAGAAATGGTGGAAAAGGCAGCAAACAATGCATCTTTGAACCAAATCAATAACGCTCGATTTTATCACGCTAACCTTGAGCAAGATTTTGAAGGGCAAGTTTGGGCGGCTGAACAATTCGACAAAGTGCTGCTCGATCCAGCACGTGCGGGTGCGAGTGGGATCATTGATCAAGTTTCTGTGCTTGGCGCACGCCGTATAGTTTATGTTTCTTGTAATCCTGCTACCCTTGCAAGGGATAGTCAGAGCTTGCTGGAGCAAGGCTACCAATTAACCAAATTAGGTATGCTGGACATGTTCCCTCATACCAGCCATCTAGAGTCGATGGCACTGTTTGAAAAGTCCTGATAATTGGGACTTTATTGATCACTTACTCGTGGAGGGTGGTCAATAAGCCAACGCTTAAGGCTTGGCACAAGAACTAACCTGGATGGTGTTAGTCAAACCACACAAATATAATAATTAGGATGATGAGATGGTTGCGGTAAGAAGCGCGCATTTAAACCAAGATGAACAGTTTGAACTTGAAAGCTGGGTGGCTAGCCTAGGTCAAGAGAAGAACACAGCGAAACGCTTAACCGAAGTGTATCGTGACTGCCAATCTGTGTTGGCGGATAACGAGCAGGCGGAGCTTTTGTTGTGGCGTGGACGAGAGATGATCGAAATCTTGATCACCTTGTCGATGGACAAAGCGACACTTGTCGCGGCGCAACTGTTCCCTTTGGTCTCAAGTGGTGCTTTTGATAGAGAGCTCCTTGAGGAAAAATACAGCAAAGAAATCATTAAGCTGATCGATGGCGTCGACGAAATGGCGGCAATTGGTCAACTAAATGTAACAATGGATGGTGGTGCTGCCTCGTCTCAAGTAGATAACGTTCGTCGCATGCTGTTGGCAATGGTGGATGATTTCCGCTGCGTGGTCATCAAGCTGGCGGAACGTATCTGCAACCTGATTGAAGTAAAAAAAGCGCCGGACGAAGTTCGTCGTGCAGCGGCAAAAGAGTGTGCAAACATCTATGCGCCTCTGGCAAACCGCCTTGGCATTGGTCAGTTGAAATGGGAAATCGAAGATTACGCTTTCCGCTATCAACAGCCAGAAACCTACAAACAAATCGCGAAGCAATTGGCTGAGCGTCGTATTGTCCGTGAACAATACATCAAAGACTTTGTCGACGACCTTACCCAAGAAATGACGGTATGCGGCATCAACGCAGAAGTCAGTGGTCGTCCAAAGCACATCTACAGTATCTGGCGCAAAATGCAGAAGAAGAGTCTGGCGTTTGATGAATTGTTTGACGTACGTGCGGTACGTATCATCGCTGACAAACTTCAAGACTGTTATGCCGCTCTAGGTGTGGTTCACACCAAATATAAACACCTACCAAGCGAGTTCGACGATTACGTAGCAAACCCGAAACCAAACGGCTACCAGTCTATTCATACCGTGATTCTTGGTCCTGAAGGTAAGACCATCGAGATCCAGATTCGTACTAAAGAAATGCACGAAGATTCTGAGCTCGGTGTTGCAGCGCACTGGAAATATAAAGAAGGTGCAAGCAGCCGCAGCGGTTACGATGAGAAGATCACATGGCTACGTAAGCTACTCGATTGGCAAGAAGAAATGTCCGACTCTGGCGAGATGTTGGACGAGCTGCGTAGTCAGGTATTTGATGACCGCGTGTATGCCTTTACCCCACGTGGCGATGTTGTCGACCTACCAATGGGCGCAACCCCGCTCGATTTCGCTTACCACATTCACTCAGAAGTGGGGCACCGTTGTATCGGTGCCAAAGTGGCGGGTCGTATCGTCCCGTTCACTCATAAACTGCAAATGGGCGATCAGGTTGAAATCATCACTCAGAAAGAGCCAAACCCTTCACGTGACTGGTTGAACCCGACGCTGGGCTTTGTGACGTCGAGCCGAGCACGTGCCAAAATCAACGCATGGTTCCGCAAACAAAGTCGTGAGAAGAACTTAGAAGCGGGTCGTGAAATCCTAGAGCACGAATTGGCGAAAATCGGCGCGACACTGAAAGACGCAGACCAGTACGCGCTGAAACGCTTTAACGTCAATAGCGCCGATGAATTGTATGTTGGTATTGGTAGTGGTGACTTGCGCATCAACCAGATCATCAACCACATCAACGCGTTGGTAAACAAACCAACCGCGGAAGAGGAAGACCAGCAAGCGCTAGAAAAACTGCAAGAAGCAGAAAATCGTGCTCCAGCACAAAGTCGTCCGAAGAAAGATGCGGTTGTGGTAGAAGGTGTCGATAACTTAATGACGCACCTAGCGCGCTGTTGTCAGCCGATCCCAGGTGATGAGATCTCAGGTTACATCACTCAAGGTCGTGGTATTTCGGTGCACCGTAGCGATTGTGAGCAGCTGGAAGAACTTCGCCATCACGCTCCAGAACGTATCATTGATACCGTTTGGGGTAGCGGCTTTGTCGGCTCTTACATCTTGACGGTTCGTGTTGAAGCGATGGAACGTGGCGGTCTACTAAAAGACATCACAACGCTATTTGCGAACGAGAAAATTAAAGTCACCAGCATGAAGAGCCGTGTCGATTACCGCACGCAAATGTCGATCATGGACTTTGACCTTGAAGTGACCAACCTTGAAGTGTTCTCACGCGTTTCGAAGCGTGTTGAGCAGATCAAGGATGTAATGTCGGTGAAGCGCTTAGGCTAAAATTCTCGTCATACTTGAAGCTGATAGCGTTGTTGCCTAAGCTCACTCGCTCCATCACATAGGCAGGCTATGCTCAGGAGTCTCGCTCGCTTGCCGCCTAGCTACAGCTTCAATTATTTAGAGAATTGATCAACATATAACAAAGGTGAGTGGTTTTGGCCGCTCACCTTTTTCTTTAGATAGAAAGGTTTAAAGGAACAGAAAATGAGTCATCCAATTGAACAGTTAGAACAAATTATGGCGAAGCTGCGTGACCCAGAAAGCGGTTGCCCTTGGGATTTAAAGCAGACCTTCGACACCATTGTTCCGCACACTATCGAAGAAACCTACGAAGTGGTGGATGCGATTCAAAACCGTGATTGGCCGAACTTACAAGAAGAGTTGGGTGACTTGTTGTTCCAAGTGATTTTCTACAGCCAAATGGCAAAAGAGCAGGGATTGTTCGAGTTTTCTGACGTGGTAGAAACGGTTAATGAAAAGCTGACGCGTCGCCATCCTCATGTTTTTTCAGAAGTAGAGTTCGATTCTGAAGAAGCGATTAATGCAAACTGGGAAGCGGAAAAAGCGAAAGAGAAAGCACAAGTAGGCAAAGCTGAAGAAAGTATTCTAGACTCAATACCAAACTCTCTACCTGCGCTTTCGCGTGCTACAAAGATCCAGAAAAAGTGCGCAAAATTTGGCTTCGATTGGGACTCGCTTGGCCCGGTTGTAGGCAAAGTGCAGGAAGAAATTGAAGAGGTAATGGAAGAAGCGCTTCAAATTACGCCGGATGAGGAAAAAGTCGAACTTGAATTAGGCGATCTTTTATTTGCTACCGTGAACCTGTCGCGTCACTTAGGGAAAGACCCAGAAGTAGCACTGGCAAAAGCCAACTTAAAGTTCTCGAAACGCTTTAAAGGCGTGGAAACTAAAGTTGCAGCGCACGGTAAGCAGCTCACAGACTTTACTCTAGATGAACTCGATTCCATGTGGGATGAAGTGAAACGGGAAGAGCGAAGCTGAAATTGCATGAATACTCGAATTTGATTTGAAGCAAAAAATAAAAAATTACGGTGTGATAGATTTCACGTTGTGGCGGTTAGGAGCTTCTGGTATATTTACGTCCCGTCCAGAAGCACTCCATTTCCCTCATTCAACCAATTTCAGGTTAAACATGACGACAAATTACATTTTTGTTACTGGCGGGGTTGTATCCTCTCTAGGTAAAGGTATTGCAGCAGCATCTCTTGCCGCTATTCTAGAAGCTCGTGGTCTTAAAGTGACTATGATGAAGCTTGACCCTTACATCAACGTTGATCCAGGCACAATGAGCCCAACTCAACACGGTGAAGTGTTCGTTACGGAAGATGGCGCAGAGACTGACCTTGACCTTGGTCACTACGAGCGTTTCATCCGCACCAAGATGACTAAGCGTAACAACTTCACTGCTGGTCGTGTTTATGCAGACGTACTACGTAAAGAACGTCGCGGTGATTACCTAGGTGCAACCATTCAGGTTATCCCTCACATCACTAATGCTATCAAAGACCGCGTAATCGCAGGTTCTGAAGGCCATGATGTTGCTATCGTTGAAGTCGGTGGTACGGTAGGTGATATCGAATCACTACCATTTATGGAAGCTATCCGTCAGCTTGCTGTAGAACTAGGCCGTGAACGCGCAATGTTCATGCACCTAACGCTAGTTCCTTACCTAGCAGCTGCAGGTGAAGTGAAAACTAAGCCAACTCAGCACTCTGTTAAAGAGCTGCTGTCTATCGGTATCCAACCAGATATTCTAGTTTGTCGCTCTGATCGTATGATCCCAGCGAACGAGCGTAAGAAAATCGCTCTTTTCTGTAACGTACAAGAAAAAGCAGTTATCTCAATGAAGGACGTAGATTCTATCTACAAGATCCCTCAACTTGTTAAGTCTCAAGGTCTAGATGACCTAGTTTGTGCTCGCTTTGGTATCAACGCACCAGAAGCTGACCTGTCTGAATGGGAACAGGTTATCTACGAAGAAGCGAACCCAACTGGTGAAGTAACTATCGGTATGGTCGGTAAATACATCGAACTACCAGATGCTTACAAGTCAGTAAACGAAGCACTTAAACACGCAGGCTTGAAAAACCGTCTAAACGTCACAATTAAATACGTAGACTCTCAAGATGTTGAGACGAAAGGCGTAGAAGTACTTGAAGGTCTAGATGCAATCCTAGTACCTGGCGGCTTCGGTGACCGTGGTATCGAAGGTAAGATTCGCGCAGCACAATACGCTCGTGAAAACAAAGTACCTTACCTAGGTATCTGTCTAGGCATGCAAGTAGCACTTATCGAATACGCGCGTAACGTAGCGGGTATGGAAGGTGCACATTCAACAGAATTTAACAAAGACACTAAGTACCCTGTGGTAGGTTTGATCACTGAATGGGTAGACGGCGAAGGTAAAGTTGAAGAACGTACTGAAACGTCTGACCTAGGTGGTACGATGCGTCTTGGTTCACAGCTATGTCACCTAGAGAAAGGTACGAAAGCTCGTGAACTATACGGCAACGCGACAATTCATGAGCGTCACCGTCACCGTTACGAAGTAAACAACAATCTTCGTCCGCAAATCGAGAAAGCAGGTCTGAAAGTATCTGGCCTATCAGCGGACAAGAAACTAGTGGAAATGATTGAGAACCCAGCTCACCCATGGTTTGTAGCGGCTCAATTCCACCCAGAATTCACCTCGACGCCTCGCGATGGTCACCCACTATTCGCAGGTTTCGTTAAAGCTGCTGGCCAAAACGCTCGCGGCGAATTCGAGAAGTAAAAGGATACGGGCAGCGGCGAAGGTTGTGCTGCTGCCCTTTAAAATTGACATTTATATTTGAAACGAGAGGAAACATTAATGTCTAAGATCGTTAAAGTTCTAGGTCGTGAAATCATCGACTCACGTGGTAACCCAACTGTAGAAGCTGAAGTACACCTAGAAGGCGGTTTCGTAGGTATGGCAGCAGCTCCATCTGGCGCATCTACTGGTTCTCGCGAAGCTCTTGAGCTACGTGACGGTGACAAAGCACGTTTCCTAGGTAAAGGTGTTCTTAAAGCTGTTGAAGCTGTAAACGGCGCAATCGCTGAAGCTCTAGTTGGCAAAGACGCTAAAGACCAAGCTGCAATCGACGCAGTAATGATCGAACTAGACGGCACTGAAAACAAATCTAAGTTCGGTGCGAACGCTATCCTAGCTGTTTCTCTAGCAAACGCTAAAGCTGCAGCAGCAGCTAAAGGCATGCCTCTATACGAGCACATCGCTGAGCTAAACGGCACAGCTGGTCAGTTCTCTATGCCTCTACCAATGATGAACATCATCAACGGTGGTGAGCACGCAGACAACAACGTTGACATCCAAGAGTTCATGATCCAACCAGTTGGCGCTAAGACTCTTAAAGAAGGTCTACGTATCGGTGCAGAAGTATTCCACAACCTAGCTAAAGTTCTTAAGTCTAAAGGCTACAGCACTGCAGTTGGTGACGAAGGTGGTTTCGCTCCAAACCTTAAGTCTAACGCTGAAGCTCTAGAAGTTATCGCAGAAGCTGTTGCAGCTGCTGGTTACGAACTAGGTAAAGACGTTACTCTAGCTATGGACTGTGCAGCATCTGAGTTCTTCGACAAAGAAGCTGGCATCTACAACATGAAAGGCGAAGGTAAAACTTTCACTTCTGAAGAGTTCAACCACTACCTAGCTGAGCTAGCTAACCAATTCCCAATCGTTTCTATCGAAGACGGTCTAGACGAGTCTGATTGGGCTGGCTTCAAGCACCAAACTGAACTACTAGGTGACAAGCTTCAACTAGTAGGTGACGATCTATTCGTTACTAACACTAAGATCCTTGCTGAAGGTATCGAGAAAGGCGTAGCTAACTCTATCCTTATCAAGTTCAACCAAATCGGTTCTCTAACTGAGACTCTAGCTGCAATCAAGATGGCTAAAGACGCAGGTTACACTGCAGTAATCTCTCACCGTTCTGGCGAAACTGAAGATGCAACTATCGCTGATCTAGCGGTAGGTACAGCTGCAGGTCAAATCAAGACTGGTTCTATGAGCCGTTCTGACCGTGTTGCTAAGTACAACCAACTTATCCGTATCGAGGAAGCTCTAGGTGAGCGCGCTCCTTTCAACGGTCTTAAAGAAGTTAAAGGTCAAGCTTAATTCTTAACTGAATTAACAGCTTAACTTAAAGCTTTTGAAAACGCCTCGCACTTGCGGGGCGTTTTTGTATCTGACATATGGGAACGGGCTTTGCCCTTCAGGAACGCTTCGCTTCGAGAGGCGGGAACGGGCTTCGCCCTTCGAGAACGCTTCGCTTCGAGAGGTGGTACGGACTTGGCTCTTCGAGATCGCTTCACTTGGCGATATGAGAATTGACTTTGCTTTTTGATGTCTTTCGCTCATGTTCATTTGTCATTCCCTAGAACGACGAAGGAGAGAGTCGGGAATCTCTTTGTTTCATTTTGCTGCTTTTTTCCTGTAAGGAGCGTGTGAGTCTCTTTTTATGCCCTAGAGCCAATCACGCATTTATGCTATATATGTCACCTTATCTAATCCCTTCCGGTACAGAATGTTAGCAACGATATGCGAATCTTTGTTATAGCCCTTACGTTACTGTTTGGCTGGCTTCAATATACCCTCTGGTTTGGCAAAAATGGGGTGTCTGACTACTACACAGTAGAAGATGAAATTGAAGTGCAGCAACAAGTAAACAGCAAGCTGCAAGCTCGTAATAACGAGATGTTCGCTGAGATTGATGACTTACGACAAGGTCTTGATGCAATCGAAGAACGTGCGCGTCATGAACTTGGTTTGGTTAAAGATGGCGAAACCTTCTACCGAATTGTCGATGAGGAAGAGCATTAATATGTTGGAAACGAACACTCCAACCCATATTGCTATTGTGCCTGCCGCAGGAGTTGGCAGCCGCATGAAGGCAGATCGCCCAAAACAATACCTGTTGATTGACGGCAAAGCGGTACTGGAACATACCGTAGAGAAACTGCTTTCTCACCCAAAGATTTCTAAGGTTGTCGTGGCTATTACCGACGGCGACCCATACTACCCTGAACTGTCCATTGCTCAACATCCTGATGTGATTCGTGTAGCTGGTGGCAAAGAAAGGGCAGACTCTGTGTTATCAGGGCTAAACTATGTAAGTACACATCTAGAAAGCGAGTGGGTATTAGTCCACGACGCGGCAAGACCGTGTGTATTAACATCCGACATTGACCGTTTGATTGATGTTTGTTGCGCTCATCCTACGGGTGGCATTCTCGCGTCTCCAGTGAGAGACACGATGAAGCGAGCAAACGCGGCACAAAATATCGATCATACGGTAGATAGAGAAGCATTGTGGCATGCACTGACTCCACAAATGTTTAAAACTCAGCAGCTTACCCAAGCGCTGGCTGACGCATTGGAACAAGGTGCAACCATTACTGATGAAGCTTCGGCTTTGGAGTGGTTAGGCGAGAAGTCTGCACTTGTTCAAGGGAATGCGAATAATATTAAAATTACTCAGCCAGAAGATCTTGCGCTAGCCGAGTTTTATCTCAGCCGTGAGCGCGGCGAATAAAGAAAGGATAAAAAATGATTCGAATTGGTCATGGTTTCGACGTACATAAATTCGGTGGTGAAGGTCCGGTAATCATTGGTGGCGTAGCGATCCCTTACGAACAAGGTTTGATTGCACACTCTGACGGTGATGTTGCGCTGCATGCGTTAACGGATGCCCTGCTTGGCGCGATTGCTGCAGGCGATATTGGTCGTCACTTCCCTGATACGGATGACAAATGGAAAGGCGCAGATAGTCGTGAACTACTGAAAGACGTTTACCGTCGAGTCAAAGAGCAAGGCTACCGTCTTGGTAATGCAGATGTCACTATCATGGCACAAGCGCCGAAGATGGCACCGCACATTGACGCAATGTGTGCTGCCATTGCCGAAGACCTCGAAACCGACATTAGCAACATTAACGTAAAAGCAACGACGACAGAACGTCTTGGCTTTACTGGACGCAAAGAAGGCATTGCAACGGAAGCAGTTGTACTTCTGTTTAAGCAATAATTAGCAATTTGCTCCTCTAAGCTGTGATATCAGCGGAAATACATCATGTCAGACATTTTATCTTCATTGGCTTACCTAACAGGTAAGCCAGTTGCATCTGCAAAAATCAAAGCGCACCCAGAGCATTTTCAGGTTCGCGAAGATTTAGGTTTTGCCTTTACGGGTGAAGGCGAGCACTTAATGGTTCGTATCCGTAAAACAGGTGAGAACACCAGTTTTGTTGCTAACGAACTAGCAAAAGCCTGTGGTGTTAAGTCGAAAGACGTTAGCTGGGCGGGCCTTAAAGACCGTCATGCTGTGACTGAACAATGGCTAAGTGTGCATTTACCAAAAGGTGAAACGCCAGACTTTTCAGCATTTTTGGCGCAATACCCAAGCATCGAAATCCTTGCAACGGATCGTCACAATAAAAAACTGCGTCCTGGAGACCTAGTAGGGAACGAGTTCGTGGTGACTTTGTCTGAAGTGACAGATGTAGCGGATGTTGAGCAACGCCTTGAAAAAGTGAAACAAGTGGGTGTACCGAACTACTTTGGTAGCCAGCGTTTTGGTAACGATGGCAACAACCTTGAAGAAGCACGTCGATGGGGACGCGAGAACGTTCGTACCCGTAATCAAAACAAGCGTAGCATGTACCTGTCAGCAGCTCGTTCATGGATCTTCAACCGCATTGTTTCCGCTCGCCTGGAGAATGGTGTGTTTGACAAGTTCATCGATGGTGATGTGGCACAGACAGCTTCTGGTACTCAGTTAGTTGACGCAAGCAACATGGCTGCTCTACAAGCGCAATTGGCTCAAAGCCAAGTGGCGATCACTGCTGCACTGGCGGGTGATAACGCGCTACCAACTCAAGCGGATGCGCTAACCTTAGAACAACCGTTCTTAGATGAAGAACCAGATTTGATGGCACTGATTCGTGGTAACCGCATGCGTCACGACCGCCGCGATATCGCACTCAAGCCACAAGACTTAGCTTGGACTGTCGATGGTAACAACATCACACTGACGTTCTCGCTGGATGCGGGCTCCTTTGCGACTTCAATCGTGCGCGAATTGGTTATCGAAGAAAAGGTAGAAAGAGAATATTAATGGAAATGGATTCACACAACGCGAAGCCATTAAGAATACTGCTCAGCAATGATGACGGTGTTCATGCTCAGGGAATTCATGCGCTTGCTGATGAGCTAAGAAGCATTGCTGAAGTGACGATCGTTGCGCCGGATAGAAACCGCTCTGGTGCTTCTAACTCATTGACATTAGAGCAACCACTGCGTGTTACCGAGATAGCGCCGAAGACCTTCTCTGTGCAAGGTACACCAACAGACTGCGTGCACTTTGCGCTGAACGAGTTGATGAAAGATGACCTGCCAGACCTCGTGCTGTCAGGCATCAATCACGGCGCAAACCTAGGTGATGACGTGTTGTACTCCGGTACGGTGGCTGCTGCGATGGAAGGGCACTTCCTTGGAGTGCAGGCGATCGCTTTTTCTCTAGTCGGTAAACAACATTTTGAATCGGCTGCTAAAATTGCTCGCCAGTTGGTTGAGCAGCATCTGATTCGCCCAATTCCAACCAACCGTCTATTGAATGTGAACGTCCCTGATCTTCCGTTTGAAGAGCTTGGTGAGATTGAAGTGACTCGCTTAGGTGCGCGTCATCACGCTGAGAATATGATCAAGCAGAAAGATCCGCGTGGACATGATATCTATTGGCTCGGTCCTCCGGGCAAAGAGCAAGATGCCGGTATCGGTACGGACTTTTACGCGATTGAACATGGCTTTGTTTCAATCACACCACTGCAAGTCGATCTCACTGCTCATGAGTCGCTGCGCGCAATGGACAGTTGGTTAAAGGAAGAGAATTAATGACTAACCCACATGCTGACAGGTTGATAGCATTTCTTATCTCCAGTGGCATCAGTGATCAACGAGTGTTGGATGCGATTTATCGACTGCCGCGTGAGAGCTTTGTCTCACAAGCAATGATGCACCAAGCGTACGACAACAATGCGTTGCCGATTGGTCAGGGGCAAACCATTTCTCAGCCTTACATCGTTGCAAAAATGACAGAGCTGCTCGATTTGAAATCGGACAGCAATGTTTTAGAGATTGGCACGGGCTCGGGCTACCAAACAGCAGTCCTTGCTCAAATTGTTGATCATGTCTATTCAGTTGAACGCATTAAGTCTCTGCAATGGGATGCTAAGCGTCGTCTGAAACAACTGGATATCTATAACGTCTCTACTAAACACGGAGATGGTTGGCTCGGGTGGGAAGCGAAAGGCCCGTTCGATGCGATTATCGTCACTGCGGCAGCGGAAAGTGTTCCCCAAGCACTTTTATCCCAGCTGAAAGAGGGCGGTAAGATGATCATTCCTGTTGGTGAAGAAGAGCAACAACTATTAAAAATTGAACGTCAGGGTGAACAATATCTGTCGACCGTGGTAGAAATGGTAAGATTTGTGCCATTAGTTGCAGGTGATTTAGCTTAAGGGTTAAAGACTAGGTGAAGAAGTTATTACATCGTTTTGGTATTAGCTGTTTGTTGGCTGCGGGACTGGTTGGTTGCGCGGCTCACTCACCTGCACCTGTTTCTAGCTTAAACAAAGATTACTCAGCGGTTGAACGTGGCAGCTATAGAGGGAGTTATTACGAAGTAAAGAAAGGTGATACCCTTTATTTTATTGCCTACGTCACAGATAAGAATGTAAATGATCTTGTTCGTTACAATGAATTGTCTGCGCCTTACACGATTTTTCCGGGGCAGAAGCTAAAACTTTGGGCCCCGAAATATGTCGCACCTAAATATGGCCATAAAGTGGAACCCGTTGTAGCTCCGGTAGTTGCGGCGAAACCTGCTCCAGTGACTAAAACATCAACAGCGTCAAAGTCGTCAAATTCAAGTAAAAGCTCTACTCAACAACCTAAGCCAACTACGACTCAAGTTGCACAAAAACAGCCGCCAAAGAAGGTTGAACAATCCAAACCAAAGGAGTATGTTGGGTCAAAAGGTAACCAAAATGTTAAGCCAAAACCACCAGTAACTACGGCGAAAAATGACAAAGTATCTAAGTGGTTATGGCCAACAAAAGGGAGAGTAATCAAGAACTTCTCAGCGGGAGAACAGGGAAATAAAGGCATCGACATCGCAGGACAGCGTGGTCAGCCTATCGTTTCAACCGCAGCCGGCACAGTTGTGTACTCAGGTAATGCGCTACGAGGTTATGGCAACCTAATTATAGTGAAGCATAACGACAATTATTTAAGCGCATACGCACACAATGACAGATTGCTGGTTTCAGAAGGACAAAGTGTTAAGAGCGGACAAAAAATTGCGACCATGGGTAGTTCAGGTTCAAAATCCGTCAAACTTCACTTTGAAATTCGCTACCAAGGTAAGTCAGTGAATCCAAAGCGCTATTTACCTTAAAACTTTGAATAACAACTTGCGACATCATTTAGCGACATATTGAGTTGTCATGTCTTGCTAACTCGCCAGGGGGAGGCGTTATGAGTATCAGCAACACAGTAACCAAAGTTGAAGAGTTCGAATATGACAATGCATCAACGGAAGGCATTGCTAACAACGAGCTTGAAAAAACATCCAACCGAACCAAAACAGCAGCACGCGAAGAATTCGACGCGAGCAGTAAGAGCCTAGATGCAACTCAGCTTTACTTAGGCGAAATTGGTTTTTCACCTCTACTCACGGCAGAAGAAGAAGTACTTTATGCTCGACGTGCGCTGCGTGGCGATGAAGCTGCTCGCAAACGTATGATCGAAAGTAACTTGCGTCTTGTAGTGAAGATCTCTCGTCGATACAGCAATCGTGGTCTAGCACTTCTTGATCTCATTGAAGAAGGTAATTTAGGTCTGATTCGTGCGGTAGAGAAGTTTGATCCAGAAAGAGGCTTCCGTTTCTCAACTTACGCGACGTGGTGGATTCGCCAAACGATCGAACGTGCGTTGATGAATCAAACTCGTACAATCCGTCTGCCAATTCATGTGGTTAAAGAGCTGAACATTTATCTGCGTACTGCGCGTGAACTTTCTCAGAAGCTCGACCATGAACCAACAGCAGAAGAGATTGCTGCACAGTTAGATATCCCAGTAGAAGACGTAAGCAAAATGCTTCGCCTTAATGAGCGCATTAGCTCTGTCGATACACCGATTGGTGGTGACGGCGAGAAAGCGCTACTGGATATTATTCCTGATGCCAACAACTCGGATCCTGAAGTTTCCACTCAGGACGATGACATCAAATCTTCATTGATCCATTGGCTAGAAGAGCTGAATCCAAAACAGAAAGAAGTGCTAGCGCGTCGTTTTGGTCTGCTTGGCTATGAGCCATCAACACTTGAAGAAGTGGGACGTGAGATTGGTCTAACACGCGAACGTGTTCGTCAGATCCAGGTGGAAGGTTTACGTCGACTACGCGAGATCTTGATCAAACAAGGTCTGAATATGGAAAACCTGTTCAACGTAGAAGACGACTAAACAAAGACCGCTGTAGAGGCGAATTCAGAATAAACAAAAGGCTATGGGTGACCATAGCCTTTTTGCGTTTTACAGGATCACTTCAGAAACTAGAGCATCTTCTTCAAGCGGTAAAGTTCTTCCAATGCCTGACGCGGTGTTAGATCATCAGGATCGATGTTCGACAATGCTTGTTCAACATCACTTGGCTCTGGGATCAGACTAAGTTGGTTTGCTACATCAACAGTACTCGGACGAGGTGAGTCAGTTCCTTGACCTAATTGCTCAAGTTGCGACAGCTTGTTACGAGCATTCTTGATGACTGGTTTTGGAACACCCGCTAAACCAGCAACCGCTAGACCGTAAGATTTGCTTGCCGCGCCTTCTTGAACTGCGTGCATAAAGGCAATGCTGTCTCCGTGTTCTACTGCATCAAGATGAACATTGGCTAAGTTTGGCAGTAGGTTTGGTAGCTCAGTCAGTTCGAAGTAGTGCGTTGCGAACAGCGTCATTGCGCCAATTTGAGTCGCAAGCCATTCTGCACTTGCCCATGCCAAAGACAGGCCATCGTAAGTACTGGTACCGCGACCGATCTCATCCATTAGCACCAAGCTGTTCTTAGTAGCGTTGTGAAGAATGTTGGCTGTTTCAGTCATTTCTACCATGAAGGTTGAGCGACCAGAGGCCAAATCATCAGATGCACCGATACGAGTAAAGATGCGGTCTAAAGAGCCAATATGAGCCGATTCTGCAGGTACGTATGAACCAATGTGAGCCATCAAAGCAATCAATGCGGTTTGGCGCATATAGGTCGATTTACCACCCATGTTTGGACCAGTGATGATCAGCATCTTACGGTTTGAACTAAGCTCAATCGGGTTGGCAATAAATGGTTCGCTAGTCACTTGTTCAACGACAGGGTGACGGCCGGCTTGAATGCTGATGCCCGCTTCTTTATCCAAAGTTGGGCGGCAGTAATCAAGTGAATCTGCACGCTCGGCTAGGTTTTGTAGTACGTCTAACTGAGAAATCGCTGAAGCAAGGTTTTGCATCTTCTCAAGGTTTGGCATCAACAAATCAAACAGCTCTTCCCACAGTTTTTTCTCTACTGCTAGCGCTTTTGATTTAGAGTTCAGTACCTTGTCTTCGTGCTCTTTTAACTCAGGAATGATGTAGCGTTCTGCGTTTTTCAGCGTTTGGCGACGTACATAGTGTGGTGGAACCAAGTGGCTTTGACCACGACTAACCTGAATGAAGAAACCGTGTACAGCGTTATAGCCAACTTTTAGGGTGTCGATACCATGACGTTCGCGTTCGTCAGCTTCGAGTTTTTCTAGATACTCGGTTGCACCGTCTGCAAGTTTGCGCCATTCATCAAGCTCAGCATTGTAGCCCTCTGCAATCACGCCACCTTCACGAATAACCACTGGCGGGTTTTCTTTGATTGCACGCTCGAGTAAATCACATACCTCATCTAATGGCGCAGCAAACTGAGCCAGCTTTTTAAGGTATGGGTGAGCTAGAGAAGAAGTGACAGCTTCCAACTCTGGCAGTTGTTGCATCGCATGGCGCAGACGAGCCATATCGCGCGGACGTGCCGAGCGAAGTGCCAAACGAGCGAGGATACGTTCAATATCACCAATTTGTTTGAAGATTGGTTGAATGTCGGTGAACAAGCTTTGATCTTTGATTTCACCAATCGCATCAAGACGGTTGTTAAGGGTATCAACACAGCGCATTGGCTGGTGCAACCAACGTTTTAGCATACGGCTGCCCATTGGGGTCGCACAGTGATCGAGCACTTCAGCTAGCGTGTTATCAGTGCCGCCTGATAGGTTTTGCGTCAGCTCTAAGTTGCGACGTGTAGCGGCATCAAGAATGACAGAGTGATCTTGGCGATCAAACGTCAATGAACGAATGTGCGGTAGGGCAGTGCGCTGAGTATCTTTTACGTATTGGATCAAACAACCCGCAGCACACAGACCGAGTGAAGCATGTTCAACCCCAAAGCCTACCAAATCGCGCGTACCAAATTGTTGGTTCAATTGCTGTTTAGCGGTATCTAGCTCGAACTCCCAGACCGGGCGACGACGGTTACCGTTACGGTTCGACATCAAATGTACGGGTTCAAAATCTTCTGGGAAGAGTAGCTCACGAGGTGCGGTGCGTTGCAGCTCTGCGGCCATCGCTTCTTCGGTTTCCGGCTCGACTAGTTGGAAGCGACCCGAAGTTACATCCAATGTCGCGTAACCGAATTTACCGTTGTGATGGTAAATCGATGCAATCAGGTTATCGATACGCTCAGACAATAGCGCTTCATCAGTCACCGTACCAGGGGTGACAATGCGTACTACTTTACGCTCAACCGGGCCTTTACTTGTCGCTGGATCGCCAATCTGCTCACAGATCGCGACAGACTCACCAAGCTGAACAAGTTTAGCCAGATAACCTTCTACCGCATGGAATGGAACACCAGCCATCGGGATAGGTTCACCTGCCGATGCACCACGTTTGGTCAACGAAATATCAAGCAATTGAGATGCGCGTTTAGCATCGTCGTAGAAGAGTTCGTAGAAGTCGCCCATGCGGTAAAACAGCAAGATTTCTGGGTTCTCAGCCTTTAGCTTGAGATATTGCTGCATCATCGGAGTGTGTTTTTGTTCAGCTTTCACAGGTAAGTACTTTTGTTTATTTCCGTAGCGGCTTAGGATACGTGAATCCCTATCAAGTAAAAAGAGACAAAGGGCATTTTTGGCTATGGAAAGAGCAACAAAATTGAGTGCCGATTTAGGCGCATTATTGGCTAAGCACGGACATGTTTTAACGACGGCAGAATCATGTACAGGCGGTGGTGTTGCAACCGCCATTACTGACATTGCTGGTAGTTCAGCGTGGCTTGATCGCGCGTTCGTTACTTACAGTAACGAGGCTAAAATGGAGATGCTTGGCGTACAGGCTTCAACATTAGATGCGCATGGTGCAGTGAGTGAGCCAGTTGTGATTGAAATGGTGCAGGGCGCAATTAGAAACTCAAATGCCACCATCGGCGTGTCCATCAGCGGTATTGCTGGCCCGGGAGGAGGCAGTGAGGAGAAACCTGTCGGTACAGTCTGTTTTGCTTTTGTTGATAACCAAAGTTGGCAGCAAGTAGAAACCATGCATTTCACTGGTGACCGTGCACAAGTTCGCAAAAAAGCGGTCGAGCATGCACTGACTCAATTGCATCAACATCTGCTCTAGAATTTCTTAAATTGTTTTAGCCCAGCGTTGATAAGGGCTAGAGCAAATCATGGCTATAGGTCAGCCAAATTTTTTTCATACAGGTATGGACACTGTATGAATCAACAGTATAATAACTTTCATTGCTGAGCAGTTCTTCTGCTTAAGAAAAATGAATTACTATTCGTCGCCCAAAGAAGATGAATAAATCGGAGAAAGTAATGGACGAGAACAAACAGAAAGCGCTCGCCGCTGCGCTAGGTCAAATTGAAAAGCAATTCGGTAAAGGCTCTATCATGCGCCTTGGTGATAACCGCGCAATGGACGTAGAAACCATCTCAACGGGTTCTCTTTCTCTTGATATCGCTTTGGGTGCTGGTGGTCTACCAATGGGTCGTATCGTAGAAATCTACGGTCCAGAATCTTCAGGTAAAACAACGCTAACTCTTGAGCTGATTGCTGCTGCACAACGTGAAGGCAAAACTTGTGCGTTTATCGATGCAGAGCATGCTCTAGATCCTGTATACGCGAAGAAACTTGGCGTTGATATCGATGCACTATTGGTTTCTCAGCCAGACACAGGTGAGCAAGCGCTAGAAATCTGTGACGCACTTGCACGTTCTGGTGCTATCGACGTTATGGTTGTCGACTCAGTTGCAGCACTAACACCAAAAGCAGAAATCGAAGGCGAAATGGGCGATAGCCACATGGGTCTTCAAGCTCGTATGCTTTCTCAAGCGATGCGCAAGCTAACGGGTAACCTAAAGCAATCCAACTGTATGTGTATCTTCATCAACCAAATCCGTATGAAGATTGGTGTGATGTTCGGTAACCCAGAAACAACAACTGGTGGTAACGCACTTAAGTTCTACGCTTCTGTTCGTCTAGATATCCGTCGTACTGGCGCAATCAAAGAAGGTGACGAAGTAGTAGGTAACGAAACGCGCATCAAAGTTGTTAAGAACAAGATTGCTGCACCGTTTAAAGAAGCAAACACGCAAATCATGTACGGCCAAGGTTTCAACCGCGAAGGCGAACTGATTGACCTAGGCGTGAAGCACAAGCTAGTTGAAAAAGCGGGTGCATGGTACAGCTACCAAGGCGACAAGATCGGCCAAGGTAAAGCAAACGCTTGTAACTACCTACGCGAAAACCCAGAAATCGGTAAAACTATCGATGCTAAACTGCGTGAAATGCTACTTTCACCAGCACTACCTGAAGCACCAGAATCGGGTGAAAAATCAGAGCAAGAAGAAGAGTTTTAATCTTCTGATTGAATCATATTGAACAAAGCCCTGCTATGCGGGGCTTTGTTGTATCTGCTGAAATCAAAACCGAAAAAACAAAGGGCAGATTAATATCAATTAGAGTAGGTAAGCGATCAGAACTAGCGCGTCAGTAAGCTAGAGTGAGCGGTTGTTTACTACGATTGTTATAGAGCCTGTACAGCAAAAATAGTTTTAGGATCACCATGTACCAAAAGCGTCAAGCGCCTACCTTATCCAGCAAAGAAGCGGCTATCCAATTATTAAGCCGTCGAGATCATGGGCAATACGAGTTATACCAAAAGTTAGCTCTAAAAGGTTATGAAGAAGCAGACATCGAAGCGGCCATTAATTTTTGTCTCGACCATAATTATTTGGATGATCTGCGTTATGCAAAAAGCCAAGTGCGCCAGCATGTTTACAAAGGTCACGGTGAGCGCCGCATTCGTCAAGAATTGAACCAAAAGCGTGTCGCAGAATCCATCATTGATATGGCGATGGCAGAAGAGCCACAAGACTGGTTTGAACTGGCAAGAATGGCTGCAGAGAAGAAATTCAAAGGAATAAAAGCCAAAGACCAGAAAGAGTACGCTAAACAGGTGCGATTTCTGCAATATCGTGGCTACAGTTTTGACCAAATCAGCTATGCGCTGAGCTTTGAGGACGAAGATTAGCGGTGAATGGTTCACGCTGATTTTTGTTTTGCTTCAAATTTTTTCTTCTACCCCCTCTTTTCCGTAAGAAAACTAGTCGTAGCTGATTGCATGATCTACAATACGGCAAAATTCTAACTCGACTATTTTCAGGAAGAGCTGCATGTACATGAGCACTGATGAGGTTCGTAACGCGTTCCTCAAGTTCTTTGAGAGCAAAGGACACCAAATCGTAGAAAGTTCATCGTTAGTTCCACATAACGACCCAACCCTGCTGTTCACAAACGCGGGTATGAACCAATTTAAAGATTGTTTCTTAGGCTTAGAAAAGCGAGCCTACACTCGAGCGACTACGGCTCAACGTTGTGTACGTGCTGGTGGTAAACACAACGACCTGGAAAACGTTGGCTTCACTGCTCGTCACCACACATTCTTTGAAATGCTAGGCAACTTCAGCTTTGGCGATTACTTCAAAGAAGACGCGATTGCTTTCGCATGGGAATTTCTAACTGAAACTCTTAAGCTGCCAGCAGACCGTCTACTAGTAACGGTTTACGAGACAGATGACGAAGCATTCGATATCTGGAACAAGAAAGTAGGCGTTCCAGCAGACCGCATTATCCGCATTGGCGACAAGAAAGGTGGTAAGCCATTTGAGTCAGACAACTTCTGGCAAATGGGTGACACGGGTCCTTGTGGTCCATGTACTGAAATCTTCTACGATCACGGTGAGCACATTTGGGGTGGCCGTCCTGGCACGCCTGAAGAAGATGGTGACCGTTTCATCGAGATCTGGAACAACGTATTCATGCAGTTCAACCGTCAAGCAGACGGCACTATGGAACCGCTACCAAAACCATCGGTAGATACGGGGATGGGTATCGAGCGTATCTCTGCAATCATGCAGGGCGTTCACTCAAACTACGAAATCGATGTATTCCAAGCTCTTATCAAAGCAGCTGCTGAAGTGATCGGTTACGAAGACCTATCGAACCAATCTCTACGCGTTATCGCCGACCACATCCGTTCATGTTCATTCCTGATCGTTGATGGCGTGATGCCTTCAAACGAAGGTCGTGGTTACGTTCTACGTCGCATTATCCGTCGTGCAGTTCGTCACGGTAACAAGCTGGGCGCACAAGGTGCATTCTTCCACAAATTGGTTGGTGTACTAGCTGACATCATGGGTACGGCTGGCGAAGAGCTGAAGCGTCAACAAGCTGTGGTTGAAAAAGTATTGCGTATCGAAGAAGAAAACTTCGGTCGTACACTTGAACGTGGTATGGCGATTCTAAACGAAGCATTAGATAACATTTCTTCGCAAGGAACGGACGGTAAAGTACTAGACGGCGAAACCGTATTTAAACTTTACGATACCTACGGCTTCCCAGCTGACTTAACTAACGACGTTGCACGTGAACGTGAGTTCGCAATCGACGAAGAAGGTTTTGAGAAAGCGATGGAAGAGCAGCGTCAACGTGCGCGTGAAGCTGGTAACTTCGGTACTGACTACAACGCAGCAATTAAAGTTGATACGCAAACAGAATTCTGTGGTTACACAGGTACTAAAGGCTCTAGCTCTGTAGCAGCGATGTTCGTTGAAGGTAACGAAGTTGAATCACTATCTGCAGGCGATAAAGCAATCATCGTACTTGGTGAAACGCCATTCTACGCTGAGTCAGGCGGTCAATGTGGTGACGCTGGTGAAATCCGCACTGAGTCTGGTGTATTCCGTGTTGAAGACACTCAGAAGCTAGGCAACGCAATCGCGCACCACGGTGTGATGGCTGAAGGTGTGCTAGCGAAAGGTGACGAAGTAGCAACTATCGTTGACGCCGAGCGTCGCGCAGCTATCTCTCTAAACCACTCAGCAACGCACTTGCTACACGCAGCGCTACGCCAATTGCTTGGTGAGCATGTTACTCAGAAAGGCTCACTAGTGAAGGCTGATGGTCTACGTTTCGACTTCTCACACCTAGAAGCAGTAACTGCAGCTGAATTAAAAGAAGTTGAGCGTCTAGTCAACGCGCAAATTCGTCGTAACCACGTGATTGAAACCAACGTGATGGACATTGAGTCTGCGAAGAAGAAAGGCGCAATGGCATTGTTCGGTGAGAAGTACGACGACGAAGTACGCGTACTGTCTATGGGCGACTTCTCGACTGAGCTTTGTGGTGGTATCCACGCTTCAAGCACTGGTGACATCGGTCTATTCAAGATCACATCTGAAGGTGGTATCGCAGCAGGTATCCGCCGTATCGAAGCGGTAACGGGTGAAGGTGCGCTAGACGCAATCGAAGCTCAAGCGGCTAAGTACGAAGAGAAACTGGCTGAATCAGCACAGAAAGCGAAATCTCTAGAGAAAGAAATCCAAAAACTGAAAGACAAGATGGCAGCAGCAGAAAGCGCGAACATCATGGGTAAAGTTCAGGATATCAACGGTACTAAAGTACTGATTGCAGCTCTAGAAGGCGCAGATAACAAGAACCTACGTACTATGGTTGATGACATCAAAAACCAAGTAGGTAGCGGCGTTATCCTTCTTGCAAACGTGAACGATGACAAGATCGGTCTGATTGCAGGTGTAACCAAAGACCTTATCGGCAAAGTAAAAGCGGGCGACCTAGTTAAGATGGTTGCTGAGCAAGTTGGCGGTAAAGGTGGTGGTCGTCCAGATATGGCTCAAGCAGGTGGTACCGATGTTGCGGCGCTACCTGCGGCGATTCAGACTGTACAGCCTTGGCTAGAAGAACGCCTATAATTATTTAAAACACATCTTACGCTCAATCAATGTTCTTTGATTGGGCGTAATTTTTTATGATAACCAAGTGGTTTAATTGACCGTATTTTAACCAGGTCATTTACGCTGCTTGGTTTTTGTTGTAACTACCGCTTATATAATTTCAACTAGTGGAATATGAGTGGTCCTAATGAGACTTTGGTCTTGGGAAGGTGAAGACTGGTGAAAAAGCCCCTTATCGTGCAAAAGTTTGGCGGAACCTCGGTGGGTTCAATTGAGAGAATCCACCAGGTAGCTGAACACATCATTAAGGCGAAAAATGATGGTAATCAAGTTGTCGTAGTTGTGTCTGCAATGTCAGGCGAAACAAACCGATTAATGGACCTAGCTAAACAAGTAGATAGCGTTCCTACGGCTCGAGAACTTGATGTTTTGCTCTCTGCTGGTGAGCAAGTGTCGATGGCACTGCTGGCAATGACTCTGAATAAATTGGGTTATGCTGCGCGCTCACTTACCGGAGCACAGGCGAACATTGTGACGGACAATCAACACAATGACGCGACGATTAAACACATTGATACTTCTACGGTTATGGATTTACTTGAGCAAGACCAAATCGTCATCGTAGCAGGCTTCCAAGGTGTGAATGAAAATGGGGATATCACCACATTAGGTCGAGGTGGCTCAGATACGAGCGCAGTGACACTGGCTGGTGCGTTAAGCGCTGATGAGTGTCAAATCTTTACCGACGTTGATGGTATTTATACTTGTGATCCACGTGTAGTAAAAAACGCTCAAAAGATGGCGGTGATTGATTTCCCCTCGATGGAAGCAATGGCCAGTCGTGGAGCGAAAGTGTTGCATCTCCCTTCTGTGCAGTTTGCATGGAAGAATAATGTACCGCTGCGCGTGCTTTCTACATTCGATGTGAATGAAGGCAGTTTGGTAAAAGGAGAAGCAGGCTTAAAAGCCGTCTCTGGTATAGCCATTCAACGTGACCTTGCCATGATTGAAGTCGACAACGAACATTTGTCTAGCATTACAAAGCAATGTCAGATGTTGGGTATCGACATTTGGAATGTGATCGAGGAAACAGATCGAACAGGTATCATGATAAAACAAGATGCATGTGCCAAGTTGGATCTGGTGTTCAGCGATAAAATCCGTAATAGTGAGGCTGTAAGCCTGTTGACCGCTGTGGGGCTTGAAGCCAATGGAATGGTTGACCACGCCTGCGAATTGTTGGCACAGCAAGATATTGCGATCAATTTCTGCTCAACGAATGCACTCACTATGATGCTGGTCTTACCACCTGAGTGTGTGGATGCAGCAGCAAACATTCTTCATGATGCTTACGTCACATCTAGCGAAGCAGTAAACATTCAGCAAAAACATGCCTTTTTGGGCTAATTTTCGGTCACAAGGTAGTTTACGAAAATATAACTTTTGTTGGATAATAGCTTTGTAGCAAGAATATTTAGAGATTACTCAAGGAGCAAAGAATGCTAATTTTGACTCGCCGCGTAGGCGAAACACTGATGATTGGTGATGAAGTGACTGTAACTGTACTAGGTGTTAAAGGTAACCAAGTACGTATCGGCGTTAACGCTCCGAAAGAGGTTTCTGTTCACCGTGAAGAAATCTACATGCGCATTCAAGCTGAAAAGGGCAATGGTAACGTTGCTTCTGGTAACTACTAAGCCGCTCCTGTTTACAGAGCTTAGTTTGAATGAAAAAGGCTAGCCGATGGGCTAGCCTTTTTAGTTTCTAATTAATGTCATTTTTTAAGAGAAGACTCTCTTTTTTTCATCATAATAGGGTGGTAAAGTTTGTTTAATAGTCACTTTGATTAAATCCGCATCGGTTAAGCGATTTTTGCGTTTTTTTTCAAAGAAAGTGTTTGACATATTTTCGGTAAAACGTAATATGTGCCTCCGCAAGACGGTGAGGTGGCCGAGAGGCTGAAGGCGCTCCCCTGCTAAGGGAGTATACGGTTTATCCCGTATCGAGGGTTCGAATCCCTCCTTCACCGCCATTCTTGCAACGTTGATTTATCAACAAAAAGTGCGTCCTTAGCTCAGCTGGATAGAGTACCTGGCTACGAACCAGGCGGTCGGAGGTTCGAATCCTCCAGGACGCGCCATATCTCTTTTGAGATATAACAATGAAAACGGTGAGGTGGCCGAGAGGCTGAAGGCGCTCCCCTGCTAAGGGAGTATACGGTTTATCCCGTATCGAGGGTTCGAATCCCTCCTTCACCGCCATTCATTGACTGGCCCGACGGCCTTTTTTTGTTTCGTAAGAAATGAATGTGATTTACTTCACAACTTCCTAGCAAGAAGATCTGCGCGTCCTTAGCTCAGCTGGATAGAGTACCTGGCTACGAACCAGGCGGTCGGAGGTTCGAATCCTCCAGGACGCGCCACTATTTAATAATTCGTTTGATAAACGGGTTATACAAAGTAAAATAAAGATTACTGCGCGTCCTTAGCTCAGCTGGATAGAGTACCTGGCTACGAACCAGGCGGTCGGAGGTTCGAATCCTCCAGGACGCGCCACTCTTTAGGGTTTCCTTGTGAACTCCTGATATTGGTAACACCGATATCGAAAACTGCGCGTCCTTAGCTCAGCTGGATAGAGTACCTGGCTACGAACCAGGCGGTCGGAGGTTCGAATCCTCCAGGACGCGCCACTCTTTAGGGTTTCTTTTATAGATATCCTGATATTGGGAATACCGATATCGAAACTTGCGCGTCCTTAGCTCAGCTGGATAGAGTACCTGGCTACGAACCAGGCGGTCGGAGGTTCGAATCCTCCAGGACGCGCCACTCTTTAGGGGTTCTTTTGTAGATATCCTGATATTGGGAATACCGATATCGAAACTTGCGCGTCCTTAGCTCAGCTGGATAGAGTACCTGGCTACGAACCAGGCGGTCGGAGGTTCGAATCCTCCAGGACGCGCCACTCTTTAGGGTTTCTTTTATAGATATCCTGATATTGGGAATACCGATATCGAAACTTGCGCGTCCTTAGCTCAGCTGGATAGAGTACCTGGCTACGAACCAGGCGGTCGGAGGTTCGAATCCTCCAGGACGCGCCACTCTTTAGGGTTTCTTTTGTAGATATCCTGATATTGGGAATACCGATGTCGAAACCTGTGCGTCCTTAGCTCAGCTGGATAGAGTACCTGGCTACGAACCAGGCGGTCGGAGGTTCGAATCCTCCAGGACGCGCCACTCTTTAGAAAAAGCCTCGCTTATGCGGGGCTTTTTTGTATCTGATGTTTGGCTATGAGACTCAACACCTTTCAACCGTTTTAGCGCTATCTACCCCTGTGAGATCCTGTTTCGGCGTATGATTCTGGACTCTTTTATCCAATGGCATTGCTTCGCTTAAATAGTCACTCCGAAGCTTCTGTTTGTGTTCTATATCGTCTGACTGATGAACCGCTACCAATAGCTCCCAATAAACATTAACGAAATCATTGATGTTTAACTTGTGTTATCGGGGTGTTTATGGTGTGTTAATTTAGTCTATCTTTCTGTTTTTATTTTACTTTCTTCCTAAAGGCTCTTTTCATTTTGAAATCCCAATCGCAGTTTTCATAAACACTTTATTTTAGTGTGGTTATATGTTGAGCGATCCCACTAGCGAAGTGAATTTTAGTGTAATTTGTGATCTGGGTAGTGAATAAATAATCAATATTAGAGATTATTTAAAAGCTTCCTTAAACAAAATTGACAAAATTTAACCAATCGAGATAATCCATTGGTCGGGATTTGACGCTATTAGAGTCCTGCACATTGTCAGGATGACAAAGAAAGGAAGCAACATGACGAATATAGGAAGCCTGCTAGTAGATGCGGCCACCCTGATGCTAACAGGGATGGCGGTCGTATTTATTTTCCTCACCATTCTAGTTTATCTCGTTCGGCTATTGTCGAAATTGGTACCGGAAGAAGTACCTGCGCCGATCGCAGCACCGAAAACAAATACCAACATTCAACCAACCTCTTCAGCTGTTAGTCCACAAGTAGTGGCGGCGATCTCGGCTGCGATTCATAAACATCGCGCCTCTGTCGCGAAGTAGCCGAAAGATAGGATTAAAAAGGAGTTTAAGAGCATGTCTAAACCACTCGCTATCACTGATGTGGTCCTTCGTGACGCCCATCAATCCCTGTTTGCTACGCGTATGCGTATCGAAGATATGCTGCCTATCGCAGCTGAGTTAGATAAGGTTGGTTACTGGTCTTTAGAGACCTGGGGTGGCGCAACATTTGATGCGTGTATCCGTTTCTTGGGAGAAGACCCATGGGAGCGCCTACGCGAATTAAAAAAAGCGATGCCAAACACACCAATGCAAATGCTACTACGTGGTCAAAACCTTTTAGGATACCGTCATTATGCTGACGACGTAGTAGAGAAGTTTGTTGAGCGTGCTCATGCCAATGGTATGGACGTGTTCCGCATCTTTGATGCAATGAATGACGTACGTAACTTCCAAAAGGCGGTAAAAGCTGCAGTAGATGTCGGTGCTCACGCACAAGGTACCTTGTCTTACACCACCAGTCCGGTGCATAACACGGATACTTGGGTTGATCTGGCTAAACGCCTGGAAGATCTGGGTTGCCACTCTCTGTGTATTAAAGACATGTCTGGCCTACTTAAGCCGTACGAAGCAGAAGAGCTGATCACGCGCATCAAAGCATCTTGTGATGTGCCTCTTGCGCTTCACTGCCATGCAACCACAGGGCTTTCTACGGCGACTGCAGTGAAAGCGGTGGAAGCGGGTATCGATATTCTTGATACTGCGATTTCGTCTATGAGTTGTACATACGGCCATACGCCTACTGAGACAGTGGTTGCGATGCTGCAAGGCACAGAGCGTGATACCAATCTGAAACTCGACCAAATCGAGCCTATCGCGGCTTACTTCCGTGAAGTACGTAAGAAATACGCTAAGTGGGAAGGTCAGCTAAAAGGTGTGGATTCGCGAATTCTGATCGCCCAAGTTCCGGGTGGCATGTTGACCAACATGGAAGGTCAACTAAAAGAGCAAGGTGCCGCGGATCGTATTGATGAGGTACTGGAAGAGATCCCTCGTGTACGTGAAGATCTTGGTTTTATCCCGCTGGTAACACCGACGTCTCAGATCGTTGGTACTCAAGCGGTAATCAATGTGCTGACAGGTGAGCGTTATAAGAGCATCACCAAAGAAACCGCTGGTGTTTTGAAGGGTGAATACGGTGCAGCGCCTGCTCCTGTTAATACAGCACTTCAAGCGAAAGTGTTGGATGGTAAAGAAGCTATTACTTGTCGTCCTGCCGATTTACTTGAAGCAGAAATGGAAAACTTAACGGTTGATTTAATGGAGAAAGCGCAATCTGAAGGTATTAAGCTCGCAAGTGAACGTGTTGATGATGTGCTTACTTACGCACTGTTCCCTCAAGTTGGCCTGAAGTTCCTGAAAAATCGTGGTAATCCAGATGCCTTCGAACCAGCCCCAACGCTAGAAGCTGCGAAGCCTGCTGCTGCACCTGTAGCACAACCTGTATCTGGTGGCGTTGAAACTTACAGCGTGCGCGTTGATGGCCAAGTGTATGCAGTGGAGGTAGGCCCTCAAGGTCAATTAACTTCTGTGACGCCAAATACAGCAACTGTACCTGCTCAACCTGCAGCGCCGAGCGCACCTGCAAATAGTGCCGCTGAAGCGGTGCCAGCCCCTCTTGCGGGCAACATCTTTAAAGTGAATGTTCAACCGGGTGCTGAAGTTGTGGAAGGTGACGTTCTCCTTATCTTAGAAGCGATGAAGATGGAAACTGAAGTTCGTGCAGCACGTGGTGGGGTAGTTCAAGAACTGAACGTGAAAGAAGGTGATGCCGTTACGGTTGGTTCGCCACTGTTGAGTCTAGCGTAAGGGAGTATCATGGACGGATTGATGACCCTATGGTCAGAAACAGGGATCGCTAACTTCGAGTTTGGCCAAATCTGTATGATGCTGGTTGGCTGTGCCTTGCTGTTTTTAGCGATTAAAAAAGGCTTTGAGCCCTTACTGTTATTACCAATTGGCTTTGGTGCCATCTTAGCGAACATTCCAAACGCTGGCTTTACCGATCCGGGCGGTTTGCTGTACTACGTTTACTACATCGGGATTGAATCGGGTGTATTCCCGCTGCTGATCTTTATGGGTGTCGGCGCAATGACAGACTTTGGTGCTTTGATTGCAAACCCGAAGACCTTGTGGCTGGGTGCTGCGGCACAGTTTGGTATTTTTGCGACGCTATTTGGCGCGATCTTACTGAACTATGTACCGGGTATGGAGTTCTCTATGGCGGATGCATCGTCTATCGCGATCATCGGTGGTGCAGACGGTCCGACAGCAATCTTCTTAGCGAGTAAACTGTCTCCGGATTTGCTTGGCGCGATTGCGGTTGCAGCATACAGCTACATGGCTTTGGTGCCGATCATTCAGCCGCCAATCATGAAAGCTCTAACAACCAAAGAAGAGCGTCAAATCAAGATGGCTCAGCTTCGTCACGTGGGCAAATGGGAGAAAGTATTGTTCCCACTTGCTGTACTACTAATGACGATTCTGTTCTTACCTTCGGCAACGCCTTTGGTTGGTATGTTCTGTTTGGGTAACTTGATGCGTGAAGCAGGCGTCGTGGATCGCTTATCTAAAACGGCGCAAAACGAGCTGATCAACATCGTGACCATCTTCTTGGGTCTTGGTGTTGGCTCTAAGCTACAAGCCGAACAGTTCTTGAATATAGAAACGCTAGGTATCTTAGGATTAGGTGCAGTAGCTTTCAGTATCGGTACTGGTGCAGGTGTTCTGATGGCGAAGCTCCTGAACAAGTTCTCGAAAGAAGACATCAACCCACTTATCGGTGCGGCTGGGGTTTCTGCGGTACCAATGGCGGCACGTGTTGTGAACAAGGTTGGCCTAGAAGCGAACCCGCAAAACTTCCTACTGATGCACGCAATGGGACCAAATGTAGCTGGCGTACTAGGTTCGGCTGTGGCGGCAGGTATCTTGCTGGCACTCGTAGGGTAGTCAGTAATCCTGAGTAAATTGGTTGATAATCAATGACAGAGAATTATCCACCAATTTACAAATTGGCGATTAACTTCGGCAAACAAAATGGTTTATAGTCAAAGGGATGCTTTTCGCATCCCTTTTTGTTTTCTGTCAGGGAATGGGTTATGGAACACAAACAGATAGCGATTACCGAGTTCGGCAATGCGGAAGTTCTTGCAATTCAAACTGCGTCAACGCCGACGCCCCAAGCAGGGGAAATCCTCGTTAAAGTGGCTTATTCAGGCGTCAATCCTATTGATGTAAAAACACGAGCAGGACTCGGCTGGGCTGCCGCGCAAAACAAAGATAACTTACCTTGGGTTCCCGGTTATGACATCTCTGGCAAAGTCGAGTCATGTGGAGAGGGGACATCGCGCTTTAATGAAGGTGATGAGGTGGCCGGGTTTATTGGCTTCCCAGTTCGAGGTGGTGGCTATAGTCAGTATGTTTGTGTTCCCGAATCGGAGCTGAGTCATGTACCGAATACCGTGACATTAGAAGCAGCAGCGGCGCTACCCTTAGCTGGGCAAACGGCGGCTCAAGCCTTAAGCAAAGCCAATGTGACGGAAGGTGACCGCGTTTTAATTCTTGCTGGTGCGGGTGGTGTTGGTCATATAGCGGTACAAATTGCAGTAGCGACGAAAGCAGAAGTGTTTACCACTTGTAGTGAACGAAATTTAGACTACCTCGCCACACTTGGCGCTCACGCAGTGAACTATCAATTTGCCCCAGTGTCAGAACGTGTTGAAGATGTGGATGTTTTGATTGATCTTGTTGGTGGCGATGCTGCTTTAGATGCCCTCAAATGTCTGACTGATAACGCTCGTGTCATTACGGTGCCTACCATTACCGCAGAGCTGATTTGTGAAAAAGCTAAACTATTGGGTTTTGAAGCCAGCGGTATGTTAGTCGAGCCTGAACGTGAGCAATTAGATACCTTACTTTACATGGTTGGGGTTGGATTGCTGAAAACTGAAATACAGCAGGTTTATCCGATGAATGAGGTTGTTGACGCTCACAAACAAGTTGAGTCGGGGCGGACGCGAGGCAAGGTCTTGCTTGATATGACATGTTAGAGGCATTTAATGCTGCCTTTGAAAACTTAGCACTCTGGTTTTCTGACTCCGCATTATGGGTGTTGTTCATGACAGGCTTTCTCAGCGCCACTTTATTACCTGGTGGCTCTGAGGCTGGATTGATTGCCACCTTATCGTTAAACCAATACTCAGTTTCTTCCATCATTATTGTTGCCACCATTGGTAATACCCTTGGCGGTCTTACTAACTATTGGCTTGGTTTGTGGATTCCAAATAAAACCCAAGATGAGAAGCACGCTCATACCGCATTGAAGTGGTTATCCAAATATGGGTATTGGGGATTGTTTTTTTAGCTGGTTACCAGTGATTGGTGACCCGCTATGTTAGCGGCAGGATGGTTAAGGATGAAATTTCTGCCGTGTTTGGTTCTTATATTTTTAGGCAAAGCCGCAAGGTATAGCTTGTTGGCCGCCATCTATCTCGGTTTATTTTAAGGAAAGCGCATGAGAATGTTTTGGGTAAGCGCGTGCTCACTATTAGTGATCACGGGCTGTGTATCAAACTCCCCTGTATCATCATTGCCTGATGGAGTTACTTTCGTCGAGTCATCGAAAGCGGAAGAAGGCAAAGTGAAAATCCCATACCAGAAATATCAACTCGATAACGGCCTTACGGTGATTCTGGCACCAGAAGACTCAGACCCATTGGTTCACGTTGATGTGACTTACCACGTAGGTTCAGCGCGTGAAGAAATTGGTAAGTCAGGTTTTGCTCATTTCTTTGAGCACATGATGTTCCAAGGCTCTGAGAATGTGGGGGATCAAGAGCACTTCAAAATTATTACGGAAGCGGGTGGCACACTAAACGGCACCACTAACCGTGACCGCACTAACTACTTCGAAACCGTACCTGCTAACCAGCTAGAGAAAATGCTGTGGTTAGAGTCGGATCGTATGGGCTTCCTGTTGGATGCGGTATCGCAGCGTAAGTTTGAGATCCAACGCTCTACTGTGAAGAACGAACGTGCCCAACGTTACGATAACCGTCCGTATGGTTTGATGTGGGAACGTATGGCTGAAGCGCTGTACCCTGAAGGTCACCCATATTCATGGCAGACGATCGGTTATGTTGAAGATCTTGATCGCGTTGATGTGAACGATCTGAAAGCTTTCTTCCTACGTTGGTATGGTCCAAACAACGCGGTATTGACCATTGGTGGCGATATCGATGTTGAACAAACGCTAGCGTGGGTGAATAAATACTTCGGCTCTATCCCTCGTGGTCCTGAGGTTGAAAATGCACCGAAGCAGCCTGCGAAACTAGCAGAAAGCAAGTTCATCACCTTAGAAGACCGTATTCAGCAACCTATGGTCATGGTGGCATGGCCGACAACCTACAACGGTGAAGCAAATCAAGCGTCGCTAGATACGCTATCAAGTGTACTAGGTAGTGGCACTAACAGTGTGCTTTATCAAGACTTAGTTAAAACCCAGAAAGCAGTCGATGCAGGATCGTTCCATGATTGTGCTGAGCTGTCGTGTAACTTCTATGTCTACGCGATGGGAGATTCTGGTGACAAAGGCGATCTTACCAAGTTGTATGATGAGCTGATGGCATCGCTGGATAAGTTTGCCAAAGACGGCGTAACCAAAGATCGCCTTGAACAATTGAAAGGCAAAACGGAAGCTGATGCGATTTTTGCTCTAGAAAGTGTGAAAGGTAAAGTCACGCAACTGGCGTCGAATCAAACATTCTTTGGTAAACCGGATCTGATTGAAGAGCAACTTGAACAGCTTCGTGCGGTGACGCCTGAATCCGTAGAGAAAGCATACAGTGATTTCATTCAAGGTAAGAACAAGGTAACGCTGAGCGTTGTGCCACGTGGTAAGACCGAACTTGCGGTAAAACCTGCAACGTTTGTGACACCAAAGCGTACTTTGCCAGAGTACGAAAAGATTACTGATGACCAATTGGCGTACCGCCGAGCGACGGATAACTTCGATCGTTCTGTGCAGCCGCCTGCAGGTGCGCCAGTAGAAGCAACCATGCCGAAGTTGTATGACATCCACTTCAAGAATGGCTCTGAGTTACTGGGGACCATGAGCAGCGAGACACCAACCGTGACCATGCAGTTTAGCTTGCCTGCAGGGACACGATTCGTTGAGAAAGGCAAAGAGGGTCTTGCTCAGTTGACCGCTGCGATGCTGCAAGAAGGCACTAAAGAACATTCAGCTGAAGAGATTCAAGCAGAACTGGACAAGTTAGGCAGTGTGATTGCTGTTGATGCGACGGGGTACACCACAGACATCAGCGTTTCTTCTCTGGAGAAAAACCTAGCGCCAACGCTAAAGATTGTCGAAGAAATGTTGCTCTCGCCAGCATTTAAGCAAGAAGACTTCGACCGCGTAAAAGCTCAAGCTCTAGAAGGTTTGGTGTATGAACATCAAAAACCAAGCTGGATGGCATCGCAGGCAAGCCGCCAAGTGCTGTATGGCGATTCTATCTTTGCGCGTCCAAAAGATGGCACCAAAGCAGGACTGAAGGCACTGACGCTGGATGATGTGCGTGACTTCTATTCGAAGCACTACACGCCACAAAGTGCCCAGATCATTGCGGTTGGTGACATCAATAAAGCGGATGTAGAGAAGCAGTTGTCTTTCTGGGCGAACTGGGAAGACGAAGCAGCACCATTGTATGCGCCACAAGCTATCGCGCCATTGGGTTCGCAAAAAGTACATTTGGTTGATAAGCCAGGCGCACCACAGAGTGTCGTCATGATGGTTCGTCAAGGTATGCCTTACGATGCTACGGGTGATTTCTACTTGGGGCAGCTGGCAAACTTTAACTTAGCGGGTAACTTTAATAGCCGTATCAACCAAAACCTTCGCGAAGACAAAGGCTACACTTATGGTGCCTATGGTTATTTCTCCGGCAACGTAGAAACAGGTTCTGTTGTCTTTACAGCGCAAGTGCGTGCAGATTCGACGGTTGCGTCTATCATCGAGATGGAGAATGAATTGAACGAGTTCTCACAATCAGGCATGACTGACGATGAATTGAAATTTATGCGCCAAGCGGTCGGTCAAAAAGATGCACTGAAATACGAGACGCCAACACAGAAAGGCAAACTCATCAGTGATATTTTGAAATACAACCTAGATAAAGATTACTTACAGCAACGCAACGCTATTGTTGAGACTGTCGATAAGCAGACGCTCAACGCTCTAGCTGAAAAATGGTTCGACCCGAATGACTATCAGATAGTCGTTGTCGGGGATGCGAAATCCCTTCGCCCTCAACTAGAAAAGTTAGGGAAAGACGTGGAAGAGCTTGAAATCATTCGATAGAGTACACATTTAATAGCGGAGAGGAGACTCTCCGCTATTCGTTTCTAACTAGATAAATGACTTTTTGATGGGTTATTTATCTAGATGGATTATATATCAATAACTTAGCTTTCACTTGCCACGCTTGGCGAGTGTCCTGCTCCCAATATAAGCGAACCTCATTTTGACTGATTTTGCTGCGCGACTAAAACAAGTTGCATCAAACCCAGAAGTATTTAAGCAGTTTGGACGCGGTGTTGAGCGAGAAACTTTGCGCTATCGTCAGGATGGACACCTAGCTACAACACCTCATCCAGAGGGTTTGGGCTCAGCGTTCACAAACAAATGGATCACGACCGACTTTTCTGAGTCTCTACTGGAATTTATTACGCCAGTATCACACGAGATCCCTGAATTAATGGGGCAGTTGAAAGACATTCATCACTTCACTCAAACCAAAATGGGTGAAGAGAAAATGTGGCCACTTTCAATGCCATGTTACGTGGGTAGCGAGGATGATATTCAGCTCGCTCAATATGGCTCATCAAACTCAGCAAAAATGAAAACGCTTTACCGTGAAGGCCTAAAACGCCGTTACGGTAGCTTGATGCAAATTATCTCGGGCGTGCATTTTAATTTCTCTTTCCCTGAGTCATTTTGGGACGCCTTGCATGGTGAGCAAGATGAAGAAGCACGCCAAGACACGAAATCAGACGCGTACTTTGCGCTGATTCGTAACTACTACCGCTTTGGCTGGATGATCCCGTACTTCTTTGGTGCGTCACCGGCATTGTGTGGCTCGTTCATTCAAGGTCGTGAAACCGATCTACCATTTGAAAAAATTGGCGGGACTTTATTCCTACCAAAAGCGACCTCTCTGCGTCTAAGTGATCTCGGTTACACCAACAGCGCTCAAAGCGTGCTTAAGATTGGCTTTAATTCTATCGACCAGTATCTTGATGGTTTAAGTGACGCGATTCGACGTCCATCTGAAGAGTTTGCAGAGATTGGCGTGAAAGTGGATGGTGAGTACCGTCAGCTGAACTCAAACATTCTGCAAATTGAGAATGAACTTTACGCTCCAATTCGTCCGAAGCGCGTAACGAAGAGCGGTGAAAAACCTTCTGAAGCCTTGCAGCGTGGCGGTGTGGAATACATTGAAGTTCGCTCGTTAGATGTGAACCCATTCAGTGCCGTTGGCGTGAGTGAAGAGCAAGTACGTTTCCTTGATTTATTCCTAACGTGGGCAGCGCTTTCTGACTCAGACCCAATGGACAACTGTGAGCTTGAATGCTGGCGTGACAACTGGAACAAGGTGATTGTCTCTGGTCGTGAGAAAGGCTTGATGCTGCAAATCGGTTGCCAAGGAGAGCGTCTATCTCTGCAAGATTGGGCACACCGAGTGTTCTCTGATCTTCGCCAGATTGCGGTTGAAATGGATAGTGCGGCTGGTGGTAATGCGTACCAAGCAGTTTGCGACAAACTAGAGTCTTGGATTGATGAACCAGAGCTGACCATCTCTGGCCAACTGCTTGAACTGACAAAAGAGCACGGCGGTTTAGGTAAAGTGGGTTGTGCGCTTGGCATGAAGTTCCGTGAAGAAAACCTAGCACACAGCTATGAGCAATATTCAGCTGACGCAATGGAAACGGAAGTTGCGACATCGGTAGAGAAGCAAAAACAAGCAGAGCAAAGTGACACGTTATCCTTCGATGATTTCTTAGAAGATTACTTTGCTTACCTAAAACAATAATCAGTAGTAAGGACAGGGATTGGACATTAAGCCGTTAGTGGTGTCTGTGCTTGGGAGCGTGATGTTAGCCGGTTGTGCGACTGCGCCCCCGAAGCAACAAGACAACCTATGTGAAATATTCCGAGAAAAATCTGGTTGGTATGAAGATGCCAAAGATATGGAAGAAGAGTGGGGCACGCCAATCAACGTGGCCATGGCGATCATTAAGCAAGAAAGTAGCTTTCGCCACGACGCTCGACCACCAAAAGATTACATTCTTGGCTTTATTCCATGGGGGCGTGTAAGCAGCGCATACGGCTATGCTCAGGCTCAAGATCCTGCTTGGGATGATTTCCAAGATGCAACAGGACAAGGCGGTTCACGTACTAACTTTGACGACTCCATGATGTTTGTCGGTTGGTATACCCATGAAACTCGTCGCCAATTGGGCATCTCGTTGTGGGATCCTTACAACCAGTACCTTGCCTATCACGAGGGGCGTGGCGGTTACAAACGTGGAACTTATAACAGCAAACCAAGCTTGATTAAGGTTGCAAGACGCGTAGAGCAAACCGCAAAGACATATGGCTGGCAGCTGAAACAATGTCGTCAGGAATTAGAAGACAACAGCGGCTGGTTCTTTTAGCTCATCTAATTGACTTTTAGGTGAGGGAATGAACAAAAAATAACGACCAATACTTGAGAGTGTTGGTGATTACAATCAGGAGAGATGTAATGCCTTTATTAGACAGCTTTACCGTAGACCACACGCGCATGAATGCACCAGCGGTTCGTGTGGCCAAAACGATGCAAACTCCAAAAGGAGACACCATCACGGTATTCGACCTACGTTTCACTGCTCCAAACAAAGACATCCTTTCTGAGAAAGGAATTCATACACTAGAGCACTTGTACGCAGGCTTTATGCGTAATCACCTAAATAGTGACAGCGTTGAGATCATTGATATCTCACCAATGGGTTGCCGTACTGGTTTCTACATGAGCTTGATTGGTACGCCTTCAGAGCAGCAAGTGGCTGACGCTTGGATTGCAGCGATGGAAGACGTACTAAAAGTAGAAAACCAAAACAAGATCCCCGAGCTGAACGAATACCAATGTGGTACAGCAGCGATGCACTCTCTGGATGAAGCTAAGCAAATCGCGAAGAACATTCTAGAAGCGGGTGTGGCGGTGAATAAGAATGATGAATTGGCACTGCCAGAGTCAATGCTGAAAGAGCTACGTATCGACTAACTTAGCTTTTAGTTTCGACAGCTGAAAACAAAAGAGCCTGACAATGTCAGGCTCTTTTTTGTTGATTGGAATATTGGAAGTGGCGTACTTAACTGCTCTTTTTCAGCTTTGGATACACCTTCACCAGCTTGATTCGGTTTTCTTCAATATCGACAATTTCCATTGGATGCCCAGCGACTTGCACGCTTAAGTGGCTTTCTGGAATATCTTCTAAATGCTCCAGAATCAGACCATTCAAAGTACGTGGGCCATCGGTTGGTAGTTTCCACTTCAAACCTTTGTTGATATCACGAATGTTGGCGCTGCCTTCAATCAAGAAGCTGCCATCACCTTGCGGAGTAATTTCTTCCGATAAACTTGGTGCGATAGAAGTGGTAAATTCGCCAACGATCTCTTCCAAGATATCTTCCAACGTCACCAGACCGTTAATGTCGCCATACTCATCGACAATCAAACCGATACGCTGTTTGTTGCGTTGGAACTTCAACATTTGCACGTTCAGAGGTGTGCCCTCTGGGATGTAGTACACCTCATCGGCAGCACGCAGTAGCGTTTCCTTGTTGAATTCGTTCTTTTCTAGCATCAAGCGGTACGCTTCACGAAGGCGCAGCATGCCAACCACTTCATCAATCTGATCACGGTACAGCACAATACGGCCATGAGGAGAGTGAGTCAGCTGACGGACGATAGATTTCCAATCGTCATTGATGTCGATCCCCGTGATCTCATTACGTGGCACCATGATGTCGTTCACGGTGACGTGCTCCAGATCCAAAATCGAAACCAGCATGTCTTGGTGGCGACGAGGAATAAGGCCGCCCGCTTCGTTGACCACGGTACGCAGTTCTTCTGAGCTTAAGTGATCTTCAGTGGTGTGATCCGCTTTCACGCCAATCAAACGAATAAAGCCATTGGTAATGAAGTTCACCAGCATCACCAGTGGTGACAGTATCTTCATCAGAATAGTAAGAAGGATACTACTTGCGTAAGAAACACGCTCTGGGTAAAGCGATGCGATAGTTTTCGGCGTGACTTCGGCAAACACCAAGACAACCATGGTGAGTGCACCTGTTGCGATCGCGACACCTAAATCACCATACAAACGCATACCAAGAATGGTTGCGATGGCAGAGGCTAGGATATTCACGAGGTTGTTGCCGATAAGGATGAGACCAATCAGGCGATCTGGGCGGTCTAGTAGTTTTTCGACTCGCTTTGCCCCTTTATGCCCATTATTGGCTAAGTGCTTTAAGCGGTAGCGGTTCAAAGACATCATCCCTGTTTCTGAACCGGAGAAGTAACCTGATATGACGATAAGACACGCGAGTAGCGCAAATAAGATACCCGTAGATATGTCGTCCAAAACGCTGCTGTTCCTTGTATGTGTTTGGTTAATTTATGACCGAGCTTGGCCATTAAGTCAATGGAATAAGGGGTACTCTATTTTATTTGCCCATCAATATAAAGGATAAGGAGCACAAGGCTCCTTATTAATTGCAATTTTATAGATGGAGAACATCAACTTAAAATGATCTCTTTCACAAAGCGACTACCGAAGTATGCCAAGGTTAACAATGTCGCTCCCGCAACGGCAAACCAGGTAACCTTCTTACCACGCCAGCCTTTCTGGTAGTGCCCCCAAAGCAGAATCGAGTACACAATCCAAGCGATGAAAGAAAGAATGCCTTTGTGTGCTTTACCCTGGGCAAACATGTCTTGCACGAAGACAAAGCCAGTCAATAGGGTGCCTGTCAGTAGCAAGTTACCAATCAAGATAATCTTGAACAGTTGGCGCTCAACCATCATTAAAGGTGGCAAGTTCGGGTTGATTGCTAATGACTTCTTCGCTTTAAGCTTGTGATCGAGCCACGCCAATTGCAGTGCGTAAAGCGCACCAATGGTTAAAGTCGCGTAGGAGAACAACGCAAAAGAAATGTGAATAAGTAGCTTAGGGTCGTTTTCTAAATGCTTAATAAAGGTGCTTGGTAAGAACGTAGCAGCAGTTAAATTGATGGCAGCAAAGCTATAAACCACAGGAAGAAGGAACCATAGGCGGTTCTTTAGCATCGCCACACTCATTACCAGCGAGATAATAAAGCTGATCAAAGAGGCAACATTAAGAATGCTGAGGTTTTGTCCTGAACCGTCGAAAATCAGATCACTCAGAATCCAAGCGTGAAAAACCAACGCACATGCCGCGCTGGCAAATACGGTTTTCGCTTTGATTCCAGACTGCTGAGAGAGTCCGGGAATGATGGTCGCAATTGCCAAAACGTAAAGAATGGCGGCTGCGATGGCAATTAAGCTATCCATGAATCTTAAGAGTTATTGTGCACAATGGTGAAAATTATACCTTGCATTACTCTTTGCGGCTATGGGCGATGCCTCATCAATCACGAGAGATGAGATATTGAAATTAACGAGTTAGCCCTCAAGTTAAGGATAAGAGCAGTGTTCGGGTATGACTGTGACGTTGGCTAAGGTATACTCACACTAATTAATCGCCATTTTAGCGAAGAGACAAAGATGTTTGAGAATTTAACGGATCGATTATCCAAAACGCTGAAGAATATCAGTGGCAAAGGTCGTCTGACCGAAGACAACATTAAAGAAACCCTACGTGAAGTACGCATGGCACTATTGGAAGCGGACGTTGCGCTTCCTGTTGTACGTGAATTTGTAAACCGCGTTAAAGAAAAAGCGGTTGGAGTAGAAGTTTCTAAATCCCTAACGCCGGGCCAAGAATTCATCAAGATCGTTCAAGCTGAGCTTGAAGCGGTAATGGGTGAGTCTAACGAAGCGCTTAACCTAGCAGCACAGCCGCCAGCAGTACTTTTGATGGCAGGTCTACAAGGTGCGGGTAAAACCACATCGGTAGGTAAGCTATCTAAGCTTCTGAAAGAGCGCGATAAGAAGAAAGTCTTGGTTGTGTCTGCCGACGTTTACCGTCCTGCGGCGATCAAACAGCTAGAAACCCTAGCATCAGACATCGGTGTCGACTTCTTCCCATCTTCACCAGATCAAAAGCCACTTGATATTGCTAACGCAGCAATTGACCACGCGAAGAAGAAATTCTACGACGTATTGATTGTCGATACCGCGGGTCGTTTGGCTATCGATGAAGAAATGATGGGTGAGATTAAAGATCTTCACTCAGCGATTAACCCGGTTGAGACGCTGTTCGTTGTTGATGCAATGACAGGTCAAGATGCGGCGAACACAGCAAAAGCATTCGGTGATGCGCTACCGCTAACGGGTGTGATTCTGACTAAAGTGGATGGTGATGCACGTGGTGGTGCGGCGCTATCGGTTCGTCATATCACGGGTAAGCCAATCAAATTCCTAGGTGTGGGTGAAAAGACCGATGCACTAGAACCGTTCCACCCTGATCGTGTTGCATCGCGTATTCTAGGCATGGGTGACGTACTGTCACTGATTGAAGACCTACAACGCAATGTTGACCAAGAAAAAGCAGAGAAACTAGCGAAGAAGTTCAAAGAGAAGAAAGGTTTTGACCTTGAAGACTTCCGTGAACAGCTAGGTCAGATGCAAAACATGGGTGGCATGATGGGTATGCTAGATAAGCTACCTGGTATGTCTCAGCTACCATCAGACGTAAAAGACAAAGTCGATGATAAGATGTTCAAGCAAATGGAAGCGATCATCAGCTCAATGACAATGAAAGAACGTCAACGTCCTGAAATCATCAAAGGTTCGCGTAAAAAGCGTATCGCTGCAGGTTCAGGTGTACAGGTTCAAGACGTTAACCGTCTACTGAAGCAGTTCACCCAAATGCAGAAGATGATGAAGAAAATGCAGAAGGGCGGCATGAAAGGCATGATGCGTAACATGCAAGGTATGATGGGCGGCATGGGTGGCGGCGGTGGCTTCAACCCATTTGGTCGTTAAACGATTGCCTAGACTTTAGTTTCAGGGTGTTAGCTACATCACAAACTTGAATTTCAATTTATGTTGGTGAAAAAGTAACTAAACCCCTTGCATTGCTCCGGGATAAGAGTAAAATTCCGGAGCTTTATTTTGGCACGAGACCCCAGATTGTTCAGCTTTTTGGACAATTATTGGGGTTAATTTTATTTTTGAGAAAGCAAAGAGGACGACATGGTAACCATTCGTTTGGCACGTCACGGCGCTAAAAAGCGTCCATTTTATCAAATCGTAGTAGCGGACAGCCGCAACGCTGCAACTGGCCGTTTCATCGAGAAAGTTGGTTTCTTTAACCCAACTGCACAAGGTCAAGAAGAAGGTCTACGTCTAGACCTAGACCGCGTTAACCACTGGGTTGGCCAAGGCGCGTCTCTATCTGACCGCGTTGCTAAGCTAGTTAAAGACGCTCAAAAAGCGGCTTAATTTTACTTTAGAAGTAGAAACTAGTTTATGTCGATGAAAGGTAAAGAAACAATGAGCAACGAAAAGATTGTTGTAGGCAAGTTTGGTGCTACTTACGGCATTCGTGGTTGGCTTAAAGTTTTTTCCTACACAGACAATGCTGAAAGCATTTTCGATTACAGCCCTTGGTTTATTAACCAAAAGGGTACGTGGGTTGAGTACAAAGTAGAAAGCTGGAAGCGCCATAACAAAGGTATGGTGGCTAAGCTGGAAGGTCTGGATATTCGCGAAGACGCGCATTTACTGACGAACTTTGAAATTGCTATTGACCCTGCGGTACTTCCTGAATTGTCAGAAGATGAGTTCTACTGGCGTGAATTGTTTGGGATGCAAGTAGTAACCACTAAAGGTTACGATCTAGGTGTCGTATCTGACATTCTAGAAACTGGCTCAAACGATGTTCTGGTTGTTAAAGCAAATCTAAAAGATGCTTTCGGGCAGAAGGAACGATTAATTCCGTTCCTTGAAGAGCAAGTGATCATCAAAGTTGATCGCGAAGCTCAACGGATCGAAGTTGACTGGGATCCTGGATTCTAATCTCCAAAATTACAGAGCGAGATAAACATGTGGGTTGGCGTTATTAGCCTTTTTCCTGAAATGTTCCGTTCTGTTACTGATTTTGGGGTAACAGGTCAAGCGGTTAAAAAAGGTCTTTTGTCGATTGAGACTTGGAATCCTCGTGATTTCACTCACGACAAACATCGCACTGTCGATGACCGACCTTACGGTGGTGGTCCTGGTATGTTAATGATGGTTCAGCCTTTGCGCGATGCCATTCATACCGCGAAAGCAGCCTCACCGGGTAAGACGAAAGTCATTTACCTTTCTCCTCAAGGTCGCAAGCTCGACCAGAAAGGAGTCGAAGAACTAGCAACGAATGAGAATTTACTTCTGATTTGTGGTCGTTACGAAGGGGTAGATGAGCGCATCATTCAATCTGAAGTCGACGAAGAATGGTCGATTGGTGATTTTGTGATGACGGGTGGTGAGATACCAGCCATGACGTTGATTGATTCTGTCTCTCGGTTTGTTCCGGGTGTACTAGGGGATTTCGCGTCAGCAGAAGAAGATTCTTTTGCAAATGGCTTGTTAGATTGCCCTCACTATACGCGTCCAGAAGTATTGGATGACAAAGAGGTACCAACGGTACTGATGTCAGGCAATCACAAGGACATTCGTCAATGGCGACTAAAACAGTCGCTGGGCCGAACTTGGCTTAGAAGACCAGAGCTCCTGGAAAACCTAGCTCTGACTGACGAACAGGAACAATTACTTGCTGAGTTCATTAGTGAACATAACGCAAAGTAACCTAATTTATTTAGTATCAGTTTATTCTAGGAATTTAAAAAATGAGTAACATCATCAAAGCTCTTGAAGAAGAGCAAATGAAATCAGACCTACCTAAATTTGCACCAGGTGACACTGTTGTAGTTCAGGTTAAAGTTAAAGAAGGTGACCGTGAGCGTCTACAGGCTTTCGAAGGCGTTGTAATCGCAATCCGTAACCGTGGTCTTCACTCTGCTTTCACTGTACGTAAGATCTCTAACGGTGAAGGTGTTGAGCGTACGTTCCAAACACACTCTCCAATCGTTGATAGCATCGAAGTTAAACGCCGTGGTGCAGTACGTCGTGCCAAGTTGTACTACCTACGTGAGCGTTCTGGTAAGTCTGCTCGTATCAAAGAGAAACTTGCTAAGAAGTAATGCTATAACTAGCGTTCTCATAGTAAACGGAGCCCATCTGGGCTCCGTTTTTTTATGTGTGAAAAAGCTAGGGAACGTACTTCGTCCTTCGAGAATCGAGAACGCTACGCTTCCAGATTTGAGGACGCTTCGCTTTAGGAACCGAGAGGTGTTGTTGGATGGTTAGTGCAAGAAGTTTGGTCTCGAAGGTGTTGACAGAACCGTTACTTCACATCACAACTAATGTCTTTAATCGGCGTTTCGGATGTCGTGAAACACACGTAAGCGGTTTGCGGATTGTTTGGGCCGATACGGATATAGCCTGCTTCTAATTCACCTTCGTCAAAAGTCACCGAGTGGGATTGTCCCGTTTTGCCATCAAAGTAGCCGGCTTCAAAGTTTTGGGTCAACAGATGAGCAACACGGTTACGAGTGTGAGCCGTTGTAAAAGTGATGTTCGCACATCGCATCATTGGCTTTTGGGTAACTAAAAATTGGCCGCTTTCTTTGTCGAATACGCCGCCTCTAGTTTCTGGGGCAATATCGATAGGCTCGAAGCTTTCAATTGTGCAAGAGGGTTTAGCATTCGCTAACGAAGGTAAAAGGAGTGCACTGGCTAGGCATAATAATGTGGCTTTGAACTTCATAAAGGCTTTTATCAGATTTGAGATTGTCTACAGAATGAATCGATAGTATCGGATAGATTGCTGGATTTGTCAGCGAAGCGTAAGTGTAGACTTAACGGTGAGGGGGCGGTGTAAGAGGATGTAAGTGCCCCGGTAGTCAGGGCACAGATGTCGGCAGGGTATGTGGTAGTGATGATTAGATATCGCAGTCGGCTTTGTGTGTATTGCCGAGAGGCTCAACAGTAAAACCACGTTCTTCGAGCAGCTCAATGAGGTTGTCTTTGCCGACTAAATGCAAGCTGCCGACAACAATTGTGTATTGGCCTGACTTCTTCGGTAGCATTCTGCCAGAATCTAATTTTTCAGCCCAATCTCGGTTACGGTCGTACAAGAAAGCTTGATTAAACTCATCACTTGATTGTTCACTCATGGATGCTTCCTCTAATGTGCTGCCGTCACCACTCTTCCAGCTGTCGATTAAGCACTGTACTAGTTTGTCGCCACCGTCATATTCTTCAATAGAAGAGAGCAGAAACTCTTTACCGCCATCTTTTTGTCCTGCGATTAAATCCAACTGAAATTGCACACTTTCCAACGGCAATACAGGCACTTTTTGTTTATCGGCCAGATTAATCAAGTGCATGTCGACGCCTTGGTCGGATGCATAACCTAGCTTGTTCACTAACATCAATTGAATGGTTAAAGCCGCTGACCATGGCGGCGCATTGAGTAGCTGTGCTTCTTGTAGACCTAGGTCACTCGCAATCTCCGCAATATGCTTACGCTGCGTTCTATCTAAAACATCTTTGGCAAGCAGTGAGGTTTTTGGGTACGTCACTCCTTCTGTATTTCGAACGTCAGCTTCGATGATTAAGCCATCGCTGTTTTTGAGGAACTGAGTGACAGCTTTGGGTAACGGGTACATGGTTTTGTCACCCACATGAACGGAACCAATAATCATGTATTCCATATCGCCTTTCTTTGCGAGCCAATGCTGTGGCTCGGCTTGAACTGAATAAGAAGTAAAAAAGACGATCAGAGATGACATCACGGACAAGAGTCGAAACATATTTTGCTCCTCGAATTCAATATGCATCTTATCTATAACACGGTTCGGCAAAATCGTCATTTCTAAAAATATTGACGAGTTTTGACGGTGAAGAAATGAGAGTTAATTCACGAAAGTGTTTCAATTGAGTTTGTTGTTAATGGTTCGCTTAATAACCAATAGTGATCAAAATCCTATAAAACCAGCTTAAACCCACCAATATTCGTGACAGTGATCGCAACAAACTCGTCAAAAAAAGTTGTTCGTTTTTGACGTTTTAACTAACTCATTGAAATTAATGTGTTTATATTTTTCAGTGTCTAGCCGAATTTGAGCTGGATCACTTCTTAGTTCCATTAATTTTACGCTTAGAAATAACTGCTTGTATGTTGAATGCAACTGTTAAGCGCCTCGCATTTAGGTGCTCACCATTTTTGATAAATGTCGTTTTGAACCACTGACTTTTTGGGGAAAGTAAGATGTTGAAACATAGTCTGATTGCTGCTTCTGTTATTGCTACATTGGCAGGCTGCTCTTCACTGCAGAACTCTGAGCAACAAGTTGTAAACTCATTGGCTGACAACCTTGATATTCAATATGAAGTACTAACAAACCACGGTGCTAACGAAGGTCTTGCATGTCAAGACATGGGCGCAGAGTGGGCGTCTTGTAACAAGGTAAACATGACGCTAGTTAACCAAGGTGAAGCGGTTGACTCTAAAGATTGGGCTATTTACTTCCACAGCATTCGTCTGATTCTGGATGTAGACAACGAGCAATTCAAAATTTCTCGCGTAACGGGTGACCTACACAAACTAGAACCGACAGACAAGTTCGATGGTTTTGCTGCGGGTGAAGAGGTTGTGCTTCCTCTTGTTGCTGAATACTGGCAGCTATTTGAAACTGACTTCATGCCAGGCGCTTTCGTTGCTGCACCAAATGCAGAGCCTAAGATGATCGCTTCTCTTAACACAGAAGACGTTGCATCTTTCGTAACTGGCCTTGAGGGTAACAACCTAAAACGTACGCCAGATGACAACAACGTATTTGCAAACGCTGTGTCTCGTTTCGAGAAGAACGAAGACCTAGCAAAACAAGATGTATCAACCACGTTACTACCAACGCCACTGTCTGTTGAAGCAGGTAAAGGCACAGTAGATATCGCGGCGGGTATTGCGCTGCCTAAAGACGCATTCGATGCGACTCAATACGCAGCAATTCAAGATCGTGCAGAAGTGGTAGGTGTGGATGTTCGTGGTGATCTTCCTGTAAGCATCACTGTTGTTCCTGCAGACTTCACCGGTGAATTAGCAAAATCTGGTGCTTACGAGATGAGCATCAAAGGCGACGGTATTGCGATTAAAGCGTTTGACCAAGCGGGTGCTTTCTACGCAGTACAATCTATCTTTGGCCTGGTAGATAGCCAAAATGCTGATTCTCTACCACAACTGTCTATTAAAGACGCGCCTCGTTTTGATTACCGTGGTGTGATGGTGGATGTGGCTCGTAACTTCCACTCTAAAGACGCAATTCTTGCAACGCTAGACCAAATGGCAGCGTACAAGATGAACAAACTACACCTTCACCTAACGGACGATGAAGGCTGGCGTTTAGAAATCCCGGGTCTGCCTGAGCTGACAGAAGTGGGTGCTAACCGTTGTTTCGATACACAAGAGAAAAGCTGTTTACTGCCTCAGCTTGGCTCTGGTCCAACGACAGACAACTTTGGCTCTGGCTACTTCAGCAAAGCAGACTACGTGGAAATCTTGAAATACGCGAAAGCACGTAACATTGAAGTGATTCCAGAAATCGATATGCCAGCGCACGCTCGTGCAGCGGTAGTATCAATGGAAGCGCGTTACGACCGTCTAATGGAAGAAGGTAAAGAAGCAGAAGCGAACGAATACCGCCTGATGGATCCTAAAGATACATCGAATGTAACGACGGTTCAGTTCTACAACAAGCAAAGCTTCATCAACCCATGTATGGAATCTTCAACTCGCTTTGTTGATAAAGTGATTTCAGAAGTCGCAGCAATGCACCAAGAAGCGGGCGCACCGCTAACAACATGGCACTTTGGTGGTGACGAAGCGAAGAACATTAAGCTAGGCGCTGGTTTCCAAGATGTGAACGCTGAAGACAAAGTAAGCTGGAAAGGTACGATTGACCTGTCTAAACAAGACAAGCCATTCGCACAGTCTCCACAATGTCAGACGCTAATTGCAGACGGTACGGTAAGCGACTTTGCTCATCTACCAAGCCACTTCGCAGAAGAAGTGTCGAAGATTGTGGCTGAGAAAGGCATTCCAAACTTCCAAGCTTGGCAAGATGGCCTTAAGTACAGTGAAGGTGAGAAAGCGTTCGCAACAGAAAACACACGTGTTAACTTCTGGGACGTTCTTTACTGGGGTGGCACATCATCAGTGTACGAGTGGTCAAAGAAAGGTTACGACGTGATCGTTTCTAACCCAGACTACGTTTACATGGACATGCCATACGAAGTGGACCCGAAAGAGCGTGGTTACTACTGGGCAACGCGTGCAACAGATACTCGTAAGATGTTTGGCTTTGCACCAGAGAACATGCCTCAGAACGCAGAAACGTCTTTAGACCGCGATGGCAACGGCTTTACTGGTAAAGGTGAAATCGAAGCGAAACCTTTCTACGGTCTATCTGCACAGCTTTGGTCTGAGACAGTACGTAACGACGAGCAATACGAGTACATGGTATTCCCTCGCGTACTGGCAGCCGCTGAGCGTGCATGGCACCGTGCTGATTGGGAAAACGACTACAAAGTGGGTGTTGAATACTCGCAAAACTCTAACCTAGTAGACAAAGCTGCGCTAAACCAAGACTACAACCGCTTTGCGAACGTACTTGGTCAACGTGAACTGGCTAAACTAGAGAAATCGGGCATCGACTACCGCCTACCTGTACCAGGTGCGAAAGTAGAAGATGGCAAGCTAGCAATGAACGTTCAGTTCCCTGGTGTGAAGCTTCAATACTCTCTAGACGGCAAAAACTGGCTAACTTACGCAGACAATGCTCGTCCAAATGTGAAAGGTGAAGTGTTTATCCGCTCTGTATCTGCGACAGACGAGAAAACAAGCCGTGTGACTAGCGTGAAGTAATTCTGCTAATCATTCACTAAAATCATTGTTCCTTACTCAAAGCCCTCAACGTATGTTGGGGGCTTTGTTTATTTTTCTACGGAAAATAAGCGTGATCAATGTCTAATTATTTTTCAAAGATAATTAAGTTGGGTATTTAGAAAGAGAACCATTGTGTGATCTCGATAGTTATTTTGTGCCTAATTGGAGAGGTTAATAAGTTTGATGTCACACTTTATTTTTTTGGTGAATTTTTAGGTTTTATATCAAGATGCTGTATTTAATAAACTTTTTTGGTTTTTGGAAATGTTGATTTGAATTGGATCACTGTTTTAAACGATTTATTTTTCAATGCGAATTAAATTGCGCAGTATTGCTGTCGCCAGGGAGGCACATCCCAATGTTTGCGATGAAGGGCAAGTGATAGCCGGACAACTCATCGCATAACGTGAACAAATAAAGGCAGCAATATTATGAAAAACGTTTTTGCACTAAGTGCACTTTCTCTTGTTTTCGCATCAAGCGCTTTCGCAGGCTCATCTTACGTAACGGGTAACATCCAATTCCACGATGATGGCCGAATCCATGGTTCGGACATGACATCAACGCTAGAAGCTGGCCACACTTTTGATAACCAATTCGGCGGCTTCACGGTTTACACCGAGTTTGACGGCATTCAACTGGGCAAACTAGAAACAGAAAATGGTGGCGCAGGTAACACAACTCCAGCTATCACTGTAGGTGGTGAGCAAGCATTCAACATCACTGATCACCTATGGGTCGCAGCAGGCTACCAGCACCTATTCTCTGCGGGTGAGAGCATCCAATACCGTCCTTTAGTCAAAATCGGCTACAACTTCGATAACGGTATCTCTCTAAGTAACCGTACTCGTGCACACATTGATGCAACAGACGCAGATGCGAAAACAGACTACCGCATGGATAACCGCATTGGTTACGCGATGAATGAAGATGTGACTTTCAGCTACAACAACGTTTACATGATTGAAGCAGAAACGATGGACCACGAGCTACGCGCAACATGGACTCGTCAAGGTGTACAACCTTACTTTGAGTTCCGTAGCCAAGCTCACGGTGCAGAAAATGCAGCAGGTGATAGCCTAGTAAACAATGCGTTCGTGTTCGGCGCGTCTTACGGTTTCTAATTAAAAAGTTTGTCTTAACTGTCCATTAAGAAAAAGCCCAGCGGTTTGTCTCGCTGGGCTTTGTTTTTATTGGTCGTTACCTTTGTGGTAGCGGTATTCGTATACCTGACCTTTGTCGTTGTAGGCGTAAACAGCGTAGCTGTCTTTCTTATCACCGTACTCCATGCCCGGTGAGCCCATTGGCATCCCCGGTACGGTCAGGCCTTTTGCGTTGCGAGGTGGGTTTTCCAAAAACGCTTTAATATCGTCGGCAGGAATATGACCTTCAAATACGTAGCCATCGATCTCTGCGGTGTGGCAAGAGTATAGCTGTTCGTTTTTCAGACCTAAGTCGCTTTTGATCGCATTCATGTCATCATGCAGCTTTTCTTCCACGGTAAAGCCGTTCTCTTCCATGTGTTTTGTCCATTCACCGCAACAGCCACAGTATGGTGACTTGTGGTTGATGACATCAGCAGCTAATACGTTCGCTGATGTGGCAGCAAGCATTGTAAAGGTTAATAGTTTCAACTTCATAAGATCCTCGAGAAGAAGTGTCGCTTACTTAATGGTAAACAGTCGTAGTCGATTTGCATTACTGACGACCGTGATTGAAGACAGTGCCATCGCCGCGCCAGCAACAACAGGACTGAGCAAAAATCCGAACGCGGGGTAAAGTACGCCAGCGGCGATAGGAATACCCAACGAGTTATAAATAAAGGCGCCGAACAAGTTTTGTTTCATGTTCTTAAGTGTAGCGCGAGAGAGTTCAATTGCGTGTACAACCGCCATTGGTGATTTATTGAGAATGGTCATTTGTGAGCTTTCGATCGCCACATCACTGCCGCTTCCCATTGCGACACCAAGATCAGCCAACGCAAGGGCTGGTGCGTCATTAATGCCATCACCGATCATCGCAACCGTGCGGCCTTGAGATTGCAGCAGTTTAATGTGCTGTGCTTTCTCATCGGGCATCACCTGAGCAATGACTTCATCAATGCCGAGTTCTTTGCCGATCGCATTAGCAACGTGTTGGTTGTCGCCTGTGAGCATGACGGTTTTTACGCCCTGCGATTTTAATGCAGACACCGCTTGTTTGGCATCAGATTTAATCGGATCAGCGATGGCAATTAAACCAACCAGTTCATTGTTAAGCGCCACAGCCACAGGTGTCCATGCGTTGTTTGCACAATCTTCAATCGCTTGCTCCATTGGGCTGGTATCAATCTGCTCGTTTTGCATAAATTGCAATGAGCCAATGAATAGTGGTTGTGCTTGGTAAGTCGCAGTAATGCCACGGCCACGGATATTCTCGAATGAGTCCAATTCAACACTGTCGGTATTGTGTTGCTTAGCATAATCGCACACGGCTTTAGCGAGCGGGTGCTCAGATTGACGTTCAGCTGCGTAAGCCAAAGCCAATAAGTGCTCTGGGCTGGTGGCATGAGTAAACACTTGCTGCACACTTGGTTTGCCTTGCGTCAGCGTGCCAGTTTTATCGAATACCACTGTGTCAACTTTGCTCGCCAATTGCAGCGCGTCAGCGTCTTTGATCAAAATGCCGAGCTCCGCGGCTTTACCGACACCAACGGTGACCGACAATGGGGTTGCTAACCCCAGCGCACAAGGGCAGGCGATGATCAGTACGGTGGTCGTTACGACAAGCATGTAGCTGGCTTTAGGTTCTGGACCTACCGCAAACCAAACCAAAGCGGCAAGGATGGCAATGCCCACAACAACAGGGACAAACACCGATGAAATTTGGTCTGCTAATTTGGCTATGGCGGGCTTACTGCTTTGCGCCGTGCGTACCATGCGAATGATTCGAGCCAGCATGGTGTTCGCGCCGATGCCTGTTGCTTCAATGACTAATCCACCATCGGTATTTAATGTACCAGCAGACACTTGCGCATCTTGCGCCTTTAATACTGGTACTGGTTCACCGGTTAGCATCGACTCATCAATGTATGATTCACCCTGAATCACAACGCCATCAACTGGCACTTTCTCTCCCGGTTTGATGCGCAGTTTCATGCCTAACGTGATTTGCTCAACCGTAATTTGTTGATCACCTTGTTTTGTAATCACAGTCGCTTGCTGAGGTTGCAGGTTAATCAGAGCCTGAAGTGAGCGTGTGGTGTTTGCTTTGGCTTTTGCCTCTATATAGTGACCAAGAGAAATTAAGCCGATGATCATTGCGCTCGCTTCAAAGTACACATGGCGGGAAGCAAGAGGGAACCAGTATGGAAAAATCACCACAAGCATCGAATAGAACCATGCCGCACCAGTGCCTAAAGCCACTAAAGTGTCCATAGTTGCTCGTTTGTGAGTAGCCGCTAACCATGCGTTAGTGAAGAAGTGCTTACCCGCGGTTGCAAGCAGTAAAAGACATAGAATGCCTATCGCTCCCCAAGCCAGTTGATCATTGGCATTGCGAATCATCATGTTGCCGCCAAATACACCCCAAAGCATCAGTGGCGCACCGACAATTAAGCCGGCAATGGCATCCAGCTTGAAGCGTTTTTGCTGGGCGAGTTGTTGAGCTGCTTGCTTTTCTTGTTGGGTTGCTGCGTCTTGCAGGATCTCTGCTTGGTAACCGGCTTGTTTTACGGATTGAACGATCGCATGGTGAAGGGCTTCAGTATCTTGAGTGGCGAACACCAATGCACTTTGCTCAGCAAGGTTTACTTGTGCTTTCTCAATGCCTTCTACGTTAGTAAGTGCTTTCTCTACTGAAGAGACGCAACTCGCACACGTCATGCCTTGAATCAGCATTTGCAATTGAATGCTTGCTGGTGGTACATGCGCATCTTTGACGTTGCTCTGCTTTTCTACCTGTTCAATCTCTGGTGAGCTTTCTTCTTCTATTTCAATAGAATCAAGGCTGGCGGTATAGCCGAGAGTCGCCACAAGATCGATCACTTGCTGCTCTGATAGTAGGGTTGTGATATCGAGTAGGGTTGTCGATGCTTGAAAGGCAATAACGTCTTGATTCGCTTCTAATAAAGAAGAGAGTTTCTTCACGCAGCCGCCGCAGCTCAATCCTGCTAGGTGGAACTGATATTGATGCCCGGCGTGATAACCCAATGACTCAATGGATTCAACAATAGAAGAAAGAGGGGATTCGGTTTTCACTTCAACCATGGTTGGGGACAAATTGATGATCTCAACACTGTGATTGGCATGTAAAGCTTTCTCAACTTTTCTCGCACAGCCCATGCAGTTAAGTCCCGACATAGGTACAACGAACTCATACATAATTTGTCCTCAATAATACTAATGTGGAGAGCATAAACCTTCCAGCAAGGGGAAGGTCAAGTTTTTCGACGCGAAACAAATTCGTCAAAATCTCCGTTATTGCGCTGACTTTATGCAGTTATTGTTGCGAGTTATCTCAAAGTTTTTTCTCTCTGAATATAAAGTTCCGTTAAAACACCTAAAACATGAGTGAATTCGATCACGACTTTTGAGCTTTTTATATAAAAATGGCGTGACTTGGAATGGTTTTGACGTTTTTATATTTTTATTTCATATCTTAAGCTCTTGTATTTTTGGGTTTTATATTGTTTTTGATCTTCTCATTTTGAAGTTGCTCAGATTGCCGTGGGGAAAGTTTTTTACTGCGAAAAAAGTTTGTCATATTTGCTCCGTCCAAACACAGATTCAAGTTCCTGCAATGTCCTAGTTAGCGAATTTGAAAATGGAAAAAACTAAAAATATAGGGGTTAAAAATGTCTTACCTAAAGAAAAGCCTACTTGCTACTGCAATCACAGGCATGATGTTCAGTGGTTCAGCTTTTGCTGATGGTGCAAACAGTGATGCAGCGAAAGAGTACCTAACTAAAGACTCTTTCTCTTACGAAGTTTACGGCATTATCGCGATGCAGGCCGCGTACCGCGATTACGATTCTGGTAGCAAAGCAACTGACGACGATTTGGGCGGCATGCAGCTAAACAACGAATCTCGTATCGGCTTCCGTGGTAAAAAGCAATTCGCTAACTTTGAACCAACGTTCATTTGGCAAATCGAAGGTGGCTACGTAGACCCAAGCTTCGGTGGTGAAGGTGCAGGTCTTGGTGAGCGTGACACATTCGTAGGTTTTGAAAGCGCTTCTTGGGGTCAAGTTCGTCTAGGTCGCGTACTTACTCCAATGTACGAGTTGGTTGACTGGCCAGCATCTAACCCAGGTCTAGGCGATGTTTACGACTGGGGTGGTGCAATCGGTGGTGCTAAGTACCAAGACCGTCAATCAAACACTGTCCGTTGGGACTCTCCAATGTTTGCTGACAAATTCTCTCTAGATATCGCAGCGGGTGCAGGTGACGAAGCTGGTCTAGGTGCTGGTGACGATTACTGGGGCGGCATTGCGGCTCACTACAAGTTAGGTCCACTACAATTGGATGCTGCTTACGAGGGTAACCGTAACATCGAATCTGAAGGTCAAACTTGGGAAAACAACACGTACCTAGTAGGTGTTCAAGGTTGGTTTGAAAACGGTATCTCTTTCTTCGCTCAATACAAATACATGGAAGCTGATGCAAGCAACGGTGTAAGCGAGAAACAAGATGCAATGTCTGCGGGTCTGATGTACACAACAGGCGATTGGCAGTACAAACTGGGTTACGCAGCTAACTTTGACCTAGAACGTGACGGTAAGACAATCGACAACACGGCGGATGATGTACTATCTGCACAGATCATGTACTTCGTAGACCCATCTGCAGTACTTTACGCTCGTGCTCGTACGCTAGACTTCGGTGACGGTGCATCTCAAGTAGGTGACCCATCAGAATACCGTTGGAAGTCTGCTGACTACGATGAGTTCTCTGTAGGTGTTGAATACTACTTCTAATTCAGAAGCAGCTAAAAGGGCGGAAACGCCCTTTTTGTATTGATACTTATTCACATAAGCCATTGAAATGACTGGCCTGTTAGTTTCAGTGGCTTATCTAAATTGGTATAAGACGAGAAAACCATGATGAAAAAAACAACCACACTATTAGGATTTTGCGCACTACTTTCTGCGCCTGCATTTGCTGCTCAACTGACTCTGCAAGCGGAATTGGTTCCTCGCGTTATCAACGGTGAGTTCGTCTACCCTGAGTGGATCTCTGACAACAACAGCATCAAAGTTGAAGATGGTGCAAACCAGCTGGCTGTGAATGTGGGCCAAATAGTGTTTGAAGATGGCAAGCGTCGTAAGTTCGATTCGCAGCCGCTTTTATTAGAGTTTGATGCACCGAAAGATGCGGAGCTAACGCTGACTTACAACAAGTTCCGTACCATTGAAGAAGCAAATGCTTTTGAAATGGACCCAAAACTGACGCTAAAAGACGCAAACGGTAAAGACGTTGAGTTCTCGATGGTTCAACTGCGCAAAGGTGGCCTACAAGGTTTCCGCGATTACGAGCGTGAAGTGGCCGATTACAACAAGGCTATGAACAAGGAATCAACCAAGGCAAGTATCGCTGCTTCTCCTGCGGTAACCAAAACGTTGAAAGAATCGTTCCATGATTTAAGCCGAGAAGAGCAGCAAGAGTTCATGCAGTGGGCGATGCGTAACCTGAAGTAATTCGGTTATCTTCCTCTATATACTCTTTCTCTTACTATAGCGGTTGTGCACAGTTATAACCGCTCTTTAGCGATAACCTTCGTCTAGTATAAATAACAGGGCAGCGCCGCTTCGGTGACTGCCCTGTTTGTATTTCTGGCGTTAAACCACACGGAAGGATTGTAGTATTGACTTACGATGGTAAAATGTCGCCACTTTTATCCTTGACATTACAACGAGAGCCCTCTCGTTGCTCATTATCCCTAAGGAACTCAAATGACGGTTAAAACTCGTTTTGCTCCTAGCCCAACTGGCTACCTACACGTTGGTGGTGCTCGTACTGCACTTTACTCTTGGCTATACGCTAAAAACCAAGGTGGTGAATTCGTTCTACGTATCGAAGATACTGACCTTGAGCGTAACTCTCAGGAAGCGGTTGATGCGATCCTAGAAGGTATGGAATGGCTAGGTCTTGAGTGGAATGAAGGTCCTTACTTCCAAACTCAACGTTTTGATCGTTACAACGAGATGGTTGATAAGCTTCTAGAAGAAGACAAAGCATACAAATGTTACGCATCTAAAGAGCTGCTAGACGAAGTTCGTGCAGAGCAAGAAGCAAATAAAGAAATGCCTCGTTACGATGCTAACCATCCAAAGATCAAAGCGGCAAACGAAGCGGCAAAAGATGGCGATCCATGTGTTATCCGTTTCCGTAACCCGAAAGAAGGCAGCGTAGTATTTGATGACCAAATCCGTGGCCGTATCGAAATCAGCAACACACAAATGGATGACTTGATCATCCGTCGTACTGACGGTTCTCCAACGTACAACTTCTGTGTAGTGGTTGACGACTGGGATATGGGTATTACTCACGTTGTTCGTGGTGAAGACCACATCAACAACACGCCTCGTCAGATCAACATCTACGAAGCACTAGGTGCGCCAGTACCAACATTCGCACACTGTGCAATGATCCTAGGTGATGACGGTGCGAAACTGTCTAAGCGTCACGGTGCCGTATCAGTAATGCAATACCGTGACATGGGCTACCTACCAGCTGCACTAAACAACTACCTAGTGCGTCTTGGTTGGTCTCATGGTGACCAAGAGATCTTCACTCAAGAAGAGATGATCAACCTATTTAGCCTAAACGCAGTTTCTAAGTCTGCGTCAGCATTCAACACTGACAAACTGCAATGGTTGAACAACCACTACATCAAGAACTCAGATCCAGCGTACGTTGCAGAGCATCTACAATGGCACCTAGATCAACAGAAACTAGACGTAACAAACGGCCCAGCTATCACTGAAGTGATCAAGCTAGTGGGTGAGCGTTGCAACACGCTAGTTGAGCTAGCTGAGCAAATCCGTTACTTCTACGAAGACTTCGCTGAGTTTGAAGCGGGCGCGGCGAAGAAACACCTACGCGGCGTGGCTAAAGAGCCTCTAGAGCTTGCTCTAGCGAAAGCAGAAGCACTGACTGAGTGGACGACAGCGAACATCAAAGATGGCGTTATCGCAGCTGTATGTGAAGAGTTAGAGATCGGTATGGGCAAAATCGGTATGCCACTACGTGTAGCAGTAACAGGTGGCGGTCAGTCTCCTTCTGTAGATGCAGTAATGGAACTGATTGGCAAAGAGCGTTGTGTTGCACGCATCAAGATGGCTCTTGAGTTCATCGCCGAGCGTGAAGCGAACGCATAATTGCTTGAATAATTAGTCAAAAAACCGCGGAAAATACCGCGGTTTTTTTTTGTATTTCATTTTGGAATAAAGAGGTAATTCGACATCATTCTCCCTTTCTTTGGGGAACTTTTTCATCAAAATGCTTAAAAATTGATAAGTTTTACTTATCCAAATATAACTTCTGCAAATGAATTTTTTCTTTTCCTATACGAAATATCTCTCTGAATTAAAAGCACAATCCATAAAGTTCCGTAATTATCGTCTCATTAATGAGAAGTTAATTTGCTTTACCTATTCTTTTTTGAAATATAGCGCAAACGTTTGCGCGCTTGTTGTTGCTCGCTTTAAGGTGCTCTAGATCACATAAAATCATGCTTTTCGATGACACTAAATTGACAGTTTTGGGATTTGTCTCGGGATTTCTTGGGGTTATAGTGCTCGCCGTCAGTGAGGGAGCGATATGCACCACTGACCAGGAGACATACCCAAGTGACTTTTATGCAGATATGCAAACAATCGGAAGTCACTTCGGTATCAAGCTCAAGGGAACTGAATAAAAGAATTGAAATACAACGTCAGTCAGGCGGCGCATTTCGTTACGAACAAGAGAACTTCTTTTAGAGGAATCAATAATGAAAAAACTAGCAGCGGTAATTTCAGCTTCTTTACTTATGGCTTCAGCAGCGCACGCAGAAGTATACGTGGGCGGTAAGATGGGTAAGTCTTGGATGGAAGACGCTTGTGTAGCTGGTCAAGCTTGTGACAAAGATGGCTCTACTCTAGGTGCTTTTGTTGGTTACGAAATGAATGACTACTTCTCAGTAGAAGCTGGTTTCGACAACCTAGGTGACTTTGACCAAACTTCTTTCGGTGGTCACGTAGAAGCAATCACTCTTGCTCCTAAGTTCAGCCTACCAATCACTGAAGACATCGCACTTTACGGTAAAGTGGGTGGTGCTTACCTAATGATGAACGACGGTAAAGACGACTACTCTTACCTAGGTGCAGCAGGTGTTGAATTCAACGTTAGCGAAAACGTAACAGCACGTGCGGAATACCAAACAATCACTGACATCAGCAACGATTCAGTTAAAGCAATGGGCAACTCTGCAACGCTAGGTGTTGCATTCAAGTTCGGCGGCAACGATGAAGTTGTTGTAGAAGAAGAGCCAATCGTTGAAGAAGTGGTTGTAGAAGAAGTTGCTCCAGTAGTAGTAACTAAGACTTTCGAAACTCAAACAATCGGTACTGGTAGCTTCGCACTAAACAGCACAACTCTTAAACCAGAGAGCGCTGCTAAACTAGACGACCTAGTAGCATTCCTAAACGAGTACCCACAAGCGAACGTTGACGTAATTGGTTACACAGATACTTCAGGTCCAGCAGCTTACAACCAAAAAGTTTCTGAAAAACGTGCTGAATCTGTAGCTCACGCTCTTGTAGAAAAAGGCATCGATGCTTCTCGCATCCACGCTCGTGGCGAAGGTGAAAACAACCCAATCGCTTCAAACGAGACTCGTGAAGGCCGTGAACAGAACCGTCGCGTAGAAGTTGTTGTTCCTGAGTTTGAATACCAAGTTCAGCAATAAGCTCCTATCTGACCGTTAGAAGCCTTAAGCGCTGAATGCCCCAAAGAGTTCGCTCTTTGGGGCTTTTTTATATCTGTATTAGAAGTTTTAAAAAAGAATAAACATACATGCTATTTACAGTTTTGTATTTTATTACTTTAATTATCTATGAGTTTTGCTTACCCTTTTGGCTATTAATAAAATTATTAGTTAGCACTATGTCTAAGAGCAATTTAATTACAAATACTGGACACCGCTTCATCTCAAAAGGCAAGACAGCCTTTAAGATCCATATTCATACACCGGACGATACGGTATTGCATCGCTCCGTGGGTTTTGTTCGCATTGGGGAAAAGAAAGGGCTTAAGAAAGCCATCAAACTGCGTAACGAGCTTGGGCGAGAGATGTGGGGCAAGTTTTGGCGTCGCCTATTGAAAGACCCATACCTGATGACAAGGCTGCCACACAGCGTTGAGCCTAAAATAGTCCATAAGCCCAATCCAACATTGGAAGACCCAGACAACCGCGACACCTGCTATATCGCAAAATGGCGTGAGTTTAATGATGCTGGCGAATACAAGTACAAAACGGTGGTGCGGTCTATCAACAAATACGGCAAGCTTGCCGCTTATATGCAGACCAAAAAAGCGTTGCTCGATGCCCACAAAGACAACTTAGAGATCCTGACCTTTATGGGGCGTCTCAACAGCATTGATCTTAAGTAGTTTTGTTCAGGTGCCTCTAGCAAGCGCGCTCTACCTAAATAGCAGACATAAAAAAGCCTTAGCTTAAATTCGGTAAGCTAAGGCGATGAATGGCGCCCCCAGTAGGATTCGAACCTACGACCTGTCCCTTAGGAGGGGACTGCGCTATCCAGCTGTGCCATGGGGGCGTAATCAAATAAGATGCGTTACCTATGATATTCAAAAGTAGGCATATCGCAAGGCATTATACGCGTTGCTAAAGCATCTTGTTCATTACGTCGCCAATCTGCACGCTAGAAGCTAGATTTGGCTGTTCAATCGTCAGTTCCGCTTCGTGTTCATAAACACGAGTCACCCTCAGGGTAATATCGCTCTGAGAGACCTTATTACGTGGTAGACCGTTTTGGTCGATGAATGATGCTGTGTGCCACAATTGTAGCTGGTCACCTTCCTGTACGCCGTGCATACGGCCAAGATCCATGGTCACAGTATTACCGAATACGGCAACGACTTCTGGCAGGGTGATTTTACAAGACAGTTCCGATTCCAAATCCAACATAATGTTGCGGCTAACGCGCAGCATCATCTCACCGTAAGTTGATGCCCAGAAGCGTGCACTGCGGGTATCAACTTGGCTGGTTTTAGCAAAAGGCCAACGCGCCACTTCGCGGTAGTTCTTGTGGTAAACCTCGTGCCCCGTTTTGCCGTCAAAGACCTTCATCTCCATGGCAAACTGGCGGTTAATAACGTCGTCTTTCAATAATTTCGCATCAATGGTGGCGGTTAAGTCGGTAATGACACCACCGATGATGTACTGCGCGCCATTGTCTTGCGCAATCATCTTTGTACGTTCTGGGTAATTGGCGCTGATGGAGTAGTCTGTGGTGCCGACCGAGACAAAACTGCGCGAGGTTTGATCTAATTGGCGATTGACCACGTGGCTAAAGTCATCGCCCACACTGTAGATCTGGCCCATAACGGCTTGTTGAGGAGAGGCGACATCGATATTACCGACCAATACGGTCTTCTTGTATTGATCCACGTGGCAACCCGTTGCCGATGGATAAATGTCCACTCGGATCCTCATTTCCATTTTGCCGCTGCGTTTACGCTCTGACTCGACCAAGATGTAACGCACTTCGTGGTTGGTGAACTGGTACTCTTTGCGGTTTTCTTCCAGCAAAGGCATCAAGTTGCTGATGCTGCCGATGTCAGCGCCCGAAAAGTTGACGGCCTTGAAGAGTGCGTCTTCTAACGCGTGCAGCCTTGCCGCTTCTTCTGAGGAAACGATCGTGGCAACGCCTGTCACTTCATACCAAGATGCCACTGCTCGAAATGGCATCATCAATATAAAAGTGACTGATATTAGGCTAAAAAATATTTTTTTCATTGTTAGTAACCGTTCGGGTATAAATATTGCTTTACCAATTTCAGTGAAGTTTGGTGGGCTTTTCTTTCGTTCGACAAGCAGAAGAAAAGCAAGGACTGTTCCAAGATTACGTTTTATTGAAATGAAGTCGCGAAAGAGCAGTCACACCTAAGATTATCTGGAGAATCAAACCATGAAAAGATGGCTTGTTGCCGCATCGATGATGACGCTTTTAACATCGTGCGCCTACTCACCAATTTACAATGGTAAAGAACCGTATTCAGGCAGCCAATTCATGCTGATGGACAGCCCTCGTCATACGATGGACTATTTCATTGAGAGCATGACGGAAGAGCTGATGGTTTCGAACGTTGCAGTATCGTCGCGTACACCGATTGCGATTACTTCTTTTGTCGATCTGCAAAACATGGATGCAACCAACTGGCTTGGTAACTCGGTATCGGAAGGGTTTATTCACCAATTCCAACGCCGTGGCTTTAAAGTCGTGGATTTCAAAACCACAGGTTCAATCCAAGTGACTCAGCAAGGCGATTTCGCACTGAGCCGTGATTGGCAAGATCTGGCACAAGAGCAAGAAATCCAGTACGTGCTGACAGGCACTATGCTTCGCCAAGAGGGGGGGGGTGTTAGTGAATGCACGCGTAGTCGGTATGCAAAGCCGCATCGTCGTTGCAACGGCACAAGGCTTCTTGCCTGCGGACCGCATTGGTCGTGATTTGGATACGCTGAACAGCATCCGTACTCAGGATGGTGTGCTTATTCGTTCTGACCCAACTATTCGTCAGCCTTACACCGTGATTCTCCGCCCTTAGGAAACCGACATGAAGAAGTTATTATTTATTATCGCGACATTGGTGCTGGTGGGTTGTCAGCCTTTGCAGCAGATGCGCCAAGATGAGATTTTGGTGGCGGTGGGTTACGCAAGCGTGAGTGAGCAAACTGGCCGTACTGTTGAAGAGAAGCGCGTTCGTGCGATGCGTGCATCTAAGATTGATGCGTACCGTGAACTTGCTGAGCAAGTGTATGGTATGCGAGTGAGCGGCCGTGCGGAACTTGCCGACCAGCGCTTAGGCATTGAAAGTACAACAGGTGCCGTTGACGGTGTGATTCGTGGCGCTGAGGTTGTGCGCAGTTACTTAGTCGAAGACAGCTATGTCACTGAGTTACGTTTGGATATCCGTAAGATGGATAAACTGCGTGATTACGGTGAAGTGCAACAGGTGCCTGAGAAGCGTCAGCAGACCTTGTTCTAATACAACTTCACAAACAGATAATCGACTTGAGCGGCGGATTGGCAACAATCGGTCGCTTTTTTATGTGCGTTAGTTTTACGTGTGTCAGCTTTTGGATACTGTTTGGCTACGCTTAGAGTAATAAAAGCTCAGAGGAATAAAGCTGCTGGCTACAAGATAACGTCGATAGGGTAGTCGTGGGATTGATTCAAAGAGTTAGGCTTTGATGTTAGTGCCTAGCGTTGAAATGGTATGAGTTTTGCCGCCGGCATTGTAGGTCATGCCGACCTTACCGTGGGTACGCTGAAGCATGTTGTTAAGTTTATTGAAGCTGGATTGGGCACGATTGAGCGACTCACCGTTCATTTGGTTTACTTGCTGACAATCGAGAATGATGGATTGGACCTGTGCGACAACCTGACTTAGGCTTTCGTCTTCGGTAAGTTGATTGACGTGCGGGTGAGAGGCAATTCGCTGGTCAGTGGTTCTCAATTGACCAATGAGTGTCATCTTTTCTTTGGCAAGTTTCTCGATCTCAGCAGATACACGTGCGCTGATCGCCTGTGTTTCTTGACGTAACACTCCAGAAAGTGCTTTTGCATTTTCTAGCTGGAAGTTAACAAGATCAACTAATGCTGCCATGAATACTTACCTTGGGCCTAAGTCAGTTAGCTTTTGCCTTGCAATTCGTTTTCAAACTTGATCATGTTGTCAGCCAGCTTTTCTGGGTCAACTTTGTATGAACCGTTTGCAATTGCTTCTTTGATTGCCGCTACTTTCGCGCTGTCATAAGCCGGTGAAGCTGCCATGTCCTTTTGGAGTTTGCTGACTGCTTTGCCTTGTTGGCTTAGTGATACCGCGTCTTGTTGTGCTGGCGCTTTTTTCGATTCTGTAGTGCTAGTAGCACTAGAATCAGTACGTGCAGGTGCGCGACTGGTTGTCGTCATCATCTGACCTGAACGTATATTATCTATACCTGCCATATTTCAACCTTAAACTCGTATCGTAATACTGGTATCCAGACTATCGACCAAGGGCAAAATAACTTTAGTGGTTTTTTGCATTTTTATTGATCGATTTGCCGTACACCAGCCAACCCTAGAAGGTGATGGTGATTTCCGCGATGCCTGTCACAATTCCTTCTATTATACGTTGGGACTTATCATTTTTCACTCTTACTTGATCGCCGGCGGATCCGTCTTGTAGCGCCGTGCCTTGCGTGGTGATCGTCATGCCACCTTTTACGGCTTGAATCGTCACTTTTTCATTGCGGCAAACCACGCAGACATCATTGCGCTCAACCACATCGCCAAGACGAACGTTACGTTTTAGCTTGGCGCCGATGACTTGATCGTAGGTGGTAAAGCCATCTTTACGGAAACGCTGCAATTCGATCATTGAAGTTGTCACATCTGAAGCGCTGATGATCTCACCGCGACCGAGCTGACGAGTCGAAACGATCATTGGTACAGACGCTGAGATCCTCACAGGCACATAAACTTTCCAGTCATCAGCAGGGCACTCAACCAACACGTTAATGTTGCTGCGCGTGCTACTGGTTGACGATGCGGATGTATCAAGGGGCTCTGGGCAATCTGTCGCTTTGATACGTGGATCAATATTTGCCGCATTGACCGACAAATTTCCTCCCGCTGGCTGCTCTACCGTGCTAAGAATGTGCTGCTCAGCGGCGGTTCGGATTTGCTCGATCTGACTTTCCGTTGCTGAATGAACAAAAAAGCTAAACATACTGAGCAAAATGCCGATAGACTTAGCGTACTTTGTAAATAACGCTCTACATATTGTCATAGTAAATGGTGTCGATTTTATATTATGATACGCCATACTGTTTCTCTGGTATTATGCCTGCCAGCCGTAGAGTATCATTTAAAAACAAAAAGTTTGAGATGGAGATGAGCATATGACGGGGATTCTTGATTCGGTGAATCAGCGTACGCAACTCGTCGGCCAAAACCGATTGGAACTACTGACTTTTCGGTTGATGGGACGACAGCGCTACGGCATTAACGTATTCAAAGTAAAAGAAGTACTACAGTGCCCTAAGCTGACTTCGATGCCAAATCTGCATCCACTAGTGAAAGGTGTCGCTCATATCCGTGGCCATACTGTGTCAGTGATTGATTTAAGTCTGGCAATCGGTGGCCGTCCAACCACAGATATTGATAAATGTTTTGTTGTGATTGCTGAATTCAACCGTACTATCCAAGCGTTCTTGGTGTCTTCGGTTGAGCGCATTATTAACATGCATTGGGAAGCGATTTTGCCGCCGCCAGATGGTGCAGGTAAAGCGCACTACCTAACAGCGGTAACAAACATCGACAACGAGCTAGTAGAAATTCTGGACGTTGAGAAAATCTTGGCAGAGATTGCTCCAGTAGACGAAACCATGGATTCAAGCATCGGCGAAGAGATCGCAGTTGCTGAACAAGAGAAGCCAATCGTGCGTCGCGTATTGATCGCAGACGACTCAACGGTGGCACGTAAGCAGGTTGAACGTGCAATTACTTCAATTGGTTTTGAAGTTGTCTCTGTGAAAGATGGTAAAGAAGCGTACAATAAGCTGCTTGAAATGGCACAAGAAGGTAGCATCTACGATCAGATTTCTTTGGTCATTTCAGATATCGAAATGCCAGAGATGGATGGCTACACACTAACGGCCGAAATTCGCCGAAATGCAGATTTGAAGAACCTTTATGTTATCCTGCACTCCTCATTGAGTGGCGTCTTCAACCAAGCCATGGTTGAGCGCGTAGGTGCTAACACCTTCATTGCGAAATTTAACCCAGATGAATTGGGTAACGCGGTTAAATCTGCATTAACACAATAAAAGAGACATTAATGACTGCTATTACAATCAGTGATCAAGAGTATCGTGACTTTAGCCGTTTTCTAGAATCACAATGTGGCATCGTATTAGGTGACAGTAAGCAATACCTAGTACGCAGCCGACTGAGCCCGCTTGTGACAAAGTTCAAGCTGGCGTCGCTGTCGGATTTGCTACGTGATGTCGTGACAGGCCGTAACCGTGAACTACGAGTTGCCGCTGTTGATGCGATGACGACTAACGAAACATTGTGGTTCCGAGATACTTATCCGTTCACGGTATTAGCTGACAAACTGTTGCCGGAGATGGCGGCAAACAAGCGTCCAATCAAAATTTGGTCAGCAGCCAGCTCGTCAGGTCAAGAACCTTACTCAATGGCAATGACCATTTTGGAAACTCAGCAGCGTAAACCAGGTTTATTGCCAAGCGTGTCGATCACCGCAACAGACATTTCTGCAAGCATGCTAGATATGTGTCGTGCTGGTGTTTACGACAACCTAGCGCTAGGGCGTGGGCTTTCGCCTGAGCGTCGTCGCACCTTCTTTGAAGATGCAGGCGATGGCCGCATGAAAGTGAAAGACAACGTTAAACGCCTAGTGAACTTCCGTCCTCAAAACTTGATGGACAGCTACGCGCTGATGGGTAAGTTCGATATCATTTTCTGTCGTAACGTACTGATTTACTTCTCACCAGAGATGAAGTCTAAAGTACTAAACCAAATGGCAAACAGCCTAAACCCAGGCGGTTACTTGCTGTTGGGGGCGTCAGAGTCACTGACGGGTTTAACGGACAAATTTGAAATGGTGCGCTGCAACCCGGGCATTATTTATAAGCTAAAGTAGCAACCCGCTTACTAGCTGACTCTTTTAATCATTTAAAAAGCCTGACCTCGTGTCAGGCTTTTCTTTTCTCACTATTCTTAGTTAACTTGGTTTCACTTTTGCCCCTGCTTCCCAACTGTTGCTGTCGTTTTCCCATCTCTGTTGTAAAAGCCACGACCATTTTTGCCTGCGCACAAGCATAGGGTGTATATTTTTAGTGAGCCGAGCTGATTACTCGGTTCGATATGACACTCCATCAATCACCTTGGCTTGCTTATTGCAATCCATGACTTAGGTAACTGAAGCGGCAAAACGGCATGCTCTATTTTTGGCACGCTAATTGCTTTTTAGTTATTAATAACGGTCAGTTCTTACTGTAGAGGCAAACATGGCTATATCTTTTGACAATGCATTAGGCATCCACCAGTACACGGTGGGCGTACGTGAGCGCAACGCGGAGGTGATTTCCACCAACATCGCGCAAGCAAACACGCCTGGCTACAAATCAAGAGGTTTAGACTTTGCTAAGGAATTGCAGGCGGCAACATCCGGGGCAAGCATTGGTCTTAGCCGCACAGATGGTCGGCACATTCCTGCCACTACAACCTTGGTCGGGGACAAGCTATATCGTCTTCCTACGCAACCAGATACGGGCGATGGCAACACGGTAGATTTGGATTTAGAGCGTAACTTGTTTATGCAAAACCAAATCAGACACCAAGCATCACTCGACTTTCTAGGCAGCAAATTCAAGAACTTAACCAAAGCAATCAAAGGGGAATAATTTAGATGAGCTTATTTAACGTTTTCAATGTGACAGGTTCCGCAATGAGCGCTGAATCCGTTCGTCTGAATACTACCTCAAGCAACTTGGCGAACGCCGACAGTGTCAGCAGCTCTGCGAAAGACACTTACAAAGCGCGTCATGCTGTATTTGGTGCTGAGTTAAGTAACGCCATGCGTGGCGGTGATACGGTGCCAGTGAAAGTGATGGGTATTGTAGAAAGCGATAAACCGCTGAATGCGGAGTACAACCCAGACCATCCCCTTGCAAACGACGAAGGCTACATCTACAAGCCCAACGTGAATGTAATGGAAGAAATGGCAAACATGATTTCGGCTTCTCGCGCATACCAAACCAATGTGCAAGTAGCGGATTCTAGTAAACAAATGCTGCTGCGTACGCTGCAGATGGGTCAATAAGGATAAGGGGGTAGCGTATGGCCGGAATTAACAACGTTGGTCAAAGCGGCTTGTCCTATATCGACCAGCTTAAAAGCCTACAAGAGAACAAGAAGACTGAAGAGAGCACAGGTAAGCAGGACCTGAAACAGGAAGACTTCCTATCTTTGCTCACCAAGCAATTGTCTCAGCAGGACCCTTTTAAGCCGGTAGGTAATGACCAGATGATTGCGCAAATGGCGTCATTTGCGACCGTAGATGGCATCGGCAAGATGAACTCTCAGTTCGAGAGTTTGAACTCGTCAATGACATCAAACCAAGCGTTACAAGCTTCCTCTTTGGTTGGTCGTGACGTATTGGTCCCAGGCGCGGCGGGTGTAAAGCAAGACAATGCAACAATGGCGGCAATGGTTAAGCTTGCACAACCTCTCGACAACTTGTTTGTTCGAGTGGAAAACGAAGCGGGCCAATTGGTGCGTACTTTTGAGGTAGGTGCGAAACCAGCCGGCGACACTCGTGTGCTTTGGGACGGTAATGATGAAAACGGAAATCCAATGCCTGCTGGCAAATACAATGTGAAAGCGTCTGGCTTGGTAGATGGGGAGTCGCAAGAGTTCCCAGTGTCTACTTACGCAAACGTGAACAGTGTATTGCTAGGTAAGGGCGACGGAAACGTATTACTCAATCTGGCAGGTTTTGAATCGCCAGTTCGACTTGCAGAAGTATTGGAAGTCGGCAAAGCGTAATTCAATAGCGCGTCAGGTTAGGAGATTTTGGAATGTCATATGTATCTTTAAGCGGTTTGTCCTCCGCTCAACTGGATTTGAACACCACCAGTAACAACATTGCGAACGCCAACACGTACGGCTTTAAAGAGTCTCGTGCGGAATTCAGCGATGTGTACTCAAACTCTTTGTTCACTAACGCAAAAACCACTCCGGGTGGCGGTGCACAAGCGAACCAAGTGGCGCAACAGTTCCACGAAGGTTCAAGCATTTACACCAACAACCCAATGGACTTGCGTGTGTCGGGTACGGGTTTCTTCGCAGTAGCGAAAGATCGCCTTATCCCACAACAAAATGAAATGACACGTAACGGTGCGTTCCATTTGAACAAAGATAACTACATGGTAACAGCGAACGATGAGTTCCTACTTGGTTACCAAGTAAACCCTGAGTCTGGTGAGGTTTCATCTTACGAGCCACAGCCAATCAATATTCCTGCAGAATTTGGTAAGCCAAAGCAAACAGCGAACATTGAAGTGGGTGTGAACTTACCAGCTAATGGTGATTTGAAAGATCCAACGCAGTTTGATTTCTCAGATCCAGATACATACAACCGTTCGACGTCTTCAACGATTTATGACTCGATGGGTCAGTCTTACAAGCTAACGACTTACTACTTGAAAGACCAAACTCAGCCGAACACGTGGCAAACTTACTACACAGTGACAGACAAAGGCGGCGAAAAGCCATTGAATGTTGCTAACGGTGATGCTGCAACGCCAACGGGTCACGTTGGTCACACGATGAAGTTCAACAACGATGGCACGTTGGCAAGCCTAAACAACGGTCAGCCAATCACATCGGTAGCGTTGGGCGATCCTGCGACAAACACTAACCCGGTGGATTTAAACGGCGCGGATCCTGCGCAAACACTTAATTTTGGTTTAGGCTCAGCGACTCAGTTTGCTGCACCATTTGAACTGACTAAGTTCGATGAAGATGGCGCGACAACGGGCTTCCTGACTAAAGTAGACTTTGATGAAAACGGCAGCGTATTGGGTACTTACTCAAACGGTGAAAACGTAACATTGGGTCGTGTGGCGCTAGTGCGTGTTCCAAACGAGCAAGGTCTGGATAAGAAAGGCGGTACTCAATGGGATTCAACTCAGTTCTCTGGTGACAAGATCTGGGGTGAATCAAATAAAGGCTCTTTCGGTACTATTAACAACGGTATGCTAGAGCAATCAAACATTGATATGACTCAAGAGCTGGTGGATCTGATCTCTGCTCAGCGTAACTTCCAAGCGAACTCACGTGCGCTAGAAGTACACAACCAGCTACAACAAAATATCCTGCAGATTCGTTAGAGCGCTAGTTAGATAGCTCTATCATCTGCTTAATCAAACGCTGCGAGCACTTGCCGTATCGTTTGATGACATCATGACATTCATTTGGTGCTCAACCTGAAAATACCTCAGTTCAGGTTGGGCATGCTTTGATCTCTGGCTTGCCGCTGTTGCCGCTAGACGGATCAAACATTGCCTCTCTCTTGGCTTATTCATCCTGAATTGCCATCTGAAAACCCTCAATTTATATTCAAGCTTTTGATTAATAACATTATTTTAATGTTGGCATAACTATTGCTTTTACTCCCTTGTACAGAGAACTTTTGGAGTAATTTATGGATCGCGCACTGTTTCTCGCAATGAGCGGCGCCAAGCAAAATATGCAGGCCCTGCAATTGCGTGCCAACAACCTGGCAAACGTGAGTACAACTGGCTTCCGTGCTGACTTAGCACAAGCTCGCTCTATGCAAGCTTATGGTGAAGGTTTGCCTTCACGTGTATTCAGTATGACGGAACGTCCAGGACATAACTTTGCGCAAGGCAGTGTGATCACAACCGGTCGTGACCTCGATATTACGGTAGAAGGCAGCGGCTGGATTTCTGTTATGGACCAAACTGGCAAAGAAGGTTTGACGCGTAACGGTAACCTAAAAGTGGATCAAAACGGCTTGCTAACGAATGCAAGTGGTCATGTGGTGTTGGGCGAAAACGATGCGCCAATCACCTTGCCAATCCCAGTCTCCAAAATCGAAATCGGTCGTGACGGCACCATCTCTGTACTGCCTCAAGGTGCGCCGGCTGAAGAATTAGAAGTGGTTGATCGTATCAAGCTTGTACGCACAGACGATCAAAACTTGTTTAAAGATACCAATGGCTTATTCCGCCATAAAACTCCAAACCAGCCTTACGAAGCAGACGGCTCTATCAGCATCCAAACCGGTGCTATTGAAGGTAGTAACGTGAATGCCGTAGGTGAAATGACCGCTCTGATTGACCTGCAGCGTCAGTTTGAAATGCAGGTCAAAATGATGAGCACCGCTGAAGAGATGGATAAGTCTTCAGATTCATTGCTTCGTATGAGTTAACAGAGTTAGAGGTTCACAATGCATCCAGCACTATGGGTAAGTAAAACAGGTCTAGACGCCCAACAGACCAACATCGCAACGATTTCGAACAACTTGGCGAACGCCTCAACCGTAGGTTACAAAAAGAGCCGTGCGGTATTTGAAGATTTGTTCTACCAAAACATCAACCAGCCAGGCGGCCAATCTTCTCAGAACACGGAACTGCCAAGTGGTTTGATGCTGGGTGCCGGTTCTAAAGTGGTTGCGACGCAAAAAGTGCACACGCACGGTAACGCGCAAACCACAACCAACGCACTCGACATGATGGTGGAAGGCGATGGCTTCTTCCAAGTGACGTTGCCAGACGGCAACATCGGTTACACCCGTAACGGTCAGTTCACGTTGGATGGCGAAGGTACGTTAGTGACTTCTGGCTCTGGCTACCCTGTAGAGCCGGAGATTGTGATTCCTGAGGACGCAATTTCTATCACGGTTGGTACAGACGGTGAAGTCTCTGTGCGTATTCGTGGTGAGCAAAACAACGTTGTAGTTGGTCAGCTAACCATTACTGACTTCGTAAACCCGGGTGGTCTTGAGCCAATCGGTCAGAACCTTTACTTACCAACTGGCGCAAGCGGTGACCCACAAGAAGGTGTCCCTGGTCTTGATGGTTTGGGCGAAATTCGTCAATCCATGCTGGAAGCATCTAACGTGAACGTGACGGAAGAGCTGGTCAACATGATCGAAGCGCAACGCGTGTACGAAATGAACTCAAAAGTGATCTCATCGGTCGACAAGATGATGAGCTTCGTTAACCAGCAGTTGTAATCACTAAGAGCGGGATTTAGGGAGCCAATGATGAAACGTATTTGTCTACTTGCACTTATCACGACCATGTCTGGTTGTGCGATGCTAGAACCGATTGAAACCGACGAAGTCAGCCAAGCGACAACGGTGGTGGATGCGGTTGAAGGCGATAAGTCGAAAGAAGAGAGCAGCGGCATCATTGATACTTTGCGCGGCAGAACTGATCCGGTAGCAGGCGATCCGGCATGGGCACCGATTCACCCTAAACAAAAACCAGAGCACTACGCGGCAGCAACGGGCTCTTTGTTTAGCACCGAGCACATTACCGACCTATATGACGATTCTAAGCCACGTGGCATCGGCGACATCATTACCGTAACACTCGACGAAACCACTCGTGCGACTAAGAGTGCCAACGCCGATCTATCAAAAACCAACGATGCGAAGATGGAGCCTCTGTCTGTTGGTGGTCAAGAGCTGCAAATTGGTGGCAAATACAACTTCTCGTACGATCTGAACAACACCAACACCTTTGCAGGCGACTCTTCGGCTAAGCAAAGCAACAGCATCAGCGGTTACATCACGGTAGAAGTGATTGAGGTGCTGGCAAACGGCAACCTAGTGATCCGCGGTGAGAAGTGGATGACGCTGAATACGGGTGATGAGTACATTCGTCTAAGTGGCACAATTCGCCCTGATGACATCAATTTCGACAATACTATTGCGTCAAATCGCGTATCTAACGCAAGAATCCAATACTCTGGCACAGGCTCACCACAAGATATGCAAGAGCCAGGTTTCTTGGCACGATTCTTTAATGTAGCCCTGTAAGACGTCGAAAAGACGGCAAATTGACTGCACGAGATTAAGTAAGCATGAAAAGAATCCTATTAGCACTGTTGAGCGTTGCGCTGTTTGCAACCACAGCCCAAGCCGCACGTATCAAAGACGTCGCGCAAGTGGCAGGTGTGCGTAGCAACCAACTTGTGGGTTATGGCTTGGTTTCAGGCTTACCGGGTACGGGTGAATCAAACCCGTTTACAGAACAAAGCTTCGCGGCAATGCTGCAAAACTTCGGCATTCAAATGCCGCCGGGTACCAAACCAAAAATTAAGAACGTTGCCGCTGTTATGGTAACGGCAACTTTGCCACCATTTTCTAAGCCGGGTCAGCAAGTAGACGTTACGGTCTCTTCGATCGGCAGTGCAAAAAGCCTGCGCGGTGGTACCTTGCTACAAACCTTCCTAAAAGGTCTAGACGGCCAAGTGTACGCTGTCGCGCAAGGTAACTTAGTCGTGAGCGGTTTCAGTGCAGAAGGTGCTGATGGATCTAAAATCGTGGGCAACAACCCAACGGTTGGTCTTATTTCAAGCGGTGCAACCGTAGAGCGTGAAATTCCAAACCCATTCGGACGTGGTGACTACATCACATTCAACCTGCTTGATTCTGACTTTACCACTGCGCAACGTATGGCGGATGCGGTAAACAACTTCCTTGGCCCTCAAATGGCCAGTGCGGTTGACGCGACGTCTGTTCGTGTCCGTGCTCCACGTGATGTAAGCCAACGTGTTGCCTTCTTATCAGCAATCGAAAACCTAGAGTTCGACCCTGCAGATGGCGCGGCGAAAATCATTGTGAATTCTCGTACCGGTAGATTGTGGTCGGCAAGCATGTTCGTCTGAAACCTGCGGCAGTAACGCACGGTGGCATGACCGTAGCAATCAAAGAAAACCTCAATGTGAGCCAACCAAACGGCTTCTCTGGTGGCCAAACTGTGGTTGTGCCGGACTCTGATATCGAAGTGAATGAAGAGAAAGGCAAGATGTTCAAGTTCGAACCGGGTTTGACACTAGATGACCTTGTCCGAGCGGTGAATGAAGTCGGTGCTGCTCCGTCGGATTTGATGGCGATTCTGCAAGCATTGAAACAAGCTGGTGCCATTGAAGGCCAGCTGATCATCATCTAATCGATTAGGAGAGACATCATGGTTAACAATCCTAACGATATCGGCTTTATTCATGACATCAGTTCCCTCGATACCCTTCGTCAGAAAGCGGTGAAAGAGGGCAAAGATGGTGAGCATGAAGCATTGCAAGCGGCCGCTCGTCAGTTTGAATCGATCTTTACTTCGATGATGTTGAAGTCGATGCGCGAAGCGAATGAAGGCTTTGAGTCAAACTTAATGAACAGCCAAAACGAAAAGTTCTACCGTCAAATGCTGGATGAGCAAATGGCGAGTAACTTGAGTGCGTCGGGTTCGATGGGCTTAGCTGACATGATTGTTAAGCAGTTGACGGTTGGGCAAGGCGACGACAAGGCTGAAACAGCCATGCGTGATGCAGCAAACAATGCTGTGGAATACCGTCGTGTGGATCCGAAGAAAGCTCGTGAAATTGAGCAGCGCTTGATTGAGTCAGGTCAGCTATCACGACCGGGTTCAGAGCCATCACGTTTTGATTCGCCAGAGTCTTTTGTTAATTCGATGAAGCCATACGCAGACCGTGCAGCAAAAGCCTTGGGTGTTGAACCTTCATTGCTATTGGCTCAAGCCGCGCTAGAAACAGGCTGGGGGCAAAAAGTCGTTAAGAACGCACGTGGTAGCAGTAACAACCTGTTTAACATTAAAGCTGACCGTAGTTGGCAGGGTGATAAAGTGACGACTCAAACACTAGAGTTCCACGATAACACGCCTGTGAAAGAGACGGCGGCATTCCGTTCTTACTCGAACTACCAAGATAGCTTTAACGACTATGTTCGCTTCTTGAATGAGAACCCGCGCTACGAGACTGCTCTTCAACAAGGCGGTGATTCTGAATCCTTCATTCGTGGAATTCACAGCGCAGGGTACGCAACTGACCCAAGCTACGCAGACAAAGTGCTTCAGGTAAAACAAAAAATCGAGAGTATGTAATTCAATCCGATTACGAATGCTTGATGTACATTTTGAGAAGGCTTGCCACAGTGCAAGCCTTTCTTTTTTCATGTCTTCTCTTTCTTTCCTAAACTGGCACACCTTTTGCTAAATGCTAACTAGGTGATCGGTCAATACCGATTTTATTTCGTTTTTGGGGGCATGTATGGCGTCAGATTTGTTGAATGTGGGTACACAAAGTGTGCTTACTGCTCAGCGACAGTTGAATACGACTGGTCATAACATTTCTAATGCAAATACAGAGGGTTACAGTCGTCAGTCTGTTATCCAAGGCACCAACGATCCGCGTCAATTTGGTGGTTCGACTTACGGCATGGGCGTGCATGTGGAAAATGTTCGCCGCTCTTGGGATGAGTTTGCCGTTAAAGAGCTGAACCTCTCCACAACCAACTATGCCAACAAGCTCGATAACGAGAAGAACCTTGATTTGCTTTCTAGCATGTTGTCTTCAGTGGCATCGAAAAAGATCCCAGAGAACATGAACGAGTGGTTCGATGCGGTGAAAACCATGGCGGATACCCCAAATGACATGGGCGCGCGCAAAGTGGTGCTGGAAAAAGCCAAATTACTCAGCGATACCCTCAACGAATTCCACGAAACCGTGCGCCAGCAATCGGACGTGACTAACAAGTCACTGGATATGGGCATTGAACGCGTGAATCAACTTGCCGTTGAAATCCGCGATGTTCATCGATTGATGATGCGTACCCCAGGTCCTCATAACGACTTGATGGACCAACATGAAAAACTAATAAAAGAGCTGTCTGAATACACCAAGGTGACGGTAACGCCACGTAAAAATTCGGAAGGCTTCAATGTTCATATCGGTAATGGTCATACGCTAGTTTCGGGAACCGAAGCGAGCCAATTGAAGATGATTGATGGCTCACCAGATGTTCATCAACGTCGCCTGGCTATGGTTGAAGGTGGCGGCATTAAAGCCATCAAATCAGACGATATTGACGGCAAAATTGGCGCGTTACTTAAGATGCGTGACGAGCACATACCACAAGTGATGGATGAGCTTGGCCGCTTAGCGACGGCGTTCTCTAGTGAAGTAAACCACCTGCAATCACAAGGTTTGGATCACTACGGTAATGTGGGTGACCCTTTGTTTACTGATGTGAACTCAGAGCGACTGGCGAAATCTCGCGTGGTAGCTGGGCCTCAGTCTACGGCTGATATGGCCGTTTACGTTAATGACATCAGCGCGCTGAAAGGTGGTGAGTACTCGTTGCGTTACGATGGTGACAGCTATGCGGTGACTAAGCCAAATGGCGAGACCGTCAAACTTAATACCGATGCAGGCAATGCGTTCTACATCGACGGAATGCGTGTTGAAGTTCGCAATGAACCAAAGGTCGGCGAGCACGTGTTACTTCGTCCTACGCGTAGCAGCGCAGCACAAATGAAAGTCGAAACAACGGATCCAAAAGCGATCGCCGCGCAAAGTTACGAAGCATCGACCACTTTTGCTCAAGGTAATGCGAAGTTTGAAATCCTTGATGCGGGTGACTTGCGTGAATTTGAAGTGGTGGTGTCTCCAACAGGTGACCAATTCGCAGTGACAGACACCAAAGGCAATGTGCTTATGGCTCCACAGCCATATCCACCGACAGGGCCTGTCTCAGTGAGCCTTCCGAGTAATCACCCCGCGTATAAAAACGGCGGCGCAACCGTATTTGAGCTAAGTGCAGGCGCATTGGCGAACGATAAGTTTACCGCCAACTTAGTGCCGTCTGAGGGTGATAATGGCAATTTGCGTAAGATGCAAAATATCCAAACCGACAAGAAGATGAATGGCAATGAGTCGACCATCATGAGCTTGTACTTCAACTTGAACACTGATGTGGGTTTGAAGACATCAACTGCAAGTCGATTAGCGGATGTTGCTCAGTTAGAAAGCGAGGCAGCACAAGAGCGCGTGGCGTCGATATCGGGGGTAAACCTCGATGAAGAAGCGGCCGATGAAGTTCCAACAGGCGTATATGGCTTCTTCGCGTGTGATGCAGGCAGCCAATGACACCTTCAACACCATCTTGCAGTTGCGCTAAAGGAGGCCTTAGATGTTAACGCGAATTTCTAGCTTCCATAACTACCAGTCAGTGCAGAACGACCTGCGCCGTCAGGAAAATAAGATTCACCATAACCAGGAGCAATTGGCTTCTGGTAAGCAGTTGACTAAGCCGAGTGATGATCCACTTGCGACGCACTATATTCAAAGCATTGGTCAACAAGAAGAGCAGTTAAAACAATACCTTGATGCCATTGTTCTGGTTCGTAACCGTCTAGAAAACCAAGAAGTGGTTGTTGCTAATGCAGAGCAGTTTGTTGATGAGTCGAAGCGTATTACGATGGAAATGATCAATGGTGCCTTTTCTCCAGAAGACCGCGCAGCGAAAAAGCGCGAACTGGAAGAAATTGCCAACAACTTCTTAGCGTTAGTGAATACTCAAGACGAATCGGGTAACTACGTTTTTGCTGGGACGAAACCAAAAACGCAGCCTTTCTTCCGCGATTACGACGGCAGTGTGGTTTATACCGGTGACGATTATCAACGCAAGATGAAGATCGCCAGCAATATTGAGCTGGGCATCAACTATCCGGGTAATCACCTGTTTACGGAGATCCCAAATCCTTTTGGTGATTTTGAACCGCAATACGACCTGCAAGAGGGCTCTGAGCTGTTGCTTGGACAAGCGACCGATGAATCTAAAAGTGACTCAAATTACAAAGTGACTTTTGTAGATATGAGCAATGGCAAGTTTGGTTACCAACTGGAAAAAGACGGCAGCATTGTTCAAGTCGATGACTATTCGCCAATTGACGGCATCCAATATGAAGGCGTCAACATTCAGCTGAAAGGGCAAGTATCCGCAGGGGATAGCATCACGCTGGAGCCGCGCCAAACCTTCAGTGTTTTTGATGCATTCAAAGAAACCATGCAGTGGTCAGAGAGCTCAGTATCTGACGCATCGGCGACGGCAAAGCTGCATCAAATGACGGAAGAATTCCAAGCGGCATTTGTTCACATGAACAAAGTAAGAACCGATGTGGGGGCTAAGTTGAGCACGCTCGATATTCAAGAGCAAAACCACGAAGATTTTAATTTGTCTCTGGCGAAAGCGAAGAGCAATTTTGAGGACTTGGATTACTCCAAGGCAGTGATTGAGTTCAGTGAGAATTCACGTGCACTGCAAGCCTCACAACAGGCATTTGGCAAAACCAAAGACCTGACGTTGTTTAACTATATTTAACGCGCCTATCGTCTATGCAGTGCGTTCGGTGCTCGAAACGTTCGATTTTAATGCCTTATGTGCCAAGCCTTAAGTGCGAGAAATCAACGAAAAGCACCGAGTAATGCGAGCCAAGCGGCATGATTTGACCGAAAGCGGCAATCAAGCCAACGGTAATTTGAGCGGCAATAGAGAAACAGCAATTCGGCAACACAACAAAATATGAGCAAGACAAGGCTCGTGCCCCATATGCGCTATAACTTGTTGTTTATTTGTTCATTATTAAAAGAACAAATAGTTTGAAACAAGTTGGCACACAAATTGTATTGATGTTGTCAGAACAGACTTACGAGATCCTAAATCTTGCCATATAAGCAGATTTAGCAACGAATTTTTTACGGTCAGTGCTTATCCAAATGAGAGTAAAGCTGGCCGCTTCGCAAAAGCTTGCGAACTCAACAGGAGAGCATAATGGCTGTAACAGTTAGTACTAACGTCTCCGCGATGACCGCGCAGCGTTACTTAAACAAGGCGACCAACGAACTTAACACTTCAATGGAGCGTCTATCATCTGGTCACAAGATTAACAGTGCAAAAGACGATGCGGCAGGTCTACAGATCTCTAACCGTCTTACTGCGCAGTCTCGTGGTCTTGATGTGGCAATGCGTAACGCGAACGACGGTATCTCGATTGCCCAAACGGCAGAAGGTGCGATGAACGAAGCGACGTCAGTCATGCAACGTATGCGTGACTTGGCGATTCAATCTGCAAACGGTACTAACTCTCCAGCGGAGCGCCAAGCGATCAATGAAGAATCATCTGCGTTGACGGATGAACTAAACCGTATCGCAGAAACAACATCATTTGGTGGTCGTCGTCTATTGAACGGTTCGTTCGGTGAAGCGGCATTCCAAATCGGTTCAAGCTCTGGTGAAGCGATGATTATGGCACTAACGAGCATCCGCGCGGATGACCAACGTATGGGCGGTGTGACTTTCTTCTCTGAGAATGGCAAAGACAAAGACTGGGGCGTCGATCCTACTAAAGCGGATCTAAAAATCACCCTTCCTGGCATGGGTGAAGATGAAGACGGCAATCCAGATGACCTAGAGATCAACATCAACGCAAAAACAGGCGACGATATTGAAGAGTTGGCAACGTACATCAACGGCCAATCTGATATGATCAACGCATCGGTAAGCGAAGATGGTAAACTGCAAGTATTCGTCGCGCACCCGAACGTGCAAGGTGATATTTCAATCTCTGGTGGTCTAGCATCGGATTTAGGTCTAAGTGATGAAGCAGTACGCACATCAGTGCAAGACATCGATATGACAACTGTACAAGGTTCTCAAAACGCGATTTCTGTACTGGATTCAGCGCTTAAGTACGTGGATTCACAACGTGCTGACCTAGGTGCAAAACAAAACCGTCTAAGCCACAGCATCAATAACTTGGCGAACATTCAAGAAAACGTTGATGCGTCAAACAGCCGAATTAAAGATACGGACTTTGCGAAAGAAACCACGCAAATGACCAAAGCTCAAATTTTGCAACAAGCAGGTACTTCGATTCTTGCTCAAGCGAAACAGTTGCCAAACTCTGCAATGTCACTATTGCAGTAGTTTACCTAGCCTGTATTCAATACATTCAGACGTGGATGGGAATGCAGGCTTATGGCAAGCAACGTTATAATAGAATGTGCGGCTCTCTCATCTCTCACCTGCCAATCATTTTCAATGTAAGGTTGCACCCGGTGTGCCGGTTATGTGTTCATTTCTCTTGATCTCCACATAGGCTCTGGCTACCAACCTAGCCCCAGTTCTCTCAAAGGAAAAGGGGCTTTTTCTTTTCTATCGTCCAGATAAAGTCTTCCTAAATCTCATCTAACTCACTGCTTTTTATTGGCTTTTGGTTGTTCTTTGTTCAATTTAGAACGCTCGGCTTAAGCTGCAGAAACTTGAGGCCTTTTTTCTACTTTTCTTCAATTTTTCTAGCTAAATCTCGCAAATTCACTTTTTTTGATTTTTTTCTAAAGCTTCTGAAAACCGAGTCGTTAATAGAAGTAACTTTGAGAGAACTACTTGGTTTTCCGAGACGTCGGAAACCGCTACATCGGAAAATCAATTGGAGAAATCACCATGGCAGTGAATGTAAACACAAACGTATCAGCGATGACCGCTCAGCGTTACCTAAACAACGCAAACTCAGCACAACAAACTTCTATGGAGCGTTTGTCTTCAGGTTTCAAAATCAACAGCGCGAAAGACGACGCTGCGGGTCTTCAAATCTCGAACCGCTTGAACGTACAAAGCCGTGGCCTGGATGTGGCTGTTCGTAACGCGAACGACGGTATCTCTATTGCACAAACTGCTGAAGGTGCAATGAACGAGACCACTAACATCCTACAACGTATGCGTGACCTGTCTCTTCAATCAGCAAACGGTTCTAACTCAAAAGCAGAACGTGTTGCGATTCAAGAAGAAGTAACAGCGCTGAACGATGAACTAAACCGTATCGCTGAAACGACCTCTTTCGGTGGTAACAAGCTTCTAAACGGTACTTACGGTACTCAGTCTTTCCAAATCGGTGCAGATAACGGCGAAGCGGTAATGCTGAACCTAAAAGACATGCGCTCTGACAACCAAATGATGGGCGGCGTGAGCTACCAAGCTGAAAACGGCAAAGACAAAAACTGGAACGTTGAAGAAGGCAAAAACGACCTGAAAATCAGCCTGACTGACAGCTTTGGTCAAGAGCAAGAAATCAACATCAGCGCAAAAGCGGGTGACGATATCGAAGAGCTGGCGACTTACATCAACGGTCAAACTGACCTAGTAAAAGCGTCAGTAGACCAAGACAGCAAACTGCAAGTGTTTGCGGGTAACAACAAAGTTGAAGGCGACGTTGAATTCTCAGGCGGCCTATCTGGTGAGTTAGGTCTAAGTGACGGCAATAACGTAACGGTAGATACTATCGACGTTACTTCTGTAGGTGGCGCGCAAGAATCTGTTGCTATCATCGATGCGGCACTGAAATACGTAGACAGCCACCGTGCAGAGCTGGGTGCTTTCCAAAACCGTTTCAACCACGCAATCAGCAACTTGGATAACATCAACGAGAACGTGAACGCGTCGAAGAGCCGTATTAAAGATACAGACTTCGCGAAAGAAACGACTCAAATGACCAAGTCACAAATTCTATCGCAAGCGTCAAGCTCAATCCTTGCGCAAGCGAAACAAGCGCCAAACTCAGCGCTAAGCCTACTAGGTTAATAAACCTAATCGACGTGATACAAAAGCCAGGCTAACCCCTGGCTTTTTGCTTATTCAAATCACGCATTAGGTACACCGTACAGGACGGGAACAAGGAGTTCGTATCGATTAGATGGTCTCTTTAAATACCAATGTCACTGCGATGATGACGCAGCGACACCTCGGTCACGCAGCTGAGCAAAACATAGAATCGCAGCGCAATCTCACTTCGGGGTATCGGATTAACTCCGCCAGTGATGACGCTGCTGGTCTACAGATCTCCAATACTCTTAATGTTCAAACAAGAGGGCTTGATGTCGCCTTGAGAAATGCGCACGACGCATATTCGGTGGCACAAACCGCAGAAGGCGCTTTGCATGAGAGTAGCGATATATTGCAACGCTTACGCTCTCTAGGGCTGCAAGCAGCAAATGGCAGCAATGATTCAAGTGACCGGCAAAGTATTCAGTCCGAGGTTGTAGCGCTGCAAGATGAGCTAGATCGTGTCGCGATCACGACGACATTTGCAGATAAAAACCTATTTGATGGATCTTACGGTTCACAAAGCTTCCATATTGGCGCGAATGCCAACTCAATCTCTTTGACGCTACGAAACATGCGTAGCCATATTCCAGAGATGGGAGGACAGCATTATGTTGGTGATGCGGTCGATAAAGACTGGCGAGTCACTAAAGATAATCAAACCCTCAAACTTGAATATCAAGACAGCAAAGGGCAATCTCAAACTGAATCTATTAGGCTCAAACTAGGAGACCGCATCGAGCAAGTTGCCACTTACATCAATGCGCAGCAATCGATAGCGAGTGCCTCAGTAACGGAAAATAATGAGCTGCAATTTTTTGCCTCAACGTTGAATGCGCCAGAGGGTGTGGAAGTAAAGGGCAGTTTAGCGGATGAGCTTGATGTCGGTGCGGGTGAGCTCATCACAATGGACGATATCGATATGTCGACTGCTGGTGGTGCACAGCTGTCAATTGGGGTGATTGATGCCGCGATTAAGTACGTTGACTCACATCGAAGTGAAATAGGCGGCTTCCAAAACCGGGTGAGTGGCACCATGGATAACCTTAACACGGTGAACCGAAGTGTGACCGAATCAAAAGGGCGGATACGAGATACGGATTTTGCGCGAGAATCGACGGAGATGGTGCGTTCACAAGTACTGCAAGATGCAACTACCGCATTGTTAGCCCAAGCGAAGCAGAGACCGAGCTCGGCACTTGGCTTACTTAGTTGAATAGGTTGCAGCGATGAACATCGCTCAAGAACAAAAGTTTCAGGTAATAAAAAACGCTGCCATTGGCAGCGTTTTTTTCGTGTTCGGCTAAGTAAAAATTACTTAGTTACACGTAGAACTGGAGTTTCACCAACAGTTACAGAACCAGAAAGCTTGTTCAGCTCTTTGATTTCGTCCATGTTAGAGATAACAACTGGAGTTAGCGTTGATTTCGCTTTCTCTTCTAGAAGAGCTAGATCGAATTCAATTACAGTGTCGCCAGCTTTAACAGTTTGACCTTCTTCTGCGATACGCTTGAAGCCTTCGCCTTTCAGTTCAACAGTGTCGATACCGAAGTGAACGAATAGCTCAACACCGTCGTCAGACTCGATAGAGAACGCGTGGTTCGTTTCGAAGATCTTACCGATAGTACCGTTTACAGGAGCTACCATTTTGTTACCAGCAGGTTTGATAGCAATACCATCACCAACGATTTTCTCAGCGAAAACAACATCTGGCACATCTTCGATGTTCACGATCTCACCAGATAGTGGTGCGATGATTTCGATTGCACCTGCGTCAGCGCTGTCGTCAGATACTAGCTTCTTAAGTTTGTCAAACAGACCCATTGTGTCATGCTCCTAACGTTTTATTTAATTCTGTCGAATTATAGTATACCAATCTTTCGAGATAGACGACTTTTTTTGAGCGCCTATCTCATTGGAATTAGTTGATTATTGAGTTTTCTCTGCAATGAACTTTTCTACAACTGCTTCGATTTCTGCTGCTGTTGGTAGAGAAAGTGCTTCTTCAGCCATTGCTTTCACTTCTGCGAAGTTAGAGTTACGGATAACTTTCTTCACTTTAGGGATAGAGATGCCGCTCATAGAGAATTCGTCCAGACCCATACCTAGAAGTAGAAGTGTTGCACGCTCATCACCAGCTAGCTCACCACACATACCAGTCCACTTACCTTCAGCGTGAGAAGCGTCGATAACTTGCTTGATCACAGTAAGTACAGCTGGTGATAGTGGGTTGTATAGGTGAGAAATCATCTCGTTACCACGGTCAACCGCTAGTGTGTACTGAGTTAGGTCGTTTGTACCGATAGAGAAGAAAGCAACTTCCTTCGCTAGGTGGTGCGCGATAGCTGCTGCAGCTGGAGTCTCAACCATTACACCGATTTCGATGTTTTCGTCGAATGCATGACCTTCAGCGCGTAGTTCTGTTTTGTACTCTTCGATTGCTTGTTTAAGCTCACGGATTTCTTCAACAGAGATGATCATTGGGAACATGATACGTAGTTTACCGTGTGCAGATGCACGTAGGATACCACGTAGCTGGTCACGTAGGATTTCACGACGATCCAAGCTGATACGTACTGCACGCCAGCCTAGGAACGGGTTCATCTCTTTTGGAAGATCCATGTAAGGAAGATCTTTGTCGCCGCCGATATCCATAGTACGGATGATCACAGCTTCGCCGTTCATTGCTTCAGCAACTTCTTTGTAAGCTTGGTATTGCTCTTCTTCAGTTGGAAGCGCATCACGGTCCATGAATAGGAATTCAGTACGGTACAGACCAACACCTTCACCACCGTTACGGATGATACCGTCACAGTCTTTAACAGTACCGATGTTACCGCAAACTTCTACGCGGTGACCGTCAGTTGTTTCTGCGTGTAGGTCTTTTAGCTTAGCTAGCTCTTCTTTTTCAGCAAGGAATGCAGCTTTAACTGCTTTTGCTTCTTCTAGTTCAGCGTCAGATGGGTTGATAACGATCTTGTTGTTCATCGCATCAAGAATCAGCATGTCGCCGTTCTTAACTTGCTTAGTGATGTCGTTAGTACCAACGATAGCTGGAAGCTCAAGAGAGCGAGCCATGATTGAAGTGTGAGAAGTACGACCACCGATGTCACAAGCGAAACCAAGAACGTAGTCTAGGTTAATTTGCGCTGTTTCAGATGGTGTTAGGTCGTAAGCTACTAGGATAACTTCTTGATCGATATCGCTTAGAGAAACGATGTTGATACCTAGTGCGTTCTTAACAAAACGAGAACCGATATCACGGATGTCAGTTGCACGTTCTTTCAGGTATTCGTCGTCTAGAGACTCAAGAGCACATGCTTGCTCTTCGATCACTGAGTGAATCGCGTGATCAGCAGTCATCTTGTCGTTTTTGATAAGTGCTAGGATTTCCTCTTCTAGCTCTTCGTCTTCAAGAAGCATGATGTGACCTTCAAAGATCGCTTCTTTTTCTTCGCCAAAAGTTTCAAGCGCTTTTTGCTTGATAGTTTCTAGCTGAGCTGCAGATTTGTTACGAGCGTCAAAGAAACGTGCAACTTCTGCTTCTACTTGATCATCAGAAATAGTGTTTGTGTTTAGGACAATTTCATCTTCTTGAAGTAGTAGTGCTTTACCGATTGCAATACCAGGAGATGCTAGGATGCCTGAAATCATAGCCTTACCTTAAGTTGGTCAACTTTATAAAACGGGAGAATAATGGGTGCGCTAACGAATAGTATTAGCTTAGTTTTGAGCCTATTTCCAACGAAGCCATTTTGCTTTCACAAAATGGCTTCTGAAATAGGAGACCGAATTAGTGTAGTTGGTCCATTAGAGCAACTAGGTGGTCAACTGCTTGCTGAGCTTGTGGGCCTTCAGCAGAGATAGTTACTAGAGTACCTTTTACTAGGCCTAGTGTTTGCAGCTTGAATAGGCTCTTAGCGCTAGCGCTTTTACCGTTAGAAGTCACAGTGATGTCCGCGTCGAATGCTTTAGCTTCTTTAACGAACTGTGCAGCTGGACGAGTGTGAAGACCGTTTTCTGCTGTGATTTCTACTTGCTTCTCGTACATGTGATATACCCCAATAAATGTATTTTTTTGTTAGTTTATGACTAAGTTTTAGCTTAACTGCTTTACACCTTGTGCGCTAGCACGGGAGAGTTCAAAGCGTGTCAGAACTGATACTAGTCAAAAGTTTGGTCATTACGCAACTGTTTGCGTGCGTAATCACACTGAAACCTTTTTGGTTTAGATTCTTTATTTTGAACCTAAAAATAAAACACCCTGATATTACCAAAGGTGGGGCAGGGATCAACAAAAAAGCCCCTGAACGGGGCTTTTTTAAACGAAAAATTGATTTGACCACATATTACTGTTGGTTCTCTTTCTCGGTAAAGATACCAGCAAATAGCGCTGTACTTAGGTAACGTTCACCAGAGCTTGGTAGAACGGTTACGATAGTTTTTCCTGCAAATTCAGGTAGTTCTGCAAGACGGTTTGCTGCTACGACTGCTGCACCTGAAGAAATACCCGCTAGGATGCCTTCCTCTTCCATTAGGCGACGAGCCATCTCGATCGCTTCTTCAGAAGTGACTTGCTCAACGCGGTCAAGAAGTTCCAAATCTAGGTTGCCAGGGATGAAACCTGCGCCAATACCTTGGATTTTGTGTGGTGCTGGCTGGATTTCTTCACCCGCTAGCGCTTGTGCAATCACTGGTGATTCAGCTGGCTCTACTGCCACAGAAGTGATGGCTTTGCCTTTTTCGCCTTTGATGTAACGGCTTGTACCTGTGATCGTACCGCCCGTACCGACACCTGCTACGAATACATCGATTTCGCCGTCAGTTGCGTCCCAAATTTCTGGACCAGTCGTCTTTTCGTGAATCTCTGGGTTAGCAGGGTTGTTGAACTGTTGTAGAAGAAGGTATTTGTCTGGGTTGCTTGCAACGATTTCTTCTGCTTTCGCGATCGCGCCTTTCATGCCTTTTGCTGCTTCTGTTAGTTCTAGATTTGCACCTAGTGCTTTAAGAAGTTTACGACGTTCAAGGCTCATAGACTCAGGCATAGTAAGTGTTAGCTTGTAACCGCGAGCTGCTGCTACGAATGCAAGCGCAACACCTGTGTTACCACTTGTTGGTTCAACTAGCTCAACGCCTGGCTTAAGCGTTCCCGCTTTTTCTGCTTCCCAAATCATGTTCGCGCCGATACGACATTTAACACTGAAGCTTGGGTTACGCGCTTCGATTTTCGCTAGAACTTTACCGTTGCTCACTTTGTTTAGGCGAACGAGTGGCGTGTTACCAATGGTAAGAGAGTTGTCTTCGTAGATCTTGCTCATAGTGATGTTCCTTCATTACACGTTTTGTGAATATGGTTAGAAGAATATGCGGTATAAAAAAAAGGGAAAAGGATTAAAAAGTTATATCTTATGAGGTTGGTCGAGAAATGAGCAAAATAAAAGGGAAGGCTGATTCTGCCTTCCCTGAATAGGTTTAAAAGTGGGCTACTGTTGATGTTTAAATTCTGTCACCCACATGGCCGTCGCACCACATACTGCAACTGGCATCACAATGAGATTAAGAATGGGAATGGTCGTAAAGACAGAAACCAGTACACCGAAGCCGTATGCCTTACCTTGCTTTTGTTTCAATTTGTAACGCATGTCATTGAAAGGTACTTTATGGTTATCAAATGGATAATCACAGTACTGAATTGCCAACATCCATGCAGTGAAGATGAACCACAAGAAAGGCCCAACGGTTTGGCCTAATGCTGGGATGAGTAGCAGCAAAAATAAACCTATCGCCTTTGGTAACACATATAGCAGCTTGCGCCATTCTCGGGCCATGACTCGAGGCACATCTTTAATCAAAGCTGCAAAGCCATCGTCATTGACTTTTTGTCCAGTGAGGGACTCTTCGACCTTTTCAGCCAACAAACCATTAAATGGTGCGGCGATGAAGTTAGCCAATGTACTAAAGAAGTAAGAGAAGGTGGCAAGAATGGTCAACACCAAAATTGGCCACAAGATGTAGGTAAGCCACGAGAGGAACTCAGGCAATTTGCCAATCCAACTCTCGATCCAAACATCGAGATGAGAGAATAAATAGAAGATAGCACCACCAACAAGCAAGATGTTGGCAAGCAGTGGCAAGACGACAAAGCGACGTATCTCTGGAGAAAGTGCTATTTGAATTCCATATAGGAAGTAACCGAATCCGGTTCTAGGCTGATTATTCGACTTCATATCCATTTTGCTTCGTGTAAGTGAAAACTCATTGTACCTGTGGATGCTTTTCTTTCAATGCCCTAACAATTTAGGTCTTGTAAAGTGGAATCGTGGCAAGAATCACAACAAAAAGCGGAACTTCTTGCATTAAGTTGTTCTAAACCTACATATAGTTTTGGTAAAGTAAAAGCATCATTCGGATTTATTGCACTTGGGTTGCTGCTCAAGGATGTGCGAGTAGTAAGAACAAGTAGATTGAGAGTAAATAATGCAGGAATTGCGATTCGTACTCATTGTTGTTGGCGCATTAGCCATCGCCGCGTTGCTGTTTCATGGTTTGTGGACAAGCAAAAAAGAAGGCAAAGCAAAATTTGGTAACAAGCCACTTGGCAAGTTGGACGTTGACCAAGAGGATAAAGACACTCCTGAACAAGAGCGCGATTTTGCTCCTGCTCCAGAAGACGATTTTGAAATCATTCGTAAAGATCGCAAAGAGCCAGATTTTGGGATGGAAAACTCATTCGATAACAAATTCTCGTCTGATCCTCTGATCGATGATGTCCTTGAGGCAAAAGAAGACAAAGAGCAGAGAGAAGAGCAAGAGATTCCAGCGTTTGTTGCGACGAAGACGGATGACGAGCAAGTCGAACCTGTACTACAACAACCTGCGAAGGCTTTTGCCGAAAAAGAAGAAGTCGCAGAAGTTGTTGAAGAAACTCTCCAACCAGTGTTTGAAGCTCCTTTAGCAGCGCAAGCGCCAGAAGTGGAAGTTGCACCAGTGGTCGTTGAGCCGGTTGTCGAAGAACCGAAGCCTGAACCAGAAATGCAAGTGATTGTATTGAACGTCCACTGCGCTGGTGATGAGCCTTTTGTGGGCACTCAATTATTCGACAGCATGCAACAAAATGGCCTCATTTATGGCGAGATGAACATTTTCCATCGTCATGTAGATTTATCTGGTAACGGCAAAGTGCTATTCAGCGTAGCCAATATGATGCAACCAGGTACGCTAGAGCATGGCGATCCAGCAGAATTTAGCACCAAAGGTATTTCGTTCTTCATGACGCTACCTTGCTACGGTGAAGCAGACCAAAACTTCAACCTAATGCTGCGTATTGCGCAACAAATCGCTGACGATATGGGCGGTAACGTTCTGGATGATCAACGAAACTTGATGACACCAGATCGATTAGCATCATATCGACGTCAAATAGTTGAGTTTAATGCTGCTAACGCATAACCTTAACACCAAATAATGAAAGGGCTCCGTTAGGAGCCTTTTTTCTTAGATTCCCAACCTCATTGATGAATATACACGGGGCTTTAATATGTCTGAATCAGTACTTCAGCGACTAGAAGAACTAAAAGAGTCGCTGCATTACCACGCTGTTCGTTACTACGTGGAAGATAACCCAGAGATTCCAGATGCAGAATACGACCGTATGATGCGCGAGCTTATGGATATTGAAGCCGAACACCCAGAGTTGGTGACTGTTGACTCTCCAAGCCAACGTGTTGGTGGTCAGCCATTGTCTGAATTCAGCCAAGTTACTCACGAAGTGCCAATGTTGTCATTAGACAACGCCTTTGATGATGCAGAGCTGGATGGCTTTCATAAACGTGCTCAAGACCGTGTCGTTGGCCATACCATTAAACAATACTGTTGCGAGCCGAAGCTTGATGGCTTGGCAGTGAGCTTACTGTATGAAAATGGTGTATTGGTGCAAGCTGCGACTCGTGGTGACGGTACGACGGGTGAAAACATCACTGAGAACGTACGCACCATCAGTGCCATTCCATTAAAGTTACAAGGTAAAGACTGGCCGACGCGTCTAGAAGTACGCGGTGAAGTATTCATGCCAAAAGCCGGTTTTGACAAACTTAACGAGAACGCACGAAAAAAAGGCGAGAAAGTTTTTGTTAACCCACGCAATGCGGCAGCAGGTAGCCTACGTCAATTAGATTCTCGTATCACGGCTTCACGTCCTCTAAGCTTTTATGCATACAGTGTTGGCGTTGTGGAGGGGGCAACTCTTGCTAACAGTCACTACGGACGATTCTTACAAATCAAGTCGTGGGGCTTGCCAATGTGTCCAGAAACCAAGCGAGTCGATAGCTTGGAAGAGGTTAAAGCGTACTACCAAGATATTCTTACGCGCCGTGAAGCTTTGGCTTACGAAATTGACGGTGTCGTTATCAAAGTGGACGACATTGCGATTCAAGAGCGTTTAGGTTTTGTTGCTCGTGCTCCTCGTTGGGCGATTGCCTACAAATTCCCGGCTCAGGAAGAAATCACAACATTAAACGAAGTCGAGTTCCAAGTTGGTCGTACTGGCGCGATTACTCCAGTAGCCAAGCTTGAACCAGTATTTGTTGGTGGTGTAACGGTCTCTAACGCGACACTTCATAACGCAGACGAGATTGAGCGTTTGCAAGTGATGGTCGGTGACCAAGTTGTTATTCGCCGTGCTGGTGACGTGATTCCACAAGTGGTGTCTGTTATCAAAGAGCGTCGCCCAGAAACTGCGCGCGAGATCGTCTTCCCGAATGCTTGTCCGGTATGTGGCTCTCACGTTGAGCGCATCGAAGGGGAGGCGGTAACACGTTGTACTGGAGGTTTAGTTTGTCAGGCTCAACGTAAAGAAGCGCTGAAGCATTTTGTGTCTCGTAAGGCTCTTGATGTTGATGGCTTAGGCGACAAGGTGATTGAGCAGCTGGTGGATCGCGAAATGGTGGAAACCCCAGCTGATTTATTCAAGCTTTCTGCGGGTGTCTTAACAGTACTAGAGCGTATGGGGCCTAAATCGGCAACCAACGTTGTTAATGCGCTTGAAAAATCAAAACTCACAACGTTGCCACGCTTTTTGTACTCGCTGGGTATTCGTGAAGTCGGGGAGGCGACAGCGGCCAACCTAGCACAATACTTCAAAAACCTAGATGCAATTCAGCAAGCAACAGAAGAGCAATTGATTGAAGTTCAGGACATTGGTGTGATCGTAGCAAAACACATTACGACGTTCTTTGGTGAAGAGAAAAACCAAGCCGTTGTTCAAGACTTGCTAGCACAAGGCATCAACTGGCCAGAGATTGCAGCACCACAAGAAGGTGTTGAATTACCATTGGAAGGCAAGACGGTTGTATTAACTGGCACCCTTTCTCAACTAGGTCGCTCAGAAGCGAAAGAAGCATTACAGAATCTAGGCGCGAAAGTAACGGGTAGTGTATCGAAGAAAACAGACATTCTGTTTGCTGGTGAGAATGCTGGTTCTAAGCTTGCAAAAGCACAAGAGCTAGGTATTGAGATTCAAACTGAACAAGACTTGCTCAACTTAATGAAATAACGCTTATCAAAAAAGCTAAAAAATAACTAAAAGCCCTAAATGCCAGTCGTTTAGGGCTTTTTCTTTGCAATTAAAAAGTCACTTAATAGCCATCCAATGCGCCTTTTACTGATTTCAGTGATCAGGATCTCTCCTTCAGTTATTCATCTCTCATAGCAAAAAAGTCTGCGATCGACTTCAAATTGAGCGTTGTTGAATCTCTTCAAGTGACTGAATAATAAGGGATTGGAGTTTGATTGTGTCTTTGGTGTTAAAAATAAGATCTGGATCAACAACTTATATGGAACTTTGGCGTTGGTCATATTTTTTTTAGAAAAAAAATAAGTTCCGTTTGGATGTTTTTAGATGCGAAGTTAGTCTTAATGGCGTGGATACACGGTGTGTATGCAGGAACTAAAAATAACTAAATTAGAGATGATTTAGGTTTATTCAGGAATTTGCTTCTCCCCTTCGGCGGCCAACTTAAGGTGAGATAGAAAAATACAGCTATACCCATTTTTAGGAGTTTTTTCCATGGACAAATTTTTCAAGGTATCTGCTATTACAGCAGCAATGATGGGCGCACTTGCAAGTGCTCCTGCAATGGCGGCAACTGACTCTGCTGCTGGTGACCAATATGTAGACGCTCTTTCTGAGTTTCTTGATGGTGCAACACTATCTTTGGTAGCAGTGACAGACACGCGTTACCGTTCTCATAAGATTGGTGTAGATGCTGATCACGAAGAGAACCTAAACTACACAGATTACAACGTTGCTCTAAACTTTTCTTCTGGTTACCACAATGACTCAGTAGGTATCGACCTTGGTGGTTACTTCAGCGGTTCAATGTACAACAACGGTGCTTGTTCAGAGATTTCAATGTGTGACGGTTGGGCTCAGGATGAGTCTCAAAACGGTGCGCTTAAAATCACTAAAGCTGCAGTTAAATTTAAAGGTGGCGAAAGCTTCCGTGGTGACTTTGGTCTAACTCAAATGGGTGTTGGTACGATTGGTAACGTATGGTCTTTCGTTCCAGGTACTTACAAAGGCGGTAAAGCATTCGTTGATGTTGGTGGCTTTACTCTAGGTTACGGTGCGTCAACTGGCCACACTGCTCCTTGGTGGATGACATCTAAGCAAGATCCAAATGTTAATAAGTCAAACGACAGTACTTTTGATTTTCTACAATCTATCGGTTTGACGGGTAAAGTAGGTGGTGTTGGTCTTAACTTAGGTGTTGGTCATGCAAACCTAGCTAAAATGGATGAGTCAAACACATCATACAAAGCTCAGTTTGATTTCAATGTTGGCGATGCAGCACTAGCTTACGACCTTTACGCAGTTAACTCTGATGTAGACTACGATGGTTTGGGTGCTCACCACGGTCTGTCTTTGACAATGCCTGTTGGCACTATGAACTGGATGTCTCAAGTTCGCTACACTCACACTGAGAACAGTGCAGAGTTCACTCCACGTACAGTTCGTGGCTACGGTACAAACAACGGTACTTGGAGCCAGTGGTGGGATGCACTATCTGACTGGAACCAAGATACTCAAATCGCATGGTACAACCGTCTAAGCACTGACTTCGGTGGTGGCTGGTTCGGCTACGTTGGTCTAGGTCTATCAACTATTTCTGAAGACAAAGTTGGTTTCGATTCAGAATACGCAGTTAACGGTACAGTAGGCTACACGCTTCCAGCAGGTGCAATGAAAGGCACAACAATGCGTTTCCACTCTACTTACTTAACTCGTGACATGAACGACAGCTCTGATTACGAGCGCGTTGACTTCCGTTTCCAAGTTATCGTACCGCACAACTTCTTCTAAGACACAGTCTTGTTGAAAGTAAAATGGCCTCAATATGAGGCCATTTTTTGTTACACCTCTTTCCCTTCTAACAACTTACAATATTCTACCGGCATAGAAACAACATCGCCGTTTTTAATCATGCATTGTACTTCTGGGCCTAAAGTTCTTCCTTGGTTACCATTTGCACCACTGTAAGCGTGAGCAGAGTTAAATGACAAAGCTACAATTGATATCGCGATTGATAATATATATCTCATAACAAAATTCCTATAAATATTGTCCGTTTCTAAATGAGCCATCTTAATCATTCGAAACTACGTAACTACTTACTAAATTTAAAACGTGCTTAATGACTGCTCATTATTTTATGACTCTCATTTCTAAGCCAATATTTGATTTAAAGCTGTTGATTAATAGAAAAATTTAACGACGAATCTCTGACAACTAAATGCCGTTATCAGTATTTAGTCTTACCATTTTGATGTTGGCATAAGACTATTGGCATGTAATCGCTAGTCCCATCTGGCAGGTAGCATTGCACGTTAGGTCCTGTCGCGCTGTTGCCGTTAGAGCCTGTGTAGGCAAACACACTCGATGAAAACAAGACGACAGCGAATAACATCATTGTCTTTTTCATAGTACTTCCTCTTACTTACCTTAAAAAATATAAGCACCTAATTGACATGCTTATGCGTTAAGTATGTATAGAGACCTAGAAAGATCAAAATTAAATTCAACAGTGTTTTATTTTTTAAAATAAATTTAGATTTCGAAAAAGGAGTTATATTTTTCTATGTGTCTGAATTGTTCAGTTTTAATAAATGAAGATTGGATAAAAAAGAGAGGATGTTGATAATATTTCTGTTACTTAATTTTTATGGATAATTTAAATAACTCAATGAAATAAAAGAGGTAGTTAGAATAAATATGAAATAGGGTGCTTTGCACCCTATTATTTTGACACAAATCAGCGAGAAACCGGCTTAATCTTGAGAATGATGCCCTCTACAGCCACAATCTCGACTCGAGTTCCTGCCGGTAAGTCGTGCTCTGATTCGGCAGACCAAGTCGTATCGGCAACTCTTAAGCGGTTCATGCCTACAGTGAAGTCTTCTTCCAAAGTGACAATATTGCCGATCAATTGTTTATGCTTTTGATTGAGGTCGCGCGCTTTATCGCTTTTGCGATCCTTCGACCATTGTTTTCGCCACCAAAGCCAAGTTGTCACTAGGCTGAAAGCAGCAAATGCTAACCATTGCATTTGCCAACTAATCGGTAAGAAAGACAAGATAGCACCCACAATTAGTGCAGAGAGGCCGAGCCATAAAAAGTAGCCGGCTGTCCCGAGCAATTCAACGGCGAGTAACGCGAGACCAAACGCAATCCAATGCCAAAAGGTGACACCTTCTAATAGGCTAAATAAATCCATAAGCAGACCTTAGTCTTTACTTTGTTTGAACATTTCTGCGATACCCGCGACAGAGCCCATTAGCCCAGTGGCTTCGATTGGCAGCATGATGATCTTGCCGTTTTCAGCTTGGCCAATACTCTTCAATGCTTCGGTGTAACCTTGGGCTATAAAGTAGTTCACGGCTTTTACGTCACCTTTAGCGATTGCCTCCGATACCATGTAAGTCGCCTTTGCTTCTGCTTGTGCGGCGCGCTCACGAGCCTCCGCGTGTAAGATAGCAGATTGCTTTTCACCTTCCGCTTTTAAAATCTCTGACTGTTTTTGGCCTTCGGCACGTAAGATCTCAGCTTGGCGAACCCCTTCAGCTTCGAGAATTTCCGCACGTTTGTTACGCTCTGCTTTCATCTGAGCGTTCATTGCTGCTGTTAGGTCCGCTGGTGGTTGAACATCTTTGATTTCAATACGAGTGACTTTTATGCCCCAAGGGTTGGTTGCTTGGTCGACAATAGAGAGCAGTTTGGTATTGATCATGTCACGTTGGCTAAGCATCTCGTCCAATTCCATTGAGCCAAGTACGGTACGAATGTTAGTGAGGGTTAGGTTACGAATCGCATGTTCTAGGTCGTTAACCTCATAAGCGGCTTTCGCGGCATCGATGACTTGAACAAACCCTACCGCGTCAATGACTACATTGGCGTTATCTTTCGAAATCACTTCTTGTGCTGGAATGTCGAGTACGCGCTCCATCATGTTGACCTTTTGTCCGACACGGTCAACAAAAGGAATGATGAGGTTAAGGCCTGGCTTGAGGGTATGGGTGTAACGACCAAAGCGTTCGACCGTCCAGTTGTTGCCTTGTGGAACGGTTTTTACTGCAGAAGCGAGGAGGATAACGGCTAGAGCAACGAAAATACCGATGGTGATCAATGAGTCAATTGGCATGTGCTATTCCCTTAAGTGCATAATGTTGATTCATTTTTACTCATTTAGGCTGATGAAACAATCGTAGAAATGAGAGGCTCGATAAATTCCAGACAAAATAAAGGCCGGTTTTTCCCGGCCTTTCGCTATTTAATCTCACCCATCACTTAAGGCAGATTGTTTATTACGTTGACTATTTACTTCGGATATTCAATCCAACTTGAGCCGTCCAGCGAGACGTAGTACTTACCATTGACTTCGATAACGGTTGAACCTGAGTTCTGCGCAACCACTTGAGTTTCAGGTAAGTTCTCGGCTAGGTCGCTCGGATTAAAGGACTTTTTCTCGTAAATGTTTTGCTCGAGAATATTTGACACCAGTTGTGATAGCGCTAAATAACTTGAAGGTGCTTTCACGTGTTCAGTTTCCCCTTGACGCTGAATCCCTTCGCCAAAAACTTTAATACCTACTGGCGTATGTACAATGGTTGGAGCCGGGATCTCTCGCATGCCAGATATTTGCATTCTATCGCCTCGCATACCCGCACCATGTTCTGGCACTAATGCGACCACGATGTTGCGTTTAGAGGCTTCTAGCTCTTTAAAGAAGGCGTAAAGATCATCAAGTAGATTCTTAAGTCGTTTCTTATAACTCACCATTGAGGTTGTTGAGTTGGCATTGATGATTCGGTTTCCGTCATGCAATGAAATAGAGTTGTATAAGGCAACCACTTTTTCATCATCGCTTTTTATCCTTTGTTGCCACCAGTTATCAAGCACTTGCTTATCACGGAAGATAGAGGAACCATCAAATGATTTTTGGTAAGGCGTGAATCCTGCTTGTGACATGAGGTCGGTTTTTAGATCGCCATCTTTCTTAATTAACTCCAAGAAACTATCGAATACGCCATTGTGGTTCATCAGTAAGTTTTCTTGAAAGCCAAGGGCCTTTAAGTCGTCGAATAGATAACATTGCTTGGGCGCGGGCTCAAATAGCTGGCTGTGTTCCTGCTGGCCACAGCTTGCTCTTAATAGTCGAATAACAGCAGGGCCACTGTAGGAGGTTGCGGCACTGAAGTTGTCGAACATGATGTCGAATTCTTTGAACAGCGGATGATCGGCTAAGCCAGCAATTTCAATATCATCCCAAGCGACGGAACAGATACTCAAGAACAGTAAGTCAAATGGCGCGTCTTGAGTGTTATCTGGGTTAAATGACACGCGTCGCGACGCTTCTTTAGCAAAGAAATCTGCTTTCATGCTGTTGAGCGTGTCGTCGTTGATTTCTGTCATTTGCGGTTTTGTTGTTTCTGCTACGTCAGTCGTGGCTGGTGGTGCAGGTTGAGCTGCTTCAACCGTTACAGGGCTCTCGGCATCTTTGGGAACGCTGACGTAAAGCATCGCGATAACAACAAACACCGAAATGCGCAAAAACTTACTCAGGATGTAATAAGCAGCACACAACGCAAACAGCCCTAGCAGCGCTTGAGCAGAGATGAAGCGGCCCAGGAGTTCAACAAGATAGCTAAACTCAAATTGCATTAGCTGGCCAGCTTGTGCCCAAAGTCGATCGAGTGGTGGAAGAAAGGAATCGTAATGAAGCAACCATGCTGCAATAACAATCGCAACCACATGACGGAGGGTATTTAACGCTTTTACTGGCACTGGGAGCAAAATAAACAGCAGTAGTGCGAAGTTTTCTAGCGGGTGGAAGTCTATGACCCCTTGTAGATAAAGGGCGACCTTGGCAATAAAATAAATGTTCCACCATCCCAATCCAATCGTGAACTGGGCAGTTTGTTTAGGATGTGAAGTCATCACTTAAGCTTCTTATTTTTGTTGATGGACAGATCTTGTTCAAAATAGCGCGAACGTTTTAGGTTTCGCTGGTAGAAGTCATATACCGCACCGACAATATCCCGTAAGAAGTAGCCCAGAATCAGGCCTACACTAAGGCTAATGCCAACAGTGAGAAAAAAATCATTTATGTTCATGCTTGCCCTTTCAGGTTGATGGGTTTCCTCACAGCAAATAAAGCGGGTACGTTATTTAAAGATTGTTTTGATGCTGAAAAAATCTGCTTCTCTGTGGTTAGGTTAGAGACCTCCTCAGAGATAACGACCTCATCTTCCATGATGTATTTTAGTTCACTTTCAATGTCATACTGGGTTTCAAAACTACGAGTTGAGTGAAACAAGTCTCGAGTTGGGAACTCAAATATATTGTTGAGCGCAACTTCAATATCGTTGTGACGGATGGCACTAAATAAAACGTAAAGCGCTTTATTGCAGGCTGTCACTACGTCACCATCTCTGCGGATATGACACAATCTGAGGCACTCTTCAGCGCTCATGCCTGGTAATAAGTTGAGTTTGATGAGGGCGAAGTTCACATTAGATCGAGTAGAGCTAGCGATAACGTCTGTACAATATTGAACAAAGTCTCGGTTATTTAGGTAGCCTTTACTGCCAAACTTAACATCGTATTTGAGTAGGGCGTCCAAATTTTGTGGCAGTGAGCGCGTCAGCATCTGGCCCTGTATGGCTTCCACTTGAGTCATAAAACGCATTTGTGGGACTTGAACAGGCGAGATTAAATTCACCCCAGCACGGAGAAGAAACTTCTCGTCGGCGTACCTCAGACATTGCTGTGTTTCACGGATGATGATTTTTAATTGACGACCCGCCTTCATTCTCAGACGGTAACAATCCAATGCCAACTGTTGTACTTCGTCTTGGCTCGCGCAGCTAAATATAAGCGTTGATGCCCTAGGACTGTCTAGCATGCTTATCAGGCTCTGATTGTCTTCTGCAATGTGCATTTCTTTTGGCACGTTAGTGCTCTCGCCAATAGCCTCTCTGGAAATATAAATCCGTTCACTGTCTGCTTTGTCTTCGGTGACTTCCGATGCTTGTACTTTTTCATACGGTGTCGCTATTAACTTATCGGCTTTATCATGAGTGAGGATGTACTCTTCTTCTGACTTCACGCCATGCTTATTTGACCAAAAATCAACGAGGTAACCGTAACGAGAGTCATCTAAAGCCGTCATGGTGCCTAAACCGGAGATAAAGTGATTATTGGTCAATAACTTTGGTTTTAGTATTGAGGTCGCAAGGTGCCCATAAATATATACATTGACCACAGACTCTTTCTTATAAGATAAAGCGCTTAGTTGCTGTAGGAATAATCTCACATCACTGTCTTCGCATTGAACTAAAATTGAGTCCGGAATAATTAAATTAAAATGTGAGTTTTTGGCTATATTTATTCTGTGAATGTCTTTGGCTAGAAATACCGGATTTGGCTTCTTTGTTGAGGCCTTATTACTGATAAAGAAAATCTTATCCAAATGTTCGGCAGATAAGTTATTGAATTTAAGTAATGTGCTGTCATTTAGACCGGAAAGAAAAGAAGCTTTATCAGAGAAGGATGTAAGTGAACTGTTGCCAGTATTGCATGTTGTATTTATTAGGTAATCGATTGCCATACGCTTGTGGGAAAATAAATTGACGTAGACAGACTTAATCTCACGCTCACTTGTAATCGCGGATAAACCGTGTATTGATGACATTAACTTTACCTTATATATCAGTTGTTTAATATCATTTGCTTTAATGGCTAACAATCCGCTGTATGCCAATCCTTACAAAAAATGCATTCTTAGTGACAAGAAAATGACGCTGAGATATTAAACGAAATTGATCAAAAATAAAAATAGATATAGCATTATCTGCCTTGATGTTTATAAACCTAAAAGTTCTGCATTCTGAAATCTATATGTTCTAAGTATGCCTATAGCTATGGTTTATATATCGTAAATGGATAATTACAACATATCTTCATAACTTCGGTTTCTGAAGCCAAACATCACTTAGGAATTTAATAATCATGTGCTCAATGACTTAGGTTGTTCACATTTTTTATTATTCTGTAAATATGTGATGCACGGATAAGTGCGTCAAATTTTCATCAGTATGGCTTAATCAGAGTTTAAGTGTAGGACAGGAATCCCGCCATTTTCTGAGTAAGTGTGCGAGAAATATGGAAATATGTTGTGACAGAACCAGCAAAAGATATTAATTCGATCTACTCTTCATATAACTTAGCTCAGCACCAGTATGTTGAAACAACAGAAAATGAGTCATACCACAAGGTGAAAAGTAAGTGGTTAATCTTTCAATCACAGTGTACTGGCGAGACAAAAATGGGCAGCAGAAAGAATCAAGCAGGTCTTAAAACGGAAGCGATATGAAGCGCCTTCTTCTTGTGAGCCTAAGAGGCGGTTGTGGCTCGACAACACTGACCGCAAACTTAGCTCAAGCTTTAGTCAAAATTAACAAGCAGGTTCTCGCGATAGATGCGTTACCTGAAAACTTGCTGCGTCTTCACCTTGGTCTTCCCTCTGAAGAGCAAGATGGTTGGGCTAAGCGAGTACTCAATGGCGGCTCGTGGATGGAGGCTGGCTATCAAAGTCCTCAAGGCGTGACTTTCCTTCCGTTTGGCCAAATAAATGATGAGCAGCATTCTCAGTTTTCTCACGCTCATCTCCATCCCCTCCAACAGCTTGCTGAGGCCACTCTCGAAATTGATGAGAGCGAGCAATGGCAGTTATTTCATGGTGATTTGTCTTATCTAAGCGCGCCAAATCTAGCAGGCTTTATGGCTTCTTTGGATATGGTTTTGGTTGTACTTAATGCAGATGCCATCAATTACTCTGTATTGAAAAACCAATTTCAACATCAGCATGGTATTCAAGCGTTGATTGAACAGGGCAAACTCAAATTTGTCCTCAATAAGTATCAACCGGAAACAGAAATTGGACGTGACTTCATGCTGGTTTTGAAAAAAGAGTTAGGGGATGCTTTGGTGCCTGTGATGATGCACAGAGACACGGCACTGCCAGAGTGCGTTGCAAATTTGACCACGGTGCAGCATTACTCTCCAATTAGCCAAGCAGCGAAAGATTACCAGTCCTTGGCGTTTTGGTGTGTGTCTACACTCTCGGCAACCTGTGCCTAGGGTGGTGTAGTAATGCGTAGCCTTAATCTTATCTTCCAAAGCTGGGTCGTTGAGCAGTTTAATGTGCAGAAAACCGTTTATGAGCAGGCTTGGAACTGCAAATCTAACTGGCTCGGGCGCTGTTTGCTTTCGTTTTGGTTTTCGCTGAGTTTTATTTTCTTAAAACCAATGATCGGCGGTGTGCCGTCTTGGAAGTTGCCTCTCGTTTATTTCCCACATGTTAATTATGCAGCGCCAAGACTATTCGACCCGGTTCGTTTCGTTATCCAAAGTGTTTGGTTGCTATGCTTCAAGCAAAACCTCAATGCATCTTGGTCGAAAAAGCTCGGTGATTTTTCTCTTCATATCGCGGAGCAAGTTCGCAACGCGTTTTATCTGCCATTTGAGTTGGTAGCGAAAAGCGTTCGCTGGTTGGAAAAGACCGCAAACCAAGTCAAAGACCCTGAGGTCCGTGAGCGCATCAAAGCGAGCAAACCCGCAATGGCACTCAATTACATTCTTTTGTTCGTTGTCGTTCTCATTGCTCTGCTGTGTTTTACCGTCCCATTTGGTTATGAGGCGCAGACGGTGTTTGTATTGCTTCTGTGGGCATTAGCCATGATGGTAAGACGCATGCCGGGTCGCTTCCCGACGATGCTGCTGATCATCTTATCTGTGACCGCTTCTTGCCGTTATCTTTGGTGGCGTTACTCTTCAACCTTAAACTGGGATGACCCTGTTGCTTTGGTACTGGGTGGCATTTTGCTTTTGGCAGAAACCTATTCTTGGATCGTATTGATGCTGGGTTACTTCCAGAATATTTGGCCACTCAACCGCAAGCCCGTTTCTATGCCGACGGAACAATCCACTTGGCCAACTATCGACCTGATGATTCCTACTTACAACGAAGATCTCGATGTAGTGAAAGCAACCGTGTATGCGTCGATGGGGGTGGACTGGCCAAAAGACAAATTGAAAATTCACATCCTTGATGATGGTAAGCGAGATAGCTTCCGTGATTTCGCCAAGAGTGTTGGAGTCAACTACATTCGAAGGCCGACGAACGAGCACGCCAAAGCCGGTAACATCAACTATGCGTTAAAGCAGACGGATGGAGAGTTTGTGGCGATCTTCGACTGTGACCACATTCCAACTCGAGCATTCTTCCAGCTCACTATGGGCATGTTCCTCAAAGATCCGAAGCTCGCGCTGATTCAAACTCCGCACCACTTTTTCTCTCCGGATCCGTTTGAACGTAACTTGTCGAACTTCCGCAATGTGCCTAATGAAGGCAACTTGTTCTATGGATTGATTCAAGATGGTAACGATTTATGGGACGCGACTTTCTTCTGTGGATCGTGCGCCATTTTGCGTCGTGACCCGCTTGAAGAAGTCGGTGGTATTGCGGTCGAAACCGTAACGGAAGACGCACATACGTCACTGCGCATGCACCGATTGGGTTACCGCTCTGCTTATCTCAAGCAGCCGATTTCAGCGGGTTTAGCGACTGAAACCTTATCAGCGCACGTCGGGCAGCGTATTCGTTGGGCAAGGGGGATGGCTCAGATTTTTAGGGTCGACAATCCGCTCACTGGTAAAGGTCTCAAGCTGTCCCAACGGCTTTGTTACGTTAATGCGATGCTGCATTTCTTATCCGGTATTCCGCGTATTGTGTTTTTGATAGCACCTTTGGCGTTTTTGTTACTACACTCTTACGTCATTTACGCGCCAGCACTGGCGATCATCTTGTACGTCTTGCCGCACATGATCCATGCCAGTATGACCAACTCACGCATGCAAGGTGACTATCGTTACTCCTTCTGGGGAGAAGTGTATGAAACCGTGCTTGTTGGTATATCGCAAGACCAACCACTGTCGCTTTGTTTGCGCCCCATAAAGGGACATTCAACGTGACAGCGAAAGGGGGCTTAGTCGAAAAATCACATTACGACTGGGTGATCTCTCGACCTTATTTGGTGCTGGTGGCACTGAATGTCATAGGCTTTGCTGTGGGGCTGTATCGCATGGGGTGGGGGCCCCAAGATGAGGTCGGTACTGTCATCGTTAACTTAGTGTGGACGATGTACAACTTGCTGATCTTAGGTGCAGCGGTTGCGGTTGCGGTAGAAGCGAAACAGGTGCGAAAAGATCACCGTGTAGAGGTGGCGATTCCTGTTGCGGTGAGACTTCACTCTGGGCATTTGATTCAAGCTCAGATGAAAGACTTTTCATTAGGGGGTGTTCGTATCGAAATCGATGGAATGGATGAACAAACTTGTCAGTACCTACTCGGTCAATCACTGGAAGTGATTCTGAATCGTGGTGGTCAAGAATTCGTGTTCCCGATGACCGTTGCCTATGCTCATAAAGGCATCTTTGGTATGCAACTCAATGAATTGTCGCACCAACAACAAATCCAGTACGTCCAGTGCACGTTCGCGCGAGCAGATACATGGGCGAAATGGCAACAAGGCTATCAAGCAGATAAGCCACTATCGAGTATGCAAGCCGTGCTACAAGTCGGCTTCAATGGATACAAGCGCTTGCTACAACACTGTCCTAAATTTGTCATGGTCAGTGTGGATGCTCTTTTATTTTGTATCGAATTTATTTGGTCACTTAGACCTCGCTATGTCCCAACCAGGACCCAAAGTCATGCTAAATAATAAAAAACTAACAGCGTTGACGACGGCAATCACTCTGATGTGTATGTCGGGCAGTCTCGCGGCACAAGAAGTAAAACAGCAATTGTCGGAACCTCAAGCTCAGCAACAAGACGCGGAAAATGCCACTGTCTTTAAGCGCGTGGTTCCATTTACTCAACTGGGCTACAGTGGCTCAATTGCGATTCAAGGTAGCGAAGCGAACGCTTATGTCGGCTTTGGCTCTCGCCTTGATGAGGTGGTGTCTAAAGCCACTTTGTATTTTGACATCACGCCTTCACCTGCGTTGCTTGCCTTAGTTTCTCACGTCAAAGTGTATTTGAACAATGAACTCATGGGTGTCGCGTCCATTGTTGATGGCCAACAGGGCAAAAAGCTTAGCCTTTCTATGCCTTTAGATACGCGTTATTTCAGCAACTACAACCAAATTCGTTTTGAGCTGATTGGTAATACTCACAAAGATTGTGCGAACCCGAACGACTCGAGCATTTGGGCAGAGATCAGCCAAAGCAGCCGTATCGAAATGTTCGTGCAAAAGACGCAGTTGGAAAGCGACTTGAGTCTGCTGCCTGCCCCATTTTTTGATGTACGCGACTTTAGCCAACTCAACTTACCGGTTGTGATGGGCGATAAATATGACTTAGACGAAGTGAAAGCCGCTGGTGTTTTGAGTTCCTACTTTGGCTCTTTAGCAGCTTGGCGTGGGGCGCAGTTCCCTCTGAGTTTCGACACCTTGCCAGAGCGCAACGCCGTAGTGTTTATCACCAACGATAACAAGCCAGAGTTCTTAAAAGATTTTCCGGACACTGATGGCCCTCGTTTACAGGTGATCACTCATCCAACAGATCCTTACGTGAAGTTACTTTTGGTGATTGGCCGTGATAGTGCAGACCTCAATACAGCCGTACGTGGTTTGGCATTGGGTAACCAGATTCTTACTGGACCAATTGCTAAGATCAACGAGGTGAAGCAAATCAAACCTCGCGTGCCTTACGATGCGCCAAACTGGGTGAGCACCGATCGTCCGGTTGCGCTTTCTGAGCTTGTCGAGCAAAAGAGTATGCTGCAAGTGGAAGGTCGCACACCGCCTCCTATCAGCGTTAGCCTACGTTTGCCACCAGATCTATTCACTTGGCAAAGCCGCGGTATTCCAATGGATCTGAACTACCGTTACTCACCACCGACAGAAGACCATTCAGGCTCTCGTCTAACACTGAGCATCAACGATCAATTTATTGAAGCGTTTAACCTCACAACAGAAGGTCAGGGTGGTGATTCCAACCGTGTTCGCGTGCCTTTGTTGGATGACAGTTTTCTCAGTTCTGACGAACAGGTTCGTATTCCCGCGTTTAAAGTTGGCAGCAAAAACCAAATCGACTTTGAATTTGGTTTTGCCTCGGTTACCGATGGACAATGTCAGGTTACTCAACCGAGCAAACAATATGCTGTTGTAGATGGAGACTCTACACTCGACTTCAGTGGCTTCCCACACTATATCGAAATGCCAAATATGCGTGCGTTTGCCACATCAGGCTTCCCGTACACACGTATGGCCGATCTGTCTGAAACTGCGGTAGTCGTTCCTAAAAATGCCCCAAGAGAGGCGTTGCAGACGTTTTTAAACATGATGGGCTCGCTAGGGGCTGACTCTGGTTATCCGGGTATTCAGATTCAACTAACGGACCAATGGGATGCAGAGACACTAAAAGACAAGGATATCTTAAGTATTGGCGTTGTGCGTTCATTGGAAGAAGCGGCTAACGACCCAGAGCAAGTTAATCTTGTGGTCGAAGCAGGCGAGCGTCAAATTCGTCTGCCAAGTAAGAATGAGCAACAACTTGGTATGAACTGGATGAGCCCTAGTGACGCTAACCAAGTCCCTGCCGATTATGTCTCAGTTGAAGCTGATGGTTCCTTTGCTGCGATATATGGCATGGAGTCGCCATACACAAGCAATCGTAGCTTGGTGTCAATCATGGCCGCACACCCAGCAGATTTTGCTTCGGTGGACAAAGCACTCTCAGATTCGGGGAAAATCGAGCACATGTTTGGCTCTGTGGTGACGTTAAGAAACGACGAAGTCGCAAGTTATAACGTAGGCTCTCATTACTATGTCGGTGAGCTCCCTGTATGGCAGTTGGTTTGGTATCACTTCTCAAATCACCCAATTGTAGTGGCTTGTTTTGCCGCGATATTGATGGTGATTGTCACGATCGTGCTGTGGCGTGTGCTACGTCAAGTGTCGGCTAAGCGTCTCGAAAAAACGGAGGAAGAGGAAGAATGAAAAAGCTGATAGCACTCATGATTCTGATGGCTTCTCCTCAACTCTGGGCAAACACGTGTGACTGGCCTCAGTGGGATACATTTAAGTCGGTTTATATTGAACAGGGAAGAGTAGTAGATGGCAGCGATGAGCGCATGATCACTACGTCTGAAGGCCAGTCCTATGCGCTGTTCTTTGCATTGGTTGCCAATGACCGAAAAGCCTTCGCCGAAGTGCTTAAATGGACTCAAATTCATCTGGCTGATGGCGACCTAACGGCAAGGTTGCCGGCTTGGTTATGGGGCAGAAAAGCGAACGGCAGTTTTGGTGTTTTAGATACCAATGCAGCATCGGATTCCGATCTTTGGATTGCGTACGCTTTAGTGGAAGCAGGTCGATTGTGGGATAACTATTACTACCAATCGCTTGGTCATCTGCTTGCTAGTCGAATTTTGCGTGAAGAAACCGTGTCGATTGATGGCGTTGGTAGCGTGTTGCTGCCTGCACCAACAGGGTTTGAATTTGGTGATCGCTACCGTGTGAATCCGAGTTATGTGCCGTTACAGCTGATTGCACGAATGGAAGCTCTGTATCCGCAGTATTCATGGGATAGTATGTATAAAGCGAGCGCGCAGATGCTAACGCAAACCATGCCAAAAGGTTTCAGCCCTGATTGGGCAACGCTCAGTCAAGGCCAGTACAGTGCTGATTCGGTGACTGGGCCAATTGGCAGCTACAACGCCATCCGTACCTATTTATGGGCGGGTATGCTTGATGATCAAGTTGCAGAAAAAGCGTCACTGATTCAGCAAATGCAGCCCTTTGTCGCAGCGACTAAAGCACTTGATGCGCCACCACGAGAAGTGAATACAGAAACAGGTGAATACACTCAAGTTGGCAGTGCTGGATTTTCTGCCGCTGCATTGCCTTTGCTGGCGGCGTCTGGTGAGTCTGAGCTGCTCAAAGCGCAAGCAAGCCGAGCGCAGCAAGAGCTTATCTCGGACAGAAACGATCACTACTACGACAATGTCTTGAGCTTGTTTGGCCTCGGCTGGCATCAGGCGCGCTACCGCTTTGGTAAGCAAGGTGAGTTGTTGCCAGCATGGAGCGAGCAATGCCAAGAATAAGACGCGCTTCGTGGTTAATTCCATTGGCCATGATGGCGAGTGGGGTTTACCCCGTCCACGCGCAAAGTTTCAGTTCAAAACCGCTGAGCCAAGCGCAGTTAGCCGCGGTTTATCAACCGATCGAAACGGTTCAGTTCTCGACGTCTCTTGCTCGAGTGAACTCGGTAGAGTGGTTGGTTGAACAGCTCAAGCTGGCGGATGCGATAGGGCGTGACGATATCGTTGAAAGTACCCTTGAGCGTTTGTTTGCGATTGAGGAAGGGAGCCCGATTGGCTTGTATTACCAAGCCAATATGTATTTAAAGCGTAAACAGCCGGAGCTTGCCAAGCAGACCTTTCAGCGTTTAACTAAACAATCGCCAAACTCCCCGCAAGCGAAAGATCTTGCCGCCATAATGGCTCTTCAGGGAGATAAGAAAGGCGATTACCAGCGAGCGAAGCTGCTTGCTAAATCTGGCCGCTACGAAGAAGCCATCAAAGCGTATAAAGCGATTTTTCCAAATGGCATGCCCTCGGCTGCCTTGCAGTTAGAGTTTCTTCAGCTGCAAAGCAATCTTGATGGCAGTTGGCAGACTGTCAAACAAGGCCTAGAGCGGTTGAATGCAGACTATCCGGGAGTGCCTCAGTTTCAACTCGCATTGGCGAATCATATCCGCAAAGAGAATCCAGCTGACCCATGGATTTTAGATACCTACAAAAAGCTAGCTTTAGCGCCAGTCATTGGCAGCAGTGCGGCGACATCTTGGCTGCGTGCCCTCGACCAATTGCCGATTTCAGAACAAGTGGTTCAACAATACGCGATTCTAGCGAGCTACTATCCTTCGGACCTTGAGATTCAACGTGCTAACCAAGGTGCGAAGCAACGTTGGGAAACCGAGCAAGACCTGCGTAAGGATCCAACCTATCTTGCCAAATTGAAAGGTCTCAAACTGCTGGATGAAGACAAAACTTCGCAAGCTGAGAAGCAGTTACGTTATGCGATGACGACGCGTCCGAGCGACCCAGAAATATTGGGTGGTATGGGCAAGGTATATCTGCGTAAAGGTCAGCAACAAAAGGCGCTTGAGTATTTTGAACGTGCACAGCAGCTAGATAAAGACCCAGATAGTGCCTCTAAATGGGCCACTTTGATTGAAACCTCGCAATATTGGGCTTATTTGGATCAAGGTGATGCACTGGCCGAGAAAGGGCAGTTTAAACAAGCTGAAAGCCTTTACCGTAAAGCCATTCAATCCGATAAAACTCAGCCTTACGCTTTTACCTCTTTGGGGGCGCTTTACTTAGAACAAAAGAACTATGCCGCGGCAGATAAAGCCTATATCCAAGCACTCAAACTTGAGCAACTCAACGGCTCTGCCTTACGTGGACGACTCGATGTTCGTATTGAGCAGCAAGATTGGGCGGGTGCGGCTTCGCTTGCACAGCGCTTTTCTCCAGCGCAAAAACAGGTGGTGTCTGAGAAAATCAATGGTATTCAATCTGAGATCATTCTTGCTCGTTTGAGAGTCGCTATCGCCCAGAATGATCAAGCGGGTATGCAATCTGCGGTGGAAGAATTGATTGAGCTAAAACCAACATCGCCGTGGTTGAGACTGGATATTGCTGGTGTTGTTCGTTCTATGGGGGACAAGCAACGTGCAGATGCCCTGATGGCTGAGTGGACCGCATCCAGCTCAGACCCTGAGATGAAGTTTGCTCATGCCCTGTATCTCGCGCAAGACTTCAAAGTCGAAGAGGCAATTTCTGAGCTAGAAAGCGTGCCAGAGAAAGCGGTCACGCCTTCCATGCAGCGCAATTTGACTCGATTGAAGTTCGATGCTGAATTACAAGATATTCAACAGCGTTACCTTGAGGAGCCAGCGTCTGTGCAAGCTAAGTTGCATGCGTTGGAGCAGGACTATCAAGGCCAAGTACAGGCATTAGCACGTCTTGCTGGAGCGTGGGTAGAGATCGATCAAGCCGTTGAAGCTGAAAGAATTTATCGAAGCCTCGAACAATCACCACACTGGTCTCGCGATGAGCAACTCGCTTACGGCAGTATGATGGTGAGTTTGAATCAGTTTGAAGATTTTGACCAATGGTACGAGCAATTAGCGCTGAGTTCGGATGAGCAAAAGGTAAGTGCTTCTGAAACTTTGCAATTTGATGAGCTGAAAACACGTCGAACCTTAGCGCAAGCGGATTTGTTACTTGCGAATCAACAACCAGAGCAAGCAATGGCTTTGTATGAACGTATCTCATCAAAACCTGAACCATTCAAGACGCAAGCTCAGGTCGGGATGTTGCAAGCCAGCGCCCAGAGCGGAGATGAGGCAACCTATCACGACTTACATCTTATCTTGAATAAGAAGCGTGACACGCTGAATGCCGCTCAGCTGATGACGGTTGCCTCTGTATTTAATCAACTTGGTTACCGCAATGATGCGAACACCCTGAACCGCTTGCTCGATGACGTGCAAGGTGCTGATGCTTTGGCTTACCGAAACAGCATGTCGATTGCGATGGACAATCAGCAATGGAAGTTAGCTGAAAAACGAGGTTACCAAGCGCTAAATAGCGACCGAATTGAAAAAAGCGCAAATCCGAACAAAACCCAGCAAGATACTCTCACTTTGCGCGAGTTGTATGACACAGCGGATGACTACTGGCTGACTCGCAATGTTAAGTCAGACATCGATACGCTCCATGATCGTAGTGATGGTCATGTGCTTATTGGTTGGGATTACAGTGCCCGTGACGGGCTGAATGCATCTAACCAAGTGCCAATTGAAGCGCGAATTCCTATCGAATCACTCGACGGTCACTTGTTGCTGAGAGCGGATTACGTCTCTGTCGATTCTGGTGAGCTAGATTACTACGAGAAAAAGGGAGGCTTTGATAGCACCTCATTCCAAGATGAAGCTTCAGGCATGGCACTTGGTGTAGGTTGGCAAGCGAAAGACTGGCAAGTGGACATTGGTACTACACCAATTGGCTTTGATCATACTACTTGGGTTGGTGGCATCAGCGTTGATGGCGATCTTGGGGACTTTGGTTGGACTGCAGAAGCGTCTCGCCGACCAGAAACCAGCAGCACACTTTCTTATGCTGGAATGACGGTACCGAGTGGAACCAGCGATCCTCAAGGCAAAAAATGGGGTGGTGTGGTTCGCACAGGTGTTAAGCTCAATTCAAGCTGGGATATTGGCGGCCCTTACGGTTTTTGGAGTAGCCTGCAATATCATGCTCTGACGGGGGAAAACGTTGAAGATAATACTCGTCTCGGTGTGCTGGGCGGGACTTACTACAAACTGATTGCCACGGATGACCAGCGTTTGAGTATCGGCACCAACTTGATGTACCTCGATTACGATAAAAACTTAGGTGAATACACGCTTGGGCATGGCGGCTACTACAGCCCGCAAAGTTATTTTTCTGTATCACTGCCAGTGAACTATTACGGTCGTTACAACAGTACATGGTCGTATCAGCTTAGCGCTTCTATTTCTAATTCATGGACGCAAGAAGATGCGCCTTATTTGTCTACAGGTGACACTTCTGAGAGCGGTGGCGGTTTTGGTGCCTCGCTGCAAGCAGCCGTTGAGAAACGAGTGAGTAAACGCTGGTACCTTGGTGCGCTAGTGGATTTGCAGCGTTCAGAGTTTTATACGCCAAACCATTTCATGCTTTACGCCAAGTACACCTTTAATGATCGCTGGCAGCCAATTGAATACCCACCAGCGGTTCCAACGCTGTACAGTGATTTCTAATGCTAGCAATTGGTTGAACAAGTGTTTTAAGAAATAGCAGAAACACAAAAGGCCGGAGATTTTCCGGCCTTTTCTATTCAAATTCTATAACTTTACGGAGATTTGATTAGTACAAAATCGAGTAAAGTTGACGGCGGTATTTGCTTGCCAATGCGTTACCTTGGCCAAGTGCGCTCAAGATATCCATAAAGACTTTCTTCACTTCACCGTCTTGTGCACCAAGGTTAGCTTTGAGAATGTTCCAAAGCAGCTCAAGTGCTTCTTCATCACGGCCAACTTGGTTGTATTGAACGGCAAGCTCACACGCGAGTTCTAAATTATCAGGGTTTGCGGCTAGCTCTTGTTCAAGGCGTTGAAGTTCTGGGCTATCTGCGGCTTGAAGATGTAGATCTAACTTCGCGATCAAACCTTTGTAGTAGTTGTCTTGGTATTCTAGTGGAATCGCACCCAACAGCGTTTGTGCCAATTCAAACTGTTTGGTTTCCAGTAAACAATCTGCCATCGCTAGTTTTACATCACCACGGTTTTGAAGCTCTTCCGATAACGTTTGTAGAATCGCCAAAGCTTGAGCATGTTCACCTTGTTGGAGCAGTTCGCTGGCTTGCTTCAACTGCATTTCATCTTGGCTTGGTAGATGCTTTTGCAGCATTGCCGTAATCGCGTCAATTGGCTGAGGGCCACCCATGCCATCGACTGCTTGACCATTCATAAACAATGCGATGGTCGGTAGCACTTGCACGCCGAATTGAGAAGCAAGAGCAGGCTGCTGTTCACAGTTCAATAGAGCAAGGGTGAAAGCGCCGTTGTATTGCTGAGCCAGCATTTGTAATTCAGGAATCACTTGTGCACTTTCAGGTTGAGCACTCGCCCAAAAATGAATCAACACCGGCGTGTTCATTGATCCTTCAAGCGTTTCACGGAAGTTTTGTTCTGTTAACTCAACGATAAATGGGGATTGCATCAGAGTATCCTTGCTTTTTGTTTCTTGTCGTTGATTGTAGATATGGAGTTGATATTTGGGAAATTCAAGCGATAGAAAGGAAAAACGCTGCCGAAGCAGCGTATTCCTGATAGCAAGCGAAAGTGCTATTAAATTTGGCAAGTCCAGCACGGGTTAGAGAGTCTTGTTAGACGTTATAGTTGTGTGCTGGGTGTGGTATCAAAATAGGATGAACATGGTCAACACTACACCCACACTAAGCCAGTTAAGCTGATTTAATGTCATTATTGTCTCGCGAAAATACAAAACAGAAAGGGTGGCGATACCAAATCTAAAGTGAGTATCCACATCGCGTTCAGGCTCTATGGATGAAGATACTAACCTAGAAATTGATTCGAACATTGAGGTTTTCTTAACCTACATGCTCATAATGACATCACATTGTTACGGTAAAATTACATTGTGATAAAAAGTTTTTATGCTGCTTGTCGCAAAATTTTATCAAGAAGACGAGTGGGTAATAGGCGCTTTAAAACGGCAAAGACTTTAGTTGGTGTGGTGATTCTGTAGCGAATCTTTGGCTTATCACTGGTGAGTGCGTGAAGCACGGGCTCAATACAAGATTCAGCAGGAAGCACAAACTTGTTGTTCGACTTGTCGTTATCTAAACGCTGCTTTTGGCCCTCGTAAGCTGCTCTGTGGGCGCTGCTTTCCACATCAATCCATTGCTCAAACGCCTTTAAGGCATTTTGTCTAAACTGGGTCTCTATCGGCCCTGGTTCGATCAATGCTACCTTGATGTTGGTGTCCATCAATTCCAAACGTAGGGTGTCTGTCCAGCCTTCTAGCGCGAATTTAGAGGCGTTATAGGCGCCACGATACTTCATGGCGGCAAAGCCGAGTACGGAACTGTTTTGGATGATGCGCCCTTCACCTTGTTTACGCATGTGCGGTAGCACTTCTCTTACGAGTTGGTGCCAGCCGAAGAAGTTGGTTTGAAATTGTGCTTGAAGGGCCACTGTCGGCAAATCTTCCAAAGCACCTGGTTGGCCGTAAGCGCCATTGTTGAAGACGGCATAAAGTTTACCCTCAGCCAACTCGAGCGCTTGTGCGACGCCGGACGAAATACTCTCAGGATCATTCAGGTCCAGTTTAATACACGTTAAGCCCTCGTTGGTTAGGCGTTCAATGTCTTGGTCTTGTCGGCAGGAAGCAATGACGTGAAAGCCTTCCTTTTGCAAAGCGTGGGCACATACGTAACCGATGCCGGTAGAGCATCCGGTGATAAGAACAGACTTTTTCATAGTTTAGGGCTCACTGAGAGTTCGTGAGCCTTATGATTCAACAACTTCTATCTTGAAGCAAGTTCTTGAGTGCAGGCTCCACTCGGGAGTAACTGAATTTAAAGCCAAGCTCGGTAAGCTTTTTCGGTTTTGCGCGTATGCTATCAAATAGCAGGCAAGAGGATTCCCCCATTGCCATGTTCATCACCCATTTCGGGGTGAACAATATATGCGGACGCTTAAGAGTCTTGGCCAATGTGCCACTAAAAATTTTGTTGCTAACTGGGTGTGGGGCGCACAAGTTGAATTCGCCATGCGCATGCGGCGTTTCGAGTAAGTACATGATGGCGCGAACCATATCCAAGATATGAATCCAAGGCATGTACTGTCTACCGCTGCCTAGCGGGCCACCTAAGCCCAGTTTGTAAGGCAGCAGCATCTTGGCGAGAGCACCACCATTAGGGCCAAGAACAACCCCAGTTCGTAATAGGCACACACGTGTCTGCTCTGATTCTGCTCGTTTGGCGATTTGCTCCCATCGAGCACACACAGAATGGGCGAAGGCCTCACTGTTTACGTGTAGGCATTCATCAAAGGGGTGGTCTTGTTGATCGCCGTAATAGCCAACCGCAGAGCCGCTTATGAATACTGAAGGGGGCTCGGTACTGGCGTGGATCAGTTCGACAATGCGCTCGGTCACTTTCCAGCGACTGTTGCAGATGATCTCTTTTTGTTCCTGACTCCAGCGTTTGTCTGCGATGGGCTCACCTGCAAGGTTGATTACTGCGTCAACATCGTTGAGATCTTCCAGTGAATCGAGGGAATCAAGGTATTCAATATTACCGACATCGGCATGCTGAAGTCGCTGTTTTGCCTGCGCGGGGGTGCGCGTCAGCAAAATGACTTGATGAGTGGTGAGCATTTTGAGTAGCTCAGAACCAATAAAGCCTGTTCCGCCAGTCAGTAGTATCTTCATGTCGTCCCTTTGAGTGTGAAACCATTCAGACATTATAGTCGTTAACCGTCTTGCATGATCATATCAATGACTTGCAATGTCGATTTTATTATTAGTTCCTAACGAGTTAGAAGTGTTTTCTTCTCAAGCGGTGCGAAGTTCACAGTTTGAACAAGTGTAACAAAATGTTATCAGGCTTTGAGTGTTGCTCACACTTAGCCCAGAGAAACTGTGCCATGCTGATTATAAAAGAAGAAGGCACTCGGGTAGGAGGTGTGTATGGAAGCATTTGTTGCTCTGTTTCGAGCCTTACTCAGTAGCGCCCGTGACCTACTGCCTATCGTTGTTGTTATCACCTTCTTCCAACTTGTTGTCCTTCAAGAGCCACTCCCCAATCTTGTCTCAATCTTATTTGGTCTCCTTCTTGTGATTCTCGGTTTGACCTTTTTTATCTTTGGTCTGGAGCTTGGCTTATTCCCTATCGGTGAAAATATGGCGCAAGCTTTTGCCAATAAAGGCAGCGTCTTTTGGCTCTTGATTTTCGCATTCTGCTTGGGTTTCGGCACCACCATCGCGGAACCTGCTTTAACGGCGGTTGCAGAGGAGGCGTCGGAGGTTGCAGCTGAAGGTGGCATGATCGCTAATACGGAACAGTCGATGGAAGACTACGCTGATGGACTGCGTTTGACGGTTGCTTTGTCGGTGGGGGTAGCGATTGTGTTAGGTGTGCTGCGGATTCTAAAAGGTTGGCCGATTCAGTACATGATCATCGGTGGCTATATCGGTGTCGTGATCCTCACAGGGTTTGCGCCTGAGTCGATCATTGGCGTTGCTTACGACTCTGGCGGTGTGACGACGTCTACCATCACGGTGCCACTGGTAACAGCCCTTGGTGTTGGCTTAGCGTCGGCGATTAAAGGACGAAACCCGATGATTGATGGCTTTGGTTTGATCGCGTTTGCCTCGTTACTGCCGATGATGTTTGTCATGATCTATGGGATGGTGGTGGCATGATTTCGTTTGCACATTTCATCGATACCTTCGTTTCTACCATCAGCGATGTGGTTCCCATTGCGACGATTATCTTCGGCTTTCAATTGGCGGTTTTACGTCGTCCCATTTCTAATTTACCTAAGGTTTTGCTCGGTTTTGCTTACGTCATTCTGGGCTTGTCGCTGTTTTTGCTTGGGTTAGAAATGGCGTTATTCCCATTGGGCGAAACCATGGCAACTCAATTGACGGCACCGGCTTTCTTGATGGAATTTAAAATCTCCATTGGCCAAGCTCTGAGCTGGATTGATTATTACTGGGTGTACATCTTTGCTTTCTTTATCGGTTTTAGCACCACCATTGCAGAGCCTTCTCTCATTGCTGTTGCGATTAAAGCCAATCAAGTGTCCGGAGGCAGCATTAGTGTTAACGGATTACGTATCGCTGTGGCTTTGGGCGTGGCGTTTGGCATTGCACTTGGCAGCTATCGAATTGTCGTCGGCGACCCGATTCATTACTACATCATTGCTGGTTACATCGTGGTGGTGATCCAAACCTTTTATGCCCCCAAGCTGATTGTGCCGTTGGCTTACGATTCCGGTGGCGTCACGACGTCGACCGTAACGGTACCTTTAGTTACGGCCCTTGGTTTGGGGTTGGCATCGACGGTTCCGGGACGAAACCCAATGATTGATGGCTTTGGTTTGATTGCCTTTGCCAGCTTATTTCCAATCATTTCAGTGATGGGCTATGCCCAGATCACCCAGTGGTTGAACAAAGAGACCGCGGAGGAAAATGAAAATGCGCTTTAAATTGATTCTGGCCTTTGTAGAGGACAGTAAAACCGACAAGGTGCTTGATGCAGCTCGTGAAGCAGGCGCAACAGGAGCGACGGTTATTAATAATGCACGAGGGCAGGGCTTAAACCAAAAACGCACCTTCTTTGGTTTGACGCTGGAAGTGCAGAAAGACGTCTTACTGTTTGTAGTGGAAGAGCACTTATCAAGGCATATCTTGGAGACCATTAGTGACGTCGGAGAGTTCGACCAGGAGTCTGGCCAAGGCATCGCAGTGCAAATTGATGTTGAAGATGCAGTTGGCGTCGCGCACCAAGTAGAAAAACTGACCAAAGTGGTAGAGGACGAGTTATGAGTAATCATGAGCTGATTCGAGTCAGAGACGTAATGGCGGCAACGTACATCATTGTCGATGGATTAATTACAGTACACGAAGGCATAACACTTGCGAGAAAGAGTGAAGTGAAAGCGTTGGTGGTAAAAAAACGCCATGAAGATGATGAATACGGCATTGTGTTGATGAACGACATTGCTAAAAAAGTCTTGGCGAAAAATCGCTCCCCGCAGCGGACTAATATCTACGAGATCATGACCAAGCCGGCACTGTCCGTCGACCCAAACATGAATGTGAAATACTGCGCTCGTTTGTTTGAGCGCTTTGGTATTAGCCGTGCGCCAGTGATCGAAAACGGAGAGGTGATTGGTATGGTGAGCTACAACAATATCGTGATCAATGGGATGGCCAGAGAAGCCTTGTAACCGTGTTTGCTGAGAGGCTCAAGTGCAAACAGGCTGATAATTTTTCTCAGGTCAGCGACATTTAGCAAAGCCCTTGCGAATTGCTTAGTTGTGCCATTGCATATCTGCAATCTGAGGCTTATTCTTTGAGAATTAAAGAATAATTGAGGATGTCATGTCATGCCGCTAGTTGCTTGTCCTGTTTGTGAAAAACAAATTTCAAAACGAGCTCATACTTGCCCCGGATGTGGTGAGCCTGATCCGCTCAACCATTTAGCGAAGTCGAAGTTTCTATCGTTCATTTTTTGGATCGTTGTTTTAGCTGGTGTTGGCTATGTCGCTTGGTTCTATCTAGTGCCAATGCTGGTGGAAATGCTACGCAGCCATTAATAGGTACTTAGGTTGAGCTTCTATAAGAATGCCGTAGAATAGCCTCATATTTTTTGAGGAGACGATGTCGTGAAACTATTTTTTGCCTCAGACTTGCACGGCTCTTTGCCAGCAACCGAAGAAACTATTCAGCTTTACTTGGCCTCTGGTGCCGATCATCTCATCTTGTTGGGGGATACGCTAAACCATGGGCCAAGAAACCCTATCCCAGAAGGTTACAACCCACCGCAAGTCGCTGATTTACTGAACCAATACAGCGATCAGATTATTTCTGTACGTGGTAACTGTGACAGCGAAGTTGACCAAATGCTGTTGAGTTTCCCGATGATGATGGATTATGCGTGGATACTACTCGAATCTGGTAAGCGCATGTTCCTTACTCATGGGCACTTGTACAACAGTGCAAAACGTCCACCACTGCGTGAAGGTGACATCATTGCTCATGGTCATACTCATGTGCCTGTTGCCGAAATGCAGGATGGGGCAGTGATCTTCAACCCTGGTTCGATGACTTTCCCAAGAAATGGTTTGTCGCGTAGCTATGGTCTAATGGAAGGCAACACACTCAAGGTGCAAACCCCGGAGGGTGAAGTGTTGGCTCAAACCACGATCTAATCAACGAGTCATAGAGCACATAGATATCAAACAATAGGGAGCCACTGGCTCCCTATTTTGTATCTGAATGGCCTAAATCACGCTCAGGGTCGATGATGTCCCTTACTCGTTGTTTAAGGACCTTAGCCTCAGGAAAGCCGCCGTCTTTTTTACGCTCCCAAATCTGCGTGCCGTTGCAGAAAATCTCAAAACGACCGCCTGTGTCAGGGTGCAAGCTGACGGTCTCAATTTCTTCACTGAACGTATGAAGCAGCTCTTGCGATAGCCAAGTCGAGCGCAACATCCAATTGCACTGGCGACAGTAGTAAATGTCTATAATGGCTTTATCCATTTCTCATTTCCTTTCTCTAAAGACTAAAGTAGTAGTTTGATGCCGACTGCAAAGGTGAGGACCTCAAACGCAATCTTGATAACGCGATTGCTGTATCGAGTTGCTGCCCACGCGCCTAAACTACCACCTAAAAATGAACTCAATAACAGCACGGGTAGCCATGCCCAATGAATCGGAGCGCCTGCTTGTACGACGGCAACACCACCAATACCATTCCAAAACAGACCGACACAGATCATGGTGTAAGCCACTGCTTGTTTGTAATCGTAACCAAACCAGCGCACGAGGAGCAGCGTCACGAGGAGACCTGAACCTGCAGTTAGCGAACCATTCACGACGCCTATCAGCATCAATCCTAATCCGCCGATGATCCAACCCAATGTGTCTCGATGAGTCGCAAGCTCGACTTGGCCAAGTTCTTTTTTAAAGCGAGAATAGATGCCAAGAGCAAGGATCATCGCGCCAAGCATTTTCTCTGCGATATCGTCAGGTATTTGGACAATCAGATTTGCACCAATCACGATACCAATACTGCCGACTAGAATCAGATAAAGCGCGATCTTCGGTTTTATTGTGCCGGCTTTGAGGTGCGTGCTTGCAGCGCCAAGCCCCAGTGCGACGGAAGCCACTTTGTGTGTTCCAAGAGCGACAGAAAAGGGTAAGCCGAGAAAGATCAATAATGGAAATTGCAATAATCCTGCACCGCCGCCAGAGAGAGAAGCGAGTGTATTTGCAACGAGGGAACCGAAGAAGAGAGTGAGAGTATCTAGCCAATCCATGCGAAAAATAAAGGGGCCATCTTGGCCCCTTATCATTGAATCAAAATCAGTTTCTAAACAGTACCGTAGAACCGTGGTTCAGGCTAGTCAGTAGTAGTGTTTTTTCGTTGACTACATCAATACGGCGACTTTGTTCTGCATCCAACTTAAAGATTTGTGTGATGAGACGAAGCTGTGACTCAGAGAAGTCTTTTGATTGCGATGCTGAGATATCTTTGAATTCAGAAGGCGAAACCAGCAAGTAGTTATCACTTACTTCCCAACGACCTTTCTCAGAGATATTGATGGTTGATTCAGTATTTGAGCCTTGAGCAAACAATCGAATGTTCGCCACACGAATGTAGTCACCGTTAGGTAAGTACTTCACATTCGACTCAACATTAACTTTGCGTAGTGGGCCAACTGTATCGTCTGGCAGAGTATCGGTGATGAGTGTCACCATGGTTGACTGCCATTCGTTTGAAGTCAGAACCTGTTCCACTTTTAGGTCACTGCCCCAATATAGCCAGCCACTAAAAAGGATGGATACGGCCAAAACCGCAGATGCTATTTTAATCTTCATTTCAGCCTCCCTTAGTTGCAGATGTCGGTAGGGTCATTACGACCAGCGAAAATACGCAGCGTGACATTCTCGTATGAATGGTCGCTATCGTGGATATAGTTCAGAATCAGTTGGTTGTTTTGACCACCTGTCGCGATGACTTCTACAGGCGAAGAGGAATCTTCATGGTGCTCAACGTAGCGTTTGATGCACTGCTCAATTGATGGCAGCCACTCGTTTAACTGAGGGTGGTTAATTGGCGTCATTACTGGCACATTATGGTATTCACCAATTTGACGGAATTGAGATTCTGCTGGGTTAGTCAACATCAGTACACAAACCGGCAGCAGCAAAGCGACGACAACCAAAATACGGAATAGCCAGTTCGCGTTCTTCTGCGCTGGTGTTGGCTTCGGCTTTTCAACTGGAGCAGCGGCTTCTGGAGCGATGTCTGCTTGCGTTTCTGTGGTAGCTTCAGCAAACTGCTCTAAATCAACCACTGGCGCTTCGTTCTCTTCTTCTTGATCATCAATATCAGCGATAGAGTCAGAAGAAAGCGGGCTTAAACGCTCAACAGAACAAATAAGTTGGTAGCCGCGTTTTGGCACGGTTTTAACGAATTCTGGTGATTTTGTTGAATCCTTCAACATTTTACGCAGTGTAGAGATCGCTTGAGTTAAACTTGAGTCATCCACCTCAAAGCCTTGTTCACGCCAAACGAACTCATGCAGTTCGTTACGTGTTATCACTTCGTTAGGTCTCTCTGCCAACATGAGGAGAATACGGCTTTCGTTGCTGCCTAATCGTACAACTTCGTTGCCATTTTGTTGGTCAGCGAGCGAATTACTATTTGGGTCAAAGACGAATCTTTGAGCAAGCAGAAATTTGGTGCCGATGTTAGTCATTTAGTTCTTCTTAGGTGGATGATTCTGTAATTATAGTGATTTGCGTCACATAACAAGGCGTGCGCAAAAGGACATGTGCCACGTTTTAGATGCTTTTAGACACGTAGGATAATTAAAATTTTCTAAAAAAACACCGTTTTTAGCAATATTGACCTTGAATTTACATTTGTCAGCCACATGTTAAATGACATCTTAGTAATGCCGCTTTTATGAGGCGGCGGTTAGGGCTTTGTCATTAAAAGTCTAATTAGTTTAGATGTTATGGAGCAAACATGAGCGAAACCGTATCTCACAACAAAGAAACTCGTGGCTTTCAATCGGAAGTAAAACAACTACTTCATCTGATGATTCACTCTCTTTATTCCAACAAAGAGATTTTTCTACGCGAGCTGATCTCAAACGCGTCCGACGCATCAGATAAACTTCGTTTCCAAGCGCTATCTAACCCAGATTTATATGAGGGCAACGCTGACTTAGGCGTGAAGCTTGCGTTCGATGAAAGCGCGAACACATTAACCATCTCTGACAACGGCATCGGTATGAGCCGTGATGATGTGATTGAGCACCTAGGTACCATCGCGAAATCAGGGACTGCAGAATTTTTCTCCAAGCTGTCAGATGATCAGAGCAAAGATTCTCAACTTATCGGTCAGTTTGGTGTGGGTTTCTACTCTGCATTTATTGTTGCGGATGCAGTGACTGTGCGCACTCGCGCGGCTGGTCTCGCTGTTGATGAGGCGGTGCAATGGCACTCTGCTGGCGAAGGTGATTACACCGTTGAGACCATTACCAAAGATTCTCGAGGTACGGACATCGTGCTTCACATGCGTGAAGAAGGTAAAGAATTCCTAAACGAATGGCGTCTACGCGATGTGATCAGCAAATACTCTGACCATATCGGTATCCCTGTTTCTATCCAAACTTCGGTTCGTGATGACGAAGGCAAAGAAACGGGTGAGAAGAAGTGGGAGCAGATCAACAAAGCTCAAGCACTTTGGACGCGCAATAAGTCAGATATCTCTGAAGAAGAGTACCAAGAGTTCTACAAGCACGTTTCTCACGATTTTGCAGATCCTCTTACGTGGAGCCACAACCGCGTAGAAGGTAAGAACGACTACACCAGTCTGCTTTACATCCCAGCGAAAGCACCTTGGGATATGATGAACCGCGATCATAAATCGGGTCTGAAACTGTACGTACAGCGCGTATTCATCATGGATGACGCTGAGCAGTTTATGCCTTCTTACATGCGCTTCGTGCGTGGCCTGATCGATTCAAACGATCTGCCTTTGAACGTATCACGTGAAATCCTACAAGATAACAAAGTCACTCAGTCATTACGTAATGCTTGTACCAAGCGTGTGCTTACTATGCTAGAGCGCATGGCAAAGAATGATACAGAGAAATACCAATCATTCTGGAAAGAGTTCGGCCTTGTGATGAAGGAAGGCGTTGCAGAAGACATGGCAAACAAAGAGAAAGTTGCTGGTCTATTGCGTTTCGCATCTACTGAAGTGGACTCCGCAGAACAAACCGTTGGTTTGGCTTCTTATGTTGAACGCATGAAAGAAGGTCAAGATAAGATCTACTTCCTTACGGCAGACAGTTACGCTGCGGCGAAGAACAGCCCACACCTAGAGCAATTCAAAGCGAAAGGCATCGAAGTTATTTTGATGTTCGATCGAATTGACGAGTGGTTGATGAACTACCTAACAGAGTTTGATGGTAAGCAGTTCCAATCGATCACGAAAGCGGGCTTAGACCTAAGCAAGTTTGAAGACGAAGCGGAAAAAGAAAAACAGAAAGAAACGGAAGAAGAGTTTAAGTCTGTTGTTGAACGCACTCAGTCTTACCTTGGTGACCGTGTGAAAGAAGTTCGCACCACCTTTAAACTGGCAACAACACCCGCTGTTGTCGTGACGGATGATTTCGAAATGGGCACGCAGATGGCGAAGCTTCTTGAAGCGGCTGGCCAAGCGGTACCAGAAGTGAAATACATCTTCGAAATTAACCCAGAGCATGCACTAGTGAAACGCATGGCGGATGAAGCGGACGAAGAAGCGTTTGGTCGCTGGGTTGAGGTGTTACTGGGCCAAGCGATGCTAGCTGAGCGTGGTTCGATGGAAGATCCTTCGCAATTCGTTGGTGCCATCAACAAGCTTTTGACTAAGGTTTAATAACTCAATACCCCTAAAAAGCTCGCGAAATGCGAGCTTTTTGTTTGTAAAACGCATAGATTCACACTTTAAGTGTTGAGTTAGTAATCAACAAGACAGGAAAGCTGGCATCGCTAACATTCTTTAGTCTTAATCTGCTCATTGCGCAGTGAACCTGTGTTAGAATCTCAACACTTGAATGTGAGTAATAAGGCGTGTATTTTGGCTCGCCTAAACGTTATACCGAAACTTATCGTTGCCAGTGCTTCGTGGGGTTATTCCTAGAAGTCCAGCTATTGTGAGCTTCGGTATAAATCTTAAATATTAAAGAGGATAAATCATGCGCATCATTCTTCTAGGTGCTCCAGGTGCAGGTAAAGGCACACAAGCAAACTTCATCATGGATAAATACGGTATTCCACAAATCTCTACTGGTGATATGCTTCGTGCTGCTATCAAAGCAGGTACAGAGCTTGGTAAACAAGCTAAAGCTGTTATCGACGCTGGTCAGCTAGTTTCTGATGAAATCATCCTTGGTCTAATCAAAGAGCGTATTGCTCAAGACGATTGCGAAAAAGGTTTCCTACTTGATGGTTTCCCTCGCACTATCCCTCAAGCTGACGGCCTAAAAGAGATGGGCGTTGACGTTGATTACGTAATCGAATTTGACGTAGCTGACGATGTGATTGTAGAGCGTATGGCTGGTCGTCGTGCTCACCTTCCTTCAGGTCGTACTTACCACGTTGTTTACAACCCACCAAAAGTGGAAGGTAAAGATGACGTAACTGGTGAAGATCTTGTTGTTCGTGATGACGACAAAGAAGAAACAGTGCGTGCACGTCTAGGTGTTTACCACGAGCAAACAGCACCACTTATCAACTACTACGGTAAAGAAGCTGAAGCTGGTAACACTAAGTACCTTAAATTCGACGGTACTAAGCAAGTTGCAGAAGTAAGCGCAGATATTGAGAAAGCACTAGCATAATTTGCTAACGGCAAAATTTAATATTTTGATATATTTAAAAGCGACCCTCGGGTCGCTTTTTTATTTTTGCCTGTAAGTACGATGAACCATCTGGTTTGTTCCACCGTACAAAGCAAGCCGATCACCATGAATAGGATGTTATGAAAAACAACAATAATAAACAGGGCGTGTTATTGGTTAACTTGGGTACGCCTGATGAGCCAACTGCACCAGCTGTAAAACGCTTTTTAAGTCAGTTTCTTCATGATCATCGTGTCGTTGATATGACGCGTTGGCTTTGGTGTCCGATTCTTCACGGTGTCATCTTGCCAATTCGCTCGCCGAAAGTCGCCAAGCTGTACCAGTCTGTCTGGATGGAGGAGGGGTCACCTCTGATGGTGTACTCAAAACGACAAGCTCACAAGTTAGCCGTTGCACTCGATATGCCAGTTGAATTGGGTATGACTTACGGTAATCCAAGCTTACAATCTGGTTTTGAAGCGCTGATTGCACAAGGCGTAGAGGAAGTGATTGTCTTGCCTCTTTACCCGCAATACTCGGGTACAACGACGGCCGCAGTCTCAGACGGTATGACCAAGGCATTCAAAAAGATGCCAGTAATGCCTGAGTTCAGCTTTATTCGTGATTACCACAATCATCCCCAATACATCGCGGCACTTGCTCAATCGGTTCGTGACCATTGGGCAGAGCATGGTCAAGGCGATTACCTACTTTGTTCTTACCATGGTATCCCTAAGCGTTATGCAGACAATGGTGATATTTACCCTAAGCATTGTGAAGAGACGACTCGCTTGCTTGGTGAAGCACTGGGTTTGAGTGAAGCGCAAATCGGAATGACATATCAGTCACGTTTTGGTCGTGAAGAATGGCTACAGCCATACACGGATAAGACGCTGGAAGTATTACCAAGCCAAGGTAAGAAGAAACTTAACGTGATTACGCCAGCTTTCTCTGCAGACTGTTTGGAAACATTGGAAGAAATCTCAGAAGAGTGCCGAGAGATTTACCTAGAAGCTGGTGGTGAGAGCTTCAGTTACATCCCGTGCTTGAATGACAATGATGAGCACATCGAGATGATGGTTGAGCTTGTTCGCTCTAAGCTTTAAAGCGAAACCTGTATCTATCTCCAAGGTAGTTTGGGGTGTAGAAACAAAAAGGGTCGCGATTGCGACCCTTTGTTTTTATTTGCACTTTATATTAAGCAACTTGCGTTTGTTGCTCTTCAATTTGTTCTGCTGTGCTGTGAGTATTTTCAGCACCATGCATCCAACGAACTAGCGTGTTAGAGAACAACAATAGAATCACGCCAGAAATCGTCGCAGTTACCGCAATACCACTGAAGATTGCTAGTGCGCCTAGTTCACCTACGTGAGAGCCAACATAACCTGCAACGTAGTTTGCGATTGCGTTACAGCCGAACCATGCGCCCATCATAAGCGATGCAAGACGTAGCGGAGCTAGTTTAGTTACTAGAGATAGACCAATAGGAGATAGACACAGTTCACCAAGCGTATGGAAGAAGAACGCACCTACTAGCCATAGCATTGATGTTTTAACCGCAGTATCACCACCTTGCTCCATAACAGCACCAACCATACATAGGAAACCCAGTGCTAGGAAGAACATCGCTAGGGCAAATTTCATCGGTGAGTTAGGTTCACGTTTACCCAGTTTCACCCACAAAACGGCTAATACAGGTGCAAGAGTAATAATGAAGAACGGGTTTAGTGATTGGAACCACGCAGCAGGCACTTCGAAGCCACCGATCATACGATCTGTGTATTGCTGCGTGTAGATGTTCATTAGACCGCCAGCTTGTTCAAAGCCTGCCCAGAAAACGATGGTAAACAGGCTCATCACAAGGATAACTTTGATTCGATCCACTTCTTCTTTGGTTAGTGGCTCTTTCTTCGCAGATTTCTTAATTGCTAGGTCACGTTTTGCTGCTGGTACGCGGCCAATGTCACCTAACCAAGATTGCGCCATTGTCATTTGCATCACAAGGCTAACAAGCATACCAATACCGGCAGCAACGAAGCCTGCTTTCCAGCCAAATTCGTTCGTTACAGAGCCCGATACAACACCAGCCAGCAACGCACCTAGGTTGATACCCATGTAAAAGATAGTGAAAGCACCATCACGACGGTTATCGCCTTCATTGTATAGATCACCAACCATTGTAGAGATGTTTGGCTTGAATAGACCGTTACCACAGATAAGTAGAGCAAGACCTAGGTAGAAAGTGTGTAAAGAGCCAAGACCCAGAGCATCTGCTGGCATTGCTAGCGTAAATTGGCCAATAGCCATCAACGCGCCACCAATTAGAATAGAACGGCGTTGACCTAGGTAGTTATCCGCAAGGTAGCCACCAATAAGAGGGGTGATGTAGACAAGTCCAGTATAGATGCCGTATAGGTCTAGGGCATCTTTAGTCGACCAGCCAAGGCCACCGTTCATTGTTGTGTCAGTTAAATACAGTACTAGAATGGCGCGCATTGCGTAGTAAGAAAAGCGTTCCCAAAGTTCAGTACCGAACAATAAGAACAAGCCACGTGGGTGACCAAAGTATTGATGTTGGTTTGACATAAGCTCTTCTAATAGTAGTTATTACATTTTTTAACGAAATCTACGTATACATGGCAATTTCTTGTCTGACAAACAATAAAATTTCATGTGACGATTCATTTGCCTTATGAAATGCCTGCTCAGTGCTGAAATGACGGGGTTTTTGTCGGTGATTTGCTCGTGTTACAAACTTACTTTTCATTTTTGACTATAGACTTATTTTCTTAATGTTCTGAAAAGGTGTAAGTTTTAATCTTAATATTAAGCAGCCAATTAATAGGTTGCTTGAATGTCCATGACTCGTCTTTTGCTTAATGTTAGGATCGAGCAAAAATATAATTGGCTAGTAATAAAATGAAACGTTGGTATTTATTGTATTGTAAGCGAGGAGAGCAAGTTAGGGCGAAGCAGCACCTTGAAAACCAGGGTGTGGAGTGTTTTTACCCTACTGTCGAAGTCGAAAAGATCTTACGTGGTAAACGACAGAAAGTCGAAGAGCCACTGTTTCCTTGCTATGTGTTTGCCCGATTTGACTATGAAGAAGGCCCAAACTTCACATCAGTTCGCTCTACGCGAGGCGTGGTGGACTTTGTTCGCTTTGGTGCACAGCCGAAAGAGATACAGGGTGATCTGGTTTATGAGCTTAAGCAGCTGGATAAATGCATCGACGACCAGACCGATGCTGAGAACATGCCAAAACCTGGTGATCAAGTGCGGGTGAAGAGCGGGCAGTTTGCCGGTATTGATGCCATCTTCCAAGAACAAGATGGTGAGAAGCGCTCAATAATGTTGGTTCAGATGATCACCAAGCGTGTACCTGTCAGCATAGACAACAGCGATTTAGATTTAAAATAGCCTGATTCCATCAAATATAAAAAGAGGTGCGTAAGCACCTCTTTTTGATCGTATCTATTGTGTTTGCTTTAAAAGGGTTGGTGAAGCCAACCCTCTTTGAAACAACGAATAATTAATATGCGTCGTTGTGAACGGTCTGTACTGCACGACCTGACGGGTCAACACAGTTTTGGAATGACTCATCCCATTCAATCGCTTTCGCTGAAGAACATGCTACTGAAGGGCCACCAGGTACACATTCTGCTGCAGATGGTAGCGGGAACAACTCTTCAAAGATTTCGCGGTATACATAACCTTCTTTGGTTGTTGGTGTGTTGTAAGGGAAGCGGAATTGTGCCGTTTCCATTTGTTGATCCGTTACTTTCTGTTCTGCCACTTCTTTCAAAGTATCGATCCAGCTGTAACCAACACCATCAGAGAACTGCTCTTTCTGACGCCATGCGATTGATTCTGGTAGGTAGTGTTCGAAACACTCACGAAGAATGTGTTTTTCCATCTTACCGTTGCCACACATCTTATCTGCTGGGTTCAAGCGCATCGCAACATCAATAAACTCTTTATCTAGGAAAGGTACACGTCCTTCTACGCCCCATGCTGCTAGTGATTTGTTAGCACGTGCACAGTCAAACATGTTCAGAGCAAGCAACTTACGTACCGTCTCTTCGTGGAACTCTTTTGCGTTTGGCGCTTTGTGGAAGTACAGGTAACCACCAAAGATTTCATCTGCACCCTCACCAGACAGTACCATCTTGATGCCCATTGCTTTGATCTTACGACCCATTAGGAACATTGGTGTTGAAGCGCGGATAGTCGTTACGTCATACGTTTCAATGTGGTAAATCACATCGCGAATCGCGTCCAGACCTTCTTGAATCGTGTAGGTCATCTCGTGGTGAACCGTACCAATCTGGTCTGCAACTTCACGAGCGGCTTTCAAGTCTGGTGCACCTTCTAGGCCCACTGCGAATGAGTGCAGCTGTGGCCACCATGCTTCAGATTTCTCATCGTCTTCAATACGCATCGCTGCAAATCGTTTTGCAACTGCTGAAGTGATAGAAGAATCCAGGCCACCAGAAAGAAGCACACCGTATGGCACGTCAGTCATCAGTTGGCGTTTCACTGCAGCTTCTAGCGCTTCAGTCAATTCTTCTTTGCTTGTACTGTTGCCTTGTACTGCTGCGTACTCGTTCCAGTCGCGGATATAGTAGCGTTGAGGTTCTGCATCGGCACTGCCGTAGTGACAACCTGGAGGGAACTCACTCACGGTCTTACACACAGGTACAAGCGCTTTCATTTCTGACGCAACGTAGTAGTTACCGTGCTCATCGTAACCTTGGTAAAGCGGAATGATGCCAATGTGGTCACGGCCAACTAGGTATTCATCTTTATCTTCATCGTAAAGTACGAATGCAAAAATACCGTTTAGTTCTTCAAGAAGGTCAGCGCCCATGTCTTGGTATAGCGCTAGAATAACTTCACAGTCTGAATCGGTTTGGAATTCGTATTTGCCTTCATAGCGAGCACGAATCTCTTTGTGGTTGTAGATTTCACCATTTACCGCAAGGATGAGTTTTTTATCAGGGCTGTATAGTGGTTGGGCACCACTATTTAGACCAACGATCGCCAGACGCTCATGCGCTAGGATTGCGCGCTCTGATGAGTAAATACCAGACCAGTCTGGACCGCGGTGACGAAGCTTTTTCGACATCTCAAGTGCGATAGGGCGCAATGCCGCTGCATCGCTCTTAATGTCTAAAATGCCAAATACTGAACACATACAACATCCTTTTTAAACTAAACAATTTTTAATCGGTATAGGTTCAATTTGCCATTCTGAGTAAAAAAAGCAACGTTTGATGATTAAAAAAATGATAAAAAGCCTTGTTGATTAGATGGTATCTAAAAAATGTCTGATTTTGATGAATGAGATCAAGGTTTGGTTTAAAAAATGCACAAAAAAGCCCTCTGGTTAAAAGAGGGCTCTGAAAATATATCCACCTCGATGCTTATTTCATCGGTGTAAATTGAGGTTGAAGTTGATCGCAAACATGACGTGCAAAACCGCTACCAGCCTCACTATAGATGTTAAATGCAGCATCGACTCCTGTCTCTAATAAGCCTTCAAGCTGATCTGGGTATTCAGCAATCGCTGCAATTTGTCCTTTATAGTTTCGACTTTGTAACTGCTCCAATGCGGTTTGGTTACCTTGGTGATGTGGCATTGCGAGAAGCACCATTTTCACGTTAGCCGTGTCCAAAATACGCTCCCAAAAATCTGGGTCAGTCGCATCGCCAGAGATGACATTGCGGCCTTCAGAGCGATGCTTGTGTGCGGCCTCTTCACGGACTTCAACACCCAGTGAAATCTTGCCATAACGAGCGCGTAGTTCGTCGTAGGCGCCAGTGCCAATTCGTCCCATACCAAGGATCAGTACTTGAGCATGACCAGGATTGATGAGTTGGTCTCGTTGGTTCAGTTTCTCTGCTGCGGTTTCTTGTAGCCATTTACCAGAATGTTGGTAAATCTGATGGCCCAATCGGTTTAGCGGGGCAGAGATAATAAATGAGATAGACACAGCGACAGCAATTGCGGCCAACATGTCGCTCGGCATCCAACCCATCTTGTAAGCCAGACCACCAACAATCAGACCGAACTCACTGTAGTTGAAAAGCGATAGCGACGTCAGCAATGAAGTACGTACTCGGAACTTAAAGTGGTTGATGGTGAGGAAGTAGAGCAGCCCCTTGATAGGCAGCAGCAAGATAAATAGCAGCGCTAAGCCTACGCCGGTAAAACTCAATGAAGCTGATAAACCAATGTTAAGGAAGAAACAGACGAGGAATAGTTCCTTCATATTAAACAATGATTTGGATAGCTCGGACGCTTTACGATGCCCAGCCAATAGCATACCCAATATCAAAGCACCCAAATCTGGCTTCATGCCGACCAGTTCAAATAAGCCGGCACCGACCACGAGCGCGAAGAAGATACCAAACAGCACCAGCATCTCGCCATGACCAACTTTGTCTAGCAGCTTGTAGAACAATGGGCGGAGAAACGGCAAGGCAAATAATCCAATGGCGTACCATTCAGGAATCTTACCCGTGGAAGCGGTAAGGAATACTACGGCAAAGATATCCTGCATAACCAAGATACCAATGGCTAGTGTGCCGTAGGTGGCGTTCATCTCACCTTTCTCTTGCAGCGTTTTAACTGCAAATACGGTACTAGAGAAAGAGAGAGCGAAAGCGAGCAGTAGGATCTGACTGTGATCCATGGTGGCAAGGGATGAAAGCCCAAGCAGCTTCAGCCCAACGAGAACCAGCGCAAAGAAAAGAGTCGAGAGAATATTGTGCGCTGTAGCACCGCCCCAAATTTCTTTAGAAAGCAGCGTTTTTACATCCAGCTTTAAACCAATGGTGAAAAGCAGCAAGGTCACACCAAGGTCTGCGAGCGTGACAATGACGTCATTACTTTGGTAGCCAAACGCATGAAGGCCAAAACCTGCAAGTAGGAAACCGACCAAAGGGGGGAGGTTACATTTTAGAGCGATGAAGCCGGCGAGGAACGCCGTTGTAATTAGAATAATTTCCATACTGTTGAGCTATATTCCTGATATACAAAAACGGGCTGTGAAACCACAGCCCGAGATTGTAACTCAATTGGTTGTATAAACTTAGTCTTCTAGTAACTTTTGTAACAAAACTCCGTTCAACATAGCGCGCTTGATCATCGCAAATGCACCCATCGTTGGTTGCTTATCAATGTGAGAGGCAACAATTGGAAGTTCGTTATGGAAAGTCTTTAAAGATTGGTTTTCTACGTTGCGCTGGATTGCTGGGAACACAATTTCTTCCGCGGCAGTAATGTCACCAGCAATGACGATTTTTTGCGGGTTAAACAAGTTAATCGTGATTGCGATAGCTTTACCAAGTTGGTTACCTACGCGAACTAGGCTTTGTTTCGCCAGCTCGTCACCATTCATCGCATGAGTACAAACGTCATCAATGGTGATGTGTTCAAGCTGAGTAAGGCTTGATTCGTAACCTTGTGCAATCAGCTTTTTCACGCGTTGTACGATGGCAGGGTTGGCTGCAACCGTTTCTAGACAGCCAAAGTTACCGCATTGGCATTGCTCGCCAAGTGGGTCGATTTGGATGTGACCGATTTCACCGACGTTGCGGTTGAAACCAAGGAATACCTGACCGTTCACGATAATACCTGCACCAGTACCGCGGTGAACACTGACCAGAATCGAATCTTGGCAGTCTTGGCTCGCGCCAAAGTAGTGTTCAGCCAGTGCCATACCACGCACGTCGTTACCAACAAAACACGCGGTATTGAACTTTTCACGAATGATTTCGCCTAGAGCGAGGTTATCGATGTCTGTATTCGGCATGTACTCAACAACACCTGTGGTTGGGTTCACCAAACCAGGCAGTGTGATACCGATAGCGATAAGTTGGTCGATCTTGTCTTGGCAACGATTTACGAAGTCTTTCAGTAAATCAATCAATCCAGCAATCAAGTCAGCTTGGTTGCTGTAATGAAGCTCGTGTTGATCTTGTGCCAATGCTGTGCCGCCTAAGTCGTACAAGCAGAATTGCACGTAGTCACGACCTAATCGAACAGCGATAGAGTGGAAAGGTTTTACTTCAGTGGTCAACGAGATTGCTCGACGACCACCGGTAGAAGCTTGTTGCGCGACTTCTTTAATTAAGCCGCGCTCTAAAAGTTGGCGGGTTATTTTGGTAACACTCGCTGGGGCGAGCTGACTAACATCCGCGACTTGAATACGGGAGATTGGACCTTGTTGGTCAATCAGCCTGTATACCGCAGCGCTGTTAAGCTGTTTTACTAAATCTACATTACCAATCTGTCCGCCATTCATGCTTAATTTTGCTCGTATTGTCCGTTAACAACCGTCGCTTTTACATTGAAGTCACGATCGAAAACAGTAAGGTTTGCTACCATACCTTTTCGAACTCGGCCAAGACGGTCCTCAACACCGATTGCGGTTGCTGGGTACAGTGTAGCCATTCGTAGAGCTTCGTCTAAAGCGATGCCTGCGTGCTCAACTGTATTCTGAACTGCTTCGATCATAGTCAGAGCTGAGCCGCCTAGTGTGCCATTTTCATCAACACACTTACCATCTCGGTAATATACTTTCTTACCGACAAAAATAAAGTGATCAATGTTAGCACCTGCTGGAGCTGTGGCATCCGTCACCAAAACAAGCTTTTCGCCCTTGATTTTATGAGCAATTCGAATGTTTGCGTAATCAACGTGGAAACCGTCTGCAATGATACCAGCGTAAACTTCTGGGGTGTCGTAAATCGCACCAACCACACCTGGTTCACGACCAACCATTGGCGTCATCGCATTGAATAGGTGAGTGGCAAATGTGATACCTGCTTCGAAACCTTGACGTGCTTCTGCGTATGTTGCGTTGGTGTGACCGATAGAAACTACGATGCCAGCCGCTTTCAAACGAGAGATATGCTCAGGATCATTTTGTTCTGGTGCTAGCGTTACTTTTGCAATGATGTCTGCGTTTGCGCAAATCAGATCAATCATACCGTCGTCAGAAGGGCGGATGAAGTCAACGCTGTGAATACCTTTTTTCGCTACGTTTAGGTACGGACCTTCAAGATGCAAACCTAGCGATTGGTTTTGGTATTTGTTGTGGTACTCACGAGCTGCAGCAATCGAAGCGCGCATGTCTTCGTCTGAAGATGTGATTAGAGTCGGTAGGAAGCTTGTACAACCAGATTTAAGGTTTGCTTCATGCATGATTTGCATTGTTTCTGGTGTGATTTCGTCGTTAAGCATCACACCGCCACAGCCGTTTAGCTGTAGGTCGATAAAACCAGGGCTTAGGTTAGCACCGTCCAGATCTTTTACTTCAATACCTTCTGGTAGTTGAGTCACTGGCACAACTGATTGAATCTGGTCATTGTCGATGATGACAGCATGATCGGTAAGAACATCACTACCGGTATAGATTTTACAGTTACTTAGCGCGTACATAGTCAGCTAGTCCTTATAGATGAGAATTCATTTTCTGTTCCGTTATCTAACTGGCGACTCCATGAGTCGGGCTGGTACTTAGTTTGTATCACTGAATTAGATAACGAGTCACATACAGCAAGTCGCGTTTTATCGATGTCATTATCAGAGTAACTAACTGAAAAATAATAAATGAATTAGTTTTTATGATTGTTTTCCAGAGCAAAGTTACTGCGAATCATCTGTAGAGATACCAAAATAACACTGATTCTGTCTTGCATAAAGTCCGAGAATCTTATCTCTAAAACGCCATTTTTTCGTATAATAAAATAAGTTTTATGATCTCGCTAGCAAAAACCTTCTGAATGACCAATTTCTGGTGATTATGATCACAAACAATGAGGTTTTAATTTGCGGAGCAAAATTAATATCATAAACTGGTAGCGACTAAATTGAACGACTGAAATAAGTCATTCAACAAAACATAAAATCCTATAGGGGGAACTTAAGGTGAATATTCTTGGATACGCGCAGAAGTTAGGTAAAGCTCTTATGCTTCCTATCGCAACGCTTCCAGTTGCAGCGCTTTTACTACGTTTGGGTCAGCCTGACCTGTTAGACATCGCGTTTATGGCATCTGCTGGTAACGCAATCTTTAGTCAACTACCACTGCTATTCGGTCTAGGTATCGCGATCGGTCTTTCTAAAGACGGTCAAGGTGCTGCAGGTCTAGCAGGTGCAGTTGCTTACTTCGTACTTACTGCAACAGCAGCAACAATCGATGCAAGCGTTAACATGTCATTCTTCGGCGGTATCATTGCAGGTATCATCGCTGGTCACTCTTACAACGCTTTCCATGCTACTCGTCTTCCTGAGTGGTTGGCATTCTTCTCTGGCAAACGTCTAGTACCAATCATGGCGGGTCTATTCTCGCTAGTAGCTGGTGCAATTGCTGGTGTTGTATGGCCAACAATCCAAGGCGGTCTTGACGCACTAGCACACGCAGTTTCTACTTCTGGTGCTATCGGTCAATTCGTATACGGTACGCTTAACCGTGCACTTATCCCTGTAGGTCTACACCACGTACTAAACTCGTACTTCTGGTTCGGTATGGGTACGTGTCAAGAAGTTCTAGTTTCTGGCGCAACTGCTGCTGGTCAAGCGCTTCCTGCACTACAACAGCTTTGTGTTGACCCAGCTCTAGCTAAGACTCTTGTTGCTGGTCAAACTCACACATTCGAATTCGCTAACTCTGTAACTCCAGAAATCACTGCAACAGTTAAAGAAGTAACTGAAACTCTGAAATCTGGTGACCTACACCGCTTCTTCGGCGGCGATAAGAGCGCTGGTGTATTCATGAACGGTTTCTTCCCTGTGATGATGTTCGGTCTACCAGGTGCGGCACTTGCTATGTACCTAGCAGCACCAGTTGAGAAGCGCAGCCAAGTTGGTGGTGCACTATTCTCAGTAGCATTCTGTTCATTCCTAACAGGTATCACTGAGCCTCTAGAGTTCATGTTCGTATTCCTAGCACCTGCTCTATACGCAATCCACGCAGTATTTACAGGTCTGTCTCTAGTAATTGCAAACATGCTTGGTACGCTACACGGCTTTGGTTTCTCTGCAGGTCTAATCGACTTCGTACTGAACTACGGTCTAGCAACTAAGCCACTAGTACTGTTCGCAGTAGGTTTAGGCTTCGGTGCTCTATATTTCTTCACATTCAGCTTCGCAATCCGCGCTTTCAACCTGAAATCGCCAGGTCGTGAAGACGACGATAACGAAGCTGCAGCTGCTCCAGCTGGTGATGCAGCAAAAGGTGACCTAGCTCGTCAATACCTGAAAGCGCTAGGTGGTCACGATAACCTAACTTCAATCGACGCGTGTATCACTCGTCTACGTCTAACGCTTAAAGACCGCTCTGTTGCTGACGAAGCAGTACTTAAGAAACTAGGCGCGAAAGGTGTGGTTAAGCTTGGCGAAAACAACCTTCAAGTTATCCTGGGTCCTCTTGCAGAAATCGTTGCTGGTGAAATGAAAGCAATCGGTGCAGGTGAAGACCTATCAGATGTAAAACTGCCTTAATTACATCTTAATGACTCTCTATAAAGACCTCCTTCGGGAGGTCTTTTTTTGTTTGTGCAGATTTAATATGCTGTGCTTTCAAGCGAAGAAGAGAAATATTGCCGTTTTAACGACGGTTCTTGTTGTCTAATCGCTAAGAATTGTGGATCATTAGGAACAATGCACTCTGTAAACCGAGTACGGTTACGGAGTACTGTTTTCTCTGACAATACTAATATTTTTGAGGTGCTATAGATGAGTGAAGCTGATGCTCGTCCATCAAACTTTATTCGCCAGATCATTGATAAAGATCTAGCGGATGGTAAACACACTAGCGTGCATACTCGATTCCCGCCGGAGCCGAATGGCTACCTGCACATCGGTCATGCTAAGTCTATCTGTTTGAACTTCGGTATTGCTCAGGACTACCAGGGCCAATGTAACTTACGTTTCGACGATACAAACCCTGAAAAAGAAGACATCGAATACGTTGAGTCTATCAAGAAAGATGTAAACTGGTTGGGCTTCGAGTGGGATGGTGAAGTATGTTACTCATCAAACTACTTCGACAAGCTTTACGAATATGCAATTGAATTGATTAATAAAGGCTTAGCGTACGTTGATGAGCTAAGTCCTGAGCAGATTCGTGAATACCGCGGTACGTTAACGGCTCCGGGTAAACCAAGCCCATACCGTGATCGCCCAATCGAAGAAAACCTAGCGCTATTTGAAAAAATGCGTGCGGGTGAGTTCGAAGAAGGTAAAGCGTGTCTTCGTGCGAAGATCGACATGGGTTCTTCATTCATGGTTATGCGTGACCCAGTTATCTACCGTGTACGTTTCGCGACTCACCACCAGACTGGTGATAAGTGGTGCATTTACCCAATGTACGACTTCACACACTGTATCTCTGATGCGCTAGAAGGCATTACGCACTCTATCTGTACTCTAGAGTTCATGGATAACCGTCGTCTGTACGACTGGGTTCTAGATAACATCACAATTGATTGTCGTCCACACCAGTACGAATTCAGCCGCCTAAATCTTGAATACACAGTGATGTCTAAGCGTAAGCTAAACCAACTAGTAACTGAGAAATTGGTTGATGGTTGGGATGACCCACGTATGCCAACCGTATCTGGTCTGCGTCGTCGTGGCTTCACATCTGCATCTATTCGTGAGTTCTGTAAGCGTATCGGCGTAACGAAGCAAGAGAACATGATTGAGTTCGGTTCACTAGAATCTTGTATTCGTGATGATCTAAACGAAAATGCACCGCGTGCGATGGCTGTTCTAGATCCTGTTAAGATTGTTATCGAGAACTTTGAAGAAGGTGCGGTAGAGACGCTAACGGTTGCTAACCATCCAAACAAACCTGAAATGGGTGAGCGTGAAGTGCCATTCACTCGTGAAGTTTGGATCGAGCGCGAAGACTTCCGTGAAGAAGCAAACAAGAAATACAAGCGTCTTGTTCTAGGTAAAGAAGTACGTCTACGTGGCGCATACGTGATTAAGGCTGAACGCATCGAGAAAGACGCAGAAGGTAACATCACGACAATCTTCTGTACTTACGATGCTGACACGCTAGGTAAGAACCCAGCAGATGGCCGTAAAGTGAAAGGTGTAATTCACTGGGTTTCAGCAGACAAAGCTCTGCCTGCAGAAATTCGTCTGTACGATCGTTTGTTCACAGTACCAAACCCAGCGGCTGCGGATGACTTTGCTGCGACAATCAACCCAGAATCACTAGTGATTCTAAACGGTTTTGTTGAGCCAAGCCTAGCAGCATCAGAAGCTGAAAAAGGTTACCAATTTGAGCGTATGGGTTACTTCTGTGCAGATTCGAAAGACTCTTCAGCGGATAAGCTAGTATTCAACCGTACTGTTGGTCTACGTGATACTTGGGCGAAAATCGAGAACCAATAATCTCAATACCTCGCTAACAAAAATGCCAGCATCATTGCTGGCATTTTTTATGGCTAGTCTGATTTGTTCAGACAATAAAAACGCCAGCCGAGGCTGACGTTTTAGAGTAAAAGCGATAAGAGTCGGACTCTTATTTTGCTGGCTTGTGAGCGTCAGGGTTTGTCTTACATGAACCGTCGCTACATTTACCGTATAGGTACAAGCTGTGGTTAGTAAGCGTAACATTGTACTTAGCCGCAATTTCTTTTTGACGTTCTTCGATCACGTCGTCTGAAAACTCAATCACTTCACCACAATCTAGACACACAAGGTGATCGTGGTGATGTTGAGTTGACAGTTCAAATACTGATTTACCGCCTTCGAAATGGTGACGAGTAACAATACCAGCATCATCGAATTGGTTTAGTACACGATAAACGGTTGCTAGTCCGATCTCTTCACCTAGATCAATTAGCTTTTTGTACAAATCTTCAGCACTGATGTGCTGGCAGTCTGGCTGCTGAAGTACTTCTAGAATTTTTAGCCTTGGAAGGGTTACTTTTAGACCCGCATCCTTCAGCGCCTGATTATTGTCTGACATATACTTTCCCGTTGGATCATCTGCAGCGATTTAACAGAATATAATATTCCTATCATTATAGGCGAAGCGTACTGAACATTAAACCACGAACTTCAAAGGGTTAATAGATTCTTTTTGTAAATTGGAAACAGGTCGATTATATTACAGATCAGACCAGTTACATATTGATAACATTGGAACGCAACGACTACGGACAGTTATGAATAAGCGACTTGCTAAGATATATAAACCAGGAATTGTGAAGTTTTCGCTGAATATTTGGCCGCCATTCTGGGGGGCTGGTATTAAAATCTTACATATTTCTGAAGACTTTCGAACGGTGAAAGTTCGTTTGAAACTGCGCTGGTGGAATAAAAACGCCAATCGAACTCAGTATGGAGGAAGTATTTTCTCTCTCACTGACCCAATTTACTCTTTGATGTTGATGGGCATTCTTCGCGAGGAATACTACGTTTGGGATAAAGAGGCGAGTATCAACTTCATTAAGCCCGGGCAGAGTGATTTGTTTGCGGAGTTTGAGGTGACAGATGGCATGCTAGATGAAATCTATCAAATGACTCGTAATGGTGAGAAGTGCTTCCCTGAATTCATTACTCACGTAAAAGACAAAGAGGGTAATGTTGTTTCGGAAGTGCAGCGCAAATTGTACGTGAGGAAGAAACCTCAGTACCGAGAAGAAGAAATTGCGACAGAAATCTCTTAGTCCCTGTTTAGATACAAAAAGACCTCCACGAAGGAGGTCTTTTTTATGAATGCTTACTTAGCCTTCAAGCTCAGCTAGGCACATCTCTTCGTAGACTTGCTTAACCCAGTTTTCTACGCGCTCGTCAGTCAGTTCTGGTTGACGGTCTTCGTCGATACACAGACCAACGAATTGGCTGTCGTCACCTTCTACTAGAGCTTTAGATGCTTCGAACTCGTAACTTTCAGTCGAAGTGTGGCCTAGGATAGTACCGCCTTTCGCTTCAACGATGTCACGTACTGTGCCCATTGCGTCACAGAAGTACTCTGCGTAATCTTCTTGGTCACCACAACCGAAAATAGCAACTAGCTTCGTAGAGAAATCGATTTGCTCAAGTTCTGGGAAGAAATCATCCCAATCACATTGTGCTTCACCGTAGTACCAAGTCGGGATACCTAGAAGTAGAAGATCAAAGTTATCAATGTCTTCTTTGCTGCTTTTTGCGATGTCTTGAACGTGAACTAGTTGTTTACCTAGTTGCTTTTGAATCATCTTTGCAACGGCTTCAGTATTACCTGTGTCGCTACCGAAGAAGATACCTACACTTGCCATAGAGTCTATACCTTTACATTGTTTGTTACTGGCGATGGGGGAGCAGAGCTTAACCTAGCCCTGTGCCTTCCCAACTGAGCTGAATCAGACCTTTGGCGATGAAACCAGCACAGCCAAGGAAAAGAACCAACCACACAATACGACGACCAAAAACAGGTACATTGCCTTGCTTTAGTACATCTTTTATCGCCATCCCAATGAAGAAGAAGATAGCAGCAAAAAGAAGATCGAGCCCGATCGACTCGAGCATGTCCATATAGTCGTATAGCATTGTCGTCCTTCATGCCAAAAATTCTTGTGCGCACTATACCACTGTTAAACGGTAAAGTTAATGCACTACGAGAAGGGTTATTTCAATAATCTGGCGTTGTTTTTCGAATTTGTTAACTCGAAATATATTTCCTGATCACACGCATAACTTCTGCCGGTTTCTCGGCATGTAACCAGTGTCCGGTGTTGGCAATAATGTGTGCTTTTGCGTTGTTAAACTGGCGTTTAACCGCAGGTTGATGCTCAGGCATCAGATAGTCGGAATCACCGCCTTTAACAAACAACGTAGGAATGTCGGTTGGTGCAATTTCTTGCCAGCCAATGATGTCGTCGTAGTTGTTGAGCAAACTTGCAACGTTAAAGCGCCAGTCCATTTGGTCACCATTTTTGTACAACGATTTCGACAGGAATTGTCTAACGCCATCGATTTCAATATGTTGAGCAAGAATATCCATCGTTTGCTGGCGATTGGCCGGTTTTTCTTTGATTACCGCTTGCAGGCCGTTAAACACGTTATCGTGACGGTTTGTTTGGTAAGACACTGGCGCCATATCGAGTACGACTAGTCGTTTAACAAACTCTGGCGCAACATCCGCCAATTTCATCGCAACTTTTCCGCCCATTGAGTGACCGATGACAAGTGCTGGCTCGATATTCAAATAACGAAGTAAATCAGCAACATCTTGCGCCATTACTTCATAGTTGTGTGTTTCTGAATGGAAAGAAAGGCCATGATTTCGGAGATCAATGCTGATCACACAGTGATCTTGAACGAGGTCGCGAGCCAGTAAACCTAGATTACTGAAACTGCCAAACAATCCATGAATCAAAACAACCGTTTGGCCGTGCCCTTCCTGCTTATAGTTGAGTAATGCTGACATTTTATCTTATTCGTGATGGGTTTAACGTGGAGTATCCGCGAGGATCTCGTTATAATCCCCCAGAGTTTAAACATTGAGAATGTGAAAAGCGAATGAAAACAATTGAGGTTGATGAGGATCTATACCGTTACATTGCGGGTCAAACCAAGCATATCGGTGAAAGTGCCTCGGATATTTTACGACGCCTTTTGAACCTTGATGGCCAGTTGCAGGAAGCAGTTGTTGCACCTGTAGTAGAACAGCCACAAGGGATTGTAGTAAGTAAAGATGCTGGCAAAGCAGAATCAGTAGATACCGTAAAAGAGATGCGCTCTCTACTTATCTCTGACGAGTTTGCTGGTCTTAAGAAAGCGATTGATCGCTTCATGTTGGTACTATCAACCTTACACAAACTGAATCCAGAGAGTTTCTCTCAAGCAACAAAAGTGAAAGGGCGCAAACGCGTTTACTTTGCTGATAACGAAGAGACTCTGCTAGCAAATGGTAACACTACCAAACCTAAAGCAATTCCTGGCACGCCATTTTGGGTAATCACCAACAACAACACCAGTCGTAAGCGACAGATGGTAGAGCAGGTGATGGCTCACATGGAATTCCAGCCTGACTTAATAGAGAAAGTAACAGGTTCAATCTAAGAAACCTGATAGAAGCCTCATAATGTGTAGCGTTTAGCAGATATTATGAGGCTTTTTTGATTTTATTTGTTTTTAAAGAAAGGATGTCAAACATGGCTATGCACCCTCGTGCTGGGCAAAAAGCGCAGCAGGAAGATCTTCACAATATCCCAGCACTCGTTGCTAACTACTTCTTACTTCAACCAGACGCAGCAAACGCAGAACATAAGGTTCAATTTGGTACTTCTGGCCACCGCGGTACTGCAGACAAGCACACTTTTAACGAAAACCACATTTTAGCGATCGCTCAAGCGGTAGCGGAAGTTCGTGCTGAGCAAGGAACAACAGGTCCATTGTTTGTTGGTAAAGACACGCACGCACTATCAGAGCCAGCATTTTCAAGTGTGATTGAAGTATTGATTGCAAATGGCGTGAAAGTTATTGTTCAACAAGGCAACGGCTACACACCAACACCGGGTATTTCACACGCGATTCTGACTCACAACATCAAGCATGATGACAAAGCAGACGGTATCGTAATTACCCCATCGCATAACCCACCGCAAGACGGCGGCATCAAATACAACCCGACTCACGGTGGTCCAGCAGAGGCTGAACTGACTCAAGCAATCGAAGATCGTGCAAACGCGCTGATTGCTGAAGGTTTGCAAGGTGTTAAACGCCTACCACTGGCAGAAGCGAAAGCATCGGATCTGTTTGTAGAGATGGATTTGGTGAAGCCATACATCGATGATCTAGTGAATGTTATCGATATGGAAGCAATCCAAAAAGCAAACCTGAAGATTGGTATAGATCCATTGGGTGGCAGTGGCATTGATTACTGGCGTCAAATTGGTCAGGCATACGACCTAGACCTAACGCTAGTAAGTGAAGCGATTGATCCTTCTTTCCAATTCATGTCTCTAGATAAAGACGGCGTTGTACGTATGGACTGTTCTTCTCCTTACGCAATGGCGGGTCTATTGGCGTTGAAAGATGAATACGACTTAGCCTTTGGTAACGACCCTGACTACGATCGCCACGGTATCGTTACGCCGAAAGGTCTGATGAACCCGAACCACTTCTTAGCGGTTTGTATCGATTACCTATACCGTCACCGTGAAGCGTGGGGTAAAGACGTAGCTGTTGGTAAAACGCTAGTTTCAAGTGCTTTGATTGACCGTGTTGTAGCGGATTTAGGTCGTGAGCTATGTGAAGTACCAGTCGGCTTTAAATGGTTTGTTGATGGTCTGTACACTGGTAAGTTTGGCTTCGGCGGCGAAGAAAGTGCAGGTGCGTCTTTCCTTCGTAAAGATGGTACGCCTTGGTCAACAGACAAAGACGGCATCCTGCTATGTCTTCTAGCAGCAGAGATCACTGCGGTAACGGGTAAGAACCCTCAAGATTATTATGAAGAGCTAGCAGCGAAGCACGGTGAATCTAAGTACAACCGCATTCAAGCTGTAGCTAATGGCCCACAAAAAGACGTACTGAAGAAGTTGTCACCAGAAATGGTAGCGGCTGAAACTCTGGCTGGTGATGCAATTACAGCTCGTCTAACGCACGCACCAGGTAATGGTGCTGCAATTGGTGGCCTTAAAGTAACGACAGCGAATGGTTGGTTTGCAGCTCGCCCATCAGGTACCGAAGACATCTACAAAATCTACTGTGAAAGCTTCAAAGGTGAAGAGCACCTAAAACAAATCGAAGCTGAAGCACAAGAAATTGTTAATCAAGTGTTTGCAGCCGCTGGTTTGTAATTCAAACGGTTAAGATTTTAAAAGGGTCGACATTGCGTCGGCCCTTTTTGTTTGTGAAGAGGGAACGCTGCGCTTCGAGAGTCGGGAGCGCTTCGCTTTGGGAATTGAGAGGTGCTCATTGAGGGTGTAGTGAAAAGGTATTTTGATTAAGAAGGTGTTGACGGAACTTGTTCCTCGTAAAACAAAATAAAATCGTTTCCCGTTTCCCGTTTCCCGTTTCCCCCGTTTCCCGTTTCCCGTTTCCCGTTTCCCGTTTCCCGTTTCCCGTTTCCCGTTTCCCGTTCGTTCCCGTTTCCCGTTTCCCGTTTCCCGTTTCCCGTTTCCCGTTTCCCGTTTCCCGTTTCCCGTTTTAGTTCGGCCAAGTATCCGGTACAACAAACCAAAATTGACCGCTCTTTGTTTGAGCGTGAACAAACCTATCGGATGGTTTATCGATAGGCTCTAAGAACTGCTCATTGCCTATTGCCCAAAGTGGTTTAGAGAGGGCGTAAAGTGGCTCTTCAATTTGCTCCCATTGGCTTTGATAGCACCAGTAACCGGATATTTGGCTTGGGTCTAGTTCGTAACCTAAACAGCTTGTCGGGATAGGTTCTGCAGAAAAAGGGTTAACGTAAAGGCGTCCCTGCATTAGAAGGTGCTCACTCGGTATATTGTCTAACGGTAACTGTTGGTGGAACTCTTCTCTTTGACTCATTTTTAGCTGGTGGGTGAGCATACGGTCGAGCTTCTTGTGCAGTTGGTCGTGAGCATTCGGTCCATACCAAATGCCCTCATGCAGTAAGTAGAACTTGATGGCTACTTCCCAATGCTCGTGTTGTTTGGTTTCCTGATTCTTGAGGATCAAATCAACGGCGCCAATCGTGCGGCCAGTCGTGTCATTGAGTTGAATCTCTTCAGCAACCAATTCATATCGAGGCGAGCAAGTCAGCAGCTTGGTGCAAAGGTGTTGGTAAAGGAAGCCAAGTCGTGGATTGCCATCGTAGTCTTCGTTGTCAGATAGAGGTGATGCCAGAAGATCTTCTACAGTGGCAAATGGCGTTTGAAGTTTAAAAAGTGGTGGGGTGCAAGCAATCCATTGATAGAAACGTTGTAGAGAGTTCATCCATTTTCCTTGTTGTCACTGGCATAGCCCTCCTATTGTATCGAAATTTATTTGAGTTGGGGATGTCGCAACTGGCATCTAGATTGCGGTTCGATATACACTTTGCTCAAGCCACAAGTATTGGAATTAAAAATGAATAACTTACAGCTGGAAAAGATCCTTAACGAGAAACTGTCTCCGCAACTTATTAAAGATTACGCACCGAATGGTATGCAAGTAGAAGGCAAATCAGAAATCAAACGCATCGTGACAGGTGTCACTGCTTCACAAGCGCTGATCGATAAAGCCATCGAGCTAGATGCTGATGCGCTGCTTGTTCACCACGGCTACTTTTGGAAAGGTGAGCCAGAGCCTATTCGTGGTATGAAAGGAAAGCGTATCCGTAGCTTGATCAAAAATGATATCAACCTATATGGCTACCACTTACCGTTAGATATTCATCCTGAACTTGGTAACAACGCAGAACTTGCTCGCTTGCTAGACATTGAAGTGGAAGGCGGCTTAGAAGGGCACCCTCAATCTGTCGCTCTGTTTGGCCGCTTGAAACAAGCAATGACTGGCGCTGACTTCGCACACAAAATCAATCAAGTCCTAAACCGTGAACCTTTGCATATTGCGCCTGACAATGCAGACAAAATGATTGAGACTGTTGGCTGGTGTACCGGCGGTGGTCAGGATTTTATTGAGCTTGCTGCTCAGCATGGATTAGATGCATTTATTTCGGGCGAGATCTCAGAACGTACCACTTACACGGCTCGTGAATTAGACATTCATTATTTCTCAGCTGGCCACCATGCAACCGAACGCTACGGCATTAAAGCGCTAGGGGAATGGTTAGCGCAAGAGCATGGTTTAGACGTTACGTTTATTGATATTGATAACCCAGTATAGAAGGGACGGGCTTTGTCTGTTGAGATGTGAAAGTGTTACGCAATTATCTCTCGCATCTCGAAGCGAAGCGTTCCATAGAGCGTAGCTCGTTCTAATCACTCCAAAATAGAAAGGGTTGACGCTTTCACGCCAACCCTTATTTTATTCGATTCTCGATTCTAACCGTTACTCACGCTCGTGCAATGGAGAAAACTCACGTTGAGTTTCACCAGTGTATAGCTGACGAGGACGACCGATTCGGTTTAGTGGGTCGCTGTGCATTTCGTTCCAGTGAGCGATCCAACCGATAGTACGAGAAATCGCGAAGATTACCGTAAACATCGATACAGGAATACCGATCGCTTTTAGGATGATGCCAGAGTAGAAGTCTACGTTCGGGTAAAGCTTCTTAGACACGAAGTATTCGTCAGAAAGAGCAATGCGCTCAAGTTCCATTGCTACGTCTAGTAGTGGATCTTGGATGTTCAGCTCTTTAAGAACTTCGTGACATGTTTCACGCATTACTGTCGCACGTGGATCGTAGTTCTTGTAAACGCGGTGACCGAAGCCCATCAGACGGAATGGGTCATCTTTGTCTTTTGCACGCTCAACATACTCAGGAATGTTGTCTACGCTGCCGATCTCTTCAAGCATCTTCAGACACGCTTCGTTTGCACCACCGTGTGCAGGACCCCATAGAGAAGCAATACCTGCGGCAATACACGCGAATGGGTTCGCGCCAGAAGAACCAGATAGACGAACTGTCGACGTTGAAGCGTTTTGTTCGTGGTCTGCGTGAAGTGTGAAGATTTTATCCATCGCACGCGCAACAACAGGGTTTACTTCGTATTCTTCACATGGGTTTGCATACATCATGTGCAGGAAGTTTTCCGCGTAGTTTAGGTCGTTACGAGGGTAAATAAACGGCTGGCCGATTGAGTACTTGTAACACATCGCTGCCAGCGTTGGCATTTTAGACAGTAGACGATAAGCCGCAATTTCACGGTGCTCGTCGTTGTTGATATCTAGTGAATCGTGGTAGAAGGCCGCTAGTGCACCAACTACGCCACACATTACTGCCATTGGGTGAGCGTCGCGACGGAAGCCATGGAAGAAGCTTGCGATCTGCTCGTGCACCATAGTATGGCGAGTAACAGTTGTTTTAAATTGCTCGTATTGCTCACGGGTAGGGGCTTCGCCATAAAGCAGGATGTAACATACTTCCAAGTAATCTGCGTTATTGGCTAATTGATCAATCGGGTAACCGCGGTGCAAAAGAATACCTTTGCCGCCATCGATGTACGTAATTGATGATTCACAAGATGCAGTGGCAAGAAAACCTGGGTCAAAAGTAAAGTAACCATTGGCTCCCAGTTTACGAACATCAATCACAGGTGTACCTAGCGTACCGTCCATAATTGGCAGTTCGATCGGCGCATGACCTTCAACATGAAGGGTAGCTTTCTTATCCGCCATAACAATCTCCTTTGTTTATTATTTAATCCGTCCAGGATGTTTATGTGCCATTTTTGTACTGTTGTTAAAGCTTAAAGTCAATTTTTCTCCAGTTTTGTGTGCACTTGTTATGATTTTTCTCATGAAAATCGTTAAAAATCTGTTCTATGTAGCATAATTTGTTACATCAATTGTATTAGAATGTTGCTGGCCGTATATTGGCACAGAAAATTTTAGTTAAATCCTTATAAATTCGGGGCTGGAAACAAAAGTGAGGTTTGTTTACGGACTCCGTTTGTTAACAAAGTGTTTACAATTATCTCCGAGCTTATTGCGAGTATTTGTTAATCAAATGTTAACTTTTGTACGTTTGGAAGCTGAAATTGGTTATAACAATAAATGCTCAATGGAGCTGAGTGAGCAAGCCCGTGAAAGAAAGAAAGTCAAGACCTGTTAATTTAGATTTACAGACCATCCGCTTTCCCATCACAGCAATCGCGTCCATCCTGCACCGTGTGTCGGGTGTGATTACGTTTGTTGCGGTGGGTATATTACTTTGGTTACTGTCCATTTCTCTGTCATCCCCGATGGGTTTTATGGAAGCCGCTGACATCGTCGATAGCTTCTTCGTGAAATTCATTCTGTGGGGAATTCTAACTGCACTTGCCTACCACATTGCTGGTGGTGTTCGTCACTTGTTGATGGACCTAGGCCACTTTGAAGAACTCGAGTCAGGCGCAATGAGCGCTAAAGTCGCGTTTGGTGCTACTGCAGTGTTATCACTATTGGCGGGGATCTTGGTATGGTAAAACACGTTTCTTCATTTGGTCGTAACGGTGTCCACGATTTCTTACTGATTCGTGCGTCAGCGATCATTATGACTTTATACACGATTTATCTGGTGAGCTTCTGCGCTTTCTCAGATATCTCTTACGCATCTTGGACCCAATTCTTTGGTGGTACATTCACTAAAGTCTTCACCATGTTGGCACTTGTTTCGATTCTGATTCACGCGTGGATCGGTTTGTGGCAAGTATTAACGGATTACATTAAGTGCGCGAAACTTCGTGGCGCACTGCAACTTGGTGTTATTGCCGTTCTATTCGGCTATGTCTTCTCTGGTCTATTTATTTTGTGGGGTGCGTAAGTGTCTATTCCAGTTCGTGAGTTTGATGCCGTAGTAATCGGCGCTGGTGGTGCAGGTATGCGCGCTGCACTACAAATTTCGGAGCAAGGCCTATCTTGTGCTTTGTTGTCAAAAGTTTTCCCAACTCGTTCTCATACTGTATCTGCGCAAGGCGGTATCACGGTTGCGCTTGGTAACTCGCACAAGGACGATTGGCAGTGGCACATGTACGACACAGTAAAAGGTTCTGATTACATTGGTGACCAGAATGCTATCGAGTACATGTGTAAGAATGGCCCTGAGTCGGTTATCGAGCTAGAAAAAATGGGTCTACCATTCTCTCGTTTCGATAACGGTTCTATCTACCAACGTCCGTTTGGTGGCCAATCGAAAGAATTTGGTGGTGAGCAAGCGGCTCGTACTGCTGCGGCAGCAGACCGTACTGGTCACGCTCTTCTTCATACGCTTTACCAACAAAACGTTAAACACAAAACAACCATCTTCTCTGAGTGGTACGCACTAGACTTGGTGAAAAACCAAGACGGCGCGATCATGGGTTGTACTGCTATCTGTATGGAAACGGGCGAGATTTGTTACTTCAAATCGAAAGCAACTATCCTAGCAACAGGTGGCGCGGGTCGTATTTACGCTTCTACAACGAACGCTCACATCAATACTGGTGACGGTGTTGGTATGGCGCTTCGTGCTGGTGTTCCAATGCAAGATATGGAAATGTGGCAGTTCCACCCAACGGGTATCGCTGGCGCAGGTGTTCTTGTTACTGAAGGTTGTCGTGGTGAAGGTGGTTACCTTCTAAATAAAGACGGCGAGCGCTTCATGGAACGTTACGCACCAAACGCGAAAGACCTTGCTGGCCGTGACGTAGTAGCGCGTTCAATGATGATTGAAATCCGTGAAGGTCGTGGTTGTGACGGCCCTTGGGGTCCGCACATCAAGCTGAAACTGGATCACCTAGGTAAAGACGTTCTTGAATCTCGTCTACCAGGTATCTGTGAGCTTTCACGTACATTCGCGCATGTGGATCCAGTGAAAGAGCCAATTCCAGTAATCCCAACCTGTCACTACATGATGGGCGGTGTTCCAACACAAGTTTCAGGTCAAGCAATCAAGCAGACTGCTGACGGCAATGACGTTGAAGTTCAAGGTCTATACGCATGTGGTGAAATTGCTTCGGTATCAGTACACGGTGCAAACCGTCTGGGTGGTAACTCACTGCTTGACCTTGTGGTATTTGGTCGCGCGACAGGCCTACACCTTGGCGAAACATTGGCTGCACAAGCTGAAGCTCGCCCAGCAACTGAATCTGACATTGAAGCGTCTCTAGCGCGTACTATGCGTTGGGAAAACAGCACTGGTGGTGAAGATCCAGTTCAAATCCGTAAAGATCTGCAATCTTGCATGCAAAACAGCTTCTCGGTATTCCGTGAAGGTGATGCAATGGCAACAGGTCTAGAAGAGCTGAAAGTGATCCGCGAGCGTCTGCAAAACGCACACCTTGCTGATAAGTCTTCTGAATTCAACACGCAACGTATCGAGTGTCTAGAGCTAGACAACTTGATGGAAACTGCATTCTCTACAGCTGTAGCAGCGAACTACCGTACAGAAAGCCGTGGTGCACATGCTCGTTTCGACTTCCCAGAGCGTGATGATGAAAACTGGCTATGCCACTCTATCTACAACCCGGAAACAGAAGCGATGACGAAGCGTGATGTAAACATGACGCCAGTTCACCGTGACGCTTTCCCACCGAAAGTACGTACATACTAAGAGGAGGAAATGACTATGAAATTGAACTTCTCTTTATACCGTTACAACCCGGATGTAGACACAAAACCTTACATGAAGGATTACACCCTTGAGGTGGAAGAAGGCTCAGACATGATGGTTCTGGATGCGTTGATTCTGCTGAAAGAGCAAGATCCTAGCATCTCATTCCGTCGCTCATGCCGTGAAGGTGTTTGTGGCTCTGATGGCCTGAACATGAATGGTAAAAACGGTCTAGCGTGTATTACACCACTTTCAGCACTGCAGGGTGACAAGATTGTCATCCGACCATTACCAGGTCTACCAGTAGTACGCGATCTTATCGTTGACATGACGCAGTTCTACGATAACTATGCGAAAGTTAAGCCTTTCTTGATTGATGATGGTGCTCTACCACCTTCACGCGAGAACTTACAATCGCCAGATGAACGTGCGCATTTAGATGGATTGTACGAATGTATCATGTGTGCATGTTGTACAACTTCTTGTCCATCATTCTGGTGGAACCCAGATAAATTTATCGGCCCTGCTGGTCTTTTAGCAGCTTACCGCTGGCTAATTGATAGCCGAGATACAGCGACTGATGAACGTTTGTCCGATCTTGATGATGCATTTAGCGTTTTTCGTTGCCATGGCATCATGAATTGTGTAAGTGTTTGTCCTAAGGGGCTAAATCCTACGAAAGCCATCGGTCACATCAAGTCGATGCTGGTGAATCGTTCGATTTAATTAACAACAAAAATTGCCGCTCTACTTGGAGCGGCTCTTAATAGCTCGGCGCAGACCGAAGCAAACGTGAAAACTACTGGTTAAGGGAAAATATGCACAACGGCGTGATGAAGGCATGGCTCGAGTCTTCACACTTGGCTGGCGCCAATGCAACGTATGTAGAGGACCTCTACGAACTGTATCTAAGTGATCCCGATCTGGTAAGTGAGGAGTGGAAACGCGTATTTGATGAGTTGCCTAAGAACTCAGAAGAAGTGGCTGAACAGCCGCACTCGCGTGTCCGTGACTACTTCCGACGACTCGCTCAAGAAACAAAGCATTACAGTGTCCAAGTTAGTGATCCAGATGTCGACGCTAAGCAAGTAAAAGTTCTACAGCTTATCAACGCATACCGCTTCCGCGGTCATGAAGCTGCTGAACTCGATCCTCTAGGTCTATGGCAACGTCCACCTGTGGCGGAGCTAGACCCTGCATTCCACAATCTCACCGAAGATGACTTCGCAGAAACTTTCAACGTAGGTTCTTTTGCCATTGGTCAAGAGACGATGCAGTTGAAAGACATCTACTCAGCACTGAAGAAGACTTACTGTGGTTCTATCGGTGCAGAATACATGCACATGACAGACACAGAGCAAAAGCGTTGGATCCAACAACGTTTAGAGTCTGTCGTTGGTCAGCCATCTTTCGATAAAGACGAAAAACGTACATTCCTTGAGGAGCTAACGGCTGCTGAAGGTCTTGAGCGTTACTTGGGTGCAAAATTCCCTGGTGCGAAGCGTTTCTCGCTTGAGGGTGGTGATGCACTGATTCCGATGACAAAAGAGCTGATCCGTCATGCTGGTACAAGCGGCATGCGTGAAGTGGTTATCGGTATGGCTCACCGTGGACGTTTGAACATGCTTGTTAACGTTCTTGGTAAGAAGCCACAAGATTTGTTTGATGAGTTTGCGGGCAAGCATGATGAAACATGGGGTACGGGCGATGTTAAGTACCACCAAGGTTTCTCTGCAGACTTTGCAACGCCGGGTGGTGATGTTCACCTAGCGCTAGCCTTCAACCCATCTCACCTTGAGATTGTAAACCCAGTAGTTATTGGTTCAGTTCGTGCTCGTCAAGATCGCTTAGGTGACTTTGATGGAAGCCGCGTACTACCTATCACTATCCACGGTGACTCTGCAATCGCAGGTCAGGGTGTGGTAGCAGAGACGTTCAACATGTCTCTTGCACGTGGTTTCTGCGTTGGCGGTACAGTTCGTATTGTTGTGAACAACCAAGTTGGTTTCACGACTTCGAACCCTCGCGATACACGTTCGACCATGTACTGTACTGATATCGCGAAGATGGTACAGGCACCAATTTTCCACGTTAACGCTGACGATCCAGAAGCGGTTGCTTTCGTAACGCGCATTGCACTGGATTACCGTAACGAGTTCAAACGCGATGTTGTGATTGATTTGGTTTGTTACCGTCGTCATGGTCACAACGAAGCGGATGAGCCGAATGCAACTCAGCCGTTGATGTACCAAAAAATCAAGAAACACCCAACGCCTCGTAAACTGTACGCTGATGTTCTGATCGACAAAAACGAATCAGATATCGAAGTGGCGACTCAGTTAGTTAACGAGTACCGCGACGCGCTAGACAAAGGCGAAGTCGTGGTTAAAGAGTGGCGCCCAATGGCTCTACACTCTGTTGACTGGTCACCGTACCTCGGCCATGACTGGGATGTTTCTTGGGATAGCACATTTGATTCAACTCGCTTGAAAGAGTTGGGTCAGCGCCTAATCCAATACCCAGATAGTCATAAGCTACAGAGCCGTGTAAACAAGTTGTACAACGATCGTTCTGCAATGATCAGCGGTGAGAAGCCTCTTGATTGGGGTATGGCTGAAACGCTGGCGTACGCAACTCTAGTTGATGATGGCAAGCGTATCCGTATCTCTGGTCAGGACTCTGGACGTGGTACTTTCTTCCACCGTCACTCAGTTCTGCATAACCAGAACGACGCAAGCACCTACATTCCGTTGGCGAATATTCATGACAAACAAGGTCCATTCCAAGTCTTTGACTCAGTGTTGTCAGAAGAAGCGGTATTGGCGTTTGAATATGGTTACGCAACAGCAGAGCCAAGCGGTTTGACCATTTGGGAAGCACAGTTCGGTGACTTCGCGAACGGTGCACAAGTGGTGATTGACCAGTTTATCTCATCAGGTGAGCAAAAGTGGGCTCGTCTATGTGGTCTAACTATGTTGTTGCCACACGGTTACGAAGGTCAGGGCCCTGAGCACTCATCTGCGCGTTTAGAGCGTTACCTACAATTATGTGCTGAACAAAACATGCAGGTTGTAGTGCCATCTACACCAGCACAGGTTTACCACATGATCCGTCGTCAGGTGGTGCGTCCTATGCGTCGTCCACTGATTGTTATGTCACCTAAGTCGCTACTGCGTCATCCACTTTGTACATCGTCATTGGAAGAGCTTTCTGAAGGCACATTCCAACCAGCGATTCCAGAGATCGATAATCTGGATCCAAGCAAAGTGAAACGTGTTGTGTTCTGTTCAGGTAAGGTTTATTTCGACCTTCTAGAACAGCGTCGCAACAACGAACAAGATGATGTTGCTATTGTGCGTATCGAGCAGCTTTACCCGTTCCCAATGGATGAAGTTCAAGCCGCTATCGCGCAATACACGAATGTTGAAGATTTCGTGTGGTGTCAGGAAGAGCCTCAAAACCAGGGTGCTTGGTACTGTAGCCAACACAACTTCCGTGCTGCTATTCCAGCAGGCGCAGATCTTAAATACGCAGGTCGCCCAGCTTCTGCTTCGCCAGCAGTAGGCTACATGTCGGTGCACTTGAAACAACAAAAAGCGTTGGTTGAAGACGCTCTGAACGTGAACTCAAAAACTTCGAATTAAGAACTAGAAGTTAAAGGAAGAAACAGATATGACAATTGAAATTCTGGTTCCAGATTTACCTGAATCAGTTGCTGACGCAACCGTAGCGACATGGCACAAACAACCAGGCGACGTAGTCGAGCGTGATGAAGTTCTGGTTGATATCGAAACCGATAAAGTTGTGCTTGAAGTACCGGCTCCGGAAGCGGGCGTTTTAGAAGCCATTATTGAAGAAGAAGGTGCAACAGTACTTTCTAAGCAGTTGATCGCGAAGCTTAAGCCAGGCGCAGTAGCAGGCGAACCAACAACAGATTCAACAGAAGACAAAGAAGCGTCTCCTGATAAGCGTCATAAAGCAACGCTAACAGAAGAAAGCAACGATGCGCTAAGCCCAGCTGTTCGTCGTCTTCTTGCTGAACACGGTCTTGAAGCTAGCCAAGTGAAAGGCTCTGGTGTTGGCGGTCGTATTACTCGCGAAGACATTGAAGCACATCTTGCAAACGCAAAAGCGGCACCGAAAGCAGAAGCTCCAGCAGCCGTTGAAGCGCCTGCAGCGGCTCGTAGCCAAAAGCGTGTACCAATGACGCGTCTGCGTAAGACAGTAGCAAACCGTCTTCTAGAAGCGAAGAACAACACGGCAATGCTAACTACGTTTAACGAAGTGAACATGAAGCCAATCATGGACCTTCGTAAGCAATACAAAGACCAGTTCGAAGAGCGTCACGGTACTCGTCTTGGCTTCATGTCTTTCTACGTGAAAGCAGTAACTGAAGCACTAAAACGTTACCCAGAAGTGAATGCCTCTATCGATGGTGATGACATTGTTTACCACAACTACTTCGACATCAGCATGGCGGTTTCTACGCCACGTGGTCTAGTGACGCCAGTTCTAAAAGACTGCGACACACTAGGTTTTGCTGACATCGAAAAAGGCATCAAAGAGCTAGCAATCAAAGGCCGTGACGGCAAGCTAACGGTTGATGAGTTGATGGGCGGTAACTTCACTATCACTAATGGTGGTGTATTTGGTTCATTGATGTCTACGCCAATCATCAACCCACCACAATCGGCAATCTTGGGCATGCACAAAATCCAAGAGCGTCCAATGGCGGTTGACGGCAAAGTAGAAATCTTGCCAATGATGTACCTAGCACTATCTTATGACCACCGTTTGATCGATGGCCGTGAGTCAGTGGGTTTCCTAGTAACCATTAAAGAGCTACTAGAAGATCCAGCGCGTCTGCTATTAGACGTTTAATATCGCTAAAACGTCGAGTTCTCCTTGATAGCTCGACGTCTACAGCATCCGAGGCTAGACTGGCTCAGCGTCTGGCCTTCATTTGAACTGCCCCCGATATAAACTTATAAGCAGTTGATTTGAGAAGACCCTACAGACGTACCGCATCGATGCGGCGTTATGGAAATAATAAATCCCTTAAGGGATAAACAAACGGAATATCAAAATGAATTTGCACGAATACCAAGCCAAACAGCTGTTTGCAGAATTCGGTTTGCCTGTACCGGAAGGCTACGCATGTGATACGCCACAAGAAGCTTTTGAAGCAGCAGGTCGCATCATTACTGAAAAGAAAGTTGTAAAATGTCAGGTTCACGCTGGTGGCCGCGGTAAAGCGGGCGGTGTTGAGCTACACGATACAAAAGATGGCGTAAAAGAATTCGCACAAAAATGGCTAGGTAAGAACTTGGTTACTTACCAAACAGACGCAAATGGTCAGCCTGTTACTAAAATCCTTGTAGAAGAAGCGTCTAACATCGCTAACGAACTTTACCTTGGTGCGGTTGTTGACCGTGCAACTCGTAAGATCGTTTTCATGGCTTCGACTGAAGGTGGTGTGGAAATCGAAAAAGTTGCGGAAGAAACGCCGGAGCTAATCCACAAAGCAGCGATCGATCCACTAGTAGGCCCTCAGGCTTACCAAGGTCGCGAGCTAGCGTTCAAACTTGGTCTTGAAGGTGACCAAATCAAACAATTCGTTAAGATCTTCATGGGTCTTGGCACTATGTTCTCTCAGTACGACCTAGCGCTACTAGAGATCAACCCACTGGTTATTACTGGCGAAGGCAACTTGCTGTGTCTTGACGGTAAGATCAACATCGACTCAAACGCGCTATACCGTCAGCCTAAGCTTCGTGAAATGCACGATCCTTCACAAGAAGACGAGCGTGAAGCGCACGCAGCTCAGTGGGAACTGAACTACGTGGCACTGGATGGCAACGTTGGCTGTATGGTTAACGGTGCGGGTCTAGCGATGGGTACAATGGACATCGTAAACCTACACGGTGGTAAGCCTGCTAACTTCCTAGACGTAGGTGGCGGCGCAACAAAAGAGCGTGTAGCAGAAGCATTCAAAATCATCCTATCTGATGACAACGTGAAAGCGGTTCTAGTAAACATCTTCGGCGGTATCGTTCGTTGTGACATGATCGCAGAAGGCATCATCGGTGCAGTGAAAGAAGTTGGTGTAACGGTACCTGTTGTTGTTCGTCTAGAAGGTACTAACGCTGACCTAGGTCGCGAAGTTCTTGCTAATTCTGATGTTGATATCATTGCTGCTGAGTCGCTAACAGATGCTGCTCAGAAAGTTGTTGCTGCTGCGGAGGCTAAATAATGTCTGTACTAATTAACAAAGACACTAAAGTAATCTGTCAGGGCTTCACTGGTGGTCAAGGTACTTTCCACTCAGAGCAGGCAATTGCTTACGGTACACAAATGGTTGGTGGTGTATCTCCGGGTAAAGGTGGTCAAACTCACCTTGGTCTTCCTGTATTCAACACAGTACGTGAAGCAGTAGAAGTGACTGGCGCAACAGCAACAGTTATCTACGTACCAGCACCATTCTGTAAAGATGCAATCCTAGAAGCGATCGACGCTGGTATCGAGCTTATCGTAACGATCACTGAAGGCATCCCAACGACAGATATGATCGATGTAAAAGTGAAGCTAGAAGAAACTGGTGTTCGCATGATCGGTCCTAACTGTCCGGGTGTTATCACTCCTGATGAGTGTAAGATTGGTATCATGCCTGGTCACATCCACAAGAAAGGTAAAGTGGGCATCGTTTCTCGCTCAGGTACACTAACGTACGAAGCGGTTAAGCAAACGACTGACGAAGGCTTTGGCCAGTCAACGTGTGTTGGTATCGGTGGTGACCCAATCCCAGGTTCAAACTTCATCGACATCCTGAAGCTTTTCCAAGAAGACCCTGAAACAGAAGCAATCGTAATGATTGGTGAGATCGGTGGTACTGCGGAAGAAGAAGCAGCAGCTTACATCAAAGAAAACGTAACGAAGCCAGTGGTTTCTTACATCGCGGGTGTTACTGCTCCTCCTGGTAAGCGTATGGGTCACGCAGGTGCAATCATCTCTGGTGGTAAAGGTACTGCAGAAGACAAATTCGCAGCACTAGAAGCAGCTGGCGTTAAGACTGTGAAATCTCTAGCTGAGATTGGTAAAGGTCTACGTGAAGTGACAGGTTGGTAATTAACCAAACCACACTATAAGCATTAAAAAGCCTGCGACTTCGCAGGCTTTTCTTTTTCTGTCCCACCTTTTTTTTTATCTTGCTTTGATTTTTGTCTCAAGCATGAGGTGGGTTGTATTAAACGCTCGGGCTATGCTTTGCGGCTAATAAGTTGGCTAATCATGAATAAGAATGTGGCACTGATGACGACAGAGGGACCCGCTGGAGTATCGAAATGCCAAGACAGGCTCAGTCCCATCAACACCGCGATAGAACCAATAATCGATGCAAACAGCGCCATCTGCTCCGGTGAAGAAGAGACTTTACGAGCCGTTGCCGCTGGGATAATCAGTAGTGAAGTCATGATCAGTGCGCCAACAAACTTCATACCGACTGCGATCACTACACCAACCATAAGCATCAGAACTAGACGTACCAAATCGGTATTCACACCTTCCACAGCAGCAAGCTCTTCACTCACGGTACTAGATAGTAGTGGGCGCCAGAAAAGATATAAGCATGCGCTAACTGCGATGACACCAGCATAGATGAACATCAGATCTTGAGGTGATACCGCCAATAGGTCACCAAATAAGTAGCTCATTAGATCGACGCGAACATTGTCTAAGAAGCTGACGGAAACCAAACCAATCGACAAAGCACTGTGAGCCAAAATGCCCAGTAATGTATCCGTCGCGACAAGCTGTTGCTTTTGAAGTGTCACTAGCAGTACCGCTAATGCAAGACAGCAAACGAGCAGAGCAAGATATAGGTTGATATCTAGCAGAAAGCCAAGCGCCAGCCCCATTAAAGACGCGTGCGCGAGTGTGTCACCAAAGTAAGCCATTTTGCGCCACACTACGAATGAACCAAGTGGACCTGCGATAATCGCGATACCAATGCCGGCCAATATTGAAGGCAGTAAAAACTCAATCATGATGGTGATGTCCGTGAGCGTGGTTTGAGCAAGAGGTAGCGTCGCCAGTGACTGGTGAGCCAGCTAAATCGTGATGATGGTGTTCGTGGTCATGGTGGTAAAACGCTAGAGACTCACGGGTGGCATTGCCAAATAGAGCAATGTAAGAAGGATGCTGAGTAATGGTTGCCGGCGAGCCTGAACAGCACACGTGGTGATGCAAACAAATCACATCATCGGTCTTAGCCATGACTAAATGTAGGTCGTGTGAAACCATAAACACACCACAATCAAAGCGATGGCGGATGCTTTCAATCAGGTCATATAAGTCTATTTGGCCTTGAACATCGACACCTTGAGCGGGTTCATCCAAAACGAGAAGTTCTGGGCGTTGAAGGAGCGCTCGTGCTAGAAGTACACGTTGATTTTCGCCACCAGATAGACGATGCATGTTACTTGCGATCAGGTGCTCGGCACCGACAAGGCGTAACGCATCAAGGCACTCTTGCTTGCTATACTTGCCTGCGAGGTTTAAAAAGCGAATCACGTTCAGCGGAAGAGAGTCGTTGAGTTTCAGTTTCTGAGGGACATAACCAATTTTCAGCTTACGCTGTTTGGTTAATTTACCGCTGGTCGGTTTCTGGAGACCTAGAATGACTTTAACTAACGTCGATTTTCCCGCTCCATTGGGACCAATTAGGGTAGTGATCTTGCCCTTTTCTAATTCCATAGTGACATTGTCGAGAACTCTACGTTCGTCAAACTCGACGCACAGTTGCTCAAGACGGACTAGTGAAGACATGAATGAAACTCATTTGCAAAATAATAATGTTATAATGTAACATTATCTCACTTTCCACGCCATACCCCAAGTAAAACTATGAAAAGAGCTATAATTCTTGCTGCTACAGCAATGTTAACCTTACCTGCTCACGCAGTCACTGTGTTAACCAGTATTAAACCGATTCAAATGATCGCAACCGAGCTAACGGAAGGTGTGACAAAACCAGACGTGCTGCTTCAAAACAACGCTTCGCCTCATGACTATGCTTTGCGTCCATCCGATGTAAAGAAAGTTGCAGCGGCAGATCTTGTCATTTGGTACGGTCATGATCTTGAGCCGTTTCTAGAGAAAGTCGTGACCGACAAAGGTAATACGCTAACGATTAGTCAAATTCCGGATTTGTCATTGCGCGAGTTTGGTAGCGAACATGCTCATGACCATGACGGTCACAACCATGGCACTCACGATCCTCACTTTTGGTTAGGTATTGAAACCGTTCAACAAGTTGCGAATGCTATTGCTCACAAGTTGGCTGAAACTGACCCTGAACACGCTGCAACTTATGCGGAAAACTTAAACAAGTTCGAAGTTCAGTTGAAAGCGACAGACGCAGAAATCAAACAGCAACTTACACCAGTGAAAGACAAAGGTTACTTTGTATTCCACGATGCCTACGGTTATTTTGAAGAGCGCTACGACCTAAATCAAATGGGTCACTTTACCGTTTCTCCTGATCGAAAACCTGGTGCGAAAACGTTGATTCATATTCGTAAAACACTTGGCACTGGTGATGTAGCCTGTGTGTTTTCAGAGCCTCAATTTACACCCGCTGTGATTGAGAGTGTGATGCGCGGCAGTGACGTAAAAACGGGTATTCTTGATCCGTTAGGTAGCGAGATTGACGTAAAGTCAGGCAGTTACTTTGAATTTCTTCAAGGTATGTCGAATAGCTTTAGTCAGTGTTTGAGCGAAAAGTAACAATTGTGTTGTGCTTCTTGCATCAGATCTGTTTTTAACGTGATCTAGCAGTAAGAATTGCAAACCTTAGGCGCAGTGAGTCTTTCCTATCAAAGGATTTGAGATATCATTATCAATAATTAGCGGCTCGAAATAACCATATAGCCACTCAGCTACGGAAAGCATGAGTGAATGATGAGACCGCACGTATTGATACATGTAAGGATTTTATCTTGCTGCGCCAAATAGCCCTATTTTTTGGGGCTTTTATCCTCTCATTTCAAGCAATTGCTTCAAGTGAAGCGAATGCGATCTTTTACCCTTTGCCGAATCAGGTTAAGGGCACTTTCATTGCAGCGAAAAAATTGTTCCTCGGTGAACAAGGTGGGCTCTGGATCCATGATGTTCATGGTCGTGTTCTGTTCTATGATGGTCAAACCACACTGCCAAAATCCGGTAGCTTCCTCAGAAACAAAGTAGAGCAGTTGGCTTACCACAAAGGTTCATTTTGGACATTTATTGAAAACGAGGTGTATCAAACTTATCCGAACCAAGAGCGCCGTTTAGTCTTTAGCCTCAACCCTGGCTCTCAGATCCGTAAGATTGGCTCATCCGGGAACTATATTTGGGTCAGTGATGGTGCGCAGTTCTATACCTATAATGTTGAAACCAGCGAACTGAACTCCTTTTCTCTATTACAGCTCTATCAGCATAGCAACAACAGTTACGTCTATATTAATGACGCTATCTTTGTCGAAACCAAGTGGGCATTGGCGACAACTTCAGGCGTATACCTATCAGAAGGCAGCAAGTTTAATCATGTTGTCTCATCGGGCAAAAATTACATTGAGAAAGTGTATTACTCCCATACTCGTCGTGAAATCTTAGTCGGTACTTTAAAAGGCGCGTTGATATTTAATATCTATGAGCCCGGCAAGCCTGTTATTAGAATCGGCGCTTCTCATGTCTTAACCTTTGCTGAAACCAATCAAGAATACTGGGTAGGGACAGAGCAAGGTCTTTATTTGTATTCCTTCTTAACTGGCGAAGTAACCCAAGTGACACCAGCAAGTTTTCTAGAACTAGAGCTCGCTAGCACCAAAATTTACTCGTTGCTGAACGATAATATGGGGGGAATGTGGATTGCCACCAACCAAGGCATTCGCTATTACTCTCTGTTTAGTAAAAAGTTTGAGCGAATTACGTTCAGCAGTTATGACCAGCAAATGCTCTCTGGTCGTATTCGGCAGACGCTTACCGGACCCGATGGTGCACTTTGGTTTGCGGACGATCATAAGTTGTATCGCTCGAACAATGGCAGCATTACCGATGTGTTGAATGTGTCGTCACAAATTAACGAATTTGCTTTTCAGGGAGAGAGGCTCTGGGTTGCCACGTCCACGGGTTTGGAAATATATAGCCTGAAAAACTTACAGCAGATGACATTCCCTTACCTCCAAGTTATCGCAGGCAAGACAATCGACCATATTACCGCTGATGGCCCCAATCGCCTTTGGATATCCAGTGGTTATCAGCTATTTAATATTGATGCTGTTAACCAGACTATGAGAAATTTTGGCAGCGAATGGTTAGTGAGTAAGTTCTTACCCGCGAAGATTACGCGTCTGTACGACAAGGAAGAGTTACTGCTGATAGGGACTGACCACGGCGTTTACGAGTATGACGGAGAGCGAATTCGCTTTAACCATTTTTCAGAAAAGTACGGTGAATCACTCGATATTATTACCGCAAATGATGGCTCGCAGTGGTTTGCTTCCGCCTATGGCGTTTTCAGAACCGTTCCGGGCAGCAATGAAAAACAAGTGATGGAGATGAGTGTCGCAAACTCTCGCCCAGCTTGTTTGCTTAGTGATTCGGAAGGGGTGTGGCTTGCTTCTTCTGTTGGCTTAAGTTACTACCATTTATCTGGACAGCTCATGAAGCATTACTCTTCTTCATCGGGCCTTATCAATAATGAATTCTTACCAGGCATTTGTAACGTTATCCGTCGTGCTGAAGATAGTGATCGCCAACTTATCTTTGGCTCTCAGTATGGGTTAGTTAAAGCTGACTCGTCTAAATTGCTGGTTTCTAACACGCCAGAATCTAAGCTTATTGTTAGCCAAGTCATGCTGGAAAATGAAGTGGTACAAGTGGGTAGTGCCTACTTAGAAGAGATGAAGCTGCCTTATGGGTCGTCCCTTAGTTTCCTTTTTGGTGTGATGCCCAAGCCTGACAATCAGAATTTGTATTATCGCTTAAATGAAAGTGAAAAATGGCAAACGTTAGAAGGTGGGCAATTAACGTTAGAACACCTGAATTCTGGCGATTACCACTTACAGGTTAGTAATGACTTACAACTGGCTTCGGGTCTGATTGGATTAGATTCCAGATTTACAGTGCTTAAACCATGGTATCTATCGAAGTTGGCCATATCGGGTTTTACCTTGGCTGTTATTGCGGTTCTTGCCCTTCTAATGTATTGGCGCTCACGCTATGTGCTGCAAGCTAACCGAGATCTGGCAGCTCAAGTTACGCTAAAAACCAATCAGCTGCGCCATCAAAGTCGAGTGTTGTTGACCAGTAACCAACAATTGAGAAAGCAGATTCAGGTAAGAAACCTGCTGGTGGATCATGTTGCTCAATCGATAAAGTCGAGTATTGATTCGATCGCGAACAAGCTTCCTATTGATGTGGATTCGGCAACTCAAGACCATTTATCCAAGACCTACTGGCAATTGAACGAGCTTAAAAGTGCTCCTGAAGACACCAGCAGCGGCAGTCAAAATTACAACTTAAGTCAGATAACCCAATCGGTGGTGGATGTTTGGCGCGAGGACTTTTCAAAAGCAGGCATTAATGTCGAACTGCAAGATGAGCAAAAGGCGAGCCGCATTTCACTAGAAAGCTTTAACCTCGATGTCATTTTTAACAGCATCTTTGCCAATATCATCAAGCGTTCGTTCCGGGGACAGTTGGTTAAATTAACACTGGAAGAGGGCAATGATATTGTCTCGCTGAGCTTCATTGACCATGGTACTCAGTTGCCAAGTAAAGCATCGACAATACGCCCAACGAGCACCAACAATGTTGACTTAAGTATGGATAACCTGCCTCAATTAGTTGCAGCCAGTGGCGGCCATTTATCGATGTTCACTTCTGATGCTCAAAATAAGATAGAGATTACGTGGCCATGTGCTCAAGAGCCAAGTCATGTTGAGGAGGCGCTTCCTGAGTTTGCTCAGACACAGCAACCTCAACAAGAAGAGATGTCGCCTGAGCAAGAGTGGTTAATGAAAGTGTATCAGTTAGTGGCTGAGCACTACCACGATCCAGAGTTTGGTACGGCATCTGCCGCTAAGATGTTGTTTATGTCTGAGCGAAGCTTGCAGAGACGATTTAAGTCGGCGTCGTCCAGAACACTAAAAGATTATGTAACAGAAGTCAGGTTGGAGACCGCATGTGAGCAGTTGCTAGCAGGTGAGAAGATCAGTGAAGTTGCCTTCAACTGCGGCTTCAATGACCCATCCTACTTTAGTCAGAAGTTTAAATTACACTTCGGGTTACCGCCGTCTAAGTTCGCGATGACACAAGAGAGCCAAACAAGCCTGTAGTTCTAATTCAAAGTTATCTAGCCCAGCTATTAGAGTTGGGCTTTTTTACGCTTGTAAGACGAGCGGTATCGTAAAGAACGCGATATGGATGCTAGGCAGAAGGGGAATAAGATTTAATCTGGTGGGATGCGGGATGCGGGATGCGGGATGCGGGATGCGGGATGCAAGGCTCGATCCATCTAACGAGGAATACATGTAGCACAATGGCGATATAAAATTGCGATAGGCAACGAGAATAATTGGTTTTTTCGAGGAAAACGTTTAGGGATTATAGGACGTTAAGTGATAAGCGAATGAAGAAAGAGAAGAAAAAAAATATCGTGGTATAGCCGGGGGGACTATACCACGGGTGTCAATGACACCTTCGCTTGCTGCCGGAGTGACATGTTGCCATGCCACCTCTGGAATTCTTTTGAGTGGCTATTGCCTCTCGATGGGTTAACTATACGAGACCTTACTTATTTTTCTTATAAAAATAACGACAGCTTTATGTGAGAAAAGCGACAAAGTTTTATTTTGACATTAAGTTGCTGTTTTTAAATGAAAATCAATGTTGCTCAACTTGGTTTGTTACGGTTGTGTTAATTTTGGTTAGCCTGAAAATATTCGATTTTGACGAAAGTGACGTGATATAACTTGACGGAGTTAACGTTAAACTGTCGGTGGTAATAGTGAAATCTTTGATTTCACACAATGATTAAGGTGATGTAGAAGAGTAGAATCGGCGCATTAAATAGTCTTAATAATAATATTTATCATTAGCAATACTCTTAAGGGCCACTATGAAGCTATCAGAAATTAAACCCGGAGAAACGGTGACCATCCGATTATTGGAAGGTCTCACATCGGATGTCAGAAAAAAGCTGATGGTTATGGGGTTGTTGCCAAACACAGAAGTAAAAGTGATTCGACGTGCGCCAATGGGGGATCCACTGCAAGTTGAAGTCCGTGGTGTTTCTGTTGCGTTGCGAGAAACCATTGCGCAGAACATCGAAGTGGAGCGAGCATAATGCAATACCAAATTCTTACTGTTGGTAACCCTAATAGTGGTAAAACTACGCTTTTCAATGGCCTGACTGGTGCTAAGCAGCAAGTCGGTAACTGGGCTGGTGTGACTGTTGAAAAGAAAACAGGTCAGTACAAACATGCTGGTGATGAGTTCTTACTGACAGACCTTCCGGGTATCTACTCTCTAGACAGTGGCAACGACAGTAACAGTATCGACGAATCAATTGCATCTCGTGCGGTACTTACTCATCCTGCTGACTTAATCATCAACGTGGTGGACGCAACAAGTCTAGAACGCTCTCTATATATGACGTTGCAGCTGCGCGAACTCGGTCGCCCAATGATCGTCGTGTTGAACAAGATGGACGCGCTTAAGCGTGAGCGCCAAGTCATTAACGTTGCAGAGTTAGAAAAAACATTGGGTTGCCCAGTGGTGAGTTTGTCTGCAACAAATAAAGGACAAGTTGCAGAGTTTAAAGAGAAGCTGCATAAGTCTGTGGTTCAAGGTGTTGCACTAAAAGAAATGTCTTTGAACTACGGCGAGCAAATGGAAGCGGCGATCAACAACGTTTCGGCTCTTTTCAATGATCAAACCGTTTCCAACCGTGCTCTAGCAATTCGTGCGCTAGAAAAAGACGCGTTGGTTCTTAATAGCATGTCTGATGCTGACCGCACCAGCGTTGAAAACACGATAGCTGAGCTTGAACTGGATGTTGACCTGCACGTTGCCGACACAAAATACACACATCTTCATGAAGAGTGTAAGAAAGTACGCCGTAGTGAAGGTAAGCTAAGTCGTAGTGTGACTGAAAAGCTCGACCAGTTCATCCTCAACAAGTGGGTGGGTATCCCGTTCTTCTTTGTTGTGATGTACCTGATGTTTATGTTCTCTATCAACATTGGTAGTGCGTTCATCGACTTTTTCGATATCGGTGTTGGTGCGATATTAGTGGATGGTGGTCATCACTTGTTAGATGGCCATTTACCAGTGTGGTTAGTGACGGTGCTTGCTGACGGTATCGGCGGTGGTATCCAGACTGTTGCAACCTTCATTCCGGTTATTGCATGTTTGTATCTGTTCCTAGCGGTACTTGAAAGCTCAGGTTACATGGCTCGTGCTGCATTTGTACTTGATAAAGTTATGCAAAAAATCGGTCTGCCGGGCAAAGCATTTGTACCACTGGTTCTTGGCTTTGGTTGTAACGTACCGTCAATCATGGCGACTCGTACCCTAGACCAAGAGCGTGAGCGTAAACTGGCTGCATCTATGGCGCCGTTTATGTCATGTGGTGCCCGTCTACCAGTATACGCGCTGTTTGCTGCGGCATTTTTCCCTGGTTCTGGTCAGAACATCGTATTTGCACTTTACCTACTTGGTATTGTGGCAGCGATCTTCACGGGTCTTTTCCTTAAGCACACGCTTTACCCAGGTAGCAGTGATAGCTTGGTGATGGAAATGCCGGACTACGAGCTTCCTACACTACAAAACGTTGTAATCAAAACATGGCAAAAGCTAAAGCGCTTTGTATTGGGGGCAGGTAAAACGATCGTCGTTGTTGTTGCTATTCTTAGCTTCTTTAACTCGCTAGGTACCGATGGCAGCTTTGGTAACGAAGACAGTAAGAACTCTGTACTTTCTAAAGCAGCACAAGTCGTAACACCAGTCTTCGCGCCAATCGGAGTTCAAGAAGATAACTGGCCAGCGACAGTAGGTATTATTACCGGTATTTTCGCGAAAGAAGCGGTGGTTGGTACGTTGAACAGCCTATACACCACACCAAGCGATGGTGAAGAAGCTGAATTCGATCTAATGGGCAGCCTAGAAGAGGCGGTAATGAGTATCCCTGAAAACCTTGCTGGCTTGAGCTACTCAGATCCGCTCGGTATTGAGGTTGGTGACTTAACAGACTCAAATGCAGTGGCAGAAGACCAAGAAGTTGATGCGTCTATCTTTGGTAACATTAAAGCGAAGTTCGCCTCCGGCAATGCTGCATTTGCGTACCTAATCTTTATCCTACTGTACACTCCTTGTGTGGCGGCGATGGGTGCCTACGTTCGTGAATTTGGCCATAAGTTCGCACGCTTTATTGCAGTTTGGACAATGGCGTTAGCGTACTTATGTGCAACGTTCTACAACCAGTTGACGCACTTCGCGGATAGCCCGATTACCAGTGGTATTTGGATGGCAGCGATCGTAGCTATCTTCTTTGGTACGTATCGTGTGTTCAAGCGAGTTGGCAAGAAGCAACAAGGTTCTCTAGAGGCGCAAGTAGCATGATTTTAAAAGAGCTTTATCAATACATTGCAGACAAAGGAACCGTCTCCCAGTCAGATCTGGCTAAGCAGTTTGGGATGAGTGAAGATGGTGCCGACGCAATGTTAAGCGTGTGGATTAAGAAGGGTAAAATTAGCCGTCTAGTCGACACCAATAAAGCTCATGACGTGACTCGAGTACGCTACTCGGTGACCAAGCAAGATGGTCTATCTCTGACAGTCACCATGTAGCGATTGTCAGAATTAGTCACCTAAAAAGTTATCACGTAAAAACGACAAAGCCGCATCTGTAATGATGCGGCTTTTCTTTTTCTGGTTATTGTTTGTGAATACTGCGGAATCAATGCTCTTCAGAGTGTTTAGTCGCACCTAAGCCTAGGAACTTCAAACCAAGACTTAAAACTAAAATCGAAATAGGCAATGTTAAGATCGTCCAATCTAAGCTGTCGAAGTTAATCAGTACGAGCTCTAAGAACTTCACAAACAAGATTACGATGATGACTTCAGCCAAAATATTTTTTAGGTGGCCGATGTTTGGAGTTCTGATCCAATGCAAAACCGACTGTTCTTGTGTTTTCGCTTTAGCTTTGTTGGAAATAAACAGTGTGTAGATGCCATGAGCAAAAATGAACAAAACTAACGCGACAAGAAACGTATCCAGTGACTTGATCAAATACGCGATCGCGATGTCTGCTTTATCTAAATGTGCGAGTGCTTCTGGAGGTGTTTGATTAAGAATGAAGACCGCAAATGCCGAATAGGTTTTTGCTGCGCCCATAACAAAAAGCAAGAACGAAGCAGCCATAGAACAGATGATGGCGATCCAGCTAACGTATCGGAATGTGTTGAAGACTTGTTTCATGATGACCCTCTCTAATTGAGCTGGCAGTCTAAACAAGTTTGATTTAAGTGATAATCCCAGAAAAATGAGAAAGATTGTTACAAATGTGTATTAATCTTTCTCTGTCTATTTCAGTCGTATTCAAAGACGAATTATTTTCGCTAGCAGTGCTTATGCTTTTTGGAAAATAGAGCTCAGTGACAGCACATTTTTAATGCGACCAAGCAATTCGTTTTGCTCTTCTTCTGTACGGAATTCACCTTTGGTGTTCCCCCAAACCGGTCCCGGCCATGCTACGTCATCTTTGAAGCGAGCGATATGGTGAATGTGCAGTTGTGGCACCATATTACCTAGTGCACCAAGGTTTAGCTTGTCTGGACGGAAGGTTGCTTCCAGTGCTTGGCTCACCGCTTGAGACTCTAGCAAAAACTGTTGCTGTTCTTGCATTGGCAAGTGGTGAAGCTCTTTTAGGTTTGCACGTTTAGGGACCAAGATAACCCATGGCACGGCGTTGTCTTTATGCAGAAGCGTCACACACAGTGGGAAGTGGCCGATAACGGTGGTGTCTTTTGCCAGTTGAGGGTGCAGTTCAAAACTCATTATATTATCCGATTTGAATTGAATGACATCAGTATACGCCAGATAAAACAAAAGGTTGACGCTTTCGCGCCAACCTTTCTAAATCGTCTCGAGTCTCGAGTCTCGAGTCTCGATTCTCGAATCGCTTACATACGCTCTAGAGTATCGATACCTAGTAGAGACAGACCTTGCTTGATGGTCTTCGCTGTTAGCGCTGCTAGTTTCAGACGGCTTTGTTTTACTGCTTCATCTTCAGCAACTAGGATAGGGCACGCTTCGTAGAAGCTAGAGAACTGACCTGCTAGTTCGAATAGGTAGCTACACATGATGTGTGGTTGACCTTCACGAGCAACAGATTGAACCGCTTCTTCGAACTGCATAAGTTTTGCGATAAGCGCTTTTTCTTTCTCGTCAGTGATCTTAATTTCACCTTGTAGATCATCCATAGAAACGCCAGCTTTAGCGAATACAGATGCTACACGAGTGTATGCGTATTGCATGTATGGTGCAGTGTTACCTTCGAACGCTAGCATGTTGTCCCAATCGAACACGTAGTCCGTGGTACGGTGCTTAGAAAGATCTGCGTATTTAACCGCTGCCATTGCAACTGTGTTAGCGATCGCTTTCTTCTCGTCTTCAGCTAGTTCTGGGTTCTTAGATTCGATCAGCTGTGCTGCACGAACTTCTGCTTCATCTAGAAGATCAGCAAGACGAACCGTACCGCCTGCACGAGTCTTGAATGGCTTACCGTCTTTACCTAGCATCATACCGAACGCGTGGTGCTCAAGAGATACTGACTCTGGAACGTAACCCGCTTTACGAACGATAGTCCAAGCTTGCATTAGGTGTTGGTGTTGACGAGAGTCGATGAAGTAAAGTACGCGGTCCGCGCCTAGTTCTTCGTAACGGTATTTCGCACATGCGATGTCCGTTGTTGTGTATAGGAATCCGCCGTCGCGTTTCTGAACGATAACGCCCATCGCTTCGCCGTCTTTGTTCTTGAATTCTTCAAGGAACACAACTTGCGCGCCGTCATCTTCAACTGCAAGACCTTGTGCTTTAAGGTCTGCTACGATCTTAGGTAGCATGTCGTTGTACATGCTCTCGCCCATTACGTCATCACGAGATAGAGATACGTTTAGACGATCGTAGTTACGCTGGTTTTGGATCATGGTTACGTCAACCAGCTTCTTCCACATTTCTGCGCAGAACTCGTCACCGCTCTGCAGTTTCACAACGTAGTTACGTGCTTTCACTGCGAATTCTTCGTCTTCGTCGTAGAGTTTCTTAGACTCACGGTAGAAGCCTTCAAGGTCAGCCAGTTCCATAGAAACTTCGCCAGACTCTTGCTGTACACGCTCAAGGTTTGCGATAAGCATACCGAACTGAGTACCCCAATCGCCGATGTGGTTCGCACGGATCACTTTGTGACCTAGGAACTCAAGAGTACGTACTACCGCATCACCGATGATGGTTGAACGTAGGTGACCAACGTGCATTTCTTTCGCAACGTTTGGTGCAGAGTAGTCAGCAACGATAGTTTGAGCTTCGTCTGCTGCAACGCCAAGGCGTGAATCAGCCAATGCTGCTTCCGCTTGCTTCGCTAGGAACTCTTCGCTTAGGAAAATGTTGATGAAACCAGGACCTGCGATTTCTGTCTTGCTCGCAATACCTTCTAGGTCTAGAACATCCAGTACTTTCTGTGCAAATTCTCGTGGGTTAGTACCCAGTTTTTAGCAACGCCCATTACGCCGTTTGCTTGGTAGTCACCAAATTGTGGCTTTGCTGATTGGCGTACCGCCGCAGGACTGCCTGCAGGTGCGCCAGCGGCTTCTAGAGCCTGAGATACTTTGTCATTAATAAGTGCTTGGATATTCACACGCGTTTCCTTCAATTCAAGGACGAAGAACTCGGCGAAGTAAGTGCCAAGTTCTGCTGGAGTTCACAAAAATGGGGCTAATGATAACAACTTTATTGCTTTTCATACAGAGAGGAATTGGGGAAATTTATACTTTTTCGATTGAATGGAAATGTGGCTTGGTTTGCGTTTACTATTGCGCGCAGAGTAATGAGATAAATCGCCCCATAAGAGAGCCACAATGACGACTCAACTAGTTGAAAAACGCCTAGCGCCTGAATTGATGATCCAAGATCTGGATGCGTTTATGGCGAAGATTGAAGAGCTTGCATCCCTGTTAAAACTGGATCTGAGCTTTGCTCAAGCTGACCATATTGCGCTGCGTATTAATGATACTGATACCGCAAAAGCTGCGCATGAAGCATGGAATCAATACGGTAAGGTGATTTCACAAGCGAAAATCAACGGTCGCCCGATTATTGTTATTGAATTCGACAAAGCGTTAGAAAGCCGTGGTTGGAAGATTGAGTGTCTTGAGCTGCCATACCCTGCGGAAGGCAAAATCTACCCAACTGAAAGCTGGGAACATGTGGAGTTTGTGATTCCGTCTCATGCCGAAACCGCAGATGAGTTTCTTGCTGATTTGAAACACACTTATCCAGCGTTTGGCGCACGCTTTAATGAGTTAGAAGAGCTGGGTGTGAAGATCAAACTATCGAGCCCGAAAGGGGAAGGCGAACGCTTGAATAACCCAACCGTGGCGTTTAAGTATCAAGGCATTTGTATCAAGCTGCACCCGCATTCACTCAAGCGTATTGTTGAGTCTGAGCAGTCGTAAACGCTAGAGTGAAGATTGCTTAGTTGTTGGAAGTAAAAAGGGAGCCGAGGCTCCCTTTTGCATGCTAACTATTATTTAGTCAGTGACTTGCTTTTTGGGTTTGTAATGGAAAGCTTTTTGCCTTGCAACTCTTCATCTAGAGGCAGTGTAAAAGTTTTGGCAAACGGCATTCGTTTACAATGATCCGCCTTGTCTCTAACGATAGTAATAAGAGCCTCTGTCTGTGAGCTTTGCTCTATTTTTAGGCTAAAGTCCTCGTTTTCACTGCAGCCGTTAGACTCTGTGATAAATGAAATCTGACTCTCACTTGTCCTATAAGCCTCTACCATCATTGTTTGGTGCTCAGACGTCTGGTTTGTTTGCAGTCCTGCGTTTGCTGAACATGCAGTTAAACTGATAGTGCCCAAACCAAGTAGGAATATCTTGAGTCTATGTTTCATCTCGTTACCTTTTTTTGCGTCGTACGAATGAACCTGCAGCCATTAACATCAGTAGGCCAATAGATAAACTGCCGCCTGAACTAGACTTTTTATTAAAGTTGGTACCAGTGTTGCCAGTATCGCCCGTATTATCTGTGCTGACTGACATATTTATATTACGAATAACTGCTTGCGCGCTGTAAATACCACTCGAATTCGGTTGTTTGAGGTATGCAAACGCTATTGTATTCGATGTTTTGTACAGATCGATCTGGAGCTCTTCATAAGCGAGGAGTTGGCTGGTCACATAGTTAACTTGACCATTAACAAAGATGGCAAAGTAATCAAAACCATCGGACATTACTTTGAGATCCATGGTAAGTTTGCCCTTCGGAAGATCGGTCAAAACCAGCTCAGATACACCAGGATAAGCTCCCATATCCGCTGATTGCAGTTCACCATTTTCAGTCGTCCAAGCGTTTTGACCGGTATAAACATTTGCGTCTGCTAGCGGAATGGCATTACGCACTGATCTGCTTGCTTTATCTACACCTGAATACTCGAAAGTTGTTGTGAGTTTGGACAGTTTCGGATGATCGGTAAAGAGCTCTATCGTTGTTGCTGATTCCGAATAGCTAGGTTGGTAGCCGACGGTAATTTGACAGCTTTGCGAAGGCTTTAAGGTACCAGTACAAGTGCTTTTCTCGATGGTACTTCCGTATGATATTGTGCTTTGGTAGATGTTGAATGGGATAGTATCGTCATTACGAATAGTAAAGGTCTCTTGCTGCGCTTTTCGCTCAACGAAACGAAGATCTCGGTACTGAGTGAAGCTGATAGTATTGCGATGGCTATCTATCCAACCATTGTGTTGAAAATGAGCGACGTTGGCGTAAACACCATAAGCGTTTGGTTGAGCACATCCATCCCCCCCAGCTGACCACGCCTAGCAATTTGTTGATACCGTTATCATCAACGATGAGTGGACCGCCGCTATCTCCTTGGCAGCTATCTTTTCCTCCCCAATAGTATCCAGCACAGATGCCATCATCTGATACGTTGGCGTAATCTCCTTCTAGGTTTTGGCAGGTCTCTCGATCCACATACTCTAAATCAACTTGTTGTAAAACAGCCGGAAATTCCCTTCCTGTCGTAGAGGTGTTTCCCCATCCTGCGACATGTACTTTATCTCCTGCGCGTACGTTAGCGAGAACTTCTGGCGTTGCAAGAGCAATAGTCGCGCTGTCGACACTGCGTTCCAACTCAATAAGAGCCATGTCATTGTTCGTTGTTTTGCTGTTATATGCATCATGTGAATAGATATTTTTAACGGCGATGCGCTGTGCTTGAGACTCTCTGTTTTTGTCATAAAGACCAAGAACGATATCCAGATCGTCCGCATTGAGGTCTTCTACGCAGTGCGCAGCAGTTAATACGTATTTTCCACCAAGGAAACTACCGCCACAGAAGTGACCAATAGATGCTGGCTGTCCTTTACGTACCAGTGAAGCAATAAACTTCCAGTCAGAAGTATTGGCTGGCTCACCGCCGATAATGCGAGTGGATACATCATTCTTAACAGGCTTAAGAGTATCTGCGATTGTGGTTGCTGGCAAAGTCAGCCCAATCAGAAAAGCCACTAACGTTTTTTTCATTTTAATTCCGTAATATTAAAGTGATTTTATAAAAATGATAATGAATTATAGATAGAGTCATTACTCGAGTAAATAGCTGAAAGAGGATGAAAAGCTATAAAATAGGGGAGTGATTCTTGGGATTTATTGCGGAAGATACTGTTGAAAAACAAACCCGCCAGTTAGGCGGGTTTATTCATAGTGAAATTGTAAAAAGAGAGAAGTAATTACAGAATAACCGTCTTATTGCCGTAGACAAATACGTGGTCATTGATCACTTTATTCAAAGCCTTGCTCAATACGTTCTTCTCTACATCGCGACCTGCTTGCGCCATATCTTGTGCGCTGAACGTGTGATCTACTGGAATAACGTCCTGCTTGATGATTGGACCTTCATCCAAGTCATTTGTCACGAAGTGCGCCGTAGCACCGATGATCTTCACACCGCGATCGTAAGCTTGTTGGTATGGCTTAGCACCGATAAACGCGGGTAAGAAGCTGTGGTGGATATTGATGATCTTGTGACGGTATTTCTCCACGAAAGTCGGAGTGAGAACACGCATGTATTTCGCCAGTACAAGGTAATCGGCATCATATTGATCAATCACTTCAAGCATCTTCTGCTCGTGCTCTTCACGGCTAAGATCTTCGTGAGTGACGTGATGGTAAGGGATATCAAAACGTTCAGTGAGTGTTTGAAGTTTGTCGTAGTTACCAACAACCGCAGCAATTTCAACATCTAAGCTGCCATCGTAAGTCTTCATCAGAATATCACCTAAACAGTGGGCTTCTTTGGTTACTAGGATGACGATGCGTTTACGGCGAGAGCTAATAAGTTTACGTTTTGCACCTTGTGGCAGCGCTTGGTCTAAATCGGCGAGTAGCGTTTGATCGTTGAAGTAACCCTCCAACTCGGTTCTCATGAAAAAGTGCCCACTGGTGTTATCAACAAACTCGTTATTATGAACGATATTCAGCTGATGCTTATAACAGATATTGGTGATTTTTGAGATCAAACCCGGTGCGTCAGAACAATGGGTTAACAGTGTTTTCTTTTCCATAAATCAGATACTTCCATGCATTATTTTTCTAGCGTACGAATAAAAGGGTCACGTCAGAAGCGTGAATCGTACTGCAATCTGACTTCATAAATAATCTATTCTCGGCGCGGTTTCAACAAATTATCCGTTGAAGCCCTTGTTTGGTGTGCTTCATTTGTTCATTTAAAACACCAAGGTTTACTCTGCGTTAACCCTCGAATTGATATAAGCGATTCAGTATTCGTGTGTTTAATGTCGAGGAGGTAAAGGATGCCTAAACATTTTGGTGTTTCTGATGAGGATTTCCGCCAGTTAATGGAACAATTACATTTGCTCAATGCAAACCAAAAATCTCTGTTGCAACGTCAACTGAGGAAACTAACCGTTTCTGAATCCATGAGCACTTTGTCGGAAGAGGAACTCTCGTTTCTGCAAACCGTATTGAGTCGTTGAGAGCGAATAGACAGAAATAGCGCAGCAGGTTGTCTGATTGAACAAGTATCTCTGATATACTCACGACAATTTTTCCAACCAGATGTCAGGCATGATCGCAAAAACATTCTCCTCTGAGGGCGCTTTAGGCAAAGCCATTCCGGGCTTTCAAGCTCGCCAGCCACAAATCGATATGGCAGAAGCCGTCAGCAGTGCGATCAAAGACCAAACTCAGCTGGTGGTAGAAGCCGGAACGGGAACGGGTAAGACCTTCGCTTACCTTGTGCCTGCGCTCTTGAGCGGCAAAAAAGTCATCATCAGTACCGGGTCGAAGAACCTACAAGAGCAGTTGTATCACCGTGACCTACCGTTGATGGTCAATGCTTTGGGCTTTTATGGACAAGTCGCGCTACTAAAAGGTCGATCCAATTACTTATGTTTGGATCGTCTAAGCCGACAAATGGTCGAGAGCCATACTAATGAAGCCGATCCAACATTATTGACCCAATTGGTGAAGGTTCGAACTTGGTCGTCTGAAACCAAAACGGGCGATTTAGGTGACTGTGATGATCTGCCAGAAGACAGCATGATCATCCCAACCATTACCTCAACCAACGATAACTGTTTAGGTAAAGATTGCCCGAGCTACACCGATTGTTTCGTCTTAAAAGCACGCAAACGCGCAATGGATTCGGACATTGTTGTCGTCAACCACCACTTGTTCCTTGCAGACCTCGCGATCAAAGAAACCGGCTTTGGTGAATTGATCCCTGAAGCTGATGTGTTCATCTTCGATGAAGCCCACCAGCTTCCAGACATTGCTAGCGAATACTTCGGACAATCGATCTCTAGCCGTCAGATTCAAGAGCTCGCTAAAGACATTGAGATTGCTTACCGCACTGAAGCAAAAGACATGCGCCAGCTACAAAAAGTCGGTGATAAGCTGATGCAAAGTGCCATGGATATACGCATCGTACTGGGTGAGCCGGGCTTTCGAGGTAACTGGCGTGAAGCTTTGCAATCGGAATCGATCAAACGTGAATTGGTGCGTTTAACCGATAGTTTAGATCTAGCGATTGATGTGTTGAAACTGGCGTTGGGTCGAAGCCAGTTGCTGGACACCGCCTTTGAGCGTGCCAACCTGATCAAAGGACGAATTGACCGCGTCTGTGATGTCGATATTACTGGTTACTCATACTGGTACGACACATCTCCACGTCACTTTGCTTTGCACATTACGCCGCTATCGGTGGCGGATAAATTCCATGAGCAAATCGAAATCAAACAAGGTGCGTGGATTTTCACGTCTGCAACCCTTGCGGTTTCGGGTGACTTTAAACACTTTACCGATCGTCTTGGATTGAAGCCTAAACAGCAGTTTTCGTTGCCATCTCCGTTCGATTACGAGAAGCAAGCACGTTTGTGTGTGCCTCGTTATTTACCAGAACCAAACAGCCCAGGCTTAGCCGACAAACTGGTGCGAATGCTTGCGCCTGTGATTGAAGAGAACGACGGGCGTTGTTTCTTTCTGTGTACTTCGCACAGCATGATGCGTGAGCTTGGTGAACGCTTCCGTGAAGTACTGGATCTGCCTGTGTTAATGCAAGGTGAGATGAGCAAACAAAAGACCCTTGCCGAGTTTATGGAACTGGGTAATGCACTGCTGGTGGCGACGGGTGCATTCTGGGAAGGGATCGATGTTAGAGGTGATGCGCTGAGCTGTGTTATCATCGACAAATTACCGTTTACTGCCCCTGATGATCCGCTACTCAAAGCCCGAATCGAAGATTGTCGATTACGTGGCGGTGAGCCGTTTGCAGAAGTGCAAATCCCGGATGCGGTTATCACGTTAAAGCAGGGCGTAGGACGTTTGATTCGAGACCAAAAAGACCATGGTGCCTTAATCATTTGCGACAACCGTTTGGTGACGCGTGATTATGGTGGCATCTTCCTCGGCAGTTTACCGCCAATCCCAAGAACACGGGATTTGGAACGAATCAAAACATTCCTAAAAACAGAACAACCTGCCGCAGACTAATGCGCTGTGGCATCAATAAATTAAAGAAGAATTGTAGAGAGTTACATGAGCGCAAAAATTCTTGCTATCGATACGGCAACTGAGAACTGTTCAGTTGCGCTACTGGTTAATGACCGAGTGATTTCACGCAGTGAAGTGGCTCCTCGTGACCACACTAAGAAAGTACTGCCTATGGTAGACGAGGTACTGAAAGAAGCGGGTCTGACTCTACAAGATCTAGACGCATTGGCGTTTGGTCGTGGTCCGGGCAGCTTTACTGGCGTTCGTATCGGTATTGGTATCGCGCAAGGTTTGGCGTTCGGTGCTGACTTACCAATGATCGGCGTTTCAACGCTGGCTGCGATGGCACAAGCAAGCTACCGCCTACACGGTGCTACAGATGCCGCGGTTGCGATTGATGCGCGCATGGGTGAAGTTTACTGGGCACGTTACACTCGCCAAGAAAACGGTGAGTGGGCAGGCGTGGATGCAGAATGCGTTATTCCACCAGCGCGTCTAGCGGAAGAAGCACAAGCAGACGACAAAACGTGGACTAAAGCGGGTACTGGTTGGGATGCTTACCAAGAAGATCTTGGCAAACTGCCATTCAACGTCACCAGTGGCGATGTTCTTTACCCTGATTCACAAGACATTGTGATTCTTGCTGAGCAGGAACTTAAGAAAGGCAACACAGTCCCAGTAGAAGAATCGAGCCCAGTTTATCTGCGTGATAATGTGACGTGGAAGAAACTTCCGGGTCGCGAATAATCGGACTTTTAATGATATGACAAAGTGCAGGGCGTTTGCCCTGTATTTTTATGGAGCGTTATGGCGTCTATCAATGGTTTACCTCCTGCGTTAATACCGGGTGCAAATCGCACCAATAAAGTCGGTAAAAAAGGGCAGGTAAAGAAAACTCAAGATAAGCAGTCCGTTGGTCAACCTTCTAAGGTGGCGAACGCCGTCGCGCATTCCATTAAGCAAGTGGATGAGTCTCAGATTCATCGCGCTCAAGTGCAATATGATTTGCCCGAGGGTCATGCTCGCAAAGCAATGGAACAGTATATGGACGTCATGAATCGAGCAAAGAAAGAGGAACTTGCTCAGTTACTTGGTGTCGATATCTATGTGTAAAACAACGAATTTATAGTGGGGGTTTATGAAACTTTCTGGACGTATTTTTCTGGTTATTATCGCGGCATTCGGGCTTTCTGCCTGTAGTTCTCTTCCTGAAGAGTTGAATGCAAGCACCGAGCAGGTTTTGACGGATTACAAAACCTTTGCCGAAGACCAAGGACAGGCTGCTAACGATGTCCGCCTTGGTGGTGTTATCGCTAAAGTGGATAACTTGAAAGACCAAACGCGTCTGGAGATCGTAAACCTGCCAATCAGCAAATCAGGTAAGCCGGATATTGACCAAGAACCAACGGGTCGCTTCGCAGTGTACTTTGATGGTTACCTAGAGCCGGTTGCGTTTAGCCAAGGCCGACTTATTACCGTTGTTGGTAAAGGCGCGGGCGAAGAAGAAGGCAAAATTGGTGAGCACCAATACATCTTCCCTGCGATCAAAGGCGATGGCTACCGTCTATGGAAGATTGAAGAGCGCGTACGTATGTACGACACGCCAACCTATTACTACCCTTGTTACTCCATTAACTGCCGTATGATGCGTTCGGATTTCCCGCAAGACGGCAAGATGATCAAGAAGGTTAAATAATCTGTGATGAATGAGCGCCGTTTTGCACTCCCAAATGGGAGCATGGCAGCCTTAGAGATCGGAAACGAAAAAACGACTGCTTGTTCAGTCGTTTTTCTTCATGGGTGGATGGACAACGCGGGCAGCTTCATAACCTTGATGAACGCTATCAATCAGTGCAATCCTGATCTTCATTTACTAGCAATTGATCTATTTGGTCATGGCTTATCCAGTCATAAATCCTCTGACAATTACTACCCCTTCCACGACTACATTGCTGATTTACACCAATTATTGGATGAATTATCGCCAAACAGACTGGTGTTAGTAGGTCATTCACTAGGCGCATTAATCGCAAGTTGCTATAGTGCTGCCTTTCCTGAACAGGTCGAAGCGTTAGTGCAAATTGAAGGAGCGGGTCCACTCGCAGAACTGCCTTCCAATAGCGTGAAACGACTGCGTGATGGTGTCCTTAGCCGACAACGTCAACGCAACAAACCGGAGCGAGCTATCGCTTCTTTCGATCTGGCGTTAAAGCTACGCATGCAAGCGAATCACCTGACCGCTGAGCAGTTGATGCCAATCGTAGAGCGCGGAACCGAATGTCGCGAGAACCAATGGTTTTGGCGACACGATGCCAAATTAAAGTGCGATTCTCTTTACCGCATGGCACAGGACCACGCGAACTCGATCACCAGCCAAATACGCTGTCCGCACCTGATCATTTTGGGTGACAAAGGATTTCAGCATTTACAGTCTAACCAAGTCGATTGGGGCGAAAATCCACCGAATGTGGTTTCTGTCGCGGGTGGTCACCATTGTCATTTAGAGCAAACACTCGAGGTGGCAAAGCGAATTCTTGGTGTAGTTAACAAAATTTAAACAAGTGTTTGAGAGTTACGTGCTCAAGCACGTTTGCTGTGCTGTAATAGTGCTCAAAATAAAAAGGACGCTATTTTTTAGCCAGTTATAAACGAGGAGTAACATCGTGGATAAACCATGGCTTTCACGTTATCCAAGTGACGTACCTGAAACCATCAATCCAGAGCAATATGAGTCTTTGGTAGAAATGTTCGAGCAGTCTGTTCAAAAATACGCAGACCAACCGGCATTCATGAACATGGGCTCGGTCATGACCTTCCGCAAATTGGAAGAGCGTAGCCGCGCATTCGCCGCATATCTACAAAACGAACTAAAGCTGAAGAAGGGCGACCGCGTTGCTCTTATGATGCCAAACCTGCTGCAATACCCTGTCGCGCTATTCGGTATTTTGCGTGCGGGCTGTATCGCTGTGAACGTGAACCCACTTTATACTCCTCGTGAGCTTGAGCATCAGCTAAACGATGCTGGCGCAACGGCGATCGTTATCGTTTCTAACTTCGCGAACACGCTCGAGCAAATCGTAGAAAACACGCCAGTGAAACACGTGGTTCTGACCAGTCTTGGTCAAATGTTGCCACGTGCAAAAGGGACGCTTGTCGACTTCGTGGTTAAGTACGTGAAGGGCATGGTGCCTAAGTACGATCTACCGGGTGCAATTTCAATGCGTAAAGCGCTGCAAAAAGGTCGTCGTCTTCAATACGTGAAACCATTTATGTCTGGCGATGATATCGCATTCCTACAGTACACTGGTGGTACAACGGGCGTAGCGAAGGGCGCAATCCTAACGCACCGCAACATGATCGCCAACGTAATGCAGGCGAAAGGCGCGTACGGTCCAGTTTTGGCACCAGGACGCGAACTGGTTGTGACAGCACTGCCGCTTTACCACGTATTCGCGCTGACGGTGAACTGTCTACTGTTTGTTGAAATGGGTGGCAACAACCTGCTTATCACTAACCCGCGTGATATTCCGGGCTTTGTGAAAGAGCTGCAAAAATACCAGTTCACTGCGATTACCGGTGTAAACACGCTATTTAACGCGCTAGTGAACAACGAAGATTTCCATGAGCTAGATTTCAGCAACCTTCGCCTAGCAGTAGGTGGTGGTATGGCCGTGCAACGTGCTGTCGCTGAAAAATGGCAAAAGACCACAGGCTGTTACCTACTAGAAGGTTACGGTCTAACAGAATGTTCTCCATTGGTGGCGGCTTACCCGCACGACCTAGTGGAATACAATGGTTCTATCGGTCTGCCTGTACCATCAACAGAAGTACGTATTGTTGATGAAGAAGGTAACGCACTAGCAAATACTGAGACAGGTGAGCTTCAAGTTCGCGGTCCTCAAGTGATGCAAGGTTACTGGCAGCGCCCAGAAGCGACCAAAGAAGTGATCAACGAAGACGGTTGGTTATCGACGGGTGACATCGTTAAGTTTGATGATGAAGGCTTCCTACACATCGTTGACCGTAAGAAAGACATGATTCTTGTGTCTGGTTTCAACGTTTACCCGAATGAAATCGAAGACGTAGTCGCACTGCACGGTAAAGTGCTAGAAGTCGCGGCAATCGGTCAGCCTCACGAAGTGTCTGGCGAGTTGGTGAAGATCTACGTTGTAAAACGCGATCCGAGCCTAACCAAAGACGAAGTGATTGCACACTGTCGCCAACACCTAACTGGCTACAAAGTGCCTAAGTTGGTTGAGTTCCGTGAAGACTTACCGAAGACCAACGTAGGTAAGATCCTTCGTCGCGTACTGCGTGAAGAGAACGACGCAGAGCTAGCGAAGAAGAGCGCATAAGCGGATTTCTTTGTGCAACAATCATTTATTGCCAAATAGTGTTAGAATGCCAGCGTTTTGCTGGCATTTTTTTATAGCGAGAAGCATGTGAACTATCAGATCATTACGAAAAACAAAGACCTAGAAGAAGTCTGCGCTCTAGCAAGAGAAGCCGACGTAGTTATGCTGGATACCGAATTCGTGCGAATCAGGACTTACTATCCGCAACTAGGTTTGATTCAGCTTTTCGATGGCAAACAACTTTCCCTTATCGACCCGACCGAACTGACCGATATGACGTCGTTCGTCGAGTTGTTAAAAGACACCTCAGTACTAAAAGTACTGCACGCGTGTGGTGAAGATCTAGAAGTCTTCCAAAATGCCTTTGGTTGTACACCATTCCCAATGGTGGATACGCAGTTGATGGCCGCTTTCCTAGGTCACGGCCTGTCGACGGGCTTCGCTACGCTGGTGGAAGAATACCTTGGCGTCGAGCTAGACAAGAGCGAATCTCGCACCGACTGGATGGCGCGCCCACTGACTCAAAAGCAGCTTGATTACGCCGCGGCCGACGTGCACTACCTAATGCCTCTTTACGAGAAGCTGTTAGATAAAGTGAACGAAGCCGGCTGGTGGGAAGCGGTTCAGCAAGAGAGCGACCTGCTGGTATCAAAGCGTATTCGCAACGTGAACGAAGAAAACGCCTACCTAGACATTAAAGGCGCATGGCAGCTAAGACCGGCTGAACTTGCGATTCTTAAGCCATTGGCAACTTGGCGTTACCGCGAAGCGATTAAGCGTGACCTAGCACTGAACTTCATCTTCAAAGAAGGTGATTTGCTGACGGTGGCTCGTCTTGGTTTGACTGGCTTTAAGAAGATGGAAGCGGAAGGCATCGACATTCGTGCGATTAACCGCCACGGTGCACGAATTGCGGGTATTGTGAAGCAAGCGAAACAAACACCAGCCGATGACTACCCAGCAAAAATCGAACGTTTGATGGATTACCCAGGCTACAAGCAAATCTTCAAGAACATGAAGGATGTGGTGAAGGTAGCGTCGCAAAAATCAGGCTTGGCGACCGAGTTCTTGGCTTCTAAAAAGCAGATCAACCAAATCATCAGTTGGGTATGGAAGAAAGACCGCGACCCAGCGCGTCTGCCGGATGTGATGCAAGGCTGGCGTCTTGAGTTACTCGGCGAGAAGATGAATAAGGTGCTGAAGTAAGTACTAATAAAAAAGGTTGGCAATATCGCCAACCTTTTTTGTAACACGCATTTGTCTTTTGTTTTGAGTCCCCATTTCAGCAGGACTAAGCCACAGGGTCATTCCAGTGAACCTAAGTGAGACTAGGAATCTACTGACAGCTCGCTTTGAATTCAAAACCTTTTATCCATAACCCGAGCATGCTAGTCATAGGTACTGAATCGCGTTCGTACCTCGTTGACCAGAATGACGAAAAGGAAGACTCTCAATTAAAGCCGAAAAGTAATTACTTCTCGTCTTCTGGCAACTTCACGTTGAGCTCAAGAACCGAAATATCATCGTCCTTGTGTTCAAACGTTAAATCCACCATGTTTGGATCAATCGCAACGTATTTGCTGATCACCTTCAAGATGTCCTCTTTCAATTGAGGCAAGTAAGAAGGCGCAGGATCGTTCTGGCTACGACGCTCAGCAACGATGATCTGCAAACGCTCTTTGGCTAGATTCGCAGAAGTTTTCTTCTGCGGGCGGAAAAATTCTAGTAGTGACATGTCTAGCCTCCGAATAGTCGTTTAAAGAGTCCTTTCTTCTCCTCAGTAAGGAAACGAAATTCAACCTGGTTGCCCAGTAGGCGGTCTACCGTATCAGAGTAAGCCATGCCTGCATCTGTGTTCTCGTCAAAGATCACTGGCACACCTTTGTTTGATGCATTCAGTACCGCTTGGCTTTCTGGAATTACGCCCAGTAGAGAAATGTGTAGGATCTCTTCTACGTCTTCAACGCTTAGCATCTCACCTTGTGTTACGCGAGAAGGGTTGTAACGCGTCAGTAGTAGGTGCTGCTTAACTGGCTCAAGACCTTGCTCAGCTCGTAGCGACTTAGAATCCAAAATACCTAGGATACGGTCAGAGTCACGTACCGAAGACACTTCTGGGTTCGTCGTTACAATTGCTTCATCTGCGTAGTACAGCGCCATCAGAGCACCTTGCTCAATACCTGCTGGAGAATCACAGATGATGAAGTCGAAGCCCATTTCATCCAATTCAGTGAACACACGTTGCACGCCATCTTTGGTTAGCGCGTCTTTATCGCGTGTTTGAGAAGCTGGAAGAATGAATAGGTTATCTGTGCGCTTGTCTTTGATCATCGCTTGGTTAAGCGTTGCTTCACCGTTGATGACGTTAACAAAGTCATACACCACGCGGCGTTCACAGCCCATGATAAGATCGAGGTTACGCAAGCCGATATCAAAATCGATCACCGCAGTCTTTTTGCCCTTAAGAGCCAGACCAGAGGCGATGGCTGCGCTTGAAGTGGTTTTACCAACGCCACCTTTACCAGACGTTACTACATAATGCGTGCCATTTTATTTCCTTTTTAGACTAAATCGTGAGTGTTTCTAGATGTAATGATTCTTCGGCTTTACTGATCATTACTTTCTTTTGCCAATACTCACTCTCAATTTGATCGCTCAACCAGTAATCTCCTGCAATGGAAACCAGTTCAGCTTGTAAATCGTGACAAATAATTCGTGCTTCTTGTTGGCCGCTTGCCCCTGCAATGGCGCGTCCGCGTAGAGTGCCATGAATGTGGATAGAGCCATCAGCAATCACTTCTGCACCAGCGCTTACGTGTGCTAGTACAACCAAGTCACCGTCTTTGGCGTAAATCTGCTGGCCAGAACGTACAGGCGTACGAACGATTTTGGTCGGCGCCATTTTCGCTGGTGCTTGAGTTGGAGATTTGCTCGCAGACATGATGGCGAAGCCCGTTTCTGAGGCAAGGTTTTGAACGCGCTTATCTTTACAGCCAGTCACGCCAACCGGAATAAACCCTGCATCGGCGATGCCTTGTTTAAGTGCGGTGAAATCAATATCGCCTTCTACTTTTGCTATATTGATAACCAGAGGTGCGGATGCGAAGAAAGAGGGTGCTTGAGAAACCTTTTCTTGCAAAAATTCGACAGTCTTAGCGATCTCGTTGTCAGAAAGGTGTAAAACTGACAATGTAAAACTGCTACCTTTAAGGTCAGGTGAATGGGTCATCGTGGACTTCTTGCCTTTATTGAAAGAGCGTTGCCTTAAACTAGGTCTGTCATGTTATATTTCATCCTTTAGCGCAGCAAGTTCTCAAGCGGGCAAATAAGTGAATTAATCTCAAATTTGCTATCAAGTTTGCGAGAATTTTACGTTTTCAACAAAATCCGCATTCAAAGCGGGTAAATCAGCACAAAAGGCTCGTCATGCTTTGTTCTATTTATAAAAGCTCCAGAAAAGAAGGCACTTATCTCTATATTCCGAAAAAGGATGATTTCTCACAGGTTCCTGACACGTTAATGCAGATGTTCGGTAAGCCTATGCCGGTGATGACAATCAAACTTGATGGTCGTACTTTGGCACAAGTTGATGTCGAGAAAGTGAAAACGTCATTAATTAATGATGGTTTCTTCCTACAGGTTCCGCCTCCGCCGGAAAACCTACTAGAAAAATACAAAGAACAAAAAGCCCAGCAGAAAGGCGAATAACGTCACCGCTTTTCATCTGGGAATTCTGCCTCGCTCAAGGAGGGCGATATGAAAAAGATACTGGCAGCAATGCTCAGCGTTGGTATGTGCACTTCAGCCTTTGCAAGCAGCGATGGCTTTGATGAATACCTAAATAAATTGCGTGCAGAAGCACGTGATAAAGGCATTTCCGAACAGGTGATCAGTGCCGCTTTTGCTGATGTGGAATACAAACCACGTGCAGTCAAAGCCGACCGTAACCAACCTGAGAAGAAACTGACGTTAGATGAATACATTCCGCGCGCGGTACCTGAGTGGAAGGTTAAGCAAGCGAAGCAACTGTATAAAGAACACTACGCTGAGCTAAAACGCATTGGCGATGAGTTTGGCCTGCAGCCGCGCTTTATCGTTGCGCTGTGGGGCGTGGAAAGTAACTTCGGTAAGTTCACCGGTAACTTCCGCGTGATCGACGCGTTGTCGACCATGGCGTTTGAAGGTCGTCGTGAAGAGTTCTTCCGTAAAGAAACCATGGCGGCACTACAAATCCTAGATGAAGGTCATATCGATCTAGAGAATTTCAAAGGTTCTTGGGCTGGTGCGATGGGTCAATGTCAGTTTATGCCAAGCTCATTCCTACGCTTTGCCGCGGATGGTAATGGCGACGGCAAGAAAGACATCTGGCAATCAGAAGCGGACGTGTTTGCTTCTACTGCGAACTACCTAAGCAAATCTGGCTGGGATGATAAGTTCACTTGGGGTCGTCAGGTTAAGGTGCCACACGGTATCGACCACAACCTGCAAGGTCGCGAAGCGGAAAAAGGTAAGTACCTGCAAGAGTGGAGTAAGCTTGGCATCACCAAATACGATGGCAGCCCACTTCCTAAGCTGGACGAAGACATTAAAGCTTGGTTGATCATGCCAGACGATGAGAACGGTCGTACTTACTTGGTGTACAACAACTACAATGTGTTGATGAAGTGGAACCGCTCTTACTACTTCGCACTGGCGGTAAGTCACTTAGCTGACCGCATCACATTCTAGATTGAATGTATAAACGAATAAAAAGGGGCTCTTCGGAGCCCTTTGTTTTCTCTATTTGAAACGAGGTTTGCGTGTTATCAGAACGTGCTGCACAAATGGTGATCTTCTCAGCGTTGATCAAACATAAGAACTTTACCGCTGCGGCAAAGAGCCTAGGCGTGTCTGTTTCTCACGTCAGTAAACAGCTCAGCCAGTTGGAAGCTTCACTGGGCATTAAGCTTGTTCAACGCACCACGCGCAGCTTCACACCAACCGAAGCGGGGCAAACCTTCTATCATCATTGTGAACAAGTGGTGCAAGCTGTTAGCAGTGCCACGTTAGAGATGGAAAGCCAACGCGATGAAGTCGCTGGTTTGGTTCGTCTTGGTTTGTCGCAGTCTTTTGGCACGTTGCACATCATTCCTGCCATTCAAGAACTTCGTGAGAAATACCCGCAACTGCAAGTCGAAGTGCATTTGTTCGATTACAAAGTTGATATGCTCGAAGAAGGCTTGGATTTATGGATCACCAACAATGAACACCTACCAGAAGGCTACATTGCTCAGCGATTAGCAGATTGCCAATTTGTGGTAGCGGCATCGCCGGATTACTTACTCAAGTTCGATACGCCAACCGAACCGAATGACTTGTCGCAGCATAACTGCCTTATTTACCGCAGTTGGGAGCGTGACTACACCAGTTGGGCCTTCACCAATCGCGAACAAGAGCTTAATGTGAAAGTCTCTGGTAACTACTCGGTCGATTTAGCAGAAGCGGTGCGTGATGCTGCAATCGCAGGGTGGGGGATTGCTTACTTAGCCACTTATTTACTGGGGGATGAGTTCCGCTCAGGCAAATTGATCCAGCTTCTACCTGATTGGAGAGCCAGCCAATCCATGCCGTTTTATGCGGTGTACCCAAGTCGTCAGCATATGCCGAAAAAGATCTCAGCAGTGATCGAATTCATCAAACAAAAGATCGGATCGCCTTGCCATTGGGATCAGCGATTAGCCCCGTATATTTCGATTCCGAAGTAGGGAATACATAAGGTGATTTGAATCACAAAATTTTTCCAAATCCAGAAACATCTTTTCCATTTGGAAATAATAACTTTAGGCAAACGTTTATCTTTATTTAATTCAATGAGTTATTTTGCTGGTTAAATAGTGTTCAGGCGAGATTCTCAGCCTGTTAACATCCCTAACTTGCAGCATTTCTTTCACTCTATACAATCCGACGCCTTTCCTGTTCCCCCTTTTGTCGGATTCATTTTATGAACTCAATTCTTGGTATCGTAGTCATCCTATTCGTAGCATGGCTGCTTTCGACTAACCGTAAGAACATTCGTCTACGAACGGTGTCTTTGGCTTTTGCTCTGCAAGTAATCTTCGCGCTATTGGTACTGTACGTTCCAGCGGGTAAAGAGGCACTTAACGCAGTAACTGGCGCGGTTTCTAACCTAATCAACTACGGTCAAGAGGGCATCGCGTTCCTATTTGGCAACCTAGCAACAGGTGGCTTTACCTTCGCGATTAATGTACTTGGTATCATCATCTTCTTCTCGGCACTGATTTCTGGTTTGTACCACATTGGACTGATGCCAAAAGTGATCAACCTGATCGGTGGTGGTCTACAGCGTTTGCTAGGCACAGGCCGTGCAGAATCTCTCTCTGCAACAGCGAATATCTTCGTTGGTATGATTGAAGCACCGCTAGTAGTAAAGCCATACCTGAAGCACATGAGCGATTCTCAGTTCTTCGCAGTAATGACTGGTGGTTTGGCATCGGTTGCAGGTGGCACGCTAGTGGGTTACGCATCACTGGGTGTGGATCTTAACTTCCTAATCGCGGCGGCATTCATGTCAGCACCTGCGGGTCTTCTAATGGCAAAAATCATGATGCCAGAGACAGACAGTGCAGCACAGGATATGGATCTAGACCAAGTAGAAATGCCACGCGCAACCAACGTGGTTGAAGCAATGGCAGACGGCGCAATGTCTGGTCTACGTATCGCAGTGGCGGTAGGTGCAACGCTATTGGCGTTCGTGAGTGTTATCGCGATGCTAAACGGCATTCTAGGCTGGTTCGGTGGTCTATTCGGTATGGAACTGAGCTTCGAGCTAGTACTTGGCTACCTATTCGCACCAATCGCATGGTTGCTAGGTATTCCTTGGAATGAAGCTATCGTGGCTGGCTCCCTGATCGGTAACAAGATCGTGGTAAACGAGTTCGTAGCCTTCATCCAACTGATGGAAGTGAAGTCTCAGCTAAGCGCACACTCACAAGCTATCGTAACCTTCGCACTGTGTGGTTTCGCAAACATCTCAACCATGGCAATGCTAATTGGCGGCCTAGGCTCATTAGTGCCAGAGAAGCGTTCATTCATCTCGAAATACGGCTTCCGCGCAATCGCAGCAGGCGTAATGGCGAACCTGATGAGCGCATCAATCGCTGGCGTGATTCTGAGTTTGTAACAGAACCCCTCCCCTTAGAAAGGGGAGGGGACTAGACTTGAGTGCGCTTAGTGTGAAGCACCAGTCGACAATTAATATGATGTGCGCTGTGATTTCATAGGGAAAAGCGATCTCAGTCCGGTCCTCCCCATTTTCAAGGGGGAGTTAGAGGGGGTTGTTGCTCCAAACTAAATCCGGTTTCGGTATTTGAACAAGTCAGCGGACTAAAAGCGATCTCAGTCCGGTCCTCCCCATTTTTAAGGGGGAGTTAGAGGGGGTTACTGCTCCGAACTAAATTGAGTAACCTTTCCAAAACAGACTCGGTTTGCTTCATCACTTCTTCGTTGGTAAATCGCAGAACCTTAATCCCCAATGTTTCCATGAATGAATCCCTAATTGTATCTTTCTCTTTTCCCTCATCAGAGAAATGGCTATCGCCATCAATCTCAATAACTAAGTTCAATTCCGCACAATAGAAGTCAACAATATAGCGACCAATGCCATGTTGCCGTCTAAACTTCACGCCAAGCTGTTTACGTCTGATTCTTTGCCAGAGTATCTCTTCAGGTTTTGGCATATTTGTACGTAACTGACTCCTGATTTGCTTTTGGTACTTTAAGTTAAAAGTTCGTTGTGGCACTGGTGGTTCCTTTGCGTTCTCAACCCCTCCCTAACCCTCCCCTTAGAAAGGAGAGGGGACTAGATCGGAGTGCGCTTAGTGTGAAGCACTAATCGACAATTAATATGATGTGCGCTGTGATTTCATAGGTAAAAGCGATCTCAGCCCAGTCCTCCCCATTTTCAAGGGGGAGTTAGAGGGGGTTATTACTCCAAACAAAAAGGGCCCCTTGCGGAGCCCTTTCAGTATCATAATTCTTTATTTCTTCGTATGGAACTGCTCGCAAGCCAGCATCGTGTTCTCAATTAGGCTTGCTACCGTCATTGGGCCAACGCCGCCCGGTACTGGTGTAATGAAGCTCGCGTTCTCACGTGCTTTATCGTATTCAACGTCACCTACTAACTTGCCAGATTCAAGACGGTTGATGCCCACATCGACCACAACAGCGCCTTTCTTAATCCACTCGCCAGGAATGAAGTTTGGCTTACCAACTGCAACTACAACAAGGTCAGCTTGACGAACGTGACCCTCTAGGTCTTTGGTAAAGCGGTGACAAGTTGTTGTCGTACAACCAGCAAGAAGCAGCTCAAGTGTCATTGGGCGACCAACAATGTTTGATGCGCCAACCACAACCGCATGCTTACCGCGTAGTTCGATGTTGTAACGGTCAAGCAGCGTAATAATGCCTTTTGGCGTACAAGAACGAAGCTTAGGAATGCGCTGCGCTAGACGACCAACGTTGTAAGGGTGGAAGCCATCCACGTCTTTCTCTGGGTGAATACGCTCAAGAACGTGCGTTGCATCAATGCCAGCTGGAAGTGGCAACTGAACAAGAATACCGTCGATTTCTGCGTCGTTGTTCAACTCATCGATAAGTGCCAACAACTCTTCTTCCGACGTTGTCGCAGGAAGGTCAAAAGACTTAGAGACAAAGCCAACTTCTTCACACGCGCGGCGCTTACTGCCAACGTAAACTTGAGAAGCTGGATCTTCACCAACTAAAACAACTGCAAGACCAGGAGCACGAAGGCCAGCCTCAACGCGAGCTTTCACACGTGCTGCAACTTCGGATCGAACAGTTTGGGAAATGAGAGTTCCATCTATATTTTGAGCAGTCATGACTTTCCTTTTTAAATTGAGAAGGCAAATTATTTGCGGCGCATTGTCGCAGAAAATCTATTTAACATCCATACGCAAACGTTTGCTTTGGGGTGTTTTTGAACATTTATCGCTTTAGTGCCCTTTTTTTAGGCATTCAGATCAGAATGTTATGAAAACCCGTTGATTTAAGCGCTTGAACTCGTATAATCCTGTCCCTGTAGCGCGCCCTTAGCTCAGCTGGATAGAGCACGTCCCTTCTAAGGATGTGGTCATAGGTTCGAATCCTATAGGGCGTGCCATTTATTTAGAAACCCCGATAGCTCCTCGAGTTATCGGGGTTTTGTCGTTTTAGGCATCAGAATTTCCAACTCAACGTCTCCTACAACTTTTGCACTACCTTCTAGTCTTTGCAATCAATAGCACTTACTATGTGTTCACTTCAATTGCAGCCTTATCTTTATGTCTTCAACTTCTAATTTCTATAACCAAAATGCGAGCTCATTAGCGGAGCAATATAACTCGACGACGTTTGAGAATGTTCACGCGAGCTGGCAGCGTTTTTGGCCTCATGCTGGCGATCGGGTATTGGATGTGGGAGCAGGGTCTGGGCGAGATGCAAAATGGATGTCGGAGCAAGGCTGTGAAGTGATTGCTCTTGAGCCTGCCGCATCTCTACTAGAGCTTGGTAAAGTTAAGACGGGTGATTCGGTTACTTGGCTTGATGATGCCTTGCCTGCGCTTGAGAAAACCACCAACCTAGGGCTTCGCTTTGATCTTATTTTGGTGAGTGCGGTTTGGATGCATCTTGCGACGTCTCATCGTGAACGCGCTTTCCGTAAGCTCTCTAATCTACTAGCACCAAATGGTCGATTGGTCATAAGTCTTCGCCATGGTGAGTTCACCGATGGGCGCAAAGCTTATCCTGTCTCCGTTCAAGAGTTAGAACAGTTGGCAAAGAACAGTGCGCTTATGGTTAGGCATGTTTCTGACAGTGACGATCAACTCAAGCGTGATGACGTTCATTGGCAGACTGTGGTTGTGTCAAAGTAAGAGAAGGATTAGTTGTGTCTCTTCAACATTATGTAGATAAATTCAGTAATTTGAACGTGAATAGTTCAAACGGAAAAAAGAGTCCTCACAAAGTATGTATGCTTCTTACCGTTATAGATTTGATGCAGGCTGGACATATCGTTTCAAACAAGATTGAACTTAATTCTGTTCTTAAAGAGCGATTCACACATCACTTCGAAAACTTAGCAATAGGAAATGATCGAAACACACCTGAGAACCCTTTTTTCTTTTTGAGAAGCGAGGGGTTCTGGCATCACTCTTATAATGAAGGCTATTCCATAGAAAATACAAAAAGGTACTCATCAAAGGCCATTTCATACGCTTACGTTGATGATGAGCTATTCGAATATATGAATAGCTACATAGTCTCGAATGAATTGAAAGAAGCGCTTGTTTCCAACTTATCAGACTTATCTTCATTATTTTATCGATGGTTACTTGATTTGGGCAAATCAGAGAAAACTGCAAAGAACTACTTAGGAGCAGTCCGTGGTTCAATTTCTAACTGGTTGATGGATGAAGGAAAAATAGAAGCATCTATCACAGAAATAAAGTCTTATTCAGACTTTAAGAGTTATAAGAAACAAGCGGTGCAGTTACCAGAGTTTCAAGTGCGCGATATAAAAGGCAAGGGTATGTATAGTGCAGCATTGTCTCACTACGACACCTTTCTCGCTGACTTAGCCCAAATTGATGTGAATGCAGATATCCGGCATGTAATGAATGACAAACAACTAAGTACGACTGAAAAGACAATTTTGGTAAACACCAGAATGGGACAAGGTCATTTTAGAAACAAGCTCATTGATATGTGGGGAGGTTGCGCTGTTACCGGGTTTAAGAATACCCAATTACTGTTAGCGTCGCATATTAAACCGTGGCGAGATTCCAACAACGAAGAACGATTAGATAAGTTCAACGGACTATTGCTACTTCCTAATCTGGATAAAGCATTCGATCTCGGTTTCATATCGTTTGATGATAAAGGGAAAGTTTTAATATCACGCTACCTAGAAAAACCAGAAGTTCTTGGTCTACACGAAGACATGTCTTTTCACGTCCATAATAGCCATAAATATTACCTTGGCCATCATAGAGGGGTGCTGTTTAAGGGGCGCTAGACTCGGAATGAACACTACTCATTTTAGTTTGAACTCATAAACGAATCTCTCATTGTTTTCAACGTACAGAAAAACGCTGAGTATACTTTTCCAACAACTCCATTTGTCAGTCTTATGTTTTCTATAAAGCTCACTGATTTACCTCACACTTTTGTGCTTCACAACTGATACTGATGTTAAAAAAGTAAGAAATGGACTACAGTTTTACAAATGTTTTCCCACTGTGGTTTTATCGTGAAAACGGTTTCTAAGCGATTGTATAAGCTACTAAAAATAACAAAGCTTAAGCACAAAAAAGATAAGGTTTTTTCCTTTCCTAACAGCCTGATGCGTAAGAATCAGAAGGTTGTGAACACTCTCTCGCCTTTATCTTTATTCCCTAATAAAAATGATGTTTCTTGTTCGTGTTTTTCCTCCTCTCCTGTTGATGCCCTAGCTTGGGGTAATCGCGTTTCGCCCGAGTTTAAAAGCAAAGTCAGCGACATTTCTCAAGAGCTCAATATAGACCCAAACCACCTAATGGCTTGCATGGCGTTTGAAACGGCAGAGACGTTTAGCCCGAGCATCAAAAATGGTTCTGGAAGTGGCGCGACAGGGTTGATTCAGTTTATGCCTTCAACGGCCGAGGCGCTGGGTACCAGCACCAAAAAAACTGGCCAAGATGAGCGCAATTGAGCAGCTCGATTACGTCAAAGCGTACTTCTTGCCGTACCGTGGTCGAATGGACTCTCTTGAGGATGTGTACATGGCGATTCTCTATCCGGCTGCCATTGGTAAACCCCATTCGCATGTGTTGTTTAAACAGGGGTCGATCGCGTATCGTCAGAACGCGGGGATCGACCGCAACAACGCTGGCAAGATCACGTTAGGTGATGTGTCCTACAAGGTGAGGCGCAAGCTAGAGAAGGGCAGGCACCCCAAGTTTTACGGTTAACTTTCCGTTCGGCGGAGGATCAGAAGGTCGCTCCGCCATCCACTCTCAAATCATGCATGGTGATATGACCTGATTTATCACTGAGCAAAAACTCAATCGCGTTGGTGATGTCCTTGGTCTCGGCAATCTTGTTTAACGGAATGCCCATGCGATGGGAGGCCAAGTTGCCTTGAATTGTTTCTCGCTCGCCATAAGCTTCATTCCACATCTGCTCTTGCATTGGGGTTCGGGTTGAACCGGGGCTGACGATGTTGCAGCGAATGCCATGCTCTGCCAGTTCTAACCCCAAACATTGCATCCACATGTGCAGGCCAGCTTTGGAAGTGCAGTAAGCGGACATCTTGACGCGTGGTGTGTCTGCGGCGTTGGAACCGACGGCCACAATCGCGCCTTGCTTGCTGTGTTTGACCAGAATTTTAGCCAGTTGTTGTGTGAGCAGCATGGCGCCTTTTAAGTTCACATCCAAGGTTTTATTCAGTGCTTCCAATGGCAAATCTAAAACTGATTCGAGATGCAAAGTGCCAGCACAAGTGACGATGTAATCTGGGATGAGCTGGTCTTGCTCCAGGTTGTGGCAAGCGGTTTGAATTGCATTTGAATCTGCCAAATCAAAAGGGACAAGCAGCGTATTTGATTGTTGGCATTCTGGTAGCGACTGCTGGAAGGCATCGAGTGCCAATTGAGTGACATCACAGGCAATCACTCGTGCTCCTTGTGCCAATAAGCTTTTGGCACATGCTAGGCCAATCCCTTGTCCTGCGCCGGTCACTAAACACAGTTTGCCGTTGAATTCTGAGCGGTTTTCACTCATTCCTTTCTCCTTTTGTGCAACAAGTATCAAATCAAAATTGGATGGATGATAATGATTTTTGTTATCGTTGTCGCGATATTAACAAGGAGGTCGTGAAATTGATGAATAAATTTGGCTGGAAAATCAAACCTTGGCTTTTGGCTGTGGGGCTCGTTGGAATGGTTGGGTGCGAGTATTTACCACACTCTGCCGAGGTGGACTTACCCAAGCAGAAAATTGAGCAAGTAGTGAAACAAGCCCAGCCTGCAAATGCGGCCATTTTAAAAGCGTTCGAGCAACACAATTTTGTTGGGATCGGTGATTACCATTGGAACGATGCGTTTCTGAATTACGCTACCGAACTGGTGAAGACCGAGGCGTTCTCTGACCAGGTTACTCATATTGTGGTTGAATTTGGCAATGCGAAATACCAGCCGGTGCTGGATGAATATTTGGCTGGTGGCGAGGTGACGCAAGCGCAGTTGGAGGAGGTGCTGAGGGGATCAATTTATTTTATGGCCTGGATGCCGGATGCGTATCGAAACTTTTTTGAGGCGATCAGAACGCGCAATGCGACCTTGCCTGAAGGGAAAAAGATTCAGGTGCATTTAGCGGAAGCCCCTTTGATTGGCAAGGCCTTCAAGATGAAAAAGTGTGGAAACTGGCGGCGAAAAATAAAACCGATCACTTCTATCAAATTGCGGCTGAGCGAATGGCCAAGCAAGAAAAAGCGCTGTTGATTTTTGGCGCTTTTCATTTGGTTAATGCGCCAAAGGATTACGTGGCAAAAACGCGGGACAGCGCTTGGCCACTGGCGACGCGTTTGGAACAAGCGTTTCCAGACAGCACGTACTTAATTTGGCCAATGACAGAGCCAGAAGTAGTGGAAACTTTCCACGGTGTGTCAGCCCCAGCGCTGCTGGACGTGAAACAAAGCCCAATTGCGGAGCTGAGATTTATCGACCTCTTGCCGAAGGCCCGTTACAAGTTAGCGGCTATGGACAAGATGGATGCGCAAGTGGGCGAATTGTTTGATGCGTTTCTTTATCTTGGAGCAAATCAACGCACGACAGTATTTCCTCGTGACGTGATGGCAGACCGAAATTGGGTGAATGAGATGCAAAGACGCGTGGATTTAATTGGCGGAAAGATGCAAGACCGCTTCAATGAAATACGAACGTTGAGCGATGAAAAATACGGCTTTAACGATCAGGGTTAATTGACGTCCTATTACGTAAATTCATTGATCCGATCAATGATTGATGGCTGATTCCAAAAGGGTTCAGCCATTTTTTATGTCCAGTGATTTTTCCTCTTATGTTATCTAACTATAAGTAATTATTTGCTTTTTCCCATATTCATACTATGGGATTAATTTATAGAATTATTTATAATGCGAGTGATAATTATTATCAAAAAGTGTTTGAACAATTGATTTTGTATGTGTAGTCTCACTCGTCAAATGAGAAGGGATCTCATTTGGAACGCTATGTTTAATAAAGCTTGAGAGATGATTATGCTTCGTAACTCAATGGGAAGTAGCACTATGCTCACCGAGTTTCTTAACGCTCATACGGATGATGCTTCGTTCTTTTTTAGCTCACCGACGGTGACCTTACTTACCCAAGGCATTGCCGCAGAATTTTCCCAACAGGTGAAATTCTCCGAGTTAGATACTCACATCAGTCAATTACTTGAATCGGCAAAGGATGCGGGAAACCAAAACCCCATTGCGGTGGGAGTGATTCCGTTCTCTGAACACAACCCGGTGCACTTTATCGTCCCAGACCGTCTTATCACGACGTCACCAATCAGACCGGATAAAGTTTCTGATGTGGATGGGGTTGCTGATTGTCCACCTTCATCGATCCAACCGATTCCTGCTCCTGAAGAGTACATGCGCAGTGTTGAGTTAGCGGCGACAAGCTGCTGTCGAGAGGACATTGATCTGGATAAAGTGGTGTTATCACGCACCATGCAGGTCGATACGGAAGAGGAAATTGACCGCGCACGCCTCTTGAAAACCTTACTCAAACAAAACCCAGGTGGCTACACGTTTTCTACCCGTATTGGTGGCAGTCAATCTGACGCGTACTTAATGGGCTCGAGCCCTGAACTGCTTGTGTCACGTAAAGGCCCACACGTTTGTTCCAACCCTCTGGCGGGTTCTCGCCGACGCAGTGACAACGAATGCATTAACCAGCAGCAAGGTGAGCTGATGATGGAGAGCGCAAAAGATCTCCATGAGCATGCTGTGGTGGTGGATGCGGTTGAGAAAGCGCTACAGCCTTGGTGCCATAACCTGTATGTGCCAATGGTGCCATCGGTGATAGAAACCAAAGCCATGCTTCACCTCTCGACTCGCATCGAGGGCACGGTATCGGATGCAAACACGAGTGTGTTGAAATTAGCAAGTGCACTGCACCCAACGCCAGCCGTATGCGGTTATCCGACGGCGCAAGCTTACGATTTTATTAGCCATGTTGAACCTTTTGACCGCGGTTACTTTACCGGTCTTGTTGGTTGGGTTGATGCTCGTGGCAATGGTGAATGGGTGGTCGTGATCCGTTGTGCGGAGGTGGAGAAAAAACGCCTCAAAGTATACGCGGGCGCTGGGATTGTGGCAGGCTCTGAGCCACAAAGTGAGCTGGAAGAAACCGGTAACAAGATGCGCACTGTACTCAATGCGTTGGGCATCGAGATCCGTGAAAACATGGAGGTGGTGCAATGAGTCACGAGTCTATGCAAGCATCCGGCTTTACCCCATGGCCAGAAGCGCGAGCAGAACAATATCGCCAAGCTGGTTACTGGACAGATCAAACGATCCCACAAATGTTACAAGCCAGCGCTATTCGACTGCCACAGCAATTGGCATTGGTAGATGGCGAGCGCGAGTGGACGTATCAATCTTTGGCGCAACAGGTCGACCAACTGGCGGCAGGTTTCCAAACCAAGCTGAGTCTCAAACCAGGAGACAAAGCGGTGTTGCATCTACCGAACATTGGGGAGTTTTATCTTAGCTTTTTCGCTCTACTCAAAATTGGCGTGCAGCCCGTACTGGCTTTGCCAGCGCACCGTTATTCGGAGATTCGATACTTTTGTCATTTTACCAAGGCAAAAGTATTGATTACTGCACCGCAGCGAGGTGTGAACACGGCTGATATCGCGCAGCAAGTTGCGGCTGAATTACCGAGCCTTACCAGCATTGTTTGGGCGGGTGAAGCGAGCGAAATGCCTACTGGTAGCCTAGCGCTCGATAGTCTTTATTCAAACGAAGCAGAACTGCATGAAGAACAGGGAGAAGACTTTGCGTTCTTCCAACTTTCTGGTGGCACTACGGGCACGCCAAAACTGATCCCGCGCACTCATAGCGACTATCTCTATAGCGTTCGTGCCAGCAATGAAGTTTGCCAGTTCTCAGATCGAACTCGTTACCTTTGTGTGTTGCCTGCGGCGCATAACTTTCCGCTTAGCTCGCCAGGTGCACTGGGCTGTTTAATGGCTGGTGGCACTGTGGTGTTAACACCAGATGCTAGTCCTCAGACGGCGTTTTCTTTGATTGAGAAATACCAAATTACCGTGGCGGCTTTGGTTCCGCCATTAGCACTCTTATGGCTGGATGAAGCTGCGCGAACAGAACATGACATTACGTCCCTTGAAGTGTTGCAAGTGGGTGGTGCTCGTTTTAGTGAAGAAGCTGCAAAGCGAGTTCGACCAGAGTTGGGCTGTACCTTGCAGCAGGTATTCGGCATGGCAGAGGGGCTCGTAAACTACACCCGTTTGGATGACCCCGAGTCTGAAATCATTTCTACCCAAGGTCGGCCGATGTCGCCTGCGGATGAGCTGTTGGTTCTTGATGAAATGGGCAACCCCGTTGAGCAAGGAACAGAGGGGATTTTGTTCGTGCGTGGCCCTTACACCATTCAAGGTTATTACCGTGCGCCAGAGCATAATCAGCGTTCTTTTACTCAGCAAGGGTACTACCGCACGGGCGATATTGTCGTTTTGACCGAAGCGGGCAACTTACAGGTGGTGGGGCGCGATAAAGATCAGATCAACCGTGGTGGAGAGAAAATCGCTGCGGAGGAGGTCGAGAACCATCTGCTTGCTCATGACTCGGTTCACGATGCCGCCGTAATTGCCATTCCAGATGATTACTTAGGTGAGCGCAGTTGCGCAGCCTTGGTTTGCCCAGAACAGAATCCTAGAGTGATTGAAATAAAACGCTTTTTAAGAGATCGCGGCTTAGCGGACTTCAAGATCCCTGATCGCGTTATTTTTGTTGATGTACTGCCGAAAACCCCCGTCGGAAAAATAAATAAAAACAAGCTATTAGAACTCGTTTAACCAACCCAGCGTCGCAAAGGCTTTTGGGACGCTGAGCTTTTTTAATATTTTGGAGACAAGCCCAATGGCCATTCCCTCTCTCTCTGGTTACCCATTGCCCAAGGCGATACCAGAAAACCGTGTTAACTGGTCTGTAGACCCCCAGCGTGCCGTGTTACTTATTCACGACATGCAGCAGTACTTCCTCAATTTCTATGATGTCGACAGCGAGTTGATTCAAACCCTGACGCGTAACATTCAGGCGATCAAGCAAACCTGTATTGATGCAGGGATCCCCGTGGTGTATACAGCGCAACCTGGTGACCAAAAGCAAGAAGACCGTGCATTGCTGACGGATTTTTGGGGACCGGGTTTAAAAGCCGACGACAGCATTACTCGCATTTTTCCTGCGTTAGCGCCTACCGAGCAAGATATTGTTTACACCAAATGGCGTTACAGCGCATTCCAGCGTACGCCGCTTAAATCCATGATGGATGAAACGGGACGCGATCAGTTGATCATCGTTGGTGTTTACGCTCACATCGGTTGTTTGCAAACCGCGGCAGAAGCCTTCATGACCGATATTCAAGCCTTTATGGTGTCTGATGCGGTAGCGGATTTTTCTTCTGATGATCACGACATGGCGCTCAACTACGTTGCTGGCCGCTGCGGTTATGTTCTGGATAAACAGCAGCTCTTGTCTCAGATAAACCGTGCCGATGAACTGGTCGGTGATGATTTCTCTATTCCTCAATCTCAGCCCCACTTAACTCAGCAATTGGCTGCTTTGCTAGAAGTGCCAGTCGATGAAATGACACCAGAAGATAGCCTGTTGGATTTCGGTTTGGACTCCGTGCGCATGATGTCGCTGGTGAGTGATTGGCAACAAGCGGGACTTGATGTGAGTTTTATGGAACTGGCTGCCAAACCCAGTTTGCAAGATTGGTGGCAACTGATCGAGAAGAAACGGACTTAGCAGCCAAAGAATAAGAAAAACAAAGGAATGAACATGTACGATTTACCTTATACAGCGGAGCAACTGTTGCCGCTGACGGATGCCCAAGCCGGGATTTGGTTTGCCCAGTTGCGCGATCCAGAAAATCCAATTTACAAGACGGGTGAATACCTAGTGATTGATGGCAAGGTGGATGAGCCTTGTTTTGTTGAAGCGGTTAAAACGGCGATTGATGAGGTAGATTCCTTACACGCTAAGTTTGTCACCACCACCGAAGGCCCACGCATGGTGATTGACCGCCAAAACTGGCAGGTAGAGCGAATCGATTTCTCACAACAGGATGCACCGCTGGATGCTGCCGTCGATTGGATGAAGTCAGAGCTGAAACAACCTGTCGATTTAGAGCAAGGCCCATTATTCGTTATGGCATTGCTCAAGCTTTCAGAAGACCAGTTCGTGTGGTTCCTTTCGCTGCATCACATCGCGATTGATGGCTACAGCATGTCCTTGGTGGCGGGACGCGTGGCACATATTTATGGCCAACTCGCTCAGGGGAAACCATTCGACAAGATCGAGTTTGTCGACCAGCAAGCCTTGCTAAAAGAGGACGACGACTACAAAGCGTCGGAGAAATACCAAAAAGATCGTGCTTTCTATCTTCAACGTTACGCAGACCATTCAGATACCGTCAACCTCGCGGGCAAACCGACCGTTACGTCAGACCGTTTTTTACGTTTAAAAGGCGCGATGGAAGTCGATGATTTCCAACGCATGGAATCACTGGCGAAACAGTGTCGCACCCACTGGTACAGCGTGCTCATTGCATCCATTGCCGCTTATGTGCACCGTATGACGCGTTCTAATGAAGTTGTTCTTGGTGTGCCTTTGATGGGGCGTTTAGGTTCTGTTGCGATTCAAACCCCAGCGATGCGCGTGAACATTTTGCCCGTGCGCGTCAGCTTTGAACAAGGCTTGGATATTAAGACGCTGATCAAACAGGTTAACCAAGAGTTTTCCTCGGTTCGTCGTCACCAAAGCTACCGTTATGAAGAGCTTCACCGTGAGCTTAACTTGGTAAAAGACAACCGTAACCTGTTTGGTCCCTTGGTTAACATCATGCCGTTTGAATACGAGCATAAATTTGGCGAGCTTAACTCCAAAGCGCATAACTTGTCGGCCGGTCCAGTAGATGACATCTCGTTTTATTGTTACGAGCTTGGTGGTCAGCTTCATATCGATATGGATGCCAATCCGGAGCTGTATTCCGAGAAAGACATTCACGAGCATCAGCAGCGTTTGTTCCACTTTATGAGCGACTTTTTTGCAAGCGCGCAAGCTCAAGATCCAGATCCAGCTCTTTGCCAAGTCAGCGATATCAACATTCTTCTTGCCGGTGAGCGAGAGAAAGTCATCGAAACTTGGAACGACACTGACCACGAGGTACCCGAGACGACGTTAGCCGCTCTGTTGGCAAGGCAGCGTATTCTTACCCCCCATTCACCAGCAATAATCTTTGAAGGCCAAAAGCTCAGCTACGAAGAGTTAGCGAAAAAAGTCTACTCGCTGACCAACTGGCTGACGGCAGAAGGCGTTACTCTGGGTGATCGCATCGCGGTGTGTGTGCCAAGAAGTGAAGAGCTGATCGTTGTACAGCAGGCGATTCTGGCCGCAGGTGCGGTTTATGTACCGGTGGACCCAGATTATCCAGAGGGCCGTATTCACTACATGCTAGATTCCTCTGCGCCTAAGTTTGTGTTCTCTACGTCGGCACTGCAAGACAAGTTGCCGCAAGGTGTGGAAGTGAAGCTGGTCGATGATGACACCTTGCCAACCATTTACAAAAGAGTCGAGCCACTGCCTCCGCAAGTGAAGCCAGAGCCGCACTCTCCGGCCTACATGATTTACACCTCTGGTTCGACGGGCAAACCAAAAGGTGTGGTGGTCACCCATGATGCGATCGTTAACCGATTGCTATGGATGCATGACCAATATCCGATTACTGCGAAAGATCGCGTGTTGCAAAAAACGCCTGCGGGCTTTGATGTGTCGGTGTGGGAGTTCTTTTGGCCAATGATGGTTGGCTCATGTTTGGTGATCGCGAAACCGGACGGGCATAAAGATCCGATTTATCTGCAAGATCTTATTCATCGCGAGAAGATCACCACGCTGCACTTTGTGCCATCTATGCTGCAAATCTTTGTTCAGCAGGCGGACGCCGATTTATGTCAAAGCTTACGCCAAGTGTTCTGTAGTGGTGAAGCGTTGCCTATCGAGTTAGTTAATCACTATTACCAAGCATTCAACGCGCCTCTGCATAACCTTTATGGCCCAACAGAAGCGGCTGTGGATGTGACTTACTGGCCAAGTGAAGCCAATACCGAAGGCACGTCGATTCCAATCGGGCGTCCAGTGTGGAACACGCAAATCTACATTCTGGATGATGCACTAAACCCAGTACCGCCGGGTGTGGTAGGGCACTTGTACATTGCTGGGCGACAATTGGCACAAGGCTACTATGGTCAGCCAGAACTGACGGCAGAACGCTTTATCGACAATCCATTTGGTCCACAAGGCAGCCGAATGTATCTATCGGGCGATTTGGCTCGTTGGCGTGAAGATGGTGCTATTGAGTACTGTGGCCGTAGTGACTTTCAGGTCAAGATCCGCGGTTTCCGTATCGAGCTGGAAGAGATTGAGAATGCCTTGGCCAACCACCCAAGTGTTGCTCAAGTGGCGGTGTTGGCTCAGGAATACAATGACGGCGACAAGCGCTTGGTTGCTTACGTCACCGCTGAGAATACTGAGCAGGGTATCGATAGCAATGCATTGCAAACGTACCTCACGGAGCCGCTGCCAGAGTATATGGTGCCGAGCTACTTTGTTGAGCTTGAAGCCTTTCCATTAACGCCTAACGGCAAATTGGATCGCAGCGCACTACCGAAGCCGGATCTGTCTGGTCAAGTCGGTACCAAGGGGCCAAGTAACTTAGTTGAAGAGCGTTTGTGTAAGTTGTTCTGTCAGTTATTGGATCTACCTTCGGTCGGTGTGGATGACAACTTCTTCGAGCTTGGCGGGCACTCCCTATTGGCTGCACAGTTGATTGCCCATGTGAAAGAAATCATGGGGATTGAGTTGTCACTGGCGGCGGTATTTGAATCGCCAACGGTTTCCGGTATCGCGGCCAAGCTCAACGGCAGCGAAAGTGATGATGCACTGAGCATTTTGTTACCGCTGCGTAAGCGTGAAGGCAAAGCGGCTATCTTCTGTGTACATCCCGCTGGTGGCCTAAGTTGGTGTTACGCGGCACTGACGCCAATCATTCCGTCTAATGTTCCGCTTTATGGTGTCCAAGCTCGTAACCTTGGTGACCCTTCTGCACCACTACCAAAGAGCATGAAGGAAATGGCAGAAGACTACGTGGCCGCGATTCGTGAAGAGCAACCCTTTGGGCCTTACCATCTTCTGGGTTGGTCAATTGGCGGCATGATTGTTCACCTAATGGCGGGCATCTTACAAGAGCAAGGCCAAGAGGTGGGCTTAGTCACGTTACTGGATTCTTACCCTGCAGAGCAGTGGCAAACCATTCATCCACCGGGAGAAGAGCAAGCGCTTGGTGCACTGATCCGTATGGCGGGGGTTGAGTTTGATGAAGCCGCGCATTCCAGCATCACTAAGCCAGAGGTGATCGACATCCTGCAAGATGCAGGTTCTTCCATGGCGCACCTGAGCACCGAGACCATCACAGCCATGATTGAGGTGGTGATCAACAACAACCAGCGTGTACGTGATGCGGTCGATTATCACTACCAAGGGGATGTGCTGTTCTTCAACGCTGAGAAGCCACCAGAAGAGTCGTTCCTCGATCGTAATGGCTGGTTCAAGTACATGGAGGGCGACCTCAAAGTGGTTGATGTGGCCTGTTTGCACCGTGACATGATGCGTCCAGAGATGCTGCGTTTGATTGGTACCCACATGGTGAAAGAACTAAGAGAGAGGTTCGATGTTTGATTCGTCAACACAATCTAGATCGAACGCTCAGTTGGAGGGGATGATTTCTCCTCTGACTTTCTTCAAAGCCAAATTGGAAGCTGGCGCCATTTTAGCGATTGGCGAAGCGCATTGGTATGGCGAGTTGTTCGAAAAGATGACCGACGTATTGTTGGATGCGGAACTCGATGGGATGTTTTCCCATTTATTTATCGAGTTTGGTAACGCCAAGCATCAAGCTTTACTCAACAATTACCTAATGGGCGAGACGATTACCGATGCAGAACTGGCTGCAGTGTGGCTGGATTCGGTTGCGTTTCCAGCTTGGTTACACCCGTGTTATGGCCAGTTCTTCCAACGTTTAAGAGCAGCGAATGCACAGCGCAAGGTGCCTATCAACGTTGTGCTGACAGAGCCTTCTTTCCAATGGCAAGACATCGCGCATGCGGGAGAGTTGGCAAAGATTAATGCCCAACGTGATCAAGCGTTAGTCGATGGCGTCGAGAAGCGAGCGGTGAAGGGTGACCGAGGCGTTGTGGTGCTCGTCGGTGCGCGACACATTCTCAAGCGTTCTCCGACGTTAGGTTTTATGGCTAAGCATAAGACGTTTGGTGATTTGGCTCAGCAGAAGTTTGCTCAGCGTTACGTTTCTGTGTGGCCGCACATTCTGACGAGTGAGTTCAGTCATACAGAACATGGTATCTATGCGACAACGCAGCCTAAGTTAAGCCAAAAGTCGTTCCTCGATTTGATCCCGAAGAAACCACCAGTCAACCCTTACGCGTTTATCTCGCTGGATAAATTGGTGGACGCTTATTGGTATCTAGGGCCGCAAAGTCGTCAATTAGACGCACACGGTGTGAACGTACCGTTGATGTGGAAGTCGCGGTTAGAACAACGGTTGCCGCTAGTCAATGAGCGGCAGCAGATGGTGATCAAAAAGGTCATCGAATAACAAACATGACAAATTCATTAGGAAAAGTAGCACAGCGAGAATACGTATTGCTGGTCAAAGCAGTAGTGTCCATGAAATGAGAGATTTGGCAATTTTGCTTTCAATGCGTCTTGGTTGCGGCCAATCAACGCAAAGCTAAATTGCCCTGAATGTTTGTTCTTGGGCTCTAACGTAATCTGTGCATCGAGAAAATCGAAGTACACCTTAACGAAGGGAAAGCAGCACTTAAAAATGCTTTCCTTGATACTGAATATCAGCGTATCAGGCAGATCGTTACTACGGTTGAGTAGTGCTTGTTCATCGCGAGTGTAGATGGAAGAGAAAAGGTGCTCGGCAAGCGCGGTATTGCTTTCAATATCGATTCCTAGGCTTGCGACTTCGTTTTTTTGGGCACACGCGGCAAGGCAAATGCCATCAGTATGGCTGATGCTGCCACTGATATCACTTGGAAAAAGGGGCTCTCTAAAGTGACCTGTCAGGATCGGCATCTCCGTCAGATTAGGTTTGGATAAATCCAAATTTTGCATGGCAGACCGCGCCGCGTGGCGCCCAGCTCTGAACTCGCGTTGGCGCTTCTCTACTGCCTTTTGAATGTGTTTTTCTTCTTCGGGAAGGCCCGCTTGAGAGTACATCTCCGGTGTGGCTTGCACGATGTAAACCTTTGGACTGGCACCTTCTAGGTGAAGATGAAAAGGGGCGAGGGGACTATCTGGCGCTTCGTTTTTCAATTGTGTCACTTTCAATAAGTTGCCGTTCAAAAATAAAACCTAGTTCAAACCTTAAGGTTGAATACGAATGTTAATGAATTCTATTTATACATTATTCCTTAGGGTTTTCGAGTCTAAATGATTGATAAAATAGATATAAGGAAATGCAGTGAAAACTTCAGTGAAAAAGCCCATGTTTATGCCTTCTGTTTTAACGGGGGCGCTTTTGACAGCGTTCAGTGGTTCTGCGCTTGCGAACGATCAAGACGAAGTGGTGGAAATGGAGCGCATGGTGGTAACCGCGTCGCTTACTCAGCACTCTGAGTTAACCGCGCCAGCTTCCGTTTCGGTGATCACCGCCGATGACATTGCGAAGATGCCAGTAAAAGACATCTCGGAAGCGATTCGCAGTGCGACAGGTGTTAGCGTACTGAGCAGCACCGCTTACGGTCGTAATAACATTCGTATTCGTGGTCTAGATTCCAAACACACTTTGGTGTTAATCAATGGGCGTCGCATCAACTCTCAGGATGCGTTGATCCGTGGTAACGACTTTGACCTATCGAGCATTCCTCTGAGCGCGATCCAACGCATTGAAGTGGTTCGTGGCCCAGTATCCTCTTTGTATGGTTCTGAAGCCATGGGTGGTGTGGTTAACGTCATTTTGAAGGCGCCAACAGAAGAACTATCGGGCTCGGTGGGCTTGCAGTACGAGAGCATTCTTGAAGGCGATGGTGGTGACGGCTTGAAAGGGCACGCGTACGCGAGCGGCAGTCTTTCAGACAATGTTGAAGGCAGTATTATTGTTGAAAGCTCGGTTCGTGACCCATGGCGTACCGATACAAACCCAGACTTCGATGCGTTAGAAGAAAAAGACACAACGAACGTCTTTGGTGAGCTTGCTTGGCAACTGACAGAAGAGCAACGTTTGATCGCGGATGTGATTTACACCAACGATGAGCGCGAAGCCGATTGGGTTCACCCTCGCTCAGGTTCACAGACGAACACTCAAGATTCCACGCGTTGGAATTACGGCCTGACCCACGAAGGCGCTTGGGATACGGTAGATTCGCAAGTGCGTCTGTACGGCGAAAACATGCAACTGGATGACGCGAGTACGGCGTATACCAATGGTGCAGCGGACGTTGAACTACAAAACAACACACTTGATTTTAAACTTTCTGGTTTGTGGCGCGATTCGCACGAATGGGTGTTCGGCGGTGAGTACCGCACATCGGAGCTGAAAAATAGCCGTGATGTTCCGTCAGGTGATATCGACAACTATCAAGGAGCGGTCTTTGTTCAAGGCGAGTTTGACCTCAATAAATTGGCGGTGACTTTAGGTGGTCGTCAAGATTTTCATGAAGTGTATGGCAGCCACTTTAGCCCTCGTGCTTACGCGGTTTACAGCTTTACGGATGAGTTTGTTTTGAAAGGTGGCTTTGGTGGTGGTTTCCGTGCTCCGGGTATGATGGAAAGCAGCGACCAAGTTCGCGTGATCAGTTGTGGTAACCGTTGTTGGCTAACCGGTAATGAAGATCTAAAACCGGAAGAATCAGAAAGCTACGAAGCTGGCCTAGCGTATGAGACAACAGCGATGGGTGTTGGTCTGATGTACTACCACACCGACTTGAAGAACAAGATTGAGCGAGACCTAACTAAGCCAGTAGGTTCGGTGGGTCAAACGCCTATTTTCACGTATCAGAACATCGGCAAAGCGGAGACCAAAGGTTTTGAACTAGAGGGTTGGTATGACATTACCGATAGCATCAACCTAAAAGGTAACTACACCTACACGGACGCGAAAGACAAGAGCAGTGGTGATAAGCTAACTAAAACACCTGAGCATTTGGCAAACCTAGATGTCAATTGGGAAGTCTTCGATTCATTCACCACCTTTGCCCGCGTGAACTACATTGGTAAACAAGTCATCACTAACCAAAGACGTGAAAACAAAACGGTCGATGGCTATACGCTTGTTGGCTTGGGTGTGGGTTACGATTTCCAACAATTTAATCTAAAAGCGGGTTTGAACAACATCTTTGACGTCGAGTTGGATGATGAAGATGATTACTACGGTTATTCTGAGAAAGGCCGCAGTGCGTACGTAAGCGCAACGTACCTGTTCTAATTAGGCTGCTGGCCTTGTTGAACTACTGGTTTTATTGAAACCTAAAATAGCCTCTACGCAGAGGCTATTTTTCATTTCTATCTCATGAATGTTTAACATTCAGCCTCAAGTTCTTTGATGGTTTCTGTGACTTTAACCTGAACGATACGATTACTCTTCACATGCAGTATCTCGAATCGCCAACGCTGATAGTCAACAGTTTCACCTTGAGTCGGTACTCGCCCGATTAACCAAGTCAAAAAGCCATTTAAGGTTTGAAAACCCTCACTCTCTTCACCCTCAATGGCATTGAGTTCAAGTTTGTATTTCAGCTCGTTAAGCGGAATTAGAGCATCCATCAGCCAACTGCCGTCTTTCTGTTTTTTCGCCCAAATATGCTGTGGCGCCATGCCCAGCTCTCCCGCTATGGATTTGAGTAAATCATGGTGAGTTACCAAGCCTTGCACATCGCCATATTCGTCGACGATAAAGACCATTTCGGTACTGGTTTGTTGCATATAGTTGAGCAGTGGTAAGCCTTTCATCGATTCTGACACAAAGCGTGAACGTTTGAGCAACTTAGCCAAGCGAGAAATCGACAGCTCGTTGTATTCATCCAGCAAGACTTTGGAAGAAATCGTACCGATGATGTTGTCCAGTCCGCCTTTACACACTGGCCAAACGGAATGCTGCGTTTGACGCAAGTTTCTGAGCGTTTCTTCAAGGGGTAAATCGAGGTCGAGATAATGCATATCGCAGCGAGGCGTCATTAGCGAAAGTGCAAGGCGATCGTTGAGGTGCAGCAAATTACGGATCATCAGTTGTTCTTGCGGTTCAATCGCACCGCTTTCCGAGCCTTCACTCACCACGGCAAAAATGTCTTCTTCTGTGACCACCTCACCATTGTTATTTTGGCGCAGCAACTTGAGTAGTGCGTCAGTAGAGGTCGTCAGCAGCATGACAAATGGTGTGGTCAGTTTTGCTAACCAATGAATAGGATAAGCGACGATAACCGCAATACGCTCGGCATTGTTTTGCGCAAAACGTTTTGGGACCAATTCGCCTATCACAATGGCGAAGTAGGTGATGACGACAACGACAATGGCGGTAGCGAGTACGGTGGCGACTTCGCGCTCGATACCTTGTGTGACGAGCCAGTGTTCAAACGGAACCGAGAGTGTGGCTTCACCAAAGATACCACTGAGGATACCGATCACTGTGATACCGATTTGGATGGTAGAGAGGAACTGTGTGGGATTGTTTTTTAGTTGTAAGGCGAGGCGGGCTGCAGCGTTGTGTTCGGCAAATTTTTTCAGTCGTCCGCTTTTAGCGGTGACCAAGGCAATCTCAGACATGGCAAACACACCATTGAGCGCGATTAATCCAATCAGTAATAAAATGTCCATGGAGTTTTCCAGTGATGCACACCTTTTCAGCATAGCTAGCTTTATCTAGCAGAAACGTGAAGTGGTGAATAAATCATCACACTGTAACAATCAAATGTGCAATGAAAAGGATAGAATTTGTTTGTTGAGCCAGCCAACTTGCTGGTGTGAATGATTCTGTTACTTAAGACGGATTCTGATACACTACGCGCCCATTTCTTCGTTGAGACGTTTCTATGCCATTTTCTAAGCTTGGTTTAAGCGCTCCTATCACAGATGCTGTGAAGGCGCTGGGTTATGAAAAACCGACTTCTATCCAACAAAAAGCCATTCCTATTGTTCTGCGTGGTCGCAACCTGATTGCCGCAGCACAAACAGGTACGGGTAAAACCGCCAGCTTTGTATTGCCAATCTTAGAAAAATTGAGCCAAGGTGAAACGCAACGTAAAAAGCGTGCACGTGCGATCATCCTAACGCCAACGCGCGAGCTTGCACTTCAAGTACACCAAAGCATCGAAGCTTACGGTAAGAACTTACCGTTGCGTTCAATGGCGATGTTCGGCGGTGTAGATTACGCACCGCAAAAACAAGCGCTGATTGACGGCGTTGATATTGTGGTGAGTACGCCAGGACGTTTGATTGACCTTTACGGCCAACGTGCCATTCACTTTGATGAAGTGGAAATGCTGGTGCTGGATGAAGCCGATAAAATGTTGGATATGGGCTTCATCGATTCGATCGATAAGATCGTCGATTGCATGCCAGAAGACATTCAAAGCTTGCTGTTCTCTGCAACGCTATCAAACCCAGTGCGTGATTTGGCGAAGAACGCGATTGTCGATCCTGAAGAAATCTCGATTGCGAAGCACAGCGCATCAAAATCAAACATCAAGCAGTGGATCACCACGGTTGATAAAGACATGAAGTCGTCATTATTGAGCCACATGCTAAACGAGAACGACTGGTCACAAGTATTGGTATTCATTGAAACCAAACACGGTGCAGCTAAGCTAGTGACTCAGTTAGAGAAGCGCGGCATCGTGGCCGAAGCGTTCCACAGTGGTCGCAACCAACGCGTTCGCCAAGAGCTGATTGAACAGTTCAAAGCGGGTGAAATTCAATATCTGGTTGCAACGGGTGTTGCGGCGCGTGGTATCGATATCGACAACTTGCCAGTGGTGATCAACTACGATTTGCCATACCCGGCAGACGAATACGTGCACCGCATTGGTCGTACTGGTCGTGCTGGCGCGCAGGGTGAAGCGATTTCATTGGTATCGAAAGACGATTTCAAAAACCTATGCATGATTGAAAGCCGTCTTGGCCATTTATTAGAGCGTGTAGAAATTGAAGGTTTTGCACCAAGAAAGCCTGTTCCAATTTCAATTCTAAACTACGTGCCAAAGAACAAGCGAAAACCGCAAGATCAGCGTCCTCGTCGTGACAATGGCGACAAGCGCGATTCTAAATAATCTGCACGTTTGTTTTTGTATCAAACCTGTCTTCATAGAGATAAAGCCACATTTCGATGTGGCTTTTTTGTTTTTGATTTCAGTCTATTACTTTTGATTTCTCGTTGGTGCATGCTTTCCATGGCAGACGAATTGGTGTTTGCTGGCTAAAAGCAGCGGTTTTGAATGGACGATGAATATGACCCCGTACTAAGTGTGAACTTGGTGGCTATTCTTTTGATTTACTTGCGAATAATTAGGAAAACTCAATCATTGTGTCTTACGCTTAACAGACATTGAGTGCGAAAGTCTGAGTTAGGGTTTTGTCAATTTTTTGTCGTCTTGTTTGCAGATGGTGAGGAATAGGCGCAGACTTTCGCGCCTGCTATTCAACGCATAAATGAGGCACGAATGAAAACGGGTGATAAGCAATTTGCGGTAATTGGTCTGGGTCGTTTTGGCTTGGCTGTTTGTAAAGAACTGCAGGATTCCGGCTCACAGGTTTTGGCGGTAGACGTTAATGAGGACCGTGTGAAAGAAGCGGCAGGATTTGTTAGCCAAGCCATCGTGGCAAACTGTACTCAAGAAGATACGGTAGCTGAACTCAAACTCGACGACTATGACATGGTTATGATTGCCATTGGTGCTGATGTGAATGCCAGCATTCTTGCGACGCTGATTGCGAAAGAGGCGGGCGTGAAATCGGTTTGGGTCAAAGCGAACGATCGCTTCCAAGCACGCGTGCTGCAAAAAATTGGTGCAGACCACATCATCATGCCTGAGCGTGATATGGGGATTCGTGTTGCGCGTAAGATGCTTGATAAACGCGTACTTGAGTTCCACCCACTTGGCAGCGGCTTAGCGATGACTGAGTTTGTCATTGGCTCGCGCTGGATGGGTAAAACCTTGGGTGACCTTGCGCTGTGTAAAGTGGAAGGCGTACAAGTGCTGGGCTTTAAACGAGGCCCTGAGATCACCAAAGCGCCTGATCTGAATTCCACATTAGAAATCGGCGACCTCATTATTGTCGTTGGTCCTCAAGATAAACTTGCGAGCAAGTTGAAATCACTATGAAGCAATTTCATCAGAGAGGCGTTTTTTACGTCCCAGATGGCAAACGAGATAAAGCGAAAGGTGGCGAACCGCGCATTATATTGCTGAGCTTTCTCGGTGTGTTATTGCCTTCTGCTGTACTGCTCACGCTACCAGTGTTCTCTGTTACCGGTTTGTCACTGACCGATGCGTTATTTACCGTAACCTCGGCCATCAGTGTGACCGGCCTAGGTGTGGTGGATACGGGTGAGCACTTCACATTGGCAGGTAAAATTCTGCTGATGTTTTTAATGCAAGTTGGTGGGCTAGGGCAAATGACCCTCTCTGCTGTCCTGCTTTACATGTTTGGGGTTCGTTTGAGCCTTCGACAACAAGCGTTAGCCAAAGATGCCTTGGGTCAAGATCGCCAAGTAAATCTGCGTAAGCTAGTGAAGAAAATCGTTATCTTCGCACTGATTGCTGAGACGATTGGTTTTGTTTTCCTTTCGTTTCGCTGGGTGCCAGAAATGGGCTGGCAAACGGGCATGTTCTATGCGCTGTTCCATTCTATCTCGGCCTTCAACAACGCGGGTTTTGCGCTCTTCTCCGATAGCATGATGAGCTTTGTGAATGACCCAGTGGTTATTTTTACACTAGCGGGTTTGTTTATCTTCGGCGGTTTGGGCTTTACGGTCATTGGTGATTTATGGCTGCATTGGCGCAGAGGTTTCCACTTCTTGCATCTGCATACCAAAATTATGCTCATTGCCACGCCAGTGCTACTTGCTGTCGGTACTGTAATGTTCTGGTTATTAGAAAGGCATAACCCAAACACCATGGAATCTTTACCTGTGGCAGGGCAGTGGCTAGCGGCGTTCTTCCAATCAGCCAGTGCGCGAACAGCGGGTTTTAACAGTGTCGATTTGGCTCAGTTTACCCAGCCTGCTTTGTTGGTAATGATTGTGTTGATGCTGATTGGTGCGGGTTCTACCTCAACGGGTGGTGGTATTAAGGTATCGACCTTTGCTGTGGCATTTATGGCGACATGGGCATTCTTACGCCAGAAGAAACATGTGGTGATCTTCAAGCGCACAGTAAACTGGCAAACGGTGACGAAATCGCTGGCCATCATTGTGGTCAGTGGCGCTATCTTAACGACCGCAATGTTCTTATTGATGATCACGGAGAAAGCGGCCTTCGATAAGGTGATGTTCGAGACCATTTCTGCATTTGCAACGGTTGGCCTTACCGCTGGTTTAACGGCTGAATTGTCGGAGCCGGGTAAGTACATCATGATTGTGGTGATGATAATCGGACGTATCGGACCTTTGACGTTGGCGTATATGCTCGCGCGTCCTGAGCCAACTCTGATCAAGTACCCAGAAGACAATGTCTTGACTGGTTAATAACAGGTTAATCATCAAAAAACGATTACGCGAGAGTGTGGTTTAACCGCCTCTCGCGTTTTTTATAAATTCATCAAATAAATGAGAATAATTTCTATTTATTTGTGGCGATAGTATTTCAATATTGATTGAAATCTGTAGTATTCGATAGTTCTATTATGTGCAACTTGTTGTTTTATTTGCGTATGAAATGCGTTATATGCGCATTGAACTCATGGAGCCGTAGTTTGGAGTAAGGTAAGAGCATCATGATTGATGTGTTATCGAATTACTCTGACTTCCACAATGACTTCGGTAGCTCAGGCGGCGGAGGCAGTGTTTCTTACTGGGTGTTAATGCTGTTAGCACTGTTGGGCTGGCGTCGTCGCGCTTAATCGATATCTCAAAGCCACTCCTTCGAGTGGCTTTGTTCTTATTTCTTGTTCCAACGATAAACTCATCAATCTTTTTAGTATGAGATGAGTTTCACTTTTATTTTTACGCGCTGTCTATTTTTGAGGCGTAGTCTATGGCTAGATACTTATAAAAGTAAGGATATTTTTATGTCTGACAATTCGTTTTCTGTTGCGGCTATTTGCCGAGAAGCAATCGTCATGGTCAGGGCAAATTTGCTCGCGATTGTCATTGCTTGTATTCCTTTGATTGTGGTGCACACTATCTTTATCACCCAATACCAAGAAGCCTTGGCCCAAGGCTCGCAAGAGCCCGATTTTTCTAACTTTGGCCCCGGTTTTTTTATTACGACATTCCTTTTGTACCCGCTAGTTGCAGCGATGGCGGCGGTTCGTATTCACCGTATTTACCTTGCTCGTGAATACATGCGTTCCGCTCTTGATGTGATGCGTCTATCCATGCGCGAGCTGCGCTTTATTGGCTGGTGGATTTTGTTTGGCTTAGCAATGGGGCTGATCATCGCACTACCCATCTTCTTAGTGACTTTTTTTTGTCGTCTTTGAAGGCGGAGATATTAGTCATCTGGCATTAGAGGCCATCACTTTGGTTCTGAGTATTCCAGGATACTGGGTCCTTTCTCGTTGGTCATTGGTTTTACCTGCTACTGCCTTGGACCGAGAGCCACGCAGTTTGGGCAATGCTTGGCGACAAAGTCGTCCGTTCAATAAGCAAGTGTTTATCTTGATGGGCTTGATTCCTTTATTGGTGGGAACGGCTAGCCAATTGGTCTTCGCTGAGTTTTCTCACTTGTTGGCACTGATCGTATCTGGAGTGATCTTCGGTATTTTTGGTGCTTTCCAAATCGCACTTTTATCTTTGAGCTACCGTAAGATTGTGGATATCGAGCGTGCTCAGTTTAAGGGCGCACAGGATCTTCAACAGAGTAACGACGAGTTCCCGGCTTAACCTCGCTTATTCGCCCCGCTGTACTTTCCTTGTGGCGGGGCATCTCAGTTCTTGATTCCCTTCCACTCTCATTTTCCAGCCCTAGCAAATACCCATGCACAATTCGTGGCTGAAGGCGAACGCATACACGGCGTATACTCTTTACAGGAAACCATATTTAAGGAATCACAATGTCCAACTGGGAAGGGGTGAATTTCACCCATCGATTCAGTGAATTGCCGTCAGCATTTTTCACCTACGTTACCCCGCAGCTCTTAGACAATACCCGCTGGGTGGTATGGAATGGTGAGTTTGCTCAGCAGTTTGGTTTCCCAGCCACCGAAAACGATGAGCTATTGAATGTGTTTTCTGGGCAAGTGGATTTTGCGCCATTTGCTCCTCTAGCTATGAAGTATGCGGGCCATCAGTTTGGTGTTTACAATCCAGACTTGGGCGACGGTCGTGGTTTGCTGCTGGCAGAAATGCAACATCAAGATGGCACTTGGTTCGACATTCACCTCAAAGGGGCCGGCCTTACACCTTATTCTCGAATGGGCGATGGCCGAGCAGTATTACGTTCTACGATCCGCGAATATCTGTGTAGTGAGGCCATGGCAGGGCTTGGCATTCCCACTACCAGAGCGCTGGGTATGATGGATAGCGATACGCCCGTCTATCGCGAGAAGACGGAATATGGCGCACTATTGATTCGTGTTGCAGAAACCCACATCCGTTTTGGTCACTTCGAGCACTTCTTCTACACCAACCAATTAGCTGAGCAAAAGCTGCTGGCAGACAAAGTGATTGAATGGCATTTCCCTGAGTGCTTAGAAACCGAGAAGCCATACGCAGCCATGTTCGAGTCTATTGTGGAGAAAACCGCAGAGATGATTGCTTACTGGCAGGCTTACGGCTTTGCCCATGGTGTGATGAATACCGACAACATGTCGATTCTAGGGCAAACCTTTGATTACGGGCCGTTTGGTTTCCTTGATGACTACGATCCTAATTACATCTGCAACCACTCTGACTACCAAGGCCGTTACGCTTTTGAACAGCAACCGCGTATTGCACTGTGGAATCTCTCTGCTTTGGCGCATTCCTTGTCGCCTCTTGTACAAAGAGAAGATCTTGAGGCTGCACTAGGGAAGTTTGAAGTGCGTCTGAGTCAAAAATTCAGTGAGTTGATGCGTGCCAAACTTGGTCTTCATACCAAGGTGGACGAAGACGGCCGCTTGTTCGAAGCAATGTTTGAGTTGTTGAATCAAAACAAAGCTGACTACACTCGCTTCTTTCGTGAATTGTCTAACCTTGACGTTAAATCGCCTCAAGCTGTGATTGATTTGTTTATTGATCGAGAAGCGGCAAGTGCATGGGTAGACTTATATCTCGCTCGCTGTGAATTAGAAGTGGACGAGCACGGTGAGCGTGTCACCGTTCAGCTACGTTGTGAGCGTATGCGCCAAGTGAATCCAAAGTACATCTTACGCAACTACCTCGCTCAACTTGCCATCGATAAGGCAGAGGAGGGGGACTTTAGTGAAGTAAACCGACTGGCTGAGCTATTAAAGCGTCCTTATGATGAACAGCCCGAGTTTGATGAGTATGCCAAGTTGCCGCCCGAGTGGGGTAAGAAAATGGAAATCAGCTGTTCATCGTAAATGTGTCATTTCCCACCCATTGAGCTTGTGCTCGTGGGTGGATTTAACCCCTTATCCTCACCAATAATTTTTCATTTTTATTTAAGTTACTGAATAGTAATAAGTAATCGGCTTGGTCTGTAATTTGCTCTTTGTTGAACATCCGTACCCATCACCCTCTACCCATTTAGGTACTCATGGAAAGGATGGGATGTGATTCAACAAGGAGAATAATAATGTTTAAGCCTCTAACTCTATTGTCTGTTTCTGCTCTTGCTATCACTAGCTTTAACGCTGCCGCAAACTGTGACCCTGGTGAAACCGTGATTAAGTTCAGCCATGTAACCAATACAGACAAACACCCAAAAGGCATTGCTGCTTCATTACTGGAAAAGCGCGTCAATGAAGAGATGAACGGCAAAGTCTGTATGCAGGTTTTCCCAAACTCGACGTTGTACGATGACAATAAAGTATTGGAAGCGCTGCTTAATGGTGACGTTCAACTCGCGGCTCCTTCTCTTTCAAAGTTTGAGAAATTCACCAAGAAGTACCGCATTTTTGACCTGCCATTCCTATTTGAAGACGTTGCAGCCGTTGACCGTTTCCAAAACTCGGAATCAGGTGAAAAGCTGAAAAACGCAATGAAACGACGTGGTCTACAGGGCTTGGCTTTCTGGCATAACGGCATGAAGCAGATGTCTGCCAACAAGCCGTTGATGGTGCCAAGCGATGCTGAAGGCTTAAAGTTCCGTGTACAAGCTTCAGACGTACTCGTGGCTCAGTTCGAACAGCTTGGTGCAAACCCACAAAAGATGTCTTTCAAAGAAGTGTACGGCGGCCTTCAAACTAAGGTTATCGATGGCCAAGAAAATACGTGGTCGAACATTTACGGTAAGAAGTTCTTCGAAGTACAAGATGGCATTACTGAAACCAACCACGGCATTCTGGACTACTTGGTTGTGACATCGAACGATTTCTGGAAAAACCTACCAGCCGATCAGCGTGAACAGCTCAATACCATCATTCAAGAAGTGACGGCTCAGCGTAATGCGGAGTCGACAGAAGTGAACCTCGCTAACAAGAACAACATCATTGAAGCGGGTGGTGTGGTGCGCACTCTAACGCCGGAGCAGCGTCAAGAGTGGGTAACTGCATTGCAACCTGTGTGGAAGAAGTTTGAGAAAGACATTGGTTCAGATCTTATTAGTGCGGCACTTGCATCCAACCAATAATCAACACGCCCAAGCTCTTTGGGTAAATAAGTAAAAATACAAAGCACTACGATTGGCCCTCGTTTACTCATTCATGGGGAAGAGGGCCCTTTTCTCCCAATAATGACGTGATGTAATTATGGAACAGACTTTTTTTGCCAAGGCAGGGCGGATCACCGATGCCATTGAAGAGACGTTGATTGCGTTCTTTCTTGGCGCGATGACATTGCTGACGTTTGCCAATGTGATTTTTCGCTATGTCTTTAACGATAATATTCTTTGGGCGCTGGAACTGACGGTGTTCATGTTCGCATGGATGGTACTGGTCGGCGCATCTTATGGTGTGAAGAAGCATTTTCACATTGGTGTCGATGTCATCATCAACATGGTGTCGGAGCCAAAACGAAAAGTCCTCGCACTGCTTGCAGCTGCTGCTTGTATAGCGTTTTCTATTCTGCTTTTGGTCGGTTCTTGGAACTACTGGTATCCGTTTGTCACTGAGCGTGCATGGTATGAAACCGACGATATCCCGATGCCAGAGATGTTTCAGTTTTTAGCCGATTGGCTCAATGAAGGTGAGCGCTATGAGAAGCTGCCTCGCTTTATTCCTTACTTTGCTTTGCCCCTTGGTATGGCGCTACTCACTTTCCGTTTTGTGCAAATCACTTGGCAGATCGCAACAGGCAAACTGGACCGCTTGATTGCAGGTCATGAAGCCGAGGAAGAGTTAGAAGCGCTAAAAGAAGAACTCAGTGAAGCCGCAGACGCGATTCCAAATGGTTCTTCATCAGATCGCAAGGAGCAGTAAATCATGGATATTCTGTTTTTATTCTTGATGGTGATTGGCTTCATGCTGATCGGTGTGCCAATTGCTGTCTCGCTGGGCCTTTCCAGTATTCTTTTCTTATTAATGCACTCGGATGCGTCTTTGGCTTCCGTTGCCCAGACATTGTTTAACGCGTTTGCTGGCCACTACACTTTGTTAGCGATTCCTTTCTTTATCTTGGCCTCAAGCTTTATGTCTACCGGTGGCGTGGCGAAGCGTATTATCCGCTTTGCGATTGCTATTGTTGGTTGGTTCCGCGGCGGTTTAGCGATGGCGTCAGTTGTGGCATGTATGATGTTTGCGGCGCTATCGGGTTCATCCCCTGCAACCGTAGTAGCGATTGGTAGCATTGTTATCGCTGGTATGATCAAGAACGGCTACTCGAAAGAGTTTGCAGCGGGTGTTATCTGTAATGCGGGAACGCTGGGCATTTTGATCCCACCTTCTATCGTGATGGTGGTGTATGCCGCTGCAACGGATGTGTCGGTTGGGCGTATGTTCCTTGGTGGCGTTATTCCGGGGTTGCTGGCGGGCGTGATGTTGATGATTGCGATTTACATTGCCGCGAGAATCAAGAACCTGCCAAAACAACCTTTTGTTGGTTGGAAAGAAACCTTCGATGCCGCCAAAGACGCAAGTTGGGGTTTATTGCTGGTGGTGATTATCCTTGGTGGTATCTACGGCGGTATCTTTACTCCGACAGAAGCGGCGGCGGTGGCGGCGGTGTATTCATTCTTCATTGCTAACTTTGTCTACAAAGACATGGGGCCATTTGCTGACAAGCAGAACACTAAACCTGCATTGGTTAAAATCTTCCAAACGTTTGTTCATAAAGATACTAAGCATACGCTGTATGAAGCAGGCAAGCTGACCATCATGTTGCTGTTCATCATTGCTAATGCTCTGATTCTTAAGCACGTGCTTACCGAAGAACGCATCCCGCAAATGATCACCGAATCTATGCTATCAGCGGGTCTAGGGCCGATTACCTTCTTAATTGTGGTTAACGTGTTGCTGCTGATTGGCGGTCAGTTTATGGAGCCGTCTGGCTTGCTCATCATCGTCGCACCGTTGGTGTTCCCAATCGCGATTGCACTGGGTATTGATCCGATCCACCTTGGCATCATGATGGTGGTGAACATGGAGATAGGCATGATAACCCCGCCTGTGGGGCTCAACTTATTTGTGACCGCTGGTGTGGCGAAGATGTCGATGATGAATGTGGTGAAAGCGGCATTGCCATGGGTGGCGGTGATGTTCCTCTTCCTGATTATCGTCACTTACGTGCCTTGGGTATCGACTTGGTTGCCAACGACATTGATGGGGCCAGAAATCATCACTAAGTAATGGTTTTTAGCCATAAAGACAAAGAGGTGTGACTATTCACACCTCTTCATCTATGGATTTATAGGCTGGTCTTCTTGGGTCCGGTTTCACTCGACGCTCGTAACCGAGCCATTTCTTTTTGTTTTTACGCCGGTCTTCTCCCGAGCGCCTCTCTTCTTGATAATGCCCGTCAACCATCACAGTATCGGTGATCACGGGGATTTTGATCTTTTCTGTCATATCCGTTTAAGCCATCTTTTCGTTGTTATAAAAAGTATGATTCAAGTTGGATATAACGACAAACCGCAAACTGCGTTTTATTTATATAGATCCTTATCTATCTGATAGCGTTGCATTTTGTCGTACAGGGTTTTTCGAGGCACATTCAATTGTTCCATGGTCTGTTTGATACTGCCGCTGTTCTCCAGTAATGCACTTTCTATCGCGGCTTTTTCAAATTCCGCTACCTGCTCCGCAAGGCTAGATGAAGATGGAGACGTCGAGGCGGTATCTCCCAATTGGATTAATTTACCCAGTAGGACAAATCGTTCAGCTGCATTTCGTAGTTCGCGCACATTACCCGGCCAATCATGCGCCATTAACTGAGCCAAATCTTGTGAGGAGAGGCTAGGAGAGGTTTTGCCGTAACGAGATGCGGCAACCAATAAAAAGTGATGGAACAGCGCAGGAATGTCCTCTTTGCGCTCGCGCATTGGCGGTAGATCGAGAGTGACCACATTAAGGCGATAATAAAGATCCTGACGAAATGTGCCTTCCTCTGCCGCTTGTTTTAAGTCGACCTTAGTAGCCGCAATGACGCGAATATCCAACGGCAGCAATTCGTTCGAGCCAACACGTTCAATCACCCTTTCTTGAAGCACCCTTAGCAAACGAATTTGTGCCTGAATCGGCATAGATTCGATTTCATCCAAAAACAGTGTGCCGCCCTGTGCAAACTCAAACTTACCAATGCGACGACTTTCTGCTCCGGTAAAGGCACCTTTTTCATGGCCATAAAGTTCGCTCTCGATAAGGTTCTCTGGCACCGCGCCGCAGTTAACGGCAACAAAGTTTTGATTGCGGCGATGACTTTGTTCGTGAAGAGAGCGAGCAATCAGCTCTTTACCTGTGCCGGTTTCACCAAACAACAAGATATCTGCGTCGGTATCGGCGATATGCGTGATAGTCTCTCGTAGCACTTGGATGCTAGGAGTCTCACCAATGATTCTTGGCCCAAGGGTTTTACTTGCTTTGAGTGACTGGCGCAGTTTTTCGTTTTCATTGGTGAGCTTTCGCTTCTCAATGGCCCGCTTAACGGTTTCCACTAGGTGCTCTGGCGCAAAAGGTTTCTCGATAAAATCGTAAGCGCCCTGATGGAGAGCTTGTACGGCCATGGAGATATCGCCGTGTCCGGTGATCATGATGACGGGGAGGTTTGAATCGCGCTGAGTGAGTGTGGTCAGCAAGTCCATGCCAGAAATTCCCGGTAAGCAGATGTCGGTGATCACGACGCCCGCTTCTTCGCCTTGCTGCATGGCAATTAAAGCCGATTCAGCATCCGGAAAAAACTTGGCATCGATATCCGCCAGCTCAAAAGTTTGCTCGATGGCCAGTCTGAGATCGGCTTCGTCGTCAATAAAAAACACCTGACACATGGTCTCATCCTTCTGGTTGTGCGGCGAGCGGTGTAACAATAGGTAGGCAGAGTGAGAATCGAGCACCGCCTTGTTCTCGATTCTGTGCGCTTAATTTGCCATTCATACTGGCTAAGATTTGTTGGGAGATAGAAAGCCCTAGCCCCAAGCCATTTTGTTTGGTGGTAAGGAAGGGTTCGCACAGTTCTGAAAGGGTAACATCACCCAGTCCTGAACCGTTATCGTCCACATGAATCCAGACGAGTTTGGCCTCGCGGTCTTGAACCACGGACAGCTCGATTTGCTTGTCCTCTTGCTCTCTAAGTGCCTCTATCGCATTGGTGATTAAGTTCACTAACACTTGTTCGAGTTGAATCGTATTAATCTGAACGTCGACATCCTGCCCTAACAAATTGGTTGTTAGGGTTACTCGTGCTGATTTTAAAGCAGGCTTCATCAACTCTTTTGCTGAAGCAATGACGGGTAGTAGCTGAGTGTGAACCAGCTCATTGCCACTGGTTTTCTTGGCAAAAGACCGCAGTTGTTGACTGATGTTAGCCATTCGGTCGGTAAGGGCTGAGATGCGAGTAAGGTTGTCTTCAACACGCTCGAACTTCTCTTTGTGGAGGAACAGTTTACCGTTCTCAGCGAAACTACGAATAGCCGCCAATGGATTGTTGAGTTCATGGCTGATGCTGGCCGACATTTGCCCCAGTACCGCCAACTTGGCCGCTTGAACCAATTCGTCTTGAGTCTGACGAAGGGTTTGTTCGGTTTCGCTGCGTTGAGCAATCTCGGCTTGTAACTCAGCGGTACGCGCCATCACCTGGTATTCAAGTTTCTGATTGGCTTCTTGTTGGATTCGCTCAATTTGACGGTGGCGTTGTTGACGGTGGTAGACGAGCTGGCCAACCAAAAATAGAACCGTGAAGCTAAGCGTTAACACGAGTAAATAGCCCATGGTGATCCAAACCACGGACTGCTTGGGAGACAACACTCGGATGGTGAGTTTGAGATCTTGCAGAGGGAGAGAAGAAACCACCAGTGTGCCTCGATTGTATGGGTAGCCTTGCTTCGCTTCTGTATGCGCCAAACCCATATCGCCAACAAAACCCAGTGACTCGATGGTGGTGTCTAAATACTGGCGGCTAGCCCAAATCTCTGCAGTTTTTGGATCGTCGAGTGGCTGTAAGCTTTTGAATAGCCAGTCACTCCGGCTACTCATAAATACAATGCCATTTGGGTCACTTGCAACAAAGACGCTTTTAGGGTGTTGCCAGTTATCTTCTATCTTACTTAAATCCATTTTGACCACCACGACACCAAGCACGCCCCCGGCATAGACGATTGGGTAGGAGTAGTAGTAACCGCGCTTTCCTGAGGTAGATCCGAGGGCGTAATATTCAGCACGCTGACCGACAATCGCCTGTTTGAAGTAGGGACGGAAAGCAAAGTTGCGGCCGATAAACGAACGCTCCTTGCGCCAGTTACTGGCGGCTATCGTCGTGCCCCATTTGTCGATCAAATAAGTGTCTGAAGCGGCAATGACATTGTTGACCGATTCTAAATATCGATTAGTGATTTCCAGTTGGGCACTGTTGTCTGGATTGAGTAGGGCTTCAACCAAAGGTTCGTCTTTTGAAAGCAGGTGAGGGATGTGCGCGTACTTATCTAACTTGTTCTGAATATGGCTGGAGAACCGCTCTAACTGGGATTGATGTTTATCGAGCAAAGATTGGTAGCTGGCCTGCCAAACCCAATGCCCACCAACGAAGGCACAAAGGAAATAGAAGGCAAAAAAAATCAGTAGAATACGACTTTTTTGCGACATCCTTGCGCTCCCTTACATCTTGTTTTCACCACGTAAGAAAATGTTAATAGTTTGTAGGGATGAATGGGGATTTCGTTTCCAACTCTGTGGAGTAAAACAAGAGCAAGATCTCTTTTTAGGCTTTTCAATAAAAAAAGCTGTCGATTCTCTTGAAAAAGTCGCTATTGTCCCCATTCTAGATATGCTGGCTGAGGCGAAGCGATGCTAAAAGGGCATTTTTCGTAAAAATTGAGTCCGTATTCGAGAATTTAGCGCAGACAATGTCCACATAGTGGCTATTGGCTCGACAGGATTGCGACAGATCGCTAGAATGTCGCGTCTAAAAATTCTGTCCTGAGGCTAATAGGAGATACCTTTTGCGTTTGCTGAGGATATCACTGATTAGTCCGGTGTTGGTTTCCAGCATCGATACTCGGTTTTAACTTAGGTGTTCGGACAGGACACTACACAAGGATGAAGCGTGAACTCAAAGAGTCTCGCTCATAAGCTCGGGAAGACCGAGCCACTTTAGAGGTTTATATATAATGCAAGTTACTGTTGAAACGCTAGAGGGCCTAGAGCGCCGTCTAAACATTACTGTTCCAGCTGCAAACATCGAAGACGCTGTAACAGCTGAACTACGCAACATCGCTAAAAACCGTCGTTTCGATGGTTTCCGTAAAGGTAAAGTGCCTCTAAAAATGGTTGCTAAGATGTACGGCAAAGCAGTACGTCAAGACGTTCTTGGTGAAGTTATGCAACGCCACTTCATCGAAGCGATCGTAAAAGAGAAAATCAACCCAGCTGGCGCACCAACGTTCGCTCCAGTTGAAAACAACGAAGGCGCAGATCTAGTATTCACTGCAACTTTCGAAGTTTACCCAGAAGTTGAGCTAAAAGGTCTAGACAGCATCACTGTTGAAAAACCAACAACTGAAGTTAACGATTCAGACGTAGAAGAGATGATCGAAACTCTACGTAAGCAACAAGCTACTTGGGCTGAAGTTGAAGAAGCTGCAGAAGCTGGTAAGCGCGTAAGCATCGACTTCGTTGGTTCTATCGACGGTGAAGAGTTCGAAGGCGGTAAAGCTGAGAACTTCCCACTAGAAATGGGCGCAGGTCGCATGATCCCAGGTTTCGAAGACGGTATCGAAGGTAAAACTAAAGGTATGGAATTCGAAATCGACGTAAACTTCCCAGAAGATTACCACGCTGAAAACCTAAAAGGTAAAGCGGCTAAGTTTGCAATCAAAGTGAACAAAGTTGAAGCTCGTGAACTACCAGAACTAAACGACGAGTTCGTTTCTAAGTTCGGTGTTGCTGAAGGTGGCGTTGAAGCACTTAAAGCTGAAGTTCGTAAGAACATGGAGCGTGAACTTAAGCAAGCTGTTAAGAACCGCATCAAAGAGCAAGCTATCGACGGTCTAGTTGAGCAAAACGAAATCGACGTACCAGCTGCACTTATCGACCAAGAAATCCAAGTTCTACGTCAACAAGCTGCACAACGCTTCGGTGGTAACCCAGAAGCAGCTGCACAGCTTCCACGTGAACTGTTCGAAGAGCAAGCTAAACGTCGCGTAGTTGTAGGTCTTCTACTAGGTGAAGTAATCAAGTCTGAAGAGCTAAAAGCTGACGACGAGAAAGTGAAAGCACTTATCGAAGAGATGGCAACTGCTTACGAAGATCCATCAGAAGTTATTGCTTACTACGAGCAAAACGAGCAAATGATGAACAACATGCGTAACGTTGCTCTAGAAGAGCAAGCTATCGACGCGATCATCGCTAAAGCACAGGTTACTGAGAAAGAAGTAAGCTTCAACGAGCTACTTAACCAACAACCTGCTGCTTAATAAGCAATATCTTGCGTAGAAGGTTGACTTAACGTCGATTATTCTGCTAACAATGGTCCGTATGATACATCATCATCCGGGCCATTTATTTTAGGGACATAAGAATATGAGCTACCAAGAAAAAAACGCAATGTCGCCAATTATTGACGCGCTAGTGCCAATGGTGGTTGAACAAACTTCCCGCGGCGAACGCTCTTACGACATTTACTCACGTCTGCTTAAAGAGCGCGTGATCTTTTTAACTGGTCAAGTGGAAGACCACATGGCAAACCTTGTCGTGGCTCAACTACTTTTCCTAGAATCTGAAAATCCAGATAAAGATATTTTCCTATACATCAACTCACCAGGCGGCAGCGTAACAGCAGGTATGTCTATCTACGACACCATGCAGTTCATCAAGCCAAATGTAAGCACAGTATGTATGGGTCAAGCTTGCTCTATGGGTGCGTTCCTGCTTGCAGGTGGTGCGCCAGGTAAGCGTTACGTTCTGCCTAATTCACGTGTGATGATCCACCAACCATTAGGTGGCTTCCAAGGTCAAGCTTCTGATATCCAAATCCATGCTCAGGAAATCCTGACCATCAAGCAGAAGCTAAACAACCTATTAGCAGAACATACTGGCCAGCCTCTTGAAGTGATTGAGCGCGATACCGATCGTGACAACTTCATGTCGGCAGATCAGGCAGTAGAATACGGTATTGTGGATGCAGTGTTGAGCCACCGCGGCGAGTAATTTAGCCAGCGCATTTTGGCTAAATTTGATATACACTCATTCATAAAGAGTAAAGGCTAAGAGGTTAGCGAATGACAGATAAAAGCAAAGAAAGTGGCAGCGGCAAATTGCTGTACTGCTCTTTCTGTGGCAAAAGTCAGCACGAAGTTCGCAAGCTAATCGCAGGTCCGTCAGTTTACATTTGCGACGAGTGTGTCGACTTATGTAACGATATCATTCGCGAAGAAATCAAGGATGTTCTCCCTAAGAAAGAATCTGAAGCGTTACCAACGCCAAAACAGATCCGTGAACACCTTGATGACTATGTGATCGGACAAGATTACGCGAAAAAAGTGCTCGCAGTTGCGGTATATAACCACTACAAGCGTTTACGCAATGGTGATACAACGAGCGAAGGTGTGGAACTTGGTAAAAGTAACATCCTTCTAATTGGTCCAACGGGTAGTGGTAAAACACTGCTTGCTGAGACGCTAGCTCGATTCCTGGATGTGCCATTTACAATGGCTGACGCTACCACACTAACCGAAGCAGGTTACGTTGGTGAAGACGTTGAAAACATCATCCAGAAGCTTCTGCAAAAATGTGATTACGATGTAGCGAAGGCTGAACGCGGCATTGTATACATTGACGAAATTGACAAAATTTCTCGTAAAGCTGAAAACCCATCAATTACGCGCGACGTATCTGGTGAAGGTGTTCAGCAGGCGCTACTAAAACTTATCGAAGGTACGGTTGCATCGGTTCCGCCACAAGGTGGTCGTAAGCATCCGCAGCAAGAATTCCTACAAGTGGACACGTCTAAGATCCTGTTCATCTGTGGTGGTGCATTTGCTGGCCTAGATAAAGTGATTGAACAGCGTGTAGCGACAGGCACAGGTATTGGTTTTGGCGCAGAAGTGCGCTCTAAGAACGAAACCAAAACAGTCGGTGAACTATTTACTCAGGTAGAACCTGAAGATCTAGTGAAATACGGTCTGATCCCTGAGTTTATCGGTCGTCTACCAGTAACAACAACACTGACTGAGCTTGATGAAGAAGCGCTAATTCAGATCCTATGTGAGCCGAAGAACGCACTGACTAAGCAATACGCAGCATTGTTCGAGCTAGAAGACGCAGAACTTGAGTTCCGTGAAGACGCGCTTCGTGCTATCGCTAAAAAAGCGATGGAGCGTAAAACGGGTGCTCGTGGTCTACGCTCAATCTTAGAAAGCGTTCTGCTAGAAACCATGTATGAACTGCCATCAGCGACGGACGTAAGTAAAGTCGTAATTGATGAATCAGTGATTAACGGTGAATCAGAACCATTGCTCATTTACAGCAACGCCGACAATCAGGCCGCTGGAGCAGAATAAATTCAGCCATGAATAGAAAGGAGGTAAGTAATTACCTCCTTTTTTTTATTTCTCTTATTGAATCCAAATAATTAGACCCCATATACTGCCTTAAGTAATACGTTAAACGTGAAAGCGGAAGAGAGAATTATATGAACTTGGAACGTTCCGAGCGTATCGAGATCCCGGTATTACCTCTACGTGACGTAGTGGTCTACCCACACATGGTCATTCCATTGTTTGTTGGTCGCGAGAAATCGATTAGCTGTCTAGAAACGGCGATGGAAACAAACAAACAAGTTCTGCTTGTGGCACAAAAGCAAGCTGACACTGACGAGCCGACGGTTGACGACCTATTTGAAGTAGGTACGGTAGCAACCATTCTCCAGCTTCTTAAGCTACCTGACGGCACCGTTAAAGTGCTGGTTGAAGGTCAGCAACGCGCTAAGATTAACCACTTCAAAGAAAGCGAATTCTTCCTTGCTGAGGCTGAGTTTGTGGTAACGCCAGAGCTTGATGAGCGTGAGCAAGAAGTGATTGTTCGCAGTGCGATTAACCAATTTGAAGGCTTCATCAAACTGAACAAAAAGATCCCGCCAGAAGTACTGACTTCACTAAGCGGTATTGATGAAGCGGCGCGCTTAGCAGATACGATCGCAGCGCATATGCCTCTTAAGCTGGTGGACAAACAACAAGTACTTGAAATCGTTGATGTGACTGAGCGTCTTGAGTTCCTAATGGGCCAGATGGAATCAGAAATCGACCTTCTTCAAGTAGAGAAACGCATCCGCGGTCGTGTTAAGAAGCAGATGGAAAAATCTCAGCGTGAGTACTACCTGAATGAGCAAATGAAAGCGATTCAGAAAGAACTTGGCGAGATGGAAGACGCACCTGACGAGTTCGAAACACTGAAGCAAAAGATTGAAGAATCGAAAATGCCTCAGGACGCACGTGAAAAGACAGAACAAGAGCTGCAAAAGCTTAAGATGATGTCTCCAATGTCTGCAGAAGCGACAGTGGTACGTAGCTACATCGACTGGATGGTAAGCGTTCCTTGGAACAAGCGTTCTAAAGTGAAGAAGAACCTTGCGAAAGCAGAAGAGATTCTAAACGAAGACCACTACGGTCTAGAGCGTGTTAAAGAACGTATTCTTGAGTACTTAGCGGTACAAAACCGTATCAACAAGCTGAAAGGCCCTATCCTTTGTCTTGTAGGTCCTCCTGGTGTGGGTAAAACATCGCTAGGTCGCTCTATCGCAGCTGCAACAGGCCGTAAATACACTCGTATGGCTCTGGGTGGCGTGCGTGATGAAGCGGAAATCCGCGGTCACCGTCGTACTTACATTGGCTCATTGCCAGGTAAGCTTATTCAGAAGATGTCTAAAGTTGGCGTGAAAAACCCGCTGTTCCTTCTGGATGAAATCGACAAGATGTCTTCAGATATGCGTGGTGACCCATCATCAGCACTATTAGAAGTTCTAGACCCAGAACAAAACAATGCATTTAACGATCACTACCTAGAAGTAGATTACGATCTGTCTGATGTAATGTTCGTCGCGACGTCTAACTCGATGGATATTCCGGGTCCGCTACTTGACCGTATGGAAGTGATTCGTCTTTCTGGTTATACAGAAGATGAGAAGCTAAACATTGCCAAACGTCACCTTGTTGATAAGCAAGTGAAGCGTAACGGTCTGAAACCAAACGAAATTACCATCGAAGATTCGGCAATCATCGGCATTATTCGTTACTACACGCGTGAAGCGGGTGTGCGTAGCCTCGAGCGTGAGATTTCTAAGATCTGCCGTAAAGCAGTGAAGAACATCCTGCTTGATACGAGCTTGAAGTCTGTGACGGTGACAATGGACAATCTGAAAGAGTACCTAGGTGTTCAACGTCATGACTTTGGTAAAGCAGATGACAGCAACCGTATTGGCCAAGTAACTGGTCTAGCTTGGACACAAGTTGGCGGCGATCTACTAACGATCGAAACGGAAGCGATGCCTGGTAAAGGTAAGCTGACTCAAACGGGTTCTCTTGGCGACGTAATGAAAGAGTCGATCCAAGCGGCAATGACGGTTGTACGTTCACGAGCTGAAAAGCTGGGTATCAACTCAGACTTCTACGAGAAGCGTGACATCCACGTGCACGTACCAGAAGGCGCAACACCTAAAGACGGCCCAAGTGCGGGTATCGCAATGTGTACTGCGCTAGTTTCTAGCTTGACGGGTAACCCGGTAAAAGCAGAAGTAGGTATGACAGGTGAAATCACTCTACGTGGTGAAGTTCTACCTATCGGCGGCCTAAAAGAGAAGTTACTTGCGGCACACCGTGGTGGCATCAAAACGGTACTGATTCCGAAAGACAACGAGCGTGATTTGGAAGAGATTCCAGAAAATGTTATCGCGGATCTGAAGGTTATCCCAGTACAGTGGATCGACGAAGTTCTGAAAGTTGCACTAGAGCGAGACCCGACGGGCGTTGAGTTTCAGTCTCAAAAATAGTGATGTGCAGCAAAAATAAGTAAAACTTTACGCTGATAGGCCTAAAAAGGCTTGTCAGCGTTTTTTTTTGGAGGCTAAGTTAAGTTCGAAAGCTTGCAGCCCTTGAAGGATAAGGGGCGAAGCATATTTTCTTAATTATGGAACGAAAGTCATCACAAAAATAATCACAGATGACACAAAGGGGAAATCACAGTGAATAAAACTCAACTAGTAGAACAAATCGCAGAAAACGCAGACATCTCTAAAGCATCAGCTGGTCGCGCTCTAGACGCATTCATCGAAGCAGTAAGCGGTACGCTTCAGTCTGGTGATCAAGTTGCTCTTGTTGGCTTCGGTACATTCAGCGTTCGTACTCGTGCAGCGCGCACTGGCCGTAACCCAAAAACTGGTGAAGAAATCCAAATCGCAGAAGCTAAAGTACCTTCTTTCAAAGCTGGTAAAGCTCTAAAAGACGCTTGTAACTAATTCTTTGCGTCGATGACGCAGAGCTGGTTCAGCGAACGGCCGTTGCATAATTTTTGTCCAAACAGTCAGATTTGAACAAAAATTTACAAACTAAGAGCCGAACTTTCTTAAATTATGCGCATCCTACTGATGCGCATTTCTTTTTCTGATATTATCGCGACATTACATTTTCTATTAGAAGCAGTCGGCTTCAATTGTGGAGAGCAGTTAAATTATGATGGATCGACTACGCGAAGGCGTGAACAGCATCGCGGTCAAAATTATCCTTGGACTTATCATCCTTTCTTTCGTATTTGCTGGTGTAGGTAGCTACATCGTTGGCGGTAACAACAACGCAGCAGCGAAAGTAGGTAATACCGAGATTGCTCGTGGTGAGTTCGAGATGGCTTACCAAAATGAGCGTAACCGCATGCAAGCTCAATTGGGTGATTACTTCTCTCAAATGCTGGCTGACCCTGCATACGTTGAATCTTTCCGCAAATCTGTTCTAGATCGTATGATCAACGACGTGCTGCTTGACCAACAAGCAGAAGCTCTTGGCCTACGCATTAGCGATGCTCAAGTACGTAGCATGATTCTAGATATGCCTCAGTTCCAATCGAACGGTAAATTCGACCAAGAGATCTACCAAGCATCTCTACGTCGTGCAGGTTTCTCTCCAGATTCTTTTGCTGAGTACATGCGTCGTGAATTGGTTCGTGAGCAACTGTTGAACGCACTACAAACCAGTGAATTCACTCTACCTGGCGAAGTTCAATCTGAAGGTAAACTGTTCACTCAGACTCGTGACGTTCGCACGATCACTATCGATTTGAATGAGTTTGCTAAGAAGGTAGATCTGACTGACGAAGAAATTCAAGACTACTACAAAGCAAACCCAGAAATGTTCACTCGTCCTGAACAAGTTAAGGTTGCTTACATTGAGCTTTCAGCTGACGAGCTTAAGAAGCAAATCCAAATTTCTGACGAAGACGTTAAGAAATACTACGATGAGCACCTAGACAAATACTCTACAGAAGAGCAGCGTCGCGTAGCGCACATCCTTGTTGAGGGTGATGACGAAGCGAAAGCACAAGCGATTCTTGACGAGCTAAACGGTGGCGCTGACTTCGCTAAGCTAGCAGAAGAAAAATCAGACGACTTTGGTAGCGCGGAAAACGGCGGTGACCTAGGTTGGATTGAGCGCGATGTGATGGATCCTGCATTCGAAGAGGCTGCATTCGCACTTAAGAACCCTGGTGATATGACAGGTCTAGTGAAGTCTGACTTTGGCTACCACATCATCAAGCTAGAAGAGCTTACAGGTGCGGTTGCTAAGCCGTTCTCTGAAGTTGCAGCTGAAATCAAACAAGAAATGGTTGACCAGAAAGCGGTTGATCAATTCTACGAACTGCAAAACGAACTTGAGAAAGTGGCGTTTGAATACCCAGATTCTCTAGACGACGCTTCTAAAGCGGTTGGTCAGAAAGTGAAGACAACGGACTTCATCTCTCAAGCTGATGCGCCTGAGGTTCTTAAGAACCAAGCGGTAATGCAAGCAATCTTGAGCCCAGAAGTGAAAGAAGATGGTCTGAACTCTGAAGCTATCGAAGTGGCGCCAGAGCACATCATCGTCGTTCGTGTTGAAGATGCTCGTGACGAGACGGTTCTTCCTCTTGCTGACGTGAAAGACCAAGTGGTTGCTGAACTGTCTCGCGTTAAAGGTGAGCAAGGTGCAATTGAACTAGGTACTAAAGTTGTCGCAGCTCTGAAAGATGGCAACAAAGACATCCTTGCAGAAAACGACCTAGCGTTTGGCGAGCAAGAATCTGTTGATCGTCGTTCTCCACTCGCTGCAACAGTATTCGCTATGGCGAAACCTGAAGGTGACAAGCCTGTATACGGTCAATCTAAAGATCTAGAAGGTAACGTTGTAGTTGTTGAGCTTGATGCGGTACACGCGGAGCTAGACAGCGCGCTAGAAGAGCAAGTTGCGATGCAAATGCAACGTGCTTCGTCTCAACAAGATCTTACTTCGGTAATTGCAGTACTGCGCGCAAACACTGACATTGAGTACTTTGTTGTGAGCAACTAAGCATTACTGATGTAATTTGCATGTTAACTAAAACGGGTCGCATTAGCGGCCCGTTTTATTTTTATCTGAAGAAACTTCAATACAAACAGCGCTTTGCCTAGAGTAGTTTTCGTTCTGATACAACTACCAAAGGGAGATTGCTCAAATGAAATGGATGTTAACGCTGTGCTTATTGATACTCGCGCCGATGAGCTGGGCGGAAACAAAGACTAAAGCAGATAAGTATGAAGGTATTGAGATTACGGTTAACGTTAACTCTGCCACTGCAGAAGAGATTGCGACGCTACTTAATGGTATTGGTGAGAAGAAAGCGCAAGATATTGTTGAGTATCGCAACGAGCACGGTCCATTTAAAACAGCTGCGGATCTTACAAAGGTGAAAGGCATCGGTGAGGCGACTGTTAAGAAGAACGAAGACCGCATCCTGCTGTAATCGACGTTCTTGCCATTAAAAGCAAAGTTTTTGTTTCCTATTACTGCTTTCCCGAACCAAGCCTCTTTACTGGTTCGGGATTTTTTACTCTTCTTTGGGGCTATTTACAGAGTAGTGGTGAACTGGCTTTCAATTCTCTAATCTCTAGCCAAAGATACGACGATGGGTCAGCTTCTCTAACCAAGCCATACTCAAACCACCTATTGCACCAAACAGGTGAGCATCCACCGCTACGCGAGCCCCAATCATCGCCGCAGTGCTTGTTGAAGGGCCGTAGAACTGCTCCCAAGCGACTTTAGCAATCAAACCACCTACCAGCACTAAACTGCTTCTTCTACCGTCGAAAACCTCAGTCAGCGCCCAGAAGCCGAATAAGCCGTGCAGCACACCCGACAGCCCGACGTAAACCGACATATTGGTGAATAAGTTCATCGCACCAACGAAGGTACACAAAACGAGAAATACGATGATGAAATTATGCACGGTAGGGCGGAAGATAAATCCGATCACCCATAAACCAGCGAGATTCATCCCGAGGTGAGCAAAGTTGGTATGCGTGAGATTTCCTGTTACGATTCGCCACCATTCGCCGTGGCGTATATTGTAGGCGTGCCATTCGGTTAGGCTTGCCATTGGTTCGAATTGCAGTATTAAACAGATAACGCTGATGATGCTCAGCAATGTATAAAGGTTCACTCTATGTCTCGTTATTGTTCTCAGTGTGGAAAATCGCGCAAAGCTTGTATTTGCCAATGGATTGTACCGCTAGCAAACGAGGTTGAACTTATCATCCTTCAGCATACGAGTGAAGAACATCGTCCTCTTGGTACGGCACGAATTCTCAATTTGAGTCTAAATCATTGTACTTGTTTGATCGGAGAAGACTTTTCAGATAGCGAGGCCTTGAATGCGTTGCTTGAGGATGACACTTATCAACATTTCATTCTTTACCCTTCAGAACAATCGTTGTGCCTTTCAGACTTGGCGACGGTCGGAGAGGCGGCAGATAAGAAAACACGCTTGATTTTACTCGATGGCACTTGGAAGAAAGCTTACAAAATGTGGCAACTTTCGACCAACTTGCACTCCCTTCCAACAGTGAAACTGCCAGAGGATTTGCAAGGTCATTACACCATTCGTAAGGCACCATCGAACAACAGCTTATCTACCGTGGAAGCCGGCTTTCATGCACTGAGCCTGATGGAGTCTGGGAAAGATTTCACGCCTTTGTTAACGGCGTTTGAGAAGATGATTGAATTTCAAATCGCCCAGATGCCTCCGGGCGTATTTGAAAAGAACTACCTGAAAGACGAGTAGCGAACCGATAGAGTACTTCTCTAAAGGACTATTGAAGAGAACAACTGTCGATGCAGCTTTTGTGCGTGGCCATCGGTCATCGCCGAGATGTAATCCGCGATCACACGCATTTTCGCGCTCTCGTTAGCCGCCTCTTGCCACAATGCTTGAGTATGTGTCGGAAGTAAGCGTTCAGGATCCGCACTTAACGCTTCAAACAAATCCATAATGATCTGTTGTCCTTTGTACTCAACAATCTGAACCTGATGCACTTGAATCACATACTTGCTAACGAAGTGTTTGAGTACTTCAAGCGCCTTTGCCATCTGTGGTTCTAGACACGCGTTCCAAGCCAATAATGGGTTGCTGAAAGGTTCATCTACGACCTTGATTGAAATACTGGTCAGCAGCGCATTGACCATGCCACCAATCGCATCTTTACGCTCATGATGCTTACCACTAAACAGCATTTGTCCAATTGAGCCAATATGCTCTTCAAACCACGCATCGCCACAATCGGCCAATTGACTGGCTGCGCCTTCTTGCCATTGCTGACGAGTGACCATTCCTAGCACAATTGCATCTTCCAAGTCATGCACGCCATAAGCGATGTCGTCTGCAAGCTCCATAATTGAACAGTCGAGCGATTTGAATCGTGTTTTACAGTGCTCAAAATCCGATTCTGGACGACAACGCATTTGGCTTAACAGGGCTTTGTCGTTGTCGGTTAATGGTGCAATGACCCAATCGAACAAATCTTTATCACAGTCGTAAATGCCTTTTGCGGGGCTCCAGTCTTTGGCTTTCAATTTGCGCTGGTGCTCGACTGGTTTCGGCAGGCAAACCGCGCGAGTTTGACTAAGCAAGGCTGGGTACTTGATCAGACCGAGTAAGGCACGGCGTGATAGGTTCATGCCAAAGTGCTCGGTATAGGGTTCTAACTTGGTGACGATACGGAAGGTTTGGGCATTGCCTTCAAAGCCACCATGCTCACGCATCATATAGTTCAGCGCGACTTCACCGCCATGCCCATAAGGTGGGTGGCCAATATCGTGCGCCAAACAGAGTGAATCAATCAAGCTGTCAGACGGTAGAAGGTCTCGAAACTCAGGCTGTTTCTTCTTAAGTTGAGCCACAATGCCCGTACCCAACTGTGCTGCTTCAAGAGAGTGTGTCAATCGGGTACGGTGAAAGTCTTCCAAGCTGTTTCCATGGACCTGAGTTTTTGCCTGCAATCGACGGAAGGCAGCCGAGTGCAGAATACGAGCTCGGTCTCGTTGGTAGGGGCTACGATGATCGTCACGACGGATCTTGTGCTCATCATCATGGCGCTCTTGCCATAAGGCATCTAATTCAAACGACACTTTTCTCTCCATCAATTAGCTGATTTCATCCAGCGATAATTCAAAACTTGGGGCAAAGGTATGAAGGAAGTATTCCATTTCCGGTGTTTTGCGTTCTTGCAGAGTGATGTCGAGACGCTTTTTCGCTAGAGCAAACTCGTGGTTGCCGGCGCTAAGTTCTTCGAGACATTTTAAGTAAGCGCAGATAGAGTCTGCTTGCTTGACGATCAATGCATCTTCTTCGTGCGCAGAGTGCGATAACAAATAGGGCGCAAAATCATCTTGGAATTCTTCTGGCAGCATAGATAACAGTTTTTGTTCAGCTGCCGCTTCTATCTTTTTATATTCTTTAGAAATTTCTGGGTTGTAATACTTTACTGGGGTTGGAAGATCACCCGTTAAGACTTCACTGGAATCGTGGTACATAGCGAGAATAGCGATGCGTTCAGGGTTTAAGTTGCCGCCAAACTTTTTGTTTTTGATTAGGGCGAGGGCATGAGCAACAAACGCGACTTGCAAGCTGTGTTCAGAAACGTTTTCCGGCGATACCGAGCGCATTAAGGGCCAGCGTTGGATGAGCTTCATTCGTGCCAAGTGGGCGAAAAAATGGCTTTCTTTCATTGCTGTCTCCAATTTTGATTCTGATACAAAAAAAAGGAGCTCACTAGGAGCTCCTCTAAGCATATGAGAGATCAGCACTAATTACTACTGGCTGTAGGTCGTCAAGAATCGTTCAAAGCGACCAATCGCGGTTTCGAGATCTTCTACGTGAGGTAGAGTTACGATACGGAAGTGATCGGGCTTCGGCCAGTTAAAGCCTGAACCCTGAACCAACAGGACCTTCTCTTGTTTCAAGAAGTCCAACACCATTTGTTGGTCATTTTTGATGTTGTACATCTTGGTATCGATTTTCGGGAATAAGTACATCGCGCCTTTTGGCTTCACACACGAAACTCCAGGGATCTGGTTGATCAGCTCGTAAGCACGGTTACGTTGCTCAAGCAGACGGCCACCTGGCAGGATTAGCTCGTTAATGCTTTGGTAGCCACCCAATGCGGTTTGGATTGCGTGTTGCATTGGCACGTTGGCACACAGGCGCATGGAAGACAGCAGCTCAAGACCGTTGATGTAACCTTGCGCCAAATGTTTAGGGCCAGTTAGGAACATCCAACCACCACGGAAGCCACAAACACGGTAAGCTTTCGACAGGCCGTTGAAGGTCATCACCAATACGTCGTCGGTTAGCGTCGCAACTGATGTGTGTGTTGCACCGTCGTAAAGCACTTTGTCGTAGATTTCATCGGCGAAGATCATCAGTTTGTGCTGACGTGCAATCTCAATCACTTCCAACAGGAAATCACGGCTGTATACAGCACCCGTTGGGTTGTTCGGGTTGATCAGAACAATACCGCGTGTCTTTGGCGTGATTTTCTTTTTGATGTCTTCTAGGTCTGGATACCAGTCTGCGCCTTCGTCACATAGGTAATGAACAGGCTTACCGCCAGACAGTGCAACAGACGCCGTCCACAACGGGTAATCCGGTGCTGGGATCAGCATTTCGTCACCGTTGTTCAGTAGCGCTTGCATTGCCATCACGATTAGCTCTGAAACGCCGTTACCTACGTAAACATCTTCAACATCAAGAGAACGAATGCCCTTGCGCTGGTAATGCTGCACAACAGCTTTACGCGCAGAGTAGATACCTTTGGAATCACAATAGCCTTGAGAAGTTGGTAGATTGCGGATGACATCTACTAGAATCTCATCAGGGGCGTCAAAACCAAATGGGGCGGGGTTACCAATGTTTAGCTTTAGGATTTTATGCCCCTCTTCCTCCATGCGTTTAGCATGTTTGAGTACAGGACCCCTAATGTCGTAGCAGACATTGTCGAGTTTTGACGACATCCCGATATTTTGCATTGTATAATTCCTAAAAAATCGTTAATTTCTTTATTAAAGTACAATAATTTGTTTTTTATTAGAATAAAAATCTGTAAATTATCCGTTTAATGGCTAACTTTTGTCCGGTTGTTATCACAGGATTTTGCAAAAGATCGCATACGACCTTGATTTGCTTTGGGTCTAAACTTAGAGTAGCCGTCAGTTATCACTTATCCTCACATATTTCGAGGTTGATTTGTCACAGTTCCATCAAGCCGTAAAGAGAATTATCGAGCGAGTTCAGCAAACGGAAGGCAATCAAACACGTTTAGTCGAGCCACTCAGCGAGAAACCCAATTTCGCGTTTATTGACTGGCTTGAAGCACAACCACTTTTTCCCAAGTTTTACTGGCAGTCCCGTGATACTCGTGAAGAAGTTGTTGCCCTAGGTCAGCTCCATTCATTTGTTGAGCCCGGCCCAGCTTATACGATCCTTGGCGAAGGCCAACGCGTATGGGGTGGCCGCTCTTTCGATGGTCAGCACGAGAAGAATCGTCGCTGCATGCCGTCTTTCTTTTTTCTACCGCAAATCGAGCTGATTCGATTCGATCAGCAATGGTCACTCGCGGTGAATATCTCAGAAGATAAAACACGTACATTAGCAGGCTTGAAAAAGTTGGTATGTGACGTGCCTAGTCTTGCGCCAATTTCATCTCATATTCGCTCAATTGATCATGCGCCAACACAGCCTGAATGGAACGCGTTGGTCGAAAAGGTGCTCACAGGCATCGACAACGATGAGTTTAAAAAAGTGGTTCTGGCTCGCAAATCGACAGTTATGCTGGATTCAACACTTTCTGCTGCGCAGCTTCTTAAAGCGAGCTACCTAAATAACCATCACAGCTTTCACTTTTTGTTGAGTTTAGACAGCAAGCACAGCTTTATGGGTTCGACGCCAGAGCGCCTATACTCGCGAGTGGGTCATGAGCTGCACACAGAAGCGTTGGCTGGCACGATTGGCCGCGGTGACAACGCGACGCAAGACATGGAGCTGGCGAACTGGCTGTCGCAAGACTCTAAGAACCTCAATGAAAACCAATATGTGGTGGATGACATCATTGATCGACTAACACCGCATTCGGAGCGTGTTGAGGTAGAAAAAGAGCCTCGATTGGTTCGTCTGAGAAAGGTCCAACATCTTAAGCGTAATATTAATGCGGATCTGAAAGCGGGCATCAACGGTGTTCAATTGCTTTCAGCTTTACAGCCAACCGCCGCAGTAGCCGGTTTACCGCGTAAAGAGTCGATGCAATTTATATTGGATAACGAGCCGTTTGCACGCGGCTGGTATGCAGGCTCGATGGGATACATTAGCCATGAGCGTGCAGAGTTTTGCGTCGCAATAAGAAGTGCGTTGGTTTTGAGTGACCAAGTACAACTGTTTGCTGGCGCGGGTATTGTTCCAGGCTCCATTGCAGAACACGAATGGGCCGAGTTAGATAAAAAAAATGTCGACGTTACTTTCTCTTATTTCAGACCACCCGCCGCTTGGGGTTGCATCATGAGTGCCGATCAAGCTGTTTTAAATCGCATTTGGTCTGAAACCATCCTGACAGAATTGAACCGCTTTGGTGTGAACCACGTTTGTATTGCACCCGGTTCTCGCTCCACACCTTTAACGGTCGAGGCGGCAGATAACCCAAATTTTACCATCCACACCCATTTTGATGAGCGTGGCTTGGGCTTTATGGCTCTGGGACTTGCTAAAGCAAGTAAAGAACCAGTGGCGCTGATTGTTACATCGGGTACAGCGGTAGCGAACTTGTTGCCTGCGATTGCAGAAGCAAAGCTGACGGGGGAAAAGCTGGTGGTGCTAACTGCAGACCGCCCGGTTGAACTTGTGGGTTGTGGCGCAAACCAAGCCATTAATCAATTGGGTATTTTTTCAGAACATGTTTCTGACAGTCTTAACCTGCCGAGTCCTACGCTATCAACCCCGTTGAATTGGTTGCTTACTTCTGTTGATGAGGTGATGTTTACGCAACGCCTAAGAGGCAGCGCGGTTCACATTAACTGTGCGTTTCCAGAGCCTTTGTACTCCAATACAGAAAAGAGTACCTATCAGGACTACCTTGATACCGTTGCCGGTTGGCGAGATAGCAAGGTGACGTATTGCCAACGCTTCAATCCAAAAACCAGCAGTGCAATACCAAGCTGTGGTGACAACAAAGGTTTGGTGGTCATTGGCAGCTTGCCTTTGATTCAAGCGCAAGCGGCACGTGCATTTGCTGAGCAGATGGGATGGCCAGTATTGGCTGACCCACAAAGTGGTGTGAGCTCAGATTGGGCACATTTCGATTTATGGCTGCAAAATCCAAGAATGGCGAGTCAGCTTGATGACTGTGATTTGATTGTTCAGTTTGGCAGCCGAATCATTTCTAAACGTTTTAACCATTGGTTAGAGAAACACGTATCACGAAACCAGCAGGGTGGTGATACACAATATTGGTTTGTCTCTCCTCGGTTAGACCGTGACAACCAGAGTCATTTACCTCAATGGCACTGGGCTGAGCAACCAAGCGCTTGGGTAGAACGCACGTCGGGTTTCTCATCAGAACACGCTGGCTGGGCAGATGAGTTGGCTGCGGACATCAAACAGGTCACGCAGCATGCCAAAGGGCTGTTTGTTTCGGATCCTAAGAGTGAGTTAAGTGAAATTGCATTGGCGATTGATGTTGCCGAGCGTGCTCAAGGTGTGGATCTGTTTGTCGGCAACAGTTTGTTTGTTCGTTTAATCGACATGTTCGGTAAGCTTGATAACACAGAGGTTTTCACTAACCGTGGAGCGTCTGGCATTGATGGCCTGTTTGCCACTGCAAGTGGTGTACAACGCGCGCGGAATAATCCGATGTTGATGTTTATTGGCGACACTTCTGCGTTATATGGCTTGAACTCGTTGGCACTGTTTACGCACAGTGAGCTACCTTCGGTCTTGGTGATCACCAATAATGATGGCGGTGCGATTTTTGATTTGTTGCCAGTGCCGCAGGAACATCGTGAGTCGTTCTACCAAATGCCTCATGGTTACGAGTTTGAGCACGCTGCGAAACAGTTTGGTTTGCAGTATCGTAAGCCAAGCTCGTTAGCAGAATACCAATCCTTGGTTTCCGAACATTTTGCTTCAGGGCAAGGCGCATTGGTGGTCGAAGTGCAAACGCCATCGAACCAAGCTGTCGAGCATTTAAAATCCTTCAATAAGAATTTGCATGCTCTATTCTGAGCGCTTCCCAGCAACGGAAAAGCACCAAGGTGGCACTTTGCCTACTCTGGTGTTTTTACATGGTTTGCTTGGCAGTGGCGAGGATTGGCAACAGTGCTTGAGTGCTTTACCTCAGTATGACCGAGTAACGATTGACTTACCCGGTCATGGACGCAGCCAATCTATTTTTTGCAGCGATCTGAATGATTGCTGCAAATTACTCAATTCCGCACTATCTTTACTATTTCCTTCGCAACAACCGCTTATCCTGATTGGTTACTCAATGGGTGGACGCATTGCTATGCATGGCCTTGCTCACCAATGTTTTCCAGATCTCAATATTTGTGGTGCCATTGTTGAAGGAGGAAACTTCGGGCTTCAAAGCGAGTCAGACAGACAGGCACGATTCGAAAACGATTCGCGCTGGGCAAAGCGTTTCAAAACTGAGCCTCTTGCCTGCGTTTTGAACGATTGGTATCAACAGTTGGTCTTTTCTTCACTAAACCATGAGCAAAGACAAACATTGGTGGCGAAACGAAGTGCTAATCTTGGTTCTGCAGTGGCGGATATGCTGATTGCGACATCATTGGCGAAGCAATCTTATCTGTTGCCAGCATTGCAGCAACAAGCGGTTCCGCTTTATTACCTCTGCGGCGAAAAAGACAAAAAATTTAGCCAACTGGCTGAAACAAGCGGGTTGGCGTATCGACAAATTGAGGGGGCTGGACATAACGTCCATCAAGAGCAACCACAACGATTTGCGATGCAAGTTGATCAAATAATTCATTCTCACTTTGAGTGAGAGCAACGAGAACAATGGGAATCACCATGGCTAAAACAGTAGGCATTTCTGAAGAAGAACTTTACGCTCCGGTTCAATGGAAAGATTGCGGCGACAAATACGAGGATATCCACTACCACAAATCTGAAGATGGTATCGCGAAAATCACCATTGCACGCCCTCAAGTGCGCAACGCGTTCCGTCCTCAAACGGTAAAAGAGATGATTGATGCGTTAGCAGACGCACGCTATGACTCAGGTGTTGGCGTAATCATTCTGACTGGTCTAGGTGAAGACGCATTCTGTTCTGGCGGTGACCAGAAGATCCGTGGCGACTACGGCGGCTACAAAGACGACCAAGGTACGCACCACCTGAACGTATTGGACTTCCAACGCGATATTCGTACTTGTCCAAAACCAGTGATCGCATCAGTAGCTGGTTGGGCTGTGGGCGGTGGTCACGTACTGCACATGATGTGTGACCTAACAATTGCTGCTGACAACGCTCAATTTGGTCAAACAGGTCCTAAAGTAGGCTCATTTGATGGCGGTTGGGGCGCATCTTACATGGCTCGTATCGTAGGCCAAAAGAAAGCACGCGAAATCTGGTTCCTATGTCGTTTCTACAACGCTCAAGAAGCGGTAGACATGGGCCTAGTAAACACGGTAGTACCACTAGCGGATCTAGAGAAAGAGACCGTTCGTTGGTGTCGTGAAGTGCTACAACACAGCCCAATGGCACTGCGTTGCCTGAAAGCTGCGTTGAACGCGGACTGTGATGGTCAAGCAGGTCTGCAAGAACTAGCGGGTAACGCAACTATGATGTTCTACATGACAGATGAAGGCCAAGAAGGTCGTAACGCATTCAACGAGAAACGTCGTCCAGACTTCGACAAGTTCCCTCGTAACCCATAATTCGTATAAGAAGAGGAGCCATTGTGCTCCTCTGTTTCGTTTTTCGTCCTGAGCGTCTCGCCCTCTGGGAGACTAGCGAGTTCTCTTGTTAAAAAGCTCAGAATATATGGCATTACATAGGATTCGAATTATGCGTAAAGCGAAGATTTACCGTTACTGTCTACCAATGGACAGTGGCGTAATACTACGTGATAACAAGCTGACGGAACGTAAAGGTTATATCCTTGAATTAACGGAAGGTGGCAAGGTTGGTCGCGGTGAAGTTGCCCCTTTGGTTGGCTTCAGCCTAGAAGGCACTGAAGAAGCGGGCATTCAGCTGCAAGCGCAAGCAGAGCGCTGGGTGGCAAACTTGCCTTTAGATTACAACAACATGTATCCATCGGTTGCGTTTGGTCTGTCTATGGCTCAGCTGGAGCTTGAAGGCGGTTTACCTGCGCAGGGTAAGTACCAAGTCGCGCCGCTGTGTAACGGCGACCCAGATGACTTGATCCCTAAGCTGAACGAAATGGAAGGCGAAAAAGTCGCGAAAGTAAAAGTGGGTTTATACGAGCCTATTCGTGACGGCATGTTAGTGAACTTGTTCTTAGAGTCGATTCCACAGCTGACACTTCGCCTTGATGCTAACCGTGCTTGGACACCAGAAAAAGCCCAGCAGTTTGCTAAGTACATTGCACCATCACTGCGCCAGCGTATTACCTTCTTGGAAGAGCCATGCCGCTCTCCGGGTGATAGCCTGTCTTTCGCTATCAATACGGGTATTGCAATCGCGTGGGATGAAACACTGCAAGATGCGGTTCGCCGTGAAGACTTCAGTTTAGAAGATCTTACAGGTGTAAAAACCATCATCATCAAGCCAACGCTGATCGGCTCGGTTGATTTCTGTATTAAGCTGATTGAAAAGGCGAAGACGTTGGGTATCAAAGCGGTGATCAGTTCAAGCATTGAATCAAGTCTTGGCCTAAACCAGCTTGCTCGCTTAGCGCAATGGCAATTACCTAATGAGATCCCAGGTCTGGATACTATTGGTTTGTTCAAAGCGCAGCTAGAGCAGGGTTGGCCGAAGTGTGAGCTTCCAGTTCTTCCGCTATCTGAGCAGGAGTTAGTGTGGCATTCAGCATAGATACTATTGCGATTGCACCATGGAAATATTGGGCTCAAGTGAGCCCTTTTTCTATTGCGCTTAAGACAATCAAAGAGCAAGTTAACTGGCAACAATTGACTGCTCGTGTTGACTTGTATTCTCGCTACCTTCAACAACACGGTGTCGCGAGTGGAGATGTGGTGACGCTAGTCGGTAAGAACCAAGTTGAAACCTTGTGGTTTTACCTTGCTGCGCAGCAGATAGGCGCAATCACTGCGTTGACCATGCCGCAGCCATTTGAGGCTCTCTCAGGTAAGTTAACGACGCTATACAAGCCAACCCAACAACGTTTTGTGTGGTTTGCTGATGGTGTTGCCGCTAGCTACTCTGAACAGCAGTTATCGCAACTATCTATCATCCAACTTTCGACTCTGGATAGCGAATCGCAATGTGATGCTGGCAATTCGAACGAGGGCTACGTACATGATGCTTTAGCGTCTATTGTGTTTACCTCTGGCTCAACAGGCACCCCTAAAGCCGTGGTACATACTCATCGTCAGCACCTTTCTTCAGCTCAAGGTTTGTTGGCTGAGTTCCGGTTCAACCATGAAGATAGCTGGCTGCTTTCCTTGCCGCTTTACCACGTGTCAGGCTTGGCGATTGTCTACCGTTGGTTGTTTGCAGGCGCAACGCTCAAAGTAGGGAACGGAAATCTTGCTGATGATATTCTTGGCGTCTCTCACGCTTCTTTAGTTGCGACCCAGCTTAAGCGTTTACTGGATGAACAAGTCGAATTGTCCCTCACGCATGTCTTACTGGGCGGTAGTCATGTAGCGCACGAACTCGCACAGCGAGCGACACAGATGGGTATTGAAACTTGGCTGGGCTATGGCATGACAGAAGCGGCCTCTACCGTAACTGCAAAGCAAATCGATAGCATTAGTAACGCGGGCCACCTATTACGAAATCGCGATATTAAGCTGGTGGAAGAGCGTATTTATATCGGTGGGCAGACGCTAGCGGCGGGCTACTTCAAGCAAGGCTCAGTTACCTCACTTCTGAATGAAAATGGTTGGTTCGACAGTAAGGATCTTGGAGAGTGGCAAGGCGACGAACTCAAGATCATTGGTCGAGCAGACAACCAATTTATCTCTGGCGGTGAGAATGTTCACTGTGAAGAAATTGAAGCGGCACTGAACCAAATTGAGAGTATTTCACAAAGCATTGTTGTGCCAGTAGAGGATGTTGAGTTTGGACACCGACCAGTGGCTGTGATTCAAACAGAGTCGTTACTGGATAAAACTCAATACGAACAACATCTGCAAACTAAGTTAGAAAAATTCAAATGGCCAGTGGCGTATTACGCAATGCCTCAAACCCTGTTGGGTGGGGGAATCAAAATCTCGCGCAAAGCGGTGAAAGACTGGTTAAAAAATGAAGTGCAAAACGGTGACTAAGCGTTATTGCACTTCAGGGGGATGTGGTGATGGTGAGTCACCACAATTCTTTAGTTAGCGAGCGCGAGTTTCATCTGCTCAGCTACCTTGTCTACTTTTCCTAGACCGATAATCACTTGTAAGCCGCCTTTACCAATCATGACTACACCAGCAGCACCCAATTGTTTGAGCTTAGCTTCGTCAGCTAGGGATGAATCTTTTACAGTCAAACGAAGTCGAGTAATACAGTTGTCCACTTCTAGGATGTTGTCTGCACCGCCAATTGCGGCGATGTAATCTTTCGCTAGCTCACCAATATTCTCAGTGACTTCTTTTTCCATGTCCTCACCACGACCCGGCATACGCAAGTTGAACTTGATGATCGCGAAGCGGAATACGCTGTAGTAAATCGCAAAGAAGACTAAGCCTTGTGGGATCAGCATGTACCATTTGGTTGCCAATGGGTTTTGGCTTGACAGTACGAAGTCAACAAAACCAGCTGAGAAACCAAAGCCCGCCATCCACTGCATGCTTGCTGCAATGTATAGAGAAATACCAGTCAATACCGCGTGAATCAGATACAGCACTGGTGCTAAGAACATAAAGCTGAACTCTAGTGGTTCGGTGATACCTGTGAAGAAGGATGCCATTGCCGCAGCTAGCATGATAGAAAATACTTTGGTTTTGTTTTGCTTATCAGCACAGTGATAAATCGCAAGAGCAGCGCCCGGTAGACCAAACATCATGATTGGGAAGAAACCAGCTTGGTACATACCCGTCTGGCCGACTACAGCTGTGCCGTTAGCAATAGACTGCGCGCCGCCTAAGAAGTTTGGAATGTCGTTGATACCAACCACATCAAACCAGAAGACGGGATAAAGCGCGTGGTGCATGCCGATTGTTAGCATTAGACGGTTAAAGAAGCCAAATAAACCGGCGCCAACCGCACCCATGGATTCAAGTTTGGTTCCGAAAATAATTAATGCATCGTAAATCACAGGCCATACGTAAAGCAGAACAAAAGCCAACACCATACCTGCGATGGAGGTGAGGATTGGTACTAGGCGTTTACCACTAAAGAACGCCAGCGCTTTTGGTAGCTCGACTCCGGAGTAACGGTTGTAGATTTCAGCGGAGATAATACCCACCAAGATACCGATGAACTGGTTGTTGATTTTGTTGAACGCATCAGGCACTTCGTCAGCACTAATATCCATTAGCTGTGTGACGGCACCCGGTGCGAGTAGCGTCGTCAGTACCATAAAGCAAATGAAGCCAGACAGTGCTGCTGAGCCGTTTTTATCTTTGCTCAATCCGAAAGCGACACCAACGGCGAACAGTACCGCCATGTTATCGATGATGGCCCCGCCTGATTTAATGAGGAATGCCGCTAAGACACTTTCAGAGCCCCAGCCAACCGGATCTATCCAGTAGCCAATCCCCATTAAGATTGCCGCAGCGGGTAAGGTCGCTACCGGAACCATTAATGCCTTACCGACTTTTTGCATGTAGCCGAGTATATTCATATTTGCCCCTATAATTTTAATGCCACCTAAAACATGATCTATGTTTGAAAGTGACGTTTTTATTAAGTTTCTAAGGGCTATTTGAAACTTAATTATCGACGCAAACAAACGAATTCACTACTATCATGAATTAATATTTTTAATGCATGGTCGATTATGGCAAACCAACAGTTACTGCTTCGAAATCTTCATACCTTTAGCATCGCAGCGAAGCATCTTAGCTTTACGCAGGTAGCAAAAGAGCTGCACTTAACGCAAGGAGCCGTAAGCCATCGCATCAAAGTGCTAGAACAGGAGCTTGGTTTCTCTCTGTTTGTTCGAGGCACTCGCAAACTCGAACTGACATCAGAAGGGCATCGATTTCAAAAAACGTTATCTACGTCACTCAGTACCATTTTTAATGAGATTGAAGAGATTAAGTCGACGGACTTGGTGGGGGAATTAAACATTGCTGCATCGCCAGGTTTTTTGAATGGATGGCTGATGCCTCGTATTGCGGATTTCCAACGTCATTTCCCGGGGTTTAACCTCAACCTTTTCGCCCAAGAAAACCAACTCGACTTGGTGACCAATCAGATTGATGTAGCCATTTTTTACGATACGGATCATTTGGTTGATGTGTATCGCCAGCGACTGTTTGGCGAAAAGTACATTCCGGTCTGTACGCCTCAGTACATGAAGGAACTGAATATTCTGGAAGATGGTATGAAGTCACTCCGACGGATTAACTTTATTCATGCTCTCGGTTCGGATGTATGGCAGCGATGGGTGACTTATATGGAGCTGGATATCGATATTTTCCAGCACTTTTACTGTGTGAGTCATCGTGATATGGCAGTGCTAGCAGCAAGAAATCACGTCGGGGTCGCGATGGGGCGCTATCGATTCGTGAAAGACTTTTTAGATAAAGGTGAACTGGTCAGCCCTTATCCGATGATGGATACCCAGCTGGGGTATGACTTAGTTTGCCCTTCAGGCTACGAGCATCGACCTAAAGTGAAAACCTTTATCTCTTGGATAGAAAGCCAACTTAGTTGATTTCGCAATGAATTAGTCGAAAAGGGAATTTCGTATCCTTATAACTCTGAATCATAATCATGCTCAAAGATTAAGGAATAAAGCATAAGGTTCAGGATGATCAAATTAGCGTTAGCGGCAGCGGTGTTATTGCAAATCGGCGTTGCTGTCAGCACCGATGGCTTAACGCGCTCGTTGGCTGAGTTAACCGCCTTTCTGGTGGCGATTGCTTTAGTGTTGGTACACAAAAGTCAAAGCGCACAAAAAGCGGAATCAACTCAGCCAGATAAAATCAATCAAGGTTTAGCTGAAAAGTAGCCAGCCAAGCGAGGTTGTTGAAATCAGAACCCATAGCGTTACACCAAACATCAGCGGTTTTGCGCCTGCTGACTTCAGTTTCGATACTGAAATGCTGCAACCAATCAAGAACAGACACACCACAAGGGCTTGTTTAGCAATAGCAAAGATGCCTTGATACACCACTTCAAATTGCGGGAAGAAGTCGCTGAACGCAATCGCAGCGCAATACCAGAAAATGAAGTAAGGAATCACTAACTTACTCTTGCCTTCCTCACCGTTACCGCGAGAAAAAATCACAGCACTCACTAGCGCGACAGGAATGATCCACAATGCGCGAGCAAGCTTCAATGTTGTTGCGGTAGTCAATGCTTCTTCACCGTATGCAGATGCTGCGCCCACAACGGAAGACGTATCGTGAATCGCAATCGCAGCCCAGGTTCCGAACGTATGCTGATCCAAGCCGATCGCGTGACCAATCACAGGGAAGATAAACAGCGCCAGAGAGTTGAGCACAAAAACGGTCGCTAGAGCTAAACCAATTTGTTCATCTTTGGCTTTGATCGCAGGCGCGACGGCGGCAATCGCGCTACCGCCACAAATTGCGGTACCAGAAGCGATTAGGTAGGCTGTGGTGCGCTCTAGCTTAATCATTTTGGCAATCATCATGCCGATCACCAGTGTACCGAGAATGGTTGCGATGATAAGACCAATACCATCAGAAGTGACGGCGAGAGCTTGTTCAAAGTGAATACCGAAGCCCAAACCAATAATCGAATAGGAAAGCAGCTTCTTAGTAAAAGAGGCAATAGGAAGTTCAGTCGGTACTAGGCTAAAACTCGCCAGTAGAAAACCGATCACAAGCGCAATAGGAGAGGACACAAAAGGGGTCAAACAAAACAGCAGTGCCAATCCAAAGGGGATATTCTTTGTATTCAAGGATGTCGTTCGTTGTTATGAGTTAAAGCGTGAAGTATACAGTAACGCTTTGGGTCAGAAAGTCTTAATGAATTGAACATATGTTCAGTAAAACTAAACACATGTTCAACATTCCAAAATTATCTTGTGGTGAATCTAGCGCCAGTCGCCGCGAAGCGCTTGCACCTTTTCAAACATAGCTTGTGCACTGGCTTGCTTTGGATCAACAGGCGTGCCTGCTTCGATTTCTAACTTAGACCAGAAACGCGTTGGTAGCCCTTTGCACGCGCGGCCTTTTGCACGGCTGAAATAGCTGCCCCACAAGCCTTTTAGCGCCATTGGAATGACGGGGACTGGACTGCGACGAAGTATAATATCGATACCGCGCATGAACTCGTTCATCTCACCATCAGAGGTTAGCCGCCCTTCAGGGAAGATACACACAATATGACCTTCACTCAGTGCTTTCTCGACATCATTGAAGGCACGGCGGATAGACGTTCGGTTACTTGCAGAAATAGGGATCACGCCAGCTCGACGAAGGAAACCTCGTAGAGGAGGAAGATTTGCGTAGTCTTCTTCCATCACAAATCGAATCAGGCGAGGGCAAACTGCACTTAATAGCAGTGAGTCCATGTAGCTGACATGGTTACAGACGATCAACGCCCCGCCGTGTTCTGGAAGGTGATGTAAGTTCTTATGCTTTACTCGGTATATGGTGTGAGTGACTACCCACATCGCAAAGCGCACGACAAAGATAGGGATCTGCAGGAAGATGTATGCAGCGACCAAAAAATTCAGGATTGCCAGAAGAGCGAACAGTTGAGGAATGCTCATCTCAAGCACGCTCAGGCAAACAATGCCCAATACAGCGCTGCCGACCATGAACAGAGAGTTAAAGATGTTCAAGCCAGCAATCACTTGTGCTCGTTCTGTCTCTTTCGCTCGGTGTTGCATCAGGGCATAAAGTGGGACGATAAACAAACCACCCGAAATACCGATCATCAGTAGGTAGAAGAATAGAGGCCAGAAAGCGTCATAGCTAACGAACTCTGCGAAAGTGTGGAATCGAGGTAAGTCCGTTGGAATCGATGTTGCCATCAAGAAACCGAAAATGGTGATCCCCAAAGCACCGATCGGTACGATACCCACTTCGATGCGGTGATTCGACAGCCAGTTACACGCCATAGAGCCGACAGCAATACCCACTGAGAAAAGTGCTAAAAGAAAAGAAACCGCGCTTTCGGTGCCGTTCAAGTAGACCTTAGTGAAGTTAGGGAACTGAGTCAGATAAGCCGCACCTAAGAACCAGAACCAGCTGATTGCCATGATGCATTGAAAGACAATTCGATCAGACTTCGCAATGGAAAGTGTGAGTTTGGTTTGTTTGTAAGGCTGCCACTTAAATTGAATATCTGGAGCGCCTGCTGAGGCAAAAGGGATAAATCGGCTGGAGAGGTAGCCTAGTACTGCAAAGATGACAACGCAGAATGCAGCAAGATATTTGGCATTGTCGGCCGAAGCGATAAGACCTGCGCCCAGCGTACCGACCAAAATCGCGATAAACGTCCCCGCTTCGACTAAGGCGTTACCAGGGACTAATTCTTTCTCATTGAGTTGCTGAGGAAGCAGTGCGTATTTGACCGGCCCAAAGAACGCGGATTGCGTGCCCATCAAGAAAAGCAGTAAGAGCAGCACGCCGTAGCTTTCGGTGATGAAACCAATCGCGCCCAGTAGCATGATGCCGATTTCAAACAGCTTAACCTTACGAATAAACCAAGACTTCTCGTATTTATCAGCTAGCACCCCTGCGGATGCGGAAAATAAGAAGAAGGGCAGTATAAATAAGCCTGCCGCTAAGTTAATAAACAGGTTGCTAGAGATCGGTAGTGCACTAGAGCCAGCAAAGGCCACAAACAGCAACAGTACGTTTTTGAATATGTTGTCGTTGAAAGCTCCGAAAAACTGGGTGACAAAATAAGGGAGGAACTTTCGCTGCCTAAGCAAAGACGACTGGCTGTCTGATGACATGAATAATCCTTTATTACCAGCTGATCAGGTAGTTTGAAATCAGGTTATCAATAAGCTCTTTACCATCAATAGGTTCACTAGAGAAAAACTTATCATCGACGCTAAGTAGCGTGATTCCATGTACCCCAGACCATAAAACGCGACTTGCTTGCAAAACTTCAGATTCGGTTCGGTGCGGCGCAATTTGCGCAAGAAGAGATTCCAACATGCCAGTCATGCCATCGATGCGTTTTGCATGCCACTCTGGAAGCTCCGCACCATTCATGTTGTGCTCAAAGACCAGTTGCCAGCGATGAGGATGTTTTTGTGCGAAGTCGTGGTAACAGTAAGCCAGTTCAAAAAGTGCCTGATGAGTATCCTTACTATTTTTTGTCGCGGCTACGGCTTCTTGCTGTAACTCATCCAGAGTTTGGGCCACGGCATGTAAAAGCAGCAGGTTGTAGTTACCAAAGATATTAACGAGCGTGCTTGGTACGTAACCAATCATGTTCGCAATCTTACGAAGACTAAGCTCGTGGTAAGAATTCTCGTCTAAAAAGTCTTTGACTGTGGAAAGCGTCAAGTTGACTAGCTCTTCTCTGGTGTGATCGTTTCTGCGCGCCATAATTTAAAACTACTTATTGAACATCGTTCAATATGATAGTCAGCTACTGATTGAGCGTCAATAACGCAAACAAGTCATAAACCTATGGGTTGGCAATATTCTGATACATGTCTTCTATTATGGAATGTTTCATTGTTGTATCTGACGGAGTATGATGGTCACATCTCATATTTAGCGTGCTACTGATATTGGATGCTTGTTCATCACATTGTTCGGCAGCATGGTTAAGTACTTATCGTCAATTTTAAGGATAACGATGAAACGTTTATTTTCGATTGTCGCCCTACTGATGTTTACCGTTGCTGTAACACCTATCGCGGAAGCGAAGAAGTTTGGCGGTGGTAAGTCGTTCGGTAAGAGCTATAAAACGGCTCCTGCTCCTAAACAGCAGCAACAAAATACAAACACCATTGGTAAAGAACAAGGTGCTAAATCGTCAAGCAAGAAAGGCTTGATGGGCGGCTTACTTGGTGGTCTTCTTGCTGGTGGTCTATTGGCAGCATTCTTTGGTGGTGCGTTCGAAGGTATCCAGTTTATGGATATCCTGATCATTGGTTTGATTGCATTTGTTATCTTCAAACTGATGCGCGGCATGCTTGGTGCTAAGCAAGGCAGTATGAATCAGCATCGTCAACAGCCAGCATTTGGTGGTAACGCTTCTAAGTTCGAGCAACCAAACATGCAGAACTTTGAGCAACAACCAAACACAAACGCAGGTGGTTTTGGCGGTTTCGGTGCACAAACTGACATCCCGCATAACTACCCACCGGGTTTTGACCAAGCAGCATTCATTAATGGCTCTCGTGAGCACTACCGAATCCTGCAAGGTGCTTGGAACCACAACCAACTTCATACGATTGAAGAGTACGTTTCTCCAAGCCTATTTGAAGACTTGAAAGCAGAGCGTGCGAAGCTAGATGGCGAGCAACACACTGATGTGATGTACGTAGATGCGGAAATCGTTCGTGCTGACTACGATGCGAACAAAGCACAGCTTAGCCTGCAATTTAGCGGTCGTTACCGTGATGCAGAAGAAGGTATCGAAGAAGACATCGAAGATATCTGGCATTTAGAACGTGACCTAACGGTACCAAATGCACCTTGGTTGATTGTTGGTATTCAAGGTTAATCACCAACAGCGTTCAATTTGGTCTTAGTAAAATCCCGCTTTCGAGCGGGATTTTTTATGTCTGGAGATCAGAGAATCGAAACCTATCGATATAACTTCGAGTGGTTAAAGTCGAGCGAATAGGGTTCTTAAAAGGGAGGCGATGAGTCACACAGTAGGGAATAGTGAAGATAGAACTAATGGGGTGATCAGTTGCTTGATTCCATTGACTGAAAGAAACCAACTAACACTTCGATTCTCTTTCAAATAGAGGTAGATAAAAGAGCTTAGGAGCCGTACTACTTAACGAAAAGGCATTATAAGTCGCGCCTTGAATTAGGCTAGATTTAGCCAGAGAGTGAGGTAAGTCATTGAAAAATGATAGGTATAGAACGAAAAAAGCCAGCTCAATGAGCTGGCTTCTTCAATATGGTGGAGGGGGACGGATTCGAACCATCGAAGGCAGTGCCGGCAGATTTACAGTCTGCTCCCTTTGGCCACTCGGGAACCCCTCCAGGGTATTTTTATACTTAAAAGTTAGTTTCCCAACATAACTTCCAAGTTGCTCTCATGTTCAAAGGAAAAACATAAGAAAGAATATGGTGGAGGGGGACGGATTCGAACCATCGAAGGCAGTGCCGGCAGATTTACAGTCTGCTCCCTTTGGCCACTCGGGAACCCCTCCAGGGTATTTTTATACTTAGATGTTAGTTTCCCAACCTAGCTTCCAAGTTGTTCTTATGTTCAAAGGAAAAGCATAAGAAAGAATATGGTGGAGGGGGACGGATTCGAACCATCGAAGGCAGTGCCGGCAGATTTACAGTCTGCTCCCTTTGGCCACTCGGGAACCCCTCCAGGGTGTTTTATACTTGAAAACTAGTTTCCCAACCTAACTTCCAAGTTGCTCTCATGTTCAAAGGAAAAACATAAGAAAGAATATGGTGGAGGGGGACGGATTCGAACCATCGAAGGCAGTGCCGGCAGATTTACAGTCTGCTCCCTTTGGCCACTCGGGAACCCCTCCAGGGTATTTTTATACTTAGATGTTAGTTTCCCAACCTAGCTTCCAAGTTGTTCTTATGTTCAAAGGAAAAGCATAAGAAAGAATATGGTGGAGGGGGACGGATTCGAACCATCGAAGGCAGTGCCGGCAGATTTACAGTCTGCTCCCTTTGGCCACTCGGGAACCCCTCCAGGGTATTTTTATACTTAAGATTTGTTTTCCCAACACATCTCTCAAGTGCGGAGCGCATCATAGCAAACTCGCTCCGGCTGTAAAGCGTTTTTCTTACGTTTTTACGTTGAATGCTGCCTTTTTGGGCAAAGATGGCAGAAAGTCAGCGTTTTGTATGTCGTTTATACAAAAGAGAAACTGACTTTTTACTTGAATTTACACTACTTGACGTTAGGCGTCGTATCAACTGATAAACTGTATTCAGTTTAATGACATAAGTTTATCTAATTAGTAGCCAAAATTATGAGTATGAGAGCCACTTTATCCGTTTTAACGCTTTCTATTTTAATGGCATCACCAGCCGCTTTTGCAGCAAAACGTGGTCCATCGACAGTTACCGTGGTAACTGAGCAAGTAGAGACGCATCAAATCAACCAGTCTTTATCACTGATCGGCAAGCTTGAAGCTGCAGAGTCGGTGGTTGTTGCTTCTGAGGTTTCAGGAAAGGTGAAAGAGATCGCCGTAAAAGCCAACCAAAACGTGCGACAAGACCAGCTTCTTATTCTGTTAAACGACGATAAAGCACAAGCAGCTTTAGTAGAAGCAAAAGCGTATCTGAAAGATGAACAACGTAAGTTAAAAGAGTTTCAGCGTTTGGTTAAACGTAATGCCATCACTCAAACTGAAATTGATGCACAAAAAGCGAGCGTAGAGATTGCCGAAGCACGTCTTGACGCAGCAAAAGCCAATTTATCGGATCTAAATATCAGTGCACCTTTTGCCGGTACCGTTGGTTTTATCGATTTTAGCCGAGGAAAAATGGTCAGCGCAGGCTCAGAGCTACTCACTCTGGATGACCTGTCGGTGATGGAATTGGATCTCCAAGTTCCGGAGCGCTATCTCTCTATGCTATCGGTAGGAATGGATGTACATGCGACCACCAGTGCGTGGAGTGGTTTGGACTTCGTCGGTAAAGTAACGGGTATCGATACTCGTATCAGTGCGGAAACTTTGAACCTTCGTATCCGTATTGAATTCGACAACCCTGAAAATCACCTGAAGCCGGGCATGTTGATGCAAGCGGCCCTCGTATTCCCTGCTATTGAAGCGCCAATTATCCCAGTTCAAGCCTTGGAATACTCAGGCACTAAACGCTTTGTTTACGTGATTGATGAAAACAATAAGGCGAAGCGTCAAGAAGTGTTCCTTGGAGCACGTGTCGACAACGAAGTTGTGATTGAATCTGGTGTAGAGATCGGTGACAAGATCGTTGTGCAAGGCATTGTGAACATGCGCGATGGTGTTGAAGTCAAAGAGATCGTCGCACCTGGTAAAGCGAAAACGGCCGACGCAAATGGTGAGAAGAGTGTGAAAGGCTTGCAAGACGAAGCGGCTAAGGAAGCGAACTAATGTTACTTTCTGACGTTTCCGTTAAGCGCCCCGTTGCGGCGTTGGTATTGAGCATGCTGCTGTGTGTATTCGGTTTTGTGTCGTTTACCAAGCTTGCAGTACGTGAAATGCCAGACATCGAAAGCCCGGTTGTATCGATCAGTACTCGTTACGAAGGCGCTTCTGCAACCATTATTGAAAGTCAAATTACGTCGGTACTGGAAGATCAACTTTCGGGTATCAGCGGTATCGATGAAATCAGTTCCACCACGCGAAACAGCATGTCGCGTATTACTATCACCTTTGAATTGGGCTATGACCTCAATACCGGTGTCAGTGATGTGCGTGATGCGGTTGCTCGAGCTCAACGTTCATTACCGGATGAAGCCGACGACCCTGTAGTATTCAAGAACAACGGTTCGGGTGAAGCTTCCCTCTATATTAACCTTAGTTCGTCTGAGATGGACCGTACTCAGCTGACTGATTACGCCGAGCGTGTCCTGATGGATCGCTTCAGTCTGATCTCGGGTGTTAGCTCCATCGATCTGTCTGGTGGTTTGTATAAAGTGATGTACGTGAAGCTCAAGCCAGATTTGATGGCGGGGCGCTCGGTCACGGCATCTGACATTACCTCTGCACTTCGAAGTGAAAACTTAGAAAGCCCAGGTGGTGAAGTTCGTAATGACTCAACTGTAATGTCGGTGCGAACCGCACGTACTTACAACACGCCAGAAGACTTCCAATACCTTGTCGTGAAACGCGCAAGTGATAACACACCTATTTATCTAAAAGACGTTGCGGATGTGTTCATTGGTGCAGAAAACGAAAACTCGACCTTTAAGAGTGATGGTGTGGTTAACATCAGCTTAGGTGTGGTGCCTCAGTCTGATGCAAACCCGCTAGAAGTGGCGCAGTCGGTACGCTCTGAAGTCGATAAGATTCAGAAGTTCTTACCAGATGGGACTCGCCTCGCGATCGACTATGATGCTACCGTTTTTATCGAGCGTTCGATTGATGAGGTTTACAGCACCCTCTTTATTACTGGTGGTTTGGTAATTCTGGTTCTATACATCTTTATCGGTCAGGCGCGTGCGACTCTGATTCCGGCGGTGACGGTACCCGTTTCACTGATTTCTTCGTTTATTGCGGCTTACTACTTTGGTTTCTCTATCAACCTGATTACTTTGATGGCGCTGATCTTGTCTATCGGTCTGGTTGTGGACGATGCCATCGTAGTAGTAGAGAACATCTTCCACCATATTGAGCGTGGTGAATCACCATTACTGGCGGCTTATAAAGGTACGCGAGAAGTAGGTTTCGCGGTTATCGCAACCACGTTGGTTCTTGTGATGGTATTCCTACCGATTTCCTTTATGGATGGCATGGTCGGTTTGCTGTTTACCGAATTCTCTGTATTGCTGGCTATGTCGGTGATCTTCTCGTCGCTGATTGCCTTGACACTTACACCTGTTCTAGGCAGTCAGATCCTCAAAGCGAACGTGAAACCTAACCGGTTTAACCAAGCGGTTGATAAATTGTTTGCTAAGTTGGAAGCGGGTTACCGCAAAGCGCTGCGCGGTGCGTTGAAAGTTCGTTGGGCGGCACCTTTGGTTATCGTTGCGTGTATGGGCGGCAGCTACGGCTTGATGAATCAAGTACCGGCACAGTTAACCCCACAAGAAGACCGTGGTGTCATCTTTGCCTTTGTACGTGGTGCAGATGCAACGTCATACAACCGTATGTCGGCAAACATGGACATCGTAGAAGATCGTTTGATGCCGCTTTTAGGCCAGGGTTTCCTGAAATCATTCAGCATCCAAACGCCAGCGTTCGGTGGCCAGGCGGGTGACCAAACGGGTTTCGTTATCATGATCCTTGAAGATTGGAACGAACGTGACGTCACTGCACAAGAAGCGCTGAACCAAGTACGTAAGTCATTGGCTGGCATTCCTGATGTTCGTGTTTTCCCATTCATGCCGGGTTTCCGCGGTGGTTCGAGTGAACCAGTTCAGTTTGTGCTCGGCGGCTCGGATTACGATGAGCTTTTAGTCTGGGCGGAAATGCTTAAGAACAAGGCTGAAGAATCACCAATGATGGAAGGTGCGGAGATTGATTACTCAGAGAAAACACCAGAACTATTAGTCTCGGTTGATAAACGCCGCGCGGCTGAACTTGGCGTAAGTGTTCAAGACATTTCTGAAACTCTGGAAATCATGCTTGGTGGTAAAAGTGAAACCACTTATGTCGATCGCGGTGAAGAGTATGATGTTTACCTACGCGGTGATGAAAACAGCTTCAACAACACGGCAGATTTGAGCCAGATATACTTGCGAACCACGAGCGGTGAGCTGGTGACATTGGACACGGTAACCAAGATTGAAGAAGTGGCGGCATCGATTCGTTTGTCTCACTACAACAAGCAGAAGTCGATCACTATCACTGCGAACTTGTCGGAAGGCTACACTCTGGGTGAGGCATTGGACTTCCTTGATCAAGAAGCGATTGATAACCTCCCGGGTGATATTTCAGTGAGTTACTCTGGTGAATCAAAAGACTTCAAAGAGAATCAAGCTAGCGTAGCGGTCGTATTCGCATTAGCACTGTTAGTGGCGTATTTAGTACTGGCAGCGCAGTTCGAAAGCTTCGTTAACCCTCTGGTGGTAATGTTCACTGTACCGATGGGCGTATTTGGTGGCTTCCTCGGTTTGGTGGTGATGGGCCAAGGGATGAACATCTACAGTCAGATCGGCATGATCATGTTGATCGGCATGGTAACCAAGAACGGCATTTTGATCGTTGAGTTTGCTAACCAGTTGCGTGACCGCGGCATTGAGTTTGAAAAAGCGATTACGGATGCGGCAGCACGTCGTCTACGCCCGATCATGATGACAGCATTTACTACTTTGGCTGGTGCGATTCCACTGATTATGTCGACTGGTGCGGGTTATGAAAGCCGTGTGGCTGTTGGTACCGTTATCTTCTTCGGTATGGGCTTTGCGACGTTAGTTACCCTGTTCGTTATCCCTGCGATGTACCGTTTGATCTCTGCGAAGACGCGTTCACCTGGCCATGTCGAAGCTGAGCTTAATAAAGCGCTGAGTCACGATACGAAAGGGCGCATTGCGCATCCATAAGTTATCTCAGTAAGATGTTGAAATGAAAAGCCGAACGATTTTTGTTCGGCTTTTTTAGTATTTTTCACCTGGCTACTTATGGATCTAACAATAATTATTGGTTATTATTTCGCCACTTCTTCGAGGGGCATCGGACTCGCTCATCGTGTTTGACCGAATGACGGGTCTTGGCAGACAAGGTATCTGAGGATTGATGCTTTGGCTGATGTTGGTATTGAGGTGTTCCCTTGAAAAAATTCCGTGGTAGCTACATGGTTGAAATGGTTTTGGTTGCAGGTGCTATGGCACTACTGGCAACAACAGCATTACCGAAGTTAACGGACGCGATTCAAGATCGCCAACAAAGCGTTCTGACCTCTCTTGATGCTGGCCAGCAAAGTAGCCATGTTAAGCAAGAGACTGCCGGCAAGTTTTCAGAACAATAATGGCTAGCATTGCTCCCTAATAAACAGATTTAAGAAAGCCGAGGTGTTTAACTCGGCTTTTTTGTCTTCAATTCTAAGTAGTAGATCCAGTTTAGAAGGTTTGGTTAGAAGCGTTTACCCAAACTTACTTGTACACCTTCATAACAGTCGTAGAAGTCATCAAAACCCATGTCTGCAACGTTGTAAATGTATTCAGCACGTAGCCAGATATCTTTACTCATATCCCAGTGGATACCTGCACCGATGTTGAACAGCGCGCCAGTATCATCTGCTACTTTTTGTTCGTTTGGTACGTACATTTCAGCTTGAGTGCCAAGCGCTGTTACGCGACCAAACAGTGAAAGTGGCGTATCGCCCAAGTTATCACTCGTGACCACCGCGGACATGCCAGCTTGGTAGTAGTGAAGGTCTAAGTCGGTTTTTAGAGCATCATTCTTAAGTTCATTTTGTGAATAGCGCAGTACCCCTTCAAATGCGAGGTATTGGTTTACATGATAGCCCCAGCCAACCGTAATGTGAGGTGTTGACCAACCACTGTCGCGATCAGAACCAAAATCCGGCGTATCAAAGCCGACATTACCTGTACCTAGGTATAGGTAGGATTGATGGGTTTGCTCTTGAGCGGCGAAAGTTGGCAGACTCATGGTCAATGCAGATAATAATAGGATGGCGTTTTTCATAACTTGGCGATAACCTTTGTGAAAGACCGTTTTTAGAATTAGTATTAATTTAATCAATAAGATAACTGGCAGTTATCATATCAGTCTTTTGGGTGAGTGCGGGGGCTTTAGAGAAAAATTTGTTGTAATGGCGCAAATTTTAGACCCATCAAACTTACTCACTTCGATGTGATGAACTGCGAGACAAATAAAAGGAAAGTAAAGTGGCTGAATTCAAATACAAAAATCTAACCCAAGAAGAGCAAGACAAACTGGACGCAGCGACATTTCGCCGTCTATTAGCGCATTTGGATGCAAACAAAGACGTGCAAAACATCGACCTTATGATCCTTGCTGGCTTCTGTCGTAACTGTTTCAGTAAATGGTACAAGGCAGAAGCGGAAGACCTTGGCGTGGATATCGACATCGATGACGCTCGTGAACGTGTTTACGGCATGACCTACGATGAGTGGAAACAAAACCACCAACCAAAAGCGACACCAGAACAACTAGCAGCATCTGAAGCACGTCAGAAGAAGTAACGCTTCTTAGAGTAGATCAAAGATAATAAAAAACAGCCCGCTAAATGAGCGGGCTGTTTTTGTATTTGACGTCTGATTTTATTCAGTGATTGGGCTACAACATGCTGGTTCAACGCAACCTTTTGCTTGAACGGTTTCAAGCTGTGCTAGGTAAGGTTGAATGTCACCGATGTTTTCTTTTACCCACTCAGTGTTGTAGTAAGTATCAAGGTAACGTTCTCCTGAGTCACACAGTAGCGTCACGATAGAACCTGTCTCACCGCGTTGCTTCATTTCACATGCAAGCTGAAGTACGCCGTATAGGTTGGTACCTGTCGATGCGCCAACTTTACGACCAATCAAGCCAGATAACCAATGTGCTGTTGCCACACTTGCCGCGTCAGGGATTTTGCGCATTTCGTCTACAACGCCAGCGATAAAGCTAGGTTCTACACGTGGGCGACCGATACCTTCGATCTTGCTGCCGTTTTCGCCCTTGATGTCTGCGTTGCCAGACTGGAAGTAGTCATAGAACACAGAGTTATCAGGATCAACCACACACAGTTTTGTGTCGTATTTTTGGTAACGGATGAAACGGCCAATCGTTGCTGATGTACCACCAGTGCCTGGGCTCATTACAACCCAGCTTGGGATTGGGTGATCTTCTAGCTCCATTTGGCTAAAGATTGAGTTCGCGATGTTGTTGTTACCACGCCAGTCAGTTGCACGCTCAGCGTAAGTAAATTGGTCCATGTAGTGACCGTTTAGCTCTTTCGCTAGGCGACGAGACTCGTCATAAATTTGGTCTGAGCGGTCAACAAGGTGTGCTTTACCGCCGTAAAATTCGATTTGTTCAATTTTCTTACGCGCTGTGGTTTTTGGCATAACCGCGATAAATGGCAAACCAAGTAGGCGCGCGAAGTACGCTTCAGAAACGGCAGTACTGCCTGATGATGCTTCGATCACTGTGGTTTCTGGACCAACCCAACCATTACAAATCGCGTAAAGGAATAGCGAACGCGCCAAACGGTGCTTCAAAGAGCCTGTTGGGTGCGTGCTTTCATCTTTTAGATAGATGTCGATGCCTTCGAGAGATGGTAGGTCTAATTTGAATAGGTGAGTGTCTGCTGAACGTTGAAAATCTGCTTCGATTTTGCGTACAGCATTGTTGATCCAGTTGTGGTCAGTACACATAACGTGACTCCTCGAAAATTTGTAGGGTAGTTGTTTTTATCTTTAGGGATAATCTACCTATAACTACAGAGAAAAACTTTGCTATTATTGTTTTGTTATTCACCTTTGATAGAAAAGTTTTCTCTAAATCAGGAAATAGCTAGGAATGAGCTTAGACAAAATCGACAAACAGTTACTTTCTTTACTCCAAAACGACGGGACCTTGTCATTAAATGACTTGGCCGAGCGAGTCAATCTCACCACCACACCTTGCTGGAAGCGTTTAAAAAAGCTCGAAGATGAAGGCTATATCGAGAAGCGAGTGGCGTTGTTGAGTGCTGAGAAGCTGGATTTATCGTTTATTGCATTTGTGCAGCTCAAAACCAGCGACCACTCAGAAGATTGGTATCACCATTTCGTGACTACGGTCAGTGATTTCCCTGAAGTGATGGAGTTTTATCGCATGGCGGGGGAGTACGACTACATGATGAAGGTTGTGGTAAAAGACATGAAGCGTTTTGATGAGTTCTATAAGCGACTGGTCAACAGCGTAAAAGGCTTATCCAATGTGACCTCTACCTTTGCGATGGAGCCGATCAAATACACCACCGAGCTGCCATTGTACGGGGTTTGAGCCAACCCAATAAAAAAGGAGTACGCCGGTACTCCTCTTTGAGCTCAATTCGATGCGTTATTTGGTAAAGCGCATCACACCTTCCTGAACTGCGGTTGCAACAAGGTGACCTTGCTGGTTGTAGATCTCACCACGGACCAAGCCTCGCGTATTGCTCGCTGTCGGACTTTCAATTGCGTACAGCAACCACTCATCCATCTTAAATGGTCTATGGAACCAGATAGAGTGGTCAATGGTGGCGACTTGGAAGTTTGGCGTCATTAAAGACACTTCGTGTGGATGAAGTGCGGTGGTCAAAAATCCCCAATCGGATGCGTAGGCCAGCAGATATTGGTGAATCAGTTGGTTCTCGGGCATCTCTCCGTTAGCACGAATCCAAAGGTATTGCTTTGGTTCGGTTTTCTTTGGATTAAGCGGATTGACGATGTTAACTGGGCGAGTTTCGATCGGCTTTTCGCCACAGAATGTTTTGCGTAGTCGCTCTGGAAGGAACTCGGCAATATGGCTTGCAAGCTCGGTTTCCGAAGGGAAATGCTCTGGCCCAGGAATATCAGGCATGGTGTTTTGGTGATCAAACCCAGGTGCATCACCATGATAAGACGCCGTTAGGTAGAAAATCGGACGACCATTTTGGATCGCTTTGACTCGACGAGTGCTGAAGCTGCGGCCATCGCGTAGGTTCTCTACGTCATAGATGATTGGTTTCTCTGGATCGCCAGGGTATAAAAAATAACTATGGAAAGAATGTACGGTGCGTGCATCTTCTACGGTGTAACGCGCTGCGGATAGCGCTTGTCCAATAACCTGACCACCATAAACTTGAGGTAAACCTAGGTTCTCGCTTTGTCCACGGAACAAGCCTTCTTCTAGTTTTTCGAGTTGTAGTAGGCTGAGTAGCTCTCTTAATGGTTTACTCATGATGTGTCCTCACCTTGTTTTTATCGTTGCTTCAATTATGAAACAAAATCAACTGTTTGGTAATTTCTAACTTAGTCAAACTATTGTCAAATACATCGCCGTACAGCAGACAGTTTTATAATCTCCCTCTATACTTAGCGCGAATTGATACACCCGTTGAGGAAACTATGAAAAAAACACTACTACTTGTTACTTCTTTACTATTCGGTGCTGCACTAGTGGGTTGCCAAACTTCTCAAACAACAGAAATGGAATCAGCTGAGGCGTCTATGAAGACTATTACAGGTACAGTGGCTTACCGTGAGCGTATCGCACTGCCTCCACACGCAGTTGTGACCGTCGCGCTAGAAGATGTTTCTTTAGCGGATGCGCCGGCAAAAGTGCTTGCGAAACAAACGTTCGAAACAGAGGGTAAACAAGTACCTCTAGCATTTGAGCTAAGCTACAACAGCAACGATATTCAACCAAATCACCGTTACAGCCTGCGTGCTCGTATCGAAGTGGATGGCAAGCTACGTTTCATTAATGATACAAGCATCCCAGTGATTACGGATGCTGAGCAAACGCATGAAGCAAATATTCGTCTGGTTGGTACCCGTTAATAGTTTACTGTTAACCCAATGGATTTGAAAATGGCAGCTTAAGGCTGCCATTTGTATTTTCTGAGCGACACTTTTCCGATTTCAGACACTTCAATGCCTTCCGCTTCAAGCTTTTGCTTTTGTCTTTCAAGGTCTCGGCCTTTTAACGAAATCTTGCCCTGACTGTTGATCACGCGAAACCATGGCAGTTTGCTGCCTTCCGGTAAATTTCCAAGCGCTTTACCGACGTGTCTTGCGTAGCCCGGATAGCCTGCCATTTTTGCGATCTCACCGTAAGTCGAAACTCGCCCGTTAGGAATTTGGTGAATTACAGCAAAGATTTGCATTAAAAATTGGTCCATACTGAAAGTGTCCACTGTTGTTTACCAAGGAATGGTAATACACAAGAGTTGTACTTCGCTATCAGTTCTTGCTCCTTAACATCATTTGCTGCTCATCTCTCTCCACCGTTTTTGTTGTTTCTTTTTTGAGCCGCAATTGATCATTCGAGTAAGTTAGAAAGACAAAAACAAGCTCACGCTTAGTTTACATATAGACCCGCTCAACGATTTTTAATGCCCAGTTTGACATGCCGTTGAGTTACCAAGTTGGTTGGGGAAGCCAGGAGGCGCTATGATTTTTTCGACACTTCAATTTCTTGTTACGACTCTTCTTGCCGTGGTGTGCGCTCGTGCCATCAGTTTGAGTGAGGGAGAGATTCCCGTTCTTGCCTTAATGATCCCCGCATTGTGGATATTACCGCAAGGTGGCCTTGCTGGTCTGATTCTGCTCGGCGCCATGACTGTTTATGGCGTGACCTTATCAATGCAGCCGATTGCGTTATCGGTGGGCGTCCTGATCCTTTTCCCTTTACTCATGGTGGTTTTCTCTCGTCGCAGTTCGTTGGGTGTTTTACTTACGGCAGGCTTGATAGTGCTGACTTTGCAAGTGGGCATTATGGTTACGCAGCAAGCAGGCAAGTTAGATGGCTCTGCTTGGCTCACGATGGTGCAAACCCTTTCGGTGATCGTCATGTGGTGGGCGGCAAATCATTGGAAACCTTCAGAGAAGCATAGCTGGTGGTCATTACTGTTACTCTTGCCGTTGTGGCTGGCTGATCTGCCTTATGCAGTTCTGGTTGCACTGAGCATCACTGGTATTTTGGCGTCGATGGAAGCGCTAACGAAGATTAAAAATTCAATGCGCTGGGGGAAACTGCTTTGCTGGACATTACCGACGGTCGGCTTTGCGGCCTTGGTTGTCAGCCCAAATATTGATGTGCCTAACCCTGTATTCGTGGTTTGGATATGCTTACTTGGTACCGCTTGGATGACGGACTACATCTTACGTAGTAGTGATGAGCAAGCGGAATTATAAAATAGTTGCAGCCGCACTGATTAAATAGTGACCCGTGCGGCAGACTATTGATTTGTTTATGAAATAATAGGCTGGATGTTATATGTTCGGCCTATTATATTTATTGTGTATTTAATAATAAAAATTCAATCTTAATCCCAAGTATATTGGGTCTTTTAGAAACGTTAGTCATGGTTAAAGTAGTTCAAAGGCTGTTGGTTTTTGCTTGCTTTCTATTGAGCCTGAGTCTCAAAGCAGAACCAGAGCATGTCTCCCATTATAAGGTAGCGACAGAAGCGGATGATGTCGTTACACGTGTCCTGTTTGATGCGGTGGCGGAAAAATTTGATGTCTCAATTGAATATGTTAATTATTCGAGCTTTGATGGGATTTTAGATTCTGTTGCCCGCGGTGATAGTGATTTCGCTGCGAATATTACTTTCACTCAAGAACGCGCTCAGAAGTTCAGTTATTCACGCCCAACCAATATTGAATACACCTATCTTTATGGTTTGAGCGGCATGACGCTGAGTGAAGCGAATGTTGTTGGTGTGCCTAAAGGCACCATCTACGAAGCGCTGATCCAGCAAAACTATCCAGAGTTGCTCCTAGTACCATATCAAGGGCATGAGGAAGCGGTGTCATTGCTTCGCTCTCGTAAGGTTGATGGCGTAGTGGATGCCATCAACCAGCTCAAGCCTATGCTATTAGAAGGGTTTGATGCGACACTGCTGAACGACCATATCTCAATCAAACCCGTTTCTATTGTGAGTCAGAAAGGCGCACACCTTGAAGTTCTTGCACAGTTCGCTGACTTTATTCATAGCGAAGACGTTCAGAAATTGCTGCGAGAGAAGGTAGCCTTGTACCAATTCAAACTGAGACAAACCGCGTTACGTGAATCAATTAAGCAGTTGCCTATCGATCTCGAAAAACCGTTTACGATTAAATTTGAATCCATTTTCCCTTATGTGGTTTATCGCTCGGATGGAAGCGTAGAGGGGATGACCGCCGATGTGGTGCTTAAGAGTTGTGCAATCTTGGCTCTGAATTGCGTGGTGATCAGCAAACCAAACGAGAGCTGGGAATCGATGTATAACCAGTTCATTGAAGGGGAGTTCGACATGCTTGCGCCGCTGACCATCAGCCGTGAGCGACGTGCGTTCAGTTACTTCCCTGAGTACCATTATCAACCAACCTCTGTGATGGTAAAACGCCTTGGATACAAGCCAAATGTGTATTCTCATGTGTCCCAATTGATATCAGAGCGCATTGGTGTTGTGAAGGATGATTTCTTTGATCAGATGCTGACGCAAATGTTGCCATTAAAGGAACTCAATCGTTTTGATTCACAGCAGGCGATGTTGGATGCGCTACTTGCCAGAGAAATTGACTACATTGCAATGGACACCGCGATGCTCAATCACTTCCTGCGTCTTAGTGAATTGATTCCTATTGAACAAGATGATGCGATTGGTGAGTTCTACCAGTCTGAATTGTCTGTTGGTTTAACGAATAATGAACGTGGCAAAATTCTCGCTCCGTATTTTAGTCGTGCGATTTCTATGTTGGATCTGGAAAAGATTGTTGCCCAATACGATTTGAGACCAGACTGGCGCACGGCATTGGAGTACGAAGTTCGCTTAGCCACTCAAACGCAAGCGGTGTTTATTTTTGTGCTGGTGTTCGCTCTGGGTGTCAGTCTGTATTTGTACCGTCAGTCGAACACCGACAATTTAACTGGGCTTAGAAATCGCCGCTCTTTACAGGTGAAATACCGCCAAGGCGTACCGAAAGATCTTGCTATTTTGTACCTTGATATCAATAAATTTAAGCAAATCAATGATACTTACGGACACAGAGCCGGGGATAAGGTACTGCAGTTGCTGTCGCTAAAAATACATCGTGTATGGACGGGCAGGAGCTATCGTATTGGTGGTGACGAGTTTATTTTGCTCGGCTATCCGACGGAGATGCAGTTAGCGAGGGCAATAGAAGAGCTTAACTGCCTGGAGGTAAAAGAGGAGCTATTTGGTGATTTAAGCCAAGTAACGATTTCAGTTGGTGTTTCTGCTAAGCGTGAGCGCAGTGTTAGTCTTGAACAAGCATTGCACCTCGCAGATGAAGATATGTACTCAAGTAAGCAAGCCTCTCGTGATTGCAAGGAATCAACCCCTTGTCTAGTTTGAACCTAATGCGCTGAATTGACCGAGTTTTGTCCAAACGGAAGTGAAAAGGAGAAAATCGTCGCTTTAGCCCTTGCAATCCGACAGGCGATGCTGAATAATCCTCACATCATTTGAGATACGCTCTCAAAACAGAATTATGGGGCCTTGGTCCTCTCGCAACAATAGCTCGTGAACTCGGTCAGGTCCGGAAGGAAGCAGCCGCAGCGTGTGACTTGTGTGCCGGGATGTGGCTGGGGTCCCACCCTTTAAAAGCCTCGCTTATACAGCGAGGCTTTTTCGTTTCCGGCGTCTCTTTTTGTTCATTTCACTTTATTCTATAATCTGGCGCTCTAGTTCATGCCATTTTCACCTGGGATATTTTCATGATTTCAAAAAACCAACTAAAACTGCTTCGTGCTTTGGGTCAAAAGAAGCAGCGTAAAGCGCACGGCTTATTTCTGGTTCAAGGTGAAAAGAATGTACTGGAATTGGCGAACAGCTCGTTAAGTGTAAAGCAAATCTTTGCAACCGCTGATTTTCTAGAGCAGCACAGCCAAGAACTCAATGGTTTCGAGTGCATTGAAGCGTCACTGGATGACCTAACCAAAGCAAGTACGCTGGTGAGCAACAATGCAGCTATTGCTGTGGTTGAAATTCCAAACGTAACAGTGCCGCAGGCTAAAGGCTTGATGATCGCATTGGATGGCGTTTCTGATCCGGGCAACTTGGGTACGATCATTCGCGTTGCGGATTGGTACGGTATCAAGCACATCATCGCGAGTACGGATTGTGCCGACCCATATAACCCGAAAACCATTAGCGCAACCATGGGTAGCTTTGGTCGTGTGCAAGTGAGTCTAGTGGATTTACCAAGCTACTTGGAAGATGCAAACTTGCCGGTGTATGGCGCTTTTCTTGAAGGTGAAAGCGTGCACAAAACGGAATTCTCAGCAGACGGCATTTTGTTGATGGGCAGTGAATCTCATGGTGTACGTGAGGCGGCATCGAAGTTTGTGACCGATAAAATCACTATTCCAGCGTTTGGTGGTGCTGAGTCGCTAAACGTGGCAATGGCGACAGGTATTATTCTGGACAATATGCGTCGTCAACACAGCTAATCGCATCAACGAATCATAGATACAAAAAAAGCGTAACGAGCCAGACTTTTTCAAGTTGAGGTTCATTACGCTTTTTTCGTTTTAATGCAATTATTTTTCTAGCATGTCCAACTTGTTTGGAACACCATTCCACTTTTCCGCTTCATCCATTGCTGGCTTCACTTCGGTTTGTACTGGCCAGATTTCAGCAAGTTCTGCGTTGAGCTCTTTGTAGATCACTTGATCTTCTGGTAGCTCGTCTTCTTGGAAGATAGCGGCTGCGGCACATTCATCCACGCACAAGCCACAGTCGATGCATTCAATCGGATTGATTACCATAAAGTTCGGGCCTTCGTGGAAGGCATCTGCAGGGCATACCGCGACACAGTCAGTGTATTTACATTGGATACAGTTATCGGTTACGACAAACGCCATGATAATCAGCTCTTAAGTTAGTCAAAATTGAAGAATGGGGATAATACTCATCCCAAGGCAAAATTCAACATTCGCTACGTTAATTCCGCCGCGCAACTTGGATTTAGTATGACAGACAAATCAATTTCTCGTAAAATGCGCGCCATTGTGAGCTGACCATTTTTTTTCTCCTTAAATATGGAGGGAAATGTGTGGCTTTGGCTAAGACACCTACCATAACGAGACATCACATGATTCGTATTAATGAAATTAAACTTCCTCTTGATCATGAGGAAGGCGCGCTATTGGACGCGATTACTAAAAAGCTTGGCATCGCTGCTGAGAAAGTTATCTCTTTTAATGTCTTTAGACGCGGCTACGATGCTCGTAAGAAAACCAATATTCACCTTATCTACACGCTAGACATCATCGTTGAAGGTGATGAAGAAGCGTTGTTAGCGAAATTCGAAAAAGATCCGCACGTTCGCCAAACACCAGATATGGAATACAAGTTTGTAGCGAAAGCACCAGAGAACCTAACAGAGCGCCCAGTGGTGATCGGTTTTGGTCCTTGTGGTTTGTTTGCGGGTTTGGTTTTGGCTCAAATGGGCTTTAACCCAATCATCGTTGAGCGTGGTAAAGAAGTACGTGAGCGTACTAAAGACACGTTTGGCTTTTGGCGTAAGCGCACACTAAACCCAGAATCAAACGTTCAGTTTGGTGAGGGCGGTGCAGGTACTTTCTCTGATGGTAAGCTTTACAGCCAAGTGAAAGATCCAAACTTCTACGGTCGTAAAGTGATCACTGAGTTTGTAGCAGCTGGTGCACCAGAAGAAATTCTATACGTAAGTAAGCCGCACATCGGTACCTTTAAATTGGTTACCATGATCGAAAAGATGCGCGCGAAAATCATCGAACTAGGTGGTGAGATCCGCTTTAGTACTCGTGTTGACGATCTGCATATGGAAGATGGTCAAATCACAGGCGTAACGCTATCAAACGGTGAAGAGATCAAATCTCGTCACGTAGTACTAGCGGTAGGTCATAGTGCTCGTGATACCTTTGAAATGCTGCACGACCGTGGCGTTTACATGGAAGCGAAGCCGTTTTCTGTTGGTTTCCGTATCGAGCACAAACAATCGATGATCGACGAAGCACGCTTTGGTCCAAATGCAGGCCACCCAATTCTTGGTGCGGCAGACTACAAACTGGTTCACCACTGTAAGAATGGCCGTACGGTTTACAGCTTCTGTATGTGTCCAGGTGGTACTGTTGTTGCGGCAACTTCTGAAGAAGGTCGCGTAGTAACCAACGGTATGAGCCAATACTCTCGTGCAGAACGCAACGCGAACAGCGCAATCGTTGTGGGCATCTCTCCAGAAGTCGATTACCCAGGCGATCCGCTAGCGGGTATCCGCTTCCAGCGTGAACTAGAATCGGGCGCTTATGCACTTGGCGGCGAGAACTACGACGCTCCAGCACAGAAGATTGGTGACTTCCTTAAAGGTCGCGATCCAAGTGCGCTGGGTGATGTTGAGCCATCATTCACTCCGGGCATCAAACTGACCGACCTATCAAAAGCGTTACCGGCGTTTGCTATTGAAGCGATTCGTGAAGCAATTCCAGCATTCGATCGTAAGATCAAAGGCTTTGCTTCTGAAGACGGCCTACTGACTGGTGTTGAGACGCGTACGTCTTCTCCAGTTTGCATCAAGCGTGGTAAAGACTTCCAGAGCATCAACTTGAAAGGCTTCTTCCCTGCGGGTGAAGGTGCTGGCTACGCGGGTGGTATCCTTTCTGCGGGTATCGATGGCATTAAAGTCGCGGAAGCCGTTGCTCGTGACATCGTTGAAGCAATGCAAAACGCATAATTTTATTGCGTGATAATACAATGAAAGCCAGCCTGATTTGGGGCTGGCTTTTTTGTTTGTACTGCATAGCTAGTTATTTCTTTTTGGTCTTTCTGTGTTGACTCGTTTCTGACTCGAACGAATTCAAGCTTGTATATTCTTTGCTTGCAGCGAAATGGTTTTTCCACGTGACTTTAAATAAATATGCAACTGCATATCTATAGGTTTGTGTTATGTATTGATTTAGATAAAGATCAATAGACAGCACCTATAAATAAAATTGCTAATTTCCATTTAGTAAAATCAAGAAATTAGACGACACTTATCTTAAAGGCAGCAAAAACGTGCCGCTAAGGAGATAAGAATGCACTCACTTAAAGTTAAAGATTATATGACGTTACAGGCGGTGACTTTCACCAAGGACATGTCGTTGACGGCGGCTTTGGACAAGGTGATGCAAAGTGTTACTCTAGGTGGACCTGTGATTAACGAAAACGAGAAAGTCATTGGATTCCTTTCTGAGCAAGACCTTTTAGACAAACTCGTTAAAGCCAGTTATCACTGTCAGGATACACACACGGTAGAAGAGTGTATGCATGACGATGTTCTGTCTGTGTCGCCAGAAATGTCTATTATCGAACTGGCTGACATGATGCAGATAGGTAAACCTAAAATGTATCCTGTGGTCGATGATAAAGAGAAGCTCGTCGGTGTGATTACAAGACGCGATGTATTAAGAGCCATCGGCAAAACGCTAAACGAATGTTTCCAACATCCCGTTTAATATCAAAATAATAAGTATTAAGACGAAAGACGCCTCGGCGTCTTTTTGTCGTTGAGGAAGAGTATGTCTACGCAAGACGCGAAGTTTGTCCAAGGTTCTACGATGCGCCACATTCTGGTGATGTCTGGAGCCGGTTCCGTTGGTTTGATGGCTCTGTTTGTTGTCGATTTACTCGATATGCTTTTCATCAGTATGCTGGGGCAGGTGGAGCTAGCGGCTGCCGTCGGCTTTGCAGGAACGTTGATCTTCTTTTCCACTTCTGCCTCTATCGGCACGTCGATTGCCATGGGCGCCCTGGTATCTAAAGCGATTGGCGCAAAGGACTTTGAACGCGCTAGGCTGACCAGTGGCAGTATCATGTTGGTTGCTTTTATGATCAGCTTGGTCATCACCATTGGTATGTACATTCATATCCCAGAGCTATTAGCGGCCATTGGTGCTGAGGGTGTTGCTGCTGAGCGTGCTGAAGCGTACCTCAACATTCTATTGCCAAGTGCGCCGATTCTGGCATTGGGTATGTCGGCAGGTGCCGGTTTACGAGCCGCGGGTGATGCAAAGCGCTCTATGTGGGCAACTTTGGCTGGTGGTATTGTAAACGCGATTCTCGATCCACTGTTTATCTTTGTCTTTAAATGGAACGTAGAAGGGGCTGCAGCGGCTTCGGTGATCGCTCGTTTCACAGTATTGGCTTTCTCCCTTTATCCGCTGATTAGCGTGCACAAATTGGTGTCTCTTCCAGACTTCGATATCTTCAGAAATAATCTCAAACCTATCTTGGCGATCGCGATACCAGCCATTATCACCAACACTGCCACACCAATTGGTAATGCGATTGTGACCACTCACATTGCACAATTTGGTGAAGATTTTGTGGCAGGTTTTGCCGTGATAGGGCGTTTAACGCCAGTGTGCTTTGCTGTTATTTTTGCGCTTTCTGGCGCGGTTGGCCCGATCATTGGGCAGAACTTCGGTGCGGAGCGTATGGATCGTGTGAAGCGCACTCTGACCGACTCTTTATTGGTGACTACGATATACACCCTAGGTGTCTGTGCTCTGCTTTATGTGCTGCAAGATTACATCGTAGCGATGTTTAGCCTAACGGGGGACGCCGCGATTATTGTTATCGCATTTTGCACCTATGTTGCCATTACGTTTGTCTTCAATGGGACTTTGTTTGTCGCTAACACTTCTTTCAATAATCTCGGTAAACCACTTTATTCCACGGCGTTGAACTTGGGTAAAGCCACAATTGGTACTCTGCCTTTTGTTTACTTTGGATCGCAATGGTATGGCGCGCTTGGTGTGTTATATGGGCAAGCAGTGGGTACGATAGTGTTTGGGTTGCTGGCGTTAGTCGTGCTGAACAAACACATTAAAGATCTGATGCAAAACTTCGGAGAAGAAGACATTGAAGACGATCCTGCGATCACTTGCGTCAATACTCAGCCTTTCTGTTCCCATGATGCGGTGTTGATAGATGAAGTAGCGACCGCTTTGGAAGATGAGAAAGCATAAATTTCGTGAAATGCCCATAAATACACTTGACCTTGGAGTTAGCTCTAAGGTTTATTCTTAGTGATAAATAGAGACTTATCACCAATAAGGAAAGTGAATTATGTGTACGAAACATCAAGGTTGCCAAACAGGCAAAGTCAAATCTGCGGTGGCGCTAGGAGCAAACGATTCTTGCTGCGCGCCAGCAAAACCAACGCTTAATATTACGCAAGCAACCGTCGTAACTTCGGAAGATTCTTGCTGCAGTGGCGGAAGCTGTAGCTCGGATTCTGTTGAAGACGAAGGCCCTGCCGAACCCCTCGAATCCTCCATTCGTCATAGCTGGCTAGTATCGGGCATGGATTGTCCTGCTTGTGCTCAAAAGCTAGAAAAGGCCATTTCTTCTGTTGAGGGTGTCACAAATGCCAAGGTCTTGTTCGCGACAGAAAAGTTAGTGGTCGATTTTGATAATCGTGCGTTGGCTTCTGTCATCGAGCAGGTTTCTCAGCAAACTGGCTTCCCACTGACATCGACAGATGCGCCCAAACCAAAAGCAGAGAAAAAGGGTTGGTTGGGCGTTATTAAAGACAATGTTCAAATCCTATCCATTGCAGGTGCGATGGCGTTTGCTGGCATCATTTCTGACTTCAATCCAACGCTGAGTACTTGGCTATTTACTTTAACCTGTTTGCTCGGCTTATACCCGGTTGCGATGAAAGCGGTCAAGTTGGCTCGTACTGGTACGCCATTTGCGATTGAAACACTAATGAGTGTGGCGGCGTTAGGTGCGCTTTACCTCGGTGAAACCGCTGAAGCGGCGATGGTGCTATTGCTTTTCCTTATTGGTGAAAAGTTAGAAGCATATGCATCATCTCGTGCTCGTAGCGGTGTTCAAGCTTTGATGGACCTTGTTCCAGAGAACACAACGCTGATTGTAGATGGTGAACGTCAAGAAGTGCCTGCGTCACAGCTACAACCGGGTGATGTGATTGAAGTTGCGCCTGGCGGTCGTATGCCAGCTGATGGTTTGCTGATGACTCAAGCGGCAAGCTTTGATGAAAGTGCGTTAACGGGCGAGTCTGTTCCCGTAGAGCATAACGAAGGCGGTAAAATCATGGCGGGTGCTGTGGTTGTCGATAAAGTTGTTCAAGTCAAAGTGACGTCTCGCCAAGGTGAGAACGCGATTGACCGTATCCTACATTTGATTGAAGAAGCGGAATCACGCAAAGCACCACTTGAACGCTTCCTCGATAAGTTCAGCCGCTGGTACACACCGTTGATGATGCTTGTTTCTCTATTAGTCATCATCACACCACCATTGTTGTTTGCTCAACCTTGGGAAACGTGGGTATACCGTGGTTTAGCGTTATTGTTGATTGCATGTCCATGTGCTTTGGTTATCTCTACGCCAGCGGCGATCACTTCTGGCTTAGCGGCGGCGGCAAAACGAGGCGCACTGATCAAAGGTGGTGCTGCGCTTGAGCTATTGGGTCGTGTTGAATCGGTCGCTTTCGACAAAACGGGTACGTTGACACAAGGTAAACCACAAGTGACTGATGTGGTGCCGTTTGATGTGACTGAAGAGCAATTGCTTCGCCTGACGGCGTCGATTGAGATTGGCTCAAGCCACCCACTGGCCATTTCGTTGGTGAACAAAGCGCAAGAGCAAGGCATCAACATTCCTGAAGCTGCAGACAAAACCGCGCAGGTTGGTTCTGGTGTGACAGGGCTTGTTGAAGGCAAATTGGTTCAGGTGATAGCTCCATCGAAAGCTGACTTCCCAATCTCACAACAGGTAGAGCAGCAAGTCTTGGCGTTGGAAGGACAAGGTAAAACCGTGGTTATCGCACGCCACGATCACGAAGTGATAGGTTTGATTGCTTGGCAAGACACGCTTCGTCAAGATGCTCAAAAAGCCGTTGCGGCATTGAAGAAACTGGGTATTTCATCTGTGATGCTAACAGGTGACAACCCTCGCAGTGCTGAAGCAATTGCGAACCAAATTGGCCTTGATTACAAAGCAAGTTTGCTACCAGCAGACAAAGTGCACTATGTAGAAGAGATTTCAGCGCAGCATACCGTTGCGATGGTAGGCGATGGTATTAACGACGCACCAGCGATGAAGGCTTCAAGCATTGGCATTGCGATGGGCGGTGGTACTGACGTTGCACTCGAAACGGCTGATGCCGCGCTGACTCACAACCGTTTGATCGAACTCGCTGGTATGATTGAACTATCACGTGCGACGCTGAATAACATTCGTCAGAACGTGGCGTTAGCATTAGGCCTAAAAGGTGTGTTCTTAGTAACAAGCTTACTGGGTATTACCGGTTTATGGGTTGCCGTTCTTGCCGACAGTGGTGCTACGGCACTGGTCACACTGAATGCACTGCGTCTGCTTCGCTTCGAATCAAAACAAGTGAAGTAGTATCAACCTTTCGTACATCTTTGAATGTTGAATAAATAGCCCGAGGTCATCGTACCTTGGGCTTTTTTCTGTCCTGAAGGTGGAGATAACAAAGGTGAATGATTCGTTTGGTAAATCACTCATTGGTATGCAACGAAATGATCTTATGGCTCCAAAAGTGTGATCAAAACCGTTTTTATTTGAAAGTGTAGATTTATTACATTGTTTCATTGTGACTGTGATCACTCAATGTTAGTGAAAGGTTCGCTACAGTGCATCTGTACCCAACAACTTATTAATGAGCTTATTGTTTACAAAATAAGCCACAACAAGGAGCGACTTATGTCTCAAGCTGTATTCCATTTAGGTGTTACTGAAGCGGATCTTAATGGTGCTACTCTAGCAATCATTCCAGGCGATCCAGCACGCGTACAAAAAATCGCTGAAGAAATGGAAAACCCAGTATTTCTAGCAAGTCACCGTGAATACACGCTATACCGTGCAGAGCTAGACGGTAAACCTGTTGTGGTTTGTTCTACTGGTATCGGTGGCCCATCTACTTCTATCGCAGTAGAAGAGTTAGCGCAGCTTGGCGTTCGCACTTTCCTACGTGTAGGTACTACTGGTGCAATCCAACCACACGTAAACGTGGGTGACATGATCGTTACTACAGGTTCTGTTCGCCTAGATGGCGCGAGCCTACACTTTGCTCCAATGGAGTTCCCAGCAGTAGCAGATTTTGAAATCGCAACAGCAATGAAAGCAGCGGTTGAAGAGTCTGGTGCAACAGTTCATATGGGTGTGACTGCTTCAAGTGACACTTTCTACCCAGGTCAAGAGCGTTACGACACTTTCTCTGGCCGTGTTGTTAAGCGTTTCCAAGGTTCTATGCAAGAGTGGCAAGACATGGGCGTTCTAAACTTCGAAATGGAGTCAGCAACACTGCTAACTATGTGTGCAAGCTCAGGCCTGAAAGCAGGTTGTGTGGCGGGTGTAATCATCAACCGTACACAAAAAGAGATTCCAGATCATTCAACGCTGAAAGAAACGGAAGCTCGCTCAATTAAAGTTGTAGTAGAAGCAGCGCGTAAGATGCTTTAAGCACAACATTTAGTTGGCATTTAAACAAACGGGAAAAGCCAGAGGTTCGCCTCTGGCTTTTTCTATCTGGCAGTGTTGTATGAGTATTCAAACAACAAATCTGCCGCAATAAAAAAGCAGCTCGAGGCTGCTTTTTTTGATCGGATAGTAACGATTAAATTTCGTCAGAACCGCCAGCGGCTTTAAACCATGCGGTTAGGTGCGTTTTGAGATCTTTCAGCTCATCAGGGCCGATCAACGCTAAACCTAAGTCCTCTGCACGAGTGATGTCGTTGTGACGCAGTGGGCGGAAGCTAACTAGCATCGCTCGCGCTTGCAGGCCGCCTAATAAGTCACGTAACGATTCCAGCTTGTATAGGGTGTCATCGCCATCATCACGCATGCCTTTCGTCTTACATTCAATGATGTGAAGCTTGTTGTTTACCACCGTAGCTACGTCAAGTTCATTACGAACTTCGCTTTCACCAAGTTTGCGGTAAACCTGCACATTCAACGAACGGTCTTGGATTGTCGGCATGGTGTCTTGGATTTGTTTCACTGTGCTGTGCACCAGCGTTTCTAGCCATTCACCGTTAGAGAAACGGCGAGCATCTTCGTCAGCGAAGGTTAGAACGCCGTTTTCGTAAGTGGCGATTTGCGCTTCAACCAAATCGGTCAGTAGCATGTTCAGCTCACGATAGCCTTGTTGCTTCTCTGAAAGCTCCACATCCAGCTTTTGTTCTTTACGACAAGTGGTTGCAAGGTAGTTCAGTGTTGCAAGGCCAGGGCCAAGCTCCAGCGCGTTAGATGCCCAGCGTTCACCCAGTTCGTAAAGCTTTTGATCGAGTTGAGGTGGAAGGTCTACGTGGTGGAACTCACCGCGCGCACCGAAAATAGTGAGGTAATCAGAAATCGTAATGTGGTCTTCCACTTGCGTGTCTTCTTTGCCATCTGGGTAAAGCCAGCACAGTTTGTCGCTGTTTGGTTCTACTACGAAGATTGGCCAGCGGTACGTACGGAAGACTTCGTACACGGAAAGCAGTCGGTGACGGAGGCCACAGCTTGCATTGAGTTTTACTTCTTCACCTCGGTCATGGAGGTCTTTTGCCAATTGATGGACAGATTGTTTGATCAGAGAAGTGTTTACTGCAGAAGGAATTTCAAAGAATTCAGACGTAATTTCTCGCTGCTCTAATACTGCGCTCAGTCGCTCGTACATATCGGATTGGCTTTTGTCGCCGATGAAGACGATATGTGTACTTACAGTGCGATTATCCAAAAGAGGAGTGACTAATCTCACTGGATCTTGGTCGATAATACCAACATGAACAGCCATAGGTTTTCCTTCTTATTTGGCTTGCTCGAAAAGAGAAAAGAAAAGGGATGAGCAAGCCATATAAACCATATGTAGACACAGCTCATAAAAAACAAGGGCGACTTCAATAAAAAGTCGCCCTTATACAGTTGGTTGCAATGAATTTTCTAGTTTTTACATAAAACTTTATAGTTTAAATCGATGAACCAGTTCGTTTTGTTGATGTGCCAGTTGAGTCAAAGATTCACTGGTTTGCGCGATGCTGGACATCGCATGGTAGCTCTGGTCAGCAATGCTATTGATGTCTTCAATGCTGCGCGCAATATCCGCAGAAGTCTCGCTCTGCTCAGCCGCCGCTTGGGATATGTGGGTACTCATCTGACTGATTTCGATGATCAGCGCTTGGATTTCTTCCATTGAGCTGTTTGCCTTAGAGGCTTGCTCAACAGACATTTCCATATCGCTCATGCAGCTTTGAATAACTTGGTTAGCAGACTGCGAACTGGATTGAAGGTTACTGATCATTGCTTCAATCTCAGTTGTCGATTGTGTGGTCTTGGAAGCCAGCACGCGAACTTCATCTGCCACTACCGCAAACCCGCGTCCCTGCTCACCAGCACGTGCCGCTTCGATCGCCGCATTCAGTGCAAGCAGGTTGGTCTGTTCGGCAATATTACGAATCACATCCAGAATCGAGCCGATTTGGCCACTCATTTTTTGTAGCTCAGAAACCGCAGAGACGGATTCGTTTAAGCGTGTCTCAAGTTGGTTGATGGTTGAGATGTTGCTGTTCATGACGTTACGGCCTTGATCAGAAGCCGTCTCAACACGCTGTACCATCTCTAACGAGCCTTGAGCACTTTGCGCGACTTCTTGCACTGAGTGAGACATCTCTGTCATTGCTGTAGCTACGTTTGCGGTTTGCTCACGCTGAGAGTTCAACTGAGCTTGTGCTTGAGAAGAAGTCTGCTCGTTCGTCGAGGCTGTAGACGCTAGGTTTTCTGATGCGTCATTCAGCTTAACAAGGATGTTATGTAGGCTGTCTGCCAGCGTATTGATATGGCCACTCACACGGCTGAATTCGTTGTTGTAACGAATATCAATGCGTTGCGTCATGTCGCCTTCTGTCAGACCTTCTAATGCCTTCAGAATACGAGTCAGTGGCTCACGAACACTATGAGCAATGTGGTAACCGATAGCCGTTGCAAACAACACCACAATGACGCCAATCACAATCGCTTTGGTAACACCTGCTGAGTAGATGTCGCCTGCGTCTGCAAGAGATTCGTTCAGCTTATTGGTTGCGGTTGTTGTGAACTGCTCAAGAATCGACATGCTTGAGTCAACTTTGGTGGCAAGGTTAGCGATGTTGTTGTAAAGCGCCGCACGTGCCGATAGATAGTTATTGTGTTGGTCTAATACACCACCACGCATACCTACGTCACGGGTAAATTGTTCAACAGACTCGCCGAAGGCTTCTTTAAGTTCAGGAAGTTGAGTCACCAAACCGCGGAAAGCGTAATTCAGATGCGTCACCGCCTTGCGGTTTTTTGCTACGGCTTGCGTTACAAACTCAGGATTTGAGCTTGCCAGCGCATCTGACGTAATCACTTCTGCATCTTTCAGCTTAATAAAGTAGCTTTTCGCCATCACTTTAACTGAGATGCTGGATTGATCCGCCACGTATTCTTTTAGACCCACAGATAGCTCAGTATTGAGTTGCTGGAAGCGACGAGAAGATTTTTGCACTTCTTCTTGTGCAGCGAACATCGCTTCGTAGTTATCCATGGCTTCCTTTGCTTCGGTAAAGTAGCTCTGCTCAAGTTCTTTAAGCTGAGAAAAAGGTTCGGCAAGGGAAGGGTAGATTTGGCTTGCAACTTCAAGTTGGCTCAATGTTGCTTCGAAGCTTTGTTGAGATTTGGCAAATTCCTGACGCATCTGATCCATGCGTTGCTTATTCTCTGTGGTCAGGAAGTCTTTAAAAGATTTGTCGGCAGAAAGAAGCTCTACACTGGTTTGGTTAGATAAAGAGACAAGCGGCAGAGAAGACTTGGATACAGTCTCAAACTTACCGTGAATATCATTCATGCCTCCCATCATAATGGCAATCGTGACTGCGAATAAGACGATGATCAGCGCAAAGCCTGCATACATCCTTTTAATTACTGAACCTCGCATAAGTGAGCTTCCTCTCCCAAAAATAGACAACATAAATTAGAATTGTCTTAAAAAAGTAACAAAATTCATCGGATTGTATTGAGTTTGCGACGCACGTTTTATGACGCACACGACAAAAAAAGCTTCAACGTCACGACTTATATTGATAATGTTAAGTGAACACTGTTTTTTATTGAGCTCGCTTTTGGCTTAGCGCATACTAAATAGGTTACACACCTTATAAAATGGAGTACCCATGGCGGAAGAAACCATCTTTAGCAAAATTATTCGCAAAGAAATCCCAGCAGATGTCCTTTACCAAGATGATTTAGTAACGGCATTTCGTGATATCAATCCGCGTGCGCCAAGCCATATCCTTATCATCCCGAACAAGCTGATCCCGACAACCAATGACGTGGAAGTGGAAGATGAGGCAATGATGGGCCGTATGTTCACGGTTGCGAAGAAGCTCGCTAAAGAAGAAGGCATTGCAGAAGACGGTTACCGTTTGATTTTAAACTGTAACTCACATGGCGGTCAGGAAGTCTATCATATTCATATGCACCTAGTGGGTGGTCGTCCTTTAGGCCCTATGGTATTGAGTTAATCTTTTAGGAGTGGGTGAGGTGATTCATCCACTTCTTTCTTCCTTGAACAACACATTTGTGGAGATAAATGTGAAACATGGTGTGAAGCTATTCGGATTGATGAGCTGGGTCCTGCTTGCTACAGGATGTGCAAACTTATCCGCTGGCAATCTGTTCAGTCATTATAGCGACCAAAATAAAGAAGTTTATCAAGCTGTGGTTGCTGGCGAATATGCCAAAGCTGAGCAACTGCAATCGAGTGATGTCGGTGGCGATATACTTGGCAACTTTGAACAAGGCCGAATCTCGTTTCTTGCCCAAGACTACCCAACCAGCCTGAGTTCACTTGAAGACAGCGATCGTGCAGTACGCAAACAACAAGATCGCGCTACCATTTCTGTTACGGAAACGGCGACCAGCGTGGGCTCACTTGCCGTTAACGACAATTTAAACGAATACCAACCTGCCGACTATGAACTCGGCTTTTTGCATTTGTACCTTGGTCTGAACTACCTACAAAAAAAATGACCTTGAGGGGGCGCTGGTTGAGATGCGCCGCGCAAACCAAGTGCAAGAGGCGGCAAAGAAAGCACGTGAAAAGGAACTAAATCAAGCAGAGAAGGATCTTAAGAAGCAAGGTATGTCAGCGAACTTAGGTAGTGTGCTAGCCAACTACCCAGACGCAGGCAAAAAGCTGAGCTCTGTACAAAATGGTTACTTATTCTACCTTTCTGGATTGCTGTATGAAGCGTCACGAGATCTGAACAGTGCGTATGTAGACTATCGTCGTGCACTTGCAGTGATGCCAGATAACAAGCAAGTTATTGAAAGCACCATGTATGCCGCGAAAAAGCTCGGTATGCGTCAAGATCTTCGTATGCTAGAGAAGCGCTACGGCAAAGCACCATCAGGGCTGAGTAAGTCGCAAGGTCGCGTGATTGTGATTGATGAGCAAGGTGTGGTGGAAGCGCTACAAGGTTGGCGTATTGATTTACCAATCTATGACAGCCGAGGTGATGGCGCGATCTACTCGCTCGCACTGCCTTATTATCCGAAGCGCGGAACCCAACGTTTTGGTGATGTTGCGTTGAATGGTAAAAAGCTACCTTCAAGCACATTGGCTGATGTGAATGCCATGGCGCAAAACGATTTGCATGAGCGTTTAACGACGATTGTGATTCGTCAGGCAATTCGTGTTTGGGCCAAAGACAGAATTCGAAAAGAAGCGGCGAAAGGTGACGATGTCGGCAACATTCTTTTCAACGTGTGGAATACACTAACCGAACAGCCTGATACCAGAAGTTGGCAGACACTTCCGGGCACGGTGAAAACGGCGTCGAAAGTCGTCAAGCCGGGTCAGCAGAGTCTGAACGTTGGTGATCAGGTGTATCAATTCGAAGTGCCAGCACAGCAAACAACGTTGGTTTGGGTTTCTCGTCAGGGAACACATTCTACGGTGTGGCATAAACAGCTAGGGAGGTTGTAATGAGAGCATGGCTTATAGGTTTGGCAGTGATAGTAGGTTTAGCAGGTTGTGCAGATAACACTGCGGGAATCCGAATCGATGGCCAAACGCAAAAGGTTTTCTTCCACGATAACGTCATGGGTAGTCGCCTGTTGGTAGACAATATTACCACGACTTATGTTGATGACCGTCCACGCGGTGTTGTTCAACTGAGCAGTAATTACAAAGGCGATCAAGAGATTCTTTATCGTTTTTACTGGTATGACAATACTGGATTAGAAGTGAATACCAAACCAGGTCCATGGCGCAAAATGATTGTGCGTGGATTTGAACAAGTGACTTTGTCTGAAGTGACGGTGAACCCGAAAGGGACTCAATTCCGTGTACAAATTCGCGAAGCACAAGATAACTAACCCAAGCTTTGGGATACATATTTTTTAGGTAGCTATGCTGCTTTCCCAAGATGGAGACGTCTCGGGATGAAACACAAACTAAGGAACTCTCATGAAAAAAAGTATTATTGCTCTTTTAGGTCTTGCCGTCATTCTGGGTGGTTGTTCAAACAAAGTCTCTTACGGTGATGCGCAAGCGACAGAAACCACAACGATCGATTTTGGCTCGACGGATCTACAAAAAATTGCTGGCGAAATGGTCGACAGATGATGATGTCAGGTTCAGTGGCAGCAATTACTCGTGACCAACGTCCTATCGTGTTTGTTGAGCGTATCAAGAACAAGACAAGCGAACATATTGATACGGAATCAATCACAGACACTATCTCTACTAAGATGCTGAACTCTGGTAAGTTCCGTTTCGTAGATATGGACCGCGTTGAGTCTGTTCGTGAGCAACTTAACTTCCAAAACACTGACGAGCTAGTGAACCAAAGCACAGCAATCCAATTCGGTAAAATGGTCGGTGCGCAATACATGCTTTACGGAAACCTTTCTAGCATCGTGAAAAATGCAGGTAGTGACAAAGACGTTTACTACAAAATGACCATGCGTCTAATGGACCTTGAAACTGGTTTGATTGAGTGGGCGGATGAGACTGAAATCCGTAAAGAACAATCTAAGAGCCTATTTGGTCTTTAATTGATTCTGTTTGGTCTTATGACCTAAGTGGAGAAGTCATTCATGGCGTGGTTTTCTTGGCAACAAGCGAAACAATTAGACCCGAGTTTAAATACTCTTGATGGCTTCTTTACTTCGCCACCAGTGAAGGTTCAAACCGTCACTGGTGGATTGACCAATCGCTGTTGGCGGTTGGAATCCTCTGAAGGCCTTGCTTACGTCTGGCGACCGACCAGTAATGTATGCAAGGCCTTTGCTATATCTCGCCACAATGAATATCAAGTTCTCAACGCGATTGCTTCGCTCAATTTAGGCCCGAAGCCCGTGTTTGTTCACGAGCAAGGTTTATTGGTGGAGTGGGTGCCGGGTGAAACTCTCACCAAACCGGGAATTGATATTGAAGAGTTACTGCCAATAGCGGCTGCGATTCACGAGTATTCAGCAACGTCGATTCCATTAGTGCCATTCTCTTATCTCTCACGTATCGATCATTATTGGTTAGAGCTGGGGGGCAAGTACGTAGGCACTGAGTTTGAGATGTTGTATCGCAAGTGGCGTTCTGAACCAAGCGTAGACCAAATCCCAGCAGCACTGTGTCATTTTGACCTTGGTTGTTACAACTTAGTGCGCGGCCAAGACGGTGTGAAAGTCATTGATTGGGAATACGCAGGCTTAGCGGACCCAAGACTTGATCTCACCCTTATTTTGCAACTGGCTGACGTACCAATTGAAGATGGCGTCGTCAGGTATTGCCAAGTTCGTCAAATTGAAGACGTGGATTTGTGGCTAGAAGGCGTTCAAGCTTGGATGCCAAGAACTCGAATGATGGCAATGCTATGGTATTTAGTCGCCTACAAATTGTGGGATGATGAACAATACTTAGACAGTGCTCGCGAGTTTAAAGACTTATTATGTATTGAAGATCACTGTTTTGATAACTCATGACTTTTTCCTCTTTAACCATAAGGAAATAGTGGTAGTTTAAAGTGAAGTACCAGCAAGTCACAGGGAGAGGTACACATGATTATTTACTTGCACGGCTTTGATAGTACAAGCCCAGGTAACCACGAAAAAGTTCTTCAATTGCAGTTCATCGATGATGACGTTCGTTTCATCAACTACAGCACACTTCATCCTAAGCATGACATGCAGCACTTATTGAAAGAAGTGTCTAAGGTCATTGACCAAGCGAACGATCCAAATCCACTGATTTGTGGTGTGGGTCTTGGCGCATACTGGTCAGAGCGAATCGGTTTTCTTTGCGGCATCAAACAAGTGATGTTCAACCCGAATTTGCACCCAGAGAAGACGATGGCAGGGCGTATTGATCGTCCAGAAGAGTACGAAGATATTGCCACTAAATGTGTCGAGCAGTTCCGTACGAAAAACCAAGAGCGCTGTTTGGTTATTTTGTCGAAAGAAGATGAAATTCACGATAACTCAAAAACTGCAGCAGAATTGGATAAACACTACCAAATCATTTGGGATGAAACTCAAACGCATAAATTCAAGAAAATCTCTCACCACTTGCAAGCGATGAAGGCATTCAAAAACGCTTAACTTGTACCAGAGCAAATGATTTAACTATCTTTAAACGGCACTTTTCGAAGTGCCGTTTTTGTTTCTGGCTTTGCCCAACTTGATAATAATAATTCTGTAGAAATTTACATTTTGTAGCTATTTATTATCTTGATTTATTGTTTTAACCTTTTGTGGCACGAAAACGATACCGTTAAGCAGATGAAAATTAGCCAATCCGTATCTAGAGTAAGGATTTTTGTTGCCATCAAAAGATAGCCCTATATAATGAACTTCGTAAAAATAATTTGATAAATATCAAAAAAAATTGAGAGCGAGTAAGAAACTTGCCCATTTTTTGTCTGAGATCGCGTGTTTCAGACGAGCAAACCGATGCGCATCAACAAGCAAATGAAATAAGAAGCAAAAACAAGATGGTATCGGCGTTTATCCAAAAGTGAGCTCACCTCTAGAGACCAAAGAATTCATCGGTTGGATGTATGACCGCAGAGCACTGTGAGTCAGCATCGAGCTGAACCCATATATTCATTTTTGTAGAGGATAACATTGTGACACGCATTATCGTTGTAGGCGGCGGTGCTGGTGGCCTTGAGTTGGCAACCAAACTGGGCCGCACTCTGGGTCGTAAGAACCGTGCGCAAATTACACTGGTAGACCGTAAAGCGAGCCACTTGTGGAAACCATTGTTGCACGAAGTAGCAACAGGTTCTTTGGACGAAGGTGTGGATGCACTGAGCTACCGTGCTCACGCAAAAAACCACAGCTTTGACTTCCAAATGGGCAGCCTTCAAGACATTGATCGTGAACGTAAAGTGATCATTCTAAGTGAGCTTAAAGACGAGCACGGCGAACTTCTTATGCCAAGCCGTGAACTAGAATACGATATTCTAGTGATGGCAATTGGTTCTACATCTAACGATTTCAACACTCCTGGTGTTCGTGACAACTGTATCTTCCTAGATAGCCCAGAACAGGCACACCGTTTCCGTAGTGAAATGAACAACGAGTTCCTAAAACTGCACGCGAAAAACGGTAATGGCACGGTAGATATCGCGATTGTTGGTGCGGGTGCGACTGGTGTTGAGCTCTCTGCTGAGCTTCACAACGCAGTGAAAGAGCTGCGTACTTACGGCTTTGGCGACCTAGATTCTAGCAAGCTAAACGTAAACCTAGTTGAAGCGGGCGAACGTATTCTTCCTGCGCTTCCTCCACGTATTTCTTCTGCGGCACACCAAGAATTGGTTAAGTTGGGTGTCAACGTACGCACAGCGACCATGGTGACGCAGGCGGACAAAGACGGTCTGACGACGAAAGACGGTGAGAAGATCCCTGCGCAAATCATGGTATGGGCTGCGGGTATCAAAGCGCCTGACTTCATTAAAGATATCGCAGGTCTAGAGACGAACCGTATTAACCAGCTTGTAGTGAAAAACACGCTACAAACCACACGTGATGACGACATCTTCGTTATTGGTGATCTAGCACAATGTACTCAGCCTGATGGCTCTTTTGTTCCGCCACGAGCTCAAGCTGCGCACCAAATGGCTAGCCAAGCGTTTACTAACATCGTTGCTAAGCTAAATGGTCGTGAACTGAAAGCTTACGAATACAAAGACCACGGTTCTCTGGTTTCTCTAAGCCGCTTCTCTACGGTTGGTAGCTTGATGGGTAACCTAACCAAAGGTTCGATGATGGTTGAAGGTCGTATCGCTCGTGTGGTTTACATTTCGCTATACCGCATGCACCAAATGGCGCTGCATGGCGTGATTAAGACAGGCCTGATGATGCTGGTTGGCCGTATCAACCGCGTACTGCGTCCGAACTTGAAGCTGCACTAATATTTGATGATTTGGCTCTTTAAGCTGATTTGGTTGAGAGCGAAACAAAGGTCAAAACAAAAGCCACCGCATGTCGGTGGCTTTTTTCATTCTAAGTCACTAGGAAGCAGTGAATACACTACGCCATCCTTTGGCTTGCCATGGAAGATAAAACGGTTTCTGGCAATGGCTTCTTTTTGTGCGCCAACGGATTCAATTAATGCCTGACTGGCGGTGTTATCTGGATCGCAGACAATTTCCACGCGAGTTAAATTGAGTTTGGCAAAGCAGAACTCTGCCAGTGAGCGAATCGATTCTTGTGCATAACCTTTGCGCTGATAGCGATCGGCAACCCAATAACCAATGCTTGCCATATTGAAGGTATGGTAAAGCTCATTAACCGCCGCCATGCCTACGAGACTGTTGCTCTCACGCTCGTAAACGCCAAAACCAAACGCCTCGGTTTTGACCCAATTTAAGCGAGTTGCTAACAAGAAATCTTGAGCGTCTTTTAACGTAACGTCTTCATTGCACCAATCTAGCCATTGATGCAGAGAAGGGGATTCGACTAGGAGTCGCTGCAAGGTGTGAGCGTGTTCTGAAGGAATCAGTCGCAGCGCTAAACGAGGGGTGATGATTTCAAAATCTGGACTCATGAATTGATACAACTTCCATGTGAGACTCTAGATAAAACAAAGCGCAGCCAGTGCTGCGCTTTTATGTTGAGGTGGCTCTTATCGAACTCGACGAACTTGAATGATCATACCCATCAATGGGTTGTCTAGGTAGTGGGTTTCGCCACTGCGCATACGACGCTTTTGATCCATTCGGAAGCTCTTCAAAAACTTCTCTTCGGTCACGGTTGGGGTGACTTCCGCTAAGTTGCCAACTTGTACGTTGCCATCGACTTCGCCAAATTCATCAGATAGCTGTTCTGAAGGCTGTGACGCTAGGTGGACTTCACGCACGCTTGGTTCACGAATATCGATGGTTGTTTCAGCAAACAAGTAGTGCTGAACATAGATTTGTAACTTACCGTCTAGTTCGTACAGTGGGCCATTCACGCTCTCTTCACTGTAGCCATCGGTTGATAGTGATGTGCTGCTGCCGACAGGGCTGCCATCTGCATTGTAAGAGCCAGAGAAGTCTCGGCCACCAACCATACGGAAGATTGGTGCACTGGCTTTACCACGGTCACCTTGACGCCATGCCACGTGTTTTAGCACTTTAAAGCCTGCGTGGTTGTTCAGCGCAGCTTCTTGTGCGTTCAATCGGTAAGAAGAACGTGGTAGAAGCGTGACGCCTTTTGACTGGCGGTAAGAATCGCTTTGTAGGCTGCCGACGTTACTCATTTCAATAGTTGGCAGTTCGTTTGGCCATGATTCACTGGTACTTTCAGCGTTGACTGCTCGCTTGAAAATAATTACTTCAATATCAAATTGACGCGCAGCCCAAGATGGCATTGAGACACAAAGAAGCAATAATGGGATCAGTATTCTCATTCGACTATTAGCTCGTTGGTAATAAATTCTGTTTAAAATCATTCAGTAAGTCTTGAACAAACTGGATGCGTTTACGTCGGTCCGTCAATGGTACGCTAAACTTGAACTTAGTTGGACCTTCCATTGCAAATTTTTGCGGCTGTGATTGCAGGAGTTTAACCAAATACGCTGGATTAATGTCAGCATCAGGGTAAAACTCAATGAATCCGCCCTTATCATGCGCCTCAATTTTCTTCGCTTTGAGACTTCCTGCCCCAATTTTCAACTCTGAGACAGATAGGAGGTTCTTGGTTGCATCTGGTAAAACACCAAATCGGTCAATCAGTTCCACTTTCAGTTCAGACAAACCTTCGTTATCTGTCACGCTTGCAATGCGTTTGTACATCGATAGACGTGTGTTCACATCTGGAATGTAGTCATCCGGCAATAGCGCTGGGATACGCATCTCAATTTCAGTTTGTTCGCGAAGCAGATCATCCAATGATGGTTCTTTACCTTCTTTCAATGCTTCGACCGCTTGTTCAAGCATCTCCATATACAGTGTAAAGCCAACAGATTGAATTTGACCACTTTGTTCGTCACCTAATAGCTCACCCGCACCACGAATCTCAAGATCGTGCGTGGCCAGTGTGAAACCTGCACCGAGATCTTCCAGCGAAGCGATCGCATCAAGACGCTTAATCGCATCTTTGGTGATGGCTTTTGGATGTGGCGTCAATAAGTAAGCGTAAGCTTGGTGGTGTGAACGACCAACGCGGCCACGAAGCTGGTGCAACTGCGCTAAACCGAGGTTATCGGCACGATCCATAATGATGGTGTTGGCCGTCGGAACGTCGATACCTGTTTCTATGATGGTGGTACACACCAGCAGGTTGAAACGCTGGTGGTAGAAATCGTTCATGATGCGCTCTAGTTCACGTTCACGCATTTGACCATGGGCAACGGTCACGCGCGCTTCAGGAATCAGCTTTTGTAGGTCTTCAGCGGTTTTTTCAATGGTTTCTACTTGGTTGTGTAGGAAATAAACCTGACCACCACGCATGATTTCACGCAGTACGGCTTCGCGTACCACAGAGTCTTCACGTTGACGCACGAAGGTCTTGATAGCTAGGCGACGTGCAGGCGGTGTTGCGATGATCGACAAGTCGCGCATGCCACTCATTGCCATATTCAATGTACGAGGAATAGGGGTTGCGGTCAGCGTTAGGATGTCGACATCAGCACGCATCGCTTTCACTTTTTCTTTTTGGCGTACACCGAAGCGGTGTTCTTCATCGACGATCAACAAGCCAAGATCTTTGAATTTGATGTCGCTTGAAAGCAGCTTGTGAGTACCTACGACAATATCCACTTTGCCATCGGCGACGTCTTGAAGAATGACTTTTTGCTCTTTTGCCGATTTAAAACGTGAAAGTACTTCAACGCGAATTGGTAAGTTGGCAAAGCGATCACGGAAGTTTTCAAAGTGCTGCTGAGCAAGTAGGGTGGTTGGCACCAATACCGCGACCTGCTTACTGTTGTCTGTAGCAACAAACGCAGCGCGCATCGCCACTTCTGTTTTACCAAAGCCCACATCACCACATACGAGACGGTCCATGGCTTTTGCTTGGCACATATCGGATAGAACCGCATTAATGGCAGTTGACTGATCATCGGTTTCTTCAAACGGGAAGGTGGCTTTAAATGTGGCGTATTGACCACGGTCCAGCTCAAACTTGTAGCCCGGTTTCAATTCACGCTTAGCGTAAACATCAAGTAGCTCTGCCGCGACGTCGCGTACTTTCTCAGCGGCTTTACGACGAGCCTTCGCCCATGCTTCACCACCCAGTTTATGCAGCGGCGCGCTCTCTTCAGCACCACCAGAGTAGCGGCTGATTAGGTTTAATGAAGAGACGGGAACGTAAAGTTTGGCGTCATTTTGATACTCAAGGGTTACGTATTCCGTCTTCATGCCGCCCGCTTCAAGAGTCTGTAAGCCAATGTAGCGGCCAATACCGTGATCGATGTGCACAACAGGCTGACCCGGCTTAAGTTCGGCTAGGTGACGAATAACGGTGTCACTGTTTACCGCTTTCTTGTCTTTACGGCGACGTTGAATCACACGATCGCCCAGCAGATCGCTTTCACAGATCAGGGCGAAGTTCAGGTCATCGTGAATAAAGCCATGTTCTGCTGCACCTAAGATCAAACTGAAACGATCGCCAGAATCCAGTGCTTGGTAGAGTGAACCATGCACGACAGGACGCACTTTAATGCCTTGCAGCAGCTCTGTTAGTGCTTCGCGGCGGCCTTCCGATTCCACAGAGAAAATGATTTTACCTGTGAATTGTTCACTGAATTGACGTAAACGCGCTAACGGCTCTTTGTTCTGCTGTTGAACACCAAGCTCGGCTAGAGATTGAACTGCGAGATTCTGGCGACCAGCACGCTTAACGATTTTCTCTAAGTTCAACTGCGCCTGTGGCAGCTGTTTGAAGTGAGTAAATAGTTCGTCTTTTTTCAACCACAATTCATGTGGTGCTAACAACGGACGCATCGGATCGATTTTCTTTTGATCGTAGCGGTAATCTACGTCATTCCAGAAGGTATCCACTGCGGCTTCAATATTACCGTATGTGATCAGTTGAGAGTCTTCTGGCAGGTAGTCAAACAGTGTTTCGGTATGGTCGAAGAACAGTGGTTGCCAGTACTCGATACCTGCCGGCCAAGTACCTTTGGTGACTTGCATGTAAATCGACTCGGGCTCGCGGCGAGCTTCAAACTGAGAACGCCAGCGAGTACGGAAATCTTCAATTGCCGCTTTGGTTGTCGGGAACTCATGCGCTGGTAGCAATTGGATTTGCTGAATGTCTTCGATCGAACGTTGGTTTTCTGGATCGAAGGTACGGATGGTGTCGATCTCGTCATCGAAGAAATCAATTCGGTATGGATCTGAGCTGCCCATTGGGAACAGGTCAAGGATCGACCCTCGGCTCGCGTATTCACCCGGACCAAACACTTGATCAACGTGACGGTAGCCTGAGTTCTCTAGCTGCACACGAAGCTTATCTAGTGAGAATTGGTCGCCCGTTTTCACCATCAAAGTGTGTTGCAATAAGAAATCACGCGGAGACTGGCGCTGCAACACCGTACTTACTGGCACAATCGTTACGCCGTTACTTTGAGTCGGCAATTGGTATAAGCGTGCAATACGGTCTGAGATGATCTCTTGGTGCGGAGAAAAGTTGTCGTAAGGCAGTGTTTCCCAATCTGGAAATAGGCTGACTGGCTGATCGGTAAACTGTTCAATTTCCGCTTGCAGCTTGAGTGCGATTTGTGGATCTGGCACTACAAGCAAAGAGTGACTTGAATGCTGTTTGGCTAGCTCAGCGATTGCCATTGCCAATGCTGCACCAGGTAGGTTGCCAAGTTGTTTTTTGTCGCCACGCTCAGATGGATTCGTGACGGAAAGAATTGTTGCTTTTGTCATGATAGTTATTTTAGGAGCATGAGGGTTATTTGTTTTCTCGCTCTAGTGAGCGCTGACGGAGTAATTTTTGCTGTTGGTATAGCGCGGCTTTGATTAATAAATCTTGGTCAGCTTCTCGAAGCAGTTTGTACTTGAGTGTAACCACATAACCTTGCTCTGATTGTTCGCACTCTACTACCTGAGCGTAGCAGTAAATTGCTGCGGCAGGATGATCTAAGAAGAGTTTCACTCGAACCAGTTGGTCTTTTTCTGCGGCAGAAGCGCTGCGATAGCTCAGTTGGCTTGCACCGAATTGCGTGGTTTGAAAACGCAGTGCAATATCATCTTGCTGAGAAAGCATAAAACTCAGCAGTAAGTTGAGTTTTGAGTTTTGGGTATCCAGCAAGCTGATGACGTGTTTCAACTCTTTATTTTGCAGTTCCAGCCTCGCGTTATCCGCTAACATATCTAAGTGACTGAATTCACTTGCGACGATGAACGGTGCTGGAATTTCAGATACAAAAGTGGCCTCATCTGGTAGAGCAAAGTCCGTCCCTAACGTTTCGACGTTAATCGTCAGATTGTGGTGCACGGTGAAGTATTCTTGCTCTGTCATAATTTGGTCCTTTTCTGCCATCGAGCGCTCTCATTTCATTGAAGAATGAGTAGGATAGGGGAGTGATTATCGCTAATCAGGGTAAGTTATCAAGTTTACCTGTTTTTATGGCTGAACTTTTTGCAGTAAATGGGGACTTATTGCATGTCGTTGACAAATTTAGCGATTATCTTGTCTTCTTCATAGTAAGAGTAAGGTAAGATAACCGGTATTAATTAGCTAAGTATTGGCTCCATTATTAGAAAACCAGTTGGTTTGTCCTATATGTATCATCCTATCTCTTTGTTTATTGGCTTGAGGTATCTTCGGGGACGCTCCGGGGATAGATTCAGTCGATTCGTTTCTTACATGTCGACCGCAGGTATCACGATTGGTGTGATGGCGTTGGTGACAGTACTGTCTGTGATGAATGGCTTTGAAGCTCAGCTTAAAGAGCGCATTTTAGGCGTACTTCCTCATGCTGTCGTTTCTCAGCATGATGGCAAAACGCCAATGAGCGAGACGGCGCCCCAATTCATTCAAAATATGTCGACCATTGCTGAGCCAGAGCCGATTGTGCGTGGTGAAGCGGTGATCCAAAGTTCCGCGCAGCTAACCGCTGGTTACTTGATTGGTATCGAGCCTAAACTTGGCGATCCTATTTCCAATCACTTGATAGCAGGTCGCTTATCTTCACTACAATCGGGTGAATATAAGGTTTTCCTTGGTCACAGTTTGGCGCGCTCTCTTAAAGTATCGATGGGTGACAAAGTCCGCTTAATGGTGACCAATGCGACGCAATTTACCCCATTAGGTCGAATCCCAAGTCAACGTAACTTCACCGTAGCGGGTATCTTTAATACCGGCTCAGATGTGGATGGTCAGCTTATGATCGTCAACATGACTGATGCTTCTAAATTGATGCGTTTACCGAAAAATACGGTATCCGGTTGGCGTGTGTTCTTCTCTGACCCATTCATGGTGACGGAATTTGCAGATAAGCCAATGCCGGAAGGTTGGCAATGGAGTGACTGGCGTGAGCAGCGTGGTGAGCTTTTCCAAGCAGTAAAAATGGAAAAGAACATGATGGGCTTGATGCTGGGGCTGATTGTTGGCGTAGCAGCATTTAATATTATTTCTGCGTTGATCATGGTGGTGATGGAGAAGCAATCGGAAGTCGCGATTCTCAAAACTCAAGGCATGAAGCAATCTCAAGTGATGGCGATTTTCATGGTGCAGGGCGCGAGTAGTGGTGTGATTGGTGCGATTGTTGGTGGCGCAGTCGGCGTTGCTCTATCGCTCAATCTCAATGCCATTCTGGAAGCGGCAGGCGTTGCCTTGTTTAGCTTTGGTGGTCACTTGCCAATCGTGATTGATTCATTCCAAATTTTATTAGTGGTAGTGCTGGCGATTGCTCTGAGTCTAGCTGCAACTGTTTACCCGTCTTACCGAGCATCTTCTGTTAAACCTGCTGAGGCACTTCGCTATGAATAAGCTATTAGAATGTCGTGATATTCGTAAAGTCTACCGAGAAGGCTCGTTAGATACGGAAGTGTTGAAAGGCGTGAGTTTTGATCTCGACAAAGGTGAACTGGTTTCTATTGTTGGCTCATCTGGCTCAGGTAAGAGTACGCTGCTTCACATCCTTGGTGCTTTAGATGATGCATCTCAAGGTGAAGTGGATTTTCTAGGGCAGAACTTGTCTGCGCTAAGTTCAAACAAGCAAGCGGCACTACGAAACAAACACCTTGGTTTTGTCTATCAGTTCCATCACCTATTGGCTGACTTTACCGCAGTAGAAAACGTTGCGATGCCATTGTTGATTGGGGGCGCAAAAGTAGCGGATGCGAAAGCGGAAGCAAAAGCTCTACTTGAGAAAGTTGGCCTAGAACACCGCATGGATCACCGTCCTTCGGAGCTATCTGGTGGTGAGCGCCAACGTGTTGCGATTGCCCGTGCTTTGGTTAATAAGCCTGACTTGGTTTTGGCTGATGAGCCCACGGGTAACCTAGACCACAATACCGCATTGGCGATTTACGATTTGATGCGTGAGCTAAACCAGGCATCGAACATCGCTTTCTTGGTGGTGACCCACGATAACGAGTTAGCCGCGAAAATGGACCGTCAAATGCACATGCAAGATGGGTTGCTGGTGGATCGCTTTACTGTTCAAACAGCGACTGCGGAGGGCTAATTTTGTTTTCATCTTTAGCATTGATGATCGGTGGCCGTTTTAGTCGCGCGAAAAAGCGTAACAAGATGGTGTCGTTCATTTCTCTCTCTTCCACCATTGGTATTGCGGTTGGTGTTGCGGTGATCATTATAGGTCTATCCGCCATGAACGGTTTTGAGCGTGAGCTACAGTCACGTGTTTTATCGGTAATCCCACATGGGGAGTTAGAAGGGGTAAACGGTCCGCTACATAACTACACCAAGACCATGAACCAAGCCTTGAAGCATGAACATGTTGTCGCAGCGGCGCCTTATGTTCGATTTACGGGGTTGGCAGAAAAGGGCAGCAAGCTTAAGGCGATTGAAGTGCGTGGTGTGGATCCTGCTTTTGAACAAGCGGTCTCGAGCATGTCGGAGTTCATTGATCCAAAAGCATGGCAGAACTTCTATGCGGGCCAACAGCAAGTCATTTTGGGGCGTGGTGTAGCGAATGAGCTTAACGTCGATGTGGGTGATTACATTACTTTGATGATTCCCCAGACTGGCAGCACTAATAAGGTTCAAGCACCAAAACGAGTTCGCGTTAAGGTGGCTGGATTTTTGACTCTTAATGGTCAAATCGATCACTCATTGGCTTTAGTGCCTCTGGAGGATGCACAAGCTTATGCACGCTTGGGGGATGGCGTTACCGGGATTTCTCTTAAAACCGATGATGTTCTGAACGCCCCTTCGATTGTGAGAGAAGTGGGCAATCTGATTGATGTGTATGTTTACCTGAAAAGCTGGCAACAACAGTTCGGCTTCTTGTATCGCGATATTCAGCTCGTTCGTACCATTATGTACTTGGTGATGGTCTTGGTTATCGGTGTGGCGTGTTTCAACATTGTGTCGACACTGATGATGGCGGTGAAAGATCGTGCTGCCGAGATTGCGATTCTTCGTACTATGGGTGCAAAGGATGGTTTGATTAAACGTATCTTTGTGTGGCAAGGCGTCTTCTCTGGCGTATTCGGCAGTCTTGCTGGCAGTGTCGTTGGCGTTCTTGTCGCTCTCAACCTCACACCGATTATTAAGGGGCTGGAAGCCTTAATTGGTCACCAATTCCTTTCGGGGGATATCTATTTTGTCGACTTCTTGCCATCGCAGTTGCACTGGCCTGATGTCGCTTTAGTTTCCATTACAGCGATTGTTCTTAGCTTGCTAGCTACTTGGTATCCCGCATCTCGTGCAGCGAAGCTTAACCCAGCGGCAGTATTGAGTTCAAAGTAGTGGATAGAACTAGAACTTAGCGAAGCGCTGGTCACTCACTGACACAAAAAAGGACCGAATCTCGGTCCTTTCTTTTATCTGTAATCGAACTATCTCTGCAGTGGCTCGGTAGCTTTCATACTTGAGTTACATCGCCTTTCATTTCGAACGTTAACTGTTCTCCATTCGATGTTCTGCAACCTGCCAATTGAAGAAGAAGTACTTATCGTATCTTACGTTTTTGCCAGCTTCTGACCACTGAGTAACGCCATAGTCCACGTATACCAAAATAGCCGATGATGGCTGATACCACGCCACAGATTGCGCAGCCTAGTAGAAATGGAGGCCCAATGGTGTTCATTTGCTGCATGATGAATTCCCACGACAACTCAAAGTGGAACGGTTGTGGTGGTACATGCATGACCAATGCGCCAAGTTTGTATGCGAAGTAGAACAGCACCGGCATGGTGATTGGATTACTGATCCAGACAAGGGCAACAGATAGAGGCAAGTTAACACCAAGCATGATGGCGAGACCCGCCGCCATGATCATCTGGCTCGGAAGCGGAACAAACGCCATAAACAGACCAACAGCAAAAGCACCTGATGCAGAGCGACGATTTAAACACCACAAGTTTGGGTTGTATAAAACGTTGCCGAAGACCTTCAGTGCTTTTTGGCGTTTGATCATTTCATGATCTGGCATGAAGCGTTTTATCAGCTTTCTAGGCATAGGACGACATGACTCTCTTAGAAAAAAGTTTGACCTTGGCGTTATTTGTAGCGAGCGTTATATCGTCTGCGTGGTGGCCGACGATGCCTGATTGGCGATGGTTGCTGCTGGGAATAATTGCCACTGGCTCGATTATCAAATTACGTCGTGGCTTATTGAGCATAGGCGTAATTTGGGGCTTTATGGTTGTCATTATCCACGGCAATGTTATGGAGCATCAAAGACAAGCCCTGTTTCGAGCAGGGGTGAATATTACCATAAATGGCAAAGTTGACAGCCCTTTTACGCAAATAAGTCACGGATATGAAGGAATTGCGCAGATCAATCAGGTGAATTCTCAAAACCTGTTACCTTTTCTTAAACCGAAAATCCGATTGATAACCGCTTTCCCACTGCCCATTAACAGTGAGTTCACTACTCAGGTGACGATCAAACCGATTCTGGGTTTGAAGAATGAGGCGGGGTTTGATGCGGAAAAGCAAGCGATAGGTAAGGGTATTGTCGCTAGAGCTGTCACACCTGATGACGCGAAATGGTTGATTCGTACACACTCTTCATTTCGACCGCAAATCATTACGGCCGTTGATACTCATATTGCTGAACTTGACCATTTCCCGTTAATCAGTGCATTAGCATTTAGTGACCGCTCCCTGCTTGCTAAACAGGATTGGCAGTCTCTGCGAGATAGCGGGCTGCTGCATTTGGTCTCGATCTCTGGTTTGCATATTGGAATGGCGTTTGCGTTTGGCATGAGTTTGGGCTTTGTCATTCGGCTTCTATTCCCCAAGTTTGTTCACCTTCCTTCCGCTGTCGGTTTATTGGCAGCGCTCGTTTATGCGTGGTTGGCCGATTTTTCCTTACCTACAACCCGTGCTTTTTCGGTTTGTGTCATTTATCTCGTGCTTAAAGCGGCTTTGGTTCATTGGAGTCCTTGGCGAGTGTTACTACTCGCTGTCTCGATACAGCTTTTCATCGAGCCTTTTGCTTCATTCACGATGAGCTTCTGGTTGTCTTATCTGTCCGTGGTTGCCGTGCTTTTGGCCGTGAATGTGGTTCAACAGCGACGCGGCAATTGGCAAACGAAGCTGAGTTCACTACTAAAAATACAGTTAGTACTTACTTTACTTATCGTGCCAATCAGCGGTGCGTTTTTCTCTGGAACAAGTTTGGTGTCCATTGCTTACAACCTAGTTTTCATTCCTTGGTTTGGTTTTTTGGTCGTCCCTTTGATGTTCCTAGCGCTGATTGTAACCCCAATTGCTTTTCAGTTGGCTGGTGTGCTTTGGCAACTGGTGGATTGGGTGTTGTTGCCACTGACATGGTCATTACAGTTTGCGGTCGGGAGTTGGCATTTTGTAAGTTTGCCTTTGACCTTAACGATACTCGCAGTTGCCATCTGTGGATTATTGAGACGTTTTTTGAATCGGGGCTCGCTCGTTACGTTAGTCATGCTAGTGACGGGTGTCGCCCTATTTTATGAGCGTACAACAAATTCTTGGCGAGTGGACGTGTTAGATGTAGGGCATGGCCTTGCGGTATTAATTGAGAAGCATGGAAAGGTGGCGCTTTATGACACAGGCAAAGCTTGGAACTCAGGGAGCATAGCTCAGCAAGTTATCTCTCCCGTATTACATCGCAGAGGTTTTGGTACCATTGATATGTTCATTATCAGTCATGCTGATTCGGATCATGCTGGAGGTAGGCAGTATATAGAGCAGTACTTTTCGCCAGCGCAGAAATTCAGCAGTCAAAACTACGCTAACTACCAATCTTGTATTGCGGGTGAACGCTGGTATTGGCAGGCGCTTTATTTTGAAGTCCTATGGCCACCTAAGCAGGTAAACCGTGCTTATAATCCTCATTCGTGTGTTGTTCGAGTTGTGGATAAGGAATCGGGTTTTAAATTGCTTTTGACTGGCGATATTGAAGCCGTCAGTGAGTGGATACTTATGCGTGAACCCAACAAGCTAGAGAGTGATGTTATGTTGGTTCCTCATCATGGTAGCAAGAGCTCTTCGAATCCAAAATTTGTTCAAACTGTCTCTCCAACCTTGGCGATAGCCTCGTTAGCAAAAAGTAATCAGTGGGGCATGCCTGCTGAAAATGTTTTATCGGCTTATCAGGCAGCAAATGCCCACTGGCTGGATACGGGAAATCATGGGCAGGTATCGGTGTTTATTGAGCGAGACAATTGGTACTTTGAAGCTAAACGTAGTGAGACATTTGAGCCTTGGTATAGGCAGATGCTGCGTAAGGGAGTAGAATAAGAGTCTTAATGTAAGAAAATAAAGCACTTCTATGTCGATAAATACTGATGAAACGACCTGGCAGACGTTTAAGCGTCTATGGCAATTTATTCGCCTTTATAAGTCAGGCATTATCGTTGCCGTCATTGCATTAGTGATTAATGCACTTTCAGATACCTATATGATTTCTTTGCTAAAACCACTTCTTGATGAAGGTTTTGGTAATGCGGAATCGGATTTTCTACGCACGCTTCCATTGATTGTTTTCGCCATGATGTTCATTCGTGGTGTGAGCGGATTTGTCTCCACTTATTGCTTGAGCTGGGTATCTGGCAACGTGGTGATGCAAATTCGTCGCATGGTGTTTAATCACTTCATGCATATGCCAGTTTCTTACTTTGATAAAGAAAAAACAGGTAATTTACTGTCTCGTATTACTTATGATTCGGAACAGGTCTCTGCAGCAACCAGCCAAGCGTTAGTCAGCATTGTGCGTGAAGGTGCGAGCATAATCGGTCTTCTTGTGCTGATGTTCTACAACAGCTGGCAGCTTTCTCTAGTACTATTTGCTGTTGCACCAGTTGTGGCTTGGGGCATTGGTATCGTTTCTAAGCGATTCCGTAAGATTTCGAAGAACATGCAGACCATGATGGGGCATGTGACGGCTTCTGCTGAGCAAATGTTAAAAGGTCACAAAGTCGTACTAAGCTACGGTGGTCAAGATATCGAAGGCAAGCGCTTCGAAAAAGTCAGCAACCAAATGCGTCAACAAAGCATGAAGTTGGTGACAGCTCAAGCTGCAGCAAACCCAATCATTCAAATGATCGCGTCTATTGCGATTGTTGTAGTTCTGTACCTAGCAAGTATCGACTCAATCAAAGAACAGTTAACGCCGGGCACATTTACCGTTGTATTCTCAGCAATGTTTGGTTTGATGCGTCCGCTTAAAGCGCTGACAAACGTAACCTCTCAGTTCCAACGTGGTATGGCAGCGAGCCAAACCTTGTTTGCCCTGGTAGACCTAGAGCCAGAGAAGAACGAAGGTAAGTTCACTGTAGAACGTGCAAATGGCGACGTTGCAGTAAAAGAAGTCAGCTTTACCTACGAAGGTGCAGAGAAACCGGCACTTGAGAACGTGAGCTTTGATATTCCAAAAGGCAAGACAGTTGCTCTTGTTGGTCGTTCAGGTTCGGGTAAGAGTACCATCGCGAACTTATTCAACCGTTTTTACGACGTCAGCGGTGGTTCAATTACACTTGATGGCCATGATATTCGTGACTACGAGCTTAAGAACCTGCGCGAGCAGTTTGCATTGGTATCGCAAAACGTACATTTGTTTAATGACACGATTGCAAACAACATTGCTTACGCGACAGAAGATCAATACACACGTGAAGACATCGAACGAGCCGCTAAACTTGCTCACGTCACTGAGTTCGTCAGCAAGATGGAAGACGGCCTTGATACGATGATTGGTGAGAATGGCGCGAGTCTATCTGGCGGTCAACGTCAACGTGTCGCTATTGCTCGTGCACTTCTTCGTGATGCCCCTGTTTTGGTTCTTGATGAAGCGACATCAGCTCTGGATACGGAATCTGAACGTGCTATTCAATCGGCGCTGGATGAACTGCAAAAAGACAAGACGGTATTGGTGATTGCACACCGACTGTCGACTATCGAGAATGCAGATGAAATTCTAGTGGTAGATGAAGGTTCTATCGTTGAACGCGGTAACCACGCGGAGCTGATTGCCAAGAAAGATGGCGCGTACGCTCAACTTCATCGAATCCAATTTGGTGCCTAAGAACTGTGGTTGAAAAAATCTGGTTCGAAAACCATCCTCTCAAATACCTACTGTGGCCGCTTTTGTGGCCACTGAGCTTGTTGTTTGGTGCGATCAGTAAGTCTAAGCGTCAACAATTTCAATCAGGTAAAAAACAAGCTTACAAAGCGCCAGTGCCTGTAGTTGTGGTGGGTAACATCACGGCTGGGGGTAATGGTAAAACACCAGTTGTTGTGTGGCTGGTGGAGCAATTACAGCAGCTTGGTTACAAACCAGGCGTTGTGTCTCGTGGCTATGGGGCGAAAGCGCCGCAGTATCCGCTTGTTTTGGATGACAATACACCAGCGAAACACTGTGGTGACGAGCCGAAGCTGATTTATCGCCGTACTGCTGCACCTGTCGCTGTAGACCCGGTTCGTGCCAATGCGGTGAAAGCATTGCTTGAAACTGGCGTTGACATCATTATTACTGACGATGGCCTCCAGCATTACGCTCTAGAGCGAGATATCGAGTTCGTTATCGTTGATGGTAATCGCCGCTTTGGCAATGAAAGCCTTATTCCACTTGGTCCTCTTCGTGAAGGGGTAGAGCGTCTCGCTGAAGTCGACTTTATCATCACGAATGGTGGTCAAGCTAAGCAAGGCGAAATGCCAATGTCTTTAGCGCCATCAAAGGCGATAAACCTGAAGACCAAGCAACAAGTCGAGGTCAGTGAATTACGTGATCTCGTTGCGTTTGCGGGGATTGGGCATCCAGCACGATTTTTTAATACACTTAACGCAATGAATGCGGATATCAAAGTGACGAAAGGCTTTGCCGATCATCAAGACTTTGATCAGCAAGAATTACAAGCATTGGCTCAACAAGGAGCGAATGTGATTATGACAGAAAAGGATGCCGTCAAATGCGACAGTTATGCGCAAGACAATTGGTGGTATCTACCCGTTTCTGCTCAGTTTGAATCAAACGACGCAGAGCGAATTTTAAATCGAATTAAAGAGGTTAAAGCGACTTATGGATCACCGTCTGCTTGAGATTGTAGCTTGCCCTGTGTGCAAAGGTAAGCTGACGTACGACAAAGATAATCAAGAGTTGATCTGCAAACTGGATCGTCTTGCTTACCCAATCAAAGAGGGTATTCCTGTTCTGCTTGAGCCAGAAGCACGAACTATGAGCATGGACGAGGGACGCTAATGTCTTTTACGGTTGTCATTCCTGCACGTTACGCGTCAAGCCGCTTACCGGGTAAGCCGTTGGCAGACATTGGTGGTAAACCAATGATCCAATGGGTATATGAACAAGCCTTACAAGCGGGCGCAGAAGACGTGATTATCGCAACTGACGATGAGCGCGTATCGGCGGCGGCAGAGCAGTTTGGTGGCAAGGTTTGTATGACCTCGCCAAACCACGAATCTGGCACTGAGCGACTAGCGGAAGTGGTAGAAAAAATGGCTATCCCTGCAGACCACATTGTGGTTAACGTTCAGGGTGATGAACCATTGATTCCGCCATCGATTATTCGCCAAGTGGCTGACAACCTAGCAGGTTGCGATGCACCAATGGCAACGCTTGCGGTTGAGATTGAATCGGAAGAGGAAGTCTTCAACCCGAATGCGGTGAAAGTGGTTGCGGACGAGCGTGGTTATGCCATGTACTTTAGTCGCGCAACGATCCCTTGGGATCGTGACAACTTTGCTAAGCAAGACAAAACCATCGCGAATCCATTGATGCGTCACATCGGTATCTACGCTTACCGCGCGGGTTTCATTAATACTTACGTGAATTGGCAGCCAAGCGCACTTGAGCAAATCGAGTGTCTAGAGCAACTTCGCGTGCTTTGGTACGGTGAAAAGATTCATGTTGAAGTGGCAAAAGAAGCGCCAGCAGCAGGTGTGGATACACCAGAAGATTTAGAAGCAGTACGAGCCATTGTCGCTAAGCAAGCACAATAAGCTTGGTATTGATTCTCAAATTAGAAAGGCTCCTCATTGAGGAGCCTTTTTGTATCTACGATAGCTCGGACGCTGTATCGGTTAGATATTGGTGTCGTACTGGTTGCGTTTCGGACAGGTTGAGAGGATCTCTCTGTGTCCGGTGTCTTTCACTTCTTCTAAAATCACATCGAAGCCCCACAAGCGATACACATGCTTAAGTACCTCTTCATAACTGTTATCCAAAGGAATGCGGTTATGAGGGACGTATTGCAGCGTTAACGAGCGGTCACCGCGGACATCCACGTTAAAAACCTGAATGTTTGGCTCTAAGTTCGCCAAGTTATATTGTGCAGCCAGCGTTTCACGAATGCGTCGGTACCCCATCTCATCATGAATGGCGGCAACTTCGATGAAGTTTTTACGATCATCGTCATTGATGGCAAACAACTTGAAATCACGCATGAGCTTCGGTGACAAGTATTGGCTAATAAAGCTCTCGTCTTTGAAGTTATGCATGGCAAAGTGAACCGCATCTAGCCAGTCTGTTCCTGCTAGCTCAGGGAACCACTCTTTGTCCTCGTCTGTTGGTTCTTCACAGATACGTTTGATATCACGGAACATCGCGAATCCAAGCGCATACGGGTTAATGCCGCTAAAGTAAGGGCTGTTGTAAGGTGGCTGTGCAACCACACTAGTGTGACTGTGCAGAAACTCGAGGATGAACTTCTCAGACACTAAACCTTCATCGTAAAGGTGATTAAGGATGGTGTAGTGCCAGAAGGTTGCCCAGCCTTCGTTCATGACTTGAGTTTGCTTTTGTGGATAGAAGTATTGGCTTACCTTACGCACGATACGCACAATCTCGCGCTGCCAAGGTTCAAGCAGTGGCGCGTGTTTTTCAAAGAAGTAGAGCAGGTTCTCTTGTGGTTCGCTCGGGAAGCGCACTTTGATGTCTTCTTCTTTGGTTTTCGATTGTGGAACGGTTCGCCATAGTTCGTTCACTTGCGATTGCAGATAAGCTTCACGCTCTTCCTGACGAGCTTTCTCTTCATTGATGGAAATCTTCTCAGGTCGCTTGTAACGGTCGACACCGAAGTTCATTAGAGCATGGCAAGAGTCGAGTAGTTGTTCAACTTCATGTACGCCATAACGCTCTTCACATTCCGCAATGTAGTTCTTCGCGAACAGTAGGTAATCAATGATCGAACTGGCGTCGGTCCAAGTTTGGAACAGGTAATTACCTTTGAAGAACGAGTTGTGCCCATAACAAGCGTGAGCAATAACTAGTGCTTGCATGGTGATGGTGTTCTCTTCCATCAGGTAAGCGATACATGGGTTAGAATTGATCACGATTTCGTAAGCTAACCCCATTTGGCCGTGCTTATAGTTCTGCTCCGTTTGGATGAATTTTTTACCAAACGACCAGTGGTTGTAGTTGATGGGCATACCGATGCTTGAGTAAGCATCCATCATTTGCTCTGAGGTAATGACCTCAATTTGGTTAGGGTAGGTGTCGAGACGATAATGCTCCGCCACACGCTTGATTTCTTTGTGGTAACGCTCCAGCAATTCAAACGTCCAATCTGGACCATCTGGCAGCATATTTTCTCTGCGTTTCTTCGAGGCTTCCCCCGAAAGGTTTGTCGTTGCGGTATTCATCGCTAGCCTCCTTACGCATTTTCTTTTTGGAATAGTTCACGGAAGACTGGGAAGATATCCTCCACAGAGCGGATGTTTTTTATGGCGAAGTTTGGAAAGGCTTCGGAAAGCTTTTCATACTCATGCCACAGCGTTTGATGGGAACGTCTAGTGATCTCGATGTATGAATAGTACTGACAATTTGGCAGTAACTTATTGACGAGTAGGTCACGACAGCGAGGTGAATCGTCTGCCCAGTTATCGCCATCGGATGCTTGAGCCGCGTAGATGTTCCACTGGCCAACAGGGTAGCGGTCTTGAACGATCTCATTCATCAGTTTGAGTGCGCTCGAAACAATCGTGCCACCCGTTTCTTGCGAATAGAAGAACTCGTGCTCATCGACTTCTTTCGCTTGTGTATGGTGACGAATGAAGACCACTTCAACGTTTTCGTAGGTACGCGTCAAGAACAGATAAAGCAGTACATAGAAGCGTTTTGCAATGTCTTTGGTTGCTTGGTCCATAGAGCCGGATACGTCCATTAGACAGAACATGACCGCTTGGCTCGATGGCACTGGGCGCTTCTCATAGTTTTTGAAACGTAAGTCGAAGGTATCGATAAAGGGTACGCTTTCGATTTTCTTGCGCAGATCCTCAATTTCCTTCTTCAGACGATTTTCTTCAAGCTGTTGAGCGGGCTCGATGTTTTTGATGCGAGTAAGCTCATCTTCCAGTTCATTAAGAAGACGCTTTTTGCCTGCTGTCATTGCCGTGCGTCGCGCTAGAGATTGTTGTAGCGAGCGAACAACGGCAATATTGGATGGAATACCCGCGGTTTGGTAACCCGCACGGTGGGTTTTCCATTCTGTGATTTTGGCAATTTGGTTCTTCTCAAGATTCGGCAACTCTAAATCTTCAAACAAGATATCGAGGTACTCATCTTTTGAAATTTGGAAAACGAACTCGTCTTGGCCTTCACCGTCAGGACTGGCATTGCCTTCACCAGCACCGCCGCCTTGGCCACTGCCTTTCGGGCGTTCGATTTTGTCACCGGTGATAAATTGGTCGTTACCAGGATGCACGCGGTCGCGCACGCCCCCTTTACCCTGATGAAACATAGGTTCGTTAATATCTTTGTGCGGTATTGCGACGTCTTCGCCCGTTTCCGTGTTCGTGATCGAGCGTCGATTCACTGCGTCAGCTACCGACTCTTTAATCTGCTCTTTATGGCGCTTCAAGAAGCGCTGTCGATTAACAGCGCTCTTGTTCTTGCCATTGAGCCTTCGGTCTATAAATTGCGCCATGAAATAGCCCTCTTCATGTTTCACAAGCGACCTAACTCAAACTGGTTAGGATGACTTACGTACTCGTAGGTACCACTCAGAAAGTAGGCGAACCTGTTTCTCGGTATAGCCTTTTTCCATCATGCGAGCGACAAAGTCGTCGTGTTTCTTCTGATCTTCAGAAGAGGTTTTCGCATTGAAAGAGATAACCGGAAGCAGTTCTTCGGTATTGGAGAACATTTTCTTCTCGATTACCGTGCGCAGTTTTTCGTAGCTGGTCCAAACTGGGTTTTGACCATTGTTATTGGCTTTCGCACGAAGCACAAAGTTGACGATTTCGTTTCGGAAATCTTTCGGGTTAGAGATGCCCGCCGTTTTCTCGATTTTCTCTAGTTCAGCATTTAGAGAAGCACGGTCGAACAGTTGGCCTGTTTCTGGGTCGCGATATTCTTGGTCTTGGATCCAGAAGTCTGCATAGGTGACATAACGGTCGAAGATATTCTGGCCGTACTCAGAGTAAGACTCTAGGTACGCAGTTTGAACTTCTTTACCAATGAACTCGACATAACGAGGCACTAGATAGCCTTTCAAGAATTCAAGATACTTCTCTGCCATTTCTGAAGGGAACTGCTCGCGTTCTACTTGTTGTTCAATCACGTAGAACAAGTGCACTGGGTTTGCAGCCACTTCTGTTTGGTCGAAGTTGAATACGCGAGACAAGATCTTGAATGCGAAACGGGTTGATAGGCCATTCATGCCTTCATCAACGCCAGCGTAATCTCGGTACTCTTGGTAGCTCTTCGCTTTCGGATCGGTGTCTTTCAGTGTTTCACCGTCATACACGCGCATCTTCGAGAAAATGGACGAGTTTTCAGGCTCTTTAAGTCGCGAAAGAATGCTGAATTGAGCCAGCGTTTCGAGTGTGCTTGGTGAGCAAGGTGCTTTAGATAGCTCACTGTTTTCAAGCAGTTTCTGGTAGATCTTAACTTCTTCCGACACTCGTAGACAGTAAGGTACTTTCACGATGTATACACGGTCCAAGAACGCTTCGTTGTTCTTGTTGTTACGGAAGGTTTGCCACTCAGATTCATTTGAGTGCGCTAAAATCATACCGTCGAATGGAATCGCTGATAGACCCTCTGTCCCGTTGAAGTTACCTTCTTGAGTTGCCGTCAATAGTGGGTGTAATACCTTGATTGGTGCTTTGAACATCTCAACGAATTCCATTAAGCCTTGGTTCGCTTTACATAGCGCGCCAGAGTAGCTGTAGGCATCTGGGTCATCTTGTGAGTAATGTTCTAACTGACGAATATCGACTTTACCAACTAGGGACGAAATGTCCTGGTTGTTTTCATCACCTGGCTCGGTTTTCGCAATAGCTACTTGATCAAGGATAGAAGGGCGAACTTTCAGTACTTTAAATTTGGTGATATCACCTCCAAATTCATGAAGACGTTTTGCCGCCCATGGTGACATGATAGAACGTAGGTAACGATGCTCGATGCCATACTCTTTCTTGAGGATCTCACCATCTTCTGTTGGATTGAACAAACAGAATGGGTGATCGTTAACTGGGCTTCGTTCGCCGTTTGCGCTAAGCACATAAACGGGCATTTTTTCCATTAGGGCTTTTAGCTTTTCGGCAAGTGATGACTTACCACCACCAACAGGGCCGAGTAGGTATAGGATTTGTTTGCGTTCTTCCAAACCTTGTGCGGCATGCTTGAGGTAAGAAACAATCTGCTCGATTGCGTCTTCCATGCCATAGAAATCTTTGAAGGTTTCATAACGCGAAATGACACGGTTTGAGAATATACGGCTCAGTCTTGGATCTTGAGCAGTATCAATGACTTCTGGCTCTCCGATAGCCATAAGTAGGCGTTCTGCAGCGTTAGCGTAGGCGCTTTTGTCGTCTTTACACAGGGCTAAGAAATCCTGTAACGACATCTCTTCATCTTTTGCAGCTTCATATCTTGATTGATAGTGGTCGAAAATACTCATGTCGCTTTCCCCTTTAACTAGTCAGTCTACCGACGAACGTTGACGCAGGCTTACCCAACCTTGATATGCCCTTCGTTGTATGAAGTTATACGTCCTGTTATCACGTTTGGTTTGTACTGAAGGCAAGCTAGACAAGACCAAAGACTTTGCTTTATGGACACTTTTTCACTGCAACGAAGAACGATGGATAAGTTCCTTTCAATCACTCCCTTTCTCAATTTAAGCCTAGTCGGGGATTTCCAATTTTGCTTAACAATTATGAATTTATTGCAAAAGTGACATTTGAATCACTGTTTAGAGAATTAACAATTTGAGCTGTGAATAGGAGCGATAGAAATCAGATATGTGGCTTTGAATCACTGAGATTAGTGATTTGTGTGCAAGTTACAGAGAATGAAAGACTTAAGCGTGCTTAACGAATGAGGCTGAATTGTGACAGGGGAAAAGAAAAAGGAGAGCCTTTGCTCTCCTTTTCAGATACTTGCTGGGTTATGCACTAAAGATTTGCGCCAGTTCGTTTGCACACAAGTGGTATTGACGAGGGCAGTTGCGCCAAGTTTTTAGCATGCGACGGTATTTGTCTAGCATTGGCATTTGGCTATTGAAGTGATGGTCCGCTTTGTCAAATTGAGGGTAAAGACCTTCTGAATCCACTAGGAAGCGTACGTAATGCACTTGCTGCGCTTCCGTTGCGATATCAAAGCCAAGGAACTGAAGACGACGTTGGTCCACTTTGCCGCGCTCTTCATCATCCAGCATTTTGTTTGATTCTTGCATTGCATGGTACATCTCCATAATGTCGATGATTTCACGACATTCCGTTTCGGTGATGCAGCCAAAATCTTTGTTCAACTCGCGCATTTGCAGCTCGTAACCACGCTCTACAATGGTTTGTAGACGCTTGTATTTCGCCGCATTGCTAGGGTCAAGTTGAGACATTAGGTTGTACTGGTTTGATAGAATCAAACGTTGAGCGTTTGACATTTCCATGATGACCTCACTAAATAATCTAATACATTTTTAATGTGCTTAGGTTAACGTTTCGGACGAAGGTGAAACATGATCTCAACACATATTTAATATGAAAAATGGCAAGAATTATTGAATTTAGCCAGTTTAAAAACGCTGTGTTAACGGGCGATGACAGCTTATTTATGGTAATGGTTGTATATATAATCTCGGTCTGAGAAGACTCGTAGCCATTCTGGTTTGAAAACCGTCAACACAGCCAGTGACATTCCGTTGAGAAGTCCTTCAGGGAAGGCAAGCAATGGAACAAAAACAAAGTAATTGTGCTGGATGGTTTGCCAGTCGTAATGACCGATAGAGAGGTGGTAAAAAGAGTTAACGAGTAAATGGAGGCTACCAGTGAGCGCACCATTGAAGAATCCCGCTACAAAAATGAAAACGAAGATATTGCGCGGAAGATACTGATAACTTAGCAAAAAGATAAGATAGCTGATAAGAATTGGAACCAGAGCAGAAAGCACCAATGAGCTTGGTAACATTAACAGCGGTATGCCGTGAATCAAGTGATTGACGATCATGGCAGGGATGCAGAGAAGAAACGCCATTCGCCAACCGTACATCATGGTTAGCGTCGTCAACGCAAGAAAGTGAATTTGTAACCCTTCTTTCACACCGGCCTGGGCAGACCACAAAATGCTAAGTAGGAAGAGTGTTGCGAAGACCAAATGTTGGAATGGCTTTTCTTGCTCCATTTTAGGCCAAACCACTTTTCGCCAATCGGGAAGGCAATAAACGACCGCGACCCAGCAAACAATGATGACCGAAACGAAATTAAACCAATCCATGAGTTATTCCAACGCTATTCCTGTGAGCTTTACATACTACTTAGTATTCCTAATACGTCTAATATGGGTTGGATAGGACACAAGGCCGATCAGTTTGTTCGACTAGTTTGTACAACACATACACCAACGTATAGGTAAAAAAATACCAGCAAGCTGCTGGTATTTTTAATCTATTCAATAACCTAATGCGCTTAGTATTTCACATTTGAGTGGTATTGGGAAAGAATTGACTGGATTTCATCCATTGTTTCTTTTGATGGTGGGTTGACGCCATCAAGCGGATATTCAACACCAAGCGCTTCCCATTTGTGCGCACCAAGTTTGTGGTATGGCAGAAGCTCTACCTTTTCGATGTTGTCCATATCTTTGATGAACTCACCCAGCATGTGCGCTGCTTCTGGCTCGTCAGTGTAGCCAGGGACTACAACATAACGAATCCAAGTCTTTTGACCAATCTTATGTAGGTAACGAGCAAAGTCTAAAACACGACGGTTAGACACACCGATGAACTCTTGGTGGATTTCGTCTTTCATGTGTTTAAGGTCAAGCATGACAAGGTCTGTCGCATCCAATACTTCGTCGATAACATCAGTGTGTTTACGGATGTAACCGTTAGTATCTAGGCAGGTATGAATGCCTTCAGCTTGAGCAGCGCGGAAGAAGTCACGTACAAATTCCGGCTGAAGCATTGCTTCGCCACCAGAACACGTAATGCCACCACCTGATGCATTCATGAAGTGACGGTAGGTTTTTGCTTCTGCAATAATCTCTTCAACCGTCACTTCTTTGCCATCATGCGTGTCCCATGTATCGCGGTTATGGCAATACTTACAGCGCATTAAGCAACCTTGCAAGAAGACGATAAAACGAATACCAGGTCCGTCTACGGTACCACATGACTCAAACGAGTGAATACGACCAGTTGTTGACATCTTTTGCTCTCATTTTTAATAAATTCTGACCGTTATTTTATTACAAATTGAAGGGTTAAAACAGTCTAACAGGACTTTCGTTGGCGAGATAATGAGCAAAGAAAACGGCGAATGAAAACTCACACGCCGCATAAGGGTTTTTCTTTAGAAGAAGGCGAATAAAGAGAGGGAACCAGTACCGTAAACGTCGGTTTGAGCTTCTTTATAGTCTGGTGTTTTGACGGTAAAGGTTAAACTCGCGCCGTAGTTTTGGTTGTACCAAGTGGCACCTGCGACGGCACTCGCTTGCCAGTTTTGTAGCGTAACATCGTATTGATCTGATGGCTCAGGAATACCAGAGCGATCGCCTTCGATGGTGATGTCATTAAAGCGGTAACGACCTTCGAATCCGGTAAACAAGAACCAGCTAGAGGTGCTTTTAGCCAGCATACTTGCGTGGAATGGGCTTTCAACACTGATGTTTGCCGCACCGATGCTGTTTGCTAGGTTTGTACCCCAACGGAACATTACACCTTGTGAAACATCACTACGGAAGTTACCCGCATTAATGTCGTTTACATTGGTGATTTCCCACTGTGTGCTTTCACCTTCGCTGCGCATCAACTTATTGAATGCGCGGTAACCTACGCTGAATGCGATTTCATCATCAATCTGGTATTCCCAACCTTGCGGGTCGGTTGAGCCAGTAATGCCGTGCACGATTTCCTGTGCTTTCTCTGACAACGAGCTTTCACCTGTTGCACCGATAGTGAAGTTATAGCGAACGGCTTTATCTGCAGTCAGTGAGATATAGTTGATTTCGGTATGAAGGTAGCCTGCGTAAGGACGATCGTTAACAAGAGGGTAGTCGGCTTCAATGTCACTTGGTGTGTACATCTTGTGACCAAGTACGATTTCAATCTTGTCTACGTTACTTTGGCTGTTGTCATTAAGTGTGAACCAATTCCACTCTGCGTCTTCACGCAGTTTTTCTGTCGCGTAAGAAAGGAAAATACCGTTGGTATAATCTTGGTCGACGCCGAAGATACCATCGTTATCTAAAGTGAAAGAGACTGTGGACTTGGTGGATGCAATAGCTGCTGGAGACAGCAGAGCAAGGACGATTAATTTACTAAGTTTCATATATTATGTTTGCAAGCTTTTTGCGCATCATACGGAAGATCACAAACAAAATCTTTCGCAATGTCACAACTTTAGTTCAAGAAACAAAAAAAAGGCCGATGCTTTACAGCATCGGCCTTTGTTCTATCACTCAGAGTGCTAATTCAGCTGGTCTTATAGAGACTCAGTGAATGTACGTGCGATTACGTCAGCTTGTTGCTCTGCAGTTAGAGAGTTGAAGCGTACAGCGTAACCAGATACACGGATTGTTAGCTGAGGGTATTTCTCTGGGTGCTTAACAGCGTCTTCTAGAGTTTCGCGGTTAAGTACGTTCACGTTAAGGTGTTGACCGCCTTCAATGCCAGATTCGTGGTGGAAGTAACCATCCATTAGACCAGCTAGGTTAGCGCGTTGTGAACCTTCATCTTTACCTAGAGCGTTAGGTACGATAGAGAACGTGTAAGAGATACCATCTTTAGCGTGAGCAAACGGTAGTTTACCTACAGACGTTAGAGACGCTACAGCACCTTTTTCGTCACGGCCGTGCATTGGGTTAGCACCTGGTGCGAAAGGAGCACCTGCGCGACGACCGTCAGGCGTGTTACCAGTCTTCTTACCGTATACCACGTTTGAAGTGATAGTTAGGATAGACTGAGTAGGGATTGCGTCACGGTAAGTCTTAAGCTGACGAATCTTGTTCATGAATACTTCAACAAGTTCACAAGCGATGTCATCTACGCGAGCATCGTTGTTACCGAATTTAGGGTAGTCGCCTTCGATTTCGAAGTCGATTGCTACGCCATCTTCGTCACGAACTGGTTTAACTTGCGCGTATTTGATTGCAGATAGTGAGTCAGCTGCAACAGATAGACCAGCGATACCACAAGCCATAGTGCGACGAACGTCACGGTCATGTAGAGCCATTAGTGCAGCTTCGTAGCTGTACTTGTCGTGCATGAAGTGGATGCTGTTTAGTGCAGTCACGTACTGCTTAGCTAGCCAATCCATGAAGTGGTCTAGTTTGCCCCATACATCGTCGAAGTCTAGAACTTCGTCAGTGATCTTAGGCATTTGAGGACCAACTTGGATCTTCAGTTTCTCATCCACACCGCCGTTGATAACGTATAGAAGAGTCTTAGCTAGGTTAGCGCGAGCGCCGAAGAACTGCATGTGTTTACCAATGATCATTGGAGATACACAACATGCGATTGCGTAGTCATCAGACTCGAAGTCTGGACGCATTAGGTCATCGTTCTCGTACTGGATTGATGAAGTATCGATAGATACTTTCGCACAGAACTTCTTGAAGCCTTCAGGTAGTTGCTCAGACCAAAGAACAGTGATGTTTGGCTCTGGAGAAGGACCCATTGTGTATAGAGAGTTTAGGAAACGGAAGTTTGAACGCGTAACTAGCGTACGACCGTCAAGACCCATACCACCCATAGACTCTGTTGCCCAGATTGGGTCGCCAGAGAATAGGTCATCGTACTCAGGAGTACGTAGGAAACGAACCATACGTAGTTTCATTACGAAGTGGTCGATCATTTCCTGTGCGTCAACTTCAGTGATCTTACCTTCAGCGATATCACGCTCGATGTAGATATCTAGGAAAGTAGAAGTACGACCTAGAGACATAGCTGCGCCGTTTTGAGATTTAACAGCTGCTAGGTAACCGAAGTAAGTCCATTGGATTGCTTCTTGTGCAGTTTCAGCTGGACGAGAGATGTCACAGCCGTATTTCTCAGCCATAACTTTCATTTGGCCAAGTGCACGGTGCTGCTCAGCGATCTCTTCGCGAAGCTGCATAGTCATTTGTAGATCTTCACCGTTCTCAAAACGCTCTTGTAGAGATTTGAATTGAGCTAGCTTGTCTTGCATTAGACGGTCGATACCGTATAGAGCAACACGACGGTAGTCACCGATGATACGACCACGACCGTACGCATCTGGAAGACCAGTTAGAACGCCTGATTTACGACATGCTAGGATATCTGGAGTGTAGATATCGAATACGCCAGCATTGTGCGTTTTACGGTATTCTGTGAAGATTTTCTTAACTTGTGGGTCAAGCTCGCGATCGTAAGCTTTGCAAGAACCTTCAACCATACGGATACCACCGTTAGGGATGATTGCACGCTTAAGAGGAGCTTCAGTTTGTAGACCTACGATAGTTTCTAGGTCTTTTTCGATGTAGCCTGCATCGTGAGCAGTGATGGTAGAGATAACTGAAGTATCGAAATCAACAGGAGCGTGAGTCGCGTTCTCTTGTTTGATACCTTCCATTACCTTAGCCCAAAGCTTGTTAGTCGCTTCAGTACCTTCAGAAACTAGGAAAGATTCGTCGCCTTCGTACGGAGTGTAGTTCTTCTGAATGAAATCACGAACGTTTACTTCGTTTTGCCAGTCGCCTGCAGCAAAACCTTCCCAAGCTTTAGCAAATTGCTCTGCCATGACATACCTACCTTTGTAGTAGAAAAAAATACGTACTGGTTCGCCGTTGAGCCAGCTATCTCCACTGTTAGATGGAGAACAGTACACTCTTAATGAATAACAATATGTATAGTCTTAAATAAGAAAATGTGGGTCATAAAACTATAAATATTGTCACTGCTAACAATGTGGGTTCTTCCCAACCACAATTCAAGGCTACACTAAAAAAAATTCTGCAAACCTTAAACTAAATCAATAAATACTAAAAAATCTCGATAAAAATTGGGTAGCGACAAGCGCTACCCACACAATTTTTGAACGAATGTCATTATAGCCAAGCTTTAATGCCATATTGTCCTTCTAGCATACCTACTGCAAGCATAGCGACCAAACAGATAACAAGTACACCTACAGGGATCACAATCTTGTCTACAAATGACAGGCGAGCTGCGCGCTCTTTATCACCAATTAGACCGTTGTTGTCTAGAAGCATCGTCAGTGCCCAAGCAAGAACTGGGTTAACAACTGCTGAACCAAATATACAGATACCTGCTGCTTGAGAATCTTTTGAGTCTTTCACCATTTGCATACCTGCTTCAAGTAGAGGTAGAGATACACCTACAAGAAGAGCAACACGCATTACTGGTGGCCATACCGCGATATCCATTGGGAAACCAAGGATTGCGATGATCATCACTAGAAGACCAAGAAGGATAGCACCGCCAGGGATAGGGCGTTTCGCGATCGCGGCTGGGATCATGTAAGTCCCCCAAGATGAAGTGATGTTACCACCACCTACTGCTGTACCTACCATTTGGCGGATAGAACACATTGTCATTGTGTCATCAACGTCCATCAGTACTTTTTCAGTCTTTTTAGGGTAGTTCAGTTCTTGGAAGATACGGTGACCTAAGAAGTCAGGAGACCACATCGCTACAGCAAGGATTGCAAACGGTAGTGATGCGATGAAGTGTTCCATATTAGGAAGACCTAGCATCCAACCTTCTTCAGTGCTGCCCCACCAGTAAACTGGGTTTAGGTTAGGAAGACCTGTTTCAGTGACGAATTTAATATCGAAACCTGCGCCTAGTACTAAAGCGATTGCAAGGCCAGTGAAAGCACACACTGGGATTGCTAGCCAACGCTTGTTCACTTTTGCAAGGAATGCGTACAGCGCGATCGTCACTGCTAGTACGATTAGACCAACATAACCCATGCTGCCCGCTTCAACAGTAGAAGATTGTAGACCAACCGCCCATTCTTGAATCGAAGTGATTTGGCTCATAGTACCTGTTAAGCCCAAGAAAATAAGCAAGCCGCCGGCTGTACCTTCTGAGGTGAGGTTTACTAGCTTGGAGCCGCCTTTCAAGGCACTAAGTAGAAGACCAAATACACCGATTAGAATTGCCAATGCAAGAGGGTGAGCACCAGCAAGAGCGATGGTACCAATAAGAGGGATCATTGGACCGTGGTTACCTGCAAGGTTGGCTTTAGGGTTAATAAAACCAGAAGCAAGTACACAGAAAAGGAGTGCAGGGATAAGCATTTCTACACGTGCAACTTCGATTGCAAAATCTTTGCCTAAGTTTACGTGGTCCCATGCTGCAGTAAGACCTTCAGCCCAAGACATCATTACCGCAGAGTACATCGCGATAATACCGATAGTACCAGCAAGTGCTGGAACAAGGTCTTCAAGCTCAAAGCGGAAGTCACGACCTGGCAAGTTCAAGCCAAAGCGACGTGGCTTCATGATTTGTAGTTCGTGGTCTAGGTAGTCTGAACGGCTTGCGAACTCAGATGATGGACGGTGAAGCTCGCGGTAGCTTTTAGTCTCAATATCCGAATCAGAGTGCGCTTTATTCACTGCGTCTGACATAGATTCCTCATATATTTAAAAGTTATGAATTCTAAATTGAATTGTGTGTTTTCCGCTTCCTGCGGCACTTCCTATGCTAGCTATTATTAGATTTTGTCACACGAATACTACGTGCCTAAGCATAGCTAATAACTCGTTGTGTTGAGGCACAAAAAATTCCTCATCATTGACGCGGAGTCTAACAAGATAGCCCTTTGGGGTGATTGATTTAGATCACTTTAAGAATAGATGTGAAAGAAAACTACAGAAAGTGTCTGGCATGCGAACAAGCTGGTGATTTAGTGTGTAATTCGATTACACAAGTTGCATAAAATTAGACTTTGTTTTGCAGAAATAATGCTCAATTGAACTTATTGATGCCATTCATAGATGGAACAAAAAGCTGGCTTCATTCTTGCTTAATACCGAGCAGAGACGATTTTTTGGCTAATCATTGCCGCTCAGTTTAGGAAGAAGACATGAAACAGCTTAAAGTACTGCCGCTAGTGGCAATTATTTCGGGATTAATGGTCGGTTGCGGTGGCGGCGGTGGTGGCGGTGGTGGTGCACCTCAAACTCCTTTTAACTTCACCTTCGTTGCAGCAAAAACTCAAGCGTTGGCAAGTAATGGCTCATGTACGATCTATGACCGCTTTGACTCGAACAATGAAGAGAAAGTATTGAACTACCACCGTTTGGGTGGAGTGCTTGATTCACAGTTAACCGCATATTACTCAGATGCTGCTGGTAACCGTGAAGGTGACTTAGTTACTGCGAGCAACGACAAATTGACGATCATTCTTCAGACAATTCCTGATGGTGGCAGCGTAACGGTGCAAGAAGTGAATGGCACTATTATTAACGCAATTACATTCTCTAAAGACTTGTTAGAAGCAGATTCTTCACTTAGAAATGTTTATTTATCGGCTGATGCGAATGTAAGTAACACGACTTGTTTAACGGGCAACAACGACTCAATTGTTAACAAGACAGCCCTTGATTATAAAGTTGCTGAAGATGCAGAAGGCCAACCTTATTCCACTTTCTACTTTGATTCTCAGCTAGAAACTGTTACGGCAAATGAGTCTCGCTTTACTAAGGGTGAAGTATTGCCAGCAGTAAGCACAGAAAGAACGATGATTGCTCAGTATCGAACCGATTCTCGTGCATCACTGTACCAATATGGTTTTGAAGATTGGACGGATGGTCGTATGGTATTTGCCAATACACCTTCTACTCCGATGGTGAGTGCATCGGGAATTAAATTCTCAACGATTGATATTGATGCTATTTACAAGGGCTTCGCATATCGTTTGGCAGAAGTCCCTAAAGCAAATGCTTTTTATCACCCTGATGCTTTAAAAGGTGATGTGTGGACATTCAGCGTTGACGGTACAATTTCGACTCTGGGATGGGAAGCCGCGTATACAGACAAAGTTTCTGACAACTTTAGTGTTGTAGTCGACGATGCTTCACTGTTTGCAGTAAACAACACTCAGAACGTAAAACCAGGAGTATCGAATAGTGTTGTTGATCTATCTGACAGTATCGGCTTAGGTAACGAAAATGGTTTACAACGTGTTAGTTACCAACAAGGCACAACGGTAGGCTCTACACCTTATGTGGTAAGACATTCTGTTTACTCTCTAATCGAACGCAGTATTGTTGTACCAGACTTAGACTACTCAAGTGTACCAGCAGGTGCTGAAGATGATCTTGTGATCTCTAATAGTTCCCAGATAACACAAAGCTATGTTTTCACTGAAGATGAAGGTGACGTACAAGCTGCAGACTTCCTGACTGCTTTCGCTAATGGTAATGGTACAGACACTAAAGAAGATGTGCTTGGTATTGTTATGAATGAAAAGCAAGTTCGCGATATGGCGAATCGAGTCGCTCAAACTAAGACTCTACTTTTAGAGAGAACTAATTAACACTTTTGTATCTTAACTAGCCCCTCTACTGAGGGGCTTTTTTATGTCAATTATTCAACATTTAAAGAATATTTAGCTAAATGTTGCATATTAATTTGATTGTTGTATCTATCTATTCGAATTATTTAGGTTAATAATTTGTTGCAACTTGCGGTTGGTGGTGATAGTTTGTTCCAATTCAAAGAGGGCGGAGTCCCTTATTGCAGTGACTAAAACACAGGGAGTAAGGCGCAATGAATGATGTACCAGCGCTAGATATAAAAGACCTGCACAAAACATTTGGACAGAATGAAGTCCTTAAAGGCATTTCACTTGCCGCTCATAAAGGCGATGTTATCTCCATCATTGGCTCTTCCGGTTCCGGTAAGAGTACCTTCCTAAGATGTATTAACCTTCTTGAAACGCCTACTGCTGGTGAGATTTGGGTAAACGGCGAGCTTATCCAGATGAAAAATAACCGAGCAGGAGAGTCCGTTCCAGCCAATGAGAAACAAGTTCAACGTATTCGTTCACGCTTAGCCATGGTGTTTCAGGGCTTTAACCTTTGGTCACACTTAACGGTTCTAGAAAATGTGATTGAAGCGCCGGTGCATGTACTTGGCGTACCTAAATCACAAGCGATTGAAAATGCAGAGCTGCTTCTGAAAAAAGTAGGGCTGTACGAGCGAAAAGACTACTACCCAGGACACCTTTCAGGTGGTCAGCAGCAACGGGCGGCTATTGCTCGCGCTCTTGCTGTCGATCCAGAAGTGATGCTGTTCGATGAGCCAACCTCTGCACTCGACCCTGAGTTGGTTGGTGAGGTGTTAGGAGTAATGCGAGATTTGGCAGATGAAGGGCGAACGATGTTGGTCGTTACCCATGAAATGGCATTTGCACGTGACGTATCTAACCATGTGATGTTTCTACATCAAGGCTTAGTGGAAGAACAGGGAGATCCAGCTAAGCTATTTACAAACCCAGATTCGGAACGATTACAGCAATTTATCTCATCTATCTACTAATATTTCTTGGGTGGCAGTCTTTTGCCACCTATTAAGCACAACAATCAAAACCAAATAAAAGCAATCACAGGAGTATGGAAATGAAAAAGTGGTTATTAGCAGCAACGCTTGCTGCAACAGCAGTGTCTGGTGTCGCCCAAGCGAAAGAATGGAAAACCGTTCGCTTTGGTATTGAAGGCGCTTACCCTCCGTTTAGCTGGACAGAAACGGATGGCTCTTTAAAAGGCTTCGACGTGGATATGGCGAACGCACTTTGTGAAGAGATGAAAGTGAAGTGTCAGATCGTTGCTCAAGACTGGGATGGTATTATTCCTTCTCTACTTGCTCGTAAATACGATGCAATTATCGCTGCAATGTCGATCACTGAAGAGCGTAAGAAGAAAGTCGACTTCACAGGAAAATACGCACTGATTCCAAACAAATTCATCGCCAAGAAAGGCGCAAACCTAGACTTTGATAACCTTGACGGTCAAAAAATTGCCGTTCAACGTGCAACCACTCATGATAAGTACCTAACAGATAACTACGGCGATAAAGTTGAAATCGTACGTTACGGTTCATTTGATGAAGCCTACCTAGATCTTGCTAACGGTCGTGTCGCAGCAGTACTTGGTGATGCATCAGCACTTGAAGAAGGTGTATTAAACAAAGCGGGTGGTGAAGCGTACGAATTTGTTGGTCCTTCTCTAACGGATCCTAAATGGTTCGGTGATGGCTTTGGTATTGCCGTTCGTAAGCAAGACAAAGACCTAACTAAGAAGCTAGATGCGGCTATCTTGTCACTACGTGAAAAAGGTGTTTACCAAGAAATCGCAGGTAAATACTTCAACTACGATGTTTACGGCGAGTAAGCTGTAACTAAGCGACCGTTGGCTTGTTCCTAGAAGTAGCTAACGGTCGATCTTTTGAGTTTAGGGATTAGGAACTCACCTATGCTGGATCTACAAGGATATGAAGCCTCGATCTTAAAAGGGGCTCTAGTAACCATAGAAGTCGCTGTACTTTCACTTCTTTTAGCCATGATTCTCGGTATGCTTGGTGCGTTAGCAAAACTGGCGCCTTACAAGTGGGCGAGAGCCATAGCGACACTTTACACCACCATTATTCGTGGCATTCCAGACCTTGTTTTGATGATGCTGATCTTCTTCGGTGGTCAAATTCTATTAAACAACAGTCTTTATTCGATCAATGAGACACTCAACGAGTGGTTTACTGCAAGTGACCCTAACCATGAGTGGACTTCTTACTTGCCTGATTATATTGACGTCAGCCCTTTTATTGCAGGCGTGCTGACCATTGGATTTATCTTTGGTGCTTACATGGCTGAGACGTTCCGTGGTGCGATCATGGCCGTAGACAAAGGCGAATTAGAGGCGGCAAAAGCTTATGGCATGAGTCCGGTAATGTCGTTTCGCAGAATCTTATTACCTCAAATGATTCGACATGCCTTACCTGGCTTTGGTAACAACTGGTTGGTTCTACTGAAAACGACGGCATTGGTTTCCATCATCGGTTTGGAAGACATGGTTCGTATGAGCTCATTGGCAGCAGGTACAACCAAGATGCCGTTCACCTTCTATATGGCAGTCGCGATCATCTTTTTGTTCTTTACCAGCGTTTCGACCGGTTTGCTTAAGCTGGTGGAACGTAAATTCAGTATTCACGCGAGGTAAGCCATGGATTTTTCATTGATAATTGAAAGCTTCCCGGTCTATCTTGATGGATTGTGGACGACAGTATGGCTTGTTGCGTTAGCGCTGGTGATTGGTCTATGTGTATCAATTCCCTTAGCTATCGCGCGTAACAGCACGAATTACGCATTAAGTTTGCCGTCTTGGGCATTTATTTACTTTTTTCGTGGGACTCCATTGCTCGTGCAGCTCTACCTTATCTATTACGGTATGGACCAGTTCTTCCCGGTGAAAGATACACTTTGGGAAAACGCGTGGTTTTGTGCACTGGTGGCTTTCGTACTGAATACATCAGCCTATACGGCGGAAATTATTCGTGGGGCAATTAATGGTTTGCCTAAAGGTGAAGTGGAAGCCGCTAAAGCATACGGTATGAGCAAGTTTATGACTTATCGCCGCATTATTTTGCCAAGTGCTTTGCGTCGTGCATTGCCAGCTTACTCCAATGAAGTCATCTTCATGCTTCATGGCAGTGCGGTTGCGGGTATTATTACCATTATGGATCTGACAGGGGCTGCTCGTTTGGTGAACTCTCGATACTACGCACCATTTGAGTCATTCCTAACAGCGGGGCTGTTCTATATGGCATTGACCTTCATTATTTTGTGGTGTTTTAAAATGGCAGAGAAGCGCTTCTTGGCATACCTAAGGCCGTTAAGCTAAATCGTCACCAGCAAAATAGTGAATGAAAAGAAAAAGAGCGCCGATTGGCGCTCTTTTGGTTTTTTGGAAAGTGATTTGGCTATTGGAAAGTAGACCAGATCGGGGCGTGGTCAGAAGGCTTTTCAATACCACGTAGTTCATAATCGATATCTGATTCAACACACTTTTTCGCCAGCGATGGTGTCGCCAGAATAACGTCGATACGTAGGCCTCTATTATCATCGAAACCACGAGAGCGATAATCAAACCATGAGAAACGGTCATTGACTTCCGGGTGCAGGTTACGGAATGTATCTTCGAAGCCCCAGTCTAATAAGGTTTTCAACCATTCGCGCTCTTCCGGTTGGAATGAGCATTTCCCTGTCTTCAACCAACGCTTACGGTTTGGTTCGCCAATGCCGATATCTGAATCAATTGGGCTAATATTAATGTCACCCATGACGATCAGTTGTTCATCGTTAGTGTGGTGATCATTCAGGTAAGTCATCAAGTCTTTGTAAAACTGACGCTTATATGGGTATTTGGTTTCGTGAGCGATATTGTCACCTTGAGGGAAGTAACCATTTAGAACCGTTACCTTCTCACCATTCTCATCTTCAAACGTCGCCATGATCATGCGTTTTTGATGTTCTTCATTGTCGGTTGGGAAACCTTTTTGAACGCTGATCGGCTCTTGTTTGCATAGCATTGCCACACCGTAGTGGGCTTTTTGACCGTGAAAGTAAACTTTGTAGCCCATCGCCTCGACATCTTCGATAGGGAATGCTTCATCGTGTACCTTGATTTCTTGAAGACCAATCACGTCTGGTTGGTGTTTGTCGATAAGCGCTTGGAGTTGATGCAGACGCGCACGAAGTCCATTGATGTTAAAGCTAATTACTTTCATTTTTTATCCTTCTCAAGGGGCGTGTTTGCGTATGATGTTACCATTGCAACGGGAAGGTGCAAATGGTTCTCATGTAAGGGGGGAGGAGACGAGTGAGACAAGGCCAAATTGCTAGGTGCTACTGTGCTTTAAGTTTGTTTTCCAGATCATTTTGCACGATCTTTAGCGCTTTGAGTGCAGTCTCAGGATCTATCTCGTTGGTTTCGAGCAGGTAAATTAAATCAACCGCGAGTTTGATCTCTGCTGGCGCGTCGTCGAGAGGAGATTTTGGCTGTTCTGACATTACTGGTTCTTTTCCCTATGAGTAATTTGGTTCTCTAATTTAAGCAGGGCTGCTTCGCAACGTTCTAGTCGTTGTTCGGTGGCGAGCAAGACTTTCTGAGCCTCTGCTCTAGCAAAGCTTGGTGCCATTTCGACCGCTCTTTGCTTCTCTAATACCATTTCGCGTAAACGGCGAGCCCACTCTTGATGCTGTGCCAATTCCTGGTACATCACATTGATGGGTTTTCGGAAGTGGCTGCTGTGTTTGATCTCGCCTTTACGAATCTTAGTCGTGGAAATTTCACGTTGAATCGCGGTGATTTGTGCTACCAAACGCTCCGTTAAGTACTCAGCTCGAAGGGCTGTGAGCTTTCCTTCATTTTGCTCGCGGATGATAGCATCCAGTGTTGCATTTGCCTCTTTAACACATGGCGTAAGCAAACGAGAACGGCAATGAAACAAGCGCTCATCAAAAAGTGGAACATGATGTTCGCCGCGTTGGCGATCAAGCATGGCTGCTTGATTAGACATCTGATTTAAGTTTTCAGAAAGCTGTTTAATGTTCATGTTAATCCCACAAACCACGCGTCATAGGCAAGTTTTATCGCCAACACACTGACCACAGTGACAAACACTGGGCGAATGAATTTGGAGCCAAACCGAATAGCGGAATGTGCGCCAACAAAAGCGCCAGCCATTAAACAGACTCCCATGGTTAAGCCTAGCACCCAGTTGATATGACCTAAAACAGCAAAAGTGATGAGAGAAGTAAAGTTGCTGGTGAAGTTCATTGCTTTTGCTAGGCCTGACGCAAGCAAGATGTTCAATCGATAAAGTGCCATCGAGCTTACTGTCCAAAAAGCACCGGTACCAGGGCCTGCTAGACCATCATAAAAGCCAATCGTAAACCCCTGTGCATACTGTTTTTTATTTAACATAGGGCACGGCTCTGGTGTTGGGCTCTGATGTGTTGATTGCGGTGTTTTGTGGAATACGGTGTACATGGCGGCCGCAAGAATAATAAGAGGTAAAACCTTCTCTAACCATTCTGTACTAATAGCATCAACAAACAGCGTTCCTAATGTCGCGCCAATTAGGGTTGCTACAAACGCTCTTCCCCAGCACTGTGGTTTGAACAAGCGCTTTCTATAATAAGTAAAAGCGGCAGTGGAAGAAGCAAAAGATGCGGCTAGTTTGTTGGTTCCTAATGCAATATGTGGCGGAAGTCCTAGCGACAGCAAAGCGGGGACAGTAAGCATGCCTCCTCCACCGGCTACAGCATCAATAAATCCAGCAACAAAAGCGACTAGCGCCAAGACCAACAGCATGGTTGGCTCAATCATTTCCATAAATAATTATTCTTCTAATATTCGATCTTGCGTTTAAACGGCGGAAGCGAGTCAATTAAAGCTTGCCCGTAGCGTTTTGTTACCAAACGTCTATCAAGGATGGTCACTCTACCAGAATCGCGTTCTTTGCGCAGTAAACGACCGACACTTTGAATCAGCTTTTTGCTCGCATCAGGAACGGTGATCTGCATAAACGGGTTTCCTCCTTTCTTCTCTATGTATTCCGAGTGAGCCTGTTCTACCGGAGAAGTAGGGACTCCAAATGGAATCTTAGTGATGATGAGGTTTTCTAGTAGTTCACCGGGTAAATCAAGGCCTTCTGAGAAGCTTCCTGTACCGAAAAGAATGCTAGTTTTCTGCTGATCTACGAGTTTTTTATGTTTTTTTAGAATTTCTGCGCGTGAACTTTCGCCTTGAACTTGCAGTGCCCAGCCTCGTTTTATGAAGTCTGAACTTAACGCATCCGCCACTTGGTTCATTTGCCAATAAGAGGAGAATAATACTAAGTTTGCTTTGTTGTCTTCTAAATACTTAGGCAAAATTTCAATAAGATATTCGGTAAATTGCGGCGCTTGAGGCTCGTACCTCATTGCTGGAATCAAAAGCTCGGCTTGGTTTTGATAGTCGAACGGAGAAGCCAATGCTAAGAACTGAGTGCCAGACTCAGGTTTTGCATCGACACCAACTTGATGACAGAAATAGTTGAACGAGTTCAGAGCTCGCATTGTCGCAGATACGAGGACTGCACCAATACAGCGGCTCCAGATTTGTTGATCGAGTTGCCAGCCAATCTCTAGTGGAGAAACACTAACAATGTAATCGCCTTCTCGGTCTGGGTGTTTTTCCAGCCATCTGGCCAAAGGAGCACCTTTGTCACGGGTAGGCTCTGCCATCAGGTTCCACACCTGTGCAAGGTTTTCCAGGCGCTGAATGTAAAAACCCAATTCAGCGAGTGCTGGTTCTGCTAACCTTGATGAAAGTTCGCCGTCTTTAACTCTTTCAGCAATAAGATCGGCGATCTTCGCAACACTTTGGTTTGCTTTTTTACTCAGTTGTTTGAGGTCTTTAGATTGGTTTTCTAACCACTCTGGCAGCTCACCATGTTCAAAGCGATAAATGTTTTCTTCAAACTGTGCAGGATCGAACTGTTTGGTTAGTTGGCTCAGGGCTGGGATGAGCTCTTGCACCGATTCCTGCAAATCATTGCGAAAACGCGCGACACGTTTCTCGTCTGCTAGAGATGAAAACTTACTGGTCGATTGATTAAGCTTTTCCAACCAAGCCGCTGCACCTTTCAAACTCGCAGAGGCGGATGCATGGTCGCGAGCAACATGGGGTAGGTGATGGGCCTCGTCAAAAACATAAATCGTGTTTTCAGGTTCAGGGAGAATCACGCCACCGCCTAAATCAGCATCAGCCATCACTAAAGAATGGTTCGCAATGATGACATCATTCTTGTCTAACTCTGATCGAGCTTTCTGAAAAGGGCAGTTGCGATGGGCTGGTAAGCTGTTATTGCAGCTGTGCTTATCACTCACAATAAGCTGCCATAGACGGTCATCTATTGGTTTTGGCCAAGAGTCACGGTCGCCATCCCACTTACCTTGAGCAAGAGAACGATACATAGTCTCTAGGAGTTCGATGTCTTTTTTCTTAGGCTTGGTCTCAAACATTGCGAGCTGGCCACCATCCACACCACTGGCTGTAGCAAGCTTTTCTGCGCAGCAATAGCGTTGACGCCCTTTAGCAAGAATAAAAGAAAACTCTCGATCCGTAATTCGGCGGAAAAGAGGGAGGTCTTTATTCACCAATTGCTCTTGCAAGGCCACTGTCGCAGTTGAAATCACTACTTTGCGGTTGTTGTAAACCGCGACAGGAATCGCCGCCATTAAATAGGAGAGTGACTTACCGATACCGGTTCCTGCCTCGGCTACCAGCATTCGATTTGATTTGTGGTATTGCCCGCATAGCGTTTTTGCGATCTCAGCGACGAGGTAGTTTTGTGCTCGTCTCGGAACAAAGTTATCCAGTTGAGCTTGCAAGTTCTGATAACTGGTTCGAATCGATTTTTGGATGTTACTGGTTAGCATACGGGCCTCAAGTGCGTTGGAGGCGCATAGTAGCACACATCACTGGTTCGACAGTAGTTCACAAAATGGAATGCTTTTGTGCGGAATGTAGATCTTGTTCACAAAAAAATATTGAACTCAAACTAAATGAAAATAATTTCATTAGGTGAAAAATATAAAGCTTCAAAAATGCCACCTATATAGTTATATATTCTGTTTGTGTCTTTATTTTTGTGATTTATAGGTGTTTTGTATTTGTTATTTATGAATCACTAAATTACGAAAAATCAAGCTTGTAGTTTAGAACTTCATCGAATAATTTAAATGTAAATTTCTAACTTGCTGTTTTTTAAGTGTGTTTTTGTTTTTTGATATTTCTGTTTAGAAAATTTGACAGGCAGAATAATCTTTTGCACTCTAGTGCCCAGATTTTGCAGACCAATCATTGTTACGTTTCGATAACAAGCGGTTTCAAAAATATAAAAAAGGGAATCGGACAAGGATATCCCGAACTAAGAAAAGGCAGTGGATTAATTATGAAAAAGACTCTATTAGCACTAGCGGTTGCTGCTACAGCAACTACTGTGAATGCAGCTGAAGTATTCAAATCTGAAGAAGGTTCTGTAGATTTTTACGGTCAACTACGTCCAACTCTTCTATTCCTAGACAGCACTGACCACACTGCTGAGCTAAACACTAGCTCTTCACGTATGGGTGTAAACGGCGTTTACGTTGTAAACGACAGCCTAAAAGTACTAGGTGAAGTTGAAATCGGTGTTGCTCTTGGTGACAACTACGGCGCTGGTGCTGATTCAAGCGAGCGTACAGACGATACTGTATTCGTTCGTCGTCACATCTTCGGTTTCGACATGGGCGAAATGGGTACTATCCGCTTCGGTAAAGAAGGTACTTTCGCAGATGACGTTTACGGCGCTGATTACTCATACTTCTTCGGTGGTTCTGCACTTCTTTACGGACACGAGTGGAACAACGATTCTCAAATTAAATACGCATTCGAAAACGATGCTTTCTGGCTAAAAGCGGGTTACGCTCTAGGCGAGAAAGACAAGAACGAAGAAGTTCGTGAAGTATTCGTAGGTAAGTCTTTCGGCGACCTATCAATGCACGCTGGTATCCTTTCTTCTGTAAACAAAATTGCAGTAAACAACGTTGCTCACGACTCAGAAAACCTATCTTTCGAAGTAACTGGTGAGTACGCTCTAGGTGAGCACACTCTAGGTGCAACATACTACTACAACGAAGACGAGAACAAGATCTCAGACGAGACTGTTGATTCTCACGGTATCTCTCTAGCTGGTATGTTCGCTGTTGCTCCTAAGACAACACTATACTCTGGTTACGAGCTAGTAATGTCTTCTTCTGACAAAGCTGGCACTGTAGATGGCGACGATTCTCGCTTCTACGCTGGTGTTGAGTACAAGTTCTCTAAATGGGCTCGCGTATTCGCTGAAGGTGCATACGTATTTGAAGAGACTTCAACTGACAACGTGAAGACAGATAGCAAGACTGACTTCGGTGTTGGTGCACGTTTCTACTGGTAATCAAAACCCAGTTTGATATTGTAAGACCCAGCTTTATGCTGGGTCTTTTACTATTGGAGATAAGGATTTAACTTCTATGCAGTTCTCATTAAAAATGGCGATGGCGCTTTCTGTTTTGGCTAGTACAAATTTATACGCTGCGACAACTTTGGTTGTTCCTGAAGATGTGAAGTTGCTAGCAGTAAACATGGAGAAACCAAAGCTTGAAGGTGGCTTGTTTTCGGATGAGAAAACAATAGAGATCCCTGACGGTACTAACCAAATTGTCTTCAAATACCAACCAGAATTTGAAATTGGCGATGATATCAAAGGGGTTTATGGCGACGCTATTATTGCTAAGTTCGATGTGAAGAATGAAGAACTAAAATTCGAGCTGCCAGAATTCAAAACTTACCGCCAAGCACAAACCAACATCTCTCCTTTAGAGTGGCAACTACTAGATTCTAAAGGTCAGCCAATCGATCTTTTTGAAGACGTCCTTGAGTCCGATGGCGTTCAAATTGGTCGTAATTACGCTCAGGAAGCTCGTAACTATAATATTGCTGGTGGTGTAGCTGGAGTTGCTGTGACATATGTGACTGTAAACCAACATAGCCAAGCGGTGACTGGTGTGGAACCAAAAGCGGTTACAGAAGCCTCCACACAATCGCCAACGGCGCAAGACAGTCAAATGGTAGATTTACTTAAGACGATGTACCAAAAAGCGACACCAGAAGAAAAAGAAACCTTCAAAAAGTGGGTTGCTCAACAATAATCGTTATTGGTAACGACAAAAACTAAAAAAAGCAGGTGATTGCCTGCTTTTATGTTTTTTGAGGTTTAAGCCTAGAGCTTTATTTCTCGCCACTCCCCTGGCTTTAAATCGTCAAGAACAATACCGCCCATCGAGTAACGAACTAAACGCAGAGTTGGGAATCCAATGTGCGCGGTCATACGTCTTACCTGACGGTTTCTCCCTTCTATAATAGTAATAGCTAACCAAGTAGTTGGAATGTTTGCTCGAAAGCGGACTGGTGGAGTTCTTTCCCAGATCTCTGGCTCAGGCATCACTTCTACTTTTGCTGGCAATGTCATGCCATCTTTCAATTCAACGCCTTTACGTAGTTTCTCTAAATCCTCTTCAGTCGGAGCACCGTCTACTTGGACCCAATAGGTCTTTGGTGACTTTGATTGAGGTTGGGTCAACTTAGCCTGCAGAATGCCGTCGTTAGTGAGCACCATCAAACCTTCGCTGTCTCTGTCTAATCGGCCTGCCGCATAAACATCTTTTACAGGAATATAATCAGCTAGCGTTTTACGGCCATCGCCATCAGTAAATTGGCTTAACGTGTCATAGGGCTTATTGAAAATAACCACCTTACGATCTTCGGGTGCAATACGCGGTTTAGCGGATTTTGAAGAACGGGTAGGGCGACTCGGTCGATTTTTAGCCTGTCCATTTGAATGATTTGGCTTACCAGAGCGTTTAAAATGGCTCGGTTTGGAGTGGTTACTACGGCGACCTTTTTCATGACCCGTGCGAGATGACATGTTAACTACCTTGCAAAAATGTAAATGAACTGTGTTTGAAAGTTTTAAGTTTTCTTCTTATCGGCTATCATTTGCGCGCCAAAAACTAACAAAAGCGCACAGAATAATAGACTATTTCGTGTTATTTGTTTAATGATATAGCCAAGTTGCTTTTAGTGAGGTGTTTTTGCAAAAGAACTTCATGAAAGCAAACTTGGCACAAAGTGCACTCATGGATAGAGAGCCATAGAGCTTCAAACTATAAGAAAGAGTGCAAACCGCATGTCGCGTTGGTGAGGAGGAATGCACTACTAACGTTAAGCACTGCGTAAATTCAACGAACTCAGTTGCTGAGTTGTTCAGCTTAGTTGAGTAAAAAATAGGGAAATTTCATGCCTACAGAAAAACCTACAATTATCTACACCATCACTGATGAAGCCCCGGCGTTAGCAACCTATTCATTACTACCAATCATTCAATCGTTTACAGCATCGTCTGGCATTAATGTAGATACACGTGATATTTCGTTAGCGGGTCGCATCATCGCTAACTTCCCAGAACATTTGAAAGAAGATCAGCGCATCGGTGACGCGCTAGCAGAATTAGGCGAATTGGCGAAAACGCCTGAAGCGAACATCATTAAGCTTCCAAACATCTCAGCGTCAATCCCACAGCTAAAGGCCGCTATTAAAGAGCTGCAAGCGAAAGGCTACGAGCTACCAAACTACCCAGAAGAGCCAAGCACTTACGAAGAAGAAGCGATCAAAGCGACTTACGACAAAATCAAAGGTAGTGCGGTTAACCCAGTTTTGCGTGAAGGTAACTCAGACCGTCGTGCACCACTTTCAGTGAAGAACTACGCAAAGAAAAACCCGCATTCAATGGGCGCGTGGTCAGCAGACTCTAAATCTCACGTTTCAAGTATGGCTGACAACGATTTCTTCGGTAGTGAAAAATCGACGACTATCTCAGGTGCTACCGACGTTAAAATCGAATTTGTTGCTGCTGATGGTTCGGTAAAAGAACTTAAATCAGCATTCCCTCTACAAGACAAAGAAGTGATCGATTGTTCAGTAATGAACAAGAAAGCGCTTGTTGAGTTCTTCGAGAAAGAAATTGCAGAAGCAAAACAGCAAGATGTACTGCTTTCTCTACATATGAAAGCAACCATGATGAAGGTATCGGATCCAGTTATCTTCGGTCACGCAGTTAAGGTTTACTACAAAGACGTATTTGCAAAATACGGGAAGCTGTTTGAAGAGCTAGGCGTTGATGTAAACAACGGTATCGGTGACGTATATGCGAAGATTGAAGCGCTACCTGCAGAACAAAAAGCAGAAATCGAAGCAGCTATTCTTGCGGTATACGAAACGCAACCAGCACTAGCTATGGTGGATTCAGATCGCGGTATTACTAACCTACACGTACCAAGCGATATCATTGTTGATGCTTCTATGCCTGCAATGCTACGTGCTTCTGGCCAAATGTGGGGACCAGACGGCAAGCAGAAAGATACGAAAGCAATGATTCCAGATCGTAGCTACGCAGGTATTTACCAAGCGGTGATCGACTTCTGTAAAGAACATGGTGCGTTTGACCCAACAACAATGGGCAGCGTTCCAAATGTCGGTCTAATGGCCCAAAAAGCTGAAGAGTACGGTTCTCATGACAAGACCTTCATCTTAGATGCAGCAGGCAGTGTGCGTGTTGTAGATGCTTCTGGTGCGGTTCTTCTTGAACAAGCGGTAGAAGAAGGTGACATCTTCCGTATGTGTCAGGTGAAAGACGCGCCAATTCAAGATTGGGTGAAACTTGCTGTTACTCGTGCTCGTGCTTCAGGTGCTCCAGCAGTATTCTGGCTAGACGAAGCTCGTGCTCACGATGCAGAACTTATCAAGAAAGTAAATGCGTACCTCCCTGAGCACGACACTTCAGGTTTAGAGATCAAGATCCTGGCACCAATCGACGCATGTAAATTCTCTCTAGAGCGTATCAAAGAAGGCCTAGATACCATTTCGGTAACAGGTAACGTACTTCGTGACTACCTAACTGATTTGTTCCCAATTCTGGAGCTTGGTACTTCTGCGAAGATGCTATCTATTGTCCCACTAATGAACGGTGGCGGTTTATTTGAAACGGGTGCAGGCGGTTCAGCTCCTAAACACGTTCAACAGGTAGAAAAAGAAAACCACTTACGTTGGGATTCTTTGGGTGAGTTCCTTGCACTTGCGGCATCTCTTGAGCACCTAAGCACGGTTGCTGGCAATGCAAAAGCACAGGTACTTGCCGATGCACTTGATAAAGCAACGGGTGAGTTCCTAGACAACAACAAGTCACCGTCACGTAAAGTTGGTGAGTTGGATAACCGTGGTAGCCACTACTACCTTGCGTCTTACTGGGCGAAAGCACTCGCTGAGCAAACGGCAGATGCTGATCTAGCGGCTGAGTTTGTGCCAGTAGCAGCCGCGCTTGCGCAGCAAGAAGAAGCGATTGTTTCCGAGCTAAACAATGCACAGGGTGTGAAAGGTGAGCTAGGCGGTTACTATTCACTGGATGATGCGCTAGCTTCTACATTGATGCGCCCGAGCGCAACGCTGAACGCAATCATCAATAAATAACCTTGTACGCGCTATTTCGGTAGCGCGTAGTTAAGACTTATAAAAACAATAAACCCGCTTTACGCGGGTTTATTTTTCTCTTCATGAAAACAGATAATTTGTGCTTTCACGAGAGCAAATGGTTTGTCTTTCCGACAGCGCTCGATTTATTTGGCTTGGCCTTCTATTGGCACTACGCTACTTGCGTGTGAACCTTTTGGACCTTTTTCAATCTCGTATGAGACTTGTTGGCCTGCTTTCAGTGTACGATAACCGTCCATTTGGATAGTTGAGTAGTGGGCGAAAATGTCTCCTTCCTCTTCGTCTGAACAAATAAACCCAAATCCCTTGGCATTGTTAAACCACTTTACTGTACCTGTAGCCATGCTTTTACATCCCTCATGCATTTTTTACTGATGTTGTTACTTCTCCAAGCTATCCCTTTAGCTTGGCCTCATTGTTAGCCGTTGCTTTGTTCGTAATTGCTAACACACGTCGAGTGAGCATATCCATATTCATCAGGGTGTTAGAAAACCAACAAACCCAGAATGAGGATTTATGCATCAACACATTCCACTGTAGTCAATGAATCTCGACAGTCAATAGTGAAAGACAACAATCAGAAACATATTTGAAAACAAATCACTTTTGAGATTAACAACTTTGCAAAGTAATTTATGGTTGTTTGCCGAAGTTTAGTGAAAATCTCTGTAAGGTTCTGATATAAGGAAAATGAATACTAGATGAGAAGAGTACATTAGAAGATTCTACTGAATGAATAAAAAGTACGGTTTTCGTGATATTTAGTGTTTTTTCCCTGTAACTGTGATCTTGGCAGAATATGAGAGGGTAGTTATAGAAGATGAAGTGTGTCGAATATTTGTGAATCTAACGGCAAAAATATCGCGCCTCAGTGATAAAAATCTTTTATTTGCGCGCCTGCCGGAGGTGCATTAGTCTCTATATGAGGACGCAAATTTTATCTATCAAATTCGAATTAGGTGCCATATCTCACTACACCGCATGGTATGCTTATGGTAGATTGTTTTTATAGGTCGAAAACATCAACCCTTTGATACGATATCTTTGAATTGCCATGAGTAAAAATTTTGAATGGGTGACTCCAGACTCTGATCTTCTGGAGAGAGAAAGTACAAAAGTTCAGCCACCAAAGCTATATAACGTTGTACTCAACAATGATGACTACACACCTATGGATTTCGTCATAGAGGTACTTGAGCGATTCTTCTCACACGATATTGATAAAGCAACGCAAATCATGCTCAAGATTCACTATGAAGGAAAGGCAATTTGTGGCACATACAGTGCAGAAATTGCTGAAACAAAAGTAGCGCAAGTGACGATGTACTCAAGGGAAAATGAGCATCCGCTACTATGTACTATGGAGCAAGCGTAATAAGAAGACTTGCTCGAGCAACCCAAGTTGTTCTTTCGGGAGGTACTTATGCTAAATAAAGAACTAGAGTCAAGCCTTAACGGTGCATTCGCTCGTGCACGTGATAAACGCCACGAGTTCATGACTGTCGAACACCTCCTACTTGCATTATTAGAAAATGATGCAGCTAAGGAAGCCCTTTTAGCCTGCAAAGCGGACCTTGATGCTTTGCGAAATGAACTCGATATTTTTATCGACCAAACAACGCCGCTCATCCCAGAAAGTGATGAGACGCGCGAAACCCAGCCGACATTGAGTTTCCAGCGTGTACTTCAACGCGCCGTCTTCCATGTTCAGTCGTCTGGCCGCAGTGAAGTGACTGGGGCAAACGTCCTCGTTGCTATTTTCAGTGAGCAAGAGTCTCACGCTGCTTACCTACTTAAAAAGAACGATATCTCTCGTTTGGACATTGTTAACTTTATTTCTCACGGCATCACTAAAGCATCGGGTTCAAATGAAGATTCTTCTTCATCTGATTCGTTTGGCTCAGAAGCACCTGAAGAAACCAACCCAGAAGAGCGTCTGGAAAGCTTTGCAACGAACCTAAACCAAGTTGCGAAAGCGGGTAATATCGACCCATTGATTGGCCGTGACAAAGAGCTTGAGCGCACGATTCAAGTGCTGTGCCGTCGTCGTAAGAACAACCCATTACTTGTGGGTGAAGCTGGCGTAGGTAAAACGGCTATCGCGGAAGGTCTTGCGTGGAGAATTGTAGAAGGCCAAGTGCCTGAAGTGATTCAAAATAGTGTGATTTATTCCTTAGATATTGGTTCTCTACTGGCTGGCACTAAATACCGTGGTGATTTTGAGAAACGCTTTAAGTCAGTTTTGAAGCAGCTTGAGAAAGAAGAAGATGCGATTCTGTTCATTGATGAAATTCATACCATCATCGGTGCGGGTGCAGCTTCTGGCGGTCAAGTTGACGCTGCTAACCTGATCAAACCTCTACTGAGTAGCGGTAAGTTGCGTTGTATCGGTTCAACGACGTACCAAGAGTACAGCAACATTTTTGAGAAAGAACGCGCGCTATCTCGTCGCTTCCAAAAGATCGATGTAGTAGAGCCTTCTCTGGATGATACTACGAAGATTTTGATTGGCCTTAAGCCTAAGTACGAAGCTCACCACGAAGTGCGTTACACCAACAAAGCATTGCGTGCTGCTGTAGAGCTATCGGCGAAGTACATTAACGAACGTCATCTACCAGATAAAGCCATTGATGTGATTGATGAGGCGGGTGCACGTAGTCGTCTAGCACCAGCAAGTCGTCGTAAGAAAACGGTCGGCGTAGCAGACATCGAAGCGATGGTTGCGAAAATGGCTCGTATTCCAGAGAAATCAGTGTCGTCTTCAGACAAAGACATTCTGAAGAATCTGGATGATAAGATGAAGATGCTTGTGTTCGGTCAAGACACGGCGATTGATGCGCTATCTGAAGCCATCAAGTTATCTCGTGCAGGTCTTGGCGTGGATAACAAACCAGTTGGTTCATTCTTGTTTGCGGGCCCTACAGGGGTTGGTAAAACAGAAGTTACGGTTCAGCTTTCTAAGTTGCTTGGTATCGAGCTTCTGCGCTTCGATATGTCGGAGTACGGCGAACGTCATTCAGTCAGCCGCCTAATCGGTGCGCCTCCTGGCTACGTGGGCTATGACCAAGGTGGTCTGTTGACTGACGCTGTGCTTAAGCATCCACACTCAGTAGTTCTGCTTGATGAAATCGAGAAAGCACACCCAGATATCTTTAACTTGCTACTGCAAGTGATGGATAACGGTACGCTAACAGATAACAATGGTCGTAAAGCTGACTTCCGTAATGTCATTCTTGTTATGACAACCAACGCCGGTGTGGCTGAGACTGAGAAGAAATCTATCGGTCTTATCCAACAAGATAATAGTCATGATGCGATGGCGGAAATCAAGAAGGTGTTCACACCAGAATTCCGTAACCGTCTAGATAATATCATTTGGTTCAATAGCCTAGATGAAGCGGTGATCCACCAAGTGGTTGACAAGTTCATCGTGGAGCTTCAAGTTCAATTGGATGCTCGTGGCGTATCAATGGAAGTGTCGCAGGATGCTCGTCATTGGTTGGCACACAAAGGTTACGACAAAGCGATGGGCGCGCGTCCAATGGGACGTGTTATCCAAGAGCAACTTAAGAAACCTTTGGCCAATGAACTTCTGTTCGGCTCATTGGTTGACGGTGGTACAGTGAAGGTAACGCTAGTGAAAGACGAGCTTAAGTTTGAATACCTAAGCGAGAAAGAAGCAGCACTTCACTAATTCTTTGTTGAAATCTATTTTAAAAGCGTGCGCCTAGGCGTGCGCTTTTTTTTTGTGTCTGCAAGAATGGAGCAAGCCTGAGCCTGTGGAGTGTATTGAAACTCCCAAAAGTAAGCTTGGTATTGAGAGCAAAAACAGACAATAAAAAACGGAGCCTTGAGCTCCGTTTTTTATTGTATTCGAAAATCAGAGATTAACGAGCACGGAAGACGATGCGGCCTTTAGAAAGGTCGTATGGAGTCATCTCTACAGTTACTTTATCACCAGTAAGGATACGGATGTAGTTCTTACGCATCTTGCCAGAGATGTGTGCAGTCACAACGTGACCGTTTTCAAGTTCAACGCGGAACATAGTGTTTGGTAGAGTGTCAAGCACAGTGCCTTGCATCTCAATTACGTCTTCTTTAGCCATTTAATCCTCTTTAGAAATTAGGCGGTATTAGCGCGCTTATTTTGCCGCTAAACAGTAATTATGTAAAGTTGGGGCGTATTCTACCCTTGCCAACGCTGATTTACTAGCCTTTGGTGTCGTTGAAAGCGAGTTTTGTAGTTCATCGCTGGACATTCATCGATCTGATAACCCAAATATAGCCAATGTTTATTCTCTCGTTGGCAATATTCGAGCTGGAAAAGTACCCCTAACGTCCCGAGAGATAAAGGATAGTCCGGATCGAAGAAGGTATAAAACGCACTTGCACATTTATCCATTATATCGGTAACGGCGACCGCGAGAAGTCGATCACTCTCGTCATAAATATGAAGAAACCCAGTGGTCAACCAAGTTGTTTGCGCGAACCGAGCAAACTCATCCTCTCTTGGTGGGAACATAGTGCCGTCTTTGTGTCGCTCACAGATATAGCGACTGTAAAGGTCAAACCAATTTGGATCGAGCTCAGGTTTCATCTCCCAATGTAACGCCTTTCCTTTGCTCTGCAAACGCTTTTGGCTTTTTGAAGGGATGAAGTCAGGTACCGCAATTCGTATAGGTTGACATGCGTTGCAGTGCTGACAGTGAGGCTTATAAATAGTATCGCCGCTGCGTCGAAAACCGTTGGCCATCAAAACTTGATAGTTGTCTTCTGTATGTAAGTTTTCGTCTAGCGCGACAGCCACTCGCTCTTCACGTTCAGGTAGGTAACTGCATGGATGGTTATTAGTTAATCCGATACGAATGTGCTGGAGATCTGTGCTCATGATACTGCGCCTTGCAAAACCTGTGGTTCAAACGTACCCAAATTAATGTTCCTGTCTCTTAAAGATAGTAGTTTTTGTACAAAGTCGTCACGCTCCAGCTCAAACGCGCCAAGTGAGGCTAGATGCGGATTCATTACTTGGCAATCAATTAATTGACCTTGGTTTGACGCCAAGTGCTCGCATAGATACCACAATGCGATTTTCGACGCGTTGTCTTTAAGGCTAAACATCGACTCACCACAAAAAAGTTGGCCGACGCTAATGCCGTACAAGCCGCCAATTAACTTCTCATCGTGCCATACTTCTACTGAGTGGCAGTGTCCGCGTCTTGCAAGCTCAATGTATGATGTCTGCATCTCTTCATTGAGCCAAGTTTCTTCTGCTGAGCGAGTTGAAGAGCATAATTGAATTACGCGTTCGGTTGCATTGTTTAGCGTTACTTTATACTGTTGTTTACGTTGAAACTTTTTCAAGCTTTTGGAAGGCTTAAATGCCAAAGGGTCAAAAACGGCTCGTGGAGATGGGCTCCACCATAGAATCGGCTCTCCCGGCCCATACCAAGGGAAAATGCCCTGATGATAGCCGTTTAGAATGCGATCAGGGTTAAGATCGCCGCCAAAAGCCAGCAAGCCATTTGGGTCATTCAATGCGTCGTATGGCGACGGAAAAGAATGTGAATCACCAAGTTCAGTTAAATAGATAGCCATAAAGAAAACTTTACCAACATCAGAGCCTATAGGAGCTTATTATGAGCGGAGTAACACTTAATATAAAACGATGGGCATGGATCATACTGTTTTTGCCATTTTTCGCCAATGCAGCCTATGAAAGAAATGTAGCAAAGCCAGTTAACCAAGTGGTGTATGGCAAAGTCGATTCGGTGCGATACATTACACAGCAAGAGGTGAAGCAATCTCAAAGCAACGGATGGGAGACCTTACTAGGGGCGACGATCGGTGGTTTAGTCGGCAATCAATTTGGTGGTGGCACGGGGAAAGAAGTGGCGACGGCTGTTGGTGCATTGGCTGGTGCGGCGGTGGTGAGAAATCGCAGCAATTATGAATACACGGTTGAATACAAACTCGTTGAGCTATTGATCAAGGTTGATGGCAACAAACTGATCAACGTCATTCAAGATGTTGATAACAGCATGTTGTTTAATCGAGGTGATGAGGTGCGCATCCTGTATTTTGATGATGGTGTAAGGGTTGATATCGCTTATTAAGCCAACGTTTGCACTGCAAAACCTAAGCTGACTAATTATTCAAAAATTAGCATGGATTTACTCTGGTTTTGTGGTGGTTTTTTCGTTAGTCTGAAATCACGAAGAATTGTTTAGCTCTCAAAAACCTTGAAGTGAGGGCACAAAGGATTATCAACTTTTAATGGAAAGCCTAACGTTACAACCTATCAATAAAATTCAAGGGGAAGTGAACCTTCCTGGATCAAAAAGCGTTTCCAATCGAGCGTTACTGCTTGCTGCACTAGCAAAAGGTACGACTCGTTTGACCAACCTTCTCGACAGTGATGATATTCGCCACATGTTGAACGCTCTGACTAAACTCGGTGTTCAGTACCAATTGTCTGAGGACAAAACGGAGTGTGTCGTAGAAGGTCTTGGTCGCCCATTTTCTGTCTCTGAACCTGTAGAGCTCTTTTTAGGCAATGCAGGTACAGCAATGCGTCCACTTGCTGCAGCCCTATGCTTAGGCGAAGGTGAATACGTTCTGACTGGCGAACCTAGAATGAAGGAACGCCCAATTGGTCACTTAGTCACGGCCCTAAAAGCGGCTGGCGCGGACGTAACGTATCTGGAAAATGAAAACTACCCACCACTAAAAATCGTAGGTACTGGACTTAAGTCGGGCTCTGTATCGATTGATGGTTCGATTTCTAGCCAATTCCTGACGGCATTTTTGATGTCGGCGCCGTTGGCAGAAGGTGGCATTCGCATCAACATCGAAGGTGAACTGGTTTCAAAACCATACATTGATATCACGCTGCACATCATGAAACAGTTTGGTGTGGATGTGATCAACAACGATTACCAAGAATTTGTGATTCCTGCGGGTCAACAGTACGTCGCTCCGGGTGACTTCTTGGTTGAAGGTGATGCATCATCTGCTTCTTACTTCTTGGCGGCAGCAGCCATCAAAGGTGGTGAAGTGAAAGTCACTGGTATTGGTAAAAACAGTATCCAAGGTGATATCCAATTCGCTGATGCGCTTGAAAAAATGGGTGCAGAGATCGAATGGGGTGATGATTACGTTATCTCTCGTGTCGGTCAGCTGAAAGGCATCGATATGGACTACAACCATATTCCAGATGCGGCGATGACCATTGCGACAACAGCACTGTTTGCCGAAGGCACAACGGCGATTCGCAACGTGTACAACTGGCGTGTAAAAGAGACTGACCGTCTATCCGCTATGGCGACTGAGCTACGCAAAGTTGGCGCAGAAGTGGAAGAGGGCGAAGATTACATCATTGTGAAGCCTGTACCACAGCTTACGCACGCTGCGATTGATACATACGACGATCACCGCATGGCGATGTGTTTCTCGCTGGTAGCGCTAAGCGACACGCCTGTGACGATTAACGATCCTAAGTGTACGTCCAAGACGTTCCCGGATTACTTCGATAAGTTGAAAGCGTTGAGCTGTTAATTCGTCTTATATGAAAGAGAAAAGCCAGAGTGAGAACTCTGGCTTTTTTATTGAATTTGAAGCGCTTACTTGTTCAATGTGAACTCTTTTGAAAGGTGGTGCGCTAGGTACTTAAACATATTGAATACTGCTGTTGTATTAGTGGTCGGTAGACCTTTCTCATCGAGGAAGTACTCACCTTTAAATACCAATACATCGTCTTTTTCTTCTACGCTCGTCGCACGCATACCATCGATGTAGTCATCGTGTTCTTGGATGATTTGGTTTGCGATTAAAAGAAGGTCGAATTCTTCAATGTATTTTCTATCAGACATAACGCTCTCGTCATTCAATGAAACTTAAGTGAGTGCAGTATACCCACAATTGTCATGGGTTTGCATGCCTAAATCTCTGATTGCGTGTTTACGCTTTATATACCGATATACATTTATATAGAGGAAATAGTAGGCGTTATTGGTATATACCCAAGTGACTTCAAGATGCAGGATTCAGAGCGTTGTCATTGATTCGAGAGTAAGGAAAACAACGCAGTGTAATAGCTAGCTGTTTCCATGTTGTTTGACGCAGCAATCGGGTCAATGACACGCTCCCAAAGGGCGAGCTGCCTTGGCTTGTATACTTTGTTGCCGATTCTTGATTTAGAATGACTAGATCTTTAAATCGCCGCCGCGTCTACAAACCAAGTCATTCTCGCTGAACCTAGCATCTCGAGGTTACTTGGGTATACGCATGCAGTGGCTATTTCACGGTCTAACCTAAGGTTACGTTCTGATCGCGAAAGAAAAAATATTTTGTGATGTGAGACAAAATTTATTGAATTCGACTAGCGAGAGGAATCTTTGCCTGCTTAGTATATGCCGCTCAAGACCTTTTTCAGAACCCTGCCTCGTCAAAGTGCAAAGGCGATGAATTGTCAACCAATCGGATCTGAATTTCAAAAAAGCAGTTGATCTTCTTTTCATCTCGCACAATAGTAAAAAAAGAAGCAATGAAATAGAACATTATGCGGGTAGCTTCCTTAGGGGGCAGTTACCCGCATTATTATGAAGGACGTTAGAGTCAGTTATGGGTAAATCGCTCGTTATAGTGGAGTCACCAGCCAAGGCTAAGACGATAAATAAATATCTTGGTAAAGACTTTATTGTTAAGTCTAGTGTTGGTCACGTGCGTGATCTGCCTACGGCCGGTCAAAGCACTGGTGAGAAAAAAGCCGCTGCCATTTCTACAAAAGGAATGAGCCCGGAAGAGAAAGCGCGTGTCAAAAAAGAAAAAGACCGCAAAGCGCTAATCAAAAAAATGGGGATTAACCCATATCATGACTGGGATGCGAATTACCAAATCCTTCCAGGCAAAGAAAAAGTCGTAAGCGAACTGCAAAAATTAGCCAAAGACGCTGATTACGTTTACCTCGCAACCGATTTGGACCGCGAAGGGGAAGCAATCGCATGGCACCTTCGTGAGATCATCGGTGGCGATGAAGAGCGATACAAGCGCGTGGTGTTTAACGAGATCACTAAGAATGCTATCCAACAAGCTTTCCAGACACCTGGCGAGCTAAACATGGACGGTGTTAACGCACAGCAAGCACGTCGATTCATGGACCGAGTAGTAGGTTTCATGGTTTCTCCATTGCTATGGAAGAAAGTTGCGCGTGGTCTTTCAGCAGGTCGCGTACAATCAGTAGCGGTGAAGCTATTGGTTGAGCGTGAGCGTGAAATCAACGCTTTCATTCCAGAAGAGTTCTGGGATATCAACGCGAATACGAACACCAAAGACAAGACCGCATTCAAATTGCTTGTTGCACAAAAAGATGGCGTTGCGTTTAAGCCAGTCAACGAGGCAGAGACCAAAGCAGCGCTTTCGGTACTGGAAAAAGCGAGCTACGAAGTTTGTAAGCGTGAAGACCGCCCAACAAAGAGTAAGCCGTCTGCTCCTTACATCACTTCAACACTGCAACAAGCGGCAAGTACTCGTCTTGGCTACGGCGTTAAGAAGACAATGATGCTCGCTCAACGTTTGTATGAAGCGGGTTACATCACCTATATGCGTACCGACTCAACTAACTTGAGTGCGGAAGCTGTAGATGCGGTTCGTGGATTCATCGGCTCTGAGTATGGTGACAAGTACCTTCCTGCTAAACCGCTAACATACGGTAGCAAAGAGGGCGCACAAGAAGCGCACGAAGCGATTCGTCCTTCCGATGTTTCTGTGAAATCAGAAGATCTACAAGGTGTTGATGCGGACGCACACAAACTTTACTCATTGATCTGGAATCAGTTCGTTGCTTGTCAAATGACGCCAGCAGAATACGATTCAACAACAATCAGTGTGAAAGCGGCAGAATACACGCTAAAAGCGAAAGGCCGTATCCTTAAGTTTGACGGTTGGACTCGCGTACAACGCCCAATGGGTAAAAACGAAGATACGATTCTTCCAGCTGTTCAGCTAGGCGAAAAGCTAGACCTAGAGTCATTAGAGCCTAAACAGCACTTTACTAAGCCACCTGCACGTTTCACAGAAGCGGCATTGGTTAAAGAGCTTGAGAAGCGCGGCATTGGTCGTCCTTCAACTTACGCTTCAATCATCTCTACGATCCAAGATCGCGGCTACGTGAAAGTTGAACAGCGTCGTTTCTATGCAGAGAAGATGGGTGAGATCGTTACTGACCGCCTAGATGACAGCTTTAACGACCTAATGAACTACGACTTCACGGCTCGTATGGAACAGAAGCTTGACCAAATCGCAGAAGGCGATGTGATGTGGAAAGATGTCCTAGACAACTTCTTCACAGACTTCACTGGCGATCTTGAGAAAGCGGAACAGGACGAAAACGAAGGCGGCATGAAGCTGAATCACATCGTGATGACAGACATCGAATGTCCGACTTGTAGCCGTCCAATGGGTATTCGTACTGCATCTACCGGTGTATTCCTTGGCTGTTCTGGTTACGCATTACCACCTAAAGAGCGTTGTAAGACAACGATTAACTTGGGTGACGAAGATGGCATTATCAATGTTCTAGAAGAAGATGTGGAAACTGCAGCACTGCGTGCGAAGAAGCGTTGTCCTATCTGTGAAACGGCGATGGATGCGTACTTGATCGACGATAAGCGTAAGATGCACGTTTGTGGTAACAACCCGAACTGTGAAGGCTACATCGTTGAACACGGCGAGTTCAAAGTGAAAGGCTACGATGGCCCAGTTGTTGAGTGTGACAAGTGTGGTTCTGACATGGTGCTTAAAAACGGTCGCTTCGGTAAATACATGGACTGTACGAGTGAGACGTGTAAGAACACTCGTAAGATTCTGAAGAATGGCGAAGTTGCGCCTCCGAAAGAAGATCCAGTTCATTTCCCTGAACTGCCATGTGAAAACTCGGACGCTTACTTTGTTCTGCGTGATGGGGCTTCTGGCCTATTTATGGCGGCAAGCAACTTCCCTAAATCACGTGAAACTCGTGCCCCGTTGGTGTCAGAACTTGCTCGCTTCGAAGAGCGTCTTCCAGAGAAGTTTAAGTACCTAACGACAGCGCCAGCAGCGGATCCAGATGGTCGCCCTGCAGTCGTTCGCTTTAGCCGTAAGAGCAAAGAAAACTACGTGCGTACTGAAGACAATGGCAAACCAAGTGGTTGGACTGCGTTGTTTGTTGACGGTAAGTGGGAAATCACAGATAAGCGCAAAAAAGCAAAAGCTTAAACATCAAGTTTAAATGGATAAGGCAGCGATTTCGCTGCCTTATTTTTTATCTGCTACTTTATAAATCATTCATTTCATCAATGCTTTTCCCTTCAAGTTTTCTCCATTTTGTTTTCATCGAACGGTCATAGTTTCATCGTATCCTGTCGCAAAACTGCACTTGTGTAGTTAATCGGTTTGTAAATTGTTTTCACAATGTAATCGTTTGCGCCCTGATGTGTGATCAAGATACCGTATTGAGTAAGCAACATCTGTATATGACACGGAATGGCATATTTTAAATTGTAATTTAGTTCCAGTCCGATAACTTATTACACAAATAATGCAACTGTATGCTGTTATTTAGCGCCAAAAATAAAGAATAACTAAGGTGCTGGCGTACGAGGATGTGCAATAGCTTTTTTAGTTCGTGCTGTGAGGGTTCAAAGAAACTTGTCAGTGCGAATGTATTAACGTATTCGCTTGACTCCCCGAGTTCTGCTCATATCAAGCGAGTACCAGTTCCAAGCTATAACTATATATGGAGAACAACGAATGGCTGGTGTTTTGGGAATGATTCTTGCTGGCGGTGAAGGCTCTCGCTTGAGACCTTTAACGGAATCCCGCAGTAAACCTTCGGTCCCTTTTGGCGGGAGCTACCGACTTATTGATTTCGCTCTGAATAACTTTGTGAATGCGGATCTCATGCGCATTTACGTTCTTACTCAATTCAAATCTCAATCTCTATTCCACCACTTGAAAAAGGGTTGGAACATCAACGGCATTACCGACCGTTTTATCGACCCAATTCCTGCGCAAATGCGTACAGGTAAGCGTTGGTATGAAGGTACAGCGGATGCTATTTACCAAAACCTACGTTTTATGGAATTGGCGGAACCGGATCAAGTTTGTATCTTTGGTTCAGACCATATTTATAAAATGGACATCAAACAGATGTTGGCTTTCCACCAAGAGAAAGAAGCGTCACTAACGGTTTCAGCGCTTAGAATGCCGTTATCTGAAGCTTCTCAATTTGGTGTTATTGAAGTCGATAACGAAGGTCGTATGATCGGCTTTGAAGAGAAACCTGCAAACCCGAAATCTATTCCTGGCGACCCAGAACATGCGCTGGTTTCGATGGGGAACTACGTATTTGAAGCTCAGACGCTGTTTGCTGAGCTGATTGAAGATGCCGACAATGAAGCTTCTTCTCACGATTTTGGTAAAGACATCATTCCAAAGATGTTCCCACGTGGTGATGTGTTTGTTTACGACTTCAGTACTAACCGCATTACTGGCGAGAAAGAAGAAGTTTACTGGCGCGATGTAGGTACGATTGACGCGTACTGGCAAGCTCATATGGACCTGCTTGAGAAAGACGCAGCGTTCTCTCTATACAACCGCAAATGGCCACTGCACACTTACTACCCACCATTGCCACCTGCGACATTTACGGACTCTGACAATGGTCGAGTTCAGATCATCGACAGCTTAGTATGTAACGGCAGCTACGTGCGTGGCTCTCGCATCGAAAAATCGGTACTTGGCTTCCGCAGCAACATCGCTTCTGCGTGTGACATTAGCCAATGTATTTTGCTTGGTGACGTGAAAGTTGGAGAAGGTTGTGTACTTCGTCGCGTGATTGTAGATAAAGATGCGGATATTGCACCGGGTACGCAAATTGGTGTAAATCTACAAGAAGATAAGAAACACTACCATGTGTCAGATGATGGCATTGTTGTAATTCCAAAAGGAGCACGTGTTGGCTACTAACAATTTGTCTGTTCTGTTTGTAGCGTCTGAAGTCGAAGGACTGATCAAGAGTGGTGGCTTGGCTGATGTAGCCAAGGCACTGCCGGAAGCCCTTCAAAATCTTCAGCAAGATGTACGAATTTCTATACCAGCCTATACCGGCATTGAGCAGTTATCAGAGGCGGAAACCGTTCTTGAGACAGAGCTAACGAGTTGGCCTCATACCGCTTACCGTGTCCTAAAGCTAACGCTCGGCGACAATCCAGTTTACTTGATTGATTGCCCTCCGTATTTCAATCGTCCTTCCATGTATGCGGAAAATAACCAGGCTTATACCGACAACGGCGAGCGCTTTGCTTTTTTCAGCGCTGCTTGCCTTGATATGTTACCTAAGCTTGGTTTTCAACCAGATATTGTACATGCCAATGATTGGCATACTGGGTTAGTCCCATTCTTGCTAAAACATCGTTACGGTCACGACGCTTTCTTTGCGAATACTCGCAGCGTTATCTCTATCCATAATGCGGTATTTAAAGGGGTATTTAGCTATGACGATGTTCAGTGTCTTCCTGAGTTTCATTCCCGAAATGTACCAGACGCAGCGGTAAGCGCTACGCACATCACCATGCTTAAAGCGGGGGTGATGAACGCCGATAAAATCAATGCGGTCAGTCCAACTTATGCAGAAGAGCTTAAAACTGAGCTGGGAAGCCATGGTATGGCGTGGGAATTTCAGCAACGTGCTGGAGATTTGGTTGGTATTCTTAATGGCTGCGATTACGGCACTTGGAACCCAGAAACCGATTCGAGTTTACCGCTAAACTACAAAGCGAATCGACAAAGTATGGTTCGTGGTAAAAACGCATGTAAGAAGGCGCTGCAAGAACAACTGGGTCTTGAAGCGTCCGATTGTGCCATGTTTGGTATGGTGTGCCGCCTGACACAGCAAAAAGGGGTTCATTATCTGTTGCCGGCATTGGCTGATTTTCTAAAACACGATGTTCAACTTGTTGTGGTTGGTACTGGCGATCCTATTCTGGCTGCGCAGTTACGAGATGTTGCCGCACAGTTTTCGGATAAGTTTGTTTTTGTTGAAGCTTATGACAACGAGCTCGCGCACTTGGTTGAGGCCGGTTCAGATTTCTTCTTAATGCCTTCTGAGTTTGAACCTTGTGGTTTGAACCAAATCTACAGCATGGCTTATGGCACTTTGCCTATCGTTCGTGGGGTGGGGGGCTTGAAAGATAGCGTGAATGACTACGACGTTGATCCAACAGACGCAACGGGTTTTGTTTTTTATGAGCCGACGCCACAAGGATTGTTGCTTACCATGCTACGAGCATTATTGCTGTATGCACAAAATGTGAACGAAGTAAGGCGAGTACAACTGCATGCTATGCAAAAAGACTTTTGTTGGCGCAAAGCGGCTGAAGAGTATTTGCAACTGTATAGAGCTGCGTTAAATTGACGCAAAATTTTTAGAAAGTGTAACGAAAGGCACCGAATTAGGTGCCTTTATTACTCTTGTCCTAATAGAGTGTGTTAGGATTTATTTATTCCTGTTCACAAAGAATGTTTTTCATACTGATACATGACTCAGCCACTTTTATTCCACAAAACCTATTTACACCCTACTAGTAAAGAGTGGGTCGTTTTCGTTCATGGTGCTGGTGGCAGTTCTTCGATATGGTTTAAACAGATCAAGGCTTATAAGCAGCACTTCAACTTATTGCTGATTGATCTTCGAGGACACGGAAAATCCAATCAACTGCTTAAAGAGTTGATGACAAGCCGTTATACCTTTACGGCAGTCACCCAAGATATTTTAAAAGTCCTAGATCACCTTAAGATTCAGTCCGCGCACTTTGTCGGTATGTCTCTGGGGACCATCATTGTTCGTAACCTTGCCGAGCTGGCTTCAGAACGCGTACGCTCTATGGTTCTTGGCGGGGCGGTGACACGTTTGAATACATGCTCTCAAATCCTAGTGAGACTTGGTAACCTCGGTAAGCACATCCTGCCATACATGTGGCTGTATAAGTTATTTGCTTACATTGTGATGCCACAGAAGAACCAACGTGAATCGCGACATTTATTTATTCGCGAAGCAAAGAAGCTGTGCCAGAAAGAATTCAAACGTTGGTTTATTTTGGCTGCGGATGTGAACCCGTTGATGCGATATTTTAAAGATCGTGAGCTTCCAATCCCAACCCTATACTTGATGGGGGACAGAGATTATATGTTCATTAAACCTGTGAAAGAGATGGTTGCGGTACACAAGCTCAGCGTCTTGCGCGAAATTCCTGATTGTGGACACGTGTGTAATGTGGAAAGACCAGACTACTTTAACCAGCATTCTATCGAGTTCATTAAGCAGCAAAGTCTAGCGGCTTAATAGATTTTTCAGTCAGACCCAAAGAGTAGGGGAGCCATTATGGCTCCCCTATTTGATATCCACATTGCCAGCATGCCCCAAACTGACCTTCATTTTGTTCTGAACATTGTGGGCATTGCCAATCTTGATAAGTTCGGTCCGCTTGTTGTCGATAATCTTCAACAATGGCTGACGCTTTCAACTCTTGCTCTGGATGTAAAAGCCAAACATACGGGTCTGTATCATCGCCAAATGGCAGTTCGCCTTTCAAGCCAAACATTCCCTCGCCTCTTACTTCACAAGCTATCTGTTCGGTTTTTAGAAGCTCGCAAACGATATGAGCTTCAGCAGGATTCTTGGCGACGTATATTTTCATTAAGCGTTTCCGTTTTGTACTTGAGCAGGGCGAACTTTATTCATAACCCATTTTGCGATGATTGGGAACAAACCAAGTAACGCAAATGACGCTAATACGGTCGGCGACACAATACCTGATAGGCTATCAATGGTGGCGAGCTGAGTACCAGCGTTTAAGTACACGGCAGTGCCTGGCAGCATACCGATTTGGCTGGTTAAGTAAAAACGCGCAATGGTCATCGGTGTTAACCCCATCAATAAGTTGATAAGGAAAAACGGAAAAACAGGAATCAAGCGCAGAGAAAACAGGTAAAAGGCACCGTCTTTTTCAACGCCTTGGTTAATCGCACTCAGTTTACTCCCAAACTTGCTTTGTACCCATTCTCTCAATAGGTAACGGCTACTCAAGAAAGCAATCGTAGCGCCGATGGTGCTGGCAAAAGAAACCAACAATAAACTAGTCCAAAAACCAAACAAGGCAGCACCGAGCAGGGTAACGACAGCTGCGCCTGGAATCGAAAACGCAGTAATGGCGATATAAGCAAAGAAATAGGTCGCGGCGGCGTATATGAAGTTTTGGTCAATAAAGCTATTTAACGCCTCTTGTTGTGCTTTTGCATTTTCTAGGGTTAGGTATTGGCCAAAATTTACACCTAAAAAGAGGATGGTCGCGACTAGGATCAGTCCTAAAATCAGTTTCTTATTCATATCAATTGCTCCGTTTGGCTTCTTAAATAATAAGACAGAATGGAATAAGAAAAAATTTCAAAAAAAAACCGCAGCGTGAAAACTGCGGCTTTTACTCAATGTCATACTGATATGAACGCGCTACGGGAGAGCACTCATCAATTCTTCTCGGCGAGACTGAGGTACGACGCTCCAATGTGTACCGTTGATTGCGCCCTCTAGTGCCCACAACAACTCAAGGCTTACCGTTGAGGCATGCGTATCTTGGATTGCTTTGTAAGCGTTTAAGGCACCTTCTTCTTCTAGCTGCTCGACAGAGTCAATGCCTGCTTTCTTCAACATACGTTCAGTTGCTAGGCGAAGGTTCGGAAGGTCTTTCAATCGGTTAGGTTTGGTGCTCGCTTGTTGCTTTTTCTCTTGCTTAGCGGTCTCTAGAGATTGCTTTGCAACTTCAATCAAGCGATCGGTTGAATCCCATAGATCATCAGAAATCGCATAGTATTTCGTAACGACTGGGAAACCACGTTTCTTGTAGACGTACGGTTTTAGTCCTTGAGTCTCGAAGTCAGAAGATGTTTGTCGGTCAGCTCGAATGTGAAGTTGGTTGTTTACGACTAGCGCAAACATCGTTTCATCAGCGAAGAGCCCGAAGCCGCCAAACATTGAGCGCGACTTGATATTACCAAGTGCCTCAAACAGCTTCATTGAGTCTTTGAGTATCGGTTTATCCATGGTGTGTTATCTCGGTGTAATTAATATTACGCCACCAAAAATCAGGTCCGAGAGATTAGCAAATGCATGCAGACACAATGTCATTAAAGGGTAAACTCACTTAATGCATATTTGCCATCGGTAACCCCGCTACCTTCCATCTAGTTCGATGGTTCAGGCCGGAGGCTTTGCGTCCCACCCTTTCGAATGGTTTGCCCTGTGCGTGACCATTTGAGAATACTTCGTATATTGAATTAACATCACGTTTCAAACACCAAAGTGTGATCTTGGTTCAGTTAATAGTGCTATTTTGATGTGTTTAGTTTCATATTTTGGACTGTCTACTTGTCATACTAAAGCTTGATGTAGGAAATGGGCTACAAGTGAGTTAAAACAGCAACTTATCTTAGCTTTTGATTGTATAAGCGATGTCGAATGTTTCAAAAAAGTTATTTTACGCAATAAAAAAGCGCCCCGAAGAGCGCTTTATAAAAACTGAGGTGAAATTAGTTCAATTTCTTAACTGTATTACGAACTACGATCTCTGGCTGCATCTCAAACACACGCTTTTCGTGCTCTTTATCTTTGATGCGCTCTAGTAGAATTTCAAACGCGTTTTTACCCACACGACGTTTCGGTTGGTGGATCGTCGTTAGTGGCGGTGAGAAGTACTCAGCAAGCTCAATGTTGTCGTAGCCGATAACGGAGATGTCATCTGGTACTTTGATGCCGTTTTGTTGTAGACGGCTCATCAAACCTAACGCCATTGTGTCGTTAAAGCAGAATACAGCAGTTGGGCGTTTCTCCATTGCAGTGATGTTGTCTGCAGCAAGTACTGCTGTATCACACTCGAAGTTACCTTCAAGAACCCAATCTTCGTTTACTGCAAGATTTGCTTCAGCCATTGCACGACGGTAGCCTGCGATACGCTCTTGACACGCCGCCTTTTCAAAGTGGCCGCTCAAACATGCGATGTCAGTATGACCGTTGTCGATCAGGTATTTCGTCGCGATGTAACCGCCTTCTTCTGAGTTATCAATGATCTTATCTGCTTGTGAGCTTTCTGGGCCCCAGTCCATTACCACTTTAGGAATGTCTGAATGGCGATCAAGCATCTCTTTTAGCTCTTCCGTAAGGTCAGAACACATTACTAGGATGCCGTCTACGCGTTTCTCAGCAAGCATGCGGATGTAGTCACGTTGTTTCTCGTAGATACCACCAGTGTTACATAAGATCAGTGTGTAACCTTGACGGTAACAGTAGCTTTCAACACCATCGATCACTTCAGAGAAGAATAGGTTGGTTGATTGAGTAACTAACATACCGATAGTACGAGTAGAGTTGCATTTCAAACTACGAGCAACAGCACTTGGCGCGTAATTGAGCTCATCCACTGCTTTCATTACTTTTTCTTGAGTGGTCTCTGCAACAAAGCGAGTTTTGTTAATTACGTGCGAAACTGTTGTGGTAGAAACGCCGGCTAAGCGAGCAACGTCTTTAATAGTGGCCATAAATGATGTCCTGTATCGAGCTACTGAATACCGTAGTGAAGACAACCATACGCTTAGGGTCTTGCGCAAACCGAGCAACTGCAGAAAGGGCATTGCTGAGATATTTGGCAGCGGTTGTTCCGAAATCGGTATAAAAAGGTTTGTAGCAACATTTGTTGCTGAAACGCCTATTCCTGTCTTACATAAATGAGAAATAGGTCAGCAATCATGTTAAGAAAACACAAAAACCGCTATATTTCAGCGGTTTACATATAAATCATATTTAATCGTTTGCGCTCACATTTTAGACTGATGTGGGCAGGCTGGCAATATTTTCAGCGGTTGTTTTGCGCCTTTGAGGTCACATTTTAACGGCTAAATTTGTTGGGTTTCTATGAGCCAGATTAAAAATAAACGAATAAAATAGGGAGCCTAAATAGCAGGCTCCCTAAAATAGGCGGCAATTATTCACCAAGAAGGTAGGTGCTGTCCAGTTTACAGAATGCAATTAATAGTTGCGCAACGCTAACATAGAAGCCAAATTCATCGAATTGCTTACATTTAGCAGCAAACTGAGGCAACCAAGTCATAAGGTGCTGCTGGATGAATTCGTTCTGTTTCTCGAACGCTTCTTCCATATGCTTTTCTTGCTCTAGTTCGTTTGAGCGAATGATCATGTTGCCTAAGAAATCCAGCTCTACCGCTAAGTGGTCTGCTGGTTCTTTAAGATTTTCGTCTACCTGCACGCCAAAATCAGCCATCAGCTTTTCCATCTCTTCTGCTGGTTTATCATTTAGCAGGCCAGATTTACCGATGTACATAGAGGCGTAAGGCAGTGCGCCGTGTTTTTCTGTTTTAAGGAAAAGTTCGCAGAAGTCTGCAGCTAATTCTAGCTGAGCGTCTTCACGATCTTGTAGGCGGTTGAGTGCATCAACAAGGGTATCAACGGCTGGTTTCAGTGATTCATTTTCACCAAGGCCGGCTAAAAAGCTTCGAATTTCAACACTGTGGTAGGTTTCCAATTCGTTTTCTGTCAGCTCTTTTGCGAACAGGCTAGAAAACCACCAATAGATCTCGGCGCGTTTTTCGTTAAAAGCTTTCACTTCTTGCATTTTTTTGCTCCTGAATGATTCTCCCTTAAGTGTAAACAATTAAGATGAATAGCAGTAACTATAATTGTTATGCTTTGTGGGAAAATATTCGTAGTTATGTATGGCCGTAAATAAGCTTGCTTTGAATCAATAAAATCGCAAAATCTTGCATTTTAATGGTTCTACGACTAGAAATGTTACTAGTTATGAATAGAATACGTCTTGGATAATAAAAAAGACAGAAAGTGGTGTAAATGAGCTATCACGTATTAGTCGTAGAAGATGATGTTGTAACTCGTAGTAAGCTTGCGGGCTATTTCCAAAACGAAGGCTACAAAGTCAGTGAAGCAGAAAGTGGCGCAGAGATGCGTGAAGTGCTGCAAGGTGGCGATGTAGATTTAATTATGCTGGATATTAACTTGCCCGGCGAAGACGGCCTGATGCTTACGCGTGAATTACGCAGCCAATCAGATATCGGCATCATATTAGTGACAGGACGCACGGATAGCATTGACAAAATCGTTGGCCTAGAAATGGGCGCAGACGATTATGTGACAAAGCCTTTTGAACTAAGGGAATTACTGGTTCGCGTTAAGAACTTGCTGTGGCGCATCTCTGCGGCTCGCAACGGTTCTCAAAAAGCAGCCAGCGACACTAATGAAGAACACATTGTGCGCTTCGGTGAGTGGACGTTTGATATTCAACGTCGTGCTCTAAGCCGTAATGGTGAGCCAGTGAAACTAACGAAAGCAGAATATGAGCTGTTAGTTGCACTGTCTTCGTACCCAAATCAGGTACTTAGCCGTGAGCGTATTTTGAATATGATTAGCCACCGAGTGGATGCGCCAAACGATCGTACTATCGACGTTTTGATTCGCCGCATGCGAGCTAAGATGGAGTTTGATCCTAAGAACCCACAAATCTTTGTGACGGTTCACGGTGAAGGCTACATGTTCGCTGGTGACTAAAATCATTGCAGTAAAGAAAAAGGAGAGCACTGGCTCTCCTTTTTTGTGTCTGTCATTTTTGTAGCGCAATCTAGCGTAAGAAGCTTGCTAGCGATTAAACGCTGTTTCTATGGCTGCAATATTTCAGGATCTTCCATTTCAACCATTGGTGTTTGACCGACGTTGTCGCGCAGCTTTTGCCACAACCCACCAAGGTATTCATGCCAGTAGAGTTCGGTTTGCTCTAGGTAGCGTGCTTTTGGTGCGTACTTCTGCCATGGCTGCTCGATGTCATCAATCGCCATAAAGTTCGTTGGTGCTGGGATTGGTTTAATACCCGCAGCGTTGAACTCATACAAAGCACGTTTCATGTGGCTAGCAGAAGTCACTAACACAATATCTTTTTGTTTTACGAAGGCTGCCGCTTGGCGTGCTTCTTCCCAGGTGTCTTTCGCGTCTTCCAACAAAATGATATCGGATTTGGCTACACCAAGAGAAAGCGCAACGTTCGCCATCATACGAGCATGGCTTATTTCAGAGCCGCCAGCGTAGCCAGACAGAATGAGTTTTGCACCTGGGTACATACGCAAAATACGAATGCCTTCGGTGAGTCGCATTAGTGCTGTGCGACTTAATTGAGAAGTGGGTGGGATCTCATTGTCCACCACATGTCCGTTACCAAGCACCATGACATAGTCAACGGTACCAGAAACAGGTAAAAACGCTTTGTACTCGCGCTCAAGAGGCATTAACAGCTTGGTTGAAACAGGTTGGAAGGCAACAAGAAAAATGCCGACGAAAGAGAATAGAACAACAAAGCAGCCAGTTTTACGTTTTGTGGTAAAACTAATGAGAGCAAGACCTAACAAGCCTATTATTAACAATGCCGGAAGTGGCATAAGCAAGGCAGACATTACTTTTTTCAGCTCAAACATACGAAAATAGTCCGAAAAACATCAATTGATTATAAAAATGAGGTTGACCCTCTTTATTCCTGCTTTCCTTGTGACAGAATAGCGGCACAATCCGATATGATAACCCAGCAGAAGTGACAGAAGACCGCAATTTCGACGATATCGCCCACAAATTTGCAAAAAATATTTACGGCTCCGATAAAGGGGAGATCCGTCAAATCATTGTGTGGGAAGATTTTCTACAGATTCTAAGTGAATTAGGCGCCGACCATCAAGCTCTACAAGTCCTTGATGCTGGTGGTGGTTTAGCACAAATGTCGCAAAAGCTTGCTAAGCTCGGACATCATGTCGCTTTATGTGATCTATCTTCGGAAATGCTGCAACTAGCGAAACAGGATATTGAAAAAAACGGTTTGCTTGAGCAGTATCGCCTGATTCATTCGCCTGTCCAATCCATTGGTGATCACATGGAAGGGCAGGTGGACCTTGTCATGTTCCATGCTGTCATGGAGTGGTTGGTAGACCCGAAAACCGCACTCGAAACCGTTTTGGAACAGGTCAAGCCGGGGGGCATCGCTTCGGTTATGTTCTATAACCACCACGGCTTAGTCTATAAAAATGTGGTTTGTGGCAACATTCCTCATGTTTTAGACGGCATGCCTCACCGAAAAAGATTTAAACTACAGCCACAAAAAGGCCTAAAACCCGAAGAGGTCTATCAATGGATAGAAGATTCTGGTTTTAGTATTTGTGGAAAATCTGGTATTCGTTCATTCAGTGATTACATAGGCAATATGGAATACATGGGCGATTACGAGTTTGAAGATGTGTTGGCGCTAGAAAAACAACTTTGTCGACAAGAGCCATACCTCTCATTAGGCCGCTATATTCATGTGTGGGCTAAGAAGAACGATAAACAGGAATAACGATGAGTGAGATGACTCTCAATGCTGCAGAGCAACCAATCGATGAGTTGGTTGGCTGGGTAAAGCAGCACGATTTCTCGTTGAACCTGACCACTGAGCGATTGGCATTTTTGATTGCCATCGCTGTACTAAGTAATGAAAGGTTCGATGAAGAATTGGGTGAAGGTGAATTGCACGACGCATTTACCATCGTCACTCGACTTTTTGATGAGACGGGTGAAGCTTCGGCTTTCCGTGCGAACAATGCCATCAACGAGATGGTAAAGCAGCGCCTCATTAGCCGTTTTGTCAGTGAAATTACTGACGGAGCGAGCATTTACCGCTTGTCGCCATTAGCGATAGGGATAACCGACTACTACGTGCGCCATCGTGAGTTCTCGAAACTGCGTCTTTCTATCCAGCTATCCATGGTAGCGGATGAAATGGCAAAAGCGATTGAAGCGGCACAAAAGGGTGGCACTCCAGGCCACTGGAAGAAAAACGTTTACGGAATTTTGAAATATTCTGTAGGCGAGATCTTCGATCAAATTGACCTCAACCAACGTGTGATGGATGAGCAGCAACAGTCTGTTAAACAACAGATTGCAGACCTGCTTAACAAAGACTGGCGTGAAGCGATCAACAACTGTGAAGCGCTTCTGTCAGAAACATCCAGCACGTTGCGTGAACTTCAAGATACGCTGCAAGCTGCCAGTGATGAACTGCAAACTCAGATCCTAGACATCCAAGAAATTGTTTATGGTGACCCTGAGCTTGAGTTTATCGAAGAAGCTTTGTTTGGTCTGCAGATGAAACTGGACCGAATCACAAGCTGGGGCCAGCAAGCGATCGACCTTTGGATTGGTTACGACCGACACGTACACAAGTTCATCCGTACTGCCATTGATATGGATAAGAACCGTGCGTTTAGCTCGCGTCTGCGTCAATCCGTCAAAGATTACTTCGATGCGCCTTGGTATCTGACTTATGCAGATGCGGAAAGGCTTTCTGACCTCCGCGATGAAGCCCTAGTACTGCGTGATGACGAGGTAACGGGTCAAGTTCCGATGGAAGTAGAATACGAAGAGTTTCAACAAGTCAATGATGAGTTGGCAGAGCGAATTGGTGACATGCTGAAAGCGCATAAAGATCAAGGCACACCAATCGACTTGAGCGTGGTACTGCGAGATTACCTTGCACAACACCCATACACTCATCACTTTGATTTAGCTCGCATTGTCGTTGATCAGGCGGTACGTCTGGGTTATTCAGAATCCGACTACCAAGCTGTTCAGCCAGACTGGAAAGCAATCAACGAATTTGGGGCAAAGGTACAAGCGAATGTCATCGACCGATACTAATGAATACATGTCAGAGAATCTGGCAAAAGCAATTTCTAACCCTCTGTTCCCAGCGCTAGACAGCATGCTTCGAGCAGGGCGTCATATCTCAAGTGAAGATCTAGACAACCACGCGTTGTTGTCGGATTTCGAACTTGAGCTTTCTTCTTTCTACCAACGCTACAACACCGAATTGGTGAAAGCGCCAGAAGGTTTCTTCTACCTTCGTCCTCGTTCAACGTCTCTGATTGGCCGCAGTGTGCTTTCTGAGCTGGATATGCTGGTGGGTAAGGTACTGTGTTTCCTTTACCTAAGTCCAGAGCGTCTTGCGCACGAAGGTATCTTCACTAACCAAGAGCTGTACGACGAACTGCTTGCACTAGCAGATGAAAATAAGCTGATGAAGCTAGTAACGAACCGTGCTACTGGTTCAGACCTTGATAAAGAAAAGCTGTTTGAAAAAGTACGTACGTCACTTCGTCGTCTGCGCCGTCTAGGCATGATCATCAACATCGGTGAAACAGGTAAATTCAGCATCAGTGAAGCGGTATTCCGTTTTGGTGCCGATGTACGTGTTGGCGATGATATGCGTGAAGCGCAGCTACGTCTGATCCGTGATGGTGAGGCGGTAGTGCACACCAAAGAACCAAGCCAAGGCAGCCTATTGTCTGAAGAAGATCAAGACGACCAAGCCCAAGAAGAAACAACAGAAGAGGGTGAAGCATGAGCATGATTGAACGCGGTAAATACCAATCGCTGACCATGGTCAACTGGAACGGCTTCTTTGCCCGTACGTTTGACATCGATGGTCTCGTCACCACGCTATCAGGTGGTAACGGTGCAGGTAAATCAACCACAATGGCGGCGTTCATCACCGCATTGATTCCTGACCAAACGCTACTGCACTTCCGTAACACCACAGAAGCAGGCAGCAGCCAATCGTCTCGCGACAAAGGTTTGTACGGTAAGCTACAGCCGGGCGCATGTTATGCGGCGCTAGACGTGGTGAACTCACGTAACCAACGCCTATTGTTCGCAGTAAAACTGCAGCAAGTTGCGGGTCGTGATAAGAAAGTAGACATCAAACCGTTTGTTATCCAAGGTCTTCCAAGCCATGTGAAACCAACGGATATCTTGATTGAAAGCGTATCAGCGACGCAAGCTCGTGTACGTCAAATCAACGAAGTAAAAGAATCGATCGCAGAATTTGAAGGTGTTCAATTCAAAGCGTTCTCTTCTATCGTGGATTACCACTCACAGATGTTCGAATTCGGTGTGATTCCGAAGAAACTGCGTAATTCTGGTGACCGCTCTAAATTTTACCGTCTGATCGAAGCATCGCTTTACGGTGGTATCTCAAGCGCAATCACGCGCTCGCTACGTGACTACCTTCTGCCACAAAACGGTGGCGTGAAGAAAGCGTTCCAAGATATGGAATCGGCGCTGCGCGAAAACCGCATGACGCTAGAAGCGATCAAAACCACGCAAGCAGACCGCGACTTGTTCAAACACTTGATCACAGAGTCGACTAACTATGTGGCCGCGGACTACATGCGTCACGCGAACGATCGTCGTAACAAGTTGGATAAAACACTGTCATTGCGTTCAGAGCTGTTCGGTTCTCGTGAAACTCTCGTTGAGCAAAACAACCTGCTTAACCGCGTTCAAGAAGAACTAGAACTGTTAGTTGAGTCGGAATCTGCACTAGAGCAAGATTACCAAGCGGCTTCGGATCACTTGCAACTGGTGCAAAACGCGCTGCGTCAGCAAGAGAAGATCGAACGCTACCAAGAAGATCTTGAAGAGCTGAGTGAGCGTCTTGAAGAACAGATGATGGTAGTGGAAGAAGCGCAAGAACGCGTGATGATGGTGGAAGAGCAGGCGACCGTTGCGGAAGAAGAGGTGGATAGCCTTAAGACGCAACTGGCGGACTACCAACAAGCACTCGACGTTCAGCAAACTCGCGCGCTTCAATACCAACAAGCGGTTCAAGCGCTGGAAAAAGCGAAACAATTACTTGACGATGACAGCCTAACGGCAGAATCGGCACAAGCGCTTGTCTCTGAACTCAAAAGCAAAGAATCAGAAAGCACCAACGCGTTGCTATCGGTTAAGCACAAGTTGGACATGTCTTCTGCAGCAGCAGAGCAATTCGAAACTGCACTTAAACTGGTACAAAGCATCGTTGGTCAAGTTGAGCGTAAAGACGCGTCTGAACATGCGAAAACCGCAATTGCGAAAGCGCGTGAATCTCAGCAAGTGGCGCAAAACGAACAACAATGGCGTGCACAGCACCGTGACCTCGAGCGTAGCCTTAACCAGCAACGTCAAGCGCGTGAGCTAGTCAACGAATACCAAAAGCAGTTCCATGTTGAACTGACTGACGAAATCACGTTTGAACAAGAACGTGAGCGTCACGCGATGCAAATTGACTCGCTAGAAATGACGCAGGAAGACGTGCGTGAACAACGCAGTGAACAGCGTCGTCTAGAGCAAGATGCAGCAGCGGAAATCAGCAAGCTAGAAGCCATTGCTCCAACTTGGATTGCGGCGAACGATGCGCTAGAAAAACTGCGTGAACAAAGTGACGCTGAGCTAGAAGATAGCCAGTCAGTCATGAGCCAAATGCAAGTGGTGCTTGAGCAAGAGAAGACCCTTTCTCTGGCGAAAGACAAGCTAGCAGAGCGTCGCAGCCAACTTGACACTGAGATTGAGCGTCTTGCTTCTCCTGGTGGTTCAAACGACCCTCGCCTGAAAGGCTTGGCAGATACTCTAGGCGGCGTATTGCTGTCTGAGATCTACGATGACATCACAATTGATGACGCCCCTTACTTCAGTGCGATGTACGGTCCGGCTCGTCACGCTATCGTTGTTTCTGACCTATCTGGTATCGAAGAGAAACTGGTAGAGCTAGACGACTGTCCAGAAGACTTGTACATCATTGAAGGTGACATCGATGCCTTTGATGACAGCTCATTCGACGCTGAAGAGCTAGAAGGCGCAGTTTGTGTTCGCATGAACGATCGCCAAATGCGTTACTCTCGCTTGCCTGAAATCCCACTGTTTGGTCGTGCAGCACGTGAGCAACGTTTAGAGCTACTACGTAACGAACGTGAAGAAGTGGTTGAGAAGCACGCGAAAGCGGCATTCGATTCGCAAAAAATGCAGCGTCTGTATCAAGCGTTTAACCAGTTTGTGGCAAGCCACATTCAAGTAGCATTTGAAGCTGACCCAGAGCAAGCATTGGCAACCATTCGCGACAAGCGTAACCAAATTTCTCGCGTACTGGCTGATCTGGATGCGAAAGAGCAACAACAACGTTCTCAACTGCAAACCAGCAAGCAAGCGTTGTCTTCTCTAGACAAGCTAGCACCAAACATGGCACTGATTGAAGATGAGTCGCTGCAAGCGCGCTTTGATGAGTTGGAAGAGAAAATCGCTCAGCTTTCAGAAGCAAAAGCGTTCCTAAATAACCACGCGAAAGCAGTGGCGGAACTGGAAAAAGTCGCGGTTGCCCTAGATGCTGACCCAGAGCAATTCGATGCGCTGGAAGCGGAATACAAAGCGGCAGACGAACAGCTACAAGATCTTAAGAAGCAAATCTTTGCACTTTCAGATCTCGTTGAACGTCGCCACTACTTCGCTTACTCAGATTCAGTAGACCTACTGAACAAGAGCAGCGAACTGAGTGAGCAGCTAAAAGCGAAATTGGTTCAAGCTGAACAAATGCGTACTCGCTCTCGTGAAGAGTTGAAACAGTCCCAAGGTCAAATGAACCAATACAACCAAGTATTGGCGTCATTGAAGAGCTCACACCAAGCGAAACTGGAAACGGTTCAAGAGTTCAAACAAGAACTTCAAGAGTTTGGCGTTAACGCGGACGAAGGTGCAGAAGAACGTGCAATGCGTCGTCGTGATGAATTGCATGAGCGTCTACATACGTCTCGTAGCCGTAAGAGCGAATACGAGCGCACGATCACCTCTACTGAACTAGAGATGAAAGGCTTGGCGAAACGTCTGAAGAAAGTTCAGAAAGAATACGTTGAGCTGCGTACCTTCGTTGTTGCAGCGAAAGCTGGCTGGTGTTCAGTACTTCGTCTGGCGCGTGAGAACGATGTTGAGCGTCGTCTACACAAGCGTGAACTGGCTTACATGTCAGCGGATGAACTGCGCTCAATGTCGGATAAATCATTGGGTGCGCTGCGTCTCGCGGTTGCGAACAATGACGACCTGCGTGATGCGCTGCGTCTGTCAGAAGACAATGCACGTCCAGAGCGTAAAGTTCTGTTCTACATCGCGGTTTACCAACATCTTCGTGAGCGTATTCGTCAGGATATCATCCGTACTGATGATCCAGTGGAAGCAATCGAAGAGATGGAAGTAGAGCTAGCGCGTCTAACGGAAGAGCTAACGCAACGTGAAAACCGTCTAGCGATCAGCTCTGAGTCAGTAGCGAGCATCATCAAGAAGACGATTCAGCGTGAGCAGAACCGTATTCGTATGCTAAACCAAGGGTTGTCGAACATCTCGTTTGGTCAGGTGAAGGGCGTACGTCTAAACGTGAAGATCCGCGAAAGTCACGAAGTGCTACTGAACGGTCTAGCGACACAGCAAGAGCAGCATAAAGATCTGTTTGAATCGACTCGCTTTACCTTCTCTGAAGCAATGGCGAAACTGTTCCAACGCGTGAACCCACATATCGATATGGGTCAACGTTCTCCTCAGGTTCTGGGTGAAGAGCTACTGGATTACCGTAACTACCTAGAGCTAAGTGTAGAAGTGAACCGTGGTACAGATGGTTGGCTACAAGCTGAGTCTGGCGCGCTATCAACAGGTGAAGCGATCGGTACCGGTCAGTCAATCCTACTGATGGTAGTGCAAAGCTGGGAAGAAGAGTCTCGTCGTCTGCGTAGCAAAGATATTGTGCCTTGTCGTTTGCTCTTCTTGGATGAAGCAGCACGTCTGGATGCTAAGTCTATCGCGACATTGTTCGAATTGTGTGACCGTCTGGATATGCAGCTTCTTATCGCGGCACCAGAAAACATCAGTCCAGAGAAAGGTACGACCTACAAACTGGTGCGTAAGGTGTTTAAAGACCACGAGCATGTACACGTAGTTGGTCTGCGTGGTTTTGGTCAAACGGATAAGCCTAAGACCGAAGCGCAAGAGATGATTGAAGAGTTTGAATCGTAAACTCCGAATCTAATAAAACCAAACGCCCGCAATGATTGCGGGCGTTTTTGTTTATGCTCTGATGAAAGACAAACTTATCACTGAGGGACTTGTTGTCGATATTGCCTTGGTGAGTTGCCACTCCATTTACGAAAGGCACAACGGAAGTTTGCGCTGTCGGAGAAGCCAATACGCTCAGAGATTTCCTCGACACTCATCTGTGTCGAAGCCAAGTAATGGCGCGCTAAGTGAAAGCGAACATGGTCAAGGATCTGCTGATAACTGCTTTCTTCTGATTTAAGGTGGCGTCGCAACGTTCTTGAAGACATACCCAACTCGGCAGACAACTGCTCAATGGAGGGATAACAACCTGGCCGCTCGAGAAACATCTGTGTGATCTTCTCTTTTAAACTGACATGACCGCTTACTTTGGCCAGCATTTCATCACAAGATTTCAAACACATTTGCAGCGTCATAGGATTCGCCGCTGGCAGTGGATCGTATAAGCTGGTGGCATCGAACTGCCATTCCAAACGGTCGCTGTTGAACTCTATTTTGCAATGGAAGACTTGTTCATACAGCTCGCTGTGTTCAGGTTCCGGATAAGGGAATCGAATCAATTTTGAGGGAAAAGGTTTTTGCATCACCTCTTCACACAAACTTTGAATGGCCGCGAACCAATATTCACAGCAAAAAGGCAAAATGGATTGTAGGTCGATAAGTTGCTCAGCTCGAAAGTATCCTGAGTTATCTTCCACCCACATTTTTTTCTTTAACACCGGCCCTGCAAGCCGAAGATACTTAAAGCCCATCATTAATGCATCGAGCAAGGTATTACTGCTAAACACAGCATAGCCAAGTACACCAAAGTCACTAAAACGAGCTTGTTGTCCTACTTCAAGCCCCAGTCCTGGCTCATCAGAATGGGCGAGGGCATTGCTAAAAATCACCAGCTTTTGTGCGAGGGTGATGTGTGTGTCCGGGGCATAAAGTTCGGGGGCACTAATGCCACTGCCTTCAAGTATTGTTTCCACCTTCACAGAGGGCTCAAGGTAGCGTGTGAGTAGCTGCAAGTCCAAAACACCACAGGATTCGGTATCTGGCTCATAAACTGCGGTGTATTCCATGCGTAGCCCCCTTTACATTCGGATCAATCCTAGCAGGTATTCCGATGGTATTCAGTCATGCTTGTCTCAAAGCTGTCCGAATATCACCGTTTTTTGTCTTTTTGTAACCTGTGCCTCATGTTATCAAAATGTTGTAATTGAATAAATTGCACAGTAGGAGAGAAACATGAATGTACTGGCTAAGCAAGATACGGATGTACAGCGTGATCAAGGAATGATTGCTACTAATGATTCGACAGTGAACGAACTTGAAATGTGGTTTTCTGAGTTACAAGCCGCTTATCAAGCAGAACCAGCAGCGAGCTATGCGGTGAGAAAGCATCGTTTGTTGGCACTGAAGAAGCAACTTTCTCGATACCAAGATGTATTGGCACAAGCAATGAGCCAAGATTTTGGAGGTCGCTGTCACACCGAGTCTGTTATGGCTGACATACTTGCTCCTATCCTCGATATCAACCACGTTGTCCGTCACTTAAAAAGCTGGATGAAGCCAAGTCGTAGACCTACTGAGTGGCTGTTCAAAGGCAATAAATTGGAAGTTCGATATCAGCCGAAAGGCGTGGTCGGGATTATTTGTCCTTGGAACTTTCCTTTGTATCTTTCCATCGGCCCGATGATCACGGCGTTAGCGGCAGGTAACCGTTGCATGATCAAGATGCCACCAAACTGCCCTGAGACGACTCGACAGCTGCGTCGTATGCTCGCTGAAATTTATCCAGACAACTTGGTCCGCATTGTTGAGGGGAATCATCCAGAGGCGATGGAAATCTCTCATCTGCCTTTTGATCATCTAGTGTTCACTGGATCGCCAGCAAGCGGCAAGATCATCATGGCTAACGCTGCTGCCAATCTTACTCCAGTGACCTTGGAGCTAGGGGGCAAATCACCCGTGGTGGTATTTGATGATTATGACGTTGCGAAAGCAGCAGAGCGTATCGCCCATGGCAAAGGCTTTAACTCTGGCCAAATCTGTATCGCGCCAGATTACGCCTTTGTGCCGGAAGGTAAGCAAGAGGCTTTTGTTGAAGCGTTAAAGCTTGCACATCAGAATATGTACGGCGAAATTAAAGCCAATCAGGACTACACCGCATTGGTGGATGATGCACAGCACAAACGCTTCCATGACTTACTCAATGATGCACGCGAGAGGGGGGCAACGGTTACCCAGTGCTTAGATTATGGTGAAGGACGAAAAACACCCTTGTACATCGCGACCAACCTGACTCCCGAAATGCGTATCTGCCAAGAAGAGATCTTTGGTCCCCTATTGCCTGTTCATACTTATCGCTCAATCGACGAAGTGATTCAATATATCGTCCAAAGACCTCGACCACTGGCTTGCTATTTGTTTAGCAACAACTCAGAACAACGTGAAACCTTGCTTACTCAGACCCACAGTGGTGGTGTAACTATCAATGATTGGGGATGGCATGTCCTTAATCACTCTGTGCCATTTGGTGGTGTAGGCAACTCAGGTATTGGCAACTACCATGGTGAAGAAGGTTTCCGCGAACTCAGCCACGCGCGCACAGTGCTCAAAATGCGCGATTGGTTCCCAATCCAATTGTTTGCACCGCCTTACGGCAACATGGTGCAAAAGCTGGTGCTGCGTGTATTTGCAGGCAAGCCCGACCCAGACTTAAACAAGCACTCGTAACCCTCAATTCTTACCTCTCTACACAAAGAATCTTCAGCAGCCAGTGCTCGCTGGCTGCCTTGCGACCAAAGGAGATCATGGATGCATAACCTTGCTGTCAATCTGGAGCGCAGTGCTGCGCTCTTTCCTTCAAAAGTGGCGCTCAGGATGGGCGATGATGAAATCAGCTACGCTTCACTCGACAAATTCGCAGGCAACATAGCTGCCAACTTGAAACGACTGGGACTCCAAGTTGGAGATAAAGTCGCGCTGTCTTGTCCAAACATCACTTATTTCCCCATGGTGTATTACGGCATTTTAAAAGCAGGCTGTGTGGTCGTGCCTTTGAATGTGCTGTTTAAAGGCCGTGAGATTGCGTATCACCTCAATGACTCTGATGCTAAAGCGTACTTTTGCTTTGAAGGTAGCGAAGAATTACCAATGGGGAGCTACGGCAGGCAAGGATTTTCTCAGGCCGAGCAGTGCGAATATTTTATCTCGCTCTCTGCTCAATGCGAGGAAGGAGAATTTGCTATTAACGCGTGGCTTGCTGAAGAGAACGACAGTTTCGAATCGGTAACGAGAAATGGTGATGATACCGCAGTGATCCTTTATACCTCCGGTACCACAGGACAGCCAAAAGGGGCTGAATTATCCCACACCAATATGCTAACCAACGCCATGTCCTCCCAGTACCTGATGCGTCTGGAATACAGCGATACAACCATGGCGACCTTGCCGCTATTCCACAGCTTTGGGCAAACCGTGATGATGAATGCCAGCGTGCTGACAGGCTCTACCATGGTCCTGATTCCACGCTTTGAGCCGAAGTTCGTGATTGAGCAAATTATCCAGCACAAAGTCAGCGTGTTCGCTGGTGTGCCAACCATGTATATCGCACTGCTTAGAGCGGGCGAACAATCTCCGGAGCATTCAGAGTTAGTAAAGCACAGTCTTCGGTTAGGTGTATCGGGTGGTGCCTCTATGCCAGTAGAAGTGATTCGTCAGTTTGAACAGCGCTTCGAACTACCGGTGTTGGAAGGCTATGGGCTGTCAGAAACCGCGCCAGTAGCGACATTTAATCATATTGATGGTGATCGACTGCCTGGCAGTGTCGGGCAACCATTGTGTGGCTACGTAATTAAGATTGCCGATGTAAAAGGGCATGGCCAAGCCATTGGGGAATTAGGCGAAGTCTGCATAAAAAGCCCGAGTGTGATGAAAGGCTATTACGGACGACCAGAAGCAACCCGCGATGCGTTACGTGATGGTTGGTTCTTAACTGGCGATATTGGGCGTGTGGATGAGCACGGCAATTTGTTTATCGTCGACCGCGTCAAAGACATGATTATTCGCGGTGGCTACAACGTGTATCCGCGAGAGATTGAAGAAGTTTTGATGTGCCACCCCGATGTAGAGATGGTGGCTGTCGTTGGTGAGCATGATGACCGCCTAGGTGAAGAAGTGCATGCCCATGTCGTGCTCCATCAAGATGCGCATTGCAAGAGCGATGTATTGATCGCTTGGTGTCGTGAACAACTGGCCGATTACAAGTACCCGCGTCGTGTCTTTATCCGTAAAGCACTGCCGATGACAGCAACTGGAAAGATTTTAAAACGAGAGCTTCATCCTTTAGACGTTGTGGAGGTCGAAAATGGACAAGTATGATTTTATCGTCGTTGGTGGCGGTTCAGCTGGTTGTGTTTTAGCGTCTCGCCTCACCGAAGATCCTAATGTCACCGTTTGTTTATTGGAAGCGGGTGGTACAGATTCAAGCCCTTTCATCCATACGCCAGTTGGTGTGGTTGCCATGATGCCGACCAAAATAAACAATTGGGGGTTTGAAACGGTTCCTCAAGTGGGCTTGAATGGTCGTAAAGGCTATCAGCCGAGGGGCAAGACACTCGGTGGTTCGAGTTCCATCAACGCAATGATGTATGCCCGAGGACACCAGTACGATTATGACTTGTGGGCAAGCCTTGGTAATGAAGGGTGGAGCTATCAAGATTGTTTGCCGTACTTCAAGAAAGCGGAAAACAACGAAGTTCATCATGATGAATTCCATGGGCAAGGTGGTCCGCTTAATGTCGCTAACTTACGCTCGCCGAGTGAGATCCTTGAGTGTTATTTAACAGCGTGTGAGTCAATCGGTGTACCACGTAATTTGGACATCAATGGCGCCGAGCAACTGGGCGCAATGCCAACTCAAGTAACACAAATCAATGGCGAGCGATGCAGTGCTGCCAAAGCTTATCTGACGCCCAACCTGAATAGACCTAATCTGACCGTTATCACTAAGGCGACCACGCACAAAGTATTGTTTGAAGGTAAACGAGCGATCGGTGTGGAATACGGCTTGAAGGGGCACAGCTTTCAGATCAGGTGCAACAAAGAGGTGATTCTCTCTGCTGGTGCATTTGGCTCGCCGCAAATCCTAATGCTCTCAGGTGTTGGTGCTAAGAAAGATCTCGTCGCTCACGGCATTGATCAAGTGCACGAACTGCCCGGAGTAGGTGAGAACTTACAAGATCATATCGATCTAGTGCACACTTATCGATGCTCGGCCAAGCGCGATACTTTTGGTGTTTCGCTGCAAATGGCAACGGAAATGACGAAAGCGCTACCGCAATGGATGAAAAACCGTAACGGTAAAATGAGCAGTAACTTTGCTGAGGGCATTGGTTTTCTCTGTTCGGATGAAGATGTCACGGTCCCAGATTTAGAGTTTGTTTTTGTTGTCGCAGTGGTTGATGACCACGCACGTAAAATGCACATGAGTCATGGCTTTAGCTCTCACGTGACTTTATTGCGTCCAAAGAGTATTGGCACTGTCAAACTCAGCAGCACGAATCCTTATGATGACCCGCTGATTGATCCGGCGTTTTTCAGCCATCCCGAAGACATGGAAATCATGATCAAAGGTTGGAAGAAGCAACATCAGATGCTAGAAAGTGAAGCGTTCGAAGAGATTCGCGGCGAAAACTTTTATCCGGTTGATGCCTGCGATGATAGCGCCATTGAGCAGGACATCCGCAATCGTGCGGATACTCAATATCACCCAATTGGCACCTGCAAAATGGGAACGGAGACGGATCCTCTAGCTGTTGTCGACAAAGACCTTAAGGTTTATGGCTTGGCTGGGTTGAGAGTTGTCGACGCCTCTATCATGCCGACGCTGGTGGGTGGGAACACCAATGCGCCAACCATCATGATTGCAGAGAAAGTAGCGGATATCATCAAAGCGGATTATCGCCTAGATGAGAGTGTTGAGGAGCAAGCGGCTGCCTCGATATAAACCGCCTATCGCGAATGAAATAAGCCGAGCTGTAGGGCTACAGTCTCGGCTTTTTTAGCAGGCGCTTAAATGTGAAAAGGTGAATCCTATTCTTCTGACAGGTCATTTCCTTTTTCGATCATTTCAGCAAGCTCATCAAGTGCTTGGACAGAGATTTCCGACAAACGCTGTAAGTGCTGGTCAAAGCTCTCTTGTTCTACAAGCGAAGTATCATTGTTATTAGTTTCTTTTGTTAGCATCGCCCAACCTCTCGAGTTGAGTAAGGGGGAGAAAATATAAAATCAAAAATCGGCAGAAAAAAGAAACGATCGATGTGTGTTTTGTTAGCTGGATCATCGATTGGAGTAATAACAACGATGAATTACTTAAGAAGGGAGCGATAGTGCTCAAATATGAAAGGTTAGCTAGCAACTATGGGAATAGCTGCTAGCTAAGAGATTAGAACTGAGATTTCACACCGAATTGTTCGGCTGCGTAGGCAACGCGCTCTTTAGGTTTTGGATACTCGGCTGGCATGCCAAGGTTTTCAATGTGCTTCAAGCGAGGTAGGAGGCCTGCACCGTTTGCAATTTGGATTGCTAGACCAGGGCGAGCGTTTAGCTCAAGCACCATTGGACCTTCTTCTTTGTCCAATACCATGTCGGTACCCATGTAGCCCAAGCCTGTCATTTCCCAAGCACTAGACGCTAGCTCTAACAAACGTTCCCAGTGAGGCACTTGCAGTGTCGACAAGTCTTTCCCAGTATCTGGGTGGTGAGTGACGGGTTGGTCAAACTGTACCGCACGAATGGCTTTGCCTGTCGCGATGTCGATACCAACGCCAACCGCACCTTGGTGAAGGTTCGCCTTACCATCGGATGCCGCCGTAGAACAGCGCATCATCGCCATCACAGGGTAGCCCTTGAATACAATGATACGTACGTCTGGCACACCTTCGTAACTGAAGCCGTCGAAGCAGTCATCAAACTTAATTAAGTTCTCAACCACAGCCACATCATTCTTACCACCAAGCGAGAAAAGACCCGCTAGTGCGTTACTGATGTGACGCTCAACTTCTTCTTTGTTACAGGTAGCACCTGATGGCTTAGTGTAGACGCCATCTTTGTGCGAAGTGATAACCAAGATACCTTTACCACCACTGCCTTGTGCTGGTTTGATTACAAAACCAGGCCAGTCTTCGACCATTTTGTGGATCTTTTTCACTTCAGCTTGGCTGGCAATCACACCGATAAGAGCAGGCACAGTCGCGCCTGCTGCTTCAGCGATGATCTTGGTTTTTAGCTTGTCATCCACCAATGGGTATTTAGAACGATCATTGTAGCGACCAATGTAGCTGTGGTTACGCTTGTTCATTCCCATAATACCTTTATGGCGAAGTTTTGATGGCGAAGTAAAACGTTCAAACATCGCTTAGTCCTCCGCTAGTGGTTTAAAGCGGCGCAGCTCAGTTAGACGGTAACCCGTGTATGTACCTAGTAGTAGAATACCTGCCAGTACAATAAGCTGTAGGCCGATAAAGTTAAACGTTAGGTGCTGGATGTACGTGTTAGTCATTGCTAAGTAAACCAGTACCGCTGTTAGCAGTGAACCGCCACCTTGAAGCGCTACTTCTTTCGCACCTTCTTCTTCCCATAGAATCGACATACGTTCGATAGTCCATGACAAGATGATCATTGGGAAGAAGGTAATGGTTAGACCTTCAGTTAGACCAATCTTGAATGCCACAACCGTGAACACAGAGATGATCATGATTACCGTGATGATAACCGCGGATATCCTTGCTACCAGAAGTAAGTTCAGCCTCGATAAGTAACTTCGGATGATCAGACCCGTACCAACAATCAATAGGAAGCCAACGATACCAGTCACAAGTTGCGTTTGTACAAAGGCAACCGCAATCAGAACAGGCATGAAGGTACCGGATGTCTTAAGACCGATGATAACGCGCAGGAACACGACGATCAGAGCGCCGATTGGAATCAGCATGATGGTCTTGAACATCGCTTGTTCTTCAAGAGGCAAGCTGTGGATCGATAGGTTCAATAGACCGTCAGCTTCCACTTTATTATCTGTTGCTTCTTGCGGCGTGAGTTCTTGCTTGATCATTGAGAAGTGAACTTGGCTGTTTTTACCGCCCACTAGGTCAAGTAGAGAAACGTTTGATTCATCCCACACCAGAAGGTTAGGTTGTGCTGCCGCTTGTTCTGAATTTGGTGAGAACAGAACCCACTTGTCACCAGACCAAACTTGAACCATAGGTTGGATGGTTTGACGACGACGGCCATCTTCTAGCTCGATAACACCAACGGTTTTGCTTTGTACACCTGCAGTAAGCAAGATTTTATGCAGTGCATCAGTGCGATCAAAGTCGTTTAGAATTAGTGCCGCGTTTTGGCTGTCTGGATCATTGAGTGTTTTGATCAGCTCACGAGCGAAAGTTTCGTTGTCTGCCGAACGGCTCATCGCGCGCTCAATCAACGCGTTTGCAGCCGCTTGTTGTGGAGCTGAAAGGGTAGGTTTGGTGATTTCACCCGATGGTGGTAGTTCGTCTACCTTCGCTTGAGGATCAACCAAGAATTGTGCTTTGTAGTAAATGGTTTGTGCGCCAGTTGCCTGACGAATTGACCATTCAGCACGGCGGCCTGAATCCGAGTTTACGTAAGAAACACCGTAACCTGGAGACGACGCAGACTCACCGATTAAAGTGTAGCCTTTTTGTGTATGAGGGGCAGCAAGAGAAGCTTTTACTTCACCGCCGTTTGCATTGAATTCAATGCGGGCTTCAACATCCCAAACTTGACGTGTTTCACCTGGAGTCCAAGGAACGCCGTAATTCTGATGTCTGAAAACACTCAAGGCGATGCCTGCCACCACCAAAAGGATGATTGACAGGTAAAATGGTATTCTGGACGTCATAATCTACCTTATTATTTTTTCTCTTCTTCCGTTTGAATATATTTACGGCTTACATCGACGAGTGCGATGTCGCGCATAAATTCTCTTCCTAGTAACACAGGATGGTTCATTTGAGAGCGATCTGCCAACGTAAATTGCGCTTTTTCATGAATTTTTCCAACGCGTACCCAAAGTTCAACAACAGCTCGACGCTCTAGTTCTTCATTGGTTGCTTGACGGATTTTCACATAGCGAATAATTGGCGCTTCAATCCAAATATCTTTCTCTTCTTCTGACTTGGTATTGTCAGCAAGGTGGAAACGCACCCAGTTTTTGCCATTTCGCTCGAATTCTTCAATATCGACTGCATTCAGTGAAGAAGTCGCTGCGCCAGTATCTACGCGAGCATCGAAAGTTTGTTTGATTGAATCGATCGTCACTCGCTCAATTGAGCCAAGGACAATGTCATGGGTAGGAGTGGCTTGAACAGGAGCAGGCGCTTGAACAATGATAGGTTCTTTTGGCTTCCTGACTTCGTCCATCGCTTCTTTGCGGAAGGTGCTAAGTTCGCCATTTAACTTATCCACTTGGTCTTCCAGATTCTCGATGTAATCCGACTGGTTACTAAGTTGAAGCTCTAAGTTGGTAACGCGAGTATTGAAATTCGTTTCAGAAGCCTGAATAGCAGCTAACGTTTCTTGGTGGTACTGTTCGCCTTTGGTTAAAGTACATCCAGATAGTAAGGCGATGGCAACAACCGGAGTCAATCGTATAAACATTGAAAACCTTGGGATTGGAGTAAGTTGTTTGTTTTTTAGGAGTTTAGCGTTATCGACAATCGCTCACAAGCAAGAATCTGCGACAGTCTCTTACAGAGTGAGGAATAGTGACGAAAAGCCAAAAAATTAAGGACGCAATATGCATCCTTAATTAGATTTGAAGAGAGGTTAATGTCTTAACGGAGGGAGTGAGTTAAGACAATGTCAGAAATCTTAGTTAATTATGGCTTGGTTGCCACAAGTACCGCTCGACGAGGGGCAGGGTAGCCTTCTACCGTTTTGCTCGGGTCGTTTGGATCAAGGTAATCCGGCAGTGAGTTATGTGTCATCCAATCGGTCGTGCGCTGCTCACCAACCGTCGTTACGTTTTCATCTACGATGCGCACATCTTTAAAGCCAACCAGTTCTAGCCACACTTTCAGCGCTTTCGCTGAAGGGAAGAAGTACACATTACGCATTTGCGCGTAACGAGACGTCGGAACTAATACCGCATTCTCATCGCCTTCGATGACGAGTGTCTCCAGAACAAGCTCACCGCCTGATACCAACTGGTCTTTTAGCTGCACCAAGTGATCCAGTGGAGAGCGACGGTGGTAAAGCACGCCCATGCTGAATACGGTGTCGAACGCTTCTAACTTAGGTAGCTGTTCAATACCCAGTGGCAATAGGTGAGCGCGTTGGTCATCGCCCATTAACTTGCGAATCGCTTCGAACTGAATTAGGAACAGATGAGAAGGGTCGATACCAACCGTTAGGCGTGCACCTTCACCTAGCATGCGCCACATGTGGTAGCCGTTGCCACAACCCACATCTAATACGCTGCGATTTTTCAGTGGCGAGATGTGAGGAAGCACGCGATCCCATTTCCAGTCACTGCGCCATTCAGTATCGATATGAATACCGTGCACTGTGTATGGACCTTTACGCCATGGGTGGAATGTACGCAGTAGGCTTTCTAGCTTTTTCAACTCGCCTTCATGGAAAGGCGTATCGTTGCTGATAGTCACTGAGTTTTTGATATCCACTTGGTTTGGTGCGCCTTGTGGGATCTTGTTCAGCGCTTTCAGCCAGCGACCAAAGTCACCGTGCTCAGCGTTTTGCCAATCTGTTAATTGTTGAGGTAATACGTTTAGCCACGGCTGAAGACGAGTGTCTTGAGCGATTAACTGATAAAAATTAGCAAAATTAAACATAGTTTTTCACTGAGTTTATGGAGTCAGTAGACCCTGGGTAAAAGTTAAATGTGTCATTCCCTACAGTGAGGGACGAACGTGATAGGGAATCTCGGTTTTTATCGTTTTTGATAAGAGATCCCCAACTCGCTCGTTCCTCGCTCTTGAGGATGACGTCCTAATGAGAGCGAACTGTGTCGCGAAGCTTATTTAATCGCAAACATCGAACCGAAGTTAAAGCACTGGAACCAAACGTCGTAGCTTGAGAAACCAATTTCTGCGAAACGCTCTTTATGATCTTTCTTCGAATCTGGGCGCATCACGTTTTCAATCGCGCTGCGTTTTTGGCTGATCTCAAGTTCGCTGTAGCCATTTGCACGTTTAAAGTCGTGGTGAAGGTCAATCAACAGCTCATTGGATACTTCATCTTCAAACACGAACTTTTCAGACAGAATCAAAATACCGCCCGGGCGCAGACCCGCGTAGATTTTCTCTAGTAGCGCATAGCGATCTTCTGGAGAAAGGAATTGCAGCGTAAAGTTCAGCACCACAACAGATGCGTTTTCGATTTCGATATTACGAATGTCCGCTTCTACTACATCAACTGGCGTATCACTGCGGTACGCGTTGACGTGAAGCTTACAGCGCTCAACCATCGCAGGAGAGTTATCCACTGCAATGATTTGGCAACCTTCTTGTTTGATATGACGACGCATAGACAGCGTAGCAGCACCCAAAGAACAACCCAGGTCGTAGATGTTTGAGTGAGGCTTAACAAATCGCTCTGCCAACATACCAATTGCAGAAATGATGTTGCTGTAACCCGGCACCGATCGCTGAATCATGTCAGGGAAAACTTCCGCTACGCGTTCATCGAACGTGAAATCCCCAATTTTATCGATTGGAGCCGAAAAAATAGTATCTGGATTGCTCTTAGGGTTCATAACCAAATCTCTGCATACAAGCCGCCTGAAATGTCAGGCATCAAAAAAGGCGCGTATTTTATGGGAAATTCGCGCCTCTGTCATTTGCTTAATTATAAGCTTGTCTAAAACATTTGTATTTGCGAGTTGCCATCGTTGGCAGGAAATACAGACAAGTTCGGCAGTGAAAGCCTAAGTTGTAGCTGTTTATAAAGCTTTTCAGCCAGTTCTGGTGCTAAGACGTTATCTGGCGTGTGAATCATCAAGTACGGCTGAATGCCTTGTTCAATCCACATCGGCAGTTTCTTTAACCAAGGTTCGAAAAAGCGCAGGTTATCGTCCATATCTGGATGGCCAATAAAACGAATCATTGGATGCTTGGCGGTAGCAATTGCATGCACCGGAACGCGAGGCTTTTTCTGGTGGGCATCGATCACCGCTTCTGTTGTCGGCTGCGCGGCAAATACAGGGCGGCTGTCCATAATAATACGATCAATGCCGCTCTCTAACAGCCACTGATTCAACGCTCGCTCTTCTTCACCTTTGGAGAAAAACGCCATATGACGAACTTCCACCCCAAGTGGGAAATTCGGCGGAAAGCTGGCACAGAACTTCTTCAGGCGCTCAAGATGCTCAGGCCCAAAAGCTGCAGGGAGCTGAATCGTCCATTGCCCAACACGTTCATGAAGTGGTTCCATTACCGTCATAAAGTCACGTAGCTGCTCGTCGCAACCTCTGAGCATCTGTTCGTGAGTAATCGCTTTTGGCAACTTAAAGGTGAATTTGAAATCGTCGTGAGTCGCGGCTTTCCAGTTTTGCACCGTGTTGAGCGTCGGTGTGGCATAAAAGGTGGTGTTGCCTTCTACGGTATGGAACACCTGCGCGTACTTTTCGAGTCGCTCTGCTGGTTTGGTGCCACTGCCATAAAAGCTTTGTTGCCACTGGTTGTGCGACCACATGGTCAATCCAAGTCGAAGGGGTAAATTATCCATATCTCTGCTTTACGTTTTTTCCTAAGCCCACTTTACGAGAGTTTTGCTGAAATGGGTAATTTCACGCTATAATCCCCACCAATTTTTTCGCTTTGGTGCGCTTTTGAACATTTGTTGTACTAAAAACCACCAATGAATGATAAAACACACTTAATTGTATGTTGAGTAGTCGATTTTCATAGGCTTTCAGCGTATAAATGGATCTTTACTCTGCTCGGCAATGAGGCTGACAGAGCGTAGTTAACAATATTTGAGAGATTGGGAATTTCATTATGCGTACCCATTACTGTGGTCACCTGAACAAGTCCCTTGCAGGACAAACTGTAGAACTTTGCGGCTGGGTTAACCGTCGTCGTGATTTAGGCGGTCTTATTTTTATCGATATGCGAGATCGCGAAGGTATCGTTCAGGTAGTTGTTGATCCAGATATGGCAGATGCGTATGAAGTGGCTAACACACTTCGTAATGAATTCTGTATCAAGCTAACTGGTGAAGTTCGCGTTCGTCCAGAAAGCCAAGTAAACAAAGACATGGCAACAGGTGAAGTTGAGATCCTTGCAAAAGGTCTTGAAATCATCAACCGCTCTGACGTTTTGCCTCTAGACTTCAACCAAAAGAACTCTGAAGAGCAACGTCTGAAGTACCGTTACCTAGATCTACGTCGTCCAGAAATGAGCGACCGCATCAAGCTACGTGCTAAAGCGTCTAGCTTTGTTCGTCGTTTCCTAGATGACAACGGCTTCCTAGACATCGAAACACCAGTACTAACAAAAGCGACACCAGAAGGCGCTCGTGACTACCTAGTACCTAGCCGTGTTCACAAAGGCAGCTTCTACGCGCTTCCTCAGTCTCCACAGCTATTCAAACAGCTTCTAATGATGTCTGGTTTTGACCGTTACTACCAAATCGTTAAGTGTTTCCGTGATGAAGACTTGCGTGCTGACCGTCAACCAGAATTCACTCAGATCGATATCGAAACGTCATTCATGACGGCTGACCAAGTTCGTGCAACGACTGAGAAAATGGTTCGTGAAATGTGGCAAGAGCTACTGAACGTTGACCTAGGTGAATTCCCAGTAATGCCGTTCAGCGAAGCGATTCGTCGTTTCGGTTCTGATAAGCCAGACCTACGTAACCCACTAGAGCTAGTAGATGTTGCTGACCTAGTGAAAGACGTTGAGTTCAAAGTATTCTCTGGCCCAGCAAACGACGAGAAAGGTCGCGTTGCAGTTATCCGCGTACCAGGTGGTGCAGAGCTTACTCGTAAGCAAATCGACGGCTACGCAGAATTCGTAGGTATCTACGGTGCGAAAGGTCTAGCATGGATGAAGGTTAACGACCGTGCAGCAGGCATGGAAGGCATCCAATCTCCAGTAGCTAAATTCCTAAACGAAGACGTGATCAACGGTATTCTAGATCGCACTCAAGCGGAATCTGGCGACATCATCCTGTTTGGCGCAGACAAAGCTAACATCGTTGCTGAAGCACTAGGCGCACTTCGTCTTAAACTTGGTAAAGACCTAGGTCTAACTAAAGAAGGCACTTGGGCTCCTCTATGGGTTGTTGATTTCCCAATGTTCGAAGAAGACGACGAAGGCAACCTACACGCGATGCACCACCCATTCACATCGCCACTAGGTGTGACTGCGGAAGAGCTAAAAGCGAACCCAGCAGCGGCGAACTCAAACGCATACGACATGGTTCTAAACGGCTACGAAGTTGGCGGTGGTTCTGTACGTATTCACAACGCAGAAATGCAAGCAGCAGTATTCGATATCCTAGGTATCAATGCAGAAGAGCAACAACTGAAATTCGGCTTCCTACTGGACGCTCTGAAATTCGGTACGCCTCCACACGCTGGTCTTGCATTCGGTCTAGACCGTCTAGTGATGCTACTATGTGGTACAGAGAACATCCGTGATGTTATCGCGTTTCCTAAAACAACTGCGGCGGCGTGTCTACTAACAGACGCACCAAGCCTTGCAAACCCAGCGGCTCTAGAAGAGCTAGCGATTGCAGTAACAGTTGCGAAAGAAAAAGACGCAGAATAAGCGCACAACAATTAAAGAAAAACTCCCGCATCTGCGGGAGTTTTTGTTTTAATGGCATATATTCTAATAAATTTAGTGAGTTATTGATTAGGACTCTTCATGTCAATTATTTTGGGCATCGACCCAGGCTCTCGTATTACCGGTTACGGCGTGATTCGCCAGCAAGGTCGTCATTTGCAATATCTAGGCAGCGGCTGTATTCGTACTTCTGAAAAAGAGCTGCCAGGTCGTCTCAAGCAAATCTACGCAGGCGTAACGGAAATCATCACTCAGTTTCAACCAGATGTGTTTGCTATTGAGCAAGTGTTTATGGCGAAGAACGCTGATTCTGCACTAAAGCTCGGGCAGGCGCGTGGTAGTGCGATTGTGGCGGCAGTGAATGCGGATCTTCCGGTGCATGAGTACGCCGCTCGCCTCATTAAACAAGCGGTAACAGGTACAGGTGGCGCAGACAAAGTACAGGTTCAACATATGGTTCAACACATGCTTAAATTGCCAGCCAAGCCTCAAGCCGATGCTGCCGATGCGTTAGGTGTTGCCATTTGTCACGCTAACACCAATAAGACACTTGTGGCGCTCGCAGGCAAAGCAACCAGTGCAAGAAAAGGTCGTTACCGTTAGGCGTGTTCTCGTATTAAAAATGAGACATCTCAGACAGATTTAGGGATTAAATTTGTTGAGAAAATGTTACAAAACTATAGTGGTCAGAGGTCTAATAAGAAATCAATCAAGGAAGATTGAACATGAATCCAGCCACGCAGTGGCGCAGTGCATTTATGCCGCGCCAAACTCAATGGACGAGAACACAACAACGTCAAGCCGACATCCTCTCTCTATTTACCCTCATCGCTTTCCTCGTCGGGATCTACAGCCTGATCAAATGGTCCAAACATGGACATGAAAGCTTAATTTTCACCTCAATACTCTTAATCGCACTCGAACTGATATCCGCCTTCAGCCTGAAATGGTTCAAGCACCCAGCATTGTCGCTCAATTTGGGTTTTGTTGGCATGTCAGTGCATGCGCTTAACATCATCTATCAAAGTGGTGGTGTGGTCGATTCAACCCAAACTTACTGGGTACCTTTGTTAGTCGTCGCTTTCTTTTTATCTGGCACTCGTATCATGGCGATCTCATGGAGTGCCTTAGTAATAATGCTTTCTGCCGTTATGACGTATCAGCACGTGTCTGGTTTTGGTTTTCCTCAATTAGTGTTGTCTGAGTCTGCCCTGCGTGTGGAAATATGGTCAGGCACTGTGTTACCGCTGGTGGTGATCTGTATTGCACAAGCCTTTACCGCCAAGCAGCGAGACATCGCGATCGAAAGTGCAGAGAAAGCCAAAGCAGAAAGTGAGTTGGTGGCGCAGAAGGCAACAGAAGGAGAGCTACGTTTAGGGGAGGTGCTAGAGCAGGCGAATCAAAACTCAAGTGAGTTGAAACAAGTCTCCCAAGTGTTGGACGAACAATCATCACAATTAGATGCTCAAGTGAATGCGCTCAATGTAAACAGTGAATCCCAAGCGAGTGCAGCCGAGCAAATGAGTCAGCAAGTGCATCACATGGCGACGGGGATTGAAGAGTCCAGCAAGTTTGTCGAAGAGCTACGAGAGAAGAGTGAAGACGTTCATCAACAAGCTGAGAAAAGCTCGGAATTGCTGGAGGATTCAACCCAAGCGATCAGCCAGATCATTACCAGCCATGAAGATATCATGAAAGTGGCAGACTTGATTACCTCGGTCGCAGAGCAAACCAACTTGTTGGCACTCAATGCCGCTATTGAAGCGGCGCGAGCGGGTGAGCAGGGCAGAGGCTTTGCGGTGGTGGCAGAGCAAGTGCGAGAGCTTTCGGCGAAGAGCAGTCAATCGGCGGTGGAAATTCGGAACTTGCTTGATCGCAGTGAACAAGAAGTGAAGCATGGTCAAAGCGTTGTTACGTCAAGTACAGAGCGAATGAACACCATTATTCAGCAAGTTACCACCATCTCTCATGATGTGCAGAGTCTGTCTGGCATCATGGCAACGCAAATGACGGCTTTAAAAGAGTTAGATGAAGCCAGCAGTGAAGTTGCTAACGGCGTAGTGAACACCAAAACCATTGCCGAAACTGTCGCGCAATACGGCAACGAGCTGAACGGGCAAGTGGTCGCGGTGCGCAACCTCACACAGCAACTTGATCAAGTTGTCTCAAAAATCTAACCCCACCGCATAAAGGACTGGATGTCTATCCAGTTCTTTATTATCCTGTCGCAAATTCATTTCCAAAGAGTATTTATAGTGATTGGACGTCTTCGCGGCACTCTGCTTGAAAAGCAACCACCTGAAGTTTTAATTGAAGTTAATGGCATTGGTTATGAAGTTCAGATGCCAATGAGCTGTTTCTACGAACTGCCAAATGTCGGTGAAGAAGCCATTATTTATACTCACTTTGTTGTGCGTGAAGACGCGCAATTGCTTTACGGTTTCAACACAGTCAAAGAGCGTGCGCTGTTCCGTGAAGTGATCAAAGCGAACGGTGTTGGTCCTAAGCTAGGTCTGGGTATCCTTTCAGGTATGACAGCGAGCCAATTCGTTTCTTGCGTTGAGCGTGAAGACATTTCAACGCTTGTGAAGCTGCCTGGTGTTGGTAAGAAGACAGCTGAACGCCTCGTCGTTGAAATGAAAGACCGCCTGAAAGGGTGGGGCGCTGGCGATCTGTTTACTCCGTTTACTGATGCAGCACCTGCGGACTCTGGTTCTGCGGCTTCTAACAACGCAGAAGAAGAGGCAATCAGTGCGCTTCTAGCTCTAGGCTACAAGCCAACTCAAGCGTCGAAAGTGGTTTCTCAGATCGCTAAACCGGATATGACCAGTGAGCAACTGATCCGTGAAGCACTAAAATCAATGGTGTAACGGAAAGCCCAAGGGAACAATATGATTGAAGCCGATCGTTTAATCGCGCCAGAGAATCCTTCGTTTCGTGATGAAGATGTCATCGACCGTGCGATTCGTCCTAAGAAGCTGGCGGATTACCAAGGTCAGGATCACGTGCGTGATCAGATGGAGATTTTCATCAAAGCCGCTCAATTGCGAAATGAAGCGCTCGACCACCTTTTGATATTTGGTCCTCCAGGTTTGGGTAAAACCACACTTGCGAACATCGTTGCCAATGAGATGGAAGTGAACATTCGTACCACTTCTGGCCCTGTACTTGAGAAAGCAGGGGACTTAGCGGCGCTGTTGACCAACTTAGAAGAAAACGATGTGTTGTTCATTGATGAGATCCACCGCTTAAGCCCGATGGTTGAAGAGGTGTTGTATCCAGCGATGGAGGACTACCAGTTAGACATCATGATTGGTGAAGGCCCAGCGGCGCGCTCTATCAAAATTGATCTACCACCTTTCACTTTGATCGGTGCAACGACGCGTGCAGGCTCTTTGACTTCGCCACTTCGAGACCGTTTTGGTATTACTCAGCGTCTTGAATACTACAAAGTGAAAGACCTGCAAGATATCGTTCAGCGCAGTGCTGACTGTTTGGGTTTGTCTATGGAGTCGGAAGGGGCGTTAGAAGTTGCTCGCCGTGCTCGTGGCACGCCACGTATTGCTAACCGATTGCTACGCCGAGTTCGTGACTATGCGGAAGTAAAAGGCAACGGTCACATTTGTGCTGATACCGCAGACAAAGCATTGAACATGCTTGATGTCGATGCCGAAGGTTTCGATTATATGGACCGTAAGCTGCTGTTAGCGATCATGGAGAAGTTTGGTGGTGGACCTGTTGGTTTGGACAACATGGCAGCGGCGATCGGTGAAGAGAAAGACACCATCGAAGACGTTCTTGAACCATATCTAATCCAACAAGGCTATTTGCAACGCACTCCGCGTGGTAGAATTGCCACCGATCGTGCTTATTTGCATTTCGGAATTGAAAAGTAAGATTTCAACGCTGGGCACGTAGTGCTCAGCTTTTCACCAATGTTGACCAACCTCTCATTTATTAAATCTCTTCTAATACTAAATAGGTAATAAAAACTTATTGGTTGTTAACTCTATGTTCTTAGCCAACTGATAAATCTCTCTCCTGATTACGCTCCTTTAACATCCCTTTTAAATATCGTTTGATCTGGATCAAATTGATGGATTTTTGTTCAAATTCGACGCCTAAAGATTGATATATATCAAAGCGCTTTCCTGCTATAAACCTTTTGAAACAAACTGTTTTTAGAAGTAATATTAGGCCCAGCTATATTAGCTGATGCTTAACAATTAACTAACCAACGAAGCACATTTTTGCAACAAAGCGTTGTGATAATTCAACATTTTTCAAGTGTAAATAACACTTGTGTATGGATTGCAATATGTAGAGAGTGTCATTCAGCCGACACATAGGAGTTACCATGATTGACGTAGTTGATCTGTCGCGGTTGCAGTTTGCACTGACAGCGATGTATCACTTCCTATTCGTACCATTGACCCTTGGTATGGCCTTCCTTTTGGCCATTATGGAATCGATGTACGTAATGACGAACAAGCAAATCTACAAGGACATGACCAAGTTCTGGGGTAAGCTGTTCGGTATTAACTTTGCACTTGGTGTGGCTACCGGCCTTACCATGGAGTTCCAGTTTGGTACGAACTGGTCTTACTATTCCCACTATGTAGGTGACATCTTCGGTGCGCCACTTGCGATCGAAGCACTGGTTGCTTTCTTCCTGGAGTCAACTTTTGTTGGTCTATTCTTCTTCGGGTGGGATCGTCTATCGAAACGTCAACACTTGGCGGTAACCTGGTTGGTTGCTCTAGGTTCTAACTTCTCTGCACTTTGGATTCTTATCGCGAACGGCTGGATGCAAAACCCAGTAGGCGCTGAGTTCAACTTCGAAACCATGCGTATGGAAATGGTGAGCTTTGCAGACGTTGTTCTAAACCCAGTAGCGCAAGTTAAATTTGTACACACAGTAGCGTCAGGTTACACGTGTGGTGCAATGTTCGTTCTAGGCATCAGTTCATACTACCTACTGAAAGGCCGTGACGTGGCGTTTGCTCGTCGCTCATTTGCTATCGCAGCATCTTTCGGTATGGCAGCAATTCTATCGACAATCGTTCTAGGTGACGAATCTGGTTACGAGTTGGGTGAAGTTCAAAAAGTGAAACTAGCGGCAGTTGAAGCAGAATGGCACACAGAGCCAGCGCCTGCAGCATTCACGCTATTTGGTATTCCAAACCAAGAAACAATGAACACCGATTACGCGATCAAGATCCCTTACGTAATGGGTATCATCGCAACGCGTTCATTTGACGAGCAAGTAACAGGTCTACACGATCTACGTGAAGAGCACGTTGACCGTATCCGTACAGGTATGTACGCGTACGAGCTACTTGAAAAACTGCGTGCAGGCGACAAGTCTGAAGCAAACATGACAGCGTTTGACGAAGTGAAAGGTGACCTAGGTTACGGTCTACTTCTAAAACGTTACACAGAAAACGTTGTTGATGCGACAGAAGACCAAATCCAAGCGGCTGCGGATGATTCTATCCCAACAGTTTGGCCACTATTCTGGTCATTCCGTATCATGGTTGCGTGTGGTTTCATTATGCTATTCGTATTCGGTGCGTCATTCATCCAAACATGTCGTCAGAAGATCGAACAGAAACCTTGGGTTCTTAAAGCTGCATTGTTCAGCATTCCACTTCCATGGATTGCGATCGAAGCAGGTTGGTTCGTTGCAGAATACGGTCGTCAGCCTTGGGCAGTAGGTGAAATTCTACCTGTTCATGTAGCGGCATCTGCACTGACTGCGGGTCAGATTTGGACTTCACTATTTGCAATCCTAGCGCTATACACTGTGTTCCTAATCGCAGAAGTATACCTAATGGTGAAATTCGCTCGTAAAGGTCCAAGCAGCCTGAAAACAGGTCGCTACCACTTCGAGCAAAACGCTGACTCTGTTGAAGACAAAGTTAGTCGCCAAGTAGAAGCGTAAGGCAAGGAGATAACAAGATGTTTGATTACGAAATCTTGCGATTCATCTGGTGGGTACTGATCGGTGTTCTACTAGTTGGTTTCGCGATTACTGACGGTTTCGATATGGGTGTAGGCGCGCTTGTACCTGTAATCGGTAAAAACGACACGCAACGTCGTGTGATGATTAACTCAATCGCTCCGCACTGGGATGGTAACCAAGTATGGCTTATCACTGCAGGTGGTGCATTGTTCGCTGCATGGCCTCTAGTTTACGCGACATCGTTCTCTGGTTTCTACCTAGCGATGATCCTAACTCTAGCGGCACTTTGGCTACGTCCAATCGGTCTTGATTACCGTTCGAAAATCGAAGATCCAAAATGGCGTAACACTTGGGATATCTGTATCTCAATCAGTGGTTTCGTTCCACCAATCATCTTTGGTGTTGCGTTTGGTAACCTTCTACAAGGTGTTCCATTCCAGTTGAACGAATTCCTAATGCCAACGTACCACGGTTCATTCTTCGGTCTACTAAACCCATTTGCTCTGCTATGTGGTCTAGTAAGCTTGTTCATGATCCTGATGCAAGGCGCAACTTGGCTGCAAATGAAAACAACTGGCGAAGTACACACTCGTGCTCGTAACGTAGCTCAGCTTACTGGCCTACTAACAGTGGTTGCTTTCGTAGCAGCAGGCTTCTGGATCCAAAACATTGAAGGCTACGTAATCGTAGGTGGTATCGACACTGCAGCAGCGTCTAACCCTCTAAACAAAGAGGTTATCCGTGAAGCAGGCGCGTGGATGACGAACTTCGAAACTTACCCACTACTATGGGCTGCACCTGTATTGGGTGTTGCTATGCCGCTTCTAGCTGTATTGGCATCTCGTCTAGAGAAGTGTGGTATTGCGTTCCTAACATCAAGCCTAGGTAACGCTGGCGTTATCTTTACTGCTGGTATTGCGATGTTCCCATTCATCATGCCATCAGACCTAGTGCCAAGCCACAGCCTAACAATGTGGGATGCAACTTCATCTGAGCTGACTCTGAACCTAATGACAGGCGTAGCGTTTGTTATGGTTCCAATCATCTTGGCTTACACGTCTTGGACTTACTACAAGATGTTCGGTCGCTTGGATGATCAGTTCATCGAAGACAACAAAAACTCACTTTACTAAGGAGCTATTACTATGTGGTATTTCGCATGGATTCTAGGTGTACTACTTGCTTGTGCATTCGGTATCATCAACGCTCTTTGGTTAGAGCACTCAGAAATGATGGATAAAGACAGTGAGTAATCTCGCTGGCAAGGTAGCGAAACTTCACGCACCAATGGACAAGACTCTGCTGAGAGTCTTGGCCTTAATCCTCGGCTTTATGCACGTTGGATTGGTGATGTGGGACCCAAACGCATACCATCGAGAAATTGGTGGCTTTAATGCGTTTATCGCGCCAGCATTGATTTGGGCTTGTTGCTCAAGCATGGTGTATGGCGTGGGTTTTAAACCGAGAAACTGGTACTGGCAAGTATTGTTCAGCCCTTACTTCTCACTCGCTATCCTAATTTATCTAACTGCACTGTATTTCATGTAAGCGTTACACTCTGAAATAAAGTCGGTTACTAAATCATCGAATAAAAGCCAGGCAGTTTGTCTGGCTTTTATTTTTTCTACAAAATTCAAAAATATTCCCTTCGCTCAGTACCAATTACTGCCGCTTCAGTTATAGTAATTGCTTTAAAGAATTGAAATTACTGGTACTCCCTTGCAAGGCACATCAAATCCCTTCCGCTGGCCGATCACCGTGTATTACGAAGACACGGATGCGGGCGGCGTTGTATATCATTCAAATTATTTGAAATTCTTTGAACGTGCACGCACTGAGATGTTGCGTGCAAAAGGCGTTTCCCAACATGTGTTATTGGAACAAAACATAGGCTTTGTTGTCCGACACATGGATATCGATTTCAACCAAGGCGCTAGGCTGGACGAGCATTTGACCGTTCTAACCCGAGTGTCAGAAATAAAACGTGCTTCCCTGCAATTCTGTCAAGAGTTAGTCAATGATGAAGGCAGAACATTGTGCAAGGCAATGGTTAAGGTAGCATGTATCGATAATAAGAAAATGAAGCCAATTGCGATTCCATCATTTATCAATTCGGAGCTAACAAATAGTGACTGCTGATATTTCCATTTTAGATCTCTTTCTTCAGGCCAGTCTGTTGGTAAAGCTTGTGATGTTGACACTGCTAGGCATGTCAATCGCATCATGGGCTATGATCATTAAGCGCAGCAAAGTCTTATCTCAAGCATCAAAAGATGCAGAGTCATTTGAAGACAAATTTTGGTCGGGCACGGATCTTTCACAGCTTTATCAAAAAGTGAAAGGCCGCAAAGACGACATCACGGGCACAGAAGAAATCTTCTACGCAGGTTTTACCGAGTTCGCACGCCTACGTAAGAGCAACGCAAACTCACCAGCTTACATCATGGAAGGTACTGGCCGTGCAATGCGCGTCGCTGTTGCTCGTGAAGTTGATGAACTTGAAACCAGCCTACCATTCCTTGCAACGGTTGGTTCTATCAGTCCATACATTGGTCTGTTTGGTACCGTTTGGGGCATCATGCACGCGTTCATCGCTTTAGGTGAAGTGAAGCAAGCAACGCTTTCAATGGTAGCGCCAGGTATCGCTGAAGCACTGATTGCGACAGCGATGGGCCTATTCGCGGCAATCCCTGCGGTAATGGCTTACAACCGTCTAAGTAACAAAGTAAGTAAGCTAGAACACACATACGCAACTTTCTCTGAAGAATTCCACAGCATTCTGCACCGTCAAGCGATGGCGGGTCGAGACAGCGCAAGTAAGGAATAAGTCATGGCGGGTTACCAACCTAAAAAGCGTAAAATGACTGCAGAGATCAACGTCGTACCTTACATCGACGTGATGCTTGTTCTGTTGATCATTTTCATGGCGACCGCTCCATTTGTGACTCAAGGCGTGGATGTGGATCTACCACAAACGTCGACGGCTGAATCCATGCAAGATCTGGCTGGTGATACAGACAGCAGCTTCATCATTATCGAAATCGATCGTGACGGCAATTTAGGCCTAAGCGTGAATGATGAAGAGGTTCAACGCGGTCTATCACTACAAGACGTGATTGTGCGCGTGAAAGCCGAGCGTGAGATTAAGCCTGATTCACCTGTTGCAGTCGGTGGTGATGCGGCAACGCCATACGCTGACGTTGTACTTTTGCTTGACGAGTTAAGTCGTGCAGGCATCCCAAAAGTGGGTCTGATGACCGATATCAAGGAATAGACATCGTACATCTATGAAAGACAACAAGAAGAAACGCAAAGAATACACCAAGCCGATAGCGATATCGGTTGGTTTGCATGCGCTGTTAGTCGTTGCTCTGCTTTGGGGTACGGATTTCACAATGTCGAAACCAGAGCCGACAGGGCAGATGGTTCAGGCCGTGGTGATTGATCCAAAACTTGTTCAGAAACAAGCGAACGAGATTCGTCAGCAACGCGAAAAAGCCGCGAAGAAAGAGCAAGACCGTCTGGATAAACTGAGACGTGAAGCTGAGCAGCTTGAGAAAAACCGTAAAGCTGAAGAAGAACAGATTCGTAAGCTAAAAGAGCAGCAGGCAAAAGACGCCAAAGCCGCTCGTGAAGCCGAAGCTGCTCGCAAGAAGAAAGAACAAGAACGTAAGGCCGAAGAAGAACGTACTCGCAAAGCGAAAGAGCAAGCAGCAAAAGCCGAGAAAGAGCGTAAAGCCAAAGAAGAGGCAGTACGTAAGGCAGAGCAGGAACGTGTAGCGCGTGAGAAAGCCGCAAAAGAAGCGGAAGAAAAAGCGAAACGTGAACGCGAAGCCGCAGCAAAAGCCGAACAAGAACGCATCGCGAAAGAAAAGGCAGCCAAAGAGGCCGCAGAGAAAGCGCGTAAAGAAAAAGAGCGTCTTGAACAAATCGAGCGTGAGCGTAAAGAACAAGAAGCGGCACTGGATGACATCTTTGCCGGTCTAGAAAGTGAGTCGAGTGCAAACCAACAGGCACAAGGGCAATTTGTCGCTGACGAAGTTTCTCGTTACAGCTCAATCTATACTCAGCTTATTCAAAGCAAATTGCTAAAGGACGACTACTTATTGGGAAAGGAGTGTAGAGTTAACATTAAGCTGATTCCGACAGGGGCAGACATGATAGTCTCATCGGTGAGTGTGCTTTCTGGAGACTCTAGAGTATGTGCGGCTGCAAAGAGTGCAATCGCACAAGTGCCAAGTTTTCCAATGTCTACCGATTCAACAGTTAACCAAAGGCTGAAGGATATTAACCTTACGGTCGCACTACAACAATAAGGGATAAGCCGTGATTAAACGTCTTTTACTAGGAATGTTTGTACTGCTTGGCAGTCTGACGAGTGTAGCTCACGCTGCATTAGAGCTGGTGATTACCGATGGTATTGATTCAGCACGACCAATTGCTGTTGTTCCATTCAAATGGGAAGGCAGTGAACCGCTTCCTACCGATATTTCTGCTGTGATTGCTTCTGACTTGCAACGCAGTGGTAAATTCAGCCCGGTACCAACCAGCAAAATGCCCCAAACGCCATTCAACGAATCAGAGGTGAACTTTGATGCGTGGACCGGCTTAGGTGTGGACGCATTGCTTACTGGCTCAATCAGAAAGAACGAGCAGGGTAACTACGTAGTTAACTACCAATTGGTTGACGTAGTGCGCGGCCAGCTAACTGGTGGTAAGAGCAAAGCATTGGGTGGTGACGGTGAGCTAGTCCTTTCTAAAGATCATGTTCTGTTCAACAAGGTTGCAACAGTTGAAGGCCCACGTATGCGTGAATACGCACACCGAATCTCTGACTTGGTTTACGAGCAGTTGACGGGTGAACGTGGTGCGTTTATGACGCGTATTGCTTACGTGGTAGTGAACGATAAAGATAACTTCCCTTACCAACTTCGTGTTGCGGATTACGACGGTTACAACGAGCGTTTGGTTCTGCGTTCTAAGCAGCCACTGATGTCTCCTGCATGGTCTCCAGATGGTCAAAAGCTGGCTTATGTTAGCTTCCAAAATGGCCAAGCTGAAATCTTCATCATGAACATCTATACCGGCGAGCGCGAGAAGATTACTTCATACCCTCGCCACAATGGTGCGCCAAGATTCTCTCCAGATGGCAGTCAGTTAGCACTGGTACTGTCTAAGACTGGCTCGCTTCAGGTATACACTTTGGATCTGAAAACTCGCAAGCTGACACAAATTACGCGTGGCAGATCAAATAATACAGAACCGTTCTGGCACCCTGATGGTAAATCACTGATTTTCACATCTGACAGGGGTGGTAAACCTCAGATTTATCAAGTAGATTTGGGCAGCGGTTCTACTAACCGCTTGACTTGGCAAGGCAGCCAAAACTTAGGTGGTCAAATCACCCCTGATGGTCGATTCCTAGTCATGGTGAATCGCAGTGATTCGGGTTTCAACTTGGCTAAACAAGATTTGGAAACAGGCGCTCTTCAGGTTCTAACAAAAACATTGCTTGATGAGTCTCCGAGCATTGCCCCAAATGGTGGCATGGTTATCTATAGCTCGATTTACAACAAGAAAAACGTACTATCGATGGTGTCAATTGATGGTCGATTTAAAGCTAGATTACCGGCAACAAATGGGCGTGTAAGAGCTCCCGCATGGTCACCGTTTTTGTAGTAAGAAAAATTGATTAATAAAGGAAAATAAGATGCAACTGAACAAGGTTCTAAAAGGGCTACTAATCGCGATTCCTGTGATGGCTATGACAGCATGTAGTTCAAGCGATGACGCTGCTTCTAACACTGGTGCAGAAACAAACACTGGTGCTTCAGAAACAACAGTAGTAACGCCGATCGATCCAAATGGTCAGCTAACGGAGCAAGAGCTAAAAGAGCAAGCGCTACGTGAAACTCAAACTATCTACTTCGCATTTGATAACTCAACAATTGCGGGCGATTACGAAGAAATGCTAGCAGCTCACGCTTCTTACCTAAGCAAGAACCCTGCTCTTAAAGTAACGATTGAAGGTCACGCGGATGAGCGTGGTACGCCTGAGTACAACATCGCACTTGGCGAGCGTCGTGCTGAAGCAGTATCGAACTACCTACAAGCACTAGGTGTTCAAGCTGACCAAATCTCTATCGTTAGCTACGGTGAAGAGAAGCCACTTCTTCTAGGTCAATCTGAAGAAGTTTACGCTAAGAACCGTCGTGCGGTTCTAGTATACTAATTCGAGGTAAACCTCATGTTCAGTAACACTAAGCGCGCTGTTACGCTTACGTTACTGGCAAGTGCAGCGAACTTCGCGTTCGCTGCACCAGCTCCAGTATCAGATCTCAACAGCACATCATCAGTATCTACTCGATCTTCTTCCGAAAGCGACATCGAGCGTTTAGAGCGCTTGCTGCAAAATCGCAACCGCGTTCAGCTTCAAATGCAAGAGCAAATTGACCAAATGTCACAAGAGATCAGTGATCTACGTGGTCAGTTAGAGCGCAACAGCTACGAGATGCAGCAAATGCTGAAACGTCAGCGAGAGTTGTTCGTTGAGTTAGATCGAGTGCGTGGCGAAATGAAAGCTGCGCCAGTAAAAGAAACCAAACCAGCGGAAACGGGTGGTAAGTACTCATCGAATGCCGATGAGCAAACGGCCTACCAAGATGCGGTGGACTTGATCCTCAAGAAACGCGACTACACTGGCGCGATCGCTGCATTCCAACAGTTCCAAAAGGACTATCCTGATTCAACTTACTCAGCGAACTCGCATTACTGGCTAGGTCAGTTGTACTTCGCTAAGAAACAGGACAAAGAGGCCGTGAAAAGCTTTGCTGCTGTGGTTTCTTACAAAGATTCCAACAAGCGTGCAGACGCATTGGTTAAGCTAGGCGATATCGCAGAGCGTAACAAAAATGACGCACAGGCGAAGAAATACTATCAGCAAGTTGTTGATGAGTACCCGGGCAGTGCATCGGCGAAAGTTGCAGGCTCTAAGCTGAAGTAATCACGCCTAATCGGTAGCAAGACAATATCAAAGGGAGCAGAGGCTCCCTTTTTGTTTTTTGTATCCCTATCTCTTTCTCTTTCTCTTTCAATCTCTACTCCTTATCTCCCTATGCCTCAATCCCCATCAATACTCGTCTCTGTGTTGCTGACCTGAGATGTAACAAGCGTTCATTCTCTACAGTTAGAATTGTTACTTACAACAAAGATATACGGCTAGACTGCTATAAATTCCGGTTACGGGTTGGTTTTTGAAAATCAACAAGGTTACAATACTCGGATTAAAGGAAGTTGCGTAGAGCAAGAGCAATGAGCCACATACTAGATAAAATCGAGACAGTTTACCCATTCCCTCCAAAACCAATCCCATTAAGCCAAGAAGAAAAAGCCGATTACATCGAGCGAATCAAAAAGCTGCTTAAAGAGAAAGACGCGGTACTTATCGCGCACTACTACACCGATCCTGAGATCCAAGCTTTGGCTGAAGAGACCGGCGGTTTTGTTGGTGATTCGCTAGAAATGGCGAAATTTGGTAACCGTCACCCAGCAAGCACACTGATCATTGGTGGTGTGCGCTTTATGGGCGAATCTGCAAAGATCCTTACGCCTGAAAAACGCATTCTAATGCCAACGCTAGAGGCTGAATGTTCTCTTGATCTTGGCTGTCCAGCAGACAAGTTCAGCGAATTCTGTGATGCACACCCTGACCATACGGTCGTGGTATACGCAAACACGTCGGCAGCGGTAAAAGCGCGCGCTGATTGGGTAGTTACATCAAGCATCGCTCTAGAGATTGTTGAACACCTAGACGCAGAAGATAAGCCAATCATCTGGGGCCCTGACCGTCACCTAGGTTCTTACATCGCGAACAAGACAGGCGCAGACATGTTGCTATGGCAAGGTGAGTGTGTGGTTCACGATGAGTTCTCTGCAGATGCACTACGCAAGATGAAGAGCGTATACCCAGATGCCGCTATCCTAGTGCACCCAGAGTCTCCTGCGAGTGTGGTGGAACTTGCCGATGCAGTGGGTTCTACAAGTCAGCTAATCAAAGCGGCGAAAGAGCTTCCTCAGCAACAAATGATCGTGGCTACTGACAAAGGTATCTTCTTCAAGATGCAGCAGCTAGTGCCAGAAAAAGAGCTGATTGAAGCTCCAACGGCAGGTGCGGGTGCAACGTGTCGCAGCTGTGCACACTGTCCTTGGATGGCAATGAATGGCCTTAAAGCGATTGAAAAAGCATTGAGAGAAGGTGGTGCAGAGCACGAAATCTTCGTTGATGAAGCATTACGTGTGAAATCTCTGGTCTCACTGAACCGCATGCTAGATTTCGCAGAGCAGCTTAACATGTAGTTGAAAGGCAACGCTTAGTCAGTTCTTAGACCAAAGTTTGCTACGATAAATCTCAAAAACCAGCCGAATATGGCTGGTTTTTTTGTTTTTTACAATCAATGAGTTAGTATTTAGTTATAGCAATCAGAAAGGAATCGGAAACTTATGGCTGTATGGCTAGTACTGAAAAAGTGGCTAAGTACCCATCTTTTCAAATTGAGCAACCGAAACCTTCTTGTCATTAGTGCCGCATATATCGCCATTTCATGGTTGTTGCTGGCCCTCGCGGGGGAGCACGCACTAACCGATAACTTCTCGAACTTCATTTACTACCTAATGGTCACCGCCTCTACGGTGGGCTATGGCGATCATTCACCCGTCACCGATATGGGCAAGTGGGTAGTCGTGTTGTTTATCATCCCTGGTGGTTTGAGCTTATTTGCCGCCATTTTGGGACGAGTGGCAGGAGGCGCGATCGACTATTGGCGAGCGGGAATATTGGGCAAACGGAGAGTAAGAGTGGAAAACCATATCGTATTACTGGGTTGGAATGGCGCACGTACCATGCATCTGATCCGTATGTTGCAACATGAAGAACATGGCAAGCGTCCAATCGTTTTGTGCAGTCGTTCAGACATTGAAAACCCACTACCGGGTGAGATTGGTTTTATCAAGGTTAACAGCTATACCGATGCGCAGGAGATGAAGAATGCCAACATCACCGAAGCGAACTGTATCATTGTTGATAATCTCACCGATGACATCACCCTCTCAGCAGCATTGTATTGTGCCTCTGTAAATCCTGATGCACACTTGCTCGCTTATTTCAAAGACGATGCGTTGGGCCGATTGTTGAGCCAGCACTGCCCGAGAGCGGAATGTATCCCAGCTGTAGGGGCAGAGATGCTTGCCAAAGCGGCGGTGGATCCGGGCTCAAGTGCACTCCATCAAGAGCTGTTGGCTTCAACACGTGGTATGACTCAGTACTCTGTGATCTACCCTGAAGATCAACCAACGACGACGGTCGAGACGATCTTTGGGTTCATTAAGAAGCACCATCAAGCGACCTTGATCGCTTTCGATCTTGGTAGCGGCATTGAGCTTAATCCGGAGCTCAGCGCTCAAGTGCCACCGAGCACTAAGCTGTTTTATATTGCCGATGAGCGAATTGATGATTTCGCTTGGACAGACATGAACAAGGACAAATAATGCACATGATTGCCGACCTGTTGGCAGGTTTTCCTAACTTTCTTATCTATTTTTCCGTTTCGATTATCTTCGTACTGGCGTTCAAGTTCATCTACGTCAAACTGACTCCATACGATGAATGGCACCTGATCAAAGAAGAGAAAAACACCGCGGCTGCGGTTGCGTTAAGTGGTGCGTTCCTTGGTTATTGCTTAGCGATTGCAGGTGCGGCGACTAACTCAGTGAACATCGTCGATTTCATGGTGTGGGGCGTTGTGGCCATGCTCGCGCAAATCATCGCGTTTGGTATCGTACGTTTCATTCTTTTGCCAAAAGTCTCAGAGCGTATTGAGAATGATGAAGTGCCAGCGGGCATCGTGCTAGCGGCCGTCTCTGTCTCTGTCGGCGTGCTGAACGCGGCTTGCATGACGTACTAGGAGGAGCGATGAAACGCAGTTCTAACGTCAAACGTTCTTCAATGGACAAAAGCTTTAAAGTTGGACGAATCATTCCATTCGTTGCTTTTGGTGGCATCTTCTTTCTGGCAACGCACGAATCGAAAACGGAAGGTTACATCTACACCGACGCGGATGAGTGTAAATCGGATGCGCCAGAGTTCAGCGAACAGTGTGAAATCGCGTATCAAGAAGCAATGGCGAGAGCAGAAGAAAACGCACCGCGCTATAACAATGAGTACGAGTGTGAAGACGATTTCTACGAAGACGATTGTTATTACAGCTCGCGCCACCGTTCTTACGTACCGTTTGTGGGAGGATACTTCTTCAGCCGTGCAGTCAGCGGTTTAAGTGGTTACAACAAAAGCTACTATTCAGAGCCGATGTATCGCTACAAATCCAAGTATTACAACGGCGCAGGGCAGTTCTACGGCTCTTACCGTAATCAACCTACCAAGGTGGCGACGAGTAACCTAAACAAGCGAGGTGGCGGTACGATTGGCCGTGCCATGTCGCGAGGCGGGTTCGGTAAAGCAGTATCAGTGAGTCGTGGCGGTTAACAGCGATGTTTCGACGAGAAATACAAGAAAGAGAAAACTGGCGTGATTTAGCACGCCAGTTTGGTTTTGGTTTCCATTCCATGTACGACCAACCCTACTGGGATGAGAGTGCTTACTATCAATTCTCCCTTTCCCAAATCGAACAAGACATTGAAGACCCAACCGAGGAGCTTCATCAAATGTGTCTTGAAATCGTGGACGAGGTCGTACGAAGTGAGCGATTACTGACGCAATGTGCCATTCCTGAAGCCATGTGGTCCCAAGTGGCTTCCTCTTGGCAACGCAGAGAGCCATCCCTCTATTCAAGAATGGATTTTGCTTACAACGGTTCATCACCAGCAAAACTGCTAGAGAACAATGCAGATACTCCTACCTCTCTGTTTGAAACAGGCTTTTGGCAGTGGGTATGGTTAGAAGATGTGGTTAACAAAGGCCGCATCCACCAAAGTGCGGATCAGTTTAATATTCTGCAAGATTTCCTCATTGAGCGCTTCGCCGAGATCGCCAAATTGCAACCGGGACAAACACTGCATTTCAGTTGCTGCAAATATACCGAAGAAGACAAAGGCACTGTGCAATATCTGGAAGATTGCGCCCGTGAAGCTGGCTTAGCTACGGCGTTTGTTTTTGTCGAAGATATTGGTGTGACAGAAGAGGGGCAGTTTGTTGATGCCGATGACCGAGCGATTCGCTGGATGTTCAAACTCTACCCGTGGGAATTCATGTTCGAAGAGCAATACAGCCAGTATCTCGCAACATCGAGTGTGAACTGGTTAGAGCCGATGTGGAAGTCGATTCTGTCTAACAAAGCGCTATTGCCGTTGCTTTGGGAGCGTTTTCCAAATCATCCTAATCTCCTGCCTGCGTATTTTGCGAACGATCCAAAAGCGAGCAGTTTGAAAGACTATGTCATCAAGCCTCTTTTTTCTCGCGAAGGCGCAAACATAGAGATCGTCAAAAATGGACAGCGTTTAGTGAAAACTCCTGGGCCGTACGAATCGAGCCAAAACATCGTCCAGCAATATCATCCGCTACCGAAATTTGGTCAGAGCCATACTTTGATTGGCAGCTGGTTAGTCAATGACAAAGCCGCCGGCATTTCCATTCGAGAAGACAGCAGTTTAGTCACGCAAGATATGGCGCGCTATATTCCCCACGTTATTCTCGATTGATCAAAAAAGCTCTCCAACGTGGAGAGCTTTTCATCAAATGCAGTCTGCTTTAGATGAGCAAAGCGTCTTACTCTTCTTCTGCTAGCATAACACCGCGCTGAGTCAGGCCACCAAGCATCATTGGCATCGCATTGAAGATCTCTTCAAACTGCTCTAAACCTTCCATGCCTTGCTCTGCAAGTGTCGCGATCGTTGTTTCTGGATCGTAAAGCATAGTAAGAGAAAGCAGAACACCACCCAGTAGAGCGCTGTCTTCACTATCTGCAGGCATCAAATTTTCCCAGTCATCACGAGTGATTTGCCAGCCTTGAAGTACGCCTTCACAGAAATCACGCGTGTTCGCTGAAACGATATCTTTATCATCCAGTTCACAACCTTCTGGCCATTGCCATGAACCTTCTAGAAGAGCAGGACGAGTTTGGTTCCACATTTGAACAATCTCATCAATGTACTGCTCTAGTTGTTCGCCATCAGAGAAGGGTGCGGTTTCTTCACCACCCCATAAGAACGGCAGCCACTCTTGAGGGTTTAGAACGTTTGGCGCACACGCCATCGACGTTACAAAGCCTTGAGTTTTCGCTAGGTTTAGTAGTTTTCCATCAAGTTCTGGAAGAGAAAGGATGTCTTGTAGTTTCAAAATCGAATACCATTTGTTAATGGGCTGGTTGGTTGCGCTCATATTACCAATCAATCAGCGATAAATCGATATTAGGGAATGATTCGTCTACATCTATGGAAATTCGTTCGTCACTCAGAAAAAAAAGCATTCTCGCCCTAACGCTTTATTTGTGTTTCTTTATCGCGACCATTGGCTCCGTCGTGTACCTCGTTGTTGACCCGCCAGTTCGAGAAAAGCTCGAACGTAATTTGAATTTACGCACCCAATTACTCGCATCTCAAATCGAGGGGCCATTGACCAGCTCCGTTGGATTGCTGAACAGCTTGGTCGGGTTAGGGCAAACACCAACAGCCGATATTTCGCTGCAAGGTACCATTCCTCAGTTGCTTGCCGTGAGTGATGACATCATCGTCAGTGGCGGTTTATGGCCAAAGCCGACACTCGAAGATGAGCGCTGGCAATACACAAGTTTATTTTTCAATAAGAACGAGCACGGCAGCTTAGATCAAATCCATTCTTACAATAACCCCGAGTCCGGTGGTTACGACAACGAGCCATGGTATCAATCTGTGGCGAATAAGCCCGCTGGTTATGTAAGTTGGTCTGGCGTTTATATCGATACCTTTACCCAAGTTCAGATGATCACGGCTTCAGCGCCTTATTACAAACAGGGCGTTTTTGCTGGTGTCGCCACGGTCGATTTATCCCTCGAAGCGCTATTCCAGTTCATTCGCGAGCACACCAACCAATACTCTTTAGGCGTGGTGATCCGTGACGCGGATGGACAAGTCGTGATTGAGCATAACTTTCATCTCACAAAAGACATTTATATCAGTCAACTTGAATTCGGAGCTTTCCAATGGCAAATGGACGTTGTGAATGCCAAAGTTCAAGTTGCAGAACAAGTGTTTGATCAAGTGATGAGTGTAGAGCGGGGCATCATCCCTTTCTTATTGATCTGTGTGCTGGTGGGTTACTACCTACTTAATCGCTACATTGTGGAACCCATCGTCCGCATCGCGCAAAAAGTTGATGACTCCAAAACTGGTGGCATCATCGACATTACCTACGATAGTGAAGATGAAATCGGGCACTTGATCACTAAGTTCAATGAGAAAACCGTCTACCTAGAGCAAGAGCGCATCAAAGCGCAGGCATCCACCAATGCAAAAACGGCATTTTTGGCAACGTTATCTCATGAAATTCGAACGCCGATGAATGGTGTGTTGGGAACGGCACAAATTCTGCTGAAAACCCAGTTAACCGACGAGCAGAGAAAACACCTCAACACCCTGTATGACTCAGGCGATCATATGATGACGTTGCTAAACGAAATCTTGGATTACTCGAAGATTGAGCAGGGGCACATCGAGATTGATAACACGCCATTCCCAATTGATTCGATTCTGGGCAGTACCAACAGTGTCTATCACACCTTGTGTGCTGAGAAGGGCCTGCAATTCCGTGTCATTTCCAATGTGCCAGAGGGGCGTTGGTACAACAACGATAAAGCACGACTGCGCCAAGTTTTGTTCAACCTGCTTAATAATGCAGTCAAGTTCACCGACCGAGGCTATGTGGAGGTAGAACTGACAGAGTATGTCGAGGGGCAGCAAACGCGCTTGCGCATTAGCGTAAAAGACACTGGCATCGGCATTAGTCCTGACGCTCAGGAACGCATCTTTAGGCCGTTTGAGCAGGCGGAGTCTTCGACCACGCGTCGATATGGCGGCACAGGCCTTGGACTCGCGATTGTTAAGCAAATTTCCGAGCACATGGGCGGTAGCATTACCGTGCAGAGCCAAGAATGTATCGGCACTAAGTTTGTGGTCGAACTTGAGCTAAACCCCTGTGAAGCGGGGATATTGGAGCCTACCAGCACACACAAACTTGATTGCCAAGGTTTACGTGCGTTGATCGTTGAAGATAACCGCACCAACACCATCATCATGGAGACTTTCTTACGCTCGAAGGGCTTCGCTTGTGTTTGTGTCGAGAATGGCAAACAAGCCGTAGAGCAGGTGTCCAGTCAGAAGTTTGATTTGGTATTAATGGACAACCACATGCCGGTGCTCGATGGGGTAGGCGCAATAGCGGTGATTCGCTCTATGGATACCCCCGCAAAATCTGTGTTGATCTTCGGGTGTACGGCCGATGTATTCAAAGAGACACAAGAGCGGATGCTTGATGTAGGCGCTAACCACATTATTGCAAAACCTATTGTTGAATCAGAATTGGATGATGCTTTGTATCGCCACGCTTCTATCCTCTATCAATACCAAGATAAGCAGGGGAATAAACCAGTAACACCGCACGATGTAGATGCGTTACTTTTGAACTTCTATCTAGCGTTAGATGATGGCAACCTCACTCAAGCGCTAACGACGCTGTCTTATATTCTCGATAGTGTGCAACCGAGCATGACAGAAGAGCTAAGCAGCGTTATCGAACGTATTGAAAGCCACTTACTGAAAGCCTTATCTCCTGAGCAAGAAGATATCGATCAGCTCACCATATTATTGGCAGATCAATAACCTCACACATAAAAAGGAAGTCGCTTGAACCGAGGTTCGAGCAACTTCCTTTGTTCAAGCCCATTTCTCTAACCCCACAAACTTCGCATTTACTCTGAAAATCGACCTCCAAGTAGCATAAGCCGATCTTTTTGAAATTCACTTACCAGATATTTCTCTGGTTTTCTGCGTGTTTTCGTGTGCTAAGTCGCTTATTAGTAAATAAATTACGTTTTTAAACCTCATTTTAGGTCGTTCTAAGGTGGTTTTTACTGGTTTTGGTGAAAGCTGCTACTTTTAGGCTTAAAGTTGGTTATTAATTTACAACCAATAATTTAAAACGGAACCATAAACTGAAAATGTTGTGCTCTAATAGCGCCATTGACTGCTTTGTGGTTTTAAATGCAGTAAATCATTTTATAGATGTCGTTTTTAATAGTGTTTGATTTTAGAGGTTGTAGATGAAGTCTCGTGGACCATTTTGTATTCGTAACGCCGCAGCGGATACTTTTGCTATGGTGGTTTTTTGTTTTATCACAGGGATGATCATTGAGATTTTGATCTCGGGTATGACGTTCGAGCAGTCTCTGGCATCACGCACGCTGTCTATTCCAGTCAATATCGCAATTGCATGGCCTTATGGAATGTTCCGTGACTGGGTGCTACGCCAAGGCAACAAGCTTTCCCCTTCCTCTTTCATGAAGAACGTATCTGATTTGGTGGCGTACGTGCTATTCCAATCTCCAGTTTACGCAGGTATTTTGTTTGCGGTAGGCGCATCGACTGACCAAATCATTACAGCAGTGGCGAGTAACGCGGTTGTATCTTGCGGTATGGGTGTACTTTACGGTTATTTCCTTGACCAATGCCGCCGTTGGTTCCGAGTACCTGGCTACTATCAAGAAGCATAATTGCCCCTGTTTTATGCAATTTAGCTAGATAGTGAGCAAACAAACGCAAAAGGGCGCTTTTTTTCGTGTTTAGCCTTGACCATCAGGCACATAATCATTAAATTAGCGCCTCGTTAGCCAATGATGCTAACCACAATTTGATTCGGTGAGTTGTCCGAGTGGCTGAAGGAGCACGCCTGGAAAGTGTGTATACGGCAACGTATCGAGAGTTCGAATCTCTCACTCACCGCCACATTCTAAAGCCCCAGCAGAAATGCTGGGGCTTTTTCGTTTTTGGATTTGAGGTTTTTGGGTATATGACAATTAGGCCGACAAATACTTTCAGGATTTCGCACTAAAACCTACCGGAACTGTACCTTTCTCATTCAATGGCATCTTTGTCTTTAGATGGATGTTGTGAAGCAACATTAACCTCGTCTTAGCTGAAAAATAAGAGACTATTTAGAATCTATTTCTATAGCTGCTGAAGTAACTCGTTCAATTAGGGGGCCTCACAATCTTTCCTACTTCCATAGGGGTATTTTAACTTTTTATGCAACTAATTTATCTTCTTGAAAAGATTAATTATATCGTTTGTTGTCTTCGGGGGTAAATGCGACGATTTGTCGTTAAAGCCGCATGTTGGTTGGCTAGAGAGTGTTCAGATGAAAATTAATAAACTAAGAATTGAGAACTATCGAACCTTTGAGAATATCGATATTAAGTTTGATGATTACTATTCAGCAATCTGTGGTCAAAATGATGCAGGTAAGAGCAACATAGTCAGAGCATTAAGAGCTGTTCTAAGAGAAGACAGCATTCTAGGAAGAGCTAGAAGGCATAGTATTTCTGCTTTAAGAGATTATCCACGATGGAAGGATACGGAGGATCAGGATAAAAAGACTGAAGTTACTATCGGTTTGACTATCTTCCAAAGTTCGGATGGCGGGGTATACGAGTTTTTTATTGATTATCTTGGGTTAAAAGAACCGGGCACATCGCTTGAATTGGAATTGCATTGCCAGTGGTAAGATTCGTCGTCGTCGAGCGAGATAACTGCAACTATTGATGGTGTTTTATTTGAGGGCATCAAAGCTCAAGAGATACACAAAAAAGTACAATCAAGCATACTAATTCATAACTCGACAGAGATTGAAAGTAGAGCCTCGTTTACAGGTTTTCTTGACGAATTTTCTGCTCAATACTCTAAAGACATGAATGTAATGTCTGAATCTATGAATAAGTCTTTAGCTAAGATCGCAAAAACCCAGAAAGAAGAAATATCAGCCCTGCTATGTAAGCTAAACAGCAATCTGAAAGTAGGCTTAACATTACCAGACTTTAGTATCGATCGACTTCCATATAACCTGACCTTAGGTGATAGCAAAATGGATGTTGATCTTGATGACTGGGGAAGTGGTACTAAAAACAGAACAATGATTTTTCTGACGCTTCTTAAAGCAAAGCAAATCAGTGAGTCTGCGACGTCTGCTGAAAAGCTCACTCCGATACTAGTAATTGAAGAACCAGAGAGTTTTCTACACCCTTCAGCACAGGCCGAATTTGGTAGGATTTTGCAGCAAATCTCGAATGAGTTTGGTGTGCAGGTGATCACGACAACCCATAGCCCTTACATGCTGAACCAGTCTGCACCTGATAGTAATATTCTTTTGGAGAGAAGGAAGTACAGAAACCAACTGAGAGCAACAGCAAGAGTTGAGATTGATGAAGAGAACTGGATGGAGCCATTTGGAGTAGTTTTGGGTCTCGCTAATGAGGAGTTTAAGCCTTGGAGAGATATTTTCTTCTCAGAATCAAAATCTTACCTACTGGTTGAAGGTAAAACTGACAAGGAGTACTTTGAGTCATTGCGTCACGATAGTCATGGAGAGAATCGCTTAGATTTTGACGGTGAGATATTCGCTTATGATGGATGCGGGAATCTCAAAAACTCGACACTTCTTAACTTCATTAAGTCAAGAAGCAAGAACATGGTGATAACGTTTGACATAGACGTGATAAAGGATATAGAGCCAACATTGAAAAGGCATGGCTTCGAAAAGAATAGTTCATATGTTGTGGTCGGCATAGATAAGGCAGGGTGCCGAAGTGTTGAGGGGTTGATTCCTGATTCCTACAAAAATGCAGTAAATGTGTCTAACCCAGATCTTATTCAGCAGGCTATACATGGAACAAAAGACGAGCAGAAATATGCTAAAAATGAGCTGAAGGGACTGTATTTGAAAGAATTTCGCGAAAAGGCAAAAGCGGGATCTGACGACTACTCTGCTTTCTACAAGTTAACGAAAACATTAAACAAAGCATTAGCCTAATGTCTTGAATTGGAGAGAGGGGGAAGGCCCTTCTCTCTATAATCATTTTTAGTTGCACGGTTAACTACTAAGTGTTTTTACGAGCCTTGGCTGGTCAACCTTTGAGTAAGTAACGTTTTCCAATTATGAGTATTGGCGCGTGACATCTACTGTCACTCGAATCAGGAAGTGCTTTGGAAACAATACAATTTGATGATGGTAAACCATGGATCTTGATCGAAGTACCATATTAGCAGTCTGCCCCGTACAATTTTATTTTAGAGGGCGTGGTTATTTAATTCATGAGTGTCGGCTTGACAAAAATGGGGAGCTACAATGGTACGACAAGCCTTACGATCTGAGAACTCAAGTCAAGCGTAAACGTTTCTACGACTCCTTTGAAGAGGCTTGCTTGTCTGCAGAGGATGAAAACTCAAAGCTTCTATCTACTCTTGAGACGCTTAACCTTCCCCATGAACAGAAATGTTCTTTGATTTTAAAAGTAAAAAAAAGAACTACAGCACAAAAGAGGCTTGTACGCGAAGAAGACTTGATGCTACGAGAAGCTCTATCTATTTACAAAAGCAAGCCGTTTCCTGCGGAGGAGTGGCAGGATATCGAAATCCATGGCGCAAGTGATTCTTTACGTAGTGCGTTGTACAAGAGGCTAACAGAAACTCCTTATGTGAAAATAGTCAGAATCAGTGAACATCGTCTCACTCTGGTTAAAGGAGATGACAATGTATGGAGACGAGGCCTCCACACTCAGACCACAGCAAAATATTCCTATAGAGAAATGATTGCTCGCCCATTTGGGTTTGATGGGATGCAAAATTGGAGCAAGACAAAAGCTAGCATTAGGGCTGCTTTATTGCCAAAAGCCAATAAATTGCTGCAGTTGGAGAGTGTCAAGAAACACCTAGAACAAGAATACAAGAAAGGGGTAAAAGTCATTCTTTCAGGGGACTATTTATTCTGGTTTGAAGAGCAAGGTAATTTGGTTGGGTGGCAAGTGAAGTTTGCTTCGATTCCTGATTCAGACAAGGGGAAGAACGCTCTTTGGGTTGAAGGTAAGATTGTGTCAAAGAACCATGGGCGTATAGTTGTTTTACCATATGTAAGGGAAAATGGTGAATTTGTTATGGGGTATACGAAAAATGCACCTAACGATGGGAAAGCAATCAAACGTGCTCCGGGAGATTACCTTGAGCTACCATTTACGGTTTTGCATCAAGATTTGATGTTTGAATTATCTGGAAAGCTTAATTTTGAATAGGCTTATTTATTGCTATCTTTTTCTACAAAAAGGCAAGACTGAATAAAGGCGGCATCGTCGGCTGTGAGGGCGCTGTTTTGTCGAACGACCTTAGCCTGCGTTCTGCTCAGATCCAAAAGATTGCGTTTGGACTTTCTAAGGGTTGGCTCAACAGAGTTAAGTTTAAGATTGTTGCGACGGAGCAAGACCTTCCTGACTATGTAAAATAGGCCAATTAACAGAGTTACAACCAGTACCAATGAGAAAATCAGCATTTGCTCATCCAATTTAGGTAATCCTTCTCTTTAATTCGGGGATAAACAAGCAAAGGTGAAATCACGTTAAAGAGCGTCTACTAATTTGGTTACTATTCAGTAATTTAATTTCCTCATTCCCACATTCACAAAAAAGACTTCCAAGGATTTTTTTTGTATCTCTAATTTCCAAAACAACAAAGCCCCGAAATCTCGGGGCTTTGCGTTTCTTGCAAGGTGAGGGTGAACCCTAGCTCATCGGCCTATTGGCCGCGATCACTTGAACCTTTCTACTCAACAGGCTTTGTGCTGCGTTCGAGTCTTTTTCAAAGCCTAAAATCGCGTTGGAGCGCTCAGTATTGGCAAGCATAGAAAGCGTCTCGCCTAGCTCCAATTTTGAGTTAGTGCGGTTTTGCTCTCGCTCGTTTGGATTTATCTGCACCACCGTTCTGCCTAAAAAGTTTCCCTTCTGTACAGACTCAGTCTGGCTATTGCTCTCGATCCAATCGATAGATAAGTGCTTTTGTGTTGGTTGGATGTCATTGGACATAGATTACCTAAACTCTTAAATCCGAGCTCTGAAGCTGAGATGGCAAAGCTTCCATGGCGATGTGGGCGGATAACAAGTCTTCCCAAGATTCGCTCTGTGTGAGCAGCTCAGCCAGTGCATCTTCAAACAGTTCGTAGTCGAGTGACTCTGCGTGAAGCAGTCTATTTAAACAAAGCTTGTGCCTGTGGTTATCTAAGCTAAAAAACAATTGATGCTCAGACCAATGGTAGTTGAATGCGATAAAAGAACGGTAAAGGTCAGAATTAACAATTTGTAGATCGACGATCTCAGCTTCTAATTGAAGCATCCCTGTCGTTGGGTGAAAAATCACATGCACTCTTAAGTTGTCATCAAAAGCTAAACCCAATTCGTCTTCAATCAACTGTAATTTAGGTAACCCTATTTGATGAGCAAATTTAAGTAAAACCTCATCTACGATTTGGCGCGCAGACATAGAAGTCATCCTTTTTAGAATTTTAAGGGTGAAGTTATGGCAAGTGCATTTCGATGTTTATCAAAATTGGTTGGATTTTTTTATATAAACGTTTTTTCTATAAGGTTAATAAAGAAAGTATTGATGGTGTTGCTTATATCATTAGTGCATATAAATTTCACTTATATAATATTTGATTATGTGCTTGGAACTAATGTCAAATTTTAAAACAAAGCAAATCCAGTGTAATTAACGGTTTCTTATTTTTGAGAATTTATTTTTTGAGTCATTTATAAAATACAGGTTGATCTTTTATATATTTCTGTACCAGAATTGCGACTGTCATTTTTAATAAAAAGATAAGTAAATAGAGTACGCAGTGAAATCTAGAACGCTTATTGGGTTGCTAAGCCTGTTGTTTTTGAATGCTTGCACTCACACCAACTCCTCAAACGGCGGCTTTGCGAGCTCTTCCCAAGCTGTGCTGTACGGGTGGGTGGCTTTTGATGAGTATATTGCGCCCGTGAGTACATCGGTTGATATTGATGTGTGCCAAGTAACCACAGAACGGTGTATTACAGTCGCAAAGCAGACATACCAAGGGGTTCAGCTGCCTGTGCAATACTCTTTTGTTATTGCGCCTATACAAGCAGGTAAGGGTGAAATGAAGATCCGCGCAGTGTTACGTTCTCAAGGGGAAATCAGAGCCAGTAAAGAAGAAGGCTATATTTTTACGCAAGGCAGAGTGCATAAGGATTTAAAACTAGAAGCTTACAATAATAACTAGAAAAGTAATCGTTTTCATTTTTTCTATTTTAATAAAAATTTAAGTTGAATGAAGCGAATAATCCGGGGCTAAAACCCTAATTATTAATGGAGTCAAGTCATCGGCTCAGTGCTTCTTTATATGAATATCAGTTGCACTCACTGCAATTTTTATGTTTATATCCCCCGCTTCTATGAAGTTGGCTAGATAGAGTGGTTTAAAAATAAACACTCCATTTTTTGTGGAAATACCAATATAGGTGAGAGTAGGCTTAAATATTAGTACTTTCATTTATTCTAATATAATAAGAGCTTTGGTTGCTTGAGTATCACTAGTTATAAGTTGAACTTTAGCAAAAGCTTATTAATTTCTCGAGAATATAACAAACAATATCGAGACGTTTTTCCAAGATTATTTTTTGCTACCACCGGTAGTTTTTGAGCTATTTATAATTTATTCGGGGAGTATGGTCGTGCTATCGCACCTGTGCTCTTTTCTTTGCTTCTTTAATTGACATCGTTCTGATTAAACATCGCACGTACGTTTTTGTATAGGCGTAGTCAGGCTTTGGCATTTCTCTATTTGGATTAGAGAAATTAGGATTATGAAGGGTAGAAAATGGATGTGTTAGGCCAACTAAACACAGAAAGGGTCAACTCGCTATCGCGAAAAATCCATAGTACTTGTTACTATGAAAAATACGATGAAGTTTTTCATTCTCGCCAGTCTCACATTGTTGTCGTTCACAATGGGCAATTGCGAGTTCAGACGGGGGATTGCACGTTAGATGTCGTCGCTGGTTGTGGTGTGTTCCTCTCTCAAGGGGATTACTTACTAGAATACACGCCAGTAGATGGCCAATATACGGCGTCAGTGATCGAATTCGACAATGAACTTGTCAGTCAATTTTTGCAAAAGCACAGTGATTTACTGATGTCGCTACCAAAAGTTGAGAACGTTCAGTCTGGATTGTTCCCGTTTACTTTCAATTTGTTGATAGAGCAGACCTTATCAGGGATGAAGACGCTAGAAGAGCAGTCTTATCCTGACACCATCATGCGCTTAAAATACGAGGAAATGCTCATCTTATTGCTCCACGGTGAGCAAGGTGAGAACCTGTATGCGTTATTATCACAGCTGACCAACAAAACCTCAGACCGACTGCGTCGCTTTATGGAACTCCATTACCTGAAGGAGTGGAAGCTGACCGACTACGCTCAAGAGTTTGGCGCGAGCCTGACGACGTTTAAAGAGCTCTTTAATGAGCACTATGGCGTTTCTCCTAGGGCGTGGATCAGTGAGCGCCGTTTGCTGCATGCCCATAAGTTATTACTTACCAGCAAAATGAGCATTGTCGACGTCGCAATGGAAGCGGGCTTTTCTAGTCAATCTTACTTTACGCAAAGTTACCGACGCCGTTTTGGAACGACACCAAGTCGTGTACGTTCTGGGGATGAACAAGTCGCTATTGCTAAGTGAAATGTCTGACGACTAAAATTTTCTGACTAATTTTGAAAGGCATCAACTGACGTAAACTCTATTATGCTCAGCGTAACAACGAACAAAACTATTACCTCTACTTCCTTCTGGATTGTTCGAAGTAGATGCGGAGAACAACACCAATGAAAAAGCTGCATTGGCGACGCCGTTCGCTTTTTCCTAACAACATTGTGACGCAAAGGAAGGTCACTGTATTGCAGAGAGGCGCAAGATACGAAGGTTTAACCCAATCATCGCAAGTGCCCAATGTTGTTAATGTCAATCACCGACAACTGCTTAGTGAAGATGTTTTGAGTTCAGAACAATTGTCTTTGCTGCAACGTTTGCTTGACCGCAATGTCGTTGATTGCTTATGTGCAAGCCAAGTGGTGAAAACCTATCAAAGGTTTGGTACCTCTTTAGACCGGTTTGCCATGCGCCTCTTTCTCGAGGTGGGTGGGCAACTGAGTGACAATCATGTGTTGAGCTCTTTTGAGCAAAGGCTGGATTACATTAACAGCCGATTAGGTTTTCGCTTCAATTTGGCGTCCCCTAAAACGCTGATCCTGTCGATGTATTTAACCCTGAATGAGTGGGTGAACCGAAAGACAGATCAGACGGTGTTGCATGACACCATCAAGCTTGAGCAGCTGATCAATCAGCTGAGTATTCAGAAAGACTACTGGTTGAGACTGTCGACAGAAGAGAACAGTGCGATTTTTGCAGAGCAGCAGTTAGCACTGATTCAGAGCCAGCAGAGTGAACTGTATGAGCAGCTTGATGTTCTTAATGAACAACAAAATCAGGCCGTCGAATCTCACCGAGCGATGGTGGAAGAGTGGAAGCCAACGCTTGAGAAGCTCAAAGGTCTATCTCAGTACGGCGAAACATCAGATAAGTTTATCTCTGAATGGAAAGTCTGGTGTGGCGAAGCTCGAGTACAAGCGCCTGAGCTCAACGACGTATGGGACGCTTGTGACCATGTGTACAGCGACTTAAATGCGGTTGCGAAGATTTGGCAGTGGTTTCAAGACATGCATACCGTTGGCAATGTGGATCACTACTATTTTGATATTCAGAGTAACCAGTGCGGTCAAGCTTGTAACCATCTCAGCCAGATTTAAATAGAGCTAAATATGTTAGATCAAATGATGAAATCTCTCGCGGCAACGCTTGGGGTTGGGGATTTTATTGCCTCAAATAATGGTTCCTACGATATCGAAGTCGACCAGATGCTGCTTAACATTCGGCAGCATTCATCATGGGTCTTGTGGGAAACCGTGCTCCCATTTCAGTTTGAACAGCACCTCGATTACCAAAAAGAGCAGGCACTCAAGCATTGTATGCAGCTCTCTTTGAAGACACTGCGAGATACGTGCAGCACATTGACGGTGAATGATAACGAACAGTTGATTGTGCAAGGAAAGATGAACATGGAAAGCGCAACCGCAGAAGCATTATGCGCTCAGCTCTCCCAACATGTGAATTTGGTCGAGCAGTTTAGTGGTGTGCTAGAGCATCAACGCGTTAATCATACCGTCAGCCACAGTATTTGGATTCCATAATGCTTGCCGTTTTAAAAAAACAACTTCGCCGACTTGTTTGGTCTGTTGCATGTACTTTGAGTTTGTTGTCGGCATTGCCTTTACACGCATCAGAGTTGGATTGGCCTGATCAGCCGTTTCGTTACTATGCGGACAACGATTCTTTAAAAGAACTATTGAATAACTTTGGCGCTAACTATCGTGTTTCTGTGTCGGTCAGTGACAAGGTCAATGATCGAGTCAGTGGTCGATTTACGCCAGAAGACCCAGCCGAGTTTCTTGATTATCTAGCACAGGTCTACAACCTGATGTGGTACTTCGATGGCGCGGTGTTGCATGTGTACAAAGCGACGGAAACCCGTTCTCGGCTGCTACAGCTTGAACTTCTGACGGCCCGTGAGCTGCGCAGTACTCTGATATCGACAGGGATTTGGGATTCTCGCTACGGTTGGCGTGCGGCAGAGAACAAAGGGCTGGTTTATTTAGCGGGCCCACCTAGATACGTGGATTTGGTTGTGCAAACGGCCGAAGCGCTGGAAAGCCGATTGGTTCAAAAGTCGAACTCTACTGATGAGCTGTTTGTTGAAATTATTCCTTTGAAATACGCCTCGGCGACGGACAGAGAAATCACTTATCGCGATCAAGCGGTGACGGTGCCGGGCATTGCATCGGTATTGAGCCGGGTGTTGTCGGGTGTGCAAACTCAGATCAAGGCAACCAAAGAGAGTGAAGAAACGGACATCAATGCGGCTGCAACCACGACGAAGAATGTTTCTGTACACGGCGGTGCGTCGGTTGAAGCAGAGCCAGGTTTAAACGCCATCATAGTGCGTGATACGCAAGCACGTTTGCCTTTGTACCGTAAGTTGGTCGCTCAGTTGGATCAGCCACAGTCGCGAATCGAAGTGGCACTCTCGATTGTCGATATCAGTGCGAACGATTTGAGCCAATTGGGTGTGGATTGGCGAGCGGGTATTGAGGTCGGAAACAACAGTATTTTAGACATCAAAACCACAGGTGACGTTGATGGTGGTGATGTGACGCTAGGCAGCGGGCAGACCTTTAAGTCACTGCTTGATGCGACCAATTTAAACTACTTGTTGGCTCAAATTCGTTTGTTGGAATCTCAAGGTAGTGCTCAAGTCGTGTCTCGACCGACTTTGCTAACTCAAGAAAACGTTGAGGCGGTTTTGAACAACAGCAGTACTTTCTACGTCAAGTTGATTGGTAAAGAAACGGCGGCACTTGAAGAAGTGACCTACGGTACCTTACTGCGAATCGTCCCACGTATTGTCGGAGATCGATTTGTTGAAAGACCCGAAATCAATCTGAGTTTGCATCTTGAAGATGGTGCGCAAATTCCAGATGGCGGTGTTGATGATGTGCCATCCATCCGCAAGACAGAGATCAGCACGTTGGCGACTGTGAAACAAGGGCAGAGCCTACTCATCGGTGGTGTGTACCGTGATGAAGTTAGTCACCAACTGCGTAAAGTGCCTTTGTTAGGGGACATCCCATACCTTGGTGCTTTGTTTAGAAGTACCACTGATACCACCAGAAGAACGGTGCGCATGTTCATTATTGAGCCGAGAATTGTTGTCGATGGCATTGGTGACAACGTGCTTATCGGTAATGAGTATGACTTAAGACCGAAGCTCGGCACCTTGAACAATATTTCAAATAACAGTGCAGAGCTGAAATCGGCACTCGCGCTCTACAGCTGTACATCTCAAGTACAAGCGGAGCGTCATCAGCAAGATCTATTGTCACAGGGCAAATCTTCGCTGTTATCACAATGCGAGCTGCCTTCAGGGCAAAAAGGATGGCGAGTGCAAATCAAAGAGTGTGATGGCTCAGAGAATCATTGCGTTCGACCATTAGAGGAGCAATAGCCTCAATGCAGCAATGGAAAATTCGTATTCTCTCTGGTGTTCATGCCGGAGTAGAGGTGACCTTACCCAATGATTCATTGGTGTTGGGGAGCGATGACTTTACCGCCGACCTTGTGTTGACCGATTCGGACATCAAGGCGAGTCACCTTGTATTGGTATGCGATGGTGATACCGTCTTACTGCGTGATTGTGATGAGGTTTCGATCAATAACGAGAGCGTTACCGTTGACGCTAATGGGATTGAATTATCACGCAGCGCCTTGGTTTCGGTTGGCCGCTTAACGTTTGCAGTAGGGCACCTTGAAGATGACTTGGCGATCGATATCACGACGGAAGCCGCAGATAAACAAGCGGCACCGGTCAGCCATAAACCGTCATCAGGTTGGAAGAGAACAGTTTTGATCGGCTTAATGTGCAGCCTGATCCCAAGCGTGATATTTGCCGGTGTTTGGTATAGCCAAATCCGAGCCAGCGACAGCGATGCCATCACGGAAGCGGAGCCCATCGTTTTAGTGCGCAATATTCTGAGCGAATTGAAGCTCGATGATGTGCGAGTTGAATGGAATGCCACGGCAAGGCAAGCAGTACTGGAAGGGTACGTCGAGGATAGAACCGCAAAACTGCAACTGTTGGGAAGAATTGACGCGCTAGGGATCAACTACAAAAGTGATCTGCGAACCATGGAAGAGATTCGTCGTGGCGTGCGCTTTATCTTGCGTAACCTCGGTTATCACCAAGTCAAAGTTGAGAATGGTGAAGAGACAGGCACGCTGCTCTTAACGGGGTACATTGATGATGCGAGCCGTTGGAGCCAAGTCGAGCAGATATTAGAACGCGATGTCCCGGGGCTGGTCGCTTGGAAGGTCGAACTGCAAAGAGCGGGCGCCTATATGGATACACTCAAAGCCTTGCTTGAAAAAGCAGAGTTACTAAAGAAAGTTCAGTTAGTAACAAGTGGCGATCGTATTGAAGTTCGCGGTGAGTTGGACGATATCGAGACCACTCGCTTCTATGGCGTTACGAGGGATTTCCGTGAGCAGTATGGCGAGAAACCTTATTTGGTTTTGAAGTCCATTCCTAAAGTAAGCAAGGGAACCAACATCGATTTTCCGTTTCGTAGCGTGAATTTCGGCCAAGTCCCTTATGTGATTCTTACGGACAATGTTCGTTACATGGTTGGGGCTCGCACCCCTCAAGGGTATCGCATTTCTAGCGTCACCCCATCAGGAATAGAGCTGGCGAAAGGCGGGCGAGTGATCACGATCGATCTAGGGTATGAAGGTGGAAATACCAATGACAAATCTTGAACAACTACTACAAAGCGACTCAGGGCAGGAACAGAAAGAGGCCATTGTCCTCAAGTTCAAGCAAGCGCAATCTGCAGTTAAGCGCCAGCTCGATCTTGGCTGTGCCCCCCATGAATATCAGTTGCTACTCAAACAGCATGAGGCGTATCAAGCAGCCTTAACTGTAATTGAAACTTCCAAACAATAAATAACCCAGAGGCGACACCTATGTCATTTTATGATTCGAGCAAAAGCGTCAATCTCGACGACGTTAAAGCCAAATTATTGGACCAATCAACAGCTGCGAATGAGAAGGTTACTGAAGCAATTAAAAACCTAGAAACCAACGCCGACGACCCATCAAAGCTGGCTGAATTGCAGCACACCATCAACAAATGGTCGGTGGTTTACAACATCAACGCGACCACAACTCGTGCAATCAAAGACGTGATGCAGTCGATTCTGCAGAAGGTGTAAGTTATGGATAAAGACATGCGTTTGCTGCTGGCCGAAACGGCTTTGATGGCAACCGGTATGCATCGCCACGAAGAGGCAGAGACAATTGCGTCTTGCCTCGAATCCCAAGGGGATACCGAAGAAGTTGTGGCAATGATTCGTTCTATGAGTTTGATGAATCGTGGTCGCTACGAAGAGGCGCATCGCCTGCTTGAACCTGTGTGCGTGAACTCTCCTGACTTAGTCTGCTTAGCGGCTCTGGCGGCGGGTAAAGCAGGGTTAGCGAGTAAAGCGGAATCATGGCTGGCGATGGCTTCAAAAGGCAGTGAAGAAAACCAAGCCTTTGTGACGAGCTTCTCTCAGGATATCAGGAACCTTTAATGAAGGTTGACAACAACTCGCTCAACTATGCGCTCAGTCAGGTTCAGCAGCCAGCCAGAGTTGATCCGCAAGAGGCAAACAAGATGAGCCGTTTGATGAGTGAAAGTGCATTAGACAGCGGTGCATCAGAAAGCAATTCATCAAACAAGAGTGCATCACCAGTGCAAAAAAGCACGGACATCGTCTCTCAGTCTGAGGCCAAAGTGACGGCAATTAAAGAGTGGTATGAAGCGCTCAAGAGTTCCGGAAACTTTAGCTCAACGGCACTTAGCCGCTCACTTGACGGAGCGCTTACTTCTCCAAGCGAGCAGAAAGAGGCGTTGTGGTATGCGCTTAGCCAGGAAAGAAGCGTAAAAGGCACCGATAAAGCGTCTCCAGAATTACTGGCTTCACTCGAACAAGAGTTACTGGGCAGCTTTTCTGGACGTTTGCTCGCCGATCCTCCAAAAGACCGTGAGGAGCTAAAAGTGCTGCTGTCTGAGCATTTCCCTCTGGGGGCGCAAAAGGAACAAGCACTTTGGCATAGCTGGGCCGAGTTGAAAGACATTCCTGATCAAGAGCCATTGTTAGACATGGTTCGGGAAGAGTTGAGCTTTGTTATACAAATCAACTCGATGGTCAAAAACATGCTGACTTACAGCCACAAACTAGAGCTCTCATAGGAACGCAGATGATCAATACGCAGTACACCGAAGTCATGCAGACGAATCTAGAGCAAGTGCAAGATGCGCAAGCTCAGGATGGGCTTAGCGAACGTTTCGAGCAAGCGATGTTGGCCCCGGAAGGAAACAATGGTTTAGAAGGTGGTTTGTTAGAAAACATAAGCGAACTGAAAAATACCATCGATAACGCAAAAAGCAGTTTAACCGACAGTATGAAAATGGTGGGTGACGATCCTGCTCAGCTTTTGCAAATGCAATGGGCGTTGACTCGAATTACCTTTCAAGAGGAACTGATCGCCAAGACGGTAGGTAAAACGACGCAAAACGTAGAAACACTGTTAAAGGCACAGTAGTCACAATGAAGTCAGTCATCACAAGAAAAACAATGCGTGCAGTAAGCATGTTACTGGTTCTATTTTTGGTGGGTTGTCAGACCGAACTTTACACCGGTGTAAGCCAGAAAGAAGGCAACGAAATGTTGTCAATCTTACTTTCTGAAGGTGTCGTCGCCACCAAAGAACCGGATAAAGACAACACCGTCAAGTTGATGGTAGATAACGCACAAATTGCGTTTGCGGTTGATGCGCTTAAGCGCAAAGGTTACCCAAGAGAGCAGTTCTCGACACTAAAAGAAGTCTTCCCGAAAGACGACCTGATTTCGTCTCCGCTTGCAGAGCGAGCGAGACTTATTTACGCGAAGTCGCAAGAGCTGTCGTCCACATTGTCACAAATTGATGGTGTGTTGGTCGCTCGCGTTCACGTGGTACTTGAAGACCAAAATCTTCGTCCTGGTGAGCGCCCAACGCCAGCATCGGCATCTGTGTTTATCAAGCATGCTGCGGATGTCGCGTTGGACTCTTATGTCCCTCAAATTAAGCTGTTAGTAAACAACAGCATCGAAGGGTTGAACTACGATCGTATTAGCGTGGTGATGGTGCCATCTTCGGAAGTTCGTGTGGCGTCTCAAGGTAATCAATTCGAAAGCATTTTGTCGATTCAAGTGACCAAAGACACCGCAAGCCATCTGATTGCTATCCTTGTTTTCTTGGTACTGCTGATCATTGGCTCTAACGCAGCAACGTTTGCTTGGTGCCGCAGGAACGTGAAACGTGGTTAATTCCGAAACGCCAGTTTCCCAAATTCAGCATCAGTTTAACTATTGCCCTTGCAGTTATATTGACGAAAGTTGGGTAATGGAAAAACAGCCTTGGTTGTTAAAACTCCAAGGCTGGAGAAACCAAGCGGCCATCAATCAGTGGTGTATTGAAGACTGGTCGTTGTCGCCAATTACGGATCATGCTTTTAATCATCCATACAACAGTCTGGCTTTACTGCCTGTAGAGGCAACAAATCGGCTGCTGTTGATGATTGGCGGAATCATGCATTGCCAAGCGATGCGCCAAGTGGTGCTAAAGCAACCTAAACAATGTCTTAATCAGGTCTTTGGAGTGGATGAAACGCGTTTTTTGATCCAACAAGGATCGATGATGATTTCCAACTGGCCCAGCGGTTGGCAAAAGCCACTGCCAACCAGCCTCGATGAAAAAAGCTTTGAAAAGGCAGCCCGAGAACTGGGTTATTTATGGGTCACGTTCTTACTGGCAAAGTCACCATCAGAGCTAGTGCAACGATGGCAATTTAAGCTCGATCGTCAACTGACGCGGACGGAACGCAGTGCAGATTGGTTGGATGACGCGCATCGTGATCTCGCATATCGACTTATCAAGAAAATCGCAAAACAGGTAATTCCTCAATGGTTTCATTTGTTGAAATAAAAACCGACAACTTGCAATTGGCGCCGGGCTTAAAAGTGCTCAAAGCAAAAGACTATGTGAGTTACTTAGATTCGCAGCATTTGGTTGAGGCGGCGCACTCAAAAGCAGAAAGCATCATTGCGAAAGCGGACGAAGCCTATGAGCTAGAAAGGCAGCGAGGTTATCAGGACGGCATCGATCAAGCGAAGATCGAGAACGCCGAAACTATGCAGGCAACACTTGCTCGATGCAACGAGTATTATTTGCAGGTCGAGCAAAAAATGACAGGCGTTGTGCTCGATGCCGTCAGAAAGATCATCAACAGCTTTGATGATGTGGATACCACAGCAAGTGTCGTGAGAGAGGCGCTCCAGCTCGTCAGTAACCAAAAGCAAGTGATTCTTCATGTGCATCCAGAGCAGGTTACTGAAGTGCGGGAGAAGGTTTCCTCCATACTCAGTGATTTCCCTGAAGTGGGGTACGTTGAAGTCATTGCCGATGCGCGTTTAAAAAACGGCGGCTGCATACTGGAGACCGAGGTCGGTATTATCGATGCGAGTATCGACGGTCAGCTGCAAGCGCTCAAGCAAGCTATTACCAAGCAATTGAGCGAACGCCAGCAGATACAGCTTTAACGCGTTTATTTTTGCTCTCCGAAAGCCCAGCCATGCTGGGCTTTTTTATTTTCAGTGGCTGGTTATTTCTAGATTCAGCATCAATTTCCTCTCACTAGCATTCAACTGAAAGCCGTAAGCGCTAGCCGATAAAAGGCGCCCTAAAAACTTCTGACCAAAAGTGATATATGGCGAATGCCCTTGCGCTTATCGTTTTGATTACTCAATACGAAAAGGGATCCTCGCAATGAACAAAGAAGAAATCATAAACAACTGGCTATCCGACTTATCTGGCGGGCAATGGCAGCTTTTGAATGGTCAATGTAACTTAGTTGGCGAAGATGGCATGCATTACGCCACGATTTTCAATTATGAAAACCGCATGGTGGTCATGTTCCCTTTGTCACCAGCCAAGCAGCCTGAGGGGGGAATATCACCTTCTAAACTGCTGGCGCTGAATTCTCACCCCGATGTTGTCGGCATTGCGTCGTTCTCGTTAGCCGCTGACAACGCCACTGTTGTACTCAATTTTGCATTGCCGGATGAGTCTGTGGTGAATAGCGATCTCAATGTCTTTTGGCAAAATGCACTCAGTTTACGCAGTGCCTTGTTTGATGCGATCACTGAATCCACTGCGGGGTGATCGATGCAAACAACGATTCGAACAGACGGCGCGGCAGGCACTGCGGCTTTGCTGTCCTCACAGCAGACACTAAGCGCGGCAAGCACCGCGGATAATACCTCTTTAAGTCAGGTTTCATCGGTCTCCGTTTCCTTAGTCGGTAATCAACCGCCGCTGAACACGCAACCAGTCCCGATGCCACCATTGCGTCAGGCCGAGGAAGAATTTAATCACGCCATCATGCGTGCTGCCCAGTATGAAGGTAGCATTGAAAATTTAGTCCGAGACAAGGTAAATGCGCAGTTTCCAACAACCTCTGACGCGGTGAAAAACCAGATAGTCGCTCAGTCGGTGGAAAAGATTGCAGAAGCCAACCAAGCATTTGAGTTTAACCATTTGGGCAATGACCTGCTGCAGAGCCCTGCCGTTGAGTACATGTCTCAATCGTTTTTGCGTCGGATCCTAGAAAACGTAGCGATCGCTCAAGCGAAAGATCCTTCAGTGCCAGTAGCAAAGACAAATGAAGACGCCGGCATCGGTTTTCTGGACGGCTGGAGTGATGATGACGCTAAGTGGGCAGAACAGCTCAACAGCGTACTCAAGGATCCTAAAGCCAATGCTCGGGTACTGACCACATTAGCTTATAGCCATTTGAGGGTATTTCGTGATCCTTCACGACTTAAGATGATGGGCGATGCTGTGAATCAGCCGCTGCTGATTGCTAAGGAAGCAAACCAAAGGCTGAACATTTTCCACTTACACGGTGAAGGGGCGCAGCCAGAGATCTCGACGCCGACCACCACCCAGCCCCACGGTTGGGCATGGCTTAAGTATGCCGATTGGAATACAAGTGAAGTGCTCGGCAACAAAACTGGCAATGACTTTATCGGCAGTCGTCAAAATGGCGACCCTCACAAAGGGACCGGATTCAAGTTTCAAAGAATGCAGGAGGCTATGAAGCCTGCGGCTTATCACAATGACGCCGTTGCTTTAAAAGAGCGTCCAGAACATGAGTCCGGCTATGGTGGTTTCGTTATCAATGACAAAACGTTAACCACGATTGGCGAGGATAAACCAATCTCGGTCAACTGGCGCCAACAAAACATGGATAAGAAGTTACCTATGTTTGCGGGGCCATCCAGTACCACCTCTTTTATGTACGAAGTGGCACGCCTTCTCAAAATGCCTGCTTCTGAAGCGCAAGCCTTTCGAGCCTTGCTGTTGGGGTGGATGATTCAGCCGCGTGATCACAGTTTTACAGAGATCATGGGAGCACTGGATGCTTATGCAATGGAGCACAATGACCACGGTGCTGCGACAGTAGACAGTGATGGCATGATGGCGTGGCAAGCACGTGAGACGGGCAATTGGCTTGGTGCTTACGAGGGGCTGATAACCCAAGACATCGACTTACCCGGTATGGATGCCAAGACAATCACACTAAATGGACAAGAGGTTCATCTACCCGCAATTGAACCGGTGAAAATGAGTGTCGAAGAGTTCGATCAATCTGTGACTCAAGGGAAAGGCTACCCATCACAATATGCAGGGAGTGAGTATCTTGATGTTCTGGCGCAGGCCGCGCAGAGTGATCAAGAAGCAGACGATACCTTTGGCCTAGCTTCAGAGAAAATTCACTACGCTCCGCAAAATATGAATGACTTGAAGTTATACAATACCGAGCAGCGAACCATGCCGGAATTGCCTGAGCGAAAACCGTCAGGGCTACCATTTATCGATGGTGTTAAAGCGGAAGCATTAGGCAACTGGTTGGAGGGTAAGTCTCCTGCGCAATACCAACAGCTTCTCAGTAATGCTGCGTCTTTGTTGGCGGAATCTTCACAGGAAGGATCGCTAAGTAATGTTTTTCGTTACGGTGAGCGTAATGACGTGTGGGAAACCTTTCGCACGGTAGATAAGTCGAACATGCTTGATGCTCAGTTGGTGCTAAAAAACAAACCTGATCACCAAGATGCGTTGGCCTTTTTACAGGATGTCGCGAGTAGCAAAGTCACACCAGCTGAACGCCAACAAGCGGTATTAGAAGCCATTGGTGATGATGCAAATAACCAAGCAACGCTGATCAACGCGATGCTGCTGGCGACGACTCGATTCTATACAGGGAATGGCGCGAATATTATCAACCCAGGCTACGGCGATTTTGCTCCACCAAAGAACGAGAGTGAAATGGAAATGCGTCTTCAATCGTTCCTAAAACGTAATCAATACACAAGTTCTGCTGAGCGAGCGCAGGCGAAGAAAGAGTATCGCCAGAACGTGGATATGTTGCAGGCTGCGATAGACTCTCCAATGTTTGAACGATACTCCGGTAAAGTCTGGCATGGCTGTCACACCAGTGTTGCTGATGCGGCATTAGAGAAGGGAACTGGTTTTCAGTTTCCTGGCTTTATGAGTACAACGCGTGCTCCAGACGTGGCACAAAGTTACATGGCGAAAGGTGCGCTTTTGGTCATTAACCCGGCGTCAGACCTCGGGGTGAATATTGAACCCATCAGTAATGCGGAAGGTGAGAGAGAAATCTTGGTTCCTGCAGGGACGTCTTTTACTGTGGAACAAAGCTACACCTTACACCTGGAGAAAGGTTACCCGCCTTCAGCCAATACGGTGATGAAAAAGCTAATTTACGATGCAGAAGTGGCTACGGGGAGCCGCAAACCTCATGTGACCATACGTATAACGACGCCAGAGATGGATAAAGCGGGCCTAAGTGGTCAAAGCGATCCAAAAGGAGAGGCAGAGCTTGCTGACCTGATTGATCGTATTAAGAAAAATCCCCCGAACATGGAAGAGCAAACCAAGGTTGTGGTACTGAGCCGAGAGTCCAGTGCACCAAGCGCCAATACAGCGAATGCGGATAAAGCGGTAACAGAAGCCTTTAAACCAATGTACTCTGGTGGCTTTGTTTAGCCAAATGCTCAACTACTCAAGTAAGTTTATTCAACTCGAGGTCTCTCAACAGTTTTAGCTTGCTTGAGACTGAAACAGTAAAGCTCAGCACACCACGCTGAGCTTTTTCTCATTATGTGTCTTATCATAAACGGCTTAAAATGAAAAAAAGCCGACCATATCTAGCATATCCACCCATCTGTATTCAGCATAATAACCCCATCAGCCAACACTCTGCGCTTATCTAAACCGCGGAGATGTAAATACTAATAAATACAAAAATAGGAATGTAAATCAGATGGTCAACGGATTTATATCGACCCTTCTAAATGACTTTGCAAAGCGTTACCAAATAGAAACGCTGGAATTTGATGAAGAAGGTTGTTGCCGCTTAATTATTGATAACGAAGTGGCGATTACACTTCGATCAAATGAAGAGAAGCTAACGCTTATTGGTTTAATTTCCGGTGATAAACCACATCCCGATGTTTATTTTAAACACATGAAGGCAGCATTAACAAAAGATGAACCCTACGTCTGTTGGGATGAAGATGCTGGCTACATCGGTTTTATTCACATTCATCAAACGATGTTAACTGAGACATATTTTGAAACGTCGATTGCTCAATTTGTTGATTGGTTAAAGCTGTCAGCAAGTCCGCAGGAGCAAGCGGCGCAAGAACAGAAACAAACACAGACAATAGATGCGGCTCAATTTGCCACATTAAGGGTATAAATAATGATCAGTTTTGGAAACGTAAGCGCACTTCAAGCGGCACTTCCGCAAGCGCGAAATGAGATTCTAAGTGAAGGCAAACTCAATGTTGGTGGCAAGGAATATAAGGTCGATGCAGATACTCAGCAGTTTGTTCGCTCAAACCCAAGTAATAGTGCAGTCGCTCGATTCTTTGAAGCAACGGGTAAGCTATTTAGAGAAGGCAACACAGACTCAGTAGCGAAAGCGATTACGAAATCGGTATTCGATAATGAGCTTGGACAAGCTCAGCGCTTGCAAACCAGCTCTTCTGTTGAGCACGGTCAAATGCTGTTTAAAGATGCCAGCCTTAAAACGCCGGCCGATGTGTTAAATGCCTTTAGCCGACTTGATGCTCAGGCGATTAAGTCAGACAGTGGTGAACTTAACCAATTGGCTGAGCGCGCGATGTCAGTAGCGCTATTGGATACGAAATCAGGACAGGACTTGAAGTCACAAATTGGTGAGGGTGCAACAAAAGCATTAGCTAGCAAAGTGGTTAAAGCTTTTGGTGGCGGTGCGATGGGCGTGAAGAACAACCCAAATACCGCGATGGGCTTGGAAGTTGTATTTGAAACTGAGGTTAAGAACTTAAAAGCGGCACAAGCACATATTGAAGGTTTGGCAAACACAGATTTGAGTTCGGGTGTTTATGCGGATTCGCTAGCGGAAGATAAGTTCAATAAAACGGGCACGACGAACAACCTTGAGCGCGCGGCGGCTTGGATCATTAACGCATCGACTTCGAAAGGAAACGATGCAGATAATATTACCGCGCTTCTCAAAGAATACGCGGCCAATGATAAAGACTTGCTGAACATGGATAACTTAAAAGAGCTTCATGCGCGAGCGGTGCCGAATATTGAAAGAGATTACCGAGGCCCAGCGACGGCTGGTGGCGCACTTCCATCAAGCATTGGTGGTGAAGGCATGCTAAAACAGCACATAGAGGGCTTTTTGAAAGAAAACCCAGTGGCAGATAAAGATCTTGGTAAGCAGTTGTTTGCTGGCGTGATTGGCTACCATGGCTTCACGGATGGTAACGGTCGTATGGGACGTATGCTGTATGCGATTGCTGAGCTGAGAAACGATTCATTTACGCCTCTCGCTTTAAGCGCAGAGCTTAGCCTTCACGGGATTAAGTAAATATTCACTCCATATTTAGAGCGACGAAAGTCGCTCTTTTTCGTTGTGAGTTATATATAAATATTGGAGTGTGAAACCGAAGTAATAAGTTTTTATTACTGGTTTTGATATTTTTCCTTGAATTAATAAATTAAACTTATTGATGTATTATTATCTTTAAATGTCTTGTTTAAAACGGATTTTTATATTTATTCCGCTAGGTTTTATTTAGTTATTGATTTCTATTATTTTGTGCAGTAGTTCGCGAGAGGTAATGGAAAACAACAAAATAAAAGCCAATTTCGATATCGAAAAATCTCTATTTACGGTTTACTAGATAGAGTAAATAGAGGGAATTGCAATGAATACACTACAAGTTCTATTAAATGAGTTTTGTGAGATAAATGAGCTACCGCCACTTAACTTTTCTGAAGAAGGTCGCTGTCAATTATTAGTTGATGACCGCTATGTTATTTATTTTAGCGCATCAGATAACAACGAACTTATTCTGTCCGTGGCTTTTGGTGGACTCGAAAAAAGTGGTGAGCTGAGGGTGAAAGGCCTTGAGCTCATAGCTCATGCCAATTACTTCGCCATTGCAGAAGGGGCCCTAACCTTGTCACTAGCACCAAATGGCAGGCAGATTGTTCTTGCTGGCAGGAAGCCAGTAGAGCACTTAGATGCCGCGAGTTTGTCAACTTGGTTCCATGCGCTCAATGAGCAAGCTCAGCTCTGGCAAGCTCGATTTGCAATGCTAGATCAAGACATCACTCCATTACCCAACACACAGCAATCTCACGTACAGACCCTTCGAGTCTAAGGAGTTAATCCATGGTAAATCCAACCAATAAAATCAGCCAAAGCCCGGTCCCTAGCTTAGATCAATTTCGCTCTGTGGCGGCGCAAAAAGATGACCGAGTGATCAGCAAGCGTGGCAAGGTAAAAGAGCCGTCGACCTTCCATAAAGGGCAAAAGTTTGCGGCAGTGAGTGAACATTTACTGCGCTCCAAATACCCAAAGTACTTTCAAGAAAATATTAAGACTCATCTTGATTTAAAGCAGGCGTTATTAAAACAAGAAAAGCCAGAGACGGCATTGTTAGCTTTCTCCCTTGTCAGCCCATCAGGGTACCGAGGTGAACCGCTGACGGAACGAAAGATCCTTGAAGTAGTGAACTTGTTGGAAGAGGTTAAGATTGACGGTAGCGCTTATGAAAACCTCAAAGGTACGTTTGATTCGATCAGTCACGATCCTCGCTTACAGGTGAGCCTCGAAAAACAACATCCAGGGAAAATGGATGGCTTTGGTGCAGAACTGCTTGAGATGGCAAAGGAGAAGCTCAAAGGCACTGGTGTGAATGCGGCGATTAACCTTGCCTTGCCGGGCGTTGGATTGCTGGTGGCGACAGGTCGTGAGTTGCACAAAGCAGCGGTAAATGGCGATGCAGAGGCTTACCATCATCAATTGGATCAAATTGCGCAACTGCCCGGTCGTGATCAGAGACTTGCCTTGCCGATGCAACAAGCCTTAGCACACGGGCACGCCACCTTGTCGACTGAAGGCGCTGTTACAGCAACATTAGGGATGGCTACAGGCAGTCTTGGTGCTTTTGGAGTTAACTCTGTGGGAACGGCGGGTGTGCTACCTCTTGCAAAAGAAGCAATAGGCAGTGCTGCGGCATCTGGCTTAATCAGTGGATCTGGTTTTGTGGCAGGTCAAGCGGGCTCATATGGTTTGAATAACGAAGCTCAAAAGGCGCTGCGCCAAGACCCCATATCTGGTGTACTGCCGCGTGTTGAAGTATCTAACAGCAAAGGAGATTTTACCTTTAGCATGCAAGAAGCCGCATCAGTACGTGCTTTGATGGCGTATTTAGGTCCAAAAGAGGACAAGTCGATGACGTCTCCTCAGGCGCCGAAAGAAGCACAGGAAATGGAAACGGCACGATTAACGCTTAAGAAGATGTTGGGCTCTAATGCCAGTGAACACTTGGTGCCTGATGTGGACTCCATGCTTAAATTAAGTGCTGAAGATGCGCCGAGCAGAATGGAATCAGAGGCGAATGGAGCCTTTAAAAATCTGCTCAGTGAAGAATGGAGCTGGTTAATGCCAGCAGTCAGAGCGATTGACCAAGGCAAGGCGCAAGACATCAATGAAATGTTGACCTACACAATGCCTCTCGAAGCTGAGAACGGGCTAGTGTACTTAAAGAGAAGCCCGAACCTGAGTGAAGGTCAACTGTCAGCGTTAGAGAAGCTTGGCTCACCAAGCCAGTTAAGATTGATGTACTTAGCAGAAGGCTGGATTTAATCCGTTGACTTTAAAAGAAAGATCACGGCGAATCCTAATTAAGAAGAAAAACAAAAGGGAGCAGATGCTCCCTTTTGTTCAGTTAAATTCCTTAAAAAACAGTGCCAATGCCTGTTCCTGTAAAGACAAAATAAACCCGTTTCCCGTTATTCCTCAGACTGCTCAAGAGACGCAACCCAACGCAGGATCTCAGCGGTGGCTTCAATAAGATCGCCTGGAATGTACTGGTTTAACTGACCATCGGCATAAAGAGCACGTGCGAGTGGTACTTTTTGCATCACAGGGATGCCTTCTTCGTGGGCTATCGCGATCATACGTTTTGCCATCGCATCGGTTTCTTTAAGGGTTATCACAGGCAGCGGCGTTTCGCCCTTTTTGTAGTACAAACCAATAGCGATGTGGGTTGGGTTCGTGACCAACACATTCGAACGTTTAACGTTATCTCTTTGGTTCGAAGCTTGCAGCTCTTGGTGCAACTGACGACGCTTACTCTTGATTTCCGGGCTGCCCTCCATCTCTTTATATTCGCGTTTAACTTCGTCTTTAGTCATCTTTAGTTGCTTGGTGTGGTCGAACTTTTGGTAAGCGTAATCGGCAGCTGCAATCACAATAAAGCCGACGGAAGAGATGATCATGAGTTGTTTCACCAATACGCCGGTGATGGTCGGTACACACTCTAATCCGCATGTCGGGATTTGCAGTAGCGTGTTTAAGTTGCCTTTCAGTGTTACCCAAATGATGCAGGAAAGGAGCGAGACTTTAAGAATTGACTTAATAAACTCAATGATGCTCTTTAGCGAGAAAATTCGTTTTGCCCCTTCTACAGGGTTGATCTTTTTGATATCTGGTTTGACGGATTCACCACTAAACAGCAAGCCGAATTGCCCCATGTTCGACATGATGGCGATCAATGCCGCCACGATCAGGATCGGTGCCAGCAAGTAAACCATTTCTTTGGCGATGGCGATGGCTACGTCAAGCAACGCATCCTGAAACCCTTGATAAGCCAACTCACTCGGCAGCAAAAGTAGAGCAGAGATGTGCGACATATAGTAGTCAGCAAAGGCGAATAGGACGGCAATGAGGGCTAGGATTAACGCCGATGAGACGACTTCCTGACTTTTAGCGACTTGCCCTTTTTGCCGGGCATCCCGAAGTTTTTTCGGGGTGGGGAGTTCTGTTTTTTCTCCGCTCATTGCTCTTCCTGTCTGTTATTACCAAATGGTATTGAGCTGTTCTCTGAACAGTACGATGTCAGAGAAAAGGGCTTGAAAGTGGTCCATCATCAATGCCAAATAAACAATCAATAGCACGCTGGCAATGGCACTTTTGATCGGCATGGCTAAAGAGAAAACGTTCAGCTGTGGGGCGAATCGGCTAATCAGTGCGAGTCCAAACTCGGCAAGGAACATGGCTAAAACCAAAGGCGCAGACATCAATACGCCAAGCCACATAAGTTGCTCGAACTGAGCGTAGAAAAAGCGCACCCATTCCTCAGTGACGGTTGGGAAAAAACTAATCACAGGCCACGACGAATAGCTGTTAAACAGCGCATAAATAAAAGCGACAAAGCCACCGCCGGAGAAAAACAAGGTGATCAGTGTTTGAGTCAATAGCACAGCCGTTGGCGTTGACTGAGAGCCGAGAGTGGGATTAAACATACTTGCCATCGCAGCACCACGTTGGTTATCCACTAGAAACCCTGCCGCCTCAATAGCCCAAAAAGGGATTGCTGCAACAAAGCCAATCAGCATACCCAATAGTACCTCTTTGCCTAAGATGACCATCAACCAAATCCCGTCCGTTTCTGCGGGCAGGTCTTGTTGGTTGATCATTGGGAAGATAAACAGCGCAAGCGAACACAAAACACCATTTCTTACCAAGGTGCCACCGAGCGTTTGTTTGTTTAAAATCGGCAAAAATATAAAGCAAGCCATTAACCTAGGGAGCGTCAAGCTGTATAGGAACAGGGCCTGGTGCAAATCATCGTAACTCATCGTATTTGCGGGATTTTATCCAAGGTCAAGGTAGCAAATGAATGCAGTTCGGCGCCCAGCCATTGAGTGGTAACAAATAGGGTTATGATGACGGCGATCAGTTTGACGACAAAGCCTAACGTCTGTTCTTGTACTTGTGTTAGCGCTTGGACGAGAGAGACCAAGGTACCGACAAGTGCCGCAACCAAAATTGGCGGCAGCGACAAGAACAGAACAAGCGTTAGAGCCTGAGTGGTAAAGTGGATGATTTCAGCCGGATTCATGCTTCTCTCCTCATTATCCGTAACTGAGCACTAGGCCATGGGTCAACTTGGTCCAACCGTCTAGCAACACAAAGAGCAGTAGTTTGAATGGCAGTGAGATGGTCATTGGCGAGACCATCATCATGCCCATGGCCAGCAAGATGTTGGATACGATCAGATCGATAGCGATGAATGGCAGGTACAACAGGAAGCCAATCTCAAACGCTCTCGTTAGCTCACTCACGGTAAAGGCGGGGAGCAACAACAATAAGCTGTCTGACTCCAAACGGTCGACGTACTTTTGTGGCCACAAGGTTCTTGCTGCATCGGTAAAAAAGACCGATTCAGTTTCACGGATGTGCTTTTTCAAGAACTCACGGTACGGCTGCAATCCACTCTCGATTAAACCTTCGATGCTCTCCGAATCTTCAAGTGAGATTTCGTGCTGGGTCACGTAGTCATAGGTTTCAAACCCCACTGGCGCCATGATGAAGATCGACAGAATGATCGCCAATCCGTACAAGGCCATATTGGGTGGAATTTGTTGTACACCTAATGCGTTTCTTAGCAGAGAGAAAACCACGGCCAGTTTAACGAAGGAGGTCGCCATCATTGCAATGAAAGGAATCAAAGCAAGAAGGGCGAGTGTAACGATGAGGTTCAGTTCATCAGGTAACTGGATCATGCTGGCTCCTGACTGCCGCCAAACAGTTCGAGAACGCGGACACCCAAGCGTTCATTAATGTTCACTAGTTCGCATTCACCAATGATTTTGCCGTTTGCTCGCATGGTGACTGGGTTAGAAATTGGCTGGTTAAGCTCAAAGGTAAAACCCGGTTGCAGCGCGTTAAGCTGTTCTAAAGTAATGGTTTGCTGACCAACATCGAAAGTCAGTTCAATTGGCAATTGCTGGTGGTCGGTCAGTGCTTCAGAGCTGTTGATATCGTTCATATTGGTTTCTTTTTCTTGGATATGGAGTGTCGTATTGTCGAGTTGGCATCGCCAAAGGTTGTGATTGGAGACCTGAAGCAGCACTTGGTGTTGCGCGATGTAGCAATCGTCGAAAAACACCACGTCGCCCAGTTCAAGATGCTCAAATTGACTGAGTGCCAAACGTGTTTTGCCAAAGCTCAACCAGAAGGGCAGTGCGATGTTTTGGCTCAGGTAAGAGGGTGCTTGTGGCAGAGTGTCAATCAACACATCCCGACCTTCGTGGACCCACAGGCTAAGAGAGACATCATCACGATTGATGGTGAGCATCAACACGTTTTCTTCTGGTGCTGGCTGCTCATGAACTTGCAGCTTGCTTAATACCGGAAGTTGTCCAAATAAGCGCTTAATCATGTCGGTGTAGGGCTCAATTTGGCTACTGAGCAACGCCAATTGCAAAGAGTTTGGCAGTGATTCAAATGCCGTCGAGTCAAGAATGCCATGCAACCATTGCTGTAATTGCGCACCGCTGAAATCGATTTGAATGGTTTGTCCACCGATGAGTAGCGTTAAACGATAGCCAGAAAACTCCGGCTTTTGGCCAAGCGTGACCGATAAGCTATTGCTCTGACTATCTTGAAAGTGACACTGTTTTGCGCACAGTTGATTACTGAGAGCGATGCTTGAAGGCTCGACCTTTGGGAAATCTAATATCATTATTCGTCCTCAGGTTTCCATTCATCGTAAATGCTGCGTTGTTGTCGCGAGCGTTGTTGGTCTTGTTGTTGGTTCATCTGTTCGCTGACTGCAATTCGAATCGGTTGGTCGATACCTAAACGTTGCAGACGCTCGGTCAACTCTTGCTTAGCCGTTTGGTTGATCAGCGAAAGAGCGTGCTCTTGCTTAATCAGCACGCTGTAGCCAGAACTGTCTTGCTTGATGGAGATCTCGCCACCTTTTAATTGGCCTTCATTCAGAAGCAGGCGAACTTCTTTCTCGTTTGCTGAAGGAAGAGACACGTAGATCTTATCGACTAACTTATTTATCAATTCGCTTACGTCTTGAGCTCTGTTCTGGGGCGCGTGTGTCTCTACATTTTTCAGGATGATGTCGCCTTGCGCTGTTGATTGGCTTAGGTTGGCCGTCGGGTGAAGCTTAGCGTCCGACTCTGAACTTGGATGACGCAGTTCGATGTGCTTCACTGCTTTAACCTTCTCTTCAAGCGCGGACAATACGGCTTTCGAGTCGACAATTTTCGAGTCCACAATAGCAGCAGCGTCTTTTGCCGCAGGGTCGAGTTTATGAGCTGCGGCATCTAACTTATGCAGTTGGCCTTGCAGCACACTCTGCACGGTTGATGGCTCAGTTTTGTTCCGTAGATTGGTTTTGTTACGCAGATTAGCTTGGTCAGTCTGAATCGGTAATACCTGATCCTTTAGAGCGTTAGGCAAGCTGGTCATCGGTATTTTAGGATCACGAGACGACCCACTATCTAACGGTGCCGTGCTTACCGAGCTGACTTGCTTATTGTTCGAGCCTTTTTCTTCCGCGGAGTTAGAAGCCAACGGCTGTGATTTATCCGTTTCTTTACTTCCTACCGCCTGCTCGATTAGAGAGTGTGGCTTTACAGGTTTAGCGGTATCTGAATGTGGCTCTTTCGCAGGGCGCTCTGAAGTCTCGCTATGGCTCCCTTCGTTTTTTTGCTGAGCGCGTTTACTTAACACATCGATAGCCGATTTCTCCGGCTGTGATTTATCCGTCTCTTTACTTCCTACCGACTGCTCGATTAGAGAGTGTGGCTTTACAGGTTTGGCGGTATCTGAATGTGGCTCTTTCGCAGGGCGCTCTGAAGTCTCGCTATGGCTCTCTTCGTTTTTATCTTTGTTGTCCATTACCTGCGCGGTTTCTCTTTCTGAGAGATCGTGACTTGGCTTTTCTGGATGCAGACCAGCGTCTGACTTCTCATTAGCAGGCTGATCTTTCAAGTTTTCAGGATGCTCTTGGCCACCCTCGATCTGCTCTTTCCCCGACTCAGGAATAGCACTGCTGACCTTGCCTTTGTGCTTCATGCCATCGAGCTTATCTGCGTTCAATACAGCAGCGAATAAACGAGAGGTCTCTGACTCATCTTCGCTTTCTGCTTGCGTTGGCTTAAGCGCATTATTAAAGCGAGATTCAAGCTCTTCTGAGACTTGGTTGACCGGCCTCTGTTGAACCTGTTGCGGACGTTCAGTTGTGTTTGGATGATCGTTTTTGACTCGCATCTTTACCTTCTATGAAACAACAACGCTGCGGAACTCTTCTTGTTCGAGCTCTTCTTGATACTGCACTTGGCGTGCTTGCTCAGCGATTTCTTGTTCGTTTAATTGAATGAATTTTTCTTTGGTTTTATGGGCGGCCAGAGCTTCTTGCTTTCTTTCCTTGAGTCGCTGGTTCTCTTGTTCTAATGCCTTTTTTTCTTCTGCGGCTCGTTGTTTTAAATCGGCCTCTCTTTCCCTTAACAGCGCGATTTCTTGCCGCAATATTTCAAGTTCTTTTAGAACGACGGTTTTCTGTTTGGCTTTCGCAAAGCGCCGTTCTTCTTCCTCTTCGCGCCATTGACGATAATCAACGACAGACTGTTCCGCCTTTCGGAGTGAGGATCGTGCGTTATTGACTCGATACTCTTGTTGCTGAACCGCGCGATCGGCACGGTCGGCACGAATTTTTTTTATCTCCAGCAATTGCTCGATCATAAGCCTGCAAGCCCACGCAGCTGTGTGACGGTCTCTTCGAGTTCACTTGGCTCGTGCGTGCCTTGGCGCAAGAACGCTCGGATATCATCTCCCTGTGCGATGGCCATATCCGCGCGACTGTCAGCGCCGTGTTGGTACTCACCAATTTTTATCAGCAGTTCGACTTCTTCATATTTGGCCAGCATTTCACGCATGTGAGCAGCGGACGCTTGATGAGTTTTATCGACGATTTGATTCATCACACGACTGGCTGAACGAAGCACATCAATGGCTGGATAGTGGTTCATCGCCGCCAGTTTGCGAGAAAGAATGATGTGACCATCGAGTATCGAACGGGTCTCATCGGCCACTGGCTCAGTCATATCGTCACCTTCCACAAGTACGGTATACAGCGCGGTGATGGAGCCTTTGTCTGATTGACCTGCACGTTCCATCAGTTTTGGTAGTGCGGCAAAAACAGAAGGCGGATAGCCTCGTCGTGTTGGTGGCTCGCCAGCTGCCAAGCCGATTTCACGTTGAGCTCGGGCAAAACGCGTCACCGAATCCATCAGCAGCAGAACACGCTTACCTTGGTCGCGGAAGTACTCCGCGATGGAAGTCGCGACGAACGCCGCTTTGGCACGTTCCATTGCTGGCCTGTCTGAGGTTGCGACAACAAGTACTGACCTTGCCATGCCTTCTTCGCCAAGGTCGTGTTCGATAAATTCTCTTACTTCACGGCCCCTTTCACCGATGAGGGCAAGCACGGTTACATCGACATCGGCAGAGCGAATAAGCTTGGCGAGTAGGGTACTTTTACCGCCGCCAGCCGCAGCAAAAATGCCCATCCTTTGTCCTTCACCACAGGTGAGCAATCCGTCGATGGAACGCACGCCCATCGAAATCGGCTTTTCAATCAGTTTTCTCTGCATTGGTGGCGGCGCATCACGATAAACCGGATACCAAGCGCTCGGTTCAATGCTTTGAGAACCATCGAATGGGCGGCCCAGGCCATCGAGAATTTTCCCTAACAGATGATCGCCAACGCCGACTTCGTGCATTTTTCCGAGCGGGCTCACTTCGGTATTGGAGGAAATACCAAACATGTTGCCAAGTGGGGTAAGCAACGCATGGTGTTGCTGAAACCCCACCACTTCCGCAAGCAGAGACAAGGTTTGATCGGGATTTCGTAGCTCACAAAGCTCGCCGACACGAACACCAGGCACAACGGCTTTGATGATGGTGCCAGTCACTTGAGTCACGCGACCGCGGATTTGGATCAAACGCGTTTGCTTGATGGCCGATTGTTGAGTTTCGGTGATGTATGAGAAGTCGTTCAATTTAAGAAAACATGCGCAATAACTGATGATGGGAGAATAGAAAGGATGGCGCCGTATTTATAGTGACTATTGGTCGGGAGTTTTTAGAAACAATAAATAAGCCTAACAAAAACACGTCTGATTTTGACAGCCGATTAAAAATGCAATTCCTATAATTCGCTCATATTGTAGGAAGGAGTGCAAATCAATGAGCACTATCAATAGCCAAATTTTAACGGGCAACAAATTTGATGCGCCAATTCGAAGTAACCTTGAGTCTTCCCGCACGGGAGCCTCAGTCAATGGTAATTATCGAGGTGAAACTGTCCGCGTACACAATGCAACTCAGTCGTTGTTTGATGCGATGGAAGAGCTGACGGCGTTAGGTTCAGAAAAAGCAGAAAAAGATCTCACGAAACGTAAAGTGAAAGACGGCAGCATTCGCGTGAATGAAGCGCATGAGCTGGTCTCTGATTACCTAAGAAAAGTGCCTGATCTTGAAAAGAACCAAAAGATCAAAGACCTTGCTACCAAAATGGCAAGCGGCAACTTATCAACGATTGCTCAGTTACAGGCGTACCTCAACAACGGATTCTCTGAAGAGAAGAGCCATCAGTACCTCGCGCTGCAAGCAGTGAAAAAGTTCCTCTGCGCCAACCCTGAAAGTAAGAACTTATTGGCGCTGATAGACCAAGCCATTCTGACCTTTGAGCAAAACCCGGACTCTTGGGCTCAGATTGATACTGAAATTCGTGTTTCAAGCTTCGCGGATGAATACAGCCAAGAGCAAGGCTTTAGCAGTTTGCACCAATTGCGTGGTTTCTATCGCGACACGGTACATAGCTACCAAGGTTTAGGCTCAGCATACAAGGATGTGGTTGAGCGTTTTGGTGCAAAAGAGGTCTCCACGGCGGTCGACTTTATGTTGCAGGGCATGAGCGCAGACTTGAGCGTTCAAGGTAGCAATATTGACTCCGTTAAGCTTCAGCTTCTGATGTCCGATATGCAAAAGCTTAAGACGTTGAATACGCTTCAAGACCAAGTTAGCAACCTCTACCAGATGTTCAAACCTCAGCAGGCAAACTATGGCTTATCAAGTTACTGATTTGATGTCAGACGTCATCGCTTTGGTTGAACAGCGTTGGGTGGGAAGTGCCGAGATATGGAACCTAGTGAACGCCATGGAGTTGGCGTCCACGGAGCGAAAAATCAGCTTTTTTAGGGAACTGCACAAATTGATTCGCCATATTCCAATTGATGTATTTAACGATGAAGAACAGCGACAAAACCTAATACAAGCTGTGCAAAAAGCGCTTGATGAAGCGATTGATTTAGAAGAAGAGGAAATGTGGGACGATGAATTGGATTGATGCGTCAGTGGATGATTTTTGCCGAGGAATGGGGCTTGAAGCGGTGGACTTCTCGTCCGCAGGACGCGTTCAACTGAGCTTCGAGCAAAGCGGCACTCTGCATATCGAGAAGCATCAGGACTGCCTGTTTCTTATGCTGGCGAAACCGCTGCCTTGGCACCAGTCGAATGAGCCGATTAAAAAGGCGTTGAGTTTTTGCCATGCAGGTCAAGGTTGGCCATTCCTCATTAAGACCGGGTTATTGGATGAACAGACCCTGGTCTTCTCTGCACAAATTGAAGGGGATGAAGTGACCTTGCCAACCATCGAGCAAGCGTTCGCTCTACTGGTTCGTTTACATAAAGATGTGGCGGATTCATGAGTCGCATTAGTACGTTAAACGTTGGTATTGAGGGCTTTACTCACGTTTCGCTTGAGCAAGTTGAAAACGACTTCCCACAGCGTTTTCAGCTGTTGCCTGATGGTCAAGCCATCGCGACGCACTTAGAGAAACTGTACGAGCTTCGCCCCTCTGAGCAGTACTTGATGTCACTTGCCAAGCCAAAGTTGACGCATTCGGAGCTACTTCGCCCAGACAAATACCGTCAACAGTTTGATACCACTCAGCAGCGGCTTCAGGAATTGGCGCAGAAAAATGGTTCGCATGCGCTCAATCAGGCACTGGAAACACTGCAAAGTACCCAATTAGACCAACGTTATCTCACCATGGCGTTGAATCTACTGATTCAGGTTTAAGCCCCATGTTGCAAACGAAAGACGTGGAGCTGTTGCTTATCCACGCTGCACTCCAAGTTCAATATCAAAAGCCGGAACAAGCGATTACCTTGCTTGATGCACTGCTGGAAATCGAACCTCAGCATCAAGAAGCTCGCCAAACATTAGCAGTAGCATGCCTGAATTCAGGTCGATACACACGTTCAATCGAGCTGTGTGAAAGCTTATTGAAAACCGAACATTCAAATAAAGCCGGTTTGTGGTTTTGCCTAAGCCAAGCTCGCTGGAAACAACAGGATGTTGAAGGTGCCCGCCACGCACATCGACGTTATCTACAATCCCTAAATAGTGAATCAAATGAATAAGTTGATCGACATTCTAAACAAAGCCGGACAGCGTAAAGACATCATGCTTGCCGTGATGCTACTTGCGATCGTCTTTATGATGATTTTGCCTCTACCGACGGCACTAGTGGACGTTTTGATCGGTACCAACATGAGTATTGCGGTCGTCTTATTGATGTTGGCTATCTACATCACCACACCGCTAGAATTCTCTGCATTCCCAGCCGTGCTTTTGATCACTACTTTATTTCGCTTGTCGCTTTCTATTACGACAACGCGACTTATCCTGCTGCAAGGCGATGCAGGTCAGATCGTATACACCTTTGGTAACTTCGTGGTCGGTGGTAACTTGGTGGTCGGTATTGTTGTTTTCCTGATCATCACCATTGTTCAATTTATGGTGATCACCAAAGGCTCTGAAAGGGTTGCGGAAGTCAGCGCTCGATTCTCTCTTGATGCGATGCCGGGTAAGCAGATGAGTATCGACGGCGATATGCGCGCTGGGGTTATTGATGTTCATGAGGCGCGTCACCGCCGTTCATTGATAGAAAAAGAAAGCCAAATGTATGGCTCGATGGACGGTGCGATGAAGTTCGTGAAAGGCGACTCAATCGCGGGCCTGATTATCATCGTGGTGAACATTCTCGGTGGTGTCACCATCGGTGTGACTCAAAAGGGCATGTCTGCCTCTGAGGCACTTGAGTTGTTCGCAATCCTGACCGTCGGTGATGGTCTGGTGTCGCAGATCCCGGCACTGTTTATCGCTATCACGGCCGGCATCATCGTTACCCGAGTTTCAAACGAGGACTCTTCTGACTTAGGCTCAGATATTGGTGGTCAGGTGACTGCTCAGCCAAGAGCTTTGTTAGTTGGTGGCGTTCTGCTCATCTTGTTTGCTCTTATTCCGGGCTTCCCGAAGGTTACCTTCCTGGTTCTTGCCGCGATTGTTGGCGGTGGTGGCTTCTTCTTGTTCTACCAACAGAAAAAACAAAGCGAATCCGACAGTTCTGACTTGCCTAGCTTCGTTGCCCAAGGAGCTGGTTCGCCAGCGGCTAAGCCTAATAAACCGACGCCATCTCGCAACAGCAAAGGCAAGCTGGGTGAGCAAGAAGAGTTTGCGATGACAGTACCGCTGCTTATCGACTTAGATTCTCGCTTACAAGAGAGTTTAGAAGCCGTGGCTCTGAATGATGAGCTTGCACGAGTCAGGCGCGCGCTTTATCTCGATCTCGGTGTGCCGTTCCCCGGTATTCACTTACGCTTCAACGAAGGAATGAGTAACGGCGAGTACTTGATTCAATTGCAAGAAGTGCCAGTTGCTCGCGGCCGAATTGAAAGCGAAAAACTGCTGGTGACCGAAGGTAATGAACAGATTGATTTGCTGGGCGTACCTTACGAAAAAGATGATGATTTTCTACCGGGCATTACGAGCATTTGGGTCGATCAAAGTCATCACGAAAAACTGCAAAATAGTCACGTGGGCTTTCTGACCCCCGATCGCATTCTGACTTATCACTTGTCTCACGTTTTGAAAGAGTACGCACAAGACTTCATCGGTATTCAAGAGACCCGCTATCTGCTTGAGCAAATGGAAGGCAGCTATTCCGAACTGGTAAAAGAAGCGCAGCGTATTGTGCCTCTGCAAAAGATGACGGAAATCCTGCAGCGTTTGGTTTCTGAAGACATTTCTATTCGTAATTTACGAGTGATTTTAGAAGCCATGGTTGAGTGGGGCCAGAAAGAGAAAGACGTGGTACAGCTGACGGAATATATCCGCTCGAGCTTGAAACGCTATATCTGTTACAAGTACGCCAGCGGTCAAAACATGCTGCCAGCCTATCTGTTGGATCAGAGTTTGGAGGATACGATCCGTAACGGCATTCGTCAGACTTCTGCGGGCAGTTACTTGGCGCTGGACCCTTCTGTGACACAGCAATTTGTCAGCGACGTTAAGCAAACCATTGGTGATTTAAGCCGCATGCCAAATAAACCTGTGCTGGTGGTGTCGATGGACGTGCGCCGTTACGTACGCAAACTGATTGAATCTGAATACTACGAGTTGCCGGTGTTGTCGTTCCAAGAGCTGACGCAACAAATCAATATTCAACCGCTTGGCAGGGTAGGTATGTGATGGAATGCCTTCTCACTGAGTCTCTAGTGGCGTCAGGCATCGAAGTGACGCCCTACTTTTGGCAGAAAAGCACCATCTTACTTGGTCATCGTTATGAATGTGATGGGATGGAGCTGGTCTTTCGTGTCGAAGAGGGCGAAATCATCATCGTATTGCTGCGAAGAATCAGCCCAAACCAAGGTCTAAGCAACCCTTTCTCCGCGCTATTTATGCTCGCAGAACATGCCATCCGTTTGTACCCGCTCGACTGGGCTATTCGTGGCAACGTTGATGTATTGCGAGGTAGCAACATGAGCAGCCAGCGGTTAGCACAATTCTACTTACGAGCCTGCGGCGCGAGCCACGATGAACAAGAAGATTGGTACTTCCTGCGCCTCAGTGATTACCGCCCACTTAAAAAGAGAAAAAAGTAAAAACTCTCGACTGTTACTGACAGCATCCCAGAGATGCTTCGCTTTAAGATAGGACCCAAGATGAAGCAACCCTTTACTGAAACCATTGAAAACTCAGAACTTGCTATTCGCAATGCAGAAGACAGGACTGACGTATTCAATGAACTACTCGAAGGATTAGGCGTTGGTCCGGTAGCAGGCAACATTCTGCTCGATGGGTTAAATGCTTCGCCTCAATTGATGAAACAAGCAGAGCATGAGCTGCTTGAAGAAGTACAACGCCGCAGACAACAACAGCATCAGCCACAAGCCGCGAGCACCAAAGGCACTAGGCGCAAGCGACCGACCATGATGCGTGGCATGGTGATCTAGAGGTTTTTACATGACGGATATGACAACCATGAACTCCATCACCGGAGTTCTCAATACAACAGCCAATCGTGATTCTCAGATCGCATTCCAGCAGAGTTTGGTTAAGACCCTTTCTCCCATTCTAAGCGATGCCCATATCGACCCGAATCAATTAGAGTCATTGATTCGCCAATTACCCATGGTCGTTGGGCGTACGGAACAAGAAAGCTTGGATCTTTATGCCGATTCATTGGACACCTTGTTAAAGAAGCAAGGTGCCTTTACTGGGACTGCTGCCGCTGAGACCGCTGCGCATTGGATGCAGTCACTGCAACACCAAGCGTTGAATGGTCAGATCGCACCTAAAGAAGTGGAGATGGGCGTTAATACTACGCTCGCACATCAATTCCAATCTTGGTTTAGCACACAGCTAAAAGACAAGGTCGACAGCTCGCTTCCGACCGATTTTGTCGCTAATTTCCGTTTGGGAAGCCAGAGTAACCAAGCACTGCAAATTGAGGCTTTAGATACGAGCGCTCTTAAAGCAGCAACGGCAGAGATTAGCTCGTTTGTAAATGCACTGGCAGTGCAGATGAGTACGAGTGAGGTTCGTGAGAGTGCTATTCCGTTCTTGCGAAATGCCTTTGGTAATCTTGGTTCGGTCAACCTTAATGAGATTAAGAATTCAGATTACTTCTTAACAGAAGAAAGCTTTAGAGCTGCTGTTACCGCTCAACTTGTTGCCTCTTTCAATAGCATTGGGATCACCATCAGCACCGCTGATGCACAGGCCTTGGCGAACAAGATTGCTTGGATTCCAGGCATGTCTGAGCAGGAACTTACTGATGCGCTAAATGGCTTAGCGACACAAGTAAAAGGACAGTTTGAAAATGCTTACGGCGCTGGTGGTGTTGCTCAACTGCAAACCATCCTTGATGACGAGATCGCGAGAATAAAATCGGATCCTAGTGCGATCACCTTATCGAGTTTGTTCTCCAATATAGCCATTGCGCTTATCAACACTCAGATCGGTGCGTTCTATAAAGGCTTGCTCGATGTTCAGGTCACTCAAACAACACCGGAGCAACTTGAGCGGATTAAACAAAACACCGCACAAGATATCCGACTCCTTTTCGACAAAATAGTCGCAGGCCAAGACATCGGGACGGATTTCATTGCACGTCATCAAAAAATGATGGAGAACCTAGAAAAACTCAATGATCGCTTGGGCAAAATCACACCAGAGGAAATTAGCAGTAAAGAAGTGAATGCTGAGCACGCATTGACCGCTATTGACCTACTGTCGGTGATTGAATCTAGTATCGGTGACCGCTTTGATGAACGCGTCTTGTTTGCTCTAAACGAGCGCCGAGTCGACCGCCTTGAAAAGCGTAACGAGCAAAAAGAACAACTCGAAGATCTAACGATCCAATTGAAAGTATTTAGTGTTGTTCAGTCAAAAATACACTCGACCCAAAGTGTTGATGGCACTTACAAGCCGGGTGACGCAGCGAATAACTTTAAAGCCAGCGATTTTGGCTACGACAATGATGCGGCGTTTAAGGCTTCTCCTGAATACAAATACTTAAAAGATAACAACATCACTAACCATAAAGACTTTTTAGTAAAGCAGGGAATGGAAGTTGGAAGCGACTCTTTCAAAGGGGACAAGCTGTCTAATTTCTCCAGTTCTGTCACCGCAGAATCTAAAGTGCTCAACGATGAAGTGCAGATTAAAACGACCGAGTTAAACGACACCAGTTCTCAGTACAACGCCACCGTTGAAGCGATGAACAAATTTGTTCAGAAGTACCACAGTATTTTACAAGAAATCCTACGAGCCCTTTAAGGATAAATAACCATGACTACACAAAACGCGCCAACTGACCCATCTCAAATGCAAGCGGAGGAACTCCTTTCATTTTTGGAAGAGGGGGGCACGCTAAAAATGCTGCACGATGTATCAGCAGATACCATCGAGCACATTTACGCGGTTGGGTACAACTTTTTCCAGTCAGGAAAAATAGAGCAGGCTGCTAAGGTATTTCAGCTGCTTAGCATGCTTGATCACTATCAAGCGCGATTTTTCATTGGTTTGGGCGCGGCTCGTCAGGAACTGGGTGAGTACCTGCAGGCGCTTGACGCCTACAGCTACGCTGCGCTTGTGGACGTTAATGATCCACGCCCACCTTTCCACTCTGCAGAATGTCACCTCAAGCTTGAGCAACTGACGGAAGCGGAGAGTGGGTTTTACAGCGCGAAGGAGATGTCTGCTGGGAAATCAGAGTATGCAGACTTGCATCAACGAGCAGGCATCATGTTAGAAGCGGTGAGAAACAAAAGGAGTAACTAGAATATGAGTTCTATTGCACTTGACCGCATTCAGAATCAGGTCTTTGCGCCTGATTCTGACCAAACTACGTTAAACAAGGTTAACAAGACCGCTGCTCATGCATCGCCGTCAGTAACCGTTGAAAACGTAAAAGGTAAAGATGCTGAAGCATTGAACACCGGTAAGGTAAAAGTTCAGCTTGATGCACCAAATGCCGTAGTCAGCGATAAGGTAAATGACCTTACGCTTAAAGCCATGGAACAGCTACAAAAAATCGTAGACTCGATTGCCAAGGTTTTACACGCGGTTGCCGACAGTACGGGCTCGCTAGCAGTGAAAATCATCTCAGGTTATGCAGATGATTTTGAAGTTGAACTGGCTGCTATCACAGACAAACTGAAAAGCGCTCAAAACGAGCTCAAAATTCAGGAAGTGAAGGTAGCGAAAGCGAAGCACGAACAAGAGATGGCAGAAAACCTAGAGAAGATCAAAGAGTCTGAAGCGGCAGCGAAAGAAGCACAAAAGTCGGGCTTAGCTTCTAAGATCTTCGGTTGGGTTAGCGCTGTGGTTTCTATTGTCGTTGGTGCAATCATGGTGGCGACGGGTGTTGGTGCGGCAGCTGGCGCATTAATGATCGCGGGCGGAGTGTTGGGCGCGGTTAGCATGGTTCTGCAAGAACCTGCTGTTCAAGAGGCGATGAAAGAGGCCGGAATTAACGTTGATATACTTAACAAGGTCGTCAAGGCGTTAGAGATTGCGACTGCCATCATTGGCGCTGTAGTCACATTTGGTGGCGCATTAGCGGGGGGAGTTGCGAAGTTGGCGGCGAAAAGTGCAAGTTCAATTGCACAAAAAGTAACCGATATCGCAACCAAAGCGGCGACAAACATGGCGAAAATTGCCGATATGGGTTCTAAAGCGGCGACAACCACCGCGAAGGCGTTCCGTTACAGTGCTGAGACCGTCGACCTTACTGTTAACGTAGGTAAGGGGACCACGGACAGTATTCATGCCGCGAACAATGCGCATGTAACGGAAATCCAAGCTGACATTACAGATTTAAGGGCGAAGATGACGCTTAGCCAAGCGGTGATCGACAAACTTAAAGAAGAAATCGCCAAGCTGATGGAAGATTTCCAAGAGCTGATGAGTGTCATCATGCAGATGATTCAGGCGAAAGGCGAAACGATGCAAGCGGTAATGAGTCGTCCAACGACGGTTTAAGGAGCAGCTATGTTAGATAAAATTAGTAATACTGGACGCGCTGACCTTTACGGTTTGGGTGAACTAGGCAAAACAACTCAGACAGAGAAAACGTCTGAGACTAAAACCGAAGCTGCTGCTATCCGTAGCAGCAATGATAGTGCAGTAACGGGTGCGAAGAACTACCAATTAGATGGGCCAAAAGCGCCTGCGATTGGCGATCAAGCGCGTGTGGTAGAAAAGCTGATGAGCGCGTTGGCTCCAACCGTAAATCTATTAATGCAAACCACAGAAAAAGCACTGAATGGTGAGCAAGTGGTTAAGTCACCATCGGATACCATTTCGCAATCACTGTCTCTGATTACTCTGCTTTACCAAGTGTCTAAGCTAAGCCGTGAGCAACAGGTCCTGCAACGTGAAATTGCCGTTGAAGCAAACGTTGCAAGCATCAAGAGCCAAGCGGAAGAGTTGAACAACTCTGCTAAAGCGATGATCGCGATGGCGGTAGTATCAGGCGTATTGGCTGGTGTGACTGCTATTATCGGTGCCGTGGGTTCTTTCAAAGCGGGTAAAGAAATCAAGGCAGAAGTCGCGGGCAACAATGTATTGAAGACGCAAAAAGCAGGCTTTGATCAGGTTGAAGAGTTAATGGGCAATACTAACTTGTCGAAAACTCAGCAAGATCAAGTGAGACGTGCTCATGCGTTCGCAAAAGATAGCATTACTGACACGACAAATACTTTGGCTAGTGGTGGCCGCAAGTTCGACAAGATGATGGGCGCAAACCAATCAAAGAACGCGGTACTGCAGGGACTTGGCCAAATGGCGAATTCAGCTGCAAATGTGGAGCAAACGAAAGCTCAAGCTCGAAGCAAAGAGGATGAGGTATTAGCAACTCGTGCTCAAGCAGACAAACAGAGAGCCGATGAAAACATTGGCTTCCAAGAAGGTTTGCTAAAAGAGCTGCGTGAGCTTTTCCGCTCTATCGCTGATAGTCAAAACCAAGCATGGCGTGCCTCTATCCCTACGGTATAGGTTTGCTATCAATCATCAAGGCGCTGGGAATACAGCGCCTTTTTTATGGAAAGAAGAAATAAATTACACGCGCTCAACCAAGCCAAATTTCTTGAAAAAATCGGATAGGTCGAGTGTCGCTAGATCTTTAAATTCACCAGCGTCATAGAAGCGACCTTTACACGTAGGACAGCTTTCAAACCAGATATGAGGCTGTTTTGGATCGACTAATCGAAGCAGTTGATTGTTTGGGCATACAGGGCAATCGATACGATCAATCGCATTGAAGGCTTTTCCGATTTCTTCGTCACCTGAATCAATCACATCAGCTAACGGCTTCATCGCTTCCACTTCGTAAGCATCGATCCATAAACCTTTACATTCAGTGCAGCGTTCAACATCGCCTAGCGGAGTTTGCAGTTGTTCAAAGTCAGAATTGCATTTTGGGCATTGCATTTTGTTTTTCCTTTTTATTTTCTAAAGAGAAGTGAGCCTAGTACTCCCAGCTCTCTTTGACGACAAATCAAAATACGACATCTCTCGTGCCATACGTTTTGAATCTTTTTAAGTTGTTGAAATTGTTTTCTTAGCAAAGACGAGTCCATGATTGCTTGAGCCTAACTAGCAGCGTTCTCGGTGATGAATTCTTTTTAGAGAGCTTCTATCTCCGTTAAATGTCACGCTTTTGAATGAATCCGTTTGTTCATAAACTCATTGCTTATTTGAATGTGTTAAAAGGTATTGAAAAGTTATTTGAATTGAAAGGGTTGGCACGTCGAAGTGAGACGAGTAACCGAACAATCCTATAAATTTGAAAGGTCAGGGAGGTGGCTAAGAGTGAAGGTTGGTGTAGTTCAGATGAGGATGAGTTGGACGGTCCGAGAAAATCTAAAAACAATCATTTCTCATGTTGAGAATATGAGGGCGTTAGATGCTCTGGTTTTCCCTGAACTCAGCCTTAGCGGTTTCCATCGCAACATCAAACAGGAATCGGAGCCTCAAACTATTAATCACGCTATTCAGACGTTATGCGAGCTTGCTTTCGATTACAAGACCACGCTTTTTATTGGTGCGCCGTTAACGGAAGGCGAGTGTATATTTAACAGCTACCTATGTATCGATGTTAATGGTGACGTCTTGGCGCAATGGAATAAAGTAGGGCTAACGGAAAGTGAGGCCAAGTTCTTTGCAAGAGGCGAAAGACGTGAGCTGCTTAACTTGGCGCAATCATCAATAACGAGTGTCATGTGTCGAGAGGTTGATGACATCGAATGGTTTTTATCTGAGGTACAAGAACAAGCCAGTTTGATCCTTTGGCCTAGTTACATTGGTCAACAATCACAAGAGCAGCAAACACAGGGCTACTACGAGCGAGCATCTCTTATTGCAAAAGAAGCGGGCGCCTTCGTCGTGCAATGCAATTGGCCTCATGCCTTGAATGACCCAAATTTGAGAGGGATGGGAGGGAGTCACATTTATGATGATTCTGGCCAATGTATATACACAATGCCCTTTGATAAAGAGTCAGTCTGTATCTTGGGTTTGAACCAAGGAACGATAGAGCTTGTAGAGTAGGGCATAAAGCAAGATATTGATAACCTTATTTCAATATACAATAAAGAAATAAATAGTTAGTAAATTCTTATTTAGTGTTATTTATTATATGGTTTAAGTTAAAACAAAAAGTTATAGTTAATATAACTTTTTGTTTTAATCTTATCTTTTTTAATTTCCTATCCAATTTGGAAAGATGATATTTCCTTGTTTGTTTTAACTTCTCTATATCATTATATCGATAAAGCTTGAGTAATCATTTTCACTCAAGTTATTAGAAAGACACTATTTCAATAATAGAGTAAGAGAGGTTAGTTATGAAAAGGCTGATAATCCTGGGTCTTGCAGTTTGCTTTGGTAACGCAGCAGTTGCTGGTGAAGGCACATACACGGGTACGATCGATATGACTATGCCGCAGGGCAATCAAGTGAAGTATGAGCGTGTGGCTGACTCTAATATCAAGTTAAAAGGGCGGAATGAAGCTCGTGCTGGTGGCTTAGTCACTAAGAGCCAAGTGGATGAATCTCAGCCTATAGAGTTGAGAGGCCGTAGCTAAATACTCAATATTAATTCTGAAACGGTGGACGTATTGAATATATCTGCCGTCAATTTCTATATATAAACAATGCTGTTCTGAAACATGGGTAGTGAGTCTCCTTTTCCTTTTTAAATATTTATTGATTCACTCAACCAAGAACCATTATAGAAATAATATTATGAAGATAAATAAATCTACTCTCACGCTCGCGATGGTGGCCGCCACATCATCAGTAGCAGCCCATGCGACTTCTAAACCTAATATGCTAGTTATATTTGGGGACGATGTCGGTTATGGCAATATTTCTGCTTATAACCAAGGTATGTTGGGTTATGAGACGCCAAATATCGACCGCATTGCACAAGAAGGGGCGCTATTTACAACTTACTATGCTCAACAGTCGTGCACTGCGGGTCGCAGCACTTTCATCACCGGTCAAATGCCGGCTCGCACTGGCTTAACGAAAGTTGGTCTGCCGGGCGCCGCGCAAGGCATGCAGATGCAAGACATCACCATGGCGACAGCTTTAAAAGACATGGGGTATGCAACGGGCCAGTTTGGTAAGAACCACTTGGGTGACAAAGACGATATGTTGCCAACCAATCATGGTTTTGATGAGTTTATGGGTAATCTGTATCACTTAAATGCAGAAGAAGAGCCCGAGAATCCTGATTACCCGAAAGACCCGGAGTTTCGTAAAAACTTTGGCCCGCGTGGCGTTATCCACTCTTACGCCGATGGCAAAATTGAAGACACAGGGCCACTCACGCGCAAACGTATGGAAACGGTCGATGAAGAGACCCTTGATGCTGCGATGAACTTTATGGAGCGTCAGGTCAAAGCGGATAAGCCATTCTTCTTGTGGTACAACGCAACGCGTATGCACATCAGTACTCACGTTAAAGCTGAGCACCGTACAACAGGGCTTGGGGAATACGCAGATGGTATGGTTGAGCACGACAACATGGTAGGTGATTTGCTCGATAAGCTTGATGACTTGAAGATCGCGGACAACACCATTGTTATTTACACCACGGATAATGGCCCAATGAATGCGACATGGCCAGATGCGGCATTTAGCCCATTCCGTGGTGAGAAGAACACGGGTTGGGAAGGAGGCTTCCGCGTACCTGCAATGATTCGTTGGCCTGGTCATATTCAGCCAAACACCAAGCTGAATGATATGTTCGCGAGTGAAGACTGGTTCCCAACCTTACTCTCGATTGCAGGCAACGACACCATTAAGCAAGACTTACTAAAGGGGTACAAGTCTTCTTCGGCAGACCAGACTTACAAAAACCATCTTGATGGTTACAACCAAGTTGATTTTATTACGGGCAGAACAGACAAATCAGCCCGTGACGAGTTCTTCTATTGGTCTGACGATGGCGAGCTTCTAGCGATGCGTGACAAACGCTTCAAGATGCACTTCAAGATCCAAGAACATGAAGGCTGGGAAGTGTGGACCAAAGAATTAACGAATCTGCGCCTTCCTATGATTTTCGATCTTCAAGTCGATCCACTTGAGAAGGGCGATCAAGGTTTTGGCTACAAGAAGTGGCAATTTGAGCACGTGTTCTTGTTAGTCCCAGCTCAGCAGAAAGTCGCTGAAATGTTGAAGTCATTTAAAGAGTTTCCTCCAAGACAAGACATTCCGAGCTTCTCCGTCGATAAAGTCATGGAGCAAATGACCAACCTGCGTAAGCTCGAACAAGCCAAAAGCTGATTAAAAAACAAAAGTTGACTAAGAAGAATAAGCCAGAGTTTTCACTCTGGCTTTTCATATCGTGCGTTACGACAAAGGTAATTGACGTATCATTCTTTGTACGTCATTCCCGTATTTGACGCGTTGGCGAGTCTCCTCTAGAGAATACAACTGGGTCTTTCTTGCTTCAGGGTTTGCACTTCTTCCTTCCGTCACCATACTCTCTGCTGATGACTTCCCGCTATCTAATCTTCCCGGGATGGTTTTAACCACTGACCAACCAAGACTGCCGATAGAACGTGCGGTCATGATTCCTTGGTAGATGGTGTAGCCACGAGCGCCTACTTTTACTTGGCCAAGCAGAATCTTAGTAAAACCACCGTGAATCGGAGGAGGCGTATAAGTCATGGTTTTGCCACCTTGTACCATCTTGGTTGCAATAACCTGACCTTCCGAGCTGCCGATCCTCATCGCTGGGTTTGTTTTGCGTGCCCATTCAAGGTTGTACTCGCCGGATGGGCGAATTTTGTTCCACAGTCGAGAACCAAGCCCTGGTTGAGTGACATCTTCTAAAGCCCCGCCTGCTCGTACCCAACGTAAGTTTTGTACCGATTTGAAAGCCGAATAGCCGCCACTGACCACGCCAATAATGTCAAATGGAATGGTGGCGATATCCAGTTTACGTGAGATGTCGCCGTCATCAATGATGCCCGACGCAAGCTGGAGCGCACCACTGGTCATGCCCGCGATGCCGCCGATGATACCAGCAGCAAGAACCAAGCTTGAGCCTCCGGTTGGGGCCGCAAGCACAATCCCGACAATCCCCGCAATGATACCGAACGCACCAAACAAGATTTTACTGATGTTCAAGTGGCCACTTGGGTCAGTAAAGTTAATTGGGTCGTTGTGACAGTATACGTAAGCGTTGTGCACGCCCTCGCTAAATGGCGCCAGACTGTCTGGAGCGTTAAAGCGCATCAACTTCGGCTGATAGACACGATAACCTTGACCTAGGTGATAACCCTCAAGTACCGGATCCAACCATTCGCCGTTAAAGCCTAAGTGTGAAGGGGAGACCGTCATCGATTGTGCCATTGCAAGACGCACAGACGTTGGCAGTAATGAAATGCCACCAGCCACTGCACTGGTTTGGCCGATTTTAATCAGAAACTCACGTCGATTAAGCGGAGTAATGAATACAGAATCTTTATTGCTCATTGGTATTTCCCACCTGTTCGCGTTGTCCATATGGAGAGTAGCGGTACATCGAGCCAGTTTGACCAGCTGTGTTGGAAGCGATAACAGAGCCGTTTTGATCGGTTGCTAGCATAGAGACCACAGAACCTTGCTCTGACCATTTCGGCACGCCATCATCGTAGATGTAGTGAGTGACGCTGCCATTTTCTTCGATAGACGCGAGATCACTCCATAAATACTCAAATTGACGACTTTCGGAGCCAGAATGTTGTCGGATTAGGCGATCATTACTGTCGTATGAGTATTGCCATTCTGTATTGCCGGACAACACGCTAGTGAGTTTGTCGAAGTGATCGTAACGAAGCTCTCGACCTTCGGCATCCTGAATCATGTTTCCGTTCTGGTCATATTTCAGTACGGTTTGACTAGGAAGTTGAGGGTGCGTGTGAGTAATGCGTGTTAACTGTGTTGGATCACCCGCTTCGTAGTAGTAATTCGCGAAGTCTTGGGACTCGTTGGTTACGCAGCGTTGAGTCAACATATTGCCTAGGTCATCGTGGCTCCATTCAAGGAATACGATAGGCTGCCCCCAATCACTGAGCGGACCACTACCTAAGAAATCGACACGTTTTAGCTGCGAGAGTGAATCATAGGTGTACGTCTCCGTTACCTTGCCCTGCGTCGCGCATTCTTTTTCGCGAGAGCAAAGCAAACCAAGTTCGTTGTAGTCTTGAGACTGCTCAAAGATATAAACGTCGTTGAGTGCCACCGCGCGGTTGATTTCGCGGCTGTATTCATCCCATTCAATCTCGGTGATTTGTGTTTGATTGCCGGACGTCAAACGCTCTTCAATAACGCGATCAAACTGATCGTATTCGTATTCGACAGTAGCGTTATCCGTACTGAGTTTGACCAATCGGCCAAGCTCATCGTAACCAAACTGACGGCTATCACGCGCACCTTGAATGGAGGAAATCACGCCGCCTTTTGAGTAAGCATATTGGCGGATACTTCCGTCATGCTGTTCAAACTCAGGTAGCCCTGTTGAGGAATACGTGATCGTGCTGCGACTGCCGTTGTTATCTTGGCTGCCAGTTGGTAGGCCAGAAACGGGATCGTATTGGTATGTCGTTAACTGATCGCCGGATTCTTTCTCGTTGAGAACGCCTAATTGATCATCACGAGTAAAGCGTCTTGTTGGCGCAGACAAGCTGGTTTCCGTTTCTGGAATATTACTGCTGTCTGCGTACGTCCACGCTAAAGAAGCTTGATTGCTCGCTCCTCGACGAAGCTCAAGAGGTCGTCCCAACCCGTCTACGTCACGCTGACCAACGATCTGCGAACCGATCTCTAGTTTGGTGACTTGCGTTTGATCAGTATGCGCTGCGTAGGTGATCTGCTGAGCTACATTGTTAGCTTGAGTAATATGAATCGCACGATCAAACTTATCGTACTGATAGCTTTTCGATTGACTCGCAGGATCGGTTTCTTTTTTCAGTCGACCCCAAGCGTCGTATTCATAATGCCAAACACGATCACCCTGTTGCTTCCTGTCTTCCAATCCCCAACTGTTTAAATTGCTAACTGTTAACGCTAAGCCCTCAATGCCTTGTGTTTTTTGACGGCTTGCAAGGTTGTTAAACGCAATGTAACGATTGCCATTCGGCAGCGTAGTGGCTTTAACCTGACCCCAATCGTCGTATTCATACCTTTCGGTTTGGATGACAGAAATCGAGCGTGCATTTTTATCGGGAAGATCATCAAATGAGCTCTTGCTTTCTAGGCGGCCGAGCGCGTCGTACTCTTTCTTCCAAGTGGTTGTGTTGCCTAGTTTCGCTTCTAACTCTCTGCCTTGGCCATCCCAACTTTGTTCGCATAAGTTGCCTTTACAGTCCGTCAGTACCAAAGTTTGTCTAGCTTGGGTTGTGTCGACAAGATATTGGTATGAGCGTGCTGCACTGCCATCAATACGCTCGGTTTTAGTACGACGTAGCGAGTCATATTCAAAGCTACAGCGAACACCATCCGCGTCCACGTGATGAGAAATTTCGCCGATATCAAAATAATGGCCGACAACGACGTTAGTTTTGGTGTTGTCGTGGCATACCAGCTCTTCATGTTCCTCGACCGTCTCATTGCCCAAGGTGTACTGATAGCTTGAGGTTTTTGAGAAGGTTCCATCTGCATGCATGATATCGTTCTTGATTGATGCTAAACGACCTACAGAAAACGCCTCGTTTTTATCCTCATGGTAGCTGTAATGGCTTTGGTAGCGGTCATGAGCAGTTTCTAAGCGCAGTACGACATCCTTTTGGTTGTTGAAACCAGTCGTTTCACCGTACTCATAGGAGATCTTACGTTCTTCAGAGCCATTACTTAGGGTACGAGACTTCACAAAGTTAACCATACCAGAAGGCGAAGCAGGGCAGCCAGACTCACCTTTTGACGAGTAATATTCATAAAACTCAGTGATGTTGTTTTCATCTTTGAAAGACAACATATTGCCGTATTGATCGTAATCCCAATGACGAGTTTGTAGGTGGCTATCTTCACCCGATGACCATTTCTGCTCTTCTTTGTTGATTAAGGCATACTGAGCTGGCTGGTTGGCAAAATTCTCATTGTTACGCGCTGGATAGCCAAGCGTCTTGAGGTGAACAACTTCATTGTTTACCAGACGTTCTTCTTTAACCAGCAAGTGGAATTGGTTGTAGGTTTGAATGGTCTTAATCGTCCCACCTTCCACTTTTTGTACTTGGTATGTGTATTCGAACCCACGTTCAAGAAGGTTATCGATACCTTCACCTAAACTGCCGCCCTGAACGCCGTAGCCCATAAAGTTGCGGCTATCGGAATTTACGCGGTCATACTCGGTCGTAATAATGGGCGAGTTTCGAGTCAGCACACGATGAGAAGTCACCGCTGGGAGGTAAGTGTTGGTGTTGACTCTGATCCCATTTGCTTCATAGGCAAGTTGCTCAAGCATCCCACAAGGGTGGGTGACACTCTGAATTAGGTTATAAGCCCCAATCGTTTTGTAGCCAAAGTCATAGCTACCTGCATCTTCAGATAGGTTACATTGAACAAGGTTATTATTGTTCAAAATAAGGCTGAAATACGCTTCGTGTGCACTGCCAATGTTGGTGAAAATATTCACTCTGCCCGGATTCACGTGGACGATAAGCAAAAGTGGCTGGCTCTCAGATGTGCGGTCATCCCAGACTTTGTTTAGGCGTTTTTCTGAGCCGATGTTTAACCAAGAAAAATGCAAAGCATGGCCATCACTTTGAATGATTTTAATTAGGTTACCGTGGTCATCTAAGATGTCTTTACGACCATTTCGATAAGTAATTTCATAACCGCTGGCATCGCCTTTTACTGAGAAATCGAGCAGCTTCTTGTAGCGGAGATCAAGTTTGTAGTTTGAACCTAATTCAGCTCGGTAAGACTGTCCATTCGCAAGATGCAGTTGCTTATTTTTTAGATCGTATCTTGGAATGTTGAGCTTCCAACCTTTGCCGAAGCCTAGGTTATCTGTCGAGTAGGGAGAAAATTGCAGAGCGATATCAAGGTTAGGGCCTTTTAGCCAGTTACCGACTAAGGAACCGAGAAGAATTTGATAGGAGTAGCTTCTTGTTCTTTGGTCTACGCCCCCTGAACAAAAACTATCAAAGTTAAACGCATTTGAAGTCCAATTAGACATAGTGCCTCCTTTAAGGCGAAAGTTAGCCCAGCGAGTGTGGGCTAACGTTTTTCTAAGGCCGAGAAATTATTGGTTAACTAGGTTCCATTTGGTGTAGTCCCACTTCTGACCACCGCCGCTAAACTGGCTTTGAGGGTAAGTCAGTTTAAGACGCGCTTTGTTTCCGTACTGGTCATAAGCGGTGAAGCGGTACTCATTTTGAGAGTCATTAATTGAAGTGTTGCCAGAGAAAAGCAGCTGACTTAGCGTCACAGAACGCAGCTTTTGGTTAACGCGCCACGTTGCTGTGCGACCTTGGCCAGCGGCGCTGTTCCATACGTATTCGTCTGAAACCGTGCGCTCTCGCCCTGGTTCAAAGATGTAGCCTTTGACTGAGCGGAATCCGTTTGGACAATCACCGTAACAGCCAAGCCATTCGTCTCGTAAAAAGACCTTGTCGTTATTCGACTCTTCCCAGTTATCCATGGCAACTTTGGTCATGGTGATGGAAGTGTCTGTTGGTGTGATGTAGAAGTTACGAATTTCTGCCTTTTCAAAGTAGAAGCCGTCACCGTCGTCTTTCCAAACTCTTTCACCTGTACCAATGTCGGCAAACTCAGAAGCGCTGTACTCTTTAGGTTGCACACCTTGGTAGAGCGCACTTTCATCGTATGGGTAGGCACAGCTGTCGTAGACGTTGCCACCCTCGAACTGGATTTGTGCACAAACTTGGCGATATTGAGCGGTTTCGTTGCCATATACCCAAGCTGTCAGCTTGTTGGATGCCGTTGAAAGAACGCGTGAGTTAGGAAGGCTTTCAGCACTGCGATACGCGCCGCTGATTTGGTGTGCGTAGTCATTCTCGTTGTATGTGTAGCCCCAACAGTCGCGGCCATAGCTACAGTCTTTGTCTCTGCCTAGTTGGACATCATTGCTCTTTAGGTAAAACGAAATCGAATTCTTTACTTCGTCGTTGCTTACCGTCACTGGTTGACCGTATCGGTCAGCGAAGGCAACCGTAACATTCAGCTTTGATTGCATTTTCCCATTCGCATAAAAAGGCATCGGGGCCCCAAGGCTTTCATTGTGGTCAGCGCTGAGTGTGATCGACGAAACCTCATAGCTGCTATTAATTGCCGCGAACGTTGATGCGGAAAGTAGAGTTAATGGCAGTGTGATGAATAAATTCTGCTTTAAATTGCCCATTATTATTCCCTCATGGTTTGGAAGCGTACTCGATACGATTCCTTTTTTGGTTGTTATTAACTTCTTTCTTATTTAGTTGTTTTAGACTTTGTTTCTAACTTAATTAGAGATTCTTGAGCCTCTTGTTAGTACATCGTCGAGGTCAGATTAAGGGGGAAGTTATGGGGTTTGCAAAAAGGGCAGCTCGGTTTTTTTTTGAAATGGTATTGAAAAGTTATTACATTAAAAATCAATAACTTGACAATTTATTCTTGAGTTGTATTCAGAGTGATTCAAGACTCAATAGCCGTTTTTTTAAATTCTTGATGGCAACTTCAATTCTTTTTATAAAAAGAGGTTTTGATATTTGTTGTCAGCCGAAATTTAATGATTTTTTCCTGATTTAATTATCAATTATCTTGTTTAATATGCGAGCGTAATAGCTTCACTTTTATGAATGTTTTTATTTTTTGGCCAACGGATTGTTGAACTGAGAAATAGTATTTTGACGAAAGTTACGAGAGAAAATAATCTTGCTAGTCTGCTTTGGTTAAAAAAACAGCAAATACTTACAGCGGAAGAGAAAGGTGTGTGCTCAGTTATTGGAAGAGATAACCATTCTAGTACGGGGATATCGAGAATAAGCTGGGCTAGCGTTTTTTGACAAATCTACTCGATAAGGTGAGCAATACCCTTTACCATAACGGCAAATTCATTAGCTCGTAATTACTTATGTCTCTACCTCCTTGCCCAAACTGTAACTCAGAATACGTTTACCCAGACCAAGACCATCTTGTTTGCCCGGAATGTGCTTACGAGTGGAACCCGACTCAGGCGGCAGACGAAGATGCCGTAAACGTGAAGGATGCCAACGGCACGTTGCTGCAAGAAGGTGATAAGGTCACGTTAGCGAAAGACTTAAAAGTAAAAGGCAGCTCGCTGGTACTTAAGATCGGCACCAAAGCGGTGATTCGTCGCATCAAGGATGGCAAAGATCATCAGCTCGACTGCAAAGTTGATGGCGCTGGCGAGATGATGGTGACAGCGCAGTTTGTAAAGAAAGCGTAATTTAAAGTCACTCGGAACCCAACTTTCCCACAGCCTCAATAGCGATATTGAGGCTGTTTTCTTTCTGTTTCATCATTCCTCAGTACGTGTCTCAAAAGCCAGCAACACATTTGCCCTTTGGCGTGCCATTCTTAATCTTGTCTGATTCGTTTTTTATCTTTGTAGGGAAGGGCATGAAGGAATACGCACCGGAGTATACGAAAAAAGAAAAGCTGATACGGCTCATCGCGATAGGCATCATTGGTGTGGCTTTTGGTGCATGGTTCAAGTTAAAGGGGTTGCCCTATTTGGTGTCTATTACTGTGGAACCTCAGTGTTTTGAGTTTTTGGGTATGCAAGGCGCGGAGTTTTTGGCGCACTTACTGTTTTTCTGGATGCCACTTTCCACGTTTTTGCTCGCCTCTTTATTTATGTTACCTCCAGGTGTGCGCGGCTTAATCGATGGCCAGTTTCCACCCAAAGTTATGAAGGTATTCAGGCCCACTGTGATTCGAAGGGGCAAGCTTGGTACGTTCAAATCGTTGGGCCATTTCCTGTTACCGCTGTTGTGTTTGGGCTTCTCCGTGTGGGGCTACTCGAAAGTTGAACCCATGATGGCGATATTTCAATCTAATCAAAATGTCCAGTTGTGCTCTAACTGATTTTCGAAATTAGTTATTTGTGATCTTGCTTCCTAGGGAAATAGTCTAATAAATCAGTTGGTTGTTCGATTTGAAGTCTTGGTCGTAAAGATAGAAATAATTATAATACGTTGCACTGTATGTGGAATTACTTGTCCTATCTCTTTGTTATAATTGGGCGCGATATTGAACAATATAACAAAAGGTATCTATTCATGTTCAGCAACCTGTCTATCAAGCAAAAGATAGTGCTCCCCCTATCTTTGATGATTGCATTACTGACCATTAGCTCGGTATTAAATGTTCTTACCATGTGGAAACAAACGGAGCTAAGCGACACACTTAATGAGCAAATCATTCCAAACCTATTCACGATAGAAGATGCCTACCGCGATCTTTATCAAGCGACTTCTGCTATCCAAGCCTTAGCGTTGGCAGAAACACAGCAAGAGATCGACCATCACCTTTTTGAATATAAAGACAATGCTTACAAAGCCTTACCACGAATGCAGAAAGCGCTCGAACTGACTCAAGCTGGTCTTCTGCCTGCCCATCAAACAATGGAAATTAATAAGCTTGTGTCATTAGGTCAGAAATGGCTCGATAGCTATGAAGAGATGATTCACAGCCCGCAAGCACAATGGCCAAGTTACTACAGCGAGCGCAAAGGACTATTTGATACCCAGTTTGTTGCCGTTCGCAAGCAGTTAAACGTGGTTAAAGATGCGATTGAAGTTAAGCAAAAGGCGTTGAAGTCGGAGATCAATGCAGCAGGTCTGCGTGCAGAGTTCATTCTAGAGGCGGGCATTGCTATCGTGATTATTGCGGCACTGGGTATGATGGTATTGCTGCTTAAAACCGTGGTTAAGCCAATCAACAATATCAAAGAGGCGATGGTGCAAATTGCCTCTGGTGAAGGCGATCTAAGTCAGCGTATTAACATCCATTCTCAGGATGAAATCGGTCAATTGGCTGGTGGTTTTAACCAGTTCGTTACTAAGATCCAAGCGACGGTGTCACAAGTAGTAGAAAGCTCGAAGACGCTTCGTCATGAAATGAGTAACTTGAACTCTCTTACGTCGACGATTGCTAGCTCAACCGTTGATCAGCAACGTGACAGTGAAGCCGTGGCAGCGGCAGTGCATGAAATGCAGGTGACCAGCCGTAACGTAAGTGATAGCGCGACAGAAGCAGCATTGGCAAGCCAAACGGCGAATGAAGAGCTGTCCAATACCAACGTGATTTTGGAACAAACCGTTGCTGCGATTCGTGATCTTGCGGGCGAGATTGAGAGTGCAAGCCAAGTGATCAATACGTTAGACAGCGATGTGAGTAACATTGCGTCGGTATTGGACGTTATCCGTGGTATCGCTGAACAAACCAACTTGTTGGCATTGAACGCAGCGATTGAAGCGGCACGTGCGGGTGAGCAAGGTCGTGGTTTTGCTGTGGTGGCGGATGAAGTGCGTTCCCTAGCAAGCCGCACGCAAAAGAGCACTGGCGAGATCCAAGCCATGATTGAGAAGCTGCAAGCGGGTGCTGCTCAGGCGGTGGAAGTGATGCTGGGCAGTAAAACCAGCAGCGAAGACACCATTCAATCGGCAGGTTTGGCGACAGAATCCTTGGCTGAAATCCTCAACGCGATTGCACGCATGAACGAGATGAACACGCACATTGCGACAGCAGCGGGCCAACAAAGCTCAGCGAGTGATGAAGTGAACAGCAACGTTCAAGGTATCGCAGACAGCAGCACGTCGATAGTGGATGTGGTGAATCAAGCACAACAGTCACTTTCTATGCTATCAGAGCAAACTCAGCAGCTAGACAAACAAGTTAGTCAGTTCCGCGTTTAATATTTTTACCTGATCGTCGTTAAATATTAATAAACCCACAAAAGGTGGGTTTTATTAATTCTAGCTCTTATCTCTATACAGACGCTCTTTGTCACGAATTCTTTCGTTTTGTCTACTCTTTTTTCTTGTTTTTATTGAGAAAAATGTGATTTCGATTGCTCACAGAAAATTTATTTTCCAATAAAAAAGAGGCTGAATTGAGATATCAATAACAGCTTTAGAACAAACATTTTTGTCTATCGTAAAGAGCGGTAAATTTTGTTGTATGTACAACATTGAGTAATTATCATCCCGACTAATATTTGCTGACTTTTTATTGAGTCACGTTTTTTAGTTAGGAAGAGAGAATTTGCATGACACGTAGAACCACGCTATCGCTCTTGATTGCGTCGAGCCTATTATTGGTCGGGTGTGAACAGAGCCAAGAAGGACAAGCGCAAGGTGGTCCAGTGCCGACACCAGAAGTGACGGTAATGACGGTTGAACCTGTTCGCCAAGCGCTAACAGTAGAACTGCCGGGCCGTAGCCGAGCGTTTAAAGAGGCAGAAGTTCGCCCTCAAGTAACGGGTATTATTTCTGAGCGTAATTTTGAAGAGGGTGGTGTGGTTGAGCAAGGTCAATCCCTTTACCAGATCGACGATTCTACGTTCCAAGCAGACCTACTAAGCGCAGAAGCTGAACTGATCCGTGCTCAAGCATCGGAAGAATCGACGTACTCAACAGTTCGTCGTTACCGCGCGTTGATCACCAAGAAATCGATCAGCCAACAAGATCTAGATGAAGCAGAAGCAGCTTACAAAGAAGCGAAAGCGCAAGTGTTGGTAGCGAAAGCGAGAATCAACACGGCGAAGATCAATCTGTCTTACGCACAAGTGAAAGCGCCAATCAGCGGTGTGATCAGCAAGTCTAACGTAACGGCGGGTGCGCTGGTAACGGCAAACCAAGCGGCGACGTTAACAACTATCCAACAGCTAGACCCAATCAATGTTGATATCGTGCAATCTTCTGCTCAGTTACTCCGTTTGAAAGCAGCGATGTCACAAGGTCATCTGCAAAAAGACGAGTCCGCTCAAGTGACACTAACGCTTGAAGATGGTTCGACTTACGCACACAAAGGCACCATGAAGTTTACTGAAGTGAACGTAGACGAAAGTACGGGCAGCGTAACGCTACGTGCAGAATTCGCGAACCCAGATGGTTTATTGCTACCAGGCATGTTCGTGCGCGCAACGGTAACAGTAGGTGTGGACCCTGTGGCGATTCTTATCCCACAAAACACAGTAACGCGCGACGCAACGGGTAAAGCCTCCGTCATGACGGTGGGTGCAGACAATAAGGTGTCTATCACTCCAGTGACGACGGCTGAGTCTATTGGTAACCAATGGCGCATCACAGAAGGTCTTAAAGTGGGTGATAAAGTCATCACAACCGGCCTACAGATGATCCAACCGGGTAACCCAGTGACCATTCAATCGGGTGAGCAGGCATAATCATGGCACGATTCTTTATCGATCGTCCGGTATTTGCTTGGGTACTTGCGATTCTGACCATGTTGGCGGGCGTGATGTCTCTGTTCAACTTGCCGGTTTCTCAATACCCGACGATTTCACCGACCACGATCTCTATCAATGCCCGTTACCCTGGTGCTTCTGCGAAAACCGTAGAAGACTCAGTGACTCAGGTTATCGAGCAAAACATGACAGGTCTGGACTACCTACGTTACCTAAACTCAAGCAGTGATGCGTTTGGTAACGCAACCATTACGCTGACGTTTGATAGCGAAGCCGATCCAGATATCGCGCAAGTTCAGGTGCAGAACAAACTGCAATTGGCGATGACGTCGCTTCCGATGGAAGTACAAAGCCAAGGTATCATCGTAAACAAATCTAACACCTCATTTTTGATGGTTGTGGCGGTTTACTCTGAAGACCCTGATTTCACAGAAAACGACATCGGCGACTTTGTTGTTACCAATATTCAAGACCCGATCAGCCGTGTAACGGGCGTAGGTCAAGTGCAAGCGTTTGGTTCTCAATACGCAATGCGCGTTTGGCTAGACCCATTCAAACTGACTCAGTTCAACCTAACGGCAATCGATGTTGCGAACGCGATTCGTGAACAAAACGCACAGGTTTCTTCTGGTCAGTTAGGCGCAGCACCTGCTCAGTCTGGTCAGTTGCTTAACGCGACGATTTCTTCAGCAAGTCGTTTAACCAGCGTAGCTGAATTCAGAAACATCATTCTGAAATCAGAAGCGAACGGTTCGAACGTTTACCTGAAAGACGTGGCGCGTGTTGAGCGCGGCGCAGAAAGCTACGGCATCAAAGGTCAGTACAACGGCTTCCCAGCGGCAGGTCTTGGTATCTCCCTCGGTACTGGTGCGAATGCGCTAGAAACGGCAGAAGCTGTAAAAGAACGTCTTGGTCAGTTGAGCGCGACTTTCCCAGACGGCTTGAAGATCGCTTACCCGTTTGAGACAACGCCATTCGTTGATGCGTCGATCAAAGAAGTAATCAAGACACTGCTCGAAGCGATCGTGTTGGTATTTTTGATCATGTACCTGTTCTTGCAGAACTTCCGTGCAACGATCATCCCGACGATTGCGGTTCCGGTGGTATTGTTGGGTACGTTCGCAATCCTTTACGCGACCGGCTTTAGTGTTAACACCTTAACCATGTTTGCGATGGTTCTGGCCATCGGTTTGCTGGTGGACGATGCGATCGTAGTAGTAGAGAACGTGGAACGTGTAATGCACGAAGACGGTCTTGATCCAAAAGAAGCAACCAAGAAGTCAATGGGGCAGATAACTGGCGCGCTAGTGGGTGTTGGTCTGACGCTGTCTGCGGTATTCGTACCGATGGCGTTCATGTCTGGCTCAACTGGTGTTATCTACCGTCAGTTCTCTATCACCATCGTAGCGGCGATGACGCTGTCGGTATTGGTGGCGATCATTCTTACTCCGGCACTTTGTGCGAGCTTGCTGAAAAAAGGTGACGCAGAATTTTCGGATAAGAAAGGCTTCTTCGGCTGGTTCAACCGTAAGTTTGATGCGGCAACGGCGGGTTACGAAGCGGGCGTAGCGAAAATGCTAAAACGCACCGGTCGCATGCTGTTAGTATTCGCGGCAATGAGCGCGGGCGCAGGTTGGTTGTTCATGAACCTACCAACGTCGTTCCTACCGGACGAAGACCAAGGTACCGTGTTCTCAATGGCAATTTTGCCACCGAACTCGACTCAAGAGCAGACTGAAAAGACATTAGAAAAAGTCCGTAACTACTTCCTTGAAGAAGAGAAAGACAATGTTAAATCTGTCTTCTCGGTTGCGGGCTTCAGCTTCGCGGGTCAAGGTCAGAACATGGGTATGGCGTTTATCGGTCTGAAAGATTGGTCAGAACGTGAAGCTCCGGGTTCGGATGCGGCTTCGCTGACAGGTCGTGCGATGGGTTACTTCTCAACGATAAAAGAAGCAATGGTGTTTGCGTTTGCACCACCGGCGATTCAAGAGTTGGGTAACGCGACTGGTTTCGACTTCTATCTACAAGACTCAACCGGTAACGGTCATGAAGCGCTTGTGGCGGCTCAATACCAAATCCTAGGTATGGCAGCACAAAACCCGAAACTGGTGGGTGTGCGTCCAAACGGTCAAGCAGACGCGCCGATGTACCAAGTGCATATCGACCATGTGAAATTGCGTGCGCTTGATGTGAGCATTAACGATGTAAACCAAATCCTAGCTTCGGCATGGGGTGGTGCGTACATCAACGATTACATCGACCGCGGACGTGTGAAGAAGGTAATGGTACAGAGTGACGCAGAACACCGCATGCAGCCGAAAGACTTCGACTCTTGGTATGTGCGTAACTCACAGGGCGAAATGGTGCCATTCTCGGCATTCGCAACGGGTGAGTGGACTTACGGTTCTCCACTATTGCAACGCTTTAACGGTCTACCTGCGATGAACATCCAAGGTGGGGCGGCTCCGGGCGTAAGTACTGGTGAAGCGATGGCAGAAATCGAAGCCATGGTAGAGAAACTGCCTCCTGGCTTTACGGTGAACTGGAACGGTATCTCTTACGAGGAACGTCTATCAGGTAACCAAGCGCCAATGCTTTATGCGCTGTCGATTCTGGTTGTCTTCCTTGTACTAGCTGCACTTTATGAGAGCTGGTCAGTACCATTCGCGGTTGTGCTTGTAGTGCCTCTAGGTGTGTTAGGCGCGGTACTTGCGGTCATGACTCGTGGAATGGATAACGACGTATTCTTCCAAGTAAGCTTGTTGACCACTGTTGGTCTGGCAACGAAGAACGCGATCCTTATCGTGGAGTTTGCGAAGGAATACTACGAGAAAGGTGCGGGCTTGATTGAAGCAACGCTGCACGCAGTACGTGTTCGTCTTCGTCCTATCATCATGACCTCGCTTGCGTTTGGTCTGGGTGTAGTGCCACTGGCAATCAGTGCGGGTGTAGGCTCTGCGGGTCAAAACGCGGTAGGTACAGGTGTACTTGGCGGTATGGTAAGTGCGACCTTGCTTGGTATCTTCTTCGTGCCGGTGTTCTTCGTCGTGGTTGAGCGTTTGTTTGACCGCCGCGCGAGAAAAGAAGCACAAAAAGAGCAAGTGGAATCTACTTCACAACCAACGGCAAGCCAAGAGTAAGACTTAGCGCTAAAGACTAAGTTATACTATTGCTAATAAGTACAAGAAAAGGGCGCTTCGGCGTCCTTTATTTTTGGATTCAATTGGATAGTTTGGGTTTGAGGTGAAATATTGAGCCAAGAGCGTGTGGCAATTAGATTCCTGATCTCGCCTAGGCTCGTCGGAATGACGGGGTGTCGCTCTCTCGGTTGTGTTCCTCGTCATTCTGAATAGCGAGGGACGAGTGTGATTCAGAATCTGCTTACCGAGTATTGTGGCTTGATGAGAAATATTGAGCCAAGAGCGTGCGGCAATTAGATTCCTGATCTCGCTTAGGCTCGTCGGAATGACGGGGTGTTGCTCTCTCGGTTATGTTTCTCGTCATTCTGAATAGCGAGGGACGAGCGTGATTCAGAATCTGCTCACCGAGTGCTGTGGCTTTACGCGAAATATTGAGTGAGAGCGTGTGGCAGTTAGATTCCTGATCTCGCTTAGGCTCGTCGGAATGACGGGGTGTTGCTCTCTCGGTTATGTTTCTCGTCATTCTGAACAGCGAGGGACGAGCATGATTCAGAATCTGCTCACCGAGTGCTGTGACTTAATGTGAAATATTGAGTGAGAGCGTGTGGCAGTTAGATTCCTGATCTCGCTTAGGCTCGTCGGAATGACGGGGTGTCGCTCTCTCGGTTATGCTTCTCGTCATTCCCGAAAGCGACAAAGGAGCGCAGTCGGGAATCTCTCGTAAACGCAGTACTATCCAAATGAAAACAAAGCCGAAAGTAGAATAGGCAAGTATGAAAGATCAGAAAATTTCTCCGATATCCGTGTTGGATCAAAGCCCGATGTTTGTGTGCAGCGTGATGAACCGAATCTTTCGCAATCGTGCCCAAGCAGAGCTATCGCGTCAGGACTTAATGACGTTAGAAATGGCGAGTGCCTTGGCGGCGTTGGAAGAGTTTCAGCCAATGAGCCAGCAAGAATTGGCGGACGCGGTTCTAACGGAGCGAAGCGTCGCAAAACGCATGGTGGATAACTTAGAGAAGCGCGGCTTTGTTCAAGTATCTAAGTGTGAAACCAATCAGAGATTAAAGATTCTGACGCTCACCAAAGAAGGGGTAGAAGCGGTACGCAAAGTGCATCGCATCATGACTAACCTCAAGCAGGATTTCTTCTCTTGTCTGACGGAGGAGGAATCCGATGAATTCTTCCGTTTGGTCCGTAAAATGACATTAGCCAATCACCCTTAATTCTTTATTTTTAGATGATGGCGAGCCACTTAGCTTTCTGTGAGGAAGCGGTTCGCCACTTCAGCTTCTTGCTTCTTCATTAATTGATGTGCAGTCAGCATGTGCTGTTCCATGATGTGCTTGGCTTTCGACGCGTCACCTTTGCTTAATGCTTCCACCAATGAACGCTGGCTTTGCACGCCCGTGTGCCACAGCTTGTGGTTACCCGGTTCATACAGTTTGCGATAAATCGTAAGCTCGGTAAGCATTTGTGCAGTAAAGCGAACCACAAACTTCAGCAGCTCGTTGCCAGAATAGCTCGCTAAGAGGCTGTGAAACTCAATCGATGCAATGTGGTGTTCGCGTTCTTGATACACATCTTCTGGTGGCGTTTGGTACTTATCGATTTGCTGATCGAGGCTAGCAAGTTGTTCATCGGTCAATGTGCCCGCCAACGATGCCGCGATCTCTGGTTCTAGCGATAAGCGGATTTGGTATAGGTCAGAAATTGAAACGTCTTTAAAGAACAGGTAGTTACTCAGTAGCGCCTGAGCTTTGTTTTCACTCATTTCGCTCACAAACACACCGCCTTTTGGCCCGGTCTTAGTCGAGATAATACCTTGTGCCTCTAAGATGCGCATGCTTTCACGCACCGTGCTTTTTGACGCATCAAAAGTTTCCATCACGTCGGCTTCGCTTGGGAGACGATCGCCAGGTTGCAAAGCTTGATCGACAATCCACGCTTTGATCGATTCGGCCAGTTGTTGAGTTCTACGTCCTTTTGCGCTGCTTGCCACATTATCCTCGCTGGTTTTTCTCGCGGTACCTATTGAATTCTGAAGGAAATTCAAAGGATGTCACCTGTTTTCTACGTTTCTTTTTTTGGAAAAAGTACGGGTTGTTGATTATGAAACCATCCGATTATCGATCGAATCGCTCTCACAAAAAAAGCCTATTTATCATGATAAATATCTTTCATTTGATATTTATATGATAAATTAAAAATAAACATGGTTAGAAAAAGAGCGATTCAAAATGGAAAAATTTGTAGAAACTGCCAGCCTAGCGTGGGAATGGTTGGAAGACATTGCTCAATGCAGCCAAACCCAAGACCCAGATAGCGAAGGTGTTACTCGTTTGTGTGCCAGTGAAGAGCACGCGAAAGCGAATGAAAAACTGCGCGAGTGGATGCTGCTGTCTGGTATGGAAGTGCGCATGGACAATGCTGCAAACCTTATTGGTCGCTACCACAGCCCAAATCCAAATGCCCAGACGCTGATTTTTGGCTCCCACCAAGACACGGTGCCAAATGGCGGTAAATACGATGGCATCTTGGGTGTGATTCTACCGGTTGCGTTGATTCACTATTTTCATCAGCAGAAACTCGAGTTTCCATTCAATATCGATGTGATCGCCTTCAGCGATGAAGAGGGCACTCGATTCCAATCGACATTGCTCGGTTCAAAAGCGATATCTGGCACATTCGATCTAAGTGTATTGGACGCACAAGATGCTAATGGCGTGAGCATGCGTGAAGCATTGACGTCGTTTGGTTGCCATCCAGAGCAAATCGAAAAAGACGCTTACGACAAAGATAAAGTGCTTGGTTTTGTAGAACTGCACATTGAGCAAGGCCCGCAGCTTGAACAAGCGAATCTGCCAGTCGGTGTGGTTACTGCCATCACGGGGATCGAGCGTCATACCTTGTCGATTGTTGGTAAAGCCGGACACGCGGGCACAGTGCCAATGGACATGCGTCAAGATGCGTTAGTCGGGGCAGCTCAGGTCATCCACATGTTTGATCAACTGTGCAAACGTGAAGACGACCTAGTGGGTGTCGTGGGCAAAATTGCCAACTTCCCGAACGGTGTGAATGTGATTCCTCAGCAAACGGACATCACCATTGAGCTTCGCTCACCAAACGATGCTTCTCGTATTGCTGCGCGAGAAGAAATGCTGACGAACATCGAAACCTTGATGGCGCAGTACAACCTCGCGTATCGCCACGAGCAAACTTACGAGCAATCGGCCGTAACCTGTTCGGATTCACTTTCTGCGGCGCTGACTCAAGCGATCGAGCTATCCAACATTGACACCAAACACCTATTCAGTGGCGCAGGCCACGATGGTCTAGCGGTGTGCGAACTGACGGATATTGCAATGCTGTTTATGCGTTGTACTGGCGGCGTTAGTCACCACCCTGATGAGGCGATTTTGCAACAAGATCTTGTTGCCGCAGTAGAGGTGCTGAACCACTTCTGCATGCTGATGAAACACCAATAAAAGCGAAATAACACAAAAGAGGGTGGGGATTCATCCTCTTTTTTACTTTCAAAACCAAGACTTGGTTTTAGCTTGTGAATGTGAAGGCTCATACCAATGGGTTTTCATTCCTATACTAAGGAGAGATTTTGTTATGGATATGACAAAGAAGATGGAGACAACACAGAAGAAGGCTTGGTACAAAAGTATGCCGGACCCAATGGTCCTGATCTTTATGATCTTGGTGGCAACGTATCTACTGACCTTTGTTGTTCCTGCCGGGGAATTCTCACGTGTTGTGGTGGACGGTCGTACTACCGTTGTACCTAACTCATTTGCCTATCTAAGTGATGTGCCTGCGGTGCATTTCTTTGATATTTTTGTCGCGATTCCGAAAGGTTTGATCAGCGCGGCACCTTACCTGTTCATCGTATTTATCGCTGGTGGCTTGTTCCACATCTTGCAACGTACTGGTGCGCTAGAAAACGCAATCGGTGTTGCGGTAAACAAAGCGGGTGTGAAGAACCGTAATCTGATCATCACCATCGGCACCTTTATTTACGGTTTCTTTGGCGTGGCGGTAGGCTTTGAGAACAACATCGCGCTTGTTCCGGTTGCGGTTCTGATTTCTGCTGCGGTTGGTTACTCCAGCCTTGTAGGCACGGTAATGGCAGTGGGCGGTATCGGTGTAGGCTTTGCACTGTCACCAATCAACCCTTATACCGTAGGTGTGGCTCAAGGTATTGCAGAGCTGCCAACTTTCTCTGGCGCTTGGCTGCGTGCAGCGATGGTAATTGCTTCTCTTGCATTGTTGTCTTACTACATCTGTACCCGCGTGGCGAAGATGGAGTTTAAAGAGCCAGATTCAGCTGAAGGCTTAAGCAAAGATTTATCGGAATACCACCTAGAGAAGAAAGACAAACTGACGCTGGGCGTATTCTTAGCTGGTCTTGGTATCATGCTTTACGGTGTATTTGCCAACGGTTGGTACATCAACGAGATCGCAGGCTTGTTCCTATTGATGGCAATTGTGATCGGCGCGGTGAACGGTTTAAGTGCGAATGGCATCGTCAAGCAAATGATGGAAGGTGCATCGGGCGTAACCGCAGGTGCGTTGGTGATTGGTGTCGCGGCTTCGATTCAAATCATCCTCGACCAAGCACAAATCATCGACACAATCGTTAACGCGTTAAGCTCACTGATCCAAGATATGCCGATTGCCATCTCTGCGATTGTCGCGAGTGTGGTGCAAGGTGTGATCAACCTATTCGTGCCATCGGGTTCTGGTCAGGCAATGGTGACCATGCCAATCCTAATTCCTGTGGCAGACCTTACTGGTATGAGCCGTCAGCTAATGATCACAGCATTCCAAGTGGGTGACGGTCTTACAAACCTTATTGTACCGACTTCTGGTGGTACGTTAGCGATGTTGGCGCTGGGGCGTGTTTCTTACGAGCAGTGGTTAAAGGCAATTATGCCATTCATGGTATTTGTTTACGCCTTGTGTTGGTTGGCGCTGTTTATTGGACAAATGGTTGGCTACTAAGATCTTTTTTTATATCGAGAATCTATGACGATTTCACTTATTCACGTTAATCCTGAAACGGGGTTATCGGCTTCCATTACAGCCACTGGCGGCGTTGCCGTTGGTGGTTACGTGAACCACAGTTGGCGCGGGATTGGCGCCTGTGCAACCCAAGGTTTTTTTACTAACCCTTGGTATGCAGACAATGCCAATCGATGGTTATCTCAAGGGCTTTCTTGCCACGATGTTGTTGAACGTCTGAAAGAGAGTGACGCCGAGTTTGCCAAGCGACAATGCATGGTAATGGATAAGCACGGCCATGCGGCGTTTATCAATGGCGAAGAGAACATCGCGCACGTGGGTTCTCTTGCGTATCAAGACGTAGCGGTTGCGGGCAACATGCTAGAAAATAACGCAGTTATTGAGGCATTTGCTGATTCGTTCATGGCTCAGACGATGCTTAATGCAGAGCAAGTGAAACTGGGGGGCAAACCTCAATATCGTGATGATTACGAGGCAACACTGGCGGAAGTGCTGGTTAACGCATTAGAAGCGGCATTGGCAGCGGGCGGCGATAAGCGCGGTACGTATTCTGCCTCTCTTCGTATCGAGAGCTATACGCAAGCACCGATTGATATTCGTGTTGATTGGTCTGACGATAGCTTGATAGAAGATATGAGGAAGGTACTGAGCCGTGTGCGAGCACCCAGCTTTCAAGAGTTTCTAAGCGGATTGCCGAATCAGTAAGTGACCAAAAGTACAAGCATAAAGCCTCAGTTCGCTGAGGCTTTATTGTCTCTATTGGTATCTTTCTAGTTATTCGTGGTTTTCTAGCTGTTCATGCCTCTCCAGCCACTCGCACCGCTTCTTCCATTCGAGCGTTTAGATTAAGCCATACGCTTTTAGAATCACAATTCCCACGGTACAAGTCACTGTTGAAAGCACGGTTGTCAAAGCAATGATGTTCGCCGCCAAGACAGAATTACCTCCCATTGAGCGTGCCATAACGTAGCTTGCTGCCGCCACAGGAGAGGCGTTCATAAAGAACAGAATGCCCAGCTCAATCCCTCTAAATCCGACTAAATACGCACCTGTGGTAATCACGATAGGAGCAACGATCAGTTTGTAGCTGCTGGCAAACCAAGACGGTCCTTTCTCTTTCTTCATCAAACTTAAATCGAGTGAACCGCCAGTACACAGCAGAGCGAGGGGAAGCGTCATCTTCGACAGATAATTGCCCGCATCAATCGCGACATCAGGGACTGGGATAGACAGAAGATAGAACACCATGCCAGAGACAATCGAGATGATCAGCGGATTGCGGGTTAAGGTTCTCATCATCAGTTTGGCGGCTTGAGAGCCAGACGTAGCTCCTTTGGGAGACAAACAAATCACCGCTTGCACGTTATAGATAAAGGTCGTTACCGCGACATAAAGCGCAGCCAGAGCAACACCTTGTGAACCGTAAGCATTCGCCACATACGCAATACCTATGATACCTGTATTGGCGCGAAAGCCACCTTGAATCAAAACACCTTGGTCTGGTGAAGATTTGAAGAACAGTTTGACGGAAATATAGGTGAAGATGAAAAACGAAATGCTGGCAACAATGCCGTAATTGACAAAGCCACTGGCTGCGGAGAAGTCGTGCTCGGAAACGACGATACTCAAAAATAACATCGCAGGCAGCGTGACCTGAAACACCAGTTTAGAGCCGACTTCGATAAAGTTGTCGTTGATAAGCCCAATGCGTTTGAAGATAACGCCCAACACCAGCATTAAGCAGATGGGGCCAGTGATCGACAACGAGAATTGCAACTGATGTAAAACAGCATCCATGAGTGTATCCGCAGCAAAAAAGTATTCTTTCTAGTTATTTCCCAATGGAACCATAACTTAACGATGGGAAACAGTAGGGTGATGATATTTTCTTCAGTAATTGCGGGGTTCTGGCAAAGATTAGAGGGAACAGGCTCGACAATTTTGTTCTAAATGGTGCGTTCACTGTGTAAATCGTTTTGCTCCTCACATACGTGTATAGAGTCTTTTATTGCTAAAATTATCATTAGTGGTTTGCGAACGGATAACCTCATGATGGGTAAAGTACTTTGTATCGCTCTGTTTCTTTTGTCTTTTTCATTTTCCACTCCTGCTTTGGAATTGTCGCCGCTAAGGGCCGAGCCTTATGTTGGGGATTTGGAAGTGTTGAAGGAGAAAAAAGCCGTTCGCATTCTCGTCTCTGCTGATCTCGGTTTTTACTACGTCCAAAACGGCAAGCCGAAAGGCATCATCTCTGAACTCATTCATGAACTTGAACGCCACTTGCACAAGAACAACAAGGCGATAAACATTCAGGTGATTCCTGTAGCGAGAAATGAGCTCATCCCCAAACTGATCGCTGGGTATGGTGACATCATCGTGGCGAACTTAACCGTCACCAATGAGCGTAAAGAGCTGATCGCATTCAGCGCGCCATTACGGGAAAACGTCTCGGAAATCATCGTAACTAACGGCAAGCACTCAGACATAACAACCATTGACGAACTGAGTGGGTTAGACATCTGGGTAAGAGAGAGCTCCAGCTATCACAAGAGCTTAACGAAGGCGAACAACTACTTAAGCATCAAAAAGAAGCCTCTCATCAATATCATGTTTCTTGATGAGATCATTCAAGACTATGAGATCCTTGAGATGATCAGCGCTGGCTTTATTGATGTCACCGTGCTTGATCAGCATAAGACGGGCATGTGGGGCAATATCTTCCCTGATGTCATTTTCCATGATCAATTGACGGTAAGAAACAATGCGCAAATTGCTTGGGGAATAAGAAAAGACTCCCCGCAACTTGAGCAAGCGGTAAACAAGTTCATCAAGCAAGTCAGGATTGGCACCTTATTCGGCAATGTGGTCAATGAAAGGTATCTAGAAAACGACAAGTGGTTAAAGAAGTTCCTCAAGCGAGAGAATGTTACACGCGCTAAAGAGCTCTGGGATATCTTCTATCTTTATGCTCAAGAGTATCAGTTCAACCACTTATTGATGATGGCGCAAGGCTTTCAAGAGTCGGGGTTGAATCAGAATGTTATCTCGCACAAAGGTGCCGTGGGCATCATGCAAATATTACCGACCACAGCAAGAGACAGAGCGATAAACATCTCCAATATCTACGAAAAAGAGCCCAATATTCACGCGGGCTTGAAATACATGCACTACCTGAGGAAGTACTTTTTTAACGATGAGGCGATAAGCGAAAGCGACGTTATTTACTTCTGTCTGGCGGCCTACAATGCAGGGCCCGGCAACATCAGAAAGATGAGAAGAATCGCAGAAGAAAAAGGCTATGACCCAAATGTATGGTTCGATAATGTGGAAGTGGTGACGCGACAATACATAGGGATGGAGCCAATACGCTATGTGACTAACATTAACCGCTACTTCATTGCGTATAAGCTTTTAGAGCGATTGAACAACCGCCGCAGTGAGCTTGAGCCTTACCTTCATCCACCTTACAAACGTTCTGCGATTAAGCTCTATTATTAGTTCGCAATTGTACGCTTGCCTTTTCCTGACTCGAATACATTCAGGTCGAACTGATGGACTTTAAACTCGCGGCTCTCGAAATCATTAACGAGAACCTCCCTGTCGAGTGCGCAGGGAGGTTCTTTGTATTGCTCAATATGCTTTATAGGTCAAAGCGATCGTTATTCATCACTTTCACCCACGCGGCCACAAAGTCTTGCACAAACTTCTCTTTGTTGTCGTCTTGAGCGTAAACCTCAGCGTAAGAGCGAAGTACGGAGTTAGAGCCGAACACCAAATCCACGCGTGATGCTGTCCATTTTGTTTGGCCAGAAGCACGCTCACGGATTTCGTATTGGTTGTCTCCGGTTGGATGCCATGTGTAGCTCATATCGGTGAGGTTGACGAAAAAGTCATTGGTCAGAGCGCCGACGTTATCGGTGAACACACCTTGGCTCGTACCTCCATAGTTCGTGCCGAGAACGCGCATACCACCGATAAGCACTGTCATCTCGACGGCGGTCAATTGCATCAACTGGCTGCGCTCCAGTAAGAGCTCTTCCGCAGTGACCACATAATCGGATTTCAGCCAGTTGCGGAAGCCATCATGAATGGGCTCCAGCACATCAAATGAATCCGCATCCGTCATGGCATCCGTGGCGTCTCCGCGACCTTGGCTAAATGGTACAGAGATGTTCATCCCCGCATTCGATGCAGCCTTCTCGATGCCTACGCCGCCAGCAAGGACAATTAAATCCGCCATGCTGATAGGAGAGTGATGCGTCGTGCGAATTGAATCCAGTACGTTGAGCACTTTCTGCAACCTTTCTGGCTCGTTACCTACCCAGTCTTTTTGTGGGGCAAGACGAATGCGAGCGCCATTTGCACCGCCGCGACGGTCAGAGCCGCGGTAAGTACGTGCGCTGTCCCATGCTGTGGAAACGAGATCAGCAATGCTCAATTCGCTATTGAGAATCGCCATCTTCAGTGCATCGATATTGTCTTCAGACAGGTAGTAAGACACCGGTGGCACTGGATCTTGCCAAATCAAACCTTCCGCTGGCACATCGGGGCCAAGGTAGCGAGACTTAGGGCCTAAATCGCGGTGTGTTAGTTTGAACCAAGCGCGAGCAAAACAGTCTTCGAACTCTTTTGGATTATCACGAAAGCGCTCTGCAATCTTGCGATATTCTGGGTCATACTTGAGCGCCATATCCGCATCGGTCATCATCGGATTGTGGCGGATGCTTGAGTCTTCCACATCCACTGGCATGTCTTCTTCTTTGATGCCTATCGGTTCCCACTGGGCGGCGCCAGCAGGGCTCTTGGTGATTTCCCAATCGTAGGTGAACAGCAAGTGGAAGTAGCCGTTATCCCACTTCGTTGGATGCGTCGTCCACGCGCCTTCAACGCCACTTGTGACGGTATCACGTCCTATGCCTCGAGAGGTCTTATTAAGCCAGCCAAAACCTTGGTCTTCAATTTCTGCGCCTTCAGGCTCTGGCCCAAGTACCGAAGCATCGCCATTACCATGAGCTTTACCCACGGTATGACCGCCAGCGGTTAGTGCAACGGTTTCTTCATCGTTCATTGCCATGCGCGCAAAGGTGACTCGCATGTCGTGTGCGGTTTTGAGTGGGTCTGGTTTGCCATCGACGCCTTCTGGGTTCACGTAAATCAAGCCCATCATCACCGCGGCGAGTGGGTTCTCAAGATCGCGCTCGCCAGAGTAACGGTTATTCTCACCGCCGCTCGGTTGCAGCCACTCCTTCTCTGCGCCCCAGTAGATGTCCTTTTCTGGGTGCCAAATGTCTTCACGACCGCCAGCAAAACCGAACGTTTTAAAGCCCATCGATTCATAAGCCATGTTGCCAGCAAGAATCATTAAATCGGCCCAAGAGAGCTTATTGCCGTATTTTCTTTTGATTGGCCACAATAGACGTCGTGCTTTGTCGAGGTTGCCGTTATCAGGCCAACTGTTGAGTGGCGCAAAACGCTGGTTCCCTCGGCTCGCACCGCCACGACCATCCGCAATTCTGTACGTACCTGCTGAGTGCCACGCCATGCGAATCATCAAGCCACCGTAATGGCCCCAATCCGCTGGCCACCAATCTTGGCTGTCAGTCATCAGATCTTTCAGGTCTTTTTTCACTTCATCAAAATCGAGCGAGTTAAATGCATCGGCATAGTTAAAGTCCGCGCCCATTGGATCGGTCTTATGATCATGCTGGTGAAGAATGTCGAGGTTGAGGCTTTTCGGCCACCAATTGAACTCGCTGGCTTGTTGGTTAGTATTCGCTCCATGCATAACAGGACATTTGGAGTGATGGTTTTTGTCGCTCATCTCTTGCTCCCTGACTGGGGGTTAGTGTCCTGAAAGTTTAGTTATGGGTTACGTATTTCGCCTTCGTGGTTTCGCTCTATTTTTCAAGGTTTTGGTCAAAAGATGATCCGCGTCATCCTTATCCCATTTAACAGTATTTGATGCTAAATAAGTTCAGTTCTTATCCATTAAAAATCGAAATAATCGGTTTCTTACCGAAGAGTCTAAACTGCGCTTTTTAAGAAACGTACCTGTGTAAATCATGTTGGCTTTCATTGAACTTGTTCTAACGTCATCACACTTCTCGGACGAAGTGGTTTAAGTTTTGGCCAAAAATCGTAAGGCTGTATTCAGCAGAGTGAATCGAAGAAAGTGTGATGTATCGATTTACCGAAAAGGATTTACCACTGTCCCACTCAATATGAGAACGGAGCAAGCAGCGTTGCTCGGGTGCTCTAAAGTCGAGAAGTAAAGGATGAGAAGCAAACAAAACAAAGCGGTATTGTGCGCGTTTGTATCAGGCAGCCTGTTTGGTGCCGCCCTGGTCATCGCCATGTATATCCAGATTTGATGCGGTTTTGGCGAACGTGTCAAAACTGAAAAATCAAATTGTACAAGGAGTAGGGTTGTTTTCAGCTCTGCTCCTTGTTAGGTTAAAAGGCATGAAAACGACATTTACTCCTTCATCAAACTTCTTCTGGTGGCGCTCTAATTAGAGCGGCGCGGAATCCTGACATTCTTACGCTGCTGGACGGTAGCTAAGCGTGTCTTGTCTTTTTTATCTCCAGTAGCGATCTAAATTTATTCGGAGATAAGTTATGAACACCACACAAAATACCCAACAACGCGAAATCATTCTTACTGGCGACCGAGCGACAGGCCCATTGCATTTAGGCCATTACGTTGGTTCTCTGCAACAACGCGTTGCGCTGCAATCTCAACATGACCAAACCATTCTGGTTGCCGACATGCAGGGCTTAACCGATAACGCGCATAACCCTTCCAAGGTTTCCTCCAATATCTTAAACGTGGTGGCCGATTATCTCGCTGTGGGCATCGACCCGATTCAAACCACCATCTGTTTACAATCTCAAGTGCCAGCGCTTGCTGAACTGACCATGTATTACAGCAACTTGGTTTCGATCGCGCGATTAGAGCGTAACCCAACCGTAAAAAATGAAATTCAAAACAAGGGCTTCGAACGTTCGATTCCAACTGGCTTCCTGACTTACCCAATCTCGCAAGCGGCCGATATCACTGGCTTTCATGCAACCTTAGTCCCTGTTGGTAATGATCAACTGCCGATGCTAGAACAAACCAATGAAATCGTAAGAAAGATAAACCATCTTGGCGGAAAAGAGATTTTGAAAGAGTGTCGTCCGCTGCTGAGTGACGCGCCACGTTTGCCAAGTACTGATGGCAAAAACAAGATGTCGAAAAGCATGGGCAACGCCATTAACCTAGGCGCGACAGAGAAAGAAATCTCAGCCGCCGTGAAGTCTATGTACACCGATCCAAACCACTTACGCATCGAAGACCCAGGCCAAGTAGAAGGCAACATCGTGTTCACTTATCTGGATGCGTTCCATACCGATAAAGCGTATGTGGAAGAGTTAAAAGCGCACTACCGTCGTGGTGGATTGGGAGACGGCACAACCAAGAAAGTATTAGAAGAGTGCTTACAAGAAATGCTGCGACCAATCCGAGAAAAACGTGCGATGTTCTTAGACGACAAAGCGCAGCTGATCGACATACTTAAACAAGGCAGCCAACGCTCACGTGAGAAAACCGAACAAGTTCTGTTTGATGTGAAAGGCGTATTCGGTTTGAACCTGTTCTGAAGTCGCTTTCGGTGACAGCGAGCTCTGCATAAGCTCCAGCTCGCTGTCGCTAGATTCCTAGTCGCGCCTAGGCTTGCTGGAATGACCCGTTTGAGATTTGGGCGATGGTTTATTGGGACTTAACTCGCACTGAGACTCGCAACTGCGTCATTTCCTAGAGTGGAGAATGAGTGAGTAGGGAATCTCTTGGTTATCCTTACACCTCAATAAACAAGTGAGTGATTAACCCGCGAAGAACTCACGACGAAAATCCGCAACCTCTTGTTGGTAATAACGTTGCCACTCGGAATCTGACCAATTCGCGTGGCTGGTGGCTCTTTGCGACGCCAGCCTTGATTCTAGTTGCTGCAACTCACTTTGATAATCGCGTACTTGCTGCTTTTGCTCTGTAATTTGCTGCTCTCGGGCGACTATCTCCTCACTCTCTTGCTCAGAAAGGTAGCTCTGTTGAAATGTCTGAATCAATGCCTCACGTTCTGATTCACTTACGCCGTCAGGAATCAATGCGACCGCACGCTCATACTTGGCTTGGTGGCTCTCTAACCCCAACGCGGCCTCACTGCCTTGCCACGTTTGGAGCAAATCCTCGTAGGCTTGTACATAGTCTTGAGCTGGAGTTGAAGCCAATTGCTCGGCTTGCAAACTAAAATCGTACAGCGCGAATTCATCAGCAAAAATCACTTCTGCCAGTTCACCCCAAATCTTTTTTGCTTCTGATTTGAGAAGCGCGATACGAGACGCCAACGGCTGTTGCTCATCAAATAACAAATTTCCCAAGCTTTGCTGCCAAAGGCTATTGAGCTGGTGGTAATTCGCTAGCAGGGCAAAACGCTCCGCAGACAAATGTGCTTCAAGCTCAGCCAATTGAGATTCGCAGTTGTGGTCAGACATACACGTATGCCAAAACACCTCAATCTCTGCTTTGAATGCTCGTCCTTTTAGCTCAGTAAAGCGCTTAGACATGGCCTCAATCGGAGAGGGCGTCTCGCTGGCTTTCGGTACTATGACCTTACCAGTCGACTGACTCACCCCTAAAGAGGCTCCGTCGTTCGTTTGGGGTTCAGAAACCTTTTCCAATGCAGAAGATAACGGCAATAAGCTTCCACTCTTGCCTCCATTGGCTGAAAACCAAATTGTGCCCGCCACCACAGCGGACACAGTAATTAACGCGATTGGCTTCATGGCTTGAGCACTGTACTAACTGGGAAATGGTCCGACAGATTGTAATGCTTCCATAGACTTGCTGCCGTTGAGCGTGGCACATCTACACGGTTATCGTTAAACGACTTCGCGCCATATTCACTACTCACCATCACGTAGTCGAGGTACTCCACATTGTCGCCACCAGATAACGCTTTGCCTGCAAAGTTGTTAATGCGCGGGTCAAACGTCGACGCGGTATAACCAGAATACTCAGGCTCAACCGCGCTGAGGTTCGCGATCATCTGTTGGTAATCACCAGGAAACTTCAACTTATTCACATTAAAGTCGCCGCTGTAAACCACGGTTTCATTGGCTGGGATATTCAAGGATTTAGCCATCGCACGCATCTGCTTGAACTGACGCTGACGATGCTCACGCGCGATGTCGGTATCAGAAGAGGCGGCATGAGTAGCAAAGACATGGTAAGCCTGACCACCTTTAATGATCTCCGCATAATTTATGCCCTTGTCGGCGAAGCAGTCAGTACTAGAACAATCGGGAAAGACGTACTGCGCCTGATTCACGATAGGGTAGCGGCTTACGATCGTCACGCCGCCGTCATGAATGTTGAAGCCATCCTTATCCAGCATTTTGGTTTGATATGGGTATTCTTTAGCAAGCTCACGCAAAAACGCCTCTCGACCATCCGCAAACACCTCTTGCAGCGCGACCACGTCGTAGCCTTTCACGTATTCAGGAATCAGCTCGTATCGGTCACCAATGTGAGAAGCTACTGCTGGTAGTGCCCAAATGTTGTAAGTCACCAACTTAAGGTGTTGTTCGTTGTCATCGGCAATCTCATCGACCTTGTTCGGCGTGATGGTGTAATACAAGTCATCGTAGCGAGCGGTTTTGTTGGATTTAAAAGCCAGCTCGGTTGTACGAGTACCAAATGCATCGGTCGCAGAGCGGTGGATGTTGCGATCCTCTTTTAATGCCAGAACCACATCGGCAGCGGTTACACCATATTTTATGGTGGAGTTATACCAATGGCCGTCCATCACTTGCTTTAAAGTAATGCTTTCACCCAAGGGGTTAGAAACAACGGTCTCGAAGCGATACTGCTGACCGGTTCGAACGCCTTCCCAGCGGTTAAAACTTAAAATTGATTTGGTTTCCCACGGGCCAAGTACTTGCACATGTTGTTGCCACTCTTCGCCGTATTCCAATAAGTCACTGCCTTCGTGAGTGACTTGAATCGTTAAAGGTTGGTCCGAGTTATTCGTTAGGTATATATCGGTATCTGCGAAGCTTGGCAGTGCTAGTAAGCCACTTAGCCAAATAATCCATTGTGTTAGTTTCATCTGTCTGTCCATATGTCGAATTAGAGTTATTATTCTTATTGATAATTATGACTAGCACGTTAAATATGGATGACAGCAAACCGCACGTCGGACTTTGATAATAAGTTGTGATCTTTGTTTTGTTAGAGATGTAATATCGAGCATTTTGTTTACCCGATGCTGCTCTCTATCTATATGAAAATAAACGATTGTCACCACAAAAACTTCTTGTGAAAAATGAGAATGTTTACCGCGTATAAGCCTGATTGAATGTGATACCGTTAGCGTATGTATCGGTTGGAATACCGCCGCTATTTGCGATGGTTTTTCTCACTGAGTAGTACACATACAAGGTTTTACTATGAGAGTTTTTGGACACATACCCGATACCGAAATCGGTGACATGTTTGAAAATCGAGCGGCGTTAGCCAAATCTGGCATTCATCCTCCAACGCAGGCTGGTATCAGTGGTGGCGCTAAAGAAGGCGCTGATTCAATCGTGCTTTCCGGCGGTTATGAAGACGACGAAGATTTTGGCGATGTCATCATCTATACCGGAGCTGGCGGTCGTGACGAAAACACCAATAAACAAATTGCCGATCAAAAATTAGAACGCACCAACCTCGCTCTAGCTAGAAACAAGCTAGAGGGTTTACCCGTCCGAGTTACTCGAAGTCATAAACACCAAAGCCATTATTCTCCTGCTAAAGGTTATCAATATGCGGGCTTATATCGCGTTCAAGATTATTGGTGTGAGCAAGGGTTATCCGGCTTCAAAGTATGGCGTTATAAACTTGTCCAAGTTGATTCGGAACCTGCGGCAGAAGTGCAAGACGCAACCAAAGCACGTTATGAGGTAACGTCTCGTCAAGCAGTAACGATCAATAAGATCGTGCGTGATTATAGAAAGGCAAAGCAGGTGAAAGACTGGCATCAATACCAATGCCAAGTATGCGGCTTAGCCATTGATACTGGAGCAGGGTACTACGCAGAAGCTGCCCATATTCAACCGCTGGGTGAACCGCATCGCGGACCTGATGTGGTCGAAAACATTCTGTGCCTATGTCCAAACCACCACGTGATGTTTGATAACGGTGTGTTCTCAATCGCAGATGACTTCACGTTGATTGGCCTGAAGGGGCAATTAACACTGAACAAGAAACACAAGATTGAACAGGCGTTTCTTCAGTATCACCGTGAGCATTATTTTGAGATTTAGTTACCAACCATGGGCGACTAGTTTTTGTTAAAGTAGCAAAGAAAAAATCTGGAATGGAATCTTAGTATATGGAAATCACATGCCATTGCGGAAACATCGTTGTTCAAGCTGAGGTTCCGAAAGAAATAGCATCATGTAATTGCTCTATCTGCCGTCGATATGCGGCTTATTGGGCGTATTATTCCCCTGAGCAAGTTTCGGTTCGCTATGTGAAAGAGTCTTCGGTGTTTTACATCTGGGGCGACAAGGAAGTTGAGTTTCACCGCTGTAATTTATGTGGGTGCATGACTCACTATGTGACGACAGAAAAGTGTGACGTTGATGTTGTTGCCATCAATATGAGGATGGCAGAAGAGAAAATCTTGCAAGATATTCCGCTGAGACTCATTGATGGTAAGCGTTATTAACCGAGAGCCAGACACACCGTCTGGCTTTTTTATGATTAGATTTTATCTTTGATATTTCAGTCAGTTGCGTAACGTTTTCGTAGAGAGATAATCGGCATATTTAGTAATTAGTTTATAAATTAGAGCATAAAATCTATTTCCTGAACTGACTTCATAAATTTTATGCAACTGAATTCACCATTCTGATTGTAAGGAATATAACAGCGGCCTCAATTATTAAATCAATCAATGAGTGTCGTTATGTCTCATACCCGTCTATTCCCACGTCATCGCTTGGCGCTAGCTTGTATGCTCGCCAGTGTTTCCAGTTTCTCATTTGCTGAAGAGCAGTGTGAAGTCCCTGCGCTTCAGCAAGCTCCGGATCTTGCATCTGCTGTCTCTGCTGCCACTTATCATTGTTACGAATCTTGGTTTTCTGCCCCTGCTGATTCTTTAAATGATATCTACAGTGAAGCGAGCTTAAGTCGCATTCAGACCGCTCTGAATCGAGCCATTGCAAGTTATCAAGGTGAGGCAGAGCAAGCACGCCAATTGGAAAACCTGGGTGAGTTCGTACGCGCGGCTTATTACGTTCGCTACAACGCGCAACAGCCTGATTATTCACAAGGGCTGAGTCAAGGTTTTGCCCAATCGACGAATGCCTTCCTTGCTAACCGCCATGCGTTAGACCAAGGGCGTGAGCAAGTCGGTGCAATGAAGAGTCTGACTTTGATGGTCGACAACGTGAAGCAACTGCCGCTCACGATGGAATCTCAACTTGCAGCTCTTCGCCATTTTAACCCACAAACTGAGCAAGATACGCAGTGGGTCGATGGGTTGAATAACCTCTTTCGTGCTATGTCTGGCCATGCTGTGCGAGACGATTTTTATCGCTACATGGCAGACCATAATCAGCATATAGAAGTACTGATAAAATTCGCTCAGCAAAACGAGTGGGCACTGGATACCGACGCGAGTTTTCTGGTGTATAACGCGGTGCGTGAAGTGGGTCGTCTGCTTGCCAGTCCTTATTCTTCAACTCGTACTGCGGCATTGAGAGAGATGCAACGAGTGATGGAGCAATACCCGCTGGGTAGCAAACATGACAAGCTATGGTTAGCCGCGGTTGAGATGATGGGATACTACGCACCAGAAGGTTTAAACGGTCTGGACTTAGACCAAGCCAAACGCGATCTGGCTGCACGTGTTCTGCCGAATCGGTATGAGTGTGATGGCCCGGCAATCATTCGTTCGCAAGATTTGACTCAAGCTCAGGCCGTGGAAGCGTGTGAGGTTTTAGCAGCGAAAGAGGCGGACTTCCATAAAGTGGCAAATACAGGTCATCAACCGGTAGCAGACGATAACAATGAACGAGTAGAAGTGGCGGTGTTTGCTAGCAAGACGAGTTACGCGGACTACTCATCGTTCTTGTTTGGCAATACCACCGACAATGGCGGTCAGTATCTGGAAGGTAACCCAGCAGAAACAGGCAACGTGGCGCGCTTTGTGGCTTACCGTTACAACAATGGTGACGAGCTTTCTATTCTTAATTTAGAGCATGAGTACACCCACTACCTCGATGCGCGATTCAACCAATATGGCTCGTTCGGTGATAACTTGGAGCACGGTTACATTGTATGGTGGCTAGAAGGTTTTGCGGAATACATGCATTACAAGCAAGGCTACGATGCGGCGATTGGCTTGATTGCAGAGGGCAAGATGAGCCTGTCTAAGGTGTTTGCGACCACTTACTCTCACGATACTAATCGCGTTTATCGCTGGGGCTATCTCGCGGTGCGCTTTATGTTGGAAGAACATCCGCAAGAGGTGGAGAGTTTGCTTACGCTCTCTCGTTCTGGTCAGCTTTCTGAGTGGGCTAGGCAGGTCCGATTGCTGGGTGAGCAAAACGATGGTGAATTTGAACGCTGGTTAGATTCCGTTTCTAATGAGCCTGAGCCACCTAAGCCGAACCCTGACCCAAATCCGGGCGAGCCGACGGAGCCTTCTGACCAAGTTATTAAGCTTACCGCGAACCAGAGTGTGGTGCTGAGCGGTGCGGCTTACAGTGAGCAGTTGTTCTACGTTGATGTGCCTGAATACACGACTCACTTCGAAGTCGAGATCCAAGGCGACGCTCAAGGTGATGCAGATTTGTACATGAGCTTTGAGCAAGAAGCGCATTACTACGATTTCGAATTCAGCCAATATGGCGTGGGCAGCAATGAGATCGTGACGTTTGAGCCAGAACCATCGGGTTACATTAAGCCAGGCCGTTATTACCTGAGTATCACAGGTCGTTCTGAATTTAATACGGTGACGCTAAAGGCCTCATTGGAAACTGAGGCGCCAACACCAACAACGCCGGAGCGAGATGATTTAACGCCTGTAGTATTGGAATCGGGTAAACCGCAGACGCTCAAGGTACTCGAACGACGCTATGCGGCGGTTTATGTACCGCAAGGCGTTCAAGAAGTACGAGTGTGGCTAACGGATACAAACGGCTACTCTGACAATGGCGATGTGGACTTGTACGCGAGCCGAGCTTACTGGCCAACCGCAGATCAGCATGAATACTCATCTAACTACACAGGCAGTAATGAGTTTCTGCAAATTCCAGTGACTGAGGCGGGCTATTTGCACTTCACGTTGGATGCGCCGCAACAAGGGGATGAAGTTGAGATGATGGTTTACTTTCACTAACCGTTACTCTGAACAAGTATCGATGTAAAACAAAGCCGGACACTGCGTCCGGCTTTTCGGTTTAGATGTCTCTATGCTCAAGGCTTTGGTCTGTTTAGATTGAGCTCTCGATTTTTGTCTTTCTAGTGACTTTCGCCTTTTTAGTGACTTCGCCATCGGCAGAATAGGCCTGTTTGCCGGCTATGTAGGTTGCTTCGACGTTTCTCTCATCGCCTAACATCATTAAAGCAAAGAGCTTATCTTCCAAGCTTTTGGAGTGCTGGAAACGCAGCTTCTGCAAGTCTGTTGCCGCCCAGTTGAGGACAACGAAATCAGCTTCTTTTCCTGCTTCAAAATTGCCTATCTTGTCATTGAGGCTAAGCGAGGTCGCACCGCCCAATGTCGCTAAGTAAAAGCCTTTAAACGCAGAGAGTTTCTTTCCTTGTAACTGCATGATTTTATAGGCCTCATTTAAGGATTCTAACTGAGAAAAACTGGTGCCTGCGCCTACATCGGTGCCCAAGCCAACGCGTACACCTTTCTGCTCTGCTTTTTCTAAATCGAATAGGCCACTACCGAGGAATAGGTTGGACGTAGGGCAAAAGGAAATGACGGAATCGGTACGCTGAAATGCACTCCATTCTTTGTCGGTCAGGTGAACGGCATGGGCGAAGATAGAACGCTTGCCAGCTAAGCCGTAATGTTCGTAAACATCGAAGTAGCCCTCACGGTCGGGGAAGAGCGACTTCACCCATTCGATTTCATTTTTGTTTTCTGACAAGTGGGTATGCACATAGACATCTGGATACTCAGCTTTGAGTTTCCCAGCAGCCGTTAATTGTTCGGGCGTCGAGGTAGGGGCAAAGCGTGGAGTAATGGCGTATTGCAATCGTCCTTGGTTATGCCATTTGTTGATCAGGCTTTTGCTTTCTTGATAGCCCGTTTCAGGTGTGTCGAGTAGGTAGTCTGGCGCGTTGCGATCCATCATGACTTTCCCCGCAATGATACGCATGTTCTTATCTAAAGCTTCCTCAAAAAGCGCTTCCACCGATTGAGGGTGAACAGTGCCAAACACTAATGCGCTGGTGGTGCCATTTTTCAGCAGTTCATTGATAAAGAACTGAGAGATGGCTTTGGCGTGGGCTTTGTCCTCAAACTGTTTTTCCGTTGGGAAGGTGTAGGTTTCTAACCATTCCAGCAGCTGCTCGCCATACGCCGCAATCATCTGAGTTTGTGGGTAGTGGATGTGTGTGTCGATAAAGCCCGGCACGATGAGTTTTCCCCTGTGATCGACAATCTCTTTGTACTGTGTCGAATCGCTTTCACTGAACGCTTTGATGGCTTTGATATGACCATCTTCAATCACTAATAAACCGTCTTCAAAATACTGATAGGCATCGGGAAGGTGTTCAACTTTGGCTGGATCGTTGATGAAATGTAACAGGCTAGAGCGGATTGCGGTGATGTCCGCCGCCGCTTGCGAAGAGAAGAAAGCCGTACCGAGTAAAGATAGAAGGATCGCGTTTTTGTTCATAAGTCACTCCATTGAATCGTTTAAAAATCCATGGTTTTTGACTTATCAGAACAAGTCCTTGTCAATAGAGTGTAACAACCGAAAACCATTAAAAGCACAGTCACTACAGCGAGATGTGTGCCAGATGTGTGTTTGCGTTCTCAGGGCAGACAGAATGGGGCTCGGCGGAAAGTGGCGTAAGGTGAAAGTAGGTACTCACGATCCATGATGGTGAAGAAAAACAAAGGTTTGAACCGAAGTGGTGCATGCGATGCTTTGCTAGTAAATGACCTTGGGCTGCAATAAAGTTGTCATGTTTGGGCTATAAGTTGTGCGACGTAAATTGGCGATGCCAAATGAATAAGCTGAATTGATCAGCGATTTGGCGAACAACTTAACCCGTAGATTGGAGAACCATGTCAAGAGCAGTAAACCCAGCTGATGAAGTGATCATTAAGCTGCTACAAAACCAAGGCTTAATCAAAAGCGAAGCTGAGGCTCGTTTAAAAGATGAGGTGTACCGCTTGCACCCGCATGAAATTGAAAAAGTAAAAAACTACGATCAGCACTTTGGTATCAACGCTAAAGAGAGATTGATTGATGAGATCTTAGATCTCCGACGTGAAGCATTGATCAAGAAAATATCCCGCCCAGAGGCTACGGCTAGCCAGTAAATGGCTTTAAACGTGTCAAGGCATTTGATCTCCCCTTAGTGTGTAAAAGTAAGTAAATAAGAGGCACAAAGTGGGTGAGTGGTTTGACTCTTATTGAAAGTCGTTTTAGTTTTCGAACCAATCAATCTTTGTCATGAATGAGTGTAGATAGCGGGATATGGATTCAATCACACAAGCAGCATTAGGGGCGACCGTTGCTGGCGCGATCGCAGGTAAACATTGCAATGCCAAGGTATTGTTGATGGGCGCGGCTCTCGGTACCTTGCCAGACCTGGATGTGATTCTGGACTACGGTGATGCGGTTCAGAACACGATTAAGCATCGTGGCTTTACGCACTCTTTATTGGTATTGCCTCCGTTTGCGTTGCTGATTTCTTGTCTTTATTGCCGCTGGCGACCTGATTCGTTCTGGACACTATCACGAGTGTTTTTCCTCACCGTCAGTGTACTCGTGACGCATACCTTACTGGATGCAATGACGACGTATGGCACTCAGCTTATTTGGCCATTTGAGGGCTATTTTGAGCTACGGAACGTGTTCATTATCGATCCGCTTTACACCTTGCCGCTGTTGCTGGCGATCGGTGTGGCACTGTTTTCTAAATCTCGCGGTGGACGCTGGTGTCAAAGCGTGGTGCTTATCTCCACACTTTATCTCGGTTGGGGATACGCCTCTCAACAAATGGTTGCGTCTCGTGTTGAGCAAAACTTGGCTGCGCAGAACTTACCGAATCAGCAAGTGCTGATTACACCAACGCCGTTTAACACGTTTCTATGGCGCGTGCTGGTGATGGACGATGGCCAATATTACGAAGGTTTAGCGTCGGTATTAGACAGTGATCAGCGCATTGATTTTGTCACGCATCCTCTTGGCAGTTGGCCGATGGCAGATAAGCCGGACACGCTGAAAGGATTAAAGGCTTTTTCTCACGATTACCTCAACTATCGCGTGGAAGATGATGCTCTGATTGTGACGGACTTGCGTTTGGGTATGTCTAACAATCTGTCGTTCGAGTTTATCTTTGCTGAGAAAGGTGAAGATGGGCAGTGGCAGCTATTAGAGTCGACCCAGCGTTACCCAAGTGAGCGCCGTTTAGATTTGCTCGGTCAGCTTTGGGAGAGACTGAAGGGTGACCAGAGTATTGATGCGAATCTACAGCGTATGGAGTTGAGTGCACGTTCTTAGTTTACGTGTATGAGATCCCCAACTCGCTCGTGCCTCGCTCTTGGGGATGAAGATACGAGTGATGGGAGTGACGATGTTGATGTTGTGAGATGTCTTAAGTGTGTCACTCCCGAAAGCGAAGAAGGAGCGCAGTCGTGAATCTCTTGCCAACACAGAATTACAGTGAGTACTGGATTAGCTCCAGAAAAGAAGCCGGACGCGATGTCCGGCTTTTTGGTATTTAATTAACGTCGGGCTGCAGCCTATGCCGCTAACACTGGAACGCCACTGTGGAATTTGAAATCTTCATCCGGTGTCGAAATTAGCTCAGCTTCAAGGCGGCCAAACTCCGCGACGCGCTCGCTAATGTCTTTGCCTGCGATTTGCTCTGCCAAAATTAAGTAATCTTGGTAATGGCGTGCTTCTGAACGCAGCAGAGAAACGTAGAACTTCGCGATGTCGTCGTCCATATGCGGAGCCAGTTTTGCAAAACGTTCACAAGAGCGAGCTTCGATGTAGGCACCGATAATGAGCTTATCAATCAAGGTTTCAGGCTCATGCGTCTTCATTTCAGAAATTAGCGTTTTCGCGTAGCGGCTTGCTGGAATGTTCTTGTATTCCACGCCACGGCTTTCCATGATTTCTAGCACTTGATAGAAGTGGTGTAACTCTTCTTTGATCAGCAGAACCATTTTGTCGATCAGATCTTGGCTGTAAGGCGAGTCTGATTTAGCGATGATGGCTTTAGAAATATTGCTCTTACCTTTCAGAGTCTCAAGGGAACCTGTCTTACGGTACGCGAAGTCTTCATAAGGTTTGAACCAATCGAGTAGAGCGTGTGAGCTGGCTTTGTCTACGGCGTATTTACGGATAAGGAACATCGCGGATTGGCCGGCTTTCAGTTCACACAGTAGATGGTCTAATAAAATGGTTTGAAGGTTTTCAGGCTTCTTTGCTTCCTCAACCCATTCATCTGGGGTGCTGCATTGCAAGAATTGGTTAATTGGAGCAAGAAGGTCCTGATAGGCGTCGAGATTAATCATTTTAATTTTTAATACTTTACATTTAAATTTCGGTTTATCCAGCCAGCGTCTTTTCAAAGGGATAAGACACAAAAAAGGCTGCAAACGCAGCCTTTAATCGGATAGGGCGGAAAGCTTGTGGAGAGTTTACCACTTTTTCTTCTCGCCGAAGAGCGCATCCATATCACTGTCACGTTCTTTATCGGCAAGTTGCTGCATTTCAGCATCGTTTTTGTCTTGGCGTTTCTTATCTAGGTCACCAAGCATGTCTTCAAGTTTTTGTTTCGCTTGAATCGAGTATGCGTCGTTTTTGGTGCTGAGCGCATCGATGCCTTTACGAAGCAGCTGTAGGGCAGTGCCAGGCTGACCGCGGGAAATGGAATCGTTCGCACGTTTGATCACGTTCTCGATGTTGATGCGGATTTGCATCGTTTCCAGACGTGCATTTTCCGTTACGTAAGTTTGTGTATCCAAACGGCCTTTGTTGTGTTCGTTACGAACCGTATCACGCAGACGTTTAACCAGTTTTAGCATTAGGATTGCTTGCTTGTCGCTGCTTGGCATTTTGAACGTCGTACTTTCGCCGCTTTGATTACTTTCTTTAAGTTGAGTAATTTGCTGCTTCATGTTCTCGATGCGTTGGACAAGCTGTTTGTTTTTTGGATCCAGCTCGCGCATGCTTTCAAGAGCATCAAGAATGCGATTGTTTAGGCACAGCAGTAGGTCCTTGCTGAAAGGAATATGGTGAGCGTGACCAATAAGCTCTTCGGTACCGTCAATCAGTGTCACGTAACGAGCAGACTCCTGTCTTTTCGCGGTCTCTACTTTCACCTTGTACTGCAACATGATGTTGTACCCAAGGATCAAGACCAGTAGAACGGCTACCAAAATGACTATTAAACCAGTATTCATATCTTTGCGTCTGCTTTTTACTTTTGTATGACTAGCGATAGAGAATACATGAATCTTCTCTCTCTCGGCACCCTATTTATTTGATTATTTTGCCCCAAACACGTTTTCCGTCGGATTTAAGCAGAGAATACGGTGAGCTGTATAAAAAAGCGGATTTTAAAGGTTCAACTTTGTGCATATGAAGGCGAGATAAATGATTAGCTATGAGCTTGAGCTATAAGTTAGAAATTACTGTTCATTTAGTTGCTAACACGTTATAACTAATCATTATATCTACTCTGGCGAGTAGGCAAGATAAGTATGACGTTATTATCTCAATCAATGAGTAAGGGATTACGATGAAACTGCAACAACTGAAGTATATTGTTGAGGTTGTGAACCATAATCTGAATGTGTCTGCGACAGCAGAGAGTCTTTACACTTCTCAGCCGGGCATCAGTAAACAAGTCCGTTTGTTGGAAGATGAACTGGGCATTCAGATCTTCGAACGAAGTGGTAAACACTTAACGCAGGTGACACCGGCCGGTGAAGAGATCGTGCGAATTTCTCAAGAGATTCTGGCGCGCGTGGAAAGCATCAAAGCCGTGGCAGGTGAGCACACTCACCCAGAAATGGGCACGCTGAACATTTCTACCACGCACACCCAAGCTCGTTACGCACTTCCTGACGTAATCAAAGGCTTTACGGCTCGTTACCCGAAAGTATCGCTGCACATGCACCAAGGTACGCCTTCACAAATGTCTGAAGCGATTGCCAAAGGCACGGCGAACTTTGCGATTGCAACAGAAGCGCTTCATCTCTACCAAGATGCCATCATGTTGCCTTGTTACCACTGGAATCGTTCTATCGTGGTACCAAAAGATCATCCATTGGCGAAGAAAGACGTTGTCACGATTCATGACTTGGCGGCTTATCCGCTGGTGACTTACGTGTTTGGCTTTACTGGTCGTTCTGAGCTGGATACCGCATTTAACCGTGAAGGTTTGACGCCACGTGTGGTGTTTACCGCAACGGATGCCGACGTAATCAAAACTTATGTTCGTATGGGCATCGGTGTTGGTGTGATTGCGAGCATGGCGGTGGATGAAGACCAAGACGGCGATTTGGTTGCCATTGACGCAAGCCACTTGTTTGGCGCAAGTACCACAAGCATTGGCTTCCGCCGTGGTACCTTCCTGCGTTCTTACATGTTCGATTTCATGGAGCGCTTTGCTCCACACTTAACCCGTCCTGTGGTTGAACAAGCGATTTCACTGAAGTCGAACTCAGAAATTGAAGAGATGTTTAAAGACATCGAACTTCCGGTTAGATAACACTTCATTGCTGTTTCGATTCCCTCTACAATGCGCTCGTTGTAGGGGGAGCTATGAAAACGCAATTTCAATTTATTAATGACTGCTTAATCGAAAATCAATCGTTGTGGCGATTCGATCCATTTCAAAGCAGCCTTCACGCATCGTTACCTTGGCAAGCGCAACATCCTCAGTTGTGCCAGTGGTTAGCGTCTCTTACTCCTTCTCAAATCGAAGAATACAAAGCAGAACCTGAGCTCGCTTTACAGGCACTTAGTCCTTTTTTGCCAGAACTTGAAACGCTCGCTGAACTGACGCATTTAGAACCTCTAGCGTTAAACGGCTTAGAGCTTGCTCGCGGGTTAGACAGTGGCATTCCTGGCCGTAAGTTAGAGCAAATTAGTTCTATGGGCGAAGCGGCGATTCAACATCATCACGGTGAAGAATGGCTAGAGTGGTGTTCAGGTAAAGGGTACTTGGGACGCATCCTGACAACGCAAACCGATCAGCCTGTTACCAGTTTTGAATACCAACAAGCGCTGTGCGACTCGGGGCAACAAGCGGCGAATGAGCATCATTGGAAAATGACTTTTATTCAAGGTGATGCGTTCAATAGCCAAGCCAAAGCGGTGTTTAAGCCAACTCAACACGCAGTAGCATTGCATGCGTGTGGTGATCTTCATGTTCGTTTGATGCAGTACGGCAGCGAAAACGGCATTGCTGCGATGACAATCTCGCCTTGTTGTTACCATTTGATTCAGTCTGAGCAGTATCAGCCGATGTCGGAGCAGGGCAGAGCGTCTTCTCTCTCGCTGTCTAAGCAAGAGCTGCGTATTCCGCTGCAGCAAACTGTGACGGGGGGTGAACGTGTACGCCGTCATCGTCAGCAAGAAATGGTGTTTCGTTTAGGGTTTGATTTGATCACGCGCCAAGCTTTGGACATGGAAGGATATCAGCCAGTGCCAAGCATTCGTAAGTCGCAATTAAGTGATGGCTTTGAATCGTTATGTCGCTGGGCAGCGGAACAGAAGGGCATCGATCTTGCGCAAGAAATCGACTTCGATCATTTTGAAAAGTTAAGCGAACAGCGCTTTTGGCAAATGGAGCGTTTGAGTCTGGTCCAGTTGGTATTTCAACGTCCGTTGGAGATTTGGCTCGCTTTAGATAAAGCACTTTATCTTGAAGAACGTGGTTATCGTGTTAGATTGGCAGAGTTTTGCGCTAAATCTGTCACACCTCGAAACATTTTAATTTGCGCTTATAAGATTTAGATCTTTTTTATAGCTAAATGCTCTATGCAAAAAAGCCCACTTTTCAGTGGGCTTTTGTAAACAAAACGTGACAATTTATGCGTTATTTTGTCATTAGTTGAACATTGCAATAGCTTGCGTTGGTTCAACGTATTCTAGGTCAAAGCTCTCTGCGACTTCTTTGCAAGTCACTTTACCGTGGATAACGTTTAGGCCTTCAAGGAAACCTTTGTCTTCTAGAAGTGCTTCACGGTAGCCTTTGTTTGCTAGCTTCACGATGTATGGAAGCGTCGCGTTGTTCAGTGCAAATGTTGAAGTACGAGCCACTGCACCTGGCATGTTTGCTACACAGTAGTGAACCACTTCGTCAACGATGTAAGTTGGTTCTGCGTGCGTTGTCGCGTGAGAAGTTTCGAAACAACCACCTTGGTCAATCGCTACGTCAACGACCGCCGCGCCTGGCTTCATCTTAGCGATGTGCTCTTTTGTTACCAGTTTAGGTGCTGCTGCACCTGGGATTAGAACTGCGCCGATCACTAGGTCTGCTTCTAGAACATGCTTCTCGATAGCGTCTTCAGTAGAATAAACCACTTTAGCGCGACCTTGGAATTCTTCGTCTAGTTTACGTAGTGTATCTACGTTACGGTCTAGGATAGTCACGTCTGCACGAAGACCTACAGCCATACGAGCTGCGTTCGCGCCAACTACGCCACCGCCAACTACAACAACTTTCGCAGGCTCAACACCAGGTACGCCACCTAGTAGTAAACCACGACCGCCGTGCGATTTTTCCAACGTTTGCGCACCTGCTTGAATAGACATCCGACCTGCCACTTCCGACATTGGTGCTAACAGTGGCAAACGACCCATATTATCTGTTACAGTCTCATACGCTATACAGACAGCTTTGCTCTTGATTAGCTCATCAGTTTGTGGAAAATCTGGTGCAAGGTGTAAATAGGTAAATAAAATCTGCCCTTCGCGGAGCATTGCTCGCTCGACAGCTTGGGGTTCTTTTACTTTTACAATCATATCTGCTTTCGCAAACACGTCTGTAGCAGTAGGAAGAATGGATGCGCCTACAGCGATGTAATCATCGTCTGAAAAACCAATGCCAGCACCTGCATTGGTCTCAACTAAAACTTGGTGACCATGTGAGATAAGTTCTCTCACGCTAGCTGGGATCATACCCACACGGTATTCGTGGTTCTTGATTTCCTTAGGTACGCCAATGATCATCCTGTGTCCTCTTTCTAAAATGGTTGTATTAACTGTTTGTAGGGTGTTATTGTCGAATTAATATCTAGTATAGATGTTGATTTGTAATATTTGGCACCAAATATTAAAAAGTTGTAGTATATTTTTTTGCAAGGAAGTAATAAGGTGGAATAAAAAATGGCAGAGAACTATAAGAAGCCGTCCAAGGAACTAGACCGTATCGACCGCAACATTCTTAATGAACTGCAGAAAGACGGTCGTATTTCGAACGTTGAACTTTCAAAACGTGTAGGACTATCTCCAACGCCGTGTTTGGAGCGTGTGCGTCGCTTAGAGCGTCAAGGTTACATCACAGGGTACACTGCGCTATTAAACCCGCAGTTCCTAGATGCATCACTATTGGTATTCGTAGAAATTACGTTGAACCGTGGTGCGCCAGATGTGTTCGAGCAGTTTAACGCAGCTGTTCAAAAACTAGACGACATCCAAGAATGTCATCTAGTGTCAGGTGATTTCGACTATCTTCTAAAGACACGTGTATCTGATATGGGTGCTTACCGTCGACTACTGGGCGATACGTTACTGCGTCTTCCAGGCGTAAACGACACACGCACCTACGTCGTTATGGAAGAAGTGAAGCAAACTAACCAGCTTGTGATTAAAACTCGTTAAATTCTTGCAAAGAAAGCGGTAAATGCTTCCGCTTTCTCCATAGAGTAATTGGGTTTTTCTCTTTGATATGGTTAAATCAATTTACCGAGCGGCTTTGTGCCGCTCGGAATGTTTTGCTTATTCCTAATTCATTTCCATATTCAAGTTGATTTATGTTCAAAGAGAACGCAAAGAAAGTCGAAACCATTATCAAAACCAGTGAAGAGCCTCAGTCTTCACGTCTAAATGGCTTCCAACGCTTAAAAGAGTGCTGCTTTATCGTTGGCGTTCTTAGCTCGGTATTGTTGGCCGTTGCACTATTTACCTTTAGCCCAGCCGATCCGTCTTGGTCCCAAACGGCTTGGGGCGGAGAGATCAATAACGCTGGTGGCTTGTTCGGCGCTTGGTTAGCTGACACGCTATTCTTTACCTTCGGTTCCCTCGCGTACCCATTGCCGTTCCTGCTGACGGCAGGTGCATGGGTGATTTGCCGTAAGCGCTCCGCAGACGATCCTATCGACCTTATGTTGTGGGGTACTCGTCTATTAGGTTTAGTTATCCTTATTCTTACCAGTTGTGGTCTTGCTGATATCAACTTTGACGACATTTGGTACTTCTCGTCTGGTGGCGTTGTTGGTGACGTGCTAAGTAGTCTGTCTCTACCCACACTGAATGTGCTGGGTACAACGCTTGTACTTCTTTTCCTATGGGGAGCAGGCTTTACTCTATTTACGGGTATTTCTTGGTTGAAGATTGTTGAGTGGCTGGGTGATCGTGCACTCGGTGCTGTTGCCGCTGTTACAAACAAAGCTCGTGGCACTGAACAAGAAACGCTTGAGCCTCAGTTGGATGAGTTTGCAGAAGACCGAGTGATGAGCAAGCGTGGTAAAGAGGAGCTGGAAGATGAGTCTCTGCCGCACCTTACTGCTTACGAAGTAGAAGAGCCGAAAGAAGAAGCGCCTGCACATGAATACCCGATCTACATGCCACAATCGGCGGTAGAGCAATCTAACGTAGACAAATCGAAACAGCAGCCAGCAGCGCAACCTATTGCGCAGCCAACGCAACAAGCGGCAGCTGTGAACGCAGCGCCGATTCAGGCTCCAGTTCAGTCTCAAGTCCAAGAGCAAGCTCAAACTGTTGAGCCTGTTCGTTCCGTAAACACAGACAATGTTGACCCAACGGTTGAGCGCACTAAGCAGCTGAACGTCACCATTGAAGAATTAGAAGCCGCAGCGCAACAAGCCGATGATTGGGCTGATGAAGCGCCGCAAGTTCAAGAAGCACAAGAGCCTGCTGTTGCTTCTATTGCGGCTCAGCCTGAAGTAACGCAGCCTGTTTCTCAAGAAGTGGTTCCTCAGCCTGCTGTTGCTCAACAAGAGGTTGGCCAGCAAACTGCTCATCAACCGGCAGCGCCGCAAGAACCGTTTGTGCAGTCTGAATCAAGCGTTGTGGAATCGTACGATAATGAGCCAAGCTACGATGAGTATGCTCAGTTCGAAGCAGAGCAGGCTCAACAGGCGCAAGTTGCCCAAGAGCAAGCGCCAGTTCAAGCGCCGATGGAACACGCAGAACAGCCTCAAAACGAAGAGCCTGTGATTAACGCTGCAGCACTGGATAACATTGTTGAGCAAACTGAGCCAAGCCAGCACATCGAGCCAACTATTTCGAACTTCGATGTTGTAGATGAAGAGGATGACTACCAAGCGCAGCAGCCTGTTCAACAAGCTCAGCCTACTTATGTAGAGCCGCAACAACCCGTTTTTCAGCCTCTACAACAGTCTGTACAAGAACAACCTATGCAGCAGCAAGTCGCACCGCAACCACAATCGGTAGCGCCGGCGCCTTCTGCTACGTTTGAACCTGCACCTCAAGAAGCCGAGGTAGAAGAGGTTCAAGACGGCGATCAAGATGTCGCAGCATTCCAAAACTTGGTATCGAACGCTCAAGCGAAAGTGGCTGCTCAGCAGAACCCATTCTTGGTGCAGCAAGAGCAAAACTTGCCAGTACCAGCAGAACCACTACCAACGCTAGAATTGCTTTACCACCCAGAGAAGCGCGATAACTTTATCGACCGTGATGCTCTGGAAGAGGTGGCTCGTTTGGTTGAAACCAAACTTGCAGATTACAAGATTAAAGCTGATGTAGTCGGTATTTACCCAGGTCCTGTTATCACTCGATTCGAGCTTGATTTGGCGCCGGGCGTGAAAGTAAGCCGCATTTCTGGCTTGTCTATGGACTTGGCACGTGCGCTGTCTGCAATGGCGGTACGTGTAGTAGAAGTGATTCCGGGCAAACCTTATGTCGGTCTAGAGTTGCCTAACATGAGCCGTCAGACGGTATTCTTGTCTGATGTAATCAGTAGCCCTCAGTTTGAACAAGCAACGTCACCAACAACGGTCGTTCTTGGTCAAGATATCGCCGGTGAAGCGGTGATTGCCGATATAGCGAAAATGCCTCACGTACTGGTAGCGGGTACAACTGGTTCTGGTAAGTCAGTAGGTGTGAACGTGATGATCTTGAGTATGCTTTACAAAGCATCGCCAGAAGATCTGCGTTTCATCATGATCGACCCGAAAATGTTGGAGCTTTCAATCTACGAAGGTATTCCTCATCTACTTTCTGAAGTAGTAACGGACATGAAGGACGCGTCTAACGCACTACGTTGGTGTGTGGGCGAGATGGAACGTCGTTACAAACTAATGTCGGCATTGGGCGTACGTAACGTGAAAGGCTTCAACGAGAAGCTTAAGATGGCTGCAGACGCAGGTCACCCAATTCACGACCCATTCTGGCAAGAAGGCGACAGCATGGACACTGAGCCGCCATTGCTTGAGAAACTGCCTTATATCGTTGTGGTTGTCGATGAATTTGCCGACCTAATGATGGTGGTAGGTAAGAAGGTTGAAGAACTGATTGCTCGCTTGGCGCAAAAAGCGCGTGCAGCAGGTATTCACTTGATCCTTGCGACACAGCGTCCATCGGTTGACGTTATTACCGGTCTGATTAAAGCGAACATCCCAACGCGTGTGGCGTTTACTGTATCTACGAAGACGGACTCACGTACTATCCTTGACCAAGGCGGTGCAGAATCGCTATTGGGTATGGGTGATATGCTTTACTTACCACCGGGCTCAAGCCATACGACTCGTGTTCACGGTGCGTTTGCATCGGATGATGATGTTCACGCGGTTGTAAACAACTGGAAAGCTCGTGGTAAGCCAAACTACATCGATGAGATCATCAGTGGTGACCAAGGTCCAGAAAGCCTGCTTCCGGGTGAGCAGATGGAATCGGATGAAGAAGTGGATCCATTGTTCGATCAAGTCGTAGAGCACGTAGTGCAATCGCGTCGTGGTTCGGTTTCTGGTGTACAACGTCGATTCAAGATCGGTTACAACCGAGCGGCTCGAATTGTTGAGCAGCTTGAAGCGCAAGGCATCGTAAGTGCTCCGGGCCATAATGGTAACCGTGAAGTACTGGCTCCTGCGCCACCAAAAGATTAATGAACTTGTGTTACTCACCTCAGTCCAACTGAGGTGAGTGGTTCTAACAATAGGTATCTGAATGAAAAAACTATTTTCAGCGAAACTTTTCTCTGCGCTTGTTTTAAGCTTTTCTCTCTTCTCTACTGCACACGCCGCGTCTCCTAAAGATGAATTAAACAAACGCCTATCGATGAACGATGGCTTCAGTGCGGATTTCTCACAACAGGTGATCAGCCCTGAAGGCGAAACAGTGATGGAAGGGGAAGGCACGGTTGAAATCGCTCGTCCGAGCCTGTTCCGTTGGAGCACAACATTCCCTGATGAAAACCTATTGGTTTCTGACGGTAAAACTTTGTGGTACTACAGCCCGTTCATCGAGCAAGTGAGTATCTACTGGCAAGAACAAGCAACAGAGCAAACGCCATTTGTTTTGTTAACACGTAACCGCGCAAGTGATTGGGATAACTACAAGATCTCCCAAAAGGGTGACCAGTTCACGCTTATTCCTACTGCGGTAGACTCCACACAGGGGCAATTTCAGATTAATATTGATGCCAAAGGTGTGGTGAAAGGCTTCAACGTGGTTGAACAAGACGGTCAGAAAGGCTTGTTCACCTTTAATAACGTGAAGCTTGGAAAACCAAAAGCAGACAGATTCACATTCACTATTCCTAATGGCGTGGAAGTGGATGACCAAAGGAATTAATTGGTAGTGAGCAATTACACATTAGATTTCTCGGGGGACGAAGATTTTCGTCCCCTTGCTGCTCGTATGAGACCGGAAACGATCGAACAATACATCGGACAGCAGCACATTTTAGGTCCTGGCAAGCCTTTACGTCGCGCGTTAGAGGCGGGTCATATTCACTCGATGATCTTGTGGGGACCTCCAGGCACTGGCAAAACGACATTAGCGGAAGTGGCTGCAAACTATGCTAACGCAGAAGTTGAGCGTGTGTCTGCGGTGACGTCTGGCGTGAAAGAAATCCGTGCTGCAATCGAGAAAGCACGTGAGAATAAAATGGCGGGTCGCCGCACCATCTTATTTGTGGACGAGGTGCATCGCTTCAACAAGTCTCAACAAGACGCGTTTTTACCGCATATCGAAGATGGCACCGTTACCTTTATTGGTGCGACGACAGAAAACCCATCGTTTGAGTTAAACAACGCATTGCTGTCACGTGCGCGTGTGTACAAGTTAACGTCTCTCGATAAAGATGAAATCTCACTGGCGCTGAATCAAGCGATCAGTGACAAAGAGCGTGGGCTGGGTAATACGCCTGCACACTTCGCTGATAACGTATTAGATCGATTAGCAGAACTGGTAAACGGTGATGCACGCATGTCTCTCAACTACCTTGAGCTGCTCTACGACATGGCAGAGGATAATGCGCAGGGCGAAAAAGAAATCACGCTTAAGTTGCTTGCGGAAGTAGCAGGGGAGAAAGTCTCTCGCTTCGATAACAAAGGCGACATTTGGTACGACTTAATCTCTGCTGTACACAAGTCGATTCGTGGCTCTAACCCTGATGCCGCGCTTTACTGGGCTGCACGTATGATCGCAGCAGGTTGCGACCCTTTGTACATTGCTCGCCGCCTACTGGCGATTGCCTCTGAAGATGTGGGTAATGCTGACCCTCGCGCAATGCAAGTGGCACTTTCCGCTTGGGATTGCTTTACTCGTGTTGGTCCGGCAGAAGGTGAGCGCGCTATTGCACAGGCGATCGTGTACTTAGCATGTGCGCCAAAAAGTAATGCGGTATACGTGGCGTGGAAACAAGCGCTCACAGATGCTCATAATTTGCCTGAATATGAAGTGCCTCATCACCTTCGAAATGCACCGACCAGTTTGATGAAAGACATGGGTTATGGGGCAGAGTATCGTTACGCGCACGATGAGCCTGGCGCTTACGCCGCAGGTGAGCAATATTTGCCGCCTGAAATGGGTGATCGTAGGTACTATCAGCCGACAAATCGTGGTCTAGAGACCAAAATCGGCGAAAAGTTAGATTACTTGGCTACTTTAGACGCAAATAGCCCACAAAAGCGCTATGAAAAGTAGGCGTTTTTGGATACATTTGTTCAGTAAATTTTTTTAACGCGCACGCCTTGGAAAGTGCGCGTGATTTCACAACAAAAAGCATAGGATTAACAATGCTGGATTCTAAATTACTTCGTACAGAGCTGGATGAAACAGCTGCTAAACTGGCGCGTCGTGGCTTTAAGCTAGACGTAGAGACTATTCGTAAACTTGAAGAACAACGTAAGTCCATTCAAGTAGAAGTAGAAAATTTACAATCCACGCGTAACTCCATCTCCAAGCAAATCGGCCAAAAAATGGCGGCTGGCGACAAAGAAGGCGCAGAAGAGATCAAGAAGCAAATCGGTACTCTAGGTAGTGATCTTGATGCGAAGAAAGTTGAACTTGAGCAAGTAATGGCTCAACTAGACGAATTCACGCTTTCTGTACCAAACATCCCTGATGATGAAGTGCCAGATGGTAAAGATGAAAACGACAACGTTGAAATCTCTCGTTGGGGTGAGCCTAAGACTTACGACTTCGAACTAAAAGACCACGTTGACCTAGGCGAAATGGGTGGCGGTCTAGACTTCGCAAGCGCAGTTAAAATCACTGGTGCACGTTTCATCGTGATGAAAGGCCAATTTGCTCGTCTACACCGTGCAATCGCTCAGTTCATGCTGGATCTTCACACTGAAGAGCACGGCTACACAGAAATGTACGTACCTTACCTAGTAAACTCTGACAGCCTATTCGGTACTGGTCAGCTTCCTAAGTTTGGTAAAGATCTTTTCCACACTGAGCCACTAGTAGAAAAAGTAAACGACGAAGAGCCACGTAAACTGTCTCTAATCCCTACGGCAGAAGTACCTGTAACGAACCTAGTTCGTGATACGATCTCTGACGAAGCGGATCTACCACTTAAGATGACAGCTCACACACCATGTTTCCGTTCTGAAGCAGGTTCTTACGGTCGTGATACTCGTGGTCTGATTCGTATGCACCAGTTCGACAAAGTTGAGCTAGTACAAATCACTAAGCCAGAAGATTCAATGAACGCACTAGAAGAGCTAACAGGTCACGCTGAGAAAGTTCTACAACTTCTAGAGCTTCCTTACCGTAAAGTGGTTCTATGTACAGGTGACATGGGCTTCGGCGCTCGTAAGACTTACGACCTAGAAGTGTGGGTTCCTGCTCAAGAAACTTACCGTGAGATCTCTTCATGTTCTAACATGTGGGACTTCCAAGCTCGTCGTATGCAAGCGCGTTTCCGTCGTAAAGGCGAGAAGAAACCTGAGCTTGTACACACGCTAAACGGTTCTGGTCTTGCTGTAGGTCGTACCATGGTTGCTATCCTAGAAAACAACCAAGAAGCAGACGGCCGCATTGCAATCCCTACAGTACTTCAGAAGTACATGGCGGGCGCAACGCACATCGGTTAATTCATTAACCACTAGAACACAAAAAACCCAGCCTTAGTGCTGGGTTTTTTGTTATCTGCGTCGAGTGAAAATACGTTGTTATGTAATTAGCACACGCATTAGTGACGAGCTCGCCCAGAATCTGGCAGTACGAGATAAATGATATTTTTCTTAGCGGTTTTTCACGTGACAAGCTAACGTCCTCATCTGTCTTTGTTGTGAAATGTTATGCCAGTAAATCACCTTTTATTACGTGTTATTTTTGCGCTTACCTTGTTCGTTTTCGGTAGGGTTATCGCAAACGAACTTATCCCACCTCAATACTTAGATAGTGAGCGAACAGACCGCTTTTTCGCGCGCGAAGTAGCGAAACCTTCCAAAGAAAATATGCAACTTCGTAACTCGCTCGATTGGGGCTATGAACTTGAATTGAGACGTGCGTCTGGTGACACAAAATTGGTGTCTAATTGCAAAGATTTAGCTAATGCAAGCTCAGCGGGTTTTACTGCGGCTAAAGCTTATGAATACGGTGCGTTTAAAGCGTATTTAACGCAGTGCCAAACATGGAGTGAGATGGCAAAGTTAGCTGCCTCTAAGTGCTCATATATATCGAAATTTAAGTTAGATGATCGCTTTCCTAGTTTAGCTCCAAGTGCGCTTGCTTTTGTTATTTCTAACGAAAGCGCTGAGAAAGCAAAGACACTATTAACGTGGGATGAAGCGGACCGTATCCAAAGAACTCAGGTCGCCAGTCCAGTGAGAGCAGAGTACTTCGACGCGACCGATGGTTTTCAAGTCATTACGATTGTGGCAAAAGGGGATTACAACGCTGACGGAATCGAGGATATCGTTATTGAGAAAAAGAATAGCGTACTCAGTGGCTCGTATTCTTCTTCACACGGCTATGTATTAACTCGCATGTCTGAGCAAGCGCTGTTTACTGTGTTGGCTGAATGGTAATGAAACGATTGGCGGTTATTTGTTTTTTAGGGGTTGCCATGGTGAGTACGTTTGCTGTCGCTGATACCTCGCCTAGAAAAGTCTTTGAATGTTCAGTAAACCAAACTATGAACTTTAGTATTTCGATAGAACAAGGCAAAGGCGAGCTTATCTTTAATGAGTCCATTGATAATCGAAGTCGGCTTTCTCAATGGATAAGACCTCAAGATTATCACGTTGAACACTATCACCGAGCCTTGGTCGATGAGAAGTCACTGGAATTTAGTATTGGTGAGCGCGTCATATTAGTCAGTGAGTACTTTAGCGAGGAGTTTAATGAGGTAGAGAAGATACTCAGTGTTACTTTGAGAGAGCCAGAGCAAACGCAATATTATGAGTGTGAGGAAGGGAGTATGAGTAACCTTGCATTGCTTTTTCAAGAGAGCAGCGATTAACCGATGACATAAGAATTATTACCAATACGTAATAGTGTTTTCTTATAAGCCCTAATTATCTTGTTATTTGTAACCGATATAATCATCCACCTTACCACGGTAAGTAGATTTTCTCATTCAAGTAACGAGGAGGGCTTATGGCCGTAGGGTGGGCAAACGACGATAGCGTCAGCCAACAAATTCAACATACCATCGACGACGAGATTTCCCGTGTTCGTGGCAATATCAAACAGGGCGAAAGTGCTCATTATTGTGATGAATGCGGAGATGAAATTCCTGAAGCGCGTCGAATAGCCATGAAAGGCGTTCGTTTATGTATCGAATGTCAGTCAACAATCGAATTGGTGTCTCAACGCCAAGCGTTATTTAATCGACGAGCGAGTAAAGATAGTCAACTTCGATAGCTTTACTGCTCTAATAAATAACGAGACGGTTTGAGTCTCATACTCAAACCGTTTCCATGTTGAATTGAACTATGAAGCGAAGCAGTCTTTACGTTGTAACGCAGCATCAATCGCATTCACTAACTTTTCAATATCTTCTGGCTTGCTAATAAATGGCGGCATCATATAAATCAGTTTGCCAAATGGACGAATCCAAACACCGTGCTCAACAAACAGTGCTTGGATGGTTTCCATATTCACTGGGCAGTGTGTTTCTACAACGCCAATGGCACCCAACCAACGGGTGTTTTTAACCAAGTCGTATTTTTCCAGTTTTGGCAGTAGTTCAGAAAACAACGTTTCAATTTGCTGGGTTTGTAGCTGCCAGTTGCCTTGTTCTATCAATTCTAAACTTGCGGTGGCCACGGCGCAGGCGAGCGGGTTACCCATAAAGGTTGGGCCATGCATGAAACAACCAGCATCACCACCACAAACGGTATCCGCAACGTGTTTGCTCGCTAGGGTCGCAGAGAGGGTCATATAACCGCCAGTGAGTGCTTTGCCGACACACAAAATGTCTGGTTGAATGTCTGCATGTTCGCAGGCAAACAATTTGCCGGTACGCCCAAATCCGGTTGCGATTTCATCTGCAATCAATAACAAGCCGTATTTGTCACAAAGCCTACGCACACCTTTGAGAAATTCTGGATGGTAGATACGCATACCGCCTGCGCCTTGAACGATCGGCTCTAGGATCACCGCAGCGAGTTCTTGATGATGCGTTTCAATCTTGTGCGCAAAGTCGGCAAGATCTTCCGGCTTCCATTCATCCCAATAGCCACAAGTAGGTGACTGGGCAAAGATATGCTCAGGCAAAAAACCTTTGTAGAGAGAGTGCATGGAATTATCAGGATCGGTGACCGACATAGCCGCAAAGGTGTCGCCGTGATAACCGTGTCGCAAAGTCAGAAACTTCGGTCGGCGTTCGCCCTTCGCATGCCAATATTGCAGTGCCATCTTCAAGCTGACTTCTACGGCAACGGATCCAGAATCAGCCAGAAAGACATGTTCTAGGTTGCTTGGTGCAAGGGCCAATAGCTTTTTGCACAAACTTATTGCTGGCTGGTGGGTAATCCCGCCAAACATCACGTGAGAGACTTGGTCGATTTGCAGGTGAGCCGCTTGATTTAAGTGCGGGTGGTTGTAGCCGTGGATCGTTGACCACCAAGAAGACATACCATCGACAAGCTCTGTCCCGTCTTCCAATTTAATCTGGACACCACTTGCCGATGCCACTGGGTAGCAGGTCAGAGGTGTCAACGTCGAAGTGTAGGGATGCCAGATGTGCTGGCGGTCGAAGGCGAGATCCATGTGCTATTCCAATAGTAACTAAGATTAAAAAATAAACAGATGTAAACTTTGCTGTTTGGTGTTGTGTTGACAGTTTATCGAGACTCAGTAGACTGTCAACACAACAAAAAAAGTGACTAAAGGAATACACGTGGAAGTTCGTCATAACTGGACGCATGCTGAAGTGCGCGATCTCATGGAAAAACCGTTCATGGATCTGCTATTCGAAGCACAGCTTGTTCATCGTCAATACCAACAAACCAACCATGTTCAAGTAAGCACGCTTCTTTCGATAAAGACAGGTGCTTGTCCGGAAGATTGTAAGTACTGTCCTCAGAGTGCTCGTTACACCACAGACATAGAAAAAGAGCGTCTGATGGAAGTAGAACGCGTACTCGACGCTGCACAAAAAGCGAAAAACGCGGGTTCTACTCGATTCTGTATGGGCGCAGCGTGGAAGAACCCTAAAGAGCGTGATATGCCGCACTTGACCGACATGATCAAAGGCGTGAAAGGCATGGGTTTAGAAACGTGTATGACGTTAGGCATGTTGACGCCAGACCAAGCAAAGCAACTGGCAACTGCAGGTTTGGATTACTACAACCACAATCTAGATACTTCACCTGAGTTCTACGGCAACATCATTACCACACGTACCTATCAAGACCGTTTAGATACCTTGTCTCACGTTCGTGATGCCGGCATGAAGATTTGTTCTGGTGGCATTATTGGTATGGGTGAGAGTGCCAATGACCGAGCGGGCTTGCTGGTTGAATTAGCTAACTTGCCAGTGCACCCTGAAAGCGTGCCAATCAACATGTTGGTTAAGGTGAAAGGCACACCACTGGAAGAGGTGGACGATGTTGAGCCGTTCGATTTCATTCGCTTGATTGCGATTGCACGTATCATGATGCCTCAATCAGCGGTTCGTCTATCGGCTGGCCGTGAAAACATGAACGAACAAATGCAAGCGCTGTGTTTTATGGCGGGTGCAAACTCAGTCTTCTATGGCTGCAAACTTCTGACCACGCCAAACCCTTCTGAAGATAAAGACATGATGTTGTTCAATAAGCTCGGCATTAACAGCCAAGAAGTGTCTCAAAAACCTGATGAAATCGAAGAAAACGAGTTGCTGGATCGCGTTGTAGAGCGTGTTGCTGCTCGTCCAACAAAAGACGACCTTTTCTACGATGCCAGCGTTTAAATCTCGTATCGAGTCCGCCCTTGCCGATCGTAAAGCGCAGGGGCTGAATCGTTCGATGAATGTGGTGTTTTCCGGCAACCAATCGATTTTGGAATACGAAGGCAGACGCTACATCAACTTCTCAAGTAACGACTATTTAGGCTTGGCCAATGACCAAGCGCTTGTTCGTGCTTGGCAGCAAGGCTTGAGTGTATACGGCAGCGGTAGCGGCGCCTCTCCAATGGTGACAGGCTTTAGTGCGGCGCACAGCAATTTAGAAGCGGCATTGACCGAATGGCTGGGTTACGAACGGGCAATCCTGTTTGGTTCTGGGTTCAGTGCCAATCAAGCGTTGTTATTCACCTTGCTAGAAAAATCAGACGTACTCATTCAAGACCGTTTGAACCATGCTTCTTTGATGGAGGCAGGTATGTTGTCGCCAGCTAAAATGAAGCGCTTTAAACATAACGACATCGAGCACCTAAAATCGCTGCTGAATAGCGAAGACAATCATCTGGTCGTAACTGAAGGGGTATTCAGTATGGACGGGGATTGTGCACCACTTGCTGATATCGCAGAAGTTACAAGCAGCCACGATGCTTGGTTCGCCGTCGATGATGCACACGGTATTGGCGTCCTTGGTGAATCCGGTGGTGGTTCTTGCGAGCTGGCTACAGTTAAGCCTGAGTTGTTGATCGTTACTTTTGGCAAAGCTTTCGGTATGTCCGGCGCGGCTATCTTATGTGACCACGCAACGGGGGACTTTTTAACTCAGTTTGCTCGTCACCATGTGTATTCAACGGCGATACCGCCAGCACAAGCTTATGCGTTGACTCATGCAGTCTCGATGATTCAAGAGCAGTCTTGGCGACGCGAAAAGCTTACGGAATTAAATGAAGTATATCGAGATGGTCTTCAAGATCTCGACGGTTTTGTCGAAACCCAAACCTCGATTAAGCCCTTTATGATTGGTGAATCTGAACTGGCTTTGCAGGTTGCAAGTGCTTGTCGACAGAACGGCATTTGGGTGACTGCTATTCGTCCACCGACGGTACCTAAAGGAACATCTCGTCTTCGAATTACGCTCACAGCCAATCACACCAATGAGCAAGTTAAAACGCTTTCAATGGCATTGAAGCAAGCATTAGGAGCGCTGTAATGGATAATGCAGAAAATATGACATTGGAAAGCTTTTACCAAGACAAAGAAGCGATTGCCTCTTCGTTTGGAAAAGCAGCAGAAACGTACGACAAACACGCGGCGTTTCAGCGTGATGTTGGACATCGCTTGCTTGATAAACTTCCTGAAAACTTAACGGGAAAACGCGTCTTAGATTTGGGGTGTGGTACAGGCTACTTCTCTCAACTGCTCCAACAACGTGGTGCAGAAGTGGTTTGCGGCGATATCTCTCAAGCGATGTTAGATAAAGCGCAGCAGCGTTGTGGTACACAGCAAATGCAGTACCAAATAGCTGATGCCGAAAACTTGCCATTTGATGATGAGAGCTTCGATTACGTTTTTTCAAGTTTGGCTTTGCAATGGTGTGTGGATTTAAGTTACCCGTTAAGAGAGATTCGTCGCGTCTTAAAGGTAGGAGGGACGGGGTGTTTCTCAACATTAGCCGATGGCTCACTTTATGAGTTGCGAGAGGCGTGGTCAAAAATTGATACATATCAACACGTGAATAACTTTATTACCCACAATCAGGTAAAAATTGCGTTAGCGCAATCTTGGTGCCACAACCATCATCTAGACTTGACCCCCATCACAGTTTGGTACGATTCAGCGTTTTCTGTCATGCGTGATCTCAAAGGCATTGGTGCAAATCACGTAAGCGGGCGCTCACATGGTCTGACGAGTCGTCGCACCTTGTTGCAAGTTGAGCGCGAGTACCAAGCATTTAGAAACGATCAAGGTCTTCTACCTGCAAGTTATCAGGTTTGTTTTGGAGTCATAGTTAAATGATTGATGCATTTTTTATTGCTGGTACGGATACTGATGTAGGAAAAACGGTAGCGTCTAAAGCTATTTTACAAGCACTTGGCGCGAAAGGGCTTAACACCATTGGTTACAAGCCAGTGGCTGCGGGAAGCGACAAGACGGCGGAAGGTTGGCGTAACTCGGATGCATTGCATCTGCAGAAAGCGGCAACACTAGATATCGCGTACGACGATGTAAACCCATACGCTTTGGAATTACCCGCTTCTCCTCACATCGCCGCTAAGCACGAACATGTAGAAATTAAATACGAAGTACTGAGCGAAAAATTGGCTCACCATAAAGAGCAATCTGACATTGTTCTTGTGGAAGGTGCTGGTGGTTGGCGTGTGCCTGTATCTGATACAGACAGCCTGTCGACATGGGTACAGCAAGAGCAGCTTCCGGTAGTTCTGGTTGTAGGTATCAAGCTGGGTTGTTTGAGCCACGCACTGTTAACGGCAGAGATCATCAAAGCGGATGGTTTGAATCTCGTTGGCTGGGTAGCGAACCGTGTTAACCCAGGCACAGAGCACTATGCAGAGATCATCGATATGCTGGAAGATCGTTTAGATGCTCCAAAACTTGGTGAGATCCCATACATTCCAAGTGCGAAGCGTAAAGATCTAGGCAAATACATTAACGTTGAGCCGTTGCTAAACGCATAAAGGCTTCGCGATTCGATAAATACAAAAAGGGCTGCACAATGCAGCCCTTTTCTCATGTAAACTTTTGTGTCTAATCGTAAGATCCGACGCTCAGTTTATTTCTCTTGGCTAAGCCCCATCAAAGCTTGCTGTGTTTCAGCAACGCGCTTTGACATGTGAGCGTCAGTTGAAATACCAAGTTGTTGTTTTGCCTCATCCTCTGAGATACCTAGATGACAACAAAGTAGATCGATAGCCATTTGATAGTCGTTAGTTTCTACCATGATTTTTCCCTCAAGACATGGAAGTTTTTTGGAACTGCTTTATTGTCCTTAAAGCTCGCCCCGTTTCGTTCATCTAAGCTGAATCTAGCACGTACAGATAGTCGCACAATAAGACCAAAGTCTATACTGGCGCTAAGATACTGTTTTTAAGCGGGTAAAATGTTTGTATTATTTCAGTCTCGAAAACAAATGTTGCAATTTATTGCTTAACCTTGTTTTTATCGCGGATAGACTATATCTATAACGCAACGGAGCACGAAACTAAGCGGGACTAGCTTTCTAAGCGTTCTGTTACTTATAAAAAACCTGTTCCATATAATAATCCGTTTTGAAAAAACGATAAGCTTCCCCGGAGAAAAGTAATGAAGCGAATTATGTTATTCCTAGCAACTAACCTAGCAGTCGTGCTAGTGCTTAGTGTTGTTCTGAATATTGTTTACGCTGTAACTGGAATGCAGCCAGGCAGTCTGTCTGGTCTACTTGTCATGGCCGCCGTGTTTGGTTTTGGTGGCGCGTTTATCTCACTAATGATGTCGAAAGGCATGGCACTGCGCTCTGTGGGTGGCATGGTCATCGAAAGTCCTCGTAACGAGACAGAGCACTGGCTTCTTGAAACAGTTGGTCGCCAAGCTCAGCAAGCGGGTATTGGTATGCCAACGGTCGCGATTTACGAAGCGGCAGACATCAACGCATTCGCAACAGGCGCAAAGCGTGACGATTCATTGGTTGCTGTTTCTACAGGCCTTCTACACAACATGACTCGCGATGAAGCAGAAGCGGTACTAGCGCACGAAGTGAGTCACATTGCGAATGGTGACATGGTTACCATGACGCTAATGCAAGGTGTGGTGAACACCTTTGTTATCTTCCTATCACGTTTCATTGCCAACATCGTTGCTTCTAACGATGATGAGGAAGGCCAAGGCACCAACATGATGGTTTACTTTGGTGTGTCTATGGTGCTTGAGCTGGTATTTGGCTTCCTAGCAAGCTTCCTAACTATGTGGTACAGCCGTCACCGTGAATTCCATGCAGATGCTGGTGCAGCCCAGCTAGTGGGTAAAGAGAAGATGATTGCTGCGCTAGAGCGTTTGAAAATGAGTCACGAATCGCAACTGGATGGCACAATGATGGCATTTGGTATCAACGGTAAGCGTTCGATGACTGAGCTTCTAATGAGCCACCCACCGCTAGACAAGCGTATTTCGGCACTACGTAGCCAACAATACTAATCGTCAAATAGGCTGGACTAATTGTTCAGTAACTAAATTTAATATCCTGAAAAGGCTTGGTTTTTTGACCAAGCCTTTTTTTGTGCCCATTGATCGCTAGTGGATCTCGTCACGTATCACTTTACAGAAACAAAGTTATACAAAAATATTTTTGTACAACTTTTCTCGATTAGTCTATCTTGTACATATAATATTTTTGTACAACTGTTGAAGCGGTATGGGAGTGAAAGAATGGACATTCAGTCAGTTGGCAACATTTATCAAAAGTTGAGTAAGGCGAATTTGCATTTGCTCGAAGGGGTTTATCACCAAGACGTGGTGTTTGAAGATGCCGCTCATCGTTTAGAAGGGTGGCCTGCGTTATCCGATTACTTTCAATCACTTTACACCAATGTCATTCGTTGTGACTTCGTTATTCATGACCATCAACAAGTCGGGGAAACTGGCTTCCTCACGTGGACGATGGATCTACAACACCCGAAACTTCAAAAAGGCGCGCCTATCTCGGTAAATGGCGTCTCACATCTCAAGTTCCGCGATGGGCAGGTTATTTATCACCGAGACTATTTCGATTTGGGCGAAATGCTCTACGAAAATCTGCCGCTGCTTGGCTCTGTGGTTAGAACCATTAAACAGAGGCTAGGGCAATGAGCGGTTCCGTACTGATTACAGGGGCGACCTCGGGGATCGGTCGACAACTTGCATTGGACTACGCAAATGCAGGTTGGAAGGTGATTGCCTGTGGACGCAATGAGGCCGTGTTGGCAGAGCTTGTGGACGCGTCGAGGAACATCTCAACCTTACGTTTTGATGTGACGCAGTATGAGGAAACGATCCAAACACTGTCTGAATTGCCTTTTATTCCTGAAAACTGGATTTTCAACGCTGGCGACTGCGAATACATGGATGACGGCGTTGTTGACGCGAAACTCATGGCGCGCGTTATGAACGTGAATGTGGTTGGCGTAGCTAATTGTGTTGAAGCTTGTCAGCCTCGCTTTGAACGTGGTCATCGCGTCGTGATTGTTGGGTCCATTGCATCGGAAGTCGCACTGCCTCGTGCAGAGGCTTACGGCGCCTCCAAAGCTGCGGTGAGTTATTTCGCGCGTACGCTTGCAGTCGACTTGAAGAAGAAAGGGATCAAAGTCGTCACAGTTTTCCCTGGTTTTGTTGAAACGCCTCTCACTGACAAAAACACTTTTGATATGCCGATGATTGTATCGGTAAAGCAGGCTTCTGATGCCATCCGCAAGCAGTTGGATGCAAACAAAAGCCATATCTATTTCCCAGCGAGATTCACTGGCATTTTGCGCTTTATCTCGCTGCTTCCCTACAGCTGGCAAGCACGGCTAACCGCAAAACTCGTATCATAAGAAGGAAGAAGCATGAACGTTGCAGGAAGAAAGAAAATCGCCATTGTTGGTACCGGGATTTCTGGTCTCACTTGTGGCTATTACTTGCATAAAGAACATGACGTAACGTTGTTCGAGGCGAACGACTACATAGGTGGGCATACGGCGACTGTTGACGTGAGCGTTGACGGAAAAGAGTACGCGATCGATACCGGCTTTATTGTTTACAACGACCGGACTTACCCAAACTTCATCAAAATGATGAACGAAATCGGTGTCGAAGGTTTGCCGACCCAAATGAGCTTCAGTGTCAGAAACGACGGTAATGGTTTGGAGTACAACGGTCACACCGTGTCGACACTGTTTGCTCAAAAACGAAACTGGGCAAACCCAAAATTCTACCGCTTTATCTCAGAGATCCTTCGTTTTAACAAACTGGCGAAAAGCTTTGCTAACGATAAATCGACAGACTCTCAGACTCTCGGGGCGTTTCTTGACGAACACGACTTCAGTCCATTTTTTACTGATAACTACATATTACCAATGGGTGCTGCAATCTGGTCATCGACCTTGGCAGACATGCGCGCATTCCCGTTAATGTTCTTCTTGCGATTCTTCCTCAACCACGGATTGTTAGATATCACAAACCGCCCGCAATGGTATGTGATAAAAGGCGGTTCACGTTCTTACATTGGACCGTTGACCAAAGGTTTTGCCGATAATATTCGTCTTAACAGCCCAGTCAAAAAAGTCATCCGTACTGATAACGGTGTTGGTATTGAAGTTCATGGTGAGACGCACTGGTTTGATGACGTTATCTTCGCTTGCCACAGTGATCAAGCAATGCGAATGCTGGGCGACATAAGTTCTACCGAGCAAGAAATCCTAGGCGATATGGCATACCAAGCAAACGAAGTCGTGTTGCATACAGATATTGGCCTGTTGCCAAAACGTAAGGCGGCTTGGGCTGCATGGAATTACCTACTCGATGGCAGTCAAGAAGAGCAAGAGCGTCTTCCTTCTCTGACTTATAACATGAACATACTGCAACACATTCAGTCTGAGCATACTTTCTGTGTCACGTTGAACAGTACGAAAAAAATCAATCCAAACAAGATTCTACGCTCATTCACTTACCATCATCCTGTATTTACCACGGAGTCTATTGCCGCACAGCAACGAAAAGATGAAGTCCAAGGCAAAAAGAGTACTTGGTTCTGTGGCGCCTATTGGTACAACGGCTTCCATGAAGATGGTGTTCGTAGCGCGCTTGATGTCGTTCAAGGGCTAGAAGAAAAATACCGCGAGCAAAAAGTGGTGCCTTTTGAAAAAGGCGCGGCGTGATATGAGTAGCCAGATGAACAGCCGATTGTTTATAGGCAATGTTCGCCACCGTCGATTCACGCCTGTGAGTCATGAGCTGAATTACTCCTTATTCATGCCAGCCATCGACGTAGATGAACTCGAGGCGCTGGAGAAAAATGTTTGGGGCTTTGGGTCACGCTGGTGGCATTGGGCACGTTTTAAGCGCAGTGATTACATTGGTGGTAAAGGATGCATTAAGTCAGCCGTTCAAGACAAACTGGAAGCGCTAACAGGTGTTCGTTTGACGGGAAAAGTGGTTGCCGTTTGTCACCTACGTTACTTAGGGCTCTATTTCAGTCCGGTTAATTTCTACTACGTTTATGACAAGGAGGGCGAGTGGAAGTACCTGCTGGCAGAGGTCAGCAACACCCCTTGGAATGAACGTCATTATTACGTGATAGCGGCAAACGAACAGGATGAAAATTTTGGTTGGGAGCAAGACAAAGCGTTTCATGTCTCGCCGTTTAACCCAATCGACCAACGCTACCATTGGAAAATCAAACCTTTGACAGACAAGTTGAATATCCATCTTGAATGCCACAAAGGTGAAAAACATTTTGATGCCACCATGGCGATGAAAGCTCAGCCACTTTCAAGTAAAACCTTATTGAAGTGCTTGATCGTTACGCCGATTCAAACGGTAAAAGTCATGGTTGGTATTTACTGGCACGCTCTAAAACTTTGGATTAAAGGCGCGCCTTTTTACTCACACCCTAAATATGCTCAACCAAAAAAGACGGGAGCCGAGTCGGTGAGTAAAGACGAAAAGAATAATAAGCACAAGGAGAACTCTGCATGTTAAATACAACTTCTATGGCAATGCCACGTGAATTGACGACGACGCAAAAAGCGGCTCGTGGAGTTCTATTTCAGTGTCTTCAAAAGATGGAAATCGGCTGCTTAACGGTTATTGAGAGCTTCAAAACAGAAACGACAGAGCGCAGTGAGAGATTCTCTACGCCAAATGGGGAATATAATGGTGAACCAGTTGTGGCGACGATTGAGGTCAAACATCCAGGCTTCTACTCTCGAATTTTACAAGGTGGCAGTATTGCAGCAGGTGAAGCTTACATGGACGGCTGGTGGGATAGCCCAGATTTGACGGCATTGATGAAGCTGATGGCTCTCAACATGCGTGCACTGGATAAACTCGAAGAGCAGGGCAGCTGGCTAACAAAACTGCTTTATAAGTTTAGCCATTGGAGCAATCGTAACTCGCAAGAAAACTCCCGTAAGAATATCCATGCTCACTACGACTTGGGTAACAATCTGTATGAAGCATTCCTGGATACCAACATGCTGTATTCGTCAGCGTTGTACAACGAAGCGGATGATTCATTAGAGCAGGCACAAATCAACAAAATGGATCGCCTGTGTCAGCAACTTGAGCTGAAAGCTAGTGATCATGTCATCGAAATTGGCACCGGCTGGGGTGCAATGGCGATTTACATGGCTGAACAATATGGCTGCCAAGTGACGACGACAACCATTTCTGAAGAGCAGCATGCGTACGCGGAACAGAAGATCAAAGAGCGTGGCTTAGAAGACAAAGTCACTTTGCTCAAAGAGGACTATCGTAATCTAACGGGAACCTATGACAAGCTGGTTTCAATAGAGATGATTGAAGCGGTGGGTAAGCAGTTTCTGCCTTCTTACATCAAGAAGTGCGAATCCTTGTTGAAATCGGGAGGCTTGATGGCGATTCAAGCGATCACCATTGCAGACCAGCGCTATGATTACTACAGCAACAATGTCGATTTTATTCAGAAGTACATTTTCCCAGGAGGTTTCTTACCTTCAGTTACCTCGCTAACTCAAGCAACGACCAAATACAGTGACTTGGTTACGCGAGATTTGTTCGATATCGGGCTTGATTACGCCAAAACGCTTAATGAGTGGCATCATCGTTTTAATCAAGCTGAGAGTGAAGTGCGCTCGTTTGGTTACGACGATCGCTTCGTGCGCATGTGGCGTTATTACTTGAGCTACTGTGAGGGTGGCTTTTTAGCTCGCACGATCAGTGCCGTTCACATGACGTTTCAGCGTCCGTAGTTCTTTATGAGAGTGTTTGTTGCATCGACATGGTTCCAACTCTGCTGGTTTGCCGCAGTGCTTGGAACCTATCAATGGCAGTGGCTGACTTTCGTGCTCACGTTGCTTACCCTTGTATACTGCTGGAGAGTAGAGCCTTCTGCTCTCAAGAATATCACCACGATTGTATCCGTTGGTTTGGTGCTAGACACCCTCAACAAGCAATTTTCCGTCTTTATATTCCCAACCACTTGGTTGCCAATCTGGCTTGTTTGCTTGTGGGTTTTGTTCTCTTGGTATGCCTACCAACTTAAGTCAATTTTGTACCGTTTCCCAAAAACCTACGTATCAATAGTAGGCGGTATCGGAGGGACAGCGAGCTACTTTGCTGGCTACAAACTCCAAGCCGTTGAATTTGGATTTAGCGTTGGCGTCACACTTACGATCTTGTTCGTCGAATGGTGTGCAATGATGCTTTTGATACTCAAGGTGTACGGAAATGAAAAGCTTGAAGAGAAATTGGAAACGGAAGCTGACCAGTAGTGTAATGGCTGCCTCCTTGTTCTGTGCGGTGCCTTTGCAAGCTCAAAATGTGGTGGGTTCGAGTGAGACAATAACCACTAGCAATTGGCAACAGTGGCAAACGGTCGGCGAAGCTCAACTTACTTGGTTTGTTTTTGATATCTACAAGTCCCGCCTTAAAGCGCCCGATGGACAGTATTTGGTGTCTAATGATGTTTCTCCCCACCCCTTTGCTTTAGAGATTAACTATCAGCGTGATATTAGCAAAGAGCAGCTGCTCGATGTGACGGATGAACAGTGGCAGAAACTAGGATTTACACAAGCTTATCGTCAGCAGTGGATTTCTGAACTGAACACTATGTTCCCTGATATTAAGAAAGGCGATGAGTTGACTTACCTCACTGATGGTACAAATGGTCAGCTTATTTATCGCAAAGCCGGGAGTGAACCGTATCAAACCGTCGGATATGTGAAAGATGAGCGGCTTAATGATGCGTTTCTTTCGATTTGGTTATCACCGAAAACAGAGTTTCCTAAACTTCGTAAACAACTGATAGGGCAGGTAAGGTAGTGAAATTATTAAAACGAATGCTCAAAGCACCAGTGATTGCTGCGGTAACACTTCTTAGCGCATGCTCTGCTGATATTGATAACTATCAAGCGGCATCACCAACCTTTGATCTGTTTGGCTACTTCGAAGGTGACGTCAAGGCCTGGGGAATGGTGCAGGACTACACTGAGAAACAAACTCGCCGATTTGAAGTCGATATTGTCGGGACGGTTGAAGGTAATGAACTAACGCTGGTGGAAGACTTTGTCTTTGATGATGGCGAGCTCGACCAGCGTATATGGGTCATTACTAAACTCGAAGACGGCACCTATAAAGGCAAAGCGGATGACATTATTGGTGTTGCCACCGGTAAAGAGATGGGTAATGCGCTGCAATGGCAATACGACTTCGAGCTGGAAATGGATGATTCAACCATCACGGTGTCGTTCGATGATTGGTTGTACCGCCAGGATGATATGCACGTGTTTAACCTTACCAAGATTAAGAAGTTTGGCGTTGAAGTAGGGACGATTACTCTTTTCTTCCAGAGGCAATAAAACAGCTAGGAACGCTGCGCTTCGAGATGCGGGAGCGCTTCGCTTTAGGAATCGTGAGTGGGGCGTTGAAGGTTTAACGAAGGGAAGTTGAGTTTAGAAAGTGTTGATAGCAATCGCCACCTAATCTTTTATCCCGAATCTTAGTGTTCCATAGGGCAAAGCCCATTCCCATAAAAAGAAAGGGTTGACGCTTTCACGTCAACCCTCAAAATTATCCGATTCTCGATTCTCGATTCTCGATTCTCGATTCTCGATTCTCGATTCTCGATTCTCTTACAGCTTATCTGTCAGCTCGATTGCTTGACCGATGTAGTTTGCTGGCGTCATCTCTTTCAGACGTGCTTTCTCGTGTTCAGGAAGCTCAAGACCGTCGATGAAGTTACGCATTGCTTCGCCGTCTACACGCTTACCACGAGTTAGCTCTTTTAGCTTCTCGTATGGCTTCTCGATGCCGTAACGACGCATTACTGTTTGTACTGGCTCAGCTAGTACTTCCCAGTTCTTATCTAGTTCAGCAAGAAGTGCTTCGCGGTTTACTTCTAGCTTGCTGATGCCTTTAAGCGTAGAAGTGTAAGCGATGATTGCGTAGCCAACACCAACACCAAGGTTACGTAGAACCGTTGAGTCAGTTAGGTCACGTTGCCAACGAGAGATAGGCAGTTTCTGTGCTAGGTGACCGAATACAGCGTTCGCAAGACCTAGGTTACCTTCTGAGTTTTCAAAGTCGATTGGGTTAACTTTGTGAGGCATTGTTGAAGAACCAATCTCACCAGCAATGGTTTTTTGCTTGAAGTGGCCTAGTGCAATGTAACCCCAAACGTCACGGTCGAAGTCAATCAGGATAGTGTTGAAACGAGCGATAGCGTCGAACAGCTCAGCGATGTAATCGTGTGGTTCGATTTGAGTTGTGTAAGGGTTCCAAGTAACGCCTAGAGACTCAGTGATGAACTCTTCAGAGAACTTGTGCCAATCTAGCTCTGGGTAAGCAGAAAGGTGTGCGTTGTAGTTACCTACTGCACCGTTGATTTTCGCTAGGATCTCAACGTTTTCGATTTGCTTGAATTGACGCTCCATACGGTACGCCACGTTTGCCATTTCTTTACCCATAGTAGATGGAGAAGCAGGCTGACCGTGTGTACGAGATAGTAGAGGAATATCGCGGTATTCCACTGCTAGTGCTTTGATAGCGTCGATTAGGTTACGGATTTCTGGAAGAATCACGTTCTCACGCGCTTCTTTAAGCATAAGAGCGTGTGAAGTGTTGTTGATGTCTTCAGAAGTACATGCAAAGTGGAAGAACTCGTTTACTGCGTGCAGTTCAGGAACGTCTGCTACTTTCTCTTTTAGGAAGTACTCAACCGCTTTACGTCGTGGTTAGTTGTACGCTCGATCTCTTTGATACGGCGTGCATCTTCTTCAGAGAAGTTTGCAGCAAGGTCGTCTAGGAATTGGTTTGCTTCTGCGCTAAACGCTGGCACTTCTGCAATTTCAGCAGTAGCAGCAAGCTTTTGTAGCCAGCGGATTTCAACGATAGTACGGTACTTTAGTAGACCGTATTCACTGAAAATTTCGCGTAACGCAATTGTCTTGCTTCCGTAACGGCCGTCTACTGGTGAAACAGCAGTCAATGCTGACAGTTCCATGATGTTCTCCTGAATTGGGTTTCTAAATTTCGTGAGCTTTATACCAATAACTGTGGCAATTGTCACGAATATTGCGCAAACGTTGCGCGAGATTTGTTTTGGTCTAAAAAAATGAGCTCGCGATAAACGCGAGCTGCTTACTAGATACCTTATTACATTCGAGCAAGAAGGATTTGCGCTTGCTCTACCATCTTTTTGCGTCCGAAGATTAGGTGGCGACGTTTACCGCCAACTTGACGCCAAAGTACTGCACTACGAATACCCGATAACAACAGCGCACGAACTTTGTGCTGGTTAGAGGTTTGTTGCAGTACCGATGGAGTACCAGTTACTTGAATACGAGGACCAATAGGGCTGACTACATCCAAGTAAATGCTTGCTAGGTTGCTGATCATTTGATCATCTAGCAATTCAAAATGTTCCGTTTGACGCTGAGCCATTTGGATGCGATCACCAAGTTGTGACATTGCATCGTTACGACCCGATAGCTTGCGCTCTAATGCCATTAGGCTGATGATGTAGCGAGTGACTTCACTTCCCGATGGGGTGCTATCAATCCCTTTCACCAAGCATTCAAGACCCAGCTTAAGGTCGGCTTCGCGACCGAAAACACCAATGGTGTTCGCTGGGCTAGTATTCAAAATGGCGTTAATTGACGTTTCAAAGGCATCTTGATCACAATGTCCGTCTCTCGCTACCTGTTGAACTAGAGCAACAGCTTGGCAGATACCTGCAAAAGCGATAGTACGGTCATAAAGTGTATTCGCCACGTAACGACTCCTAAGCTTGAGAATATTTAATGCGTTGCTCGATGATGCCGCCACCTAGGCACACGTCATCTTTGTAGAACACAGCTGATTGACCTGGTGTTACAGCAATTTGTGGCTCGTCAAAGATCACTTTAATGTTTTCATCATCGATAGGGATGATTGTACAAGGAATATCTTCCTGACGGTAACGAGTTTTCACTGTGCACTTCATAACATCGCGAATTGGCTCACGATCTACCCAGTGAAGTTGTGATGCAAGTAGACCTTCTGATTTTAGCATTGGGTGGTCTTTACCTTGAACGGCAATCAAAACATTACGTTCTAGGTCTTTCTCACCAACGAACCATGGGTCTTCGTTACCACCGCCACCTTTGCGGCCACCGATGTGCAGACCTTTACGCTGGCCTAATGTGTGGTACATCAAGCCTTGGTGTTGACCAATCACTTCGCCTTCAGGCGTTTCGATGTTGCCTGGTTGAGCTGGAAGGTAGCGACCTAGGAATTCTGTAAACTTGCGTTCACCGATGAAACAAATACCCGTAGAGTCTTTCTTCTTCGCTGTGATCAGATCTTGCTCTTCTGCGATGCGGCGTACTTCTGGCTTCTCTAAATCACCGACAGGGAATAGGCTACGTGCAATTTGCTCGTGGCTTAATGTGTACAGGAAGTAGCTTTGATCTTTGTTGCTGTCTAGGCCGCGTAGCATCTCTGGCTTTTCACCGTTCTCTGGGAAAGAGCGACGCACGTAGTGACCCATTGCAATGTAATCAGCGTCAAGCACTTCATCAGCGAATTCTAGGAATGCTTTGAACTTGATTTCTTTGTTACAAAGAATGTCTGGGTTTGGTGTACGGCCTGCTTTGTATTCAGCAAGGAAGTACTCAAATACGTTATCCCAGTATTCAGCAGCAAAGTTGATGGTGTGTAGGTGAATGCCTAGCTTGTCACATACTGCCTGAGCATCAGCAAGATCTTCTGCTGCTGTACAATATTCTTCGTTGTCATCTTCTTCCCAGTTCTTCATGAACAGGCCTTCTACTTGGTAGCCTTGTTGCTTTAGAAGATACGCAGAAACAGATGAATCAACGCCGCCGGACATACCGACGATGACTTTCTTTTGGCTGTTATCAGACATTACTAAACACCACTAAAATTAACGGGACGCAGATTCTACCAGAATCCACTGACCGGGGACAGATCCGAGATCGAAATCACACTTCGATTTTGATGTAAATTTCACCGAAAACAAACCGTGTGTGAGAATTCGATAAGTATAGAAGGGTTATATATGGCATAGTTGGCAAAAATCCAAGAGGAAATATCAAATGACCGAAGAAAACCAATTTATGCAAGAAGCTGAGTTGATTGAAATTGTTGAAAACCAGCTCGAAGATGGCAACCCAATAAAAGTAAAAGAAACCTTAATGCGACTAATGATGACAGGTACGCCACGTGAAGATGCCGTTGCAATGATGGCTTGTGCAATGTCGATTGAGATTTTTGACGTAATGAAAAATGGTGGTGAGTTCAATCTAAAACGCTATACCGAACACCTCGAACAGCTGCCAGATTTAGGTTTCATGGAAGGCGAATAGAGCGTTAGAAAATAAAAAGCAGGGTGCAAACGTTTGCTATACTCGCTTTTATTGCTGCTTTATTGTCAGCGGTATAGAATCCGTTCTCCTTTTCATCCCTTACTCAGACTAACAATATGAAATTTCCTGGACAACGCAAATCCAAGCACTATTTTCCTGTTCATGCTCGCGACCCATTAGTGAGCCAAGCACAAGAAAGCAAGAAGATGACGCGCACTCATATCATCGGCATTGATCAAACGCTGGTTGATATTGAAGCGAAAGTGACAACGGAAGTGATTGAAAAGTACGGTTTGAGTAAAGGACACTCATTGGTAATCGATGATGCGACAGCTGAAGCACTTTACCAACAATTAAAAGAAGACTGCCTAATTACTAACGAGTATGCAGGTGGTACGATCGGTAACACGCTACATAACTACTCAGTATTGGCAGATGACCGTTCGACGCTTTTAGGTGTAATGAGCCAAGATATCAAAATCGGCAGCTACGGTTACCGTTACCTATGTAACACATCTAGTCGTATGGACCTGAACTACCTACAAGGCGTTGATGGTGCAATTGGTCGTTGTTTCGCTCTTATTACTGAAGATGGTGAACGTACTTTCGCAATCAGCGAAGGCCAAATGAACCAACTTCACCCAGACAATATCCCTGAGAAAATCTTCAAGAGTGCATCTGCTCTGGTTCTTACTGCGTACCTAGTTCGTTGTAAAGAAGGCGATCCAATGCCTGAAGCAACGATGCGCGCGATTGAATACGCGAAGAAACACGATGTACCAGTGGTATTAACACTAGGTACTAAATTCGTTATTCAAGACGATCCAACATTCTGGCAAGAGTTTATTCGCGACAACGTATCTGTTGTAGCAATGAATGAAGATGAAGCAGAAGCGTTAACGGGTGAATCTGACCCATTAGCTGCTTCAGATAAAACGCTTGAATGGGCTGACCTAGTACTTTGTACAGCAGGCCCTGTTGGCCTATTTATGGCAGGTTACACTGAAGACAGCGCTAAGCGTGAAACGTCATTACCTTTGCTTCCTGGCTCTATTGCGGAATTCAACCGTTACGAATTTAGCCGACCTGCGAAGAAAGACTCATGCGAAAACGCAATTAAAATATATTCGCACATCTCGCCTTACATGGGTGGTCCTGAAAAGATTAAGAACACCAATGGTGCAGGTGATGCAGCATTGTCTGCGGTTCTGCACGATATGGCTGCAAATAAATACCACAAAGAAAATGTGCCTAACTCAAGCAAGCACAATAATGAGTATTTAACTTACTCTTCATTCTCTCAAGTTTGTAAATATGCAAACCGTGCGAGTTATGAGGTGCTAGTACAGCATTCTCCACGTTTATCTCGTGGCCTTCCTGAGCGTGAAGATAGCTTGGAAGAAGCATACTGGGAACGTTAATTTATTATGTTGAATTAGCCAACCTATCACATACGAAAAATGGCGCATTTTGAATGCGCCATTTTTGTATCTATTTATAAATAAAAAGGTTCCACTAGGGAACCTTTTTAAATTTCATAAATCTATTATTAGATTAGGAAATCGTCTAGAGATTTACCTGCATCAAGTTGCTCTTGGATTGCAGAAGGTGTACGACCTTGGCCAGTCCAAGTTTTTTCTTCGCCGTTAGTATCAGTATATTTGTACTTTGCAGGGCGAGGAGCACGCTTAGATTTTGCTTTAGTTTTTGTTTCACCAGCAAGTGCACTAATTAGCGCTTCAACGTCGATACCGTCTTGAGCGATTTTTTCTGCGATAGCTGCTAGTTTCGCTTCTTGCTCAGCTTGTGCTGCGCGGTCTGCTTCTTCTGCTTCTTTACGCTCTTCAACAACGATAGTTAGTTTATCTAGAGCTTCTTCCAATTGCTCTAGAGTTAGCTCACGAGAAAATGCACGGAGGCTACGGATATTTAGAAGTGTTTTAGTCAGCTCAGACATAACGATTCCTATTAATAGGTTAAAAGTTTCTACATTGCTTATCGAGACGATAAATAAAATGCGAATCTAGATTTAAAAATTAGTGTCCTTATATTTAACTTTATCTTTCTCATATGTGCAAATGCTAATTCATGATTTAGATTAAATTTCTTTAGTTTTTTGGGGGCGAAACAATATTAATTAATCAATTTGAAATCTAATTAGTCATTTCCAACACTTTTCTCTTTATAGATACCATCTTTTTCTCGATCACCTTCATGTTTATTTATCGCTTGAATTTAATTTCTCTTTTTCTGACAGAGAAGGGTGAGATTGTGAATGTCGTTGTCGTCATATTTCTTTCATTTATTGTTACACGTAAAACTATGACGAATTTAATAGTAGTAATAAAGTTTCATAAACGACAACATCGAAGTGATTGCAGTTGCGTAATGTATGATTTGATCACATTCCATTTATAAATCGAAAGTGCGATTATTTATTCATTTAATTTAGTTTGATGTGTTGCATTGGTAGGCCTCATGAGTACAATGGCTGTCACCTGATGCAATATTGCAGACAAATTGTTGTTAATTTGTACGATTAACAGTTAAATGTTTGTTGTTGCCGTAGAGGTGCAGTCTCGAAGAGTAGCTATTATTGGGGTGATGCCAATGAATAATAGTGGAAGGCGAGGATTGCCGAAGTAGGTGGCCTATCGAAGCCACTTGCTGGGGTTGTCTCTGAAAGGAACAACACTGCCATAGTATATTTACATTAAACTATGGAGCGCTACTGTAGGGTTGGGTGGAGTGTTCGCTTCCCTGTCGCTAAGTTCAACATGAGCACGTACCGTATGCTACGTGACTTGTCTGCAGTAGATCTCTAGCCAAACTTTGGTTTTTGAAGATCATGAATTTAATAGATTTTGCACATTCTCCTGTTTCGTTATTACCGCCTATTGTCGCACTGACGCTGGCGATTCTAACTCGACGTGTTTTAGTTTCTCTTGGTGTTGGTATCGTACTGGGTGCGGTGCTACTTAACGATTGGTCTATCGGTAACACGGTAGGTTATGTTAGCTCTCAAGTTTCCTCTGTCTTTATTGAAGACGGTGGTATTAATACTTGGAACATGAGCATTGTTGGCTTCCTAATCCTTTTAGGTATGACAACAGCACTGTTAACACTTTCTGGTGGTACTCGCGCTTTCGCTGAATGGGCGCAAACACGAGTAAAAAGTAAACGCGGCTCTAAACTTCTTGCAGCCTTCCTTGGCGTATTCATTTTTGTCGACGATTACTTTAATAGTCTTGCCGTTGGTGCGATCTCTCGCCCAGTGACTGACCGTTTCTACGTCTCTCGCGCTAAGCTTGCGTACATCCTTGACTCAACCGCTGCACCAATGTGTGTGATCATGCCAGCTTCTAGTTGGGGTGCGTACATCATTACCATCATCGGTGGTATCTTGGTGTCACACGGCATCACTGAGTACTCTGCTCTTGGTGCTTACGTTCGTCTTATTCCTATGAACTTCTACGCAGTTTTTGCTCTACTAATGGTATTTGCAGTAGCGTGGTTTGGTCTGGATATCGGTAAGATGCGTGAACATGAAATCGCAGCGTCTCAAGGCCGTGGTTTTGATAAAGATAAAGAGAACGACTCACAAGAAGCACACGACCTAAACGAAGAGCTGGATATTCGTGAAAGCGAGAAGGGTAAGGTTTCTGACCTAATTCTTCCTATCGTAACGCTTATTGTGGCGACTATTGCTTCTATGCTTTACACCGGTGGTCAAGCGCTAGCAGCAGATGGTAAAGAATTTGCGCTGTTGGGTGCATTTGAAAACACGGATGTTGGCACTTCTCTAATCTACGGTAGTTTACTTGGTCTAGCAGTTGCGTTGTTCACTGTTATTAAGCAAGGTCTACCAATGGTTGAGATTGCACGCACGCTTTGGATTGGTGCTAAGTCAATGTTTGGTGCAATCCTTATCCTTGTTTTCGCTTGGACTATTGGTTCAGTTATCGGTGACATGAAGACGGGTTCTTACCTATCTACAATGGCGCAAGGCAACATCAACCCACACTGGCTACCAGTTATCCTGTTCTTGCTGTCTGGCCTAATGGCGTTCTCTACAGGTACGTCATGGGGTACTTTCGGTATCATGCTTCCAATCGCGGGTGACATGGCTGGCGCAACAGACGTGGCACTAATGCTACCAATGCTAAGTGCGGTTCTGGCTGGTGCAGTATTTGGTGACCACTGTTCACCAATTTCAGATACAACGATTCTGTCGTCAACAGGTGCACGCTGTAACCACATCGATCACGTATCGACGCAGCTACCTTATGCATTATCAGTGGCGTTTGTGTCATGTATTGGCTTTATCACGCTGGGTATGACTGCATCGATCGCGTTCTCTTTCATCGCTGCATCGATCACGTTCGTTATCGTTTGTGCGATTCTGTCGTGGCTGTCGAAGTCTAAAATGGCATCCTGCCAGAACGCATAGTTAGCTTTACTAAGCGTATAAAAGAGGAAGCTCCGCTATTACTAGCGGAGCTTTTTTTATACGCGATTTATGGTGAGGGGGGCAAATCGCGTTTTGGGGATAACCTATTAAGTCCACATCAATGTAAGCAAAGGAATATAAGCAAAGGGTGTGCCTATTTTAACTTCATGAATTATAAGGAACTTTAATTGCAGGTTTTAACGCGATGGGCTAACTCTATGATAATTAACAGTTCACCTGTTACACAGTGTTACGTTACAGTTCTAGCGAAATTTAACGCCATGTAGGCTTGTTAGATGGGCAGGTTATATTTCTTGATTAGACGGTAGAGTGTGGTTCTAGAAATACCTAAATTCCTCGCAGCCGCACTCATGTTGTGTTTGTTGTCTTCGATTGCTTTTAACAAATAATCTAAGTCAATTTGTTCGACAGAAGGAAGGAGCTGTCTTTCGTTATTGTCCAAGCCGAGATCGGCGATGTGAAGAGTGTTATCCTCACACATTACAATCGCCCTTTGAATGACATTGCGCAGCTCTCTCACGTTGCCGGGCCATTTATGTTTCAGTAGCTTTTTCTTCACTTCCGGAGACATACTCTGAACTTTTCCGTTGGATAATTCTTCTAAAAAACGCTCTGACAACATGACCGTATCCTCACCACGCTTCCGAAGTGGGGGGATAGTGAGTGGTAGTATGTTCAGTCGGTAAAATAAATCCTCTCGGAATCCTCCTTGTATTACTTCACTTTTTAAATCTACATGGCTGGCTGCGATGACGCGGCAATCCACATCAATGATTTTGTCTGCACCAACTTTATGGATTTGCTTACTCTCCAAAAAATGCAGCAAATGAATTTGTAGATCAGGCGGCATGTCGCCGATTTCATCGAGAAATAGCGTCCCTTTGTTCGCTTTTTGAATGAAGCCAATTCGATCCGAAATTGCACCCGTAAATGCTCCTTTCTCGTGACCGAAGAGCTCTGATGCGATGAGTCCGCTTGGAATCGCTCCGCAGTTAACTTCAACAAATGGGTATATGTGTCTACTTGAAAGTTCGTGAATGATTCGAGCACACATACCTTTGCCCACCCCGGTTTCGCCTTGGATGAGTACTTCCGCATCACATTGCGCGTATTTTTTGAGTTTGTTACGTAGTTCACTGATGCAAGTGCTATTACCAATAAGAGGAAGTAATGGGTCTGCATCCAAAGAACGTCTGTGTAACGTAGCTTTGCATTTTTGCACTTTCATTTTTCTTCTCTTTTATGCCCCACACAAAGTTTAGTAACGAACGTAGTCTCAAAAATGAGCAATGTGTGCCACTATTGAGAAAGATCTCAGTAATGGAATTTGAAGGATTTTAAACGGTTGTTTTTAGAAGATTTAGTACTACGCCGTTTTTTTATAACAAATTGATGGCATAAATGAGTTTGCGTGATGCATTTTTGATGATTGAAATGAAAATTAAAGTTAACAAAATCAATTGGATAATAAAAATATTAGGAAAAGTGGAAATTCGTTGTTGAAAAAAAATTAATCCTTGGTTAGTGTGGTCTTTAACGAAGCAACACAATTGAGCCTTAAATAAGTATGCGTAATTTTGTAATGAACATTCATCACCATCATCACCCAGCCTAGTCTTTCGGGAGATGTACGCATACCCGGGAGATAGGAAACTCCCGGAGGTGAAAATCAAAGTGAAAACAGATTTTAAACCCTCGGGAGACCAACATCTCTCGAGGGTTTTTTAGTTTTACTGGTTTATAAAAATATTTAAATTACCGAATTTGCACAGGGATAATGTAATGCAAACACAACGCTTAAGAATCGCAATTCAGAAAAAAGGCCGCCTAAGCAAAGAGAGCCAAGCTCTACTGAAAAAGTGTGGCGTGAAATTCAACGTAATGGGTGAGCGTCTAGTGGTTCACTCAGAGAACATGCCAATTGATTTGCTTTTGGTTCGTGATGACGACATCCCTGGTTTGATTATGGATGGCGTAGTAGACCTTGGCTTTATCGGTGAAAATGAACTGGAAGAAGTTCGTCTAGATCGTAAAGCGTTGGGTGAACCGTATGAATTTGTTCAACTTCGTCGTCTTGATTTCGGTGGCTGCCGTTTATCTATCGCAATCGACAAAGACGAAGAGTACAACGGCCCTCAAGACCTCGCTGGCAAACGTATCGCTACGACATACCCACAACTGCTAAAAGCTTACATGGATGAAGCGGGCGTTCCATTCTCAACATGTATGCTGACAGGCTCTGTAGAAGTTGCCCCTCGCGCGGGCCTTGCTGATGCAATCGCTGACTTGGTTTCTACAGGTGCAACGCTAGAGGCGAACGGTCTTAAAGAAGCTGAAATTATCTTCAAATCAAAAGCGACACTGATTCAACGCACTGGTGAGTTCGACGCAGACAAAGTGGCGCTAATCGAAAAGCTCTTGACTCGTATGCAAGGCGTACAGCAAGCGAAAGAGTCTAAGTACATCATGCTACATGCGCCAGCTGAGAAGCTAGACCAAATCAAAGCACTACTGCCAGGTGCGGAAGATCCGACTGTGTTACCTCTGTCTGCCGACAAGCAAAAAGTTGCGGTTCATTTGGTAAGTACTGAAAACCTGTTCTGGGAAACCATGGAACAACTTAAAGAACTGGGTGCGAGCTCAATTCTAGTACTACCAATTGAGAAAATGATGGAGTAATCGCAATGAGAACAGTCGTATGGCAATCGCTAAGTGAAACGCAGCAAGACTCAATCCTAGAACGTCCTGCAATTACTGAAGGTGCGAATATCACTGCCGCGGTTTCTGAAGTAATCGCAAAAGTTCGCAAAGAAGGCGATGCTGCACTATTGGAACTGACGGAGAAGTTTGACCGTGTGAAACCGGAATCCATCCGTGTTTCCGCTCAAGAAATCGATGAAGCGTCAGCGCGTCTTTCTGAAAAGATGAAAAGCGCATTAGAGCAAGCGTATGAAAACATCACTAAGTTTCACAAAGCGCAAAAGCCACAGCCAATCAAAGTAGAAACTCAACCGGGTGTACTTTGTGAGCAGGTAACGCGCCCAATTCAAAAAGTGGGTTTGTACATTCCCGGTGGCAGTGCGCCATTGCCATCGACTGTTTTGATGCTTGGTGTTCCTGCAAAAATTGCAGGCTGTCGTAAAGTGGTGCTTTGTTCTCCACCCCCAATTGCTGACGAGATCCTTTATGTAGCAAAACTGTGTGGTATTGATGAAGTGTACAACGTTGGCGGTGGTCAAGCCGTCGCAGCGATGGCTTACGGAACAGAAACCGTATCTAAAGTTGATAAGATCTTTGGTCCAGGTAACGCTTACGTGACAGAAGCAAAACGTCAGGTAAGTAATGATTTCCGTGGCGCAGCGATTGATATGCCTGCAGGTCCATCAGAAGTGTTAGTGATTGCCGATGAAACCGCAGACCCTGATTTCATTGCTGCAGATCTTCTAAGCCAAGCGGAGCACGGCCCTGACTCTCAAGTGGTACTTGTGACACCTTCACCTGTGATTGCGGATCAAGTGACGGACGCGGTTCAACGCCAACTTAAAGAACTGTCGCGTGCGGATATTGCCGAGCAAGCATTAGCTTCAAGCTTGATTATTATCGCCGAGTCTCTGACTCAATCGGTTTCCATCTCGAACTACTACGGTCCTGAGCACTTAATTGTTCAGACTAAGAATCCACGCGAGCTTCTGCCTCTATTAGACAACGCAGGTTCTATTTTCCTTGGTGATTGGTCGCCTGAATCAGCAGGTGACTACGCATCGGGTACTAACCACGTTCTTCCTACTTACGGTTACACACGCACGTATTCAAGCTTAGGTTTGGCGGACTTCTCTAAGCGTATGACGATTCAAGAGTTATCTGCTGATGGTCTAAAGAACCTTGCCCCTACAGTGGTCACTATGGCTGAAGCGGAAGGCTTGGATGCACACAAACGTGCAGTGACCATTCGTACTGAAAAATTAACCCGCGTAGAAAAACTAGCAGCTAAGTAAGAGGACAATGAGATGGAAAAGCTAGCGCGTAAACAAGTCCAACAACTTACCCCTTATTTATCGGCTCGCCGAATTGGTGGTACCGGTGACGTATGGCTAAATGCTAACGAATCGCCATTCAACAATGAATACAAAACAGACTTTGCTCGTCTCAATCGTTACAGCGAATGTCAGCCGAAAGAACTAATTTCTGCTTACGCAGCCTATGCGGGTGTGAAACCAGAGCAAACACTAACATCTCGCGGAGCAGATGAAGGTATTGAACTACTGATTCGCGCTTTTTGTGAGCCGGGTGAAGATGCGATTCTTTATTGTCCACCGACTTACGGTATGTACGCCATCAGTGCAGAAACTATAGGTGTAGAGCGTAAAACCGTGCCGCTAACGTCAGATTGGCAACTAGACCTTGCAGGTATCGAAGCTAATCTGGATAACGTGAAACTGGTTTTTGTATGTTCGCCAAACAACCCAACAGGTAACTTGGTTAAGCGTGAAGACATTGTGTCTCTGCTTGAGATGACAAAAGACCGTGCAATCGTGGTAATGGATGAGGCGTACATTGATTTTTGCCCTGAAGCATCAACGGTAGATTTACTGGCGCAATACCCGAATCTTGCGATTTTGCGTACTCTGTCGAAAGCTTTTGCGCTTGCTGGTCTGCGTTGTGGGTTTACGCTTGCGAACGAAGAGCTGATTAATGTACTTCTTAAAGTTATCGCACCATATCCAGTACCGGTTCCAGTGGCAGAAATTGCGACTCAGGCGCTTTCGGAAGCTGGCTTAGCAAGAGCGAAGTTCCAAGTTCTTGATCTGAATGCAAACCGTGCTTACTTACAAGTTGGTCTTTCAATGATTCCGGGTTTGGAAGTGTTTGAAGGGTGGGGGAATTACCTATTGGTAAAATTCCCAGATGGCGATGATCTTTTCAAAGCTGCTTGGGATACAGGCATTATTTTGCGTAACTCGCCGATTGAGAACTGCGTACGTATCAGTGTTGGTAACCGCGACGAGTGTGAAAAAACGCTTGGATTTATTAGAAACTACTACGCATAAGTAGAGACAAAATTAATCGCTCTCGCTCAATAGCGGGAGCGCCAAAAGAATAGCAATAAGGAAGTTCGAGTGAGCAAACAACAAAAAATCCTTTTTATCGACCGTGATGGCACCTTAATTGTTGAGCCGCCAGTTGATTTTCAAGTAGACCGTTTAGATAAGCTAAAACTAGAGCCATTTGTTATCCCAAGCCTGTTGTCGTTGCAGGATGCAGGATACCGCCTAGTGATGGTCACTAACCAAGATGGTTTGGGTACCGACAGCTATCCACAAGCAGACTTTGATGCTCCACACAACATGATGATGGAGATCTTTGAATCTCAGGGTGTGAAGTTCGATGACGTGCTGATTTGTCCGCACTTCGATGAAGATAACTGTTCTTGCCGTAAGCCTAAATTGGGCTTGGTAAAAGAGTACCTTCAAGGTGGCAAAGTTGATTTCCAAAACTCTGTTGTGATTGGCGATCGTCAAACTGATCTTCAACTTGCAGAAAACATGGCAATTCGTGGCATTCAATACAATCCAGAAACCATGGGTTGGAAACAGATCTTGAAAGATCTAACGGTGAAGGCACGCGTTGCTGAAGTGATTCGTACTACAAAAGAAACAGACATCAAAGTATTCGTTAATCTTGATGAGCAAGGCGGCAATGACATCTCTACAGGTCTTGGTTTCTTCGACCACATGCTGGATCAAATCGCGACGCACGGCGGATTCCAGATGGTGTGCAAAGTGGAAGGTGACCTGCACATTGATGATCACCACACGGTAGAAGATACCGCTCTTGCTTTGGGTCAGGCGTTGAAAGAAGCACTGGGTGACAAACGTGGTATTGGTCGCTTTGGCTTCAGTCTGCCAATGGATGAGTGCTTGGCACAATGTGCACTGGACCTATCAGGTCGTCCTTACCTTAAGTTCGACGCGCAATTCAGCCGTGAGCAAGTGGGTGACCTTTCTACAGAGATGGTGGTTCACTTCTTCCGTTCTCTGACTGACACCCTAGCGTGTACGCTGCACCTTTCTTCTGCGGGTAACAATGATCACCACATCATTGAGAGCCTATTTAAAGCGTTTGGTCGCACTCTGCGCCAAGCAATCAAAGTAGAAGGCACTGAGCTACCGAGTAGTAAAGGCGTACTTTAAGGCTAACGTTAGCAAGGAGAAAAACAGTGACAGAACAGAAAGTTGTCATTATCGATACAGGCTGTGCCAACGTCTCTTCGGTGAAGTTTGCCATTGAACGCCTAGTCTATGACGTAACGATTTCAAAAGATCCACAAGTTGTATTGGCAGCTGACAAGCTATTTCTACCGGGCGTGGGAACCGCCAGTGAAGCGATGAAGAACCTAGAAGAACGCGATCTTATCAGCTTGGTAAAACAGGTAGAAAAGCCATTGCTAGGTATCTGTTTAGGCATGCAACTGTTGGGCAAAGTGTCTCAAGAAAAAGGGCAGAAAGCCGACGAGTTAGTTGAGTGTCTTGGACTTTGTGATGGTGAAGTTAAGCTATTACAAACTGGTGACTTACCGCTGCCGCATATGGGCTGGAACACGGTGTCTGCAAAAGCAGGTAACCCACTGTTCAAAGGTATTGAAGAAGGTGAGTACTTCTACTTTGTACACAGCTTTGCAATGCCGGTTGGAGATTACACGATTGCCGAGTGTGAATACGGCAACCCGTTCACAGCAGCAGTACAAAGCGGCAACTACTACGGTGTGCAGTTCCACCCTGAGCGTTCTTCAAAAGCGGGCGCGAAGCTTATTCAAAACTTCTTAGAATTATAAAAGGGATTTAGTGTGATTATTCCAGCTCTTGATTTAATTGAAGGACAGGTGGTTCGCCTTTATCAAGGTGATTACGGCCAGGTAACCGAGTACAAAGTCGACCCAGCAGAGCAGTTCAACTTGTACCACCAAGCTGGTGCAAACTGGCTACACTTAGTGGATTTGACTGGCGCGAAAGACACAACAGCGCGTCAGCTTGATTTGATTGCAAAGCTACTAGCAAGCACACCAGCGAACATCCAAATCGGTGGCGGTGTGCGTACAGAGCAAGACGTGATTGATCTGCTAGAAGCGGGCGCTCAGCGTGTTGTCGTTGGCTCAACAGCAGTAAAACAGCCAGAGCTTGTGAAAGGTTGGATGGAAAAATACGGCGCAGAGAAAATCGTTCTCGCGTTAGACATCAACATCGATCAATACGGCACACGTAAAGTGGCAATATCTGGTTGGCAAGAAGACTCAGGCGCGACCATCGAAGCTCTAATCAAAGATTACCTAACGGTAGGTTTGCAGCATGTGCTTTGTACAGACATTTCTCGTGACGGTACGTTAGCGGGTTCAAACGTTGAGCTTTACGTCGACCTATGTAAACAGTACCCACAAGTGCAGTTCCAGTCTTCAGGTGGCATCGGCTCATTAGCGGATATCGAAGCGCTAAAAGGTAGCGGTGTTGCTGGTGTGATTGTTGGTCGTGCGCTGTTAGATGGTAAGTTCACAGCAGAGGAGGCGTTTGCATGTTGGCAAAGCGAATAATTCCATGTCTTGATGTTCGTGACGGACAAGTGGTGAAGGGCGTCCAGTTCCGCAACCACGAAATCATTGGCGACATCGTTCCTCTGGCGCAGCGTTATGCTGAAGAAGGCGCTGACGAGCTTGTGTTCTACGATATTACCGCTTCAAGTGATGGTCGTGTCGTCGATAAAAGTTGGGTCGCTCGCGTTGCAGAAGTGATTGATATCCCGTTCTGTGTGGCTGGTGGCATTAAATCAGCAGAAGACGCGGCGCGCATTCTTGAGTTTGGTGCAGATAAGGTATCTATTAACTCTCCTGCCTTGGCGAACCCTCAGTTGATTACTGACCTTGCTGATAAGTTTGGTGTGCAATGTATCGTTGTAGGTATCGATTCATACTACGACAAAGAGACGGGCAAGTATCAGGTTTACCAGTTTACTGGTGATGAAGAACGCACCAAAGCGACCCAATGGGAAACGCGTGATTGGGTGCAAGAAGTACAAAAACGCGGCGCTGGTGAAATCGTGCTGAACATGATGAACCAAGACGGTGTGCGTAACGGCTACGACATCGAACAACTTAATATGGTGCGTGAAGTGTGTAACGTGCCATTGATTGCATCGGGTGGTGCAGGTGCCATGGAGCACTTCGCAGAAGCCTACCAAAAAGCCAATGTGGATGGCGCGCTTGCTGCATCGGTATTCCACAAACAAGTCATCAACATTGGTGAACTAAAGCAGTATTTGAAACAACAAGGCATTGAGGTACGACTATGAGTGTAAAAACCGCCGAAGTAAGTTCGCTAGCTGAGCGAATCAACTGGGAAAAGGTGGATGGTCTGGTACCTGCCATCGTACAAGATTTCCAATCAAGCCAAGTGCTGATGATGGGTTACATGAACCAAGATGCGTTGGCAAAAACGGGCGAAACGGGTCAAGTGACGTTTTTCTCTCGTACCAAGCAGCGTCTTTGGACGAAAGGTGAAACCTCTGGCAACGTATTGCAACTAGTGAACATGCAGCTAGATTGCGACAACGATACGCTACTGGTGAAGGTGAATCCCATTGGTCCTACGTGTCATTTGGGTAACACAACTTGCTGGGATGTGGACCCTCAAGAGGAGTCACAAATGGTGTGGCTTCATCAACTTGAGCAGCTATTGGCTGCCCGCGAGAGTGCCGACCCAGATTCCTCTTATACTGCCAGTCTTTATGCCCGTGGCACCAAGCGTATTTCGCAAAAAGTGGGCGAAGAAGGCGTTGAAGTCGCGCTTGCGGCGACGTCGGGCGATAAGGCGGAGTTAGTGTGTGAATCGGCAGATTTGATTTACCACTTAATGGTATTGCTTCAAGACCAAGGCTTATCGATGAATGATGTAGTGAACAAACTGAAAGAGCGTCATAAATAAAGAAGAGCCCCAAACTCTGAACCTAAAACAGAGTGCGCGGGATCTCTCGCGCACTTCATTGGCTTAGAAAAAACGATGGAATTTAGAACGCTTCGCTTACGGAAAAGGGAAATGCTTGATGATAGGCAGGGGCAAGCGGACGATAATCCGTAATTCGAGACTTTAGGCTCTAAGCCCCCAGAACCTTTATTTACCTGGAACCTGTGTTTACCTAGAGCCTATCTATTACCCACAACATTTCTTAAATTTCTTACCACTTCCACAGATACACGGATCGTTACGACCTACCTTTAGACTGCTTACTGGTTGGCTTAAGCGAGGATCTTGTTCCGGCTCTTCTTCTGGGAACGTGCCATCAATGTAGTACCAAAGCCCATCTTCTTTCACGAAACGAGAACGCTCTGTCATACAGTAGCGTTTGCCGTCTTCATTAAAGTACGCATTGAACTCAACAAAACCTTCATTCTCGTTGCTACTCGCTTCGGCTTTTACTACCTCAAGCTTGCACCAATCGCTGTCGATGGATTGGGCAATGCCTTCACGTTGCTCTTCTGCATTACAGCTTGGGTGGTATGTGTTCACCACGTAATCCACTAGACCTAACACATGCCCACTGTAACGAGAGCGCATGAGCTGCTCCGGAGTGGTGACGTCAGCATGGTTATTGTGGGCAATTTCACAACACTGTTGGTAGGTGCGGTTAGAGCCGCAAGGACAAGAAGAAGCCATAAAATGAAATCTCGATTAATTAAGCGGTAAAAACAAACAACCTCACATAAGTGAGGCTGGAGGTATTCTTTGGGGCATTATAGCGATTTAGGGCGTTTGAGACAGCAGTTCTTGAGCCCAAGCTGTGGATTGGCTGAACGCTTTGGCTAATTGTGGCTCAGTCAGTTTAAGTGCGCTACCGTACTTTTCCGTTGTTTCCCAATCGGCTTTTTCGTAAGCGATGATCATCGAAAGAAGATAGCCTAATACGCCTTTGCGACTTGTGAGCGCTTGCTTGATTTCCTCATCAACTGGAATGTCACTGATCACGTCGCAAAGCGGTTGGTCTAATAGTGAACCTAATAGTGAGAACATTCCTGTTAAAAACGCTTGGCCGGGATCGTATTTAGTGTTCATCTGGCTGAGCAAAATTTCACACATACGCGCGCGCTGAATCGCTAAAGAGTACAAAGAGTCAGGTTTATCTTCGTGCACTGAAGCAATGGCAACAAGAGAAATAAAGCGTCTTAAGCGTTCTTCACCAAGATAAACCAGCGCCTGTCGGAAGGACTTAATCTTAGTGGTGAGCGTGTAACCCGAGTTTACATAAGTCATTAGCTTATAAGACAGGGTCACATCGATTGAAAACAGGCGTTCGACTTCATTGAAATTGATGGGTTTGTCTGCGATCTCTTTACACAGTTGAATCACCGTCAAAAACGCCGGGTTAAGGCGTTTTTTCTGAATCATCTCAGGTTTACTGAAGAAGTAGCCTTGGAAGTAGTTAAAACCAGCATCCATTGCCTGTTCAAACTCTTCATAGGTTTCGACTTTCTCGGCTAAAAAGTCGATACCAAAGTGGCCAAGTGATTGAATGTAAATCGCGGCCTTTTCGATAGGGACTAAGCGAATGTCGAACTTGATGATCGCAACATAAGGTAAAAAACGCTTCCAAGCTTTAGTCGGAACAAAGTCATCTAACGCAACGCGATAGCCAGATGCATGTAGATGTTTGATTGCATGAAGTAACTCGTCTGTTGGCTCACAATCTTCCAATACTTCAACCACGAGTGATTCATTGGGAAACAGAGTAGGGACGAGATTGACCAAACTTTGGTATGGAAAATTAACAAAGCCGAGCTTATCACCCAGAGTACTGTAGTGTGTGGTGAGGAAATGGTCAGATAGAAGTCGACTAGTAGCCAGCTCAGGTTCTACTTCTGGAAAGGTATTTTTCGGACCGTCACGGAAGAGAAGCTCATACCCGATGGTACGCTTTTCTCTATCCAGTATCGGTTGGCGAGCTACGTATGAATACTTCAATGCGGTACTTTGTTCTGTTTAACTGAGTAATACGATGATAGCGATTTTCTGTAAAATTTCTATGCTTTGCGCGTCAATCTTCTACACGCTCGACATGCTTTACTTCAATTCTGTGTCAAACGGTCGTGTTTGCAAGTCAAAATTGTCAGAATCTACTTTTAAAACCGAGCCTTGGCTATACCAATCACCTAAGACAATACGTGTTGTTTTAACACCATTTAATTCAAAAATATGTGTATTTGGGCGGTGCGTGTGACCGTGAATCATCAGGTTGACGCAGTTTTGAGACATAACGCGCTCTACTTCGCCTTGGTTAACGTCCATGATGTCGAGGGACTTGGTTTGTTTGTCGTCTCGAATGTCTGACTGAACTTTAGCGACAATTCTTTTCTTAACGAACCAGGGAATACGATTAAACAACCATTGAAGCCATGGCTTATGAACGGTTTTTCGAAACTCTTGGTATTTCACATCATCAATGCAAAGTGTATCGCCATGCAGAATCACGGCTTTTTGACCATAAAGATCAATTGTGCAGACATCATCAAGCAATGTCATACCGGTTTCTTTGCAAAAGCGTTTACCCAGTAAGAAATCTCGATTGCCTTGGATGAAGAAGGTTGGCACACCAGAATCCGTCAGTGCTTTAAATTCGCTACGGATTTGACTTGCAAAAGGGGTGTTGTCATCGTCACCAATCCAGAATTCGAACAAATCACCAAGCACGTACAGTGCGTCGGCATGGATTGCTTCTGAACGCATGAACGTAACAAAGCACTCCGTGATATCAGGACGTGATGGGGTAAGATGAAGATCAGATATAAATAATGTTGTCATAGAAATAAGGGGAAGCAACGCCTCCCCACAAACTTATCTCTTGGCAGCAATTCTACAGAATTACTCTTCGATTGTTGTACCAGTGATCACTACGTCTTCTAGAGGTACGTCTTGGTGCATGCCGTAAGAACCAGTGCTCACACCTTTGATCTTGTTTACGATGTCCATGCCTTCGATTACTTCACCGAATACACAGTAACCCCAACCGTCTAGGCTTTCGCTACGGAAGTCTAGGAACGTGTTGTTGTTTACGTTGATGAAGAACTGAGAGCTTGCTGAATGCGGCTCCATAGTACGAGCCATAGCAAGTGTACCCACTTTGTTGCTAAGACCGTTGTTTGCTTCGTTCTTGATTGGTGCACGTGATGCTTTTTCACGTAGACCAGACTCCATACCACCACCTTGGATCATGAAGCCGTCAATAACACGGTGGAAAAGAGTGTTGTCGTAGAAACCGTCGCGGCAGTACTGAAGGAAGTTTGCGCTAGTCTCTGGCGCTTTCTCTTCGTTTAGTTGAATCTTGATGTCACCAAAATTAGTGTGAAGGGTGATCATGCTACTTTCCTTTACTGTGTTGTATTGAAACTGCGATTCTAGCCTAAGTTATTACGCTTTAAAAACTCAGGAAGAACAAATTAATAGTTTTGTGCTTGAAGTTTAGCCGATTATCGTTTTATCCGTGAATTGCTATTACCTAATAAGGTCTGAGTTGTTATACTCGGCCTTCTTGTTATCCATTCACAATCATAGATAGAGATCATGTTAAAGATATATAACACACTCACAAGACAGAAAGAGGAATTCAAACCAATTACAGCCGGCAAAGTTGGCATGTATGTCTGTGGAGTTACCATCTACGATCTCTGTCATATCGGTCACGGTCGTACTTTCGTTTCTTTCGATGTGGTTTCTCGTTACCTGCGTTACCTTGGTTATGACCTAACGTTTGTACGTAACATCACTGATATCGATGACAAAATCATCAAACGTGCAGCAGAAAACGGTGAATCTTGTGATTCATTGACAGAGCGCCTGATTGGCGAAATGCACGCTGACTTCGATGCACTGAACATGAAACGCCCTGACGTTGAGCCTCGTGCAACTCAGTTCATCGCTGAAATCATCGAATTGGTTGAAAAGCTAATCGAGCGCGGTTTCGCATACGTTGCAGATAACGGCGACGTAATGTTTGAAGTAGGCAAGTTCAACGAATACGGCAAACTGTCTAAGCAAGACCTTGAACAGCTGCAAGCTGGTGCGCGTGTCGATATCGAAACTGCAAAACGCAGCCCACTGGACTTCGTACTTTGGAAGATGTCTAAACCGGGTGAACCAACATGGGAATCACCATGGGGTCCAGGTCGTCCAGGTTGGCACATCGAATGTTCTGCAATGAACTCTTCAATCCTAGGTAACCACTTCGACATTCATGGTGGCGGTTCTGATCTTCAGTTCCCACACCACGAGAACGAAATCGCGCAATCTTGCTGTGCACACGACACTCAATACGTGAACACATGGATGCACAGCGGCATGGTAATGGTAGACCGTGAGAAGATGTCTAAGTCTTTGGGTAACTTCTTTACTATCCGTGATGTTCTTGGTCACTACGATGCTGAGACGGTTCGTTACTTCCTAATGTCTGGTCACTACCGCAGCCAGCTAAACTACAGCGAAGATAACCTAAACCAAGCGCGTGCCTCTCTTGAGCGTCTATACACGTCTCTACGTGGTCTCGATCTAAGTGCAGCGCCAGCTGGTGGTGAAGAGTACGTATCTCGCTATACTGCAGCGATGAACGACGACTTCAACACGCCAGAAGCTTACTCAGTACTGTTCGATATGGCACGTGAAGTAAACCGTCTTAAGACAGAAAACCTAGAGAAAGCGAGCGAGCTAGGTGCGCTAATGCGTGAACTGGCTGACGTGATCGGTATTCTTCACCAAGATCCAGAAGCGTTCCTAAAAGGTGACGCTGGTAACGATGATGAAGTGGCTGAAATCGAAGCACTAATCAAGCTACGTAACGACTCTCGTGCAGCGAAAGACTGGGCTAACGCAGATATGGCTCGTGATAAGCTGACGGAGATGGGCATTGTTCTGGAAGATGGCCCAGAAGGCACAACGTGGCGTCGTAAGTAATCGAATCTTTTAAAAGGGCTGATGATTCAGCCCTTTTCTTTACAAGCTTTTATAAATTCTAAACTTTAACGAAGGTAGTGCTCTGTGGCTCAGATGTATTTCTATTACTCGGCAATGAACGCGGGTAAATCGACAACTCTTCTCCAATCTTCATTTAACTACCAAGAACGTGGCATGACGCCTGTGATTTTCACAGCAGCGCTAGATGATCGCTACGGCGTAGGTAAAGTGAGCTCTCGTATTGGTTTGCAATCAGACGCGCATTTGTTCCGCCCAGATACCAACCTTTACCAAGAAATCGCGGCACTGCATGAAGTAGAAAAGCGTCACTGTATCCTAATTGATGAGTGTCAGTTCTTGTCGAAAGAACAGGTTTACCAACTAACAGAAGTGGTTGATAAGCTGCATATTCCTGTACTTTGCTACGGTCTTCGTACCGATTTTCTAGGCGAACTTTTTGAAGGCAGCAAGTACCTGCTATCTTGGGCAGACAAATTGGTTGAACTCAAAACGATTTGTCACTGTGGTCGCAAGGCAAACATGGTTATCCGTACTGATGAGCACGGCGTTGCAATCAAAGAAGGTGATCAAGTGGCGATTGGCGGTAACGACCGTTACGTATCGGTTTGTCGTCAGCACTACAAAGAAGCACTTGGTAAGTAAGCCAGTCTAGATAAGAGTTAGATAAGAGATAGCCACCGAATTCGGTGGCTTTTTTATTGTCTGGTTGTTGGTCACTGAGCGAGGGGTTACGCGAGACCAAACTCGAACTTTTCTCGTAGGGCTTGATAAGAAGATTCAACGTGTGCAGGAATCTCTTGCTTCGTTTGAAAGCCTTTCTCTGGATAAGTCTTTACGCGAGAAAAATCTTCCATCAATGCTTCCAGTACCATCATCAGAGGCATCTCTTCGTTAATGTATTCAAAGAAAGGATGCGCAGTAGAGGTCACTTGCAGACGTGAATAAGGTGATTGCCATTGCTTTTCGAAGGTCGCGATGGCGCGTCGTTCCATAAATGGTTTTTGAACCAAGATGAGAGACTCGCAGTTAATCCCTTTTTCTATCAACAATTGTTCCGTGAATCGAACGTTCTCACCGCTATTGCTTGATTGTGGTTCGATTAAGATTGCTTCGTTTGGTACGCCAGCAAGTTTTGCAATTTCTGCAAAGGTTTCGGCTTCGCTTTTGTCAAACAAGCCATCCGTAAAACGGCCTTCACCGCCAGAAAATACAATCAGAGGCGCAAGCTTTTGGTGGTAAAGCTTTGCGGCGTATTCGGCAACACGTAAATCATTGCTACACATAACAAATAAGCAGTCAGCAGGTGTGAGTTCCTGCTTGAGTTGCATGTAATCCCACAAGGTTTCAATGTGTTGATAAAGCTTCATAGTGCATCCAGCGTTGAGTTGAATTGGAACTGGTAGCCAAGCGCAATAAGCTTGTCTGCAAGGATTCGTTTATCGGCAGTTTCAGTGACTGGCGGAAGGGCAATATCTAAGTCACTTCTCGTAATGGCCGCTTGGTAAAATTCGGCTTTGCTGACAGTGTTCGGCGTTGTGGCGTTCACCACTTCATTGCTGATTTGATTGAGAGCGAAAGCCGTTGCTGCCACAGCATCGTTTTGATGCACCATATTCGCTGGGGCTTTACGGCTCACTTGTTTCAATCGCAGTGCAAAGCGAGAAGGATGGCGGTCAGAGCCTATCAAACCACTGCAACGTACGATGGCGTAGTCGATGCCGGAGTCAATGACGTATTGCTCAGCTTGTAGCATGATGCGAGCGTTGTCTGAGAAGTGTTCCTTCGTTTGGGCTAATGCGAGTGTGGCGTCTTCTTCTTTCATATCGATGGCTAGGTTTGGGTATACCGTCGTTGAGCTGACCATCAAAATCTTTTCAACGTTACTCGCTTTTGCCGCTTCAGTTAAGCGCTGCCATTGCTGTGCGTACTCTTGTCCATTCCCTTTACGAAAGCCAGGAGGGAAAGCGCCGACAATACGTTCGATATGGTGCTGTTTGATGATATCAATGAGTCGCTGCTCAGAGTTCGATTCATTGAGGTCGAGTAGAGCAGTTTGAACGGAAGATATTGGAAACTCATCCAATCGAGTTTGACTGCGTCGCGTGACGATAACTTGATGCCCTTGGTCAACGAGCGTTTGTGCAAGTGGGGTACCTAGCCAGCCTGCACCTATGATCAATGTATTTGCCATCGGTAATGTTCCTACTGTCAGCCCTGAGTTCATTCAAACAGGGTTTGTAATTCTAATCTGGCTTGTTGGTGTAGGGGATCGGAATGCCATTTCTGATGTTGTATCAAATCAATGTTGACTTGCCATGCCAGTTTTGTGAATTCTTCGCCAAGTTTCACTAAGGTGTTTGGCGCGTAAGACACCAAATGCTCAGGAAGAAAGCACCAGCCAAATCCCTTGTTCGCCAGTTCTAATAATATGTAGTAATCATCAGCGTACCAGATATCTGGGCTGAACGCCTGATTAAGACCACTCACATCTTCATTCTTTGAACGGATCACCAGTTGGCGATGCTGCTTAAGTTCATCGATGTTTCGGATGGGCTGTTTTGCTAAAGAGTGTTCAGATGATACAAACACGTCGAAACCAATATTCCCCAAGTTAGATAAATCAACATTCTTGGGCATTTGTAAATCACTTAGAATAATGCCTGTCGTCGCGCGCTCAGATTTGATGAGCTCGATAATGTCTGGGCTTGATGCCGTGAGACACTCTACCTGAAGGTTAGGGAATTTTTGCTCTAAGTTCTTCAATGCAATAGGGAGGCGAGTTAATGGAATCCCTTCATCAACAGCGAGCACTAACTTGTTTGCTGGCGCAGAGAAAAGTTGAGATGCCTTGTTATTCAGTCGATCCAGTTGACTGAGCGTCGCAAGTGCGTAAGGCATTAGCTCATGACCTTTCTCAGTTAGCTTGGGATAGCGGCCAGAGCGATCAAATAGATCGACACCGCAATCCAGTTCCATGTTCATGATGTGTTGGCTGATCACCGATTGTGCCCGGCCGAGCTTTCTGGCAGCGGCTGAAAAGGAGCCCGCTTCCGACGTGGTCACAAACGCTTGCAGTTGTTCAATAGTAAACATATCGCTTTTACCGATGGTATCTAACTTTTGATTATCTGAATGATAGATAAAATGTCAGTCATTGAGTAGAACTATTTAGGTAAAACATCATGACTCGTAACGAACGTATCTTTCACGCTGTACTATTTGAAATGATTGCTCTCGCGATCATTATCCCTGCCGCTTCTTTGATTACAGGGAAGGGATCCAGTGATTTAGCGGTGGTCGGTATTGGTTTGAGTCTTTACACTGTAGTTTGGAACTACATTTATAACCTGTACTTTGATAAGTGGTTTGGTTCAAACCGAGAGGAACGCAGTCTAGCGATGCGAATTGGTCACACGTTGGGATTTGAAGGTGGATTGATCTTCTTGTCTATTCCTGTGATTGCGTGGTTCTTGGAGATCACTTTGCTGCAAGCGTTGGCATTAGAGGCAGGCTTTTTAATTTTCTTCTTATTCTACGCGACGGGCTTTAACTGGGCATATGATAAGATTCAGCCATTTGGAAAAGTGAGAAAACTGATCGCTTAATATAGTGAATCTAGATAAATTTAATTATCAAAAAAGCCACCATTGCGGTGGCTTTTTAAATTCAGATATTGGTTTGTCTAAATATCATTATTCAGCAGAAAGCACTCGAAGGATCTTATCCGCGTGTTCTGCAACTTCGATCCCTTCGTCAGTTAGGTAACCGCCATCTGGTTGTGTGCATAGTTGTTTTTCGTACAGACGCGCAACGGCTGCCTGCATTTCTTCAGAAGCTTCTTTGTGGACTTTGATGCCAGTAGCTGCGCTGCTTAAATCGAATTGAAGAAGTAGGTTCAGTTCGGCGATATGGTCAGCTGAATATTTCATAGGTAATTCCTTCGTACTTTTTTAACCAAGCTAGTCTGAAAACTAAGGTTGAGCAATAGAAAAGCCTTAGAAATGTTAAGTGTAGCGCTATAGGCCTGATATAACGCGGAAATTTTATTCTACAGTAAACATTTGAACCAAATATTAATAATGGTTAGGACAATAACTCATTGTTGAATTTTATCGATTACTCTCTCAGCAACAACAAATTTGGTAAACATGAAAAATAGCCCTTGAAAAAGTCTGGAAATGGAGCGATTATCCGCGCCTCGTTAATTGTTTCTAAATGTTACACTTCCATGAACTTCAATCAGTTTGACTCACTATTACCACCTCAGGCTGCTGAACGTGCCGCCGAAGTAGGTGTTGGCAAAGCAACTAAAGCTCCGATGAAATCTTTCCTGCTGGCGATTTCTGCAGGCATTCACATTGGTATTGCTTTTATTTTCTACACAACCGTAACCACTGGTGCTGGTGATCTCCCTTGGGGCATTACACGCCTTATTGGTGGTTTGGCATTCAGCCTTGGCTTGATCTTAGTGGTTGTTACTGGCGGTGAGCTGTTTACCAGTTCGGTTCTTACGCTGGTGGCACGTGCAAGTGGCAAGATTTCATGGAAAGCCTTAATGAAGAACTGGCTGGTTGTATACTTCGGTAACTTGGTTGGTGCGGTTCTACTTGTTGTTTGTATGCTTATTACTAAGCAATACATGTTCGACGGTGGACAAGTGGGCTTGAATGCGATGGCAATTTCGCAACATAAGCTGCATCACGGTTTCTTCCAAGCCGTCGCGCTGGGCATCATGTGTAACGTTTTAGTATGTATCGCAGTTTGGATGACGTTTAGCGGCCGCACCCTGACAGATAAAATCGCAGTAATGATCTTGCCGGTAGCGATGTTCGTTTCTGCAGGTTTTGAGCACTGTATTGCGAACATGTTCCAAGTACCAATGGCGATTGGTATTAAATACTTTGCTCCAGAGTCATTCTGGCAAATGACAGGTGCCAACATTGCAGACTACGCGGATCTGAACATGATCGGTTTTTTGACCAACAACCTGATCCCCGTGACGATCGGTAATATTATCGGTGGTGGTGTCTTCGTTGGCATGTGGTACTGGATGATTTACCTGCGTGATGAAGATAAGCATCTGAAATAATTTTCAAAAAAGGCAAGCTATATGGCTTGCCTTTCTTTTATCTGAATGTTTTAGCTGGTGCGCTAGACGAGCTCTTCGTTGATACCAAATTCATTTGGGATCCAGTGAGATGTCATTTCCACAGGCTCTTGTGTTAGCCAGTCTACAGGTACTTCTGACACTAAATCATCGAGCTTTTCTCGCGTGTTTAACCTATCCATGATGAATTCTCCTTTCGTCGGTTAACTGCACTCTAGAGGCAGTCGATGACGCTTCTATGACCAATCTGTGATCGTTTGATTGATGAGGAGAGGTCAGTCTCAAAGTTGCTCTTATGTTTCTGGTTGCTTATGGGTTTTTGGGGTTTATCCACATTTTCTGTGGATAACCTGTCTCAAAGATCGTGAGTATCTTTTTTGATCGAGAAAAATTCATAAAATGAGACGCTTATGTGATGGCGAAGTGACCAACTTTAAGCCTTATCCTTGTTGATAAACTTCACTTTTATGCGGCCTTCTTTTGTTTGTACACAGCTCAGCGTCATCTCTAAGGTAATCGCCACAGACACACTGAGCATGACAAAAATCGCTAGCATGATGATTAATTGGTACTTGATGGCCACCATCGGGCTAGCGCCACCTAAGATTTGGCCTGTCATCATGCCGGGAAGCGTCACCAAGCCAGTCGTTGCCATGGAGGCGAGAATAGGCGCCAGAGATTTACGAAGCGCTTCTTGAAGGAAAGGGAAGGAGGCGTATTTGGGTGATGCACCTAAAGATATAGCGGCTTCATATTCAGATTTTCTTTGCTCGAAAGCAGTGAATAAGTTCTGCAGGGCAACGATGTTGCTGCTCAAGCTGTTGCCTAGCAGCATGCCTGCTAAAGGGATCATATACTGCGCGTTGTAAAAGGGCTCTGGCTTGACGAGGCCAAAAGCAATCGCCGCAAGCAAAGGGAATAAGCTGCTAGACAATCCTGCGATTAAAGGCCACATGAGAGGTTTTTTGGGTAGATTGGTTTTACTCACAATTGAGCTCGCCCCAACCACAATCATAATCGCTAGCCACAACAAATTTACTGCCAAGCTATTCAGCTTAAAAAGGTATTCCAAATACACACCGACAAGAACCAATTGAACGGTCATACGCACAACGCTAATGACAGTGTCTTTGGCAATGCCAAGTTTGTATCGTTTATTGATGGTGAGTGGAATGAGCAGAATCAAGCTAAAAAGGGCGAGTTCAAACCAATTAATATCCACAACTTGATTCATAAACTTTCTCCGGAAACAAACGTTTTGATTCTAACGAAGTGCGGTTGGTTTATGAATTAGCGAGGTCTGTTTTTTTGCAATCTTACGTTTGAAAAAGCACGATGATTTAGTGAAGTTTTCTTAACAAGACGATCACAACTGCTTGTCTTTAGTCGGAAAAAGAGCGATTTAGTAGCACGAAAAAATCCAGAAAATTGTAAACAAAGTTAATCTTGTGTTGTATTCTTAACATGTCTGCAAAAGACTTATTTTTTCACATCCATTAATATTTTTTCACAAAGAATATCAATCAAACACATCTCTGGATGAGCTCAAAAAAGTGTTGGATAACAAGGGGAGGAGCATCAGATTTGATTGAACCTTACTATTAGTATGGTCTAACATTTTCCCATAGAGATTGTAAAAAACTTAAGCTTGGTGACGCGGGCTTTCCAATAACACTAGATACAAAATAGGCAAATGTATGAGTGATGTTAACAAAATTGAGAGTGGTGAAAAACGCTCACTGGAGTGGAAGTCGTTCCTCTTCATTGCAGTTGTTCTCTTCCCAATTCTGAGTGTGGCTTTCGTAGGCGGCTACGGATTTATTGTTTGGGCACTTCAAGTGTTCTTCTTTGGTCCTCCAGGCGCGCACGGCATGTAAGCCGGTGAGCTCATAACCACACTTTAGAAAAGATTTTAAGAGAGCAAATAATGAAATCATTAATCATTAAACTGTGGCGTACGATGACGCGCCCGGCAGTCCATATCAGCCTAGGCGTGCTGACTATGGGCGGTTTCATCGCTGGTGTTATTTTCTGGGGTGGCTTTAACACAGCCCTAGAAGCAACCAACACAGAAGAATTCTGTATTAGTTGTCACACAATGCGTGACAACGTATACGTTGAACTGCAAGACACAGTTCACTGGAAAAACCACTCTGGTGTTCGTGCTACTTGTCCTGACTGTCACGTTCCACACAACTGGACAGATAAGATCGCTCGTAAGATGCAAGCGTCTAAAGAAGTATTTGCACAAGTATTTGGCAACTACGACGAACCGGGTGTTTTCGAAGAGCGTCGTATCGAACTTGCTAAACACGAATGGGATCGTTTCTCTGCAAACAAATCTCTAGAGTGTAAAAACTGTCACAACTACGATTCAATGGACTTCGAGCAAATGTCTCCAACCGCTCGTATCCAAATGAAACAAGCAGCTGAGAAAGATCAAAGCTGTGTAGACTGTCACAAAGGTATCGCACACAAACTACCAGCTGGTATGGACAGTATTGGTGGTATTGTTGGTGACCTAGAAGGTATGACTTCAAACACTGACTACGGTGTAGGTCAGCAACTAGTAAGTGTTCGTCACTTACCAATCTACTTCGATGACAAAGGTGCTAAAGAAGCAGGTCTTCTAAACCCAGCATCAACTGTAAAAGTTCTTGAAGACAAAGGCGACTACGTTGAAATTGAAATCGACGGCTGGCGTAAAGCGAAAGGCTTCGGTCGTGTAATTCAAGAAGACTTCGGTAAAAACATCGCAGTAGCATCTCTACTGAAAGAAGCATCAACAGACGCGAACATTGTTACGGCTGGTGAGAAGAAAGTTGATGAGCTAACTGGTCTTCCTTGGGAGAAAGTAGCTGCGAAAGTATGGATCAAGAAAGAATCTATGCTGAACGACATCAACCCTGTATGGGAAAAATCGAAAGAAGCTTACAAAACTAACTGTTCTGTATGTCACACACAACCAGCTGAAGCGCACTTCGATGCGAACACATGGCCAGGTATGTTCGACGGTATGCTAGCGTTCGTTAACCTAGATACAGACAGTGAAGCACTGATCTTGAAGTACCTACAGAAGCACTCTTCAGATTATGCTGAAGGTCACCACTAATAAGCGTCGGATTGGAGTAAAAATAAATGGCTATTACACGAAGAAGTTTTCTTAAAGGTGTAGCAACCACAAGTGCAGCGTCAGTTATCGGTCCAAGCTTATTGGCTTCAGCATCTGCAAACGCAGCTGAGTCTACTGGTACTTGGAAAGTAACAGGTTCACACTGGGGCGCGTTCCGCGCCCACATCTACGCGGGTAAAGTTCAAGAGATCAAACCGCTAGAGCTAGACCAGAACCCAACAGAAATGTTGAACGGCATCAAGGGCATTATCTACAGCCCATCACGTGTTCGTTACCCAATGGTTCGTCTAGATTGGCTGAAGAAGCATAAATACAGCGCTGAGACGCGCGGTAACAACCGTTTCATCCGTGTAACTTGGGATGAAGCTCTAGACCTGTTCTACCGTGAGCTAGAGCGTATTCAGAAAGAATACGGTCCATGGGCTCTACACGCAGGTCAAACTGGTTGGAACCAAACTGGTGCGTTCAACAACTGTACAGCACACATGCAACGTGCTGTAGGTATGCACGGTAACTTCATCACTAAAGTAGGTGACTACTCGACTGGTGCAGGTCAAACCATCATGCCTTACGTACTTGGTTCAACAGAAGTTTACGCACAAGGTACGTCTTGGTCTGAAATCCTAGAGAACTCAGACAACATCATTCTTTGGGCAAACGACCCAGTTAAAAACCTACAAGTAGGTTGGAACTGTGAAACGCACGAATCTTTCAACTACCTAGCGCAGTTGAAGGAAAAAGTAGCGAAAGGCGAGATCAATGTTCTTTCTGTAGACCCAGTTAAGAACAAGACTCAACGTTACCTAGAGAACGATCACCTATACATTAACCCGCTAACAGACGTAGCATTCATGCTTGCTGTTGCGCACGTACTGTACAACGAAGACCTATACGACAAGAAGTTCATTGAAACTTACTGTCTAGGTTTCGAAGATTTCATCAAGTACGTTCAAGGTGAAACGAAAGATAAAGTTGTTAAAACACCTGAGTGGGCTGCACCTATCTGTGGCGTGAAAGCGGACAAGATTCGTGAATTCGCACGCATGCTAGTGAACGGTCGTACACAGATCCTTATGGGTTGGTGTATCCAACGTCAAGAGCACGGTGAGCAACCATACTGGGCAGCAGCAGTAGTTGCAGCAATGGTTGGTCAAATCGGTCTACCTGGCGGTGGTATCTCTTACGGTCACCACTACTCAAGTATCGGTGTACCTTCAACTGGTTTCGCGGGCCCTGGTGGTTTCCCTCGTAACCTAGATACTGGTATGAAGCCGAAGTGGGATAACAACGATTTTAACGGTTACAGCCGTACTATCCCTGTTGCACGTTGGATCGACTGTCTGCTAGAACCAGGCAAAGAGATCAACTACAACGGTGGTAAAGTTAAGCTTCCGGACTTCAAGATGATGGTGATCTCGGGTTGTAACCCATGGCACCACCACCAAGATCGTAACCGCATGAAGCAAGCGTTCCAGAAACTACAAACAGTAGTAACGATTGAGTTCGCTTGGACGGCAACGTGTCGTTTCTCTGATATCGTGCTTCCAGCATGTACTCAGTGGGAACGTAACGATATCGACGTATACGGTTCTTACTCGAACAAAGGTCTGATTGCTATGCATCGTCTAGTGGACCCATTGTTCCAATCTAAGCCAGACTTCCAAATCATGAGTGAACTGACTCAACGCTTTGGTCGTCGCGACGAGTACACTCGTGGCATGAGCGAGATGGAATGGATCCGCAGCCTGTACAACGATTGTAAGAAAGCGAACGACGGTAAGTTCGAAATGCCAGAATTTGATGAGTTCTGGGAGAAGAGCGTACTAGACTTCGGTCAAGGTAAGCCTTGGGTTCGTCACGCTGACTTCCGTCAAGATCCAGAAATCAACCCACTGGGTACACCTTCTGGCTTCATCGAGATCACTTCTCGTAAGATCGGTCGTTACGGTTACGAACACTGTCAAGAACACCCGATGTGGTTCGAGAAATCAGAACGCTCACACGGTGGTCCTGGCTCTGACAAACACCCGTACTGGCTACAGTCTTGCCACCCGGACAAGCGCCTGCACTCTCAGATGTGTGAATCTGAAGATTTCCGTGCTACTTACGCTGTTCAAGGTCGTGAGCCTGTATACATCAACCCAGTTGATGCGAAAGCAAAAGGCATTAAAGACGGTGACTTGGTACGTGTATTTAACGACCGTGGTCAGCTTCTTGCTGGTGCTGTACTTACTGATAGCTACCCACGTGGGGTTATCCGTATCGAAGAAGGTGCGTGGTACGGTCCTCTAAACGAGAAAGTAGGTGCAATTTGTACTTACGGTGATCCTAACACACTAACTCAAGACATCGGTTCTTCTGAGCTAGCACAAGCGACTTCTGCGAACACATGTATCGTAGACTTCGAGAAATTCACTGGTAAAGTTCCACCAGTGACTTCATTCGGTGGCCCGATCGAAGTTGCTTAATCAGAGCACTAAGCTATGAATGAAATACCAGCCCTCGGGCTGGTATTTTTTTGACCAAAATTCAGTGAGCGTTCTCTCAATAACCAGTTTGAATAAATTGAGATGCAACGGATTCGTGACGTTGATAACGAATTGGGTGAGAGAAGGGGAGGATAATGCGCTTAATGAAACAATAATAATTAAGTGAGTAGATTCTCTATGGCTCAGACCATTCAATTGGCCAATCACACTGAGATTTCAGTGAGTGATAACGATCTTCAATTTGAAGTCGTAGGCAACCAAATCCATTTTTCTTTTGCCGGGATACACAATAAAACCTTCACCGATCGTGAAGTCTTGTTCCAAATGCCTTTTCTCTATGAGCAAGGTGCAACGGTGCTTGGCGACGGTTTCCAAATGTTGGTGCAGACCAGCGGTACCATTTCTCAACCTATCGATATTGGTCGCTGCCCAGATAACAATAATTCCTACCGTATTTACCCAGAGAGTGCACCTAAGCGTTACTACAACTACTTAGCTGTTGAAGATGCCGCAGGTTACACCTTGTTTGGCTTTACGTCTTGTCATCGCTTTGCAGGCTATTTTGAGGTGCAGGCGCACGGTGAGCATTGGGTTCTTTCTGCCTCTATTGATGGAGAACATACCCAAGTAGCGGATTGGGAACATAACACACTGGAATCTGTGGCTATATTACGCGGTCAATCTCTGTCTGAGCTTTACCAACAATACAGTGAGATGCTTGCCGAGCATCACCCAGTGCGCAATGGTGTCACTCAGGATGCGCCAATTGGCTGGTGCTCTTGGTATGCCTACTACGCGGATGTGACCGAAGGCAACGTTTTAGAAAACGTGGAATGCATGCAAGACAACCTAGCTGAGCTCGAATGGGTACTGCTAGATGATGGCTACCAAGCATTTATGGGAGATTGGCTAACGCCTTCGGATAAGTTCTCTGGTGGTGTGAAAGAACTGATTCACAACATTCGCGCGAAAGGCAAAAAGCCAGCGATTTGGATGGCACCATTCATTGCCCAGCCAGAATCAGAAATCTTCAAAAAGCATCCCGATTGGTTTGTGCGTCACGAGGACGGAAATCTCCTGAAAGCTGAAGATGTCACTTATGGCGGTTGGCGTTGTACTCCTTGGTACATTCTCGATACTTCAAATCCTGAAGTGCAAGATCATCTAACCCACGTTGTGTCCGTCATGCGTCAAGAGTGGGGCGTTGAGTTATTCAAATTAGACGCAAACTACTGGGGCACTTTAAAAGGTAAGCGCAGTCAATCGGGCGTAACCGGTGTAGAAGCCTACCGCATGGGTATGGAAGCGATCGCTAAAGGGGCGGGAGATGCCTGGCTGCTAGGTTGTAACGCACCAATGTGGCCTTCTTTGGGGCTCGTTGATGCCATGCGTGTTTCTGATGATGTAGAGCGCCATAGCCATCGCTTTGAACAAATCGCGAAAGAGACCTTCTTCCGCAGTTGGCAGCATCGCAAGTTATGGCAAATTGACCCAGATTGCGCGACATTCACTTCATTACCAAACCAAGCAGCCTCGCGTGAAGATTATCAGTTCCACCGTAACGTGTTACTTGCGTGTGGTGGCCTACTGCTTTCCGGTGATCCTCTACCAGAAATCACCCCATTTACGAGTAAGACGCTAGCGAAACTGATGCTGCGCCAACGTCGTAATCAAGAATCGGCTAAGTTTACCGCGCTAGGTTTAAACCATGCTTTCCTACCGCTGACATCTAAAAACGATCTGCACTGTTTGTTCAACTACGCGAACGATGAAGCGACAGAGTTTACGCTTACCGCAGACCAACCAACAGATTGGTATGATTACTGGACCGGGGAGAAGCTCAATCAAGAGCCATGTCAGTTATTGCTGGTCAGTTTGGATAAGGGGCTGAATGCTAAAGCTATCGTGACCGCATAGCCTGATTAGATTGAAAAAGAAAAAGAGCCTCGATTGAGGCTCTTTTTATGTCCATTTACATGTGTACCAGGCGATTAGTATTCAAATAGGAAGAAGTACCCGTAGCCGACAATCAACGCAGGGATGGCCGAGTAGACAGTCGCAACTAACGCCGCTTTCGGTGCCATAGCAATGGCAGGGAATAGGGCATCACCATCATTTGAAATAGCATTTGATAACTGTGCCGATAATGGCACCGCGCCTGAGATATACAGACTGGTAACCAGAATTTGTGGCCCACAGCCCGGAAGCAGGCCAATTGCAAGGCCAATCAGTGGCATCCAAATCCCCCAACCAGAGAACGTAGAGCCTAAATCCAGACCAGAGAAGTACGTGGTGAGCTCGAAAGCGAGGAAAGCCAAAATTACCCATGCGCTAACAAAGTTAGTATCTTGCGCCGCTTTTTGAATTGGGTGGGAGTCGATGATTTTGTCATCTTCCGATACGGTCGATTGGTAGTCGCCAAGTTCCTTAGTCATTGCCCACAGGAACATACTGATCACCGCAAACGTCGCCCCTAACCACTCCATGGTGTTGTCTTTCAAACCAAGCATTTGGTTAATATCGACTTGAAAAGAGCCAAGTACTGCAACGATAGTGACAGGCACAAGCAACCATTTCCAAAACGCACCTTGCAAGTTAATCGCGCGCTGCTCCATTGGGGTATGTGTGTCGCCGTGGCTGTTACAGCACTGTGCTTGAGGTGATTGTTCTTTCTGCTTTGGGCGCAGAAAATCATCGGTATGGAAAGCGTTCACTACCCAGCCAGACAACGTACCAACCACGATGCCCAAGCCGATGATACTAAAACCCGTCGCAGGCTTTGCCGCAAGCAACAAGAAAGCCGCATCGCCCATGGTTGAGGTAAGCACGGCAACGATAGCGCCAAAGCCAACACGTCCGCTGATAAATTGTGTTGTTACAACAATTGCACCACCACAACCAGGAAGCGCACCAAGCAGTGCAGCAAAGAACACTTGATGGCTACGAGAGCGGTGGTAAAGCGCGGTTAATCGATTAGTCTTCGACATGAAATTCGACAGGTAGTGGTAGATCGCGAGCGTTGCAGCAACATAACAAGAAACGGCCCAGAACGAATCCGATAGCGTGGCGACGGTGACATCTCTTGTCGCTTCACTTGCTAATAGCGCGAGCAACGCAACGGGTAGCAAAAGTCGCTTATAAGCAAGGCGAAATTGAGCAGGTTGCAGCAACGGGTGTGCTGAATTAAAAATCTTGGTTGCGTTCATAGTAAGCTTAAATGCAAATGGTAATAATTCTCATTATATGAAAGTGAGAATTATTCGCAATAGGCCGTAACAACTTTTCTTCGTGTCAATCTCCCTTAAATCAGGTAAAGTAAGCGCCTTTGTGAGCAAACCCGCTTCCTCGGTGTAATTCGTTATGCAATTCACCCTGTTAGGAAGCCATCAAATTGACTTGAATAGGAAGAAACATGATTCTAGTTGTAGGTCATAAGAACCCAGACAGTGACAGTATTTGTAGTGCACTAGTTGCAACTGAACTTCTAAAGGCGCGTGGTGTTGAAGCAATGCCAATTCGTCAGGGCGAAATTAACCGTGAAACTCAGCACATCCTAGAAGTAGCTGGCGCAGAAGTTCCTGAGCTACGCACTTCAGTAGCTGGCGAAACTGTTTGGCTAGTAGACTACTCAGATCTAGCGCAAGCACCAGACGACATCGCTGAAGCTGAAATCGCGGGTATCGTTGACCACCACCGTCTAGGTGACGTGATGACAGTGAACCCAATGGAAGCATGGATCTGGCCTGTTGGTTGTACTAACACAGTACTATTCAACATGTTCAAGATTGAAGGTCACGAGATCAAGCCTCAAATCGCTAAGCTAATGATGTCAGCTATCCTATCTGACACAGTAGGTTTTGCTTCTCCAACTTGTACTCAAAAAGACAAAGATGCTGTTGCTGAGCTAGCGGCTATCGCAGACGTACAAGACGTTGACGCATTCACTAAAGATCTTCTAATTGCTAAGACAAACATTGAAGGTCTATCTGCGGCTGAACTTGTTGAAAAAGACCTTAAAGGTTACCCATTCAACGGTCGTGACGTAGTAGTAGGTCAGGTTGAACTTGCAACTCTAGAGCAAGTTGACGGCATGATCGAAGCACTAGAAGCCGATCTAGAGGCGCGTTGTGCAAACGACAACCTAGCATTCGCTGCTGTTATGCTAACAGACATCACTACTGCTCAAACTCGTCTTCTTTACAAAGGTGAGTGGGCTGAGAAACTTGTTAAGCACGAGAAAGACGGCATGCTAATGATGGAAAACACTCTAAGCCGTAAGAAGCAAGGCTGGCCTTGGCTTCAAACTGAGCTTGTGTAATTTCATTATTACCGACGTATACTGTAAATGCCCGCCAATAGGTGGGCATTTTTCTATGGGAATAGGAGACGAACATGTCTGAAGCATTAACCCAAGAGCAAATGGACACCATCAATCGCTACAACGAAGAGCAGCGATTGAAATACTGTGTGAAGGAAATCGTAGCAAACCGTAAAGTGTGGATTCTGAAGGATGAACACGGCTGCGTGATGTTAAACACAGAAGACGACGATTGTGTACCAGTGTGGCCAAACGAAGAGTTTGCACAGCAGTGGGCGACAGGCGACTGGGAGGAGTGTGAGCCAGAGGCTATCTCTTTGAACAAATGGCACAGTCGTTGGACGTCGGGTTTAGAAGATGATGAGCTGTCTGTTGTGGTTTTCCCAAACCAGAATGAAGAAGGCGTGGTGCTGTTTCCAGATGAGTTTGATTTCGAACTGCGCAAGCAAGCGAGCCGTCGTTAAGCATTACTTCTGACATTCAGAGACTAAAAAGCCTGTGTTGATGCAGGCTTTGTTATTTTTAGAGGAAGGTTTTTAGAGGAAGCGAATATTAGAAACTTACTACTCGCTCAATCTTTAGTGGTTTGGCGCTTTGTAGAAGTGGCTCTCTACCAATCGCTGAGTAATCGCATGCTCTGGATTGGTCAGCACTTGGTTTGTCTCACCAAACTCCACCACTTCGCCTTCATGCATCACCATTACTTTGTCGGTAATGTGTTTCACGATGCCAATATGCTGAGACACGTAAACAAACGACAAGCCCATCTCTTCTTGCAACTCTAAGAATAAGTTGATGATCTGAGAGCGCATCGCCATGTCTAGACCGTTTAGTGCCTCATCAGCAACGATGATGGAAGGTTGCAGGATAAGAGCACGAGCAAGACATACACGCTGCTTCTGACCTGCTGCAAGCATTTGTGGATAGAAATAAGCATGCTCTGGCAGCAAACCTACGCGCAACAGAGTATCTTTTACACGCTTCATACGTGCATCCGGCGGCATGTTAGTGTTTCGTTTTAACGGACCTTCCAAAATGCGGCCAATCTGAATGCGCGGGTTCAAAGAGGTGTTTGGATCTTGGAAAATCATGCGAATTAGCTTACAACGCGTCGAGTAATCTTCGTGTTCAAGGCGCTCACCGTTTACACGAATCTCACCGGAACTTGGCTCAACCACACCCGCTAACATACGTGCTAGGGTTGATTTTCCTGAGCCGTTTTGGCCAATAAAGCCAATGGTTTGACCCGGCTCTAGGGTAAAACTAACCGGTTTAACCGCTTCTTTGACTGTTCGTTTAAACAGTCCTGAGCGCGTGACAAACTGTTTCGATAGGTTATCGACTTCAAGCAACGCACTCATGAATGTTTCTCCGTGTTCAATGGGAAGTGACAGCTAAATTTATGAGTCTTGATACGTCTCGTATGGGGTATCTCGACACATTGTCTTTGTGCATAAGGGCAACGAGGTCCTAAGCGGCAGCCGATTGGCAAGTGCTGCAAAGGGGGGATTGACCCCGGTAGTGATTGCAATTTCTGCTTATGAGGAATCCAATCATTAAAGTCGGGCATTGCTTTGAGCAGTGCCGCAGTATATGGATGCTTCGGAGCCTCAACCAGCTTCTCGGTGTCAGCGGATTCAACCGATTGGCCGCAATACATTACCGTAATACGATTCGCCCATTGAGTAATGGTGGTCAAGTCATGGCCAATCAACACAATCGTGGTGTTGTTGAGCTGATTCATTCGGCTCAACAAACGCAGGATTTGTGACTGCGTAATTGGGTCAAGGTCGTTGGTAGGTTCATCGGCAATCAAGATCTTTGGCTTGGTTGCAATGGCCATCGCGATCATGACTTTCTGACATTCACCGTCAGTTAACTCGTAAGGGTAGCTGCCCATCAAGCGTTTGTGATCTTTGATGCCCACTTTGTGGAGTAGGGCAATCGCCTGTTTTTTACGCCATTTGAATCGTTCCCACCATTTTCCTTCGAAAGAGCGAGAAGGGATCGATTCGATCAATTGACGTCCTACTTCTTCAGAAGGATCTAAACAGGTCGAAGGCTCTTGGAAGATCATCGCGATATCGCGAGCTATCACTCGTCGGCGCTCTTTCGGTGTCAATTGAAGCAAGTCAATGTTACCAAGGCGCATTCGGTCCGCGGTGACTTTCCAGTTGTCCTTACAAACGCCAACAATTGCTTTGGCAACCAGACTCTTACCTGAACCTGATTCGCCCACTAGGCCACGGATTTCCCCTTCATTTAGGGTAATGCTCATGCGGTCGACGGCTTTCACCAAACCTGATGGCGTTTCAATTTCAATGGTTAAATGTCGAATATCTAGTAACGGCATTATTCGATCCCCGCATTGAGCGCTTGGCGTACACCTTCACCCACTAAGTTTAGAACAACCACGGTAAACATAATGGTGAGACCCGGTAGCGTCACAGTCCATGGTGCGATGTAAATCAGCTCAACGGAGTCGCCAAGGATTGCGCCCCATTCAGTACTTGGTGCTTGAGCACCCAAACCAAGGAAGCCTAGTGCGGTGATATCTAAAATTGCTACAGACAATGCCAGTGTGATTTCTGCAGCAATCACCGTTAGAACGTTTGGCAGAATCGAGTTCCACAGTAAGTAGAAGTCATTGGCACCATCTAAGCGAGCGGCCATGATGTAGTCTTTTTCTACTTCCGTATGGACCGCGATGTACACCGAGCGAATAAAGCGCGGAATCAAAGCCAAGCAGATTGCCAGAAGGATGTTGAACTCACCAAAGCCAAGGAAAGCCACGAAGATGATCGCCAGTAGTAGAGATGGGATCGACATTACGGTATCGAGCAAGTGGTTCAAAGTACTCGATAACAGACCTTTAGTCATGCCTGCCAGAACACCAATAAAACAGCCAATCAAACCAGCAATGACCGTTATGGCGACGGCTGCACCGAATGTCAGCTGAGAACCCATAATCAGACGTGAAAGGATGTCACGCCCCAAATCGTCTGTGCCAAGAAAGTAGTCCACGGCGCCTGCTGGTGCCCATGATGGAGGCACAAGTAGTTCGCCCGATTGAGCTTGTGGATCATAAGGCGTAAGGAATGGCGCAAATATGGTGATCAGGATGATGAAAATCAGACACCACAAGCCAAACATTGCCAAGCTGTTGGCACGGTAGCTACGCCAGAATCGTTCGAACTGAGTTGGAATGCGTTCTTCCTGATAAACGTTATTTGTTAGCATACCATTCCTTTCTCACCAGAGGGTTAATCATGGCACCAATCAAATCCGAAAGGATGTTGGCAGTTAAAACAAGGGTTGCTAGCACCATTACGCCTGCTTGAATAGAAGCGTAATCTTGATTTGAAAGTGCATCCAACAACCAACGACCAATACCCGGCCAGTTGAAGATAGATTCAGTAATGATCGCTAGCGTGATCATGCTAGAAAGCTGAACACCAACTTTTGGCACAATAGGCGGAATGGCGTTACGTAGCACGTGTTGTGTCACGATCTCGCGGTTGGATAAACCTTTGATTCGTGCAGCACGGATGTAGTTTTGGCTCATCACTTCTGCCACTGATGCGCGCATTAAGCCGATAACTTGGGTAGTAGGAGCAAGCGCTAATACCAAACATGGCAAGATCATGTGTTCGATAACGCTTTGTAGTGCGTGTGCTCGGTATTCACCTTTTGCCATGAATGCATCAATGATGGCGAAACCCGTTACGTGGTCAATCTCGTACAGTAAGTCATAGCGGCCAGCAACGGGGAACACGTGATACTGCAACGAGAACATCATGATCAACATCAGCGCAACCCAGAAGATAGGCGCCGAGTAACCAGACATAGAGATAAATGAGATGCTGGTATCTAACCATTTACCCTGTTTCATGCCTGCAATCGTGCCCAGCGGGATGCCGATAAGCAATGAAACGACAAAGGCAAAGAAACACAACTCGAGTGTTGCAGGGAAGACAATGGCTAACTCATCGTAAATTGGATTTCCGTTCTTGCTGATACCAAAATTGAGCTGTGATAGCTCAACAAGGTAGCTTTGCCAGCCTGCCCAAAATTCAACGTTTGCCCAATGAGAACTCGGATCCAAACGCAATAGCGAAAAGCCCACTAACGTGAGAATCATCAAAGTGATGACAAATAGATTAAGACGTCTTACGGCGTACCAAAACATTAATGGATTCTCTCAACTCTATCAAAAGGTTGTGCATTGAAAGGGCTCGATTTAAAACCTTTCAGCGATTTGTCGTGGACACGGAATTGAACGCCGTGAGCCAATGGAATAACTGGGAATTCTTCATTGAGAATATTCTGCGCTTGGCGATATAGGTTCAAGCGGTAACGTTGCTGTTGAGTTTCTAGTGCAAGATCCAACAAGAAGTCGAAATCATCGTTACACCACATCGAAACGTTCAAACCAACGCGTTCTGATTCACAAGACAGCAGAGGGCGGAAGAAGTTATCCGGATCGCCCGTATCCCCAATCCAACCAGTGAGCAGCAAGTCTACATCATTGATGTTTTCCAGTTGGGTACGTTCAAAGCGGTCATCAGTCAGCAGTCGTAACTCGACGCCAATGTCTGCGAAGTTTGCTTGAATCAGCTCTGCGGTCTTACGCGGACTTGGGTTAAAGGCGCGTGGTTCCAATGGCACCCACATAGTCAATTGCAGACCTTTCTCGTAACCCGCCTCTCGAAGAAGGGCTAGAGCATAATTACGGTCATAACGTATTTTCACGCTGTCTTTTTGGTAAGCCCAAGAGTTAGGTGGAAGTAGGGTGTAAGCTTGAGTGCCAGTGCCGTAATACACTGAATCAAGAATGTTCTGGCGGTTGATCGCTAGGTTCAATGCTTGGCGAACACGAGCATCGCGCAGAGCTGGGTGTTCAGTGTTAATCGCGATAAATGAGACGTTATTAGCAGGCGTTGCGGTTAACTCTAGCTCTTCCGTTTCTTGAATGATTGGAATCTGACTCGAAATTGGTGATGCAAGCACATCACACTCGTTTCTAAGCAGCTTAGCGAGCGTGCCAGTACCGCGGTGAGAAATGTCGAACACCACCTGCTCCATCTTGGCTGGCGACTTCCAATATTTAGGGTGGCGCTCAAGACGAATCAAGTCGTTCACTTGGTACTCTTTGAGTTGGTAAGGACCAGTACCGATAGGTAACATATCGATCTGCTCTTTCTCATCTTTTGCTGCAAGCTGCTGGCCATATTCGGCAGAAAGTAGCACGGCATGACTGGTCGCAATATTGGCTAGAAAGGCAAAATTAGGTTGAGAGAGCACAAACTTCACTGTGTCGTTATCCACAGCGACAACATCTTTCACCAAGTTTTGGAAATCCAAACCTGCAAACCATGGATAAAAACCACCACCGACGTCGTGAAACGGATGGTCTACATCAATGATTCGCTTGAAGCTGAATACCACATCTTGTGCATTAAAAGGTCGTGTAGGTGTAAACCATGCTGTCTTTTGAAACTGAACACCCTGTTTAAGATTAAACGTGTATTCGGTGCCTTCTTCATTAACGGACCAATTTTCTGCAAGATTTGCAACGGGTTGATGGGTTTTGGGATCAAGTGTGAGCAGCGTATCGTATAGCTGAGGGCTAAGTGCTTCGGCAGTGATGCCGCTGTCAATGAGCTGAGGGTTAAACGTGGTTGGCTTACCTTGCCCGCAAAACACAAAGCCATTCTCTCGAATATCATTGTGATCGATTTCATCACCACATGCGGTGAGTAAGCTAATACCAATCAGGCTCAGCGATAGTCTTATAAAAGCTTTCATAATATGAAATGGTCATTGGACTTTGCTTGCTCCCTCAGCTGTTTGCTTCAAGGATGACAAGCGAAAATGATCTCGCTAATTTATCACCTTTGCTAACTCGCTCCAAACATAAAATCGTTGAGTCGCGGGGTGTTAGATCAAATTACCGTATCATTGTCTGGTTGTTGACCTTATTTGCCTCTCAAATTGCTCACTAATTTGTGTAAAACACTCGCGTTTACTAAAACCGCTTGTTTTCCTTCAGTATAGTGAGCCATTACTCGAGTGAGAGGGCATGTGGCAATTATCCTTGACCGACTAAGCCATATTTTCTGACCATACCTCTAAGCTGGTGGTAGCTTAACCCCAATAATTCTGCGGCTTGGCGTTGGTTAAACTTCGCTTCTTCTAGTGCTCGGTTTAGCAATTCAATATCTTGATCTTCTTGCCACTGCTTGTAGTCCAGAGGGAAGTGGATTGCGGAGTGCGGAGTGGCCTCTGTTGTCTCGGTTTCTTCCTGAGCGGCAGTGTGGCCGAGTGAGTTATCCCAACCCGTTTGAAATGGGTTGAAGATAAGGTGTTCGATAGGATCTGAATTGAGGCCGTGACGATAGATTGCTCGTTCAATCACATTCTTTAATTCACGAACGTTGCCCGGCCATTCGTAATCGAGCAGTGACTGTTGTGCCTCTTCCGTAAAGCCAACAAAGTATTCCAACTGCAATTCACGACACATCTTGATCGCGTAATGCTCGGCAAGGGAAAGGATGTCTTCTTTTCGCTCCCTCAGTGGCGGAAGCATGATGACATCAAAGGCCAAACGGTCGAGCAAATCCGCACGGAAATCCCCTTGTTCTGCCAGTTTTGGTAAATCAGCATTGGTTGCACAAACCAAACGAACGTCTGCAGTTAGTGCAGTGTGTCCACCAACGCGCTCGTATTCGCCATATTCAATCACACGTAGGAGTTTTTCTTGAACGAGGAGTGGCGCGGTCGCCAATTCATCAAGGAACAAGGTGCCACCTTCGGCGCGTTCAAAGCGGCCTTTATGCTTACCTTTCGACCCTGTAAATGACCCCGATTCGTGACCAAACAGCTCGGAGTCAATCAAACCCTCGCTTAATGTCGCACAGTTTAGAGAAAGCAGTGGCTTATCCCAACGCTTTGATAAATAGTGTAAACGTTGCGCGATGAGCTCTTTACCTGTGCCTCGTTCCCCAATAATAAGAACGGGCCGCTCAATCGGCGCAAGTTGTGATACTTTATCTAATACGGCGAGAAAGGCGGGCGATTCACCAATGAGGTTCTGCTTCATAAAATCCTTCTTATTTTCTGTCTGGCCAAGATTTACAGTATTGAAGTTGGTGAAATTTACCAACAGTTGGTAAAAACCATCATAGCATAACGGTATGCAACAACAACAAAATGCGTAAGCTATTGTTTAATATAGACAATAAAAGTTGGCACGCTACTTGTTACATGTAAAGGGAGACACAAGGTGAATCACCGCCTTGTCGAGTTTTAATAGGAAAAAAGAGGAGTTCCGTTATGGGTATTTTTTCTCGTTTTGCAGATATCGTTAACTCAAACATCAGTGCATTGCTAGACAAGGCGGAAGATCCTGAAAAAATGATCCGTCTTATCATCCAAGAAATGGAAGACACACTTGTAGAAGTGCGTACTAACTCGGCGAAAGCGATTGCAGACAAAAAAGAGTTGGCTCGCAAAGTCGAAGCACTAGAAGAGCAAATCACTGAGTGGGGCCAAAAAGCAAGCCTAGCACTAGTGAAAGAGCGTGAAGATTTGGCACGTGCTGCTCTGATTGAAAAGCAAAAGCTAGAGCAAGTGATTAAAGGTCTTCACACTGAACAAACACTTGTAGAAGAAACGATCGAGAAGCTAACAGGCGAAATCGGTAAGTTAGAAGCAAAAATCACGGAAACTCGTGCGAAGCAACAAGCGCTAGCAATTCGTAACCAAACGGCATCTAACCGTCGTGATGTACAAAAGCAGCTACATGCAGGTCGCACAAATGAAGCGATGGCAAAGTTTGAGCAATACTCTCGTAAGATTGACGAGATGGAAGCAGAAGCAGACCTATACGCGAAAACAGGCAACGCAAAGTCACTAGACCAAGAGTTTGCCGAGCTACAAGCACAAGACGAAATTGAAAAAGAGTTGGCAAAACTGAAAGAACAGATGTCATCGAACGATAAATAAGAAAGGAGCCATTTATGTCGACATTTTTTATTACTGGACCATTGATTGTCTTTTTAATCTTTGTCGCTCCACTATGGCTCTTCTTACACTATCGCAGCAAACGCAAAGCAGATAGTGCACTGTCGAGCCAAGATCTTGAGCGCCTTCAGGTACTGTCTGAAAAAGCGGAAGCGATGCAGTCTCGAGTTGAAACATTGGAGCGTATCCTAGACTCAGAATCCCCAACGTGGAGACGTAAGTATGATTAAACGAGAACTGTATCGTGACCCAGTAAATGGCAAAATCTCCGGCGTGTGTGCCGGAGTCGCAAACTACTTTGGCGCGGAAGTTTGGTTGATTCGTATCGTTGTGATTTCCGCTGCTTTGTTGGGCGGTACTTTCCTAGTCTTGTTGGCTTATATTGCGATGACCTTCATGCTAGAAAAGCAGCCGGTGACCTACACTGAAAACATTAAGTCTCGTCAAGAGCACACGCTGAAAAGTAAGCCTTGGCAGAAAGGACAAAGCCCAGATCAGCTGTTAAGTGTATTAGAGAGCGACTTTAATCGTCTTGATGGCAAAATTCGGAACATGGAAGCGTATGTCACTTCTGATACTTATCGCGTAAACAGAGAGTTTAATAATCTCTAGTGATTAATTACTGATTTATTGATAAAGCAGGCTGCGGCCTGCTTTATTTTTGTCTCAAATTGCTATTTTTAAAGAATTTTTTTGCTCTGATGCTCTAGAAGAACGCCCCAAATTCATCTACTTTAAAAGGAATGGATCTTAAATGGATGAATTAACATGAGAAAAGCGCTCATTCCAATCGCTGTCATGACGGTTCTCTCAGGATGTGGAAAAGAGCTACCACCAGTCCCTGAACCCGAATCCCGGCCCGCCAAACTTTTCACGGTCTCTGTAGGCAATGCTCAGTTTGAAAGACATTTTCCTGCCACCACAGAAGCCGGTGACCGAGCAGTACTCGCATTCCGAGTGCCTGGTTTACTTCAATCAATAGAAGTGAATGCTGGACAAATGGTTAAAAAAGGCGATGTACTTGCCGTACTCAACCCTGACGAGTACTCACTCCTAGAAAAACAAGCTCGCGCGAATTACACCTTAGCCGATGTTCAATACGAACGCTCGAAAAAGCTTCGTAAAGAGCAAGTGGTGTCCGAGCAAGATTTCGACGCAGCAAAAGCCAATCACAACTCGGCAAAAGCACAGTGGAATCAGGCTAAAGCGAACCTGAGATACACTAAACTTGTTGCCCCTTATGACGGCACTATTTCTTATCTTCCTGCTGAAAATCATGAATACGTGGCGGCCAAAGAAGGCGTCATGAACATTCAAACTAACCAAGTGATGAAAGTGCTGTTCCAGCTACCAGACCACTTGCTGAGTAAATTTACTCAAGGAGCCAATGCCTACGCGACGATGACGTTTGATGCGTTTCCTGAGCAGTCGTTTGAGCTGACTTTCCAAGAAATTGATACTGAAGCAGACCCAAAAACCGGCAGTTATAAAGTCACCATGGTAATGGCACGCCCTGAAGGGGTAGGTATCTTGCCTGGTATGTCTGGAAACGTACATTTAGTGTCTGAAAATGCGGGCGCAACAAGAATCCCGAGTTCAGCGATCTTCACTGAAGATGGTAAGACGTGCGTTTGGCGAGTCACTGACCAAGGCATTGTCGAAAAAGCGTCTGTCACTCTAAATGAGAAACAACAAATTGAGGCGGGCTTGGATGATGGTGACCAAATCATCGTATCTGGCGTGAATGTCATTGAGCCGGGTATTAAGGTTCGTGAGTGGGTGAAGGAGCGAGGATTGTAATATGAAAGGAGTCTTAGCTTTAACCACTCTATGTTCGGCGATGTTACTTGCTGGCTGTGGTGATAAAGGGCCGGAAAGAGAATTAGAAACCCCTCGTGTTCGCGTTGCTTCCTTGGAAGGAAAAAAGGTTGATGACAACTTGTATTTCCCCGCTGTAGCGAACGCTGCTGATCGTTCACATCTGAGTTTCCGTGTAGCGGGAGAGGTAAGTCGCGTATTAGTCAAAGAAGGCGATAAGGTTATTAAAGGTGACGTGATTGCCACGCTAGATCCAACCGACTACCAACTGGATGTCGATAACGCATCGGCGCGTTTTTCTGTCGTAGACAGTCAATATCGCCGTTCAGCGCCTCTAGTGAAAAAAGGCTTACTGGCAAAATCTCAATTTGATGAAATTGCAGCACAACGCCAAATTGCACTCGCGGAACTGGAACTTGCAAAACTGCGTTTGTCATTTACGGAGCTGAAAGCGCCGGTTGACGGCATCATCTCTCGAGTAAACGTCGATCAGTTTGAGAACATTCAAGTTGGTCAATACATTGTGAACATTCACAGTGTGGACCGCGTTGAGGTTCTGATTCAGCTCCCAGATCGTTTGTATGTGAACCAGCCTCCGACAGAAGAGCTTTTATCGGGCATCAATGCCGTGGTTCGTGTACCGAGTGGTAACGAATATGAAGCGCATATCAAAGAGTTTACAACACAGCCTGATCCAGACACTGGCACGTTTACTGTGACGCTGTCGCTGCCAATGCCTAAAGATGAATACATTCTTGACGGTATGGCAGTGGATGTAACATCAAAAGATGAGAAAACAGGTCTCGATCTCAATATCGGCATCAACGTGCCAATTGAGGCGATCTTCAATGCTGATGGTGATGATCTGAGTCGCGAGAACAAGTTTGTTTGGGTCTTGAATGACGACAATACGGTGACTCGTAAGCAAGTCCGCGCTGGCAAAGCGTCGCAGACCTCGGTACAGATTCTCGACGGCTTAGAGCTTGACGACAAAGTGGTTGTCGCTGGTGTTTCCCGATTAAGAGATGGCATGAAAGTGGAAGTGGTTAAGCAGGAGGCAACTCAATGAGTGAACATAACAATGTTGCGCCTCAAAAAGATGATGATGAAAACGTAACGGGCATCGCGGCGTATTTCATTCGTAACCGTGTAATCAGTTGGATGGTATCGCTGATCTTTTTGATTGGTGGTGTTTCCGCGTTCTTTGGTTTAGGTCGCCTAGAAGATCCGGCCTTTACGATCAAAGATGCAATGGTAGTGACTTCTTACCCTGGAGCAACCCCACAACAGGTTGAGGAAGAGGTGACTTATCCACTGGAAAAAGCCATCCAGCAGCTCACTTATGTGGATGAAGTTAACTCGATTTCTAGCCGTGGTTTATCACAAATCACCGTGACCATGAAAAACAACTATGGTCCGGATGACTTGCCGCAAATATGGGATGAGTTACGCCGTAAGGTCAACGATCTGAAAGGCTCATTACCGCCGGGTGTGAATGAACCGTCGGTCATTGATGACTTTGGTGATGTATATGGGATCTTGCTTGCGGTCACTGGTGATGGCTATAGCTATAAAGAACTGCTCGACTATGTTGACTATTTGAGGCGTGAGCTTGAACTGGTTGATGGGGTGAGCAAGGTTTCGGTTTCAGGCCAACAACAAGAGCAAGTCTTCATTGAAATTTCGATGAAGAAGTTAAGTAGTCTTGGTCTTTCTCCAAATACCGTCTTTAACTTACTGTCGACCCAAAACGTCGTTTCTGACGCCGGTGCGATAAGAATTGGTGACGAGTACATCCGCATTCAACCAACTGGTGAGTTCCAAAGTGTTGATGAGCTTGGCGATCTATTGTTGACCGAGTCGGGTGCACAAGGACTTATCTTCTTGAAAGACGTTGCCGAAATTAAACGTGGCTACGTCGATGTCCCAACCAACATCATCAACTATAACGGCCAATTGGCGCTGAACTTGGGTGTTTCTTTTGCTCAGGGCGTGAACGTTGTTGAAGTGGGTAAAGCATTTGACCGTCGTGTTGCAGAGCTGAAGTACCAGCAACCCGTTGGCGTTCAGATTTCAGAGATCTACAACCAACCGAAAGAAGTGGACAAGTCGGTTAGTGGTTTCGTTATCAGCTTGGCACAAGCGGTTGGTATCGTAATCGTTGTTCTACTCTTCTTTATGGGTTTGCGCTCTGGTTTGCTGATTGGTTTGATCTTGTTGTTGACCGTATTAGGTACCTTCATTTTCATGAAGTACTTAGCCATCGACTTGCAGCGTATTTCACTTGGTGCCTTGGTTATTGCTCTAGGTATGCTGGTGGATAACGCCATCGTGGTCGTGGAAGGGATACTGATAGGTACCCAGAAAGGGCGAACGAGACTGCAAGCTGCTACAGACATCGTCACGCAAACTAAATGGCCACTATTGGGTGCGACGGTTATCGCGGTAACTGCATTTGCACCGATCGGTTTGTCTGAAGACTCGACGGGTGAGTACTGTGGTACCTTGTTTACGGTACTGCTTATCTCGCTCATGCTGAGTTGGTTCACTGCAATCTCGCTAACGCCATTCTTTGCGGACATCTTCTTCAAAGGCCAGAAAATTAAGAGTGGCGAGGGTGAAGACAATGACCCATACAATGGCATTGTGTTTGTCATGTACAAGAAGTTCTTGAGCTTCTGTATGCGCCGCGCATGGTTCACTGTTGTTGTTTTGGTTGCGGGACTGGCGGCAAGTGTCTACGGGTTTACCTACGTTAAACAAGCCTTCTTCCCATCTTCAACCACGCCTATTTTCCAATTGGATGTGTGGCTGCCTGAAGGGACAGATATTCGAGCGACGAATGACACGCTGAAAGAGCTGGAAGGTTGGCTCGCTGAGCAAGATCACGTTGATCACATTACCACAACGGCTGGTAAAGGCTTGCAGCGTTTCATGCTGACTTATGCGCCAGAGAAAAGCTACGCAGCTTACGGTGAGATCACCACGCGTGTTGAGAACTATGAAGCCTTAGCGCCATTAATGGATCGCTTTAGAGAGCACATCAAAACCAACTACCCAGAAATTAACTACAAGTTAAAGCAAATTGAATTGGGCCCTGGTGGCGGTGCGAAGATCGAAGCGCGTATCATTGGTTCTGATCCTACTGTGCTTCGTACTATCGCAGCGCAAGTGATGGACGTAATGTATGCCGACCCTGGCGCGACTAACATCCGTCATGACTGGCGTGAACGTACACAAGTGCTAGAGCCTCAATTTAACGAGAGCCAAGCTCGTCGTTACGGCATCACCAAGTCTGACGTTGATGATTTCCTATCTATGTCGTTCTCGGGCATGACGATCGGTCTATACCGCGATGGCACTACACTAATGCCAATCGTTGCGCGACTACCTGAAGATGAGCGTATCGACATTCGTAACATCGAAGGCATGAAGATCTGGAGCCCTGCGCAGAGTGAATTTATTCCTCTACAACAAGTGACCATGGGCTACGACATGCGTTGGGAAGACCCAATTATCGTTCGTAAGAACCGTAAGCGCATGCTAACGGTGATGGCAGATCCGGATATCTTAGGTGAAGAGACGGCAGCAACACTGCAAAAACGTCTGCAGCCAGCGATTGAAGACATCGAAATGCCACCGGGTTACTCGCTAGAGTGGGGTGGAGAATATGAATCATCAGGCGATGCTAAGGCGTCATTGTTTACGACGATGCCGATGGGCTACCTATTCATGTTCCTGATTACTATCTTCTTGTTTAACTCCATCAAAGAGCCACTGATTGTTTGGCTAACGGTGCCCCTGGCATTGATCGGTGTAACAACCGGTCTACTCGCCCTGAATACGCCGTTTGGCTTTATGGCATTGCTAGGCTTCTTGAGCTTATCAGGTATGGTGCTGAAAAATGGTATCGTACTGCTTGATCAGATTGAGATTGAAATGAAGTCGGGCAAAGAAGCATATGACGCAGTTGTGGATGCAGCGGTCAGTCGTGTTCGTCCTGTATGTATGGCAGCAATTACTACGATTCTAGGTATGATTCCACTACTACCGGATATCTTCTTTAAACCGATGGCCGTAACCATCATGTTTGGTTTGGGTTTTGCGACCGTACTGACACTAATTGTCGTTCCAGTGTTGTATCGTCTATTCCACAGGGTGGCAGTGCCAAAATAACGGCTGAGTTTAAATAACGTTCTAAAGCGCCTCTGGCTAACGTCAGGGGCGTTTTTATAAGGATTGAATATGGAACAAAATACGTGTGCATGGGCGATGAACCATCCACTTGAGCGCGAATATCATGATGCAGAGTGGGGTGTACCCGTTTATGACGATAACGTGTTGTTTGAGTTCATCACGTTAGAAGGCGCGCAAGCCGGTTTAAGTTGGATTACGATTTTGAAAAAGCGAGAAGGCTATCGCCAAGCATTCGAAAACTATGACTTAGATAAGCTCATTCAACGTGATGAAGTACGTACTGAGTTTATCGTTGAAAATTTCGACGTGGTTAAGCACCGTGGCAAAATTAACTCGGTATTTAGCAACGCTAAAGCGGCAAAGCAATTAATCGAAGAATACGGCAGCCTATCTAATGCTCTATGGCAGTTTGTTGATGGCAAACCTATAGTGAATCATTGGACAGACATGAGCCAAGTGCCAGTCTCTACGGAACAGTCCAAAGCAATGAGTAAGTTCCTTAAAAAGAAAGGCTTTAAGTTTGTGGGCGAGACGATCTGCTATGCCTTCATGCAAGCAGTCGGTATGGTCGATGACCATATGGTAAGTTGCCCGAAAAAATCCAACTGATCGGTTTTGCTTATTGAATAGCGAATGTTGAAGGAGACTGGCATTAGCGAAAGTGTGTTGTCTAGAGAGACTTAGCACCAAGTAAAGCCAGTTACCTTTTAAACATTAATTGGGCTGTATCCAAAGCTTGGAAAAGTTACACCAACCAATGGTATTGATTTCAACTCCTGCCACTCTGGAAGGGATAGTTAAGGTTAAATCTTCCGTCGCTAAAATCGATAAAATGTTTTGCTCTGCTAGTTCATGAAGCAAAGTATTGAGCAAGGCTTCTCTTTCCTCGGAGCAAGAAGCGTATCGAGTTAGGTTGAGTACTTCTTCCAAACGGCTGTGCTGGCGCCAAGTCATACATTGTTGCCAATAAGGGTAGAGTTTGAAAAAAGCGAACAAGCTGGTGCTCTGATCCCCCTCCAATCGAATCCCACCTAGGGTGATATCTTGATTCGAGATAGCTCGCCCATACTCAACTTGATGTGACTTATTTTGGTCAGAAGATGAAGGCAACGCTGCTTGAAGCTTCGCAGAAAACTGGCGGCTTTCATTATTGTCTTCGTAACTAAAACTGATCGGGAATGGCAAAGCTAAACTGCATTTTTCATCACGACTCATTAGGGTAGAAAAGCCTTGTTTGATTGAGTCAGTTTGCAGCTCTTTATGATTAATAAGTACATAGAAGTGGCCGATGTTTTGCGTGCTGACTTGGTAATTCTCCTCTCCTGATTCAAGAAAAAAGAAGTTCTCTGCGCATTTCTTATCCTGTTTCCACTCTTCATGGATCCAAATTTCAATGTGTTTTGTTAATGCAGTTTGTCCACAGTAATGTTCATTTCGGTTGAGTCTCAAAACCTTATCTGAATTGATATCGACAGAAAATGGGCCAGAACCAATTGGTTGGAACGCCAACTTTTCACTGTGAACAAAACGACTAGGAAGAATGGACGTTTCGGCCCGACTCAATAACGAAGGAAGTAATGGATCGGGTTCACTGAGATTGATTTCAACGCAGTAAGGTGTCACTGCAGAGATGGCATCAATGTGGTCATACAAACCACGCCAATAATGGGAGTTCACTAGTGCATTTAAGCTAGTTACCACGTCTTCAGCGGTCACATTCGTCTTGTCATGAAACATCGCACTGCAGCTTAAATGAAAGCGCCAGCAAGTGTGGGAGTGCGAACTAGACCAATGGTGTGCGAGATTGGGGTGAATGGCGCTTCCATCGTGGCTTACTAAGGTCTGAAATACCTCGTGGATTAAGTGGCGTTCAGTACGTCCCATCGCAAAGTGGGGATGAAGCCAATCCAGTTTACGATGAAAGGGTGCATAGATGGTGTTTTCGCTGTTGTGGGCGGTATGAGCCAAGTATCGTTTTAAGTTGGAGGCGACACTTCGGTCATGGAAACCAACAAGCTGGTGGGCGAGATCATATCGCTCTTGGCCAATTGCGTGGTCAACGGCCTGATAGCAAGCGGTGACCGGTTCTTGTAAGCAAACTAATTCACCTTTCTGACCGCGTCCTTTCATGGGAGTCCATGTCAGCCATTGATACTCGCCCATTTGTTTCAATAGCGTGCGAGCGTGACGATCACTGCAATGGAAAGCATCCGCAATCTCGCCAATGTGAATATGGGTTTTTCCGGGACCTACTTTCTTGAATAGATCCTCATACAATTCCAGCTTACGTTTATTCATTGTTTTTATCGTTGTTCTTTTTGAGCTTCCGGATGCGCACTGCCATTGTCTGACACGAGGGAGAGAGCCTCTTCGCTAAATTGGGTTGTATCAAAGACCTCGTCTAAACGTTGGATTCTCTCGGCAGGCGTTAAATAGAACATCTTAGCCAAGAGCCCACGCTTCATCTCGTAATTATGGCTGGTTTGAATAAAGTTTACGATATAACGGAATGCGCTCATTGTTTAGTACCTCTTTGCTTTGGGAACAAACAGGCTAAGTGACGAGATAAAAATAAAACCGGAACAGATTTTTAGTCTGTTCCGGTTTTATCGGATGGAGCACTCAAATTGTCTGTATGCGAAGGGAGTAGAGCGAGTGACTCTCACTAATAAATTGCACCTGACTCCTTGTTTTATCTTTGTTCGCTATCATGAATTCTTTCTAATGCTTCGATGCGACGCCACTGTTTTTCTTCAAAACTCTGTTCTCTTAGTCCGGCAATTTCTAATTTCTTTTCTTCCTCGCCGAGAAAATCGTTGTTCAAGATTTCCGCTCGCTTCTTTAAATAGTCATCGAGCGAGGTATTGAAAGCCGCTCGTTTATCATCCAGCGCTTGGAGGCGCTGAGCACCTTCTTCACCGACTAAATCAACACGAGTCAAATACCTCTCTTGTGCGTCCATTCCTGAGGCTTGAATAAGCTGCAAGACCAGTGCGTTATTGCGCTCACTTTGTTGAATGTACTCAGGTTGTGCTGCGAGGGTTTCTTCTAGCATTTGTTGATGAGTATTCGCATCTAACTTGGCTGCTTGAATAGCAAGCTTATCAATTGCTAGTTGGCGTAGCCTGTTTTCTTCATCGAACAGTTGGGCAATTTGCTCGCCAGTAAAAAAAGTTCTTTGCATCGCCAGGATCGCATCATCGAGCCGCTTTAATTCTTGTAATGATAATGACCCCCCTTCGAAAGGTTCCAGCTTAGAGAGTGCTTCTTTGTAAGCGAGATAAGTGTCGAACAACTCAGAACTGATGCCGAGGGCGTTTTTCTGCAACTCACCAGCATTCACAGTCGCTTTTATCGCTTCAAGGTCTTGCTCTCCCAAACTGCTTAAAGAGTACTCGAAGAAGTCTTTCTGAGAGGATAGGTCAACAGTGGTGTCTTGTTGTGATTTCGCCTTTATTAGGTGCGATGATTGAGGTTGGTACAGGTAAGCCGCTCCTACACTAACCAGTGATACAACGGACAATGTGATAAGAGCGACTTTTTTCATGATGGCTTCCTTATTATAAACCCTGTAGTTTCAGGCGATTAGCATGCTGGCGATATAACGTCACTGGGTCAGTCTCGAAGAGGTGGTGGATACCAAGCAGTCCGTTGATTTCATCCAGATGATTCATCTTGTAATCATCACGAATAACTTTGCCGAGGTGAGTGCTACATGCATCGACAAGACCGTCGTTGGGCCCATCAAATGCCAAGCCTAAAACCACCATTGCACCGTCAGTTGGGTCAAATAGGTTGGTAAAGTTCGAAGAGCCTGTCCATGAATAGTAATACACGCCATTCGATGCCAATAAGTCGCCGTCTCCACATGCACTGGTTGGAATACCTTCAGGATAATATTGGTTGAACTCAAGTGAGCCCTCAGTAGTGAGTGCGGCTAAAGAAGCAAGCGGATCTTGGTCAAGATCGGAACCACCAGACAGTAGGTTGATCAAGGTTACAAGTCCTTCTGCCAACTTTACTGCCACGCCTTCACTGATGGAGCCTTCTGGAACGGTATTTCTTACGATGTCCGCCACTTTGGAGCCTTTGTTTACACCACCAATGCTAGTAACGGATGCCACTAAATCGGGACGTATTGAAGCAACGTAGCGTGTTGTCGGTCCTCCATGGCTATGCCCAATCAAGTTCACTTTTTCCGCACCTGTTGCGGCAAGTAGCGTTTCAACTTGAGCAAGAAGCTGCTCTCCACGTGCCTCGCTGCTGTTGGTCGCAGATACTTGCGCGACATAAACCGTTGCACCATCTTTGGTCAGAGAGTGTGGGATGCCATAAAAGTAATCTACTCCGGCGAGAGTATCGAAGCCAAACAGTCCATGAACGAGGACAATGGGGTATTTGGTTTCTGTGTAACCACTGGCGTTGGCAGATGCAAAGGGTAAGGTGCTTAAAACGAAAAGCATTGTTGTTATGAATTTGAGTTTCAAAACTATCTCCTTGTGGTATGACCTCTTGTCAATTTTATAAATTAGAAGATAAGTTTTGAGGATGAGAAGTTCATTTGTAGCACATTTTCTTGTTCTGTGATTACTCAAAAGAAAATCAACAGATTCAATGAACATTAAACTGGTGAATATTAGAATGTTAGTTAATTCTAATTGAGACAATGGCTTAGTTGAGTGATGGCAGAGGGAAGAAAAATAGCCTCGAAGTGCGAGGCTATTTGATAGATATTCTGAATGCTTATAAAGACGCTTCTTTTTCTAGCACTAGCGCGTTGTATCGTGCGAAGCCTGCTTCTAGGTCAGTAATTAAGTCTTCGACATCCTCGAGTCCGATGTGAAGACGTACTAGCGTGCCCTCGAAGTTTGGATTTGCAACGGTACGTAAGCTGTTAAAGCTTTTCGGCTCGTTGGCTAAAATCAAACTCTCATAGCCACCCCATGAATAACCCATGCTGAAGTGTTTCATGCCATCCAACAATGCTGTAGTTGCTTTCGGGTACGAGCTTTTCAAGACGAACGAGAATAGGCCGTTACCACCTGTGAAGTCACGTTTAAAGAATTCATGTCCAGGGCAGCTCTCCAAAGCTGGGTGGCGAACGTGATCGACCTCGGGACGATTTTCCAGCCATTGCGCTACTTTTAGGCTGTTTTCTGCATGCTGACGTAGACGCACATCAAGAGTACGGATACCGCGCAGCCCTAGGTATGCATCGTCAGGAGAAACACATTGACCCATCAGGTAGCTTTGCTCACGTAATTGGTCCCAATATTTCCCAGAGGCAACTGCTGTACCCAACATCACATCAGAGTGACCAACAATGTACTTGGTTGCTGCTTGAATAGAGATATCGACGCCGTGGTCAAATGGGGAGAAGTTCACACCTGCGCCCCAAGTATTATCAAGCATAACGATGATTTCACGCTCATGGGCGATGCTTGCCATCGTCGGTACGTCCATCACTTCCATTGTGATTGAACCAGGAGACTCTAAGAAAAGGATTTTGGTATTCGGTTGAATAAGATCACGAATACCCTCACCAATCATAGGATCAAAGTAAGTCGTTTCGACGCCCATCTTCTTCATGATGGTGTCGCAGAAATCGCGGGTCGGTTCGTAACAGGTATCGACCATTAGGATGTGATCGCCCGTCTCAACAAAAGACAGGATCGCATTAGAAATCGCAGCTGTACCACACGGGTAAAGTGCGCAGCCCGCACCGCCTTCGACTTCAACCATGGCATCTTGAAAGGCAAAGTGCGTGTTTGTGCCGCGACGCCCGTAGAACAGAGTTTTGTTAGTGCGATTGATCATCGCTTGGTTTTTTTCTGCAACGGTATCAAACACGATGGTGGAAGCTCGCTGAACTGGTGGGTTAACCACACCGTTAGTCCACTTCTTGTCACGACCAGCGGTGACGAGTTTGGTCTTTTTGCCTTCTGACATAAAAATTCCCTGTCTAAATTACGATTTTCAATATTTAAAACATGGAGCAAGGGTGGTTTGCAAGGGAAAAATAGAAATGAAACGACTTGTCCGAGCATCACTCGAAAAACAGTGGTATGGGGCGTAAAAAATAAAACCGACAGCATGAATCTGTCGGTTTTATTGAGATTTAGCGGCTTTATCTTATTTATTACAGTAATGGGTTAAATAGATAGAAAACGCGCTCTAAAAAGCGAGAAAAGATACTGCGCTTTGCCCATTCATCTTTGTCGACCGTATGTGACTGTTGGACGTAAGCATCTTGTAGTGATGACATTTGTTTGGTGAACTCTTCATCATCTACCGCAAGCGTCACTTCAAAGTTCAGCCATAAACTGCGCATATCCATGTTTACCGTGCCAACCAAACAGAATTGCTCATCAATGACGACTGACTTAGTGTGCAGCAAGCCACCATAGAACTCATAGATTTTCACACCCGCTGCCATCAGCTCACTGTAGAAGGCACGTGATGCCCATTGCACCATCATGGAGTCGTTTTTATGGGGAATGATAAGCTCTACATCAATGCCTCGTTGTGCGGTCATCTTCAATGTTTCAAGTAGGTCAGAGCTTGGAACAAAGTAAGGTGTTGTGATCCTCACAGAGCGATTCGCTTGGTTGATTGCCAAGGTCAACACTTGGTAAATCAAGTACTCCGGCATACCCGGACCTGATGGTACGACTTGAATCGGGTGTTGAAACTCATCATTATCGACTCGGCATTCAGGGTGAGTCGGTAGCTGACGCTCGCCAGTTTCTACTTCCCAATCCCAACAGTGGATAGCACTCAATACGTTCACTGTCGGGCCAGTAATGCGCACCATGATGTCAATCCACTGACCGACACCGCTGCTTTGTTTAAAGAAAGCAGGATCGACCAAGTTCATTGAACCTGTGTAGGCGATCTCGTCATCAATGACGATGATCTTACGGTGCTGACGCAAATCAAGACGGCGAAGGAAAATACGCCACATCTTTACTTCTAATGCTTGCACCACATCGATGCCCGCATCTTTCATCATCTTGTACCAAGGACTGCGGAAGAAGCGCGGGCTACCAGCTGAGTCGAGCAGCAGCTTAACATCCACGCCACGCTTCGCAGCTTGAATCAATGCAGAAGCAACAGAGTCGGCTAAGCCGCCCGGATGCCAAATGTAGAACACCATGCGGATGCTGTGTTGTGCATTTTCGATGTCTTTAATGATGGAGTGAAGGATCTCATCCGGTGACTGTTGAAGCGAAAGCGTGTTGCCACTCAGAGCTGGAAGGCCCAAACGGTTGTTACACAATTCATCAATGCGGTAGATATGACGCCCCATTGCTTCTGGAACATGTGCGTTACAATCATTTAACTGGGTGAACCATTGTTGGAACGGTGTGAACATCACTTTGGCTCGTTCTGCACGTTTTCGGCCAAGGTTAAGCTCGCCAAATAAGAAATAACAGGCAACACCTAGCACTGGCAGGATGTAGATGATCATCAGCCATGCAAGGGAGACGCTAACAGCACGACGCTTTAAAACGACGCGAATAGTAACACCAGCAACGAGAAACCAGTAAAGCCCGATGCCAGCGAGGGTGATAAAGTGATAGAACTTGTCCATATACGCCAAAAGTAATAAGCCCAATATGGATATTAAGCGTAAATGCCGGAACGGGAAACTATTTTCATAACCCTAGGGCAGAACGATTTTGTAATGTGAAATGAATTTTATAACGGGGGTTTGTGTTACTGATGTGTGAAAAGTCGGACGAAACATTAACTTTTGCACAAAAAAGCAGCATTTAGCGTGAACAATAATACATTTGTGCGATAAATGTGCTGATCGGGGTTCCAATTTTAAATTGAAACTGCTTTACTGACCATACATAGAGCGTCACACAAACATCTTATAAAGTGTACATTAATATTTACACGAACATATTCTAGACGCCTATCTCTATGCAAACACAACAAAATACTTTGGAGAAAAAGCGTGGCTACAAATACAGCAGCACCACGTGATACGTGGGGGTCTAAACTAGGCTTCGTAATGGCAGCAGCGGGTTCCGCTGTCGGTTTAGGCAATATATGGAAATTCCCTTACACAGCGGGTGAGAGCGGCGGCGGTGCGTTCGTTGCAATCTACCTTTTGTTTGTTATTTTTATCGGCTTTAGCGTAATGCTTACTGAATTCGCTATTGGTCGTAAGACAGGTCTTTCAGCAGTAGGTGCTTTCAAATCGACTGATCGTCGTTGGACATTTACCGGTGTTATCGGCGTACTGAGTGGTCTACTTATCATGGGTTTCTACCCTGTAGTAGGTGGCTGGGCGCTAGCGTACATCTTCAAAGTAGGTGGTGGTCTACTAAGTACTCCTGAAGCAATTGGTGACAGCTTCGGCGGCTTCATTTCTGATCCAGTTCAACCGCTACTGTGGATGGGTGTTTACCTATTCCTTAACATCGTTATCGTAATGAAGGGTATTTCCGGCGGTATCGAAAAAGCGGGTAAAATCCTGATGCCTCTTCTATTCCTTATCCTGATCGTTGTATCGGTGAAAGGTCTGATGCTACCGGGTGCGATGGCAGGTCTTGAGTTCCTATTCATGCCAGACTTCTCGAAAGTCGACAGCAATGTTGTTCTAGCGGCGCTAGGCCAAGCATTCTTCTCACTATCTCTTGGTATGGGTTGTATGATGACGTACGGTTCTTACCTTAAGAAGAAAGAGAACCTAGTTCAGACTACAGGTATGGTTACTGCGATGGATACCGGTGTTGCTATCCTTGCAGGTGTTGCAATGTTCCCAGCAATGTTCGCATTCGGTATGGAACCAGCAGCAGGTCCAGGTCTAGTATTCGTTGTTGTACCTCAGCTGTTTGCTGAAATGGGTGGCGTAATTGGTCTTCTATTTGCTCTGATGTTCTTCATCGGTCTAACAGTAGCGGCACTGACGTCTTCAGTATCTCTATTGGAAGTTGTGGTTTCTTACCTAATCGATGAGAAAGGCCTGAAGCGTTCAACAGCAGTACTTTCTGCAAGTGTCGTAATGGCATCACTATGTGTGTTTGCATCACTATCGCTTGGCGGTGTTGGTCCAACACTATTCGGTACAGGTGCATTCGACATCTTCGACCTACTAACAGATAAGATCTTCCTAGCGGTTGGCGGTATGTTGGTATGTATCTTCGCAGGCTGGCGTCTAAACCGTGCTGACCTTGAGAAAGAGATCACTAACGACGGTAAAGTATCTTTCCCACTATTTGGTCTTTGGTACAACCTAGTGAAATACGTAATCCCAGTTGCTATCGCTATCGTAGCCTTCATGGGTATCAAGTCTGGTTTCGACAGCGGTAAGGGCGAAATCATGCTACTAGGTATCGGCATCATTGCTCTAGCGGGTATCTTCTCTAAGAAGCTATAAGCGAACAGCAATCAGCCAAATTCGAAAATTAAAAAGCGGGAGTCTTCATAGACTCCCGCTTTTTTATATTCATTATTTATAGGATTGATGGAATTAATATCAATAATGGGTATTAATTGTGAGATAGCTCGCAGGGTGAGGTGGATCACAAAAGTTTGTACTCAAGTTGCATAAGTTCGTTCCGATAAACCTTACAAAGCATGTGTAAATATGTGGATTAACTAAGTTAGAAATAAGAAATCAGAGTAAGGAAGGTTATTAGTGACAATGTCTGTTCGTAAAAAACTGTACGCGAGTTTTGGTGCCATTTTGGCAATCATGCTAGTGATGATCGGGATTATCATGCTAGAGGTATTAAACTCGCACGAAGTGGCTGACGAGGTGAGAACGGACGACGTTCCTGAAACAGTGCAGTATCTTATTTTGATCGATGAAGCTGGCGATGTTTATCGTGATGCGTTGGGCAGTATCGTTGGTGTTGCAAGGGCCCAAGCTGAGTATCAAGTTAATAAAAAGGAGTTTTCTGCCGCTATTGCCGAGGTTAAACGCCTAGAAACGGTGGGTGGTGAAGATTACCGTAACGTTGAAAAAGCTGAGCGTTACATGGGTAACTTTACCCGTGACTTTGAATCACAAGTTCTGACCAACCTAGGTTTGGAAAATGTTGAGGAGAACGTTGCTCGTCTTCGCTCACTTTATGATGCGAATCTAGCACCACTTGAGTCCATTCTGGATGCGGCATCACTCGATGGTCGCCAAAGCACCAGTGAGGCATTACTCGATCTTTCTGATTCGTTTAACAGTATTGAGCTGACGATTTCTGTGTTGGGTTCGATTGCTTTGATTGCAACAGGTGTGATTGCGTACTTGTTGTCGAACTCAATCACCAACCGTTTGAGTAAGTTAGATGAATTAGCACAGCGCGTTGCAGAAGGTGATTTAACCGTCGATCCGATTGAGGATAAATCGGGTGATGAGCTGGCTAACCTAGCGACGTCACTAAATAAGATGCAGGCGTCTTTGACCAGCCTTATTGGTTCGATTTCGCTTGTGTCGGAAGAGGTGAAATCTGTTACCGGTGAACTATCCGTTGTGAGCCAAGATATTGTGTCGGGTGCAAGCAGCCAATCTGATAAAGCAAACTTGATTGCGACTGCGGCAGAAGAGTTGAGCTTGACCATTTCTCAAGTTGCCGAGCAAGGTGCTGCGACGTTTGAAGAAGCACGCAAGTCGGAATCAACCGCTGAACAAGGTCGCACCGTGATTGTTGATATGGTGGAGAGCATTCAACAGGTATCACAGCAAATGTCGGATATGTCGGTGCAGATGAACAGCCTAGGTTCTCATGGCGAGAAAATTGGCGCGGTTATCAAAGTGATTGAAGACATTGCAGAGCAGACGAACTTGCTGGCATTGAACGCAGCGATTGAAGCGGCACGTGCAGGTGAGTTTGGTCGTGGCTTTGCTGTGGTTGCCGATGAAGTACGCGCTCTGGCTGAACGCACAACAAAGGCAACACAAGAAGTTGGTGAGATCATCCAAGCTATTCAAGTCGGTACTCAAGAGGCAGTAACTTACACCGAAGATGGCTGTCGTTTGGTTGAAATTGGCGTGAGTCAAAGCTCTGGTGCAGTGAACTCACTGGAAGAAATCGTTTCTGGTGCGGCGCACGTCCAAAGCATGGTCAATTCAATCGCGACGGCGGCTGAAGAGCAAACCGCAGTGACGAAAGAAATTGCTGCGGATATTACCTCGATCAGCGATATCTCAAACCGTTCATTACAATTGGCCAATGATAGCTCGCAAAGCGTAGAAGGTCTGAATCGTAAAGTTCAAGAACTGGAAGCGCTGGTGGGCAAGTTTAAGCTCGCCTAATTGCTTAGAATCGGTATACTTCTGGCTCCAAACGTGGAGCCAGTTTTTTTTATGTTCGACATTCTACACACCCATCCAGATTTTCTGATCATCAATAAACATCCCAACGTCTCAGTACACAAGGACGATGGAGATACCATGTTGCTGCAAGAAGTAGCAAAACAAAGTGGTGATGAGCAGTTGTATCTTATCCACCGCCTCGACAAAATGACGTCTGGAATTTTGCTTTTGGGTCGCAACGCAAAAGCAGCAAGTGCGTTGTCGCAAGCATTTGCAGATCGTGAAGTCGAGAAGTTCTATCTTGCGATTGGCTCGAAAAAGCCTAAGAAGAAGCAAGGGCTGGTAGTGGGTGACATGGAACGCTCTCGTCGTTCTTCATGGAAGCTGGTTAACAGCAAAACGAATCCTGCGATTACTCAATTCTTCTCCCTCGCAGCAGAGCCGGGAGAGCGCCTGTTTTTATGTAAGCCACACACTGGCAAAACGCACCAAATTCGCGTGGCATTGAAATCAGTCGGCTCGGGTATTGTTGGCGATCCTATTTATAACGCAGGCAATGAAGCTGACCGTGGCTACTTGCATGCATTTTCGTTGTGTTTCCCGTATCAAGATGAAACACATTGCTTTGTTTGCGATCCACGTGAACACAAAGCACTTGGCAGTAAATGGCACAATGAAACGGTATCCCAAGGTATCGACACTTGGCTCTCTCCGTGGGAACTAAACTGGCCTACGATCAAATAACCATCACAAAGAAAACGAATAAGAGAATTCGATGCAAGCATCACAACTTCCGCTGTTTTTTCAGCATCTAGAAGCCGAGCTAACACAAGCTCCCAACGAAATCCGCCGACTGTTTCACGGTCGTGGCCGCCGCTTCGAAGGTTTAGAGCAAATTACGTGTGATTGGTTACAAGGTCAGTTGATCATCAATCTATTTAAAGAACTGGATGAGTCGTTTCTGAGCGGATTAAAAGCAGGATTAAACACGCTTTCTGATTCTGCTCTGTGGGCAGAGAAACAAGGTCGCACTATCGTGATTCAGCACCGTTACGCTGACGGTGCGCCTTCTGAAATCCTATTGGGTGAGCTAGATGCTCGACCTGTGGTTGAAGAAAGTGGCTTGAAGTACCAGCTAGACATCGGTCGTAACCAGAACTTTGGTTTGTTCCTTGATATGCGCTACGGTCGTGATTGGGTTCGTGAAAACGCGAAGCACAAAAACGTACTTAACTTGTTTGCTTACACTTGTGGCTTCTCTGTGGCGGCTATTGCTGGTGGCGCAGATAAAGTGGTTAACGTGGATATGGCTAAAGCGTCGCTGTCTAAAGGTCGTGAGAACCATAAGCTGAATGGTCATAACATCAACCAAGTGAGCTTTATGGGGCACGATATCTTTAAGTCGTGGGGCAAGATTAAGAAGTCGGGTCAGTACGATATGATCATCATTGATCCGCCGTCATTTCAGAAAGGCAGCTTTGCATTAACCAAAGACTACAAAAAGATTCTACGCCGTTTGCCAGATTTGTTGGCAGAAGGTGGTCAGGTGTTAGCGTGTGTTAACTCTCCATCGGTGACCAGCGATTTCTTGATTGAAAGCATGAAGGAAGAAGCGCCACAGCTAACATTCCGTGAGCGTTTGGATAACCCACCAGAGTTTATGGATGTAGATAGCGAAGCCGCACTCAAGGTTTTACTGTTTAGCTGAGTTTAGATAAAGAAACTGCTGAGTTTTATAACACTTTTCCACAAACAAAAAGCGCCAGTACGGCGCTTTTTTAATGTTCATATCAACGGTTTTAACCAATCTGAATTTCAAGATCGGATTCAATCGTCGAAGAGCAGGCAAGTACATAGCCTTGCTCAATTTCTTCCGGTGTCAGTGTTTCAAGGCTGGTTGAAGATACGCTGCCTTTGCGGACCTTACACTTACAAGAACCACAAATGCCGCTCCGGCAAGCCACGATTAGTGGTAATGCAGCACCTTCCAACACATCAGCAAGGACTTGGCCTTTTTGCGCATCGATCGTTTGAGCAAAGTCTGGCAATGACACACTGGCCGTTTCATCTGATACTTCAGCTTCGTCGCTCACTGCTGGAGTAAAGCTTTCTTGGAAAAAGTTCGCCATATCAAAGCCAAGTTCACTTAGGTAGCTTTGGACATCAAGCATAAACTGATTTGGACCGCATAGATAAACCGTGCGCTGCTTAAAGTCTGGCACCAGTTCTTTTAACCACTCGGCATTCAAACGACCTTCTGGGTAAAGCGTTTCACCGCGGTTTTTCAGTAGCAATTTCAGTTTGAAATCTGAATAAACTGAATGGTAGGTCTCTAATAAATCAAAGTAGATGGTTTCAGGCTGAGAGCGAGCAATGTGTAGGAACTCAATATCAACTCCAGCGTCGTTGTCTAACCATTCTTTTGCCATCGCGAATACAGGCGTAATGCCACAGCCCGCACTAATGAGCAGGGCTTTCTTTCTGTCATTGACCACGATTGGTGGATGATCGATGCAGTTGAAATCACCAGTAGGTGGAAGAGCTTGAACCGTATCGCCAATGAGAAGCTTATCGATGATGTAGTTGGATACCTTACCGCCTTCGACGCGCTTGATCGTCAGTTGCAAGCAGTCGTCACCGGAAAGAGAGCTGAGTGAGTAAGCACGAAACTCCATCTTGCCATCGATTTCAACACCAAGGTTGATGAACTGACCCGCTTTAAACTCAAACAAGAGCGATTCTGACAGGTCTGCCAACTTGAGGCTCACTGCATCGGCAGTTTCATGGTATTTGTCTACACAGCGTAACGTGACAGGTTGACTGCCTTGCCATTCAAAAAACATAACAATCTCTTTGGTTATCGAGTACTCAATAGATAGAAGCGCCCCCAACTAAGGAGGCGCATGATAAGCGAGGCGATTACGCTGCTAGGATGGTTTTAAGATCGTCCTGAACATTGCCAATACTGCGCATGTCGAACTTCTCTTGGATAATCGCAATCAAGTTTGGCGTTAGGAATGCAGGCGCCGTTGGACCTGTGTAGATGCCTTTCACACCAAGAGCGAATAGCGTAAGCAGGATCACAATCGCTTTTTGCTCGAACCAAGACAGAACAAGCGTTAGAGGAAGCTCGTTGATGTCGCAATCGAACTCTTTCGCAAGTGCCAGTGCAAGCTGGATTGCTGAGTACGCATCGTTACATTGACCCACATCCAATAGGCGAGGGATGCCATTGATGTCGCCAAATGTGTTCTTGTTGAAACGGTATTTACCACAAGCCAGCGTTAGGATTAGCGTATCTTCTGGTGCTTCTGCAGTGAAGTCGGTGTAGTAGCTACGCTCTGCTTTGTCGCCATCACAACCACCTACTAGGAAGAAGTGTTTGATGTTGCCTTGCTTCACTTGATCGATAACCGCAGGTGCTGCGTTCATTAGTGCGTTGCGACCGAAGCCAACCGTGATGTGGTGTTCGATTTCGTCATGCTGGAAGCCTTCTTGCGCTAATGCACATTCAACCACTTGGCTAAAATCATCACCTTCTAGGTGAGCGACACCCGGCCAACCAACAATGCTACGAGTGAATAGACGGTCTGCGTATTGGCCAACGTTCGGGTTCAATAGACAGTTTGATGTCATCACAATCGCGCCAGGGAAATTAGCGAACTCTTTCTGTTGGTTTTGCCACGCACTGCCGTAGTTACCCACTAGGTGAGGGTATTTCTTCAGCTCTGGGTAGCCGTGTGCAGGCAGCATTTCACCATTAGTGTAAACGTTAATGCCTTTGCCTTCAGTCTGTTGCAGGATTTTCTCTAGGTCGTGAAGGTCATGACCAGAAACAAGAATACATTTGCCTTTCACTGGTTTCACGTTAACAGTGGTTGGCTCTGGGTGACCGAACGTTGCTGTCTCACCATGATCCAGCATTTCCATCACTTTGTAGTTCATAAGACCGATGCGCATTGAGCAATCTAGCAGTTCGCCTAGATCTTCAGGGTCAGTACCTAACCAAGCCATGATTTCGTGGTATTCCGCGAAGATGTCATTATTGGTTTGCTCAAGTACGCGTGCGTGTTCCATGTACGCAGCAGCACCTTTTAAGCCGTACAGGCAAAGTAGGCGTAGGCCGATAACGTCTTCGTGTACTTGGTCTTTACCACGGTTTACCGCCACTTGTGGAGCAAACGCTAGGATTTCTTCTGCGCTGTTTGGTAGCTCAAAGTTTGCAACGTTAGGTACGTTCAATACGACTTCGTCAGCAAGTGTTGCGGCAGACATGACTTGGTCTTTTAGCAGTGCTTTGTATGTCGCTGCTTGAGAAGTTAGCTCAAGGATACGTTTAGGATCGAAGTTTACGTTAGTCAACGTAGAGAAGAATGCTCTTGGAGCCCATTGGTTGATTTCATCATTGATGATGTTGAATTCAAGCGCGCGTGCTGCCCAAAAAGAAACCCCTTGCAGAGTGTAAACCAACACGTCTTGTAGATCGGATACCTCTGAAGTTTTGCCACACATACCTTGTGCGAAAGAACAGCCTTTTACAGCTGGGGTTTGGATTGTCTGTTCACATTGAATACAGAACATATTGGGTTCTCCAGTGATTGTAGTAATAGTCGTTTTGTTTTCTCCAATAGAGCAGAAAGCGTGCCAATTATTATCTTATTGATTTTAAATAACTTTGTTCTTGTTGGGGGACGTTGTTGATGTGATTGTGACAACGTGAATGATGTACAAATGACAACAAAAATACAGATGTGATGAGAAAAACAACGCGTGAGAAACGCTCGAACAATCGAAAGTGGAAGTACTTGTTAAACGGAAGAAAAGTTAGTGTGGCTTTGTGTAGGTAAGAGATTCCCGATTGCGCTCCTTCGTCGGTTCGCTCTGCTTCGGGCTAGTAGTCATTCCGGACGAGCCTAAGTGAGCCATCCGGAATCTATCTTTTTAAGACGTAAGTTTCTGTCCCTTCAAGAGAAGAGAGCGAAGTAGTGGCTTCTATTTGCTAATGCCGAGCTTTTTACCCATGCGATACAAGTTGCCTCGATCCATCTGTAAAAACTCTGCTGCTTTTGCCCAAACCCCACCGGTTTGGCTTAAAGCGTGTTCAATCAAGTCACGTTGATAACTCTCGACTAACTCACGCATTGGCTGACTCTCTTTTGGCAAGTAATGCGATGTGTTTTTTACATCATCCAATGCCAATGAAGTGTCAAAGTGATTGAGCATGATGGTGCTCGCGCCTTGTTGAATCGCATGTAACGCAGCTCGCGTTAAGGTGTGTTCAAGTTCTCGAACGTTACCGTACCAAGGCAGAGATTCTAGTTGAGTCAGTACCTTAGGGTGAACGTGAAGGTTTGGTGCGTTAAATTGCTGGCGTACTTTTTCTAACAAATATCCTGCAAGAACCGGAATGTCGCCATCACGCGCGCGCAATGGTGGCACTTTGATTGGGAATACGTTTAAACGATGGAACAGATCCGCACGGAATGTGCCATCTTCTACTTCTTTTTCTAACTGTCGGTTGGTGGCTGCGATGATTCGCACGTTAACCATCAAATGCTGATCGCTGCCCACACGTTGCAGCTCACCTTGTTGGATAACTCGCAACAGTTTTGCCTGCAAAATCAATGGCAATTCACCCACTTCATCTAAGAAGATTGTACCGCCATCAGCCAGTTCGAACTTACCTGCACGATGACTATTGGCTCCTGTAAAAGCGCCCTTTACGTGGCCAAACAGTTCGCTCTCCGCCAGACCTTCGGGTAGGGCAGCGCAGTTTACGTAAATCATCGGTTTATCGCTGCGATGAGATTGAGCATGAACTGAATGAGCAACAAGCTCTTTACCGGTCCCCGTTTCTCCCGTTACTAATACTGCGTAATCCGACTGAGCAACAGTCGCAATGTTGTTTCGTAATTGATTGATTTGTGGGCTTAGGCCGACCATGTCACCGTGTTGTGAGCGCGCCTGTTGGATCAGGGTTTGCGTGACGCTCTTTTGCTTCTGGTTCTGCGCTTTAAGGGCTTTTAATTGCGCAATGTTACGTAGTGTTGCCGCCGTTAGTGCCGCGAAGGTTTCGATAGCTACTGGGTCGATATGATCAAACGCGCCAACAGCAAGCGCATCCATGGTTAACGCGCCAACAAGTTGTCCTTCGACGTACAAGCTAAAGCCCATGCAGTCATGGACATCAATACACTGATCTTCCGTTAAAAGTGTTCCATCAAATGGATCGGGCAATGCACAATCAGCGTCGAAGCGAACCGGCTCACGACTATGAATGATGGCCTCTAAACGTGGGTGAGCTTTAGGAAAGTAGCGGCGACCGAGTACTGAACTCGATAGGCCTTTTACTGCAACGGGCGTTAGGAAGCCATCTTCATCAAAGATAAACAGACAACTCGCATCACAAGGGAACACTTGTGCCACTCCATCAATCAGGTTTTGGTATTGCTGCTCATGAGAGCGATTTGAGCTCAGGTTGAGTGCGATATTGAGAAGTACGTGATCGACAGTAGGAGTCATAACAGGCCCGGAGTTAGCTTGAATGGGCTCATGCTAGCAACTTGATGTCATTTGAACATCGAAAGGTGTGAGAGATTGATGTTCCATTGACGACGATCAAGTGAAGCTGCATTACTGCGATACAAACAAATGCAACTGGTTGAGTTTAACGGCTAAGCGTAAGGAATTTAGCCTACGGAAATAATGTTATCCGAAATTGATATTTTACTGTTGACCTAAAGTTAACTTGAGCTTTTATCCTCCGCACACCAAAACGTCATGAGGATAGGTTATGCATAATAATTACATTAAAGAATTAGCCATAAAGAGCTACCAAGAAGATATACAAAAAGAGTATTACCGAGCTAAGCAGCAGACTTGGCACTTACCGAGTTTTATGTTGGGAATTGTACTCTCACAGCTTATTTTCGGCTGGTTATTCTGATAGGAGAAATTTGGCCTCAACAGAATGGAAACTTTGAGGCCAAACCCCTGTTAGTTATCAGGGTAACAAATAGCGAGCAGTGGTGTTCTGAAGAACTAATTTTCAGAGAGCGTGTATGTTTGTCCTACTGCTCTACGTTGCTCAATGAAGATGATGAAAAATGCGATAGCGCTTGTCATAGCTAGCATCCAACTAGTGAGTACCATCATACTCTGAGTCGCAGGCAACATCGATAAACCGTAGGTGAAACCAAATGCTCCTATCATCTGTAATGCTCCATAAATCGCGCCAACTTGCCCTTTGTGTTTCGGAAACATATACAAGGCGGAAACGCCCGCGATAGCAAGTAAGAACGCAACTCCAAATGACATCACGCAGAACCCCAACAACATGAATGAATAGCTTTTCACCATAAGGCTGAATGTAGTCAGGGCACAGCCTGAAACTTGGATTACGCAGCCGAAGAAAAGCGTCAGATTCTCACTTAGGCGGTTCTTTAAGAACTGATTCCAAAATAATCGTGATACCACGCTACTGATCATTAACGTCATTGCACCTAATCCAAAATCTGCTACTGAGATGTCAAATTGGTTTTGAGCAACGAAGGAGCCCATCACTTGGAAAAGTAGAAGACAGCTCGTGCCGCTGATCATCATTGTGAGATAACACAAAAATGTTAGGTTTGAAGTGATAAAAGCATAGTCTTTTAGCATTTGTTTAGGTTTGATTGCGTCCGGGTTATGTTGACTGATTGTCTCGCGTTTAATTACTGCGATGACAAGCAATGTCACAACCGCTAGGCCGAGCAAAAAGATAAAGTTTGCTTCCCAGCTAAAATGTGTTGTGAGGTACCCACCTAGAATTGGAGTTAAGCCTGGTAAGCTCATAAAAATAATCCCATACCAGGCAAGTATCCCCATAAGTTCCGATTTTTCGAAAGCGTCTTGTAGTATTGTTCTACAAAGCAAGTAGAGTCCTCCTACGCCAAAACCTTGTACAACTCTACCAATCAGAAGAGACTCGATGCTTTGTGATAGGGCGCACAGCGCTGAGCCTGCCACAAAAATGACGGCTGAGAGTAAGGCGACGGGCTTCCTTCCATATCTTTCGGAAAAAGGTCCAGCGAGTAGTTGACTGCATGCTAGTGCAATAAAAAATACGCTCAAAGATTGTTGCACAAGTGCCTCTGAGGTGTGCAGAGCATTCTGTATCTCGGGGAGGCTTGGCACATACATGCTCGAGGCAAAAAAATAGCTGGACGCCATGATTAGGCTGATAAATATGATCTGGAGTTTGGACATTCGTTTAACCTCATGCCTTGTTAAAGGAGTAGTTAAACATGGTAGAGAGGTGCGTCGTTTAAAGCTTTTGGGTAGCTGACAGTTTGTTTACAAAACGCGCCATATCGACTGGTCACTGTACATATTTGACCGTTAATCAATATTTTGCTTTTGATGCTTGTTATAAGCAGTCGAAAAAGAAGAGAGACTTGAATACTCAAGCTCAAACGCAACAACCGTTGCGCTTATGCCTTTTTTCATCATTTGCTCCGCTCGCTCCATGACTACTTTATTTCGGATCTCTTTGAAAGAAGCTTTGAAGTGCGAAAGGAACAATCGGTTTAATGTTCGCACTGACGCACCAGTCTTTTGCGATAACTGCGAGATAGACATTTTAATGGTTGGTTTATCAGAGAGCGCTTCGATTATGATTAATAGGCGTCGGTCCATGCTACCCTGCGCGACGAAAGGGTGAGTTGTCGGTGCGCAACGAGAACACTGGTCGATAAGAACATCTATGTATTGGTCGGCTAACTTGGGATCTTGAGTCTTGTTTTTCCAAACACTGAACAACTGTGTGATGATTGGTGAAACGTCCAGCATACAGACTGCTTTTATATTTGGGGTTGAGTTGGAGGGTAGCTTAAGAAGAGAAACCTGCGAGCGCTTTAGAAACTCTGCTCGGTGCGGTGTATAGGCTGGAATATAGACTAATGAGCCCGGCATGGATAACAGACTATGCTTGTCCGTTGATACAATTTGACACCCTTGGTGCACGTAGGCGAGATGTGAATAACTATGAGTGTGAAAATCTCCTGGCGGCCGATGTGATTCATATTGTTTGAGAATCAGTCTTTTATCTTCCAAATTCACCTTCTTTTTGATGTCATTGTTTATCTATTTCGAGGCTCATAGTTCAATGAATAAAAAATTGGACTACGAGCCTATAGTTTACACGAGTTTGACTGAATCTTTTTTTACTGGCGCCAATCGTTTTTGTTTTCGCGCCAACATGCTTCTTAACGTGGGGAAGGTTACGACTTTAATGTTTGAAATCCAGAGTAAATGCGCGTAAACGTAGTAAACCAACACGCTGCACCAAAGATGTACGCAATCACGGCAAAGTGCTGAGGGAACAAACAGAACACCACGAAGCAACCGATGGTCTCTGTGCCTTCTGTCAGACCGCTCATGTAGTACAGAGATTTATGCTTGTAGACAGGGTTATCGATACCACGTTTACCCGCCATGATCGCAAATGCTAAGAAGCTGCTTCCTGTACCAATAAACGAGAAGATCAAGAATGCGCCCGCAACGGCGTTCTGTTCTGGATTTGCTAGTACAAAGCCGAATGGGATCAGAGAATAGAACAAGAAGTCTAGGCTTATATCAAGGAAGCCTCCGGCATCGGTGATGCCTTGAATTCTTGCCAACGCACCATCTAATCCATCACAAATTCGGTTGAGCAGAATAAACGCTAATGCAAGCGTGTATTGCTCTGCTACCAAGGCAGGAAGTGCAAAGCAGCCAAGGGCGAAACCAAACAGCGTGGTTTGGTTAGCCGTCACACCACATTTATCAATCAGTTTCGCACTCTGTGCCAATGGCCACTTAATGATTTTGATACTCAGGCTATCAAGCATGACTTGTCTCCCAAGGCCAGTTCAGGCAGCGACTGCCTTCTGGAATATCGTCTTCATCGTGAGTCACCATTAAGGCAGGAATATTGGCTTGTTGAAGTTGCTCCACGACCCAGTTACGAAACTGTACACGCAGATCTTTATCCAGCTTGCTGTATGGCTCATCGAGCAGGGCAACTTTCGGTTTTGCCAACAACATGCGAGTGAGGGCAATACGCGCGCGCTGGCCGCCTGAGATTTGATCAGGGAAAGACTCTGCAAGTTTAGTTAGCGAGATGTGCTTCAAAGCCTGCATCGCGCGCTCTTTACGCTCAGCCCCTTTGATTGAATTGGGTAGTGCGAACGCAAGGTTTTCCCACACGGTTAGGTGCGGAAAGAGCAAATCGTCTTGGAAAAGAATGCCGACTTGGCGCTTGTGCGCAGGTAAAGCATCCAGCTTTTCATTGTCGAGCGTGATTGAGCCTGAATAGTCGAACTCGGAAGACAGGTGACCAGCGATGGCATCCAACAAGGTGGATTTGCCACAGCCACTTGGGCCCATCAGGGTAACAATCTCACCTTTCTCTACCGTCATGTTGAAGGCAGAGAAAAGTGTGTCGCCATTGGTTTTACGGATGGCGAGGTTTTCGAGACAAAGACTCATTCGGTAGTAAACCTTTAATAGACAACCGGCGATACTTAACGTGTAAACGACTAAGTAGAATCGCAAAAGAGAAGAACATTAACGGCAAGAGAGCTTGCCAAATTGCGTAAATCGCGGTGACACGACGGTCGAAGCCACTTGAGAGGGCTACCGCTTCTGTTGTTATGGTGCTGATGCGACCAGCGCCCAGCACGAGTGTAGGTAGGTATTGCGCCAAGCTAACACTAATGCCCACCGCCCAAGCAAAAGCAATTGCTGGCAGAAGAATCGGCAGTTTGACTTTTAGCCAAGCCTGCATCGGTGATTTACCAAGGCTGAGAGCGACACGAGTTAAACCATTGTCGAAGCTGCGCCAAGGGCCATCCAAGGACAGATAAACAAATGGGAACGCAAAGAACACGTGAGCCCAGCATACCCAGAAGAAGTACGCGTTGCTGTCAAGATACAGCGTGACGACTTGCATACCAAACAACACAGATAGCTGGGGGATCAACATTGGCACGGCAATGATGTATCCCGGCACCTGCCAGCGGTAACGTAATCGGTATTCATGAGCAATCAGCGCCAGTACAAGGGCAATAGATGCACTGATCACCGCAATCAACATGCTTTGCTCGAGCGTGCCAAGAATACTTTGCCACTCGTATTCCCAAAAACGTAAGCTATAACGGCTCGGCAATAAGTCAGGGAATCGCCAACGTTGAGCGAAGCTCCACACCACCATAAGTGGCACCATTAACAGTGCGAGTAGTGCAATCATAGAGAACAAAGTTTTGCCCGGTAAGTGGAAGCCGCTGCGGCCGGAGTATTGCCAGCGTTTAAAGCCCTTAGTGATGGTCCATTCCACGAGGCGAGCAAAACCAATCAAGATGCTCGCAATGGCAAACAACATCACTGCACCTGCCGCCGCTCTCGGCAGCAGGGATAAGTCAGGATCGTTAAACCATTGCCATATCAACACAGCAAATGTCGGAGGGTTGGTTGGGCCAATAATGAGCGCCACATCAACAACGGATAAGCTGTAAGCTAGAACGGCCAACATAGGGAAACGCAGTTTCGCTAACCATTGTGGGAAAACGCATTTCCACCACGCTTGCGCGGAGCTGTAACCCATCGAATGGCTGACTTTTTCAATCTTCTCGACTTTTAATTGCTGAAGAATAGGGATGCTCATCAACAATAAAAACGGCACTTCTTTAATGGAAAGCATGATGATCAAACCCAGTGCGTATGGGTCTTTGATTAGCAGTGCTAAGTCATTCACTGTTTGGGCATTTGGATCGTAACCAAACATTTGGTTGAGTACGCGAACACCCATGCCAGTCGGCGCAAATAGGAAAGCAAAACCAATCGCAAACGCCACATGTGGCATGGCGAGAAGTGGAGAAAGGCTGACCTCAATCTTACGCCAGAATTTACTCCCCCAAGAAGCTTGCAGAATCGCAAACGTCATTAAGCAAGCAAGGTAACTGCTGAAAATGGCGGAATAGAAAGTCAGGCCAATGGAAGTCCATACGCCTTCCCAATCGAAGACGGCACTAAAGCCATCCAGCGAGAAGTGGTGAAGACCAATCGGAGGGACATAGCCGAGCGCAGAGACCACCACTCCGAGCAGGCCCGGAATGGTTGGTAATATACAAACTGCGATAATAACTAGATACAGCGCTCTTAACATGGGTGTGTATTAATTCCCGTAACGTTTCAGCCATTCTTTTTCTAGCGCGGCTTGCCAGCTAGGATGTGGCTCCTCGATAGATTTGAATTGCTGGGTATTCTTAGCCGTACCCGTTAGGTATTGACTGCTTAGCACTGAAGGATCACCCCAAGTATTAATGTCACCTTTGCGAGATTGCGCTTCAGGGCTTAATAAAAAGTTTATAACAACTTGTGCACCTGCATTGGCATTTGCGTTCCAAGGAATCGCCAAGAAGTGGATGTTCGACAGTGCCCCTGCATCCATCGCATACGCTTTCGTACTTTCTGCAAGGTTGCCGCTCGATTGCGCAGAGAAAACCGCGTTCGGGTTGAAGGTCACCGCTAGGTCGATTTGACCGTCATCCAACAGTTGAATGGACTCGGCAGTACCGCCAGGAAATTGCTTACCACCGCGCCATGCCACTTTATGGAATTCATCTAGGTATGCCCATAGTGGTTGTGTGACGGCTTTAAATGATTCTTCCGTTACTGGTTTTTGCAGCACTGGATCGTTGTGACTCAACTCAATCAGTAGAGACTTGATGAAGCTGGTACCATGAAACTCGGGCGGGCGAGGGTAAGTCAGACGGTTCGGAAACGCTTTAGCGTAACTCAGCATTTCTGCATAAGAGCGAGGCGGGTTATTCAGAGTTTCTTCATCGTGAATAAATACGAGTTGGCCGACACCCCAAGGTGCTTCTAGGCCATCGGTTGGCTCTGAGAAGTCGACGTCAACAGGTAGAGTTTTATCTACATATTGCCAATTTGGTAAGCCTTCTACGAAAGGACCAAACAGCAGTTGGTTGTCTTTCATTGATTTGAAGTTTTCACCATTAATCCAAACCATATCAACACTGCCGCCGCTGTTTTTTCCTGCGGCTTTTTCAGCAATAAGACGAGTAGTGGTTTCAGAAATATCAGTGACTTTGACGTGATTAAGCGTCACGTTGTAGCGAGATTTAAGCTCTTTGCGTGCCCAATGGAGATAGCGGTTGATCTCTTGGCTGCCACCCCAAGCATGAAAATAAACGGTTTGACCGTCAGCTTGTTGTTCGATTTTTTGCCATTCTTCTGAGTGAGAAGCAGCGAAAGAGGAGGTGGCAAAAGTGGTGGCTAAAATGCCAATGGTGCTAAGTAGCTTTTTCATACGTAATCCGTGTTTATTTATCTTTGTTTTCATTTTGGAGCTCTGTATACCCATGCGATGAAAATCGTTTGTTTTCAGCACTAAAACTATGGGTATAAACCACGCTGGAAGCTCCTTTCCCTCAAGGTGGATAGTAATCTATCTCGCTTTATTATCAACGCGAATTTGATAATAGATTCAGAGAATTACTCGCCTTGTGAGGTCATACCAATCCACGTCAGTTTTTGGCCTTAAAAGTCACCAATTGAAGGGCAAAGTGTGAGCAAATTAGTAGCAATGAAAAGAGTGCAACTCCCGATAAGTCGCACTCTTTTGGCGTCAATAATGGATAGACCGGATTACTTCGCTAATTCTTCCATGTTGATGCCTTTTTTCTTCGCGATGTATTTTGGAATCAGAGACATGCCAAACAACACAAGGCCTGCCACTGCAAATTTCACTAGCAGCATTGCAGACACACCGTTTGTTGCGATATCACCCGCCATGTAAGCGAAAATGAATGCACCTGGTGCCATTGTTAGTAGCGAAACCAGAGCGTAAGTACCTAGGTTTAGGCTGGTTAGGCCGTAAGCGTAGTTTTGTAGGCTGAATGGGAATACAGGCACAAGACGCGTTAGGATCAAGAAGCTTGTACCATTTGCTGCTACGCCATCATCGATTTTCTTGAAGATTGGGTTGTCGCCAAACTTCTTCATGATGGTATTACGAAGCAGGAAGCGCGCAACGATGAATGCTGCCACTGCGCCAAGCGTTGCGGAAAACAGCGCCAATACCCCACCTTTGATAGGACCAAATACGATACCTGCCACAATGGTGAACGCACTGCCCGGAAGTAGGAAAACACACGCAAACACGAATGCTGCTACGAATACGGCGTAGCCCCACACACCAAAGCTTGCGATCCAATCTTGTAGACTCTTGATGTCAGTGATGATTTCAAGAATGCCAGTTTGTTTTGCCGCGAACAGAGCAATAGCTACAACAGCGACGATAAGAGCGATTTTTACGAATTTCATAAGTTCAACTTCACTTAAACCTAATAATTAAACAGAGATAACGACACCGAGGCAGTTATACAGACATACACTTGATCAGACCCGCTTTTGATTTGTAGCGGTTGAACCAAGCTTTCACAGGGCTAGCGAGTACGTTGACTGGCGGCTCATCACCTTGCATGATCACAGGGCCGAACATCAGATCCAGAATGTGCCAAGATTTCGTGCCAACACCCATCATGGATGCACGGCAAGCTGAGCAATAAACTACGACGTAGTCTGTCTCGAACTCTTCAACTCGGCGCTTGATTACACGTGTGGCCACGTCTGGGTTTGCTGGTACAACCATGCCGCCGAAGCCACAGCAGCGCGTGTTTTCGCGTGTGTGTTCTGGCTCAGAGGTTTTGTAACCAAGTTCATTTAAGATCCAACGGATGCCGTCTTGCAGTTCTTTCTCGTAGCGAGTTGAACAAGAGTCGTGAATGGTGAATACCACATCACTGTTTTTTGCTTTGCCGCGTAATGCTTCTGGCAGACCAATCTCAGGAAGCAGTTTCCACAATGAAACTGGCTTTTGTGTCCCACCTGATTTTTTGATCATGCCGTAGCAGCTTTGACACGCCACGATGACTTCTTGTGCGTCCAGCTTGTCAAAGTCAGCTTGAAGCTGGCCGTAACGCTCTTTGAACTTCTCTGTTTGACCGATAGCCGCGGTTGGCTTGCCACAGCACTTCTGCACTGCGCCCATCTCAGGGAATACTTCTTTTAGGTAGCTTGCGATTGCCGCTACGCCTTCTGGTGAATAGGATGGCAAGCTGCATCCTGGCATAAATACTTTATTACTCATTTTGTCGATACCGCTCGTTTTGCCATAGTGAAGATTTTTGAGAAGCCCAGCTTCTGGTGCATGTTGATTGCTTTGTGTCCCGGCATTGGTGATTCACCATTGTTTGCCTTAACAAAGTCCGCACGTGCGCCTAGGAACATTTCCTTCATTGGGAAGTCTTTCGGACATACGATGGTGCACTGGTCACAGGCGTTACATGAGTAAGCCATCAGTGGGTCCATTGACTTGTTGTTCACGAAGTCAGAGAAGATGGTCTTCGGACAATCGCTGAAGTCATTCATCATGATGCACTCGGTCATACATAGCTTGCAGCTACATTGAAGACAGCGAGAGGCTTCTAGTTTGATTTGCGCTTCAGTAAAGCCTAAATCCACTTGGGAAAAATCTTGTTTACGCTCTTCAGCGTCACGTAATTCACCGTGTAGGCGAGGGGTATCTACCGTACCTTTTGGTAGTGGTACTTCTAGACGAGATGAGTAGCTGTATTCTTGCTCGAAGTCGCGATCGACAGTCAGCGGACGAGCCGTTAGGAAGCGCTCAACACTCATTGCTGCTTTACGACCCAATGCCATCGCTTCAATCACGATGTTACCGCCACATGCGTCGCCGGCTACGAATACGTCTTCTAGGCTAGAAGCTAGTGTTTGTTTATCGACAACGTAACGACCGCCGCGAGTTTGTTCTAGTGCACCGTCAGTAATGTCTGCGACGATTTGGCCCGTAGCGAAAACAACCGTATCCACAGAGATGGTTTTGCTTTCTTCGCTGTATTGAGGAGCAAAGTTGCCTTGCTCGTCGAAGATAGACAGTACTTTCTTGATCGTAATGCCGGTTACTTTGCCGTTCTCATGTTCAATAGCGACTGGGCCCCAACCTGCGTTGAATTCGACGCCTTCTTCTAGTGACTCGTCGATTTCGACTTGGCTTGCCGGTAGGTTTTCAAGACTCTCAAGTGAGCATTGGTAAACGTCGCTTGCACCAATACGCCATGAAGAGCGTGCACAGTCCATTGCAACGTCACCACCACCGATAACCATCACGCGTTTACCTGCTCGTGGGAATTGGCGGGTTTCTGAAATCTCTTTTAGGTACTCAACGGCAGAGAACACACCATCGTTGTCATGACCCGGCAGAGGGATGATTGAGCCTACGTGTGCACCGTGAGCCAGAATCACAGCATCATGTTTGCTACGTAGAGTGTCGAAGCTAATGTCTTTGCCGATCTCAACGCCAAACTGAGTTTTAATACCCAGCATCGCTAGGTAGCTGTATTCGAAATCGATAACATCGCGTGGTAGACGGTATTCAGGGATACCCACACGCATCATGCCGCCGTATACGTCTAGCTTTTCGTAAATCGTTACTTCGTGGCCTTGACGACGAAGTTCGATCGCCGCTTGCGCGCCAGCAGGGCCAGCACCTACGATCGCAATGTGTTTGTTTGTCAGAGGGGCAATGTTGAGATCCCAGTGATCTTGGTTATCCATTTTCTCTGCGACGAAACGTTTGATGCCCGCTACGCTGATCGGCTGACCGAACTCTGTGTTACGACGACAAGACGCTTCACAAGGGTGGGCACAAATACGGCCAAGAGTTTGAGGAAGGAATAGTTTGCTGCGGATCAGATCCAGAGCGCCTTGGAAATTCCCTTCGCCTGCCATGCGAACGTACTGTTTTACGTCCGTGTGCATTGGACATGCGGTTTGACATGCCGGATCGGCATCACCCATACAACCATCGACAATCGTTTGAGCGGTGTCGAATAGCTTTTGGCTAAAAATTACATTGTTCATTCACTGCGGTTCCGTGTTGATTAGCTCTTGCCGTTGATAACGTTCACTTCAGGATTCTTTTGCTCGTAGTGAGCGTGGCTGTATTCGATCCATGAGCCGTCGTAGTTGTAGACGCCTTCTGCACCGAGGACTTCAGTAAGAATCATGGTGGTGTGGGCAGAGCGAACACCAGATTGGCAGTAAGCGATGACTTTTTTGCCTTTGATGATGTCGCCGTAAAGGGCTTGCAGTTCTTCTGCTGATTTCAGCGTTGTGTCTTCGTTCAGCGCTTTAGTCCAGTTAATGTGAACACTGCTTGGGATTGTGCCAGGGCCGTACGCACCAGAAACCGAAACCTCACCGTTGAACTCGTCGTTGCCGCGAGTATCTAGGATCACCCAATCAGGGTTGTTTTGCGCTGCGATAACCATATCGAGCGTTGCTAGGGCATTGTTATCTTGTTGTGTGTTCGGTGCGTTGTATTCAACCGCTGCCACGCTTTGGTTTGCAGAGCCTGTCGGATAACCAGCGCCCATCCAAGCGTTCAAGCCACCGTCAAGGTAACGAACGTCTTGGTGGCCAAGATTATGGATTTGCCAGTAAAGGCGAGCTGCATCGTGGTGAGAGCCCGCGGCATAAACCACGATTGTGCTGTCTGCTGTCGCGCCGAAGCTGCCCAGAATCGTTTCCATCTCTTCTGTGCTGTTGCTCATACCACCGAAGTCGTAGGCGTCTTCAGCTGCTGAGTAATCGTTGCGCCACATAGTGTAAGAACCAGAAATAGGGCTATCTGGCTTAATAGGGTTTAGCGCACCGATCACAACCAAGTCTTTGTCACTATCCATCAGCGACTTCAGTTGTTGTGCAGAAATGAAGTGTTCTGGGTGAGCGTACTGTGTGAACTTCTGCTCTTGAGCAGCAGCATCCACAGTCACAGCCTCAGCCGAAAACATCGTATTGTAAGCTGAGTAGCCAACCGCTGTAACGGCGGCGAACACACCCAACGCAATCGTCGATTTTTTCATGAGTTGCTTCCATATTTTAATTTAAAGTTTTGCTGCCGAACCTTCGATGTTTCGACAGTTCGACAGATAGAATGCTTTTGAAGGGGGAGTACAGGCATGAACGTTTTTTATTCATTTTGGGTGTTCATGATTTAAAACAGGTGAAAATGCGCTCTACCCCTTTATGGGTAAGGCATTCTGAGGAAATCGTTTAAATGGCGATATTGTGGTTTCCCACAATAATGATGTGGGATTGATCTAAAGCAACAAAGTAGCAGGGGGGAATGGTGGTAAAATGCGCCACAGCCGTATTTTGGTAGTACTTTGTAAGTGATTGATAATTATTCTCAAAAGTTTATTCTTTTCATTTTTGCTCTCTCTTTTTTCTTCACCTCTTTTGCTTTTGCTAATGACCAAAAAGTACAGAGAACAGACTACGATGTGGGTGTTTTAGCGCTGCGTGGACACGCACATGCGCGAGAAGCATGGCAACCGACTTTGGATTGGCTGGAGACTCAGAATCCTGGCTATCAATTTAACCTACATACTTACGATTTCGACCAGCTTGAAGATGCATTTTTGCACGGTTGGCTCGACTTCATTCTAACTAGTCCAGGGCAGGCGACCAAACTTGCTCGCGAATACCCAATCAACTGGTTGGCAACGCAGAAAACCGCTTACAGTGATTTACCAAATAAGTCGATTGCTTCGGTGGTGGTTGTACGTGAAGAATCGCCTTTTAAAACACTGAAAGACATCAATAAAGCCAATGTTGCGGCGGTATCGGAAAAAGCGTTTGGTGGTTTTCTCGCGCTGCGTTACGAGCTCGATAAACTGGGCTACTTCAAATCATCATTCTTTGAAAAGATCCACTTTACTGGCCCACCGACGGATCAGCTGATTTTGGACGTGATCGAGAACGATCTCGATGTGGCGATCGTTCCTGCTTGTACTTTAGAGAACATGGCGAAAGAGGGGCGTATTCAACTGCATAACCTACGTGTATTGAATGAGAAGCGTCCTGCAGATTCCGTTTGCGCGGTGAGTACGCCACTGTACCCAAACTGGACGATGGCGATGACGGAACGCGCACCAGTCGATGTTGGTCAGATGGTGGCACAAACTCTATTCGCAATGCCAGAAGACCACCCGGCAGCGATTGCCGCAAATAATGTCGGTTGGATGCTGCCTGCGCCGAGCATCAATGTAGATAAAGTTTACAAGCACTTAGACATGCATCCGCTGCAAAAATCTTGGGGACAAAAAGCGCAAGAGTGGCTGCATAAGAACCAAGCCATTGCGATGGCGTCTTTACTGACTTTACTGCTGTTGACGGGCTATCACTTCTGGCTGGAGTGGAAGTTTCAGCGCAGTCGCGAAACGCTAAAAACCACCATGAATGATTTGCGCCGCAAGAGTTCCATGCTTGAGCACGCGCAGCGAATCACCATTGTCGGTGAGCTTGGTAGTAGTCTCGCGCATGAAATTAATCAACCTCTGGCCGCGATAAAGAACTACAGCCAAGGGGCTAAGGTACGTATGGAGCGAGGTGCTACTGCCGAAGAGATGGCACCAATCCTCGATAAAATTCAACAGCAGGTCACTTCTGCAAGTGACATTATTCAGCGCCTTCGTAGCTTGATAAACAAAACGCCAATTGAAAAGAGCTGGGTGGATTTAGCTTCGTTAATTGAAGAAGCAATGAAGCTGGTGGATTACGAGTTTCAACGACACCGAATTCAATTGGGAGTGCTTTACTCTGGCGAGCCACAAAAAGTCTTTGCTGATGCCACTGGTCTACAGCAAGTCATTCTCAATGTTCTGAACAATGCAAAAGATGCCTGTTTGAGCCATGTTCCGAAGCGCGAAGATTTGTATGTGGATCTCCACGTTAGCTTTTGCGATGAGATGGTGATTATCGATGTGATGGACAATGGCATTGGTATCGAAGAGCAAGAGACACCATTAGATCAAGCCTTCTACACCACTAAAGAAAATGGACTGGGCTTAGGTTTAGCCATTTGTCGTGATGTGCTTGATGCCCATCAAGGCAGCATTCAATTTAGGTCAATTGATCCAACAGGGTGTCAGGTGACCATTGTTTTACCGTATCAGGAGGCTTGTCATGAGTCGTAACCTTTGTCCGCTCTATATCGTTGATGATGAAGAGCCAGTATTGGAATCCATGGCGTTTATGTTGGAAAGCTATGGTTATGAGGTTGAGACTTTCTCTAGCGGGATAGCGTTTCTCGATAATGCCGATTTATCATCACCCGGCTGCGTTTTGCTTGATAGCCGCATGCCAGAGATACGGGGCCAAGATGTTCACCACTTCATGAACGAGAAGTTCAGTCCAATCAGTGTGATTTACCTGACAGGGCACGGCGACATCCCGATGGCGGTGGATGCACTCAAAGATGGTGCGTTAGATTTCTTCCAAAAGCCAGTTGATGGCAACGCTCTGGTTGTCGCCGTAGACGATGCGATGGCACAGTCGATCAAAAACTGTGAAAAGCTTGGTGCAAAACAAGTTCTACAGAATCTGACTAAGCGCGAAAGAGAAGTGCTTGGCTTAGTGGTGAAAGGGATGAAAAACCAAGAGATGGCGGACTTATTGTGCGTATCTTTGAGAACGATTGAGGTGCATCGCTCTAACGTGATGAAGAAGCTCGAAGCAGAGAGCTTAGCGATGTTGATCCATAAAGTGGGGCATTTAATTTAGCTTCAGTGTATTTTGGTATCGATACATGAAAGTATTTAGGTCGAAATATTCATTGTAACCTAATGATATTTAGGGAAAGGTTTGCTCAATTGATATCAGGAAGATAACATCAGCAACCAGAATAAACCTTAATCTTAATTAGAATCCAACTATGTTTGTCGATACCGTTAAAAGCGCTTTCTCATCATTGAGTGCAAATAAACAGGCTATTGCGAAAGCAACGGCGTTACCCATTCTCCTTTCTCTGATGCTGGATCTTGTTTTGAACTCAGCGCAAGGGGATGTCGCTCCTATTCTTGTTCAGATCTTGATGGCTCTTTTATCTGCAATCGTTGCAATCAACGTTCACAGCATCATTTTGAAAGGCCCTCAGTCTGTGCCGCAGTGGGGACGTTTCACGTTTGGAAAAATCGAAATGTGGTTTATCGGCCACTACTTGGCCATGACCGTGGCGGTGGTCGCTGTGGCTGCGGTTTGCGCGATGATTAATCTTGTCCTAGCAGCTATCGCGCTATTAGCGTTAAGCGTTGTGTGTTGTCGATTAGTCTTGGTTTTTCCTGCCATCGCGATTGGTAAAGGTGTTTCTTTTCCTTACGCATGGAATCTGACCAAAGGCCATACTTGGTACATGATGAGCGTGGTTATTTTAGTGCCGCTTCTGTTCGGGTTGGCGATGTCGCCATTGGCGTTTTTGCAACTGCCTTTCTTAATGAGTCTACTGAGCTTTGTAGTCACCATCATCGGGATTGCAATTCTGTCTAAAGCGTATGAGCAATTGAGTGGTTTTGACGGGGAGTCTTATTCTCAGCAGTCATTCTGATGCTTAAATGAAAATAAACTTCGATATAACAAAGTGTTAATGATGCATAAGCGCTTCCTTTGAGAGGCGCTTTTTTATTGTTGTTTGTAGGTGGATTTACCTACTTTTGTAAGAATTTATTACAAATTACATTTTTGAAGTGATATAAAGCACACCTCTGATGAGGCCAGTCCTGTTTTTTACTGTCTCATTTCGAGGAAACCATGAATTTTTAATTGACGATTAAGGAAGGTGCTTTTTGCTCATTAGTCCGCCCTAGAACGATCTCTCAGATGCGTTTGCATCAATCCCTTCACCGTGCGCAATGCACCAATTAAGGCAATACGTTTATGAGAGATTTATGTTTAAATTTACAAAAGATACTTGGTTCAACAATGTTAAAGGAGATTGTTTATCAGGAGTTGTTGTAGCACTGGCACTCATTCCAGAAGCTATCGCATTCTCTATTATTGCGGGACTCGACCCTAAAGTGGGGTTGTATGCCTCGTTTTCCATCTGCGTCGTGATTGCGTTTACAGGCTCAAGGTCCGGAATGATTTCCGCGGCAACAGGAGCGATGGCGTTATTGATGACCACCTTAGTTAAAGATCATGGTTTGCAATACTTGCTTGCCGCATCGTTTTTCGCTGGTGTGCTGCAACTGTTAATCGGCTATTTGAGGCTAGGGGATTTAATGCGTTTTGTATCCAAGTCTATTATGACAGGGTTCGTTAACGCTTTGGCAATTCTGATTTTTATGGCTCAACTGCCTGAACTGACTGATGTTTCTTGGCCAGTTTATGCTTTGACCGCGCTAGGTTTAGCCATCATTTATTTGTTCCCATACCTACCGAAAATCGGAAAAATGCTGCCTTCTCCATTGGTTTGCATTATCTCGGTGACGGTGATTACGTTGATGTTTGATATCGATATCCGAACGGTTGGAGATATGGGGGATTTGCCCGATTCGCTCCCTGTGTTCATTATTCCCGATATTCCCTTCAACCTCGAAACTCTACAAATCATTTTCCCTTATTCGTTAGCATTAGCCATTGTTGGTGTACTTGAATCATTAATGACAGCATCCATTTTGGATGAGCTTACGGATACCGAAAGTGAAAAGAATGATGAGTGCAAAGGACAGGGCATTGCGAATATGGTCGCGTCTCTGTTTGGTGGGATGGCTGGTTGTGCGATGATTGGTCAGTCAATGACCAATATTCAGTCTGGCGGTAGAACACGTTTATCAACGCTTTGCTCCGGTGTGTTTTTGCTGGTCATGGTGGTGTTCTTGGGGGATTACCTAAAGCAAATCCCGATGGCGGCACTTGTGTCAGTGATGATCATGGTCTCCATTAGTACCTTCTCATGGCACTCCATTGCGGATATGCGCAAGCACAGCTTGCCGACGAACGTAATTATGGTTTCTACGGTGATTGCTGTTGTGGCTACCCACAATCTCGCAATCGGTGTGCTGGTAGGCGTTTTATTAGCGTGTGTTTTCTATGTGAATCAAAGCCGCACCTTGATGAAGGTTTCGGATGAAGTCATTGTCGATAACGACCATACGATTCACAAAGTTCATGGGCAAATCTTTTTTGCTTCCGCTTACAGCTTTACCGATATGTTCGACTTTGATACTGCGACGAAATATATCACGATAGATTTATCCGATGCGCATTTTTGGGATATCACCGCGATATCGGCACTGGATAAAGCGATTCTTAAGTTTCGAAAAGGGGGCTCGATAGTCGCCGTGACCGGCATGAACGAAGCGACGCTGGATATGATTGATCGTCACGCGGTTTATGACGATCCAGAAAAGCTTGCTAAACAAGGTATGGGACATTAGAAGCAAAAAAAAGCAGCCATTGGCTGCTTTTTTAGAGACTTATTCTGTCAGAGACCGATTGCCTCAAAACGAATACGGGATTAGTTTACCCAGTCACGCAATTCGAACGTTAGTTCGTGGTCTGCATTTTTCAATACTAGACCTTCGTTAGTCAGAGTAATGTCGCTCCAATCAGAAAGCGTTTCAGACATTACTTTTTCAATCTTCATTTGGTCTTCCATACACATCTTCATGGTCATGCCCATTTTCTCGATGCGTAGTTGGTTGTCTTTCAGTTCTGCTTGACCGAAGAAGTTGTTACAACCAGCGTTGCCGTTTGCAGTTAGGTTTTCACCAATCTCTAGGCGAGGAGCTTGACGCTCTTCTGCAGCGATGTTTTTGCCATCGATTTGAACCAACTGCCAGTTGTGGTGTTGTAGATCTTGAGCCGTAATTTCTTTCACATTGTCACCGTTGCTAGCGCATGCAGTCATTAGAACTGGAAGTGAGATTGCTGCTACTAACGTTTTTAGGCTAAGCTTCATTTTATTGACTCCGTTTTTAGAAAACGTGGTAAGTATAGGTAATAAAACACTGTTTTTGTCAGCATACGGTTATGGTTTCGTATGTTTTTAAACACGGCGTATTTTATAACAGAGATCCCATTCTCGGTATTGAAATTCACCGAAAACTTCGAAATTTCTTATGGTTATTTGATTATAAACGTATCGGACTCAAATAAGTGAGCGGAAGAACGGGTTGAGCATGGAGCAATTGGAGTTTTTTACCGTCCCAAGTCCTTGTGTTGGAGTTTGTACGTCTGACGAAAAAGGTTATTGCAAGGGATGCATGCGTAAAAGAGAAGAGCGGTTTAATTGGCTGAGCTTTACTCCTGCGCAGCAGTTGCACGTAATTAAGCTGTGTCGTCAGCGATACAGAAGAAAGGTATTAGCAGGGAAGGGGAAAACAGAGTTGCCTCAAGATGATGCCTCACCGCAACAAGATCTGTTCTAGTTATTCATCCTATCGTTCTCGTTTCATAATGATTCCCGGCCCAGTTTGAAATGATTATCCAAAAGAGAGCCGGGAAATTCCTATCCATTTTCTCGCCCAACAATATGAGCGATTGGCGTTATTTTAATGACCATTGGTCGCTTACCCAGCCTCCTGCTTGTTCGTCGAAGTGACTCCCAGCGAAGCGGTGATTTTGTTCTACCTCTAATTTACTTGTGGGCAATTCATCCATCAATTGGTGAATGTATTTTGCCATTGGGTCAGTACACGCTTCACGCTCTTTACGGGTGACCACTTCTTTAATTATCTGCAGTCTATAGCTGTTGCTGGCTCGTTTCATTTTTGACCTCCAGAACTCGATGGCAGCAGTTTGAACACATTGGCGTTCAGATCGCTGCTCATTAGCGATAGCGTAGAAGCCCATCGCTTTCGTTTGAAGTCCGAGAGACAAATTGTTTGAGAGCAGTGTTTGTAACGCCATTCACATCTTTCCCAGAATCATTTTCTGTGTGAATCAAAAAGATTCCTAAAACTCAGTTAATGAATCTGCTTATTTGAAAGACCTTATCAAACATAGAAGTCTCGAACAGGGGCGTCAATAACACAAATGAACAATTTTTGAACGATTTTTGAAGGTGGCGTTTTATCAGAGATTTAGCGCCAATAAAAAAACCGGAGCCGCTTGGGCTCCGGTTGGGCTTAGAGTCAGTCTGACACGCCTTTGGTTCGATTGTTATGCAACCGAATGGCTGTCAACATCTAAGTGTAGACAAGAATAGTGCAGATTAGCTACCTGTCGCAGGACAGCCTTTCACCGCTTCACCGTTGCTAAAGTATTCGATGTTGCCTAGGTTCTTGTTGTAATCTTCTGCAGAAATCTGAGGGTTCTTAACGAAGAATTCACGTAGTACAGATGCATCTGTCATTTGAGTAGACTCAACATCAATAATTGGGTAATCATCACCACCCGCAGCGCTGAAGCTGATTACAGAGAAGGTGTAAGTTTCTGCTAGATCGAAACCTTTACCGTTGATGTCTGTAATCGTTACGTCGCTCGCATCACAATCGACAGTTAGTTTGATGTTATCAAGTTGAGCGTAAGCACCAGAACCTGCTGACTTAGTCGCTACTACGTCTAGGTACTCTTTCACTTCTGCACCCGTCATGGTTGCTTTAGTCACGAAGTTACCGAAAGGTTGTACCGTTAGTACGTCGCGGTAAGTGATATCACCTGCTGCGATTGAATCACGCACGCCACCTGAGTTCATTACACCGAAGTCAGCGTTAACTAGCTCGTAAGTACGGTACGCTTCACCCAATAGGTGGCCAAGGTTTGTTTGTTGAGAGCGAACTACGCTACGGTCACCTTCAAGTTTACCGTCAGTCTCAGAAACTTTTACGTCTAGTAGTTCTTGACCTTGGTCTTGGTATGGCTGCAGTGTTGATTTCACTGTTGCGTCAGGTTGGATCTCTTCACCGATGAATTGGTAGTCACCATTTTCATCTTTCGCTTTAAGGTTAACTGGAATCAGCTCGTAGCTCGCTAGGTGAAGCTTGTCATCGTAGTATTCAAAGTCCGCACGACCTACATATTTACCCCACTCATGTGCTTGCATGATCCAAGTACCGTTTTGGCGGTCAGGCATACAGTCGTCGCCAGGTTTGAAGTCTGCGTAGTCGTTAGTGCCTGGTTCCATACACACAGGGTTCTGTGAGTGACCACCGATGATTGCATTTAGCTTACCGTCTTTTACTGAGCGAGCTAATAGAACGTCACCAGGTGCTTCGCTACCGTGTTGACCATCTTGGTAGTGGCCCATGTGCGTGGTTGCAAATACTAGATCAACGTCTTCATTTGCTTCAATTTCACCTAGTACTTTTTGAATCTCTACTTGTGGGTCTTCGAAGTAAATAGTTGCTACGTTATCTGGGTTTACCAGTTTCGCTGTGTCTTTTGTTGTCAGACCGATTACGGCAACTTTAAGGCCGTTAACTGTGAACACTTGGTAAGGGTCGAAGTAACGCTCGTCGGTAACATTGCCATCAGCATCTTTTTTGTAGATGTTCGCTGCTAGCATTGGGAAGTCTGCTAGCTCTGCTTGCATGTCTAGTACAGACAGTGCGTTATCAAATTCGTGGTTACCAACCGCCATTGCGTCGTAACCTAGAAGGTTCATACCTACGAAGTCTGGCACTGCATCTTGCATATCTGACTCTGGAACACCTGTGTTGATGTCACCACCAGACAGCAGAATGGTTTCACCACCGTTTGCTTCTACTTCTGCGCGAATAGAGTCGATAAGCGTTTTACGTGCAGCCATGCCGTACTCGCCTTTGCTGTTTTCCCAAAAACGACCGTGGTTGTCGTTAGTGTGAAGAACCGTGAACTTAGTACATGACTCAGCGGTAAAACACGTGTTTACGTCACCATCAGGAGCTTGAACGATAATGGTCTCATCATCAGAACAACCTGCCATGGCAATACCGACCGAAAGTACCAAAAGGGATTTGGAAAACTTCATAAGGGATCCTTTCTTTGTGATTTTGTTATTGTTACGGCGTGAAATATACGGAATTAGTGTGAAACTTTAGTGATCTATATCTTATTTACAGTTCTATCGGATACAGGAATTAACAGGGCTGCAAGGCATGTCGCCAAATAAACAGAAATCGTATTTTGGAAGGTGGTTATTGATTACTTGTCTAAATTCGTGAGCAGTTTAACTGAAAGTATTTTATTTTTGTGAATCAATACGGATTTTGGTGAGATATAAAGCAAACTTTGATGATTATTTTAGCAAAATCATGTCTTCTTACTGCTTGAGAAATAAATAGTTATAATTTTCTGTACGCTGTATTGAGAGAAAGGGATGCTCAAAAAAACAACCGCACTTTCCGCGGAAATCGATTGCTCTTGGCAAAAGCAGTTCAAAGTGAGCTGTAATTTGTACAATGGCTATTCATATGACCCTCACTATTGGCAAAAGTTCTCCGATCTTTGTGCTGTATTTTTATACCAATCTGACGACTGCACGTTTATATCTTGCCCCGAAAATCTATGGGACAAAATTAAACATGTTCAGCCAAGTGAACTCGAGAGAAAATTAAATAATAAGCAATTGTTCTGTGAATATGACGATGTCGACTACTATTTATTTAATGACGGCAAAATCAATCAAGACGATGGGATAATTTCTCTCTCTATTGAGTCTGATCTCGAGTTACTTGAATCGTTTGTAAGTCGAATGAGTGAAGAAGATATCCTCAAAGCGGATTTTGACCTCGATAGCCATTTCTTTTATGGCATTTTCGATAACAAAGCGTTGGTCGCTGTGCTGGCTTCTTATTGTTATAAAGGGAAAGAACCGTTTGAGTCTTTATCCATATTGGTTTCTCCTGAAGCAAGAGGGAAAGGATATGGGAAACGGCTGCTTGCTCATTTAGTTAGTGAGGTGAAGTCGAGGCAGCGTAAAGTTAGATATCGAGTAAATATTGAAAACACGCCTTCAATAAAGTTGTGCCAATCTTTGGGTTTTGAAGCGTACAGTCGTCAAAGAGTATTTACTCCGGAGTGATAAGAAAGGCAGGCAATGGGATATACAGTTAGAAATGCAGTGAGAGACGAGGCGAATCAGATCGCCAAAATACACGTTGATTCATGGCAGGTTGCCTACAGAGGACTGATGCCACAGAGCTATATTGACCAGTTTACTCGAGAGCGTCGAGAGCGAATGTGGACGCGAGTAATGACAGAGCAACTGGCAAACCTCATTGTTGTAGAGAAGCAGAAAGAGATCGTCGGCTTTCTAAGTTATGAACTGCCTAATCACTCCAGCGAAGACAAAACTGCGATTGTGACCTGTTGTTATGTGTCGCCTTTGTATTTCGGACAAGGAGCAGGCAGTGCTCTGATTGATGAATTAGAAACTCGTTTACTCTCAACGCCTGTGATGCAAATTAGCCTTAAGGCACTAGATACTAATAAGCAGGGACTCAATTTCTACAAGAAGTGTGGTTTTGTGCGCTCTGGTGAGGAAGAGTCGGAAGTGATTGATGACATGACGTTGAACGATGTGACGCTGGTGAAGTACATAGCGCGTACCTAATTGTCTCAGCTGAAATTCGTTTTCACTGAAATACTCAATGCAAAACTTGGTCGATTCGAGAGTTGTTTATCAGATTCAAAGAGTAGGGGACATTTGCTTCTGCCTTAAATAGTAAAACCCCGGAGGTGGTAAGTCTCCGGGGTTTTGAAATTTTTTAGATGTCTCGGTTGGTAAGTCCGATAATCTTTATGCAAAAGGTTTGGATTTTATCCGTTAATTCCTTGGTAGGGAATTAGATACGGATGAAGTCCATGTGCTCAACTTTTGGCTTGAAAGCGTGACGTTGAACGTCTTGTGGCTTAACTTTAACTTCAGCGCCGTCGATCACTAGAACGATACCTTCGTAGAACTCAGGCTTGTCCATTTGGTTAACGATGTCGTCGTGGTTAAGAACGATAGCAACTGCTGCTTCTTCACCGCCGTATACAACTGCAGGGAATTTGCCAGCGTGACGTAGGCGGCGGCTCGCACCTTTACCTAGTTCAGTACGTACTACTGCTTCGAATTTCATAGTATTTACTCTCAAATTAGTAAAAAATAAAACTTTACAAACACAATGCGACCTTGTGTTCGTAGTAAAGCTTGAAACAGGAACTGTTCAAGCGAGCGCGGATACTATCATCCTGCTCTACATTCAGCAACCAAAATTGTACCTAAATCACCAAAAAGCCAGTAATTCTTCTTTAAGAAGAGTGTCTGTTTTGCGGTGTCGGCAAAACTTTGTCCGCATTGCGCTGATTTTAACCTATTTGGCTTTTTGTCAGCACGTTTTTATTTGCCTAGGACTCAATCCTCTTTCCAAGTTAATTCATTCATTAACGACATCTGTTATTCACAAAATGAACGCAAAATGAATGTTGACCTCAGTAACTGTTAAGTCAGTCGGTTCTATTCTCCATCGTACATAAACGGAAAACCTCAATGGAGCACATTATGAATCCTATCAGTATCGTGATTATTACCCTTAATGAAGAAAAACGTATTGGTCGACTACTTGAAGATTTAACCAAACAAACTCACCAGAACTTTGAAGTGATCGTGGTGGATTCGAACAGCGAAGACTCGACTCGTGAAGTTGCACAAGCTTACGAAAGCGCATTGCCAGAACTGACGGTGCATCACATGGACATGCGTGGAGTCAGTCTAGGTCGTAACACAGGTGCAGAACTGGCGAAATACGAACGTATTCTGTTTTTGGATGCGGACGTACGCTTACCGAGTGATTTTTTGAGCCGCGCGATGAGTAAACTTGAGGACGCGAAGCTAGAAGTTGCTAGTGTGTACATGGGCTCAAAAAATCTGCCAATGGCACATAAGTTGGGTTATGGCATGTTTAACGCGGGATTGTTTATTACTCAGTACACATTCCCAACTGCGGTAGGTGCTTGTATTTTCTCTACCAAACGCGCACACAAAGAGATCAACGGCTTTGATGAGTCTATTACACTTTGCGAAGATTGTGATTACGTAAAACGCGCTTCTAAAACGTGGCGTTTCCGTTTCTTGCCGATGACGTTTGAATTCGATCCGCGCCGCCTTGAGCAAGACGGCTTCTTTAAGATGGGTATGACGTATTTCAAAGCCAATGTACGACGATTCTTCTTTGGCGAGATGCGTAACAACGAAATGGAATACAAATTCGGTCACTACAAAGATCAACATTCGTAATCGTCGGAGGCTGCATGCTGGAAGCAATCAGTCTGTTTTTCGGAGCATTTCTGGATGCGACGATTGGACCTAATCTCTTTGTCCCGGGCGAGCCGTTTTTGCTCGCTGCGGGCTATCTATTGCACCAAGGTGTGATTTGGGGCGTTGTCGCTGTTTTGTTGGGCGGTTGGATTGGCGATCAACTTAGTTACTTTATTGGCAAGCGTTCTGGCTCTAAAGCACAGAAGAAGCTGATTCGTTGGCAAGCCAAGACAAGGCGTCCAATCGCTCGTTGTCGTTTGTTGATGAAAAAACGTGGCAATGCCATTTTGATCTTTGCACGCTTACTCGGACCTATTGCTTGGGTCGTGCCATTTATGGCGGGTACTGCGAATGTTAGTTGGAAGCGTTTTACTGTCTGTTCATCAATTGGATTGATACTTGGTGTAGGGCAATTTGTCGTTGCTGGGTATTTGCTCGCTGCGGGTTTAAACACATGGGTTCCATCTGATTCCATTAAGTTTATCCTTGTTGAGCATAAGCTTCTTATCGCCTCAGTGCTCATCGCTTCAGTATTCGCCCTTGTGGCTTGGAAGAAAAATTGGTCACGTAAATGGACCAAATCCATAACGGCGTTAGTGTTCTGTTTAGTTGCTGCGAATTATGGACACTTTTTCTATCTAGCAGATGACAATATTGAACAACCCGGCGTTACTGAAAATCAATCGATAGTCCTTAATGATATCGGCTTTAAGGTTTATCCGGGGCGCTCGAATGTGTTTGACGCTCAGGCAGTCAACTTGGTGTACGTCGGAGAATCCCCGCGAAGCCTAATGCAAGAGCTCGGCTGGCTAGAGAATCAAACCTTTTCAAGAAACGACATTGAATTGGCAGACTATGTGAGCTTATTGAAGCAGAAGCTGCCGCCCGTTTCTGATTTGTTTTGGAATGGCAAGCCACAGTCGATGGCATTCCAAGAGCCCGGAAGTTTGTTAAAACGCTCTCATGTTCGCTGGTGGCAAGCAGGGTTAGAATCAAAGTCTGGTCAACCGATTTGGGTCGGAGCGATTAGTTACGATGACGGTCTCAAGTTGGCGCATTACTCGGGTATTGTGACGGTGTTGCATCGAATAGATCCTAATGTAGACAGCGAAAGAGACCGTCTAGCGAATCAAATTGAAGTCAGTCATTTAGCGCTAGTCGGAGAGTTACATTCGTTAGCGCAACCTGTCGCAATGGATAGTAAGCACGACTATTATTCGGATGGGAATGTGCTGTTGATTAGTGAACCATCGCTAGCATTAAACTTACCCAATCAAAGCGCTATTTAGATATACCCAAGCATCTTGAGGTTACTTGGGTATATAAAAATGGCACCTAGCGAATAAATCGATAAGTGCCATTTTAAAGTAATACTGTGAGTGACTGATGTAAGCTGACTTAAGCGCGGCTCTTTTGCAGAATCAAGGTGGCTTTTAACCCTCCCATTTTACTCTCTGATAATTCAAGTTGACCGCGGTAACTGTGCGCCATTTCACTGACAATGTTTAAACCTAAACCGGATCCTGGCGTTGTTTCATCCAGACGGTAGCCACGCTTTATTACTTGGCATAATTGCTCAGGAGGAATACCCGGACCATCGTCTTCAACAATGATATGAATGTTGTCTTTATCTAACGTTGAATGAACACGAATGATGCTGTTCGCCCATTTGTAGCCATTTTCCAGTAAGTTTCCCACCATTTCATCCAGATCGGTTTTCTCTACGGCGACGTTCAATTCAGAATCAAGCTCGTTAATCAGTGTGACGTCACGATGTGCGTAGACCTTGTCAAACGCCATGGATATGGCATCAACGCGCTCTGAAGGGTTCGATTTCACCGAAAGAATGTTCATTGAACCAGCCATACGAGCGCGACCTAAGTGGTAATCGATGTGTTGTTGGATCTGTGCGATTGGCGCGTTCAAGCGTTCTTGTTCTTCAGGCGTGAAGTTTTGTACTTCGTTTTTTAAAACCGAAAGTGGTGTTTTCAGCGCGTGAGATAAGTTTCCTGCATGATTGCGTGCACGTTCAAGTAGCTCTTGATAGTGAAAGAGCAGGGCATTAAGGTCAGAAATCAAAGGTGAGATTTCTTTTGGGTACTCTTCTTCCAAGCCTTTCTTGTTGCCTGACTTCAGTTCGGCTAACTCTCTTTGCAGCTTGGTTAGCGGACTCAATGACCAGGCGATTTGCAGCAAGATAACCGCCAGAACACCAGCAAAGAGCAATCCTAAAATGATCCAAAGCTGCCCAGTTAAAGACTGAATCGTGCCTTCAATTGGATCTTCGTCAATGCCAATGATGACATCAATGGGACCATCGTAATCCGGTAGATAAAGGGTCTTTTTCAACGTGATAAGTTTTTCATCACGTGCGCCAAAGGCGTCTTTATCCAATCCTTTGTACTCAATTTTCTTATCCCATAGTGAACGCGAACGTTCTAGACTCGTGTCCGTTGATGCGCTCCAGTAAAGACCGCTGTATGGACGATTAAATCTTGGGTCGGAAAGTTGAGTAGGAAGGGTGAGTTGACCTTTACTGTCGACTTCGAGCTGGGCGGCAATCTCGTCCATGTAGACATTCAATTGGGAGCGAGTGTCGTCCACCATATAGCTGTAAACTTGGGTTGGGATCGTGACGCCCGCCGCGAGGATCATCGCTGTGAGCCAAACGACCGCCGCTAGCACTAAGCGGCTTTTGATGCTCAGCCGCTTAAGAATGTGCATGGGAAGTTTGCTTCTATTCCGCATTCAATTGATACCCTAAACCGCGGACGGTTTTGATGATTTTTGGGGCGATCTTCTTGCGAATACGACCGATGAACACTTCGATGGTGTTTGAGTCACGGTCGAAGTCTTGCTTGTAGATGTGTTCTACCAACTCGGTACGAGAAATGACTTTTTCTGGGTTGTGCATGAAGTACGCGACTACTTTATATTCCAGCGCAGTTAAGCTAACCGCTTGCCCTTGCCAAAGCACTTTCGATGAACGTGTATCTAAACTCAAATCACCAATTTGCATGACAGGTGAGGCGTTACCCGAAGCGCGGCGCAATTGGGCTCGAAGTCGAGCTGTTAACTCAACCATTTCAAATGGCTTAGTCAGGTAGTCATCGGCGCCAGCATTCAAACCCTCAACACGTTGAGATAATGTGTCACGGGCACTCAAAATCACAACCGGTGTATTAATATTTTCATCTCGAATGCCTTTTAGAACCGTTAAACCATCGAGCTTCGGCAAGCCTAGGTCTAGCACAATAGCGTCCCATTCTTCTGAGGTAGCACGGTAAAGCGCATCGATACCATCTTGGGAAAGTTCTGGCACCCAACCATTGTTTTCCAACGTTTCTAAAATTTGTTCACCTAGGCGAGGTTCATCTTCGACAACAAGTATTTTCATATTCTTTCTTCTTATTATGCTTGGTAATTATTTTCACTTAATTATTGTGGCTTGAGGGCTTTGTTGAAGTTACGTCCTTTTATCTCGAGCATCTCTAGTGTAGCTGCGTCGTATTCCACTTTTATCACACTGTCATTGAACAAGATTTTCAGCTCGTAAACCCATTCGTCATCGTCTTCCTCAAGCTCTACCTTAATAATACGCCCATACAGATCATTCTCCACTGCTTCATACATATCAGAAAAAGGGCGAATGTAGCCTTTCTGAACCGCGCGATAGACTTCATCCTGATCTTCATCGAACTCGATTCGTGTTCCTGGCTTTTCGACGTCACGAACAATGGCATGGCCGTCTTTGTCATCATGATGATCATGGTGAGACGCAAAGCTTGGTGCAGACAATAAAAGCGGTACTAACCCTAGCAGCACGGAAAGTTTGCGCGGAGTGAAGGAGATAGACATAGCAAAGCCTTTTTTGGAGAGTTAGCAAAATTATATCGGCTCGTACATGAATGGAAAGTGAATATAGATCTAAGTTTGAACCCATTTTTTGTATTGAAAGCGAGTCTAATTCCTTGTTACTTCAATAGAGAGATTATGTATTAGGCATACTTGTTATTTGATCGATCGATACTGCCTATAGTTATTGGTGTTATGCCGTGTATATTTTTTGCCCTGCAATAACATAATTACTAGAAATGCTAGATTGCAGAACCTATTGATGCGTTGGTTGGGAGGTGCTTTATTAATCAAAAAAGGTGGTTAAATCAAACAGAATGTTACTTTTAAAGTTATCTAAACGCTCGTTATCGATATCTCTTGTTGTTTACTCTGTTGTCGCATCTTTGATGTCTATAGTAGCTATGCATCGTAGTGAAAAGGATTTCGATGCGATCGCAAACTACTTTGAGCTTTATAAGAGTTCGGCAATCCTTGCCGGTTTGCTTATAGAGTCTAAGCTTGATGAACCTAGGACTGAAATTCCAAAAGACGAGTTGGAAGCTTCTCAAAGAATTCAATCGTTGGACGCTAAGACTTTGACTACTGATGAGCTCGTTGCATATAAGGTTTTAGGCGATCTTTTGCAGTATAACCATAAGCTTACAGAACGTCCGAATATCAGTGTTTATTACCGTTCCTATACAGGAAAAAAGCTGGTTTTTGCAAAGCCTAATGAAGACTATAAAATCTCAGAGCAAATGTTTGATCCATTAATATGCAGTCCTGCACGTACTTGCTCCCTGAATATGCATGACACGGAGTTAGCAGATAGAGTCGTTATCTCAGACAGCTACCTCGGAAATTTAGGCACTGATACGTTTACAGTAACAAGCCCTGTCTACAAAGAGGGCACGATTGTGGGCGATGTGGTTGTAGATATTCGCGTAAACTATCAGAACCTAAATGGTCGAACTGTTGAAACCAACTTAGTCAATGGTTTTTACTACGTCACCGTGGGCTTTGAAAATTATCCTTTTTCAAACCTTGCTGGGGCTTTGATCCTGCCAATCGATAATGACAGCGCGATCATTTATCAATTACCCATTATTAAAGTGTTGATTGATAATTTGTGGGTTCTGTTTGTTACTTGGGCAATAGTGGGTACCTTTCATAGGCTTTATGCTTCTAACGTTCAACATCGAAGTCACCTAGCGCATGCCATTAAAAACGCAAGTATTGATGAGTTGACCTCTCTGTATAATCGAAAGGTTTTTGAGGACAGTGACTTTGAAAATGCGATTAAAGAAGGCCATTACGCGGTCATTTTAATTGATGGTAAGAAGTTTAAGCAGATCAACGATACGCATGGTCATAAGGCAGGAGATCTTGCACTCATTCATATTGCGCGCACAATGAAGTCAACGTTTAGGCAAAGTGATTGGTTGATACGACTCGGTGGAGATGAGTTTGTCGTCGTGATGCCACTTTGCCCTTTGGAGTCAGCAGAAAGACTGGCGACGAACCTGAGAGAAAATATTGTCGCTCGACCTCTGGTGCGTTATGGCATCAGTGTCCAGGTCACAACAGGTGTTGCTAAAGCAACGAGCGAAGAAACGTTAATGGATGTGATTGAGCGCGCTGACCAAGATATGTATCAATATAAGGACGCATAATCTGCTCTAAAAAAACAGCGCCGTGAATAGGCGCTGTTTTCGTTTTGACTCAAGCCGTTATTGTTTTAATTCATCTTCGAAGATCTTGTCGCGCAGCTTCCAGAAACGGCCTGACTTACGGGCAATAACAAATTGCGGCAGACGGAAACGATGCTGGTTGGCTACTACTTTAGTTGGCGACGCTTCTTCAAACGGACGATGTTTATCTGCAAGGTGGGGACGAACAAACTGGTCTTTGAAGGTTTGTTTCTGTTTTTTGGTATTCAGTGACCAGAACTCATGCACCAATGCGTTCCCTTCGCCTTGGTATGTTTCACCAGAATACGTCACTTTCAACTGTGGCTTGCCATCGCTAGATTTAAACACCGTCAAATCCATTTCAGTGCATTCAAAGATCAGCGCATCTTTTAGATTTAATGCCTCTTTGAGCTTTTTGTCTGGGTCAACAAGAGTGGCATCACACTCATGGCAAATACGCGCTGCAATATCGTTATCAGCACCGCACTCACCGCAGTATTTGGCTCTAAAACGGTAACCGCAATGCTCGCGCTCTCCTGTTTCATCGTCTTCAAAATACCCTTGGCAGCGGCGACCAAAGTGTTCCAGCAAAAAGCCGTTGCTGTCTAACTTACCCCAGAAGTTGTTATTAAAGCCGCAAGCAGGGCAAGGGATGGTGATGATCTCGCTGGTGGAGTCAGGCTTCGGATCGCCCACTTCAGGCTGATATAAATCGTAGCTGTTACCAGCGTAATCCAGTACGAGACATTCTGATTTGCCTTCCGAGAGACGCAACCCACGTCCAACAATCTGTTGATATAAACTGACGGATTCGGTAGGGCGAAGAATCGCGATTAAATCTACATGTGGTGCATCAAAGCCCGTGGTCAGAACGGACACGTTGACCAAGTACTTTATCTCACGATTCTTGAACGATTGAATGATGGCATCACGTTCGGGTGTTGGCGTATCACCAATGACGATGGCGGTTTCGCCTTCTGGCAACAGGCCGTGGATTTCTTGCGCGTGGCGAACCGTGGCTGCAAATACCATTACGCCTTTGCGTTCTTTGGCGTATTGAATGATTTGCTCAACGATTTGTGGCGTCGCACGTTTGGCTTTGTCGATCACCATGTCCATTTCCGCTTCTTTGTACCGACCTGTATTGGCAGGCTTTAGTTGCGAGAAGTCATAAGATAAGACTGGTGCGTCCATCATGCGAGCAGGCGTTAAGAAGTTTTCATCCAATAAGTAACGAATAGGGAGCTCGAAGATACAGTCGCGGAAAAAGCGTGACTCTTCTGTTCGAACCTGTCCACGGGTATGGTACTGATAAATCCATCCCATACCCAAGCGATAAGGTGTGGCGGTTAAGCCCAATACTTTGATGCCGGGATTGAGCTCTCTTAGATGAGTGATCACTTTTTGATAGCTACTGGTTTTCTCGTCTGGCACGCGATGGCACTCGTCAATCACCAACAAGGAAAATTGATTCTTGAAAGAATCCAGATTGCGCACCACGGATTGAACTGAGGCAAACACCACTTGCTGATCGGTTTCTTTACGCCCAAGACCTGCTGAGAAGATTGAGCCTTTGAGTCCATAGCCTTCGTACTTGGCGTGGTTCTGTTCCACCAGCTCTTTTACGTGAGCAAGTACTAGTACTCGACCTTTGGCAAGCCTTGCTAACTCTGCAATGACCAAGCTTTTACCCGCACCAGTAGGTAGCACAATGACCGCTGGTGTGGTGTGTTTACGAAAATAGTGAATCACCGCTTTTACAGAGTCGGCTTGGTAGGGGCGAAGGGTGTACATGAAAATCTGTGAAATTGCTCAACTATTCGAATTAGGATCGCTATAATACCCGACCTTAAACATTAGAGGTATTCATGCGTTTAGATAAATATTTGTGTGATGGACTGGGTGCGACTCGCAAGCAGGCAACGAAGATCATCAAAAGTGGTGAAATAACGGTTGATGGTGAAGTACAAAAGAGTGGTGCATTCAAAGTACCAGAAGGTGGTGTGGTTGAATGGGAAGGGCGCGAAGTTGGTGCTCCTGGCCCTCGTTACATCATGTTGTACAAGCCTGCGGACTTTGTGTGTTCGCATGAAGATGGGCACAACCCAACGGCGTTCGTTCTACTGGATGAGCCAAAGGTAGAAAACTTGCACTTTGCTGGTCGTTTGGATGTGGACACTACCGGTCTTGTGCTGATCACAGACGATGGTCAATGGTCGCACCGTATTACGTCACCAAAACACAAATGTGAGAAGACGTACCGCGTATGGCTAGTGGATGCGATTCAACCTGATTACGTTGAGAAGTTTGCCGAAGGTATTGAGCTACGTAATGAGCGTGAGCCAACACTGCCAGCACATCTTGAGATCGTAAACGAAGCCGAAAACGAAGTGCTGCTAACGATTGTGGAAGGCAAATACCACCAAGTGAAACGTATGTTTGCTGCGCTCGGTAACAAGGTTGAACATCTTCACCGTGAACGTATTGGTTCTATTGTGCTGGATGAAGCACTTGAGCCAGGTGATTACCGCTTCTTAACAGAAGAAGAAGTTGAATCAGTTGTAAAATAACTCAATCTGGTTGGAAATAATCACTGTTCTGGGAAATTGTTTGATTCCTGATAGGAACTAGTCTTTTGATGAGAAATCACTCAGAATGGTGGTTCCTACCAAATAAGTCTTAGTGTCTGAGTAAGATGCTTATTCGCCGCTCGTAAACGCAGGCAGAACTGTATTTAGTCTGAGAAATCCTTTTCTCTTGTTGGTCCTTACTGACGATAAGTACAGACGGTGTTCACGTCACCGCCTCTTCGTTTTAGCTCGGTTACTTTGTCGTTCTGCATACTGATCATGCAGGTTTTAGCGTCGAGTTAGTCAAGACCATCTTGGTATACTTTCGTCTTTTATGATCTTCTCAATAGTAAGGAGACTATGCGCTGTAATTCGTGACTGTTGCGGATTCAGGGTGAGAGAAGCGTCAATCATCTATCTCAATCAATGTGGAATGTTGATGGGAGGACACAACAAGAGGTAAGGCAATGACAGAAAAAGCCCAAAGTGCTCCCCAGTCACAAATCAGTTTTTTATTGTTTCTTGTACTCGGTGCAATTGGTGCGTTGACGCCACTTGCTATCGATATGTACCTACCAGCTATGCCAACCATCGCGAAAGATCTTGGTGTAACCCCAGGTGCGGTACAGATTACGTTAACGGCTTATACGGCAGGTTTTGCAATAGGTCAGTTGATTCATGGTCCGTTAGCGGATAGCTATGGTCGCCGACCTGTACTCATTTTAGGTGTGCTCTTTTTTGGTTTGGCAGCGGTAGTCAGTGCGACCACTAACGGTATCGATGCGCTAACTTATGTGCGTACGGCGCAAGGTTTTGCTGGTGCGGCAGCGGCTGTGATTATCCAAGCGGTTGTACGAGACATGTTTGACCGTGAAGATTTCGCGCGAGCTATGTCGTTCGTGACCTTGGTGATTACGATTGCGCCTTTGGTAGCGCCGATGATTGGTGGCCATCTAGCGATTTGGTTCGGCTGGCGTTCGATCTTCTGGGTACTCGCTATCTTCGCTGTTGTAGTGATTCTGCTTGTTCTGTGGATGATCCCAGAAACGCTTAAGCCAGAAAACCGTCAGCCACTAAGATTCAGAACCACGATTCGTAACTATGCGCGCCTGTGTTCTAACCCTGAGGCATTGGGTTTAATGCTTTCAGGTGCGTTCTCGTTCTCTGGTATGTTTGCATTCCTGACTGCGGGTTCGTTTATTTATATTGATTTATATGGTGTTCGACCTGACCAATTTGGTTACCTATTTGGTTTGAACATCGTAGCGATGATCATCATGACCAGTCTAAATGGTCGCATGGTGAAAAAGGTCGGTTCGCACTTCATGCTACGTTTCGGACTAACCGTGCAGTTGATTGCGGGTATTGGCCTGTTTGTCGGCTGGATGCTTGACCTTGGCTTGTGGGGCATGGTGCCTTTTGTTGTGCTGTTTATCGGTACTTTGTCTACGATTGGTAGTAACTCAATGGCTCTGTTGTTGAGTGGGTACCCAACTATGGCGGGTACAGCATCTTCACTTGCTGGTACACTGCGCTTTGGCACTGGCTCACTGGTTGGTGCGCTCGTTGCTGCGATGCCAGGCGCTGTTGCGTGGCCGATGATCATCGTAATGTTTGCTTGTTCAGTGCTGTCTGCACTGTTTTATTGGACTTTAGGAAGAAAGGCGTAATGTCTAATTACACCCAAGAAATTCAAAACTTAGTTAACGCAGCTCTGGCGGATCTAGACCAAGAGCATCGCTCAGGCAAATTGGCCAATGCGCCAGTTGCTAACAACCACTACTTGGTACGTTGGGTCACAAAGGCGCTGAAATCACAACGCTTTGGTCGCACAGTAGGTGATGACCTAACACGTTGGCAGAAAGCAGGTCGCTCAAAAGGTAACGATGCAGGTTTGCTATTCATCTTCAAACGTATCTCTGGCTTTTACGCGCAGTTTTTCCCTGAAGGTGAAGAGCCTAAAGTTATCAAAGACTCTGACATTGAAGCGTTCTTGGATCTTATGGAACAGGCTGGTTGGGAAGTGTCTACATCGGAGCAACTCGTTGGTTGCGGTAAAGTACAAATCTTTACTGAAGGGCAGAACTCATTAGCATTGTGTGCTGACCAATGTGAAAGCTGTTTTGATGGTGAGCGACTGGTAAAACCGATGAGTTGGTTTGTTCGTGGTAACCATGCGGAGTTTGTTGAGAAAGCATCGCAAGCAGGCTACATGGTTCACAAAGTAACCGACTACAAATCGATGGTGAAATACCACGGCGAATACCTTATCTTCCCTGCGAATGAAGGTAATCAATTAGCAGAGATTCCACTGTCATTTAAAGCTGACTAATAGAATCACTTCTTCTCACTAAGCAAAAAGCGTACACATGATATTTGTGTACGCTTTTTTGTTTTTAGCCGTCTCAGTTTAGGGAGCAGGTTAAGTCTCACAGCTAAACAAATTGATGCCTGTGATCGTAAAAATTCAGGATGTGCTTTAACGCCCAGTCACGGTAACGGTCCGCTTCAATCAAAACATCATGTTTAGCGTGAGGTATGGTTAATAGTCTTGAGCTGGTGCACGCTTCATTGAATGTATCTTGGGCTGCTAAGGAGACAACGTTGTCTCCCTCTGGTTGCACGATCAGTATTGGCGTCTTGATATGCTTAGCTTGAGATAGACAATATTTTCCTGCTGCAATGGCTTCACTGATCCACTTTGGACTGACACCGCCTAATCGCAGCTCAGGGTTATTGCTGAGTAAATCACTGTAAGCTTTAAAGCGGATTGGGCTTGTCGTGTGATCATTTCCTTCGAAAGTCTTAGTAACAAAGGCGGTTTGTGTCGGAGCGAAGTTCGGCGTTTTCTGAAGTTGGCTGATCACCTTCATTGTCGCACTTTGGATACCGCCAACAACTTTAGGCAGCTTGATGCCAAACATTGGACTTGTGAGGGCACAAGCTTTGATGTTGTGGTCATACTTCGCTAGGTATTGTGTTGCGATAGCTCCGCCCATAGAGTGAGCGAGTATCATTACTTCAGTTTTGTTTTGGCTTTCGACAACCTGTTCAAGAAATAGCGCTAAGTCTTCTACATAGTGCTCAAACTGGTCGACGTGCCCAAGTTCACTGTGCTCGGCTAATCGTTGAGATTCTCCCTGACCACGGTGGTCAAAAGCGTATACATTAAAATACTGACTTAACTCATAAATAAGTTCTTTATACTTCCAAACCGATTCATTACGTCCTTGTACAATGACGAGTGTTCTTGAATGGTTTTGAGGGTTAACGTTCATCCAAGCGATGTCGCTGTTCATCGCGCCCTTCATGTATCCGCGCTTTCTATTAAGCCATACTTGTTCGATTTTCTGATAATGGGCATCATCGTTTACAAACTCAGAAGTGATGGTTTTATAACGTTTGTATGGCTTGTAGGGGATATTCAGCTTTCTGCCAATGCTCGCTACAAACAGACGACCTAATCGCGCCCCGTGCAAGTAATCGGCATCCAGCTGTTTTTTCGTACTTTCTACGACGGACGATTTCAGGTTTCTGGCAGGTGAAATCTCGTAGATATTCACGTCATCCGGTGGGTTGGCTAAAAATCGTTGAGTCTGGCGATAGGTCTCTTCGTGTTTAAGCAAAATGGCGGAAAGTTCACTCATGGCTTTGCTTGGCACATGCTTAAGAATGGCCTCAATGAGAGGGTGGTGCTCGTCAAAATCGGTAGGCATTGTTCGGACCACAACGATATGTTTGTAACCTCGACGGTAAGCCTCTTCCACAGGAATGGGAGCCGACACACCGCCGTCAAGCCAACGTGCACCGTCGAACACCACCGGCTTTTTATGCAAGGCAGGAATCGCGCAGGAAGCTCGAAGTACATCCTTCCAGTTTTCGAGAGTGACATCGAAACACTCGGTGGTTAGGTTACGTGCATGGGTTGCTACAGCGACGACTTGTTTGGTTTTGAGTAAATCCGAGCCTTTTTCCCAATTGAGTGGGATGTCAATTTCCGCATTGTCGACCAGAAAATCTAAATCTAAGCCTTCGCCATTGAGGAGGTATTTCGTCAGCTTAAAGAATTCTGGGCGTCGCGTTGTCTCTGCAATTATTTTGTAAGCGTGACCTTGATGCCCGCATATGTAAGATGCGAGATTGAGGGAGCCTGCAGAAGTGCCGATAAGTAAGTCGAAGGGATTAAAATCAGCATGTAAAAAGGCATCGAGAACGCCCGCAGTGAATATGCCGCGTTGACCACCACCTTCAGTCACCAATGCAATCTTATCTACGTGTTGCTGGTGAAGCATGAAGTTGTCGTGGTGTTTGTTGCTAATGATGTATCGATTACCCATTGTGATTCCAATACTTGCTTGTTGTGGTCACCACTTCGCACAAGACAAAGTGGGTAAGAAGAAGGCATGGATTAAGAGTAATACGGGGGCTGGCCTGAGATAAATTCAAATAAATTGACTCCGCGTTAATCAATCTAAAACCCTCCCTCATCGATCCTTAGCTTATTACTCTTTTATGCTGGCATCCGTGCCAATGGTTCGCTTTATTTAGTTTTGTTTTTTCTCTAGCGCCTCTGCTTCTTTCTCTATGGCTTTAACCATGCCTTTGAAGATAAACAGGTGAGCAGGCATCATCGCAAACCAGTAGAGTAAGCCCGGAAAGCCTTGTGGATGCCACCATGCAGTAATATCGAATTCACGCTCCTCACCGTCGTCTTTAATGGTGATTTCTAAACGACCAAGCCCTGGCCCTTTCATGCCAAAAAATAGCGAGAGGAACTGGTTCTCTTCGCAGCGAATGACTTTCCAAGAATCAATGAAATCACCCACTTTGAGCTCTGGACCGGGAGGGGAAACACGAATGGGTTTTCCGCCACCAAAGAAGATATCGAGCCATTCTCGGGTGCGCCAAAGGATGTTAGCAAAGTAATAGCCTTTTTCAGGGCTACCGATCTTTTGTGCCACCTTCCAAAGTGATTCGGCAGAAGCTTTAGTCTTGATGCTCGCTCCCGCTTGTTTTGGATAGTACCCATAGCCCGGCTGCCAGCGTTTGAGTGCGGCAGGTTCGAAGCCCCAGACGTTACTGCGTACAAAAGTGCCTTCCGTTGCGATCGTGTCCTCAACAGACTGCTCGTAGCTAATCAGCTGCTGTGGGAATCGCTGATGAATGGCTTTGGTATCGGCAATGTAGTCGTGTTCTAAACCTGCAAGTAACGCTTTACCGATATTTGCAGGAACCGATGTCACGATGGCCAACCAATACGATGCCATTTTAGGTGTCAGCAGTGGCGTAGACCAAAGTCGATAAGGTTTCTTGGTAATCTTACAAATGACTTCAAATTGCTCACGATAACTTAATGTATCCGGACCGCCGACCTCGTAGATTTCACTCTCTGTTGGTTTGGTTTCTGCCAGTTCAAGCAAATAATGATTAAGGTTGGGGAGGGCGATTGGGTTAGCTTTGGAATCTACCCATTTAGGCGCAATAAGAACCGGCAAATTGTAGACAAAGTCGCGCATGATCTCGAATGCCGCAGAACCGGGACCGATAATCACGCCTGCACGAAGTTCAGTAACAGGCACGCCAGCTTGACGAATGATCTTTCCCGTCGCTTTGCGTGCCGCTAAGTGTTGAGAGTTGCCAGTTTGAGGCTGAATCGCACTCAAATAAATAACGTGTTCTACACGACTTTTCTCAAGCGCATTTTTGAAGTTCTCTGCGAGGTTTAATTCGTATTCAACGAAGTCGTGGCCTTGCGCCATACCGTGCACAAGAAAGAACACCAAATCAAAGTCATTCACCACTTCGAGCGTTGCTTGCGCATCCGCTAGATCGAGATAAGTAAGGGTGAGGTTAGGGTGTGGCTGAGTTCGGGATTCTAGATAGTCAATATGACGCGCCGCTGCAGTGACAATGTAACCTTTGTCGAGCAGTTGTGGAAGAAGTTGTGAGCCAATGTAACCGGAAGCCCCAAGTACCAACACCTTTTTCATTCTGAGTCCTTTTTATTGCTGGTGGATTAGTCACCACTGGGTATAATCATGAGACACTTTTCCCTTTCTATCAATAAGTTGTCGACGGAGCGAGCATGACTTTTTTTTTCACAATTGATTACTCATGCTGATAAGTCGTTTTTACGTCGACTGTTTGCCATCGCATTACCTATTACTTTGCAGAGCATGATGTTCTCTAGTCGAAGCTTGGTGGACGTTTTGATGCTAGGCCAGTTGGGTGAAGCGGAAATTGCAGCGGTCGGCGTTGCTGCAAGAGCGACCTTTGTAACCACGATTATGCTCCTTGGTGTGACAACGGGTGGTGCGCTGCTAACGGCACAATATTGGGGAGCGGGCGATAAAGTCGGAGTTCGCCAAAGCACGTCATTGACTTGGATGATCTCCATGGTGTTCGCTGCTTTCACTGTCGTGTTGTTCGTACTTTTTCCTGAGCCAATTATGCGCCTAACGACGGATTCAGATGAAGTGATTCGTCTTGGGGCCGACTATTTGGTGATTTCATCGGTTAGTATGTTTGCTGTAGCTTGTGTCGCGAGTATGGCTGTAGGCTTACGTGCCATGCATCAACCTGGGCTAAGTACTTTCTTTAGCGGCATTGGTATTGCGTCTAACATTTTCCTCAACTGGGTGCTGATTTTCGGTAAATTTGGCTTTCCTCCAATGGGGATCAAAGGTGCTGCGATCGCGACAGTGATCAGTGGCGTAATAGAGGTCGCATGCCTATTCAGTTACTTGTGGTTTAAAAAACACATCATTGCGTTTGGATGGGATGATATTCGTGCCAGCTTGGTGTTGGATAAAATCACACGTTTCTTGAAGTTATCTCTTCCTACCACATTTAACTTCCTTGCTTGGGCTGGCGGTTTGTTTGCCTATCACGCCATTATGGGGCAGGCAGGAGTGCAAGGCTTGGCTGCTTTATCAGTGATGACACCGGTTGAGTCGATTGCTCTGGCCATGATGATAGGTTCATCTAATGCAGCGGCTGTTTTAGTAGGCAACCAATTAGGCGCGAAGCAGTTTGGTCCGGTTTACTACCAAGCGTGGGCAACGGTCTTCCTGAATGTAGCCATCGCCATCGTTGTCGCTATTTTGCTTCTACTCTCTAATCAACTTATTCTCGATGCATTCAGCGCACTGACTCCAGAAACTCGGCACCTTGCTGAGCAGTTTATGGTGATTCTCGCTATTGGTGTGATTCTGCGCTCCGTGCCTATGATGGCCATTGTTGGTGTGCTACGCGCAGGTGGGGATGTGAAGTTCTGTTTATATCAAGATCTGATCGCACAATGGGTGATCAGTATCCCTCTTGCTGCCTTCGGTGCAATCTACCTTGGTTTTGAGCCGCAATGGGTTTATCTACTGTTTTTGACCGAAGAAGTGGTGAAGTGGGGAACGTGTTTTCAACGTATGGCGAGTAAGAAATGGATGAAAAATTTGATTGAAGCTTGAGTGGTGTCTCGAGACAAGTTGCATTTGTACCCTGATAGTGTGATCAACTATTCAAAATACTTCCTACCAACAGCATTTTAGTGTAGATTCGGATTCCAATTTTTAGACACCATTTGAGCGGCAAAATCAATGTTAAAACTGTCAGACCTATGTAAAGGCTATGTAGACGGGGGAGAATTTCATCCTGTACTGCAAGGGGCAGAATTAACATTACAACAAGGTGAACAAGTTGCATTAATGGGGGAGAGTGGATCAGGTAAAAGTACCTTACTTAACTTGATCGCAGGTCTAGATACTGCTGATTCAGGCGAGATACAGTACCCAAGCTTTGCCATGCATAGCGCACCTGAACACCTTAGAACACTTTACCGCCGCAACAACATTGGTAATATCTTCCAGCAGTTTAACCTTCTTCCTACCCTGAACATTGCTGACAACATCCGCTTCTGTCGCCAATTGAAAGGCTTACCAGAAGACAAAGGCTTGTGGCGTCAAATCCTTTCCGCTCTCGACCTTATGCCGCTTTTAGGTCGTTACCCTGAAGAAGTGTCCGGTGGTCAGCAACAACGTGCTGCGATTGCTCGTGCGTTGTATATGGAGCCGAAAATTCTGCTTGCCGATGAACCAACAGGTAGCTTGGATGAGCGTAATGCCGAAGCCGTAATGCGCTTACTTACGAGCCTAGCCCGCCAGTTAGAGTGTACTTTGTTGCTGGTTACTCACAGTGAAAAGGTGGCAGAACATATGGAAGGTCGAATCCGTCTTCAAGGAGGGCAGCTGCATGTTATGGCCCGTAGTTAAGGCACTACTCGGTCACTACCGCCGCTATCCACTTCAAATTATTCTTGTTTGGCTTGGTTTAACCCTTGGAGTGTCACTCCTTGTTGGTGTTACTTCTATTAACCAACACGCGAAACAGAGCTACGAAACCGGTGAGAAACTTTTTTCAAACCCTTTGCCTTACCGTATTCGTACTAAGCATTCTGCTAATAAAATCCCCCAAGGCTTTTATATCCAATTGCGTCGTGCTGGTTTCAACCAATGTGCGCCGTTTGATATTCTCCACCTTGATACGGAAGCCGACCTAAGCTTGATGTTGGTCGGTGTCGATCCCGTCGCCTTATTGCCTCTACAGCAGGGTAAATCACTTAAAGACTTACCGATGCTGTCTTTAATGAAGCCTCCTTATCCTATCCTTGCAAGCCAAGACTTGGCTGCGCACATGCAATGGAGCGATGGTGACTTTATTCAACTCAATGATGGCAGTCGACTTGGGCCACTAAAAGTCGACTCAGATAACCTGCTCTCCGGCACTCGCCTTGTAACCGATATTTCTCTGCTTCGTATGCTTAAGCGCAGCTCTGGTTTGTCTGCCATCGCTTGTGGTGAAATGCCAGAAGAGAAAATACTGGCTCTTAAGAACATGCTGCCTAACGGTATGACACTGGTGCGTAACAGCCGTACTGAGCTAGAGTCTTTAACGAAAGCATTTCACATGAACTTGACGGCGATGGGCATGCTGTCGTTCTTAGTGGGTTTGTTCATCTTCTACCAAGCAATGTCACTGTCGTTTATTCAGCGCCAGCGCTTGGTCGGCATACTTCGCCAAACCGGTGTCAATGGTATGCAGCTCGCCCAAGCTTTGATGCTTGAACTTACCATTCTTGTGCTGGTTGCATGGGCTTGTGGTAATTTCTTTGGCCTTATTTTAGCGAATGAGTTGATCCCTGCTGTTTCGTCGAGCTTGAGCGATCTTTACGACGCCAATGTTGGCCTAACGATTGGCTGGTCGTGGGAATCGAGCCTATACAGCTTAGTGATGTCGGCGATGGGGGCTCTCATTTCATGTCTTTGGCCGCTGATTCGTCTGCTGAAATCGCAACCGATTCGCCTTTCTTCTCGTTTATCTCTGATGCGTTTTGCTGGACGTGAGTTCTCTTGGCAAGCTTTTGCGGCTTGTGCTTTCTGTGTCGCCGCCGTAGCCGTGTACCAAGCACCTAAAACACAAGAGTCGGGTTTTGCCATTATTGCCTTGATGCTAATCAGTGTGGCCTTGTTTATGCCATTTTTGATGTGGCATATGTTCCAAAGCTTTTCTTACTCACTACGTTGGGTGCGCGTGCGTTGGTTCTTCGCTGATGCGGCTGCGAGCATGAGTTACCGTGGCGTTGCGACGATGGCGTTTATGCTTGCTTTGGCGGCAAACATCGGTGTGGAAACCATGGTTGGTAGCTTCCGTGATACGACGGATAAATGGTTAAGCCAACGCCTAGCCGCAGACCTCTATATTTACCCAACTAACAACTCAGCAGCACGCATGAGTGCTTGGTTGAAAGAACAACCTGAAGTAGACGCTGTCTGGTGGCGTTGGGAAAAAGACGTCCCAACGGAACGTGGTGCATTGCAAGTAGTGAGTACTGGTTCCTCAGAAGGGGAGTTGGACTCTCTTACTGTGAAGCTTGGTGTGCCGAACTATTGGTATCACTTGCACCATTCGAAGAGCTTAATGGTGAGTGAATCCATGGCTTTGAAGCTCGATATTCGCCCGGGTGACTATATTGATCTTCAGCCTCCATTAGGTGGAGGGTGGCAAGTCGTTGGTGTGTATTACGACTACGGTAACCCGTACAACCAAGTCATGATGTCGCATCGTAATTGGCTGTATGCGTTTGCTGGCTCAGGTAATGTAGGGCTTGGCGTTTTGGTGAAGGACAACGTTAACGGAGAGGGCTTGAAGCGTCGTCTAGAAAACGTGTTCCGTTTACCTCAGGATCGAGTGTTCGACAACAACAATATCTATAACCAAGCCATGCGCGTGTTTGATCATACTTTTGCTATTGCGGGAACGCTAGGCAACATCACTTTGATTATCGCCGTATTTGGATTGTTCTTCGCAACGCTAGCGGGCGAGTTTTCTCGTCAACGGCATTTCTCATTGCTACGTTGTATGGGCGTTTCCGGTAAAGAATTGGTGATGTTAGGAGGCCTTCAGTTGTTTGCCTTCGGTATGATCTCCGCCATTATTGCAGTACCGCTGGGTTTAGCACTGGCACATCTGATCGTTGATATCATTATTAAGCAATCATTCGGTTGGTCGCTGGAGCTGCAAACCATTCCTTGGGAGTATGCTCAAACCATCGCTTGGGCAATGCTGGCCATTATGATCGCTGGTGCGCTGCCAGTGATTAGAATGATTAAGAGCACGCCAATGAAGTCATTGAGGGATGCGTTGTAGTGAAAAACATGAAACCTAAAAAGCGATTATCTCTCTCGGTATTGTTGTGTATCGTTGCAATCACGATGACTGGCGTAGCATTGTATTTGACACTATGGGCGGAAGCGACCGCAACAGAACAGGGTGAGATCAGCGATGTACTCAAACGTGAAAGTAAGACGGTTTTCGAACCAGTCCTACCTGATGAGCATGTATCGCTACCCGATGATTTCCGTTTTCACCCAGATTACCAGCATGAGTGGTGGAACTACTTTGCTAAGGTTCAGGACAAGCACGGCAAAGTGTACAACATTCAATGGAGCTATTTCCGCGTAGCGACAGACGAACGTGATACTCGAGGTTGGCAGAACCCACACTTATTTATTGCCCACATTGTTATCAGCAATGGCTCTCACGTATGGAAAGAGCAGCGCGTCGCCCGTGGTGGTATTGGCCAAGCTGGGATGACCAATCGTCCGTTCCGTTTGTGGATTGATAACTGGAATTGGCGTGCTCTTGGTTCAACACCATTCCCAGGCAATCTGGATGTCGCCACTGACGCTTTTGCCCTCGATTTGAACACAACAACCAGCGGTCCATTTGTGGTGAACGGTGATAAAGGGTTTCAGGTTAAGCATGCCCTTCAATCGATCGCCTCTTTCAGCTTCAGCGCGCCTTTCTTGAATGTGAAAGGGACGCTTACCCTTAATGGTCGCGAGATCCCTGTTTCTGGCTCAGCCTGGACGCAGAAAGAGTGGGGAAGTGGCCTGATTGGCGAAGGCCAGCAAGGCTGGGATTGGTTTGTGTTTAACCTTGATGATGGGCGAGCGCTTACAGTAAGTCGTTATCGTCACAATGGCCAGGTTCCTCATCTCTTCGGTACGTTGTCAACGCGCTCTGGAAAAGTCATCAATCTAACTGATAAAGACATCACGATGACGCCGCTGCACGTCACTAACCTTTCTAATGGAAGAAGGTTACCTCTCCAATGGATTATTAACGTTCCCGAGCAGAACATAAATTTGACGACGAGAATCATAAAATCGGACATGTGGTTGCCGTTTGTGATTCCTTATTGGGAAGGCCCGATACTCGCATCCGGTTCTAATGAAGCTTGGGGATTTATGCAGCTCACCGGTTATTAAACAGAACAGAAAAGGCCACCCAGTTGGGTGGTTTTTTTGGTAATGAAACCCGCAATTTTCGGTGTAAAACCGCACGTTAATCACGAAAATTCATCAGATATTATACTAACTTAATAGTAGTCTATGTGAATAGATTGAGCTTATAAGGAGATAGGCAGGTCTTGTAAAAAAATATGTTCTTGTTGAAAATACGATGTTTCGTATATGAAACATCGGAAAAATCGAAGTTTAAACTCTAAACAAGCGATTATTCTTACATTTTCTTCAGCTATAAACTCTCATCATTCTTTGTTACTCGTTTATTAAGATAATAAATATAAGGGCGAAACCATGAACGATGTCATTCGTGACTTTTTTAAAATGGAATCCGCAGGCGGTATCCTTCTTGTAATTGCAGCTGCAATTGCTATGACCATTGCAAACTCACCGCTTGGCGAAAGTTATCAAGCGATGCTGCATACTTATGTATTTGGTATGTCAGTGTCTCACTGGATTAATGACGGCTTGATGGCCGTGTTCTTCCTATTAATCGGCCTTGAAGTAAAGCGTGAGCTACTTGAAGGTGCACTAAAATCGAAAGAAACCGCGATCTTCCCTGCTATTGCAGCGTAGGTGGTATGCTAGCACCAGCACTGATTTATGTGGCTTTCAACGCTGGTGACCCAGAAGCTATCTCTGGCTGGGCTATTCCAGCTGCAACAGACATTGCCTTTGCTCTTGGTATTATGGCGCTTCTTGGTAAGCGTGTGCCAATCAGCTTGAAAGTATTCCTTCTAGCATTGGCTATTATTGATGACCTTGGTGTCGTGGTTATCATCGCGTTGTTCTACACAGGCGATCTATCAACGATGGCATTACTTGTTGGCTTTGCCATGACCGGTGTGTTGTTCATACTGAACGCCAAAGAGGTCACTAAGCTGACGCCATATATGATCGTAGGTGCAATACTCTGGTTCGCTGTACTTAAATCAGGAGTTCACGCAACACTTGCTGGCGTAGTAATTGGTTTTGCTATTCCACTTAAAGGCAAGAAAGGCGAGCATTCTCCACTGAAACACATGGAGCACGCACTTCATCCATACGTAGCGTTTGGTATTCTTCCTTTGTTTGCTTTTGCAAACGCGGGTATCTCGCTAGAGGGTGTATCGATGTCAGGCCTGACTTCAATGCTACCGCTAGGTATCGCTCTGGGCCTATTGGTGGGCAAGCCGCTGGGTATCTTCACATTCAGCTGGGCTGCTGTGAAACTGGGTATCGCCAAACTGCCTCAGGGCGTTAACTTTATCCATATCTTTGCAGTGTCGGTTCTTTGTGGTATCGGCTTCACGATGTCAATTTTCATCTCATCGCTAGCGTTTGCTAACGTAAGCCCTGAGTTTGATACCTATGCTCGATTGGGCATCTTGATGGGCTCAACGACCGCAGCGATTATTGGCTATGCACTACTGCACTTCTCATTGCCGAAGAAAGCGGTAGAAGAAGTCGCAAGCGAGAAAAAAGCGTAAGCTAAGATAGAATAATTTACCGAAAGCCTCCCGACTGGGAGGCTTTTTTGTATCTTTAGGTTGGCGAAGTTTGCTAAGCACAATACAAAGCTCATCCAAAGGGGAGCTCAAATGACAGGCGAAAAAAAGCCCAGACTAAAAAGTGTCTGGGCGGATACAAACATAGGAGTTAATAAGAAAAAGCAGCAATGTAGCAACTAGATAGAAACAAGTTTGACGGCCTGAAAAACTTTAAATGCCCTAGTTGTTACAGTAATTCAGACCGGGCTAATTCCAAACAGTTCCATTTTTTTTTAGAAGTTTTTTTCACAAAATAATATTCGCTTTAAATTCATTCTCTTAAAGCACCACTTTTCTTTCTGGTCAGACCAATGCGTGAAAATGTGATGTTAATCATTTGTTAATCTCAGGTTTCGGGAGTATATTTTCAAACAGTTGTTTAATACGAGTGATTGAAATGGCCCCGAGAAGTACAACAAAAGAAAAAATACTCGATGTAGCAGAAGGACTATTTGCAGAATACGGCTTCAATGACACATCACTACGAACCATTACTGGTAAGGCAAACGTAAACCTGGCTTCGGTTAACTACCACTTTGGCGACAAGAAAACGCTTGTAAGGGCAGTGCTAGACCGCTACCTAGAAGCGCTAATGCCAAGCATTAAGACGTCGTTAATCGAGCTAAACACACGTGATAGCTACAACATGGATGAAGTGTTTGAATCGTTGCGTTTACCGCTAAGATCGTTGAATGAGGTGAGACCGAACGGTACGGCATTGTTTATGTTACTGATTGGTCGAGGCTACACCGACGTACAAGGTCATTTACGCTGGTTTATCAGTACAAGATATGAAGAAGTGATGAGCTTGTTCATGTTCTCCATCATGAAAGCGAACCCAGAATTAACCGAAGAACAATTGTTCTGGCGATTACATTTCACATTAGGCACTTGCGTTTTCACTATGGCATCAAGCCAAGCGTTAACAGAAATTGCAGAAAGTAAGTTTGAAAAAGAGGTTGATGTTAAGTCTGTCGTCGACCTTTTGATTCCATATTTGTCGGCTGGTATGTCGGCAAAGTAAAGCATATTAAATCAATAATAAAGATAAGTTAAAGCCGCTAGCGGTGACGTGAACAAAAGGATCTGAACTATGAGCTCTCTACGAAGAAAATGGATTAGTGACCCAGCATTTAAAATGTTTAAGAAAGTACTGCCTCCATTGTCGAGTACTGAAAAAGAAGCAATGGAAGCAGGCAGTGTATGGTGGGACGCTGAGCTATTCTCAGGCAAGCCAAACTTTACAACGCTACATCATTATCCGAAGCCTGCTCTGACGTCTGAAGAGCAAGCCTTCATGGACAATGAGCTAGAAACGTTACTAGAAATGTTGGATGACCAAAAGATCGTGAAAGACGATCGAGATCTTCCACCAGAAGTATGGGAGTTTTTACGCAAGGAGCGTTTCTTCTCGCTGATCATTTCAAAAGAATACGGTGGCCGAGAGTTTTCAGCGCTGGCTAACTCAACCATCGTTTCTCGCATTGCAACGCGCAGTATCAGTGCTGCGGTTTCAGTGATGGTTCCAAACTCTCTGGGTCCGGGTGAGCTGCTTTCTCACTATGGTACTCAAGATCAAAAAGATTATTGGCTGCCGCGTCTTGCAGACGGTACGGATATTCCATGTTTTGCCCTTACTGGTCCTGAAGCGGGCTCGGACGCTGGTGGTATCCCAGACCAAGGCGTTGTGTGTTATGGCATGCATGAAGGCGAAGAAGTTCTAGGTATCCGTGTTAGCTGGAACAAGCGTTACATCACTCTAGCACCTGTAGCAACGGTTCTTGGTCTAGCGTTTAAGCTTCAAGATCCTGATGGTCTACTTGGTGACAAGAAAGACGTGGGTATCACTTGTGCGCTAATTCCTGCTGATCACGAAGGTGTCGAAATTGGTGAGCGTCACGACCCACTAGGTTCTGCATTCATGAACGGCCCAACACGCGGTAACGATGTGTTTATTCCAATGGATTGGTTGATCGGTGGCTCCGAATACGCAGGCAAAGGTTGGCGTATGCTGGTTGAGTGTCTATCGGCTGGTCGCGGTATTTCTCTTCCTGCACTAGGTACAGCGATTGGCCACCTAACAACACGCACAACCGGCGCTTATGCTTATGTTCGTAAACAGTTTGGTATGTCGATTGGTAAGTTTGAAGGTGTGGCAGAAGCAATGGGCCGTATTGGCGGTTTGACTTACCTGCTTGAGGCAACACGTACGCTGACGACGACTTCTCTGGATATGAAAGAGAAACCGGGCATCGTGACAGCAATTGCCAAATACCACATGACGGAAATCGCTCGTACTATCCTAAATGACTCTTTCGATATCCATGCTGGTCGTGCTATTCAAGACGGTCCAATGAACTACCTAGCAAAACACTATCTAGGTATTCCGGTCGCGATTACGGTTGAAGGTGCAAACATCCTGACTCGCAACTTAATGATCTTTGGTCAGGGTGCGACACGTTGTCATCCATACGTTCTGAAAGAGATGGAAGCGGCGGCCAATCCTGATCCGAAAGAGGGCGCGAAAGAGTTTGATGATCTGCTGTTCAAACATATCAAACACGCAATGGGTAACACCTTTGGCGCATTGGGTGCAGCGTTGACTGGTTCTCGCTTCGTGAAAGCACACATGAGCGGGCCGACGCAGCAATACTATAAAGATATTACTCGCCTCAGCCGCGCGCTGGCAGTGAGTGCAGACTTTGCAATGTTGACTCTAGGCGGTGACCTGAAGCGCAAAGAAATGATTTCTGCACGCCTTGGTGATGGCTTAAGCTACTTGTACATGGCTTCTGCTGCACTCAAGAAGTATGAAGATGAAGGTCGTCAGCAGGGTGATTTGAACTTTGTACATTATGCAGTACAACACTGCTTATATAATGCTTCGAAGTCATTGAATGAGGCTTACTCGAACTTCCCTGTGAAATACGTAGGTGGCGTTCTAAAAGGCTTGTTGTTCCCATTGGGTAACCACTTCAATGCGCCAAGCGACGAGCTATGTGTGAGCCTAGCAGAAGCGATGATGACACCAGGTGCTCAACGTGACCGACTGACTCATCTGTGCTACATAGGCAAAGAGGAAGACGACAGCGTTGGCCTAATGGAACGTGCATTCTTAGCGATGTACGATGTGAAGCCTCTTGAGCGTAAGCTGATGAAAGCTGCAAAAGATGGCAAAGTAGCGCGTAAAGGTCTATTGCATGACCGCCTACAGCAAGCGTTTGAAGCCGAGGTACTGACAGAGCAAGAAATCGACCAAATCATGGCGGCAGATAAGTTGCGCTACAAAGCGATTCAAGTCGACCACTTTAGTCACGATTTCTCAGAAGTTCGCACCAACGTGACGACGAAGAAATCGCACCTGAACTCAGCAGCATGAAGCGTTTGAGTATAAAATGAGAGAAGCACCTCAATTGAGGTGCTTTTTTGTGTTTGAGCCTTTAGGTTTTTCTGTTGAGTGCTCCAACCACTTGCATTTTCGCAGCATTTTTACAGAAATTAGGTGCGAAGTAGGGCTGAACCTTTTATCCTAGCAACGTTTTTTAAAGGAAGTTGAATATGATCATCAAACCTAGAATTCGTGGATTTATCTGTACTACTACGCACCCAGTGGGTTGTGAAGCTAACGTAAAAGAACAAATTGCTTACACTAAAGCACAAGGCCCAATTAAAAACGCACCAAAACGCGTTCTTGTTGTGGGTGCATCAAGTGGCTACGGCCTATCTTCTCGTATCGCTGCGGCATTTGGTGGCGGCGCTTCAACTATCGGTGTTTTCTTCGAAAAAGAAGGCACAGAGAAGAAGCCAGGTACAGCAGGTTTTTACAACGCGGCTGCTTTCGAGAAGCTAGCTCGTGAAGAAGGTCTGTACGCGAAAAGCCTAAACGGCGACGCTTTCTCAAATGAAGCAAAACAGAAAACAATCGATCTGATTAGAGAAGACCTTGGTCAGGTAGATATGGTGGTTTACTCACTGGCTTCTCCAGTACGTAAAATGCCAGAGACGGGTGAACTAATCCGTTCAGCACTTAAGCCTATCGGTGAGACTTACACGTCAACGGCTGTTGATACCAACAAAGACGTCATCATCGAAGCAAGCGTAGAGCCTGCAACTGAGCAAGAAATCCAAGACACAGTAACCGTAATGGGCGGTGAAGACTGGGAACTATGGATTAACGCACTATCAGACGCTGGCGTGCTAGCAGATGGTTGCAAAACAGTGGCATACAGCTACATCGGTACTGAGCTAACTTGGCCTATCTACTGGGATGGCGCTCTAGGTAAAGCGAAAATGGACCTTGATCGTGCATCAGCAGCACTGAACGAGAAACTATCTGCAACTGGCGGTAGCGCAAACGTAGCGGTACTTAAGTCTGTTGTGACTCAAGCAAGCTCTGCAATTCCTGTTATGCCTCTATACATCGCGATGGTATTCAAGAAAATGCGTGAAGAAGGCGTACATGAAGGTTGTATGGAGCAGATCTTCCGTATGTTCAGCCAGCGTCTTTACAAAGAAGACGGCAGCGCTGCAGAAGTAGATGAAGTGAACCGTCTACGTCTGGATGATTGGGAACTGCGCGAAGATATCCAACAACACTGTCGTGACCTATGGCCACAGATCACGTCTGAAAACCTAAAAGAGCTAACTGACTACGTTGAGTACAAAGAAGAGTTCTTGAAGCTATTCGGCTTCGGTGTTAACGGTGTGGATTACGAAGCAGACGTGAACCCAGCAGTAGAAACAGATTTCACTCAAATCTAATCGTTTCTAACGGAATTAAAAAAGGCGCTCAATGAGCGCCTTTTTTGTGTCTTAATGCCTTGTATTGAATCATGAGCGCTACCTAAAACCAACCAGCAACGCTCATTCAAAGGGTTTAGCTTAGAATTATCAGGATAGTACCTGCCAGCGTCATCAAGATATTGGCAATCGCGTACGTGCCTGCATAACCCAGAGCAGGGATTGTCGACTTCGCGTATTCGTTCACTACGTCCATTGCTGGCGCACATGTACGTGCACCGATTATGGCACCAAAGAGTAGCGCACGGTTCATCTTAAGTACGTAAGCGCCAACTAGGTAAGCAAGCACGACAGGCACAACGCTGACGATAAACGCCAAACCGATGATCTGCGGACCGACTTGTGAAAGGTGCTCAAAAATCTTACCACCAGCGCTCAAACCAATTCCGACCATAAAGAACATCAGTCCTAAGTCTTTGACCATGTTCAGTGCCCCCTGTGGAACATAACCAAAAGTAGGGTGGTTTGCTCGTAGGAAGCCCAGTGTGATGCCAGAAAGTAATAGGCCGACTGCGTTACCTAAGCTGAATGACACTTGACCAAACGTCATGGTCACCAAGCCAAACATGATGCCCAGAATAAAGAAGCTACAAAACGCGAGTAAGTCTGCCATTTGGCTGTGGATCGAGATGAAACCGATTTTCTCAGCAAGGCCATGAACACGACTCTTTTCACCACTCACCTGAAGTACATCACCTTTAGCGAGAACAATGTCTAAATCCATCGGCATTTCAATTTGAGCACGTACTACGCGGTTCAAGAAACAGCCGAATTCCGATAGGTTCAAATCAGATAGACGCTTACCAGCAATCGCATCGCTTTTAACCACGATCTCTTCTTCGACAATTCGAAGGTCAAGTAGGTTACGGTCGAATACTTCTTTGCCGTTACGGAAACTTGGGTCAAGACGTGCGTGGCTGTCTGGGAAACCGACTAGTGCGATTTCGTCACCTTCTTGCAGGATTGCGTCACCATCCGGGTGGGCAAGAATCCCGTTACGACGAATACGTTCAATGTAACAACCTGTCTGGCGGTAAATGCCCAGCTCACGAAGGTTCTTCCCATCTGTCCAGTCAATCAGCTCAGGGCCAACACGGTACGCACGGATAATCGGCAGGTACACCTTACGTTGGCTAGAGTTACCAAGTCCACGCTCTTGTGCGATCTGCTGCGCTGAATCCGATAGGTTTTGCTTTTGCAGTTTTGGCAGCAGTTTGGCGAACATGATCATACTGATCAAACCTACCAGATAAGCCATCGCGTAACCGACGGATAGATTTTCTAATACCAAAGAAAAATCCATGTTACGCGGAATGGTTGCAAGACCAGAGTTTAAAGCATCTTGTGCACCTACCAGAACAGGCGTAGCGGTAAGAGCGCCCGCCATCATGCCGGCAGATAAACCAAAATCAAGGCCCATATAGTGGCTGCAAAAGTAGGTAAGACCTACCGCAGAGACTAATACGGTCATACTTAGAATAAAGTAATGCTTACCGTCTCGGAAAAAAATGCCGAAGAAGTTAGGCCCAGCTTCAATACCTACACAGTAGATAAACAGCATAAAGCCGATGGTTAAGGCCTCTGCATTAAAAGAAAAGCCAAGATGGCCCATTACGAGAGAAGTAATGAGTACGCCAATAGAATTGCCTAACTGCAACTTTCCAAAGCGAATTTTGCCAAAGGCAAGGCCAATTGCTAATACGACGAAGATTAGAAGAATGGGGTTTTGTTCGAGAAGGTGTACGACGTCTATGTTCACTGCGTGGCTCGGGTAAGGTGTGTGCCAAATAAAATAGTTAAGAATTTCGAATTGTAACTAAATATGGAAAAAAGATAAGTGAAATTTTTTAGGTTTTACTATTACTTGACGTAGGGGAATTCTAATTTGGAAAGATAATAAAAAAGCCGCTAATAGCGGCTTTAAAAAATCAGTAATTTGAATTACTCGTCGAACAGACCTAGGTGCTCTTTTGCGTAAGCTTCAAAGTCATCACAACCACCGATGTGCGTTTGGTCGATGAAGATTTGAGGAACAGTTTCTACTGGCTTACCAACTGTTTTCTCTAGGTCAGCTTTAGAAATGCCTTCAGCGTGGATATCTACGTAACGGTAGTTGAAGTCATCACGTTTTGCTTTTAGCGTTTCTGCGTGCTCTTTTGCGCGAACACAGAATGGACAAGCTGGGCGACCAAAGATAACTACGAACATAATCTTATTTCTCCTAAAATCTCTTCTTGTAGAAAGCGACACTAGACTTCATGTCGGTACACGCCTTCATTTGTTGGGATAACTATGCCCGATCCAGTTACGGAAATAAAGTAGCAATTACCTCTTGTCTCGATAGGTGAAATCTATCGTATAAAAACTGAACGCGCACTAAGCTTATAGCCAAGAAAAGTCACTTTTAAGGGTAATTCTTAATCGTTTAAATGGCGTGTTAAGTATGTGAAGTGACGCATAAAAACATACTTAATGTAGGGTTAATCGCGGCAAGGTGCACTCGGTCAACTTTTTTTTGCTGAAAGCATAGCACTCTAGTGTGAGTTGTTGTTTGGGGAGGAAGTGTATGTTTCAGTTTATGACTGCGACACGGATTATCTTCGGCGAGGGGGCGCTCCAATCTTCGCTGTCTGTAATCAATCAATTTGGCTACAGCGTTTTACTGGTCACGGGTAAAGATACGCAACGAGCCACACCTATCATTAATTATCTAAAAGCGCAGAACATGCGTTATCAGCATGTCGCCATTAATGGCGAACCTAATATCACCATGGTGGAAGAAACTGCCGTGCTCGGGCGCAAGTTTCAACCGGACATGGTCATTGCAATTGGTGGGGGCAGTGTCATTGATATGGGCAAAGCACTTGCCGCTATCATCCCCAACCAAGGTGATGTCTATGATTACGTCGAAGTGGTTGGGCGAAACGTACCTTTAAAAACCAAACCGATTCATTTTATTGCAATTCCTACTACAGCAAGTACTGGATCTGAAGTGACCAGAAATGCGGTGCTCAAGTCGGGACAAGATCAAGTGAAGGTCAGTTTAAGAAGCCCGGACATGCTTGCTGATGTAGCGATAGTCGATCCCACGTTAACCTATGGCACTGATCAATATACCTCTGGTCGCGGAGCGATGGATGCGTTTACTCACCTTATGGAAGCTTACGTATGTGGTGATCCTAATCCGCTCACTGACATGGTGTGTGAGGAAGGACTACGTCGATTAAGTCGTTCAGTCATTGCTGGGTGTAAGCAAGACAGTCACAAAGCCAGAGCAGACCTTTCTTTTGCAGCACTTTTGGGTGGAATGGCCATCACCAACGCTAAGCTAGGCGCTGCGCACGGTTTAGCTTCTGCATTGGGTGGCAAGCTTGATGCTCCTCACAGTGTAATTACCGCGCGTTTGGCTCCTCATGTTATGCAAGAAAATATTAATGCTGCAAAAAGGGCAGGGCGCAGCGACGTAATAAGCCGTTACAAGCGATTGGCGCAACTCGTCACGGAAAGAACCAATGCCAACGAGCATGACGGCGTACTTTGGGTGAGAATGGTGCTGGATAAGCTTGAGTTGCCTCAGCTTGGAAAATTTGGTGTGTGTCAGACGTCGTTTGAACAAGTCGCCGATGATGCACTAAAGTCAGTCGCTATCAAAGGTAACCCATTACCGCTTACACAAGATCGTTTGGTTTACATTCTTCGCCAAGTTTGTGATTGCAGTGATGCCTGCATGGGCGAGAGTGAGGGCAGCCAACATGTCAGCTCAGTAGAGGTGTTGGAGTCACGTTCCGATCTCTCAGATGTGAATCAATAGAAATACGATTGACCAGATACGAAAAGGAGAGCTATTTAGCTCCCCTTTCTATTTTTTATTACTGACTAAGTCGCTTCGTTAGTATTGACTCAGCTTGTCGTAGCGGCTGTCTTTCAGCGCGTCTTTTACTCGCTTCAAGTTCTCACGGAAGCCAGTGCCACGGCGCAGAGTAAAGCCAGTGGCTAGCACATCGATCACCGTCATTTGTACTACGCGACTTGCCATTGGCATGTAAACGTCAGTGTCTTCTGGTACGTCTAGAGTAATAGCCAGTGAGCTTGCTTTCTCTAGCGGTGAATCTTTTGCTGTGATAGCAATAACGGTTGCACCGTTTTCACGTGCAAGGTTCGCAATCTCAACTTGGCTCTTAGTACGACCCGTATGAGAAATCAGAACGATCACGTCGTTATCACTGCAGTTAATGCAGCTCATGCGTTGCATTACGATGTCTTCAAAACAAGTAATTGGAATGTTGAAGCGGATAAACTTGTTTTGAGCGTCACGCGCAACAGAAGAAGAGGCGCCTAGACCGAAGAATGAGATGCGCTTCGCTTGAGTCAACAGATCAACCGCACGGTTAACTTGCATCGCATCAAGGCTGTTTTTCGCAACATCCAAACACGCCATTGTCGATTCAAAAATCTTGTGCGTGTAGGCATCAGGGCCATCGTCTTCTTCCACGTTACGGTTAACGTAAGGTGTACCATTGGCAAGGCTTTGCGCAAGGTGAAGTTTAAAGTCCGGGAAACCTTTGGTATCCAGACGGCGACAGAAACGGTTTACAGTAGGCTCACTCACGTCAGCCATTTTTGCTAACGTTGCAATGCTTGAATGAATTGCAGTTTGTGGAGACGCCATAATTACTTCCGCAACTTTGCGCTCTGACTTACTGAAATTCTCCAGATTTTTTTTGAATTTTTTCTAATGTATTCATAGTGTTCACGAGGGTATAGAGAACAACTCGCTGGCTCTGCTAACGGGTGGAAACCCAAGGGCTTCTCGGTCTAGAGGGGCGTTAACGAAAACTACCAGCGCCATAAAATCAGTATAAACCCGATCCACAATCTGGCTAAACCAAATACGGTTACTATTTCGTGAGAATTTGACAAGCCTCAAACAAAATGTTGTAAAAACTACAGAATTGGATGTGGGATAGTTGGTTTGTTGCTCTAGTGGCACAATAATGATGTTTGAGTTACACCAAAACGAAAGAAATTTTCAATTTGATGTAACTCTCATTGACGCTTAGGAATTGAGAATGTCTTCGACTGTTTCTTCAATCTTCGTCATTAAACTTGGAGCTTGCAAAGCAATTTCGCGTTGTTCATCCAGAACAGCATTTAGAATATCGTTCGTGGTCAATGGGTTGGCTAATACAACACGGAAAACGATGGTGTTCATACGCTGCCATTGGCCTGGGTTCAGTCGAGTACGAGAAACGAATGATTTACCTGTTTCACGTTGACGCTTTTGGATAAATTGAGTCAGCTGGTTTAACAACTCGTTCAATTTCTCTTTCTGCGTACCTTGTGCTTTTTCTAGCGCTGCTCGCATATGAGTTGGCAAGTAGCGATAGGTCAGTAGGCAAAGCTCAGGCTCAGACACCAACTCAAAGTCTTCCTGCTGGTTGATAAGATCAGCAAAGTAACGAGCCTTGGCAATACTCTGATCGATAAGCAGTTCATAACCAGGGCGGCTGATGATGTGCATCGCTGCGTAAACCAGCATCGCCATACCTGAACGCGAGCCTTCCAGAGTGTGGCTGCCTAAGTCTTTTGAACCTTTACGCAAGATATACTGCGCATGATGCTCGATAGACTTCATCGCGTCTGGATCTTTAAACAGAACCATGCCCGCGCCCATAGGGATGTAGAGCTGTTTGTGGGCGTCAATGGTGACTGAGTCTGCAAGCTCAACACCGTCAAGCAGGTGACGATGGTGATTCGACATCAGGGTAGCTCCCCCCCCATGCTGCATCCACGTGAAAATGGCAATTGTGTTCCGCACAAACTTCGGCGATTTGAGCCAGAGGATCAACGCTACCCGTCTCGGTTGTACCTGCAACACCAACGACAGCGATAGGCTTGATGTTTTGTGCTTCAAGCTCAGCGATTTTCACTTTAAGGTCATCAACGATGATGCGGTTATTTGCATCTGTTTTGACAGCAACCAAGCCTTCTTGACCAAGACCAAGTACGTCAGCGGCTTTCTTTAATGAATAGTGGCCACGCTCTGAAACAAGAATTGCCAGTCCTTCATAGTCATAGTGCTTCATGGCTTTGAATAGACCTTCTTTCTCCACGCCTTTAAATGCGCCGTTCGCTTTTAATGCCTTGTTGCGTGCAACCCAAAGCGCAGTAATGTTGGCGATGGTACCGCCAGAACAAAATGCACCGAGAGAGTGCTTCGCACTGTGCATCCACTTAGCGTAGAACTTATCGTCCTGTCCGTAGATAAGGCGGTGCAGCATACCAAGCACTTGGCGTTCAAGTGGTGTGAATGCTTTCGAAGTTTCAATCTTTACCAAGTTTTGGTTTAAAGCAATCATGATCTTCGACAACGGCATTAAGAAATACGGTAGGGCAGAAGTCATGTGACCAATAAAGCTTGGTGCAGAAGTGTGAACCGAGTGAGATACCAAAGTATCAAGCAGGTGCTCGGTGTGGTCTGAAACGAACTCAGGTTGTTCAGGAATCTGAGCAGAAGAAAAGTCTTTCTCTATTTCGTGTAAAGGCTTTTCTTCTGCCACGATGTGTTCACGAAGAAATTGATTCAAGTTCTGGGAGAGACTTTCGTCGATTTTGGTCAACGTCGAATCTGGACCTTCAGGAATCGTGAAGATCTTTAACAAGCTCTCGAAGCTAACGTCAGCGGTTTTTTGTTCCTTAACCATAGCAAAGAATCTTTGTAGTTATTTTGGTAATGCGAGCGGCACAATCTAAACCAAAACGGGCGCAAAGTCCCGTTTTAATTATTGAAACCCATGTTGCTGAAATGAAATTCTTAGGCGAGGTTTATTCACACTTCTGCTTTTCAATCTTAGCAATTGATTGATTGTACTTATTAAGTGCAGAATCGATCTGTTTTGGATGGCTTAATAAGTCAGCAAAAGCAGAACGTAGGTCATAGTTCTTTGGGTGGTTTGCTGATTGGCGGTCGCTGAACGTCTTTTGTGCCGCTTGGCCTAGTTCATCGCTGCGTGTCGCCAGTTGTTTTACATCGTGCTGTTCTAGCTTCAGCCATGCTTCGACGGGTTGCTCTGTTGCAACACGGCTAGGATCGTTTTTCAAGAAGTAATGTACCGCTTCACGGTTAAGCTCAAAGTGGTGCTTACGACCTTCTAAGAACCACTGACTTACTTCTTTCAAATCAGGGTATTGCGTAACGGTTAGGTCAACGAGATCTTGGTACCACTGCAGAGAAGCATCGATGTAACCGTCGTATTTGTTTGCAAGACATTGCTGATCAGCAGCAAAAGTGAAAGTTGAGCTTGTAGCGAGGAGCGCCGCAACGACAAAGCGTTTCATTGTTATTCCTTTTGGTTGTATTCCCTTTGTAACCCTAATAGGCACTATGCCTTGCCTGTCACTGATTACCGATCCAAGAGTTAAAAATCAAAGGGCTCGATAACAAAGCGGTAAACCAGAAAATTCTCTTTGAATTGAGCATTTTGAGGTTACTTGGGTATTTGAATTTTTGCCGTATTGTAATGGATGTTAAGGACTATTCCTGAGATCTAGCTAGCAAGAGACACAAAGAAAAGCATCATTACAGGCACTAATAAGCTTAGGATAAAGCCGCTAACAATCGCGACAGGCACACATCGCACACCACCAGTGGTTTGAATCACCGGTAGGGTAAAGTCCATTGCTGTAGCACCCGCATAGCCAATAGCCGTTGAAGGATAAGTACGAATAAATAGTGGAATCGCGACCAATGCAACCAGCTCTCGCATTAACTCAATCAAGAAGGAGGCTCCGCCAAAGATTGGGCCAAATGCATCGCCCATCAAAATACCCGCCAGAGAGTACCAGCCAAAGCCCGATGACATTGCTAACGCTTGATAGAGTGGTAGGTCGAGAATCATTCCGGCAATGACGCCACCGATCATGCATGTCACTACGATCACTGAAGCGATTGCCATGCCTTGTTTATTCAAAAGAATCTGGCGCAGCGTTAGGCCACTGTTGCGCAGTTGAATACCAATAAAGAACAGCAATAGAAATAAAATCCACTCGCTTGCGGTATCAACCCAAGAAAGCCCAATAGGAAGAATTAAGCCAGCAATCAAACCACCGCCAACAACGACCACTAATTTGACTGATTCTAATGCCATAGAAGAGAGAGGAAGTTTCTTTTGATTTTGGTCCGTCTGCAAAGGCAGCAGTTTATCAACCAGTGGCAAAGCCATGAGGTTACATACACCCAAGCAAACAAAAAAAAGTGCCCGCGTAGAGGAGGATGGTTTGCAGGTTGCTACCAAGGTTATCAAGCGCGGCCAGGCTCAATCCCATCAAAGAGAGGATGACGTAAATAAGGTAAGAGGTCGATTTATTGATCTTCTCCAGTATTGACGAGCGAGAAACTGGAATTAAATAGCCCACCACTAATGGGGCGAAGATAAATAGCATCCCTGAGAACATAAAACTCAATGATTCCTTTCTGAGATAAGCAAGATAATTCAGCCACGCAAAAATGAATCAGAATACTATCTGAATGAAGTCGTGGCTGGATTTTGATGTATTAGAGATTAAAGACCGCTTGCGCTAAGCACTTCTTTAATTTCACTTTGGAAGTCAGTATCACTCATATTGCTGAGATCGTACAAGACCTCGGCGCCAGTTAAATTGAACTCTACTTCGTGATCTTCGATACGGTCATCTTGATTACGGAACATTAAGAGGTGATTAGCAATGCGAGCAATATCGAGGTAGCTGACCTCTGGACGTGAAGCTTCGTATTTCTCATTAGATGAAACTTCGCGGAAATCGTTATCAAAGCCCCATTTCTCAAGCACTAATTTACTTGTTGCAGAACAGCGGGTCTGGAATATCTGTAATGCGATATCTGGATCGAGGTAATTACCGCGATCAAGATACAAGTGGTATTCGTTTATCAAGCAGAACAAGCCGATGTCCGCCAATAAGCCAACCAACAATGCTTTCTCTTGTTCTAGATGACCATAAGTCGCAGGTTCATGCTTGCGAAACTCCTGAACCACCAACACCATGGTTGCGCCAAGCTCACGAGAAACTGCGGCACTTTTCACCAAGATACTATTACATTCTTTGGTTAAGTTTACTGAATGCTTTAATTGTTCAATCGCTTGTGCAGTGACAATGTCTCTTACGCGAAGAATACCGAGTCGAGAAACTGCCGTTATTAAGTCATTACAAGTGATATTGCGACGATTAAAGATAACGGAGTTCGCGACACGCACGACAACAGCAGCTAGGCCAGGATCTTCTAAAAGTGCATTGGCAACGTCTGCGATGGTGGTGTGTTCTTCAGTGCAAAGCTGTTGAATCCTGAGTACGACATCTGGGATCGGAGGAAGGGAAATTTTGCCAGTAGAAATAGACTGTTCTACCAGCTGAGCGAACTCAGATTCGAGTGCTTTTATAAGCTTATCTTTATTATTCGGTAGCCAGAAAAATGATAGATGTTCCATTACGACGCTGTGCTTGAGAGCTTTCGCACAGTGTACCCTCACAGTATGTTAGTTATCAATTAAATACCTGTCTCGCTTTCGCAATTGCCGTATTAATCACCATGATGCTTAATTTTTGGCAGTGATTGCGTCAAAAAAACATCGGTCTAGGAGTTGTAAATGTGAAACTAATCACGTATGTTGAATTTGTACTTTGGCATCTGTGACATAGATCCTAACTTATTTTTTAACGTTAAGTATGATTAAGACAGTTGGTGAGCGCAATTCACAAAAAATACGCCAACATATCGACAATTTATAATTCGCTACAAGCTGCTGTTTATCTGGTGACATCGCTAATCGGGGTAACTTATTCCAATTAAAGAGGTCAATGGACATGACAGACCAAGCTTTTTTTTAACTATGTAAGCAATTTTAGTGAGTACCAAAAACGTTCAATGTTTGGCGGTATTGGTTTATTCAGCAACGACGCAATGTTTGCTCTGGTAAGTAACGACTGCTGTTACTTGCGCGGTGGCAATGGCCTTGATGAAGAGTTTACTCAACTAAACTGTGAAAAATATAAGCACGTCAAAAAACAAACGACGGCAACGGTAAATTATTACGATGTAACAGAATTGTTCGATTCCGGTTTTGCTGGATTGGATGAGCTGCTACAAAAATCAATTAATTGTTCTATTAAGGAACGCAAATACCAAAAGTCTTCAGCCAGTAGACGTTTGCGTGATCTACCGAATATGCAGCTAACGCTAGAGCGTATGGTAAAGAAAGCGGGTATTGATGACGTAGACACGTTTTTGGAGCTTGGCCCAGTAGAAGTCTTCAACAAAGTAAGAGTGGCATACGGCAGTGATGTAGACGTTAAGCTGCTTTGGAAGTTTGCTGGTGCGATTGATGGTATCCATTGGAAACTGATCCAAGAACCACGCAAGAAGCAGCTACTGGCTATGTGTGAATAAATCTATTTAGTTTCACGATGATTGACTCGTTTAGGATGAAGTTAGCGAGTCATAAAAGGTGAGTGTTGAAAGCGACAAAAAGGAAGTTGATGTTTTTGACCACTTCATTTGAGTTAGTCATTGCAACAAATTAGTTTTTACCCATAAAAACCGAGGCATATGCCTCGGTTTTTTTATTTTTTGCTTCTGTTGGAGCGTAATCAAATGATTGATTAGAACTTGAAGCGAGTCGTGAACATTACTTGGTCACCGTAGAAGTCGTTGATACGCGCTTCTGCACCTAGAGAGAATAGCTCTGTAGAGTGGAATCGAGCGTAAACCGAACCGATCCAATCGTCATCGTTGTCGATAGATACGTAACCTGCTTTGCCACCCACTTCTAGCTGAGGACCAAGCCACTGGCGTACACCAAGGTTAAGTTCCATACCCACGTCTGTGCTGCTTGAGTTTGATGGCTGCACAACACGCATTAGCATTTCACCAGTTAGGTCTGCCCAGTTGTTAAGTGGAGAGTGGAAACCAAAACCTGCAGCTGAGTCGAAATCGCCATCGAATTCAGAATCGATGCGCGCAACTACGTGTGCATTTGGGTGGATTGATTTGCTAAAACCAGCACCGAATGTCACAGGGCTTGCACCAATGCGAGCTTCCATGTAGTCGTAGCTAAAGTTGCTCATTGTTGCTGGAGCGTTGTAGTCGTTCGCAGCTAGAGCTTGGCTAGATGCCAGCAAAAGGGCAGTGGCTAATAGTGTTTTACGCATAACTAACGATAAACCTTGTCTTATAGTTCCATGGGTCCAAGTAACCACTTGAACCGTAATCTGATTTGTTCGACATCATAATAAAAACCAAGGTCGACGACCAACAAAAAAGTGTCGATGTTTTGTCAAATGAGTCAATTGTGCCATGTTCACAGCAAAAAACGCGCCATGTAGGAGGTATCTTGGTGCCTTTTTCTCGCAAAACGATTATTCGCCGAAGCTTGCTCGTCTGTCAGCCATTGCATTGAGGATGGCTTCTGTATCCAGAATTGAGGTCCACGACAACAGGTTGTCATCATTTTCTATCATAAAAGCAGTCAGTTGAGACGTGGTGGCTTCCCGTAGTTCTTCACCTTTCCATGGCTTGGCGATGTAGTAATCGAGACTTCCATGATTTACAGCTTCAACGGTGTCTTCTAGGCCTGCTTGCCCGGTGAGCAAGAGTTTACGTGCCGATTTTGTGTCACCATTTTGACTGAGCTCGATTAAGAAGCTTATACCGGTCTGCTCTGGCATGATGTGGTCACAAAGAATGAGGGCGAGCTGAATGCCATCTTCCGCCATTTCTTCAATCACTTGTTTGGCTTCCGTGACGGACTCCGCGCCTTCGACCACAAAGTTATCTTCAAATGGAATCAAATCCTGAAGGACACTATCCAAGACTTCTCTTTCATCATCCACGCACAAAATCAGATATTTAGTCATGCTTCATCTCCTTCTTGAGTGATAGGTAACCAGACGGTCATGCAAGTGTACTGGTTGAGCTCAGACTCCACCTCTATCCAGCCTTTATGGCTAGCCATAATTTGTTGGCAGATAGAAAGTCCGATTCCTAAGCCGAAATTGCCTTCTTTCTTGGTTGTAAAGTTGAGTTCAAAAATGGCTTTTTGTTGTGATTTTGGGATGCCGCATCCGTTGTCTTTGAATGAGATGACAGCGTAGGTTTGATTATTTTTCTCGACCGATCGCGATCGAATAGTCAGCTCGCCTTTATCGGGGAAGGCATCAATCGCGTTGGAAATCAGGTTGGTCCATACTTGCTGCAGCGCAATGGGTTGGCAGAGCGTATGAGGCAGCGGAGCGTAGTCAGTGGTGACCTTGTGCATTTTGAGCTTGTTTTCAAAGATCACTAACGTATCTTCAATGCCTTCATGCAGATCAGCAAAGTGCAGGCTTTCATCATCGGAACGTGCATATCCCTTCAAGCTCTTCACCATGTCGGCAATGCGGGCAGCACAAACATTTATCGAGCGAAGTGATGAGCCGACTTGATGATATTGCTCTAATGTTCCTAATGTCTGTAATGAATCCGCTTTTTGACGAGTAAGATCTGTTATCAACGCTTTATCGGATTCGAGACCAAGGTTCACGACTTTTTTGGCTAGGTTCCTGTCTGGCAGGGAGTTGCTAAGCTGTTTAACGCGCTCTCTTAACTCCGCGGTTGAAGCTGGCTTAACCCTTTGGGCTCTAGTCAACAAAACAACGCCCTTTTCTTGAATGTCGTGGCTAGGGAGTTCTGTGAGCAGATTCTCCAGTGTATGCGTCAGATTTTCCACCCCGCGGAGAATGGCTGCGATAGGATTGTTTAACTCATGGGCAACGCCGGCGACAAGTTGCCCAAGCATCGCCATTTTCTCTCTCTCAATAAGTTGCTGGTGGGCAGATTCTAGAGACTCCAGAGTTTTTTGTAGTTGTAACTTGGTGTTGATGCTGCGTTGCAATCGTCGGTTGAAATGACGGAGGAGCAGGTTAGTAAAGAGCGGTAATAAGTTTGAATCGCTCTGCATTACTTTGCGGAATTCGTTTCTATCTAGTTTAATGACTTCTGTTTGAGTCAGGGTCAGTGCCGTAGAAAATGAGTTTTCTCCGGTGACAAAGGACATGCCGCCAATGATATTACCTTTAGAGTGACGAACCACCTCACGCTGCATTCCTAGCTCGTCGCGTTTGTACAGCGCAACTTCACCACTGGTGATAAACCACAAGAAACTGTTGGGTTCGCCTTCTACCGTCAGTAAGTGTTCTGGGGAGTAGGTTCGACATGCTTCACTATCGTCATCTTGTTCAAAGAAATGTTGTAGTGCGCTGATCACTTGCTCCGCCAGCTCTTCGTCAGAAAGGGAGTGGTAGTCGTTCAAGAAGCCAGCTTGATAGTTGCTCATTTGATTTTCGATGTGAGCACGAAGCACCTTGTCTGGCAGTGGTTTCGTTAAGCAATGATCTAGGCGTCCTTCATTGACGGCGGTTAAGATTGCCTCAATATCAGAAGAACAACTGATAAGGATCTTTCGAGCTTGCTCGGTATGAGGTTTACGATCTAAACCGATAAGAAAATCGACGCCGTTGAAATGCGCGTGATGGCTAGCGATAACGAGTGCCACTTTTTGTTCTCTTTCTTCGAGATATTCGAGAGCGCTCTGTGCTTCTTCTATCGATTCTACCGACAGAATATCAAACTTGCTCGAGAAGGCTGACAACTCCAAGCGAAACTGCTCGGCACTAATGGGATTGTTGTCGAGGCACAATACGGCGTAGCGGTTCACAGTGGTTTGAGCTCCGGTTAAAACTTGGCACTAACAACATATCAATTAAATACAAGAATGGTTGGGAGCTGGGTATTGTTCTCGATTAATGAACTAAAATAACCATCAATAGTCTGATATATCTCAATGTTTTATCCGTTTTGGGTTTGGGTTAGACTGAGCACAAATACTCAATAAGTGACGTTATGGAAAATCTAAAAAAAATGGGTGCCATCGGTGGCGCTATTTCTCTTGCGCTATGTTGGCCGCTAGCGGTTGGTCAGATTGGTCAATCTATTATTGAAGACGGCATTGCCAATATGAACGATGAGATGGTGAAAGGCGAGGTTGTTGAATATGACCGCGGTTACTTATCTTCCGTTGTTTTGACGCGTTACACCGTGGTTGATCCAGAAATCAAAGCGCAGCTTGAACGTGATGGTTTGCCAACAGCATTTGATGTGACCAGTGACGTAACTCATGGTTTAACAAGCCTAAGTGCAGATTCTAGATTGGTAGACGCGGATTTCTTGCCGTTGACAATGCACAGCCAAACTCAGCTTAACGGCAATACCGATTTCACGCTTGATTTAGCGAGCTGGAACTACCAAAACGACGCTCAAGGCATGCACCTTTCATCAAGTCCTGCTCAGGTTAAAGGTAACGTGACAGTTCTTGGTGATTTGAACTACCAAGTGTCGATCCCTTCGGTACAGATTGATTTTGAAAATGGCGAAGAAATTCACCTCACTGAATTGACTGGCGAGGGTAAAGGCAAACAAGCGAAAGGTTACTGGTTAGGTGAGCAATCTTTCTCACTGCAAAAGTTGGATATCGTTGATGCACAACTGGCGCCTTTGTTCCTGATTGAAAATGCTAGCTACAGCGGCAATACCTCTCTCAACGAAGCGGGTGATAAGCTGAGTTCGAAACTGGTGTTGGATGCGAAGCAAATGCGTCTAACGGATGGAACAGATGTTGATAACTTCAAGCTGGACTTTGCTATTGGCGACGTAGATAGCAAATCGTTTGATGAGATCATGTCGATTTACCAAAGCTCGCCAATGCTGGATGAGCAAGAAATCCAAAAACTGTTGCCACATATTGATGCGCTCTTCAGCAAAGGCTTTAGTCTTTCTGTGAACGAACTGTCTTTGGCGTTTGGTGAAGGTAAGTTCCGTAATGAATGGCAACTGTCTGTTCCTCAAGGCACGGACAACATCACTCAAGACCCTATGAAGTTGATGACAGCAACGAGTGGTTCACTTAACACCTATTTCTCGGATGAGCTGGTGGATCTCTACCCATTCATTCAAGAAAGTGTTGATGAGTTGATGGTGATGGAGCTTATCGAGAAAAAAGATGACGGTTATGAACTAAAAGCGCAAATTTCGGATGGGAAATTGAAGTTCGAAAATGGACAAGAGTTTCCTTTAATCGCACTGCTTATGCCAGCGATGATGCAATAGAGAAGTTTACAAAGTAAGTTTTTAGCTTTTTCAGTTTAAAAAGAGGTCGTAAGACCTCTTTTCTTGTTTTTATCCCTGCAAAAACGTGATATTAATTTCGTCATACTTACTTAGCAGGAGCAATGAGCATCATGGAACAAAATACGGACAACGTATTTAACTTCAGTGCAGGGCCAGCAGGTCTGCCAAAAGCAGTCATGCAGCAAGCACAAAAGGAGCTAATCAACTGGCAAGGTCTTGGTACTTCAGTGATGGAGATCAGTCACCGAAGTAAAGAGTTCATCAAGGTTGCGGAAGAAGCAGAGCAAGACCTTCGTGATCTTCTGAATATCCCAGACAATTACAAAGTACTGTTTTGCCAAGGTGGTGCTCGTGCTCAATTTGCCGCTGTTCCACTTAACTTGCTAGGTGATGCGGAAACTGCGACTTACATTGATGGTGGTTACTGGGCAGAAAGTGCCGTAGCAGAAGCGAAAAAGTACTGTGAACCTGACGTGTTTAATGCAAAAACAGTCATCGATGGAAAGGCTGCTGTGCTACCTGCAACAGAGTGGAAGATCTCACCTGATGCGGCTTACGTTCACTTCTGTCCTAACGAAACCATTGATGGTGTTGAAATTAACGACCTACCAGTAACGGACAAACCAATCGTTGCTGATATGTCTTCAACCATTCTTTCTCGTGAAATTGACATTTCAAAGTACGGCGTGATTTACGCTGGCGCACAGAAGAACATTGGCCCTTCTGGCATCGCGATTGCCATCGTACGTGATGATCTGCTTGGCTTGGCGAAGCAAGTACTACCAAGCATTTTGGATTACAAAGTGTTGGCAGAAAAAGAGTCGATGTTCAATACGCCACCAACGTTTGCTTGGTACTTGTCTGGTCTGGTATTCAAATGGCTGAAAGAACAGGGCGGTGTGAAAGCGATTGAGCAAGTAAACCGTGAGAAAGCGGCGCTGCTTTACGATTACATCGATCAGTCTGATTTCTACCGCAATGGTGTTTATTCAGCTAACCGCTCGCTAATGAATGTTCCATTCCAGCTTGCGAAGCCAGAGCTTGACGGCACATTCCTAGAGCTTGCTGATGCGAAAGGCCTTAAAGCGCTAAAAGGTCACCGAGCAGTAGGAGGGATGCGTGCGTCAATCTACAACGCGATGCCACTTGAGGGTGTTCAAGCGCTTGTCGATTTCATGCGTGAGTTTGAGCAACAGTACGCTTAAACATTTGCTGTGATATAATCCAAAAAGGCGTCGCAAAAGCGGCGCTTTTTGCTTTCTGCAGCACAGTGAAATCGTCAATGGAAGCATTCGCACATTTCCATGGCGCTTGTTTGAATCGGTACTTGTGGTTCGCTATGTTTGTTTTGATGTCAGTCATTTTCGAGGGTTCTTGTGAGATATCTGAGCTGTTTCCTTCTCTTGTTTCTTCCTTCTTTGATTTCCGCGCAGGAAATCCAAGTGTGGAGTGGTATTGAGTACTCCACGGTTGCTGAAATCAATGAGCGATTTCAGGAAGAGACAGGCAATACACTCGCCATCCGAGAATTTGATGTTAATAATATCCGCTCTGAGTTGCTGCTCGCCAAGCAAACCGGGATTACGGTACCTGATGTAATTTGGGTGCCTTCAGACTTTCTTGGTTTACACGATTACTTTGACCTCGCCAAGATTCCACCGAGTTGGATAGAGGAAAAGAGTATTGAACCTAAAGCTCTTGAATTAGTAACGGTAGATGGTGCCATCTACGGTGTGCCACTCGGTTTGGGGAATCACCTTGTTTTGTACGTGAATACAAAACTTACGGATGACATACAGCCGACATGGGAAACGTTATTGGAAAAAGCGAAGCAGGGAGAAAACGCCCTAGCGATGCAATATCCCAACATGTACTTTCTTATGTCGTTCGTTCCTATGTTCTCTGATCACAGACCTGAACCACTTACTGATATCGATGTCTCTGCGTTAGCAGCAGCACTCAAATTCTATGGCGCGTTGCCTGAAAAAGGGGTGGTGCACGATGAAGTATCTCAAGAGCAAGCGCGCGCTCAGTTCATTCAAGGCAAAGTCCCGTATTTGATTGATGGAGACTGGGCATTGGGTGAGTTGAAGCAGCATTTTTCAAACGAGCTGAAGATCAGCAGCTTACCGACTTACAATAACCATCACATGCATTCTCTGAGTGGTGGAAAGGTGCTCGCTTTCAATGCCGAAGCTATGGCAAATAGCGATAAACGTAAAGCAATGCGTACTTTGGCCACCATTGTACAAAACCCTGAGTTTATTGAAGATGTGATTATTAATCAGAACCTTATTTCCACGAACCGTTCCATAAACCGTAAATGGTATGATGCAAATAGCACCTATTATAGCGAGTTGTACAAAGAGCTGACGCCAGCCTATGCGATGCCAAGTACGGTCGAAATGGCGGTAACATGGGAAGCGCTTATTCGCGGTTATAAGCGTTATCGTTCGGGGATGCCAGCCAAAAGCGCAGCTCAATTTGTGGTCGATTTTATCCAAAATCACTCACAGCATATCCATCGTCGTAGGAAGTCATCATGATTAGTTTGCGTAGCATACTGACTTTGATTGTCGTTGCTGGCTCTCTTTTGCCTGCCTATTGGGTTGGGATCAGCATGATCGATAAGCACCAAGCAGACCTCTTGGTACAAAAAGAGATCAAGTTGGAAAACACTAATCAAGGTATTCAGAAAACCATCAGTGAAGATCTAACATTCATTGCTAACTTAACTCGCTGGTATTCAAAAGATCGCCTGTTAGTGCAAGGCATGGATAACGTGCTTTATTCAAGTGTTATCTGGCAAATGATTGAGACCTTTGAAGGGCTTGCAACGAACGTCAGTACGACCTACATCATTGATAAGAATTGGCAGCCGATGTACGAGAGTAACGGCTCTGTCTATCATCTAGAGAACAGCCGCCTTTTAACCAAAATTAGAGCCGCAGATACACTTTATAAGCAAGGTAAGATGTACCATACCACTTACTTTGATGAAGGCTTGGTTTATAAAGGTGGACAGAGTGGCATTGCGATTGTTAGCCCACTTTTACCGTACACTTTGTTACCTGGTTCAGAATATGAGCCTCAAGGTTATCTGGTCGTGTTGGTGTCTTACCAAGATCTGATCCAGATCTCTCAACCTTTTCTCTACAAGCAAGAATCGGTTAATTTTCACTACGGCGATGTCAGCTTGACGAAAGGAGATGACTCAAAGTTCATGAGCGACATCGTGGTTACAAACCGGAACTTTGTTGAGCCCCTAGAAATCACAATGATCCATTCGGTTTCTAACGCTGCTCGTGATCAAGAGTTGATGCAATCCAAGCAGCAGTTGTTAAACATTATTGTTGCAACGTTAGTAGTGACGCTTGTTATCGCAATTTTGGCAAGTCGTTGGCTGACCCTACCAATCCGAGAAATGACGATGGTGGTTCGTAGTTTTAAAAATAATAAGCGGCCAGATCTCACACCTAAACGCTTTCAATTCAAAGAGTTTAGGCAGCTTATGAACCTTTTAGATTCACTGTGGGTTCAATTGACGAATCACATGGACGAGCTCGAGATTCGAAACCAAGCGTTACGTAAAGCTAACCAACAAGTTCAAGATACCAATGCGCAGTTAGCGAACTTTAACCAAGTTCTAGAACACAGAGTAGAAGAGCAAACGGCAGAATTGCGTGTGAACCTAACACGAGAGGAAGCGCACAAAGCTAAGTTGATGACATTGATTAATTTCACGACCAGTCACGCTGGTGTTGGTTATCACGCTATTCCTGAAGTGATTAACTCGGGTTTGAATCGCTTGTTACCTCAGTCTGATATGCGTTTTAGCTTTACGAAGCCCAAAGGCGAGAGAGTGAAAACCATGCGTTCATCAACTGGCACTGTGGTGGGGTATTTTGATTACGGCACCTATGCGTTAGATGAAGAAGAACGCATCTTACTTGAGCTATTCAAAAAGCAGTTGTACTCATGGTTAGAACTGGAAGATTTCGCGCGCAGAGACAAACTATCTAAGTGCCTAAACCGTAAAGCGTTTGATGATGATTATGAGTTCGCTCGCCAATCGGTAGCAAAAGGTTGCTGGGACTCGATGGCAGTCATTATCATCGATATTAATGGGCTCAAAACGCTTAATGATAATTATGGACACGATCGAGGCGACTTGCTGATTTCAAAATCTACGCAATTGATTAAGTCGATATTGCGAGATGAGTTGATGCTTTATCGCATCGGTGGCGATGAGTTCGCGATCATTGCACCTGAACAAAGCCAGCAATCGCTGGAAGCATTGATAAGCTCGCTAGAAGAAGCGCAAGAAGACAAATGGATTGATCTATCGGAGCACAAGCGTCATCCACTCAAGTTCTCTGTCGGCGGGGCATCGAGTGATAATGTTTCACTAGATAATCTATTTTCCATGGCAGACGAGGCTATGTATGAGAAAAAGCGAGCCTTCTATCAACTCTCAGGCAACGAATAATCGCTAATATAAACAGCAATAGAGAGCCCTCACTCCATGTTGGAGTGAGGGCTTTTTAATGCCGAAAATTTACTTTAGGTGCAGAGTTAGGGGTTTTGCGACTGCAATTGAGGCGATGGGTGAGGCATCATCAAGCGGGTAAGAGATATTCGAACTAATGATGCCTGCGTTGTAGAGGCAGTACACAAGATCCAGTTTGATGTTGCTTTGTTCTAATTCCACGCCGGTAAACACGGTGCCGCAGTCAGAGATTTCAGTGAGGTTGACGGCTTTTTGTAAAGAGATCTTAAGTAATCGATCTTCAGCATCGTAACTGAATGACCTTACAGCGAAGTCGTCGATATTGATAATGGACTGATTCTCTTCATCAGTATCCAAGAAAATTGGGTTTACTTTATCCCTGTATCGAATCGATAGCGTTCCATGTAAATCAAATGGATAGCGAATTTTTTTCATGGTTCTCACCTGTAGGTAAATCGGAGGCAATCTACCTACCGATATTAACGAGTGAATGGAAACATGGGATAGCATCCAAGAAATAGATAAAAGCATGTTTGCTAAGTTGGTTTTGCAGAGCAAATGTGAAAACGCTAAGGAATGAGATTGAACTAAAGTGACGGCGAAGTAGTCAACAATAAGCATATTATTGAAATCTAATCTGTTATTTGCCTACGAAATGAGATTTGAGAAAACTAGAATATAAACACATTGATTTCGTGCCCTTTGGCAAAGATTGCTGATGCAAGGCCTATTGACCAAGTACGAAATAATGAAAAGACCAACGAGGCATAGGAAAGAGGGAGGTGCAATGTTGGCCTTTAATCGCAGTGGATACTCAATGATGAAATTGGGGAAGCTTACTTAGCAGATGCAGCCGGAACGTTCTGTACAGGCTTCGCAGTTTCGGTGAGAACAAACACCACAGCAAGTAAGCAGATAGAGAAATTCTGGTTGAGTAAACAATTCACTTGTCTCTATGTACATGATGGCTCGAGTATAGCGCTTAGAACCAACCTTAATCGCTCCTACAGGGTTTTCGCCTTCATAGGCGGCTACGCTGAAGCCCATCTTTAGCATGACATCTACCGAGCTTTTGAGTGTCACACTCGCATAGTAATGATGGATCTGAGCATTTTGAGCTAAGAAAGTGAACTCAGTATGCAATTGCTTCCGAAAAACACGCTCGTTCTTTGAGTGTTGACTGATGGCGTAATAAGAATACACCCCTTTGTCTTTTATCCCCTTAGTCAGCCTAAGATCGATTGAATCGATAGGTAAGCGGTTCTTTTTAATTCTATCAATCTCATTTTCAAATGTTGGTTCAGTAAAGAACATGCCAATGTTATGGCCAACTAACTCCTTGTTAGAAAGGTATTTGTAAGCGATTGCTCGACCGTCTCGCTGGTATTCAACCAGATCGATGGAAGTGAGATTATGTTTGACGTTAAGCCACTTCAACTGATTGTGAAAGTTGTTGAGACTATGGATGAAGTCTTGCTCATTACTTTGGCTGAGCTCTTCCTCGTCAATATGGTTATGCTCAATAGGAAATGGCGTGTTGTAGTCAATTCCTGAAAGAATAGACATCGCATCCTGATATCGCTGCTTCAACGACAATTCAAATTGCTCCACGTCATCTTTTAACGATGAGTCCACCCCCAAACTGCACAAATAAGGCAGCAAGTTATTTTCAAATGCCCTAAGCACCCTTACCCTTCGACTAAGGCTTGGTTGAGTGATGCCTCTTTCCCAGCGACTGAAAGTGACACAATCTATGTTGGCTAAATCACCACCTAATAGGTTTAACCTTATCGATGCTTGCTCCTGAGTTAACCCTAATGTGGTTCTTATTGATTTTAGATAACTCCCGAACACTTTACTTTCCCCCTTTGGTTTAAAACATGTCCATAGCTAAATTTGTTATATTTGGTAGAAGTTATGTGCATGATATTTCCCTGCCGAATATGTCAATTACTTGAAATGGTATTCCATTTACACACAGCCCTTAAAAATTGATATGGCGTATGGGAGGCTGATAATGCATTAATATTTATGTCGTATTTGTTCATAAATATTACGCAAATCGTATTATGTTTGTTGTTAAATTGAGAAGGCATTGTACTTATTGAGAGAATAGAAGATGCCTAGTTCAGGACTTATTTGTCCTAAATAACAATAAAAATGCCTTGAATTTACTCTCTTTTTTAGATTTGAATCTCATAGGTTAATGAAATATATACACTTATCCATACGGTAAATTATTTTTTGCACTTATCTTAAAAGTGAGAAACGTTCGGCTGGGAGAACATATTTCATATGAGTATATTAGATATTTATTAAGGAGTTAGTTGCTCAGGATTAATTAGAGTACAAGCACTAATTTTTAATGGTAATTAATACGATTTCATAGTGCTTGTTATATTAGAAGGATGACTTATATCGATTTTTAGCCATTGATGATATTGGCTTGATGTTGATGAAGAAGAGAAATAATCGATGGTTGAGCTAATAAAACTGCTGTATCTACTTTTAGTAAGCATTTACGATATGCTGTTTTTCCAATTTTAACTGACCCTATTTTATCGGGAGTATCGTAAGCGATTTTTTCTGCCCCTAGGCTTACCAAATAATCAGTAAACTGGTTATCAAAGGCGTAGTAGTACAGTTGAGTAATGTTAGAACGCTGAGCAATGTAATCGACCAATGTAGGGTGAAGAATCATGAATACCTGTTCGCTGGTCGCATAACGACTTAAACAACATAAAGCAAGTTTTCTGGCTTCTGAGTATGCCCGTGCAAGGTTAAACGGTAAGGTTTGATGCGGTGTATTAAAGCAGGTATCTAGATCTTCCACGCGAAATAAAAAAGAAATGGAATGACCGCGAACTTTTTGTGAAGCACTGTCTTTGTAGACTTTGGCAATCAGTTTCTTTTCTTCATGCATTGTTAAGAAGTCCAGATCGATCATGCCAGGATAGTGGGCATCTGCATTCAGGAAAAAGTTTTTTAACCGAGTAAGGTGAGCGTCAACCTCGTCTTCAAATAACGTTTCTTCGGTAATCTCAATCTCTTCGCTGGGCTTCAACTCTTCATAGTCTGACATCATCAATAACGCACGCTGGGAGCGAAAGCGTGTATAAAGAATATCATCTAGAAATGTCTCATCTTCAGGGGAGGGGATGGACAGTAAGAAGGGCTTTAGATTCAGTGTTAACTCACGCAATACTTTGATAGCTTTAATCGTATTGGGTGTGGTGGTGTTTCTCTCCCAGCGACTTACTGTCACTGAGTCAACGGATGCGAATTCGGGGTTCGCAAGGTTGAGCTTTGTGGCCAGTTCCCTTTGGGTTAATCCTTGTTGCACTCTCAACTGTTTTAGATAGTCTCCAAACATACATGTACCTTGTTGTTATTATTGAAAGGAGGCCTGCATTACTTTGGCCTCCTAAATTAGGTTAGTTGATTATTGAGAATATTGTTTCTTCAATAGTAGCAATAACTCAGGGCGAGTCATCCAAATTGCACTATCAAGTTTGAGGAGGCAGCGCATGTACTTTTCTGTCCCAATTTTGACGATGCCATGCACACTAGGTTCATCAAAAGCGACTTTCTCTGCCCCAATCCCAATCATATAGTCAGCCGTGAGCTTATCAACGGCATAGTAATAGAGATCTTGCACGTTAGCGTGTGTAGCTAGAAAGTCGATTCCAGTTTGATGGTCAATCCAAAAGGTTGGCTCGTCAGAGCAAAAGTGGGTTAACGCGCAGATTGCCATCTTTTTCGTTTCAGCATAGGGCTTGGTTTTCCTTATCGGTACTTTGAGATAAGGGGAGCAAAAATAGTCTCTCAAGTCGTCTGCATGAAAGAAGAAAGACAAGGAGTGCCCGTGCAACTTTCCCGTCAAGCTATCCAGATATTTTTTGCCGTAAATCTTATGATCTTGTTGATACTGATAAAGGTCAACATCAAACAGCAAGTTATGATCAATGCCAATACCGCTTAAGAAGTTCTTCAAACTTTCTTCATACTTTTCTCCTCTAGCTTCAAACAGAGGGGCTTCAACGACATCGCTTGGCTCTGCGTCTCGATTAGAACGGTATGATGTATTCATAAGCACATCTTTCGGTGAGTGGTAACGCTCATTGAGATAATGGTCAATTTGCGTTTTATCTTCATCGAACTCAATAGAGAGGAGATAGGGTCTAATATCGTTTGTGAGTGTACGCAGCACTTTCACCGCTTTAACGGGATTCGGTGACGTAATATTACGTTCCCAACGACTGACCGTTACGGAGTCGATAGAGGCAAATTCTGGATCTGCTAAATTCAGTTTTACCGCGAGTTCCTTTTGCGTAAGTTGTGCTTCAGTCCTAAGTCGTTTCAGGTAATCCCCAAACATACATAAGCCTCATGATGACTTGAATCGTATTTCATTCTTTCTTGATACCACATAAACAGTAGTAACCGTTTTTATGCTAGGCAGAGTTACCTTTACTCATGTCAATAATATGTCTGAATTTGGTTATATCCTGTTCATCTATAGGAGGCGATAACAATAATCGGTCTTGCTTATTCACATGTTAGTAGGGATAGAATTTCTGGCCTTGATAACCAAATTGCACTGTCGACGCGATATAAACAGCGTTTAAATGATTGGTTACCTATTTTTACAATGCCGTTGTCACTTGGTGTATCAAAGGCCACTTTCTCTGCATCTAAACTATTCATATAACTTACTGACCAATGGTCTACTGCATAAAAATACATATCATGAATATTCGCATGAGTTGCAACAAACTTTGCACCAAACGCACCATTTTTCCAAAAAACTGCTTCATTCGATGAGAAGCGGGAAACGGTGCAGACGGCCATAGTGCGGTTTGCTGAATAAGGTCGAGATTGCTGCAACGGAACAGGAAAGAAAGGAGATGAAAGATATTGGCGTAGCTCGTTTGCATCAAATAAGAAGGAGATATTGTGTCCAAGGATCTCTTCGCTTTCTTTGGCAATATACTTACGAGTAACGGCTTTTTGCTCTTGTTGATATTGATACAAGTCGATATCAAATAATGCACTGTTGTCTAGAGATAGACTCGCAAAAAAGTGCTTTAAGCTGTTTAGATAATCATCCTGGCTGCTCTCGAGTAGCGGTGCCTCTAGGACATCTTTACATTGGGTCGGAGCCTCATAAGAATCACTCATTAATTTGGCCCAAGGAGACTTAAATCGATACTCAACGATCTCGTCAAAGATACTTTTACCTGACTCCACTGGAAGAGAGCTAAGAAAAGGCATTAGATCTGTTGTCAGTACTCTGAGGACCTTGATCGCTTTAACGGTAGTAGGGGCAGTGGTTCCTCTTTCCCAGCGGCTAATCGTTACAGGATCAATCGAAGCAAAATCAACGCTCGCAAGGTTTAACTTCGTCGCGAGCTCTTTTTGTGTCAGTCCAACCTCTTCCCGTAGTCGTTTTAGGTATTCCCCGAACATTCACTTCCTCACATTTCGAGCTCTGGATTAGGTTATTGATTGCTATGTCATTATAGGTTCCGCATAGCAGAGCTCAAGAAATTGGCTTTTCTGATGCCTACTATTGTGCAATACGCTCCGTTAATCTTTATATTAGAAAATGATGGTAGACGGTTATACTTATGAAAAATTCAACAAGGGAGGATGAATGTAAAACGGTCTTTGCAGATATACGCGAAGGTGCTTTTTATCCTATCTTTCAACCTATCTATGGGTTACAACGCGAAAACCAGATCGGTGCCGAGGTTTTAACTCGATGGAATAAACCTCGATGCAATGAAAAATCGTTCCGTTGCATCGAAGAAGAAGGCTATGCCAACTTTTTTACTCAGCGGTTATTTAAAAAGCTCTCTACCAGTCTGGGAGAGTTGCCTGAGTCTATCAGTTTTATTTCGGCTAATATTCCACCGTCTTATCTTTCAAGCCTATCCTTTTTTTCTGATGCGCTTCCGCTACTTAAAGCATGTAAGCGTTTTGGAGTGACACTTTGGCTTGAAATCACAGAGCAGACACAGTATCCCGCTGAGGTTTGGAACAGAGCCGTGTTTAAAATGAACCTGCAGTTATGCCAATGTTTGGGCGTTAAGATTGCCCTAGATGACTTTGGACGTGATAACCATAGGGACGAGTCGATCATTCGCTATGTCGCACCTGATGTCATTAAACTCGACCGAAGCTTGTTGAGAAGACAGGGGGCTCAATACGAAAAGTTTTGGCAACGTTTGGCGAGTTGGAAGCTTCAATATAAATTTGATCTGGTTGCGGAGGGGATCGAAACCTCGGATGAGCTCAACTTTATGAAGAGTTTAGGCATTTGTTATGCTCAGGGTTATTACCTTCATAGGCCAGTTTTGGCAGCCGATTTTTGCCCTAAATTATGTGAGTATAAACTGGGCGTTGCAGCGCCCACAGCGTTGTGGGCTTAAAGGTCAGATATTTCCAACTTGTTGATTTAGCCACGCAATAAAAAGCTCGAGCTTTCGAGAATGCTTTTCGTTAGCCGTAACGACATAATATTTCTGTTTGCATTGCAGAGTTTGGTTTTTAAAAGGCGTGATCAGTTCGCCGGATTTAAGTCGTTTTTCCACCAGCGATAATCGACCGATAGCAACGCCCGCATTATGCATTGCGGCACTAACGGCTAAATCGGAACGGTCGAATGAAATGCTTGGAATATCGTCAATGTCTGTTATGCCATTTTCCTTTGCCCACAGCGTCCATTCATCGTGATGGGAGTTGTAGTCCCATGCTTGGTTGTCGTGAAGCAGGGTGGCGTTTACCAAATTCGCTGGCTTTTCAAATAGGTTAAATTGTTCTGCATATGTTTGAGTGCAGACCGGGATTATCTCTTCGCTCATCAATTCTTTCGACCACAACTTTTCTGGCATTTGCTCATCGAAATAGATTGCGGCATCAATGCCATAACCTTGGAAATTGACGTTCTCATTGCCAGTAAGAATATTCAGCTCGATGGAAGGGTACTTTTGCTTAAATAGGTACAACCTAGGCACAAGCCAACATTGTGCAAAAGAAGGGCGGGAGTAAATCGTCAGCTCTCCGGAGACTTCGCCATTTCTGACTTCCATTACCTCTTGGTTTAACTCGTTGAGCGTTCTGTTCAAGGCGAGATAAATACGCTCCCCTTCTTCAGTGAGCGTGATTTTTCGGTGAGAGCGGGTAAACAAGGCAATGCCAAGCTCTTCTTCGAGCTTGTTGATACGGTGAGAGATGGCGCTGGGCGTCATGGAGAGCTCTTCTGCCGCAAGAGAAAATGAGCTGTGTCGTGCTGCCACTTCAAAAGTATGAAGCTTGGAAAGCTGAAAACTATTGATGCGCTGATTCTTGGCGAAAATATTGTCTCTGGTGTACATGTGCGTTATTGAGTCTAACTTGATAGAACACATAATAACGGCGTTGTTATATTTAGGCTCACCTATGAGTCGAAAAATTCACTAAACGTCGTGTAAATCACGATTTTGTTTAAATTCAATTCATCTAAAGGTGAGTTTTGATCGTTTGTCAGTTAAAGCATAGATTTGCTTTAATAGTGCTCATAGACAGTAATTTGCAGCTAGGAAAAGATGACAACCCATAACATATGTGCGCTCATAACCGAGTTCCCGTTAGTTAAACGGCTGATCGATTTAGAAGAGGTGGTTTGGTTCAACCCAAATATCACCACACTTGAAGAAGGTCTACCATACGTTGGCTTAGGTGCTGCCAACATCAAAGACGCGAGTGAACGACTAAAACGCTTTGCTCCATACTTAATGAAAGCCTTTCCAGAAACGGCGGCTTCTGACGGAATTATTGAATCGAACGTTGTTGAAATCGACAAGATGAAGTCCTGCTTGGAAGCGCAATACGGCACTCAAATTCTTGGACGTTTGATGCTTAAAAAAGACAGTCACCTGCCTATTTCAGGTTCAATAAAGGCGCGTGGTGGCATCTATGAAGTGCTAACACACGCAGAGAAGTTGGCGATTGAAGCTGGGCTTCTAAATGAAAGTGATGATTACAGCAAATTGTTCAGTGAAGAGTTTCGTCAGTTCTTTCAGCAGTACAGCATTGCCGTAGGTTCGACAGGGAATCTCGGTATGTCTATCGGCATCATGAGTGCAAAACTCGGCTTCTCGGTATCGGTTCATATGTCAGCGGATGCAAGAGAGTGGAAGAAAAACAAGCTGCGTTCTCACGGCGTAAACGTGGTGGAGTACGAGCAAGACTACGGTGTTGCTGTAGAGCAGGGACGCAAAGAAGCGGAAAAAGATCCAACTTGCTTCTTTATTGACGATGAAAATTCTCAGACCTTGTTCTTAGGTTATTCCGTTGCAGGTGAACGCTTGAAGCAACAATTTGATGATATGGGTATCATTGTTGACGCGGAGCACCCTCTGTTTGTTTACCTACCTTGTGGTGTGGGTGGTGGTCCTGGCGGTGTGGCGTTTGGCTTGAAGATGGCGTTTGGTGACCACGTTCATTGTATCTTCGCGGAGCCGACACACTCTCCGTGTATGCTGCTTGGCGTGCACACTGGTTTGCATGATGGTATTGCAGTACAAGATCTTGGTATCGACAACATTACTGCCGCTGATGGTCTAGCGGTAGGGCGTGCGTCTGGTTTTGTTGGGCGAGCAATGGAAAGACTGCTTGATGGTTACTACACCATGACGGATGAGCGCATGTATCATCATCTAGGTGAGCTAAGTGAACAAGAAGACATTCGTTTAGAGCCTTCTGCACTGGCGGGCATGATGGGGGCAGTGCACGTTTCACAAGACCAAGCTTACCAAGCTCGAATGCAATTTAGTGAAGATAAGATGAATAACGCCATTCACCTCGTTTGGGCGACGGGTGGCGGCATGGTGCCAGAGGCTGAAATGTCGGCGTACCTTGCAAAATCTGGTCGATAATCGCGTTTGCTCTTGCTTTGGAAACTGCGAGAGTAAAAGAAAAGGGCTCATCAATGGATGAGCCCTTTGTTTATGTTAATTCCAGACTACAGAGATTGTAATAGCTGGTGGTAACGACCTTTTTCTGCAAGCAGTGCTTGGTGGCTACCTTGTTCGATGATCTCGCCTTGCTCCATCAGACAGATGTTGTCCATGCTTTCTAGCTCAATCAAACGGTGGGTGATAAATACCACGGTTTTGTTCGCAAAGTGCTCTTTGAACAGTTCCATTACCGTTTGCTCTGTGCGTTTGTCTAGACCTTCAGTTGGTTCATCAAGAAGCAGAATTGGGGCATCACGCAACAGAGCGCGCGCAATACCAATTCGACGTTTTTCACCACCAGACAGTTGACGTCCGCCATCACCTAACCAAGCATTTAATCCTGGCTCTTCTAAGAGATTCGCTAAGTCCACTTTGGTCAGAATATCAGCTAGCTGCTCGTCCGTGGCTTCAGGGGCTGCAAGCAACAGGTTGTCACGCAATGTGCCATTGAGAACATCAACACGTTGGCTTACTACTGTGATTGCAGCGCGCAGATCAGATTCACTCCAATCTTGCAGAGGCGCACCACCGATGCTCACTTGACCTTGGTTTACATCCCAGTAGCGACAAAGCAATTGAATTAGCGTTGATTTACCTGAACCAGTTTGACCAACAATCGCCGTTTTTGAGCCCAGAGGCAGTGATAGCGTGAGATCTTTCAGTACTTTTTTCTGACCATCAGGGTAGGTGAAATTAACCTCGCTGAACTCAATATCTAGCGGCTTATCTTCACGTTTAGATTGTTCTGGGAAGATAACGTCTGGTTCCGCTAAGGTGATTTCGTTCAATCGACGCGCTGAAGTCAGTGTTTGACCTAGATATTGGAAAGCACCGGCGATTGGCATCAGAATTTCAAAGCTTGCCATGGTGGCAAATGCGAACAGCGCAATCCAAGGATCTGGCGCACGACCACCAACTCCATCCGCAGCAAACCACAGCATAGCAACGAGCGTTAAACCATTCGCTAGCATCAGCAGACCAGAAGCCATACCCGTTAGGTTAGCGTTGACGAACTGGTTGGATAGCAGTTGTTTTTGCTTCTCTAGAATTACGTTACGGTAGCGCTCTTCTGCGCCAAATAAGCTCAGTTCGCTGTAACCTTGAAGCCAGTCCAGTGTCGCCACTCGTAGCTGTGCTTTATTTTGTGTAAGATGTTCGCCGTTATGTTTGCCAAGTTTGTAGAACAATACCGGCCATACCAACAGCATCACAGTCAGGATACCGCCAAGCAATAGGGCAAGATGCCAGTCAAAGAAAGCAAGCACTGCGGTTAGCGATAAGATACCGAATACGCCAACAATCACAGGGCTGATAAGACGCAAGTACACGTGATCCATTGCATCTACGTCTGCCACTAGGCGGTTCAGTAGATCCGCATCACGCATTGTAGAAACGCGGCCAGGGATCAGCGGCGCAAGCTTCTTGAAGAAGAAGATACGAAGATCAGTCAGTAGCTTGAAGGTTGCATTGTGGCTAACAACACGCTCGCCCCAGCGGCCAGCAGTACGCGCCATCGCAGCGCCACGAACACCTGCGCCAGGCAGCATGTAGTTAAAGGTCTCACGAGCAATGGTCAAACCCGCTACAGCGGCCGCAGAGATAAACCAGCCGGACAGCGTTAATAGACCAACAGAAGCGGCCAGCGTCAGAAACGTTAGAAGCATCCCCAGAGACAAACCAAACCAGTGCTTTTTGTACAGTTTTAGATAAGGGAGTAAATCACGCATCTAAGTTCCCCTTGTCTGATTCACGTTGAGCTAGGTTGGCAGCCAACATTTCTTTAAATAAACCATCTTGCGATGCTAACGTTGCGTAATCACCACGTTGGACAATTTGACCTTCTTGCATCACCAAAATCTGAGACACATTTTGCAGTGGTGCCAATTGGTGAGTGATCATCAAGTTAGTGGTGGACTCGGTGTATTTACCGATGCCTTCCATAACCAGTTTTTCGCTTCGTGCATCCAGACTTGCGGTTGGCTCATCAAGTAACCAAAAACGACCGTTTTGTAGCATTGCACGAGCAAGAGCAAGGCGTTGTGCCTGACCAACAGATAAACCACCTGAGCGGTCAGAAATTTGGTAATCCAAGCCATGCATTTCAACAAACTCTGCGGCGTGGGAGTCGTTGAGTACCGAATGGATTTGTTGGTCTTGAATATCTTGCTTACCTAAGGTGACATTGTCACGAATACTGCCGTGCAGAAGCATTGGGTTTTGCCCAATCCAACTGATGGCTTCGCGCCATGTTGCTAGATCCAACTCAGACAATTCACAGCCGTTAATTTTCAAGCTGCCCTTGTATGGCATAAAACCAAGGATGGTATTCACCAAGCTGGTTTTACCTGCGCCACTTGGGCCGACTAGTGCCGTGCTTTGGTTGGCATCTAGGGAGAAGGATAGGGGACCGACAAGTTGCTTACCTTCAGGGCTGAAGATAACAAGATCGTTCGCTTCGATATAAATCGCGGCGTTTTGTTCAACAGCTTTGTGACCATCTTTTACTTGGTCAACGTCTAGCTCTAGGAATTCAACGATACTTTCTGCTGCACCGACCGCTTGTTGCTTCGCATGGTAGAAAGTGCCAAGGTCGCGAAGTGGTTGGTAGAACTCAGGCGCAAGGATCAGAATAAACAAACCTGCGAAGAGGGTTACACCAGCACCGTAGTAACCAAAGTTAAGTTCACCGATGTAGCTGAAACCGAAGTAAACCGCCGTAATCGCAATTGAAATCGAAGTGAAGAACTCAAGTACCGCAGAAGATAGAAAGGCAATCTTCAATACATCCATCGTACGTGTACGGAAAACTTCAGATGCTCCTTTCAAAGCTTCGGTTTCTGATTTAGTGCGGTCGAACAAACGAATGGTTGTCATCGCCTGCAAACGGTCATAGAAGTGACCTGAAAGACGCTGTAGTGCTTTAAAGTTCTTACGGTTTGCATCCGCGGCCTTCATGCCGACCAATGCCATAAACATAGGAACAAGAGGTGCAGTGACAAGGAAAATGAGGCCTGCCGCCCAGTTGATTGGGAAAACCACCACTAGGATGATGAAAGGTACCAATACAGACAACGACATTTGTGGAAGGTAGCGAGAGAAGAAATCTTGCATGTCTTCTACTTGTTCCAAAATCAACGTTGCCCAGCTACCTGCTGGCTTGCCTTTGATATAAGCAGGACCCAGTTGGTGGACTTTATCGAGAATCAGTTGACGAATATAAACGCGGATTTGTTCACCGCAACGGTAACCGGCAATTTCGCGCCCCCAAGTACAGGCCGCGCGACCGACAACGGTGACACCCAATCCGACGAAGTGCCAAACAAGTTCACTCTTGTCGACATGCTCGATAATTAATTGGTGAAGAATGGAGGCGAGCAGGGCTGCTTGAGCCAATAAAAACACGCTTGATAGTACGCCTAGGCCTATCGCAACCATCAGCCAGCGCTTGGCCAACTTACTCTGTTGCTTAAGCCACTTATTCAAGCTGCTTTGCTTTTTCTTATCCATTGTGAAGGCTTAATGATAATTGTTTTAATGAGGCGGTAGTATACAAAAGAAAACCCAGCGGGAATACCGCTGGGCTTTAAGGATATGACACAAATGTGAAAAGTTATTTGTCAGTAAGCGCGTCTAGGAAGCGTTCTGCATCCAATGCTGCCATACAACCTGTACCAGCAGAAGTAATCGCTTGGCGGTAGTTATGGTCCATGACGTCACCTGCAGCAAACACACCTTCGATGCTAGTTTGTGTTGCATTACCTTCAAGGCCGGATTGAACGATGATGTAACCATCTTTCATGTCTACTTGGCCTTCGAAGATTTGCGTGTTTGGCTGGTGGCCGATCGCGATGAATGCCCCCATTACTGCCAGATCCTCAGTCGTACCGCTGTTAACATCTTTGATGCGAACACCTGTTACGCCCATGTCGTCGCCTAGTACTTCATCTAGTGTGCGGTCTGTGTGAAGAACGATATTGCCGCTTTCAACCTTATCCATCAGACGTTTTACAAGGATCTTCTCTGCGCGGAATGAATCACGACGGTGGATCAGATGAACTTCTGATGCAATGTTTGATAGGTAAAGCGCTTCTTCAACTGCCGTGTTACCACCGCCCACAACCGCAACTTTCTGATTGCGGTAGAAGAAACCATCACAAGTTGCACAAGCTGAAACGCCGCGACCTTTAAATGCTTCTTCAGATTCAAGACCTAGGTATTTCGCTGATGCACCTGTCGAGATGATCAACGCATCACAAGTGTACTCACCAGAGTCACCTTTTAGACGGAATGGACGTTGAGACAGATCCACTTCGTTGATGTGATCGAACACGATTTCTGTTTCGAATCGTTCTGCGTGCTCTTTCATGCGTTCCATCAAACCTGGGCCAGTAAGACCTTCTGCGTCACCAGGCCAGTTTTCTACTTCAGTAGTGGTCGTTAGCTGACCACCTTGCTGCATTCCCGTTACTAGCACAGGGTTTAAGTTAGCACGCGCTGCGTAGACTGCTGCGGTGTAACCTGCTGGGCCAGAACCAAGAATTAATAATTTACAGTGTTTTACGTCGCTCATTATGGCTCCATAGAGGGCTGAACATTTCTTTCGATTGTATGGAAATTCTTAGTGCTTTAAAAGCATAAACGGATTGTACTGATCGAATTATTGGTTATAGGTTAGAACTTGCTGATGTTCATCGTGAAGTGTTTTCTTCTAGCATAAAATTCTATTCATAGTGCAGAGTTCTAGTTTCAAATACTGCTGAGTCTCTAGTTTGAATGTTTAAACTAATATGTAGCCATGTAGTAGATATGTATGTTGTTTTTTTGTTTTTGTTGAAGCTATCAACGTCAAATTCTGGTAATTGCAGAATATTTGCGTATCCTAGGTTGTAAATTAAATGTTAACTAATACAAACCAGATGTGCCTCATTAAAGGAGCCAATGATGTTACATTCACGTGAGAACACCCTACATTTAACTCAGCTCAGCATGGCAGCGATTGAGCAGCTTTCTCCTTCCTTTGAAGGTTTACCTCGTACTGAACACGCTGACGGCCAATATCGTCTTCGTCGTTACTCGGTTGTGGGGTTCGAAAATGGTCAGGTAGTCGATTTAAACAAAAACAGCTTTGTACAGTCTTCGGATATAAATCGTTTTCAAGGCGATGTGGTTCGTCAATTTGAGCCAATTGAAAAAGGGATTCTTTCCAGCGAAGGTTTGCGAGAAATGTGTGAGCTGTTCGTTAACGCAAATCATCTACCAAATGGTCAGGAAATCGAAATTCACCAAATGCGAATCACCGCAATTTACGATGAAACACAAGTTGCGCCAGAAGGAGTACACCAAGACGGCTTTGACCATATTGCATTAGTCGGTGTCGGGCGTCACAACATCATGGGTGGTGACATCATGCTTTACAGCAGCCACAACCAAGCGCCTTTCTTCCGTAAAGTGCTGGAGAATGGGGAAGTAGCAATGCTGGCAGACAGCAAACTGTGGCACAACGCCGTTCCAATTCGCTCAGTGATTAATGATCAAGAAGGTCACATGGATGTATTTGTACTGACAGCGACGGATAAGCGAAATGAACTTCAATCTTAACCAAATTCGAGAGCAGTTTCCGGCATTGGCGCAATACCATAACGACCGTCCAGTAACGTTTTTTGATGGTCCTGGCGGCTCTCAAGTTCCGCAGTCGGTGTTGGATAGTATGGTTAGCTACCTTGGACGATTCAACTCCAACCTTGGTGGTCATTATTTCTCAAGTCGAGAGACAGTTGATGTCATGCAATCGGCTCGCGAATCGGCACAAGCTCTGCTAAACGCACCGTCTTCCGGCAATATCGTGTTTGGTGCGAATATGACTTCGCTGACATTCCAGCTTAGTCGTGCGATTAGCCGCGATTGGCAAGAGGGCGAAGAGATCATTGTTTCAGCTCTAGACCATTACTCTAACGTGTCGAGTTGGCAGCAAGCGGCTGAAGACAAAGGCGTGGTGGTTCATCAAGTCAGAATTAATGAAGAAGACTGTACGCTGGATCTTGAGCACCTTCAGAACTTGTTGAATGAAAAAACGCGCTTAGTCGCGGTGACTTACGCATCGAACACCACCGGCTCAATTGTCGATATGCATCGTGTAGTCGAAATGGCACATAACATTGGTGCTCAGGTGTATGTGGATGCTGTTCATTATGCGCCACATCATTTGGTTGATGTACAAGCGCTAGGTTGTGATTTCCTTGCTTGTTCTGCTTATAAGTTCTTTGGACCTCATGTTGGTATCGCTTACATCGCCGAGCAATGGTTGCACGCAATCAAGCCTTATAAAGTTGAGCCTGCAACCAATATTGGCCCAGGACGTTTTGAAACGGGCACGCAGAGCTTCGAAGGTTTAGCTGGCGTGACTGCTGCTATCGAATACCTAGCGCAATTTGGTGATGAAGGTACATCACTTCGTCAGCGCTTAGAGCAAAGTTATGCTTTGTACAATCAGCATGAGCAGCAATTAAGTGCGCATTTCTTGCAGCGCTTGAGTGCGCTTGATGGGGTGAATCTGTTTGGTATTAACAATGAAAGTAGCCAACTGAGAACGCCAACATTCGCGCTTACGTTTGATAAATACTCCCCAGAATTTATTGCTAAGACATTAGGTGAGCACAATCTCTGCGTTTGGAACGGCCACTTCTATGCGCTAGGACTTGTTCGCCAACTGGGTTTAGATGAGTCGGGTGGCGTGGTGCGAATTGGTTGTATGCACTACAACACAACTGCAGAGATCGATATGTTGTTTGATGTGTTAGAGAGCATACTCGACGCGTAATCATCGACGATTCCACAAATCAAAAGCTCGAGCACTTGGCTCGAGCTTTTTTGTTTTTATAGAGTGAAGGTGGGCTTATTCGCTCACTTCAACCTCATAAGAGGTGAACTTACGCACGTTGATCACGCCAGTATCAAAGATCAGGTATTGGCCTTTAATGCCTTGCAGCGTACCCGTAACAACTGGGTTTTTATCGAAGTTGTGCGAAGTAATTTTGGTGGGATGCTGCTGAACTGGGTAGCTTAGGGCAGTGATATTTTCACTTAGCACTTCGATCGCGTCGTCACCGTACTGTTGCTTAATCTCAGCGATTTTATCTTCCACTAATGGCAGCAGTTCTGCGAAGCGTTCTTGCAGCTCAATTGGCTCACCATCGCCCTTAAGTAGCGTTCGCCAGTTGGTCTTATCGGCGATGTGTTTTGCTAGCTCGATTTCAATCAAGCCAGAGATATGACGAGTTTTCACTTTGAAGATAGGCAGACCTTGTGTCGCGCCTTGATCGATCCAACGGGTTGGAATTTGCGTATGGCGCGTGATGCCCACTTTTAAACTCGAAGTATTCGATAGGTAAACGAAGTGGTCCACCATGCAATTCTCTTCACCCCACTGCGGCTCACGGCAGGTGCCTTGTTCGTAGTGGCAAGTTTCTGGCTTCATGATGCACATGTCGCAACTTGCCAACTTCTTCATGCAAACAAAGCAGTGGCCTTGAGAGTAGCTCTTCTTGGTTTTCTTACCACAAGAACAACAATAGATGTTACCTGTGTGAGTTAGGGTGAGGGTTCTTCCAAGAAACGGACTCAAATCCACTTCTTCTTCACCCACTGGCAGTCGGTAGCTTACTGCACCATCTAGAGAAGCACGCATTTTGTTTAGCGTGCCTGTAGCAATTATTGACATGACATTACTCATTATTGTGTTTTTGACCAGTATATACCGAAGTAAAGAAGAGAGGCAGAAGAAAGCGGCGCTGAAGTTGAATTGAAGCGTGTTCGCTGCCTTTTTAAACACTCACCTCTGAGCAGCGTGAAATGCTTCGCAAATAAGAATTAGCGAGAACATTCTTACAGACTTGAACCAAAATCACATTTAGTTTGTAAGGGAGGTGTATTGAAAACGAGAGTGTGAATCAAAAATCACTTTTTAGCTTGATAAATAACTTTATTTGAATTGTTAAAAAACTTTCAGTACATTGCACTATATAAACAGTACAGTAGTCAGTAACTAGGTCTATCATTATGAAGTGGATACATAAATTAATCTTTGCATTGTCGATATGCACCATCAGTTTAGTGGCGCTATACAGTTTGCTTGGTGATACTCGTAAACTGGTTGTGACCCCAGACTTGTTCAATATCCACGTAACAAACGATGCAGTTGCTGGTGGCCTTAGCGAGTCTGACATTACCTACCAGAATCACAGCTTGGTGTTGAACTGTGATTTGAAAGAGAGCAAATATGCATGGCCATACTGCGGAATCTCAGTCTATACCGATGTAAAAGAAGCAACGAAAGGGCTCGATCTTTCGAGTTACCATACCGTTCGTCTTAAAGTCCGCTATGAATCGGCAGGGAATGGAGAGAATCCTAGTAAGAACTTACGTTTGTATTTGAGAAACTTTAACTCGGCTTACTCAGATCCAAATGATGAGTACACCATTAAATACAATGGCATGCAGTTTTCTCCCTCAGATTTTAGTGAGATCATAGAAATTCCAATTGCAAACCTTCAGGTGATGACATGGTGGTTGAATGACAACGATGTCGCGATTGAACATTCTGCACCGGAGTTCTCCAATATCACTCGAATTGATATCGCAACCGGAGCGGGGGCGGCACTCGGTAAACATAAGATCGTTATCGATAAGATTGAGTTTGAAGGCGCATATGTAGAGCAGTCGACACTGTTGTTCGCTTTGTTGTTCTCATGGATGGCGCTGGGTTTAGCATTCTCACTACAAGAAATGCGCAAAAATAAAATCGCATACAACAAAGCACGGAAACGCCACCGTCATTTAGAGAAGGTGAATTCGACGCTTCGTACACAAAATTATGAGTTTGCGGAACTGGCTCATCGCGATGCTTTAACTGGTGCGATGAACCGCCACGCGGTACAAAGTTGGCTAGAGCAGCAAGCACGACAAGTTCGATGGGGACATGATTCGTTCTCCATTCTTTACATGGACTTGGATAAGTTTAAACGTGTTAACGATAAATATGGCCATCAGATGGGCGATGATATCTTGCGTGAGTTTGTGATGGTGATTGCGAGCTCAATCCTACCTGAAGATCGCCTTGTTCGTTGGGGAGGGGAAGAATTTGTGGTTTTCTGTCCGAACACGAATATCGAACAAGCCGTTAAAAAAGCGGAATTGATCAGAGAGAATGTTGAGAAGCATCTTTGGGTGCATGGTGAGCTTTTGACGTGCAGCATTGGTGTTGCTCAAATGCAGAATGAGCGTGTTTCTGAAACCATGGCACGTGCTGATGAAGTCTTGTATTTAGCCAAACGTAACGGCCGAAATAGAATAGAGGTGAACTACGGTATGCAAAAGCAATCTGAAGCGGTAATTGAGGCTTCATAGAAAAAAGGTGGCCGACCGACCACCAAAAGGGAACTGCTGAACATGACTAGGGGGTAGTAGTTAGGTATTCGGGTGATTACCAAGGACAGCAGTCGTAGTGCTAGTTTGAAAAGAGAGCTGCGTTTGAGCGCAGCTCTTTTTTATTTGAGTGATGCTTACCAGAACAACCAAGCGAATAGAGTTAGTGCACCGATACATGCAACGTTCAGCACCATACCGATTCGCATCATCTCTTTCTGTTTGATATGACCCGTCGCAAATACAATCGCGTTAGGTGGCGTTGCTACTGGCAGCATGAACGCACATGATGCAGCTACAGCAATCAATGCTGACAGAATGACTGGCGATAGACCAAGTGCCTCTGCAATGGTGGCAAATACGGGCACCAATAGCGCCGCACTTGCTGTGTTACTTGCAAACTCTGTTAAGAAAACAACAAACGCAACCACTGATAGGATCGTGAGTAGTACGCCTGCTTGCTCTAGGAAACCAGCTAGACCGTTAGCTAAGAATACGCTTGTGCCTGTTGCTTTAAGGACGTTACTTAGACAAATACCGCCGCCGAATAGGATCAAAACACCCCAGTCAGTCGTCTTCTCAATGTCTTTCCACTCTACAGCGCGAGAAGCACCAAGCAAAAGAATCGCACCAATCGCCACCAAAGTATCGAACTTCGCGAAGCCGCCCAGCATGGCGTTAATTGGTTTGCTGAAAATCCAGAATGTTACTGTTAATAGGAAAATCGCCAGCGTGATCTTCTTACCGTTTGTCCACTCAACAGGTTTGTGGTCAAGTTCGAATTGATGACTTAAATCCGGCTTGGTCATCACGTAAAGCACCAAGATTGCGATAGGCATAAGAATCAATGAAATCGGCAAGCCAAGTTCCATCCACTCAGTGAAGCTCAGACCAACTTCTGCCGCTGCGATTGCGTTTGGTGGGCTACCAACCAGTGTTGCGATACCACCAATCGACGCACTGTAAGCGATACCAAGTAGCACGAATAGGTAAGTGCTGTGACTCTTCTTCGCATCTAGTTTGCTCATTACACCAAGAACCAAAGGCAGCATCATCGCTGTTGTTGCGGTGTTAGAGATCCACATTGATAGGCCAGCGCTCACACCAAACAACATGAAGACCGCGACAGACATTTTACCGCGCGCAATCAGCAATACCTTGTCGGCAATCGCTTGATCGAGTTTTTGCTTGTGAAGCGCGGCGGCGAGTGCGAAACCACCCAAGAACAAGAAAATGATCGAGTTGGAGAAGTTGTTCAATGCGGCTTGGGTATTGAATACGCCTAAGAACACCGCAAGTAACGGGATTAATAGGGCCGTGATGCTTACGTGAATGGCTTCCGTCAACCAAAGTACGGCAACGAAAATCAAAATACATAAGCCGGTTACGACTTGGGGCTCAAAGGGTAAGGTGTTGAACAGAATAGCGAATAGCAGGACATTAGACGTCAATATCATGCTGTTGCGTGTGAAGAACCAGTTCTTCAATGTCACAGCGAGTGCGGTCATGGTTGTGCTCCTTTTGCATTGCCTTAGTGTTGGTTTTTTATGGCAAAGTAACTGACTTGTAGTTATTTATTAATTTAAATGTTACTGCGAATGCGAAAGGGTGTTTTGTCTGAATCGGCGGCGGAATAAGAAAGTGTGAGGTTGAGAATTGGAAATGGGTAGAAATCTACCCATTTACTTTTAATGAATTGTTATCGCGGTGTTGTATTGAACAAGGATGTTGAAAGAAGCGACACTTGGCTCGACTCACTGAACCGGGATATTGCGTTCGTTGTCGATGGCTTCCTGCTTTTCTTCCACTGCAACGATTGGCTCTTGAGGGCCAAGGAAGCGCGGTTGCGTATTCATGATGTACAAGTCCAAAAATGCTTTCACGCGGGCCATCAGTTCACGTGTTCTCATATTGAGTTTCTGCTTACTCGCTGTTGGGCCCGCTACGGCCAAACACTGTGCATCGATATTATAAGCATCAGCAATAAACAGAGCACGCTCACAATGGAATCGTTGTGTGACAATCAAGAAACGCTCGGAGGCGAAAATCTTTTTAGCGCGCACGATCGAGTCTAAAGTACGAAATCCTGCATAATCGAGATGAATCACTTCTTCTGGCACACCAGCTCTGAGTAAATCGCGCTTCATCGTCCAAGGTTCATTGTAAGAGCGATGTGCGTTGTCTCCACTCAACAAAAACTGCTTCACTTTTCCTTGTTTGTACAGCTCGATAGCGGCGTTGATTCTGTGGGTGTAATAAGTATTAAGGATTTTCCCAATGTACTTACTGGTGCCAAGTACGACTGCGACTTCGTGCTCTGGTACTTGTTCGTAGTCGGTGAAGATTTCTTCTTGCGCTTGCAGCACGACCCAACGGTCAATGGCGATAACGGTGACCAAGAGTCCGAGTAAAGAGATCGACAAAACCAAAGCCAGACGCTTCCATGAGAACTTGAGCTTCCAGTTTGACTTTATGCGAGAAAACAGCAAAACGTTCGATGTCCTTATTTCAATGTGTATCCCTCATCATATCTGATAGAAATGAAAAGAGAGAAGCCCATTTATGCCAAAATATGGTTAGGATGAGAAAAAAAAGCATAAAAAACAAAAGCCCCCGCAATGCGAGGGCTAAATATTATACAAAGCGTAGCAAAACTTAGAATGCTGTGCGTTTGTAACGACGGTAAACTGGCTGCCAGAATGCTTGGTCAATGGCATCGTTTAGCGCTTCATCGGTGATTTCTAGCGCAACGCCTTGTTCAATCGCTTTCTTCGCTACAGCGAATGCAATCTTCTTCGATACCAAGTGAATTTCTTCTAGTGGCGGAAGTAGGGCACCGTTGCCGTTGATAGCCAATGGCGAACATGTTGCCAATGCACGGCTTGATTCCATCAACATTTCGTCCGTTACGCGCTTGGCATTCACTGCTAGTACACCGAGACCAATACCAGGGAAGATGTAGCTGTTGTTACATTGTGCGATTGGGTAAGAGCGACCTTCATGAACCACTGGCTCAAATGGGCTACCAGTTGCTACTAGTGCCTCACCGTTTGTCCAACGAATGATGTCGTTTGGTGTTGCTTCTACGCGGCTCGTTGGGTTCGATAGTGGGAACACGATTGGACGCTTGCAGTGCTTGTGCATCTCTTTGATCACTTCTTCGCTGAAGAGACCTGGAGCACCCGATACACCAATCAGTACAGTAGGCTTAGCGTTGTGCATCACATCAAGAAGTGAGAAGCCATTTCCTTCATTTTCCCACTTCTTCGTGTTATCGAACTTCTGAACTAGGCGCTGTTGGAAATCAAGAAGGTTAGGCATGCCTTCTTGCAATAGACCCCAACGGTCAACCATGTAAACTTGTGAACGTGCTTTCTCATCAGAAATCCCTTCCGACACCATTTGTGCGATGATCGCTTCTGCGATACCACAACCTGCTGAGCCAGCACCCAAGAAAGTAATACGTTGATCAGATAGCTTAGTACCTGCCGCTTTACATGCTGCAAGTAGAGAACCTACGGTTACCGCCGCTGTACCTTGAATGTCGTCGTTGAAACAACAGATGCGGTCTTTGTAGCGCTCTAGAAGTGGCATTGCGTTTTTCTGTGCAAAGTCTTCGAACTGGATCAGGGCATCTGGCCAACGGCGTTGTACTGCTTGGATAAACTCTTCAACAAACGCATCGTAATCTGGACCAGTGATACGTGGATGACGCCAACCCATGTACATAGGATCTGCTAGACGTTGCGGGTTGTTAGTACCCACATCCAGTACGATTGGTAGTGTGTAAGCCGGGCTAATACCGCCACACGCTGTGTACAGAGAAAGCTTACCGATTGGAATACCCATGCCGCCGATACCTTGGTCACCCAAGCCCAAGATACGTTCGCCATCCGTTACCACGATAACTTTAACGTTGTGGTTTGCTGCGTTGTTTAGCAGGTCATCGATACGATCACGGTTCGGGTACGAGATAAACAGACCACGACCACGACGGTAGATGTTTGAGAAGTTCTCACACGCTGCACCAACGGTTGGTGTATAGATGATCGGCATCATCTCTGAAATGTGGTTTTGAACTAGGCGGTAGAATAGCGTTTCGTTCGTGTCTTGGATGTTGCGTAGGTAAATGTGCTTGTCCATGTCACTTTCAAAGCTTTTGTACTGTTGGTACGCACGCTCTACTTGTTCTTGGATGGTTTCAGTCGTCTCTGGTAGAAGACCTTCCAAGTTGAATGAACTACGTTCTTCTCCGGAGAACGCACTGCCCTTGTTCAAAAGAGGGGTCGCTAAAAGAGCCGGACCCGCATATGGGATATAGAGTGGGCGCTTGTCGTTGTTCATTGGGTGCCTTAAATGTAGGGTTGAAGGATGCGTGCAAAATTCTAACGGGTTCACTATTTAGTTGTAAACATTCGTTGATGTACATCAACGTAATGTCGCAAAAAAAATCCAATTACCGACGAAAATATCGTCACTGAAACGATAATACTGTCATTAATTAGTCAGAAGCGATTCCTAAAGCAGGAATTTCTCACTCAGGTATAATGCCTCGCAATCCATTATCACGTTCTATCTTTTATGTCTCAATTACCTATCGATAGCTTACAAGCTGAATTTGACCAACTCGTGAACCACCACCATTTAGTGGTAGAAGCCGAAACCGGTTCTGGTAAATCCACACGGTTGCCGCTTTGGGCGGCCAATCACGGCCGAGTATTGGTGATTGAGCCACGTCGAATTGCTTGCACATCGTTAGCCGAGTTTCTTGCCGAACAATCCGGCCAACCACTTGGTAAGCAGATTGGTTACGCGATTAAGCTTCATGCACACTACGATGAAAACACCAATGTCGTGTTCGTGACACCCGGTGTTGCACTGCGTTGGTTCGCGGAAGACAAACTGGCTAGCTTCGATATCGTGATGGTGGACGAATTTCATGAACGCCGCTGGGACATTGATCTCCTTACGGCGATTTTAAAGCAAGAAAAACAGCACCGTTTGATTGTCGCGTCAGCGACCTTAGAGGGTGAAAAACTGGCGAACTATTTGGATGCCAAACGGCTGCGCTCGGAAGGTCGTTGTTTTCCTGTTACCGTTACCCATCGTTCACTGGATAGCCGTTACTTGCCGAACAAAAAGGGTTGCGAGAATGATGTAGTTCGAACAGTGAAAGAAGCTTTGGAAGACGAAGAGGGCGATATTCTCGTTTTCTTACCGGGTCGTAAAGAGATCACTCAATGTTCACAGATGCTGCAAAACCTTGATGATGTGCTGGTGGTGAAGTTACATGCGTCAGTCAGTGATGAAGAACGACACCGTGCATTGACAGCACAAAAGCAACGCAAAGTGGTGTTGGCAACCAACGTCGCGGAAACCTCTCTGACCATTCCAAACATCCGCGTCGTGATCGACAGTGGTTTAGAACGCAGAACCGTGCAACGAAATGGACGCACAGCACTCACATTAACCAACATTTCTAAAGCCAGTGCGGCGCAGCGAATGGGGCGGGCAGGTCGTGTTGCTGAAGGGGCGTGTATTCGCTTGTTTGGTGAGCATGCTCCGTTGGAACTGGTGACGCCACCTGAATTGCACCGTGAAGAACTTGTAGAGTCAATGCTCGCTGCGGCTTGTTGTGGTTATAGGCTTTCCGAACTTTCCTTCCTCGACTCTGTGCCTGAAAAGTCACTTAACTCAGCACGCCAAACCCTGCAAGGGATGGAAGCGATAGACGAGCAAGGTGACATCACCGAACACGGTAAAAAAGTTTACCCTTTACCAATTGATGCCTTATTTGCGGATTTAGTGACTCGTATCCAAACCAAAGCAGAAAAAGAAGCAATGATCGACTTAGCAGCAGCGTTGTCTGTACCCGCTCAATTGTATCAATTGCAAGGTGGGGAATCGGCCGAAGCATTAGCACAAGAAGAGCCATTTGGCTGCGATGCCTCGTTGATGATTCGTTTGGTGCGAGGGGAGCAGCTTCCTGGCGTTAATGTTGATGCAAGCGTGCTTGATGAAGCGCGAGGTTTAGCAAAACAAATGCGAGAAGTATTTGAATTGCCGGATCTTGAAGTCGCATCGCGATACAAACGTGATGAGTTGACCAAAGCCATTGCCAAGTTACATCCAGAACTTGTATTTGTGCGCCGAGAACGACGTCGTGACGCGCTAGGCAATGGCTTGATGGAAATGATGGTCGGGCGCAATAGCCGTTTCCCCGAAAAAAGCGAAGCAGCATTGGTGCTAGATAGTCATAGCGTGCCCGGACGAGGCGTAAAGCAGACTCTTAACCTTGCCTCTGTCATGCTGCCCATTTCACTTAAGCTGTTGCGTGAATTAGAACTTGGCGAGTGGCAGCAAGGCGAAACCAATTATGAGGAAGAAGCGCCGCGCGCGACCATGCATTTGATCTATGCTGGGCGAACCATTTGCACTGAATACCAAGCGCTTGAAGGTGGTGTCGCCGTTCAGTCCATCGTGGAGATGATTGAAGCCGAAACGCTACTACCGGGTTTTGCCCCGTTAAGAAAACAGCAAATACAACATTGGAAGATTTATAACGCGCTTGGATTAAACCCTGAGCCTGTTGATAAAGCAAAGCTTGATAGTTTGTCGTTTTCAACTTGGCTCGTGGAACAGTTAGAAACGCTTGGTGTGGAAAGCATGGAAGACATTGAACTGTTTGAAGCGGACGATATCTCATTCGAAGGCATTCCTGATTGGGAGTATCAGGACTTTGCAGAGCAATTTCCGCTTAAACTGCTGTTGGCTGAATTAAAACTCGACGTGGAGTACTTCGTGTCTCGCAAGTTGGTTCATGTTATTTATACCGATGGCAATCGAAAGGGGGACCCTAAACGCTGGGAGCTACCTCGTTGGTCTGGTTGGAAAGTGCAGTACAAAAAAGCCAGTCGTGTGCTGGATGTGAAATAAGGAAATTCATAACCCGGAACGATAATTGCTTTAATACGTCTCCCTTGCAGCTTATGACCTAATTTTTAGGTGATAAGGAATGAATTTGCCGCTCCTCTTGAGCGGCGTGAAGGAAAACGATGAAATATAAAGTAATTCCATTCTTGTTGTGTCCCGCATTGGCTTACGGAAAAAACATTGCACAGATTTCAACTTATGAAGACAACTACGTATTAGGTACATACACCACCGACATCAATCAAAACGCTTACAACGAACTCGGTTCTGAAATGGACTCGCTGCAACAGTTTGAAGTGAAGTTTCAGATCTCAGCTTCGATCCCGTTTTACCGATTCAGCTCTGGCACCGCGTTAATGGGCGCATACACGCAAAAGTCTCTCTGGCAACTCGCTAACTCTGACATTTCCTCTCCGTTCAGAGAGACCAATTACAAACCACAAGTGTTCTTGGCTCACCAATCAAACATGCTGTTATTTAACCACTTAGAGTTAGGTTACAAGCATGAATCAAACGGCCAGTCGAGTAAGCTTTCTCGTAGCTGGGATCGTCTTTATCTCGCTGCTGAGCGTTTCTCCGGTCCAGTTGAATACGGTGCGCATGCTTGGTGGGTCGTCACCACAGAAAATGACGACATGGAAGACTACTATGCACCCTATGAATTGTGGGCGAAGTTCTACACTGGCGCTGGTGTGTTTAATACCCGAGGCTTCTACAACTTTGCCGATGACAAAGGTGGCGTAGAATTGGGGTACACCTTGTACTTTAATGACATCCTAGGTTTGTATGTTCAGGGCTACCATGGCTATGGTGAAACCTTGATTGATTATGACCATTCACAAACCCGTATTGGACTGGGAATCAAATTGGTTAACCTCTAGTACCGATTTGCTTCTTCTCCTTGTGGGAGCGTGCTTTTAGTTTGGCGTTTAAAATATTAATCAATTGGATGCGTATATATGGCGAAGCTGTACATCATTTGTTACAAAGCTGGTTTTAATATTTCCTTTTGAGGTCAAATTAAGGCATAAAAGACCATTGTTTTATATCCTATTGCTATATCAAAGTAATTGAACGATATTTTGTATACCTCAGTTCAGAGTGTCGAGGCATAGGATGGAGCAACAAGGAAAGACATGCATTGAATTCGACTACACAAGCTTCCTAGGAGCAACGGGAAGTAAGAAGTGGACCTTTTTGGAGGCCTTCGCCACCATCGCTCCCATTTTTGGTCTGATGTGGAAACAGAACATCGCGGAATTAAGCCAACCAGAGGATCGCCTTTGGGATGCTGCCTTAAAATCGATGTCTTCACGTCAGAGCGATGAATCCAATCTAGTGATGTTGGTGAAACTAGCAAAACATGAAGGAATCCATGAGTTACGTGTAGTGATGCCTTATTCGTTAGACTCTCAGCAGATAGAGTACATTGAATCTCGAAGTAAACTAAAAGTAGAAACTGCAGAGCAAGATGTGCTTAATTTGAAGCTCTAACGCCAAGGAACATATCCTCAAACACAAAGCGACCTATAACGGGTCGCTTTTTTTGTTTTGAATATCATATTTATCAATAGGTTCATAGTTTGTTGGAAATGTGATGAATATAGAGCATTTACACTTTAATTAACAAAAATGTCACATCCAGAAATGCAATTGTCATAACTAGCTTCTAACTTAATGTTTTTTAGAGTAATTAGCCAAACAAACCCAATACCAAAATTGGCTTATTACTTAGCGTAGGAAAACGCGCATCGATAAGAACACAATAACAAAGGAAGTTACTATGTCATTGTCTCGCCGAGATTTTATAAAAGCCGTCTCTTCAGGAGCCGTTGCTACCACACTAACTGCATGTGGGAGTGATGATAAAAATACAGTCACCGCTGCCTCATTCGAACATGGTGTCGCCAGTGGTGACCCAACTCAAACTCAAGTAATCATCTGGACACGCGTGACTACGGAGGAGAGTTATGTCGATGTCTCTTGGCAGGTGTCTGCAACGGAAGATTTCTCTAGTATTGAGCAAAGCGGCACCTTTGCGACAGATACCAGTCGTGATTTCACGGTGAAGGTAGATGTGCAAAATCTCAACCCCAATACACAGTATTACTACCGTTTTATGGTCGGTGAGGCGAGCAGTATTGTAGGCATAACGCAGACTCTACCAGAAGGCAGTGTAGACAAAGCATCGATGGCCGTTGTGTCTTGTGCGAATTATCCGGCGGGTTACTTCAATGTCTATAAAGAGATCTTGGAACAGCACCAAAAAGCGTCATTCGATGTGGTTTTACATCTTGGCGATTACATCTACGAATATGGTGCTGGGGGTTATGCCAGTGAGGATGCGGCAGCATTGGGACGTGAGCCAAGCAAGGGCACCGAATGTATTACGTTAGATGACTACCGAAAGCGCTACGCTCAATATCGCCAAGATCAAGATCTCCAAGCTCTGCATGCAGCATTACCGATGATCGCAATCTGGGATGACCACGAGTTAGCCAATGATGCGTGGAAGGAAGGGGCGGAAAACCACCACAACAGCGAAGGCAGTTTTAATGATAGACGCGCCGCGGCTGCAGCGGCTTGGACTGAGTGGCTTCCTGTGCGAGAAAATACCTTTTCAAATATGCTGATTTATCGTCAGTTTGCCTTTGGTGATTTGATCAATTTGATGATGCTCGATACTCGATTGGTAGGCCGTGACCAGCCATTGGATTATTTTTCTCTCGATGCTCCTACTATGGAAGCGATTGGTGGATTAGTTGCGCAGTCTCGCAGTACAGAACGAGAACTACTTGGTACAGAGCAGCTCGCTTGGTTAATGAATGCGTTTAATCAAGAAGCAAAATGGAATGTGCTTGGGCAGCAGGTTCTTATGTCGAGAATGGAGCTACCTAGCTCGGTGATGTTGGCGATGTTCCAACTCTTTACGGCGACGGATGAGCAGAAAATGGACGCGCTGCTAGCAGTAAACAATGCGATCGCCAGTTATCTTGCTGATCCAAGTTCAGACACCATAAAGTTGCCATACAACCTAGACGCTTGGGATGGCTATTATGTGGAACGTGAGCGTGTTTATGAAATCGCTAGAGCAAGCTCAGGCAACTTTGTTTGCTTAGCTGGTGATACGCACAATGCGTGGACCAGTGAACTGAAGGATGTGTCAAACAACCCTGTTGGTGTCGAGTTCGCGACAAGTTCGGTCAGCTCTCCGGGCTTGGAAGAATATTTAGCGTTGGAGCCCGTCGCCATTGCTCAAATGGAATATACATTGCCGAATTTAGTTTCTGAACTGCAATGGACAGACATCAAGCAACGTGGCTTTATGGGTGTCACCTTTACACCAGAGAAAGCAGAGTCAACGTGGTATATGTTATCTACGATTAAAGATAGAAACTATCAAGTAACCAAAAAAGTGGCATCCACATCGGATGGGTTGACGCTTGATATAGAGTAGGGGACGACTCGTCGCTTTGTTCAAAACATAAAAAAGTCCGCACTTGTGCGGACTTTTCGTTTGGTTAATTTAACCGTTCAATACTGAGTGTTACTTCAGTCGATCAAACCGTATTCTTTGCTCAAAATTTCGATGATTTCAGCTTTTGGATCGTTGCTCAACTTGATTGGTTGGCCCGTTATCTTCTCTGCAATACCGATGTAAGTGCGTGAGATGTCCATCAAAGACTCTACTGGCAGTTCGTTATCACGAGCAAGCGCTTCACGTTCTGGCATGCGCTCTTTGTTTAGTAGAATATCGGGATCTGGGAAGTGGTTTAGCAAGAACTGACGGAAACCTTCTTTCGAGTTCTCAACGATGTTACCCGCTTGGTATTCTTTCGTATCCCAAATACGCGATGAATCAGGCGTACCGACTTCATCCATATAAATAAGCTTCTCATTACCTGCCGCGTCGTGTACATAGCCAAATTCAAACTTGGTATCTACAAACGTTTGGTCAATAGCTTCGAGTGCATTGCTGATAACGTTAAAGCCTTCTTTTAATAGCTTCTCGTACTCCGCGATGTCTTCTGCGTTTGAAAAGTTAAAGGCTTTGAAGTTGTCTACGATGTTCTGGCGAGTAATATTGACATCATCCGCTTCAGGAACGCCAGGAATGCCTTTCAAAATACCTTTGGTTGAAGGCGTCATGAGCAATTCAGGTAGCGCTTTATCTTTCTCAAGACCTTCAGGAAGTTCAATACCACAGAATTCACGTTCGCCGTTTGCGTAGGCACGCCACATAGAGCCCGTGATGTATTTACGGCAGATTGCCTCAATCTTAACTGGCTTCGCTTTTTGTACGATCCAAACAAATGGGTGAGGGATATCCAAGATGTGGCTATCAGCAAGGCCGTTATCTTTAAACAATTTGAACCAGTGGTTAGAGATTGCGTTCAACGCAGCGCCTTTACCCGGAACGCCTTTGAGCCCACCTTCGCCATGCCAGATACAATCGAAGGCTGAGATACGATCACTGATCACCATGATGGCCAGTGGGGCATCAGGAGCGACATCGTATCCTTTTTCTTTGATCAGTCGTGCGCTGTCTTCTTCAGTTAACCAGTAAACAGAGCGGACTTTTCCGCTGTGAACAGGCTTGTGGGTGCGAATTGGCAGGTCGTCATTGACGGCAAGTACTTGATTAGCAAGGCTCATTGCGACATTCCTATCATCTTAATCAAACGTCATAAAGAGAAGATATCCAGCGAGAAGTATGCGCTGAATAAATCGAATGAAGGCATCATACCAGAACTATTTGAACTCGCCAGAGAAAAAGCAAACGTTTGCTTTGATTTATTAAAGCACAAAAAAAGCCTCCTTAAAAGGAGGCGAGATGCAGGATGGATAACGTCGATCTTGTTAGTGGTACTTGTTCACTCTGCCTTCGACGAAAAAGACTTCACACTGATAACGTTGAGCGATGTCGCGAAGCATTGATTGGTTCATTAATGCAATCTTGTTCGACGCGACGACGGCGCTGGCGTTACCAGACTGAATAGCTTTAATCACGATTTCCACTTCAGAAAGCTGTTGAGATGGCTTCATCTGAATGATGTTTTGACAGCGAATGTTGGAAGCAGCAAGTTGCTCAAAATCAGGACGAGGGCAATCAGCGGTAAACAGGACCCATTGTTGCTGTTGAGACAATACTGCCAACTTAGAAAGCAGTTGGTCAGACACATCCATAGGTTGTGTTGCTTGTGCCAATACGTTGTAACGAGAGTATGTATGAGATTGAGTTTGTAACTGCATCTTACTGTTCCTTTATACATGCTGTATGTGTATACAGTAGTTTGTTTTTGATTCCTGATCAACCGATTTTTATGAATTGAGTTGAAAAACGTTCTCTTAGTTATCATTTTATTTTTGTTAAGTTATTGAAATTAAATGACTATTTTTAATTTTTGACATATTTGATAAGGGTGGAGAAATGTGAGATGGTCTGCATTTCGGTACAGTATATACAGGTGTTTACTACTGTATATACAGTACTTTCGAGCTCTATATACAGTGGTTTTTCCAGGTTTATACAGTACTTTTTGAGACTCTCTACTGGGTTTTAAGAGTCCTTAAAGTTGTGAGGAAGATAAATATACAGCGGAAGTTTGAAGTGAAGCGGGCAGTAAGATGGCTGCTAACAGGGGACCTAATTCGATAAGTAGATAAAAAGCAGGCTGCGAATTCGCAGCCTGAAAATACAAGGATCGATGTTTAATAATGGTTAGAATTCGGTTTTTGCGCGTGCGACTTCTGTTTCAAACTGGCCAATGTTACCGGCTCTAACGAGCTGTACCATGGATTGAAACATGGCACGAATCTGTTCTATGTTGCCAGGGTTTGCTCGTGTACATAGACTGCCTAAATCGGAGCCTGCGATTCTCAGTAGACGAGCTCTATTAGGCCCTGACACTTTTCGCTTGATTGTGTTCTTCAAAACCATCAACTCACCAGTCGCAACGACTTCAGGCGGCTGGTTGGCAATGATTGCGGCTGCTTCATCTGTATACATGTGGTCACCAATGTTTTGTGTTTGAGCAAAAACTATACTCCAGAACCATCATTGGTTTGACCCGCTGACAGGGAATACCATCGTCTTCACTATGAAATAAGTGACATTGTTTTAGATAGGTTTGTTAATAGACATCGAAACACCGGAGAGTTAGGGAATATGAATACCCTCAAGACAATCTCGGTGAGGCAAGTATTGAAGCGGGATCAAAAAAGCGCCTTGTAAAAAGGCGCCCTTGAAAATCAGTTCCGTTGATTTGTTCTTGTTAACTTGCTCTTTGCGCCATGCGCTCACGCATTTGCAATTCGCCTTGGTTGAATAGGCGAACATCGATTTTGGCGATGTCGTAGCAAGCTTTGCAAGAACTGTGGTACTTACCATCTACGTAATCATGACGAGTTACAAAGCTAGGTTTTTTACACCAGTCACAGGTGCCTTCTTCAGTGAACATTGATTTTCTCCCCACCTATATGAATTTTGAGTCGTTAGGTGTTATTTTTCGCCGAGTATTATGGCATACAAAAGATAGGCAGGTTAAATGTCTGTTAATTTGTTTGAGAGGGAGATCGATTGCGAGCCTTTGTTTTCGAGGGTGAAAAGCTCGCAAGCCTAAGGTGTGCGACGGTGTTTTACTCTTTTGTAACATTTTGTGAAATAGTTTTAAACGCTTGATTTAAACGCTTCATCTCTTCTTCACTTCCCCTAGAATCAGGATGATAGAGTTTTGACAATTGTCTGTAGCGCAACTTTACTGCCTTACTGTCTGGGATGGTTTGCGGAGTATAGCCAAACATGGCACAAGCGATGAGGAGCTTTTGGTTTTCAGGCTGCCCTTTGATCTTCTTAAACTCTTTAAATACTTTTTCCAATTGGCGTTTAAGCTGTTTGTTAGCAAACTGCAGTTCTTTAACTTGTGTCTCTAGTTGCTGAGCCTTAGAGGCTTCGTACGCAGCGCTCACTTTAGCTTTATGACTGTTTCTACGGAACCCAAAGGCACCTCCACCCAGCAGCAAAGCGACAGCCAGTGCACCGGAAGCGTACCAAATGTTGGACTCGTCCGCTTTAGCCTCTTGCTGTATCTCTACTTTTTCTTGTTTCTCTTCATCGGTGGCTTTTTTATCAAGCTCGACAATCTCAGAAACTTGTTTCGCTCTGAGTTGATTGAAGCGCTCTTCTAAAAACTGATTGTAGGCTTGTTCTGCTTGAGGGTTTTTAAGTGCAGACAATTGATACCAAGCTTCCACCAGATCAGAGTTTGAAATGTCAGCTTGATGATGCTGAACAAAATCCGCTAACAGAAAGCCGCGGTCAGTCGGATCATTTAATGCAACCGAGGTAAACCAATAGACTGCCTGAGTGTAGTCGATATTACCGCTTAAGCCGCGTGCGTAATCTTCTGCTAATTGCTTTTGAGCGGGCAAATAACCTTGATGTGCCGATTGCTCTAACCAATAACGGGCATCTGTAGGTGACTCTGGGTTGGGTTTCAGTGCCAGTTGCTGAGCAAGGTCGAATTGGGCTTCCGGTTGTGTTGGGTTTGGGGAAGCAAATGCTGTGTTGCTAAAGCAGGTACTTAAAGCAAAGGTGAGGGCAATGGTTCTGAAAGACATTGGGTATGTCAGGTCTAGCGCACTTCGCTAGACCTGCTCCGGTAATCATTATTATTACCGATATGGTGCAACCAAATTACTTCAGTGGCAAGATCTGGATTTCAACACGACGGTTGCAAGCACGACCTTCAGAAGTTTGGTTTGAGCAAATTGGGTTACGCTCACCGTAGCCACGGGCGATTGCGCGACCTGGTGCAACGTTTTGTGATACTAGGTATTGACGTACTGATTCAGCACGACGCTCTGATAACGTTTGGTTGTAAGAATCGCTACCTGTGCTGTCTGTGTAACCATCGATCACAAGACTTGTGTCTGGGTATTCAACTAGGATTCGAGCCACGCCACGCAGTGTGTTGTGGATGCTTGAATCAAGTTGGTAAGAGCTTGAAGAGAAGCCAATGCCGTTTTCCATGCGAAGAAGCAGTTGGTTTTCGCCAACGCGTTCAACTTGTACGCCAGAGTTTAGTAGGGCACGACGCAGTTCCGCTTCTTGTTGGTCGAAGTAGTAGCCAACACCAGCGCCTGTTGCACCGCCAGCAGCTGCACCAATCAAAGCACCTTTACGGCGTTCTTTTGCGTTATCACCCACAGCTAGGCCAATTGCCGCACCTGCGATCGCACCGATAAGCGCACCTTGCGTGGTTGAGTTAGTTTCGTATTCACCTGTGGTTGCGTTTTGGCGTTGTGTTGCTTGACAGCCAGTAAGAGCCAGCACTAGCGCAAGTGCAATAGACATCTTTTTCAAGGGAAAATCTCCGTATAAGCCGAGGCGCAAGTGCGCCTCATAATGGGATGTGAATTATGGAATAGAAAGTATTGATATTTGTTATGAGAACGTCAGGCAGAGAGAACTTTTGTAAGCTTTTTCTTATAGTTGGCGACGTTGTGACCAGTTCTATTGTTACTTAGAAGAGTCGCCCAACATTTTCCTAGCTTGTTCACCGCCAACACCACGGTTAACGGAGACTTTACGGCCTTTCTTCAAGCCTACTTCATAGTCTGCCGTGATGTTTTTCATCGCTTCTTTGAGCTGCTTCTTGAACGTCTCACGATCGATGTTTTTGAATTCTTTATCAATGTAGTTATTGATTTTGTTTGCTGTTGAGAAAGTCACACGTCGCGCTTGTGGGCGGTCGAGGTTGGTATCGACTTGCAGAATCACTTGCTTGTTCAGTGATAGCATTTTTGGCTGATTCTGAGTGATATTGGTTTGTAGCTCTTTGCGAATCTTGTTGGTGAAGTCACCAACAAGTTGGTTCATCAGCTCACCCAGTACATCGCCCACTTCATCTGAGGTGTGTGAGATTGCCAGTTCTTCTTCTGGCATGCCCATATTGCGCATGTAATTGGTGTAGATCTCAAGCGCGCCTTCGCGGTAAAGTTAATCACAACTAGGCCAGTGAAACCGCCATCAAACAGCACAAAACAACCAAAATCCGGCTTGAGGCTGGTTTTATTGATCTTTTGCACCATTGCAGAGTAATTAATTTGAGAAGAGGTTGCTGAAGTGAGAACGCCAGAAACCGACTGGCAAAGTTTTAGAAGGATATCTTCAGTGGTTACAACTTTATTTTTTTTTCATCCTGAAAGCTCATATTGAAAGGCTATTTCCCTTTCAATGTAAGGCATCAAGCCTTCAAAAATAAAGTATAAGTTTAAATATTGTATTGAGATTCTGATTTGAACGCTTTTTTAAATGTTGTAAAGTGACATAATTCAAAGAAAACAACTTCATTCACGACTTTCCTCCGTAAACGGCTGTTGGAGCGAAAGGCAAGGATGATTAAAAATTAGATAACCCGCAGCTGATTGGATCAGCGCAGTAGGGGCAGGAAGCAAATGTTACCAAGATTACACTCGCAAACGGATGTCGATCCTCTTGTTCTTAGTTTTCTCAAAGAGCTGGAGCATTACGGGTTCACTGGCGATATCGAAAGCCAGTATTCTAGCCGTCTCGCGGTAGCCACTGACAACAGTGTCTACCAACAACTCCCTCAGGCTGTTGTCCATCCCAAAACCACCCAAGATGTTTCCCTCATCGGTAAACTCAGCAATAGAGAAGAATACGAACGCATTACTTTTTCTCCTCGTGGGGGCGGCACTGGCACCAATGGCCAGTCTTTAACGAAAGGTATTGTGGTCGACTTGTCTCGCCACATGAACAAAGTGTTAGAGGTGAATGAAGAAGAGGGCTGGGTTCGTGTTCAAACGGGTGTGGTCAAAGACCAATTGAATGATGCCGTTCGTCCTTATGGGTACTTCTTCTCTCCAGACTTATCGACCAGTAACCGCGCCACGATCGGCGGGATGATCAACACGGATGCGTCCGGTCAAGGTTCGCTTAAATACGGTAAAACGTCCGATCACGTTCTCTCTCTCCAAGCAGTGTTTGCCGATGGTTCTGTTTTGGAATCCGACCTTTCTCATGGCTTGCCGAATGAAGGGGAATTTGCCGATACGGCAATGCGTGTGACGGAGTCGGTATGCCGTGACAAACGCCAGCAAATTAACGATAAGTTTCCTCCGTTAAACCGATTTCTTACGGGCTATGACCTTAAAAATGCGTTTGACGAAGAGAAAGATAGCTTCGATATCACAAGAGTTTTATGTGGTGCGGAAGGCTCATTAGCGTTTATCACGGAAGCGAAGCTCAACCTAACCCGCATTCCTAAAGCGCGAACTCTGGTTAACGTTAAATACAACAGTTTTGATTCTGCATTGCGTAACGCACCATTCATGGTTGAAGCAAAAGCGTTGTCGGTTGAAACCGTAGACTCAAAAGTACTGAACCTCGCGAAACAAGACATCGTTTGGCACACCGTTAGTGACTTGATTACCGACGTACCTGATAAAGAGATGCTTGGCATTAACATGGTCGAGTACGCTGGCCAGGATGAAGAAGAAGTTGCTTCTCAAGTTGCGTTCCTAACGGCCAAGCTTGATAGCATGCTAGAAACAGAAGAAGCGGGCATCATTGGCTACCAAGTGTGCAGTGATGTCGCGAGCATCGGCCGTATCTACAACATGCGTAAAAAAGCTGTGGGTCTATTGGGTGCAGCGAAAGGGCGCGCTAAGCCTGTTGCGTTTGCCGAAGACACCTGTGTTCCACCGGAAAACTTGGCGGACTTTATCGTTGAGTTCCGCGAGTTGCTTGATGCAAAATTACTTAACTACGGCATGTTTGGCCACGTAGACGCAGGTGTGCTCCACGTTCGTCCTGCATTGGATCTGTGCGATCCTCATCAAGAAGCCTTGATGCACGAAATCTCGGATGAAGTGGTTAAGCTGGTGGCAAAATACGGTGGTTTAATGTGGGGTGAGCACGGTAAAGGGTTCCGCTCTGAGTACGGCCCAGAGTTCTTTGGTGAAGAACTTTTTACTGAACTACGTCGCGTCAAAGCCGCTTTCGACCCACACAACAAAATGAACCCAGGTAAGATCTGTACGCCGCTAAATAGCGATGCAGAGCTTGTGAAAGTCACCGACACCAAACGCGGCTACTTCGATCGTCAGATTGACGTACAGGTACGTGATAGCTTCAAGCAAGCGATGGAGTGTAACGGTAACGGCCTGTGTTTTAACTACGACACCAGCTCACCTATGTGCCCTTCAATGAAAGTCACGGCAGACCGCCGTCATTCACCGAAAGGGCGTGCGGGCTTAGTTCGTGAGTGGCTGCGCCAATTGACTGAGCAGGGCATTGATATTCTCGACCTAGAGAAGCAGACGTTGGAAAACAAAACGTCCATCAAAACCATGATCGACCGTGTACGTCATTCTATTAATCGTCGTCACGAGTATGACTTCTCCCATGAAGTGTATGAAGCGATGAATGGCTGTTTAGCGTGTAAAGCGTGTGCGAGCCAGTGTCCTATTAAAGTGGATGTGCCTAGCTTTCGCTCTCGCTTTCTCAATATTTACCACTCACGTTACCAACGTCCGGCAAAAGACTACTTGGTATCAAACATTGAATCCATGTTGCCACTGATGGCCAAAGCGCCAAGTGTGGTAAATGGTGTGCTTAAACAATCTTGGGTGCAGAGTTTAACGGCTTCGACTGTAGGTTATGTTGATGCTCCGTTGTTGTCTGTGCCGACTTTGAAAGAGCGAGTAGAGACGTTAACCACGGCTTATGACTTGCAAGCACTCAGCGGTTTATCTTCTGAAGACAAACAAAAGCATGTGCTGATTGTTCAAGACCCGTTCACCAGTTATTACGACGCCGAGGTGGTGGAAGACTTCATCAAGCTCGTTCAGAAACTCGGCATGAATCCGGTTCTTCTACCGTTTAAGCCAAATGGTAAAGCCCAGCACATCAAAGGTTTCTTACGTCAGTTTAAGAACACCGCGCAAGATACCGCGAAGTTTTTGGAAATGGTCGCGGATTTAGGCATTCCAATGGTGGGCGTCGATCCTGCATTGGTGCTGTGTTACCGCGATGAGTACGCTGAGGTATTAGGTAGCAAGCGCGGCGAGTTCGATGTGCTTACCGCTCATGAGTGGTTGTATCCAAGGCTGAACGAGTTCGATGCTCTTGAATCGAAACAGCAAGCGCCTTGGTATTTGTTCGCCCATTGTACTGAGAAGACCAAAATGCCAAATGCCGAGAAAGAGTGGGGGGCTATTTTCGCTCACTTTGGTGCAGTGTTGAACACCGTGCCTGTTGGCTGTTGTGGCATGGCAGGGACCTTTGGCCATGAGGTAGACAAGCTATCGATGTCGCGTGACATTTATGATCTGAGCTGGAAGCCAAACTTGGACAAGCTCGACAATGAACGCTGCTTGATTACGGGGTATTCCTGCCGAAGCCAAGTCAAACGCTTTGAAGGGGTAAAACCTAAACACCCAGTTCAAGCTTTGCTAACCTTGATATAGTATTTTATAAAAGCCCAGTTTGACTGGGCTTTTTATTATTTAAGAACCGTTATTGACGATGACAACGTTTTATTCTCATAAGGATATGAAGATTGAAAAAGCTTGAGCTGAAAGTCCCACCTGTCGCTTTGTTTCTGTTGATGGTACTCCTGATGTACTGGCTAAAAGACGCCATGCCAGAGATGAAAATTACCGTGCCGTTCGTTGAGTTTGTTACCGCTGGGCTCATTGTGATTGCTGGCTTTATCGGAATCGCAGGTGTTTACGAATTTCGTAAAGCGAAAACAACCGTGAACCCAGTGAAGCCTGAAACCGCTTCGCAGGTGGTGGATACTGGCGTGTTCGCTTACACACGTAACCCAATGTACGTCGCGCTATTGCTTGTCATCATTGCGATTGGACTATGGTGGCAGCACCTCAGTGTTATCTTATGTGGTGCATTGTTTGTTGCTTACATGAATCGCTTTCAAATTAAGCCAGAGGAGCGGGCATTAGAACGACTGTTTGGTGAAGATTATTTGGATTATAAGAACCAAGTACGTCGCTGGATTTGATGACCGTAAAGCCAATCGCTTACAAAAAGAGAGCCATAGATAAAAAAACGCAGATAAAAAACACAGATAAAAAGAAAGCCCAGTGAAGTCACTGGGCTTTCTTATGAATTTTTGAAATTGGTCGGCAGGGCCTTATCTAGTGAAGCTTACTCTGTTGAAGTCTGCTTCCTGAAGACTAGGCTGCCTTAGCGAACTTTGCTAGGAAGGCGTTCTTGCGTTCGTTAAAGCGTTGGACTAAATCGTCTACCGCTTCTTGGTCGTAAGGTTTAAGGCCACTCGCTACCATACGTTTGATGCCTTTGCCTACTACTTCACCATCTTCTTTAAAGGCAAAGTTTAGCGTTACCACACCACGCTTACCTTCAACATCGAATGTTGCACCTGTGAAGTCGACTTCAGGGTGAGTCAGGTCTAGACGGTTGAATTCCACTTCCATGCTTTCGTAAATCACCAATGGACGTTGGCAGTTGATCATCATTTGCTTCTCTTCCATTAGAGGAACCATGATGTGCGGGAAGTTCATGCCAGAGAACTGAACGTAGTTTGTGACTACATGTTCAATGAAGGCTGGATCGTGGTTGGTTTCACCCTCGCGAGACATGTGCAGGTATTCTTTGCCTGCTTCGTCTACAACAGCACTTTCTTTTTCACACTTATTTTCAATGTGAAGTGCCACACCATCGTTCACCATTCCGGAGAAATCGAAGCGCATTTTGTGGCTCACGCCTTCTTTGCTTAGCAAGACGGCAAAAAGCAGATCGCCTGGCACACAAAAGCGTTTGTTGTCTTCATCATGAATAGGGTTGTAATCACCAGCTACGCGCTTTGCAAAGTGACTTGCTTGCTCACGAGTAAACTGAAATTGGTGATTAGTGTCTGAAAAATAAGGTGTTAGAAACATAATTTTTACGTAGTAACCAAAACTGTCAGGGATTATAGGCGAAGACCTCCCTATCAATGGTCCATCCAGTGAAAAGTTCACTGCATCTTAACAATGAAACGATAAAGGTGGCGAATAAAGCCGCAGAACACTCGTTTATTGTTGGTTTGTAAATACCTAGGGAAATGGTCGGTCTGAAAGGTAAACCATAGTTCAAGTGTATCGATTAAGGCTATGTATAGTCGGTGCAATGGCTAATTTCTTTTTGTATTGTGAGATATCGACCATTTACCTTGCTAATTAATGAGTAGTTGAATTATTAAGATGTTATAAAACAAGCTCTTAATGATGAATTTGTTGAATGGTTTACTTCTCGTTTGACTCTGCGATTTGCTCAACCTTCGACCGCTTTACTCAAAAGTATATTATTGATTCTTTTATTTTTAATTATCTCTGGTATCGACCGAAATGAAGATAATTGAAATGAAACAGTAATCTATATTGTTATTATTATCTTTATTGGGAACATTCCCAGTTGTAATTCTCATATGATTTAATGTCTTAATTATCATTATCTTAAGTGGCGAATCACTTACAACAAGTTGAGATAAGGTGCATTGCCGCAACTGGGCTGCTGGTTTAATGTTTTGCGAAATTTTATAAAAACAATAAAAAATAGCGCCCTTGCAACCTTGATAGCCTCTTTCTGACAGACTGTCTTGTACGCAGGAGGTAATAAAACACAACAACAAAAGTTTGGCTGTCTATGAAATCAATGATCCCTCGGCATCATCCAAAGACTTAACCCTAAGTCTCTCTGCTCTCAGCGTTTGCCCACGAGAGCATCTTAATTAAAAACGTTCAATTTCCGGTTGCGAATAAGTAATCGGAGGCTTGTTGCTTCCTGCAAGAAGCAAATAACTTCTCAAACCAAGGATAATTATATGAAGTTACGAAAATTGGTATTGGCGTGTGCCATTGCTTCCCCCTGTGTTAGTGCCTTTGAAGTTTGTAATATTGGTGACGAATACAACGTATTGGATCGTGAGAGCTTCCACGATATACGTAAGTCAAATTACCGAAACTTCAGTGAAGACCTAACGCCAGAAGATTTATTTTTGTCTGCGCCCGAACACCACGCAGACGCTCGACCTTCGCTTGCTGAGGCAGATGAAGTTTTCCCAGAAACTGCATCTCTACTTGAGGTCGGTCCTGCCAATGTTGCCGTTCTAGAATCCGAAGAAGCGGCGAGCCTGCTTGCGACAATCGGACACTCGACGGCAGGCTTTGCCAAGGGCGCGCTTGAAGCGTTAGGGCCAGTCGGCGATACCATTGCGGTGGGGTTGTGGGCAAATGATGTGGCTCAAGCCTTTGAAGATGAGACAAAAACGTCATACGACCGTTTTGCTACGGTGATGAGCCTGATTGATTGGTTTGGCGTTCTAAAGCTACCTGAGCGAGAAATTGATCGTAAGATCCTAACGGCTCGTTGGAATCGAGTTGCCGCGGGCGATCATTATAGCTTTACCGTTCACGACGACATCGTCACTCAACAAGACAAAAAAGATAAGCAGCATTGGGCGGATCTTGCATCCGGTCAACAGCGCATGCTTGAAGCGCTGGCGAAGGGGTATGCCTCTGATGTAGCGCTTAAATATCAGCAGCATTATCAAGAAGCGTTAAAAGCACAAGCCGTGTTAGCAGAGACGTTGATTAACTCTGTCGAGACTGAAGTTCAGAAAGCCATTTTTAATAAGCTCGCGCTAGAAGGTGCGAATGCCAAACTGTTTGCCTCTGATCTTGCTTCAACTTGCCGTACTGAGATTGATGCGTTGCTGGCTTTGTACCCAGAGCAGGAAGAAAACAACAACCGTCCAATGTATGTGCCATCTAAGCGAGAAGCTAATCGAGCACTAGCGCGCTTGCAGCATTGCCAGCAAGACCATCTGGACATGGCAGTGGCGGTGCTTGATGAGCTTAGAAATGGGGAAGTGGAAGGCTTAGATCGTCAATCACTGCATCAACTTTACCGACAAGTTCTCAATTCGAAGATCAAAATCGTCGAGACCGCGAACGCCCAGCTTGATGTGCTTAGAGCCAAGTTAAAAGAAGAAATGTATGCAGAAGGCATGAATGCCATCGATCGTTTGTTTGATTCAGAAGCGGTTGCGAAAGCCCATCGCTATTTTAAAGACCAAGCGGATTATTTAGCGATAGATGAAATGTCTCGCAGTATTTTTGGGCGTCCAGCCACGGCTACTGAACGTCGTCAAAAGTACTTTGTTATTCAAGAAGGGTACGAGAAGTGTACTCGAATTGGGATACTTGGGGGGGACCCGAACTTCAGAGGGTGTACTGAGTACACGTGGATTCCTGCAGAGAAAGAGCATTATGACTCTGCAAAAGATGAAGTAATTTCGCAGATGGTGATGCCAAATCGCGATGCGATCAAGCGTGTCTTTACACAATCTATGGATGAACTGATCAACGAAGGTTGGAGCTCTCAACATGAAGAGGCTTGGCTTGAGCAGCAGATCCTAAGCTTTTCCGACAAGCAACGCATCATCACAACTGCAGAAGCTGATAAAGCACGAGTGATGCGTTGGATGTTTGATTCCAGTGCGGCACTGGAAGCTGAGTGTGGCGGTGGTAATGCTTGTGCCGCTTGGTCTCCTAGCTACCTAGCAAAAGAAAACCTCTCTCGCGAATCGTCATTGCACCACATTGCTGATTGGCATGAAAGGAACAAAGACTCAGGTTATTACGTGCATTCAAAGCGCTTGGCAAAACTGGAAGGTTTTATTAGCTCGGCACTAGAGAGTGAATGGCAAGCAACACATGTAAACGGATTTTATAGTTACCTATATCCGGGAAGCTTTGATCTCGATAAACATGCACCTTTAATTGCGTCAGCACTAAAGGCGTCCAACTTGAATACCAGCAATCTTGCTGCAGCATTACCGCTAGCGAAAAGCGTGGTAAAAAATCGTATTTTAGAAGCGATGAGCGTGGCTGACAGCAATGGTGAGGAATGGCTTGCTGCACAGCTTGGCGACTTCCAGAGATACATTGGTATTATCCATGCGCAGAATATTTCTACAGGCCACTACGCATCAGGAGAAATGGGGACGACCGCACTCCTATCTGAGCCATTACCTGCTCATCTACTGCGCTACATGACGTTGGACGTTTATTACAATATCGACGATAGCGAATCTGCATATTACTACCGAGCGAATAATGGCGAAGACATGAGTTATGACGCGCGTCTACATGCATCTATCGATGATTTGTTTAACGCTAATTCTGAATTAGGTAGAAAGCTCGACCTGCTAGTTCAAGTTAATGACAACTTTACCAACCTACCGGGCAGAACTTGCATGATCATGTACCCGCAACTGAAAGACGCCTTGTTTAAGATCTCCGGTGATGAGTCAATGTATTGGTTAACCCCATTTTCTGATTGGTTTGACAGTGTGACTCGCCAACAGCTAGAGCTGTTTAGTGCGATTCGTTTCGGAGTCATCAAGCAGAATGAGCTAAATATCTCCTGTGATTTAAGCCCAAATAACCCTAGATATTGGTAAAGGGAGGAACAGACTATGTTGAGAATTATTTCACTCTGTTTTCTCTGTTTTAGCTTCGTCGCCCAGGCTGCGCCTTTTGAGGCATTGAAAGCCCCTTTACGTAGCCAAGTACAAGTCGATGAATTAGCCTCACAATTTTCTGATTGGGCGAAAGCTTCCAGTGGTTGGCGCTACAAATTGATGACGGCTAATGAAGCAGAGGCCTTGGAAGATTTTTCCGTTTCTGGCTATCAGCTTGCGAATGATTACTTGAGAGCTGCGGATACCTCTACTTGGGGGAGTGCGGGAAAAAGTGCAAGGAGGTTTATTAAGCAGGTTCGTAGTGCCATGAAAAAGCTGCCTCGTTACAAGGGGGTGACTTACCGCGGCGCATGGGCAAAACAGTCTCTTTTAAACAAACTCCAAGTGGGGGATGTGGTGGTTGAGCCTGCGTTTACATCAAGCAGTACCATTCCTGAAGTTGCGAAGCGTTTCGCTGTTGTAAGGCCGAACTCTCCACAACCTCTACAGCGCGTGTTGTATGAAGTTCAAGTGAAGAGTAATGGTCGCGCGCTTGGCGGTTTGTCCGAATTTGGAGGAGAGGCTGAGGTGTTGTTACCACCTAACACCTACTACAAAGTAACGAACATCGAGTTAAATCGAGGTTCTGCAATGGTGGCGCTAGAGACAGTTTCATCACACGAAGCGGTAGAGGGCGTGACATACAACCTATATTCGGGTGAAGAGATAAGCCAATCTTACTGGTGTTCTCTAGTTTGCGGTTAAGCAGGGAGCGAAATATGTACAAGAGACTATTGGCTACACTTTTAACGATTGTTGCTCAGAGTGCTGCATTGGCAGAAGACTTTGCCGAGTTTAAAGGGCGAGGCCTATCGCCTATGCAGCAAGAGCAGATGGCCGATGACCTGATGGATTGGTCAATTGTTCATCACGCAAAAGCAGAAAGAAAGATGATCCCAGAGGAATACTCGGCAATCAAACGTTATGGCCGCACTGATCATGATGTTGTTAATGAGTACATGCGAGCGGGTGAACCCAAAGAATTTTTGATGCCAGGGTATGCGGAAGCTCTAAAAGTACGGGTTTCTCATATGCGTAGCGTAATGAATAAATTGCCCAACTTTAAAGGGACGGTCTATCGAGGCTCATCAATTAAGAACAGTCTTTTAGAAAAGCTGAATATTGGTGATATCTTGCATGAAAAGGCCTTCTTATCGACATCAACCATTCCAAGCGTAGCGAGAAACTTCTCTGCTGCGGGAGCTTATCAGAACGTTTCTGCTGCTCAATTCAAAATTGATTTGAAGTCATCAGGGCGAGCAATCAATGCTTATACATTCAAAGCATACGAAGCTGAAATCTTAGCGAAGCCTAACACTTATTTTCGTGTTGAAGCGATTGAGAGAATTTCAGCGAAAAAGAACTACATAAAATTGAGGGAGATAAAAAATCCTTCTAAATATCTAAAGGCTGAACCAGATATACATATTTACGATAGCTTTAGTGGAGATGAAGTGTCACTTCGAACCCGCTCAGCATTGTATTGTCTTTGATAGCCATTACCTCTCATGAAACCTTCATGAGAGGTATTATTTAGAAAATAATTGGTCGACGCTCTCCCTGTTATATTTTGGGAGGCGATTTTTTACGTCTATTGGTAAATAAAAATGAAATCTAGAAAATTATTATTCGGCTTATTAATTCAAGTTTTTTTGTGTTCTCACTCAATGGCAGGCTTGAAGTACAATGATAAATATTACAGTAGTTCAGACATAGAAGAGATCATGGAAATTATGTCTGAGCCTGGCATTGATGATTATGGAGAATTTAACAGACTAAGAGAAGAATTATACGAACAAGCTGATGTTCAGAAAGGCCTTCTTTCAGAAGAGCAAGCCGCAGCACTGGCCGAGTATCAAGATTATGCTTTTGCATCGACTCGAGAAAGTTTTATCTCAGGCGTTTTTGATGATGAAACACTGAATATCATTGACCATATAGATTCAGCTTTTGAGAGCGGCGCCAAATATCAAGGTGTTACCTTTAGAGGCGAACGTGAACTGGGGGCTTATATGTCAGATATACAAGTTGGGGATATTGTAAGTCCTAGCGCTTATGTTTCAACCTCCATATCAAAAGATGCTGCCTATAACTTTCATTCTGGTCAGCTTGCAAGGTTTGAACTTCAACAGGGTAAAAGCGGTATTGTCATACCAAGTGTCATTGATGGTGAGTTGGAGGTTCTTATTAATAGAAACTCTTACTTCGAAGTGACAGCTATTAAAACGAGTTATATGGGTACTCACGTTGTTTACCGAGAAATTGATCCTAATTCAGTAGGTAATAAGAAAATAAAAGATATGCATAGCGGCGAAGAAATCACAGCCGCTGAAGCGTGCGCTTTTTAAAGTCATCTTTATAAACTTTCTTTTTTTACTCTTTTAACAATATAAAGAACATATAACTCATGAATTCAAAATTAATATCCAGTTTCGTTGCTTTGGCTGCATTCAGTCCAGCTACCTATTCATTGTGTTTTATTGATGGTGTGTCTGATACGCAAAGCTTAAATAGCTTCGATAGCCAGCGCTTAGAAGGGCAGCTCCACCAACAGTTTTTCTCAGAACCTCAGTTTGGTTCTACATTCGGTGAGTTGGAACACTCTTCACAGCAACAGTTATTTTCTGAGGCATGGCCTTCAACAGAAGAGGCGTTAAACAGCGTACCAGTAGCGTCTGAAAGTGCATTAAGTGCTCCTGCGATATTGAATCGCCTAGGTCAAGCTGGAAGTTCAACACTCGAAGTACTTGGCCCGGTTGGAGATGCTTTTGCTGTGGGTGTTTGGGCAGAAAACATGGCGTCTACCTTTTCCAAAGAGTCGTCGACGCGTTTAGATAAAACCGCCTCTGTTTTCTCGATTGTTCCATTGGTTGGTGATGAGCTAAACATGCTATCCAATGATATTAAATACTTTGCAGCGAAAGAGAAGATTGAGGAGTTTGAATCTCAAACTCACTATGTTTTTAATGATCATCACCCTGATTTCAATCGATTCCATCATAAAAAAGAAGATGCAATTAAGCTGATTAATCAATACGACAACCATGTTAAAGCTTCGATTGAAATGTACATCGATCAACTATTGCTTGCTGCGGATACGGAATATCGTCGTATTGCAGCGGGTTATGATCGTCAGCTTGTGAGGCAAATGACGAGGATGGATCTGGAATACATCAAGGTTTATGGTCATATCTCAGAACAATCAAATCTCAATCAACCTCTGTGTTCTGAAGCGGGGGACAATCCGACTCATTTGATGAATTGTGTCAAATCACAGGGACAGGCGAGAATTGAGTTGATTGCACAGCAGCTGTCATCGTCAGAATTAAATCAACTTCGTTTAAAACTACACGAAGCGAAGCGCTCGCTTGTACAGACCGCGATGGATAACTTGGAGGAGCATAAAGAAACACTGCGTAATGATGTAATTGCTCGTGCAAAGCATCATATTCCACAAGTCTACCAATACACGAGACTTAATCGACATTTATTGGAAGAGAGGGCGCGAAAGAGTGGGTTGCGTGAATATGCGAAAGCAAATTGGAATGTGGATTATTTGTCAGAAGAGCAAATAAACACCGCGACATTTGAAGTGAGTCCTGCTAGAGAGTGTTGGGGAATACCTTCCGTTTATCCCGGCGGTATTCAAGCATCGCTCGATGCATGTAAAGATACTGGACCACTCTATGACACCTATCATATATCGAAAGATCAAGAGCTCGTGGATGTGATTAGAAAATCGCTGGACTTCGATGTGGAATCCTATGTGGAAACGAAGGTGAACGATGGCTGGGAGTCAGGGCTATTACGCACCAAACTGGGTGAGGCAGCGTATGCGTATGTATTTGGTCAACTCTCGAATCGAATGTTTGAAACCTTAGTAACACAATTATCTACCATCCAAGTACTGCCTTATCAGACGACCCTAACTGAGTATTTAAATAGTCAGGGACTGGATGCCAACGACCCTGAACAGAGAAAAGACTGGTATCAGCTGAGCCGTTGGTACGAATTGCTTTTGACTGAAAGGCCATCAGGAGGTGCTCTAAGTATAATCACACAATATGAAGCGTTCAGAGCTTTGATCAAGCCTGTTTTCGAAGAAACGATCACTATGGCTTACATTCGCGATATTTATTACTCGATTCCTTATCCAAGTGTCTATTCAGCGAAAAACCTTCAATTTTATTCTCCGATTATGGCGAAGACTTTTGACAAAGTCGTAGTGGGTCCAGACGAGAATGCAGTGTTGAGAAGTTTAAACTCTGCGGTGACAGAAATAATGCAAAAAGTAAGTGAAGCTAACACGGCCAATGAGTTGCATTATTTACTTGGAGATCTGGCTTTGTATGCACAAATTGCCCAACACCAACAATCTGAAACGCATGTGTTGACGGCGGCTGGTAATGCTCCCCAACTGTTTAACAGCTCATTATCCGCAGTGAATAGACAATACCTAAATGAAGCACATTTGTATGCTCTTTCTCAGCAGGTAATGGCGTCAGAGCAGCATGCTTTGTGGCAGATGTTATCGAATGTCGGTAGCCAATTATCTCAAGGTGAATTGGATTTGGCGATCACACAACTGGGTGATGTGATTCGGAATAACGATATGACGATGCTTCCCCAAATTCATGAAGTTCTTATTCAAGAATTAGAAGAACTGATCGAACTACAGATTAAGATTGAGGGCTAATGGGATGAAAATATTAGCAAAAATGGTTTCTATTGTTTTTACATTCTCAACATTGGTTGGAAGTGCTCTTGCTGGTGGTGGCGCAGAAATGGGTGAGTTTTATGCTGCCCCTGATGGTGTGAAGGTTATTTACGGCTACAACTCTTCGCAGTACGGGAATCTTTATCGAGTATCGACTAACTTGTATGTTCAAACAAAAGATGACGCTTATCTTGCGGATATTAAACTCCTTATCCAAAGGCTGAAAATGTCACCGACCGGTCGGGAAGTGTTGCGTCAAATCGCAGCTTATACGCCAGTCAATGCTCCCGACGATACGGTAGAACCTCTTATTGAGCATCTTCAAGGTGTTGATACGACCAAGGTGAATGTGGTTACCGTAATTCGAGAACCTGAGGGGGCTGGTCGCTTGTTCGAGACAGTGCCTTCCACCTTCGCTGAAAGACAAAAATCAGAGCTTGTTTACCTACGACAGTTTGATGGGAAAGGTGTGTCAAACACGGTGTTCTTTTCTACAAAAGAAGTGGTCAATATTCCGGGAACGGATAAGCCTTTTGATCAAGCGGTCGCGTTGGGGCATGAGTTAATTCATGCTCGTGATTACGCTTCGGGCGCGATGCCTCGCGGGAGTGTGATACTCAAACATCGTCACCCAGAAACTGGACAAGTCACGGAGTATTCGATCGATAAGGCTGAATACCAAACGACGGGAATTTCCCATTACAATAATGCAGAAAATGGCAGAGATGCAGAGACTGCGATAGATGAAATTCGTAATGACGTTATTATGAGGCGGGAAGAGATGTACTTCCGTTGGAAATCTAGCGGGCAGAATAAACCGAAAGCTTATCTGAAAAACGAAAAGGTGGTGAGCGAGTTTCATTTGGCTGACGACCTTGGTGCATATAAGAGAAATACTTACTGGCCTGCAGGGCACTACCAATATCATCCTTACACGGTTGAGGTAAGGCCCGCTGCTGCTGGCTCTCTTTCACCTAAGTGGGATACATTGGAAGGAAAGCAAGCTCATACCGAAGTGCGTCGAGCGCTGAATCAGTCTTTGAGTGAAGGCAAAGAGACGGCGATTGTGCTTGTCGATGCGACGGAGCAACGTTTGTCGCAAAGCCTGCAAAATTCTCCAGCCTTAACGAGGCGTGGCCTAGGCAACCAAAGCGCGATCTTAAACTATGCGGCTAAAAATAATATCAAAGTGGTTAATGCTTATAGCTCTGAAAATGAAACGCCCCTATCGAGTTTGAAGAAGAGAAAACGCAGCCGATTGTACCGCGCAATCTCTGGGCAGTCCGAAAGGTCAAATGGATACAAAGATGTCCAGTTTAGTGTGGATAATCAATCATTGCTTTCACAAGAACTTGAAGGTCAAGATACCGTGCTGGTGATGGCGTATTCTGATGGCCAAATGACAACAAACATTGTGGATAGCTTATCAGACGATCTCAATAGACAAGTGCTGGTGTCACGACATTCAAACCTAGATTACCAGCCTTCAAATCTGAATGCGGAAGAGAGTACTGCTTGGTTGAATATTCGAGAAAAACAGAATGTGAAAATGCTCGGTTCTGGCAGTCGTAGCCGTTTCAACATTTGCAGTATTCAGTAATCCGCTTGTGATCGTGTCATAAGGGATTAACTGGAAAGTTAAAAAATTAAAGCCGATTGAGTGTGCAGCTCAATCGGCTTTTCTATACCAGAACCAGAACCAGAACCAGAACCAGAAGTTTATTAGTGCACGCTAGGGAGCAAGCTTTCTGGCATTAATGCGTTGTGAAGAGCAAGCTTGAGTAGTGCGTTGGCTTGCTCAATATCTGGTGCGAAGTAGCGGTCTTTGTCGTAGAACGACACTTTTTCACGCAGCATTTGTTTTGCAATCTCGATACGTTCAGAAGATTTGTTTGGCGCGCGGAAATCCAAGCCTTGCGCGGCTGACAAGTACTCAACCGCCAAGATACCACGCGTATTTTCTCCCATCTCTTTCAGTCGACGAGCAGCGAAGGTCGCCATTGATACGTGGTCTTCTTGGTTTGCGGATGTTGGCAAGCTATCGACAGAAGCAGGGTGAGCGAGCGTTTTGTTTTCACTAGCTAGTGCTGCTGACGTTACCTGCGCAATCATAAAGCCCGAGTTGACGCCGCCATTGTCGACCAAGAATGGAGGAAGTTTAGACAGAGCACTATCAATAAGTAGTGCCATGCGACGCTCTGACAAGCTACCAATCTCTGCAATCGCAAGCGCAAGGTTATCAGCCGCCATAGCAACGGGCTCAGCATGGAAGTTACCGCCAGAGATAATGTCGTCGTCTTCCGCAAACACAAGCGGGTTATCCGATACCGAGTTCGCCTCTACTTGCAGAGTGTCTGCCGCATTGCGAATTTGTTGTAAACAAGCACCCATAACTTGAGGTTGACAGCGCAGTGAATAAGGGTCTTGAACCTTTTCACAGTTGGTATGGGATTCACCAATCTCACTGGTTGCTTCTAACATATGTCGATACGCTAACGCCGCATCCATTTGGCTGCGATGGCCACGAACACGGTGGATACGTGGGTCGAACGGACGACGGCTGCCCAGTGCTGCTTCTACTGACATCGCGCCACAAACGGTAGCAGATGAGAACAAATCTTCGGCAATGAACAAGCCTTCTAACGCAAACGCCGTTGATGCTTGAGTACCGTTAAGCAGTGCAAGGCCTTCTTTAGGTGCCAGTGTGATTGGCTCTAGACCAGCAATTTGCAGAGCTTCTAAGCCAGAAATGACTTTGCCATTGTGACGCGCTTGGCCTTCACCAAGAAGTACCGTACTCATGTGAGCCAGCGGCGCTAAGTCACCCGATGCGCCTACTGAGCCTTTTTGTGGTACGCATGGATACACCTGCGCATTCACAAGGTCAATCAGCATGTTGATGACTTTCAAGCGCAAGCCAGAGAAGCCACGCGCAAGACTGTTGATTTTCAGCACCATCATCAAACGAACGGTCTCGTCGGACATGAATTTACCGATGCCAGCGGCATGTGAAAGCACAATACTGCGTTGCAGCGTTTCAAGATCTTCCGGCGCAATGCGTGTGTTTGCGAGTAGACCGAAACCCGTATTGATGCCATAAACGGTGCGATCTTCTGCAATCACTCGGTCGACAACTTGAGTGCTTTCCTCAATGGCCGGAATGGCTTCTGGATCGAGAGTAAGGTTGACAGGCGAGCGGCTCACCTGACGCAGTTCGTTTAAGCTAATATGGCCCGGCTTTAGCGTTAAATTGAGCATGTCTTTCATCCTTACTTCAGCTTTTTCAGTTCTTCATTGAGCATTGGCAAATCCAGTCTTTGCTCGGCTGCACATTGTTTTGCGATGTCATATCCCGCATCGGCATGACGCATAACGCCCGTCGCTGGGTCATTGTGAAGTACGCGAGCAATACGCTCAGATGCATCATCACTGCCGTCACAACAAATCACCATACCTGAGTGTTGAGAGAAGCCCATGCCAACGCCGCCACCATGGTGAAGTGATACCCAAGTTGCACCACCTGCGGTATTCAATAGGGCATTAAGTAATGGCCAATCCGATACCGCATCAGAGCCATCTATCATGCCTTCAGTTTCACGGTTCGGGCTGGCTACCGAGCCAGAGTCTAGGTGGTCACGGCCAATAACAACCGGCGCTTTCAGTTCACCGTTTTTCACCATTTCATTAAAGGCTTGGCCAAGGCGCTCACGGTCTTTCAGACCCACCCAACAGATACGTGCAGGCAGCCCTTGGAACTGAATGCGTTCACGTGCCATATCTAGCCAATTGTGTAGGTGAGGGTTATCTGGGATCAGCTCTTTTACTTTCTGATCGGTTTTGTAGATGTCCTCTGGGTCACCAGACAATGCTGCCCAACGGAATGGCCCAATACCTTCACAGAATAAAGGACGAATGTAAGCCGGTACGAAACCTGGGAAATCAAACGCGTTTTCGACGCCTTCTTCCAGCGCCATTTGACGGATGTTGTTACCGTAATCCAGTGTTGCAGCGCCGCGGTTTTGCAGTTCTAGCATGGCTTGAACTTGCACAGCCATGGATTGTTTCGCCGCTTTAACTACACCAGCTTCGTCTTGTAAGCGCATTTCTGCTGCATGTGACATACTCCAACCTTGAGGCAAGTAGCCGTTCAGTGGGTCGTGTGCGGAGGTTTGGTCTGTTACTACGTCTGGCGTGATGTTACGTTCCACAAGCTCAGGGAAGATGTCTGCAGCGTTACCTAGTAGACCGACTGAAATAGGCGTGTCGGATTCTTTGATCATCGCCAGAGCTTCATCTAGCGATGTGGCTTTCTTGTCGACGTAGCCTGTGCGTAGGCGATAATCGATACGTGACTCGTCACATTCAACAGCAATCATTGAGAAACCTGCCATTGTGCCAGCTAGAGGTTGAGCGCCACCCATACCGCCAAGGCCGCCAGTTAAAATCCAACGACCTTTTGCGTCGCCGTTGAAGTGCTTTTTAGCTACTGACACAAAGGTTTCATAAGTGCCTTGAACAATGCCTTGTGAACCGATGTAAATCCAGCTACCTGCTGTCATCTGTCCGTACATCATCAAGCCTTCTTTATCGAGCTCATTGAAGTGCTCCCAGTTGGCCCAATGTGGTACTAGGTTTGAGTTCGCAATTAGAACGCGTGGCGCATTTTTATGAGTCGGGAAAACGCCAACTGGTTTGCCTGATTGGACGAGAAGAGTTTGGTCATCGTCGAGTCTTTCTAACACTTCAACAATCTTATCGAAGCATTCCCAATTTCGTGCTGCTCGACCAATACCACCGTATACAACAAGCGAGTGAGGGTGCTCGGCTACATCTGGATCAAGGTTGTTCATCAGCATACGAAGCGGGGCTTCCGTCAGCCAAGATTTGGCGCGCAGTTGTGTACCGTGTGGAGCACGAATTGTTCTGCTTGTATCAAGTCGTGGATCTTGTCCCTGGCGCTGTGTCATTTTAAGACTCCTTTAGTTTCACGTGTGTACCAAGTCTGTGCTTGGCTATTTCTACTCGAGTAAAGTGCTGTTTGAGCTGTGTCTTTTTCGAGTTGATTGTTATTGGGTTAGGTTATTTGGGTTTATGGTCTTTCTCTGCCATGGCATTGGCGATGTCCCAACATAGGCGGGCTGCCAATCGAGCGGTTTGGCTATCGACGTCATAGGTGGGGTTATACTCGGCAATGTCTGCCAGCATGAGCTTGTTTTTGTAATGTAGGATTCGATCGAGAAACGGCGAAATGATGTCGTAGCTGACCCCTTTTGCTGCTGGAGCGCTTACACCCGGAGCTGTTGCCGCAGGGAACACGTCCAAATCAATCGTTAGATAGAGGTAATCGCAGTCATCGATAAAGTGCTGTAGTTGCGTTAAATGGTAGCTGTGGTTCATGTAGCAAAGCTGTTTGTCTTCCACATACCAAACATTGAGTTCGTCCGCTTTCTGGAATAGCGCTTTGGTATTGCTGCTGCGACTGACGCCAATGCAAGCGTAATGAAACTTCCAATCATTGCGTTGGCAGAAGTGATGAATCTGATTAAATGGTGTGCCTGAGCTCGGTTTTACCTCTGTCAGCGAGCTTTCAAAAGCGCGCAGGTCGAAATGTGCGTCGAAGTTGATAATGCCAATCTTCGGCTGCTTTTCTGGGTGATGGGTTTTGAAGTACTCGGCCAACCCAGAAAATGATGCCCAAGCGATCTCATGCCCGCCGCCTAATACTACGACAGGTGAATGGGGCAGCGCTTGAGCAACTGTAGCTGCGCATTGCGATTGGCTGCTCTCTAGTAGGTCGTCTTCGCAAACGACGGTGCCGAGATCGTAAAGTGGTGCATCTTGATGCCAAGCGAGATTTGCTAGGGCACGACGGATTAAATCCGGTGACTTTTTCGCACCAATACGGCCTTTATTTCTGGCAACACCCGCATCGGTCGCAAAACCAAGGATTGAGACCCCTTCGCTTCTGCTCGGTAACTCTTCAACAGAAATATTTTTAATCACGTGGTGAACGCGCTTACCCAGTTCTCCATCTTCTGCATCGTGGCGACCTTGCCAGTGAAATGGAGCGGTATTTGGATCTGATTGAGCCATGTTACAGTCCTCCGTGAGAGACATATTCACCATTTACTATACGACCTACTAAACGTTTTGCGCCGACTTGGTAACTAAGGTCTGCTGGGTGTTCGATATCCCAAATTGAGAAATCCGCGTCATAACCGATTTCAATCACGCCACGAGACTCCCCATAACCCAGTGCTTTTGCTGCGTTTTGAGTGACGCCACGCAGTGCTTCTTGAGGGGTTAAACGGAAAAGAGTGCAAGCCATGTTCAGCATCAAGGTTAAATCAGCAAATGGCGATGTCCCTGGATTGATGTCTGTCGCTATCGCCATTGGCACCTTGTGCGCTCTAAGTAATTCGATAGGAGGCAGTTGGGTTTCACGTAAGAAGTAGAACGCACCAGGGAGCAAGGTTGCCACGGTCGAGGAATTGGCAAGCGCACGCACACCAATTTCATCGAGATATTCAATATGATCGGCAGAAAGGCCATTGTATTTTGCCGTTAGCGTAGTGCCGCCTAAATCAGAAAGCTGTTCCGTATGCCCTTTGACATGCAAACCGTGTTTTTTGGCTGCTTCAAAGACACGCTCGGTTTGAGCTAAGTTAAAACCTATCGATTCACAAAACACATCGACGCTGGTGGCGAGCTTTTCTTCTGCCACGAGGGGAATGATGTCGTCACAAATATGCTGGATATAATCGTCAGCGCGGTCTTTAAATTCTGGTGGAAGTGCATGAGCGGCGAGTAGGGTTGTGGTGATTTTTACTTTGCGCTCTTGTTCTAAGGCTTTCGCTGCGCGCAGCATCTTGATTTCATCTTGCAATGTCAGCCCGTAACCGGATTTCACCTCTATAGAAGTCACGCCGCTGGCGAGTAGGCCATCAAGGCGTGGTAGAGCAAGCTCGATAAGTTGTTCTTCGCTTGCTTCGCGGGTTGCACAAACGGTAGAAAGAATACCGCCGCCTTGTTTGGCGATCTCTTCATAAGGCACACCGTTAAGGCGCATTTCAAACTCGTTGGCACGATTCCCGGCGTACACAAGATGAGTGTGGCAATCAATCAAACCTGGTAGCAACAGCTTGCTTTGAAGATCAATGGTTTGTTCGTAGTGGTCTGGATTCAGGATGGATTCGGTTTCTGCGCTGTCTTCGCCTATTGCTGCGGTACTGAGTGCAACAATTTTTCCTGACCGAATGCCGACGCGAGCAAGGGGAGAGGGTAGGTAGCCTTGCTCTCCTTCTTGCATAGTGACGAGGCGTGCATTTTCAATCAGCAAATCCATTCTGATACTTCCTTTTGATTTGTACTTTTAAATGTATATACAAATAAATAGGAGAAAAAAGCATCACTGGCAAGGCTAATGTTGCTGAAATGTGATCAAAACGAAGAAGTAACGCCTAGTTTATAGCAGGATCTTAGAGCTTAATTTGTACTTATTGCCCGGATGGTAAAGTAGCGCAGTACTCACCAGTTTATCTTGACTCCACGTTCGGCGGTTGAGCAGTAAACAAGGCTCGTTAGCTTGCATTTTCAAGTCTTGTTTAACACGTCCCTCTGGCACTATCGCCTCAACAGTGTGCTCTATTGCACTGAGAGGACAGTTATCAGAAAGGTACTGGTTTGGTGTCATGCAAGTAAAGTCTTGTCGTAGGTAACTAGGTGCGTACTGGCTGTTGACCCAACGCAGCTCAAGCTGGATTGGATTACCGTCTTCAAAGTGGATGATCTCGCTGTAAAACACTGTGGTACCTAGCATCACGCCAAGCTTTGTCGCAATACTGTCATCGGCTTTGATAGCGATTTGCTGTAGCACTTCACTGTGATGAGCGCGGCCCCGATTCGTGATTTCATCGGCAATGTTGCGTATGTCTAATAGGGGAGATTCAGACTTCTCAGCCGGATCACAAACAAAGGTTCCGAGGCGAGGTCGGCGTTGCAGTTTGCCTTCATTAACTAAGTCTCGAATCGCTTTATTAACGGTCATTCGGCTTACACCAAACTGTTCCGTCAATTCGATTTCAGTTGCGATACGATGTCCAACCATCCACTCACCCGAATCAATTTTATCGAGGATAAACTGTTTGATTTGTATGTAGAGGGGCGCAGACATAATGACTTCCTTTTAATTGACTATACAAATAGTGCGTAATCTATGCACAAATTGCAAACAGATAGAGTCATTTTGTGCGCTGATAAAAGGAATTACTCCGCATTCTTATCGTCTATTACTTGCAGGAGTTTGATCAGTTGTGTAAACAGAGACTTATCAAAATAACGAAAACAGACAGTCACAAAGGAATCGTATGTTTAAGAAACTAAAAGCGTCACTTGGTATCGGCTCAGCAAAAGTGGATACGATTTTAGATGAAATGAGCGTATATCAAGGCGCAACTTTACGTGGTCACGTTCAAATCAAAGGTGGTGATGTCGAACAACAAATTGATGCCATCACCATCAAACTGAACACGGAAATGAAACTAGAAGCAGACGACAGCGTTAGCTACCAAACTTTCACTATTGATCAATTGAAGGCGGTTGAGCCGTTTGTTATTCAGCCGAATGAAGAAAAGCAGGTGCCATTCGAGCTTAAACTGCATGACGAAACGCCTATTACCGCGGTTAGTGCACTAAAAATCAGTGCCATGTTTGGGTAGAAACGACATTGGATATCGGTTTTGCGATTGACCCGCGCGACCGAGATTACATTGAAGTGAAGCCTTTACCAGTAGCCTCTCGCGTGATTCAAGCGATTGAACAAGCGGGCTTTACTATGGTGAAAGCTGATGTAGAGAAAGGTTTCTTACGTGGCAATACCTTCTCTTCTCGTTCTGGCATTTACCAAGAGTTAGAGTTTCGTAATAACGGTTTTGTTTCTACTAAAGAGATTGAGCTTTCCTTTATCTTGGACGGTGGAACGATCCATTGCTTAGCGGAGATCGACCGCTCATTTAGCATGTCTGGCGACCAATACCGTTCTTTCTCGCTACCGATCGGAGCGTCTGATTCACAAGTTGCAGCGGCAGTTGCCCCAACCTTGAATCTGTAATACTCCTAACTTTCCGTTGCTGGAGAGAACAAGTACCGATATCCAAACGTAAAGGCGATATCGGTACTGTTGTCCATATTTCTTGCGTTCTCAACCGCCATTATCTCAATCGCTGAGTTCTCCATTAAATAGCGATATCCAATCACAAACTCATTTGATGCATCGGCAAACTCGCTAGGTCCTTCAGTCGAACCTTGATACCAATGATATTCAAGGATGAAGTGGTGATTCTCCTCCAATGCATAGCGATAACCACCCGCAAATGCAGCGGTATTATGTCGATAGGGCAAATCTACCAGTGCACGATCACTGCTTCGAAAGGTCATCCCTACCATCGAATAGAATATATTGGATACATTGAATCTAGAGGTATAGTTGATTTGTAGGCCTTGCTCAAAGCTAGTGCTTTTGAAGGTGCCGTGCGGAACATCGTTGTAATAGAGACTCCCGCCAATAGACAAACCATGATGTTCATTTTGCAGTATTTGATATTGGAGGTAGGTCGACAGGTTGTTGGCTAGTGTTTCGCCTTGGAAGTCTTCCAGTAATATGTCGTATTCAGGCATCGACATATAGAAACGGTTCTTATCAACTTCGTTACGTCCATTTTGTCCAATACCAAATAGGTCATGGAAGCTTTCAGTTAAACCATCTAAATGGTTATCCGCAGCAAAGACCCAGCGATAGTTCAACTCCCATTGCCATTGTTCATTGATTTGCCACTTACCGCCTAACTCGAGTTGGTTGTGGTAATAGTCGAGTGAATAGTCGCTGGTATGAGCCCAGACACTCGCAATTGTGCCTGAACCATACGCTTCAACATAACCGGAAGGGAGGGCATATCCGGAGCGAAGTACGTTCGTGTGGCTGACGACTTGCACTGGCGATTGAGCATAGGAACGAAGCGGGCCATACAAATCTGACGCACAGATTGCCGGCGCTGATAGGAGTATGGTGCAACTCATGAGCGTAGGTTGCCATCTTAAATCCATCATGATGAGAGCCTAAAGTGAGATTACTCAATAGATTAACTATAGCCTCATCGTATTTGGACGCCTTACAACTACGATGAATACTGACATTATGAGGCAAATTGAATCGAAAACATTCCAGTGATGTACTCGGCTTTTAAGGTTGACCAAAAGTCATATTTAAATGATTTTGCAAATCTCTTTAAGTATAAGGCTAGAAAACCACTGGTGAGCGGGATTATTTCTATTTCGGGTGTGCTGAACTAGGTGAATCGGAACGTGATATTCGTCTTTGTGATCGAGTGAAAGAAGTAGATCGAATTCGTTTCCGAAACCACTTAGGGCGCTTACACAGTTTGTGCCAAACATAATAGAGTTCGAGTTCTTCATCACATCCAAGAGCACTTGTGTCTGAGAGCTCCTCAACATTGGTTTTTTATCGATCATTAGATCACGGTAGATATTCATGATGGGTGCACTAAACGACTGATACTGATCCTCCTCGACAAGCATCCCGACCAACGGGTAGTCAAAAGTATCATCCAATTTATAGTCTTTTTTCTTGAAGAGCGGGTGAGACTTCCGAGCAAAAAGTTGCGGCTTTAGGACGCCGATCTCTGTAGAAAAATATTTTTCGTTCGGAGAGGAGGTGTAATGGATTGAGAAGTCTAGATTCCCTTGATCAATTAAAGGGTAAGGGTTGGCTTTTGCCGGTAACTCGGTAACTCGAGCTTTTGGAGCAAGATGATTGATTTCTAATACGAGCTTTGGAAGGAGGACACTAGAAAGAAAAGCTGGTAGCGCAATTGAGAAGCTGTAATCACATTTCTCGGGAGTAAAGTCTTCGGAGAGAAAGACACCTTGTAGAAGAGGAATGATAACTTCAAGTTGCTTGCCGATATGCAGTGCCTTTTCAGTTGGGATCAAGCCGTTAGAGACACGAGTGAATAAAGGATCGTCGAATGTTTCTCTGAGTCGACCTAATGCTCTGCTCACTGCCGGTTGAGAGACAAAAAGAACCTCTGCGGTACGGGTTACATTTTTTTCTTTCAGTAAAGTATCTAACGTAATCAATAGGTTTAAGTCGATTCGTGAAAGCTGCTTGTTCATCGTCGGGCTATAAATTAATTATTCACTTTGGTAATGTCAGCATATTACTATAAGTAGTTAGATGCAAATTTAGAATAATACTAGGATCTACCTCAACAACTCGAATGAGATATTAATGAGGTTGAACATGAGATATAAACTACTTTCTACCCTAGTGTTTATTAATGCTATTTCTTCAGCGACAGCGGCAACGTTCAAAGCCGACGTACCGCCTTCTATTATTACTCCGAACCATGTTGAGTCTAAGTACTTAGGTGAGCTCAACTACACAGATGGTGCTCCTTCATTGGAAACACATCTTAAAGCGTCGGATTTCGTGGATACAGCAGACGCTGTACGCGTTTTTCTATCAGGAATTCCAGTCGCTTCTATTCAAGGTTTGTTACTCGGCCATGAAAGTGTGGGTATGGAGCCAAACAAAACCATCGGTATTTCCGAGGGAATGCTGAATGCGAACAGTATTTGGTTGACTGCGAATACGACTACGCCATACGTAACTTCAGAAATTGATGTGAAAGATGGCCCTGTTGTTCTTGAGGTGGGAACGCCAATACTTGGTTTGGTTGACAATGCGGCGTTTAAGTTTACATCTCGAGTTGGCGTTACACATCCACAAGATCAAGGTAAGGGCGGCAAATACTTCTTCTATCACTCATCTTATAAAGGCGATCTCCCTGAAGGTTATATCCACGTAAAAACCGATGGTTACCAGCATTGGTTGCTAGTACGTATTATCACGAAACCTTCGACGTTAGAACACGATGTGAGTCAGCTGAAAAAAACAATGAAGCTGTATCCTTATGGTGAAAAGAATCAAACAGAGTTTTTGGATATCACGGGTATCAAGTACAACACTGTGCACGCGATGAATCACGAATTCTATGATGAAATCAATGCATTAATTCAGTATGAGCCGAAGGAAATCTTTGATCCAGAATGGTTATCTTTAGCGAAACGAATTGGGATTGAAAAGGGCACGCCATTTAAACCAGACGCTCGTATGCAGGGTATTCTTGAAGAAGCCGCTAAAATTGCCACAGCGGAAGCAAGGAGCTTCTATTTCTATCCAGATGAATCGCTCATCACTTATGAGAATAGCAACTGGTTCACGCCTTTAATTAACGGACATGAATTCCTTGATGAAAATGGTGTCATCAATGCGGATGACCGAGCAATGTTCCATTTCATGGCAACGGGTATCACTCCTGACATGGTGACCAAAACAGTTGGCAGTGGCTCTGACTATCGAGTTGGCAACCGAGATAGCGACAACCAATTATTGGATGGTTCACAGCACTACACTGTGACACTGCCACCTAACGCTCCTGCGACTAAGTTTTGGTCATTTATGGTTTACGACAATCAAACACGCTCGATGCTAGAAACTGATCAGGCAGGCGCAGGCATTGATGGGTTGAGCGAAGGACTTCGCGAAAATGAAGATGGGTCGATTACGATTCATTTTGCTCCGGTCGCACCAAAAGGTTACGAGAAAAACTGGGTGCAAACTATCCCAGGAAAAGGCTTTAACGTGTTGTTTCGCATGTATGGCCCGACAGAAGCTTGGTTTGATGGATCTTGGAAGCCATCAGATTTTGAAAAAGTGACGCGTTAGAAGTCATCACTACCAAGTTCAGTTTCGCATCATCTCATGGATGAGGTGAGCGCCATCATCATTGCGAAAGGTACATACTATGAAATTGAAGTATTTAGCACTAAGTATATTTGCTGCAACGACTATTACATTGGGTCAAGCGCAAGCATCGACAACGATTCAACCTTTTGATGCCACCGATAATATCCTTGAACGTGCGTCTCAAATTGAAGACCTAGAATATAAAATTATGGTACAGAGAGCGACTCAAACGGCAATTTGGGCGATGCCTGCTGTAACTCAAGTTGACTTCCTTAAAGCGACACGAAGGGATCTTGGGGGAGATTATAATGACGTGGTTTACGTCAATAAATCATTTGCGTCAAACAAAGGCTTCCTAACGGCGAACGATGTTACCGCCTATGCTTGGGGTACCATTACGTCCCGTAACGGCCCAATCGTTATTGAAGTCCCACCTGCTTCAGACAAAGTCAGCTACTTTGGCTCGGTGGTCAACCAATGGGAGCAGCCTATTGTTGATGTCGGTCCTGCTGGTGCAGATAAAGGTGAAGGTGGGAAATATGTTTTCTTGCCACCAAATTATACAGGGTCGCCATCAAAATCAGAGTTAGAAGCCAAAGGCTACATTGTCTCTGAAACAGACACGCTCGATTATGGCTTTGCATTTCGTCCGCGTTTATATAACGGTGCCACCGATAAAGACGCAGGAGATTACGCAAAAGGGATCAAAGTCTATGAGTTGAAAGATGCATTGAGTCCTCCGAAGACAGAATACCTCAACGCCACTAATGTCGACTATGATTGTTTGCCTTACTACAACGAAACATTCTTCCAAGACGTGAACGATGTAGTACAAAACAACCCAATTCGTGAGCAAGATAAAGTAATGGTTTCACTACTTAAGGATCTTGGTATAGAGAAAGGAAAACCTTTCAACCCAACTGATAAGCAGTTGAAAGCGATGAGAGAAGGTTTGTTGTTGGCTTATGCCCACATGCAGAAACGCTTTGTCACCGATGGAGATACCATCTCCCCCTTATGGAGAGACGAGAATGGGAAGCCACTGTCTCAATGGGCGATTTGGAACTTCGGTGATCAACCATACAAGGGATTTACCTTTGAAGAAGAGCATGAAGTACTGGTTGATGGTAGAGCAAGCTCATATTTCTATGTGACTTATCTCCCTAAAAAGTTAGGTGGGGGCACTTTCTATCTAACTGGAGTGAAAGACAGCAACGGTGAAATGTTGGATGGCGAATCGACTTATAAGTTGAATGTACCAAAGGATACGCCAGTGAAGGATTTTTGGTCGGCAATCGTATATAGCATGGAGACCAAAAACTTTATCAAGGGTGCTGATCGAGTAGGCTTATCTTCTCGCAACCAAGATACGATGAGAGTGAATGAAGACGGTTCTTACGATATTTATTTTGGGCCCAAAGCACCAACAGGAATGGAAGAAAACTGGGTGCCAACCGATGGTGAAGACTTTTTCTTGCTGTTCCGCCTATACGGACCAAAAACAAAAGACTTTTATAAAACTTGGATGTTAGGTGATTTAGAGAAAATAGACTAATTCGTATATTAAGAGGCAGTATGACTGCCTCTTTTTTTTATATGCATTATAAGTACTCTATATACACCTTTTTAATAAACGTACATATTTATCTGTCTAGTTCGTAAACATGGATGAAAACAAGTAGAGCATATGTTTTTAATTGTTAGTAGATAAGCCATGGATTGTTTGAATGGTTTTTAGCTTTATAGGGCATTGAAATCCATTTGGCTTATATCTGATATTACGTAATTCAATTGGCTTAGAGGTATCGGCTTGGTTAGCTTATGTCTACGAAAAATAAAATAGATAATCATTTATATTGACGATTGGTGTTTGAATGATAAAAAGAGAGATATTATTAACTTTTTCATTATTGCTACCCTCTGTGGTCATTGCGGGAGGTGGCGCGCTTGTTGAACCTAAGAGTCAACTGGCATTCGATTACGACAATGTGACGGCTGACATTGCTCAACAAGAACTTGACGAGTGTGTTGGCATTGCAGAACAAGCGAGCCAAACAGCATCGGTGGAACAAAAAGGATCTGGTGTGAAAGGTGCGGCGAAGGGAGCTGCGGCAGGTGCTCTCGTTGGTTCCATCAGTGGTAACAGTGGGTCTGATGCAGCGAAAACTGGCGCTGCTATAGGCGTAGTTGGTGGAAGGTTGTCTTCAAGACAAGATGCAAAGAATGCGGACACTCAACAGACTGAGGCTTTCAAGGTCGTATTGCGAAATTGCATGATCGATAAAAAATACGTTGCGCTAAATTAAATTCTAGAGGGCCTATTTCGGCCCTTTTTTTATGAGAGTTGTTATGACCAACGTGTCAGAAATTAATATACAAAGTATCAAAATTCTTCAGAACCTATACTCAACAAAGAACACATACAAAACTGCACATGAATTAAATATTTCACAATCTAAAGTGAGTCGAGTGCTGGCTCGATTAAGAGATGATCTAGGTGATAGGTTATTGATCCGAGTTGGCAATAATTTACATCCAACTGATTACTTTACTGCTATACAACCTGGATTGACAAAATTAGTGCAGGATATTGATTCGGTATTTTTCGTCAAAGAGTTTGACGCAAGCCGCCATCAAGGAGATATCAGACTTGCCATTAGCCGTGGGATTTTATACCGGTTTGGTGTTCAGCTATACCAGCATTTGTCTATGATTGCTCCTTTTGCCAGTTGGCACTTTGAAGAGTGGAACGATAGCACGATAGAGAGGATAGAGTGTGGAACAGTGGACATTGGTATCAACTATGAGAATGAGGCTAGCAAACATATCGTGCTTGAGAGAATCATTAGAGACGAGTTCTTTGCTTTGGCTTCCAAGCAGTTTATTAGTAAGCACAAGATAATAAAATTGGAAGAGCTTTGGCGTTTACCGTTTATCAGCTGGAACCCGACGATTGTCCGAGAGATAAATGAGGTGAGGGACATCATCAAAGTCAAATACAAGAAAGACTTAAGAATTGTACTTACTACTGACAGTCTTGATGTTGCTGTAGAGGCATGCCTTAAGGGTAAAGGTCTGCTTATCTCTACTAAGAGACTTGTTTCTGAAGATCTCCAGCTAAACAAGCTTCAACTGCCTCCCGAAATTCACCAAGATCGTGATTTAAATCGGTATATTGCTTTCTTTACATCTTACTTAAACTCGAAAAGTGACAAGTGTAAGTTATTAAAAAAAGAGATAAGTACCGTTCTAGTTAATTCACTTTCTGACTTACCTTAAGTCAATATATTCTGTGGCTAGTCGAAACTACTAAATAATATAATTTCATTAATCATTACTTGGAGAGTAAATTAATGAAGAAAGAAATATTATTACCAACAATCTGTGCGATTATTCTTGCGAATAGTGCCTACGCTGAAAGTGAAGAAAAATTTCACGATGCTGACCCTAGAAATAGTACTTGGCGAGGTGGTATCGCGGCTTCGGATTCAGGTGAAATTAAACTTGCTACCGGTGGTGGTTTCAATAATGTGTTTGGCGACGATACTCAAACGAATATGTTGTTGGAATATTATACTGATTCGGAAAACTTTAGATTCCGGGAAATTCACTTTGATAAACGCTTTGGGGGTGTTTACCTCGATATCATGCACACTGAAGACGTTAGTAACTCATATACAGCGGGTTATATGTTGCCATTGAAAAGTGAAGATGGGACGCTTTGGTTCCCTTCTGTGAACTACTCTTATGTCGATTGGGATACCAGTGGTTTAGGTGGGGCTCTTCAAAATACCTGCAAAAACTACGCAGTGGGTGAAGCAAAAGAACTATGTAATAGCCTTAAGAGCGGAGGTATTTCGGGCAAAAATGCGACAGAAGCTTTCTTGGGTGATGATATGGCGCAAATGGGGACGGTCAGTTTATATGCTGTAAAGCCATGGAGTGAAACACACTATACCGTTGTGCAATTAAATTCTGGGTCGTCTTTTGATGGTGTGGATATGAGCGTATTCAATGCTATGTGGTTGCAAGGTGTTAGAACAAAGCTTGGGGAAAATGTACTAAACATTTACTTTGAATTTAAATATGACTTCATCAAAGTTGAGGGTGAAAATTATAATCCGGTCACAGAATCTGGTGATGCCAAATCTGAGGAAGCAATGGCTAGTATTGGCTTCGACTTCCGGTTCTAGCGAGATATACGCTTAGCTGATATCTGATATGTAGTTAAATGATTGGTGGTGTCATTGCTATCCCCTTAATCTTCATTTTATCAATATAAGATGAAGGTATCAGAATGACAAAAAAGTACCCATTTTGGGCTTTAATCGTAGGGGCGAGCGTGACGCCTATTACGTTTGCTAGCGGTATTTTTCTTCAAGAAGCGACCTATGCAAACTTAGGAGCTGTTGGAGCCGGTGACGGTGTATACACAGAATCCGCCACATCGACTTGGACCAATCCGGCAGTGATGTCGCACATTGATGATGAACTGACGACCATCACAGGAACGTTATTAAATCTAGAGATTAATTACTATGACGATGGTGACGGTCCAAATGGAAGATCGAGTTCGACGTTACCTGTTGCGGGTGTTTTTCATATCATTGACTTGGGGAATGATCTCAAAGCTGGCATCGCTCTGGGCTCTCTAGGCGGGGCGACGTTGGATTACGGTGAAGATTGGCAAGGAAGCTTCCAGCTTACTGACGTTGCATTGCTGACTTATCAATTCAATCCAACACTCAGCTATAAAGTGAATGACCTGTGGTCAGTGGCTGGTGGTGTCCAAGTTAACTATGCGTTTCTACAGGGCAACACTTCGAGTATCGAGCTTGATACATCAACCAGCTGGGCATTCGGTTACAACATTGGTACCGTCGTGCAAGCAACTGACAAACTGAGACTAGGGCTCTCGTATCGTTCGGAACTCAATCACGAATTTGAAGGGGATGTGCACACGAACCTAGCTTACGGTACGTACACCACTTCTTTACCGTCTCCGGCAATTACCGATTTAAGTGTCTCTTACCAGTTTACCCCTCAGTTTTCCTTAATGAGTTCAATCCAAAACCATCACTGGTCAGCGATGGAATCCACAGATATTGATATGAGAATTGGCGATCAATTCATCCCATATTCGATCGAACGAGACTGGGATGATGTGTGGCGCATATCTCTAGGTGGGGAATATAAGCTACATCAAGGATGGAGCTTTAAAGCGGGATACGCGTATGAATCTTCACCATTAGATGATCCCTCAAAGCAGTCACCGGACTTACCCGTTGGGGAGCAGCATCGATACTCCATTGGTGTAAGTAAACAGTTTGATGAGAGCCGATTAGATATTTATTACGAATACGCTGACTTCGGTGAAATTGATATTGACCAAGAATCTATGCGCGAACCTATCGCTCTAAATGGTCACTTTACCGGAACGGTGCACTTTGTTGGTGCTGCATATACATTCTAGTTAGGAAATTGTTATGAAGAAACTGATTGGTTTATTTAAATGGTTGATTAAAGCGGTGTTTGCTTTGTCGTGTTTGATTGGCTGTTCACTCTTTTTTTCCACTTTATCGAATATACATGGCAAAGACATGCCTGCCAGTGAATTTGTTGGTGGTAACCCTAGCATCATAAAATTGCTCAATTCTGAAGTGTTCATGGGCGTCATCTTTGTTGTAACGATTTCAATTTTTTCCTATGTAGGTTATCTCTTCTGGCGACTCCATGAAGTTGCGGTGCATGAAAGTGAGCATCGTAAAAGCGCACACACGACCCTTGTTTTTGCTCTTTCTCTGTGTGGTTTATTGATCAGTAAAGTCTGGTGGGTTTTGGCCCTAATCATTGCTTTTACACGTTGGGATGTGATTGGAGATGCACTAAGTGGCGTTATTCGCAAAGGGATATCTGGTCCTAAGCTTACTTCTGAGGAATCTAAATAATGAAAGAGATCATGCTACCTTACGTTTTCATTATGTGGATCCTAGTGAAAGCAGGAGTAATAAAGTGGAACTTGCGCAATGCCTCCATGATTGTGTCTTTTGGTGCTTTTTTAGCGACGACTTTGTTCACGGTTAGTCGTTTTTGGGCACCAGTCGATTTGACAGATAGCAGTACTGTCAAAGCACCGCATGCAGTGCTAAGTCCACTTGTCGGTCAAAAAGTGAAAGAAGTTTATGTTACCCACAACCAAATGGTGAAAAAGGGCGATTTACTTTACACACTAGAATCAACCGACTCGCAAGAGCAAATCAAGGGACTTTATGCGCAATTGGAGGCATTGAAGCATCAAACAGACTCTACTAATTTCCAATTGAAAACGGATGAGAAGAACTTAGCTCGTCTAAAGAAGTTAGATGAGTACAGCAGTGAAAAAGAGCGTGACGATTTAACTAACAAAATTCAGCAAGGCTATTCTGAGCTGTCCGAGCTCAGCGCCCAAATGGCCAATATTAAAGCTCAAATTTCGGAAAGTCAGTGGTTAAACGACTTGAACAATGTTGTCGCTCCTTTCGATGGACAAATGGGCGTCGTTAATATCGCAGAGGGAACTCGAACTGGTAATATGCACATCTACGACACAAGTAAAAAGTTCCTAGAGATGCGTGTTAGCGATCAAGCCTATCGCTACATTAAAGTTGGACAGTTTGCCGAGTTTTATGTCAACTCACATCCAGGAGAAGTTTTTAGAGGGAAGGTTCACAGCATCACGAGTGGTACTGGAGAAGCCCAAGTCTCTGTTGTGAATGGATCCAAAAGTGTGAATCAGCATATTGCAAAAAATATGGGGTCACATGGCCGAACGGTTATTATTGAGTTTGAAGAGCCTGAAGGTTACGCAATCCCTATCGGCGCAACTGGGGCTGGCTGGATTTCGGCCACTAAGCCACATCCGATGTTAGGCTTTATGGATATCATCGGTGGTGCAACAGTTCGTTTAAAAGCACTTAAGTCTTACCTCAATGCAATTTAACTAATAGAGCCACCAATTCTTTTGGTGGCTTTGTGATTTTTATATTAATAGTAATTTCAAAATAAATAAGTAAATTTATATAAGATAAGTTACTTAATAATAAATAAAGATTATTTTGTTAATTATAATTTGTTCAATATTTTAAGTGATAGTTTAGAATTATTTTCTAAGCCGTTACTTATATTTTTAGTACGTGAAATATAGGAATACATAATGAAAAAATTAGTGCTCTTGACCTCTTGCTTATTTAGCTTGAGTTTAGAAGCTAAAGTCGACATGGCAGATCCGACCGCTGTATACAGTAGCTTTGGCGCAGAAGTAAACAGCGAGGGTGGAGACATGAGCATAGGTATTGCCTCTGGGCGTCACTTGGCGTTACTAGAGTCTAAAGATGGTTTTGATAAGCTTAAGCTCACATATGCCAACATGACTGATGGTCAAGGATTCTACACTGAAATTGGTGGTAACAAGGACATACGAAATGTGAGCGCTGGCTATATCATGACATTTAAGTTCGATGCTTTAGTTATATATCCAGTTGCAATGTTAGGGTATACGAATAACGAAGTGATCGACGATTATGATATGACATCAACAGTGGGGTGGTATACACGCTATAAATTTGGAGAAAACTTTCACCTAGGTCTCGATCCTTTTTATTCATCTCAATATGGTACTGAATATCTCGACAGTTTATCGACAGATCTGTTTATCGGATATCAACATGGCCGTCATCGATTCAGAGTGGGTGTTAATATGATTAGTAATGATGAAGAGCAATATTTTGCTAATTATAAAATCGCTTTCTAACTCTGATACTTAGCATAAGTAACAGAATAGAATATTCGTAATCTCTATATTATTTTTTATCTGGCAGAGTGAAATGATTAGCTCTGCCTACCTCAAAAAGAGCAAAAACGCTTGGAAGAAATAAACCGCCTCCCAATCGTTTCTCTGTCTATGCATTCATTGATGGCGCGATATGCTCTTTCTCTCAATCCGACTAAACACATGCCCCTAATTCAGCATTAGCGATTCACGGTTTAGCCAGTTAACATCTCAGTATGGACTTCGTTTGTTCAAGGACGAGCTCTCGGAACCATTGATGAGCTTGGCTGTTTAATGTTCTTTTATGCTCGATTAAGTAGACGTTTAGATCTAAATCGATACTCTGATGCGTTAATGGAATGGGAATGAGTTCATCACTCACTTGTCCGAGCAAGTTGGAGGAGACCAATATTGTTGGCGTTTCTTTCATCACTTTTATCAACGTGCTGAGTTGACCGCTTTTAAAGACAACATCTCTGCATATACCCTGGCTTTCTAAATATTGATCCACCGGGTTATGCGTTGCCGACATGGAACGAATATCCAAGTTTAAATCAACAAAGCGGTAGTTTAGACAATCCTCGAGGGTAACCGAGTCTTTTCCTGTTAAAGGATGTTGTCTGCACGCGTAAAAAACAGGATAGATTTTACCTAGCTCCGTACAGAGAAAATCAACTTCATTCGTTGGCTTCTCTAGGTGCAGCGTAAAATCTATCGTTCTCTCTACTAATTGTTGTGTTGGGTTTTTTGTCGGAGGGTATTCGACCAAACTCGCTTTAGGAGCTTGATTAAAGAGCGCAATACTAAGTTTTCCGCATATCAATTCGCTCATTAGAGGGGGAGCAGAGATAGCAAACGTATGCTCGCAGTTTTTAGGGCTGAATGAACTGGAGTCGACAATGTCTTTGATGTTTGAGAGTACCTCACTGATTGCCCCCTCTAGCTCTATTGCTTTTTGTGTTGGAACTAGGCCACTTGACTCCCGATAGAATAGAGGGTCATGAAAGACGTCTCTTAATTTTCCTAAAATTCGACTCATTGCCGGCTGGGAGATATAAAGGGCAGAGGCAGCTCGAGTTACATTTCTCTCTTTTAATAGAACACTTAAAGAGACCAAAAGATTGAGATCAATGCGAGATAACTCTTGTTCGATAGTTTTCATAGCATCCTTAGAAAACGTTCATATACGGAAAGTCGATAAAGATATTATCGAATTATAGGATAGCTTGGTTATTTAAGGTAGTTTTTGGGTTCAAGAGTTTGAAGTAGAGTGGTTTACTTTAGCGGTTAATATTATTTGCGTGATGTGTTTGCTGTTAAAAATAAAAGGCCACCTTTAGTGACCTTTAAGATTTTATTATTTTTCTTTTACGAATGGTAAAATTCGATAACCATCCTTGACCTTTTGACTAGGGATGTAATGGCGGAATGCTAAATTAAATTCATTTGATTTATTTTCAGTTTCTAAGTTATTTAGTGCATCAGAGCCACATCCAAAGCTGACCGTGTAAGTGCCATCTGCGTTGCGCTCTGCAGTATTAGAGCTGATATTGGCTACGTCATTGAACATGAAGCCTTGTTTGTTATAGACAGTTACAGACCAAAACGCTTGGTCTTGAGGGTCTTCAAATGTTGCTTGATAACACTTGTCGGTTGGGTAGTTGCCTGATACTTCATAAATGTTATCAACCATTTGTGCTCCACCCCAACCAACAGCGGCGCCAACCGCATATTTTTGTTTGGTAAAGAGCTCCTTTGATGCATCGTTTGGAGCGGTAAACATGCCTACGAGTGCTGATGCCCCTTCACGTTTGAAAATGGCGGGCATTTGAGCTTTAAGAGCATTCTCTGTTTGTTCAAAAGAGGCTTTATTCACCTGTTCTGCAGTGAATTCTTTATCTGATTGCGCCGTGATGACCATCTTGTCTTGTATGGCGTGGGCTTCAGTTTTTGTAAACGTAGAGTCTAGGCGAACAATAACGTATAGGTGGTCGCCTTTCGTCGTGCTGAGCTCAAACGTGCCTGAGCCATATTGCATTGGCAAAATACGATGGTCTTCAGTGACACCTTGAATAGACATGTATTTGCCTTTTGGTATCTCCGGTAGGGAAATCGTTGCTCCCTTCGATACATCTATTACCGCTAAGGAGTAATAAGTGTCTCTATTCATTCGCACCACATCTTGCTCGTCCAGAGGGGTTAGTTCACGCTTGTGGCGAAAATTGTTTACCCCTACAACTTCTTGGTTTTTTACAAACTGACGAGCTGATTCGAGGGTTGGGTAGTTTTCTGGTGTCGTGATAATGCCATCCTGATCGAAGTAGTCGCTCAGAGTAGTCACTTCCGCAGAAAATGTTGGAAGTGATAACAGGCTGAGTCCAGCCGCGACGGAAATTGCTATCTTTTTCATGTCGATTCCTAATAATTATTGGATTTTAAAAAGGGGCCAAATAAGACGAGCTAACATTATTTTATTTTTTTATTTTATTGAAGTGATTAATACTGATAATTGATATTACTAATTTGCATGGAGATTAATCTAAGTTCTATTGACTGTCTGAAGTGCACTAGATAATACTTATGATGTATTTAGTATCAGGTCAGATGTTTTCTATTTAAATTAGTTATTATCTTTTCTGTTTGTTATGAAATTAATTATTGGCGGTAGATCGGTTTGAATACATCATTAAATAATATTCTCTTTATTAAAAAGCAGTTAAAGAAATCAGTGATTGGTCAAGAAAATATGGTGGATACCTTATTAATTGCATTGCTGACAAATGGTAACGTTTTACTTGAGGGATTACCTGGCACAGCCAAAACTCGATCTATAAAGGCGTTATCTAAGATCCTAGATGTCACTTTGGGGCGTGTGCAGTTTACACCTGATCTTTTGCCGTCAGATGTAACTGGTACAGAGGTATACCAAGATGTTGATGGGAAACCAACGCTAACGTTTCAAGCGGGACCAGTGTTCAACAATTTATTACTGGCAGATGAAATAAATCGTTCCCCAGCGAAGGTGCAAGCTGCACTGCTAGAGGCCATGGAAGAAAGACAAGTTACGGTAGCGGGAAAAACTTATCCGTTACCAGAGCCTTTTATGGTGCTCGCGACGCAAAATCCAGTAGAGCAAGAAGGGACCTATCCATTGCCAGAAGCGCAGATGGACCGATTCATCATGAAAATTAATCTCGACTATCCCAGCTTTATGGCAGAAGAGCAGATAATAAAGATGCTTAGGAATGAAGAGACTCCTCAACTCGATGATATTCAAAGAATTGATCCTCAGTGCCTTTTTGAGGCTCGAGAGCAAATTCGTGAGGTTCACTGCAGCGATGATGTGTTGAAATATATTGTGGCCATCATTGTTGCAACTCGAGAGCCTGAAAACTACGGAGAATCTGAGCTGGCCAACTGGATTGCTGTGGGGTCAAGCCCTAGAGCTACTATCGCTCTGGATAAGTGCGCTCGTACGATGGCGTGGCTAAAAGGAAAAGATTTTGTCGATCCAGATGATGTGCGCTCAGTGGCCCATAGCGTGTTAAGACACCGGTTAATACTTTCTTATGAGGCGTTGGCGGAGGGCATCAACTCTGATCGAGTTATCGATGAAATCTTAACGTATGTTGCTGTCGCATAGGGGCATTAAACATGACGTTACGTTCTTTTTTAAGTGGCTCGGTCGTCAAAGCTGACGAACAAGATCCAAACATCTACACATCGCTCAAGTCATTGCAAAGTATGAAGTTTAAAGCGACAGGTTTTGACTTCCTTCCTCAACAGCCAATTAATAGCTTACTGGCAGGACGCCATATTTCTAAGTTGAGGGGAAGAGGTTTGAACTTTGAAGAGATGCGTCACTATCGAGTTGGAGATGATATTCGAACAATGGACTGGAAAATAACGATGCGTACAGGGAAACCGCACGTAAAGATATTTTCTGAGGAGCGCGAAAGGAACGTATTTTTGCTCATCGACCAACGAAGCAATATGTTTTTTGGTAGTACTCATAAAATGAAGTCTGTGATTGCTGCTGAGTTAGCGGCACTTATTGCTTGGAAAGTTGTGGGCTCAACCGACAAAGTAGGCGCCATTGTTTACAACGATTTCGAAGCAACTTCCTTTGCACCGCAACGTAGTGCCAATCATGTGCTCAAGCTTCTTAACCAAGTCGTGATGATGAATCACCAGCTAAGAGTCGGCGGGGCTCGAAGTTCGGAAACAAAGATGTTTGCAAAGCTTTTCCATCAGATAAACCGGGTAGTGAAGCATGATGGCATAGTTATTTTTTTTGACTGACGGGTATGGCTACAACACACACAGCGAAGAGCACATTAAAACACTATGTCAGCACAATGACGTAGTGTTTTGCCACATCTCTGATCCGTTGGAGCATAGAATGGCTGAACTGGGTAAAGCTGTGTTTAGTGATGGTCTCAAACAAGTCGCTCTATCAGGGCGAGATCAGCAGTTGAGAATCGAGTTTGCACAGGATGTTACTCGGGCGATAGAGCAGTTCACTAATACTGCACGTAAGTATCGAATCCCTGTTCTGAATTTCAATACGAAAGCACCTTCCGATGGTCAACTTAGAAAAGCACTCAGTGCTTACCGCCAGGTTTGTTAAATAGGGAGAACATGTTGTATGCCTACATCGACCATACCTGAGCTCACCTTACCACTAGGAACGAATCCTTTGCTCACCAACCTAGCAGAGGTCGGTGGACCTGAGACCATTTCATGGTTGCCTAATGCGCCTGGTTGGTTCGTGTTACTGGGAATTTTACTTTGCTTTATTACGTTTCGACTCTTTCTTCGAGTGAAAAGGTACTTTGCGAATATTTATCGACGTGCTGCATTAAAGGAACTTCAGTGCCTACAGAATTTGGAGTTAGGTTCAAGTCGGTTACCTCAGTTATTGAGGCGCACTGCACTCTATGCTTTCCCTCGAGAAGAGGTTGCCCCTTTGATTGGTAAAGATTGGGAGAAATGGTTGGATAGTCATTGTCCCGGCAGCCAATTTTCGACGCAATATTCGGGGCTACTTGCCACGCTAGCCTATAGCGGGGGGAGAGGGCTGTCTGACCTGAAAAGGCAAGAATGTTTCAAGGCTGTCCGCCATTGGATCCAACACCATGAGGTGAAGCATGATTGAATTTGATGCTCCGTGGGCATTTGCGCTGGTTGTGTTGCCTTACTTTGTATATCGTTTTTTGCCACCTTACCGAGCGCAAAAAAGTGCATTGCAAGTTCCGTTTTTTGAACGACTACTATCTGTTTCTGGTGAAGAAGCGTCAGAGGCTGCCAGTCTACTGCAACGACGCAGAGTGCAGTGGGCGTTAGTTATCATGAGTTACTTGGCTTTAGTAACTGCTCTGGCTAAACCGGTGTGGCTTGGGGAACCTATTCAGCAAAAGAAGTCCGCGAGAGAAATTATGGTCGCACTGGATTTGTCTGGCTCCATGTCCGAGAAAGATTTTACAGATAAACAAGGGACTAAGCATGATCGTTTAACGATCGCTAAACAAGTGTTGCGTGAGTTTGCATCACGTCGTCAACACGACCGTTTAGGACTCATTCTATTTGCTGACGCTGCTTATGTGCAGGCTCCTTTTACCGAAGATATCGAAACATGGCAATCCTTATTGAAGGAAGTGCAGTTGGGGTATGCGGGGTTTCAAACTGCATTTGGTGATGCAATTGGGTTGGCCATCTTGGTTTTTGAACAAGAACAAAGCGAGCAGAGGGTATTAATTCTATTGACTGATGGAGATGATACAAGCTCGACAATGCCTCCTCTAAAGGCCGCGGAAATCGCTGCCAAATATAATGTGAAGATTTATACCATCGCAATAGGAGACCCAAGTACTAAAGGCCGATACAAAATGGATCTCACTACGCTCGATCAAGTAGCCTCGATGACTGGAGGTAGAATGTTTCACGCTATGAGTCGTCAGGATTTAGAGCAGGCCTATTTAGCTATTGAACAGATGGAACGACAAGAGTTTGAGTTGTTGACTCATAGACCTAAACATAGCCTGCACCATTGGGTGTTTGGTTTTAGTTTTATAACCCAACTATTCGCTTTGATGTTAATCATCCTCACACGTTTTATTGCGGGTTTACGTCGCAAGAAGAATCTACAGACTATCTACCAGCATGCAATAAAAGGGGAGAGACAGAGTGAGTGATCTGCTTATTTTCTTTGATGGTGGAACACTATCTCAGTTCCATTTTATACGACCTTGGTGGTTGATCGCGTTTTTCCCAATGATGGGCCTGTATTACATTCTGAAAAAACAAGATGATGTGATGTCTCAATGGGAAGGAGTGATGGCTAAAAATGTGCTTGAACACCTTACTATTAATCGCAGTGCTCACCGTTTTGTTACCCCTAACCAGCTTTTTGTTTTGTTTTCAATTTTGGCGACTTTAGTCATGGCCGGGCCGTCTTGGAAACAGCAATTGTCCCCGTTTTATGAAGATGATTCGCAGTTGATTATTGCTTTGGATGTGTCTACCAGTATGAACACCGCCGATATCGAGCCTACTCGTTTAGCACGTGCGAAGCATAAAATTGCTCAGTTAATTCAGCAGCGAGGTGGCGGTAAAACAGGGCTGATTATTTTTGGCGGTAGCGCGCATGTTGCTATGCCAGTAACAACAGATGGAGACTTAACACGATATTTTTTAGACGCATTAGATGACAGCTTACTACCTAATAAAGAGAGCCACCCTGAAGTGGTGATTTCACCAATTGTGGAGTTGCTGAACCAAGCAAAATCGCCGTCGAGTGTGCTGTTAGTAACCGATAAAACGAATACGCTAGCCATAGAGAAACTCGAAGATGAGCTTAGGAGCCTTGAGCATCAAGTTATTGTTTGGGCTATGAGGGAAAGTGTGCAAAGCGGCAATAGCTCATTTCCTGAAAATCCCCCTAAAAGCAGTCAGGTGCAGATAAAAAACTTATCAAAGTTAGCCGAGGCCGGACATGGAGAGTTAGTCATGTTTACCCGCAATGGTGATGACGTGGCACAAGTGCAAAGCCTAGTTAAAAGTAATCTATTCGCGGCAAGTGACGAGCAACGGCCATGGCTTGATGCAGGCTACTTATTACTTTTTATTTTGCTGCCAGTGCAACTGATGTGGTTTAGACGTGGTTGGACATTGCAATGGTAAAGGAGTTGGTCTTGATGAATAGAAATCCCACCAACTGTGCTTTGGAAAGTAATAACTTAGGTATAAAGAGCCGGCTAAAATCGTTGAGTTCATTAGCACTGAAAATGTTGCAGAAGCATAAAATCAAGTTGGTTGCTTCATGTTTACTTTCTTTACCCGCATGGTACTGCTTTTCGCCGACTTCTTTTTACCAAGCGTGGCTTTCGAAAGACCAACAGGCGATGCTTTATTTTAAGCAAGGCAACGTGAAAGAAGCGGCTCTCTTATTTGAAGAGCCTGAATGGAAAGCATATAGCACCTATTTATCTGGTGACTTTACTGCTGCAATCGAGCTGTTAAAAGTCATTGGTATTGATAGAGCGCAATTTGCTCTAGCGAATGCATATGCTCACTCAATGCAATTTGAACTCGCATTACCGATATATGAATCCTTCAAGGGTGAGAAAGGTTTTGGAATGGCAGCTAAGAATAATATAGCGGTGATTAAAATGGCGATAGAGAAAATTAAAAATGCACCGCCAGAAAAGAAGGGGACAGAACGGTTCATTGATGATCGTCAAACTGTTCGTGATGAAGACAAGGAAGTGAAAAGCAAGAGAACAGCCGTCACTGATCAGTTATGGCTGAAACAAGTGCGTCAAAACCCTTCGACCTTCCTAAGGCAGAAATTCCAGCAGGAGTATGCTAATGAGCACTTATAATCAGCTATGTTTTTATACGTTGCACTATTATAGATGGAATTACTGTCTCAAAGTATGTCTCCTGACTTTCATCAGCGTAGTGTTGTGCTCACAAAGCTTTGCGAGTCAAATTCAACCGACCATGAAGGATTTAATCGCAGAGAAGCGAGTACGCATCAGTGTTTCCCCTCGCATAGACAAAAGCGTTGTACCTAAAGAGCGGATAACTTTTGACGTTAAGGTTGAGAGTCAATTCCCTTTCAACAGAGATATGGTGCTTCCTTATTTGAATATTTCAGATACGGTTATCGTTAACGAAAAGTCACCGGTGGTTCGCTCGACATATCGACGCGGTGGTAAGACATGGTACACACAAACATCAACGTTTTCTTTATACGCAATGCGCTCAGGTGATTTCGTACTGAGTAGGTTTGACTTGCCTCTATCAGTGACAGTACCAAATGGAGATGTAATAGAGGGAAGCATTGAAAGTCATTCAGTGGAGTTTTATGTCGACAACTTTGGAGAATCTGAGGCATTAATGCAAAACGGGGTTGTTTCAGACAAAGCAACCTTGTCTTTATCGATGAAACAAAATAAAGAAAAAATGTCGACAAAGGATGTGTTTGAAGTTGGTCAAGCTGTGACTTTGACTTATCGAGTATCAGTAGAGAACTCGCATAGTATGTTATTGCCGCAGCTAAAAATTGAGGAGGTGGACGGTATTATCGCTTACAGAAAGCCAGCAAATAAGGAAGACATTCTTAACCCATTAACAAATGATAATACCGCTGTACTTTCTCAATCGTTTACTTACATCTTTCAGAATGAGGGTACCTTTAAACTACCCGAAAAAACGCTGAGTTGGTGGAACACCAATACAAAGAGAGTAGAAACTCTTAAAATTTCACAACTAACATTTCAGGTTGGTGAGCCGAGTATTGCAGAAGAAGTAAAGGCAAACGTATTGCAATGGTTTGGTCGCAATTTCTATACAAGCAAAGGTTCGATTTCATACTCTGATTATGTAGTGGCGATCACTCTTTTTTTAAGCTTTCTCTCATTCTTACTGTTTGCCTATCAACGAGGGGAGGTTAATAGGCAAGATGAACAACGGATGTATGAAAGTAGAGACCTAAAGCAAGCATTTTTAGAGCAGTGTGATCGTGCGGATTACATAGAAGCTGTACAAACGCTATATGATATTGCCACCAAATTAGATGTTTCAAGAGCGTCGCTGAGTCATGTTTTAGATAAGGAGAGCAACCACATTTGGCAAAAAATACTAGCAATGGCGTTTAATGGAAACGCTGCACGCTCAATATCACAAGGCGAAGCGCAAAAGCTAATTCACGCCCTTACTGCCAGTGGTGTTAGTAGACCAACCAAATTTAAATTCGATTGGACACTTAACCCAGTGAGTGAATAGTCAAAATGGCTAGCTTCTAGTTTGAGGGAGTTGTCAGTCATTGTCGCGAGGTGGTGGGGGACAGCTCTAAATTTTCGTCTTTTGATGGAATTCCTCCTGATGAAGTTTCAATGACATTTTAAAATCGCTCTTTGCATTCTAAATGTGAGCTATGTACAATCCTTGTTCCGATGAAGGTCCGGTATTCGTGTTACTGAGCGACCGTCATCGACTCTCGAAATATCTTCTAATTTGAATAACATGTGTTGCTTGGTGTGCAACACCACTGTAAAGGACATAGCATGCCTATTATTACTCTTCCTGACGGCAGTCAGCGTCAATTTGACAACCCAGTTTCTACTATGGAAGTTGCGCAATCGATCGGTCCTGGTCTTGCAAAAGCAACTATCGCTGGTCGTGTAAACGGTAACCGCGTTGATGCGTGTGATCTAATTGAAGAAGACGCAAGCCTAGAAATCATCACAGTAAAAGATGAAGTAGACGGTCTAGAAATCGTTCGTCACTCTTGTGCTCACCTTCTTGGTCACGCTCTTAAGCAGCTTTACCCTCAAGCTAAAATGGCGATCGGTCCAACCATCGACAATGGCTTCTACTACGACATCGACCTAGACGAGTCTCTAACGCAAGACGATCTTGAAAAGATTGAAAAGCGCATGAAAGAGCTAGCGAAAACCAAGTACGAAGTTGTTAAGAAAAAAGTAAGCTGGCAGGAAGCACGTGATACGTTTGAATCACGTGGCGAACCATACAAAGTGGAAATCCTAGACGAAAACGTATCTCGTGATGATCGTCCTGGTCTTTACCACCATGAAGAATACATCGACATGTGTCGCGGTCCTCACGTTCCTAACATGGGCTTCTGCCAACACTTCACTCTATTGAATGTTGCAGGTGCTTACTGGCGTGGTAACAGCGACAACAAAATGCTTCAACGTATCTACGGTACAGCTTTCCACGATAAGAAAGCACTAAAGGCGCACCTAACTCGCTTAGAAGAAGCGGCGAAGCGTGACCACCGTAAGCTTGGTAAGCAACTAGACCTATTCCACATGCAACAAGAAGCACCGGGTATGGTGTTCTGGCATCACAATGGTTGGTCTATCTTCCGTGACCTTGAAGTATTCGTACGCTCTAAGCTAGATGAATACGGTTACCAAGAAGTAAAAGGTCCACTAATTATGGATCGCGTTCTTTGGGAACGTTCTGGTCACTGGGACAAATACGCAGATGCGATGTTCACAACTTCTTCTGAGAACCGTGAATACGCACTGAAGCCAATGAACTGTCCAGGTCACGTACAGATCTTCAACCAAGGTCTAAAATCGTACCGTGATCTACCGTTACGTATGGCAGAGTTCGGCTCATGTCACCGTAACGAGCCATCTGGTGCATTACACGGCATTATGCGTGTACGTGGCTTTACTCAGGATGACGCTCACATTTTCTGTACTGAGAGCCAAATTCAAGAAGAAGTAACAAATTGTATCAAGATGGTGTACGATACGTACCAAACATTTGGTTTCGACAACATCGTAGTGAAACTGTCTACTCGTCCAGAGAAACGTGTAGGTTCAGACGAAATCTGGGATCAATCTGAAGAAGCATTGAAACAGTCTCTAGAATCAATGGAAATTCCATACGAGATTCAAGAGGGTGAGGGTGCATTCTACGGTCCTAAGATTGAATTCACGCTATACGACTGTCTAGACCGTGCGTGGCAGTGTGGTACTGTTCAGCTAGACTTCAACCTACCAGGTCGCCTAGGTGCAACTTATGTAGGTGAAAACAATGAACGTCTTGTACCGGTAATGATTCACCGTGCAATTCTAGGTTCACTAGAGCGTTTCATTGGTATCCTTATCGAAGAATATGCTGGTTTCTTCCCAACTTGGTTGGCACCAGAACAGGCAATTCTTATGAACATTACTGATAAACAGTCAGATTATGTTCAGGAAGTAGTACAAAAACTACAAAAAAGTGGAATTAGAGCTAAAGCGGACTTGAGAAATGAGAAGATTGGCTTTAAAATCCGCGAACACACTTTGAAGCGTGTACCGTATATGCTTGTTGTTGGTGACCAAGAGATGGAAGCTGGCGAAATCGCAGTACGTACTCGTAAAGGTAAAGATCTCGGTAAATTTAAAGTGGATGACTTTATCGCATACATCCAAGACGAGATCTCTAGCCGTAAGCTCAATCTGGAGGAATAAGCTATTAAAGGCGGAAGACGCGGCCAACAGCCGGTAAAACAAAACCCACACCGTATGAACGGTGAAATTCGTGGCGTTCGTGAAGTTCGACTAACTGGCGCTGACGGTGAATCAGTTGGTGTTGTATCTATTCAAGAAGCGATCGCAGCTGCTGAAGAAGCAGGCATGGATCTTGTGGAAATCAGTCCTAACGCTGAGCCGCCAGTCTGTCGTGTTATGGACTACGGCAAATTCCTCTTTGAAAAGAGCAAATCTGCTAAAGAGCAGAAGAAAAAGCAAAAGCAGGTTCAGATTAAGGAAGTAAAATTCCGTCCTGGAACTGATATTGGAGACTATCAGGTAAAACTACGCAACCTGACGCGTTTCCTTGAAGAAGGCAACAAAGTGAAGGTAACAATTCGCTTCCGTGGCCGAGAAATGGCACACCAAGACATCGGTGTTGACGTTCTTCATCGCTTGAAAGAAGACACTGTAGACTTTGCTGTAGTGGAATCTTTCCCTAGTAAGATCGAAGGTCGTCAGATGATCATGGTTCTTGCCCCTAAAAAGAAGTAATTAACGGCTCATCAAGTAATTAAGACCTGGCCGCTTCCCTTTTAAAGGTAAACGGCTGGGTTTTGTTCGCCCTAATTACGTTGTTTATTAAACCTACTCAATGCGGAGTTATTCATCATGCCTAAGATGAAAACCAACAAAGGTGCTGCTAAGCGTTTCAAGAAAACTGCTGGTGGTATTAAGTACAAGCACGCTACAAAACGTCACATCCTGACTAAGCGTACTACTAAGAACAAGCGTCAGCTACGTCCAAATGCACTTCTTCCACGTTGTGAAGTTGCAGCAGTTGTTCGTATGTTGCCATACGCTTAATTCTTTATAGTTATCAATCGTTTAGTTTAGGAGAAGCATAATGCCTCGCGTAAAACGTGGTGTACAAGCTCGTGCACGTCATAAGAAAGTTCTAAAACAAGCTAAAGGTTACTACGGTGCACGTTCACGTGTTTACCGCGTAGCTTTCCAAGCAGTTACTAAAGCTGGTCAATACGCTTACCGTGACCGTCGCGCTAAGAAACGTCAATTCCGTCAACTATGGATTGCACGTATCAACGCAGCATCTCGTCAAAATGGTCTATCTTACAGCCGTTTCATCAACGGTCTTAAGAAAGCATCTATCGAGATCGACCGTAAGATCCTAGCGGACATCGCAGTATTCGACAAAGCAGCATTTGCTGTTCTAGTTGAAAAAGCGAAAGCTGCTCTTTAATTAGCAGTTTAGGATTAAGAGAAGGAGAGCATTAGCTCTCCTTTTTTATTGCCTCGTGTTTTTCCTGCTTTAAAATTTCCCGTTTCCCGTTTCCCGCTCATATCCCAACTCTGACTAAATCAGTTGCTCTAATGGCAGCATTTGTTATTTTGCTTCTACTCGTCACGTCATGGATAAGGAGCATCTGTGTTACCGAGCTATTGGGAATCAAAGCGTTTAATCTTTTCTACTTTTGATGCAGCACAGGCTGAGTTAGCCAAATCTCTATTCGATTCTAATCATCAAAAAGTGGCTTATGACCATACTTTTCGTGATTGGCCAATTGCAGAATATAAAGCGCTGATTTCAAAGAGCGCTCTACCAAAACATCCCGATGACCTCGAGGCTTTTTACCTCAGAAAAATATCGACACAGGAAGGGGAGGCGATAGGTTATATCCAACTCGAACTGAATTTTCCGTACAAAGGGTGTTTATGGATCCCTATGCTGTGTCTTATTCCTGACTACCAAAGTAGAGGCTTAGGAAAGGAAATCGTCGATAGTGTATTGGACATCGTTTTTGAGTATGCTCCTTTCGATAAAGCCATGCTAAACGTGTACGTTGAGAATACCGACGCTTTTCGCTTTTGGTTTAAGCAAGGTTTTAATCAGATAGAACAATTTGATGATACTGAGTATGAGTTAGGGCGCGAGTATCATTGCATTGTCCTCAGTAAAGGAATATCGCTTTAAATCATTCTGTTATCTATTGATGGTAGGGTTTACTAGAGTTGCAAACAAAAAAGGATTAGAAATGGACATTCGACAACTACAAGCGCATATAAAAGAGTTTGATCACGACCCGGAACAGAAGCACCATTACTTTCTCAAACTGATTGAAGAAGTGGGTGAACTATCTGAATCGATTAGGAAAGACGCTACAGGTCAGCCGACAGAGGACACAATTAAAGGAACAATCGCGGAAGAACTCTACGACGTACTCTATTATGTTTGTGCTTTAGCCAATGTTTATGAGATAGATTTAGAAAAAACGCACCAAGTGAAAGAGATACTGAACAAACGAAAATATAACCGTTAGGGAAAGGGGAGACAACATGGTTCAACGAATCAGTTACGAATTTTTGCCGCAAATTTCTGGTCCTTATGTTCATGCGACAAGACATTGTGAGACCTTGTATGTGTCAGGGCTGACAGCTATGGGGTCAGCAAGTCAAAGTGAAAGCCTAATCGAGCAAACAAAAACGATTCTGTCTTACTTGTCACAAATACTCGCCGAAGAACAAAGAGAGAAACGCGATTTGGTCAAGCTGACGATATTTGTAACCGACATGAACCAACTGCCAGAGATCCGGTCGGTGTTATTCGACTTCTATGAAGGGTATTTGCCAGCTTGTTCACTAGTTGAGGTAAGCCGTTTGATTCATCCTGACCTATCTATTGAGATTGAGGCAGTCATCTCATCTGAAGCATTGTAGAGAAGCTTGAATGAAAATAAACCGCTTGGATCATTTAGTTCTGACAGTGAAAGACATTCAAACCACACTGGATTTCTATACACAGGTTCTAGGTATGGAAAGTGTTGCTTTCGGGGAAGGGCGTGTTGCTTTGGTATATGGGCGACAGAAAATCAACCTTCATCAGCTTGGCAATGAATTTGAACCTAAGGCGAGTCAAGTAGCCTCTGGGAGTGCTGATTTATGTTTTGTGTGTGATACGCCAATTGCAAACGTGCTCTCCCACTTAGACTCCCATTCTATCGAGGTTATTGATGGCCCCGTTCAGCGGACAGGTGCAATTGGTAACATCCTATCGGTTTACATTAGAGACCCAGATGGTAACTTAATTGAGTTATCTAACTATCTTACTGAGGTATAGCATGATTTATTCAACAACCGAGACGATTCCTGGACGAGAGATTGCGGAGATAAAAGGTGTTGTGACGGGAAATGTGGTTCAGTCAAAGCACATTGGGCGTGATTTCATGGCTGGCTTAAAAAGCATTGTTGGTGGTGAGATTCGTGGTTACACCGAAATGATGACTGAAGCCCGAAATATTGCTATTCAACGAATGGTAGAGGATGCCGCGAACCTAGGAGCAGATGCCGTAGTCGGTATTCGTTTCACCACCAGTTCGATCGTTGATGGTTCTTCAGAGATTCTTGCATTTGGCACTGCAGTAAAGCTTGTTTAAGAGGAAATGAGTGTGGATCCTTCATTGCCAACCTCACGTTTGCATTTTTTTTGTATAGGACAGTGAGAATTAAGCAGTTAAGCGCTGCCCAAATGTTGGCGATTTAACTAACTCTGCTTTGTGCGATGCAATATTCTCACCAATAAATCGCTGAAGCTGTTTTCCGTTAAATGGCTTGCTTAGCATCTGATGAGAATGAATATTTTGGTTTATAATAAAGTTCTTGTTTTCTTCTAGAGATTCTTCACTACCAATTGCGAAGATGCTAACACTTGGCATGCGCTCTATGCTACTTATCGCCCCAACTTTCTCGTTTTGATCTGGTTTTCTTCCTATCAAATAAGGTTTTTGGTCAAGATCAATAAAAATTACAACATTATTAAAGTCATTCACTATCATGTTTATTTTCTTTACGTCACTTTCCTTTATATTGTTGAAAGTAACAATGCTACTTGAACTATAGAATGACTTAATAGAGTTTTTTATGTAATTTCTAATTGGTTCAAAGTCGCTAATTATAATAGATAACATAATAAATACACTTTAATAAATGCTGATTTTATTCAATATTTTGATTTGTGCTGTATTGAATAACACCCTGAAGGGAAAGGCAATACCAGATAATTCGTACATCTTTCGAGTAGGCACTATGACATTTCGTTTTAGTTTATGGGTTCAAATGTCGTTACATTGGTTTTGGAAAACTAAATACTAGACAATAAGTAAGTTAATGAACAACACAAAATCAACACTAGGCTAGTTTTTCTCTGGTAATAATTTACATCATACTTCTCGTTACTCACTGAATAACTGGTGTGTCAAAGTCTATGAGAACGTGATTCTTTCTAGTTTAAATTGAAGTTATTTTAACTATGGAATTAATTATCCTATCAAGAAACCGGCACGCTGCAATGATGTTCTCCACTTCGCGTTCTTGAAGTCTAGTGTCCGAACGACATTTCACCTTAGTTCTTCATTTATAACATCCAGTTCACCAGCGAGTTGTAACTGAGTATATTCTGATATGTTGATTTATATAGAAAAAGTTAATGTGCAAAAAAGACTTGTAGGGTGATTCTTACTTGTAATCATTCCGCCAAACGTTTCCCTTTGGTGTTTGTAAGAAATTTCAGGATTTATTTTGTTTTGTTTTGTTTGAATAATGACCACAGGAAGTGAACGCAACACCGTTCATATTTATCCGCGAATAATATGTCAAATGCTTACAAGTTGTTGCTAGGGTAATCAAGTTCTTAGCAGAGTGAGCAGAAGACTTAATTTTTGATTAATTAATGGTTTATAGAAAATGAAATACTCAACAATTGCTCTTACTGCACTTATGCTTTCTACTACTTCAGCTATGGCTGCGACGCTAGAAACGGGCTCTCAAACTATGCAATGGCAAGGTACGGTTCCTGTGGTAACTCCTCCAACGGATGCTGGTTATGTGATAGAAAAGCTGGGTGCTGTAGACTTTCTTGCAGGTAACCTAGAGTTTGATAATGCGGGTGGTGCGGTAACGCTTAAATCAGCATCACAAATCGGTTTTGTCGTTAAGAAAGACGCGAATAAAGACGGTGTTATTAGCGGTACAGAAAATGGCGAAGGTACTGCTCTTGCGTACGACGTACAACTAACCAACGTACGCGTAGGTATCGATGGTGCTGCAATCGCGGAACAAACAGATGGCTTCTTTGAAGTGAAGCACAACGGCACGCTTTTAGATAAGCACTCTACAGCAACTATCTCGGCAGACACTGCTGCTGCGGGCTCAAAGTTTGATATTTCTACTAAAGCGGGTGTTTCAGCGCCAATCACTGCTGGCCAAGAAGTAATCCTACAAGCGATCGTGGCTGTAACGCCTACAGACGCTTAATTCTCCATAGCAACAAGCAAGCCTGTCAGCCTTGCTGACGGGCTTTTTGTATTTATATGAAAAATAAGATTGGATTAGCGCTTTTTACGATGATGACAAGCGCATTATCAATAGCTGCGAGTGAAGGTCCGCGCTTTGGTGAAATATCATTAATGCCTAGCGTACGAATCGTTAAGGACCAAGGTGCTAGTGGTATTGAAATAACCCCAGAGCAAAAATTATATACCACTAAGTATGATGTGGGTGCTCAAAGCTTTCTTCCCTTGAGGATGGGGTTTGATGTTACATCAACAAGAAACCAGTTGATTAATTATAATCTTACGATAACCCCTCAAAATTACTGTCGAGGTGAAGGTGAGACGAATGACCGAGAGATCAACGGAGTTGAATATACATTCGATGGCCAACCAGTGATGCCATCAGAAACCTCGCTAGAAATAAATAGTGGTCCTCATGCAACCAGTAATATTAATCGGCATGAGCTTACTTTAAATTTCCCAACGATTGGGCAAAACCAAGATTTTCAACAATGTTATGGTTTTGTAGGAATACTTGCTGAAGTCGTTGGCAGTTATTAGAGTTTAAACGTATGAATAGAGCGAAATCATTATTGTCAGTTTTGGCTTGTTTAATTATGAGCCCAAGTTACGCGATAATGGGGCCGTCGGATTTTTCAGACTTTTTCGAAACAAAAGAAAAACAAGTCGAAGTGACGCTTTCTAGCGAGTTAGGAAGTGGTACGGTTATGGCAATTGTCAGCTATGAAAAATTCATACTTATCAACTCTACATCTAATATAAATGCGTTATCTGACTATTTAAAAAATAGCAACCTTAAACAGTGGGCTGTTGACGAGATTATTGAGCAATTACTTGATGGCGTCGCTGCGTTTGAAAACTGTGAAGGTGAAATCAGTGACTGTATCCCTGAGGATATTCCTAACAAAGCCGAATTCGTATTTGACTATTACAGTAATAAACTACGTATTTATGTCTCCTCTTCAATGGTTGATGACCGAGCACAAAATGTCGAGTTTTATTCCGGCTCAAGAGTGGATAACGCAATCATCAATGACAGCTCTCTTTACTTGCAATACTCGGATGATTCAGGTGCTTTCACTTGGTCTAACATTACCGTGGCAGGATTACCTTATGGGTATCTTAAAGCAGACACGCAATATAGCTCATCAACCAATCAGTTTGATGTATATGAAGCTGCCTATAATGTTGATTTTGCAGATAAACGACTCATTGTCGGGCACAAAGACTTTTCAAGTAGTATAGATTTTAACTCAACGGATCTCTTATTTTCAGAAATGAATCTGACAGGCCAATTTGTTCAGTTTGGATCGAGTACAAACCTTCTAAAAAATAAAAGTGAAGGTATCCAACGTGTGAACTTTTTTGCCCCTCAATCTGGCCAATTAGAGCTTTTTCAAGGGGAGCGCCTAGTGCTAACGAAAGGGGTTCAAGAGGGTGAACAGTCTGTCCCTTATAGTGAACTGCCCGGAGGTGCTTATAACCTGCGTATCGTATTGCGCAGAGGCGAGCGTTTATTGCTAAATGAGGAGCGTTTTATTGTTAACGTAGCGAGTTACAAGCTTGCTACAGGTAACTATGATTACAAGCTAGGTGTGCATTGGCTCCCGTCATTGGATAATAATGATGAGCTAAGTCAATCGGAACAACTATTTGGCTATGGTGCGGTAACGTATCGTTTTGATGAAAGTACGTTGTTAAGCTTAGCCGCTGGCTCAAATGGAAATGACGTCTATGGTCAATTTGGACTTGCAAAGGTGTTTGATGGACAAAAGCGTGTCGATTATGTGTCGAGCTATTTTGCAAATGGTGATATGTACCAACAGATATCCGTTGGTGTCGAAGGGATGGGATTGGCCGCTAAATATATTAGTAATGAACAAGAAAGCAACGCACTTTCAACTCGCTTGTATGGACAAGATGATCGCCTCGAATACAGTGCAAACTGGAGTCGCTCTCTGTTAGGTGGTAGTGGAACACTTGGATACACGCATTCAGAGTATCAGGAAAGTGATTCCAAGAGCGATTCATTGAGTTTCTCATGGTCTCGTAATGCCTTCGGGGGACAACTTTCATTGAGTGGTACCTACTCTAAGTATGGTGATAGCGACTCTTTTAATACGCTTTTATCTTGGAGTACTCAGTTAGAGGGTAACTATCAATCAACGCTTTCTAGTGCATTTGACCAAAACGGGTTGATCAGCGTGAGAAATCAGTTATCTCGAAACTTTGAATCAGAGAACTGGAGTGGCAATGGCGCTTTAGCGGCAATTGTTGACCAAGCAGGTGCTAAAGGTGATATGTCTATTCTCGGATCAGGACATACAGACGAATTCAATTTTAGTGGTTATGGCTATGGCTCGACAGAAGGGGATTACTCGCTTTCGGGTACGATCTCCGGATCGCAGATCATGTCGGGTAATACCCAAATGTTGACTCGAAAACGAAGTGAGACATACGTGTTTATTGCCCCTGCATGGGGTACGGACGACAACAGTGGGGAAGTTTCCTATTCGGTGGTTAAAAATAGCCGTATATGGCTAAATGACCATGTTAGTGCCGAAAAGCCAGCGTTAATAGAATTGCCAAATTACTCCGAAGTGGAGATTCGGCTAGACGCAGAGTATGAAAGCCTTGAAGTACAGAATGACTTCGAGAAAACAATGGCGATGCCGGGTAGCTTATACGTAATAGAGAATAAGGTGACGAAACTAAAAACTCAAACCCTAGTAATGAGTGACATGTTCGGAGAGCCGATAAGTAATGCGAGCTGTATTGGTAAGGGTTGTAGAAGTATCGATCCAGTGTCGGAAGACGGTGTATTTAGGGTCAGTTATCTTGAAGAGCAGCCATTTAAAATTGTCTCTTCTCAACGTTTATGTGTTTCCGACCAAGCAGCATTAGGGCAAGACTATGTACAATCATATTGCTTACCGGGGCTGGATGAAAGTGTACAAGAAGCGCTAGCCGGACCTAAGCTTAGCCAAAGTCAACAGCAGGCAGTGGAGTCTGATGTGAAAGCAGGCTTCGTTTATGTAGGCAAGTTTCACTCAGCACCAGAAGTGGACAAGATCCTAATGCGACTCAAAGAGGTTAATTTAGTGTCTCACAATATCAAGGTTGGGGAAGTACTTTATGTCTATGTTAGAAATGATGTCGAGTATAGCTTAGCTCAACGTCAGATCCTTGAATCATTAGAAGCTTATGCTATCGAAGATAAGCATAAGCAAGATAATCACACAGTATAAGAGTAAATAGTATGAAAAAAACGTTGTGCGCAATTTCATTAACCTTAGCTGCAACCGCAATACCAGCTCAGGCAATTGGTATCGACCAAATGATCAAATTTGCACAAGATGGTGAAGCTGTATTTACTATTACCAATAATGATGGTTATCGCCAATACGTTAACGTACTGGTTGCGGATGTCGATGTAAAAAATGGGGAGTTGACTTATACGCCTTATACTAGAGAGAACATCGAAAAGTGGAGTTTACAAGTACAACCTCCCCGAGCGGTTATCGATAATAAAATGCGCAAGTCATTTAAGGCAACGTACACGTCACCGACATTAAATGAAGATTACGACAAAGTGTATCAGTTAACATTTGCCCCTACGCCATATTTTCCTGAAGGAGAGCAGCCGGGGCAAGCTGTTCAAGTGGCAATAGGGTTTGCACCATTACTTATCGTGCCAGCAAAAAAAGACCAACCGCTGGATTTTGATATGAGCTATAAGTCTGGCAAAGTGAATATCGTCAATAACGGTGGCAGCTACATTAACGTACTAATGGATACATGCCCTGTCACCGCAGTTGGGGAAGAGCGAGACTCTTGTTATAAGGTCGTTTATGTATTAAAGGACAGAAAACTCTCTGTTGATTTAACCGAGCAAATGAAAGCAGCGGATAAGTTGCGAATAGAAGTTCGAACACACAACGGTGATTTTAAGCAAGATTTCGATTTGTCAAACAATGAAGCGGTCAGCGAAAAATAGGACGAGTATGAAGTTACTACTTACTTGGTTATGCATTGTTTTCTTATGCTCGCCAATCGTTGCGTTTTCGGCAGAGGTAAAAATAAGACTCCGTGCTGATGGGGCCTCAGGGATCTCGGCAGAGCAACACGGCGACCAGCTTGTCCCAAGTATTTGGGATATTCACGGCAATATTCCCCCCGCGAAAAAAGTGGTTCTTGGAACAGCACAAGCCTCTGGGCACGAAATACCAGTGTTTTTGGGTAATGGGGCAGGGGTACAAATAAGTGTTCCCATTACATTTATCGGAATGGAGTATATGTTGCAGGGTGCTGCGAATACGCAAGAAAGCGATATAGCGAGTTCCGTAGCAAACACGACCATTTCAGGTAAAAAAGTCACCGTTATAGGAAGTGGACTAAGTGATACAAGGTTGACCTTTGGCGAAGAGAAATCCCCGTTTACACATTCTAGGCCGGTGTTTAAAGGGTTGGATGCGAGCGCAATCTTCGCCGCGTTTTCAAATGAAAACGCGCCCAGAGGGACGTATAGTGGGAGGATTAACTCGACTGTCCCCTACGACTACTATACAAGCGATGGGATGAGAAAGCGTAATATCTTCACGTTTACCACGCGCATCATTATTGATTATAAACCCGCGCAAGTTACGTCAGTGACCGTTGATCGACAACCAGTAATCCCTGCACGCTATTATGATCACCCCGATGTTAAGGTCGGCGGTCAAACCAATGTCAATGTTACGCTGACGGGGGATTTCTCTGGCGGGTTAAAGTTGGGGTTGAAAAATACCCTAATAGGTGAACCCTACTATTCAATGAAATATGTATCAGAAACACCTCAATCAGGGCTGCGCGACATCCCTTTTTTCGTTGCGTGTCAACAAGGATGTGAAGGGGGATACAAAAATATCATCGATCCAAAAGGAATCGCCCAAATAGATAATGCGAATAACAGGTTAAATGTATCGGTGGGAAGCGATACTAAGCAGCGTCGAATCAATCTAGCTGTCGGATTTGATGGTGTTCCTCTATCTGAGTTAAAAGCGGGGGAGTATCGGGGTTTGTTTACTCTAGTATTTGAAGCACAACTATAGTTAAAACAAATGACTCCCAACTAAAAGATGTAGCTAACATCTACTATAACTAAGTGATCGTTACGGTACACGTCGGGAGGCTTCTTGCCTCCCTCGTTACCTCTCTTCTTAACAGCTCTTTTGACCCGAAAATCTTCTTACCCCCTGTAGGAAAATTCGTATTTGTGTATTTGGTGTAGGATAGGCATTATTGCGCAACTTTTAACCGAGAACGCAAGGCGTTTGGGTAGGTGTTCGTACCTGTTGCGCTGTTTCTTTGAGCTATTGACTCGTTAGCTTTAAGTTGTTCGTTCAATACCCTGAGATTAACAACATTGAAAAAGTCACCATTGTTCTGTTTGCTTTGTGCATCGCTCACTTTCGTAGGCTGTGGAGGTGGTAGCGGCAGTGAAAACAATGCACCCACAGATAACAACGTAATAGAGATGCCACGTCAGGCCTTTAAGGTTGTACCTGCAGAGGCGAACACGGAACTCAATTTCGCCAAAGAGCTCAAAGCTGCAGACTCACGAATTAATTCGGTTGTGCGCGATGAGCACAATAGCGCTGACTGCCCGGAACTCATGCACACAGATGCAATATTAATTGGTGACTTTTCGGCAGGCTCACTATGTCGTTACCAAGTAATAACGACTCAGCAAAGTGATAATACACGAGCGACCATGCAACTAGACGTGTTTTCAAGTGATATTGAAGCGCCAATTTTGTCCGCAATTAGTGACACGTCGGTGGTTGGGGACGTTGAAAAAACCTATAACATGCGCGAAAAATTAGGTGACGAGTGGCTTTCTGGTTTCGAGCTTGATGCTGATGTTACCGTTACTGGCCCAACCGATGGAGGAGCAATAGCAACGGTTGAAGGTGATGCTATTGTGGTCACACCAAGCTCAAAACCGGGCGTAATAACGGTTGTTTATACGTTGGTTGATAGCAGTAATGTGAACAACGTGATGCTAGGCTATCTATATATAACGGTTTCGCAAAGTGCTCATTTGGCGCCAAGTATCACGCCCAACGTATATCGACATAATTCAGTGTTAGAAATAGACCCAAATGCCATAAAAGTGGTCTCCCTTGATTTGACTAGGTTGGAAAACTTAACCATTGCGACAGAAGGCAGTTGGTCGTTGGATTCTGTTAGGTCCGCGTCGCTTGGTGTCTGGTTTAATAGTGGAGAACCGAAAGCCCTCAAAGTCCAACTGGCACCAAGTACTTCGATTGGTCAGCACCAGATCCTTTATTCTATAAAGGATTCGTATGGGGCGTATGCACTAGGGCAGGTTATCGTGGATGTTGTTATGCCAGAGCGTGCGCGCGATTGGACCGATGTTACGTACCGACAGTATGGTGACAATATCAAATGGTTGTCACCAAACCTCTATAGTGTTGCAGCAATAAATGGAGCCGTCACACCGTACTGGGATTCGGCTAAGAGGAATACACTCGCGACTTATTCACGCAAAGCGGGGGTCAACTATTGCAGTAAGTATGGAAGATTGCCGTACGACTATGAGTTTCGTGATAAGATTGTAAAATTTAATAATGGTGAAGCACAAGGTGATCCAAATAAGTGGCCGAAGGCGAAATATTACTGGGCTACTAACCCAAGCACGCTAGAGACGATAGCCGTTGAGGGGAGTACAGGTAACCGAGTGACAACGACAGATACGCTGCTTTATGTTGCTTGTTTGACCTATGAGGAATCACTACTCGATACATTGGTTGATGGTTACAGTGGGAAGCAGAATCAAAAGTTGGTACGCGTTATTACATCCGATGCTAATGGCGAAGCACTCTTTTCAGTGATCTCAGATGAATTTACTGATCAAGATATTACTTTCAACAAAGAGGTAATTGATTCGAATTCCTTTTATGTCACTGCGACAGCCAATAGTAGCGCGCAAGGCAAAGAAGGAATAATCCGTGTTGCTATCGATCTGACTAATGGACGTGGTGCTCGTTTGGTTTCGTTACCGATCTACACAAAAATTAACGCTAAATAAAAGCAGAATCAGAATATTTACGTGTAATACCGAGATAGTAATGACATACATCTCGGTATATATAGGCGGCGTAATTTAAAATAAGGCATATATGAATAGCAAAATATATGACCTAATAAAATCTATAAATGTTACCTGCATTTCTTGCGTTAGAGGTAAGCAATGATCTTAAGAAAAAAAAATTAACGTGCAGAAGACGAAATTGAATGTGGTTAAGTGTCTAATGCCGCTGATCGTTATCGGTATTTCAGCATGTGGGCATGAAGAAGCTAGCAACACGATTACTTCAGGTTCGGATTCAATTACAGAGTCTCCACGGGTTATTGCCCCAGAACTGGTTATTATAACTAAGCCAAATGAAATTAATGAATTTAATATTCGTCAACATTATGTCGGCAAAGGCATCACCATTGATAGTATAAGCAGTGAAAATGAACATTGCTACGCATCACAATCTCATGATGATATAAACACAGCCGAACTGTACAGCAACGCGGCGGAGTTTTGCACCCATAGCATCAGTGTAGGCAATAGTGAAAATAATGAGCAAACTCAGACGTCATTGACGAGTTTTTCGAGTCTGGCTGATAAACCAATCCTAGAACCGCAATTCGTGCTGTTGAAGCAAGCGGAAATGTTGGACCAAAATGTTATTGATGTAAAATCAGTTCTTGGTGAGCAGTGGCCTCAAGGCTATGAATTGAAAGCGGTTACTCGAGTTTCACCATCGAATGAACATAGTGCAATACCTTGGTCACAACATGGTATTGAGCTGAGTTATGGCCAAGTTAACGAGATGATAACGTTACGCTACGTGCTAGCAAACAAGGAATCAGAAGATAAACCATTGACAGGGTTGATCGTCGTCGGGAAAGGCATAGAAAAGACATATGCAGATATATCTCCAATATCATATAACCTGGACACTGTATTTACTGCAAAAACACAGCAACAACTAACCATCAATCTAGAGACATTATCTGACTTAACTATTGATATTGACTCACAGTGGCAACTAGCATACGTTTATTCAAATACCGCAACGGTGGCCTCTGCAGACAAAGATTCAGTTATAAATAAAAGTTTCACATTTATCGCAACTCAGCCGGGTAAACACAGTGTTAGTTATGTTGTACAGGATCAATACAATAATATATTGTCTGCAAGTATGTATATTACGGTAGCTGCGAATGAGCAAACACCGGATTGGAACTATGTAGACTATTATAATTCGCACACAAATACGACTAAACGGCTCGCTGCGCCATTGCTTTACAGTGATGCGAGCCAAGTAACGAATGCCGAAGCTTTGTGGGATAGTAATAAATCCACGACACTATCGGCTTATTTGAATGCAGATTCGGCAGAGACAATTTGTGCCGCAAAAGGACGGATACCGTTTGCCTATGAACTAGATCAAGTCTATCGAGCGACTTCAGCAGGAGAGCTAGACATCAGCAAGTGGCCAAAGTCAACGCCATTCATGGCGTATTCTGAAGACAAGTCGAGAATACAGGCCTATGATTTAAATACAGGTATTCTCAGAGATAAAAGCACTGAAGATGAGGCGCTTTATCTCACCTGCCTCGAGTTCCAAGAGTTAATGGTGCAGACGACTGGGGTGACGTTTACAGTCTATAGCGAAGCTCAGATTTCGGTGGTCACGAAAAAAGCGGAAGAGAGCGAGTACGATATTTCCCTTGTAAGTGACGAGATAAGTGAGTCAGAGATGACCTTAAGAACTGTTCCTATTAACGAACGCCAATTCGCTGTATATGCGCGGTCGACAAAAGGAGGCCTGTTTACTATAAAAGTCACGGATAGAGACAACCCTGAAATCACGGTTGAATCTCGGCTTCAAGCCATCGTGGGTAAGTGGAAGGAATTGCAATTTTCTGATACCTATACGTGCCGAGGAACAGAGGGCGTGCGCGATCCTTGCTATGTGATAGCGAATGATAGCGACGAAATAGAAGTCGATTTTCGTATGGTGGACAATGAAGGTAATGGTATTCCGGATAAAAGCTTCAGCGTGACAACTGACCTAAGTGTAACTTCAAACCCATGGAGTGATTGGACGGATCTTAGAGGAGCATCATCGTTTAGGGCTAAAGCAAAGGCAAACCTGTTATCACCTGGAGAAACGGAAAAAACCGTAGGGGCAACACTGAAAAAAGATAACGGGGAATTGCTTTTAAATATCAAAGTGATCGCTCCAACAAAATGATTGTTGCGTAATGGTAAGTTGAATAACCGAAAGCTCTGGATGTTATCTGGAGCTTTTTCGCACAGCTTAGAATTTGGCAGATTTGAAGGCAAATATACCCAAGTAATCTCAAGATGCTTAGCTCAGCAATAGCACACAGGACCCTGAACCTTGGCGTCACTTGTGGAGGGGGGGGAGAGATTCTTGAACAACGCAAGGTTATCAATGGTCGGTATCATGATATGTCAGCGGTTGTCATTTGTTTTTACACTGGCTAATTAGTTTAATTCCTTAAAAAACAATAACTTAAAGTGGTTTTTTCCATGCTTTCGGTTTGTGTCAATTCAGTGAATTGTTACAATTGCCGCTCAAACTTATAAAAGAACACGTAAATGAAGAGATTGACATTAACGGTATTGCTGCTTTGTATGGCGTCTATGTCTTATGCGGCACAAACAGCTGACTTTTTGACTGCACAAGAGTCCAAGTATCTTGCAGAAAAGCGAGCTATCAGCGTTGCGGTGATTGGAACTGTCACTCGTCTACCTTTTTGGGGCGGTACACCAGAAGCTCCCAAAGGCTATATTCATGATATTGTGAAAGTATTTGAAAATAAACTCGGCGTGCAGTTTACCTATATAAACTATGGCTCGATAGACGAAGCATTCACTGCGATTGAAGCCGGTGAGGTTGATATTGGTATAGGTTTTGTTAAAAGTGCTAAAAGAGCCAAAACGATGGCATTCACTCAACCTGTGTTTAAATATTATTATGCAGGGTGGATTGCTAACACAGAGTTAGAACCGAAGGATTTTAGCCATTTGCACTGGGCCTGTGTCGAGAAGTCAACAGCTTGTAAAATATTAGATGGTCTGAATTATACAGATATCACAGTAGTTGATCAGCCAAAAGAGTTCTATCAACTACTAGAGTCTGGAAAAGTTGATGCGTTGCTTGATGTTTACCCGAGTTTACGTTTTTACCTTGGATCAAATGCATTTTATTTTGGTCAAGTAGCAGTCGATCGCCGTTTTGGTAGTTTTGATGCCAGTATCGCGCTAAGCAAAAAAAAATGCCTTATTAAAGGATATCCTAGATAAAACGCTTTTGGTTGCGGATCCGGAGTTAAATAGTTTATCAGAACGTTACAATATCAAGCCATTTGAATATATGTCAGGGAATAACGATACTGATAGTGAAGCTAAAGTTATTCGGTTTACTGTTGATGAAAACGCATTCCCTATTTATTTTTGGAATGAAAATGCAAAAAAATACGATGGGTATGTTAACGATTTATTGTCGCTGATTAGCTCCAGAACATCACTTGTTTTCGAGTATGTTGAACCCAACGGGCGAAATATAGAAGATATGCTTAGAGAGGGTGTTGTCGACATCCTCCCTGCCTCGAACTCTTCTTTATCAAGAGACAGAGGTTTCTTGAGAACGGTTCCGTATACAACGTTAGAGTTTTCATATCTGGAAAGCAAAAAATGGGACAACGATGGAAAAGTAGTCGGCATTTTAGATCGTATTAATATTGCGACAACAAATGGAATGATAAAGTACACAGAAATTGATTCGATATTGAAAGATATTAGAAGCGGTAAAATATCTAACGCTTATATTAATGTTGACTTACTTGATAGTTTGCTTATTAGTGGGGAGGATGAAGGTTTTAATATAATACCAAAACCAACTTTACCCCAAGTTGATGTTCAACTATCGATGGCTGTGAATGCAACAAACCAAGATTTAAGAGATACGATGGACAGTGTTCTAAACGGTTTGACGAAGCGAGAAATCGAAAACCTATGGTTGCCTTATCATAAAATGGAATATAACTGGGGCATTGAGAAAAGTAAGGTTTTCACTACCGCCTTATTAACCTTATTGTTCGTTATTATTGCCGCTCTGTTTACCTACAGTCTGATGGTAAAAATGCGCGCTAGAATGACAGCGTCGGATAGGCGTGTAGAATACACAGAGTTTAAAAACCAGTGGTTAACGGATCTTATCGATGCGATCCCTAGTATGATTTGTATTTTGGATAGTAAGGGCGATGTCCTGCTTTCAAATTCTACCTTTAAGTCGATGCTATCAACGGTTCATTCAGAAACAGATAAAGATTTTATCGAAATATTGTTCGACTCGTTTGGTAGAAGCTTTAAGAGTAATTTTTCAGAGACGCATTATGTAGAACTTGGCCCAAGTTCGGTAGGATACTTTCACATTATTAATACGCCGATTCACAACAGTCAGGATAATAGTATGAATTATCTTGTGGCGATTAATGATGTTACCGACATGAAAAAAAATGAAGCGGATTTAATCGAGTTAAATAATATAGCAACGAAATCTATTGAATCTCAAAAGCAGTTTTTAGCAGTGGTAAGCCATGAATTGAGAACACCTATCTCTGCGATGATGGGCTTGATGGAGATCTTATCTAACAACTTGGTGAAAGAAGAAAATAAAACCCTACTTTCAAATGCAGAAAGTTCCGCAAAAAGACTCAAAATTCTAGTCGGGGATATTTTAGACTATTCGAAACTGGGTGCTAAACAGCTTAATATTCAAGAGGAGTATTGTAACTTAGCTGATGAGTTGTCCCCAATGTTGCGTGGCTTCGAAGCAAGCGCACAAGTTAAGGATATCGGCTTTGTGCTCAACTGGACGCCAACGAAACTACTGAACGCAAAACTCGACGTGTTTCGTGTCAATCAGATTGTGTCAAACATTTTGTCGAATGCCATTAAGTTTACAGAAAAAGGGTTTATCTCAGTAGACATTGATATTACCCATACGTTTTTGAGTATCTCTGTAAGAGATACAGGTATAGGTATGACTAAGCAGCAGGTTGACAGAATGTTCGACCCATTTACTCAAGCAGAAGATAATATTGCACGTCGATTTGGTGGTACAGGGCTTGGGATGTCGATCGTATCTCAGTTAGTTGGGCTAATGGATGGCGATATTGAGGTGAGTAGCCAGTTGAGTCTTGGAACAATCGTCACGATAACGATCCCGATAAGCGCAGAGCCTTTAGAGATTAACTATAACCAAATAGACGCTGAATTGAAGATTGATGATCCGGTTGTGGCTCAATGGCTTAATGAGTTTGGTGTCAAAAGTACGTTGATTAAAAATAAGCGTATTGTGGGCGGTAATGTGTACCCAGACTTTGTTCTTCAAAGAAGCCAGTTAAGTAAAACTTATCTTGACGACGATGTATCAAGCACATATGAAAAGCTATCTGGTCATATTTTAGTCATTGAAGATGATCCTATAAATCGTTTCTTACTAGAAAAACAGTTGGCAGAATTCGGTATTCGCTCGACATTGTCCGAAAATGGTGTCAGTGCATTAGAAATGTTAAGGGATAGTGATCCGTTTGATGTGATTATTACAGATTGTCACATGCCAGAGCTTAATGGTTTTGAGTTGAGTCAGATTATAAGAACGGAATTTCCTGAATATGATGCGGTCCCTATTATTGCCTGTACAGCAGATAACTCTATAGGGATCGAGGATAGGGCAAGAGCGAGCGGTATAAATGAGTTGATATATAAACCGTATGATCTGTCTGACTTACACTTTGTTCTTAGTGACCATCTTTCTCTCGCTGATAACCCCGTTCAAACGGATGTAGAAAAAGAGAGTTGGATCGGAGGGTTCCCAAGCAGCCAAAGAGCCGAAATGGCCGAAGTGGTCCATGAGTCATTTTCAAATTCGTTGGAAGAACTGTGCTTGGAAGATGCAGATGTAAAACTGGTGGCGCATAGAGTGAAAGGCTCTGCTGGCGTGTTACAGCTTGAAAAATTAGCGGATATTGCGTGTGAATTGGAGATGAAGCCAGGAGATGTCACCTTAAAGAGGTTGTTAATTGAACATCTTGAAATGGCGATACGTGATGCACATGAATTCTTAAGGGTAATTAACTCATGAACATAATGATAATCGAAGACGATAGAATTCAATCTACAGGTTTAAAGCTACAGTTAGCGCAACTTGGTTATACCGATGTAACGGTTGTTGATAACGGGATAAGCGCGCATAAAAATTTAGGCCGAACCCGATTTGATCTGATCTTCTGTGACATTCGAATGCCTCAAATGGATGGCATTACATTGCTATCTGAATATGTCACTCCTAATGAAGCAAAAGGGGTGATCATTATGAGTGCTGTCGACGATAACATCCTAGAAATCACACGAGGTATGTGTAATCTAAATAAATTTGATTTTGTAGATGTGCTCAAAAAGCCTTTTGATATAAATCAGTTATCAAACATCGTGGATAGCTTTAATAATTTCACGGCTGAAGAAATAAGAGAAGCAGAGCTGCCAACATTAAGTAATATAGATATCGCAGAGGCATTCGAGAAAGATCGTGTCATCGTTCACTATCAACCTCAATTTGACTTCCGCACTGGTCAGCTTATTGGCGTTGAGGCCTTAGCCAGAATAACTCATGAACAATATGGCGTAGTCGCACCGGATAGGTTTTTAACTCAAGTTGAAGATCTTGGAATGCTAGACAAGCTTTACAATAAAGTCTTGGACATTTCTACAGAGGAAATTGCGTCGATAAGTACCGAGCTTCGATTATCTGTAAACATTAATCGCCAGTTACTTGAAGAGCAAGATGTGTGTAATTACACGCTTGTCACATGTCAGAAGAACGGGTTTATGGCAAATAAGTTGACATTAGAGTTAACAGAAGATCAAACATGCGATGGAACCCCCGCGTTTTATGCGAACTTAGCTCGATTAAGATTGAACGATGTCGAGTTGGCCATTGATGACTTTGGCACTGGTTACGCATCGTTAGATCAACTGATTGATTTACCGTTTACTGAGTTAAAAATTGATCGCAACTTTATTCACGGCATTGCGAATGATTATAGAAGACAACAATTAGCGTCTATGGCTTTACAACTTGCTCAGGGGCTTGGACTCACTTGTGTCGCTGAAGGTGTAGAAGATCAAGCTACTTGGGAGTTTTTAAGAGAGTTAGGTATTGATGTTTGCCAGGGGTATTACACAGGCAAACCGATGTTGTTGTCTGAAATCAAAGACTTGGATGATTTGTTTAGCTCAAAAGTCGTCCCTAGCATCAGTGAAAGCTACACTTTATTTTTGGACACAAGAACACAGGAATCAAGCGCAACCTTGAAGTTACTGCTTAAAGAGGAAGCGTTAGGGCATATTGTTTCTGTAGAGAGTGAGTCTGAGATGGTCATTTATTTGAGGGATTTGCCTATCAATAACATTATTACCCACTCAGAAGCCTTTCAATCGGGTCAATTTAATGTCAGTCAGCACTTGCCAATGTATCCAGACGTTAAGATCTTCCTACTTGAGTCTAGTAGCTTAGATTCATCTGCTGAAGGCTTAGACAATGTGTTAAGAATTAATAAATCTAAATCGTTGTATGATACGATCCAATCAGTCTTGGTTGCTGTTGGCGGGAATAAAACTGAATATGTTGATGATAGCCAGCATTATGCACAACTGTCTAAGCGAGAGTTAGATGTTGCGAAGCTCTTGGTTGCAGGCTTCACTAACAAGTATATTTCCTATGAGTTAGGAATTAATCAAAAAACAGTTAGCACTTATAAGACAAGAATACTGACTAAGTTAGGCATTAAATCAACCGTTGAGTTAGTCAAAGTATTAAACTCGTCTACCTAGCAACGCTTCATTCATAGTAAAGATTTGTTGTCACAGGCATTCAATCAATTTAGCCTAGATTGGAGAGTGTCGTTCATCTACGGTAAATGATACGTTGTAACGTTACAAATCAGGGTAGCCCAACAGACTTTCTTCCGTGTTGGGCTAGTCTAAACGAAATACGTCACAGTTTTACCACTAACTTATGGAGTTTGACGTTTTTTGAATTTTGTGTGTTAATTTCGACACTCATTTGCGGGTGCAATTCAGAATATTGAGAGACTCTCGCGACATCAACATTATCAAAATAAGTAGGACTGTCTAAAACGGAAGTTGGTGGAGGAACAACCCCATACCAGTTAAGTTTGATTACTTCGGCAGTAGCATGAGACGATATAGCACTGAGGAAAAGCAGTAATATAGATGCAAATTTCATGGTGGCCACTCTTTGTGTGAATTTTCCTACCTCCAATTTTAGACTAATAACTCTACTTGTGTAGTTGCTAATAATCCTTTATTTGTAACGGACTGTAACGGCCCTTAGCTAAGAGTTATGTGTATTCCTCCTCTCTTTTGTCAGACCCTATGAATCGGCTTATTTAGGCTATGCGGTTGAGATTTTCATATAAGCGTAAGATTACAAGAGTTAAATCACTGAACGTCTGACTGTGTTGAGTAAATCCCCGCTAATTATTTCGAAACCTCATCATCACTTACTTTAATTTAGCCACTATGACGAAGCATCAACACTTCATTTTAAGTTATGTTAGTTTGTTAGCAGTACTTCTCGAGTTATGCCAACTTGTTGCGGTTTTATGAACGCGCGCTCTCTCCTTAAACAAAATCTATTGGCTTTTTCTTAGATTCAATGGCTAAGCGTCGGATTTTTCATCTTTTATTGGTCGTTTTTTGTTTACGTTGCCGGCTGTTCCTGCATTACCTAAATTTTAATTGCAAAACTGGTTGCGCATGATCTTTAGGAGGGGGGTGAGTGCTTTTTGATCGTTTGTCGGTATTTTCCTACTGGGTGCTGATTTTAAGTTGTTGATTTTTAATGGTTTGTGGGAATTTATCTGCTACCGCTTGCGTGTTTGAGGGCGCATAATTCTCACCAACGTTCCGACGGTGTTCGGGACTATTTAAGTAATTAGCGTAATGCCCACTGATTCGACAGAAGGTTGTCAGTCTCGGTTAGGGTAAAAACAAAATAACACGAGAAGAAAATGATGAAAAAAACAGTACTAGCAGTTGCAGCAGTTGCATCCCTAGGTATGGCAAACACAGTTCTAGCAGCAACAGAAGAAGTAGGTCAAGCGATTTTCCAATGGGTTGGTACCGTTCCTGCTCCTTCAGAAGCGCGCCCAGGCTACTGGATTGTATCAGCGGACGGCGGTTCTGTACTGTCTGCAACCGACGGCGTAATGGTCTTCGACAACAAAGCGGGTGAAGTTGTTCTGACCTCTGCAAGCACGTTCGGTTTTAAAGTGGTTCGTGATGCAGAGCTTGCAGATGGCGCATTTAACCCTGCACTAGATAAAGAAGGTGTTCCTTACAAAGCAACACTTGGCAGTATTAAGGCTGGTAAGGGTGGTCTTGTATCAGCAGGTGGTGACCACGGTTACTTCGCGGTGACGTCAGGTACTACGGCGCTATCTACCAGCACTCCGCTTAATTTTGCAGCAAACCAAGTTGCGACGATTTCTCTTGCTCCAGCAACACCAGGTTCAACATTCGACATGGCGTCTGCGAACGACATTTGGGCAGTACAAGCATCTCTAGCCTTAACAACGGATACAGCACTTTAATTTTCAAAGCAATTTGTGAATTAATAAGTTGTAAGGGGTGTAAAAGCCCCTTTATTCATTTTGGAGGTTCAATGAAATATAAAGCTTTACAGGGGCTACTGCTAGGGATTCTTGTATTTAGCAACGAGTTATCAGCAGCTGTTGTGCATGTATTTACTCCAAGCGTTGTTATCGAGGACAACACATATAACGCAATAGAAATTTATGCTCCTCAATCGATGTTTGAAGTATCGTACTCGCTTTTTGATCAATCATTTTCACCATTGAATATTCAATTTGAAGTGGTATCCGTTAAAGGCAATACGGTTGACTATCGCTTATCACCAGTGATGGCGTCCGCAGTTTGTACCTTTGAAGATAGAGATGAAAAGATAAAACTAGAATACAAGCTGAACAATCAAGACTGGCCAGAGAGTGGTTTGCAATTCACCGGAATCCGAGACTCACACCTTTTAAATGTGAAGTTTCCTAGAGTTGAACAAAGGGTTAATAGTGTGCCATGTGATGGACAGATTGGCGTACAAGTAGAACTGATCACATTATGAAACTACGTCATTTATCATTAGTAATTTTTAGTTCATTGTTGTTTTCCCACGCTATTAAGGCGAGTGACTATCCATTGGACTTTGCTGATTTTTTTGAGCAACGTCAAGAGAATGTTGAAGTTGTCCTTGTCGGCTCTAACCGAACTGAAGAATTACTCGCAAACGTAAGTTACGATACTTTTTATCTCCAAGATACAACGAAATCACGCGGTGCTTTGGAAGATTATCTTGCAGGTCAAAATGTAAGCGAAGACGCTATAAGTAAGGTGACGCAAAAATTACTACAAGGCGTACCTGCAAACCCGGGCTGTAAGGTTGCTTTAATGAGTTGTGTTCCAGAGGATATCCCTGGTCAGACGGAATTTATCTTTGATTTTGATAACAAAACACTGCGCATTTTTGCATCTTCCGAGATGTTTAATGAATTTAACACTGCTGAAGAAGAATATCATTCTCCGGTTACACAATATGGTGCTTTGATAAACTGGTCGAACCTGTATGTTTATGGTAGCGACAATTTTAATAGTCTGGCTTGGACAAATGAAGCATTGCTAGGGCTCCCGGTCGGCTACTTGTCATTTAACTCGCAATATCGACATGATGAAAATGACCAAACGTTCGATGTATTCCAAGCCTTATATAACTATGAGATGGACGATTTTCGAGCGGTGATTGGTTATCAAGACCAGAACGTAATTGCTTTGAATAGTACAGATTTTCTTGGCTATGGTGCTGACTTTTCTGGTGTCTCTGCGACGCTAGGGAGTAGCAATAATTTGTTGAAAGGCAGTGTTAGGGCGCATCAACGGTTGCATTTCTATACCTCGCAGAGTGGTCAGCTAGAAATTTACCAAGGCAATAGATTGCTCGTAAGCCGCGTTGTGGAAGCGGGCGAAGTATCCGTGGGTTACGATGAGCTTCCGACAGGCACGTACACAGTCAGTCTGGTAGTTAAGCAAGGTGACAAGATCGTCTTGGAAGAGCAGCGCCAGGTTGTAAACAACGCTGATTTTTCACTTAAGGTCGGTGATTGGGATTATCGACTTGATGTCGGGCTTTTAGACGCTGAAGAAAGCGAACAGTTTGTAGTAGAGGGTAGCGATAGCGAGTCACCAGAATCGATGGCGTATATCCGTGGTCTTGCTACACACCGCCCAATGGAGAATCTATTGGTAGGCTTTGGTGGTGTAAGTAATGGAACCAATAACCAAATGTTGATTGGCGCGAATTGGTCTATCAATGAACGAGCGAACCTTGAATACACGATTGGTACTTTTACTAACGGTGATTTATATCAATTTGGACAACTTAACGTCGCACCGTTTTCTTTCAGTGCGCGTAGTGTAAAACACAACGATTTAAATGAGATAGACGATTTAACATCAGTATTGTATGACGGTTCAGATACCACCGAATACAGTGCAGGGGTGGCAGGGGAGTTGTTTGGAGGCCATGCTTTCTTTAACTACTTCTACCACCAAACCAAATCAGAAATATACGACTCAGAAAGCGATAATATTTCATTAAACTGGAGTAAAAGCGTACTTGGCGGTGACCTAAGCTTAAATGCTACGTATTCGAAAACAGACGTACACGATACGATGAATACCAGTATTAGTTGGCGAAGACGCTTTGGTAATAATGTTTCGACAGACTTTTCTGTCTCTGCAGATAATGACGGGTATGCATATAGTCGCGCTAGTGTCGGTTATAACCGTGTTGGAGATGGTTGGTTCGGCAGTGCAAATGCGACCGTTCGTTCTTATGCAGACAGCGAAACCGTAGGTGAAATAAACGGTGCTATCAACGGTACGAATGAAAGCGTCAATTACGATTCGTACGGATACGTTGATACCCAAGGAGGCTATTCGCTTTCAGGTAGTCTCTCTGGAACCCAAATTGTGACACATAAAGGTATCGCGCTAACAACCGAGCACGACGTAGCGTTTGTTGGCTTGGCGCCAAAGTGGGACATCGAAGAGGCAGCAGAAAGTGATGATGCTGCGTTACGATATGCAGCCTATAAAGATGGTAGTTTTTGGCGAGAAGAAACAGTAAAAGTTGGCACTAAATCCGTGATGCCTCTGCAACAATACAGCGACTTTGCGTTTGAGTTAGATGTAGAAAGTGGGAATGTAGAAACGACTGAAACGAATAGCGAGTTTTTCGCCACGCCAGGATCGTTCTACGAGTTAGATAACCGGGCCATCCCGTTGGCAAGTCAAGTATTTATCTTGAACGATATGAACGGCAATGCGATTTCTAATGCTCGTTGTATTGGAGAAAGCTGTAATAGCGTTGAGCAACTATCCGATGATGGTGTGTTCCGCGTGAACTTCCGACGAAATGAAGCATTTAAGCTGGTATCTAATAAACGATTGTGTGTTTACGACGAATCTTTATTAGGCAAGCGTTACGTACAGGCTTATTGTTTGCCTGGCTTAGATAACCTAGATGGCCAATTAGTTCGCCAAAGTGATAATGCCGTCATTGCGCAAACGAAAAGCAACCAAGCGCTAATATTCGTAGGTAAATACGAATCGACAGAAGTAACGAAAGGTGTAATTGAACGTTTAAATGAAATTGGTCTGGTTTCAAAAGCAATAGAGGTAGGCCGAGTTGAGTACTTATATGTTCAATACCAAGAATCATACACAACTGCGCAACGAACGTTATTAGAAAGCCTAGAGGCTTACGTTATCTTAGACGCGATTAATACCAAGCAGTTGTTTACATCGAGATAATATGATGAAGAAATTATTTAAAAAGATATTACTTTGTGCGCCATTCATTCCAATGACAAGCCAAGCAATTGGTATTGATTCTATGATGGAGTTTACGGTTGATGGTAAAGCTGCGTTCCATATTACAAATGGGGCTGAATACCGCCAGTTTTTACAAGTTGGTATTGCGGAACTTTCCGTGGTTGATGGCGAGCTAAAGACGACTCGTTACACGCGAGACAATATTGATGATTGGTCATTAACGGTTCGCCCAGCACGAACGGTAATAGATCCAGAACTGCAAAAAGCATTTCAAGTGAGCTATACCCCCCAAAAAAACCAACTTATTGATAAAGATAAGGTGTATCAGCTGTCATTTATCCCAACGCCATACTTTGCCGAAGGTGAAAAAGTGACTCACACCGTACAAGTTGCAGTGGGTTTTGCTCCAATTGTCATCGTACCAGCACGAGAAGATAAGCCGATTGCTTATGAAATGAGTTATGAAGGCGCAACCATGCAGTTGAAAAACAAGGGTGGCACTTACCTACGAGCCTATTTAGATGCGTGCCCATCGGGCTTAAAAGGGAAGCAACGAGAGGAGTGTACCTCTGTAGTGTATGGTTTATCGGGTCGAAACTTGCCAATTGAGCTTAAAGACAAAATGAAAAATGCCAAAGAAATTAAGGTTGAGTTATCGACTCACAATTCTAAGTATAAAGAAACATTTAGTCTTAAGCCTGGTAAAGCGCATTCCAGTGGGGAGTGATGGTTGTGGGTAAATTAATACTTAGGTTTTTGTGCATCATTATCTCAATGTCGTATCAATGCCAGAGTTATAGTGGCGAGATCAACCTGTATGATGATTTGTACGATACTCGCTATATGGCTCAGTACCAAGGTAATGAATCTATTAGCCCACTAATTTGGGATATCGTAGGAACGACACCTCCAGCGGACGCTATTATGATTGGCGGGGTAACTAAGCCCGGTATCCACTCGGTCAAAATGACGAACGCGTTCAACGGAGATGAGTTCATGATGGACGTCGATGTGATAGGTGGTCATTGGACGTTAGCCCCTCACAGTACGATGGCCTCCGGCAACCCCGGCCTGACCGTCAGTTATCTTGGTGGGGTTGCTTATTCCTACTCCGTAAAAGGGTCTGGCATAGGGAAATTAGTGATGACACTAAAGGAAACCGGCTCTCCAGTCATGGCGGTGAGGCCTGTGCTCAATGTCATTCCTGTGCCGAAGTTTCCAAGTTCGGGTTTATACCATGGTTTTACTACGGTGACCTTTATGGCGGATTTTATCAGAGATGGAGTAAAGTTCCGCCATTATATACCTATAGTATTGCGTTTTAATTTTTACCATATGCAATCGTGGATCAATTCGGTTGAAGTGATCGGTGATGGTGTGATGGATGTTATAAATATATCGCCAACTACGATTAGTGGTAAAACGACCTATATTGTAAGGCCACAAGGTATTAATTTGCATGGTGTAAAGATGGAATTGGTACCAAATAGCGACCTTTACACACTTAAATCGAATGACATTAATAACGAAGAAGAAATTCCTTATAGTGTCAGTTGCATTTCTGGTTGTGCGCTAGATCGACAAAATGAGCTCATTAAAGATGGAAAAGCAATTGCCATGAGTGATGAACAGCAGCCTTATATCTATGGAGATTCGGCGCGACTGCAAGTCAGTTTTGACAATATTTCTACTGTCAAACCCGATAAATATTCTGGCTCATTCACGGTGATGTTTAAAAATACTCTTTGACGAGGGAATTATGAAGAAAGTGCAAAAAGAAAGAACGAGGCCTGCGCGAGCAAAGAGATGGGGCTTATGTTTAGCCACCTTGCTATTTATGGGTTGCGGTAGTGAAAGCCCAACATCAGTGCAACCACCTCCTAGTGTTACTCTGCCACCTAGCAGTTATTTGATGGATGGCGTAAATATAGTCAAAACAAATGAAACAACATATATAGACTTTAATCAGTACGTTCAAAGCTCGAACGCGGTTATCACTCACATTGATGTAGCTGATTCTAATCCAGTATGTAGAATACCTGAAATTAAAGGGTTGGGAGTCCTCGTTACTCAAACACAAGATACTGTATGTGATTATCTCTACACTGTAGAATCAGATGACCTCGGTCAAGCAAGTGCAACATTGACGGTGATTTCTGACTCGCAACCTGCTTGGGTACTTCCTCAGATAGATAAAAAAGTGCAACCCGATGGTCACTCGTTGAAAATCGATCTCGCCGAAACACTAGGCGATATCATTTGGAAAGACTCGTATGTATTAATACCAGACCAAATTTATCTGCAAAGTATCGACTTCGCTCCTGCGGAGGCTTCTGGTCAGGGCAGTGTTATCAATGTGAAAGCTATCTTTGCTGGCGGTTGGACGCGAGTTTTATATTATGTAAAAGATAGTGAAAAACCTGATTTAACAATATACGGCCTTATTTACATCCACGTTGATTCGGATTTAATTCCTAATTTACCGTTAGAAATATCTAACAAAGATTATAAATATAACCCAACGGAACGCATCTTTGCTAAATACTTAAGTTCAGATACGGCAGGTTGTTCGGCAAGCAGTTGTGACAGTGTTTCTGATTATGTAACTAAAGGCGAGCGTAATAAACTGGAGCTCACGAGAAACGATACTATCTCGACAATCAACTTGTCTCAAACAGATACAAGTTTTGATAAGACTTACTTAATGATCACAGCCAACCAAAGCAATAAAGTCATGGTGAATATCGATGGTCGCTCCGTAGATGAACTGTGTCGTTACGACTGTAAAACAAGTGTGTTGGCATTTTATAACACGGACGGACATTGGGCAGAAACAGACCTTGGTTATCACATTTTTCCTGAGACAACTGTAGAGGTCGACATTGCTAAATTCAAAGACTTGGTCGTCTCAGATCCAGAGGGTGATGCGTGGCAACTATTTACGGTACAGACGTTTGGTACGACGGAAGTAAAACTGGCAGACCCAAATTATGTATGGAACACCTCATTCAAATTTAAAGCGAAGAGTGCTGGTGAAAAAGTGGTGAGCTACGTTGTAGGGGACCACTACGCAAACTACGACTCTGGAGTTATTCGATTCCAAGTGGAAGACCCGAACGTGTATCCGTGTTTTGGATTGTCAGGAAACTTTAACTGCTTACCTGCGAGTACCAGTGAAGTATCACGTAAGTTATTTATTCCTGCAGGTTCGGTGCAAGCAATGCAGATGTTGGGCATTACCGGCGTCACCTCTGATTATGAAACCGGGGATAAAGGGCCATTTGGTATGAATGTCGCGATGTTCAACTATAACGATGCAGAGCAACTTTGCGGATTATTGGCCGCTAATAACTTTGTTGAGCGCATCGACTGGGTTGTACCTTCACTGCGTGATATGCAAGATTATTATCAGAGGTATAAGTCTGGAAATAAAGGTTTGTTTGGGAAAATGTCATGGCCTGGCTCTCACCGCTATTGGGTGCGCGATACGAATAATGGTGGATTACCAAAAGCGTTTGACATTATTACTGGTGAAGTCGTAGCAGACTCTGAGGCGACTGAGAACTACGTAACTTGTTTATCTTTAAACTAAGTTCGCTACCCCAAATTGTGATTGAGCAGTTTGTACTAGACATTCCGGGTTAGTCGTTAGCTAGAAAGCTAAAAAGGCAATGATGACGATAGGCCAAAACTTCAGGAAAGATTTACTTTGAATTATTCTAAAGCAGTATTGCTAACCACCATGGTTTTCCCTCTTTGCGGTTACGGTCAGAGTGTGATGCCCAATTTTGAAGCTGAAGTGGGCGTTGGCGCAAGTTATCCGACAAACGCGGAGAATGGATTGTCCACCAAGTTGGGCTTGAGTTATAAATTAAATCCACACCTTGGTTTGTACGCGAGCTATGACGCATTTGACGTATCTAACGACGCGCTATCCTTAGCGACGTTAGGCATTAAGATGAAATCGGAACTTAATTCAGATCTTCATTTATTGGGTAAAGTCGGGGTAAGCAATTTACTTAATCAAGACACAGACTCTCGGCTGTCAAATACCATCGGACTCGGCGCAGAATATCGTTTAACCACCGGATTGTCTGCATTGGCCGGGGTCGATTATTACTACCACGTCCCAGTAGCGAGAAACGAGAAACTAAATATTAGCCAAGTTTATGTCGGTATCGCTTACCGATTCGGGCAGGTAAACAGCGAGGTGGTTGCGCAAGTAGAACCATTCGAGCCGAGAGAACCCAATGTGCAGCCAGTGGAACTGAAAGCACCCGAGGTAACGTCTGCGAAAAAACTGTTTGGATTTGACTCTGTTGCCATTTCATCAACGATAGCGTTAGAGAAAATGGTTCGTAGCTTGTTGGCCAATCCTAGACTCAAGGTTGAGGTAAAAGGTTATACAGATAGCCTTGGTTCGCCTAGCTATAATAATCGCCTCTCAAAGCAACGCGCACAGGCGGTTGCAAACTACTTAATAGATAGCGGTATAAATGAAGCGCGGATCACCGTATTTGGTTTAGGAGAAAGCGACCCGGTTGCAAGTAATGGTACTGAAATCGGACGAGCTCAAAACCGACGCGTTGATGTTCTCATTAAATAAGCTTAAGCATTCTAGGTACTCGAGTTTCAGTGTTTGATATAAAACTCGCGTACCTACTCAATAGGTATAGAAAAATGAGCATATTGGATAAAGTTTTTCCTCCTAGTGCCACCTTATTGTTGGGGTGCGCATTACTTTTAGTGGGTTGTGGACAGGATCAAACTCCTTCGGCGTCAACGCCAGAACCTGAGATCAGTGACGTCTTTTATGCGGGTGACGGTATTGTAAAAGTACATGTCGGTAAACTAACTCATATCAATATTCTGGAATTTGTTCAGGGCGGTCAGGTTGAAGTTATTGGCGTCAGAACTCTCGAAGATGAATCAATTTGTGGTGTTCCCAAATTGAATGGTAAGGGATTTGACATTACCGCGAAGCAGAACGGTCTGTGCACCTATGAATATGAAGTGGAACAACAGGGCGAAGTAGCAAGTGGAGAAGTTACTGTATTAATACTAGACCATGAGATTGAGTTTACTGACATGCCACCAGTGGCCGCTAGTGTTGCCCCAAATGGTTCAGTAACCGTATACAACTTAAGACAACAAGTTGGAACGCATTTAATACAAGAAAATTGCGAGATTATTACCGCAACGATTGGCGGTTCTTATCCATCTATCGGAACTATTGCGATAGAGCAACCACACAGCATAGCCTATACACCACCGGATTTGTCAGGCTGGAACCGAGTTGAGTATTTAATCAAAAACCCAGACTCCGGGAAGATTAGAAGTGGAGCTCTTTATATTACAGTATCGAATTCATTCAATCAGCCGCCAACAATAGGCATGACTGAATATTCTTACAACTATTCGGTTGAGAATTTTGATTTGGTTACCCGAGCGAGCTTACTAGGGTGTCAAAGTGATAACTGCGATCTAACCACATCTTTGGAAGACAATGACCACGTAAAATTGGGTTTCTACAGTACCGACTATCCAGCTAGTGTAACTTTGCCAAGCGGTACGAGTTTTAACAATAAAAAAGTGACGCTTGTGAGCAGTTATGATCAACCTGTTCCGATATATGCCGACAACGATAATGATGGCGTCGGAGAAGAGTTGCTTACTATTTGTTACCAATCAAGTTGTAAAGACGAAGAAGCGTTATTTATTAATATCGATAGCAAATGGCAAAAAACCATGATGCCGTCATACCTTCTTCCTGGCGATAAGGTGAGTTTTGAGCTTCATAATATTCCGGAATTACAGATAGTCGAGCCAGATGATGACTATTGGGGCCTAGGCTATGCTGAAGCGGGACCCGGTCTGAAAATCCGTAAGTTTTCGGAAGGTGCGCAGTTTGACCGAACCTTAACAATAGACATACTTGACCCGGGATTATATCAAGTTCTTTATGTTATCGAGGATGATCGAAGTGCTGGGTCCCTTGGTATGATAGAGGTCATCGTTGACTCGCCAAAAGTGTTCCCTTGTGCGGGCGTACCGCAAGATTTCCGATGCATACCAATCACGGCAAACCATCCAACTCGTAACTTATATGTGCCTGCAGTGTCGCCATATGCATTACGAAGTATGGGGATCGAGCCGGATGCAACAACAAACGATTCATCCCGAGACCCTGCAGGGATGAACGTAGGCTTATTGAACTACGACAATAACGTTAAATGGTGTGAAAAGCTTGCAGAAGAGTTTTACGCAGGTCGTTCAGACTGGCACATACCAACCGTTGCCGAGTTGCAAAAGGTTTATAAACCGACTGGTTTAGATGGTTACGCGGCGTGGCCAACATCAAACAATTATTGGACGAGTGAGAATTCAGGTCCCGGTATGCAAACGACGGTGAACTTGAGCAAAGAGTTTTCTACGTCTCCTAGTAATATTGATGAGCCTAAGTTTCCGGTTTGTATTTCTCGCCAGTAACGAATGATATTATCAACGCTTATTGACAAAGCTCGCCTAAAATGGCGAGCTTTTTATTTTGAAACGATATCTTATTTCATTTGTGTTGGTGTAAGGGTTTTCTTACGTGCGAGTTTTGTGGTTTTGGTTTATAGTCTGTGCGTAAATTCATACACGATTTGGGTTCTAGGAATAACCTGATTAGAACGGATTAAATTGCCTGTGTAATGGAGTGGATAGATGTCATTTTAAGTTTATGACTATCTCAGGCATATGACTGAAATAATGATGAAAAATAAAATAGTTTTCGGTGTTTTTTTTGGTGATTGTCACTGTGTTAGGTTTGGCAATATACATTATATGCGAGTGTAAAGAAAAAGAGCAGAATAAGCTAATAACGTTACTAAGTGAAAGTAACTCAAAAGCATTAACCAATAACTATAAATATGCAATAAGCTCTTATGAAAAGTTGCTAAACACTGTTGCAGAAAATGTATCATCTCCGTTAGCAGGCGATAAATTTGAGGAAAATGCCAGCTTTTTAATTTCATCTGCATATTCATTAAAGAATCGCTACAATATCTTGGATGTTGCAATTATTAGTGATGATGGTGTTGTATATTCATCAGATGAAATGGTTCTTGATTGGAACGCAAAGGCACTTCGCCGTCCTTATTTTGTTGAGGTGGTAGAGAAGGGGGGCCCATTCTACCAGTCAAAACTATATAAGTCAGTTCATACAGGAAAGATGGTTTTGACCTTGGCCGTTCCCGTACACTTTAACGAAGATGTTGTAGGTATGGTCTTGTTTGATATATCAGGTACAAGCCTATTAAGTGACGTTGAAAGAGAATTTGTATTAACGGATGAACACGGAATTGTATTTGCCGTTGATCCAGTAAATGCTCGTTGGCTAAACCGTGATATTTATGAGATTCGAAGTCAATACCGCGGGTTGAGTGCAACTGATAAAGAACCTCTTATTTATCAAAATGAATTTAGTGAGAACTTTGCAGTAACCAAATCGAGGCTGTTTGATGGGAACTATTTATTTACTATAATTCCTTTGGATAATATGCTTAGTAAGCAGTATCTGAAATCAGTATGTGTGTTTTTTTTCGTGTTTTTCGCTGTTTTTATAGGCTTTTCAACTTTGTTTTATGCAATAAAAAATAAGTATGCTACTAATTAGGTGGTAGGATGTGCTTTGTATGCTGAATGATGGGGTGAACATATCCATTCTATGTCAGTTATTTTAAGGCTAGATTATTATTGAACTCTGCAAAAGGTGGTATTTGGGATGTTTGCAACTTGCGGTGTAACAGAGTTGACCATGTTCTAGTGAGTTAGTATAAATTCAACAAAATGGCGGGTTCTTATGAAGTTATTAACAAAACATTACGTGTCGTAGAATGAATTACAAGCATACTCTTACGCTAGTGATGCTATGTATTTCGATGGAATATAACGAAACTGCTTTCGCCGATGAGGTGACGATTAAGTCAAATGTCGAACTAATGACTGACGGTAAAAATGATGATTGGCGGACGAAGTGGATCGATGCGATGATCTCAACGAAGTAGAACGTATTCCAGCAACAAAGAGACCAGTCATCGCTCTATGTCCTTTTTTGCAAGGTTATGCATTTTTGCTTGCATGTTTTGTAGGGTAAATATTCTAATTATTTGTAATGCTTTAAGTCGGAAATACTCTGAAAAATCACTCGAGTTAGCAGTTAATGCGACGAACAGCATGCTGATTAACATGTTTATAATCTATTCTAATAACAACTCATAATGAAACTGAATGCATTTTAAGTGCCGTCATTAACATCATAAATGTGAATCAAAGTATATTAATTCAAAGTTTTCTTATAAAAATATGAACTTATGCCTTGCGAAGTGATTCTAAATTGTTACAAATACTATACAGTTGTAACATTGCCATAAGGAATTGTAGATGAGAGAACTCACTCCCGAGTACTTGTTAGCCGCATTACGACAAGCGATAAAAACCAAAGGGCTAACATATCGAGAGTTATCTGAGAAAATGGGCATGCCGTTGTCCACTTTTAAACGTCATTTAACTAGTACTAACCTTGCTCTAGATAAGCTACTCGAGTATTGCCGCGCGGTTGACTGCACCCTTGACGAGTTGCAGAAACTGGCAAATCAACTTCAAGCTGAGGATCAAGATTACTTTAGCCACACGCAAGACGAAGTCTTTTTTCAATTTCCTCATCTTTACGATTTTTATCGAGAATTACGGATGCTGCGTGGAAAAGACGGCTATACCATCCTAATGAAAAAGTATGAGCTCTCGAAACAAAGTATGTCGGACTATTTAGGCGCGCTAGAGCTACTTGATCTGGTTTATGTTGATGAAGAAAACAACATCACGCTGCATGGCCCGCTTTATTATAGCTATGCTGAAAACTCGAAGCTTAACGACAAGTACACTGAGATCATTAAGGATCAAACTACAACGCATGAAAAGTGCGTGCGTGTCGCTTTATCTCGCATGAAAATCACCGAGGAACAATTACTTATATTAGAGGAGCAGGTAGCCAAGACCGTGCTGGATTTTCATTCGAAGAACGTTGTCGCCGAGAACTTTGATGTATCAGACTTCACCAATGTTCTATTGATTGCAGGGCCGCATCACCCCGTCACTTTTTCCGATGGCATCGTTCAAACTGGAACAAGTTTTATTGATGATATCCGCTATGCGATTGCATCAGCAGGGGATAAACCGAGCCTCTCGATATAATCTCTAGTTATTTTTAGTGATTTATAGATTTGCGGTTGAAATGGTTTGTGGGTGAGCTATTATGACGAAGTGTCAATTATGACGGTTCGTCAGAAAGTGTAATTTCGTTTCTGCATACCATATTCGTGTTACAATTCATTTGGGTTACACAGTAATACGGAACAGGGAAATATGTTTAACTTTGGCTGCAAGAAAAATGACAAGCAAGAGGGTTGTCGTGTCGCTTCTGGTTTAACCAAGAAACAACAAGCGATTGCTGATCGTGAGGTGGAATTAGTCCAACTTGCCAAGTCATTGGTTCAAGAGCAGGGGTTTGCGAATCTAACAATGGATAAGCTCACCGCCGCAAGTTCTTACTCTAAAGGGACTATCTACAACCATTTTTGTAGCAAAGAAGACGTTATCCTTGCCCTTTGTATCCACTCACTGAAAAGTGAGGCGATGTTTTTCGAACGTACAGCCAACTTTGATGGCAATACGCGTGAGAAAATCATAGCAATGCATGTGGGCTACCGTATTTATGCTCGTATGGAGCCTGTTTTGTCAACGTGTGCCATTGTTGCCAAAACACCTTGGGTGATAGAGAAGGCTTCGCCAGCTCGCCTGAATGAATTAAACAAGCTTGAAGAAGAAGTGATATCCGGTGCGGATGCATTAGTGAATCATGCCGTAGAGATCGGGGACTTAAAGTTCTCACCTGCAGTGGGCTCTGATGCTATCGTATTTGCAAACTGGTCGATCGCTTTTGGATCTAATGCGCTTGCTCAAAATGCGTCAAATAGCCGATGCATACAGCGCTTACAAGACCCTTTTTCAGTGCTTCATAATGCGAATATGCTACTGGACGGTTTAGGATGGTTGCCGCTCTCAACGGAGTGGGATTACCGTAAAACCTGGCGTCGAGTTGAGCAGGAATTATTCAGTGAAGAACTTGCTTATCTCGATTCAGTCAATCGCTAAGCAGGGTACAAACCAATCATCTTAACGGGTTGGTTTTTTAATCACACTACATGACGGATCGTCAATAACGATGTTTTTTCACCAAGCCTTTCAGCCAGACTGGTGTAAAGCGCGTTAGAAACGGATCTGGAATTAGAGAACAGCGCAAGCTGCTTTTTTAGCTCCATTTTATGACGAAACGTCACAAAAGGAGAGTGTGATGAAACACCACCAAGCTCAACAAGGCTCCTCCAGTCAATGGGGGAAGGTTCCAACCAAGTACAGTATTTGGGTAGTGCTGGCGACAGTATTGCTCGTGATGTTCGCGACAATAGGAGGAAAAAATCTCTATTTTCGTGGTGACTATAATATCTTTTTTGACGGCACTAATAAGCAGTTGTTGGCTTTCGATGAGATTCAAACCACCTTTGCGAAAACAGACAACCTTGCCATCGTCGTTGCACCAGACAACAACGACGTCTTCACTCCAGCAACTCTTCAACTTATACAAAACCTCACTAATGATTCGTGGCAGGTGCCTTATTCAAGCCGCGTGGACTCGATTGCTAACTACCAACATACCGAAGCCTTTGAAGATGATCTTCTCGTCGAAGACTTGTTGTATGAAGACTATGAGCTAACCCCTGACCGTATTGCAAAGGTAAAGCAAATTTCGCTGACTGAACCCGTGCTGAAAGGCGCTTTGATTTCAGAGAAAGGTGATGTCACGGTTGTTAATATTACCGTGCAACTACCAGAAGTAGACAAGACTGCTGAAGTGCAAGAGGTGATGTCTCATATCAACGCAATGTTGGAGCGTTACCAACAGAACTACCCAAATGTTGAGTTCCATAAAGCGGGCATTATTGCTATGAACTACGCGTTTATGACGGCTGCGCAGGAGGATAGCTCGACATTGGTGCCAACCATGTTGTTAGTGATTTTGGTGTTCTTAACCATAATGTTGCGTTCATTCTTGAGTGTTGTCGCCACGCTGATTGTTATCATTGGCTCAGTTATGGCAACAATGGGGCTTTCGGGATGGGCTGGCATGTTCTTGAGCACCGCAACGGTCAACGTGCCAACACTGGTTATGACGCTCGCCGTTGCGGATTGTGTGCATGTTATCACCACGATGCGTCAGTCGATGCAAAATGGCTTTAGTAAAGCGCACTCTATCGAACGAAGTGTTTCACTTAACTTCATACCAATCCTAATCACTTCAGTGACTACGGCGATCGGCTTCTTGATGATGAATATGTCCGATTCTCCAGTATTGAGAGACTTCGGCAACTTGTCAGCGTTAGGTGTAATGATCGCATGCTTCCTTTCTGTCACGCTTCTTCCTGCCTTACTGAAGTTGCTTCCTATCAATGTTAAGCAAACGCCTTCGAACGGCAAGTCTGACTTTATGGACAAACTGGGCGACTTTGTTGTTACACATCGCAAAGCGTTACTGCCTGCATCTGTTTTGGTTATTGCAGTCAGTGCGAGTTTGATTCCTTTGAATCGCGTTAATGATGAATCCGTCAAGTACTTCGATAACCGCAGTGATTTTCGTCAAGCTGCCGACTTTATGGAAGCGCGCATCAGTGGCATGACCAACATCAGTATTGCGATTAAAACTAACGAATCGCAAGGGATTGCAGCTCCGGTATTTCTCAATACTATTGGTGGGTTTACGGACTGGCTGCGAGTTCAACCTGAAACTGACCATGTTGCGACGCTAGCGGATGTATATAAACGTCTCAATAAGAACATGCATGGCGACGACGAAAGCTACTACGCATTACCACAAAATCGCGAACTGGCTGCGCAATATCTGTTGCTTTATGAGATGTCCTTGCCGTATGGGCTCGACCTAAACAACCAAATCAATGTTGATAAATCGTCAATTAAAATGGTCCTCACCGTCGATAACTTAGGCAGTGTTGAATTGGTTGATCTTGAGAATCGCATCTATGCGTGGTTTGCTGACAATGCCCCTCAATATGAAGTAGTCGCTTCGAGCCCTTCTTTGATGTTCGCCCACATTGGCGAGACCAACATGGCAAGTATGCTCTCTACTTTACCTATCACATTAGTGCTCATTTCCGCGTTGCTCATCTTTGCGCTTCGCTCTCTTAAACTGGGTTTGATCAGCTTGGTGCCAAACATCGCACCGGCCGTGATTGGCTTTGGTCTCTGGGCGCTTATCTCAGGTGAAATCAACCTCGGGCTGTCAGTAGTGGTGACGTTGACCCTCGGAATCGTGGTCGACGATGCCGTTCATTTCCTCTCTAAATATCAACGAGCTCGAAAAGAGGGACAAACAGCAGAGCAGGCGGTTCGCTATGCCTTCCATACTGTGGGTCGCGCGCTATGGATTACGACTGTCGTTTTAGTTGCTGGTTTCTCAGTGTTGGCGATGTCGAGCTTCCGTTTGAACGCGGACATGGGCCAGCTCAGCGCGATAGTCATCTTTATCGCTTTAGTCGTGGACTTTTTATTCTTACCGACTTTATTGATGCTGTTTGATAAGGCCACTTACCAACAAATCACCGGAACGAAATCATTCCGCTCACAAGCTAAGAATAACGTTGCAGCGACACCGTTGTAATCGGACACGAACTTCAGGAATTAAGACAAGGAATACATGATGAAACTAGTTAAAACACCATTCAAAGTCGCCGCGTTATCGGTTTCACTTTTGCTTTCGTCATTTGCGTGGGCAGATGAGGTAAAAGGATTAGAGATTGCACAGGAGCGCAAAGCTCGTGATGAAGGTTGGGGGGATTCGGTGGCAACCATGCAAATGATCCTTCGCAACGCACAAGGGGAGAGCAGTACGCGTTTGATGCGCTTGAAATCACTTGAGGTTGCCGATGATGGTGATAAAGGGTTGACCATTTTTGATGAGCCACGTGATGTAAAAGGCACTGCATTCCTCAACCATTCTCATACAGTTGGTGCTGATGACCAGTGGCTCTACCTACCGGCTCTTAAGCGTGTAAAACGTATTGCGTCACGCAACAAATCAGGTCCGTTTATGGGCAGTGAGTTTGCTTATGAAGACCTGAGCTCATTCGAGATCGAAAAATACCGTTTCAATTACCTAAAAGATGAAACGATGAATGACCAAGAGACGTTTGTATTAGAGCAAATCCCGACAGATAAAAACTCTGGTTACACCAAGCAGGTGGTTTGGTTGGATAAAGCGCACTACCGTCCTTTGAAAGTCGAATTTTATGACCGCAAAGGCGCGTTGCTAAAATCACTCCTGTTCTCTGACTACAAGCAATACCTAAATCAATACTGGCGTGCGCACACCATGGCGATGACCAATCACCAAACAGGTAAAAGCACAGAACTGACAACCAGTGAACTCACGTTCCAGACCGGGTTAAAAGACAACGATTTCAACAAAAACACCCTAAAGCGCGTTAAGTAGGGTGGTTGAATGAAAAGAGTAATCGCAGCAAACCGAACCTTGGCTAGCATTGCTGCAATGCTGTGCTCTTCGCCATTGTTTGGCGTTGAACTAGCGGGGCAGGCTAACATTGAGCATCGGCAATTTTTCTCTGATGGTGCTCAAGGACAGGGCAAAGGACAAACATCACTCGTGTTGCAGCCAGAGCTTTACTGGGATCTGCAAGGCGGTGATGCGAGTTTCACGTTCACACCTTTTTATCGCTGGGACAGCATGGATGATGAGCGCACTCATGGTGATATTCGAGAAGCCTTGTATTTAACCTATTGGGATGATTACGAACTTCGTGTTGGCATCAGTAAGGTGTTTTGGGGCGTCACAGAGTCTGCGCACTTGGTTGATGTTGTAAACCAAATTGATGCAATAGAAGCGGTTGATGGAGAAGATAAGCTTGGCCAACCTATGGTGCACTTTACCTCTATCAAAGATTGGGGGACGGTGGATGCCATGATATTGCCTTATTTTCGTGAGCGGACATTTGCGGGTAAAGATGGACGTTTGAGGATTGATCCTGTTGTATCTGATGATGCGTTGTATGAATCTAGCCGAGAAGAAAAGCATGTGGATGTGGCTTTTCGGTACGCGCAAATGTTCGGCGATTGGGATGTGGGCTTAAGCTATGTTTATGGAACAAACCGTGACCCGTACTTTCGGTTTGAGCAAGGGGAGTTAAAGCCTTATTACGCCCTAATGAACCATGTTGGGCTAGATGTACAAGGCATTGTGGGCGATTGGTTATGGAAGCTAGAGAGTGTCTACCGCGATAGCTTCGACAATCATGTCGGAGTCGTCACCGGTTTTGAATACACGATAGTGGGCGCTTTTGAGACAGCATGGGACGTTGGCATCATCGGCGAGTATTTGTATGACAGCCGCGGTAACAACGCCCAAAATATTGGGCAAAACGATGTGTTTGCAGGTATTCGTTTAGCATTAAATGATGAGGATGGTACTGAAGTTCTAACGGGTATCACGCAAGATCTCGACAACTCCGATGTGTACAACGCAAAACTTGAGGCTTCCAGCCGCATTTCAAATCATTTCAAGTGGCAAATAGACGCTTGGCTGTTTAAAAATGAGACCCCAACAGATTTGCTTTACTTTGCGCGGGACGATGACTTTATTGAGTTCTCTATCCAGTATTATTTTTAAATTGGTAGATAAACTAATCGAAAAGTTGGAGGTAAGTAGATCTACGTCATTATTTTGACTGGCTTCTAAAGCGTTAAAAAAATTTTGTCGTTACTATTCCTTATATTAATTGTGGTATTGATAGTTGTGTATAAGCAACTATCAATACTGACTGGTTTTACTCAGGAGTAGTAGCGTTGAATTCATTTCGTTGGGACACATATTTCGAAACTGGAATCGAACAAGTTGATGAGCAACACCAGTATTTAGTCGGCTTCATTAATAAGTACGGCGAACTTTTGGCACAAAACAGCATCTCCCTGACCGATATTCAAGTCGCATTGTTTGATCTTTCTCGTTACGCCGAGTTCCACTTCAAAGAAGAAGAGAACTTGATGCGCGAAGTGGGGATCTATCCTGAGCATCTACAGAAACATATCCAAGTCCATCGCGCGTTCATGAGCGATATCATCAGCATGCAAAGCTTCATCAATGAAGAAAATAAGCGTGCGGCCGAACAGTTGCTGGATTTCCTTATTCATTGGCTGGCGTACCACATTCTTGGCATTGACCAGAACATGTCTAAGCAAGTGGCGGCGATTCAATCCGGCATGTCTCCAAAAGCAGCGTATGAAGAGCAAGAAAAACAAGCCAACGCGTCAACAGAGCCGCTGCTTGAGGCGCTAAATGCGCTATTTTCACAAGTCTCAGAGCGAAATCGAGAGCTACTCAAGCTGAACCTAGTTCTAGAGGAAAAGGTGGACGAAAGGACGAAGCAGTTATCGAATGCAAATAAACAGCTAGAAGCCTTGTCCTTAACCGACTCATTAACTCAGTTACCGAACCGTAGAAGCGCGATAAAAACGCTTAAGAAACTGTGGAAGGATGAGGACGCTAAAGACCTGCCTTTGGTTTGTATCATGATCGATGCGGATTACTTCAAACAAGTGAATGATACCTGCGGCCATGAAGCAGGGGATTTAGTTCTAACCGAGCTCGCGCAAGCATTGAAGCACTACTTCCGCAGTGACGACATTGTGTGTCGTTTGGGTGGCGATGAGTTTTTCGTAATTTGCCCAGATACCGGATTAGAGGGTGGTTTGCATGTGGCAGAGGCGGTGAGAAAACAGGTCTCCCATATGCTTGTTCCTACTTCATTCGAACCTTGGCGAGGGAGCATCAGTGTTGGTGTCGCAGAACGTCGAGACAATATGGAAACCTACACGGATTTAATTCGAGTTGCCGATGAGGGCGTTTACTTGGCAAAACAAAACGGTAAAAACCGAGTTCAAACCGTACAAAAACTGACGCCTTTAAACTAGGTTACTTCTTATATTTAATCGCCAAAGAAAACGGTCTTCTCTTCTCGCTTGATAAGAACAAAACCAGTGACTTTCTTTGGCTTCTTATGCAAAAACAACCTCGATAAAATGGGCGTTATTCCTAGATAACGCTGCTTTTTTTACGTTTTTGTGTTCTTTTTATTCAATAACCTCTTCTTTTCATAATTCAATTTGGCTTTGGTGGCGCGTTTGGCTACTATGTACAGCTATCAAAAAACCAATCACTCCCTTATGGATACTACCAATAGGTAGATGAGGAAACGATGCAACATCTAGAAGAGATCATTGCTAACGCGAGCGCGGCAATTGAAGCTGCAGAATCGCTAGTCGTACTTGATGAAGTGCGTGTTCAGTATCTAGGTAAAAAAGGTGAGCTAACTGCTCAACTTCAAAGCCTAGGTAAACTACCACCAGAAGAGCGCCGTGAAGCTGGTCAAGAGATCAACAAAGCGAAAGGCGTAGTTCAGCAAGCTATCGTAGCTCGTAAAGATGCACTACAACGTGCAGAGCTAGAAGCGAAGCTAGCAGCTGAAACAATCGACGTGACTCTACCAGGTCGTCGTATCGAGAACGGTGGTCTACACCCTGTTACTCGTACTGTTGAGCGTATTGAACAGTTCTTTGGTGAGCTAGGCTTTAACACTGAGTCTGGTCCTGAGATTGAAGATGCATTCCACAACTTTGATGCACTAAACATCGCAGAAGATCACCCAGCGCGTACTGACCACGACACGTTCTTCTTTAACCCAGATCTAATGCTACGTACTCACACGTCTGGCGTTCAGATCCGTACGATGGAAAATGGTAAACCACCATTCCGTTTCATCGCACCAGGCCGTGTATACCGTAACGACTACGACCAAACGCACACGCCAATGTTCCACCAAGTGGAAGGCATGCTAGTAGACGAGAACGTAAACTTCGCACAGCTAAAAGGCATCCTGCACGACTTCCTATGTAACTTCTTTGAAGAAGAAGTTGAAGTTCGTTTCCGTCCTTCTTACTTCCCATTCACTGAGCCTTCAGCAGAAGTAGACGTGAAAGGTAAGAACGGCAAATGGCTTGAAGTTCTAGGTTGTGGCATGGTTCACCCTAACGTACTGCGCAGTGTAGGCATCGACCCTGAGAAGTACTCTGGTTTCGCATTCGGTATGGGCGTTGAACGTCTAACTATGCTTCGTTACGGCGTAAACGATCTTCGTGCGTTCTTCGAGAACGACCTTCGTTTCCTAAAACAGTTCAAGTAATCCAGGGGATACATCACTATGAAATTTAGCGAATCTTGGCTTCGTGAGTGGGTAAACCCTGCGGTATCGACTGACGAACTTACACACCAAATCACAATGGCGGGTCTAGAAGTAGACGACGTACTACCTGTAGCTGGTTCTTTCACTGGCGTTAAAGTAGGTAAAGTGGTTGAGTGTGGTCAACACCCAGACGCTGACAAACTACGTGTAACTAAAGTAGATGTTGGCGCTGAAGAGCTTCTAGACATCGTTTGTGGCGCATCTAACTGTCGCCTAGGTATCAAAGTTGCTGTAGCGACTGTTGGTGCTGTACTACCAGGCGATTTCAAAATCAAAAAAGCAAAACTACGTGGTCAACCATCACACGGCATGCTGTGTTCATTCTCTGAACTAGGTATCGACGTTGAATCTGATGGCATCATGGAACTAGCAGAAGACGCAGCAATCGGTACTGATTTCCGCGAATTCCTAGGTCTTGACGACGTAACAGTAGACGTAGACCTAACGGCTAACCGCGCGGACTGTTTCAGCATCCGTGGTATGGCGCGTGAAGTTGGCGTTCTAAACCGTGCTGACGTAACTGAGCCTGCGGTAAATGCAGTAGCTCCGGCTATCGACGATCAAGTATCAATCGAAGTGAAAGCACCTGCAGCATGTCCACGTTACCTTGGCCGCGTGGTTAAGAACGTAAACGTTCAAGCTGAAACACCACTATGGATGCAAGAGAAACTGCGCCGTTGTGGCATCCGCTCTATCGACCCAGTTGTAGACATCACTAACTTTGTTCTTCTAGAGCAAGGCCAGCCAATGCATGCATTCGATCTTGCTAAGATTGAAGGCGGCATCGTGGTTCGTATGGCAGAGCAGGGCGAGAAGCTTACTCTTCTAGACGGTAACGAAGCTGAGCTAAACGCTGATACTCTAGTAGTAGCAGACCACAACAAAGCACTTGCTATCGCAGGTATCTTTGGTGGTGAAGAGTCTGGTGTAACCACTGAAACTAAAGACGTGCTACTTGAGTGTGCGTTCTTCGCACCAGACCACATCCGTGGTCGCGCGCGTAGCTACGGTCTACACACGGATTCTTCAATGCGTTTTGAGCGTGGTGTCGATTTCGCACTACAAACAAGCGCAATGGAGCGTGCAACAGAACTTCTTGTTGAGATCTGTGGTGGTGAAGTAGCACCTGTTGTTGCTGTAGAGTCAGAAGCTGACTTACCAAAAGCGAACACAGTATCACTACGCCGTACTAAGCTAGACAGCCTACTAGGTCACCACATTGCAGACAGCGATGTTGTTGAAATCCTAGAGCGTCTTGGCCTAACAGTTGAAACAACTGACTCAGGTTGGACAGCAACTGCACCGACATGGCGTTTTGACATCGCAATCGAGCAAGACCTAATTGAAGAAGTAGGTCGTATCTACGGTTACGATAACATCCCTAACCAAAACCCAGCGGCAGCACTTAAGATGCACGACCACGCAGAAGCGAACATTCCGCTAAAACGTGTTCGTAACCTACTTGTTGACCGTGGTTACCAAGAAGCAATCACTTACAGCTTCGTTGAGCCAGAGCAGCAAAAGCTTGTTGTTCCGGGTGTTGAGCCGCTAATCCTGCCATTCCCAATCTCTGCGGATATGTCAGCAATGCGTCTAGGCCTAATCCAAGGTCTACTAAACACTGTGGTTCACAACCAGAAGCGTCAACAGCCACGCGTTCGTCTATTCGAATACGGCCTACGTTTCATCCCATGTGAGTCTGCTGAAAACGGTATGCGCCAAGAGCCTATGCTTGCAGGTGTTATCGCAGGTACTCGCAGTGAAGAGCACTGGGACATCGAAACCAACACAGTTGATTTCTTTGATCTGAAAGGCGACCTAGAAGCGGTTCTTGAGCTTACAGCAAACGAAGCGGCTTACTCTTTCGCAGCACTTTCTGTTGAAGACAAAGCAGCGAACCCAGCGCTTCACCCAGGTCAATCTGCAGCTATCATCGTTGATGGCAAGCAAGTTGGTGTGATTGGTACTGTGCACCCTGAGCTTGAGCGTAAGTTTGGTCTAAACGGCCGTACTATCGTATTCGAAGTGGAATGGTCTGCAATCAACACTAAAGTGATTCCAGAAGCTGTAGCGCTTTCTAAGTTCCCATCAAACCGTCGTGACATCGCAGTAGTTGTTGATGAAGCAGTAGCTTCAGGTGACATCGTTGCAGCATGTCTAGAGCAAGGTGGCGAGTTCCTTAAAGACGCGAAACTGTTCGACGTTTACGTTGGTAAAGGCGTTGAAGAAGGTAAGAAGAGTCTAGCTATCGCGCTAACACTACAATCTGTAGAGCGTACGCTTGAAGATGCAGACATCGCGGGTGCGGTTGACGCTATCGTTGCTCACGTTTCTGAGAAGTTTGGTGCGTCTCTACGTGACTAATCTCGCGTAACGTATCTTCTTAAGAAATAAAAACCCTGCCAGTTTGGCAGGGTTTTTTTGTATCTGCCGATCTGAGTGAAGTTGTGAGCGAAGAACCAATTCAATTATTGATCTGCGTTTTGGGGAGTGAATTCCATATAAGCAATTGATTTTATATTCATTGTTGGCTTAGAATTACTGAGAATGATATTGATTATCAATATTGTTGTTTTGGGCTCGCTTGCCCCATATTTTGTAGTAATCGTTCCAGATAAGGATAACTAAATGGCTATTCCTAAGATCGCCTCATATAAAATCCCTCAGTCAGAGACATTTCCAGAAAACACAGTAGATTGGAAAATAGATCCTAAGAAGGCTGTTGTTTTAGTTCATGATTTGCAGACTTATTTCCTCAACTTCTTTGATAAAACGAAGTCACCAGTACCAGAGCTTTTGGAGAATGTTAGCAAGCTTCTAGACAATGCAAGAGCGGCTAATATCCCTGTTATCTACACGGCTCAGCCTGCAAATCAGGAACCGAATGAGAGGGCACTTCTGACCGACTTCTGGGGTGCAGGTCTAACTCAAGATACGGATATTGCTCCGGAAGTATCACCTCAAGCTGGCGATATTCAATATACCAAGTGGCGTTATAGTGCATTTAAGAAAACGCCATTACTTCAGTGGATGCAAGAAGAGCAAAGAGATCAGCTCATCATTGTTGGTGTGTACGGCCATATTGGCATTCTATCGACAGCGTTGGATGCGTTTATGCTAGATATCAAACCTTTCGTAATTGGTGATGCGATTGCGGATTTCTCCGAAGAAGATCATCTTCATACTATCAAATATGTCGCTGGAAGAAGCGGGTGCGTGAAATCCGTGAATGAATTTATCAAAACGATGAAGCCATCAGATTCATCAAGCGCTTTGAGCTTAGAGTCTATGAGGAAGGATGTCGCGGATATACTTGACGTTGATTTGGATGAGGTAGACGTTGATGAAAATCTTATCTTCCTTGGTCTGGATTCAATTCGAGTAATGACACTGCACAGCCGCTGGAAGGCACTAGGTTTTAATGTCGAACTTGCTGACATGGTGGCTCTGCATACCATCAAAGACTGGTGGGAAGCGACGCAAGTTACCGCTTAAAAGTTGCTTATTTCTATAGTCCTGTATAAAAAGCGCCCCTGTATAAAACAGGGGCGCTTTGATTTTGTTGGATTACTGAAGTCAAACGCTCATCGCTAGCGCATCAGATTCATGATCTAACTTCATTTTTTTACGATCAGTTTCAGTCGTATGTTTCTGCACATTTACCTTTTGGTTATCTATAGTGAGCTCGACTGTTGGACGCCAAATTTTTAGGTCTCGGTGTGTCACAATAATCGCTGTTGAGTTCAAATGATGGATATGTTCAGCAATTCTAGCCTCAGTGGCTTCATCCAATGCCGACGTTGCTTCGTCGAGCACGAGGATAGGGGCTTTTTTGATCAGAGCTCGTGCAATCGCCACTCGCTGTCTTTCACCACCAGATAGCCCAGAGCCTTTTTGACCGACTGATTGATGAATACCTTCTTCTGAAGAGTCAATAAGCTCATTGAGTTCTGCGTATCTAGCAAACTGCTCAACCTCTTCGTCATTTGCTTTTGGATTACCTAAACGAATATTATCTGCCAGCGTTCCGGTATAAATAATCGGATCTTGTGCGACGTAAGCAATATGCTGGGTGAAAGATTCGTATGGGATGTCTTTAAGGTCGACACCACCAAGGGATATAGAACCTTTATTCGGGTCATCAAACCTCAGAAAAAGACCGAGTAATGTGCTTTTGCCACTGCCACTGATGCCATTAATGACCACCGTTTCGCCTTGATTGATTTCCAAACTGACATTCTCAAATAAGCCTTGATGGCTAACATGATCGAGCTCGAACTTATGGTTGCTTGGAACGGCCGCATTGTCACTAGTCGCTTCTGGAAGGGTAGGGACATTGGTTAGTTGGCCGTAGTTATTCATTGAGGCTTTGACATCATTAATAGCAAAGCCTGCCAGCGCTAGCTCACCAAGCGGTGCCGCCGCTCGGGTAATCAAAATTAATAGCGCTAAGATGAGCAAGGGTTGATCTATTTGCATCCAAACCAGATAAGTGGCAAGGCCAGCGAGTGGCAAAATGGTGGCCAATGTGGAGATGAAAGTTGCAACTGATGCGCTTTGATTTATCCCAGCGTACACCTTCTCTTGCGCACGCCAGCTTTGATCAATACGCTCTATTGCGCGTTTTGGTCCTGCTGTCGAGCGGAGTAAATCAAAATGGTCGATAAGTTCCAATGTTGACTTTGTCGCTTGCACATCTGCACTGTTTCTGTCTTTATCTGAGCGACTAAGGTGGCGTTGTGCCACAAATTGAGCTGATAAAGCAACGACTAGCAGAGCACCACTCAACAGTGCAATTTGGATGCCTCCTACGATACCAATGCCAAAAACTAAGAAAACCGGTAGTAGTGGAGCATGTAAGAATGTCTGTAACTGATGGGCAGGGATTGCCATAAACCCAGGGATACCTCGCTCAGCCAGTTGGTTGAGCTGCGTGCGATGTTGCTCGTTAAACCATGCAAGCTTAGCCTTGCTGAGAGCGCGTCCCACAGTAGTGTAAAGGTCACCAGCTAATCTAGCGCCAGAAAGAAATCCAGAACGTGTGACTAGCACGGTGACAAGCACGGCAAGGGCAGCGGCTATGATCACGTTAAGTGGTTCTGCTCGTTCTACTATGGATATCGCAAGAAAGGTGTAAGCAACGGCCTCGAATAGAGCCACAAAAGTCCAACCCAGTGCGACTCGATACAAGCGAGATTTAGCGTTTAATGGGATGGTTGAGCTGGAAGAAACGGCATTTTTAGGTGTCATACTTCGTCATCCTGTCGTTGGCCACTTAATGTGAGGGTGAAATCAGCCAATTGTGCGAGCTTTGAATCATGTGTCACCATGACCAGCGTCTTATTGTGTTGTTTAGTGAGTGCGGTTAGGCTTCTGATGATGTCGCCTGCGGTATCGTCATCGAGAGCGCTGGTGGGCTCGTCGAGCAGAACTACATTGGCATTACTCAAAAAAAACGCCCGCTAATGCGATACGTTGCTGCTGACCGCCAGATAGCAAGCTGGCGTCAGCATCGAGATCAAGTTCTAGCCGAGCGAGAGAGAGTGCGAGACGTAACTCATCATCATTGGCGTCTGGTGCGCTCAACAGCAAGTTTTCCCTAATGGTAGTTTTAAGCACTCCGGTGTCCTGAGGGACATAACGTATTGCCAAATAGCGCGCAACTTCGGAAAGCTCGAATAGCTCCTCACGCCCTAGCGATACACTGCCATGCGCCGGTGTTTCTTGCCCCGCCAAAATACGCAGTAAGGTACTTTTTCCTGCTCCACTTGGTCCCATAATTGCGGTAAAGGAGCCTGGTACAAAATCGTGGGTAAGATTATCGATGACCGTTTTTTTGTCGTTGACGACGACTAGGTTTGAAGCTTGTAATTTTTGAGGCTGAGATTTGCAATTGAGCTTGCCGCTGGCAATAGGGGCTTGTTGCAGGAAGTCACTGATGTTTTTAGCGGCATGTTTGCCTGCTGTAACGTAGTCCAGTCCGTGTCCAAGCTTTAGTACTGGCGTGACGACAGCTAATCCAAAAAAGAACACGGATGCCATAGCGGCAGGGCTTAACTGGTAGGCAATGGTGTACGCAATCGCGAAAGTGACGACAGCTTGCAACAAAGCGATTGCAATGGCGGCGGGAAGGGCAACACTTCCTACCCACTTTACAATGCCCTGAGTAAAGCGTCTGGTAGCGTCATAATAATTGGTGAGTGCGCCCGTTTGAGTACCGTAGATACGGTTAACTCTGATCCCCCTCGTATAGTCATTCACTGCGGTTACAATATCCCCCATTATGGTCATTCGCTCAGCGCCATGTTTGGCGGCAAATCGGGGCAAAAACACTAAGTAATACAGTGACGCAATCAAACCGGGTACGAGAGTAAACAACGCTATTGGCCCGCAGAGACTCAACATAATGGCTATGGACGAGGCTGGTACGACAATGAATGTCACTAACTCTGCTGGCAAATGGGCCACCATATGATGCAGTGTATTGATGTCCTCTGATACCAAGCGACGCAACTGATTATCGCCGTATCTTGATATAGTTTTACTCGGTAAGCGAACCAAGTGTTGCGCTACCTGACGGCGTAGACGATTGGAAAACAGGGATTCGGCATCGTGCACTAACCAAGATCCTAAAGAGGAGATAATGGCACTGATTACCCAAAACCCTATCGCGGCGTAAACCCACTGAGTTGAAAGATCATCGATGAGTTGGATTAAGCACAATAAGGCACCTAGCTTTGCCACCGCGGCAGATACCTCACAGAGAACGCCAAGAGAAAGCTTAGCCACTGAAGGCCGCAAAGCGGGCAGTAAGGTTGGTGTGATGTAGTGCTGAATGATCTTATTTATCATTTTCTTACCTCATTTAAGCCAGGAGGTATCAACGAAGAAATCAAGGTTACATAAATAGTCGTTTTCATATTAAGCCTATTGAACTGATGTTCTTAACTGACATTGTTAAACGTGATGATTTAGTTTTGTCCGATGACATGCCCAAGGTCGTATTCGGGCGATAAGTCAAAAATGACATCATCGATTAATGCGTCTAATTGCGCAGTGCTGTTGAGGTGCGGCATGGTGATAATATGTGCAACATCCCCAGAGGTGGCTAAAGAATGCTTGCGCCAAATCGGCTCAGACGGACACGGAAAAACGACGGTATTCGAATTCTTATTTCTCCATGCTTCAATGCCCGCTTTTTGTAGGCGTTGAACGGTATAGTCCGCCATATCCAAACAAAGCTTCACTTTAGATTGCCAATCTGACAATGAATGGCTCTTGATTGCAGCCCACATGAATAGTGCGCTATGGCCATTTCTGGAACCACTGATGGTTTGATCACGTGACGAGATGTAGTCCACTTCCACGGAAACTTGGTCAACCATATGCTGTTTGGCTAGCACGATTCCACATGGAATCGGTGACCCGATCATTTTGTGTCCAGATACCGTGATGGAGTCGATGCCATCTTGAAACGAGTAGGGTGGTGGCTGATCCACAAATGGTAGGATCATTCCACTTAATGCGGCATCGGCATGAATGTAATAATCCTTCCTGTCGAGCCCTAGAGCAGCGAGATCATTCTGTATTCTTCTAATGTCATCGATAGCACCTCGCATAGTTGAACCAATGTTGGCAAAGATAATGGGATTGCCTTGTTGGTCTCGCTCAATTTGAGTTACGAGCTGTTGATAATCTATTTCACCATTTGATAGAGCAGGGATCTTGCGCGATGGGATGTTGAGTAATCTAGCGATTTTATCGACCGAGTAGTGAGTCTCTTCAGAGTAATAGAGATAGGCCGTTGGAAAGAGCTCACGGGCTAAATAACAGGAAAACAGGTTGCCCTCGGTACCACCGTTAGAAATATAGCCCCAACTTTCCTGATGGGGGATGTTGAACAACTGGGAGAAGTAACGCATGACGTCTTTCTCAAAGTCGAAGGAGTTGAGCTTGTAATTGCTTTCTTCTCTCCAATCTCCACAGTTATTGATGGAAAACTTCATAAACTTTTCCAGTTCGGAATAATCAAAATCAGCAGATTCAGGATACCCGACGTTAAAATATTGGTTTTCGCTGCAGTAAAGCCAGAACTCGTTAAGTCTGCTTAGATCCTCATCGGATAGTTTCATTGTGTCGCCTGTTGAGTCTTATTTTAATGATTTAAAGTACAAGTGGCTGATGTACGAATAAACCTTAATCATTATTATTTATATGGTTTCTAAAGAAGAAAGTATTGTATTTATATGGTTGGTTGTTTTTATTTAAAATTAACAGCTAGCTTGCTAATGATTAAATTACTATTAGCGTAAAGGTTGCTTTATGGTGGTTTTATTTTATCGGCTGTCATGCTCTTATTATTAATGTCAAAAATAACAGTATAAAATAACAAGTCGCTCTCTATTTATAGAAGTGGGTACGGTTATTTTATACAGCATGGTTATTGCATTAAGAGTTAGAGATTAAGAGCACCAAACTATTTACGAAATATTGGTGTAATCAGAGTAAACCTCCTTATCAATCTTTCATGTTATTTATATGTCAATCTATTTTTATTCTACTGGTGGCATAGATCACGCAGCAGGAACATTTAACGCACTGGATTCCTTCCTCAGCAAAGTCTAAGGCTTATCTGTATAATAATATTAACATTTTTGTTGTAAATGATTATTGTTTGCAAAATAATGGCGCCTTACCGATTGATTGTCAACAAAGTGAAAGCAGATGAGTGATTTAACACCAATGCAGGCTGCATGTTGGTTTGGAAGAAATACGAACGCTAAACTTGGTGGCGTTGCGTCCCACCTTTATACCGAATTCGATGGCAAGAATATTAACCTTGAAAAACTTCACGCTGCTTTAATAAAACTATATAAACGGCATGAAATGTTGCGATTGAAGGTTGATAGCTCAGGCACCTGTTCTATTATCGATGAGCCCAATGGAAACATTTTAGAGGTAGATGACTTCAGTCAATTATCGGCTGATAAATTAACTGATTCCTTGAATGAAAAAAGAAGCCAATGGGCACATCAAAAGCTTGATTTAACACAAGGACAAGCCGCAAAGTTCTCTGTGAGTTTATTACCTGATGATGAGTTTCGCTTTCATATTGATACCGATATGATTGCTATCGATCCAGACAGCTGTCGTATTTTAATCGAGGACTTAGCGACGTTTTATGAAGGCTGTGTATTTGATACGGACGATAAGCCGTCCTTTTTTGCGTGGCATGATCTCGCAAAAGAAGAGCCAGAACTCAAGCTACAGCGAAAAGTCGACCGAGCGTGGTGGAAAGCGCATTTAGAAAGTATTGCGCCAGCACCTTCCTTGCCGTTCCCTGAAGGCAACCCAAGTCAAATTACAAGTGAGCACTACTCCGCTTGGCTTGATTCTGAGCAGCGATCCACTCTGTTCTCTCTCGCAAAGCAATACAAAATCACGCCTGCTAATCTGATGCTAGGTTTGTTCGCAACAACCTTAGGTACGGCGACAGGCGATGAAGCTTTTAGGATTAACGTTCCAGTATTTTGGCGGCCACCAATAACGCAGGGTACAGAAAGGGTTGTCGGCGATTTCGTCAATTTTGTTGTGCTCAGTGTTGATATGACGCAGGCCGACACGCTGATCGATTTTTGCCACTCTGTCGCCGAAAAAATGGGGCCGTTACTTGGTCATAGCTTCTATGACGGTGTGAATGTGATGCGAGATCTTTCGTTGCATCATGGTAGTGCTCAGTTAGCGCCGGTTGTTTTTACTTCTGCTCTTGATTTACCGAGTGGTGATCTTTTCTCCCGCCGCGTCCATAAACATTTTGGCAAGATGAATTGGACTATCTCTCAAGGCTCTCAGGTTGCACTGGATTCACAAGTGGTGAGCATTGATGGTGGTATCATGATTAATTGGGATGTCCGACAAGAAGACCTACCAAAGGAATGGACATCTGCGATGTTTGATCACTTTGTGGCTCTCACCAAAAGCGTCATTTCCAACCCTAAATTATTGACCGCCTCGATGGGCAGTTTGCACTCAAAGCTCGTATGCCAGTCTGACTTAACTGCGGAGCTGAGCTCGATGCAGCGCGCATATTTATTAGGTCGAACGACGCAGATGCCATTAGGCGGAGTTGCAATGCAGGAGCTCCTTGAATATCGAGGTACGCTTTCTCCAGTTGTTATCCGTCGCAGGCTATCAGAAATGGTCATCCAATACCCAAGCTTGAGGAAATATATTGATAGTAAATCACTCGAGCTGAAAGTTAGCCTATGCCCACAAGTGAACCTGACTTTGCATGATTTATCTTGCACAGAAAAAGACAGGGTAGAAAGTGAGTTAGCACGCTTCAGGCATGATTACAGCCACGCCATGTTTGATTTAGAGCGACCGCTATGGGATATCACAATGTTTGCGCTTCCGGATGGTATCACTCATGTGTTCGCGCGCTTTGATGCGTTAATCCTCGATGCTCGCTCTATTGCTGCGCTGTTGGTTGAGTTGTTTGAAGGTGAAGCGCCTTACTTACCGCATATTGAACCCGAGTCATCGACAGAAGACCCGAAAATTACTCGCCATAGAGACGAAAGCTATTGGCTGGAAAAACTAAAGTCTGTCGATAAACCGATGCAATTCCCTTGGCACAAATTACTCGAATCGATCCCTTGTTCTCGTTATCAAAGGCAGAGTCTTGAGATTGATAAAGAGACGGTGAAAAAGCTCGTTCGGGTGGGAGGCAAGCAGGGCCTTTACAAGAATACCATGATGATGTCAGCAGCTCTTGAGGCGATATCTTCGCATGTGAGTGATGGAAAGTTGTGTGTTGCGGTTCCGGTGTTGCCAATGGTGAGCGCGACATACTCAAGTGAATCAAGTTTTATTGCTGTTCAATGGCAAGCAGCACAAAACGATTATCTTCAGCGAGCCAAAAGCTTGCAAGCAGACACGTTAGAAGGGCTCGAACATCTCGCGTTTTCTGGGGTTGATTTGGCTCGTACTTTATTTGAGCGATGTGGACCAGGGCCGACTCTGCCGATTGTGATAACAAACGGTTTATCGTGGCCAACGCTCAGTAAGAATGCACCTATGCAACTTCAGCGTGGGCTGACACAAACTCCTCAAGTTGCAATGGATGTACGTTTTGTTGCCATGGCTGGTGGCTCGATCATGTTCAGTGTTGACTATGCCAGCGAAGCCGTGGCGGACGAACAGGTGAAAATGATATTGGATCATATCGATATGACTTTCTGCCATATGGCTGAGACTTCTCTGTTTGAAACTGCCCCTGAGCAAACTCTAAAGCCTTTGGAGTCCAGAGTGATAGAGCTCTTCGATAGACCGCTCAGCGATTTGGCTGCTGAAGACTCAACCGAACAGATTATCTTTGATGTCTATTGCCAGGTGCTTGGTAAACCAGTGACTGATGAAACCAAAGAGAGCCTGCCTTTTTCCCAGTTGGGTTTGAGGCCTAACCATCTAAAACAAATCAGTACTGAATTAAATAAAGTGCTACGGGTGGAGCTGCCACCGATGCAGCTCATTCGTTGTAAAGATGCTGCGGAGGTAAAAGCGCTCGCTTTAACTCAGGGTTTCGAGGTCGTGACCTAATGCATCATTGATTTAGTGGCATGTTTTCTTCTGGGATGGTGGTGTTGACCTTGCCATTCCAGAGGTTTGCGCCTCCCACAATTCATAACGTTTTCATCTCATATCAAGGAGAAAAAGTGAATATAACAATAAAAGATATTGTCGGTATTGGAATAGGACCATTTAACCTAGGGCTGGCTGCTTTAACTGCTCATCAACCTAAACTCGACACCGAGTTTATTGAGCGCCGGGATGGATTTAATTGGCACAGTGGTATGTTATTACCGGGTGCAACTTTACAGGTTCCTTTTTTGGCCGACCTGGTCACTATGGCCGATCCTACTCATCCGTTGAGCTATTTAAACTATCTCAAACAACATGATCGCTTGTACCAATTTTACTATTACGAAACGTTCCTTGTTCCGCGCAGCGAATATAACCATTACTGTCAATGGTCGGCTGAGCAACTAGAAAACTGTACCTACAGTGAAAATGTTGTTGGTGTCGAATACTCTCAAGACAATGAGTGCTTTAAGGTTCAAAGTGAATCGACTGACGGTGGAATTAAAGAACGTTACAGTCGAAATCTAGCGATCGGTGTTGGTACTGCGCCTTGGCTACCGGAGTGGGCAAGCCATGCTGCTCACCCGTTGATTCAGCACTCTGCTAAATTTGCACACATGCGCGAGGAGTTGGCTAAATGTAACAGCGTCACCGTGGTAGGTTCGGGCCAAAGTGCAGCGGAGTGTGTTCTCAACTTATATCGGGATTTGACTGATGAGCAGATCAAAGGCGGCGCGAGGGTTAATTGGGTAACTCGCTCTGCTGGCTTCCATCCGATGGAAGCATCTAAGCTGGGCCAAGAGTGCTTTACTCCAGCATACATGGACTATTTTCACACGCTTTCACGTGAGAAACGTCGAAACATCGTAGAAGGACAAGGGCAACTATATAAAGGGATAAGTGGGTATACCATCGCGGATGTCTTTGACTTACTTTATGAGCGTTCGATAGGAGGACGCGAGCCGGGACTGAATCTGTATTCCAACTGTCAGGTGAATGATATCGAGATAATAGAAGGCTCTGATGTCTTCACAGTGTCGTGTTATCAATCACAGCAGGAAAAAGCATTCACACTTCATACTAATGCTGTCATTTGTGCAACAGGTTACACGCATCAATGGCCAGCATGGTTGGAGGCACTGAAAGGATCGGTGTTAGCCGTGGATGAACATGGCGATTTGATTGTTGAATCGGACTTTTCTGCCCAACGTTGTGATCAGGGGATTGGACACGTCTTCGTCCAAAATCCAGAAGTCTTCCAACATGGCGTCGGCGGTCCCGACCTGGGGATTGGTGCTCATCGAAACGCTTCAATCATCAATACGATGTTAGGCGAAGAAGTGTACCGCTTACCTAAGAAGTCGGCTTTCCAAACTTACGGCACTCCAGAGGCACATTGATTGGTTATTTGAAATAATAGGGCATGCAACCATTGAGATTGCATGCCCTTACTTGTCGTTATTTTGGCATTGATGAGTCACGCCGCATTTAAGCTTAACTTGTTCAGATTTGAGGACATTTCAGTTCGTTCGAGAAAACCCTTAGATAGTCGATCATCTTTTGAGCATTCTCAGTGATATAGAAATGAGACCCTTCGACAACAAGATGATCGCGCACTTCATTACACCAGAGTTTCCAATCATCTACTTCAGCAAAGTACGCTTCAGAATCACGATCTCCTGATATTAAAAGTGTTGGGACGGATAGTTTAGCCTGATCATCCGGTGCTGATGGGAACAGATACCTCTCCGTTGCAGTGAAATCCGCTCGTAAAGCAGGAAGAAAGATTGACCACCATTGTGGGTTATCGAGTAGGCTGCGATCACATCCTCCCATATCAACCAGATTCTCAATGAAAGCTTGATCGTCACAGTCGCCTATCAATCTCCGCCCCCGAATATGAGGCGCTTGGCACCCAGAAATCACCAAACCCTGCGGTGATTGCCCTAATTGAATGAGTTGCTTCGACGCTTCATACGCCACTTGCGCACCCATACTGTGGCCAATGATGACGGTCTTTTCGATTGGTAGGCTACTCGCTACTAGGGCTTGAACCAGCTCCCCGGCCAGTGATTCGATGGTCTCAATGCCGGGCTCGTCAATTCGCGCTTCTCTACCTGCATACACCATCACTGAAATGGATTCATTCGAGAGGTTGAGCTTACGCCAGCTTGTGAAGGTTCGGCTGCCACCTCCTGCGAAAGGGCACACTACATAATGTGTATCGCAATGTGCCTCAGAAGTTGCGATAGTCACTAAAGGACTCATGATCACGCTCCTTGAGGTGTTGTGATTTTACACCTCTCCATTATGAGAGCGAACGCTTCGAGCGTAGGGTAACGATACAATACCGACAACTTGATCGGGTATCCCGCTTTGTGACAGCGTTGAACTAATTCAACTGCGCGATAAGCATCACCTCCAGATTGGAAAAAGTCACTGAGCTTATGGAATGCTTGTTGTCCGAGTACATCACCCCAAAGCTCTGCTACTTTAAGTTCGCTGGCAGAAACCAATGGCTTTTCTGAGTTCGAACATTGGCTTTTTTTTACGACTTGTCATCTGAGCGAGTGCTTTATGATCAACTTTACCATTGGCGGTAAGAGGCAATGCATCAAGCAATAGGATGCGTTGAGGCAGCATGTATTTTGGCAATTGATCCTTCAACTGGCGTTGTATGTCCTCAGTATTCAGAGGTTTAGTTGCCGTTTGTACTGAATCCGTAACAACAAAAGCGACGAGTGTCTTATCTTTTTTGCCTGCTGCCAATGCAACTGCTCGCTGCACTTGAGGAATCGTATTAAGTGCGGCTTCGATTTCACCCAGCTCAATGCGGTAGCCACCGACTTTGACTTGTTTGTCTTGGCGTCCCAAAAATTCGAGCGTGCCATTAGGCCAGTAACACCCCATATCTCCTGTTCGATACCAAGGTTGGCCATCCAGTGTTAAAAATTGTGCTTGGGTTCTCGGCTCATCATTAAAATACCCGAGTGCTACGCCGTCACCGCCAATCCAGAGCTCTCCGGGTACCCAATCTGGACAGTCTCTCCCCAGCTCGTCAACCACTCGATATTGCTGTCTTGGTAAAGGGTATCCGTAGGGGATAGAACGCCAGTCATTCGGGACTTGCTCAACATCGAATACGTTAGACCAAATCGACGCCTCGGTCGCCCCACCCATTGCGATGAATTTCCCATCAGATCGATACTGGCGATAACGAGCAGGAAGATCGAGCCCTATCCAGTCGCCTGACAGCATGGTTAACCTAAGACGAGAAGGGGCCTTGGAGTTAAAACACGTAGAGTAGGTTAAAAGCATATCGAAAAGGGCTGGAACGCTATTCCACATCGTGACGTTGTGATCTTCAACTGCTTTACACCAAGCACTTGGGTCTCTTCTGTCCGATTCATTCACTAACACAACCGCACCACCAGCGGACAATAAGCCGAAGATGTCATAAACAGAGAGATCGAAGTGAAGCGCTGAGAGAGCAAGCACACGATCGTTATGGTCGACTTGATAACGTTGATTCAGAGCGATACAGGTGTTGAGAGCACCTTGGTGAGAAATAACCACCCCTTTTGGTGTGCCTGTCGAGCCCGAAGTGTAAATGATATAAGCAGGCTGCTCCGGGTCTACTTCTGGAGACTTGTCCAGTGGGCTGCTTTCTATTGCGTCTTGCCATGTGAGGTAAGTGAAGCCGTCGGTTGATGTGTCATCTGTCACAGCCGCATCGTCGGTAATGACCACGTTGATGCCCGCGCCTAGATAAATGCCTTCACGCCTTTCCTTGGGTTGATCGAGAGAAACCGGCACATAAATAGCGCCTGCATACAAAATGCCCAAGACCGCGACAATCTGGCCAATACCTTTATCCATGCTTATCGCGACACGATCTCCCGGTTCAACGCCTGCTAGTGTCAATGTCTTAGCGCAACGTTCTGCGTAGTCCGCTAGCGTTTGGTAATTGAGTGAAATTTGGTCGTGGATAACTGCCGTAGCATTAGGGAAGCGCTCGGCGTTTTCCCAGAAACCATGATGGAGTAAACCTTCTGGCAGAGGTTGGTTATCTTGGTTGTTGATAGCACGACGCACCGAGATTTGATTTTTAGGCAGCGATACGGGTAAAGGTTGATTCCAGTGACTCTCCGCTTGGCTGAGATGCTCGAGCAGTTCGGAAAAGGTGCACAGCATATCTTGTATCATGTCTGCTGGGAAAAGGGCATCCTGACTGTCCCAATGCAATTCGAGCCCATTTTGTGAAATAGTGGCATGCAGGGAGAGCCATGTATTTGCTGATTGGTAACAGCCCCATACTGGTTTTTGATTGACGGTTGATAGCTGACTAGAAAAAGCGATGTTGGCTGGATAGCGATGGGATTCTGAAAGCTTTGCTAATTGTTGGACAAGCGGGAAAATCGCCATGGTTGGAAACGATTGAGCTTGTTCGAAGTGACTTTGGTTCTCTTTTACAAGTGAAACAAAACGCTGATTGATTCCTGATAGGCTGACCAATAGCGGCTGAGTAAATTGACCCATAACATCAAGGTGAGCTGTGTTTTATGGCAATCAAACCTTAACATCATCTCTCTCTGTTGCCCCCACAGGGAGAGTACTGCGGCGAACACGCTCGCTAATGTCAGTTCTGATGTAACCTCATAGGCTTGGCTGTATTTGACTATCCGATGCCATTTGTCTGTTGGCAACGCTAATGTTCGCCTTGTTACGCCTGTCTCAATCAGCTTCTCCGGTTCACAAAGCGTTGGGACATTAGCGGAACTTGGTAGATTGAGTAAATGTTCTTCCCAGTCGTTACTGCTGTTCGATGGTATCTTGACCAACTCACTATCGACCAACTGTTGATGCGATACGAATACTTGCTCCTCAGTAGCAAAGCTCAGACTTGTGCCCTGTAACATTTGAGCAAGTTGTTCAAAAAACAGCATCACACTTGGCATATCGACGACAACAGAGTTGAAACGAGCGTGCAGCCTGATGGTATTTGATGGCAAAAGGCTCACGACCAAGTAAACCGTTGCGGACGAACGGCTTGTTGTCAGTTCAGTGCGGGCGTGCTTCAGCTTCTCAATAGCCTCTTCTTCAGAAACGGAGGTTAAGTCATTAACGGCGAACGCATCTAAATGATGCGTGTTAGATTTTTGGAGGAAGAAATCGTCGCTGATAGTGGCCTTAAGCATCGGGTGATGGTTAATTAAAACCTCTAGGCAAGGTTTAAAGGTGTCCCAAGATGTATTTGTGTAATCAAATTCTTGATAGATAAAATTAGCTATCGACCTCTGTTCGCTGCGCTGCCTTTGAGTGGATAGCAACCAGCTTTGATATGAGGTTAAAGGTAATGCTGCCTCTTGGTGGAAAGGTAATGGTTCGCTTTGTTTCATTGTGAACTCTCTTAAAAAGCCAAGCAGAAAAGAAAAAGCCCTTAGTCAGATAGCTAAGGGCGTAAGAGGATAGGACTAGAAATCCGCAGTGGCTGATAACATCACTGTGCGTGGTGCACCTAGCGCAAGGGTGGCGTAATGTGTGCTTGTCCAGTAGTCTTCATCGGTCACGTTATTGACGTTAAGACGCCAAACGACGTTGGTTTCTGCGATGGTGGAATTGTATCGAGCACCAAGGTCAAAAATCGTCTGCGCTGATAATGATTGCGTGTTCTGCGCATCAATATATTGCTCAGACATGTAGTTAGCTTGGCCAATAAGTGTGAGATCACGCATCGCAGGTAAGTTCCACTCCAGTGCGAGCTTCGCTTGGAATTTTGGTTGCTTTGTCGCTTGTTTACCTTCAGTCGTTACGTCGGTTGCTTTGGTAATTTCGGCATCGGTGTATGCAACGCCACCTGTTAGTGTGTAGTCTTCAAGTACGGTACCGTAGAAGCCCCATTCAGCACCACGGTTACGTTGCTCACCGCCAAATGAATAGATATCAGTGACAGGATCTTGATATCCATTTGGCTTTTTGATCTCGAACAGGCTGAAGGTATGGGCAAAGTCGTCAAGATCAAGTTTCAGCCCGGCTTCGATTTGTTTGGTTTTCTGCGGCGCGAATGCCTCTCCGATATTCGCAGATCCTCTCGGTGCTGTTTTACCGTTGGTTAAGCCTTCGATGTAGTTGCCGTATAGTGAGGCAGAGCTCGATACTTTGTACAATAACGCAACGGCAGGGGTGACTGCGCTTTCTTTTAGTTTTGTGGTTGGCAGTGACATACCATTCATAACAATACCGGATTCAAAGTCGATGCTTTGATGACGAACGCCCAGTGTTAATTGGTAGGTGCCATCAGCAAAAGAGAGGGTGTCTGCGATTCCATAGCTCACGAGAGTCGAATCAACCGGTAATTGGTAGTAATTGTCATAGCCTGAAGGCGCTGGCCCCCAAACTGGATCGTAGATATTTGGTTTCCAAGACTCAGGCGCGTTGTTCCCGGCTGGTGCGTCGTGTTTATCTTCTCTAAAGTAAGTACCATTCAGTACCAGATAGTGCTCAACTGGTCCTGTATCAAATTCACTACGAACCCCAACATCACCTGATGTACGTTTACTGTCTAACTTTACTGCGCCTTGAGAGACTTCAAGCGTGCCTGAGTTATCAATAATTTTGATTCTTTGTGGAACATTGGAATCGAAATCAGTTCGACTGCCTCCTAGCGCAGTATAGAGCGTGACAGAGTCAGTAACGTCGAGCTCGCCACGAATCATCATGCCTTTATCTTTACTGTCGTTGTATGCCCAGTCTGGCGCTAAAAGGGTGTCGGATGAAGGTGGTGGTGGAACTTTCACGCCGGGAGCTATGCTTAGGCCTCGGTTCGCGCCATCAACTCGCTCAGTGCTGTAATAAAAATCGGCTTCTACGAGGGCAATATTGTTGCGCCAGTCCAGGCTCAATGCAGCGAGCTGCGTTTTACTGCTCTGATGGTTCACCGCTGTGTCACCATCTTTAAATGCCCCGTTGAAACGCACGCCAAATTGATCATTCGCTCCAAAACGACGGCCAATGTCGATGTGTCCACCGAATTGGGCGTCAGATAAGTAGTTAAGCGTAAAGGCAGTGGTTGGTGTTTCAGCTGCGCGCTTGGTGACAAGATTAACAGAGCCTCCAACGGAGCCGTTTGGAGCCATACCATTGAGAAGTGCAGATGGGCCTTTTAGTACATCAACACGCTGAAACATCTCTGGGCTAACACGGTAATAAGGCGCAATGCCGTAAAGACCATTAAACATAACATCGCCGACATCGAGGTTAAATCCTCGTACTTTAAAGCTTTCTTTATTTAACCCTGTTTCGCCGCTTGTGAAAACGGATGGATCCGTCGCTGAGATCACGTCCGAAATATCTTGAGCTTGTACGTCTTGAATTTGTTTGTCCGTGTACCCGAGCGCATTGAACGGTGTCTCGAGAAAGTCTTTGTCGCCCAGCATACCTAGGCTGCTTTCGGTTGAGATCTTACCAGCAGCATAGCCTTTATTGGCTTCGCCAAATACCGTCATGGACTCGTCTGATTCGATTTCATCGGCATGTGCAAGGTTAATTGGTAGTGCATACACACCAAGTTGAAGCGCGATGACGAGTGCAACGCGACTTGGGCTTAGCGTTCCGTTAAGTACCTTTGCTGAAGAATTAGCTGCTATCTGATGATAGTTATGAGTCATTATTATTTCCTTGTTCTTACTTTGGCTGGCTCACATCCGTCCTGATGCCAGAGACGGCTTTGACCGTTGGGCTACTTGCGGCCCAACTTATTGTTGTAAAGCGATTAATTATTTAGATATTCGTTACAAAACGATTGGCTATAAGGCCGAGCTTTCGTAACCTTTGATGACGTCGTCAATGACAATTTTTAGAGACGTCACACTGGCAGAAGTGATGTACCAAGCATCTGGATCAACAAAAACGACGTGACCGTTTTTCCATGCCTTTGTTTGGCGAAGGAGTGGGTTTGCCAAATGTTCTGCATCTATTATTGGCTTTCCTTGCATCACTGCAGTTCTGTCGATGATGTAAAGAATGTCTGGGTTGGCTTGGCTAATGAATTCGCTGGAAATCGGCTGACCATGCAAGCTGGTTTCGACTTTCTCACTTGCTGGCTTTACGCCCAATACATCAAAGACAAAACCATATCGAGATTCGACACCAAATGAACTGAAGGCTCCGTTGTTGTGCATCACCACCAAGGCTTTCTCTGGACGCTCTGTGGTGACAGCTCGAACCTCAGCAACTTTTGCATCTATTTCTGCAACCTTCTGCTGTGCTAGCTCTTGCTTGCCGAAGATCTCTCCCAAGTCAACAAGGTGCTTTTTGATAACATCAACGTGGTGACCACGGCTATTGCGATAGTCGATGTCAAAGTGCAAAGTCGGTGCGAGTTGGGATAGCTCTTCATATCGGGTGGTGTGAAGTGGCGTCATTAACACAAGGTCAGGCTTTAAAGCGTAGACCTTTTCCATGTTTGGCTGAACGATTGCTCCGAGGTCGACGATTTCCGGCGATGCTTTGTACACTTCTAGGAAGTGAGGGATAAAGTCTTTGACCATTCCCGCAATCGGAACATTTAACTGATCTAAAAAGTCTACCTCGTTCATGTCTAGTGCCGCTACTCGTTGCGGACGGCTTGAAATTACGGTCTCACCAAGGTTGTGTTCGATCACGATTGGAGTATCGAGTGGCTGGGCGGCTTGAGTTTTAGCAATTGCGGCAGTGGGCTCGCAAGCCGTCAATACACCAAGAGAACAGCAAGCAAGAGCGACACTCAAGCTTAGAGTGCTTTTAAACATGAGACATTTCCTTTTTGTTGTCGTTAGATTGCCTTTTCAAAGGCGAGTTACAGTCTTTTAAATCTGGCTTCTAGCTCTGATTGTGATGGCGAGAAAATACCCACCACAAAGCACGTTGACCAAGATAGAGACGGTGGTTTTATAGTTAAATAGATGCTCGACCATGAGCTGCCCCGTCAGAAACATGATGATGGCAATAGCACAAGCCGCCCACAGTACCTGCCCATAACTCGATGATCTGGAGGTCGAATAAGCGATGTTGGCGATGAAAATCCCCATAAATGCGGTAGGGCCAATTAAACTGGTCGAAATAGCGACGAGTATTGCAATGACAGCAAAATATTTTGGAATGTAGTGCTTATCGCTAAGGCCTAATGACATTGCTTGGTCTCGGCCAAGTCCAATGACGTCTAATTCACGAGACCATCGTTTTACAAAGAATGCGAATACGCTTAACACCGCGCACGCGAAGAGCAGGGTAGAAGGTTTTGCTCTTTCAAATGACGTATAGCTGAGCCCTTGAAGTATCGAAAACTCACCAGGGCTGATTCTAAGTTGGACGAACTGGGCAATGGTTGTTAGAACCATCGTGAGTACAAAGCCAATCAAAAGCACTTGGTGCATATCACGCTGAAACTTCTTGAGAACCCAGAATTGAATCGCAAATGAGTACAAAAGGATCAGCAGTGTTGAGATAGCGAAATTACCGATGACACCAAGCGCTGCGCTTCCTGCAGTACCTGCAATCAACAAAAGTAGGGACTGCCATACAAGGTAAACAGACTCATACCCCATGATTGATGGCGTTAAAATTCGGTTGCCGACCAAGGCTTGAAAAATCACTGCGGAAATTGCGACACAGCTACCGCCCACAAAGATCGCTCCGAGCTTAATGAGTCTTTTCGGTATGATGTAATCAAAATCCAATCCGGAGTTAACGAAAACAAAAGTCATAGATAGGATGCTCAACAGCATCACCGTGACAATTGTGTTTGTGTTAAGAGCTTTCATGCACGTGCTCCTTTAAGGAGCAATACAAGAAATAGGGTACCACCAATCGCACTCGCGGTAAGGCCGATCGGAACCTCAAAAGGAAAGACCACAAGTCTGCTTATCACATCGCAAAAAATAAGTAGTGATGCGCCACCCAATGCCACGATGGGCAGTGTGTTCTTCAGGTGGTCGCCATATTTTAGTGCGACAAGGTTTGGGATCACTAAACCGACAAAATGAATTGCCCCGACGGTCACGACGGTCACAGCAACGGTCACGGAAACCAGCATCAGACCTAACGCTGCCGTTGTTGCGAAGTTAATGCCCAAGTTCGATGCTGCATCTTCTCCCATGCCCATGACGGTAAATTTATTTGCGTAGAAGTAGGTCAACAGAGTGGTGGGTAAGATCAGGTAAATGATCTCGTAGTGTTCCTGTACGACCTTAGAAAAGTCTCCCATTAACCAGCCAGACATGCTTTGAAGAACGTTATTTTGATAAGCGTAAAATTCAGCGATTGCGCTCAATACGCTGCCAAACATCAGTCCAATGACTGGGACCAATGCTGAATTACTGAATTTAATTTTTCGTACGATCGCGATGTAAATGAGCCCTGCTGCAAAGCAAAAGACGACAGCAAAAATCATGCGCTCAAGCTTATCTGAATTTGGCAACATGACGATCGATACCAAAATACCAAGCTTGGCAGCATCTAGGCCGCCGGTAGTCCCAGGCTCTACAAAACGATTTCTGACGATGTGTTGCAAGATGACGCCGCACATCGCCAAGCCGGCCCCTGTAAGAATCAACGCAACCAACCTCGGAAGTCTGCTAGCAGTAATCGGCAACCAAGCATTTTCGTCCATCTTCAGCAGTAGTGACCAATCGATTGGATTGGCGCCAATAAAAATGGAAACGATACACAATAAAAAGAAAACAAAGATAATTTTAGCGTTCATACGGCATGCAGTCCGAAATAAATAAGAGACAGGTGCCCTTCAATATTATTGAATGTAAATAATGGTATGAGATACGAAAAAAATAATATTCCACGTCGATATTGATTGTGGATTAAAAATATGTCGACGTCTTTTTTATTGCTGAATAATAAGGTCACAACTTCACTCTCAAAAAGCCTTTTTCGGCATTTAAAACTGAGATATATACTGAGATTTCCCATCAATAGGCTAAAGATCTGAGTGAAAGAATTTGTGTTTTTAACTCAGATTTATTATTAGCTTGACGTGAAATGCAAATCTAAATGATAATTAATCCTATCATTATTGTATCGAATTCGTATACAGTTAAATGCATAAACTTGAAAAAATATTTGTCTGCCTATTGAGTGGTTAAAAAAGAGTCAGAATTATATGTATAACGTCACAGAAGAAACAAAAAAGCGATTACCAATCACCGACGCTGAAGAAACAATATGGATGCAGCAGCTTCAAGAACCAGAAAGCATCTCATGGCTTTTGAGTTTCTATGCTATTGATAGTAATAGTAAAAACTGGCTTATTGAAGAGGCATTTAAAAAGCTCGCCATCGAAGATTATGGGCTCAATTTACGCTATGGATTTTCTGAAGAATTTGAGCTGGAAAAATGGCTCGATACAGAAGGCGAGCAGATAAGTAGTGTTATACAAATTCCAAAAAAACAACTCTCAGAGCTAATTGAAACCCTGAAAACGACACCATGGCAACCTGAACATCAATCTCCATTTAGATTAGTTATCGTAGAAACAGAGCAAGAAAAGTTCGTGTTTATCGTCAGCCATCCTATAATTGAAAATCAATTAAGTGACTTTAATGTCATTAATTTTCTCAAGAGTAACTATGACTTGCTGAATAAGGATTCTTTGGTAAGCAGCTTAGTTTTTCAAGAAGTCGATTTAGCTGATTTTAATTGTCATAGTGGTTCTAATGATAATATTAAAGATATAATTTTGACTGAGTTTAGAACGAGCCTTGATGACTCTAGTATTGAATTAGATGACGACTTTTTTGAAGTCGGTGGACATTCTTTGTTGGCCACGCGAATTATCGGTAACTTGATGAACAATCATGGTATCGAAATCAGCTTTAATGATTTTTTCAAATTCCCAAGTGCTGAAGCGCTTGCTGAATGTGCTTCGTTAAATCAATCTTCCTCAAATTCCATGCTTGAAGAAGAGGGTATCTCACAACGCTCAATATCGGATGAGGGCGCGCCACTGTCATTCGCGCAAGCGTTCCTTTGGGATGCACACATTGCCACTGGGAAATGTGCGATCTTCAATTTGCCATTTGCCATGCGTTTTGATGCTGAGGTTGATGAGGAGGCATTTAAACTCGCATTTCTAGACCTATTGATTCGTCATACTGGGCTAAGAACGCTATTCGTTGATATGGACGGTGGAGCCGTTCAGCGTGTGATTCCAGAACAGGATCTTTCAAGCTATGTATGGTTCTGGAACAGCTCAGAGGCGGGTGACGCAAGCTTGGAATCCGAAGCGGCTTACGTTTTTGATTTAGGTAAAGAGTTACCTCTACGAGTTCGCTTCTTTAAAGATGAGCAGACTGGTCAACAAGTTCTTTCTTTCCTTATTCATCATATGGTGATTGATGAATGGTCATTGAATAATCTGATGCCGGAACTTTCTAAAGCTTATTTAGCACGTGTTCAAGGTTTAGAGCCTACGTGGGATAAACCGGCGAATTCTATTCATGATTATGCCACTATTCAAAGGGAGCGTGGCGTCAATGCAGTGGACCTTGCTTACTGGGTTGAACGATTACAAGGTGCGACTCGCGGGTTGGATTTAGCCACGTCAGATGTTGGTCAGCTGCCTGCGGATATCAATCCAATTGAAGCTAACTGGTTGGAAATTGATTTAGGTACGCATGCGCATGACGTTGTCTCTTCGATCTCAAGAGAGCAAAACTCGTCGATTTTTAGTGTCGTATACTCGGCAATTGCTCAAGCCCTCCACGAAGCCGGCAATTTAAAAGATCTTGTGATTGGTACATCTGCATCTGGACGAGACGATGCGAAGTATTTCGATTCGGTAGGGTACTTTACGACCATGGTTGCGCACCGTGTGATGTTTAAACCTGAACAGTCCTTTGTTGAATTGGTTCAAGAGGTCACTCAAACCATTAATGACTCGATGCCACATGCAACGGTTCCTATCGATAGAGTACAGCATGAACTTGGTTTAGATCCTAAAGATGGACTTATGTTCGACGTTTACGCTCAAATTCATGCAGATAATGCACTATACGGCGCTTTGGAACAGCCTGATGGTGATTCAATTGCGTACCAGCAAATTCTACCGAATAAAACTGAGTCGCTATTTGGCTTGCACTTCGAGATGATGGAGAATGTTGTCGATGGTCAACGAACCTTACGCTTAATCGTGACTTATCAGACCGCACGTTACAGTGCTGAACAAATAGCAAGTATTGGCCAGAAAATGAAAGACCTTCTAACCAATCAAACGGTGTTTAAGCACGAATTAGCCTAAATCCAGCGATAGCAACAATAACTTGTAGAACCAATTACCAGTGTAACCAATGGTCATTGGAACTTAGGAGGTTGTTGTTGCTTATCGAGCGCTGAAATTGGAACTGGGCTGATGTAGGCCCAGTTCCTGTTTGTTGAGTATCGGAACAGTCTATACCCTCGACCTGTAGCTTAATTGACCTATAGCTTAATTGGTTATTTTGATTCGTTACGCGGTAACCAAATGGGTGTCGCGGTGATACCATCACCCTCGAAGCAGAGCTTATTCACGCCAATTTGCTCACTTCGATTATATTCTTTAATGCTGTGATCAAAGCCGTAGGCTGTCGCTGGTGCCATGTGTTGGGTGACGCCTCGCTGTGTGGCCGTTAATGCATCATGGCCATGTCCGCAGATAACGTCTCGAACCTGATGTTCGGCCAACAATCTAAGTAAGCTCGCGTCGTTCTCTAAGCAAATGGCTTTCATCCATTCTGAACCGACGGGAATAATAGGATGATGGACAACAATAATTGGATTGGTTGTGTCGCGAAGTTGCTTGGTTAAACGCGCGATTCCGCGCTTATCGATCCTGCCAGAGCCCAAAGGATGGCGCCTATCAAGCGGTTTGGTGCTGGAATCCAAGAACAAGACTTCACGATTATGGATTATCGCTTTATCTGTGACTTTGATACTACTGCCGAGCAGTTCTTGCTTCATCAATTTTGCATCATCGTGGTTGCCAGCAATCGCGAAGATGTTTTTCCCCTCGACGTGAGCCTCTACCATATTAACGAACGCGTGATAGTCACCGGGTCTAGGATTGCAACAAAGATCACCAGTAAACAAAAGGGTATCGCAAGACGCGTCACCTTGGGCAAGAAGCAATGCTTTACGCAAGTTCTCAAAACTGGATTTATCACTCAAGTGACAGTCACTGATCTGGATAATGGACTTCATATCGTTTAGGGGCACGGGGTAATCAATATTTTTCTGCCAGTCTAACATTCAACCTTATAGCTGCAATCGTAAAGTGAATGATTAGGCATCGCTAAGAGAGCGAAAGAGTAAACATAAGCAATAACGGTAACGTGATTATGCTGAAAAAGTTCCCAAACAGAACCATTGAAGCGACGGTCATTGGCTCAATGTTCAGCCTCTCGGCAAACAAATAGTTCATTACGGCTGGTGGCAGCATGGTGAACAACACCATCATTTGCAGTTGCATCGTAGGCAGTGGAATCAACCAATAAATAATTGCAAACGCTACTGCTCCTGTCACAAGTGATTGTAACGTACACATCAGACCAACCTTCAGGCCACTGAGCCTTAGATTGAGCATTTGTGCGCCCAATGAGAGCAGCATAACCGGTACAGCAGCTTGACCAAGTAATGCGGTAGCTTCGTAAAGCGGGTTCCAAACGCTAACCCCGGACAGGTTAATCACTAATGCGAGCGTAGCGGATAAGAAAATTGGCATCTTGATGATCTGCTTGAGCGGATTGCCGCTACTAAGCAGCATGACGCCTAAGCTGATGTGCAAACAGGCGGAGACAACGAACAAGAGTACCGCAGAAGGGAGAGCTAATTCCCCAAAGGTATAAGTGAACAACGGGATGGCAAGGTTTCCGCTATTTCTAAACATATGTGGTGGTGCCCATGTTTTGAAGGATAGCCCGCTTAGCTTTGCGATAGGTATCATCACAACACCAGGTATGACAACGGCAATAATAGCAGCAAGTAAAAGAGGAACTTGGCCCATATCAATCGGCATGCTGACTAGCGATGAAAATACAAGTGCTGGTGTAAACACATCCATATTGATGCGATTGATCGGGCGGAAGTCTGGCTTTATGTAGCGCCCAACTAAATACCCAACAAAAACCAACGCAAAAACAGGGAATAGAATACTGACGACTTGGTGAAGCATGTTGGTACTCTGACGATGGGATAGAATGCGCAAACAGTATCAATCTTTCCATCCATCGTCATGGTAATGGACACAGAACTTTGTCTTTGTTCAAGGTTTCATTTCCTGCTGGAACAGCAGAAACAGAATAAAAACTCCAATGAATACAACTGGTCAGATCTATTTGTAGAGTGACTCAAACCACTGAAAAATTAAGAGGTTTTGTGTCGGTTGTTTGTAAAATGACCAGTATCTGACATTTTTGTTAAATAGTGAATAATCTTGTTTTTATGTAGAAGTCTAGACTCTTGAACTGGATAATTTCCATAGTTTAGAAGTAATTAAAGTAAAATGTGGTATTGGTGGTGGGTAAAGTACTTCGATGATGAAACATTCGGTATATTAGCAAAGAAAAAAGTTGGCGAAAATCATAAGCTTGTCATACACTTCCAAATGTAACCCCGATATGTTGTTGAAATGGTAGGGTAAAACTGCTCTGGCGCTACACTAAGGTAGCATTGTTTAACATAGCTTTGAGGAAAGTTTTATGGCGCTCACAAAAGCCGAACTTGCAGAAAACCTGTTTGATAAATTGGGATTTAGTAAACGGGACGCCAAGGAAACGGTGGAAGTGTTCTTTGAAGAAATTCGCAAGGCACTAGAAAGTGGCGAACAGGTAAAACTGTCAGGTTTTGGTAACTTTGACCTTCGTGACAAAAACGAACGACCTGGTCGTAACCCGAAAACGGGTGAAGATATCCCTATTACTGCTCGACGTGTCGTTACGTTCCGCCCGGGTCAGAAGTTGAAAGCTCGCGTAGAGAACCTAAAGGCAGACCAGTAAGCCATGTAAAATGGAATGAGACCACGCTTTGTCGTGGTCTTTTTGTTTGTGTGTTCCGGTACTTGCTAAAGAACAAATAAAAAGCCACCGCAATCGCGGTGGCTTTTCAGTATTGGTGAGGGTTAGTTTATGGAGAAACTGCTCGCTTACGCAGCTTCTAAGTGTGTCGTTAGGTATGGGTGCCAAGCTTCTTGGTACAAGTTTTTCGATTGAGTACGCATGTTACGAATCGATGCCGTTTCGATGTCGCTGAGGCTTCGGCCTTCCACTAACGCTTGTCGTTCGATCTTTTGGATCTGTTCATACAAGTCATGCTCTGGACCACTTTTCACGTCAGCAATGGCTTTAAGGTGCAGTTGAACTTCAGCAATCAAATTCGTTTTAGGAAGACGTACCAGTAAGTTTAAGTCACGGTAACCAGATGCGGTTGGTTTCTTAAAGCGGTTTTTCACTTTAACGATAGTTGTTTCACGTTCTAGTGCTTCATATACGGATACAAGGCTTGCTACGTCATCCGCTACGATAGTTGCTCGTGCTAAGTCTGTAATTCGCTCTACTTGACCATCCAATTCGTGAGCAATCTTTTCTTCGGCACGATGTTGAGATTTAACGCCTGCGAAGTAAGGTTGGGCGTCAGTAAGAAGGGCAGTACTTTTACAGATGGTTTCTAACTCGAATTGTGCTTGGTGAGCTTTGCTGTAAAGTACATCGAAATCTGAATAAGGTTGAGTTGGTTTGGAGTCGATTGACGGAATGCCATACAAACCACTAAGGCTATGCTTGAACAATTTTGAGCAAACTTCGTTTTGGCTAGCAGAACGGTCTTGCTCGTTACTCGGGACATTTGGAAGTGCGGCGAACGCCGGCGCACGGCTTAGTACTAAAAGCATCAATGCTGTAGTACGTAGAAATAAGCTCATTCACTCTCCTTAACTTGCTTGCACTTAGAAAATGGGTAACGAAAAGGTCACTAAGATTCGCAAATCAGGTACTACCTAAGTTAATGGGGGCTCTACGATAGATTCCAAGGTAGGTTTTTAACCTTATAGTGGAATCGTGTTCTAGATCACCATTTTGCTTTCCTTTATTCTGACACCCAGAAAAAGGAAGGGTTCATTCTTGAACGATTGCTATCCTACCATTGCAGTATTAACCAAAGATGAACAGCATAGACAAATTTGAAAAAATCATTAGTCTTAGCCCACAAAAGCAAAGCACAAAGCTCGAATCCACAATCAGCCGACAAGTAGAAGTAAAATGAGAGATCAAGAATTTTGGCACAACAAATGGGCGAGTAACCAAATTGGTTTCCACCTTGATGATGTGAACCCACTGTTACCAGCATTTTGGCAGTATACGAACCCGAAGCGTGAAGATACGGTCTTGGTACCTTTATGTGGAAAGTCAGAAGACCTAATTTGGCTTGCAACGAAACACGATGAAGTACAAGGCGTTGAGCTAAGTTTGATCGCTGTACGTGCTTTTTTTTGCAGAGCACTTCTACACACCGACTGTAACGCCAGTCAATGGTATGCACGAGTTGTATCAGTTCGATGAGTTGTCAATTTATACCGGTGACTTCTTTACGGCGCCGGTTTCTAAAGCTGATATCATTTATGACCGCGCAGCACTCGTTGCATTGCCGCAAGAGATGCGAGAAGAATACGCAACTCGCGTTAAGCAACTGTTGAACCCTGGCGGACGCATTTTACTTGTGACGCTCAATTACCCACAAGATGAGATGTCAGGCCCTCCGTTTAGTGTGCCAGTCGAGGAGATTGAACAGTTGTTTGAGGGCTACAAGGTGACTTGTTTGAATGTCGATCAAGCCGACGAGAATCATCCGAAAATCGCTAAGAAAGGGCTCAGCCGCTTCTCTGAGGAAGTGTATTTAATCGAGAGCAAGTAACGGTTTCTGACGGTTTCGTGCCAACACAAAGAAAAAGCGCAGCCAATTGAGCTGCGCTTTTGTTTCTCTTGAGTGAAGCTGCGGAACTAGTAAATGATTTGCACTTTAGAAGCGCTGTTCACCGCATCTTCAATCGAATCTTCAATCGTCTTACGGCGCGTTAAAACAACGCCCAAGCGACGGCGACCATCAATTTCAGGCTTACCAAACAAGCGAACTTGAGTTTGTGGCTGAGCCATTGCTTTGGAAAGATTATCAAATCGGATATCAGTTGATATACCTTGCCCTAAAATTACCGCTGATGCTGATGGTCCATACTGAACAATATTGTTGATCGGCATACCTGTAAATGCACGTACATGAAGCGCAAACTCAGACATTTCTTGAGATATCATGGTTACCATACCGGTATCGTGTGGACGAGGGGATACTTCGTTGAAAATGACCTTATCGCCTTTAACAAACAGTTCCACACCAAAGATACCGTAGCCACCTAGTGCATTCACAACTTTCTCTGCCGTGTATTCAGCTGCTTTGATGGCGTTTTCTGACATGGCTTGTGGCTGCCATGATTCACGGTAATCTCCGTCTTCTTGGCGGTGCCCAATCGGGGCGCAGAAATGTACGCCATCAACGGCGCGTACCGTTAGCAGTGTGATTTCGTAATCGAAGTCAATAAATCCTTCAACAATCACGCGTCCAGCTCCTGTGCGGCCGCCTTCTTGCGCGTATTCCCAAGCGGTCTGAACATCTTCTTCTGTTTTAATCACGCTTTGGCCTTTGCCAGAGGAGCTCATGACTGGTTTAACGACACATGGAATACCAACATGCTCAACAGCGGCTTTAAAGTCTTCAAAACTATCTGCAAACTGATAAGGGGAAGTGTTTAGAGCTAATTCTTCAGCAGCAAGGCGGCGAATGCCTTCACGGTTCATCGTCAATTTAGTCGCTTTTGCTGTGGGAACAACGTTCAAGCCTTTTTCTTCTAATTCGACTAATTTATCTGTCGCGATAGCTTCAATTTCAGGAACCACGTAAGCAGGTTGTTCTTTATTAATGATCTCTTCCAGTGCTTGACCATCAAGCATGTCGATGACGTAGCTACGATGGGCCACTTGCATTGCAGGCGCATTGGCATAACGGTCGCACGCGATCACTTCTAAACCAAGACGTTGGCATTCAATTGCCACTTCTTTACCAAGCTCACCAGAGCCTAGAAGTAATACACGGGTAGCATGAGTGCTTGTAGCAGTACCGAACATAGTGTTCCCTTACAAAATAAAGTGATGAAACCGAATTTGCAGGGGATCATACTGAATTTTAAAAATGATGCAAACGTTTGCGTCACTACTGAGCATCTTAGGTTGTAATAATTACTATGCAATTAATCACAATTAGTGATTCTTTGTGTTGAGAATATATTTCATATTGATAGATTTCATCGCTTCTATAAAAAGGAGCAGTAAAATAATGAAATATATAAGAATTATCGGTTGTGCTATTGCAGTAATGCTATTGTCTGGGTGTGTCTCTCAAAAAGCGATGGACATTCCGTCAGACTTTTGGCAAACAGGGGGAGACAAAAATATCGCTGTTGCGTTTGTTCAGCCACCAGAAATGTATGCGCATCGTGCAGGCGGTGAAGGTCTATTGGACATGGCTATCAACGAAATGGTGACTGATAGCGTTGAATCTCATATTCAATCACTAACGCATGATAAGTTTGAAGTAGGTAAGTCCAAGGTTGCGCAGTTGATTGAGAGCCGCGGAAGCCACAGTGTGATTCTTCCAGAGTATTATGAAGCGACCGACGAACATAAACTGCCGAAAGATAAACGCAAAAAAGGTTACTTCGACTACGATGTTTCTGTCGTCAAGGAACAGTATCAAGCTACACACCTACTTGTTATCCAAACCATGGCGGCGGGCACACTGCGTGACTACTACGGATTTATCCCTCTTTCGTCGCCTCGTGGCTATGTGAATGCAGAAGTTACGCTTGTTGATCTGAGTAACAATAAGATCGTAATGGAGCATCAAATCCTAGAAGAAGTTTTGTTGCCAGAAGACGTTGATTGGGATGATCCAGAGAACCAATACCCGGAAATTACGAAGGTTGTAAATTTGGCGTTGGAAAGAGCGGCAAATCGACTAACGGAACTATTGTAATAAAACGCTGTTGGAACAAAAAAGAGCCCATTGGGCTCTTTTTTATTAAGCAAAGCTTATAAATTAAACGTTAACAAAACTCACTGGAATATCAGGGTTTAGCGCTTCTAGCGTTGATTGAGTATCGGCTAGGTGGCTGATCTTGCCTTGCGAGTTCTCAACCAGCGCAGCAGCTTTGATGTCTTCAAACTTCTCACCAGCCATCAGGATTTGAATTAATGCAACCTGCAGTGGTGGAAGGCTAGGGTTGAATGCAGCATTTTCTGCATACGCGCCTTGGAATACAAGGCCACTGTTCATCTCAAGCGCAATACCACTCAAGTTGTTTGTGTATGGCGCGTGGCTAATGTTCATCGCATTGACGGCTTTTTGGATTAAAGCATCGTCTTCATCACAAACAAACTCGTGCTTCACCTCAGCCATAAGACCAGACTCAATACCTAGATCCGCCGGACCAAACGCTTCCGGAAGGTAGTGATGAAGTGACTTTTCTTCACGTTCTGGTAACTGGATCTTTAATTCTTTTGCTGTGCTTAGCTCGTTCATGAACTGACGGCAGTGGCCGCAAGGGCTGTAGTTGATAGTGATGTCTTTCACACCATGTTCGCCTTTCATCCAAGCATGGCTGATGGCGCACTGCTCAGCATGAACGGTTTGACCTAACTGAACACCGAAAAACTCCATATTCGCGCCAAAGTAAAGATGACCGGAAAGGCCACGAACAATCGCACCGACATAGAATTCAGAGATTGGAGCGTAAGAAAACGCTGCGGCAAAAGGAAGTAGAGCAACACGAAGCTCTTTGTCTGAAAAGTTGGTCGCGTTCAGCAGTTCACCAAACTGTTGTTCAGAAATAGTGGCATCAAAATCGTCAGCTAAAACGATAGGAGCAAGATGTGTTGAAAGTGCTTCAGGAGCGCTTGCTAGCGCCTGTTCAATGCGACTTTTCATGTTGAATCCTTGTTATTGCATGGACAGTTATTCTATGTGAAAGATGGAAATGTTCTGTGCTTTAGATCACGTTAATGTGTGTAATGATGATTTACGTTACATAATTAGAGTGAGCTCACACATGTATTCGATTTCACGACGATTTTACGTTATCTCTGTCCCACTAATAACTATATCAATGGATGTTCATATTGCGAATTTTCTGGAAGAGGTTTTGGCTTGCTCACTTTAGATTAAGACTAAGGGGAGCAAGCCAGTCACTTTTTATTGGTATAACCAAACGGCTAGAGCAAAGAAGCTTGGCGCAAGAATAGAAGTGATGATGCCACAAAGCACCAAAGCAAGAGATGAGAAAGCGGCATCGCCCGGTTGTTTCTCAGCACAGGTTGCTGTGCCGAGTGCATGCGAAACCGTGCCCATTGTCAGGCCACGAGCGATAGGGTGTTTAATGCCAATAAGGTTAAAGATTGGGTAAGCTAAAATCGCTCCGAATAAACCAACAATAAGCACTAGAATAGCGGCAACTGCGGCTTCACCACCTAAGTGGCTAGAGATTTCCATCGCAATAGGCGTTGTTACTGATTTGCCCACTAAGCTCGCAATGAGGCTGATGTCGGCTTTGAACGCAACAGCAATAAGTGTTGCCGTTAGCATTGACATCACGCTGCCCAAAGAGCAAGCCAGTGCGATAATGCGCCAATTGGCTTTTATTTGTGGCAATTGCTCATAGAGCGGATACGCTAGCGCAACAACAGCGGGCTGAAGCAAGAAGCTAATGTACTCGTTGTCGGCGTAGTAGGTTTCAAACGGCACTTTTAAAAAGATTAACAAAGGGATCAGTACCGCGATGCTAATCAAAAGCGGGTTAGCGATTGGATTGTTGACCTTGATCGCGATTTGACGTGCGGCAAGGAAAACCACAATAGTGACAAGTAACCACATATCAATGTTTCTCCTTGAGTAAGTAATCCAAGAACCAAGCCAAGCTGATCAAGACAATCAGCGACCCACCGACTGCACTTGCAATAATAGGCAGCGCGTTCGCCAACAACATATCAAAGTGCTGCATCAAACCAACGCTGATTGGGACGAACAGTAAGATCATGTAGCGAATGAAAAGTGTTGCGCCAGGCTTAACCCATTCGACTTTTACCAAGCCAAGGGTCATTGAGAAAAACAGCACAAGCATACCGATGACACTTCCAGGAACAGAAACGCCAGTGAGGTTTTGAATAGTGTTGCCGATGCCAAGTGCTCCCATTATGAGTGCGAGGGAAATGAGCAAATGGACCAGCTGTAGTAATCGATCTTTTATCATTTTTACAGCATATAAAACAACAAGCACACCCGGAGGTGCGCTTGAACAAGGTAAGAAACTAGGAGGCTAAGCTCTCTACATAACGATAGACAGATTTTAGTATTGCTATCTTCTTTTCGTCACTTTCATGTTCGTGAACTAAGTTTTCTAAATTCAGCATGTACTCTTCAATCTGGCTTTCGAACACTTCGCGACAATGTTGTGCCCAGCGTCTTTGTTCTTGTTCATCCAGGGTGCCAGCATAGTGACGAGCACGGTAACGGAATAACAACGGCTTGATACGTTTGTCATCAAACTCAATATCCAACGCAGCCAGATTGTTCGGATCCGTCTCACGAATGATGTCCATCGCCGCGCGGTCTGCAGGAGAGAAGAAGCCGTCATAAAGCTGTGTATCCACGTCGTCGCTCTTTTCGAATTCACGTTCAATAGAGAATAGACTAATCAGCTTTTCGCGGATTTCTGGGTGTTGGCGTAACAAGGCTAAATTGCTTAGACATTTCTGACGATCGATACCAATAACTTCCGCATTTTCCGCAGTTAGAGTCTTAGCAGGCGCAAGGATAGGGCACTTGTTCAGGTGCACGAGCTTAACGGGTACAGGCAGCAGCTCGCCCAATTCGTCACGCTTGGTGTACAAACGTTCTTTCAACTCTTCTGCTGAAAGTTCTAAGATCGGCTGAGGATCCTTCGCCAAGTCAATCGTAATAACAGCGTTATTGTTGGTTGGGTGCCAAGCCACAGGCACAATCCAACTGGTGTATTGGCATTCGCGTCCCAACATGCCCGACACGTGCATCAATGGCGTCATGTTAACAATATCGACTAACTCGTTCAGTTTGCGTTTGTTACGCATCGAGAAAAAGTAATCAAACAGCTTTGGTTGAGCGGCTTTGACTTTCTTCGCCATCTCAATCGTTGCAATCACGTCTGCCATCGCATCGTGGGCATTGCTGTGTTCAATACCATTTGCTACGGATAAATGCTCAAGTTTGAAACTTGTAAAGCCTTCATCATTTTCTGGCCATTCTACGCCTTCTGGGCGAAGAGCATGACACGCACGCATTACATCGAGTAAATCCCAGCGTGAGTTACCGTTTTGCCAGCTCCACGCATAAGGATCGATAAAGTTGCGATAACAGGTGTAACGTGTGACTTCATCATCGAAGCGGATGCTGTTGTAGCCAAGACTAGTGGTATTTGGCTTAGAAAGCTCTGCGTGGATCTTAGCGATAAATTCAGGTTCAGGTAGGCCTTCTTGCATCGCTTTTTGTGGCGTAATACCAGTGATTAAAGCGGCTTCTGGTGAAGGAAGGTAATCAGCGGGCGGACGACAGTACATGACCAAAGGTTCACCAATGATATTGAAGTTTTCATCAGTGCGAACGCCAGCGAATTGGCTTGGGCGATCTTTGGCTGGACTTGTTCCCCAAGTCTCGTAATCAAAAAAGAAAAAAGTGGGCTGATTATCTTGGTGCATTCTGCTTACCGTTTACGGAACCTATAGAGGTATTAGACCATTCAACGCTTTGACTCGCAACGAAAGATGCAAGGTGACGTTGTGAAAATGAAAAAGCCGCACGGTAATCTTCGGCTTGATGTTTTGTGTTTGATTAATGTTTGGGCGATTGCGGATTTTTATTAGCCAAAATCGAGAGTAAGTAGTAAACGAGTTTCACTCGATTGGATGTTAGGCGAGCGATGTACCAAGCCTTTATTTTCATTGCCAATCCAACGTTCACCTTTTAGTAGGGCGACGTCACCGACAGAAAGGTCTTGGATGTCATTCTCTGCGTTATAAAGCCCCGATTCCGCATCCGGTAGCCCATTGCTACCACGTCCAAGCTTTGAGCGGTCTATGGCATTGTTGGCTAACCATTGTGTGGCGGTTCCATGGTACGTCGTTACCAATCGGCAAGGCACTTGGTCAACGTGAAAACGAGGACACATCGCGCTATTGAGTGTCGCTAGGCGCAGTCCTGCGTCTTCTAACTCAAATAAATAGCAAAACATGTCGACCAACTCCGCGATATTTCTAAGTAGTAACTCCGGGGCATTTCCGTCAGTTGCGTATTGCAACGTTTCATAAGCACTTTCAGGAGAAACATTCAGCGATTTATTGAAGTTAGGGCGTGAGGTGATGAACTGATTCGTGGCATCGACAAGCGGTTGATCGAATTGTCGTTGCCAGATAGCGATGTTGATATCTTCCTGATAAATGTCCGCTAACACCGTAGGTTCTCTTTTTGAGCTGAAACACGGCGTTTGTTGTCCATTGGCTAAGATTTCAATTAAGTTGGGTTCGGTTAAAGTTGAAGTCATGTCATAACCTCCAGTGTTATTCGAATACAATTTGGAATTGTTGAAATGTTATATCATAACAATTGGTTTGAACACACTGATTCGTCGTGTAAGTCACGACAAGATTGCTAAGTGTTTGAAAGGGAAGAGTGCGAATTGAACGATGGCCCATTTAACTGAGCTCAAAAAAAACAAAAAAGCCGATGGTAAAACATCGGCTTTGTAAGACAGTTGATTATTGGGAAGTAATTACGCTTTTTGTTCTTCCAATGCAACTTCATCGTTGGTTGATTTTAGCACGCGGCTGGTAATGGTGCCGGCTGTCATAGCGCCAGAGACATTCAATGCGGTACGCGCCATATCGATCAATGGTTCGATAGAGATAAGCAGTGCTGCAATTGTCACAGGCAAGCCCATCGCAGGTAGTACAATCAGGGCTGCAAAGGTTGCGCCGCCGCCCACACCAGCAATACCAAATGAGCTAATCGTGATGATAGCAATCAGTGACAGAATAAAGTTGATGTCCAGAGGATCGATACCCATTGTTGGCGCTACCATTACCGCAAGCATTGCTGGGTAAATACCTGCACAGCCGTTCTGACCGATAGTGGCACCGAAAGACGCTGACAAGTTCGCAATTGCTGGTGGTACGTTTAACTTTGTGATTTGTGCTTCTACGTTAAGCGGGATGGTTGCCGCTGAGCTGCGTGATGTGAAGGCAAACGTCAGTACTGGCCAAATCTTTTTAAAGTACTCAGCTGGGCTCACACCAACGAAAGACACAAGTAGACCGTGTACAAGGAACATCAGAGCAATCGCTACATAGGAAGCAACAATGAAACCCAGCAGGTTAAGAATGTCGCCTGCGCTCGAGGTCGCCACAACTTTCGCCATTAGGGCTGCAATGCCGTAAGGCGTCAATGCCATGATCATCTTAACCAGACGCATAACGATAGATTGAGCCGCTTCGACAAAAGTGCGGATTGGTGATTCTAGCTCTTCTTTTTCCGCCATCACTTTACGTGCAGCGATACCAACCAAAACACCAAAAATGACCACAGCAATAATTGAAGTCGAACGAGCGCCAGTCAGATCAGCAAATGGATTGGTTGGGATAAAGCTGACCAACATTTGAGGAATCGTTAGATCACTCACTGAGCCTGCACGACTCTCTAATACAGCAATACGAGCCGTTTCACGCGCACCCTCAGTAAGACCTTCAGCAGAAAGGCCAAATGTCGTTGTTACTAGGATACCAATGATGGCAGCGATAGCTGTCGTGACCAATAAAACTGAAATTGTGATGCCAGAAATTTTGCCTAGTGAACCGCCTTTCTCAAGCTTTACTACAGCAGAAATCATGGAGACCAGTACCAATGGCATGATGACCATCTTCAACAGGCCAACGTAACCACTGCCGACGATGCCAACCCACTCAAGCGTTTGAGCAATCACATTGCTGCCTTCACCATGAATCAGTTGTAGAGCAAGACCGAAAAGTGAACCAGTAACTAAACCAATCAACACAAGACGAGACAAGGTGTTCTGTTTTTGTTGCTGATTAAAAAGAAAGAATAATATGGCGATAAACACCGCCAGAGAGGCAACCACTGCGAAATTCATAATTTGACCTTATCAATCAGCCCAAAATGCTGACTGTTTTTATACATTTGGCTATAAACTGTGGGCGTAAGATAACGCTCGGGATATAACTTTAAAAATGAAAAACAGGCATTAGATAGATCGAAAATGAATATAAAAATGAGACTCATATCTCGTGAAACAGCAAGCTAGCACAAGATTTATGCGATTTGGCTCAGTCGTAGTGCTTAATGAGGTCGAGCATTTCCCTTCTATGCAAATAGACGACTGAGTCTTCTTGGTAGCTGAAAACTTGATAAATCATCGCTTTGGCGACATCTTGAGCCTGAATGGGTACAAAATTAGCCAGTCTTCCCAGCATAAGCGGACGAATAACTTTGGAAAGAGTTTGAACAATCTTCTCATCCGTACGAGGATTTTCTCGTTGCCCGACCAAAGGCCCCGGCCTTGCGAATACCACTTCTTCAAATCCCATCTTTTCAATGTTTTTTTCCATATGGCCTTTGCAAGCAAGGTAATGGGACGATGAAGACACTTTCGCACCTAAACTCGATACGACGGCAAGGCGCTTCACGCCAATCAGCTTCATTTGTTGGGCAACTTTACATACCAACTCGACATCTACCTTCCTTAAACCGTCTTTGCTTCCTGCTTGCTTTAACGTAGTACCGAGACAAATAAAACCCACGCGAGGGATAGGCTGTTGTTCGTCCCAATCATGAATAGACAGTTCTGCATCCAGCAGTGGGATAATTTTATTACTTGGATCGGCGAGGTCAGTGAGGGCTCGTCGAGAAAGACAATACAGAGTTTCGATACTAGGCTGTGAGATCAGTTTATGGATGACTTCTTTTCCTACCAACCCGGTCGCGCCTGCGATAATGACGCATGCATTTGAATCGTTACTCATCGTATTCTTCCTCTTAGAGAACAGTTGCTTAGGCTATTGTAGCTTATTTGCTGAGCCAAGCATTAGGCATGCTATCAATGTTTGATGAAGGGCGTGTTTGCTTTAGGACGAGTCAGAGGCAAATAGAAAGGCCCGTGGGACATACGGGCCTTTTTCTTAGGAGAATGATAAGGGAATTGTTCGCCGAGTTGGGCTCGGCGTCTTCGGCTTGCCTTTCTTAGCAGGGCGACGACTTTGATTGGCAAACATGGTTTCTCGCTTAAGTTAATGGGGACAATTTAGGTTTAGCATCAGGCATGCCAACTTTATCGAGAGAGCAACATTGTCCGGATTTGTTTGCTTCGTAGTTGTTGTTAGCAAGATATGGGGCGATTTTAAAACCTTAATTTATTCAATTTCTTAATGGTTTTTTCTTTGCAAGGTCTGTGTCGAGCAACTTCTTGGTGTTCGATTGAAATTTCTTCAAAATATCGAGTGTTAGATTTATTTTCTAATCAAATGAATGAATTGAACTGTCATTTAAGTCAATATAAATATCAAAATGACAAAGGACACGTTCAAAAAGAGAAAATCAGATGAAATTGCACGGGAGAGGGGTACACTTGTTCTCTCAATTTGTCGGGAGCCTCGTTTCTCTCGCGGTTTTCTAAGACCAAGGACGTCGTATGAACATAGATCTCAGTACGCTTGCGCCAACGCAGGTGTACCATTTGATGACTCAAACTGTCATTCCTCGCCCAATCGCTTGGGTGCTCACAGACTCAGGTGAGCAAAACTTCAACTTAGCGCCATTTTCCTACTTTACTGCGGTCTCCAGCCGTCCACCTTTATTGATGATTTCAGTGGGAAAAAAGCCCAATGGTGACATCAAGGACACCACGCGAAATGCATTAGAAACTGGTAAGTTGGTTATCCATATTGCACCTAGCGATCTCGCGGATAAAGTCACTTTATCTTCTACCTCATTAGAACATGGGGAATCTGAACTGGAGACGACTCAACTTGAGACGGTCGATTTCCAAGGTTTCGAATTACCACGCTTAGAGGGCGCACCAATTGCATTTGGCTGTAAGCTACATGAAGTCATTGAAATGGGTGAGACACCACAAAGTTTAATCTTTGCAGAGATTGAACACATTTATGTCGATGAGCGGGTCGTATCCATGGAAGGTGATCGTTTAAAAGTCGACGCTCTAGCGGTTGACCCATTAGCAAGGCTTGGTGGAAATGAGTACGCCACGCTAGAAAAGACGTTCTCTGTTGCTCGACCAAAATAAAGAATAAGGAACCATCATCATGGAGCGCTTTTTTGCCTCAGAAATTCAAGCTCGCATTGATAACAAAACCAAGCCATTAGGCGCTCTTGGTTTGCTCGAAAAAGTGGCGCTAGAACTGGCGTTAATTCAGAGCCAAGATAAGCCTCAAGCGGTTGAAGCAATAGAAATTCGCAAACCAACCATGTTGGTATTTGCTGGTGATCACGGTATCGCCGAAGAAGGGGTGAGCATTGCGCCAAGTGCTGTGACTCAACAAATGGTGGCGAATTTTCTCGCCGGTGGTGCCGCCATTAACTGTTTCTGTGACCTCAACCAAATTGACTTTAAGGTCATTGATTGTGGCATGTTGTCACCCATCGATACCTTAGTTCCTGACTTTAAACATCATCCCAACTTAATTGAGAAACGTCTGGGAAATGGCACGGCAAACTTTGCTAAACAAACGGCGATGTCGTTAGAACAAGTCGCACTCGGTTTGGAATATGGTGCAAAGATCGCGCAGCAGGCGATTCTTAATGGCTCGAACTTGTTGATGTTTGGTGAGATGGGGATTGGCAATACAAGTTCCGCATCGGCATTGTTAACTACGCTGAGTCCTTTGGAAGTCGACCATTGCGTTGGCTATGGTACGGGTATTACTCAAGAGCAACTCAACCGCAAGATCAAGCTAGTCGCACAAGGTGTGAATCGCTGTCGTGACCTTGATACCAAAGGCGCTTTGGCTCAAGTCGGTGGGTTTGAAATCGTGCAAATGGTTGGCGCATTCTTAGAAGCGAAACGCCACAAAACGCCTGTTTTAGTCGATGGATTTATCGTCTCTGTTGCCGCTTACGTCGCGACTTTATTGGATGAAGAGACGCGAGATTACATGCTGTTTGCTCATAACTCAGAAGAGAATGGGCACAAGTTTGTGCTGGAATGCCTACAAGCGGAGCCTCTCTTGGACCTTGGTTTGCGTCTAGGTGAAGGAACCGGAGCAGCGCTTGCTTTGCCACTGGTAAAAGCTGCGGCTCAGTTTTATAACAACATGGCGAGCTTTGAGAGTGCGGGAGTGACGGTTTAGTGTCTGTTTCTGGTAATACACTCTATTCAGAGACTCGTTCTTTGCGCTATCAGAGTGAGCTTTTTCTGCTCGCAGTCAGCTTTTTTAGCCGTATACCTGTGCCCGCAGATTTACCTTACAGTGAAACGCGCATGAACCAAGCAGGGCGATACTTTGCTTTGGTCGGTGTGGTGCTTGGGCTACTGTGCGCGGCTGCGTTTTCACTGGCGAGCCTGTTGTTCCCAAACTCAGTTGCCATCGTGTTAACCATGGCATTTAGCCTGTTGCTTACCGGCGCTTTTCATGAGGACGGATTAACGGATATGGCGGATGGCATCGGCGGTGGTATGACGTTAGAGCGCCGCTTAACCATCATGAAAGACAGCCGCATCGGGACGTACGGAGCGGCAACACTAATGATGGCGCTGTTAGCGAAGTTTGTATTTTGGAGCGAGTTAGCCAATGAGCCTCAGTTTTGGCTGATGATCGTCGTGGCGTACACCGTGAGCCGAGCACTTGCTGCCACTCTCATATACGACATGCCTTACGTTAGTGACGCAGATACCTCGAAAAGTAAACCGTTAGCGAACAAACAATCGAGCTTAGAAGTCGCGATACTGCTCTTAACTGGTGGGGTTGTAGCGTTGTTACTGGGTGTGACTCAGGCAGTGGTTATCCTATTGGTACTGACACTGTTTCGTGTGTGCTTTAAACGCTGGCTGACCAAACGTATCGGGGGATTTACTGGCGATTGCCTTGGTGCCGCACAGCAGCTTGCAGAGTTGCTTGTTTATCTCACTCTTATCGCATTTAGTCATTCATTATGAAGCAACTTATTCTAGGTGGTGCGCGCTCAGGAAAATCGAGCTTAGCAGAGAGCAGGGCGCAACAATGGGCACAAAATAAAAACGGAACGCTTCACTATGTTGCGACGGCATTGCCTTTTGATGACGAGATGAGGCAGCGCATTGCTCATCATAAACTGCAGCGAGGGGCTGGGTGGATTGAACATGAATGTCCGCTTAACTTGCCTGAGCTAATTTGTGAGTTTTCGTCTCAAGATGTCGTGTTAGTTGACTGCCTTACGCTTTGGCTCAACAACTGGATCTTTGAGCTCGATGATGACTGCTGTAATGAGCGATTAGAGGAAAAAATTGAGCAGTTGATGAATGCGGCAGCACAATCAGAAGCGACGCTGATTTTTGTATCTAACGAAGTCGGGATGGGCATTGTGCCGCTTGGCGCCGTCAGTCGTTACTTTGTTGATAATGCGGGACGGATGAATCAAAAACTGGCGACCGTATGTGAGCGAGTCACGTTTGTCGCAGCAGGCTTGCCGCTTGAGCTCAAACCATAGGAAGGGAAGAGATGAAAACGCTGAATATCTATTTACTGCGACACGGGAAAGTGAACGCAGCCCCAGGTTTACACGGACAAGCCGATTTAAAAGTCGATGAAGCTGAGCAACGCAAAATTGTTCAAGCCTGGCAACAAACGGGTCGAGAAGTAGAAGGGATCATCAGCTCTCCCTTGTCACGTTGTCACGATCTTGCTGAGATACTTGCTGAGCAGCAACTTTTGCCTTTAAGTGTGGAACCACAACTTCAAGAATTGGATTTTGGCGATTTCGACGGCGTCCCATTTGACATGCTTTCTGAGCACTGGAATAAGCTCGATGCGTTTTGGAAAGCACCGGCACAACACACCTTACCGAATGCTGAGAGCTTGGATGATTTCTCCCATCGCGTAACTTGTGCTTGGTCTCAAATCATCAACGATATCAATGACAACTTGCTAATTGTCACGCATGGTGGCGTAATTAGAATGATTCTTGCCCATGTATTGGGTGTAGATTGGCGTAATCCGCGATGGTATTCGACATTAGCGATAGGAAATGCGTCAGTAACACATATAACAATTACCATCGATGATCAGATTTACGCCTCAGTTCGTTCGATAGGCGTACCACTATTTGAAAATTAGTCACGGAAGTAGCCAACGCTTGAATCTCTACCGAGTTTAAGAGAGAAAAGGGCTGGCTCGATTACATCAAAAGGAACCATAAATGACCGCTCCTAGCTGGGATTTATCCATCGTTTATAACGATCTCGCTGACCCACGAATTCAAGATGACATTGCCCTAGTAGAGCAATGCATTGACCTACTCAATAAACAGTCTGCCGATTGTAACTCTGTTGAAGTGATGCAAAACGCAATCTTAACCAGCGAGGCGGCAAGCCGTTTGGCTGGCACTATTGCGAACTTCGCTAACTGTTACGCGTCAGTGGATGCGACAAATGCAGAGGCGAAAGCACTGCTGGGTCGTATGACGCGTATTTTCTCTGAGCTTTCTCAAGCTTACAGTGCGTTTGAGCTTAAATTGACTCACGCTGATGAAGAGTTCATTACTCGCGTTTTGGATCATGAAAACCCAGACATCAGTGGTCAGGCGTTTTCAATCCTAAACTCTCGCAAACTGGCTGACACACGCTTAAGCACCGAAGAAGAAAAGCTATTAGCGGCAATGAGCGTGGATGGAAAATCAGCGTGGGGTAAGTTATACAACAACCTCACGGGCTCTTTGAAAGTGAAGCTTGACTACGCTGATGGTGAAAGTGAAGAGCTTGGCTTCTCGCAAGCAGCAAGCATTCTTTATGGCTCTGAATTTGATCGCCAAGAAGCTGCGTGGCGTGGTGTTCAAAAGGCGATGGCAACACATCAAGAGTCTTTTGCCTCTATCCTTAACGCGCTTTCAGGTTGGCGTTTAACAGAGAACAAAAAGCGTTCTACCAAACGTGATGTCCATTTCCTTGATCCAAGTTTGCATGGCAGCCGAATTAAAGCGGAAACGTTGGATGCCATGATGAAAGTTGCTAAAGACAGCCGTGAGATTGGTCAAAAAGCCGGTTTGCTAATGGCGAAGGTCCACGGTCTGGATGAGATGAAACCGTGGAATCATCTTGCTGCGATGCCTGCTTTGAGTGGTGAAGCGAAAGTTTACCCTTTCGATGAAGCAATCGACGTCATCTGTGAAGCGTTCGAAACCGTGAATCCAGACATGTCCGAGTTTGTTCGCATGATGGTACAAAACGGCTGGATTGATGCCGCGCCTAATGCCAACAAACGCCTTGGCGCATACTGTACTAAGCTGCCGGCGACGCGTACGCCGCTTGTGTTTATGACTTGGAGTGGTAGCCGCTCAGACCTGATGACGCTTGCTCATGAGCTTGGTCATGCCTTCCACAACTGGGTGATTCGTGACTTGCCGCTTTGCCAGACGTACTACCCGATGACGTTGGCAGAAACCGCTTCAATTTTCGCTGAAAACATCGTTCGAGATCATCTGATTTCAAAAGCAGAAAGTGTGGATGACAAGCTCGAAATGCTGTGGGAAGAGCTCTCTTCTGCGTTAGCGCTGATGATCAATATTCCAGTTCGTTACGAATTCGAAAAAGCCTTCTACGAGCGTCGCCAAGAGGGTGAACTGACAGCAGACGACTTCTGTGAGCTGATGTCAGAAACATGGAAAGATTGGTATGGCGATGTGATGAGCGAAGCTGACCCTTATTTCTGGGCGAGCAAACTGCACTTCTCAATTTCTGGGGTGAGCTTCTACAACTACCCATATCTGTTCGGTTTCTTGTTCAGTAAAGGTATCTACGCTCAACGTGATGCTAAAGGGGAGCGCTTCTACGATGATTATGTAGATCTATTGCGCGACACTGGCAACATGATGGCTGAAGAGGTTGTCGAAAAGCATCTTTCAATGGATCTGACGCAACCAGAATTCTGGCAGCAGAGTGTTGAACTAGTTCGTGACAAAGTAGACGAATTTGAACGTTTACTCGCACAACGTGGTGAATAAACGCTAAAAGTTGATCAAATCATAATGATCTTCTTTAGGGCTGTGGTAAAGTTCACAGCCCTAACACTTTGTAATTGTTTAAAAAATAAACGCCTCAATGCTTGATTTGAGTGCATGGCGCGAAAAGGTATGGGATTTTAAATAAATTTGGTGGCTTCTACTCATAAGTGGGATCGCAACAACAAAAATCCTTTGTACAATTTATTAACATACCCGCCGTGCTATTAAGGAGTAACGCATGACGAAGTCTCTCTTTCGCCAATCGTTTTTAACTGACACGTTAGATGTTCATATTGATGTCGCGCCAGCGGAGCAGGTGCTGTCTAATGGTGTAAAACTTAAACTCTATCAGCGTGGTGTGCTAGAAGTGATTCCTGATGAATACACTCAGGAAACCAAGAACGTCATCCTCTCTTGTGGTGTCCACGGGGATGAAACCGCACCGATGGAGCTGGTGGATTCAATTATCAAAGACATCGAATCCGGCTTCCAGAAAGTCAAGTCTCGATGCTTATTCATTATCGCTCACCCAGAATCGACTCTGGCGCACACGCGATTTTTAGAAGAAAACCTTAATCGACTGTTTGATGAGAAAGAGCACGAGCCAACCAAAGAGCTTGCGATTGCTGACACTCTCAAATTGTTAGTCAGAGATTTCTATCAAGATACGGCAGCGGAAACACGCTGGCACTTAGATTTGCACTGTGCGATCCGTGATTCAAAGCACTACACCTTTGCGGTGAGTCCGAAAACGCGTCACCCTGTGCGTAGCAAAGCTTTGATTGATTTTCTCGACAGTGCACATATTGAAGCGGTGCTGCTTTCTAACTCGCCAACCAGTACATTCAGCTGGTTCAGTGCAGAGAACTATGGCGCTCAAGCTTTGACGATGGAGCTTGGTCGAGTGGCTCGTATTGGTGAAAACGACTTAGACAAACTGACTGCGTTCGATTTGTCACTGCGTAACCTAATTGCAGAGGCGAAAGCGGAGCACTTGTCTAAGCCATGTATCAAGTACCGTGTGAGTCGTACGATTGTGCGTTTGCACGAAGATTTCGACTTTATGTTTGATGACAACGTCGAGAACTTCACATCATTCGTTCACGGCGAAGTGTTTGGTCACGATGGTGACAAACCGCTGATGGCGAAGAACGATAACGAAGCCGTTGTTTTCCCAAATCGCCACGTCGCGATTGGTCAACGCGCAGCATTAATGGTGTGTGAAGTGAAAACGCGTTACGAAGATGGCGAGTTAGTCTACGATTAATGCCATATCGCTTTAATTTCGGCGAATAAAGCGTAAGAACACATTTGCAATTTACCGAGGCTTAACTGTAAGGTTAAGCCTCGTTTGTATTTATCGGCTACTATGGATTTTCAACAACTTATCCTGAACAAGGAACGACGCTGGCAACGCAATCTTTTGATTATGTCAGTGATTTTCGTACTGCTCTCTGCTATCCACTTGATGGTCGGAGAGGTATTCCTTTCTCCTTTTCAGTCTCTTTCTGCATTTGAACAAAAACTCTTGTTGGATTTACGTCTGCCACGTTTGGTTTCTGCCGCTATTATTGGTGCTGCTCTGGCAGTTTCTGGTGCTACCTTACAAGTTCTGCTTGGCAACGTATTAGCCGAACCCGGCGTTCTCGGGATCTCCGGTGGCGCGAGTTTGGCAATGGTGCTCGTCATGTTTGCCTTGCCGGTTTTACCTTCACCGATGATCTTTATGTTGGCTGCCATTGCCGGTTCGATGTTGTTTACCGTCATATTGGTTGGTATCGCAAGGGCAATGCATCTAACTACCGCAAGGCTACTGCTAGTTGGTGTTGCTTTGGGCATTCTGTCGAGCGCGATTGTGACGTGGGCATTCTACTTTAGCGATGACTTGAGCCTGCGTCAGTTAATGTATTGGCTAATGGGCAGCATTGGTGGGGCAAGTTGGTATCAGCACACCGTTACTTTGGTCATGCTACCTGTGCTGATTTGGCTCTGCTGCAAGGGCAAGCCGCTTGATAAGTTGATGCTAGGGGAAATCCATGCCACTCAACTGGGCATTGATGTTCATCAGATGCGCTGGAAACTCATTTTGGCAATTTCCATTCTCGTTGGTGGTTCCGTTGCATTGGGGGGGATCATTAGCTTTGTGGGCTTAGTCGTGCCGCATCTGCTTCGATTGGCGTTTGGTACAGAAAACCGTTACTTGTTGCCTCTGTCGGCAATCTCTGGCGCAGCATTATTGGTTTTTGCTGATATCGGCGCTCGTTTGTTGCTCGATTCTGCTGAGTTGCCGCTTGGAGTGATGACCACTTCTATCGGCGCACCTATCTTCATTTGGATGCTGGTGAAAAGTCATGATGCACGTTAAGCACATCGCAGTGGGAAGTCGACTGCTACCGCTCTCCTTTGAATGTAAGCCGAGTGAGGTTGTCCATGTCGTGGGTCCAAACGGCTCAGGAAAGAGTACATTACTTGGCGCGATATCTGGCACTTTAACTCAGCGTGAAGGCGTGAGTGGGGAAGTACTTGTCGATAATAACGACCTGCTCACAATGCCACTTTCAGAACAAGCGTATATCCGTGGGTATTTGTGTCAGCAATCAAGACCTGCATTCAATGTTGATGTCTTTCAATACTTAGCACTTTCATTGCCAACTGGTGCCAATATCAGCGACGCGAAAGTACGAGATGCCGTTAATATTGTTATTGAGCTAGTACAACTGCAAGACAAGCTTCATCGAAGTATTCAGACATTATCCGGCGGTGAATGGCAGCGTGTCCGTTTAGCCGGAGTGTGTTTGCAAGTGTGGCGCACAATTAACCCTTACTCTCAGCTATTGATTTTGGATGAACCCGCAGCGCCGCTGGATATTGCCCAAGAAGGACTGCTATATCAGCTCATTAATGCCGTCGCTGCGCAGGGTATTGGGGTGTTGGTCGCAAACCACGACCTAAACCGAACGCTTAAACACGCTGATAAAGTCTTGCTGCTCAATAACGGCGTATTGCATTCTTCCGGTAACGCCGATGAAGTACTCACGGAAGAGGGCTTGGCAGAAGTTTTCCAAACTCAAGTTCGTAAAGTCATATTGGAAGATAGACCCTATTTGATTTTTGATTGAGGCGTATATTAAAGCGACGCTTCAAGACACTAATGTTTAACCATGACCCCAAATGGCGTTGGTTTGAGCTCTTTTTTGGAGAAAGGAATGAGAAAATACGTGATTGTGGCTCTAACGAGTTTGTCGTCTATGGCATTTGCTCAAGAAGAAGCGATTGATTGTAATAACGCGGTCAGTACCCTCGAGATTAATCAGTGTGCAGCCATTGAGTTAGAGGCTGCTCAAAAGCAACTAAATAAGTATTTGGAAACGAGTTTCGAACATAATTCTTATGATCCTGAGCTGATTAAAGCGATTCAAGTTGCACAAAAAGATTGGCAAGCGTATGTGACGTCGCATTGTGATTCGGTATATACGCAGTGGCGTGAAGGGACAATTCGTGGCGTGATGGCTATTTCCTGCGAAACTCAATTAACTCAACAAAGAACTCACGAAATTTGGCAAAACTTCTTAACCTACATGGATAGTACGCCACCGGTTTTACCCGAACCAAATGTTGAGTAGTGTTACTTAAACGCGGATAGGTTCGTTTTTTAAAACGCGTCAACGTACTTAACCTCAACATAGCTTCTATCACGCTAAACGGTATAGCGGATGAGAGATACTGTTTAACCCACTCAGGCAGTAAATGGGAAGTGTTTTATGCCAAAGAGGGCAAATGTGATTCAGAGCCTGATCGCAGGGCATTTTGCGGGTAAATTTAGCTGTAAGTTTCTTCTCTTGTTGGAGAGCTAGCACTTCTTTTGAGGACCGATAGTATGTTCCAAAGTCTCCTTCTAACTGAGATCCTTAAATCTGAGCTGAAAAACAACAATTTAATCGTTGAAACAACGAGTTGGCCGCCAAAATGCAATAAGCTCATTGTATTGCAGTATCGGTTTTCCAAATCATATACTTTGGTAAATTATCGAGAATTGGAAGATGGGCATTATTGGTTCGCAGAGTACGTTGATGGTGACGAATGTTTGGCATGTCGCTTTGATGTTCTCTAGCATCATTCATTTTAAACTTGCCTGAATGTGTCGAAGTAGCGAGAAAATACTACCCAAATCAACATCAAGATATTGATCTCGCTTACCAATTTGCAATAGGAAACATAGCGTCCAAAATAGATGCCATCGCACTTTATCAGCGGTTAAGTCAACACATCAATGCTAGGGCTTTGCGAAGTTGATTGTTTATCAAGAACGCTCAGAATAAAAAAACGCCCACAATATCGAGTATTGTGGGCGCTGAATTTTATCTGTTGTACCTAATCGACGACTTATTGTGTAAGCGGCTTAAGGTCTGCAGGACGGTAGTAAACCGATTTTAGAACCTTACCTTTACGTACCGTTTTGCCTTCAGATACAAAATCTTCTGCGCATTTCGCAATGATGTATTCGCCTTTTTGAACCGCCATCAGCTTGATGCCTTGTTCAGCATAGAACGCTTCTGTTTCTGCGTATTCTTGCTCGCTACGGCACACTTTGCTCATGTTGCTTGAATGAACTTCGTCCCAGCAAGGGATAAAGTCGATACCACGGTTCACTGCTACGTTAAGCAGTAGATCGATCAGGTAGCTGATCGCGAGGTTATCTTCAACTTTGCTGTCACCAAGGTGTACTAGACGACCCATTAGAACGTAAACGCTGTCAATGATTGCGTCTGCTTGCTCTGTTTTGCAATCCGCTTCCGCTAGTTCAGTAAGCTCTTCGATCGCAAGAGAAGTGTGTAGCGTATCTGCTTGTGCGTCTAGGCTTGCAACATCCGCCACTGGTAGGTCGAAAGTGCTACGGAACTCGGTGATGTCACGGTATAGGTGATCAAAAATCTCTTGGGTTAGCTTTGACAGTTGCATTCTAATGTCCATTGAATCGATTGAAGTCGCAATCATATCAAACCGAACTTTAATCCCCAAGCGATCCCATTCTAACTGGTTAGAATTCTGTCTCTTGGGGAGTGAGTTTTAGCGGAATAGGTAAGGGAAGAGCTTCTGACGTTCTTCCTCTGAAAGCGCTGAGACACGTGCAATATTGGTATCTGGAATGGACTCTGGATCAGGGTAGTGTTTAAGTACCTTTTCCATGCTCTCTTCACGGATCAAATGAAACACTGGGTATGGAGAGCGATTCGTCAGGTTTTCATCATCTTCTGGTTCTGCTCCGCCAAAGCAGTAATCAGGATGGAAGGTTGCAACTTGGAAAATGCCTTCCCACTCTTGCTGTTTGATCAAGCCTTCAACCCAGTCAATGAAGAAGTTGTAATCCCAGAAATCTTTCAGCATGTTTGGAACCACAACCAAGGTTGTCTCCAGTTTTTCTGGCTCGGTATTACTGAGTTCGATCAGTTGCAGCAAAATGTCTTCAAGTAGTGCTTCTTCTTGCGAGGCTTCACTCACGAAGATTTTGATTTGTTTATTGCGCTGTGGCTTAGCGGCGAACGGGCAGAGATTTAACCCGATCACGACATCATTGAGCCACTGATCGACTTGCTCTGTGATCGCATTGATATCGGTGTTTGGTGGTTCTTGTGTTGAGCGCGTTGGCATACGACTTTCTTGCTTTTATGAATGTGGCGCAAGCATAGCAGACCAACGACACAACATAAAATCAATAGGGCTTAACGCCTTGCTAAGCCGTTATGTCTGCGTTATCGCCAGCGTCGATTCGCTCTGTGATGCGTTTTAAGAATGCGATAGCAGCGAACATTGCGATGTACAGTGCACTGCCGCCGATGAGTACACTCGACCAACCGCCGTTTTGCCAGCAATAGAGCAATAGGAATCCACCTAAACTGCCGCCAATATAGTAATGCACGAGATACAATGCGGTCGCCGTCGCTTTTGCTTGTGTTGCGTTTTGTCCAACCCAACCGTAGGCGAGCGTGTGAGTGAAGAACGCACCGAAGCTGATCAACAGCAAGCCTGTCAGCATCGCAGGTATGCTTTCAATCACCGCAATCCACATGCCAGCCATACTGACGATAGAGCCCAAAAACATGCCAAGTATCGGTGAAAAGCGTTTACTCCAATGTCCGGCACAACGGGAAGAAAACGTACCACCCAGGTAGCAAACAAAGATGAGAGAAGCTAACCCGACAGGCACGTTATGTGGCGCACTGACCAAGCGGAATCCCATTACCGAATAAAGATTAACGAACAACGCAAAGTTCAAACCGCCAATCAGCATGGCGAACCACACACGTTGATTTTTGAAGTGTCCGATAATAGCTCGATTGTGATGCCTTAAACTGCTCGAAGAAGGGGTGAAGTTTTTCTGTTTTGGCAGTAAGTAATGCACGCTGACCACGCCGATAAGGGTGAATAGCATCATGACTTCGATGGCGACATCGATGCTGAAGTTGTCTGCCAACAATCCTCCGCTGATTCGTCCTGCGATTCCCCCCAATGAATTGGCTGCGATATAAGTACCAATCGCCATTGAAAATGCGTGTTTATCTAGCTCTTCCGCCATATAAGCAACGGCAACAGCAGCAAACGCGGCAAGCGCAACACCGATCAAAGCGCGACAAACCACTAAGAACAAAAACGAATCGCCAAGCAGCATTAATGCGGAGATAGCAGGGATCGAAAACAGACCAAACATCATTACAGGTTTGCGCCCAATCGATTCAGAGAGCACAGCCATCGGGACCAAGCTAAAGGAGAGAGCCAGTGTGGTGGCGGCGAATAGCCAGTTGACCTGCGTTTCCGAGATCTGAAAGTGCACCGCAAAGCTTGGCAGCATCGGCTGAAGGAGATAAAGGTTCGAGAAAACCAAAAACGAGCCGAGCGCCAGAGATAAAGTAATGCGTTTGTATTCTGGAGTGCCGAAACTGACCATGATTCCTGCCTAATGCGAGCGAGCAAATATAAAGAAACTGTGATCAATCTATCAGTTAGTTGTGGATTGAAAAAATATATTAAAAATATGGTTGGTATATATTTTTGATCTAATGGAATCGAAACAACTCAAACACTTTTTGGCGGTCGCGGAACACGGCAACATTACTCATGCAGCTAAGGCTTTGCACATTGCTCAGCCAGCGTTAAGTATTTCAATTAAGAAGTTCGAACAGTCTCTTGGCGTGACGCTATTTCGCCGAGAAGAAAAGAAAATCAGCTTAACCAAAGAAGGGGAAACCTTGTTGGTTCACGCTAAGCGAGTGATTCAGCAACTACACGATGCGCAGCTAGCGATTGCTGAACTCAAAGGTTTAGCCAAAGGGGAAGTGCGCCTTGGTACGCCTTCAATGATGGGCAGCTATTTTTTCCCTCGAATTGTCATGGCGTTTAAGAGCCAGTATCCAGATTTAAAGCTAACGCTGGTGGAGGCGGGGACACAGTCTATCCGTCGAATGTTACTTAATGGTCAGCTCGATATTGGCGTGATTAGCTGTGACGCTGTACCAGACGACTTAGAAACTGACCACCTGTTTACTAGCCAAATGGTTGCTGTAGTGGCTCCGGAACATGATTTAGCTCAGCGCAACGCCATCACATTTGATCAGTTTTTCGAGCATGATTTGGTGATGTTCCAACATGGCTACTTCCACCGAGAATTCTTAGACCACGTCAGCGAAGAGCATGGCTTTACAATGAAGTCCTCATTTGAAACCAACTTGTTGCCGCTCATTCTGAGTATCGTTAAACAAGAATTTGCTATTACCGCTCTCCTAGAACTGGTGACACAACATGAACAGGGTGTGGTGGGTATTCCATTTGAACCGAGCGTTAAGCTCGACCTTGCACTCGCGTGGCGAAAACAAGGCTATCTATCCATTGCCGACCGTACTTTTATTGACTTTGTGAAGCGGTATGTTTGATTTGCATCCAATTAAAACCAAACTGTTCAATGGAAGCCTCCCTTTAATTGGGAGGCTTTTCTTTTTTATGCAGTTACCTCTTTCTCATTAAGTGGTATCAATACCCCAAGAGCCACCATGGCAGCGCCCCCGATTACGGTGAACAATACTCGCTGCGAAAAGATCAATTCTGCCATTTCCGGATTAAAAGGACCTACAGATACAGTAAGAATAAGCAGCATGATACAAGCCGTGGCAATGGTGTAGTTGTGTTCGAGATACACAAGGATGCCGTAAAGCGAAGCGATGACCAAAACCCACATGGTTATTGTCATTGCGATGTCGGAGTTGAACGAGCCCAATAGCAATCCCACAGGCAAATAAACTAATGCGCCAAGCAAGGTTCCGTTCAAACGTTGCCAAGCTTTCGGTGCTAAATCTTTGCTGAACGGGCTGTGGATCATCATAAATAGGTAAGCACCTAAAACGGCTCCTGTGCCACCCCATATACCTAACGACAGCACCAAGCCAATCCCTAGCGCTTTGCGACTGGAGTACTTGAGGTCAACGCGACCTATTTTATGTGTGGTGTTCGTCGAGCCATTCTGGGCGTTGGTGTTTCTCCAAACCAACGTACTAGCAATGATCGCCACAGTGATGCCAAGCACAACCGATACTGAACGTTGAAGCATAAGTTCTGTGGCAGGGATATCTACTGGCATCATCATCGATAACAACATAAACGTCAGCGGCAGAATGTACTTTGGTACTCCTTGGTGGTGTTTATCGCGCTCTGTTATGACGAGTAAGAAGGCAAACAGCGCACTAGTAAAAGGTGCATAAGTGATAGGCACCATGGAAAGTGGTACCGCAACTAATGCCATGACCAAAGGATGAAGGCTACCTAGTAGGGTGTCTTTTGTCGTACTGAATTTGAGATTGTATAGGTAGTGGATGATTCCCACTTCCACCGCCACAAAAGCTTCTCCGACATCATAAATATACGCACTGATGATAAGCAGCACGATAGAAAGCAAAAACATGCGGTTGCCCAACACAAGGTAAGGCTTTGGTGGGATGAATTTTTGAGCGAGTGAATCGAGCATGGCGTATTTCCCATCCTTCAGTGAATAACAATATGGAAGGTATGAGATTACCAATTTAATGAAATATTCATTGCCAGTTTGCGACAATAGTGATGAAAGCTTGAGCAGCATAAAGTGCCCAAGCTTAATGCGACTACGCGGTCTTCTTGTCGCGAGATTCGAAGAAATAGGTGACAAATACCATGTAGGCAACGACCAACACTAACTGCCATATTCGAACGTAAAACTTATCGTCTAGCGCACCGCTGCTCATTGAGGTGCCCATTAACACCATAAAGCCAGTAAATGCAGTGGCGTAGACTGGGGCTTTGGCGGGCTCGGTGTAAATCTTGGTCCCAAGTAACGTAATAACCACCAACATCACAAGCATGTAGATGTACATATTTGGCACCAGAGAAATGGTAACGAAAGCGGCGAAAGCGAGTAGTCCTCCTAACACATTACTGATAACAAAAAACAATGATGTTTTGCCCGCTTTGTCGCTGGTTGCCATCAAAGAAAGCAGCATGACAAACGCAACGGTGAGTAATATTTGTGACAGTTGGAAATAGAAATAAAAACAAACCAAGGGAAACGACATCATCCAAGCTCGAATCGCAGCATTCCAACGTACTACTTGAGTTAGAGGGGAGGGAGGGAAGCCAGCAAATTCAGTCGCATCCTCTTCTGGGAAGTAAACATGCGACACCCCGTAAAGCGCTACGGCGACGATACCAGAAAACGCAAAACCGATGCCCACGTCTAACGCGGCTTGCTTGTCTATAATGGTAACCGATGGAATCAAAATCAGGGCAATCATCAAGAAAGTGGCAAACATTACCCATTTTGGATCGGTAAATAGGTAATAGCTCCACAACATGCCCAACGACAGTACAGCCAGAAAGGCAATTTTGTACTCTGGCAAGCCGCTCGATACCAAAAAGCCAATGACCGCGGTGGAGATCAACGCATAGCCAAGTTGTTTGACATGCAGGATATGAAACTGCGGTTTATCGACGATGAATTTTGCAGTCAACAGAGGCGTACAAAATGCCAAAGGCCAGTTAAACCATAACGCGATAAAAGTAGCCAAACCTACAGTGACAACATAGCGCAGGATTCGACGTTCTTGTGCTTGAGTCAGGTTATCTAACATAAGAGAACACGCTCACTAGGTTGATCCAAATCTTACCCAAAAAGTTAAATAGAGCATTGCTCTCTGTGTAGATCACCACATCTGCTTGTCCACCGATGCGCATGAAGTCAGCCGCATGTTTATCATCGAGCTTAATGGTCACGGGCATACGCTGTGTATCTCGCAGCCAACCATTTTGATTTTTTACGGTGGCTAAAGTGCCCGGCTGATTATTCGCACCCCACGCAACCCCTAAATCTACGGAAGATACTGTGCCAGAAAAGGTTTGTCCGGGAGCATAATCGAGTGCAATTTCAACTTTATCTCCGGCATTAATATTGCCCATGCTGTTTTCGCGGAAGAAGGCTTCAAGCCATAAACCGTCGCTTTCAACAAACGTCATCAAAGGAGAACCTGCTGTGGCATAAGCGCCTTGCGACAAATTAAAATTGGTCACAGCGCCATCAGAAGGTGCTCGCATTGTCGTGCGTGATAAGTTCAGTTGCGCTTGTTGCAGTTCCAGTAAAGCCGATTGGATCTGAGCGTTCTCTTCACCTGCCGCTCCCACCTGAGCTTTTGCTTTTTCTAGGTTCGCTTTGGCATTAACGACATCGGCATTCGCTTTATCAATGGTTGCGCGAGTTGTGTCTGCATCTGATTTTGAAACCACGCCTTTTTCTGCCATGGCTAAAACTCGTTGACCTTGGCGTTTAGCATTTTCTTGTGCCACGAGCGCAGTGGTCAATTGAGCTTGTGCTGACATTACACCTGCCATTTGCGAGCCAACATTCTGTCCTGCGATCTTGAGCTTTGCTTCCGCTTGCTTGACCGCAATCTGGTGATCGATGGTATTGATTTGCAGCAGCACATCGCCTTTTTTGACTTCGGTATTTGGCTTAATGCTGACGCTGTCCACTTGACCAGAAACTTGTGGGATCAATGAGACGACATTGCCTTCCACACGGACATTATCGGTCGTCGGAATGATGCGATCTGCCACAATCGCAGTACCAATAGACACCACGGCGAGTGCCAATAGTGCATTGGTTGTACGCTTGATCTTATTAACCGGTTGCGGGGCCTGGGTAGCTTGGTTTTTTATTGCTGTCTCTGACATATTCACACTCACTTATGGTGGAGAAGGACGGTCAGAGTTCACGATCGACGCAAGATAGGGCGCCCCTTAACTGAGACCGGTTCGTTTGAGCGTTAAAATACAGCTTGTACGCAAGTGAAAATTGCCATTACACGACATTCGATAATTTTAAAGAGTCGTTGTTTGAACAAGAGTGAGTAGGCAAAGAAATAGGGTGGGCAGATAGAAAAAGAGCCTCTCTTTGGAGAAGCTCTTTAGGGTAGAGATAACGTAGTAACCAAGCAAATGGATTAATACGTCACTTAGTTGCTGTACATTTTCTCAAAGTTCTTTGGGTTCCAGCCAATCATGACTCGATCACCAATCTTAAGTACAGGTAGAGAGCGAGCACCCAGTGCGTCGAGCTCTTTGCGTCCGCGCTGCATCTTCGCATTACATAGGCGGTAGGTAATATTTTTCGAATCAAGATAACGTTGAGCATCTTTGCAGTGCGGGCATTTGTCTTTGACGTAAAGAACGACACGTTTCATTCAATTTCTCTCCATTATCGTCGGGAGGCGAAGTTTAGCGAGGTTTCGCAACAAAGGAAAGCTTGCGGGAATACACCGTAACCCAAAGTCTCCAACCCACCAAAGTAAGACTAGCCACACCATAGATTTGATTTTGAAAATTAAAGGTACGCATGCTGGTATAAATTAATGGTATGGAGTACACTAAAGAAATTACAGAACGCTATTCATTTATACATCAATAAAAAAGGAAAGTTAGATAGGCAGGAAGCCGATATAACAATGGAGAAAGACATGAAAAATAAAGGTTTCAGTTTAGTTGAGATGGTTGTGGTTATTGTGCTGCTCGGTATTTTGGCTGTAACCGCAGCGCCGAGATTTTTGAACCTTCAAGATGATGCGCGTGACGCTGTCTTGAAAGGATACGCTGGAGCGCTCAAAGGTTCACTGGGCATTGTCTCTGGAAAATGGATGGTAGAGGGTGAGCCGTCAACTTTAACTATCGATGGGACAGAGTTGAGCTTCGTTAATGAAGAAGGAAAATTTAACTTCCCTGTTGCTGCAGATACGAACGATTGCGTGAACATTTGGAATGTGTTGGTTGATGGCGTACGTTCAGTTGAAACAGATGCTAGCAAAGACGAGTTGTTGACGAAATATCTTGGTATGAGTGCTCAAGTAGAGGAAGTAATGGGAGCCACCTGTCAGTACGCTCTATTAAATGCTGGCTCCATTTTATACGTTTCTGGTACAGGTGAAGTGTCAGTTAACTAATTTGATTCATGCCTTTAAGAGGCAGATAAAGGAATAGTTTTGGACATAAAAACTGACCAGTACGCTGACGAAGCGTATCGAATTTCAACTAAACTCGATGAAGTTCAGGCACAAATAGATAAGCAAAGGGAAAGCACGAAAAGGGATAGCTCAATGTGGATTGTCATTTTTATTGCTCTTCAGTTTCTCCTTTTCTATTGGTTTCATTTCTAACGTAATTGAAATTACGATTGATAAGTAAGAGCTAATACTTCAGAGAACACATTGTTGTCTCGGACGTCTGACGTTGAGCTGGATATTTCGGTTTGAAAAAATCCCCTCCATAGGGAGGGGGAATGATAAAGCATTATGTAGTTCAAGACTAAAGATGAGCACCATGACAGTGCTGCCAGAGGAGTGCTAAATATCCATCTAGCGAGTTTACATAGCATTTTCTACCCAATAATTTTAATAGTGCACATTTCTGTTACTCATTCCACCGAAAGTAGAATGCAGCTTATTATCTAACAATAACTGGCCGTTGCCTTTATGGTTTAAACGGCTTTATTGTTTCTTAGCACGAGTGAAAAAATAAAAACAAGAAAGCTATTCCAGTAATAGTCGTCATTATGAAATTATCACCTTACTGAAACTTGATGAATCAATAATTAGTGATAATAAGATGCCGAAAGATCAGATAGCTCGTGCGGAGCAGTTTATTGTTAAATCAAAAGAGAAGTACGGAGATATATACGACTACTCTCTTGTAAAGTATTTTAATCAAAATACTCATGTCCAAATTATCTGTCTGGAACATGGCCCTTTTTCTATATCACCAAAAAATTTTCTTTCGGCTATAAAAAAGACCGGTTGTCCGATTTGTAATCGTAAAAATCGTCGGAGCGCAATTGAAAGAAAGATGAAGTGCAACCCTAGTTTAATGCAAGGGTGCAACACAAACAACTTCAACGTCTGTGGTAGGCCCAGCAAGCATAAGCATTTGCTTACTGAAGTCTTTAGATAATAAGAGCAGCATAGAACATTCTATTACCCTATGAAGTAAGCTTGGATACTAGACTACTATAAATAGAAGTAATAGGTTCACATTACGTTAGATGTTGTAATCAAAATACAACAGAAGCATTCTTACTCTTGAGTGCTACAAGCTTTTTATCTGGTCTCGATGTTCTAATAGATAAGATGTCATCTTACTAATAGTCATCATTATATAGGAGTAATCATGTAACTGTTCTTTATTTTTTGAAATAAAGAACAGTGAAAAATAGAACTGGTTTTTAATTTTTACATAGGCAGTTAATTATAGTGATAATTGAAAATGCTCAATCCTTTGTAAGGGGTGATTTGTAAAAATATACGCATCTGGTCATGGAGGAGTGAGGAAACATATCCAACTGATTCAGATTAACTACATACATTGTGTACTTATATTTCCTAAGGAAGAAAAAATGAACAATTTCAAAAAAGCAGCACTAACTTCTCTAGTTTTGGCAGGTATGGCTATTGGCAGCGCACAGGCGGCGGACCCAACTGCAGTGGTTGTATGGACAGGTAAAGTTCCTGCAATCAACGCTGGTGATACTCTACTTATTACTGGTCTTGGCGGTGATTTAAGCCCTGTAACTGGTACGCTTGCTCCGAATATTGACGGTACATTCGTATCTCCAACTCTTCTACTTGAATCACACGCTAATGATGGTACTGCAGAAGCGCCAGTTGTTGGCGCTCTACAAGCAGCGACTTGGACTTTAAAAGCGGCTGAAATCGCTTACGCGGGTTCTCCACAGCTTGACCAAGTTGCTGAAGTTAAGATCAACGGTGAAGTTGTAGCTGTAAACGCTGCTCTTACTGGCACTACTGACTCGATTGGCGTGACTATCGCGCAAACTCAAGTGCTAACGGCTGACGTAAGCGGTCAAGATGTTCAAGCTTCAGTAACTCTACTTGCTACATCAATTTAATAAGCCTTTTCTATAAGGTTTTATAGTGAGGGCTTGCTTTTAGCAAGCCCTATTAATTTAAGCTAGTGAATCGATATGAAAAAAACGACAGTAATGTTACTTGGAATTATGTTCATTAGCATGAACGTGAACGCTTTAGATAAAACACTGAGAGTAACAACGACAATAGATATTAATCAACTTTATACCGATGCAATTACTCAAGTTGTTTTTAATCCAGCGAGTTTACAACTTGACCTTAATGAAGAAAGCACAGGCTTTATAGATGAAGTCACAACAATGCAAGTATCGACAGATATACCGATGAGTACTTCTGGCGTTGCTTACACCTCAACGCTGACAAAAAACACTGCAAGCTGTACTGACTATTTCGGCAATGTGAGCGCACAAACCGAATTTACGTCCGTCTACTTTGATGGTGAGTTGATTCTTGCTGGTAATTCTAAAACTTTGGATGACTTCAACTCCAACGATGGAACGCATAAATATAGTGAACACAGTATCGAACTAAAATTTAGTCCATTTTCAGACGTGATATCTGTAGGGCCTCTAAAAGAATGCAGTGGAGAAATCGAGTTTAGAGTTGGAGTTGATATATGAAATTTAAATTTAAGTATGCAAGCGTATCATTTGCAATTGCATGCCAACTGTACTCAAGTAATATTTTCGCAACGGGAATTCCTGAAGGTTTTGAAGAACACTTTAAGCTTCAGGAGACATTTGTAAAATTCCGTAACTTAGACGGTTCTTTTTCGGAACTCACACCAGTCTTGAGTTCATTTAAAACGCTAAAAATAGACAAGAACAATAAAGAATCTTTAGAAAGAATCGAGCAGTATCTGAATGACAACGATATTCAAGCCTCTTACCACGAAGAAATAATGGCTCAACTCCTCAACGGTGTTGACGATAAATCGCAGTGCCTCGGAAAAATAGAAGATTGTGAAATTTTTCCAGAAACATTCGAAATAGTCCAAAACTATAACGATCGTGAAGTGTACTTGTTTGTTTCCCCTAAAGTGCTCGATTTGTCAAACTCCAGCCACAGTCGCAAGTACCATGATCCCAAGAGTAGCAGCAACGGCTTGATCAACTCGTTTGATCTCTACTTGAGTGCTTACCATGAAAGAGACTCAATTGTTTCTTTGAACGATGACGTTACTCTTGGATTGCCGTATGGATATTTAAGAAGTGACTTTAACCTAACGAACGGTGACAGCGGGTCAGAACTCTATGAAGCCGCGTACCACCTTGATTTTGATGCGTACACATTGAAAGCGGGTCATTTTGAATATGATCCAATGGTTAACTCGACAGACTATTTGAACAACACTGCACGTCTCTCACAAAACTCAGTGTCGTTTGGCTCTTCAGAAAAGCTTTTGGTCGGGGGTAAAAATAGCAATAAGGTGTTAAGTTTTTACGTTCCTGCGAGCGGGCTTGTTCAGGTTTATCGTGGTGAGCGAATAATTTATCAAGCGAATGTGCCTGAAGGTCAAAACTCTATTTCTTACAGTGAGTTGCCCGCTGGCCGGTATGAAGCTCGTGTCGACGTTACGACGAACGGTCAAGTCGTAAACTCTCAAGTTTTTCAGGTATACAACAGCGCTAATGACACATTAACGGAAGGAAGTGTTGATTACGTAGTTAGTGCTGGGCTCTTCGCTGAAAGCTACTACGACTACGAAAATAGCAACGTTTCAGAGATTAAGGATGACGCGTACGGTCGGGCGCTGATTAACTATCAAGTTTTGCCTTCATTGCAGGTAGGTGCGGGGACTTTGTTGACAGACCGTGGGTCGATGTACAGCTTAGGGGCAAATTACTATCTGTTAGATGCAGGACTTGTGTTGGAAGGTGTGCACAGTCAGTTTGATAATGCTGCACATTCTAATGTTAACCTTGGTTTGCCTTGGTTCAATGTATCTTATGAAGCGCTTGATAATGACGAAGGTGATCCTGTTGCGAGTCACATGTATGGCTATACCGACTATTCTCGATGGTCACTGAATTCCAGCTATAACTTTGGGCAAGGTCGTTCGATTTATGCGATATACACGCGCAGTGATGAAACATTTTTAGGTGATCAATTTGGAATTGGAAGCTTAGAACGCGAAACCAATCTTATCTCTGTGGGTTACAGTGCTCCTGCTATTTTAGATTCTCAATTGAATGTGAACTTCGATTATTCAGATGTTGATGAGAGCACTAACATCAGTGTGCTTTGGAGTGTTCCACTATCGGACTCGATGGAAGCTATCTCAAGCATTTCCTCAGATACGGAAACGCTAAATCAATTGAGAACGTCGGTGAGAAAGAGTGATTTACTTGACTCAACGGCGGTGAATACTGCGCTGGAAATTGGTAACACCTACAACCGAGATTTAGAGGATATGTATCAGGATGCCTCTTTAAGTGCAGATGGGTATAACGACTACGCGAGAATGAATGCGTTAGCTTATGTCTCTTCACAAGACAGCACTAGAGGGATCAACGCGGGTTTATCAAGTACTCAGATCGTCACAGCGGAAGGTGCTTATATCACCAAAGACAGATCGCAAGCTTATTCGCTCGTTGAAATCGAAAATGTTCGCAGTTCTGAAAATGATGACGAAATTATTGAAAAAGGCTATCTGACTCTAGCTCGTGATGGAAAAACCAATAGTAAGTTTATTGTGTATGACAATGAACAAGTCGTTCCGCTTCGTAACTATCATGAATACGATACAAATTTTGATTCTCAAAGCGTGAACTTATACAACTCAGGTGAGAGTAAAAAAACGTTCTATACCCACCCTGGTACGGTCTCGTATCTTTCTCCCAAAGTGAGTCGTGTTGTCTCTTTTGTTACCGCATTTAGCGATATATCAGACAAGCCAATCACGGATATCAAATGTGAGGGGATTGGGTGTCTTGAAGTTAGCGAAATGACTGAAGGTGTCTATCGTGTGACGGTATTGGAAGGACTAGACTTCGAGCTAACATCCGCGCAAAACGAGTGTTTGTTGCCTTATGAGTTCACATCGACAACCCAGTTGAACTTTGGTCAAAACTATTGCCTTCCTATCGCAGAAAGCAACGAAGTTCAACAAATTGAGATTGATGATGAACGATTCAGCGCGATTTTCTTGGGGTCCTATGAAAAATCTGAGCAATTGCAGAACTCGGTGGAGAAGCTCAAACGATTGGGATACCGGGTAATACAAAAGGATATTGGCACATTGAAGGCCGTTTATATCGCACATAAAGCATCGAATATGGCCGATATGTTAGCAAGTCATGAAAAAGAAATTGAGACGATCAAACTATTAGCAAAACGTTTGTATAAAACTAATTCAATCAGTTACCCAGTTGCGAAAGTAAATTAAGGCATGTCATGAAATCTAAAAATATTAACGTAATACTGTTGAGTTTAGCCTTTACTGTTTTCTCTGTGCCATCACTGGCTTTCAAAGTAGACAAAATGGTAATCGTTGGGGATGAAAAGGGTAATGGTATTATTACGCTCAGCAATGATCAAAATGTGCCACTGTTCATTAATACTGAAATAGATGAAGTTAACATTAACAATGGCGTCGACATTGACAAGGTCAGCTACTCGCGAGAAAACCTTGAAGACTGGAAGATCTCTCTCACTTATCAAAAGTTGATTCTAAAGCCTGGTGAAGCAAAAGATATCGGTATACGCAGCCTTTGCCACAACACCACTTGCGATAACTCCAAAGACTTGATGTTCATGCTGTCTTTTATTCCGAGTAAATATGAAGAGGGTGAAAGAAAAGCTTCAGGTGTAGACATTAACTATGGCTTCGCTCCTGTTTACATTATTCCAACGACCAAACCTACTTTCGATTACGAGATTATTAATAAAGGTGAGACGTTAGAAGTAAAGAATGACAGCAATACAATGATTAATGTTTTTATTGATAGTTGTGACTCACGTGTAACAGCGCAATGTCGGCAGAAACTGACGGTTTTAGCTGGCCGAGATAAGACATTTAATCTGATCGATACGGTCCAGCGCGACAATTTGAATATTATTGTTAATTCTCACGATGGAAGCTATTCCAAGTCGGACATCATAAGACGGAGTAATTAATCATGCATAAGGTGTTTCATCAATTAATAACCACGAGTGCATTATTAATCTCGAGTTATTCTCATAGTGCTTTTTATGTTAATGCTGACGTCAAATCCGATAGCATTCGATGGGATAACGTTACGTACGGTATTGGCGATAATAAGGTGCCAAGTAAATGGGGCGTTCCACCTGCACTGCGCTCTGTGCTGTCTTGGTCTGCGGGGGCATTTTCTGTTGCCCCTCCAAACTCGATTACGCTGAAAGGTGGATTAGATGTTGAGACAACGGACAGCATTCCTATTTCTGTTACGGGGGTTCAATACAACACTTCCGGTATCGACTTTACAGAGAGCGTTAATACTGGAGGAGGAGGATGTACAAAAGATGAGGTTGCTCTACCTCTTATTACTTTAGAAAGTGAGGGAGTAGGCTGCATCTCTTCTACTACGTTGACGCCTTCCATCGCATCTGCACCATTTCTTCTTTTTCGACCAATGTTCCAAATAGACGATACGGCTATTATCAATGCACTTTATGGTAAGTCAGAGGGGAGTTATTCAGCGTCCGTACCCATCGTTATTAGCTACTACTACGTGAATACCAGCGGTATTTCGACATATAGAAATATTAGCGATGTGATTATTTTTAATTTCAATTATGACCCAGTAGAAATTACGGGTTTGGAAGTACGAAGTGGTGATGGCATTTTTACGCCTACGTACAATAGTTCGGACCGTCGAGTTAGTTCAGAAACCTCCTATCAGCTAGAGGCTATGGGCTTTTTCCATGATGGCATTGTTTTAACTATGCCTTCGCAAGACTATGAGCTCATCCACACCGCATCGCCAGAGGTAGCTACGATTCCATATAGCATTTTATGTAACGAATGCAGTAGCCCAGAACTTGTTAATAGTGATGGTGTGTTAATAAACCCAGTTACGACTATTGGGGCTGGAAGTGGTATCTCGCAAAGCATCCCATTTAATCTGAGTTTCAAGTATGACGTTGATGGAGAAACATTAATGTCTGGAGAATACGCAGATACAGTGACGATAATGGTGGGGCCAGGAATTTAAGATGAAACAGTATTATTTATTGGCTTTAATGACACAGACGCCTTCATTAGCCTTAGCAGAAGAAACAGCAGTGGCGTCGCCATATTATGTCAAAGGTGGTCTTAACGCTTCAGTCTTGGATGATAGAAAAAAAGATGGTGAAGGCTTTGGCTTCGAAGTGATGGCGGGCTTTATCTATAAACATGACATTTTTCTAGAAGCCGGTTATCAGGGTTTTGACTGGTTACGAGATGACAATATTGAATTGAACGCGCTTACGCTTAAAGCAAACTGGCTGATGCCCGTGAGCGATTTTGCTGCAATTTATGCTGGTCCTGGGGTCGCATATATAGAAAGTGATGTTAGCCCTACAGCACAGTTGGGTCTCCAATATCAACTATCAACCAATTGGTATGCCGATGTAGGCTATCAAGGAATCTTCGATATAGATGGTTTAAATGACGACTTATATTCATTCAATGTTTCGCTTTTGTATCGCTTCTCTAATGAGACAAAGGCATTAAAAGAAGAGAAGGTCGATTTGCCAGAGCCGCTGGTTGTAGAAGAGCCAGCTGAGACGGTGCCAGACCATATAGAATGCAATTTGGAGAGCTACCCTTATCGGTTGGTCAAGGGAGATTACTTATTGAAGATTGCAAGAGCCAATAACCTCACACTCAGAGATATCATTCAGTTAAATCCCCAGTTGAAAGGTCGAAATTTGGATCTTGTCTATCCAGGGGAACTCATTAATTACCCACGTACGGTTTGTAAGTAGCAATCAACAGTCACTTCTATTCGCTTAGATAAAGGATAGTTGTGGCTTGTTGAGCCAAACACAAACGCGCCATCCAGTCCTGTGTATTGGCACTTAATAAGGCAATGATGAAGAGGTGCTCTATCTCTATCTGGTTGGCCTACTTACGATGGTTACGTTCAATAAATAATAGGAAAAACTTCTATGTACCATAACCTTTGCAAAAGGAAATTCTCATGCGCTGTGGGTGCGATGGTTTTCGCCCTTGCTGGTTGTAATGGCGAAGGTGAGAACACAACAGATAGTGGTTCGCCTGAAAGTGTAGCTCCAACGAATATCGTGGCACAGAATGCGACTTTTATTACTCAGCATGATGCTCAATACAAAGTTGATCTCTCCGACAAAGTAGCAGTAAGCAACGGCAAGAGCTTCAAAATTGTCGAGCTAACACCACTTACGCAAGCTGCGGAATGCTACCCAATAGAGCAAACGGATCAGAGTTTTACTATTGCTGCTGATACATCAAAGTCTTGTACATATGAATACAAAGTCGCGGTTGTGGATGCTCCGAATACCGCTCCGGCTGCTGCGATGAGGTCGGTGGCTGCAGTCAATATGGATACGACACCAACTGATATCGCAGTTACACGTGTAGCGGTAACGACTGCTGAAGCAACTGCCGCCTCAGAAGTTGAATGGCCTGCAATCAGTGCGGTGACATTTGTGGAGACACCGATCGAGGTTGATATTAAGGATGAACTTTTATTTCAAGCAGCGATCCGAGTTCCGACCGGTTTTGTGCTTAGTGAGGAAGTTTCTTTGCCATACGCTTTTCCTGGTGCACCTATCAATGCAACCGCAAACCCGATGAAAAACACCATTACTTACTCTCCCTACTCAGGTTTTGAGGGTATTGAGCGTATTTTATTTAGCTATATCAACGACTCGACAGGGGAAGTATATCTTGGAACATTAGATATCGCCGTCGCATTTGAAGCCAACCATGGGCTGGAAGTCCAGAAAGGAGGGAGTGTCGAGAAGGTGCCAGTAGGGCTGAGTACGACAATTGATGTGAAACCGTTCGTCACTTCATTAGATGATGATGTATTTCAGTTGATCTACGTAGACTCTTTTAACGCTGCCACGGCGCCACTAAACCCTGGTTTTTTGGGTAACACGCAGCTTACGTTTGAAACATCACTAGTCGGGTATCACTATGTTTCTTTCGCGGTCTCCGATAACAATGGCGCTTATGGTTTTGGATTAATTGAAGTACCCGTCTACGATCCTAACAAAGCAGCACAGTGGGATGGGATTCATGGCCTAGCGCTGTTTTTTACTGCGCCATTAACAACATCAGAAGCCTTGATGGAACAAATAGAATACAGCGGTACTGTAGAGGATACCTTCTTCTCACCTGCGGTATCACTTGCCTTGTTTAACTCAGCTTCCGTTCCAAACTTATGTAGTCATTTTGCTGGACGATTACCGACATCAACAGAACTCATTAATCTGAGTGCCGATGTGCAAACGTCAGATAACTGGCCTGTCTCTGCGGAATATATAGCGGAAGATTCAGGAGTAATGAAGACGGTTGATATGAAAACCGGAATTGTCTCAGATTACACTGAGGGTAATTACCTCGCTACTTGTGTTCAACCGGAGCCAGCTTCTTAGCGAGAAACAATTCAAATAAGCAGGAATTTACAACAAGGGCATCGCAATGATGCCCTTTCTTTTTAAAGATGTTCATACTTTATAGAAGTGCCTCTTGCGTAATTTCAGACAACATTATGCTGGACGACTTTCTAGATCTCACTCAGCGACGTCAGCCTCACCTTGATATGTCACGTTTATTTTAGTTGTCCGGTAAAATACAGCGATATTTAGACTGTAACCATGGCGTTGTATAGTCGAGATTTCCCAAAAGTCACCAATCAAGTGAAGCTTTTTCCGTAATGACATGATAGCCATGGGAAGAGAGTTGCTGCCTACATAACTGTCCGGCCAACCAATACGAAAAAGGTGTTCTTTAGATAGGTGTGTTCCGCTATTTATAACAAGCGCTTTTAGCACTAAGAATTCACTACGAGTGAGGGGGAGTCTTACAGGAGGAGACTTTTTGTTGCTTCGTTTGTCTACAATGAGTGAGAGGGAGCCAGCATGAAACTCGATATTGATAGGCATGGTAGTGACTAAAAGTTATGAAAATAACTCTAATCATCTATTCAAATACAACCCCAGTTAAGAGCTGTTTGAATTTTAGCCAATCAAAAATGCTCATACTGGCATTTATGGGTTTAGAAATAAACAGTAGCCATGTTGTAACGTCGTTGCCTTTACGTTTATACATCAAAGCTCACGATCTTTTTACTTTGCCCTTTATGTTCAATCTCAGATTGACTTTCGATTTTGAACTCAGAGTTACATTCTTTATTCAGTGCTTTAAAGTCGACTTGGTTACTGACAGGGCGTGATGCGCAGTCAAGACTAGGAACGACTCCAAACCATTTAACGGTCACATTTGCAGCTGTAGCACTAAGTGGAAGATAAGATAATACGCTGAGTATAGAAATAACAAAATAACGCATAATAGGCACCTTTGTTTGGTTGAGTTTTTGTATGCCTACTAGTATGAGGTTCAACTCCAAACTTTGTAAAATAAAAAGTTATAAATGCCTTGCGTGAGTTAGGGCATGTTTTAGAAATTTAAGTAACAGACAATAAGAAGTGTAACTATTATTCATTTTGTATTTTTAAGTATATGTTTTTATTTGTAATTTAATCTATTTGGCTCAGGGCAATGAGGAGGGGATTTATGCTGAAAGATTAGCATCTTAGTGACGTAACACATACAAATGCTATATGAAACAAAAAGCAAATTAGGCACTGTAACGCGCGTTTGTATTTGGAAAGTAAGGTGGTTGAAGTTGATTACATATCACATTGATAAAGATCTTTTTCACAAAAGTACAGGTGTCGATTTCGCATCTAATAAAGGAAAACATTTTAGAAAGCTTGCAGTGAATGGTTTGAGAGCACTTCAGGCTGATATTGTTGAAAAAAGTTACCCTCATAAAACATTAGCCCATAGACTCAAAGGTATAGTTTCTGCATGCGGGTTAGTTGAGCCAGCTATAATATGCAATAAGGTTGAACAATACGATGGTGTAATAAGTGAAAACAAATCAAGAACCATAATCTTGGACATTACATTGAACGCTATCTGCTGCTTAAGTAATTAAGAGCCTATGCTATGTCTTTTAGATATAAAATATTAACCATTAATGCGAGTCTGTTTTTAATTTTTGTTGGTTTATTCGTCTACGGTACAACCCAATATATTAAAGGTAGCTATGATAATCAACTAGATAGCATTAAATCAGGTATTATAGGGCAAAATACAAAACTACTGGAAACGTTTGTACAAAGTCAAAATGCTTTACTTGAAGAGAAAGCAGATTTCATACTCGAGGAAATAAAATACCTTTCGCTAGTTTTCCAATCATCTTGTGTTCATGGTTACCCTACGCTAGAGCATATTGGTGAAAGCCTAAACTGTATTAATGAGACAGCTACAGATTATATTAATAATATTGCATTTATTGACCTGTCAAAAAACATACAAATATCACTGGAGGAAAATGGCTCTACATCAATTGTTCGTTATTTGTCAAAGCAATCTCCTCTGTGGGCAAGTGAGAGTGCATTTAAGTATAAAACAGTTGAAGATAAGGTGACGAAGAGATTCTTTATATTACAGCCTATAAGCGGCTTCCCTAACGTACTGTTAAAGTTTGAATTAGACCTAGGGATTTTTTTTTCGTGCCATGTCTTCTGATGAACTTGATGATTATCAGTATAGATTTCTACTTTTAGATGGTGATGGGAACTTTATCGCATCAAATTTAGATTCGAACTTCAATATTTTGTTAAATACAAAATTAACTTTAGGTAAAGACTATAAGACGTTACGTGAGTTCATACTAAATGAAGATTCTGGCTCGCTCACGGTAAAAACGACAGATAATATCTATAACATTATTCATCGGAAGAACGATACAATGAAGTGGAAAGTAATTCTCGTAACCCCCGAATCTTATCTTCATTCAAGTTACGTATCTACACGAGAGTTATTACTGAGCTCAGATAATCTATTGGTTGAAAAGATTTTTTTCTCATCTCTCGCTTTGTTTACTCTTTTTCTTGTATTGATTTATATCACGGTAATGAAAACGTTTCGCCCGATTAACGAGCTCATTAATCAGGCTAACTATTTAAAAGACAGGGACTTTTCTAATGTAGCAAATATCGTCTATCACCATGGTGATGAAATTGAGGTGTTATCTCGAGCCTTCAGTGAGGCTGGTAGAACAATAAAGCTCCTGGTCGAAGGTCTGGAAGACGAAGTTAAGTTACGTACCGAACAATATGAAAAGGCAGCGAAGGAAGCACTTGATGCAACCAAGAAAAAATCAACCTTACTGTCGAACGTCTCGCACGAGATTCGTACACCACTCAATGCAATAATCGGCTACTTACATATGCTGAGAGTCGATAAATGTGATGAATCTTGTAGCCATGAACTTGAGGGGATTAGAACTGCGAGCAATACGATATTGGACATTGTCAATGATCTATTGGACTTTGAACGGCTTGATTCAGTTAACTATAAACTTCATCCAAAACATGTACCCATAAATAAGATTACTCGAGATCTAGAGAAAACATTTCATCCCCTTGCCAACCAAAAGGGGCTCAAGCTTAGTATTGTTAAAGAAGGGATCGGAGGCTCACATCAACTATTTGTTGACGAGCTCCGATTTCAACAAGCACTTTCAAATATTATTACAAATGCAATTAAGTTTACTGACGTCGGAAAGATCGAAATCAGCATTTCTATGGATACGATTGGTGATCAAAGAATGGTGGTTTTTGCTGTACGTGATACTGGTAGAGGAATTAGGGAAGAGGATCTTGATACGATATTTAATAGTTTTGAGCAAGCAAATCAGGAAGATAAACAGTTCGGATTTGGACTAGGGCTCGCAATAACTAAAGCTATCATAAATTTAATGGGTGGTGTGTTAGCAGTGGAGAGCAAAATTAAACAAGGAAGCATATTTAAAATTGCACTTCCTATCTCTATGCTAACCCATAATGTACTTTTAGTTGGTGATGAGCATGATGAGAGTGCTGATAATGAAAGTATAGAGATACAAAGCTTTGATGGCATTAAAGCACTGGTTGTTGATGATGTTGAATTCAATCGAGAAATATTACAGTACCACCTTAATCTATTGGGGATAGAGTGTATTACTGCAATAGATGGAGTCGATGCTCTCAATAAACTAGAAAGTAATGTGGTTGATGTTGTTTTAACGGATGTCTCTATGCCAAATATGGGAGGTGTAGAACTAGCGAATAGAACAAAAATTATGGATCCAACATTACCAATTATTGCAGTTACAGCGAGAGCAACAGTTCAAGAGGAAGAAAAAATGAGCCACCACTTTAACAATTATATTACCAAACCTGTAAACGAAGTTGACCTAATGACGGCATTATCTCTGACGTTACATAAATAAATGCCCATCGTTTAATCCGTGAAAGAAAAGGGAAAAACACCTGTAATTACTCGTGTTGTTGCATTGGTTGAGCACATAAAAAAAAAACAGTTTGAAAAGTGCTCTTATGTTCATGGCCAGTCATACAACAAAATTTAACCCTAGTTGATAAAGCAATAGATAAGTAGTCGCCTATGTTTGGAGAAATCATTCGCTCATTTAGGAAGCAGAGTGGGCTGTCGCAATTGAATTTTGTTAACGCACTACAAAAAAGTAGCAGTAACTTTGACAATTTAGATGTCGTCACATTAAGCCGATGGGAAAGGGGAGCCACAAAACCACATTTAAACAGGCAAAACGAGATTCTAGATATGTTGGGTGTCGATATCTTTGACGTATGGTCGGCCGTCAATGATGTCAACAACTTGCCTGATTATACCAACAGAATAAACAACCACGGTTATTTCAACGAAAGTGGTGTCGAAGAAGTCGAACTGATCGTACTCAATGCGACTAACCTAGATAAGCTGGGAAAGGTGTTGAACCTTGTCGATGCGATCTTTGAGTACGAAGAAAATGCAGTGCTAAAAGCGATGGAATCTCAGGGATTAACACGAGAGTCTATTGTGATGAAGATAATCAATCAATACGGAGGTGAACTCACAATAGCGGTTAAGCATGGTCAAATACTGGGGCATTTATTCTCGGTCAGTTACAGTCTTGCTACTGATTTTTTAGGTGAAGACATGTTGTTTCATGATAAGAATGTGCACTTCATTTTATCATTTAACTGCTCACACATTGCTTCTTTGGTCGAAACATTAAGCCGAGAAGTTTATCGCTATATCCATAGTTTGGATCCAAATACAGAACTGGTTTTATACGTGAATAATCCAGTGATTTTTAATCTGTTTTTCTCATTGAGTTTCGAGTATCGAAGCGTGTCGAGGCAAGATGTGGTATTCAAATTGATGAATATCGACATCAAGACACTGAAGTCTCAAAGAGTTTGGATGAACTTATTATCTCAATATAAGGATAAGCATGATGTATAAATCAGTACTTGTTGTTGATGACGTAGAGCTATCGCGGGAAATTATCAAAAGTGCAGTTTTGGCCGCTAGTGATTATGCAAAGATCACGTGTGTTGAGAATGCGTACTCTGCGATTAATAAAATACGTAGTAAGAAGTATGATTTGGTCATTATGGACATCATGATGCCAAATGGTGATGGTTTTGAATTATTGAGTATGATCTCTCAACTCGCAGTTTCGACAAAAATCATTGTTATCTCTTCGCTTGATCGCGCCGTGATCGATTCAATGCCCCAGATTGGGAAACTGTATGATCTTCATATTTTCAAGGCGTTAGAAAAGCCAATTAACTCCATGAATGTCACTGAGCTCGTAGCGGAAGTCTTCTCTCAAGAGGATGATGAAAGGGAGCATATTAAGCGATTTGCTCACGATGTGAATATCTTTGATTTCCCTATCGGAGCTTATTATCAGCCCCAAATCTCTAGCAACAGCAATGAAATCATTGGGGTAGATATTAGTGGTAATTGGTTCAATAACGGTGATGGACATTGGTTGTATACACATTTGCTGCCCGAGATTGGAACGTTGACGAGTAAAAAGCTATTCAACCAGATCGTTATCGGAAAGTTTTTGCAAGACTACAAGGAGCACTTTAAGGAGCTTGCCAACAGGCTGTATTTTACGCTGCATATACACCATGAATTTATTGACGATAGTTTTATTTATAGCTGTTTGATGGAGTTGGTTAAGTTCAATTCTAAGCATCACTTTAGTTTGTACGTAGATCATGATGATGCCATTGAAGCGGATAGTGCGACACGTATTCAACAGTTGGAGTCACTGTTGTCGAGTGGCATCAGTATCATTTTAGGCTCTGACAAGCTAACCGCAGAGCGTGTGCTAACAGCATCCAAGCTTCCTATTCGGGAGCTGAAGCTATCTGTTCACAATAATTCTAAGCTCTGCTTAAATGACGACACAGATCTACTGCTGAATATTTCTAATGCTTCAAAGCAAAATAACCTCAGTGTAATGCTTGATGGGGTAGAAGATGTTGCTCTTAGCCAGTTAGCGGCATCTAAGGGATTAGCTAAGCAGCAAGGCATTTTGTTTGGCGGTCCTGTGAATGCTGAGACATTGACTAAAGCACTTATTAAGCAAAATAGAGGGATTCCCGAGGGAGAGGTATAGCCTAGGGGCAGCGTTTTGAGCCCCCTTCAATTAGAGGAATACTTTGATACCAGCGATCATTTGTATTAGTTCAGATTATTGGTCTTAAATCCAATTCATCCTCTTTTACACGGGAGGGAAGTGTCTTTTTGAGCTATCAGTAGGTTCTTAATGAAGGCACTTTTCTCTCTGGTTTCCCCAACCATCGAGTCAGTAATAGCAAGCACTCTCTATCCGAACAAATCGAGCTTTTAAGCGATTCTTCATTCTCAAATGCTCTATTTATTTAGCGCTTTATTCGATCAAAATGGCCATGAGTTTAGTGTTAGTTTAAAGGAGTTCTTATGAAGCAAAATGCTAGAAGAGGCTTTATCAAATCGTTTACGGCAACTTCTGTTGCGCTTGGCCTAGGTGTCGCCTCGACACCTTCAAAAGCTTTTTTCTTTACCAAGGAAGAAGACACAGACCTTGATGTAGTAAAGGGCTCTCCTTTACTAGAAAAGTACCTGCCTGAACTTTTTGAGCGTCCACCTCAACTGAAACATCATACTCCAGTCATCATTATAGGAAGTGGCTTTGGCGGAGCAGTCAGCGCCTACCGGCTTGGGAAGGCAGGGATTGAAACCTCAGTGATTGAACGTGGTAATCGTTGGCCGGTCGACACCAAGCGCGCCGTATTTGCTCATGATATGGTGGCGGACAAGCGTATGTTTTGGCAACGAGATAAGACGACGTTTCCTGCGCTGACATTTGACCTACCATTCTTGCAAACTATCACGCCGAGAGACATCGACAAATTTGGCGGGGTGTTGGATATCGTCGATAGATCTGGGGAAAATAATATCGATGGCTCTGATTTACTGCTTGGAACTGCCGTTGGGGGTGGTTCGGTTATTTACACAGGAGTGATGGTTATTCCTAAAGAAGAGCATTTTACGAAACTCTACCCACAAGAATTGTCATACAAAGAGATGGTAGAGACCTATTATCCTAGGGTTAAATCTGTACTCAACCATAGTGAAATGCCTGATGACATCTTCGCAAGCCTCCCATTTAAACACTGCCGAGATTGGAATAAGGAAGTGAAGAAAGCCGGTTATCAGCCTTATAAAATTGAAGGTAACTGGAACTGGGATGTGGTTCGTAGAGAACTTAATGGTAAGAGCCTTCCTTCCGCTACGATTGGTTTAACTAACTTTGGTAATAGTAATGGTTGCAAAAATGACCTAGGTCAGAACTACATTCCTTTGGCTGAATCGACGGGTAAGGTGACCATCCACCATAATCACGATGTACGTAACATCCGTATGAATGGCGATATTTACGAACTGGATGTGGCTGAAATCGATGCGTATGGCAACGTTGTACATGAGCAAACAATTACATGCGATAAGCTGATTTTGTCCGCAGGATCTTATCACACCACACGTATGTTAGTACGTGCCAAGGGGCGAGGAGACTTACCGGATCTAAACCCACACGTTGGCCAAAACTGGGGAGATAACGGTAATCGAATGGGCTTTAGACAATCGTTATTCGGTTTGCCGGCCGGTGTTGCACAAGGTTCGCCTTCGCCCACTGCGATTTATGTTGAGCAAAATGGCAGAAGCCCTATTGCAGCTGAAAACTGGGCGAATGCGGGGATAGCTGACGTTGGCATTTCCATGATGTTATCAGTGACAGCGGATTTTAAAAACCGTGGCAGCTTTAGCTATGATCCCTCAGTTGATGATGCAAAGCTTGAATATCCCAAAGCGTTGGAGAAAGATGCAACAGACGCGCTCCGAGCAATCAACAATCGTGTCGCCAAAGCAAATTGGCAACGGATTGGTGCTCAAGGCTTTTCTGATGTGATTTTTACTGGTGCTCATCCTGTTGGGGGGATGGAAATTGGTAAAGCGACAGATATGTACGGTCGTGTGCATGGCCATGAAGGGCTGTATGTGATCGATGGATCGCTTATTCCTGGTAATAACGGCTGTGCTAATCCATCACTGACGATTGCGGCGCTTGCAGAGCGATGCATCGAGAACATTATTGCCAAAGATTTTGCATAACATAACGTTTGTAAAGCTGCCGTAGCAGTAAATATAGAAAGGCCTGCTTGCTTCGGTTCAGGCCTTTTTTCTTTCAGGTTAGTTGATATAAGAGAGCAAAGAAAAAGCTACCTGCAATACAGGTAGCTCTGAGGCTGACTTTTGTGTTTATTAACCAAACGAGAAGGATTTAAAACACCCTTGAATCCAAGCAGTGCTATTGCCTTGAATGTTATAGGTTCTGTTCTTACCACTACCATGCGGGTAGAACTTAAAGCTTAAGCCTCCCAAGTTATTGAACTTGATATATGGAGTGGTCCCCTTAACAAACTTTTCAATTTTTAACCCTGACATTGATGATTCAAGCAATTGAATACTATCCATCCCTTTGCTCGGGTCATAGTTTCCATTCATAAAGAGCTTGAAGTAAAAGTCATGTGCGTGGTGAGCGGAGCGACCAACAAATTCGACAGTCATTGCCTTCGGTGCATGGCCTGTGTTATTGGCAATTGGTAACCCCTCCCATCGTGCTCGGTTAGAGGTGTTTACCTGACAAACTACACCAGAATCGCCACTTGGTCCTTGAGGGCCAGTTGCACCGCGAGGACCTGTGTACCCGCGTGGCCCCGTGTAGCCTCTTGGTCCTGTGTAGCCTCTAGGCCCAGTGGCACCTTTAGGTCCCGTCGCACCACGAGGACCTGTCGCACCCGTTGCACCTTTTGGTCCTTGCAAGCCAGTTTCACCTTGAACACCTTGTGGTCCAGCTTCACCTTGAGGGCCTTGTGGTCCTTCGATTGCTCCCTTGCCAACCCATTCGCCGTTTTCATTGATGACTTCATTGCCCTTGATGCTGATTGAATTGGTGTCCACAGAATCAGGCGTAATGTCGCCAGTCACATTGGTAGCGGTTTCCGCAACTCGTGCGTACAAAACAGGCTGAACCGCATACTTAAGTGTACTATCAACTTGGTTTTGCGTTTGCACACCGACAGAAACATTGGAAACATCATAGGAGATAGAGTTCTCATCCAGTAAGTCAGGAATACTGACTGAGAAAGAAATACCTGTGAGATCGGTAAGTGAAGAAAGGTTTTGTTTAGAAATTGGAAGAGAACAAATACCGTTAAAGAAGTCACATTGATATTGCTCAGTACCAATAGGCAAGCTGGTATCATTGTCAATGATATCGACCTCGACATAATATCTCCCATCGTCAATGGCGTCCCCAGTTCTTATATCAAAGACATTTACCGCAAGAGCATGCGGTTGATCAAAGACGGTTCCAGAAAAAGCCGGCGCAGATATTGACAGCGACATCGCAAGATAAAGTGCTCGTTTTTTTAAGTTTAAATTATTTGAATTAGACACTGCTTATACTCCCTGTTATTAAGATTATTTGGTCTCATGGTTTTGATGTGCGTATATAGTTTTCCCATATGTGTTAAACCGCTGGATATGGGAATGATTAAATTAACTTATTCTAATGTTCTAAATTAATTCATTTTTATTGAATAATAATTAAGTGAAATGTGAGTTGGCATTTATAAATAAATGTATTTAAAAGAGCCTTTGTGAGTTGGTTGTCTTTTTATCTATTTGTTATTGTTGATCTTTGTGTGATTTTTAAATGTATTTGCATCGTAAAATCAATAAGGTAAGCATCTATGTAAATATAAAAACATACGTGCTGTATCGAGTGGTTTTCTATATCGATAGACTCTTGTTTGCTCAGCAGATATAGGAGTAAATTTATGAAAATCAGCACCTCAATAAAGTCTACAATACTTACATTGCTGGCAGTAGTAGGACTGAGTGCATGTAATCACGGAGTTAAGGAACTGGTCGTTACACCAAAAGAAAATAGTGTACCCCTTGGTTTTCAACTTCAGTTAAAAGCAGAAAAAGTATCCAAAAAAGGTAAGGTAACAGATGTAACCATTAGTGATGACGTTGAATGGCGCAGTTCTGATGAGTCTGTGGCGACGGTTGACCAAAATGGTTTGGTTTCCACTGGTGATATAACGGGTATCGTCGAAATTACAGCCATTGGTACATTTAATGGTAAAAAGTATGAAGATACGGTTATTGTCGAAGTGACAGAAGCAGTGGTGACATCAATTACAGTGACACCAAAAGACGCTTCAACTCCAGTAGGCTTGACCCGTTCTTATACAGCAACGGCAAACTTTTCTAACGGTCAGGCTATCGATGTCACTCAGGATAGTTCGACAAGTTGGGATAGTAGCGATTTTTATGTTGCGACCATCTCAAACGATGAGGAGAACAAAGGCCAAGTAAAAGCAAAGGCAGTCGGTACTTCAACTATCACAGCTTACATTGATGTTGATGGCGAGCGCTTTAGTGATAGCGCCATCCTAAATGTGACTGAGGCAATTGCAGTTTCTTTGGAAATCACGCCAAAAATACAAAGTGTGTCAGTTGGCCTGACTGAGCAGTTTTCTGCGATTGTTACCATGTCTGACGGTACAAAACTTGACGTGACTAATGAGAAATCGATTGATTGGTCAAGCCGCGAACCTGATGTTGCAACAGTTTCAAATGAAGTCGGTTCAAAAGGCCTCGTGACTGGTGTAGATACCGGATGGACAACAATCGCTGTTTCTGGACAAGTTAACGGTGAGTTCGTGAATGCGAGTGCTAGCCTACAAGTTATTCGGGCTGTTATTACTTCTTTAGAAGTCACACCCGAAACTGAAACTGTGCCAGCAGGTCTGGCTAAACCATTTAAGGCATTTGCAACATTGTCGAGTGGAGAAGTTATCGATGTGACGAATGACAGTGCGATTAGTTGGAGTAGTAGTGACTCTAAAATTGCAACCATCTCGAACTCTGAAGTTGATAAGGGTACCGCGACTGGCGTGGCAATGGGTGAGGTAACTATTACGGCCTTTGTTGAAGCTAACGGTGAGGAAATCACGGACACTGCGAAACTGCTTGTCACAGAAGCGGTAATGGTGCATTTAGATGTGACGCCTAAACCACAAGAGAGCTTAGATACACCGCAAATTCCTTCTGGAATGACAAAGCAATTTAAAGCCGAAGTAGTTATGTCAGATGGTACACGCATTGATGTTACCACTGCGGATAATCTTTACTGGAGCAGTGATGATCCGACGATTGCGACTGTATCCAATAGTGCGGGTGAAAAAGGCCTTGCAACAGGTGTTGACGTAGGGGATGTATTTATTACTGCACGATTACTATCTGATGGCTACACCGTAGAAGATCATGCTTTACTTACCGTCACTGAACCACACTCAGTATCGTTAGTAGTATTTACTGAAAAATCAGAGAACGTTGTTCAGGGTGAGCGTGTTCATTACATCGGCTACAGTCGAAATATCATGGGGCGCTACTGGGTACTGTCAGGAGCAAACCACTTAAATGGCCCTATGCAATATATCTATATTGAAGGTATCGATGGTAAGCCAATTGAAGAGCAGAAATTTTTCTTTGGCAATAAAAAAGCAGAACCAATATCAGGTTCTCTGAGATACAAAGCTAACTTCACTTGGCCTGACAATTCAAAGACTGATGGTATTCTAGAATGGAACTTTGAAGAGAAAGTTTATGTACTCACTGACCCTACAGTGGTCGAGAATCTACTTGAATATGAAGCAGATTTTACTTTGGTAGTTTCTAACGAAGGCGAGTTTTAAATACTAATAAGGTCGAAATATCGAATCGATGGTTATCATTGATGTAATGACCTGTCCAAGAGGGAGTGAGAAATCACTCCCTCTGTATTTTTGTCGCTTTTTTCAAGCAGAAATGAACAATGACTACCCCATCTTATGGAGGATATATGCCAGACGTAGAGCGTATAAGAGATGAGTCAATAGAATTGCCCAGTGCCTACCAAACTTGGTTAGAGTATTGGGAAACGGTACAAAACCAACAAGCAATAAAATGTTGTAATTCTCGTTGTCTAGAAAAAGCAGAGCTAGGCTGTTTCGTTCGAACTAAAATAACGCATGAAATCTTCGTTACAGCGTTCTGCCCACTGTGCGTCATTGACACGAATAAGAAAGTCCATGTAACAAAGCGTTTACTCGTGAAAAAGCCATATGCACAATAGCCATATCCATGGAGACGACTATGAGTCGCTTGAGAGGGGGGGGGGATGATAGCCATAAGTTGAAAGTCTACGTTAATAGAAAAACCTAAGATGAATATCTTCCTTATCTCAGGTATATTTAGCGCCTTTCTTTTGTCATAGCAGACTTAATACGCATGCATCCGTCACTTCGATACATTCAAGGTTATCCGCAGAACATTGTCGAGCAAGTAAGTTCACTCATCGACAGTGGTAAACTGGTGTCTTGGTTCGAAAAACGCTACCCAGATAGACACCAAATAAAAAGCGAAAAGGCACTCTACGAATACGCAATAGCGATCAAAAACCGCTACATGAAGAAAGCCGCGCCAATTAGCAAAGTGGTCTACGATAAGAAAATTCACGTGGTCAACAATGCACTTGGTTTGCATAGCGTGATCAGCCGTAACCATGGTGGCAAGCTCAAATCGAAAAATGAGATTCGCATTGCGAACGTGTTTAAAGATGCACCTGAAGCGTTACTGCGCATGCTGGTGGTACATGAGCTGGCACACACGCGTGAGAAAAACCACGACAAAGCCTTTTACCAACTGTGCTGTTATATGGAACCTGAGTATCACCAACTTGAATTTGATGCTCGTCTGTTTATGATTTACCTCGATTTAAAAGCGAATTCGAATGAAGACCAATAATCACAACGCGAAACAAGCTCAGCCAAAAACGGCCAAGTCTAAGCCGGGCAAAGATGCAACCAAGATCAAACCAAAGCGTGTGAAAAATAAACCGACAGCAAAAGCTGCAAAAAGCACAGGTCTGAAAACTAACGCCGCGAACAAAAGCAGCGATGTGGAAGTGATCAAAATTGCTAAAAGTGGATTACATGAACGTAATGCACATCGAGGTCGCTACGATTTCAAAAAGCTAATCACAGCAGAGCCTCAGCTCAAATCATTTGTGATAAAGAATCCGAAAGGGGAAGACTCAATCAACTTCTCCGATCCAAAAGCCGTCAAGATGCTCAACAAAGCACTGCTGGCGGCGCATTATGATATTGAATACTGGGATATTCCTGATACTTACTTATGTCCGCCAATTCCTGGGCGTGCGGATTACGTTCATCGCGTAGCAGAGTTGCTTGATGGTGAAGTAAAAGGCAAATACGTACACCATAAAGTGCGAGCGCTTGATGTGGGTGTTGGGGCAAACTGTATTTACCCAATCGTCGGTGTGACTCAATACGGCTGGCATTACACGGGTAGCGATGTTGATCCGAAATCGATTGAATCAGCCCGAACAATTGTAGAGCGTAACGCCTCATTAAACAGTAAGGTAGAGCTTGTACAACAAACCAGTGAGTCCAATATTTACCGCGGTATTATCCAGCCAAACGATCGCTACGATATTACAACTTGTAACCCGCCGTTCCACCGCTCTGCTGAAGAAGCCGCGATGGGTAGTCAGCGTAAGCTGGATAATTTAAAGGCAAATCAGCGTAAGAAAGGCGTGAAGGTTCAAGCTAATCAAGCGAAAACAGCTCAAGTAAAAGCCAATAAACCCGCGCTTAACTTTGGTGGGCAAAATGCTGAGCTATGGTGTGAAGGTGGTGAAGCTGCGTTCATCCGCAAGATGGCGAACGAAAGCCAAGCATGCAGTGCACAAGTGCTTTGGTTTACCACGTTAATCTCAAAGAAAGACAATGTACGCCCGATGCGCAAACAGCTTGAAAAATTGGGTGTAAAAGCGATCCGAATAGTGGAAATGAGCCAAGGGCAAAAAGTCAGTCGTTTTATGGCTTGGTCGTACATGGACAAAGCTCAGCGCAAAGCGTGGATTGAATTAAAGTAATTATTTAGAGAAAGCTAACCAAATAATTAAAAAATAGCACCACTTTGTTGGTGCTATTTTTTAACAAGAAATTCATTAATTTAATAACTATAACAAGTTTATTTTCTCTTTCTGTCAAATTATATAGTAGGGCTATCAAGTTAAAATAACATGGGGTACTATCCAGTAAAGAAATAGTATTAATATATACCCAGCGATGTCCGATAACGAACTGATCATCTTCCCTTGGAATCACAATTTTGAGACAGGGATGACAAAAATTGATGAACAACATTACCATCTATTTTTATTGGTGAACAAATTAGCCAATACGTTGATTTATGATGACCAAATCGAGGTAGATGGCGTGTTTGGTGAATTAAAAGACTATGCACAATACCATTTCTCATATGAAGAAAGTGTATGGAATGAACACTTTTCTGATGATGTTTGGAATGAAGAACATAAAAAGAGTCATGCCTCTTTTGTTGATGAAGTCATTAAAATTCAATCTGAGTCCAAAGACCTTAACTGGCAAGAATCGATTGAACATATCCTGCAATTCTTAATTCGTTGGCTTGTATTCCATATCATCGGTGACGACAAGAAAATGAGCGTTGCAGTGAAAGCGTTGGAATCGAGCGATTCTTTAGAGATGGCCAAAGTGAATGCTGTGGATACCTTACAGGGTATTAACGGCTTAGTTGCTGATACGGTTCTCAAAATGTATTTTGAAGTCTCGACTCAATCGATTGAATTGGTAAGAGAAAAGCATCGTCGTTTTGTGGCAGAAAAAGAGTTGCGATGTCTCAATAAGAAGCTTCAAGAACTTGCTATTACTGATGAACTATCGGGTCTGTATAATCGCCGATATTTTAACATCATGACGCCAGATATCCTCTCCAAAGCACAAGCAGGCAATCAAACGGTCAGCTTTGTTTCTATTGATTTAGACTATTTCAAGCAACTTAATGATGAGCTTGGCCACCTAAAGGGCGATGAGGCCATAACCAAGGTTGGGGCGTTATTATCTTCGCAATTCAATGGTGTTGACGAAATCGCTTTTCGTATGGGCGGGGAAGAGTTTTTGATTGTGCTTGTAGGATCAGAGCATCACCGCTGCGTGAGACGTGCAGAGAAAGTTAGAGAGTCCATTGCTACGCTTTCAATTCAGTGTGACCGTCACGAGCAGAGACACTTTTTGACGAGCTCTATTGGTGTGTATAGCCAGCAATCAGAAGCTAATGTGGATATTCGTTACTTTTTAGATAAAGTAGATAAATGCCTATACAAAGCGAAGCTGACAGGGAGAAATAAGGTAGTTGCAGAGTGTCTATGACTTAATAGATGTGAATTGCCAGTCGTCTCTTCTAAATGTTTTTATATCAATATCCGGTATTATTTCCTTGTTTTTAATCAGGGTATAATACCAGTGTTGAACCTGAGTTTACTCATAAGTTAGCTATTTATTTTATTAGTTATAGTCTTTTCTATCTTTAAATTGTTTTATATTTTAATACTATCCTTATTCTTGAGCGCAATCACAACTATATATATTCAATTCTATTTTAGGATTTATTCCTTGAAAGGTGAGCGATAAAAAAGATAATCCACCTTCCCTTAAAAGGAGAATTAAATGAATAAATACAGTATCCTAGCAGCATTAATTTTATCATCCCCAGTTTGTAGCCAGACGTTCTCTATCATTCCCTCAGTAAAAACAGGGCTGCCTACCGTTTTAGAACAGCCAAATTTATATCAAGCACCTGTTTTTGATTTTTATGATTTCTCCGAAGGCTATCTAGAGCAGCGCGCTGAGTCTATTGCTGAGCTTCCTATGTCATTAAGCCATATCAACAGAGTTTGTATTCAAAATAGATTTAGTGAGATCGATAAAAGTGAAGGCTATGGTCAATCTGGTGTCTTGTTATACACCTACAAAACGGATAGCCGGGGAGAGAAGATTCATAACACAACAATAGGGGATAGAGCGCCTTTAGAAAGTATCTCTGAACACTGCTTTGATGAATCAACGTGGGTGTACAAAAACTGGCTAGACGACGGTGCAATTGCTTTTACACCGTACAGCACAAAGTTCTCTTTCCTAGAAGACGTAAGAGTGGTGGTTGATGGAGAGCTCGAATTACCAACAAATTCTACGCTGTTTGTTCAGCACTATTTTGATTTTATAAGCAAAGTGGGTTTCGACCAATCTGCCAGCTTTTATCATCCAAATGGTATAGAGAAACTTAAATCGCTCATTATCGATGGCCTTGAGAGTAACAACGAAAATATTATCACACTGAAAAATACCTCTTTTGGTGAGGATGCCTCTCTTTTCGATATTGCGTTAATGTCTAATGATGAGTTTATGAATAAACTTTTGAGCCTAGTGAAAAAGGTGAGTGGGAAAAACACCCTCAACTTTGAATCCCTGCGCATCATCAATGAATTTGAACTCGACGACAAGAAGTATATTAATGTTCAAAGAAAGGATTGGGTGTTAGGGCGGCTCATCACGGTTAATGAAGTGATTATCCTTCAAAGACTTGGTAACCAATGGCTTATTGAAATGCCTGAAAGCATTAACGATATGCTATCTAAATAAAAATATAGGCGGCAATTACTGGTATTGCCGCTTTACTAATTAAATTGTCACGATACTTCATATTCTTTCTTATGTTTACTTTATCTATCACTACTTGGCGCGCCGTTGTTAATTTGAAACTTCTAATATATTTGAATATTTCTTAAATTTATTGAATAGCCGTAAATAGTCTGTTAGTTATATAAACTCAGTTGCATTTTATAAAATTAATTATTATGAGAAAAAAACTATTAACGACAGCATTGGCTTCGGCTTTCATTAGCCCTTACTCGCTATCTAGTGAAGAAGGGATAGATATCCATATATCAAACTCAGTTTATTCGTCCTCGACTTTTGAAGAAAGGCAGTATCAAGTTGGTTTTAACGCCTTCCTAAGCGCTATGCGTAGGACGCGAGATTCAATCTTAAACAGTCCAGCAAACAGACGGTTGGTATCGGATATCAAATCAACGTTGAGTAAAGAAGGGCATTGGACGGTTAAAGCTCGCCAGCAATACATATTGTTGAAGTCGAACGTACATCAAGACTTTTATGATGCTTACTCTTCAACGAAACCTCCAGTCTTGGTGCCTCTGAATGTGGAGGAGAGTGAGATTGTCTATCAAATGTTGCACCATCTCGATGCGTCTTCTTCCGATCTAACGATCAACGTTCAGGGGTTTAGCGATCGCCCAATTTCAGAGGTTTCCAAGTTAAGCTTTATCAGCAGCGCGACTTCTGCCCGTTTTATTCCAGAAACGTTTTATTCTGAGCCAGAATCTCGGTCTCTTTTTACTTCTCGAATTACCCTTAATTTTACCAAAGAGTACTTACCGCAAGTGATCAGCGCTTTCGGCCATTTGTACTCTGGTGAAGTCGCAGATGTTGTCAGGCAGGCGAAAATTATGGGGCCGGCATATTTTGGCTCATTGACGGACCAAGCTGTGTTGTATCTTGAAGGTGCGGACATCAATAATGCTCAACGAGTCATCGACTTTTTAGCGCAGCGTATCCCGGAACAAGCTTGGGTTGAACACACTCCATTGGGAATGGTTTCACTCGCTAAGGGCCGAAACTATTCAGAAAGTTCTCGTTTCGCTTTTTCTAGCCACGGTGGTGCAAGATCGGTTGTTGCGACCGATGCGATTCTTGAAAACCTATTTGGCGGTGAGAGCTTAGCAATCTTGTTACCTGAGGCACTCAGTGCTCATGGTTATGATCCTGCGCGCATTCCTCTGCTTGATCCTGCTTTTGATTATAAATCTGAGCAAATGGACTCAACGAGTGCGGCTTCAGATTTTATACGCGATCCGCAACGTTTCCTCAAAGCGCATACGTTAGACGTTACGCCACTTATCGGCGAGTACTCAGCGCACAAAGGGAGACCAATGATGCAGTCCGGCACAGATGGATTCCAATTAGGTTTTGAGAGTAATGAACTATCGCGCAGTAACAAGTTAAGAGTGATTGGCGAGCCTTTGATAGACAATATGCCTTCGTTTGTCGATGTCGCGAAGTCTGCCAGAGTCGGCCAGGTTTTAGTGGCGGCCTCCAACAATGGAGGAACGATTGTGGTGGTCGATCAAGACGCTGATCATTATCGTATTTACTTCGACAAGCGTCCGCACGCCTACGCTTTATACGATGATGTTGTTGCATTGCGAGATTTAAGTTCAGGGTATCGCGTTGGAGATGTGACCAAGTTTGATAAAGGGCTCGATGTCACCTTCTTTGTTTTTAATGAAAAAGGTTGGCAAAGCGTCGTACAGAAGCAGTCATTCAATAGTTTTAGTGATTTAGAGGTGCGTCGTACGGGCTCCACAACGGCGGTGCCTTTTATGACTGTCGGTGAAAATTTAACGCAACTGTTTGAGCAAAATCGTACAAGCTTGCAGAAAGAGGTGCTTGAGCTGGCAAAAAGGTTTGGTTTGTCTACCGCTCAGATTGAAGACCTACCTTATGACCCAATGGAAGCGAAAGTGTTAGAAACGCACTCAAGCTTAAAGCGGTGGAATGAGCTGAGAACTCAACTGAATAAGAAGATCTCAGCGCAGAGAAAATCGCTTGCTAGACAAAGAATTACTGAGCTCGCCAAGTTAAAACTACCAGGTAACTCAAATAACGCACAATCGATGAAGAAGCTATCGTTACTGCGTGCCAGCTTGTTGGAGCTAGACAACAACGCTCAATCACTGATTACCTTGTCTGAGCAGGTCGATCAGATGTGGCTAAACGTACAACAAAAGTCAGAAAATGGCCTAGGGCAGCTCATTGTTACAGACAACAGCCTAAGGACTGGCAATTTTGATAAGGGCCAAATACACCAACGTTTCTTGGTAAAAGAGAGAGCAATAAAAGATCTATCAGGCAGTAAAAAAGCCGCTTACGAAGACGGGTACAATAATTTTGAAGCGATCTGGCTTCCTGATTACGACGAGTCAATGACTCTGACGCAAAAGCAACTGTTGCTATTGGGGTCTAATGATCTCGATGCTCGGCAGCAAGGAGCGCTAATCAGACGAATCAGTAATCAGATTACCAAAGAGAACATCACGAAGAACTTAGATTTTACTGCAAAGTTTAATCGAGAAATGTCTCGTTTAGGTGGCCGAGTCGTCGCGAGCCTACCTCAAGGGTTTGTGCTGACGCTGATGGGGGATGGTAGTGGTCGTTGTTACCCTCTGGTGCGTGCGATGTCTGTTGCGATGTCTAGGGGTACAGAGTCTATCCGAAACTTTTCTGACAAGCTGTTTATCGGTGCAGCAAACCCACATGATGCGGAAAGCCATTTCTTATTAGATGCACTAAGAAACCTGCACTCGAATTATGAAGCGAGAGAAAGCAGCCAAATGATCGGCCAACTCGATATTGCGGGCATTATAGCGGCCGTAAACCGTGGGCTTTCTGAGCAAGGACAGGTCTCACTGGCGGTCAATACGAGTACACATTCAGTTGGTGTTGCTGCGATCAATGATATGGGACAGAAGCGCTTTTACTTTTACGATCCTAACTTTGCTGTTGTTGAATTCTCTTCGTTGAAATCTCTCAAAAAAGCGTTAGAAGCACATTTCGTGATGCATGAGATGGCGGAGTACTATCTATCAATGGGGACCAAGGCAAACCCTGAATTCAATGTGTTAGCGATTGATACATCCAAAATGTCTCTAGTAGAAATTTTACCCGGTCAGCAGGTTTTCGACCTCTCTTCTTCAGAGCCGCTTAGCCCGGTGGGAGATGGAGATTCTATCGTTACTGTGAGCGACGAGGATTCCATTGTCACTATTGATGATGATGCATCGATCATGACGATTGACGATGATGAGTCTATTATCGTTTTAGAAAACTCAGAGAGCAGAGTACAACAGGATCTCGCTCTGAGAATGAATCTAACCAAAGTTAAAGCTTATGAGCATGCCAGCCTATTATCTAACGCTGTAGAACGTGCGAGAACTCAGTATCGATTGCCAGAAGAGTGGTTACCAGTGATAGGGAGCATCGAGGAGTCATCTCCCGGATATTCCGCTATCACTTTTGTTTCACCAGATGGGGCAATGGAACAAAGGGTACAAATTCAAGGGCGAGAGTTGGTCCAAGTGAGTGAGTATCTCCATGAGCAATATGCCAACGTTAAGGCTCGCTTTGATCTTCGTACTGGCCAACGTGTTCCAACCTTTGAATTTGAAGACGTGCAAGGATTCGATGGTTTGAATGCAGGTTTTGCGGTTCAGTCGGTTATCACTTGGTTTCAAAACGAAAAAAGAAGCCAAATCTCGGGCGAGAAAAGCAGTGCCTTACAGAAAGCGCTTGAGGTTCACAGCTACGTCATGGCAGGACAAATCTCCCACGGCCTTCTGATGGATGCTCAGCACATGGTGAATTTATTTAAAGTTGCCGCTGCTACCGATGCTGAGCTTGTTAACGCTACAGTAAACAGCCTATCAGGTATTGCGAATCAGGGCGTTGGATTGGTATTTGGGGCTGTGAATGTCAGTTTGAGCGCTTATGAATTGGCCCATGCGCAAAATGCTCAACAACAAGCAATCTTCGGGACTCAGCTTGGTTTCAATGCGGTCGGCACTGCTATCGGCGGGGCCGCTTTGGGCGCTGGTATTGCGGGAGCTTCTACGACTGCTTTAGTACTGGGAGAAGCTGGAGCCATCGTCGGTGGTTTAGCGGTGGGCTTTACTGCATTAGCTGAAGCGTTTGGTGATATTGCGATGGATGCGCAACAAGTAGGGCACTACTTCTATCAAGTCGACAATGCTTACCGTGAAGGTGGATACCGTTATGATGCGGAGAAGAACGTTTTGCTGCCAATTCCTGGCGCGGTCATTAACCAAATTGATTTATCAAACGGGCAAATAGAGCTTGGTAGCCAAGCCCTTTACTCTTCTAAGCACGGTAAAACCGGGTCCGGTTGGTTGAACTACTTCTTTTGGGCGGGCGATCTACCAAAAGCATTGAGAGACAAGTCTAAGGCTTTACCGCTAAGAGAGCGCCTAGGTTATGGCTCGTACTCTGGTATCGATGCCCACAGCTCCACATTAGTGCTTCCCGCAACAGGCAAGTCGTACATCGATTATGACTATGAAATCCTACCAGGCTCGACCACTAGGAACGACCAAGGATTTAGTATATTAAGATCGCTTGAAACGCATCTTGATTTCGACTTCGACTTTTACGTTTTCCCATCGGAATATGTCATACGCACTATGCGAGAGCAGTTCGTTCCGCACACGGTATCCGTAAAGCTGGGAGCTATGGAGCGTGTTGTTGTCACGCCAGAGATTAAAGAGCTTGGCTTGAGAAAGCTGACTTACCATCTGAGTGCTGAATCGGGTAAACAAGAATTGATTGTACAGCCGCACGCGAAGTTCGTGCTTTCAGAAGACTCTGCAGCATCGATCAAGTGGGTAGTTGACGCAAGAGCTATTAAGGGAGCCACACCTGAAGTGACGAATGGTGTGTTGAAAATTGGCACCGTCACCCTTGATATCTCCTCGTTGAGCGAGTCAGTTGTCGAAGTGTTTACAGACCAAGGTGAAATCTGGCAAGTGGAAGACTTAACACTGTCGTTGATCGCAACAGACGCTCAAAAAGAAGAGAGCAGCTCTCATGTGATTGAGCACCTTGAAACGTTAGCTGAAAAGCATCAGCTTCTAGGTGATTATGTTGTTATCAATAATTATGAAGAAGCCGGAGAACCTCTTGGCACCGCTTATTACGACATTAATAATGATCGTGTGATAGTGAGCCGCGATGTTTCTGTTGAACTCTCGCAGCAAGCGCAATTGCTAACGGCAACCAGTGATGAAGCTTGGCTGTTTAATCAGCAGTATGGCTTATTATGGAAAGTTGATATTGCCACTGGCGAGATGACGGGCTTTTACACGTTATTCCAGCCGTCTAGGCCTTCTATCTCTGTCAGCTTCAATGCTTGGACGGAGGCGAACGTTGTTCATGTTGCTGCCACGTATCATATGCCTGATCAGTCGCAAATTAAATACCTGTACCGTTTAACGGAAGGCGGGTTAATGCTGACAGACATTCATGGCAATGAGCGGTTGTACCAAGCTCTTGTTGCGCCAGTCGATTCGGATCACAGACGCTTAATCTCGGATTCCATGAGCTCGAGCGAATTTGCACCATTTGATCTTTCGGCTTACGAGAAAATGTCAACACAACTGGCTGATACCGTTGAAGTTGCCGTTGAAGGTGAAACGCCAGTATGGAGCATTGTTGGTAAAGAAAAGGCAACAGTCGTGAGTACGTTGCCTGCTATGGAAGAGCTAAAGCTGCTGCTTGTCGATGAGGATGTCGCGTATTTCTATAGTGAGAAAGAACAATCTATTTACCTTCAAAAAGAGGGACGAATTAAAAACGTTACTCTAAAAGAAGGTGACAAGGTTACTGCCCACGAGCATGTCTATATCGCGAGTGACAATGGCGAAATTCATGTGTTAACGCCTGAAGGTACGAAAAGCCTGATCGCAATTAACCAGCAATGGATGGAGCAGTATCAGTACAACTGGCAAGATACGTTGGTGACCAAATTTAACGGCGCCAAACATCAGCTTATGATTTTTGGATTGTCAGATTTTGATGGTAAAGCTCTAAAAGCCTGGTATCTGCCGTCAAGTGAGCAGTTTGTTTTAATACCAAACCAATGGAGCGATAAGCAACTAAAACTGGTTGGTAAGAAAGACGACCAATCTGTTTGGTTGTTTGAGTCAATGACAGGCAAGTTATATGCTCAGCCTTCTTTCTCTTTAGAACAAATGTATAACTTTACACCGGACTTCCGATTCATTGCCGACGGACAACTGACTGAGCCCGTTGAGTCTGACTTGATTGGCGAGGCTTTGACTGATGTTTATGTGAGTCGTGATGGTTATCGAGCAGAAACAGAGAGCGGATTGGTGTTTGAGTTGACGGCGAATGAACCGCCAAAGCTCGTCGAAGTCAGTGAACATTGGCTGATAGAGAACGAGGGGATGCTTAACACTTTATCAGAACGTTTTGAAACGGGGGCCGTGATTCACTTAGGCAAAAACAGTGATCGCTGGCTTGTGGTCGAAACGGGCAAAGAGATTCGTCTTGGCAAATCAGGACAAGCGATTTGGATTGGCTCGGTGGAAGGCCCTGTAGTGCGTGAACTGTTCTTCGTACCAGAAACCAATGAGCTGATTCAATCCGATGATCAACAAGGTAGTATCTCGCTAGGAAGCTACCAAGATGTGTTTAGAACTGGCGATGCTTGGTCACTCATTTCGGAGCCTACTCGTGGTGAGCTGATTGAAGTGGTCAAACTTGAAGGGGCAGATGCTATTGTTCTTTCGACATCGGGCCGCAGTAATGGTTACGACATAAATGATGCTATTGGTCGGTACAAACAAGTGTTTATCAACGATAACAGCCATGCTTCGTTTATTGACTTATCTGACTTTGATCGTGACCAAGTTGTCATTCAACACGAAGGAAACCGGCTGAAATTGGTGATCGCTAACAGTACATATGTCGTGATTGAAGAGGCAGAACGGGCCTCGAGGAATAAATTAGCGTTGAGGTTTGCAGGTGATGCGCAGCCTGTTCGACTTATCTACATAATTTCAGCGCTTGATGCTCGTAGTATCGATGGCATTGTCGAACTGAGCGAATTAGATTTGTAGAGAACCAATTTTGCTTAACATTAAAGCCCCGAAAGGGGCTTTTTTATGTCTTAAATCTGCATCCTTTCGATTACACGTATTTCAATGTCTAAAATCCCGTGAATGGCGAGCATCTCTTGCAATCATGTGAGCGGCTCCCTGTTCCTGTTACACCATTTACCTTCGATTCGAAATCGACATCAGATGTTAGTGCCGAAATGCAGTCACATGGGCTAGGCACTATTCACACAACTGTGCAAATATTTACTGTTTACTCAGTTATGAGAGCTCGTACTTTCAAACCGGACTTTTGTCCTGAAACTTTGTCCTGCTTCCTCATTATGATTGCGCCATCAGAACAAACGAGGAAAACATTATGACTGCTCATATCGCAGGTTCTGCAGAAGATTTTGCTTCAACTGTTATCATGCCGGGTGATCCGCTACGCGCGAAATACATCGCTGAAACCTACCTAGATGACGCCAAACTGGTTACGGACATTCGTAACATGCTGGGTTACACCGGTTACTACAAAGGCCAGCGTATTTCAGTGATGGGGCACGGCATGGGTATTCCATCAATGGTGCTTTACGGTCACGAGCTGATTAATGACTTTGGTGTGAAACGCATCATCCGAATCGGCAGCATCGGCGCGACGCAAAAAGACGTTCACATGCGTGACGTTATTCTAGCCCAAGCAGCAGGCACCGATTCACCGACGAATGCTAAGCGCAGCAGTGGCTACCACATGGCAACGTCTGCAACGTTTGAACTGCTGCACAATGCTTACATGTCTGCGAAAGAGAAGGGCATTGATGTCAAAGTGGGTAACATTTTCACTGGCGATCTTTACTACGATCCGGATGAAGACATGATCCCAGCCCTAGAGCGCTTTGGCGTGCTTGGTGTGGATATGGAGGTGGCGGGCTTGTACGGCTTAGCACACCAATTCGGCATTGAATCGCTGGCGATTTTGACCGTGTCTGATCACTGCATTACTGGCGAAGAAACCACAGCAGAAGAGCGTCAGCTTTCTTTCAACAACATGATTGAAATTGCGCTAGAAACTGCGATTAAAGCTTAACCCTACAATTAAGTTATCTTTGAGAGCTGGCTCGCTGGCTCTCTCTAATACTAAGAACATCTATCTCATGAGCCTTTGGAGTGAATTATGAAAAATAAAATAACACTCACCGCAATTAGCTTTCTCGCTAACTTCATTATGGCGGGTTTTGCGACCCAATTTGGTATGTTGGTTGAACCGCTAGCCAATACCTTTGATGCGAACGTTAACGAAGTCGCATCGATTTTCTCGCTGTTAAACGGCGGCGCACTTGCTGGTACTATCGCGGCTTTCTTTTTGATTGAAAAAGTCGGCATCAAACGCATGACCGTATTGTGTTACGGCGCGATTGCCGCCGCTGCACTGAGTCTATACGTCGCACCATCTCTGTTTATAGTGATGCTTGGCATGACTGTGATTGGTTTCTGCGGCGGTGTCGGTCTTTGTATTGCGGGTACTATCGTGGTATCGGTGTGGAAAGACAAAATTCAAAGCACCATGCTGGTGGTTCAAGACGCGACCTTTAACATTGCTGGCGTCGTCTTCCCATTGATCACCACTTACGCGCTAACTAACGCAATGAACTGGAGCATCAGTTACCTAAGCGTGGGCGTTGTGGCGTTGGCAACCATGTTTGTTGCTTTGCTGACTAACTTTAACCAATGCGGTGGTGAAAGCGGCTCTGAGCAAGAAGCAAAATCTGAATGGAACTTCGGCATCATCAGCGGTGGCGTAGGTTTGTTCCTAGGTATGCTGGCGCTTTACACCTTCTTAACTTGGGCACCAATGTTCGTGAAAGAGAAGTTTGATATCCCATTTGAGCAAGCGGGCAACATCATCACTCAATACTGGTCTGCAGCTCTGGTCGGTGCATTGGTTTCTACCGTGATTGTTTCGCGCATGAAGATTCAAACTTTCCTACTGACTATCATCTCTGTTGCTATGGTGATCACCAGTGTTATCGTCACCACGGATAAACTTGAATGGCTGTCATACCTGACTTACGGTTACGGCTTTGCTTGTGCTGCGCTTTACAATGCTTTCATCGCTTATGGTGTATCCTTTGTGCGTAATGCAACCAGTAAGAACGTGTCTTACATCTTAATCAGCGGTAGTGCAGGTGCGATGTTTAGCCCAGCCATCAGTTCGGTAATGGAAAGCGTGGTTGGTCTGCAAACCGTGATGTACGCTATTCCTGTTATCTACGCAGTGGTCGTCGTTATGCTGCTCGCGTCTATGAAGCTGAAGACAGCTAACCAAATACAAACCGCTTAATGAAAGCGAGCGAACTAAAAAGGTCTGCGCCATGCAGACCTTTTCTCGTTTATAAGTGAAGAATTAAACTATTCTTCAACAAGATTACGCAGTCCGTCCAAGTCGAGAATACGTAATCCTTTCTTTTCTTTGGCGATAAAACCCTTGTTTTCAAGCTCTTTCACAGCGCGACGGTAAACACGGTCAGAGGTGGCAAATCGCTCCGCTTCCAAATAGTTCTTCTGGAACCCATCCACTGGCAGATCATTTAAATACTGATGATAAATGTCGTACGCCACGTTATAGGTGATCGGGTAGAGTAACCGACGAGAGAGAATTTCCACCGTATCTTGGTAATCAATCGCGATAGCACTGGCAAAGTAAAGCGACAGTCGAGGCTGCTCTAACAGGCACTTTTGCAGCTTTTGCGCGTCAATAATCGCAACTTCAACTGGCTCAACTGGGATAATATCCATTTGGCAACGATAGCCGGTAAAGAACTCCATTTCACCAAAGACTTGTTGTTCGCACTCAAGCGTGCCAAGCAGAAAGGTTTTGCCGTTTCTCGCCGTGACGCCCATGGAAATGCGACCGGAATCGACCAGATATAAGTTTTCGACATGCTCACCTTGGGTAAGGAGCTTTTCGTTTTCATCAAAAATTCGGCGCGTACAGATGCAATCTCGGATCGTTTTTTCGATGAGATGTTTATCTTCACTCCATTGCGCCTCAAAGCGTCCTTTACCTAGGGTTTGTAATTGCATCGACGTACCTTAAATGACAATACCTGCGAGCTCAAAACGTGCCATTAATGGCTTGCTCTCTTGCTGATACCAACTTGCTGGCATGTTGGGTTTAAGCTGGGCTTTTTCTTGTTTACTGATCACAACATAGCGCAAAAACGTGTCGAGTGTGCTCGTCATTATTTCAAAGCTCATGTCGCCATCTTTACTGATGGTTTTTAATAGTCCAACGACCGTATCTTCCGGTATCAATGGTTCGATAACCGCATGTTTGCGCTCGGTAATTCTCTTAGAACAAGGTAGTGAAGCACGGGCAGTTTCCCAACACACTTTATTGGTTTTACTCACGAGGTTGTGTTTGTAGCAGTAATAGCTAAACAAAAAGCGTGACAGGTTCTGCCAGCGCTCAGCTTGGACTTCTAACCAAAGGTGTTGCAGCTCGATATCAGCGTCAGTCATGGGAATGCGTTAGAAAAGGAAAAGAGGGCGTAGTGTAACTCGGTTTGAGGGCAACGCCAAAAAGACCGCAGCAATAAAATAGAAAGACGCCCTACACAAGTCTGAGCTTAGGTAGGGCGTTAACGTTAAATGATCATGCTACGAACATTTTTACGAGTTAGAACTGACCGAGATATTGCCAATCAGCGTTATTTGGATTTTCCTCTGTTGGCCAAGGGAAGTACCAGTATTTTCCGTCAATGAGGCGGTAGTAATGATAACCACCACGGAAGTGATACACGTAAATATCGTTTATCGTTCCCGTGTTGTTGTTCTCGCCCCAAACTCCCATGCGATCTTGCTTGTGCCAGTTTAAGATTTCGGCTTCAAACTTAGCTAGGTCACTGTTGAGCTCAGCAATGTACTGTTCAATATCCGTATCGCTACCAATAAAGCGCCAATCAGCGTCAGAGGTGTTTTGAACTGGCAACGCGCCGTTCACTCCCGGACGTTTTTGCATAAAGTAACGGCGCTCACCACTTTCATCGGTATCAATGAAAATAGCGTTCTCAGATTGTCCCCATGTTGTTGAACTCGCTTGTTCCCAAGTTAGCAATTGAGGTTGATTGAAGTAGCTGGCAACACGCTGTGCATTGTCGATGTTACTACGATCGACTTTCAGTGGGTTAAAACCAAACTGGACATGGTTTTCCGCTGAACCTAGGTACTTCCAGCCTTCATTGTCTGCTTGGTTGGTTGGGAAATCCGCCGCAGAGATATCACGCATTAGGAAGTAATCGCGAGTGCCGGTGGCTGGGTTAGGGTACACGTAAAGTGCACCAGCGCGGCGTTCTGCGCTTGTCTCACCATTGTTCAGCACACCCGCTCCATAGTTGTCTGCTACGAACTTGTCGAAGTCAGCCACAAAGCCAAAGTCGATGCGGTTTAACGCTGCATTTTCGGCAAACATTACTTGTTCATCAATGTATTGCTTGTAACCGTGCTCTTGACCAACAAAGATAGGACCAACAAGCTTATCGATCGCCGGGTTTTGATCAGGGATCAAGCTATCGAGCACTTGTTCACCATTCACGTCAGTACAACTTAAGGTGACACGAGTCGGCAGTGGCAGCTGCTCTAGGTTAAAGTGGAACTTATTGCTTTGTGAGTCGTTTAATCGGCTACTTGCAACCGCAATGTTTTGTACTGAGCCATCTTGGCGCTCCACCGTAACTGCGCAGCTACGTTGAGAGATCATACTTGGCTGATACATTCCACCTTGATGTCGCGCGTAACGCCAATCTGCACCGTTGTTGTGTTTCACGCCACTAAACTGCTGGCAATGGGAAGAGGTGAAGTAGCCTGCACCATCATGGCTCGTGCCAGATTTATCAAGTACGCAAAGTGGCACTTCGCCAATTTCAGTGTTCGGCGTGTAAGTCACAGCTCCTTCACCGTATTTAGACAGCAGCGAGTAGTCATGATCTTGAGAAATCATGCGCTCACGTTGACCATTGATGTTCCAGTACATGTCTTCGCTGCTTTCACAACGAGCCATATCCGCACTGACTGTACCGACGAAGTTTGCACTCTCACCGTTGCTTGCCGTGTAGCTGAACTGACAAATGCGAGCCTGCTGGTTGTTGACCTTCATCGTCTGCCACAAATCTTGTTGAATTTGCTCGTCAGACAAAGAAGACACCGCTTGCCAACCTTCCGGATGGTAAGTTACGTCGGGTGCAAAAGGCAGCTCAAATACGTTGCCGTAGTTGGAGTAAATTAGCGGGTACACTTGGCTTGCAAGTTCGTTACGCGGATCGTAAATGCCCAAGATGGTGACAACAGGCACGCCAGCCTTACTAGGCACTGGCGTGTCGTTTTGTGCTTCTTCGTAACTTTGGCTTTCTTGATTCCAACGAACATAGCCAGTCGAGCTGTTTAAATCAACGTTAAAGCCGTTATTGAGCCAAGTTTGTACACGGCGAGACTGAGAAGGGTGCTCTAACGTGTAATGACTAATGGTGCCCAATAGTGCGGCTTCGCCGCCGGCTTGAGCGTCACGCATAAAGCGGAATTCACCCGCAAATGGTGGTACCACTTCACCACCCACATCGTTAGTCGTGGCTTCACCTGTCCAGTGTAAGTTACCAATAAAGCGGCGATGCAGAGCATCCCAACCCCAGCCAGATTCCAAATCGTGCGTAGAAGCATACCAAGGGTAGTGACCAAGACCGTAGTTATGCCCCAGCTCGTGCGACCATTCGTTACCAGTTGTCGCTGTTAACGTCACGATGCCACCGCCGCCACTGCCGCCATGATCAATAATGCCATTGGTGTACACGCCGCGGTTGGTGTGCGCAGTAATGTGGTTGAAGCGTTTATTGTAAGCTTGCGAATAGCCAGCACTATCGACAATGCCGACGTTCGCATTATTCACACCTGTAGATACCAGTGCTTTACCAATGGCTTCACGCATGTCACCACCGTGCCAGCCACCTTCACCATCGGAGCTTGTGGTGTAAACCTTACCGTTTGGCAGCGTTACTTTCGGGAAGTAAGCGGCTGTGTAATCCGCCATCACCAGTTTAGATGCTGGGATTTTCTGGAAGTAATCGGCGCTCAGCTTTGCCATGTTTTTGATCATGGTATTGCCATCACGCGGTGCGGTGAGCATACCCATGTCGATGTTTTGAATGATAAGCTCCGGTGCGCCACCAAAGACAAGTTCATTGGCAGCTAAGTCTCCTTGGCGATCGGTGTTATCGGTTAAGCGCAGCGATAAGCCTGGCTTCATCCAATCCCATTGCAGTGGCAGTGACCAAGCGTGATGGGAGAACACCACTTTAGAACGTCCATTATCTGGCTGATCAGAAGCCGCAAGCGCGCTTGGTGGCAGCATTGGGAGGCGAGTGATGACAGTACCTTCAAAGCTCACTTCTACCCAAACTTGTTGAACGGTTTTGTCTTCTGGCGTGAATAGGAGCAAGGCTTCACGGTCGATCACCAAGTCAGGGAACAGGTTCACATCGTTTTGATTTGGGCCAGTAGTGGTATGGGTTTGAGCAAAATGGATAGAACCAGTCAAATCACCAATCAAGTGATTTACTAGCGCCAATTCGTCCGCGTAGCCAAGGCGTGCGGTACTGGTCGTAAACTCAATCTTTTGTGGCTCGAGACAATCTATCGCATTACATGACGAAAGCTCAGCGGTGTACCGAGTGTCTGGCTTCAGGCTGCCGATGAATAAACCTGATTGTACGTATTCATAACGAGTAGGCTCAGTGCCTGATTCAGTCAATGTCAGAACCACATTGTCATTCGCGTTTTGCGCTGCCCATTTTAGTTGGACACCTTGATCAGAAACGCTGGTAACCTTAAGGGCATCAATGCTCGGTGCGGACAGGTTTCCACAGTCAGAAGTTTCGATATTTTGAATCATCTCTGACTGCCAAATGTATTCGCCATGTGGACCTTTAGAGCCGCGCGCAGCAGGAATGTATTCAATGTAACAACCAGTGTCGTCGCGGTTCATCACACCAAACTCTTTGTGAATCAGGTAAAAGCCGCCGTTGTACATGATGAATTCCCAATCAGGGCCGACGAAGTCTACGACATTACGGTAGGCTTGGTCTTGATCACCAGATAGGAAAGGGAACTTTGGATAGCCATCGAAGTTCACCCAGTATTCATAACCTTGAAAATCAAGGTAGGTTTCTCCATCGCGTTGAAACGTTCCTTCGCCTTTGTCTGCGAATTGCTTGAGCATTTCAATGCGTTCAAAGGTTTGATTCCCGATTTCGACCAGTGTCAGATCGTGGTTCGCGTATGCGAAAGTGGCTGTGCTTCCTAGGAAAGAGGAGATCAGCCAAGCGAGCGTATTTTTCTTCATATTAGACTCTACTTTTGCCAATTGAATAGACATTCGTGTGCCGCCAGAAACTCAGCACGATATGGGGAGTTGCATAAGCGATCTTGATGAGAGTTGCTTACGAATTTGATTATCTGATGGGATTCGGTATCGAAATAGATAGCAAGAATACTGCTTGTGATTTTGCTTCCACCTTTGATCCAGTGGTGAGATTAGATTGGTATCTTATGTCCAAATTCGCTTTTATCTATCTATACAAAATGACGTTTTCTATATATGCGTACGCCATATTGTTCTGAGGGATAAACGTTTTTCAGTGGCTTAGGTTGGCAAGAAAAGTAGGGCGTTACTCTACGGAAATAAAAAATCCCCTTCATGCACAAGACAAGAAGGGGATCCCCGTTAGCGTTTCAAATTCAGCGTTAGTTGCGCTTTATTCTCTAGATTATTTCACTAGGAAGTGCTTAACGAACTCAGTGATTTTCACCATGTCGTCAACGGCGATGAATTCTTCAGTGGTGTGTACTTTCGCCATACCAGTAGAAAGGTTTACCGTTGTTAGACCTTTCTTGTTGAAGTTGTTTGCGTCGCTACCGCCACCAGTGCCTTTTGTGAACGCATCGATGCCCATGTCAGCGAATGCCGCTTTGATTGCAGATACGTGAGCATTGTCTTCTTCGATAACAAATGCGTCGTATGCGCGGCTTGATTCGATTTCAACTTCTGCGCCGTGCTTTTCACATACTGACTCGAAGGTAGAGATCATGTGGTTCACTTGCGCTTCTAGTTTCTCACCGTTTAGAGAGCGTGCTTCAGCAACGATCTTCAGTTCTGGCATCACGATGTTTGTCGCTTGACCGCCGTTTACCATACCGATGTTTGCTGTGGTTTCTTCGTCGATACGAAGCAGTTTCATCTGGTTGATTGCATCTGCCGCTACCATGATTGCGCTGATGCCTTCTTCAGGTGCTAGACCCGCGTGTGCAGGGCGGCCTTTGATTGTCGCAACGATTTTTTGCTGACCAGGTGCCGCAGTCACTATGGTGCCGATAGGACCGCCTGTATCCAGTACGATCGCTTCGTTAGACGTTACGTGCGTCATGTCGAAGTACTCAGAGCCGAACAAACCGCCTTCTTCATGCACAGTGAAAGCAAGCTCTAACGTTTTGTGCTCTAGGTTTTCGGCTTGGATGCAGCGAACCGCTTCCATGATCGCTGCGATGCCTGATTTGTCGTCACCACCTAGGATCGTATTGCCTTTAGAGCGAATGATGCCATCTTCGATGATCGGCTCAATGCCGATGCCAGGCGTTACTGTATCCATGTGGCAGCTCATTAGGATAGAGCCTTCTTTCTTACCTTCTAGACGTGCGTACACGTTAAAGCCGTTAGAAATGTGTTCTGGTACAGGTAGCTTGTGAACAGTAAAGCCTAGTTCGCCCAGTTGCTCAGCCAGAGTTTCTGCAATTTGTTTTTCATTCATAGATTCGCTGTCGATGCGAACCAGTTGGCAGAAATGTTCAACTAGACGTTCTTGATTAATTTGTGTCATTTGGATGTCTCTTTCTTTCTTGGTCGAGACCGCAGCGGTATAGAGTGCGAGCCCGAAAGGGAACAGAACACCTCTTATTACACAGCTAATCCGAGTGAAAGCTGTCTTGAATCAAAAAACACCTCTGCCTGACATTCTTCTGACCTGTCAATTACCGGATCTGATGTGGCGGTCACGAAAGTAAAACCTCGAAAAACATGAAATGAACAGTGGGTGGTAGTGGAACAAGGGAGAGGTAAGAGGGCTGTATTTGAAATGAGCTTTTTACGAATTAATGTGAGCGTGGAAAGCCGCTGGTTTCGTGATGGCAATGATGTATTTATGTACAGGCTCGAGCTATTTTTGTAATTGATGAAAAGTTAGCACTATATATGTCGAGTCGATTGTAATTTGTTTGTCACTTATTGAAGCAATATCACACATGTGGGTTAATACAATCTCTGTTTATTCATGTCCTTTCGCACTGCCTTTCTGGATAGACCGAACTCTGAAAAGGGTTCGGTCGCTTTAATTTTATTGCTTTCATTCTCTGTTTTCTGAGCCCAAAACAAAAAGTTTGTATGTGCACTCTTACTTGGAGAGAGTGATTGCTATTGAGCTTTATGAAGAGTGAGCAGAGTTAATCCTATCAACCATTCGATAATGTGTTTACAGTCTTTATTTAACTTGTAGGAAGCAACAGCCTCTACCTGACGTTGAAAGTCGCAGAGGTAGGGAGTGTGATGTTCACAAACTGTCATCAACAATGCCAAGCGCCAAATTGCCATAAACTCAGCATCATCAAAATGATGTTTCCAACTGCCGATAAACGCAGCTTCATTGTTAGAAAGGTCGAGCTTATCCATCATCATCTTAAGCAATCTACCTTGTAGTGCTCTCGGAATGTCGACCTTCTTAGCAAAATGGTGGCTTATTCCCGTCCTCGATATCCCCGTTTGATCGCTCAACGTCGTATAAGACATTTTCTCGTAGCCAAGTGTAATCAGTTGCTCTGTTGCGACATCGAGAATGGTGTTGATCGTGATTTGGGTATCTTCGTGAGTTCGGCGTGCCATAACTATTGCCAGTATTGTGATTAAAAAATGATACTAACACTTATCGTCAGTCATTCCATATAAATATCCTTATCTTGACGTTGTTTGAATGATAAATGCGCGTTACTGCCCACAAAAATCACCGCGGTAACAAACTGTTTACATCATGGATCGGCGTGTAAATTGATATTGGATATGATAATGCATTGATATAACTTACTTTACTTATGATTTTGGTAAGCGTTTGCGTTAATTGAATGTGTTGTAACATAAATTTTACAATCGAAGTTTAAAACTGCGCAAAGCCAGATTTCCACTCATGTATTCCAATTTTTCTCCTCCTGCGCCAAGTTAGAAATATCGAACGAGAACGCATGTTCAAACACAACAATGACATAAGGAGAAAGTCATGGTGGACACCTACAACCCATTAGGCACGGATGGATTCGAATTTGTGGAATACACAGCGGCGGACAGCGAAGGTATTGAACAACTGAAAGCGCTGTTTGTATCGTTGGGTTTTGCAGAGATCGCAAAACACCGTTCTAAAGAGGCTTGGCTGTACCGACAAGGTGACATCAGCTTTATCGTTAACGCCCAGCCACACAGTCAGGCAGAAGGCTTTGCTAAAGTTCACGGTCCTTCAGTTTGTGGCATGGCATTTCGTGTGAAAGACGCCAACGTAGCACTCAAGCAAGCACTGGATAACGGCGGTGAAGAGTACAAAACGGAAATCGGCCCTATGGAGCTGAGCATCCCGGCAATTTACGGCATTGGTGAGAGCCTTCTGTACTTCGTTGACCGTTACGGCAAACAAAGCATTTATGATGTCGACTTCCGTTTCTACGATGATGCAGAAGAGCGCTTAGCGAAAGCAGACGTTGGTATGTACGAAATCGACCATCTGACCCACAACGTGAAGCAAGGCAACATGGACGTGTGGTCAGGATTCTACGAGCGCATTGGTAACTTCCGCGAGATTCGCTACTTCGACATTGAAGGTAAGCTGACTGGGCTTGTTAGCCGCGCAATGACCGCACCGTGTGGCAAGATCCGCATTCCAATCAATGAGTCCTCTGACGACAAATCGCAGATTGAAGAGTTCATCCGTGAATACAACGGAGAAGGTATTCAGCACATCGCGATGACAACCGATGACATCTACCAAACCGTTCAAACACTGCGAGATCGTGGTATGGACTTTATGCCAACACCGGATACGTACTACGAGAAAGTCGACGAGCGCGTAAAAGGACACGGGGAAGACGTAAGCAAACTGCGCGATCTGCAAGTACTTATTGATGGCGCGCCTACCAAAGACGGCATATTGCTACAAATCTTCACCCAGACCGTAATTGGTCCTGTGTTCTTTGAAATCATTCAACGTAAAGGCAACGAGGGCTTTGGCGAAGGTAACTTCAAAGCATTGTTTGAATCGATTGAAGAAGACCAAATCCGCCGAGGAGTACTAAGCGATGCATAAATGGATCACATTCCCTCATCGGGAGGGAGTGTGCTCCAAGCAAGCACATGCTGATTTCCCGGAAGAGGCAATTTACGAACGTGAAGCAGGTCGAAGTGGGTTCTTCGGTCCTGCGGCACACTTTCATCATCAACACGCACCGACAGGTTGGTCTGAGTGGGAAGGCGATTTACGTCCGCGCGCTTTCGATTTCAACCTAGTCGAAACGGCGAGTCAGACTTCGCCTTGGGCAGTGCCGCATCTGCTACACAACGCCAACTGTAAGATCCGTGTATGGCGTATGGACGAAAAGATGGACTTCTTGGTGCGTAACGCCGATGGTGATGAGCTGCTGTTCATCCATCACGGCACGGCAGATCTTTACTGCGACTATGGTCATCTCAAAGTGAGCGAAGGTGATTACGTAATGATTCCACGCTCAACCAGTTGGCGATTAGAACCAAGTGAGCCAATGTTTGTTCTGATGATTGAAAACACCGATGCCGCTTATTCTTTGCCAGAGAAAGGCATGGTGGGTAATCATGCTGTATTTGACCCGGCGGTTCTGGAAACGCCTTCCATTAACGACGAATTCCGCGCGCAATACTCAGAAGATCAAACTCAAGTTCATGTGAAGCGTCATGACAAAGTCAGCGTGATTACTTACCCATTCAACCCGCTTGATGCGATTGGCTGGCACGGTGACTTGGCAGTGGTGAAAGTGAACTGGCGTGATATTCGACCTTTGATGTCGCATCGCTATCACTTACCACCTTCTGCCCACACTACATTTGTTGGTGCTGGATTTGTGGTGTGTACGTTTGTGCCACGTCCAATCGAGAGCGACCCTGGCGCACTGAAGGTGCCGTTCTATCATAACAATGACGATTATGACGAAGTCTTGTTCTACCACGCAGGGGATTTCTTCAGCCGTGACAACATAGAAGCAGGTATGGTGACTTTCCACCCAGCAGGTTTTACCCACGGTCCTCACCCGAAAGCGTTCAAAGCAGGGCAGGAATATAAGAAGAAGTTTACCGATGAGGTGGCAGTGATGATTGATACGCGCCACGCACTCGAGTTTTCTGACGAGCTCGATAAGGTTGAAAACAAAGAATACGTCTATAGCTGGCAAGAGAAGTAAGGGGCAAGGATGAAATTAGCAACCAAGAAAAATGGCTCTCGCGATGGTCTGTTGATGGTCGTGAGCAAAGACCTGACACAATGTGTTCCGGCAACCGAAATTTTCCACGCGATGCATCTCGCTCCAACCATGCAAGTGGCATTGGATAACTGGGACAAAGTCGCTCCACAACTGGAAGAGCTTTATAACGCGCTAAACAATGGTTCGGTTTCAGGAAGTGAGGAGTTTGAATCCCACTATCTAGCATCACCATTGCCTCGCGCCTATCAATGGGCGGATGGCAGTGCTTACGTCAATCACGTCGAACTAGTGCGTAAAGCGCGTGGTGCGGAAATGCCAGAAAGCTTCTGGACCGATCCTTTGATGTATCAAGGTGGTTCTGACGCATTTATTGGTCCTTGCGACAACATCGAATTTGCCAGCGACGAGTGGGGCATTGACTTCGAAGGTGAAGTTGCCGTGATCACCGGTGACGTGCCGATGGGAGCAAGCATTGCAGAAGCACAAGATTCAATTCGTCTTATCATGCTAGTTAACGATGTATCGTTGCGTGGTTTGATTCCGGCGGAGCTGGCGAAAGGCTTTGGTTTCTTCCAATCAAAACCGTCTTCAGCGTTTTCTCCTGTTGCAGTAACGCCAGATGAGCTGGGTGAAGCATGGTATGAGAACAAAGTGCATCTGCCGCTTGTTTCAACCTACAACAATGCCCCATTTGGTTGCCCGAATGCAGGTGTAGATATGACGTTTGATTTCGCTGACTTGATTGTCCATGCCAGCAAAACACGTCCACTTTCTGCAGGTGCAATCATTGGCTCGGGTACAGTATCGAACAAACAAGGCACGGAGCACGGAACCTCTATCGAAGAGGGTGGCGTAGGCTACTCATGTATTGCAGAAGTGCGCATGATTGAAACTATTCGTGATGGCAAACCGTCGACGAGCTTTATGTCGTTTGGTGACTCTATCAAGCTAGAGATGTTTGACGCAGATGGTAACTCGATCTTTGGTGCGATTGATCAGCAAGTCAGCCAATACCTAAAACACTGAGAGGGAGGGGCAAGGGAAGTATGAGCGATAACATCACCCTCTATGGCTATTGGCGGTCTTCTGCGGCTTATCGAGTTCGCATTTGTTTGAACTTAAAAGAGCTGAAGTACGAGTCCAAATCGGTTCATTTGGTACGTAATGGCGGCGAGCAGCACAGCGCGGAATATCATGAGTTAAACGCCTCTGAGCTTGTGCCAGTGCTGGTGGATGGTGATATTCAACTCAACCAATCTCTTGCCATCATTCAGTATCTCGATGAGCAGTATCCGCAAGCTCGAGTGATTCCAGAGCCATCGCCGCTTCGTTACCAAGCTTTGGCTATGGCTCAGGATATTGCGATGGAGATCCACCCACTCAATAATTTGCGCGTATTGCAGTACCTAGAAGGGAAGCTGTCGTGTGACCAAGAGGCGAAAGTCGAGTGGATTCATCATTGGGTAAATCAAGGCTTTACTGCATTAGAAGAGAAGCTAAACCAGCATCGACAACAACATGGAAACTGTATCTACAGTGTGACTGACTCTCCCTCTGTTGTTGATATTTGCTTAGTGCCTCAAGTGTACAACGCATTACGTTTTGGGGTGGATATGACTCCTTATCCGGTAATTAGCTCGATTGTAGAAGCATGTAATCAATTGCCCGCGTTTATTGATGCTATGCCAGAGAACCAACCTGACGCGAATTGCTAATACTTTTTCTGTATCTTACCGAGTAAAAAACGGGCTCTTAATGGAGTCCGTTTTTGTTCTCTCAACTTGACGTAAAAATCGTGTTCAAAACGTTGGCTACTGTTATTATCACCCCGCAAAATTTATCGGTTTTGTTGCTATGGTTAGGATTTCCATTTAGGCTTTGAGCAACTAGTTGTTTTGGGCGCACTTTATCTATGACCAACATCTTTATCATTGTTGTTCTTCTTGTTGTTTTCTTCTTTATCATTCAAAAGTACGTTATCAAAAACGATGACACGCGAGACTTCCCATACCGTTCGAAAGGTCCTTTATTAAAAGGGCAGGAAGGGGCGTTTTTTAATGCTTTGAGAGCAGCGGTTGGTGATCATGCCGTGGTGTTTGCCAAAGTAAACATGGCAACGTTGATCGCGCCAAAAGAGATTAAGAACAAAAAACAGTTCTTTATTGCCAGTAACCGAATTTCACGCAGCTACTTCGATTACGTTATCTGCGACCCTAGAACGCTTGAACCTCGCGTGATTATTGAGCTTGATAACGGTCAGCAGTTACACAAAGGCAAAGTCGAGCGTCAAAAGTTGCTCATGCACGTATGTAAATCGGCGAATCTGCCTTTGATTGGTGCATCGGTAAAACACAGCTACCAAGTAGGGCGCTTACGTCGTTTATTGGCGGCACACATTGATCTGATTGAACCGGATAAAGAAGTCCGCTTTTGTAAAAAGTGCAGTAGCCCGATGATCATCAAAACTGCAAGCCAAGGTGAGTTTAAAGGCCGACGCTTCTTCACATGTAGCCGCCAGCCAAACTGTACTTACACAGAAAACTACAATGTGGTGTTTGATACAGAAGACGAATAAACATTTCGTTCCCAGATAATGAAATAGAGAAAGGCTTCAACTGGATTAGTTGAAGCCTTTTTTGTGTTTTCCGCTGAACAAAGAACAGCACTTATCAGCATCCGTCCTAGTAGCTCCTATACTTTGATAAAGAAAGAAGAATAGGGAAGCGTTATGCGATATGGATGGATTCTTTCAGCGCTGCTACTCACGTTCAGTAGTCATGCTCAGCAGTCACTTAAACCAATTGAATGCCAATTAACTGATACACCTCAGGACCATTTCTTGTTTTATCGTGAGCAGATGGTTTACCACAGTGAGCAGTTTGCGATTTTCCAAAACTTTAAAGGGCGTGTGAGTACCCAAGTGGATCTCAAAACAGGCAAACTGATTCGCACAACGTTTATTGGTGAACCGTTCGAGCCTAAATACCAAATTTTGTTTGGCGATTGCCCAAACGTATCGCAAGTTTTGCAAATTTGGATGCTCAGTGAAGTGCCTTACGACAATTAACCCAAAACACAAAAGTTAAGTAGATCACACTTTTACAGCGGGTGATACAAGGCTTTGGCGATAAAATCGTCCAAAATTGGATGTTGAGTTTACATTTTCGCCAAACGAATCAAAGTTAGTGAATTTGTGCTTGCACCCCTCATGGGATATAGCTAATATCCATCTCGTTCTTAAGGAATGGGTCCGTAGCTCAGTTGGTTAGAGTACTACCTTGACATGGTAGGGGTCGGCGATTCGAGTTCGCCCGGACCCACCACTCCTTAAAGCCATACTAAAACCAAAGTATGCCGAACATAAAATTTGGGTCCGTAGCTCAGTTGGTTAGAGTACTACCTTGACATGGTAGGGGTCACCAGTTCGAATCTGGTCGGACCCACCAAATTTAGTTCTTCGTGAACAAACGCAAAGCCCGCTATTTTAGCGGGCTTTGTTGTATCTGGAATATTAAGGTGGCTAGCTTTAGCTATCCTTCTTCCTTTGCTGGCATTTCATAAGCTTACAAACGTCTTTAAAGTGTTGAGCCCCCAACAAATGTAATCAATAGTGATTCCCATCATGTGCAAGCATCTAGTTACAGCAATTATCAGAGAATTGCTACCCGGTTCCTAAGTGTTTTTCTTGGCACAGATACGCTAATAACTTGCAGAATTAATCAAAGAAATTATTTAGAAGTTCTTATCGATATTTGGCCAAAGCCTATTTTTAATGAGCGACGCCATCGGTAAAGTCAATTAACAATTATATCGCAGTAAACTGTGAAATTAGGGCAAGTAAAGCTAAGAGTTATGATGTGAACAAAGCTTTAGCGATGAACTGTGAACAAGAAATTGCAGAGGTGGTTGTCATGATCAAAGAGTTAGTTGAACTTAAAGCTGTTCATTTTGCATCCAGGCAAAGCGAGTTATAAAAATAAAAAAAAGTATGGAATACTGTTTATTTTGTGAGTAAAATCCGGAAAAATCCACCTCCTTATACAACTGATTTACTAAAAATGACTGATTTTCTTGCTTCTATCATCGCTTCTTATAGTGCTGCATCTATTTCGGATGCATTCATCTATACCATCCTTTTTCTACTTGTAGCTTCTAGTATTTTGGCTTTTCTAGGAACAGCACCTAGATTTACGGCAAGTACAACTAACATCCTTACCTCTTTGGGTATCCTAGGTACTTTTGCAGGTATTGTTGTCGGTTTGATGGAATTCAATCCAACAGACATCGATGGAAGTATTGAATCTCTGCTTGCAGGCTTGAAGACTGCATTTTTAACCAGTCTAGTTGGTATGGCTGCATCGATCATTTATAAGGCTATTCTTGGAGCCATTCCGCAAAAAGGTGAAGATACAGTAAAGGGTATTGGACCTGAAGATATTTACTCTGTTATGTCGGCTCAACTGAATGCTTCCAATGAGCTGCTATCTGCGATCAAAGGTGATGAAGATTCATCATTGACTTCTCAAATTAAAAACCTACGTGTAGATATCAACGATGGAAACAAATCATTAGCTCACCATATGGAAAAAGCAGCTGAGGGTAGTGAGCAATTCCAGCTTAAACTCTGGCAAAAAATGGATGAGTTCGGTGAACTTTTATCTAAGTCTGCAACAGAGCAAGTTATTAATGCACTGAAAGAAGTCATTGTTGAGTTTAATGACAAACTGACAGAGCAGTTTGGTGAGAACTTTAAGCGATTAGACGAGTCAGTGAAGAAACTCGTTGATTGGCAAGAAAACTATAAAGACCAACTAGCAGATATGGCCATGAAGTATCAGCTAGGTGTAGATGCTATATCTTCGACAGAGAAGTCAGTAGCTAGCATCAATGAACGTACAGAAGCCATCCCAGCGACTATGGAAAAACTTCAACAAGTTATGGAGTTAGGTCATGGTCAAGTGACGGAGCTCGAGCATCGCTTAGAAGCATTTAAAGATCTTCGTGATAAAGCAGTAGAAGCAATGCCGCAAATTCGCGAGCAAATGGATAATACCATGTCGGTAATTGGTGAATCAGTTAAAGCGGCTTCGACACATTACGAATCAATGCTACAAGAGTCACAAAACATTATTGATAACTTCAGTTCGACTGCGACTCAGAGTGTTGAACATATGCGTACAAACTTGGAAGCGGGAGCCGAGAATGTATCGAGCCAACTAATTGAAAGCTCTCAAACGTTGGGTGGGCAATTATTGGAAGCATCAACGACGTTCCAAGATCAAGTGGGCACAGCAACAGGCGGCCTAAGCAATGTGACCAGTCATCTAACTGATACGACAGAGCAGATTAGGCAACACCTTGAAGACTCAATTACTGAGCTGAATGGACAGCTTCGCGTACTGGTTGCCGATATTAAAGACGATGCACGAGAAACAGGCAATGTTCTAAAAGAAGCCAACCAAGAGTTACTAAATAGCACGAAAGAAATTCAGTCAGAAACGACATCAGCGATCAAAAAACTTCACGATCGCTTAGAAACCACTCTAGAAGAAGTGTTCAAAGTGCAGGCAGAGGCAGTACGCAGAACATTCGATAGCTTAGAAGACCAGATCACGCAGTCAGTAGGTAGAACTGGTAGTGCAGTTGAGAAACAAGTGGAAGTGCTTGATCTACAAATGCAGCAAGAAATCAACCGAACTATGAATGAAATGGGTGAAGCGCTTGCAACGATTACGCAGCAATTTACCCGCGATTACCAACGTACGCGTGAAATGTCGAATGTTGTAAACAGTAAAATTGCAGTGTAATCATGGAAAAGCTATTCGGAAAAAACAAATCTACCGGTGATGGTGGTGAACATTGGATGTCAGTATCAGATCTAATGGCGGGTTTGATGATGGTGTTCTTGTTCATTTCTGTTGCACTTATGCGTGATGCTATGGTTGAGCGTGACAAAATAAAAGAAGTCGCAGAAACTTATCAGAAAACCCAGCAGGCCATCTATATTGCGTTGCTAGAAGAGTTTGCTAAAGATCTTGATACGTGGGGGGCTGAAATTGAGCGAGATACGTTGAGTGTCAACTTTACTTCACCTGAAGTACTGTTCGGAAATGGTAAGGCGAATTTAACTCAGCAATTTCAGGTAATTTTGAATGATTTCTTTCCTCGTTACCTTGAAGTATTAGAGCAGTACAAGCCGATTATTCAAGAGATTAAAATTGAAGGGCATACCTCTAGCCGTTGGAATCACGATTCTAGCGATTACGAGGCTTACTTCAATAACATGCGTTTATCACAGTCACGGACGCGTGCAGTACTTGGCTATGTAATGAAACTTGATGATGTTCGTGCACAACATTATGGCTGGGTAAAAAATAACGTTGCGGCAGTAGGTTATTCTTCATCTAAAGCAGTTATTAAAGATGGTGTAGAAGACGAAAAACGCTCTCGTCGAGTGTCTTTTCGTGTAATCACTAACGCTGAAGAGCAGATATTGAAGATCTTGGGGGCGGAATGAAACTAACGCTTAATCTTCATTCCCTTATGCGTGCGATTGAAATTATGGAGCCAGAAAAAAAAGGCGTATTTTCCTGGGTCCATCAAATAACAGAAAAAAGCAAAATTGATATAGAGCTTGCTCAAGGCAAAGACGTAGAGCTCAAAGATGTCGATATTGATTCTGGTTTACTTAGCTACAAAGGAAGACAAGTTCTCCTTTATATAAAAGACCATGGTAGTGCTGTTCAATCAGTTATTAAAAACCCATCAACTGGCAATAAATATCATGTGACTGATTGTTCTAAGTTGAAATCTATGCGTGCGGAAGGGCGATTCGAAAGATATGTAGTTATCAATGATACATCCGGTGAGTTTCCTATATCTGGTAGCGGGTATTATGGTCAAAGTAAGGAAGAGGGCTATGCAAGATTAAACATCTGCAAATTATGCTTAGGGCAATTGAATTATAAGGGCTATAGCAGTGGCGGTCATCGTTCGAAGATATTCGATGAATTTGATATGCCAGAGTTCTTTGCTACCTATAGCTCTTTCTTCCCTCACATGCCGTCTCGACGAGCTGAGACTGCTGAGAGTGGCTACAGTGATGATTGGTCGAAAATATCCTCCCACTATAGAGTAGAAAAAAACTTTGAGTGTGAACAATGTAAAGTGAATATGCGTTCTAACCGATCACTTCTGCATGTTCATCATGTTAATGGTGTTAAATCAGATAACAGGCCGTCAAACCTTCGTGCACTGTGTATCGATTGTCACAGCAAACAACCCATGCATGAGCATATGGGTCTCAGCCACAGAGAGCGTCAGACAATAAATGATCTGCGTAAACAACAAGGTTTACTTGATGACCTCGGTGAGTGGCAAGAGTTGTTTGATTACTCAGATCCAGGTGTACATGGCGTATTGCATGCTTGTCGACAAGCGTATCTGAAACTCCCCGATATTAACTATTTTGTTGAAGACAGTTTCAGAGGGGGAGGCGCACGGCTTGAACTTGCGTGGCCAAAGCACAAATTTGGTGTCGCAATATCAATGAACGATATTGAATATGCAAACAGTAATGGTTGGCAGGTCGTGAGTATTAATGACTTTTTGGAAAATTACAAATCACAAGCTTATAACTTAAGGCACTAAATAAATGTAGGTTAAGCTAGAAGAAATAATTGAGAGAATCATTCCAGTCGACCATGCTTGGAAGCCCTCAGAGAAGAATTTGGCAATGAGTTCGCTGCAACTCAATCTCTCAGACACACAAAATCATCATTACAAGCAGCATTGCTCATGAGGCCTATCTTTTAAAAGCGACAGATGTCCATGTTAGCCAGCACGGTGACAGCCACGTTGGCATGTTAGTGTGGGCATGGGTAGATTCTGAAAATTATTGGCCGGCTTACTTTGGCCTTTATGAACGAGTGAAAGATGCCTTTGATTCAGAAGACATCACGATTCCATTCCCGCAAAGAGATGTACATATCCAGCAATAATGAAAGGAGCTTCTGCTCCTTTTTTGTACATTAATAAAACTCGCCACAAGTGAAAGACAGATTAATTTCAGATCTGATGCATTTTTTCCTCGATTGATGAAACATAGGGGTGGTGAAAGTTTTTGTTTTAAATATTTTACTTAATTATATTAGCTTGGCGTTAATTAGGTTTTTTAATCATAAAGATTTAAAAATGGATTGGAATATAAATCACAATTAATGGTCAATTTTAGCTAGGATAATAAGAATGCTATTTTGGTGTATTTACTCTACATATATGTCATTTTTTGAACGTGATTTGCTTGTAAGTGGTTGTTTTTAATGTGTGTTATCTGGTGGTAAGGATTTTGCAATAAGAATCCGAAATATTTAAAATTGTGATGTTTATTCCTATCAATAACCATGGATCTTTTATTGATAAAAGTTAAGTATATTATTTTTTACTGTTTTCTGATTAAAACTATAAACACGCAATAAGTGATGGCGGATATAAAAATCCGTTGGATCTTATTTGTACAATAAACGGAAGAGAGTGAAAAAGTGAAAGCAAATAAAAACATTCTTAAAGCAGCAGTGGGCATGGCGATGTTATCTGGCCTACCAACAGCAGCAAATGCTCACGGTTGGACAGAGTTTCCGAGTGCTCGCCAAAATACATGTTATGAACAAGGCGGAATTTGGTCGGGCAATCCACCAAATGCGGCTTGTGCTCAGGCAAAGGAGATCTCGGGTACCTATCCGTTTGTTCAGCGCAACGAGTACGCGAAGAACATTACCGACTACAACAACATGGAAGCGGTAAAAGCTGCAATTCCTGACGGCACACTATGTTACGCAAACGACCCGCAGAAGAAGGGTATGGGTGCGCCACATACAGCTTGGACTCGTACAGAGCTTAACACGGGTACTTTTGAGTTCGTGTTCAATGCCACTGCACCACACAACCCATCATTCTGGGAATTTTACCTAACCAAACCAGGCGCAGATCTGAGCAAGTCGCTTGCTTGGGGTGATCTAGAGCTTATTCAGACAGAAGGTAATGTGCCAGTTGAAGATGGTAAGTATCGCATGAACGTTACCATTCCTTCTGACCGCTCAGGCGACGCAATTCTATATGTTCGCTGGCAACGCGATGATGCGGCGGGTGAAGGCTTCTACAACTGTTCTGATATCACTATTGTGGGCGGTGAAACCCCTCCACCTGAGCCAACACCACAGCCTGATCTTGTGAAGGGTGATCTGTACATCCCTGCCGGCTTTGTTGGCCCAGACCTTGGTGACACGGTTAAATACGACATCATCAATAAGTACGGTGATATTGCACGCAGCTTTGATATTGAAGTGAATTCATCCAACATCAATGACTGGCAGCGTCTACTGGCATCAGAGATCAATGGTTGGCATGAAGAATTCAAAGATGGTGCCGTATTCATTGGTGATTGGCATGAAGAAATGTCTCATTACATGTACTTCCAAAACGATCCTTCACGTAACTTCTTCAACTCAAAAGATAGCCGTGCATCGGGTGTTATTTCAGTTATTGATGGTGACGACGGTACGGTTGAGCCTCTAACTGGTGAACTTTACGAGCTGGTTAAGAGTGATAAGGTCGTAAACGCAGGTGACAAAGTTGTGATTGCAATTAGCGAAGCGGCGAATCTGACTCAAACTCAAGGCACGGCGGTGAGTATTCAAAACAATGGTACCGCGTCTATCGTGGTAGATACGACAGCCATTACTCAGAATGAAACACTTTCGTTTGTTGCTAACGCAGTAAACAGTGAACGTAAAGAGACATACACATTTGAAGTGATTGCAGATGAAGGTACGGTTGATCCAGACCCAACACCAGACCCAGATCCAACACCGGATCCAAGTGGTGATGAATGGGATGCCGCAAAAACGTATCTAGGTGGTGAAGTGGTGTCTTACGCTGACGGAAAATGGAAAGCTCAGTGGTGGATCCAAGGTGGTGATGATCCACAAACGACTTACCAAAAAGACCAATGGGGTGTTTGGCGTCCAGCTAGCTAATCTCATTCACTAAAGCCAAATGGAGTTGGCCTAGGCAAGCATCAAAGCCATCGTTCTAGTTAATAGTGCGATGGCTTTTTCATATGCTCAAGGCATAAGTTAAAGTCGGTTAATCACCCTCTGTTGCTCAATGGGCAATTAGAAAAAAGTGGTCTGTTAAGATGCTTATTCTGAATGTATTTCGTGAGTTAGTATCTCCCTGAGCGTTAACTAACACCTCCTATAGTTGAACCTCACCTTATAATGACAATAATGCGAAATTTTTGATTGAGCCCCATGGATGTGAGGGCTCTTTTTTTTTACGTCTTTGCTAGGCAAAGATTTTAAAACTCATCGTTACACTGCCTCTTTTTCACTAAATGGAGGCGGTATCATCTGGCTTGTTAACAGCGCTGCATGTCGCTGTTAACTTTCACCATTCTATATCGTGGATAGTACATTTCTGCATCAGTGTTTGTATGCAAGCCCGTTTCGAGTGATGAGAAACGGGCTTTTTTCGTTGTTATTCAACGGGAGAGATAAAGCCTTTTGGTTTGAGTGCAACAAGAGAACAGTCAATGGATTGGAGTACGTTTTCTGCGGTGTTTCCTATCACTAACCCTTGTATGCCACCACGAGCAATAGTGCCCATCACTAATACATCTACCTCCTCATCCTTCACCCATCTTGGTATTTCTTCGTCCGCAGAACCGTGCAAATGGTGGATCACGGAATCACCTTCTATTCCAGATGCTTCGATAACCGTATTTAGAGCCTCAAGGTGGGCAGTTCGATGGGTGTTGATTTGTTGGTCGAGGACATCATCTTCGATTTGAATCCATATATGGTGCCTCAGATAGCTTTCCATCTGGTAGTCCCAGCAAGAGACAATATGTAATTGTCTTTCGAAGGAGTTGGCGATATAGCTGGCGACCTGAAGCAAGCGAGTCGTGAGTTCTTTCTCTTCTTCGTTGTCGATGATTGGGTCAATGGCGACACCAATGCGTTTTGTTGTGGTTGATTCCTTCGGCTTTCGATTTAACCAGACTGGGCAAGGGCACTTTCGCAGCAATGTCATGTCGAGTGCTTTAAAACCTTTGCTTTCCTCATGTATTGGCTCAGCGTCTTTAATCACGAGATCGTAGTGGTGTAGCGAGATTTCGTGAATGATTGAGAGCCCGGGCTTATCGCCGCTAATGACATTGATAGGGAAGGGCTCAACTGTGGAAGATGATAGGTCTTTTAATTGTGTTGTTTTGATATCTGAAAACAGGTTATCAACCAACGAGTTCTCATAGCTTTGTTGATACTCGCTCATTGTTAAGGGCATTGCTGGGCATACGATTAAACCTGACAAGCGAGCATCATTTTCTTTGGCGAGTCTCATCGCTTGCTCTAGAGAGTCGCTCTTGCCCGCCAGTCCCTGGCTAACGAATAAGATGTTTTTGAACTGTTTCATAATCACCTCCTTTCTATTAAGTGTTGTCTCTAGAAGGGGATATTTCCATGAAAAAATCATGGTTAATTGCGTTAGGACAAGCCTTCTAAAGTTTATAAGTAAAATTATGTCGCTATGGAGAAGGGCTATTTCTAAACATTGATTCGGCCTCAATCAATTAGAGCATATTTAGAATGCTATAAAGAATGATTGCTAATGTATGAGAGAAAGGTAGGTGAGTTCTCATGACGTTGTCACTGATGCAGTGAATTGTTTTTAGAGACACTTATGCCTTTTCAGAGAAAGGAAACGCCCAATCGAGCTTTGGGCGTTTTTTATGCCGATAATTAACAGCCGAGGGAGAATTAATAGGTTGTTTCTATATAGGCTACAAACTTGTCGACAAGTGCAGGATTAAACTGACCGCTGTCTCTCTCGTCGACCAGTATCTTTAGTGCGTGGTCTCTATTCATTCCTCGGCGGTATGAGCGGTTAGATACCATTGCATCCCAAGCATCAACAATGGCTAATACCTGAGCTCCCCAAGGGATCTCATCGCCCTTCAAACGAAATGGATAACCATTTCCATCCCAACGCTCGTGATGTAAGCCTCCTAGCATAGAAGCCGGCTCTAACTCAGGGTAGTCTTTCGTCATATTGTATGACTCTTTGACATGTTCATTCATCACTTGGCGTTCAATTGGTAACAATTGGTCTGGTTTATGAAGGACATGCAGCGGTGTTTTTAGCTTTCCTAGATCATGGACAAGAGCAGCATCAAAAATCAGTTCTAGCTCTTGCTTTGAAAAACCTAGGTACTCGCCAAAGTAGTAAGCATAGATAGAGACGTTCATGACATGCATAAAAGTCTCTCTCGAATATTCAGCCATTTCTTGCAGTAGAAAGAGCGCTTTATCAGAGTTTGAGTGGTTACGCGCGATGCTGTAAACGTGGTCGATATTAACGATGTTCATTCTGTTACTCTTGCTCGTGTTTTGAAATTCGAGGCAAGTATGCGTAAGAAGAAATCGCAAGTTAAATAAATGGACTTGAATGTTTATTAATCAATTTGTTTATTGTGGAAATGTGAGTTATCACCTAACTGATGGGGCGTGTTACTTTTTATAAAAACAACCACATAGAGGTAATTTTACCTAAATAACTCTAATTGATGTTTCTTCTGTCGGAGACGTATTGATGAGTTTGAGCAACAGTGTACGCGAAAGAAAGCTCTACCTCTCCTTAATGGCAGTCAACAGTCGGTTTTCACAATCATTTATTGGTATAACCGTTTTGGAAAGACCAAACTTGTTGCTGTTTTTTAGTAAGTCCATAGGTACAACCTAAATGATGAAAGGCATTTCGAAGACGGCACTTTGGCGAAATACAATCGTAGAGTTTGCAAAAGAGCTTGGATACGATCACTTCACAATAGGATTAAAACGCGACAGTATCACCATCCACCTCAAGCCAAGAACTAGTAAGCTAAAAATCACCATTGAGTTAGCAGTGAAGTCTTTACACTATGATATTAAGAACACTCAGGACTGCATGGATTTTTGTTTGTTACTGCGGGCTATTGAAGATATTAAGGCCTTTTAGAAGTTTTTTGGAATTAATGTCACAATTAAATGTGATTAAAATAGCCATTAATGTGATTAAAAACAATGGGTTAGTTTTTAATGACTAATCATGGGTGTTTAGTGGTGGAGTCACCACTTAAATAAGAAAATTGCGTAACTTTGTTCTAACTATCTAGATTAAAAATGACGCAATTACTCCGTTTTCAGCTTAGAGGGTACCGTCCTCCAAAGCTCATATTTGGTGCCTTTGTTCTTTGTTTACTTGCCGGGTGTAAAGGCAGTAGTGATAAAGATGAAGGCTCTGTACTGCCTCCCCCTGAGCCTCAAACTGCGATTTATTCGGAAGACATTTCAGAGAATGCTTTGTCTGGTTCTACGAGTGAAATAGCGTTGGGGCCACATGTATCTACCAGTGACAATAGCAGCTTCCGCATCGTTTCTGTTGCTTCGCTTTCTGGTGAGCAGTGCCAAATTACTGGTATTACAGATGACGTTTTTGATGTCGTCTCTGATGATACGCAAGACTGTATTTTTCGATATCAGGTAGCTCCGGCAAACGGCGACTCGACGTCTTACTCATACGCTCGAGTTGCTGTCGCTTCTACTTACTCATCTTCCACATTGCCACGCATAACTGCGTCTACGACAGAAGGTACAGACATTACTATCGATCTTGAAGTTGAGTTAGGTTCTTCGGTACCTGATTCTTCTTTTGAGCTTCAAGAGGATATGGTCGTAATTGGAAGTGGTACTGCGGAATATATCAACTCTAAGCAGATCCGGTTTAGTCCTTCTGGTAAAGGCCAAACAGAAATTCATTACAGCTACCAAAGTGCCGAAGCATTAAAGGTGGGGACAATTTCAGTATCGGTATCTCAGTTAAGTGCAAATACGGCACCTAGAGCAGATAGTTTTGCTCATGACAAACTGCTAGCGCTTGGGGAATCGGTGGTGATAGATGTTGGCGGCTATGTGGGTGACGTTGATGGTGATGATGTTCAACTCATTGCCATTGAGGATTTTAACTCTACGACCACTTTATTTGATGCCACAGATACGATGAATACCAAGTTCACTTTTTCATCGACGACGCCAGGACCACATGATGTCGCTTATACAGTGAGTGATCATAGAGGTGGTTATACGACGTCAGTTGCTCGAATTGAAGTCGAACCGGACTTTTCTTTGATTCAAGATTGGGAGGATATTGTTACTCACGATCCTGTTATCGGTTCCGATATTCGATTGCTTGCGCCAATGAGTAAAGTCTACGCAGATTATGTGAATGCTTCTTATACCTCAACTCATATCGAATCTGGTGAAAAGGGGCCTAAAGGGTCAGAAGTGGTTATGCAAACGCTCAAACAAGCACGCGCTTACTGCAAAACTCGAGGTGGCCGCTTACCTCTACAGCGCGAGCTAGACTCTCTTATTACCAATGAAATCAGTGCTTTTACCACTCATAACTGGCCAACGGAGGTGAACTATTGGACGGCGGAAAAGGTAAGTGAACTCAATGCCGCAACGGCGAGCCTTTTTGATGGGACTACTGGACAACAGCCAGGCACTGATGTTGGATACACGACGTGTGTCGATATGAGTAATCCGAGTGTGAAAGATTTTTCTGTCTCTCCTAGCTTGATCTCTGCTTCGGGCAACGAATACTCATATCAATTGCTCGTTAATCACCCCGATGGAGGCACCGGTGCCTTCCAAGATATTGAACTAGAGGCTTTAGAAGAAAATGGTGTCTTTAGTTCAGGCGAAACGCATCAAGAGCTCGTTGCGGATTCGACGGGCAAGCAGTCTGTCTCATATTTCGATACCGCGTTTAACTCATCTGTTATTTCATCCTTAGTGAGTTCGACAAATGAGCTTTATCCTTTCGTTCCGGATGAAGACGCCTCATCACTTGAAACACAAGATGGATCAAAATGGAATCATGTTGATACGAGGTTTGGTCATACGCCTCCTCCGATCGGCGCTAATGGTATTCCGGTTTTGTACAACTATAGCGCTGAGAAAGGAATGGGGAGCAGTTCGGTATACAAAGATCACTTTATTGGTTCGGATTTTGTGATGGCATTGCATATTCGGAATAAAGGAACATTAAGTTATGGCGCGATTTCCTTCTTTATAGAACAGCAAGGAAACATGCCCGATTCAACTTGGTACAACCCAGCTAATGACCCCGAGCGAGATCAACCAGGAGCTCCTCAAACCGAGGATACTTTCAACATTGTTACTCAATATGCAAAGCAAGAATTCAACTTCTATTCGGGTTTCGATAATTTTGTAGGTAATACGCCTGCTGAAGTTAGATATGTAGATCGTTATCTGTGGTTTCAGAAGAAAGGTGACATGCTGTATCACTATTCGTCGCCAACACCTGAAAGACCGAGCGAACCAGAATTTGTCGGCACATTCGATTGGGGAGCCATTGACCCAACTCAGCCATATTGGGTAGGAGCTGGGGGCGCAACAAACTATGAAGAAGTGGAAGCATACATTGTTAATGCAAACTTCTCGTCATACCTGTAAAGATGGGTACAAGCATGTATAAATATCTAACTCTATTCATATCATCTCTTTTTCTGTTCGGATGCAATAGCGGTTCTGATCCGGTTTCCACACCGCCTGAAACTCCAACTGAAGTGTTAATTAATGCCGAATCATTACAAGACAAAGCGCTTTTAGGAACGGAAGGTATTATCAATGTTCAAGCGGCAACATCATCTGAGGTTGAGCTCGAACTAACTTCTGTGACTCCAATGTCTGACGCCTCTAACTGTAAAATTGATACCATAGACGGAATGGCTTTTTCGTTGAGTGCAGAACAGGTTGGTGAGTGCCAGTTTAAATACACCGTTGGTCCACGTGATACAGAGGCGTTTGTAGGGAAGGCAAGTGCTATAGCTAGGGTATCAGTGTCTGAAACAGCCAGCGATAATACTCTTCCTAACCTCTCGGAAACTACGGATCGACTTACTGAAATAACGATAGACTTAAATACAGCGCTTTCTGGAGATCTAGATACATCGTCTTACGTCGTTTCAGGTGATATTAGTGTTTTGGGTACTGGCTCAGCTACGGCAGAGCCAAGTACCAATAAGATTACTTTTACACCAAGCGAAATCGGTGTCGACAGGGTTCTGTACTCAATGAGTGATGGCTCTACCACTAAGCTAGGTACGATAGATATCGCAGTATCAGATACTGTGAACACGCCGCCTGTGGCTGAAAACAAGGTTCTAGAAGGTAAGCTAGCAAAGGATATGTTAGCCACAATTGATCTTACTGACTATGTATCTGACGCCGAAGACGTGGTGCTGTTGGATTCAGTTCGCGCCTATAATGCCGAAGCAAATATTACTTCCCAAACGGAACATACTTTTACTTTTAAGTCTTCTCAGCCTGGGCCACACGAGATCGCTTATACAATTACCGACGGGCGAGGTGGGTATGATGTAGGGCAAGTTTACATTGAGGTCGAACCTGACTTCGATCTTGTCCAAGACTGGGAAGATATCACTATTGCAGACCCTACCATCGGTGCTGATATTACGTTTACCGCACCAGTTAGTCAGGTTCTCGCGGATTACACTAATACATCATACTCTGAAGCAGTTATGCAAGATGGCGTTACTGGACCTCAAGGTTCAAAGGTAGTGACAATGTCACTCGAACAAGCGCAGTCATATTGTGCTACTCGAAATGGTAGGTTGCTATCCAAAGGGAATGGAGCGCGTTGATGGCAGAACATGGCAATCTTTTTGAGTCAAAAAATTGGCCAGCAAATACGCCGTACTGGAGTGCAGATATGACATCCGAGACATCGGGAGTTGGAATTATGGCCATTGATGGCCTTTCTGCCGAATTGACTAAAGCTACCTCTGCTGCATTTGTTACTTGCGTTTTGTTAGATAGCGAGAAAGTCGCTGATTTTAAAAGCTTCATTAACTATACGACCCGAGAATTTAGCAATATCAGCGACGTATATATTGAAATTCTGGACCCTGATGGTGCTGTTGCACCATATCAGGATATAACAGTGCTATCGGAAAATAGTAAAGGTGTTTTCAGCAACTACGAAGATCAGCAAATATTAACAGTTCAAGCTGATGGTACTGTTAATACAACATACACAGATTTATCCTTTAATGATGAGGTTCTCAGTGTTGCAAGTAGTGCACTAGCTGTTGATTCAATCGTTTATAGAGCTGAAGATGCAATGGATGCTTCAGAGTTACCAGTACATGATGCTAGCAAGTGGAATCGTGTCGCGGCGGAGCCAGGAAGTTTGAAACCGATTGATGGTATTGGAATTCCGTCTCTTTACTACGGAGACAGCGGGTCAGTAAGATCAATTTCTGTGTTCAATGACCGTTCGTTTACGGGCACAAACTTTATTGGCTACGTTAAGATTGAAAACCATGGTGAAAAAGATGCTATATCGGGAAAGCTGTCGTTTCTAGTTCAACAGGAATCAATTACCCCTCAATCAAGTTGGGGTGATGTGTCTTATCAGCCGGGCTCTCCCCACACCACAAGGGCTTTTGAGATTGTCACAAACTATTGGAATAGCAGGACTGAAGTGTTTGCGGGATACGGCAACTCAATGGGGATAGAAAATATGGATGTGAAGACCCACGAAAGGCATATTTGGTTTGAAAATAATAATGGACAGTTTCTTGTATACTCTTCGGAAAGCAGCCAGAAACCAGCTGAGCCAGCACTTGAGTTTCCAATGAACTGGGCTGGCATAGATCCTAGTAAACCTTATTGGGTTCAGGTAAGTAGCCGAATTGCGAGGGATAGTAACTCAATCGATGTCCTAGCCTATGTGACTGATGCGAGATTCGCTTCGTATAACTGAGCGAAAAGGTTGGTGAAAAGCCAACCTATTTTATCGTACTTACTTACAGGTTCATTGAGCCACAAAGACACTAACTTGTTTTAAATACGCTAAATTAAAAGGTTTTGGCGTACTACCCAGCGAATCAGCTGAGTTTGAGGTGTTTTGGAGAAACTACCTATTCTTTAATGCAAAGTTTTCATCATATGATTAGTAAAAAAGGTTAGCTTAGACGCTAACCTTTTTAATCTTTTGGAGTCGTTTTACTAGTTGTCTAAGGACAAATAGAACCCGCACTTGGAACCAATACTTCTTGATTCGGGTAGATAAGGTTTAGATCCTTAATCTCTCTAAAGTCGTTGTTTATCGCTTTTAACTCACTAAACGATAAGTTGTGCTGATAGGCAATCTTAATTAACCAGTCACCTTTCTTCACTATGTATGTGTTGGTTGTGCAGCGTGTTTTAGTCGCCGTTTTCTCTGGGGTTGACGTAGGTACTTTGGTCGAGGCGATAACACTAATATCATCATAGCTTGGCTCTTGTTCAACATCAGTTTCAGGACGTGCGAAGTGGTATTGAAGCCCTAAACCTAACATTTGCAAATTGTATTCGGATTTAGATGCCCACAGAAACTTATAGCCAAACTTGATTGACCATGAAGGGCTGTATTCATATTGAATGCCTAGCTGACCTATTGGAGAGATGTCTCCACCCTCTACTTGTGCCCCTAAGCCACCGTACAGATTGTAATACTGTGATAATGAAAGGGCTCCAAGAAGCGATATATCTGAGCCGTAGCGGGTCTCTTCCTCAATTGTATTTCGGTAATCTCCAGGAATCACCATATCCAAATTGCCGTAGTAACCGGTAGATGCTTCAATGGCCCAGTTTGGGTGGAACTCGTAACCAACATTGATTTGACCACCCATTGATGAGTCAGAGAGATCTGAATCCATTTTCCCCGTATGATTTACGCCAGCACCTACGTACCAATTAGATTCTTGAGCCATAGAGAGATTAGGGTAGGTCAATGCTAAGCCGATCCATATTAAAGATGGTTTCATTAGTACAATTCCTCAAACATAACGGTGAAGCTGCCTGTGTAGGCTCCGGTTTCTACCTCAGTCGATGGGATATCTTGGTAGCTGACATTCAGGTCAAAGTTGATGATGTTACTTGGTGTGTCAATCGTATATGAGGTTTCATCGCTCTCTAACTGGCTAACACCATCTTTAATCCACTCCTGATCTTCACAATTGGATTGCAGGCAAGTAACAGAAAATGGAATTGTGGTTTCCCCAACGCTCGATTTAAGTTCAAAATCATGACTAAGCAGAGTGATATAAAGTCCGGTACTAAACTGGCCTAAAGCGGTAATGTTAAAGGTCGTATCAGCCGAGACCGTGTGATTGTCCGTGTCATAGACGGGCTCCATGATGCCGTCGCCAGAGACTTCGATACTCTCTAACGTATTTGGCACATAATTGACATTCACAGTAAACACCTCAGGAATCACGCGATAGGTTAGCGCCCCCCCCTAATGACTCATAATAATATTTGATATCTGCTTGGATTGTACCTGCATAAACGCCTTTCGGCTTACCATTAAAAGCTGCGAGCAAAGCGGCTGTATCCAAATTAAAAGTGGGTCGATAGAAGTAAAAAGGTGTGACTGATTCTGTATAGTCTAATGAGAAATCTGCGTTGCAAGTTTGCGTTGTACCATCTTCTAAATGAACGGTATTTCCGGACACCTGTGATATGGTGCAAGTAGGGCTTACCAATGCGTTATCGGTACGAGTATAAGAGTTGGATGAAACGTTGTATTGAAGCCCATTGACTGAAATAGGCGCTTCAACGTTTTGACCAGAAGCAGAGGACAATGTGATTTTGTCAGGTTTGTTTGATAAATAAGCCCCAGGAAGAAATCGTTTTGTTGGAGTAAGACCACCGGCGACTGTCCAATCACTCAATGTATAGGAAGATGCACCCAAAGAGAGTGCATTTTCAAATCGTAACTGTTGGCCTTCAATGTGAATATTCAGTGTTGACGAATAAGCCAATGGTGACGCGCAAATAAGAGAGTAACATAGAGCGCGCTTCATTCTTCATTCTCCCTCAATGTCAGCTTTTCACGGTAGCTTTCGTCGTGATTCACGATGGTTACGTCTAAGTCCGCTGGTTTTATGTTTTTTGGGAGTTCGTAAGTACGTTCACGACCTGCAAGAGACATTGCTGTAAGTTCACAATCTTCCGTTACCTTGTCGCTGCATTCATCGACATACGCGCGGATGAAACTGTTCCCTTTGTTGTTGATTAAGAGTTTTCCATTCTCAAGAGAGATGGTGTAATCGATGTTTTGCTTTTTGGCTGGAATGACGAAAAGGGGGCGATAACCAAAGTTGATGACAACAGCGGACTTTGATTTGCCTTCAGGATCGTATGGAGAAGGTTCAAAACTCACCAAGAAGTATTGATCTTGAGTGAAATCACATTTGCTACCACAAAGGGAGCGGACACCAACCTGTTTTTGGCGGCCTGCTTCCAGGATCATTTTGGGGTGAGTTAGGGTGACTCGCCAATCTTCGAAATTGTCCTCTGTATAGGGAGTACGGATCAGGTTGCCTTCTTTCACTTCGATTTGAGTAATATTCGATTGAATAAACTCCGTTGTTTCTTCTTCATTTGAGATGGTGAATACGCCATTTCCGTATTCATCACCGATAAGCAGCATAGTGTCGATGTTCATCGCGAATGCAGAGTTAGCTAATAGTGATGTCATCAAAATGGGAAATGTTCTCATCATCAATTTCCTTCTGGTCTGTTAAGTACAAAATCTTGCTCTCGTGGTGTTTCGGAGCGGGCATATCGCGCAACGTTTTCAATATCTTGTTGTTGCTGTTGAGTCAGCTGAAGCCCAGTTTCACCAGTTAGGTAAACGAAAGACTTACGTCCCAGCTGCGTGGTTAGGATCTCCATGCCTTGATCTGTCATGGCTTGGAGTTGCGGTTTGATCATTGCTAGGTCATCAAATTCACCAATGTACATAACATTGATTTCTCGATGATTTTTTACAAGAACGATGGACTCCATAGGAGATAGGTCAGGTTGACAATAGTTGGTGCCAAAGTTCAATTGCTTTGCATCATCCACAGAAGGTAAATAGCACTGTTGGCCGTCACTAGTCAGAGTGAAGCTCAGGCCTTCTTGTACATCTATTTTGTGAATACCAGAAGTGATGTTGGATATCTCTAAGCAGGCTGGCCCTGAACATTTCACTTCTTCGATATTGTTTCCGAAGATGTCTCTAAATTTACTGACAAAGCTGATGACGCGACTCACGTTAGAGTTCAGTTCCACAACGGTTCCCGGATGGGTGTAAGCGGTAACAGACTGCTGACCGCTGTTGTGTAATGCGACACTTTCTACATCGAGCTCAACGGTACTGGCTTGATATTCTCCCAAGGGAATGAGTGCTGACTCGTTGTTGATGTACTCCTTGCGGTTGAATTTATCGTCAGAACGTATAACCAATAGACCTTTTGTTTGTTCTTCGTCTTTATCAAAGCGTATATTGTCTTTGGTATCGACAGCCACAAACGCATCACTATGTTGGGTAGTGAAGTTCAGGCTATTTTTGCCAACTACTTGTGTGCTGCTTAGTGTGGCGTTAAAAGAGCGTTTGCCGTTATCTGCAATGTAGGCAAAGCCATCAGCTTGATAATGACGGTTGTGTTGTGAGCCATAGGTTGTCAGACTATTTAGCGTTGTATCAGGCGAGTTCTCTGAGTAGCTATTGCTTAGTGTCACCCGCAGGTCGGTATCATCGCGCTCAACAAGATCACGGCTTTCCAAACTGTTTGTGTATTGGCTAAAACCGTCTTCATCAAAAGTTACACCCGTATTACCACTTAAAATTGACGACAGTGGAACTGACCAATTTAATGCGATGGTCGCTTCACCTTGATCCCAATTTGAAACCAATTCTTCATTGCTGAAACTAAGGTTTAAATCCAAGCTGGAATTCAGTACAAAAGGCATGCTCAGGCCTGATGAGATAAACCAGTTTGTGAGCTCATTATCGTAAAAATCAGTTTGGTTCAAGTAGTTCACCGAACCATAGCCCCGGATATCGGCCCCTAATGCAAAGCTGCTCGAAATGCTCAATTGTTCTTTGCTTGTTGAGCCATACAAATATTCAGCGAATATATTTCGTTCGTCATTTGTCAGTTTTTCATAAGTAATGCCAATGCTATCGATGTTCCAGTATCCAGATACATAGAATGCTTCACTGTCTATACTCGAGAAAGACACTTCATATCGGCTATCGAAAGGGAGGTAGCCTTTGAATCCAATTTGATTCATCACGTAGTTATCGGTGATGGTTGAACCAATGGCAACGGTATGAGCGTCTGACCACTTATAAGCGACAAGCCCTTGAACATAGGCGGTATCGTCAAATGATTGAGCTAATTCTGTTGTGCTGTCGGGGTTAAGTTGTGTCGTTTCGTTACCTTGAAATTGGCCAGCAGACAGCAAGTAGTCAAACTCTCCGGTATTCAATGTGTCAGTATTTGCGTTGTAGATTCGAGCTGATTCAGATGAGACGACTTGGTTACCGGTTGAGATCTCTATAACGACATCATAAACACCATGTGGTAACTCTGAATAACGCAAGCTGCCTTGACCTTCACCAACGGAGCGCTGAACGATGATTTGATCATCTTTGTAGACTTTCAGGACACCGGGAGACGGTGCGTAGTAAAACAAAAATTGGTCATCTTTTTTATTGGTACGGCTAAGATTTTTGCTAGAAGACAAGCTCGCGTTTAGATCGTGATATTGTGTACCATTCAAAAGAAATGAGGTGCTATTTAATGCAAGTCGATCTTGGTGATAGCCCGAGGTCATTCTTACGGCTTTGTACTCGAGGTTATAGTAGCCGTAGTTCAACTCGGATGCGTCCTCCTGATTACTGACGTAAGAATCTATATGGATCGAACCATAGGGTAGACCCCATATCAGTTGGTCACTAAGTGATATGGTCGTGTTATCTGATAAATCGGAAGACGTATAAAGGCTTGCATCATTGATTATCCCCGCATTTTCGTTATAGGTAGCGGCGTAGTTTTTCTCGAGAGCTTTGGGTTTATTGTCCTCTAGCATCTCTTTATTTACATAAAGGTATAACTTGTTCGAGTGATAATCGTAAAAGGTGTCAAAGGTTTGTGGTGCAAGAGAGCAGAGGTTTAAATCCCCAACGCAATCAACACTGTTGGATTGACCATGCTGTAAGGTACTTACGATTTCGCGAGCGGCATCTTCGCTCAAACCTGATAAGACGAGATGTGTAATGAAGCCACGAGCATCTTTAGGATCTTCCAGTCTTACAGAGTCATAAGTTACAAGCATTGGAACGCTAAAAAACGTACCATCAATGCCTTTAATCTCTACGTCTCGTTTCTGTTGTTGGAAAAAATCTTGGAAGCCTTCAGGAACAGAAGATGCAGATGCAATCAGAGGGAGTGTAATGGTGCTTAACGCAGCAGTGGTAAATAACCTTGTTTTTTTCACAGAGACAACTCCGCTAGAACAGAAAATTCTCCTCGGCAGATATTTGCGCCATTTGGAATCTCACCAAATGTGAGCTTGACGTCATACTCACCACTTTTTAGTCCATCAGATGTCTTGTTAAAGTCGAGTAAAGCAGGCGTGAGCTCGGTCAGTGGCTGTTCAGCAATAAAAATTTGTGCAAAATCAGACGGCGTCACTAACGCCGTCTCGTCGATATCAAAGCACTGTGCAGTGTTACTTTTCATAAACAACTGGAACTTCATTGATACGTCGGAACTTGGAATATCGGTATCGACGGTCAAAAGCGTAAACGCATCATGAAACGTATTGGTTTCTGCGTTTGGTTTCAGCGTTATGTTGGCAGGAGAAAACGTGACTTTCGTGATCTGGTAAGAAAAGAAGTCACTTTTATCGATCTCACTCACTAGGCGAAAGGTGTAGGTTTCTGCCTTAGTTCCGAAGCTAAACATCGTTAGCAATAAGAAGGCGACTTTAATGAGTGTTGAAGCTTTCACGTTTCCCCCTAACTTAATTAAAGTGAACCGTCGTAACTTGCTGCCATCTGTACGATGACTTGTGCTTCACCTTCTACTGGCACATCGGTGATTTCCGTGCCGTTTGAAACTGTTAGCTGAACGTAACCACCAGTAACTTCGTTTAATGTGCCTTTTGTTAAGTCAGTACCCGACATTGCATCAGACAGAACGAGAGTTGCGTCTTTTGTAACCTGACCGCCAATCATTACTTGTGAGTTCATGTATGTCCAAGTGGCGGCTGGTTGGCGATCACCGATAACTTCGTCAGCAGGTGTCGGTAGGGTGACTGCTGGAGTGTAGTCACGAGCTTCTAGAACAACATCAGAAGAAGTAAAAGTACCATCACTGTTTACATATAAAGTACCCGGCTTTATGTCACCACCGGCTTCACCTGTAATAATTAAGTTTGAACTTGGAACTGAGCCCCCAATTACACCCGTCCAAATCGCATCTGCTGTTGCTTGTTCTACGGCTGTTGTTTCTGCATTTACTGCGCCTGAAGCCATAATTAATGCCGATGTGCCCAGTGTGAAAAATGCATTTACTTTCATATTGATTACCTATGTTTATTAATGAGTTCGTTTTTCCAGATAAATAGGAAACGAACGTTTTGGTGTGGAAAAGCAGGCATTTTGCGCAGAAGATCAAACTCTGTGAATTAAAAAGCTCTTAATAGTGATGTTATTAAGGTTAAAAACATTTAATTGCCATTTTTTGAAGTTTAACTGTTTGAATTTAGGCGCTTTATGTTTTTTTATGTAAATGTAAGTGGACTAACAAAAAATGGGGCAAAAAATGTACAAACGGCTTTCTATTGATACTGTAAGAAGAACGATAATTTTAATCGATAGTGAATCGGGCAAAGAAAATCAGCCACTAGAATTAAATCGAAGTGAATACAATTTGCTTTTAGTGTTCTGTGATTCGCATGGAGAGGTAATAGATAAACAAACCCTCATTGAAAGAGGATGGCCTGGAAGAGTTGTTGGTGATAATTCACTTGCTGTCGCAATAATGAAACTCAGAAAAAAACTCAACAGCTTGGAGCAAGGACTCGAGATTAATAACCTGCCAGGGGAAGGTTATGTATTTATTAATGCAAGGAAGTTAGAAATATTTCATTCAAATGTTACATCTGAACCTATAGAGTCAATCAAAAACAATGATAAAGGTGAGGAGATAGGTGTTGAAGAAAGCCAAACGAAAGTCGTTGTTTCTAATACTTTACCTATGGTAAACATCTCAGCCAGCAATGAAAAATCGTTAACCTCTAATGTAAAAGCGTTTGTAACCGCTCCAATGTTTTGGGAGCTATCGATTGGAATGGTGATCATTGCGCTGACTTTTTTCTTTATCTATAGAGAGGCATTTGAATGTTTTGAATGCTATGGGGGCTTCTATGGGTAAGGTAAGAAGAGTTTCACTAAGGATAGGAATTTCAACGATTTTTGTACTTTCGATTCCTTGGTACCTTTCACTAGGAACTTACTTTTCCAGTTACGTTCACTTTGAAGATAGCGGGCTCGAAGTATTAGTGACAGGAAAGTCCGGAATATATAAAGCCATTAATACATACCAAGGTAAAGTGTATAAGGTTGACAATGGAATCTATGCAACTATTGGTTCCTCTATGTATTTTATAAATTTTGGGCGCTCTTATTTAGAAGGGTTGGAACCTGAATTTGCTGAAAAAGTGATCGATATTGACATGGCTTTGTACTCTTCGGGAATGACACCCGTCAAACTATTGGAAAAAGATGGGAAATGGGTTGGTAAAATGCAAAAGGCAGATAAAGAAATCTACCTAGATGAAATAATATTTTCAGGGCAATTGCATTGGTGGTGATAAAAATGAGAAGGAAAGTCGCATTTTTTATTATATTGACGGTATTTACTCTTACTCTCCCGTGGTTTAATGCAATAACGAGTCAGTTTGTTATTAAAGGAGATCTTTCAGAGCGTTCGATCCACATTGTAGGTTCGAATGGTCGGTATATTTCTGATGTTAACTATAATCAAGGAACACAAGTTGTCGATTCTGGCTATTATGCTTCATTTTTAAACACCTTGTTTATGTTTAAACTGAATCAAAATAAGTTTTCTTCTGTTCAAGTTTTGAACTTAAACGAGTTCTTACATGAGCATCAAACTTTTTTTGTCTTAAAACTTCAACATATTTCCGGCAATGAATATATGTTAAAACACATCGAAGAAGATCCAAGGAAAGGGGTAACAAAAGAAAAAGTGATAGTGGAGGGTAACCTCGGCATCTTATAATTAGAGAACACCGCCACCTAGTGAACGCGAGGTGGCGGTGCTATCAAGATTGTCAACAATTTTATATTCCATCAATTTTATATATTTTCGATTGTAAGTTGCCTAAAAAGGGCTACAATCGCGAATTATTACCCCTCTGGTGGAACTAAAAATGATAAAGAAAACCCTCCTTGCTATGGCACTCTCTGCAAGCATCATTGCTCCGGCGACCGCTTGTACTGGTATCTCACTTTCGACGACTGCAAACGACCACATTCACGCTCGAACAATTGAGTGGGGTGAGAGCGATCTCAATAGTAAACTGATTGTTACTCCTCGTGATTACACGTTTACCTCAACGATGCCAGACCAAAAGCAAGGTTTGAGCTGGAAGAGCAAGTACGGCTTTGTTGGTATTTCAGTGAGTGATGATCGCTTTATTGGTGAAGGCATCAATGAAGAAGGTCTAACTGCAGGCTTGTTCTACTTCAAAGGCTACGGTTCACTAAAAGCGTATAATCCGAATGATCGAGCAGACAGTATTGCGGATATGGATTTTGTACGTTGGATGCTGTCGCAGTTCAAAACCGTGGATGAAGTTAAAACGGCAATGAAAAACATCGATATCGTTCCTGTTTATATTGATGAGAAAGGTCAACCTTCACCGACTGGACATTGGCGCGTTACCGATAAAGCGGGCAACAACATCGTTATTGAAATCATGGACCATGGCCAAGTGCACATCTATGATAACGAAGTTGGAGTACTGACTAATTCACCAACTTTCCCATGGCAAGTCACCAACTTGAATAACTACATTCATTTGCAACCAGGCACCAGTGCTCCGACTAAATTCGGTGGTGTCGAAGCGAAGTCTTTTGGTATTGGTTCTGGTTTCTTAGGTTTACCGGGTGACATTACGCCACCATCGCGTTTTGTACGTGCGGCATTTTTCGTAAATACAGCCCCAGAATCAAAAACGGGTGAAGAGGCGGTGTCACAAGCCTTCCATATTCTGAACAACTTCGATATTCCAATTGGCACCGAGTTTAACCCAGAGTACCGTAGCCATATTCCAGATCTGCCAAGTGCGACACAATGGACTTCGGTTATCGATCAAGGTAACAAGGCGCTGTACTACACCACAATGCACGACAGTAGAATCAAGAAAGTTGACCTGACTAAGATTGATTTTGACCAAAAGCAAGAAGTGAAACGCGAACTGGATAACGGCACGTTCACGTTTACAGATGTGACACCATAGCGTCTTTAAGCAAGTATCAATAACGCGCAAAGCGGAGAGGGACTTCCTTCTCCGCTTTTTTATTACCAGAAAAATAACAGCTTAAAAAACGCTCTATAAAATGAGTTATTGATTCAGTGAGTGATGATATAACTTGATTGAAACTAGTGAAATATTTGACTCTTATTCCATTTTTATATTGATAATTAAATTAATTTTTAATATTCACTTTTATCAGTCGAATGCAAATATTAATGTTGTAGTATAAATCTGAACTTATCTATAGCTAGAGGCTGGTTTAAAACTCAGTACTCAAACTTTCATTCGTTTAAATATATTGGTAAATATTTGATTTAGATAAGCCTCCTGCTTTGTTCTGGTTCAAGTTATTGATTTGTATGTGTTTTGAATCGGTTTGAATCTGTTGGTTGGAGCTGGCGCTCTAAAAAATCTTATTTGATATATTTATTGTTAAATAATTTACTGCTAAATAAGTGAATTCTAAAATTTAATAGGTTTTTTATTTATTTTGTCTTGGTTTGTTGGTTGTCAGCAAAGCTTAATCCTTATGTTGTCTAAGAAAGATAATTAGATTTATCACTGGCTAAAGCAGTGGCTAGTTGAAATGTTGTTATATAAATAGAAGAGGGAAGTATGAAAAGAAATAAAGTCAGTATGGCACTTAATATAGCTGGTGGAATATTGCTTTCAGGAATGGCAAACGCTCAAGTTATTCAATTTAATAATGAAATGCCAGTAAATAATTTACAGGGTGATTTTGAGGCGATGGTGATTTATGCACAAAATATTACTGTCCCTCATTACAATGATAAAGGCGACCCTAGGCCGCATCTCACCGCATTGCGTGATACTTTACTTCTTGTTAAGCCAGTTGAACCACTGAATGTCTCATCACAAGTCAAAGTTATTGCACGAGATAGTCAAGGTAATCAGTTGGGTGTTTTATCACTAAACACACCAGAGCAACTTCCCAATCATGACGGTCCCAACCTCGACATTATGTACGCAAAAGACATGTGGTCTGTAACGCTCCCTGCGACTTGGATACAACCCGGTCTGACTTTGGAATTGCTCAATGGGAGTACATCTGGTCTTCTGTCCGATTTGGATATTGGCGCGCCTAACGAATTGCTCATAAATACGATGGATTTGGGGATGCTGACTAATCCAAGGGGACGTTTCTACTTTGCTGATAATCCAGAGTTGCACAAGGATTACTTCCAGAAAATTCCGGTAAGTAAGTTGATTGTTAACCCTTACGAAACCATGAAACTTGATGAAGTGATGCTACCGGATGGACATTTACTTACAGAGCTTGATCCTAGCACTGGGACTTGGCACCAAGGAGATATGCGAGCGTATACCACGAAGATCTTGATGTCCCATGGTATTAATCTCGCAAACTATGGGATCAACTCATCAACGTCAGTGTCAGAGAGAGCGCACCCGTACACGGCGAACCAAATTACCGCTATTGCAGCAGTAGGTCGTTATCAAAATGGTGTTGTTGCTCACGGTGGTAGTGGAGGCAACGGCATGGTGACTATCGACTCATCAGTGGGTAATGAATGGAGTCACGAAGTTGGCCATAACTTTGGATTGGGTCATTGGCCTGGAGGCACTGATGGGACGACACACCGCCCATCAACGGACATCAACTCTGCTTGGGGCTGGGATCTATTTCAGAAGCGTTTCATTGCCAACTTCATGTGGAACAAGCGTAATGGCGAAGACCAAGTTTGCTGTAGCGATGGGATTGGCATTCCTGCATTTGAAGGTTACAAGTTTAATCGAGATGCGATGGGGGGCGGTGAGCCAACTTCACCAATTTCCAAATACACGCTGCATACGCCTTATGTGCTAGAGAAAATTCAGACTTTTATGGAGGGCAAAGCCACATTTGATGAATCATCTTCTACTGGGTTTACTAAGTGGAATGATGAAACGAAAGCGATGCAAGCGTTCCAGCAACCCGCTATTTTGTTATCGAAATCGATTACCTCTCAATCACAATTGAATACGATCAAAGACGACATCGATGGCTCCGTATTGTTGGGCTACATCAACGATTTTGACATCACGAAAGTCGAGACGGGAGATGGACGTTGGATACGCGATATTTATTTGCCTAGTGCAGAAAATGTTGCAGTAGGCAAAGCTGTGAACATTGCGCGTTACTCTGGCTATGGAGTGACGGCTCATGTTAATGGTCAGTTGGTTAACTTGGATCGAGGTGATAGTAAGTTTTACATCAGTGATGGAAAAACATGGTTAGAAACCACTGAAGATCAGGTAGCCGAGGGTAAACCAACACGTATTCCAACTGACTATGGTGTACCAGTAACGACGCTAGTAGGTTATTACGATCCTCAGCAGCAATTAGACAGCTACATTTTCCCTGCTTTGCACGGCGCTTATGGATTTGTTTATCAACCTACTCCTGTTGATCGCCTCGATACGACAGGTTGTTATGTCAAAGTGTATAACGGTCAAGACCACCAAACGGACAATTATCAGTTGGTTGGATTCCGTTACGACGATAATGTGATGAACAAATTCCATATCAACCTTAAGCAGGCCGATGATCCAACAAGGGCAGAGGTTGTGTGTGATAACGCTGTTTTAAGCTCGTTAGATATAGAGAAGCCAAAGCAAGCGTTAGAGGTTTCTATCGTCCAGTCAGATTCTTTAAAACCATCCGAGAACAATAAGCCCGTAGCGCACGCAGGTGAAGACCAGTCAGTATTGTCAGGAGCAACTATCACCTTATCGGCCGACAAATCCACAGATGCTGATGGTGACAAGTTAACTTATATTTGGGAGCAGATATCGGGTTTGCCCGCGAGCATTCAAGCAAATAACGCAATGACAACCGATGTGGTTTTGGCAGAATCGACACAAGAGCAATCTTATGTGTTTTCTGTGTTGGTTTCAGATGGTAAATCGAGCTCCAGTGATATGGTCACCATTATTGCTCAGCCCCACCCAACTCAGAACCATGCACCGGAAGTCTCTCTTCCAAGCAGTATTGATGCAAAACCCGGAGAGGTTATAGAGATAACCGCGACGGCATCAGATCCTGATGGTGATGTGCTGTCATTTAAGTGGAGCACTTCAGGCTTAGCTTATCAGACTATGTCCGATGGCACGATTCAACTTTCAGTGCCAGATGTGACGGTTGATAGTCAATTTTTGCTAAGTGTTGTTGTTTCCGATCCTAAAGGGGAGAGTGCAAGCGCAAATACAACGCTTAACGTGAAAGCCAGCGGCAATACCTGCAGCGTCAGTGACCCAAATGCCACGAATTACGACGCGTGGTCTGCCAACAAATCCTATTCAGGTGGTGACTTAGTCAGTTACAAGCAGTTGGTTTGGAAGGCAAAGCACTGGAGTCAAAATAATCAACCTGACAGTAGTGATGCTTGGGAACTCGTAAGTGATGTTGTGCTGCCATGGTCAAGTCAAGCAGCATACTCCGGAGGTGCTCAGGTTACCTATAACGGGGTTAAATTTGAAGCCAAGTGGTGGACTCGTGGCGAGCAGCCTGATGTGTCCAGTGTCTGGGTCAACAAGGGCGCTGCCTGCCAGTAGCACGAAAGCATAAAGGCTGTCGGGAGTGGCGCTCTCGGCATTCTTTATGCTCCGACATACTTTATCTCTCTTATATCCTGCTCGTCGGTTGTCTTGGGATGCATCCCAACAAGCATTTATTTAAACAAACAAGTATTTCAACAAACAAGCATCCCAACAAACAATTCGAGCAGCCATACATACCGTCTTTGAAGGTTTAATATTATGTTCCCTTATAAAAAACTCTGTTTAAGTGCATTACCATTGATACTGAATTTTCCTGCTTATGCTTCTTCTCAAGGCACCTATGTTGTGGTGTTAAAGGATTCAAATGTATCTAGTCCCATGTCTCGATCTACTCGACCTTCCTCAATGGAAGAGAGAGTGAATCAAGTCCTACAGCGATTGAATGCAGAGCCGAAACCTTTGTCTGCTCGCTCACTTCAAGAAAATCAGCCTCTCTCAGCTTTAAACGTATATAGAAACCTGAGTAGCTTTTCTGTTGAAATGTCTCAGGATCAGGCTTCGCAGCTTAGAGCGATGAATGATGTTAAAGGTGTTTATCGAGACGTTATATTTACAGCTGATGGTGAATTGAGTACGGCATCTGAACCTGTCGCATCTTGGGGATTAGACCGCTCCGATCAGCGTAACTTACCATTAGATGGTCGATATAATGTGGGCCAGTACACTGGCAAAGGCGTGTCGATTTATGTTATCGACTCTGGTATCGACTTTAGTCATCCTGATTTTGAGGGACGGGCTATCTCCGGTTGGGACTTCGTTGATAGTGATGGTGATGCATCTGACTGCCATGGACATGGAACTCACGTAGCCGGCACTGCGGCAGGAAAGCAGTATGGTATTGCTCCAGGTGCCGATATTTATTCTGTGAGAGTATTGAACTGCGAAAATAAAGGCTGGGGGAGTGATATCCTTGAGTCGTTTGACTGGGTGATTGAACATGCCAAGCAGAGAGGGCAGCCAGCGGTAATCAACTACAGTATTTCTCGCAGTACTCGATGGGCCCCTATTGATGAAGCAGTAGACAAATTGGTTACGCAGCATCATATCTCATTTGTTCATGCTGCCGCTAACAACAACACAGACGCTTGCACCAAAACGCCGCATTCGGAATACTCTATCACGGTTGGTGCATCAACTAAGGATGATTATCGTTGGAGTGATTCAAACTGGGGAACATGTGTGACTTTATTTGCACCAGGGGCCAGTATCATTTCCGCTCGCAATCATGGTGGTTATCAAAGAATGTCTGGTACGTCTATGGCGACACCCCATGTGACAGGGCAGGTAGCTCGTCTTCTAGAAGCCAATCCCGAAGCACTACCGAGTGAACTGAAACAATCGTTGATCGAATCCAGCACGCCAAATGCGCTCTATAACGTGGGTTCTGGTTCACCTAATCGCTTGTTGTACACCGAGCTGGAAGGGGCTGGTGATACAAATCAGGCTCCAATCGCAGTGGCAACCTCGAATCTATATGAACTGACAGGTGCAGGGTCGATTAGTTTATCTGGTGCTCAATCGAGCGATCCAAACGGTGACTTATTAACTTTTGAATGGAAACAACTTTCCCCTTCATCCCCCCTTGCAGATATAGCATCACCAACTACGGAAGAGACTACCGTTCGTTTTGCAGAAATTGCTGCTGACACGACCTATCGCTTCTTGTTAACCGTCAAAGACGGTTCGTTGTTTGATACATCAGAAGTCGTCGTGGTTCAAAAAGCAAAAGTGGCTTCTACAGGAGAAATGTGGGACAGGAGTAAAACTTACGCGTCACCTTGCCATCGTGTTTCTTGGAACGGTGATGAGTGGGATAACCAATGGTGGACCTCAGGGAATGAACCGGGCGCCGATGGTACATGGGGTGTCTGGCGAAAAGTCGGAAGTACAAATAACCAATGTAATTGATTGGTGAAATTCAAGAAGGGCTAGAAAAACGAGTAGGGGTAATTGCGTGAAGCATTACCCCTTTAAATTCGCTTGGGCATAGTCTTATCAGTAACTTACGCCATTCTCTGAAAATTAGGTTCCAAAAGGCGAATCGCGGGAAATTTATCATTTAATCACTGAACTATTGATTCAGTTTGTAATAGAAAAATTAGACGGAAAGCTTTGTTTTCAACGCATTAATACATCTTTGAACGAGAAAACTGCGATTCTCGTAGGCATTCTGTTAGAAAAGTTCTGCCGTATGCTATCCAGACTACTATCGGTATTTGTAAGAATTCTCCCTAAATCTATAAATGTTGGTCGGGGGAGATCATTGTGAAGGACAAAATGGAAACCTATTGGGTGCAGCTTGTAGATAAAGCAAGTACCGCATCTGATTTATCAGATTTGACGCGTTCAAGGTTACGAGGCTGTATCGGTAAATACGGTTTGCGTTACAAGGTGGAAGGTGGGGTGCTTACGGAGCACCGTTACAATCGTAAAAACCTCGCGCCCAGTTTAGAGAGTGAAGCATAGGCTTCACTCTTGAGGCAATGTTACTGAGCGTTTTTACTGGTGACCTGTTCCAGTCCAATCTGTCTGGCATCATGACTCGTGAACATCTGGTAAGGGCGTAAACCAAATAAAGGCATAATAGAGTAGATGTGATCGAATAAATCCGCTTGTACGCCTTCATAGTAAGCCCAGTCTGTATTGTTGGTAAAGGCGTAAACTTGAAGCGGAATACCCTCTGGCGTCGGTTCTAGCTGTCTCACCATGATAAGCATGTATTGGTGGATGTCTTTGTTCGCTTTCAAATAGGCATTAATATAAGCTCGAAACATACCCAAATTGGTCATTTTACGAAGGTTGCCAAAAGTTGGTTCGTCGCTCATTTCCTCATTGTATTCGTTGATATCTCGCGATTTTTCATAGATGTATTGGCGCAAGATTCGAATGCTTTTCAGCTTTTCAACTTCTTCATCAGATAAGAAACGAATCGATGTGACGTCAACATTTACGGAGCGCTTGATACGGCGACCACCTGAATCAGACATGCCTTGCCAGTTGATAAATGCGTTCTGAACCAGAGCATAAGCAGGCAGCATGCTCACTGTGTTGTCAAAGTTTCTGACTTTCACCGTGGTTAAAGAGATTTCTTCTACCGTGCCATTTGCGCCATAAGCGTCCATTTGAATCCAATCGTTCAAGCTGATCATGCGGTTTGCAGAAAGCTGAATGCCAGCGACAAAGCCCAATATCGTGTCCTTAAACACCAGCATCACGAAACCAGTCGCGACACCTAATCCAGACAAGAAAATGACCGGGGATTCGTTAGCGAGAATCGACATAGACACCACGACGCCAACAAAGAAGGTGAACAGCTTAATCAACTGAACAAAGCTCTTGATCGGCATTCTTTTGGTTATGCCTTTAAACGTCGCGATGTCATTCATTGCGTCGAGCAGGGCGAAGATCATCCATACAAAGATGACCAAAATCGAAATGCTCAAAATCCTATCGAAGATAGCAGCCAGCCAATCATAGTGGCCTACTGCAAGGGGAATGAAAACATCCAGTACCATAATCGGGATAAGCAGCGAAAGTTTCTCTAATACATCGTATTTCGCCAAACTTTCAGCGAGCGGTTTGTTGGCTTTCTGCAGCACGTTATTTACTGAGCGAACAATCAAGTGATGCACGATCAAATAACTGACAGCTGCCGCGGTGAGGCTTGCTAGGATAAATACGGTGGTGAGTTCAATGCCATATGGGTCGCTGTTAATACCGACAGCACTGAGCTTTTCAGAAATGAAGGTGCGAATGTGATGATCGAGCAAAATGTCATCCTCTAAAATGTAGCCTGAATCAAAAGAGTGAGAACTTATCAAGAAAAGGCAGGCAACTGGCGTTAGAAAGCCGCTAATCCTACTCCCCATCTCCTTGTTTTGCACTGGTTTAATCCAGCAATCTTGAAACTTATTGTTCAAAAATAGCGTATAGGCGGCGATGTGATACAGGTTTAACATCTATTAATGCAAACGGGACACGTATTTCTGTTAAGTCTGTGAACTCTCTACGTTTTTAATAGACTAGACTGAAGAGGCGACTCGCGTTTAATTTAAGAGGCATTCAATGGAAAATTCTAATCAATCACAACAGCCTACATTCCTATCTAAAGGCTGGAAATACTTCGTTATCGTTGGTGTTATCATCGCACTAATGGGCATTGGCGCAATGAGTTTGCCCGTACTGGCAGGCGTGACGATCTCAACCATTGTGGGTGCCGTACTCTTGTTCAGTGGTCTGGTTCAGGCTTACCACACATTCTCCATCAATGTTTGGAAAGAGAAGCTTTGGTATGTATTAAGTGCTGTACTGTATATCGTGGGTGGTCTGTTTATTTTGTTCAAACCATTAGCGGGCCTTGTCACGATTACCATGTTGATGGTGATTGTGATGATCTTAAACGGTTTGACTCGCATCTTCTTTGGTTTGAGCAACCGTAGCCTACCAAGCAGCAACGTTATTGTATTCAGTGGTGTAATTTCAGTGCTTATCGGTGGTTACTTCTTCATGTTGCTCGATGATCCTGCATTCTCAACAACGTTATTGGGCACGTTTGTCGGAATCTCGTTACTGATTGAAGGCATCAGTTTCATCTTTATGGGCTTACAAATGAAAAAGCTCTCCCAATAAAGACGCTATCTAGTGCTAAAACTTTGTGAAATAGAGAATGCCTACCGATTCGGTGGGCATTTTTTATGGACGACTTAAAATCGCTCTCAACCTCACATATTTACTATTCAAGTCAGGCTCATACCTGAATCTCTCTTACTGTTTAAGTAAAGGTTATCAATAAACAAGGAGAGAACTTTGAAACCGATTCAAACTGCAGTGATTGCACTTTCACTGGTGTTTAGCTTTGCATGGGCAGACACCCATTTGCCAGATTCAGTGGAGGCCGACGTAGTCCTCAAGACGACAACCAGCTGGGATGGCACTACCTTGCCTGAATACCCCAAAGGCCAACCTGAAGTCACTATTGTGAAAATTACCGTCCCGAAGGGCGTGCAGCTTCCCATGCACCAACATCCTGTCATTAATGCGGGCATAGTGCTGAAAGGGGAAATCACAGTCACGAAAAAGGATGAAGAGAAGATCGTACTGAAAGCCGGAGACGCAATTGCAGAAGTCGTCGACCAATGGCATTTTGGCGCAAATACGGGTGGTGAGCCGGTAGAGATTTTGGTGTTCTACGCTGGTGTGAAAGATAAGCCGATAACGGTGAAATGAAGAATTTAGAACCTAAAAGCCCGAGTACAAACTCAGGCTTTTTGTTTTTCGCTTTGTAGAGTGTTACGACTCACAAGGTTTTGCGTGATTGATGCTGCGTTTTTGTTTAAAGGACATCACCAGTTGTGGAACGAGCGACATCAGGATCATGCCTAGCATCAGGCTGTATTGAAGGGGAGTGAAGCTTTCGCCCATCAAGACTAAGCCAGAAACAATGCCAGCTACTGGGTTTGCGATACCACCGAAGGTAAAGTCCACCACCGACATGCGTTGCAATAGCCACACGTACATGCCGTAACCAAGCGCAGTGTTGAGTACGATAACCCACAATAAACCACCGACGTTTCTTAATGATGTGTTTTGTAGGGCACTCACATATGGTTCTGGATTAAAGCTCGCAAAGATGGCTGCGGCGATAGAAAGAATTATACCGCCTAAGATGAGCTGCCACGTTAGGACCGTCCACCAGTGCATTCTTGTCCCAAGAGACTTAGTGACGCTACTGCCGATAACGATACACATAATTGCCGAGAGCATTGCGATCAAGCCAATGGGGTTAAGTGTGATCGAACTAGGATCAAACAGGAACCACGCTAATGCAATCAGTGCTGTGCCACTTATCCCTTGAATCAAACTTGGTTGTCGTTTGTATACAACCCAGCCAAATAGCATCGCGAACACAGGGACAGAAATCATACCGACGCCAGAAATGGCAGAAGGCAAGGTCAACGCCATAACAAAGATGAGTCCGAAGAAGAGGGCGATATTGATTGTGCCGAGTACCATTAAGATCTTCCAATCTTGTTTCTTTGGTAGTGATGGTTTGATAGCAAGCAACAAAAGTCCAGCCGGCAAAGCTCGCAGTGCGCCAAGCAACACTGGCGGCCAGTCTGGCAGAGTAAATTGTGTTACGGCGTAAGTGGTGCCCCAAAAGAACGCCGGAATCATCGCGAGTAAAATGTTCATATTAAATATCTTTACGTTGAGATAATTTATTGTAACGATACGTTTGAAATGACTTTTTGTAAAGTATCTTTATGTTAAGATTAATTTGTAAATCAGAATGTCTTTGGAGATGAAAGGGTAATGGACGCAATTGACAAAGTGGTAAGCCAATGGGCTAAGGAAAAGCCGGAGCTCGACACTGAACCGATGGCGATCATGGGGCGCTTGATGAGAATCGCAAAGCATATGGAAAACCACGTCGCCGAACTGCACAAACGTTACGACCTCAAAATGGGCGAGTTTGATGTATTAGCAACGCTGCGACGCAGTGGTCAGCCATATCGTTTAACGCCATCGGAGCTGATTTCATCCATGATGCTGACGTCCGGCGCTATGACAAATCGGCTTGATAAGCTAGAGAAGAAAGGTCTGATTGCACGTGAGCACAGTAAAGAAGATCGCCGCAGCGTTACTGTCGAACTCACAGAAAAAGGTTTCGAGCTCATTGATTCACTGATAGAGCAGCACCTTCAAGCGCAACATGAGTTGATGGGGTCTTTGAGCAGTGCAGAAAAAGGGCAGGTTAATCAGGCGTTAAAGCTCTTATTGCCGCAGTATGAGTAATCGATAACCTTGTGGATTCGAAACTGACTAAAGGGCAGCGTATTTCATCGGAATATCAGTAACATACTTTGTACTTGGTCACAGATACTTTGTTTATTGTCAATATCTTCAGGCAAAAGCTAGCACCTTTAACTCGCACCGACTATACAAATGTTATGGCGATGTTAAGGGTGAAGTTATGCGTGCACTTTCTGAATGGTTAGAAGCCTACGGCGAAAGCCATCAAAATCCAATCAACCAAAAGATTCACAAGGTGGCGGTACCCGGCATCTTTTTATCGGTGGTTGGCTTGATTTGGTCCATTCCGCAGATTCCTTTATTTGGGTTCAATCTCAACTGGGTGTGGGTTGTTGCGCTACCCGCGTGGATCTTTTACTACCGCCTTTCTCTAAGCGTATTTATTATGATGATTGGCTACACCGTTGCGTGTATCGGCCTGATCTGGTCGATGGACATACTAGGTTGGTCAGTTTTACAGATTTCGATGTTACTTTTTGGTGTGCTTTGGATTTTCCAGTTTATCGGGCACAAAATCGAAGGGAAGAAACCATCGTTTTTTGAAGACGTTCAGTTTTTACTGATTGGTCCTATTTGGGTGTTTCGTAAGCATTAATGAGATGAGCAAGAAGTTATGGGAATAAGGAGTTGCTAGACTTTAGGTAGTTCCCATTTTTATCGAGAACTATTATGCCTACCGCTCTGTTTGTTTTAGTTTTTGTTAGCGTTATTCCTTATGTACTTGCAGGTCTTGGTGGATATGCCAAGGTTCAGCAACTCGGTCATCTTGATAATCATCATCCACGCTTACAAGAGAGGAAACTTAGTGGGCGTGCGGCGAGAATTATTGCTGCTCAATCCAATGCTTGGGAAGCGCTGGCTTTCTACACAGCCACAATTTTAACGGTGAACTTGAGTGGCGTTCCTTGGTCTGACTTGTCTATGCCAGCCATTATATTTGCTATAACGCGAATGGCGCATCCGGTCATGTACATCGCAGATATCGCTATTGGCCGAACCTTTGTCGTTATTGTGGGCGTGACAAGCTGTATTTATATGCTTTCTCTTGCGTTTTGATTTTAACGACGCGTTTGCACAAAGTTATCTTGTGAAAAATTCGCGATCATGACTGATGATGAAAGCGCACTAGGACGTTACAAGCAAAAACTAGAGGCTCTAGCAGGCATGTTTGGTTTGGATGAGTCCAACCGAGAACTGCGCTCTTACAAACAAATATGGACCGCTCAGTAAAATCCCCGTCATTTCTTATTGGTCTAATAAGCAACTCCCTCCAATCGCACTATGATTAAAGTAGTGCGGGCTTGCCGTCTCGCATTAACATTCCATTTCGAAAATGATGGTGACAATGTCACTTATACGGAGGGGGAAATGTACAACCGCGAGCACAAATATGTGTATTGGCGAGAAGAACGCAAGAAAGGCAAATGGAGCTACATTATGAAGTCTTTCTTGATGATTTGCTGTGCGTTGTTGGTTGGCAAGGTAATCGGTTTATTTGTTTTTGGTGAGCTGCATTCATTGAAAGACATTACGGAGCAGTTTCCCGCCGATATTTTTATCATGATGCTGGTGGGGTTTCCTGTAAGTGTTATTGGTTGGTATCACGAAGAATCGAAGTTTTTTCGAGCATTAAAGCGGCGAGATAAGAAATTTAAAGCGCGTCTGGAGGCTCGTAAAAAAAGAAATAAGCCTACTTAGAACAAATGCCGTAAGATTCGAAATTTGCGGCATTTTTGATTTCTGTTCGTATTTCAACTTTGGACACGATACCTTCACTTTCACCTTCGCCCATTTTCTTCGCTAATAATTGCTTGCTCTCTTTTTAGGGCGACGGGTGAATTTCATGACTTTTGGCAAGCCATTGTTACCGCTACTTTGCTAAATTCCAACCAAGAACATCCCCTAAACAGGAATAAAAATGGATAAGAAAACCATGCTGCACAGCCAAAAAGTGTACTTCTGCAATGATGAAGAGCTGGCGGCAATGCAAACCGAATGTCTTGAAACCTTATACGATTACAATCACACCCGTCCTTCAGAGTCAGAAAAGCGCGGCGAGATACTCGGGCGTTTTCTCGCGTCTGTAGGTGAGAATTGCTACATCGAACCGCCTTTAAGGGCGAATTGGGGATGCCACACTTACCTCGGTGATAATGTTTACGCAAACTTCAATCTCACTTTGGTTGACGATACTTACATCTACATTGGGAATAGCGTAATGATTGGACCGAATGTGACTATAGCGACGGCAGGGCACCCAATCGATCCTGATTTGAGACGAGATGTCGCTCAGTTCAACATAGCAGTTCGAATCGGAGATAACGTGTGGATTGGCGCAAACTCGGTGGTATTGCCGGGTGTGACGATTGGAGAGAACTCAGTGATTGGCGCTGGCAGCATAGTAACCAAGGACATTCCTGCCAACGTTGTTGCGGTTGGTAATCCGTGTCGTGTGCTGAGAGAGGTCGGACAACACGACAAAGAGTACTATTTTAAAGACCTTAAGCTTGAACAAAATATGTTCAATGGTTAATCTGAACCTTCTACCCGAATAGGAAAGTAAAATGATCATCCGCACAACCAACCTCTGGTGGCTCCTCCTTCCAATGCCAAGCAGTCGGTAGGTTGAGTTGTGCCTGGCTGCGAGTAGATGCAGCCAGAGTCGTATTCTATCTCGTAGCCTTGTTTGAAAGTCATCAATCATCAAGGAGACAAAATGAATACGGCATCCGATTCCAACGACCAATCAGAAAGCCAGATCAAAAAGAAGCCAGTGAGTGCCGTGACAATAGGTGTCATGCTTGCACTTGCCGGAACACTGCTGTTTTCGATTAAACCTGTCTTTGTCAAACTCGCTTACCAGTATGGTGGTGATGCGGTCAGTATCATGACGCTACGAGCGATGAGTTCATTACCAGTTTACCTTGGCATTTTGTTTTGGACGTTGCGTAACTCTGAATATCGCGGGAAAGTGAGAAAGCATGGACTTAAAGCGGCGTCCATTGGCGTGCTGGGTTATTACTTGGCCAGTTATTTAGACATTACGGCACTTAATTACATTTCCGCCCAACTTGAGCGCTTATTACTTTTCCTTTTTCCTACTTTTGTTGTGCTGATCATGTGGTTTAAAGAGGGGCAATCACCCAAGCGTTCGGTATTATTTGCCGTTTTGGTTGGGTATCTTGGGGTTGGTCTCATTGTGGCGCACGATCTTACTCAATATGGAGAGAAGATTTGGCTCGGTGGTGGGTTAGCGATTGCGTCGGCATTTGTATTTGCCGTGTACTTGGTCATGAGTAAAGCCAGTATCGCAAAACTCGGAAGTAAGCTGTTCACCAGTATTGGAATGGGGAGTGCTGGGATTGCAATTCTTATTCATCTGTCTTTTAGCTCGTTACAGTTAAATACTATGAGTGAAGAACTCATCACCATTGGGGTATTGCTTGGCATCTTCTGCACGGTGATTCCCTCATATTTGATAGCAGCCGCAATGGCGCGCCTCGACCCCGCACACCTGAGTTTGGTGAGCAATATTGGCCCTGCGATGACGGCGTTGTGCGCCATTTTTATATTGAATGAATCATTTACTTGGTTTCATGCCTTGGGGATGATACTGACCGTTGTTTCGGTTGTGATGATCAACCGGTTTAAGTCATGAGTACTCTATTACAGAAGATGAAGAACGGAGACGGTGATAGAGGGGAGGCAGGTCGATAAGCATTGACCTGCCAAAGGCTTAGAACACAAAGTTAGCCATAATGGTGTACATATCTGCGCTGTCATCTGAAGGGGGAGAAACAAATGCACCTGAGGCGTCTCGATAAGCTTTAAAGTGTTGCCATTCCGCATTGAGTGACACGTTATAGTGCAGATCGTACCTCACACCCAATAGATAGCTATCGCTCACTTTATGTTCATGGTCATCAAACTGTTGGCCATAAATAGCATACGGTGTGAACTTGTTTAAGTTATAGCTGCCTTGTGCATACCATGCAGATGCAATGTCGTTGCTTTGACCTTCCAAAGTTAAAGTCAGGGTATCAAACTCATATTCTGCGCCTAGCGAGATAAGCTGAATATCTTGGCCTTTTGCTTTGATGGTTTGATCTGGAATGGGAACAACACCAACACCAGGAATAGTGGTAGTGAGGTTGCGCAGTTTCGTTTCTTGGTCGTAATTCGAATCTAAATAGGTCAAGTTCCAACGATAATAATCACCACTCAAGATGAAGTTCACGCCATACATATCGTTAGTTTTGAACGTCAGCTCGGTATTGGCGTTAAAGTCGATGGTACTTTCATCATGAAAACCAATGAAAGGTGTCGTGGTTAACGTCATGCTGTCGTTGATCTCATAGTTCCATAGAAATGAAATCCCATTGAACGCCGTAATTCCCAGAATACTGTCATAGACTTCGTTTGGTGGCCTTGCTGGCGTAAAGGCATGCCCGACATAGTAATACTCGGAGGCGAGGAATACAGGCATTCGTAGGCGACCCGCGCGAAACTCAATATTGCCGTAGCTGTAGGCAAGGTAGGCCCATTCTAGCTGAGGATCGCTCCAGTGGTCCTGTGGTCTTTTGACCATTTGAGCAGAAGCTTTAAAAGCGTCGTAATAGAAGTCGAGTTGAACACCAAAGGTGGTATCACAGTCGTAGCAGTTTTCATCGTCGATGAATCGATTAACGAGCACTGGTGTTTTGTTGTCAGTTGTTGCCCATGAGGTAGAGCCAAAGCCGCTCAACGATAAATTATCGGTGATCTCTATTGCCGCTAAGCTCGGTAAGGCCACACTGCTAAGCGCTGTTGCTATCACTGATGCGATGAGTGTTTTCTTCATATTATTTCTCCGAGCTTACTACGTAGAGGATCTGTGCATTTGACGGAAGGCTACTCACCGGTGCATAGCCAATGCGATTTGGCTTTTCTTTCATCCATGTCAAAAGGGCATCCATATCGGAATTGTCGATAACTTTGGGTGGGCGCGCTTTCCCTGAGAATGACAAGCTTGCCCAATGCGCATTCATTTGCGCGACATTTTTGTTGAGGAGGTATCGGTAGAACTCAGAGCGTTCCGATGAGGTATCAGGCCAATCAGATAGCTCAATTCGTTTACCCTGCAGTCGTTTGGTTTTCCCTCGATAGAGCTTTCGTGCTTTGGTGATGTTGAGTTCATCAAAATCTGAATCGAGAGAAAAAATAGCATAGCTATTTCCTGCCAAGGCTTCACTATCAAAGGAGATCAGCAATGCAAAAGCAATCATCACGGTAGAAACAACGCTAAGTACCTTGTTTTTTAATAAATGGGTATCCATGACCATTACCTTGCTCTTTAAATCACACTTTCAATTTGATGGAGAAGCTTTTCTTTTCTCACTGGTTTCGGTACATAGGCATCCATGCCAGAGTCATAACAGCGTTGAATATCGTCGTCTACGACACTTGCTGTGAGCGCGATAATAGGGGTCTTAGGCAAACCAGAAACTTTTTCGTATGCACGAATCTCTTTAGTTGCTTCGAAGCCATCCATCACCGGCATCATGCAGTCCATTAAGATGATGTCGAAGCTATTATCTTGTTGGAACATGTCCAAGGCGATCTGACCATTTTCAGCGATTTCAAATTGATATCCCGCCTTACTCAGAAGTAGAGAAGCGACTTTTTGGTTGACCGTATTGTCTTCAACCAAAAGAATACGCTCAGATCGGCTGGGTAATGGCGTTGTCATCGGTTCTTCCGGCCTTTCTTTTGATTGAGTGTTGATTCGGCTGCTTATAGTTGAAGATACCGCGGGCGTTATTGCTACGTTCGATTTGCTCGCCTCAACGGCTTTTGACAACTTATCTTTTAATACCGCTGCTTTGAATGGTTTAGGCACGTAGTCATCCATACCGACATCGAAACATTTCTGTATGTCGTCATCCACTACGCTTGCTGTTAAGGCAATGATTGGGATTCGATAGCCTCTATTGACCTCTTTTTCCAATTGGCGAATTCTTTTTGTTGCTTCAAACCCATCCATCACGGGCATCATGCAATCCATCAGAATCAATGCGTATTGATTTTTAGCGAACATCTCGACCGCTTCTTGGCCATTGGCCGCTAAGTCAAATTCATAGCCAGCCTTTGTCACATGTAACCCTGCGATTTTTTGGTTTACCGTGTTGTCATCGACCACCAAGATCTTGTTGTTCGTATTCGATGTTTCCCTTGCATCTGCCTCTAGAGCGGTTTGACTGAATCTTGCCTGACAGCTTTCAATCGCCTTGACTAGGCGTTGCCCCAGAAGTGGCTGAGTAATAATCGCACTGACATTTTCACCAAAATCAAACTGGTCGCTATGAAGGTGTCTAACGAGACAAATATGCACATTTTGAGCAGCTAGTCGTTGGAATGTTGCTTCGTTTTTCATCGCTGAATTTGGTCGTGTCTCGTTGTAAATCACGATGACGCGTTCCTTATCGCTAATCCAAGCAGGAAGGGCGTCTAAGTGTGTTATCGATTGATGAACCGCAATCTGGTAGAAGCTCAGTTCATCGCGCAGTATCCGTTCCATGTCTGCATCTTCGCAAACTAACCAAATTTGGCTTTCGCTGGCAGCATGCTTGGGATCAAAGCCCAAATGAACGATTGCAGGGGATATTTGGAAGAAAAATCGACTGCCGTGTCCTTTTTCAGATTCTAGTTGGATCTTGCCTCCCATTAACTCGACGAGCTGTGTACTTATTGCTAAGCCAAGACCAGTACCACCAAACTGGCGGGTTGTAGAGTTATCTTCTTGTGCGAATGGTTCGAAGATGTTCTTTTGTTGTTGCTCGTCGATCCCAATACCTGAATCCTGAACAGAAAACTCCATGACAGCGTTGGCGCCTGAGACGCCGTGTGTGGTAACAGAGAGATGCACGCTGCCTTTTTCGGTGAACTTCACCGCATTAGACATAAAGTTCATGATAACTTGGCGTAGACGGTGATCATCAATCATCAATCGATAAGGGGTATTACGGCTAATGCTTACTTTAAGGTCGATGCCTTTTTCTTTTGCTTTCGGCGAAACAATAGATGCGATGTCGTAAATGGATTCGCGCACGCATGTGGAATGAGGGCTGATAAGTAGCATGCCAGATTCAATCTTGGAAAAGTCCAAAATGTCATTAATCAAGCTCAGTAGTAGCTGTGATGACGTCTCAATGGTGTCGACGTAGTCTTTTTGCGTAGCGGTAAGAGAGGTATCGGACAGCACTTCTGAAATACCGATAACACCATTCAACGGGGTACGTATTTCATGTGACATATTGGCAAGGAAACTGCTTTTTGCTTTACTGGCTTTAATCGCATCATCTTTTGCTTGTTCCGCGTCTTCCTTAGCTTGGGTGAGTTTGACCTTGGCTTGCTCGCGTTCGTAACTCAACCGCTCAACTTCTTGCGCAAATTTACTTAACTCATCTTTACCTTTGATTAACTCTCTTAGTGGAGATTCTTCGCTGTAGCTATCACGACGGAGAAATTCGAGAACCAATTGAAGGTTGTTGGTTACTTTACGTACGAGGCGTAGCGCTAAGCTAATCACCGCGATGGTAATGAAAGACATAACGCCAATGAACATCAAACGCTGCTGATTGGCTATGGTGATCGCTTGACCAACATCCGCTTTGAGTTGATTGGATATGTCGTTATCGACGTTTTTGAGCAAGGCTAAGCGTCCATTTAGGGCGGTTAATCCTGCTGCAACTTCAGCTTCTGGCAGGGTGCTGAGCGCTTCTTCGTTGAACAGAAAGCTTCTGAACTCTTGGCTAAGGACGAACACTTCATTGGTGAATGTGTCGATTAACAGTTCAACTTGTTGTTGGTTGGCGTTGAGAGTGACGAAGCGTTCAAGGAACAATTGTTGGTTTTTGACCAGAGACTCAATCTCGCTGCTGATGTCGGCATCATAAAATTGGTTGTGCTCAACGGAGTAAATCAGATATTGGCTCAGGCGGTTCTCTTCTTTAGACCAAAACATCAACCACTCGATTTGTATTAGCGCAGAGAGGTGCGCTTGGGTTTCATAGGTGGCGTCATTAAACGGCACTTTTTCTAATGCGAGTAGGATCTGCTTGTAGGTGTCTGCTCGCCATTCTGCAATGTCTAGACGCTCATTCATGTCTGTTGTGGTCGTCAGAGATAAGCTCGCTTCTTCTATGCTGGAAAGCAGATCGGCCATTTCTAAACCTTTGTCTGCAAAGATGCGCTTTGCTTCGTTGTTAAGTGATTGGGTGATGTATTTGATCGCTAATTCCCTGTCTGAAACGTCACCGTTATTTGGCAAGTTATACAGAAAAGAAACGTTATCCATATAGTCAGAAAATAACTGAGCCTTCTCTAGATCTTGTGCTTGTGTAGAGAGTCGATGAACTTGTTGTCCCGCGAGAAAGAGGAGCAGAACAATGGGTAAAACAACTAAGCTAAATAACTTGTGCTTAACAGATAGGTTATTCCATGAAAGCGATCTGACCACAGTACACACCCATATCCAATTGGTTGATATAAAAGTGTAGGCTAACTATCTCAATTGTTAGAAATGGGGTAGAAAAACTCATACTTGTACGGCGTGGGACCTGTGACTCCTACGACAAAAGTTAGATGATTTAAGGGTATGGGTTTTCTAATCTATCAGTATAAGTCAGTCTTTATGCATAATTGTGGTTTATTTAACATGATGATATTTATAAACAAATACCTTTTGTTGAGTGAGTAAAATATTTTGTCGAATAAGGTCTGAAAATGGCTGTTTAGATACCAAGGCATGGGTATAATTGCCGGATTTTCTTGTGATTGAGACTATGTGCAGAACGTACTTGAAATTTTTGTGATTTGAACGTCATAAGGTCACAAGCTCAGGGCGGGGAAATCATTATTATGCAAACGAAAAGTTTTGTACGGCTATTAATAACAATAACTAAATCATGAATGTATCCAGAAGTCTTCAATCGGTCACACTGCGGTATACCGTCCCGATATTCCTCATTGCATTATTCACTAACTTTACTTACTGGGCGTATCAGCAAGTTGGTGAAGCTCAAAACCTTTCCAAATATCACGTCAAATCGGCAGAAATTAATCTTGGTACGATCATTGGTGGCTACCGTGATTTATTGCGAGCAATGAGTTCCGATCAACATTTCACTGAACCCGATATCTCCTTACACGAGCGTGCACAGAGAGCAATGCCTTATAAGCAAGCGTTTGACCTTGCGGGCATTGGTTTCAGTGATGGTGTAGGAAACATGGTGAGTACTCATAATGACAAAGTCCACTCTATTGCTCACCGAAAGTACTTCCACCAGGTTATTCGCACCAAAAAAACAGTCATGACCAATGTCCTCACCGATGTCTCTAACGGACAAACGGTGTATGTATTGTGTCGCCCAATGTTTGATGAGGGTGGTGATTTACAAGGCACGATATCTGCGTCCATTCATTTCTCTGAGATTCAAAAAGCATTGGATACAGAGGGAGAGAGCGACATTTACAGCGTGCTATTAGATGAAGATCTTAACATCATCAGCCACTCTCGAGACGAGCATTACATTGGTGTCAACTTGTTCAACTACGGTTATGAAAAACTGTTTGACCGTGAAGAGAATTTAAAAGCACTAACGGGCTCCGAGAGAGGTGGCTTCTTTACTTACAGTTATCCTCTGGATTTATCATACGTTGAATTTACTAGGGTAGAAGGTACGCCTTGGATTTTGCTTTCCAAAGCGAAATTTAGCGCGTTACTTGGCGAAGGTACATTGATGTTTGGTGCAAACGTGTTGTTGATTATCGCTATCTACGTCGTGATCGCACGTTTAATGGGTAAGCAAGTGGTGGGTCTAACGCAGCCGCTTGACCGATTCTTGGAAGAGAGTAAGGTCGTGTTTAATGACGCTTCTATGGAATTAAAAGAGCATTTCGAGCAAGTTATTCAAGCCAGTCGCAATGGTGTCTTTTGTTCACGTAGTGGATTGCTAACACGCGAATACTTCTTGCGAGGTGCAGAGAAATCATTAGCCCTTGGCAACACGCCTAGAGCCTGTATATTCTTTGATATGGATAACCTCAAATATATCAACGATACCTACGGTCACCTAGCGGGAGATAAAGTCCTCGCGTTATTTGTGGCGGTATTGAGAGAGAGCTTTGGCCATAAGCGTGACATTGTAGGTCGATTTGGCGGCGACGAATTTGTGGTATTGACGAAAGAGTTTAGAAACAAGCGGGATCTTGAACTCAAGCTAGATAGATTTCTTGAAAAGCTACAGAGCACCGCCGACCGTCTAGGTCTCGATATCAACTTAACCGCATCCATTGGTGTTGTCATGACAGATAATGCAGGAAGAGACATCGAGACCTTATTGCACTGTTCTGATATGGCAGTGTATCGAGCCAAGCAATTAGGCAAAGGGCGATATGCGTTTTATCATGCTTCGATGATAGAAGTACCGATATTCAATGAGTGAAGAGGGAGGCGATAAGCCTCCCTTTTTAATGCGTTTTGTTCTTGGATGTGAGTTAAATAGAAACCGCTTGAGGCTGTTTTCTCAGTACATAAATGTCATGCTCACGCAACAGGTAGAGAGCGAAACATGCTGCAAGCATTGGCCATGCCGCGAAGAATAGTAGGTTGTTGAATGGATCTAGGTATTTCGCGAACGAAGAGAAAGTCGAGCCTGAGTGCAATACCAGAATTGCAAGATAAGTCAGATTCTTCCAAAGTCCAGCCACAAAAATCCCGATGAACACCAACTGGGCAATACCTAACGCGACAGAAAAGCCACTCGAAATATCTAAGCCATAGAAGCTAGAAAATACTTTCATTGCGTGTTCGGGCACTAGCACTTTATCCAGCGCCCACATGATAAACACCAGTGCGATACTGAGTCGCAATGCCAGTAAAGCTATTCCTAACTGCTGTTGAACTTTCGGGTGAAGCGTTTGTTTCATTTTCATTCCTTCAATAAATAGTGGGAGACCCTAATTGCAGACCGCCTTAGCGAAGCTCTGATTACAATGCGATCGGTAAATAATTGAGTCTCGTACCCATTTTGTTTTCCCGTGCAACCCATAAATGGTTGGAATATGAGCCTATCAGCAAAAATGAAGTATTCAGTAGCACCAAGTAGATGTGGGTAATAAAAGATGTCACTCTCTCTTTTAAGCAAGACGTTGCGTATTAAAGTCAGGCAAGGAACGTGAGATGAATAAAGTGGATTGGCATAAAGACCAGATAGAAGACAACATGTTAGTGACTTCCTCTTATAAGAGTACTCAGAATGTACGTCGCTACTTCAAAGCGAAGTGTGGAGATAATTTCGCGTTTGATCGCGGCTTCATGCAATGGATGAACCAAGCAGAGGGCATAACCATGGGGGAAGCCGCACAAGAATGGTTACGCAGACAGGAAGCAAAGTAATTTATGGATAGCTATCAATACCGTTTAAACAACGATTTCTTTAATTCATTATGGACAAAAGCGGCAGGTGAGATCTACCCCTCGAACTTGCAGCCTTACAGCAGTTGTACTGTCGAGTTACTCGAGCAAATTCAAGGTAAACTCATTAACAAAAAACCTAAGGCTGTATTGGATTTAGGTTGTGGAGCTGGTGGCTTTAGTCGCTGGCTTAACCAAGCGTTAGATTGCGACGTGTTAGGCGTAGATCGTTCTGAATTCGCAATTGAGTACGCTAAGCACCATACACAAGAGGGCTCAAGCGTCGAGTTTTCTGTGGTGGAATTTGAAAATTTATCCCGTCTTTACAATAGGTTTGACTGTGTTGTCAGCATCGACGCTTTACCATTTGCAAAAGACGAAGACCAATTGCTGTCAGATGTTCATCGCTTACTAAATAAGGGTGGCCAACTGATTTTCACAACACGGGAGCCACTAGAGGGCTCGCCTAAATCGAAAAAGCTGGGCTTTGCATGGCGTTCGGCTCTAGAAAGAAACGGATTTGAATTAGTTGAAGCGATTGAGAGAAAGGGTGTTTCTGAATTTTGGCATGCCATTTATCAAGAATGGGTGAGTAATGAAGTTCAATTAAGGGAAGTATTGCCTAGCGAAGTTGTCGACGGCTTGATGTTGGAAGTTGAACAAGTTGGCTCTCGTTTGTTTGACGGGCGACCTTGGTGGTTGATTCACGCCAAACGTATCACCAAGGAAGTGTTGAGAGAAGAAAAATGAATGTTGTAGAAACGTTATCTGAACAGTTGAGTGAGATTGGATACCCCAACGAGCGAGTTCGGACAGGTTTGGTTAGAAACTTGTCCTCCAAGAGCTTTCGTCAATTGGATAGCAAACAGCCAGACTTAGTTTTCGAACAATGTGAGAGATTATTAGCTGAGCGCGATTGGGCTTTGAGTGTGATTGCGTTTGATTGGGCCTACAGAATGAGAAAGCATTATGATGAGGTGACGTATGCTCGGTTTGAGTCTTGGCTTTATCAGTACATTACCGACTGGAATGATTGTGATGATTTCTGCACCCACGCTTTCGGTGCGCTCATTGCTCAAGATAACCAGTTGTTTCAGCGAACACTCAGTTGGTGTAAGAGTGACAACTTTGCCGTCAGGCGTGCCGCAGCAGTTGTACTGATTTATCCGATAAATAAAGGTCTGTATGGAGGCACTAAGCCTTTTCAAATAGTGGACTTATTGTTAGAAGATGACCATTACTTGGTGCAAAAGGGCTATGGCTGGATGCTCAAAGTATTGGCACAAAAAGAACCGGAACGTGTGATAGATTATTTGAAATGCAGCCACAGCAGAATGCCGAGAACGGCGTTTCGATATGCGATAGAAAAACTGGATAAGCAAACTCAGCGAGAGTTGATGGCCTTGTAGTTTGCCTCTTCGGCATTTCGCCAAAGCAAACAGAGTGATACAAAAAAGCCGACAGAATCGAATTCTGTCGGCTTTTATCATCTTACGGGTTACTTAACAGACAAATACTCAAATGGAGATTTCTCTGGCTTAGGTAAGCCCATTGCAGCAACCGCGTTGAAACCGGCAGGCGTTAAACCACCGGAGTAATCAACAGTGCCATTTGGCAGGTTGGCTTTGGTTTCTGATGGGTTCCACATACGGAAGTAATCTGTTAGATCATATCCGGTCAGATATGAGGTACATGCCATCATGAGATCCCCTTGGTTTAACTGGCTGCTTTGCGTTTCACAGTAGTTAATGCCTTGGTCGCCAATGCTGTCACCTCGCGCTTTACGGTGTGCGAGTTTGAAGAAGTTCCAGCCCTGATCTTCGCCAAAGATGCTTGGTTTCTCTGCTTGGTTCGAATACCAGCCATCAATATTGAAATGATCTTCTGCCCACAGTTTTAACTGACCGAACATGGCTAAACGCATGCCAACATCCGCTTCACTCCAAGCATGACCTTCAAAACGATCAAGCCATAGCGGCGATTTAGATAGGTCGCTTGCGATGCGTTCCATATACGGTTTCTCTTCACGCTGCTCTTGCATGTAAAGGGCAAGAATGTTGTTAGTAACCTCAGTCGAACCTACCATCATAAACGGCGCTGAAGCAAGGTTGTGGCCAACTTCATGCCATAACAACCAGTCGTTGGTTGGGTTCGTTGGCACCACTGTCCATGTCGGCCAGTAGCTGTTGCTTTGTACTGGGTAGCCTGAGTGCGCCGCTCCAATCGAGATTTGCACGTCATTCACAAAGCGGTGACGGTTAGCGAGTAGGGCATCATAAGTAAATCGACGATGTTGACCTTGTTCAATAACCTGGTCACGTCCGTAAAAATCACTGGCATCATTCGCGAATGCATTCAGTTCATCGACAAACTTAGGTACGTCTGTATCCAGCACGTTATTCGTTGGCGTGGTGTAGATGAAATGACCGGAGTCGATTTCTGCCAGTGGTACGTCTGTGTTGATTGGGTTTAGCCAAGAGCCGTTTTTCCACCAAGATGCACGAAGCACGCCAGTGAAGTTAAACGTCACAACGTCACGAGAATCCACTTCTAACGGTTGAATGTAAATCAAACCACCGTAAGGTACTTTGAAGCTCAAAGAGGAACCGTCATATTGGAAGGTCTTTTGCACGCGTGGCGGGCGTTTCAAACTCAGCTCGTGGTTTGCACGGCCCGTTAGATCATCAACCAAAGCAACGTTGATAGATGCTTTCACGCCCCCTGAAATGGTGACTTCTTGCAGTTGCGGCGCCCACAAGCCCGTCGATTGCATACTGCCTGCTGTACCTATCACGGTTTTGTTGTCAGTATGAATAGCAATGTTCGCTGCACTGCCTGATTGGCTTGGTCGACCTGGGTAGCCAGTCGTATCGACACTGATATCCAAATCCCAATAAGAGCGACCCAGCATCATGCGGGTTAACGGCTTTTCCATCCAGTTCAGAGGGTAAGACGGGTTCAGCTCGCCTGATTCGGTAATCATTGACCATTTAGCAAGTTGCTCTCGCGTCTCTTGACCACAAACATTACCGCCTTGATGTTCGTTGCTTGTGTAACAGTTCAGCATTTCGACCGCACGTTCGAAGCCAAGTTCATCTTGTACGTTTGGATTGAACTCGTATTGCTCGTCATTCCACAGCCAAACGGATAGGTTATCGTAGGTTGAAGTTAACTCAGCCTGCGACAAGCGTTCACCAATCTCTCCTATACTGCGGTAGTAAAGCTCGTGAGAAAGCAGGCGATCAATATTTGCACCTAAGTTCGCTGCCTTTACCATGCTATCCACGACTTCTGGGCTCATTTCGTAACGGGTAAAGTCTGGGCGATGGTGGTTACCGCGGCTTGGAATGCCATGACCTTCGCGCACTTCAATACAGTTTACTTCGTATTGGTAATCGTCTTTACAAACCGGCACGCCAGGAAACTCGCGTTGAAGCTCTGCGACGGCTGCTTGCTTCTCTTGTTCCGACTTCACCATGTGGAAGGCATAGCGTTGATGCTCTTGTCCATCAATTGAGACTTTGTACAACGGAATTTCTAGCGTTGGCATGTCGATATTGCCCGGCCATGTCACCGTACCGTTGTCGTTAATCTCAATCTTAGTCGTGTCTGCATAACGTTCATAAACCACGAGATCATGCTCTGCGACGGTATGCAAGTTAGGTACGTTCGGGCCTGATGTACTGTGACACCAATAGCTATCAGTACACAAGGATTGGAACGTCTTGGCAACGTTCGCACCGCCAACAGAAACGCCTGCCGCATCCGCTAAACGAGCAATTGGCTCTGGGTTACTCTCTTCCAAAGCATCAAAGAAGATGATGCTACCACCGTTGTTTACGTATTCGATCAGCGCTGTAACGTCATCAGCGTCCAACTTAGGTTGGTTGATGTCAGCCACGACGGATTTTGTCGCGTAGCCATCGGTTTTGATTTCGTAAGACTGAAGCAAAAGCAGTGGTGTAGAGGTTGGATCTAATGAATCAAACTGGCCGCTGCTTAATACGTCCATTTCACCCAATTTATAGCTTGGATTGACAAAGAAATCGTAGATTTGACCTTCTTTGCGATCCCAACGGAATGCGTGACCTTTGTTGATGTTGGTGGCAATCGCGACAGATTCTTGCGTTGCATTCGGCACTAACCAATCGATCAAGTTGCTGAACATGATTTGCATGCTGCCGCGATCGGTACGAGTATCCGCATCTTGCGCTTCTTGGTTGTGAGGTGTGCTGTAACGACATTGCTGTGCTTCGCTGTCGATGCCCAGATCTGCGCCTGCCCAGTAGTTGTCTGGACAAGAGAAGATAGAGGTGTACATCGCGTTACCCAAGAACACCACTTTACCTGAACCAATCATACCTGCCGTCATGGTTGGTAGATTAAAGGTCGCGGTTTGTTTGGAAATCACTTCTGGGCGCTGCATCACGATCGTTGAGCTCTCATCAATGGTTGTGGCATCCACAATGTAGGCTTTTTGATCTTTGCCAGAACCACGAGTCCATGCCGCTTCTTCACCAAACGGGAGCCAGTAGCTGTTGTCGTTACGTGGCATCAGAACAGGGAAGGCTTCGTTAGTTAGGTTGAAGTTGCGCATCGCACGTGTGTAGCCAGAGCCGCCCCAACCATGATTATCATGGAAGATGTGGACGCTATCCACACCTGCATAAATCTGATGCAGAGATTGCGTGACATAATTACTGCCAGAAGCACGAACCGTACGCAGCATAGGCGCAGCAAAGCTTGACCATTGAGGCGTCTGCTTTAGTTGCCCATCAATGATTTGTGTTAAACCTTGGCTGAATTGTGCTTCGAACTCATTTGGCGTGGTGAAGTTCGTGCCTTCAATTTTTGCGCCGTTTGGTAGGCTTAAATTGATCAGCTCGTTAATAACGTTCGGGTATTGTGCAAACACCTGACGAACGGTATCGCTGATTTCAATGTGGTTGCCAGAAGACACACCATAGCGATGAACGAACGCATCAAGGTTCTGCTTCACCAATGGGTTGTCGCTTAAATCTGTAAGTTGGTAATTGACCTTATTGCCTTTCACTTGACCTAGAGTAAAGGTATCGATACCAAAGATCAGGTTTTCACCCCATAGGTATTCGAACTCACCGTTGGTATCCGTGATTCCACGTGCGGATTGGCTGAAGAACTCGACACCAGCAAGTGCGTTGCCTTGCGAGTCGGTTAATCGGCTCTTAGTTAGTGGTTTGTTGGCGGCACTTGGTTTGTATTCGTAGGCGGCTTCTGCATTGGCAGAAACAAACGACCCTGTTAGGTTGTTGCTTGCACCTGGGGTGACTTCTGGTTGAAGTTCTGGATCTACGTGAGCGCTAGGTTGGTCGCCTTCATTCACAACGCTAGGGTTGAGAAACGCATCAATCGCAGCTTGATCGTCGCTTTCGTATAGGTCTTGGATGTCGTAGCTGTTTATTTCATCCAAGCAAACTTGCGTGTCTTGCGAAGGACACGTATCGATTTTATGCAGTAGCTTAGCGGCATTGTTGGCATGCGTACCGAGCACATATTTAAGATCGTAGTTTTGAGTTAACTCAGCAGGTTGTGAGCCCGTGCGGGTTTGCACTGGGATCTGATAGCTGAATTCACCTAAAGAGACAGCGCCAAATTCACAACTGAAATTACCCTCTGAAGCCGCATAGGTAAAGTAGCCAGATTCACTGATGTTTTGTCCATCGCACTGAATATCGCCAGTCAGTTGTTTGCCATTGATGAACAACTTACCTTGATAGGTAGTTACGCCAATATCCGGCTGATCTGGCGGTAAATCAGGTTCTACCGTTGGTGGCGTAGTGCTTGTTGAGTGATTGTTTTCATCGCCACCGCAGCCAAAAAGCAGCGATGCGACAAGGATTGAAAGAAGACTTCTTTTCAAAGACTAAACCCTTATAAAATGCCATCAGATTAAGAGTGGCGAATTGGTTGAGAGTAACTTTATTTAAAAGCTCAGATCTATTGAGTGTTGTATTGTGAATCGTTCACTTTAAGTGATTTTTTGAGGCTCAATAAATGCGCGCGCATTCTAGTTTTAAATGCGACAGGAGGGAACAAAAATTAACGCTGCGGGGTAATTATTTACGTAACTGAGAGCAAGATCGAGAGAGTAAATGAAGCTTCTATTCACTTTGGCTTTCTTTTCTATAAAAATCGCGTACAGTTTGCTGGTTTTCCACTAAAATCACACCATTATGCCCAACGCAAAACTTATCCTAATTCGTGGCTTACCGGGTTCTGGTAAGACGACGCTTGCCAAGAAGTTGTCCAAGCAGCTCAAAGCCAAACATTTTGAAGCTGACATGTACTTTGAGAATGAAAGTGGTGAATACGTTTTTGATGGTACAAAGCTGACTGATGCCCACGAATGGTGTTTTCAACAAACGCGCAAGTGGTTAAGTAAGGGAAACACAGTGATTGTTAGTAACACGTTTGTACGTCACTGGGAGATGAAGCGTTATCTACAGTATTGCGAAAAAAAGGGCATTGAAGTGGAAATAAAGGTGTGTCGCGAAGAATTTCAAAGTATTCATGATGTGCCACTGGCGACGATTGAAAACATGCGTCGACAGTGGCAAGAGTAACGTTTCATCTATTTCCTCCTTTTTGGCTTCCGTTCTATCTCCCTAACCTTACTGACCTCGACCATCGATCATGACGACGAGCGTTTTACTCATGATCGAAATGTCCATCGAAATCCAAGAATTAAAAGAACTTAGACTCAATGCATAGCTGTGGTCGAAGCCCACTTTGCGGCGAACGTCCTCAATACAAGAGTCATAACCTTGGTTGACTTGCGCTAGGCCAGTGATACCTGGTAATACGCCGTAGGTACGTTCAACAAAATAAGGAATTTCATCTTCTAGTTTTTGATAGAAAGCAGGGCGCTCTGGACGAGGACCAATCAAAGACATTTCCCCTTTGAGAACATTGAACAGTTGCGGTAGTTCATCCAGACGCGTCTTGCGTAGGAATCGGCCAACGGGAGTTATTCGAGGGTCATTTTCGCTGGCCCACACCGCCCCTGAGCGCTGTTCAGCATCGATGTACATGGTGCGAAACTTCATAATTTCAAATAAGTCCATCTTCTCTGGTGTGCAGCGACCAACACGGAGCTGACGATAAATGACAGGGCCTTTCGAATTGACCACAATGACTAGTGCGATCATCGGCATAATTGGCATCGTCGCCAGCAAGATGAGTAGCGAGATAACGACGTCGAAAGTGCGTTTTGCTAAATGAATATTTGAGTCGTAGCGTGAAATTTTCATTGTGTTTTCCTTATTGATTAACGCGCTTCCAGCGACCATTTTCCATACCAAGTAGGTAACGTAGTCCGCCTGCAAAGTTTGCTATGTGTCCAACCACTATGTAGTTGATCAACTTGAACGGCTTAAACAAATTGAATGCTGGTATTAAGTAAGTGATAAACGCCACTAAGTAGACGGCCAACTGTCCGACCAACAGAAGTTGAAAAGCGGGATGCTCAATGAGCAAAATAGAACTCGTCAGGCACATGATCATTAAGTAGGGGGTCGCGAGGCGCAGAACCTTTCCTGACAAAAATGCAAATGCGGTGCCACGGTAACGAGGCAGTAGCAACCTTTTCAGCTTCAAGAACTGCTGCATATTGCCTGCTGAGATACGTAGGCGACGTTTGAAGTCAGAATCATCGGAGCTCTCCTCTAACTCAATCGCGAGCATCTTCAGTTCATAGACAGAGGCATAGCCTTGAAGCACGATACGCATTGGTAAGATAAAGTCATCGTTGATGATCTCTGGCTCTAAAGGTGTGAATAGGTCAGTTCTAAATGTGTAAAACGCGCCGTGAGAACCAATGGTCGAGCCGATTAATGACTCTTTGAATTTCACTTTGGATTGATAACGCCAGTAGGCCGCTTCACCTTGATTTTGGGTAGACATAATTTGGTAAGTGGCATTAACCACACCAACGTTCTCGTTTTGATAGTGCTGGCTGGCAAGCAAGAGCGAATCGCAAGACACAAGGGCAGACACATCACTTAGGGCAGTGATCTCAGAGGTAACATTTTCCATCTCTGTGTTGATCAAGCTCACTTTACCACGGTTATTTTTATGGTCGTGCACGATGAACAAGGTGTCTGCGCAAATCGCTTCTTGGATGGTGCCTTGTGCGATCTCTGCGGTGTTATCGGTACAACCATCACAGGCAATAATGATGGTCAGCTTATCTCTGGGGTAGTCTAAGCTCGCGAGGTTACGAATCTTTTCTGCAATCCATTGTTCTTCATTGTACGCTGGGACGATCACCGTCATCGTTGGAAGCGTACAATCGGCTTTTGAAGCTTTATAACAACGTTCTTTCCCCATGTTTTTTGACGTTTGACGTTGCTTGCGACGAGCGGATAGCCAATTCAAAACCAACGGGTAACCGACGTGATGATAGATGATCAGTAGCGCAGACAAAACGAAGCCGATTGTCAAAAGTAGATCGATCATAAGTTCTCTCCTTGAGCCAGAGTCGCATAGCGATTAACCATAGTTCTAATGTCAAAGTGCTCAAGAATGTGCTCTCTAGGAGAGCGAGGTGGTGACGCGAGTTGTTGCGATAGGGCGTCGGTCAACATTGGCACTTGGTTTGGTTCTACGAGTGTTCCTGTGTGAGGAGAAAGGGTTTCTCTAACCGCACCAACATCACTGGCTATACAAGGTACGCCACACGCCTGCGCTTCTAATGTAGAGAGAGGAAAGCCCTCTTGAAGTGACGGCAAGCAAAAGAGGTTAAGACTCTGGTAAAAACGCGGCATATCGTCAACCAAGCCAAGAAAAGTTACCCTGTCTCGGATGCCCAAGTACTGTGCTTGGGCTTCAAGCAACGACTTTTGGCTTCCGCAACCTGCAATTGCAAGGTGGGTATTTTTGGGGAGATGGGAAAAAGCTTTGATTAGTATTTCTTGGCCTTTAACCGCTTCTAAGCGCCCAGCCGTACCGATGATAACTTTGTCTTTGGGTAGAGAGAGAAATGCTCGAGCGGCACTTCTATCGCCATCAGTAAACTTGTTGCAATCTATGCCATTGTGGATGGTGTTTACATTGCGATAGCCTAATTTATTGATGATTTGTTTTGCAACAAAGTCGGCATCGGCTGCCACTTGCGGCTTAAGCGCATTCAACAGAATCGACTGTAATCGTGCTGCTTTTTTATTGTTTAAGTGCCAGGCATCGTGTTCCGTATGGATTAAGGTTTTCACACCATTAAGCCGTGCGGCGATGCCTCCGTATAAAAGCGGGCCAATGTGATGCGTGTGAACGACATTCGCATTTAATGCCTTCAACTTGGCGCTCAAAGTTCGAATCGTAGTGAGATTGAAACCAGCAGGCTTGTTCAAAAAGTGGAGTTGGGCTTCAAAGCTCTCTAGTTTCTCCCAATGGTTTAGTGCTGTTGTTTTACTTCCCTCTAAGCTAATAACAAAAACCGAATCTTCGGGTTTCGCAAAGCGAAGCATCTCCAAAACCAACGTTTCTAAACCTCCGGGAGCTAGGTGTTGAACGACGTGAACAATCACGTTGCCGTGTATTGGTGATTCTTGTGTGCCTGAGTGTTCCATTCCTGAGCCCTCGACGTATCGCTATCGCTTAAACGTTGCAGGGGGCATGCCAGAATTTAAGTATCGACTAAACAATGGCTTATATTTAATTGTTATAAAGGTTCAAATTGGAAAATCGATATTCCTAATTTGAGATTCAAAATTGATGGAAGTGAGTTTGAGGTGAAATGGCTCAATAAAAAAACACTCTGAAGAGAGTGTCTTAGGATTAGTCAAAAAACAAGGTCAGAATATGACTTTAGGGATGGTGGTGATGACAGGAGCGCCAAGGTGTTTTTCCAATGCTTTGCGAGAGTGAATAGAGTTATCTGCCAGTTCTGCAATGGTGGCAAGGCCAATGCCTAAACCTGCCCCCCCAATTAATCCAAGAAGAACAAAGATAATAGCAGGTAAGTTAGCTGGCAAGGTTGGCGTGTAAGGCTCATCGATGACTTTCACGCGTTTGTTTTCTTCAAAAACACCTAAAGATCCTGTCAATTGCGCCATCTCGTAACGTTCAACCAGATCATCATAAAGTTCACGCTTTACAGCGACATCACGAGCAAGTCGATTGATTTCTGTTGCTGTGCTACCAAAGCGATTGGCGTCGCTTTCCAGCTCTTGGATCATGTTTCTTAGACTAACCGTTTCTTCTTCCAAAGATTCGTAACGGCCGCGCATGATTTGCAGTTGGTGGAGTTGAGATACAAGCAGCGGTTGAGCATCACCAATCGTGCTTATGGTCGCTGTACTTGCAATATCCCAAAGTTGGTCACTGTTCATTTCCGGCTGTTTTGAGTTGAGTAGCACTGAGCGCTCCTGTTCCAGACGGTTCAACTCACGTAGCTTACCTTGCACTAAACTGTGTGCTTCTGTGTATCGTGCACGCAATAGAGTGAGCTCACTTCGAATCTCGATAATTTGCTCTTCAATCTTACCAATCACCGGATTGGTTTTTGAAAGTTGCTGGTCTAAACTACCAAGGCTACGCTTGACACCCGCTAACTCGGCTTCCTTCTCTGCCAACGTTTGTTTTAAGCTGGCGAGACGCGTCAAGCTCTGTGCTTGCATCGCTGGTGTTGCATGAGAATAAGCGTTTTTGTATTCAGCAAAAGCTTGTTCCGCTTTGTCCAATTCTTCACGGCGTTTATCAATGTGAATAGTCAAGAAGTGGCTAGAATCCTTTATTGATGAGCGCTCTGGCGCTAAGAGCTGTTCGACAAAGTGATTGCTGACAGAGCCTAACACCGCTTCCATCCCTTCTGATTGGCTGCTCGTGAGTTGGATTTGAATGAAGTCCTTACCGAGTTGTTGAACCGTTAAGCGATTGGCAAGGTCTTTTATGATGAACTCTTGTTCGTTCGCGTCCATAGTATCGTCGATCAAGCCTTGCTCTTTGGCAACGGAATACAGCACATGGCGGCTTTTGAGTAAGGTACTCAAAGCACTCAAGCGGTCTTTCAACATGGTTGAAACTGCAAGGTCTTCAAGGAATGGGTTCATTTTGGCCGTTTCTTGGATCAGCATGCTGGTGTGAGCCACATACTTAGTTGGCACTGCTTTACTGACAAGAAAGCCCAAAATAGGCAGCACTATCATAGGGATGACGATCAGGTAACGGCGTCGCCATGCCCCGTGCAGTAAAAGAGTGAGGTTGTCCCTTAAATTGCTCATAACGCCCTCACTAATCGCTCAATTTGGTGCGCTCTTGATTCCCAGCTTTGTTGTTGAATGAGCGAGAGCGATCCTTCAGGTGGTGGAAGAAGGTGATTCAAGCTCGCACACACATCCTCAACATTCGTCACGACATGCAGCATGTGTTGGTATGGCTTAAGGGCAGGGAAAGGTGTGCTGATCACAGGAGTACCAGTCGCAAGGTATTCCAGTAGTTTGAGTGGGTTACAAGCTTGAATTTGGGCGTTATCTACAAAAGGTAACCAGCTTGCATCCCAATGCTGAGAATAACGTGGTAAGTCCTGATGTGCTCTCACCCCTAGGTAATGAACATTGCTTCGTTGTGGTAAAGGGTTGTGAGGAAGCTCATTAGGGCCAATGAACACCAAATCCCAATCTTGCGCTTGTTCCGCCACTTGCTCAATCAATTGATAATCCAACCACTCCGACAGGCTGCCGTAAAAGCCAAGTACTTTTCGTCCGTTATTGGGCATGTCTTCTGCTTTGTCTACCGATTCTGAGAATAGGCTGAAATCAACACCATGAGGTATGGTGACGGTTTTTTCGTGAGGAAAGTTAGCCGCCAACTTTTCACTGGCCGCTAGAATAAGGTCTGCACAATCAATGAGCTCAGTTTCATGCTCCAATACAGTCTGATGGTCTACTCCTGCCAATGCACCAAAATCATCACCGCAGTAGTAGACAATGCCTTTCGCACTCATTTCTCTGCAAATATCTACGGCAGTCGGAAGTGACGTCCAGAAAACGGTGTGTTGAAAGCCAAGCTCATGAAGTTTTTTGCTTAGTTGGTACTTCATCATTTGAGTTGCAACTTTACGCGCCCATACAGAACGTGGAGCAGGGATGGTAAGCAAGGTTATGGTATGAATATCTGAGTCATCGTGGTGACTAAACCCGGTTTGTGCTTTGTCGTCTTTTTGCTTTACTGAACCAGACAGTTTGGCAACTAAACGTTTGGCGTCTTTTGTGGTCAGCGTCGGTTGCCTTAGGCCAATAGAATTAACCCAAAGAATACGATGGTTCTTTGCTAGGTGCTTTATCAGATGTTGAGTGGAAGAGGGTAAGCCACCGAAATCTTCTCCAAATACTACGATATCTGTCATCGTTGTCTCCTTGAGCCAATTGTGTCGTTGTTGTTACCCAAGACGTATCACGATGTATGCCAATGGTTTAAATCTATAAAAACCAATCGGTTATGTTATTTTTGAATTTGAGAATATTCCGCTTTCTCATTTTGACAGTCAGTTTGAACGATGCGATTTATCACTATGGTGAGCGCTGTAAGGATGTAAATTGGCCAAACAAAGCCTTGAGTGAGGAAAGTGCCGGATACGATGGTACCGATAAGGCCGCTTATTACGGCATTTGCGCCAACTGAAAGAGTAATGTCTGACTGTTTAGTTAGAAGCGAGATAGAGCGCAGAGATGTTTTAACCAAAGACACGATCAAAGCAATGAAAACAATTAGACCAACAAACCCCGTTTCCGCCAGTACACCAAACCAAGTGCTATGGACTGCGTGGTTAATGCCGTCCCAATGGGAGCTATAGAAAAAGTAGTTATAGTAGAAATTCTCCAAGCCTACGCCAGTTAACGGATTATCGAGTGCCATTTTGAACGCCGCTTCCCATGCGTACAAACGACCCATTGCAGAAGCATCAATACCGGCTTCTGCCCCACCACCAGATACACGAACGTCAATACCAGCGATTATGTAAAGTGATATTGCCGCGACTAGCGTGAGAATAACTAATAATGTTCTGCTTCTAATATGCTTGGAAGTAAAGTACCCAAAAACAGAAAGCGCACCTAGAAGGCCCCCCCGGCTCTGTGTTTCGATAATCGACAGAAATAGAATAAGACAAGTCAGTAACGCAAACCCTCTTATCCATATTGATGAGCGTATCTCTACCAGCTGACTAACCGTAAAGGCGAGAGGGAACATTAACACTAAAGCCAAGTCATTTGGATCGCCAAGCATAGAACCGAATGAACGGCCAATCGACACGCGAGTGCCCTCGACCAGATCGATGCCATTACTCGCATTATATAGTGCGACTAACCCCACTAATAAGCCTGCAACCATGATGGCTTTAGACATTTGTGCAAGTTGTTTTGGGGTTGTGATGAGCCAAGTAATCGCCAAGGTCATCACAATTATCTTCCAATAGGTATTCTTGAATGCGGTGATTGCGATATCCCGAGATGACGCGAATGCAATGCTGATAATGACGAGAGCCCAGAAGATAAATAGCCATTTTAATGAAGGATGCCAGTACACAGTAAGCTGACGACTGATCAACAGGTGAAAAGAGAGCGCCCCTAGCGCTCCCAATGAAAGTAGCAAAGGGATTTTGAAGTTGTAGATAACTGGGAAGGCTTCATGAATCCGAAAGAAGGAAAAGATCACGAACAAGGTGACCAGCCAAAAGGTTTGGTTGAGAACTAATAAAATAGCTAGCGGAGCAAAGCAGATGGCGACGATGAATATTGGATGGGGCATTACTAACCATGCCACTGCGATAACCATAGTGATGGTGGTTGCAGCGGTGATTTGTGAGGGTCTTACATCCTTGGTATTCATAACGACACTCTTTTTGCTTCAGCCCTTAGTTTATTCACAAGGTTGGTGCGTGTACCCCTGCGGATGAATCTGAAGGCGATGCCTGCAAACAGTACGCACGTCAAAATGCAAATGGCGATTGCGCCCCCGATGGATTGAGTAGAGTTGAGCAGGAACAGTGCCAGACCAGAGATGATCTGTAACGCGACCATTAAACTGAGTTGGAATGGTAAGTGTATGCATTGCTGCCCAATGATGAACGTCATGACCAGCTTGGCCAATTGAGCGTAGTAAAGCGCAATAAATACGCCATAAATACCCAGGGAAGAGAGCACAAAGAGTAACGTTATAGCGATACCTGCAGCGGCAATATTGATGCCTAATAACCAACGCGTTCTGCGTTTATATAAAATGGCGATATTCAGTAGTTCACTCCATTCTTTTAGCATGGCTATCGGCAAGAGGAATAGGATGTAAAGTGCAGCTTGCTGATACGTATCAGGCAAAAAATGATTGATCACAATGAAGGCAAGTGTCGCGACGAGCACACTCAGTGCCGCAATGTAAATCATACCGAGATGGGAAATTCTTACCGCTTCCACACCACGGCTCCGCTCTAAGTAAGCGAAACGTCGCGGCATCCACCACATGCCAAAAGGTTGGACCAAAATACACATGCCAATCGCAAACTTCACGGCGATCGCATAAACACCAAGTGTAGCTAGTGATGCATTAGCACCAATAAACCAACGCTCAGCACCGTTCATGCAGAAAGCGACTAGCGCCGACATCATGACCGGAATGCAGTAATGCAGGTGTTGTTTCGCCAACGTCAGGTCCGGCATAACGACTTTGTACTTATTGACGATGTGTAACCAGATGAATTGAATCACGGCCGCCAATAAGCCACCGAGCAAGACAGAAATGACGTGAGGATAAACCATCAAAGCGGTGACAATGAACACCACCTGAAGAACAGTGGTTGTTACCATCACATATAATAATGTTTTCGCTTTGTCATCTTGCATGCGCAGCCAAGCCGTACCGATACCAATGGTGCCTTCCAGAATAATTGTGAGCATCAGTACGATGAACTCGAACTGAGAAAATGGGCCAGGGATCGGCGCGACTAAGATGATAAACAGCAATATCAAACCAATCACTGCAGCAATCGTAATGGATAAGGAATAAAGGTGGTTAAGCATGGCCACTTGTTTTTCTTTGTCTTTTTCCACTCCGGCGAAACGATACAGCGCTTCATGCATTGCCATGCTCGTAAGCAAGGCGGTAACCACGCCGAAAGAAGTGAGCAACTCCAGTTTGCCCATTTGCTCTGGTGTCAAAAACTGAGGAAGTACAGGCAGCATAATGAGGCTAATGCTTTTGTTGATCACCAACGCAATGGCAAAGAGTGACATATTCGTCATGGCTTTAGGCATGGTCGTACCCTTTAGCTTTGTCACGCTTCTTTGCGCTTTGTGGATCTCTACTAGAAGGGTCTTTGCAAAGCTGTTGAGTGATCGAGAAATAGCAACGTTCAGCGGTATATAGGCTCGCAACATTCAAGGCTTCTAGTCCCATGGTGACTTTCAGCCATGGCGATTCATTCAAAAGAACGATCGCATTGTGCAGCGACGCCGCATCATTCGGTATGTATTTAATGCAGTTTTTACCGTGTGTGAGCACGCGATCCCAGTAACTGTCATCCTGAGGAATCACGACGCACATGCCAGCAGCTAAGGCTTCTAAAATAGATAGACCAAACGGTTCATTGATGCTGGTTGATACAAACACGCCACACTGTGCACGAAGCTCATCTAAGTTGTTTGGTGACTCATGCCACTCGACATTCGGTTGACTAAAATCAGGCTCAGAGCAATCCACTCCTGCTATGTTGGGTTTGATATAGCAAATGATCGCATTAAGGTTGGTCGTTTCGTCTTGCTGTATTGCATCGAGCAGTAAATCAACATTCTTCCATTTCAACAAACTTGCCGCCCAAAACACACGCTTGGAAATTGGGTTTGCTTGCTTCGGTGTACGCTGAGAAGAAAGCCCATTCACGAAGGAGCTTGCATTTAAGGTTGTCCAGTAGCGCTCTACGGCAGGTTTCGGCATTTTTAGGTAAGCCACAAGCGCATTAATCATTGAATCACGGGTATTGGCTAGGTAATGAATCGCATGGGCTTTCACCAAACAATAGCCTGAAGCACGTGAAATACCGACTGGTCCGTGGACCATTTGAACGATAGGTTTGCGTGAAAATAAACGGAGCAGGTACAAAGGCATGTCGTTGTTTGGCGAAGACAGGCCTATAAACCAATCAAGCTTGGGTAGCTTCAGCGTGACCAATAAGAGCTGAATTAAGTAGAAACTGTTCATCAACCAATAGGCGATACCATGATGTGACGTGATGGGTGAACGTTTGATCTTAAGCACCTGAACGCGAGGGTTGGAGCGAAAGGTAGCGGTCCAATGCTCTGGGTGTGTTGTTGCGAGATAGCCAATGACGTCACGCTGGTCGCACTGTTTAATCAATTCAGCGTTGGCAATTTTAGAGCCGCCTTGCATTGGAATTGCGTCAAACATCAAAACACGTTTCATGGCTAGCTCCTTAGTTGATGTTTAACCAACGTGATAGCGGCTTCATACAATGGATCATAGGCATTCGCGTACGCTCTTTTTGTTGAAGCACGTCGTGGTAAATGCCTTCAATCGCCTTTACAGAAGCTTCGACTGTGAGATGCTGACTCGCATGTTTATAAGCATTTTCTGCGAGCTTGTTGCGCAGCAGAGCATCTTGCAGCATTTGTTGGATCGCATTGAGAAGGCTTGCCATCCCTTGATTAACATAAAACAGAGCACTGTGGTTGTGCTCAAATAGCTCGGGAATGCCCCCTGTTTTTGGCGCAATGATAGGTAGTTTCGCTAAAGCGGCTTCCCCAATAGCCAGACCAAAGGCTTCTTCGTAAGTACCACTGATAAAGGCATCCACATTGCCTGACATCCAAGCCCCTACATTTTGCTGCTCCCCAACAAAATGCACTCGGTCTTCCACATTTAAATCAACGGCCAATTGCTTTAATACGTTGCGCTCTTCACCATCACCTACAATCACCAAGTGTGGGTTATGTTGGTGATAGTTGTGCATATACATGGCTCGGATTAAGCGGTCAAAGCCTTTGCGTTTAATGAGAGAGCCAACAGAAATAAAGGTAAAGGCCTGTTGAGGAATACCGAGGCGATCTCTTACATCGATAGGACTCTCGTAATTTCCAAGCGATACACCATTATGTACGACATGTAGACGATCCTTCGGATAGCCATCTTTTAGGAGTTCTTGCCCAACGTCTTTACTCACACAAATCAGCTTTGGTGAGAGATGTAGACCAAGAGAGAGGCGGTCGCGCAATGTGTAGTGACAATGAAGTTGAGTAACCAAAGGAATGTAGCTCATTCGAGCGGCGACACACATCCATTGACAAGGACCTCCATTATTTACGTTTACGAGGTCGATTTTGTGTTCTTCTATGAGTGTCGTGCCTTGCTTGATCAATTCGTTCCAGCCACTGATATCCCATCGTGGCGTGTTCCATCCGCCAACGAGGCTGAAATTGGAATACTTTGTCTCAATGCCTAATGATTGGCATCTCTCGATGAGTGGCGCGCAGTTTGACCAAACAAAAGGCTGGTACTGGTTGCGGTCGATGTTTGAGACAAGGTCTAGCAGCACTCTTTCGCTGCCGCGAATCCAGTTGTCCCCATAATGCACATAGAGAATGCGTTTTGGATTAGTCATAGGTGTTACCTCGGTCAGCCAATCTGTTTTAATTAACCATTGCAACCGAGATGCCAAAATATGCTATTGGTTTAAACCTCTGTTTTTGTGTGGGAAGTGGGGAATAAAGAGAACCTAAAGCGAAGACTTCTCAATTTGAGAATGGATATGCATCAAGTAGGATTCGCAATTTGGTAGCGTTCAATCAGAATAGGAATGATGCTGCTAGAGGAGTAATGTGCTTTGATGGTCTCAATTGCGTTATGACGCAGTGGATACTGTTCGCTGTGACTCATGCCTAACCATTGATTGGTTTTGTCGATAAGTGAGACGATGTTGTGAGCGAGGAATCCATTTCTTCCATCTTCGATGAGATCGGGCAGTCGACCAACTTCCAGGCTTATCACGATAATGCCACGAGCCATAGCCTCCAATGCTGCCATTGGTAACCCTTCATAACGGGATGAAATCACGAGGACGCTGATGTTGCTCCAAACAGCATTCATGTCGCTTTGATGTCCGTGAAATATGACATTAGAAGGGGGATTTTCAACCAATGAGCTCTTTTCAGGGCCATCTCCGTAGATAGAAAAGGGGTGGTCGGGAATGTGTCGCGCGACTTCGATAAAGCGGTCTGGGCCTTTCTCGTGACTCAAGCGTCCTACAAAAGCGATTTCTTTATAGCGGCAGTGGTGGTTGGGAATGGAGACAAAATTATTAAGCAATTCTGATTGAGTAGGGAGCTTGTGTTGTATCGCTTGGCTAACCGCAAAGCAATGATCAGAAAGACGAGCTGAGTATCGGTCAATCCAGTCGTACAGCAAGACTCTCCCTTTGGGCGTCTCACCTGCATGAAAAGTAGAGATAAGGCGAGGGAAGGCACGCGTAAAGAGCTTCGCACTTCTGGCTAATAATGCTGCTTTGTATCCGTGAGTGTGTATAACGCTAGGTTGATGTTCGGCCACCGCACTGGTCATTTGTTTAATTGGGATATTCTTGGAACGTTCCGACTTTGGGCAGAGGTGCCAGAGATAACTGACGGGAATGTCGGCATGTTCGAGTTTTTCAACCAGTGGTGCGGGTGGTGAGTATTCTGACACCAACACCACTCTTACATGAACATGCGACGACTGTAGCCCTTTGCTGAGTTCGATAACGTGACTTTCGATCCCTCCAAACACACCACTATCCAATAGTACCCAGACTTCACCCGCAATGGGGATCTCAAGATTGTTTGAGATTAGCTTCATCTGCTTCCCACGCTTGTTTTTTGCGGTAGACCGTTGAAGGGCTGAGTTCCAACATCACCGCGGCGTTAAGTACGTTACCATCACAGTAAGCAATTGCGTTTTGAATCGCCTCTCGCTCGACTTTCCACATCGGACGAATGGTGCCGTCTGAATTAAAATAGACTGAAGCCCTTTGTGCTCCAGAGATAGTTGGTTGGTTTTCAGGATCAGAGAAAGAATAGGTGGCGCTTGCTGGCTCCGAGGTTGGGAAGGCTTCATTCTGCACGGAGTCGGTTTGTTCGGTAATGAAGCTCGTTTCTTTTACGCTCACAGCATTCGCAGGCGATACAGAAGGCGTCTTTTCCGGCTTACGAGTCAGTTGAAGAGGCAAGTGAGGTAGCGTGACCTTATCTTCATCATTTAATACAACAATGTTACGAATGATGTTTTGTAGCTGGCGAACATTCCCTGGCCAGTCGTAGTTTTTAATGACATGCTGAACGTCGTTACCGATGTGTTTGAACTTCTTCTTATCTTGTTTGGCATAAGTGAGCAAAAAGTGCTTCGCTAGCGTGACAATGTCACTGCCTCTTTCTCTTAATGGCGGCATGTCGATGGGAACGACATGAACGCGATAATACAAGTCTTCACGAAAACGACCTTCTTCTACCTCTTTCAGAGGGTCTCGGTTGGTTGCACAGATAATACGAACATCGACCTTCATCTCTTTGGTGCCCCCGAGAGGCGTGTAGGTTCCCGTTTGCAGAAAGCGTAATAACTTTTTCTGCATCTCTAGCTCCATTTCACACAGTTCGTCCAAGAATAGTGTGCCGCCATGAGCAAGGGTCGCTGCACCTTTACGATCGGTGGTAGCGCCAGTGAAAGCCCCCTTTACATGGCCAAATATTTCGCTTTCCATCAAATCACGAGGGATAGCGCCGCAGTTAATTGCAATGAATGGCTTGTCTCTGCGATCACTTTGTCGGTGAACCGCTTCGGCACACACTTCTTTACCCGTTCCACTTTCACCAACGATAAACACGCTAGCTGAGGTCGGGGCAACTGCATCAATGGTTTTGTAAACCGCCTGCATTGGAAGGCTAGAGCCAATAAATCCGTGATAGTTGTGACGATCGAAAGTCGATTGAATGTTCTCGACGAGATTTTCTAGTTTGGCGCGTTTTAAATGCAAGGCAACGGAGGTTTTCAAACGATCGGCATTGATGGGTTTTTCTAGGAAATCTTCTGCGCCTTTCTGGATCAGGTTGACTGCTAGATCAACGCTACCATGCGCCGTTGCTATGATGACAGAGGTTGGAATCTCATTCTCATTAATCCAATCAAGAACGTCTTCTCCGGACATGTCTGGAAGTTTTAGGTCGAGAATAATAAGTTGTGGTTTGTTGTGCTCAATGAATTGAATCGCCTCACCTCCAGTTTCAACGTGGAAGATGTCGTAAGGTTCATCCTTGACGTACTGCTTATAAAGTATGGCTAGTGAAGTAGAGTCCTCTACCAGTAACACCCTTGGTCTCATAATCCTTTCCCAACTTGTATAAATTGTTGTTTTAATCCGTTAAGTCGGCTTGAGATTCATGCAGTGATGATGAATTCAATTAATTACCTCAAGCAAATGGCTTGTTCGCGTTTCTCATTTTGAGAATCTTTATATTTAAGTATTAGCACACACAGTGAGGATTGTAGAAAGTTCTCTATTTTTAGTGGATTAAATTCGTTCTCTTCCTGATTAGTCTTCAAAACCTTGCTCTTTTCTTTGGTTTAACGCGAGAAATGATTGTTCTGCAAGTTCTGGTAATGATTGGCAGAGCTCAAAAGCGAGATCGGTGTTGCCTTCGACACAATGTTTTTCGATGGTACGAGCGTGTCGTGAGAGGGGGCGGTTACCCAGCGCGAGGGCCGAGCTGCCTAACGTATGCACCTCAAACTCCATCATTTCTTTATCTTGGTTGCTTAATGCTTGCTGGATTTTTTCAACGCGCTCTCGGGACTCTTCAATGTAGTGCTCTATCAACGTGGGCATGATCTCCGCACACGTGTCTTTGATCATTTGTTGGAGAATCAACTCGTCGACCAACTCTGGCTCTAACGCAGTGCCTGTTTGAGTATTCATAGTGTGCACTCCCTATAGGGTAAACAATTCACTGTTTTTGATGTGTTCAGATATTTTTGCTTTGAGCTTTTCTGGCAAAAATCGTAGCTTTTTGATTTGGCGAAGAAGCTCGTCTTTGAGGTCAGAGTTGTGTTTCATGTTAAGCACCGAGCCCAAGAGGTTGGCATTACTTGCCTCTAATAGCGCTTTGGCTTGATCAATTTGGCTGGTGGTAGTCGAGCCATAGCAAGCAACCAATACACATGCATTACAGACACCTGCAACTACTTGTGCCGGAATATTGCTTCGGTTCATGCTAAGCAGAGGAGAGGTGTCAATTACCACTCGATCGTATTGTTCGAGCCAAGTCTCGACGGCGTTACGTAGCATCGTCGGATCTCGGTAGGCAAGTTGTGTACTTGCTAGAGCTGGGACGGTTAATCCTACTAATGTTTGATGATTTTCTTTACGAGCGATCAATTGTCCCACATCCTCACTGTTTTCATCGAAGGCATGTACCGTACTATAAGCGGGTTTAAATAGGTTCAAGTCTACGTACAGGGTTCTATGTCCGGCTAGAATCAAGCGTTCCGCCAATGCGGAAGCGACAGAGGTTACGCCGTCTTCAGATTGGCAAGCAACCACACAAATAGACTTATAACCTTTGAGCTCACTTTGTAGATAGATTTGCTCAATCTCGGCATGTGTTGCAGGAATGGTCATTACAGCGCTCCTATCAGCACGATGGTGGTGGTGATTTGCAGTAAATCACGCAAGCCAGCACGAGCTTTTTCGGCAAAGCTTTCGTCTTTATGCGGAACGTAAATTGTGTCGCCGGCTCGTATCACAGGTAGATCGTAGATGTTGGCAGTTTTGCTGAATTCGGCCAAGTTGAAGACTCGAGCCTGACCTTGGCAGCAAGACATGTTAACCACACTGATCTTTTCGACATAAGCGCTGTCACTTGGTCCACCAGCTTCGGCGAGTATGTCGAGAATCGTCATGTTGTCATTAAAAACATAACGACCCGGTGAGTGAACTTCCCCTAATACGCGAACGGTGGATTCTTTCGAACGGTCTAACCAGTTCCTATCTTTTTCTGGAATGTAAATCGTATCGCCTGGGCGCACATCTGGGAGAATGGATTCATCACCTGTTTCAAAATAAAGCGATAAGTTGAGTTTGCTTACTTTGGCGTAGCCCAATCCACGGTGCGTCACTCTAATATTGTGAATGTCCGCATCCTTTGTTGGTCCATCCGCTGCTGAGAGAATGTCAAGGAAGTGCATCTCAGTCGTAAAGCGGTATCGACCTGGTGCATTGATCTGGCCAAAGACGTAGATTGATGCGTCAGAGCTTTGACTCACCCACTGCGATTTGTTGTCGGATGGATCGTCGGGAAGCGCGTGAACACGAACTACAGTACCGGCGGATACCCTTGGCAGCTTAGAATGCGGTGAACCCTGAAGGATGTATTTGTCTAAATCGAATTTGATGACTTTGCCGTTGTTGGATACTTCCACTTTGCTGGTGTCTGCGCGGCGAGTAGGGCCGCCGACATGAGCGATCAGGTCGATTAAATCCATTTCGTCCGACCATTCGATGCGACCGGGACGAACCACTTCACCCATCACCGCGACGGCGCGACTCGGTGCGACTTTGAGCCAAGATTTTTCGTTCATATCGGTCTTCTCTGGGACAAATATCGCATCGCCCGGACCCACTGCGGGCACGCGCTGATTCGACAACCCTTCAGTATGCGCAGTTAGGTCGAAATTGATCACGCCGCCGTCAGCTTTAATGACGCGGATTTGGCGAGATTCGGCAAAGCGTGTCGGACCGCCTGCATTGGCGAGAATATCCATAAAACTCGCGCCTTTTTTACCTTCATAAGCGCCTGGGTGAGCAACTTCACCCATGACATAAACCACGTTTGCACCGGCTTTAATTTCTTCTTCTTGTTTTGGTACAAAAATGGTTGTGCCGGGCAGAACTTCAGGTAGCAAGCTTTGGTCGCCCGAGTCTAAATAGCGCTTAAGATTAAACATGACGGGCGTGTTATTCGTGATCACGCGGATCTGTTCCACACTGGCGTAACGAGTAACACCGCCGGCACGCATGACCACGTCAACGAGCGTCGTATTGGGTTTGTAAGTGAATGAACCGGGCGCATTCACCTCACCAAATACTTTAATGGCACGGGCGGAATCGGCACTGTCACCAGAGTTTGCGAGTTTCGCGGCATCGAATTCTTGCTCGATATTCCCAACCAAAGGGGACGCAGGGACGAAAAGCACATCTAAAGATTCTAAAGCCGGTAGTTTTGAGTCATCACCAGTATCGAGAAAAAGTTTATAGTCGAATTCTATGTTCTTGTTACCGCGCTTGACGATGATTTTGTCCAATTGAGCCCCGGCCCGTAGACCTCCTGCTTCATAGAGGAACATTTGAATGTTGGAGCCAGAAGGGAGTGTGTATTCTCCCGGTTTGACCACATAACCTTGCACGGATATGAGTAACTGTTGCTCCTTGACGAATACACGCACATTGTCCACATCCCTAAAAGCGGTTTTGAGGTTATCAGTAATCACACTTTGCAGCTGTGCTTCGTTGTAACCAGCTACAAATACCGGCCCAATCTCCGGCAAATTGATTCGGCCACGTTTGTCGACTTGGAAACCTTTGTTAAGAGAAGCTTCACCGGGCAGGTTGATTTGCACTAAATCACCGACTCTAACCACGTCATCTTCATCAGCCCATGCAGAGCTCATAGTGGTGATGATACACAGCATAACCAGGGAGATGGTTGCGTTGAGGATTCTCATAATGTGCCTCCCATGTCCATGTCTGCGCTGGTGTCAGATTTCGCATTGAGAACTTCAATGCTGACGCGGCGATTGGTTAAGCGCACTGCGGGTGTTTGTCCGTCGTACAGAGGCAGCGTTTCACCCACGGATTTTGTTTGCACACGGTCTGAGGTAATGCCAAATACGTTTAAATAGCGTTTCACTTGCTCTGCTCGATCTTGTGCTAGCTTTTGATTGTATTCGGGCGTGCCGGTTGCGTCAGCGTGCCCGGTTACAACCAATGAAAGAGAAGGGTGGTCACGTAGGATGTAAGCAGCTTCCGCAAGGTGCCCCATGTATTTAGGGTTAATCTCTGCAGAGTCGACGGCGAACTGGTTATCCACGTTCAGAAGGTCATAGATGTTGGCGACGATGTTGAGGTCGCTGCGTAGCGCTTCTATGTCTTGCGGTGGCTTACAAGTGGTTTGAGATAGCACGTAGTCCAATTGGAGCTCAAGTTGGTTGAGGCGACGACGTTGAATCACGATGTCGTTGGCCGCATCCAGTAGCAATCCACCTTCAAGCTCACGAGCAATGCGATTTTGTTTCTCTAGTGCTTGAACGACCGCTGCGGGGAAGCACCAGCGAGCACCTTCTTGGATCAAAGCATCCAAATGCAACTTGGTTAGTTGCCAGTCGAAACGCAAACCATGTTCAGGGCCAAGAGGTTCGTCTGGCATCACAGGTGAAAACTGATAGTTCTCGATAGAGATGTCTTGGTAATTTTCCGCCATGCCACCCTTGCCATTGTCAGGGTAGTCAAACGTCGAGCAACCAAACATGCTGACAACGAGACTGCACAACACGCTTTGTCGTAAGAGTTTCACCATGCCAACCTCCGTATTAACCGGTTTTTTAGTGACCTTTTGAATTGACCGGAATCGCGTGATTGATACGTAGCAAGCTCATAATTTCTAATGGTTGTCCCGATACGTTTTCTATGCTCATACTGCGTTCACGTTCAACTAGGCGCTTATATAAATAAACAATGGCACCAATCCCTGAAGAATCAAGAAATTGGACGTGTTGCAGGTTGATTTCTACTTCCTTGTGATGATCACTGTGAATCACCTCATCAATTTGATGCTGTGCTTGACGGCAGCCTTTTGCGTCCAAATCGCCAAAAAACTCAATGGTTAGAGTATTTGGTGCCGTTTCTTGCTTTCGTAATTCCATGGTTCATTCTCCGTTTGAAGATTCCTTGGGTTCAATAGAGCAGAGAGTGTGCCAATTGTGAATGTCTTTAAAAACAGAGATTTAACCTAATGGCGAGAAGGGTTTCATTTTGAGAATACGTGTGTTCTCAATTTGAGAATCAAATAAACGTAAAAATCCCCCTGTTTTAAAGTGCCAGATCTGTCCGAACTTTATGTACGCGGTTGCACTTAATTGCGAGTTGGAGTTGCGATTGATCGAAGAACGTCAATTGTGGTTAGGTGTTTATGAATAGATGCGGTTCAATAGGTGTGATCTATTAAAAAGGTTTCCTCATGCCATTAAGAATGACATTGATTGCACTTGCCGTGATTGCGTCCGCACAGCCGCAAGCGGATCCAAATTTACATCCTCCGGTTTCACTCGCGGATTCTTATCAAGATGGAATCGATGTGTCCCAGTATTGGTACAGCGAGAAGTTGGACGGCATTAGAGCTTATTGGACAGGTCAGCATTTGGTTACTCGTAATGGTAATCGCATATATGCACCGGAATGGTTCATTCGCGTATTGCCCGATTACCCATTGGATGGGGAGTTGTGGGCAGGGCGAGGTAACTTTCATCTTGTGCAGCAAACGGTATTGGATAAGACGCCAATAGAAAGCGCTTGGCAGCGTATCGACTTTATGGTGTTTGACATGCCTTATTCGGCAGGAGACTACAGAAAGCGCTACTACAACATTCAGCATTTAGTGTTTGCAATGGATGCACCACATATTAAGTACGTTGAGCATCGTGCCATTCAAGATGAGAAACATTTGTTTGAACAGTTAGATCAAATTTCGCAATCTGATGGTGAAGGCGTGATGCTTAGAAAAGTGTCAAGCCGTTATCAAGCAGGCAGAGGCAGTGATTTACTCAAATTAAAACGTTTTGCAGATGCAGAAGCGACTGTGATTGGGTACAAGCCCGGCACGGGACGGCTACTGGGAATGATGGGAGCGGTGCTAGTTCGATTGACGGACGGGACTGAGTTTTATATAGGCAGTGGCTTTACCGATGATGTGAGGAAGTCACCGCCAAAGATTGGCTCGACAATCACGTTTCGATACAACGGTTATACCCATAACGGGAAGCCTCGGTTCGCGCGATTCTTACGAGAACGAATTTCTCAATGACAAAGTTTGGGGTGTTGTCTCTTCACTGATTACCAACCGTTACCCCGCAACGTTTGAATAAGCTTTTCCAGAATTGAACGTGCTCTAAAGTCTCTCTGCGAAATTGTTCATGTGCTTCTTCAATACCGTAACGCGCACCGTGCGCTGCCATTCTACGCTCAACTAAGTTAATCCCACCCTCTAACTGCTGATAAGTGCCATCAACAAAGGCCATGTAAGGTTGCACTTCTGCCACATAGATGGATTGAAACACATTTCTTAAATACCGAAACTGAGTGATATCACGGTTAGCACCGCAAATAATTTTGTCTTGGTTTGCTTCGAGCATCTGTGTGGTGTGATTTAACCAGTGAGTCGCATCAATTAATGTGTAGTAAAGTCGGCCAATGAGACGCGTTTTTTCTAGCTCTTCTTGGTAGTTCACGATGGTGGTTTCAGGTAGTCGAGAAAGCGTGCGATAAGGGGTTTGGTACATGGCATTCAACACGAGGAAAGCATCCCGTACGTGAGCGATCTGGTCTTTGCTTTCCAAGGGGAGCCACGCGGAGCCTGTAAGTTGTTTGCGCATTGCGTCACTGGTGAGCAGCATGTTGTCGAGGTGTACTGTCAGGTGATGCCATTTCTGATCGTATAATCCGCTTAGCTTTGTGTTTTCTTCATCACTCAATGGGTACTCACTCAAGCAGCCATTCAATGTTCTAAGTAAACTGGTTTGATAATCAAAATCGTAAAAAGCGTCCTGCACTTTCCCGAGCTGCGAGTTTTTTTCCGCAATCAAATTGAACAGTCCACATTGACGTAGTTGATAACTTTCTAGTAACCCAAGCGACAGGCGAGGCAGCTCTTGGAACAGCTCCCGTTTATCAGGAATGGTAATCGCAGGTGAAGGTTCAAGCGCAGATTCCGACACGTCTAAGACATTCGCCAGGCGCTGGTTGTATTTCTCAAACACTGCTTTCTCTGGGTTGAACCACTCGTTACACCCACTTAGCAAGGTTATTGATAGCAAAAGCGTTGTTGCGATAAGTGAAGTTCTCACAGCATTTCCTTTTTAATCACTTAGATAAGTATACCTTCAGACGGCCGTGAGAGATCAAAAAAGCCAGCGGATGCTGGCTTTAAAATGATGCGTTCAAGTCGAGTCACGCTTTGATTTGAATTATTGCTGAGAGAAGTTTAACTGTACTTCTGGCTCTTGGCGATGCATCCAACGCAGGCGGATACCCAATAGGAATGCAGCAGAAGAAAGACCAATGATGAAACCTAGCCAGAAACCCTGTGCACCCATAGGCTCAACAATCCAATCTGTACGACCAAGCACGTAGCCGATAGGCAAACCAAGCAACCAGTAGGCAATGAAAGTACGGTTGAAGATAGCACGCATATCTTTGTAGCCGCGCAGTGCACCAGCTGCGATAACTTGAACCGCATCTGTACATTGGTAGATTGCAGCGAACAACAATAGCACCATCGCAAGTTCAACTACTTCTGGGTTATTAGTGTAGAGCAGGGCAATTTGCTCACGGAACAACACCGTTAGGATAGCGGTCATCATTGCAAGCGCGAGACCGACCATGACGCCTACGCGAGAAGCGACTCGTGCACCGTCTACGTTTTCTTCACCCAAGCGATGACCTACGCGAATACTTACTGCCGCGCCCACACTCATTGGTAGCATAAACACAAGCGAAGAGAAGTTAATCGCAACTTGGTGCGCGGCAACAATAATTGACCCTAGTGGTGAGACCAAAAGTGCTACCACAGCAAATAGGGTAACTTCAAAGAACAACGCTGCGGCCACAGGAAAGCCCAGTTTGAACAGACGAATTTGCGCTTTAAGTTGAGGTTTGTGAAACTCACCAAATAGATTAATGCTCTTTAGGCGAGCTGAAGTTGTCACGTAAAGCAGTAGTAAGCCAAACATCACCCAGTACACGATGGCTGTTGCAACACCACAGCCAACACCACCGAGTGCAGGTGCGCCGAATTTGCCGTAAACAAAAATCCAGTTAAGCGGAATGTTCAGCATCAAACCAATAAAGCCGATAAACATCGCAGGCTTAGTGAGAGACATACCATCAGTAAAGCTGCGCAAGGTTTGGAACAACAAGAAGGCTGGAACCGCGAAAATAACCGCATGGATATAGCCAATGGTTTTCTCTGTCATCGCTGCTTCGACATCCATTAACCCAAGAATGAATTGGGTCTGGAATAACACTCCGATGATTGGAATGCTGATCAGTAGCGCAAGGACAATGCCTTGTTGGATCTCAAATGGAATCTTAACGCGACGACCTGAGCCATTAAGCTGAGCGACTACCGGCACAAGTGCCATTAATAAGCCCACACCAAATAAAATTGATGGAAGCCAAATACTTGCTGCCACAGAAACCGCTGCCATGTCGGTCGCACTTACGCCACCTGCCATTACGGTATCTACAAAGCCCATCCCCGTTTGCGCGACAGAAGCGATCAACACAGGGGTTGCTAATTTTATAAGACTCGATGCTTCTTCTTTATAGCGATGCACGAAATACTCCAGAGCGGAACAATAGGTTGTAAAAGAAATTATTTGAAAAGATAGGGAGTGCTTGAGGACAAAAGATGTGATGAACTGATCTGATGGTTGATTTTAGTCACTATAAGGTGAAAAAATGCCTCGAAGGAACTCCGCGCAGATGATAAACAATTGTATGCTCCGATGCCATACCTACAACATGTGGAATTTTGGTTAATTGGTAGACGATTGTAAAAATCAGCTGTGGACGTTTGTCTTGGCTATCAATTGCGTCTAACGAATAGGTAAAAAGAATGTTTACAGGAATTGTTCAAGGTACGGCTAAAGTCGTTCATATCGACAAGAAAGATCGTTTTCAAACTCACGTTTTGGTGCTTGAAGGAGCATTAAATGAAGGGCTAGAAATTGGCGCATCTGTCGCGCACAACGGCTGTTGTCTCACTGTAACCAAAATCGAAGGGACTCAAATCAGCTTTGACCTAATGCAAGCGACGTTAGCGTTGACCAACCTTGGTGAGTTAGAGGAAGGCGACAGCGTAAATATTGAACGCGCGGCTAAGTTTGGCGATGAGATTGGTGGTCATAGCATGTCGGGCCACATCAGTTTGCTGGCTGAAATCTCGGAAGTGATTGATACACCAAACAACCGCACGATTTGGTTTACGCTACCGCAAGAATCCATGAAGTATGTACTTGCTAAAGGTTATATCGGCCTTGACGGATGTTCACTGACGATTGGCGAAGTTGAAGATAATCGTTTCTCTGTTCATTTAATTCCGGAAACACTAGAAAGAACACTATTTGGTCGTCGCCAAGCTGGAGAAAAGATCAATGTGGAATTCGACCCACAAACACAAGCGATTGTTGATACGGTAGAACGTGTGTTGGCCGCGAAGCAGCTTTAGATCTTCGAGCAATAGTTGGCTTTGCCTAACCAGGTAAAAGTAACAGAGTAAAAATAACAAAGGAGCACTCGAGGCTCCTTTTCTTATTTCTATTGGGGGGATAAGTTGTTACTCGTAGTTGTCGTCGATGAACAATTCGACTTTCTGCTGCAACTCATCAACTTTCATGTTGAGGTGAATCGCATGACAACAGGCCGGACAGTCATCATAGAACTCTTGGTTACCATTACTTGCATCGAGAGTGATGCCGATTGAGTGCCCGCAGTGGGGACATTTCACATGTCTTTCAGTGTAATTTTGCATACAAAAACTCCTAGTATTGCAGGGCTTTTAATACTTTGTTGTAGAGAAAATACAGCCCTTAGTTACTCGCTTGTCTCTTAGAGTTAGAGATACAACGTAAGCCGAGTTACTTTGAATATTAGGTGCTCTTGTTGCTAATTGAGTCGAAATAAGTGCAAAAGTTGACCCCAAACCCAACGTTGGGCTTGGGGTCATTATCTTGGGTGATGTGCGTCGAAATTTTACACTCAGTAATGCTCTTTCCCTTCCAAATCAATAAGAAATTATCTTCTTAATTATCGATTGTGCTTGCTCGAGGTAATGCCCTCCGAACAGGTTACAATGGTTGAGAACATGGTAAAGATTATAAATGTCTTTCCGTTCTTCATATCCAACAGGAAGTGGTGCAACTGATTCATATCCTTGATAAAAATCAAGTTGGAAACCTCCAAATAACTCAGTCATGGCTAGGTCGCATTCACGGTCTCCCCAGTAACAGGATGGGTCATAACAGATAGGGCCGGCAGGTGTTAGTGCAACATTCCCGTTCCATAGGTCACCATGCAATAGAGAAGGTTTCGGGACGTGATGAGACAAAAGCTGTTTCACGACGTCAATAAAGTCATCGATATCGACCAAAGAAACGCCTTTTTCTTTCAGCAATTGAAGCTGCCAGCCTATACGTTGTTCAGCAAAGAACACACACCACTTTTTATGCCACTGGTTCGGTTGCAGCGTCGAGCCTATATAATTGTCGGTATCGAAACCAAATTCTTTCTGTTCTCCCCATAAATGGAGACGCGCTAATTGTTCGCCAAATTTAAAGCTGTTATCGGCATCTTCAAGCGGTTTCGTTGGCAGATAATTGAGAATAATAAAGGAGTGCGTCTTGATTTTACCGACCAAAACAACCTCTGGGACAAATAGAGCAGAGGTTTCGCGTAGTAAGTGCAGGCTTTCCGCCTCGACTTCGAAGTTGGCTAAGAAATCCCGATCGTTGAGTTTGACGAAATAGCGCTGCTCTCCGTCATTGATCATATAGCTTTCACTGATTTCCCCACCCGAGAGTTTTACCTTCTCAGTTATTTGATATTCGAACATCAAGGTATCAGAAAGCTGCTGCGATATTGCTTGCCACATACAAAACCTCGCTTATCTATTTGACCAACAATAGTTTAGGATAAACGGCGGAACATTGACGCGGAGTGAAGCAAACTTCGACAATAATTTTTCCGCCTATAGTGAAAAATGTTTATAAGTGTGAATCACGTCGCCTATAACCCTATGATTTATCGGCTTAACATATGGAGCTATAACAGCACAGCTAGTATTATAATTTTTTTGACTTTAGTTCCATTGGTGGCATGAAAATACTAATTTGTGATGATTCGGCAGTCGCACGAAAGTTGATTACCCGCTCCATCGTACAAGATACATCATTACACCTACTTGAGGCCCAAGACGGCCATGAGGCTTTGAAAATCCTAGCGGAACAAAATATTGACGTTTTGTTCCTCGATTTGACCATGCCCGTCATGGATGGGTTCGAAGTACTAGAGTCGTTACCCGTTAGTCAATATCCAACCAAGATTGTCATTATTTCGGGTGATGTCCAACACGAAGCCAAGCAGCGATGCTTAGAGCTTGGTGCAATGGATTTTATTGCTAAACCTCTGGCTGAAGAAGAGATCATTCCTCTCTACGAAAAGCTGGGGTTACATTATGCCTTCAGTGCCCACACTAATGCAGAACCTTTACCTGTTGCTGAGGTCTCTCCCTTATCGAAGTTCCGCGAAGTCGCGAATATCGCGTTGGGTAAAGGTGCCGCGATCATGGCTGACCACCTACGAGAATTCATTCAGCTTCCCGTTCCTCATGTAGGCCCTTTATCTTATGGTGAACTCCATATGACGCTGGTGGACGTTATTGGAAGAGATGGTTCCGTGGCGGTTGCGCAGCGCTTTGTAGGCGGTGGCATTCATGGTGAAGCGCTGGTCTGCTTACGTGGTAAAGACATTAACCAAATTGGTGAGCGCCTTGGGTATCTGTTGGAATTCACGCCACATAATGAAATCATTCTAAACGTATCGAACCTACTGGTTTCATCATTCTTAACTTCTTTGGGAAACCAGCTAGATAAACAGTTTTCCCTGCGCCAGCCTGGCATTATTGAAACCATCACACCTTACTGTGAAGAAAAAGAAGAATCTGGCGAACTCTTTACCATTGAATACACCTATATGGCAGAATCACTCGACTTTGAGTGTGAAGTTCTGTTCCTGATAGATAAATCATCCGTAGACATCATCTATGAAATTATGGAGCTAATCTAATGTCCGAAATTACGCTGGACATAGCAGACTTTCACTGGGTCACTCAAATACTGGATACCATGGACTCTGGGCTTATTGTTCTCGATCAAGACTATAAAGTCTGTGTTTGGAACAGCTTTATGCAGTCGTATAGTGGTATTTTGTCCCAGAATATTCTTGGTGAGTGCTTGTTCGATCACTTTGAAGAGCTGCCCAGAACGTGGCTAGAAACCAAGCTTAAGACATCTGCAGATTTAGAAACGCGTTCATTCTCTAGTTGGGAAAACCGACCATACCTTTTTAAGTTCAACAACTTCTCTCCGGTTTCCAACAGCAGTAACCTGATGTTCCAAGATATTGTGATCACACCTCTGCGCTCGTTGTCAGGTGATGTTAGCCACATTGCCATTCAGATTAACGACGTTTCCGAAACGGCGCGTAACCGTATTCATTTGCGAGAGACTAACCAACACCTGTCGGAAATCAGTCGTAAAGACGGCCTTACTGGATTGTTTAACCGAGCGTATTGGGAGCAGTCGTTGAAAGAGGAGTTCGCTCAACTTAAAGTCATCGAAGGGGCGAGTTCACTGGTTATTTTCGATATCGACCACTTCAAGAAGGTCAACGATACCTACGGACACCACACGGGAGATGAGGTAATTCGTCGTACCTCAAGCCTGTTGCGTAAAACAGCGCGTAGTAGTGATATTTGTGGTCGCTTCGGAGGGGAAGAGTTTACGGTGTTGCTGCCGCACACCAATCAAGAACAAGCCAATTACTTTGCTGAACGATTGCGAAAGCGAATTGAGCAAGAAATCGTGAAAGTTGAAGAGTTTTTGATTAACTACACGATAAGTATCGGCGTATGCGAGTATAAATCGTATTTTGAGAGTCATACACAATGGCTAAAGAGTGCCGATGCAGCGTTATATCGCGCTAAAGAAAGTGGAAGAAATCAAACCTGCAATCATGAGGATGCTTAACCTAATTGGATAAAAACCATGCAGTTAGTGCATCAATGCTTATTAATATGAAATAAGTTAATGAAATTTTCTCGGCATGTCTTACTATTGAAACTAATTCGCTTTCAGCTTCGAAGGCTTGCACAAAACGGAGAAAAACAGTGGTTGTAGAAACCGATGGATATCTCGCTCTAATCGAGCACTTGTCACTCAACTTAGACATTTTTACGTCTGAAATTGGTGACACAGGATCAGAAAGCATTGAAGATGTCGTAACGGACATGGTTGCGTCGAACATCATGGCGATATTCGAACAAAACCCAGAATTGCATTCAAGTGTGCGCTTTAAGTTACTAAAAGAAGCTGATGCGGTAGTGGAAGATTTGGGTGAAGTGCTTGCGGGTGTATGGACAAAGAAAGCGACCAACGAACAGATCGCTTTCCTAGATGAGTACATTGCGTTGGTGAAAAACTTATTTGATACCGCTGTTGCGACTTACGACTGATTCTAATCTTTCGTTATTTCTATCTAAAGAAGAGTTACATGGTAACTCTTCTTACTTGCCAAAATTTCGATGCCCAGTAAGGGTTATCGATTCTAGAAATGATCACGCCTTTTGATGTAGAAGCGTGCATAAACTGTTTATTCCCTAGATAGATACCTACGTGGTAGGTGCTTCTTCTCGTTTTAAAAAATACCAAGTCACCTTGTTGCGCGTCTGACCAACTCATTTCAACGCCTTGCTTAGATTGTTGGCGTGTCGTTCGAGGTAGCGACATTTGGTATGCTTCAACAAATGCTTTTTGCACGAATGCAGAGCAGTCAATGCCGGACTTTTTCGTTCCACCTAATCGATAAGGTGTACCTTCCCATTCATCATAAAAGTCGAACAAACTTTGATTATCTGAGAGGAGCTGAGTTACAGGGAGGGAGTGCTCTGCTTGCGTTTCTGGATCTGGGCCAGATGAACAAGCACTAAGTAGCACACTGATTATCAAAGGAAAATAAATACGACGCACATCACCCATCTGTCATCCCTACGACTTAAAACTGAAATATTAACGTCATAACCAATACCTAGTATGGGCAGCAAATCACGTTATTGTCTCACTTATGTGACGAGCAAACGGAAAGTTGATTCAAACCCAAGAAAGAACATAAATTAATTATGACGACGCGCAAACGTTTACGCTTTTCTTTTTCACTGATTCAGACTATCAGTGCAACATTTTTAACTATCATCGCACTTGTTATAGCCCTTTCTACCGCAAGTTTCAAAGGAATGGAGCAGGTTGGGGAACAATTTGAAGAGTTGTCTCAAAAAGCGTTACCCATGGCAATGGCAAATGCGACACTCACTCGCAATGTGTTAGAACAGATCAAGCTACTTAACTATGGGATGCAAATTACGGATCCCACTGAACTACCTCTTACCATTTCACAAATTGAGGCGTTAGCAAAGCAGAGTGATGGGCTAATCGAACAAACATCCACTGTGGCAGAACATCTCTCAAGTATGCTGAGAGAAAACGTTGCAGAGCTTCATCAAGTCACCAATTCCATCTTATCGAAACAGTCAGCGGTGATTCAGATGCAAAGCGATATTAACGCCGCAGTGGGTGGTTTTCGCTATGGCTTGAGCTCTATCGGGCCGGAGATGAACCGAATTAGTTCGTTCCTGAGTGAGGATAACCCTGAGTCTAGTGACGCAGCGAACCGCTTTATCGCCTCTGCAAGCTCAATGGAGAGTACTTTCTTGCTTATGATGACGCACACCGAGTTAGAGAAAGCCGAGCAAGAGTATAGGGAAATGCGCAATCGAATTGCTGGTATCAATCTCGCTTTTGATGATTTCAAAGAGTGGCATCCGGAGGTTAATGAGTTTACCAGCTTGATCGCGCCTTATGACATGGTGCAAGCTGGCTTTAACGATGACGGCGTCTTGCGTTTAATACTGACCAAGCTAGAGCAGAGCGAACAGCAGAAAGCGGAGTTTCAACGTGCCTCGCAGCTTGCAAACGAAACCATGTATTTGCTCGACCAAGTATCTGATGCCGCGTCTGATCTTATTGATGATCGTAAGTCCGTAGTTCACAGTACAATTCAAAACGCGAGTTTGACTTCAGTTATATCCGCTGGTGTTATCTCTCTAGTGGTCTTAGTGACATGGTTTGGTCTAAGAACGTGGATCAACCGGGGCCTCAAGAATATCCTTAGCCGTTTGTCGGCACTGACAGAGCACGATTTCCGAGGTAAAGCGCAAGAGGTTGGACCGTTTGAGTTAAAAGAAGTCGCGCGCAAACTCAATCAAGTTATCGACTCAACGCATGATTCTATTTCTACCGTCACGCGTAACTGCGAAACCTTGTATCAAACCGCTGAGATCAGCCATGATGCGGCAGAGCAAACAAATCAAAGCCTAACTGTGCAAAATTCCGCGCTAGCTAGTATGGTAACGACGGTTACGCAACTAGAGGCTTCGATTCGAGAGATTGCGATGGTGACAAATGCCTCTTCCGAAGTTTCACACTTAGCGACGAAACATACGGTCAAAGGCGTGGGCGTGGTTGAGAAAAATCGCCAGCGTTTGGAGTCGTTAGAGAATTCACTCAATATGAATGAACAATCGATGTTAGAGCTCGATGAGCGCGTCAAACAGATTCGTGAAATGGTGGACATGATCAGCGGCATTGCTGATAACACCAACTTACTTGCATTAAACGCGGCGATCGAGGCCGCTCGGGCAGGAGATCAAGGCCGAGGATTTGCGGTCGTTGCGGATGAAGTTCGTAAGTTAGCCAGAGATACCTCACAGCAAACGACCAACATTCGCGAAATTATGAATGAGTTAGTTGCGGCGGCAGAACGTTCTCGTAAAGCGGTGAGTGATTCGCGAGAAGAAATGTCATGTGCGTTGCAATCAAGTCAACAAGTGAAATCAGCATTTACCGATATCAATGAAGCGGTACAACTGATTCAGCAGCGTGTCGACCAGATCTCTGTTGCGACAGAAGAGCAAGAGCGAGCAACAGCGGATGTGTCGCAAGCCATTACACATATTTCTGACCAAGGTGTACACACCAAACTTCAGTTGGAGTCGATGGTCGAGAGCTCAGAACAAGTTTCAGACATCGCGGGACATCAACAAGCAATGCTGCACAAATACGAGCTGCATCAGATGAGTTGATCCAGTATTAGGTGAGACCAAACAAACTTCCAATACGACCAAAGGCAGGGCAATCGCTCTGCCTTTTATTTTTCGAATCCAAGAGTGAGTGACCCAAATCGCAAATTGATTAACGGCACAAGAGAAATGTGTTACCAGCATTTGTTAATGCTTTGTTATCGCTTCAAGGTTGTTAGAATATTCCGCTCAGTCAAGGGAGTGAGATAAATGCCAGAGCGAGCAAGTCTGATATTAATAAACGATCATGGGGAGGTTTTATTGATTGAACGAGTGAAGAGCGATAAACACTATTGGGTGTTTCCTGGCGGTAGTGTAGAGGATGGAGAAATTCTTTCTGAAGCGGCGAAACGCGAGGCACTGGAAGAAACCTCTATAAAGCTGATATCCCTCACACCTGTGTTTCAGATTCAAAATCAAGGCCGAAAGGATCATTACTTCTTATCCCATATCGGTTCAGCCACCCCTACGCTAGGTAATGGCCCCGAACAACAAAGGCAATCGGCTTCCAATCAATATATTCTAAGATGGGTGAGTTTTACTGAACTAGCCATGTTGCCTCTCTTTCCTGTCGAAGCGAAACAAATATGCCTTCAGAGCGAGGAGGTACTCTGTGGTCGATAAAGTGTGTCCTCTGGTGTTGCGAAAACAAAACCGCGAGATTCTTCTTTTCAAACATCCTCTTGCGGGCGTTCAGTTGGTGAAAGGCACTGTTGAACCCTTCGATTGCGACTTCTTAAGTGCGGCAAAAAGAGAATTGGCAGAGGAGTCTGGCATCGAACTGGTCAATCAAACAACCTACTTAGGGGCTTGGGAGAGTGGGTTCCAAGAGCAACATTGGCATTTCGTTTTGTGTGAGTGTGAAGCGTTGCCGGAACATTGGGTCTTCCACACTCAAGATGATGGTGGGCATGATTTCGAATTCTTTTGGCATGAAGTTGCGAAAGACATTTCTTCCTGCGCCCATCCTGTTTTTCAGCGTGCTCTAGAGCAGGTTCGTGAGTTGATTCGCCTTGGAGAAATGAAGTGAACGTTGAAATTGGTAATCACACGAATGCGGAGTTGCTTCAAGAACTCAAAGAACAACACATTCAATTCAATCCGTTTGCATTGCAGCTGTTTGAAGACCAAATGATACAAACCAAACAACGTGGTCAGGCATTGTCTGTATTGGTAACAACGCCTTCGGATTTGGGGGCACCTTTTGGCGCAACACTGTCTGAGCTTCTTGAGCATGCAGCTCAGAGAGATCTAGAGCCTTGTCCGCTCGCCGTCGCACCATACTTGTTACTTCAAGGTATTTTGCTCACAAAAGGTGAATACGTAACGCTCGCTTCTTTGCCTATAGCTAAAGAGGAGACCTATCCTAGGGGTTTGTATCTGCGTAAGCGGGATGATGGTTTGTGGCTAAGAGGCTACCGATGTGATGATGATTTTATTTTTCCGCCTTCAATGAAGTTTGTGTTCATTGACTTAAAAGCACCACAAGAGGGATAACCTTGACCTACGTTTACCATCGCGTACCAAGCAACTTGACGGGAGACCGATTAAAACCTCTTAACTGCTTGAAAGCATCACACCCGAACTTGTATCAACAACATGTCCAGAAATACGAGTATCGACCGCAAGCTCTACAGCGTCGTGTTCATGGATTAGATTGCTATTGGAATGACGTGCTTCACTTTACGCCGATTCATCCGGTTAAGGTATTAGAGGGATTGAGAAAGTGCGGCCTTGAGACGACAACGCTAGGTCGTTGGTTTCGATTTGATGTGAGAGAACTCGGCTTTGATCAAACCAATACCGTGATTTTCTGGTCGCCCAATCAAGAAATTGGTGATTGGAAAGAATCAAAAGAGGATTTTATGCCTTACAGAGAGACCGAGCTTTCACAACTCAGCGAACTTCCGAGCAAAACGCTATGCTTTTATCAGGAGCGAATCGATAAGGAAAAAGTACCATTGTTATTCTTTCGTACCCCTCACGTACTGTTTAAAGGCACTGTCGCTCTCAAAAATGGCGTCGAAATTACAATTATTTAGCTGATTTCTATATGCTTTGCGCATTCATTCAGATAAGGAAAGGAAACGATAATGGATAAATTCGTACTGTTTCTCCTATGCCTTTGCCTGACAGTGGGTGGTGTCATCCACATTTACGACAATATTGTCGATGGCTTTTTGCCTTACGATTTTGCCCCAGGCTGGTTAAATATGTATTGGAGTGCACTTGGTCTCCTTGATTTGCTTGCCGTGTATTTGTTGATCAAGCATCGCCGAACAGGGCTGGTTTTACTGTTATTGATCATGTTGAGCAGCGTTGGCTTCAACTCTTATGCGCACTATGGATTAGGCGTACTAGAGAGCAGTGGACAACTGCAGTGGCAAACGTTGTTGCTAGGATTTTCTATTGGAGTATCTATCTGGCTCTGGAATTCACAAAAGCAGCGCCGATCACGTCAGATATTCCGTTAATTTTTTAGACGTTACGTATTTTTCAACAGGGAAGTGTTATGGATAATTTTAAGGAGCTAGCAAGCTTCGGCATTTTTGCAGCGTTATCAGGCTTTAGTTTTGGCGCCATCTTTTTTGGGATCGCGTTTGTATATTCGGCCATCAATAAGCAACAAGACGTGAGTGTGCTCGCCATTTCGTCAATTGTCTTGGGTATTATCGGCTTGTTTGTTGGTGTGACACAGTCAAATAAAAAACGCGATTTGATTAAAGCTTAACGGTTTTTATTCAACCCTAAACACACATGGATGAGTAGCGGACGCATGTTCGTGATACATATCATCTAGATAGGTCAGCAACTCGTCCTCATCGAGAGAGGGCGGCACTACAAAGTCTCTGATTGGGCGCTTTATCGAAGTTTCTGAATCGATATAAAGCGTCCAAATCCCATCGTTGCATTCAGCAAGCATGATTTTTCCAAACACATTCACTTTTATTGAACTGCTCATGAGGAAGACTTTTCCTTGTAACGAAATGGCTGGGTGATCAGTTTATCCAATCTTTGTTCGTCTCTGTCGCGAATCTCTGGAACACCAATCACAACATCATCATGACCTAATTCCGGTTGAGCTCGGTAAGTGCCAAACAAACGATCCCAGATCGACAAGAAGAAACCAAAGTTTGAATGTGTCTCGCGCACGATGACAGAGTGGTGCACGCGGTGCATGTCTGGCGTCACAACCAATTTACGTAACTTCGCATCCCAAGACAGTGAAAGCTCTGCATTGCTATGGTTAAACATCGCGCTAGCATTCAATACGATTTCAAACACCACGATGGCGATAGGAGACACGCCCAAAGCGAAAACAGCAGCGATTTTTACAATCATTGAGAGAATGATTTCTATCGGGTGGAATCGTGTTCCGGTTGTGACATCGATATCCAAGTCAGCATGATGCATGCGGTGAAGCTTCCATAGCGGTTTAACGCTATGGAAAACTAAATGCTGTAGATAAATGATGAGGTCGAGTAACACTACGGCTATCAGCACATTTAACCAAGTCGGCAAGGCAAGAGCATTGAGTAGACCCCATTGGTTTTCATAAGCGATGATGGCTGCTTGGAAAGCGGCAATAGGCATGACAACGGCAATAACGATGCTGTTTAGTGCGACCAGTGTGAGGTTGTTAAACCAGCGAAATGAACGGTCGACAGTCAACTGCTTTCTCGGAAGCTTGTTTTCCCAAAGGGTACACAGCAACAAAACACCAATAAAGATGCTGAGTCGTAGCCAAGAAGGGTCGTTAAATGCAGTTTCGGTCACGCTGATTTCCTTGATTGATTCGCTTATTTGTTAAGACCTTAAGACTCCACCGTATCTTTCACCGAGAAGAAAGGAATGTGAATATCAGTCCGTTTACGAGCATTTCTTGAGACTAACTGGCGATGCAAGTAGAATCGCGCTCTACTTTATACATGCACTTATTCTAACTGGCACTTTCTATCCATGAGAATCCACGCTTTCCATCGTTTATACCAGCACCGTCAATCTATCTCAACGAAGCCGTTTAACGCTCGCGGTTGTAAAGTGGTTCGCTGTCCTTATTGTCAGGTATCTGAACAATATTGTTTGTGCGACATTCAGCCGAACATCGAATCCAACATTGCCTGCATGTTGATCTTATCGGAAAACGAAGTGTTCAAGCCGAGTAATACTGGGCGTCTTATTGCTGATACGATTCAAGAGACCTACGTGTATCAATGGAATCGTACCGAACCTTCCGAAGAGATGTTGGTCTTGTTAGAGAGCGATGCTTATCAACCTGTGGTTGTCTTCCCAGCAGATTACGTGGATGAGCCTGAACGTTTGTTAGGCGGCTTAAATCCAGAGCGTTTGAAGATAGCCGATGGCTCAGGCAAAAAATGGTTACTGATCTTCATTGATGGCAGCTGGCGTGAGGCACGTAAGATCTTCCGCCGTTCAGAGTTCTTGAAGTCTTTACCTGTGCTTTCTATTGAGCCGGAGTCATTGTCTGAATACATCATGCGCCGCTCGGACAATGAGCAGCATCTGTCTACTGCAGAAGTGGCGACGTTAGTATTCAAACAGGCAGGTGAAGAGCAAGCTTCGGAGTGTCTGCAATTGTGGTTTGAAGCCTTCCGTGAAACCTACATGCTGACGAAAACTCGAGTAAAAACCGACTGGTCTCGCCCGCATCTGAAACGTTTCAAAGAGTGGGCTAAAATCGAGAGCTAACTCTAAGGAATGAACTTTTGTTGATGGCTTGTTGTTCAACTGGCTTCAACGAGGGGATAAATCTGCATTCCGTCACGGTTTGCAGGCGTACAGATATGGATAATGCCTAAAGTTTATCTTTTTTGACTCCAGCATATTTTGGGAGTCGTTTGAGCTTTTTAGGAGAGAATTGCATGTATTACGGCTTTGATGTCGGTGGCACTAAAATCGAGTTTGGTGCGTTTAACGAAAAACTTGAGCGTGTAGCAACTGAACGTGTACCAACACCAACAGACAACTACGATTTGCTGGTAGAAACCATCGCAGGTCTGGTTAACAAATACGATGCGGAATTTGGTTGTGAAGGTACGATTGGTCTTGGTCTTCCTGGGATGGAAGATGCTGATGATGCAACTGTGCTAACGGTTAACGTACCAGCAGCAAAAGGCAAACCACTTCGCGCTGATCTTGAAGCTAAAATCGGCCGCAGCGTAAAAATTGAAAACGATGCAAACTGTTTCGCGCTTTCTGAAGCATGGGATGAAGACCTTCAAGACGAACCGTCTGTACTAGGTTTGATCCTTGGTACGGGTTTTGGCGGCGGCTTTATCTACGAAGGTAAAGTATTCTCTGGCCGTAACCACGTAGCGGGTGAGGTAGGTCATACTCGTCTTCCTCTGGACGCTTGGTTCCACCTAGGCGAAAACGCGCCTCTACTAGGTTGCGGTTGTGAAAAGAAAGGTTGTCTAGATAGCTACCTATCTGGTCGTGGTTTCGAGCTTCTTTACGCGCATTACTACGGCGAAGAGAAGAAAGCGATCGACATTATCAAAGCAAATGCAGAAGGCGAAGCAAAAGCGGTTGAGCACGTTGAGCGCTTTATGGAACTTCTAGCAATCTGTTTCGCGAACCTGTTTACTGCGACTGACCCACACGTTGTTGTACTAGGCGGCGGTCTATCTAACTTCGAACTGATTTACGAAGAGATGCCAAAACGTATTCCTAAGTACCTGCTTTCTGTCGCGAAGTGTCCAAAGATCATCAAAGCAAAACACGGTGATTCAGGTGGCGTACGTGGTGCTGCGTTCCTAAACATCAAATAGTCGTCTGAGTTTTCGGTAAGCGAAAACACATAAGACCAACATTGAGAGCCTCGTTTTCCTTTAAGTTAAGGTGAAACGGGGCTTTTTACTTATAGAGAACGAACAAAAAGAATAGGTATAAAAAAACTCGCGACGAATCGCGAGTTTTTGTTTTGGTCTGTATAGCTTGGCTTATTTTTTCTTTTTGCCTACGCCCAAGTTTTCTTTTTGAGCTAGGGTGATTTTGCTAAAGCCTAATTTTCTGAAGTAGTTATCGCGGTAGTTGCGCACTGCTTTAGTGTCAGACACTGCTTCGATTTGTTGCTCCATCTTTAGGAACTCAGTGATGTCGATACCTTCTGCTTCTGCAACCGCTTCTTGAATGTTGCGGTGTTGCTGGTACGAGAACGTCAGTTCTTTGTCTTGGTCTTTGTAAGTGTAAAGAATGGTGCGAGCCATAGCTGTCTCTCTGAAAAATTTTCTGTAATCAATAAAAAGGCCAGACATGCTGACCTTTGAATTCTGAATTGGCCTAGATTCTGCCTTGAAGTGGGATAATTGTCACGCTTTCTCCCGCTTTTACTGTGTCAACAGCTGGGGAGATTTCGATCAAACAGTTTGCCTCACTCATTGAACGTAAAATACCAGAACCTTGTTTACCCGTTGTGCGAACGGTTAGGCGACCTGTTTCGTCTAGCTCGTAGATACCACGGCTAAACTCGGTACGACCTTGGCGAGAGCGCAGATTTTCTGTCGCAATGGCGCTGACTTTAAGTGGCTTCCAACCTTGTTCACCTTGCATCTTACGGAGAGCAGGCTCAACAAAGTTAATGAATGAAACCATCACAGCCACAGGGTTACCCGGCAAACCAAAGAAAGGCTTATCGTTGATTTGACCGAACGCAAGCGGACGACCAGGGCGCATGTTGATACGCCAGAAATCAATTTGACCGAGCTTATCCAATGCCAGCTTAATGTAGTCGGCATCGCCAACGGAAACGCCGCCGGAAGTCATGACTACGTCGGCTTGCGCAGAAGCATTTTCGAGCGCTTCAATCATCAACTGTTCGTTGTCTTCTAGAATACCGAAATCCAAAATTTCACAGCCAAGTTTCTCTAACATGCCCATGATAGTGAAACGGTTTGAATCGTAGATTGAATTCGCTTTCTGTTCAGTGCCTGGCGCTTGTACTTCGTCACCGGTAGAGAACACAGCAACTTTCAACTTGCGGAACACGTTCGCTTCACCAAAGCCAAGAGAAGCAATCATGCCCATCTCAGGAGAGGCTAGGCGAGTGCCTGCTGTAAACACATCGCTACCAATTGCTAAGTCTTCACCCGCTTGGCGAACGTTTTGACCGGTCTTGATGCTTGCACCATTGAACGTGACTGTATCGCCGTCTTGGGAAGCTTGTTCACGCATAACAACGGTATCACCATTGATAGGTGTTGGTGCACCTGTCATGATTTTAACCGCTTGACCAACTTCCAGAGGTTGATCGTAAGCATGGCCCGCCATTACTTCAGCAACCACTTGGTAGCTTTCACGCTCGACGTCATCACCGCGAATCGCGTAACCGTCCATCGCTGAGTTGGTGTATTGCGGAACATTTACTGGTGACACCACGTGATCTGCAAGCACACGACCGTATGCATCTTCAATCTTGCATGCTTCGGTTTCTGCAACCGTGTTGACCAAAGAAAGGATCTTTTCTTGGCCTTGAACGACAGAAAGGAAAGCTGGAGAAAGCGTATCGCAGCAAGCGGCTTCTTTCTCTTTACTCTTTGGTGCTTTCGCTTCTTGAACATACTGAATAACGAACTGGGCAATCGCTTCAAGATCGTTGATGTTCATTTGTGGCAGTTCAGAGTCTAATTCGCCGCTGTCTGAAGCAATCGCAATGATGTTTTCATCGTTTGGATGAAGCCAAGGCTTGCCGACTTCTTCACGGTGCAATTCGATCTTAGGAAATGCAATGTTTTTGCAGCCTTCCACGAGAACCACGTCTAGCTTGTCTTCATCGAAACGTGTCAGTAGGTAATCAAACTCAGATTCTGACTCAGGTGTTTCTGTCATCAGTGCGAAGCGGTTGCGAGAAGAGATCAGCATTTGCGATGCGCCTGCTTTACGTAGGCGATGGCTGTCTTTGCCCGGTTTGTCGACATCGAAATTATGGTGTGCGTGCTTTAGCATACCGATGCGTAAACCTGCTTCGGTTAACTTTGGTAGTAATGCTTCAAGTAGCGTAGTTTTGCCCGTACCAGAGTAGGCAGCAAAACCAAGAATAGGGATGTTTAGCGTGTGTTTCATGATTCAAGTTGTCCAAATTGCGCCAGTTCTTCAGGCGTATTTAAGTTGACGAAACAGTTTGGTGAGTCGCTAAAGTCAACGTAACTGGTGTTGCACTCTTTGTAGAGTAGGATGATCTTACGATCGCCACGTTCTAAAAACGCGGTCAGCTTTGGCAGTACGCGCTTGTGATAAAGTGTGAAGACAGGCTGCTGGTGGTCGCCATCATGAGCAACCAAAATATCGGTGTCTTCTTCTACTGCATTGCAAAAACGTTCAACAAGATCGGTGTTGATTTGTGGGCTGTCGCAAGGGACGAAGCCAACCCAATCGGTTTCTGCATGAACCAAGCCCGCGTGGATACCGCCCATCGGGCCTGGAAAATCTTTAAATTGATCACTGAAGACGAAACCAAACGCACGGTAGGCGTCTTGGTTTCGGTTCGCATTGATTAGAATGCGTGGTGTTTGCGGAGATAAACGTTCGATAACGTGTTCGATGAGTGGCTTCTGATTCAGTTCGATCAGACCTTTGTCTTTTCCACCCATGCGGCTGGCTTGACCACCAGCCAAAATGACCCAACTAGTTTGTGTTGGCTGAAGCATATGCGTTCTCTTGGGATGTTTCTTTTGGTATGACATACAAGAGTGGAGACTCTATCAAAGTCTTGTCTTTAATCCACCACTGTTTTTTACATAAATCCGTCAACGCGTTCGCTTGGTGGCTCGTCACAACAATACTAGAACCGCGATCAAGCAGATCTTTTGCTATGATAACCAGACGTTCAATCGACTCTTGGTCGAGAGAGGCACTTGGTTCGTCCATCAACAAAATCGATGGTTTTAAGATCCAAGCTCGTGCCATTGCTACGCGTTGCTTCTCACCGCCGGACAATACAGAGATGTGTTCGTCGGCTAAGGTTTCTAACCCTACCATGCGCAGCGCACTAATAACTTGAGCTCGCTTATCTTTTGCTGTGTCTTGTTGATATTTAACTCCATAAACGACGTTTTCATACACAGTGCCGTCAAAAAGGTAAGGAGACTGATGGAGATAAATCACGTCAACACGACCATTGCGACGCGTCCACTTCTTCAACCAAGTATCTTTTGGAGCCACCACTTTCCCCGTTGAAGGCTTGAGTAAACCTGCAAGGATCTTGAGTAGGGTGGTTTTACCAACGCCATTGTCACCTTTTAGGTAAATCGCGTCGTTTGGACCAATGGCCAATTCAGGAATGTGGAAAAGCACACGCTCTTTAAAGCGCATGGACAATTGCTCGGCGGTAATTTTTATAGTCATAATTCACCCTTACATTGGGTCGATGGCGAGTCGATTGCTTGCTTCATGTTCTTAGATAGCCTTTGCCTCTCATGCTCGATAAGAGGAAGTTGAGCGCTAACGCTAACGATAATAATACAATTCCCAATGCAACTCCTTGCGCAAAAGCACCTTTACTACTTTCCATAGCAATGGCAGTCGGAATATTACGGGTTACGCCCATAATGTTGCCACCAACCATCATTGAACAGCCTACCTCTGTGACGATTCGTGAGAATCCCGCAATGATGGCCGCCAATAAAGGAAAACGTGTCTCCCAGATCATAGTAGCAGCAATACGAGGTATTGACGCACCTAACGTAATCGCTGTTTCAACTGCGCGACGGTCACTCGATTGAAGCGCACCATGCATCATGGAAACCAGAACCGGAAAACAGACGATCATTTGTCCTAAGATCATGGCTTTTTGCGTAAACAGCATTTGCCAATCACCCAAAGGTCCTGCTCTTGAAAGCATCATGTACAGTAGCAAACCAATCACGACCGTTGGCACCGCCTGTAAGGTGTTCACAATGGACAGCAAGAACCACTTACCACGAAAGTCGGTGTAGGCTAGGACAAAAGACATCAAAATAGACGGCAATACCACCAAAGATATTGCCGTAATAGAAACACTAAAGGAGACCGCAACGATCTCCCATAGGTCTGCATCAAAATTCACCAGTAAGCGCAGGGCTTCTAGTGTTGTATCAGCAAGATTCATATTGCGTTATTTGCTCTCAGCATTCGCAACGAACAATTGTTTACCATTCAGACGGAAGCCGTTGATCAGTTCTTGACCGCGTGGGTTCACCAACCAGTCACTGAAAGCCTTCGCACCTTGGTAGTTGATGGTTGGGTAACGCTCTGGGTTAACCAAAATCACTTGGTACGGGTTAAACAGTTTTTCGTCGCCTTGGAATAGAATCGCAAGATCCAATTTGTTTTGGTAAGCCAACCAAGTACCACGGTCAGTCATGGTGTAGCCTTGCATCTCTGACGCCATGTTTAGAGTAGGGCCCATGCCTTGGCCTACACTGCGGTAGCCACCAAAGTTTGGTTCCATCTTAGTTTGCGCCCAAATGCCCAATTCTTTTTTGTGTGTACCAGAATCATCGCCACGAGAGATGAAAGTCGCGTCTTTGTTTGCGATCTCTTTGAATACGTCTAGTACTGACGCATCGTCTTTTACTTGTGCTGGGTCAGCTTTAGGACCAACGATAACGAAGTCGTTGTACATCAGTTTACGTGGAAGGACGCCGTAGCCTTTCTCAACGAACACACCTTCTGCTTTAGGTGCGTGTGTCATTACCAAATCAACGTCGCCGTTTTCACCCATCTTCAGCGCTTTACCTGTACCAGCAGCGATGATATCCACTTTATAGCCAGTGTCTTTTTCAAATTGAGGAAGTAGGTAGTCCAGTAAGCCAGAGTGGTAAGTACTTGTTGTTGTCGCCAGACGAATGTGTTCGCCTTCTTGAGCTGAAAAAGCAGAGTAGCTTACAAGAGTGATTGACGTTGCAGCTAGAGTCAGCGCAATTTTTTTCATTTTAGTTGTTTCCTTTCCAATGATTCTTTGGCTTCTTAAGTCTTGGGTTACTAAAGAAGTCGCCAGAGCGTCATAGCGCGCTCATATCACAAGCTACCTTAGGGTGAGGGAGTGAGAAGCGATGGTATTGCATTGATGTCTCCCACATCCTGAGATCACTTGGACACTCCATATAGCAAACAAGATGCCAACATTTTACAAGCCAAAAATGTTTGATTTATGCGCTAATTCATGGACTTATTTGCACAAAAATTTGCGTTGGTACAAAATGTCGCACTTTTTGTAGGGTATCTCTGTTTAAACTTGGTACACTCTGTCCCATTCAAATCCAACTGGGGTAAATATGTCTACTCAATCCCATATTAGTACAAACCAACAATACAACGCTTTTTCAGTACTGGTCGTTGATGATGAACTCGGTATGCAAGCCATTCTTAAAAAGGCTCTGGGCAAACTGTTTTCGCAAGTTGATACAGCGGGCAGCATTGAAGAAGCGGAAGAGCTACGTAATTCACGCCACTATGATTTGATTCTGTTGGATATCAACTTGCCGGGGCGTTCAGGGATTGAATGGGAAGAGGCGTTTGAAGATGATGACAAACGCGCGGATGTCATCTTTATGACCGGCTACGCGGATTTGGAAATTGCGATTCGAGCACTGCAGCTTGGCGCGTCGGACTTTATCCTCAAGCCTTTTAACCTAGAGCAGATGCTGAAAGCGGTCAGCCGCTGTATGGATCGCCGTTTGAACGAGCGCATGCAATACGCGATGAAACGAGACTATCAGCGTCACAACACCTCAGAGATTATTGGTGGTTCGGAAAAAACTCGTCAGCTCAAACAGCTGATTACGCAATTTGCACCGTCTCGCGCATCTGTCCTAGTGGAAGGCGAATCGGGCACGGGTAAAGAACTGGTTGCGAGAGGCATTCACCAAGCAAGTGGTCGAACAGGTCCATTCGTCCCACTTAACTGTGGTGCGATTGCACCAGAGCTTTTAGAGAGTGAGCTATTCGGCCATACCTCAGGGGCTTTTACAGGCGCTAAGAAATCTCGCGAAGGTCTTTTCCGCGTAGCCAATGGCGGCACATTATTCCTTGATGAAATCGGTGAGATGCCTTTATCCATGCAAGCATCACTGCTGCGTGTATTAGAGCAGCGCACCATTCGTCCGGTAGGTTCTGAGCGTGAAATCAGCATTGATGTTCGTATTGTCGCGGCGACCAACCGCAACCTCCAAGAAGAGGTCAACAAAGGTAACTTCCGTAGCGACCTTTACTACCGTTTGAACGTGTTGAAGATCGAAGTTTCCCCTCTGCGTGAGCGTAAAACTGACTTGTTTGAACTGGTTCCATACTTTAGCAATATGCTGACCAGTGAACTGGGTATGCAAGCACCGAAGTGGGCCCATGAAGATATGGAAGCCATGAGTGAATACGATTGGCCGGGCAACATTCGTGAGCTTAAAAACCTCATTGAACGTTGCATTCTGCTAGGCAAACCGCCGGCGCATCACTGGCGTGAACTCAATGGCGGTCATGCTTTACCTAATGTTTCCATTACCGTATCACACAGTGAAGAATTACCAACCTTCAAAGAGGGCAAAGAGTTCGCTGGTGAAGGCTATCCAAACACTTGGACACTAAAAGAAGTGGAAAAAGCGCATATCCAACAATTGGTTAATTTGCACGAAGGCAACAAGTCGGCAGCGGCTCGAGATTTAGGAGTGGCACGAAAAACGCTAGAGCGCAAATACAAAGAGTGGGATTCTGAGGACGAGGACTATGCCGAGTAGCAGTTGGCAGCAACACAAAGGATTGTCTAAATGGACGTACCGATTCAAAACCATGGTGCGTTATCGACTGTTGATTTTGACATCTGCGCCAATTTTTCTAACGCTGATAGCCCTTATTGGCATTACGATCTATTGGTCGATTCACTATACGTGGCAAAACGCGTTGTTAGACGTATCGGAGCGTTTGGGTGTCGCTAATAACAGCATTACGCTGCTGCAACAAAAGCAGGCGAACTACGTCAAATCGTTCGCGGACTCTTATGATTTCCGTACCCGAGTGAATCAAAATGTCCCACAAGCAGAGTTGCAAAAGTGGGTGACTGCGCAGAAAAAACGCTACGGTTTGGACTTTTTGTCCTTCCAGCGTGTTAATTCGATGGAAAACAAATTCCGCTTTATGGATTTAACTAAGCGCGAGTCTTTCTTCGATGTTCTCGACAGAAAAGAGCTGGAAAAGCTAGACCCCGAACTCGCCAAACGTGCTGAAGTACCGATTCTAAAGAATGGTGGAGTGGAAGCGCGTGGCTTGGTGAGTCGAACTGTGATCCCAGTTTACAGCCAACAGAACGACTTAATTGGCTTCTTAGATGGCGGTTTGCTGCTTAACAACAGCACGGTATTGGTCGATCAAATTCGTGATCTTATTTATTTGAGTGATAACGACACCCTCCGTCCAGTGGGGACTCTGACGGTATTTTTGGATGATCTTCGTGTCAGCACCAACGTTCCCTTAGATAGTGACCAACGTCTGGGGCGCGCTATCGGTACGAGAGTGAGTTCTGAGGTATACAACAAGGTATTGGCGGAAGGTGAGCAATGGGTCGACCGCGCTTTCGTCTACGATGCTTGGTACATCACCGCTTATCAACCAATCAAAGACCAGTACGATAATGTCATTGGGATGCTCTACACCGGTTACTTGATGTGGCCATTCGTCAAAGCGTATATGACCAATATCGTCGAGATAAGCTTAATCACTTTAATGCTGCTCTTAGTTTCTGGTGTGATGGTGTATCGCGGCTCACGAGACTTATTCCGTCCAATTGAACGCATCCATAAAGTCGTGAAATTAGTCCAGTTGGGCAAAGAAAAACGTATTGGTCCTCTCGGACTAGACGAACACCATGAGCTGGCTCAATTGGCTCGTCAGTTCGATAATATGCTCGATGCTTTGGAAGATCGCAAAGTCGAACTTAAGAACTCTGCCATGCAACTAGAAGGCAAAGTTCAACAACGCACGGCGAGTTTGAAAGACAAGACCGAACAACTCGAACTTCATATTCAACTGCTCAACCAAACCCGTGACAAGCTTGTGGTCAACGAAAAGCTTGCTGCACTGGGTGAGTTAACCGCGGGTATCGCCCACGAGATTAACAACCCAACCGCAGTGATTCTGGGTAACGTTGAATTGATTCAGTTTGAGCTAGGTGAAGAAGCAAGCCGCGTTCAGGAAGAGATTGACGCCATTCACGCTCAAATTGACCGCATTCGCAATATCACGCGCAGCCTACTGCAATACAGCCGTCAGGGTGGTGTACAAGACGAAATCACGTGGCAGCACGTGAATCCAATCATTGATGAGAGCATCACGCTGGTTAAAACCGGCACTAAAAAGCGCGACATCGAGTTTGTCACTGATCTACAAGCCCATACTTCGGTCGAGATCAATCGCCATCACTTGCTGCAGATTCTGGTGAACTTGCAGATGAACGGCATTCACGCGATGGACGGCAAAGGTAAGCTAACCGTTGTGAGTGAAGATTGGATTGAAGACAGCGAATTGAAAGGCGCAGCTATTCATGTCACCGACGAAGGTTGTGGTATCAAGCCAGAAAACTTAAGTCGTATCTTCTCGCCGTTCTATACCACTAAGCGTGATGGTACAGGTCTAGGGCTCTCTGTTTCGCAAAGTATTCTTAGTCAAACAGGCGGCGAGCTAAAAGCCGAATCGGAATGGGGCAAAGGCAGTACGTTCAGTATCTATCTGCCAAAGAAAGCCGAGCTACTGCTTGAGGTGATGAATATTGCTTAACAGTTTTTAAGATTAGCTAACGCGGAAAGAAAAGGGTCAGTGTAATCACTGACCCTTTTTGTATCTGTTTCTTTTTAGCGGCTAAATGAGCATGCCTAATTAACCGGTGTGCACCGCAATCTTCGGAGGATTGATACCGTGCTTCTTGAACTCTTTCATTACACGCAGAGTAATGTCGGTTTCAAACAGCTTCTCGTACGCGGTATCTACCACATAGGCTTTACACGTTAGCTGAATCGCTAAGTAGTTATCAGTAATAGTCTGCTTCACAAGCACTGTTACTGGCTTAGGTAGGTGGATATAACGGCTTGAAGAAGCCGCTTCCTGAATCAAGTCACGCGCTAACGTAATGTCTTCATTCATTCCCACATAGAACGGAATCACTACCTGCATATCCAGCGCACCATAGTTACCGCTGACCACAACTTCACTTAAGAACTTGTTGTTTGGAATCGTAATGATGTCATCGGTTAGGGTGCGCATACGTACAGAGCGCAAACCAATCGCAATAATATCGCCGTAGTTACCTTCGAACGTGACGCGGTCACCAACTTGGAACGGGCGATCCACCATCACCGTCATACCCGCGATGAAGGATGCGGCTAGGTCTTTCAATGCGAAACCAACCGAAACCGCTAACGTACCACCGATCAAAGCAAGTATTTGATCGTTAATGCGGAAGCTCATCATAAACACGACAGAACCAGCGGTTAAGTAGATAAAGAACTGCAAGAAAGATTGAAGCTTTTGCAGCACCATTCGGTATTGCACGAATTGGCTACCAATATTTTCTACCATCGAGTTCATGAACTTAAGCAACAGCCAAGTCGATGCAATCACAATAATAGAGAAGAACACGCCGCTCCAGCGAATTAGGCTGGCAATTTGCGAGATATTATCCACACTCGCGATCTCTTCAGTTGCCAATGCAGAGGTGCTTAATAGCGATAACGCTAATACGGTGAGTAGTTTTTTCATCGTTATTTCACCAATAAATGTTGACGGTCGAGAACGTTGGTAATGTGACGGAACCAGTGATCCGACACGCGAGCTTTGTCTTCGCTCCATTCAATAAAGCCACGGCTTTGGAAGTAGCGCAGAGTACCAATAACTTCCGCAATACTTAGCTGAGTACACTCAGAAAGCTCTTCAGGCGACGCCACTTCAAGCTGAACAATTGAGCGGAGCACGGCCAGCATTGGCTTCGGCATTTTCTCGAGTTCTTGAGACTCTGGTGCGTGGAACAATCGAACCACCACTTGTTGCGTCTCTTTGTTCTGACGAAGAGACAGGCGGAAGAAACGTAGCGCAACCGTTGGATTACCATCTGAGTAATGCCACAGAATACGGTAGAAACCTTGCTTCGCACGTTCTTCTTCGGTGATGTCTTCTTGATCCCATTGCTTAGGCACAACGAGTCCATCAAACGTTACTGGATTCTCAATCTGCTGGTTAATACGCGTATCAAACAGCGCAGAGAGTTGTTTTTCACTCCAGCGCGGCATAAACGCCACCCAGTCAAACAACAAACGTTCGCCACGAGCACGGTCGACGAAACGCCAGCTCGCTTTCTCAATCGCCATGACAACACGATGGTTCTTCTTAGAGCGACGCAGTAGGTTCGTCAACTTAATCAAGTCGCCCAAACCGCCAACCATTGGCTTAACTAATCGTTGGGCATTATCTACCGCAATAAGGTAAGAAGTGTCGCTTTTACGTAGGACAGATAGCACTTGAATCTCAGATGCGTCTTCTTCTAATCCTAATTGCAGAGCGAGCTCTGACAGTAGTTCACTGTAGCCTGCGTAAGGGCAGTTCAAGTAAATTGGCTCTGCATTTTTTACTTTGCTCAGCATAGTGCGCAAGAAGGTTGTTGTACCGACGCCTCGCTCACCGGAAACAACGCAAACCGCAGGGCTGTCTGTGAGAAGGTATTTGGACAGCAGCTTGATTTCATCAGAAGCGTATTCCACCAACTCACTGTCTTCGCTACCAGGGAGGATATACTCGAACGTTTGTTCGCCTTTGATTCTCACCAGATTGGTGTCGCCACCTTTATTGCCCGTTTGCTTGGCGACTTCGATGCGGAACAAGTACGCCAGCGCTTGGCTAAACATGGTGTAGTTAGACAGCATTGCCACGATACGATGCTTGGAGCTGTGTAGCATGATCCACACTGCACAAATCGCAGTGCCAATGATACTTAGGAACAAAGTGTCTTTGCGGCGCAGAGACCAGTTCACCCAAACCGGACGGTCAGAAAGCTTTTCTGTGACTTCGAAGACCTTCTTACGCCATAGGCGCAATACAGACAATGTCACCAATACAAACCAGAAGAAAAGCGCACTGTAGATCCAAGAGTAGATGGTGCCTTTACCCAAAGTACGAATCGAGATTTGCAGAATCACACCCGCTACAATGGCGCTCCATACGTAACGACGAATGGTCGAAAGGCGTAGGGCAATGACTTCCTTACTGGTACTGCGACTGTTGCGGTAAGCAAATTCGAGGATGAAGCTAATTGCGATTGAACCACCCAGAACCCACCAAGTGAAGATTTCTAGAATGATTAAATGCTGCAAGCTTGGGATTTCTGATAGCACGCGCAGAGAGAGCGTAATGGCAATCAACCAAGCAATGGCTCTATGCGCACGGCTGAAATACCAAATCAAACGAACCCAAATTGGCGGCTTAGCGACGTTATCCAGTTGAGTCTCGCGGAATAGATTGATGATGCGCTTGCTATTGGTTAGCCACCACACCAAACCGAAGTAGATGAACAGCACTTTGACGCCAGCCCAAACGACCGGGATTGGCGAAATTAGAATCTCCTTGATCAGAGATTTGAAAGCACGAATCTGGAAGAACACTAAGTATTCAACATTAAGCTGTGTTTGGCGCCACTCTTGCTTAAACTGAGTCACACCGTACGGACCAAAACCGGTCAGTTTGTCATGCGTGATGGGATCAGTCAGTTCCAGCAAACGCTCTTTACTTTGTCCAAGGCTGTTCAGTGTCAGGTAGCTGGATTGCGTCTCAAACCATTCGCTGTCTTCACCGGACTCACGATAAGTCTGTAAGTGCTTATCAAAGATAAGGGTCTGTTTGCGCTGCTCGTTCATTACTGCATTGAGCAGTTGGTTGACCTTACGTTTGTCTTGGTCAGACATAAACAAAGGTTCTGGCAGCTTATTGATCTCCTGAGTGATCTCTTTTGCCACTGGCAGTATTTGAGGCTCAGGTTGGAATTCGTACTCCCACTCAGCGTGAGCAGGTAAAGAAAGCACGAGACCGACTAGCATTAAAATGCGCGCCATGAAATGCATAAAATTCTCTTAAAACTTATAAGGTTAGAGTTAGTGTAGTTGCTTTATCGCGATATGCGAGTTTTACCCATTAACCGTGTGCAATGTTGCGATTTGTTTTGAAAACTGACGTTTAATAAAAGCATAGCGTACGGAATTAATAAATGGGGGCGCACTATAAACCCAATTTCATGGGGTATGTCAATGCTTAGTCATGACGAATTTTTGTCTCAAATTTGAGTCGGTTAGGGTAGGTGCCCTTATTATTAGCAAGGTTTATGTTGGCTAAATCTCAAAAATCCGTCCGCTAAAGAGTGCTTTTTCTCATTAATTAATAAAAACAAAACTTGAAGTGTGTAGCCTTAAGCAGTAACGTTGCGCGGTTTTTCCTAATAAACTTGAATTGCTAAGGTAAAGGTTTTGATTTCCACAGCGAATATTACTCAACAATTTGGCGCTAAGCCGCTATTTGAAAACATCTCAGTTAAGTTCGGCGAAGGTAACCGCTACGGCTTAATCGGGGCTAACGGTTGTGGTAAATCAACCTTTATGAAAATCCTGAGTGGTGAGCTTGAACAAACAAGCGGTAACGTAAGCTACGATCCAAACGAGCGCGTTGCAAAACTGAATCAGGACCAGTTCGCGTACGAAGAATTCACTGTAATCGATACAGTAATCATGGGTCATAAAGAGCTATGGGAAGTGAAGCAAGAGCGTGACCGCATCTACTCACTTGCTGAAATGAGCGAAGAAGACGGCATGAAAGTGGCTGACCTAGAAGTTCAGTTCGCGGAAATGGACGGTTACATGGCAGAAGCGAAAGCGGGTGAGCTTCTTCTTGCTGTGGGTATCCCAATGGAGCAACACTTCGGTCTAATGAGTGAAGTTGCACCGGGTTGGAAACTTCGTGTGCTTCTAGCACAGGTTCTATTCGCAGACCCTGACGTTATGCTTCTTGACGAACCAACCAACAACTTGGATATGGACACTATCCGTTGGTTGGAAGACACGCTAAACGCGCGTAACTGCACAATGATCATCATTTCGCACGACCGTCACTTCCTAAACTCAGTATGTACGCACATGGCTGACTTGGATTACGGTGAGCTACGTGTTTACCCGGGCAACTACGACGAGTACATGACTGCGGCTTCTCAAGCTCGTGAACGTCTGCTAAACGACAACGCGAAGAAGAAAGCACAAATCGCTGAGCTACAAACGTTCGTTGCACGTTTCTCTGCAAACGCATCGAAAGCAAAACAAGCAACTTCACGTGCGAAGCAAATCGACAAGATCAAACTGGACGAAGTAAAAGCGTCTAGCCGTCAAAACCCATTCATCCGTTTTGAGCAGTCTAAAGAGCTTTTCCGTAATGCTCTGATTGTTGAAAACCTAAGCCAAGGTTTTGAAGACGACCTGTTTGCTAACTTCAATGCAATTTTTGAAGTCGGTGAGCGCGTTGCAATCATCGGTGAGAACGGTGTGGGTAAAACAACCCTACTGAACACACTTGCTGGTGTACTAGAACCACGTACTGGCGAGTTCAAATGGTCTGAGAACGCGAACATCGGTTACTACGCGCAAGACCACGCACACGACTTCGAAGAAGACCTGAACCTAACTGATTGGATGGGTCAATGGCGTCAAGAAGGCGATGACGAGCAAGTGGTTCGCAGTTTCCTAGGTCGTATGCTGTTTGGTCAAGATGACATTAAGAAGTCAGTAAAAGTACTGTCTGGTGGTGAGCAAGGTCGTATGCTGCTTGGTAAGCTAATGATGCACAAACCAAACATGCTGCTGATGGACGAACCAACCAACCACATGGATATGGAATCGATCGAATCATTGAACACGGCACTAGAGCAGTACAAAGGCACATTGTTCTTCGTATCGCACGACCGTGTATTCGTAGACTCGCTAGCAACACGTATCATCGAAATCCGCGATGGTAAAATCACAGACTTTAAAGGTACTTACTCTGAGTTCCTAAAATCTCGCGGTATTGAAGGCTAACGCTCTTATTGCTCCAAAATAAAAAGTCTAAAGATAAAAAGCCCCAAGCATGTCTTATGCTTGGGGCTTTTTTATGTCCCCCCCAAGAACGGAATATTAAAACAGGTACATATTGTGCAAAGGAGAACTTAGAAAGCGAACCTTCGAGCTTTCTCGTATTTTGAAATTCAAAATGAGAATAGGGACGAGAATATATGCCGAATCATAGAGCAGGCGTGAAAGTCAAAGCCGTTGTGCTCATGCTGTTGACATGCTTAGTGCCAATGCTGGCATGGTTTGCTTATTCTGCGTCTCAAGTACAAACGTATTGGCAAAACTGCACAGAGGTTTGGGCACATAGGGGGCTTACTGTAAGTGCGGAAGAAAATACCATTTCAGCATTTAATGAAGCGCTGAAAGCGGGAGCGAGGGGGATTGAAATTGATGTGTTCTTCGACCCAGCTCAGCAACGTTTTTTGGTTAAGCATGAACCGGAACCAAGAGAGCAAGAGCTGACTTTAGAATCGGTATTTACCACCTTTGGTAGTGGTACACAATATTGGTTGGATTTTAAAAATCTGTATCGACTTAATATCGATGATCGTAACGCTGCGTTGGTGCGCTTGGTTAGTCTTGCTGACCCCAATATTAGCCGGAGACAAATCGTCATCGAGTCTGTCAATGAACGCGCGCTGTCTACTTTCACGCACCAAGGTTTCAATACGAGCTATTGGTTAAACTTAAATGATGACGTCAGTGACTGGCAGTACGTTGTCTATGGGGTCAAAACGCATATTAAGTATTGGTTAGGTTGGTTTACGGCGGTCTCAACCGACATCTCCTATTACACAGACCGATTTCGCATTGCTTTTTTCGACATTCCTACTTTACTGTTTACTGTGAATCAGCCAATGGCGATAAGGAAAATAGAGCACCCCAACATCAAGGTTGTTCTAACCGATATCCCCATATATTCGCAGTTTTCTTATTGTCACCAACAAGGAGGTGAGTCATGAGTCCATCTCGTTTGGTTCGCTCGCAGTCCCTTGTATGCGTTGTCGTCATGGTTGCGTGCATCACTTTCGCCTACGTAACGAATATCGATAAGTTTCACGTCTCGATTGTAAAGGCACTGATACACGTACTATTTCAATCCATATTGCTCTTTGGTTTAGTGGTGACATTAAACGTCTTTAAGCCATTAAAATGGTTGGTTGTGCTTTTCCTAGGTATCGTGTTTTTTACACACTTGGCCTACCAAGCACCACTTTCGATTAGTACGATCTTCAGCGTGTTCAATGCACCTACTGAAGAGTCTGCGAGCTTTGTCGCTGAGCATGGCTGGGAAATACTGAGTACTGTACTTTGGGTTATCGCACTTGGGTTACTTAGCTCGGCGATAACGGCAAGCAAATGGTGGCGACGCTCTCTCTATGCCGGTTCGATATATCTGTTGTTACCTTTTCTTGTTCAGATCCCCAAGGTATACAGTGGTAATGAATTTGCAGACTATATCAACAAAGGTACAGCGCGCGGGTACTCGTATTCTTACACAGCAGCTGAATACACCATCCATAAATTGTCTTTACGTTTTCCGACCTTTCAAAGCGTGATTGCTATTAAAGACTCTGTAAGTCTGATGACACTGCAAACCGATAATGCGGCAACTTGGACGAATGTGGAAGTATCAACGGAGGCGCCAAAGGTTCTTGTTATTGGCATAGGAGAGTCTCTTCGAGCCGGTAACATGAGTTTGTATGGTTATGAGAGAAAGACGACTCCAAAACTCGATGCCATCAAGAGCCAGTTGACGGTCGTAAATCAACCGTATGCGGCAGGGAGTAATACTTGGGGGGCGATACCAGCGATGCTAACGAAAACTGGCAATATGCCTAACTTCTCACAATCAATTATTCTTCTTGCAAAGGCGGCAGGTTATCAAACTTTCTGGTTGTCGAATCAAGCGCAGTTCGGTCAGTGGGACTTTTCAATCTCAACACTCGCTCAGCAAGCGGACACCCAATACTTTGCATCAAAGGAAGAAGGAGGGGCTCTGTATGATGATGTCTTAATTGAGCAATTATCCGCAGCACTTGAACAGCGCTCTCAACGTAAATTAATCATCCTACATTTCTATGGCTCTCATATGAACTTCTCCGATCGCTACCCTGCGGATTTTGATTCTTTTAGCTCGGGAGACAAGAGACTCGACCAATACGATAACAGCGTTTTATACACTGACTTTTTGCAGGCTGAGATCATTGAGATGGTGAAAAAAGCGGGCGGAGAATATGTCTTTTTCTCCGATCACGGGCTTGGTTCTCCTCACGGAGATTTACCGCTTAAACACGACGTCAGAACTCCACCGGATATCGAGTCTCTATACGTACCATTTTTCTTCACGGGAAAGCGAAATATTCCTGATATTAATCATCGACCACTTTCTCTGTTTTACTTTGAGTGTTTCTTCTCTAGTTGGTCAGGGATTACCACGGAAGAGCTATCAGAAGAATATTGTGGGAAGAGTGTTAACAACGATTTTATCGTGTATTTGGATTCTAATATGGCAGTGCGTAAGCAAAGGAAAACTGAACTGAACAGTAGTCAACTGGCGTTAAGTAAATAGAACGGGGAAGCGCTGAACTTCCCCGTAGCTATGCTTTTTCCATCAATACTTAAATTGACCAAGTAGCGTTTGTAATCTTGAACTTACGCTCTCAACCTCGTTACTCGATGTAGAAGATTGGGCAACGAGTTGATGGGTCTCACTGGCTAGTACCGCGATTTGGGTAATATTACGGTCAATCTCACTAGACACTGTGCTTTGTTCTTCGGATGCAGCGGATATTTGGGAATTCATATCGAATAAGGTATCCACTTGCGTAGTGATTGACTCTATTGAGCCTTGAGCTTTTAAACTGATCGAATTGGTTTCTTCGGCTTGCTCGAAACTGGTTTGCATCATGTTTACGGCTTGTTGCACACCCATGCCAAGCTGACCAATCGTGGTTTCAATTTGATGGGTCGAATCATTGGTAAGTATTGCCAATTGTCTTACTTCATCGGCCACGACTGCGAATCCTCGTCCACTATCACCAGCTCGCGCTGCTTCAATAGCCGCATTAAGTGCGAGTAAGTTTGTTTGTTCTGCAATACGCTGAATAGAGGAGACGATATGGTTGATCTCTTGGCTTTGGCCTTCCAAATCTTCAACAGTAGATTTGGAGGCATGGATATGCTCCATTAGGGTTGTTGTGCTCTGTTTCGATTGCTCAGTTAAAGAAAGAGTTTCTATTGCACTACGACGAACTTCGCTTGCTGTTTGCGCCGCAGCATCGATATTGTTGTTGATCTCATTACTCGTCATCACCAACTCATTGACCGCAGTTGCGACAGACTCCGCTTCGACCTTTTGCAATTGGCTATTATTCATGCTCTTGTTTGCGCTGTGCTTACACGTTGAAGCACTTACTTTAAGAATCTCCAGCACTGCAGCGAGCTCAATCATATTGTTGTGTATTTTTTCTATGAAGAAGTCAAAGGACTGAGCCAATTGTCCCAACTCATCTTTGCCTCTCGCTTCCATTCTTACGGTCAAATCACCATCACCTGATGAAATGTTGTTCATCATATGTGTGATTGCATTCAAGCGTCTCGATATGGTCACAGATAGTAAGATAAGCAATGTCGATACGAACAGTGCGATGAACGCTCCAATCATATGAAGTTGGAACTGAACTTCTTGTTGTGCATTTTTGGCCATTACTTCAATGTTCTTTTGTAGATCAAATAGCTGTTGCTCTAAGAGGTGGACATTACTTCTTAATGCCCCACTGAAGCCTAAACTAGGGGTATAGCCAATACGCTCAAAACTTGAGACTAAAGATGTTAGGGAAGATAAATACAGGCGTGAAGAGTGTTCAAGAGAAGGGAAAGTCACGGCTTCTATATTAACTAAATCTGAGGCTTTTGAAATGAGACGCTGGCCAAGGTTCATAGAAGGCTGGGAAAGATATTGATAATCCAACTCAACTAACTCTAAGTAGGCGATTTTTGCTTGTGCGCTGTGTGTGTCTATTGTCGCTCTCTTTAGCTCTTCGCGTGCTTTTGCCAACTGTGCATAAAAGCCGTTTGGTGTGTAGAGTTTTGTTACTTCGTTACTCAGCTCTTTGAATTGTCGTTGATACTCAAAAATACGGCTTTGAGCTTCTTGGATAGTTGAATTGTATTGCGGTGCATTTTGTGTGATAAACGTATTCAGTTCATCCAGAGACACCTCGAGCTCTTGAAAGGTTTTACTAAATCTTGAAAGGTATTTGGGATCATGACGAGCAAGAAAGTCTTTTTCATGCCTGCGTAGGGTGAGGAGTTCTATTTCGCTGAGCTGATTAACCTCGATTGCGTGCCTCAGGGAATCAAGTCTTTCAAAGCTCGCTTGCTCAATATAGGCGTATCCAGAAATTCCTATGAGAAGAATGACAATAATGGATGTAAGTTTTGCTCGGATGGATAGATTGGTAAGTCGTTCAAGTATTGGTGACCCTGGCATGGACACCTCCCTAGCTATTGACGTTTAATTTGTGCACCGCAATTCATAATGAGATGTCACATATAAAACTAATAGTATATTGGAGGTGTATTGCAAGTCTGAGTGATAGAGCCGTTACGAGTTACCCTTTATGTCAAACTCAACCTTCTCTGCTCCAGTAAAGACTTGGAAGCGTAAGCCTTTAGCACGAGCGATAGTGGTAATGCCAAACTTCTTGGCTAGATCTAAGCCCATTTGCGTAACGCCAGAGCGAGACAGCAAAACTGGAATGCCCATCTGCGCCACTTTAATCACCATCTCTGATGTAAGGCGCCCCGTTGTGTAGAAAATTTTATCTTCACCTGTCTCTTGATTAAGCCACATTTCACCCGCTAGCGTATCAACTGCGTTGTGACGACCAACATCTTCCACAAAAGACAGCACTTCATTGCCTTTACATACCGCACAGCCATGCACCGCACCTGCTTTTTTGTAGGTATCGTTGTAATGCGTCAATGCTTCAAGCGCCGCGTAGATTTCAGATTGCTTCAAAGGTACTTGTGGCACTTGGTAATCTTCAAGCTGCTTCATCACGTTGCCGTACATAGTGCCTTGACCACAACCTGAGGTAACCGTCTTCTTCTTCAACGCGCCTTCTAGGTGCTCAGTATTTTCTTTGGTGATAACCGCAGCTGAGTGGGTTTCCCAATCAATAATGACTGATTCAATAGCTTCAGGATCAGACAAGAAGCTCTGGTTCTTCAAATAACCCAACACAAGCGCTTCAGGGCGAGAGCCAAGCGTCATTAGCGTAACGACTTCCTTCCAGTTCAACATCACTGTAAGAGGACGCTCACAGGCGATCTGTTTAGTCAGCTTTTCACCGTATTCGTCAAACACTTCTACTTCGATGGTCTGTAGGGGATTTTCACTGGTTTTAATAATGTTTGGTTTTACCACAGTCATGTCCTAATGAATGAGAGAGCCAATGCACGCTCTCATTAATGGGTCTATTCGTCTTAACGCTGCTTACAAAGCAATTCTCATTCCAAAATAGCTGTTATGTTGGAAATTGCGAGGCATTGATTTGATTCTGGGTTAATTCTGCGATATCGCATCAATGACACAGGTGCAAATTTGAATTTCTACTAGTTTTGAACTTAAGAGCTTGGTGAAGATTAGGCTCAATTTGGCGCGTTTATTGCTTTGTACCGCGAAAATGGTTGAAAGCAAAGTACAAAATGTCCTTTTCTGTCTTAAAGCCAACATAGAACAAATTGGGTGAGTTATGTCGGATAAGAAACAGTTCGAGAAAAATGAAGATTTATGGCCAATAGGCGTGGATCTTGTACAACATGAGATCAGTACTGGTATTTGGGTTACAACCCAATGGCAACTGACGGGATTTGAAATTAACCCAACCGAAAACACTCAACACGTGTGCTTGTTGCAGCTGCACAAAGACGAGCGCACCGATTACCGCTTTAACCTGAGCTCGCAACAGCCAAAGCTTTTCTTGGTAATGGACAATCTTGATTCTAGTGATACGCCGACGATTCAATTGCTTACGGCGTCTCAAACCGTCGCTGCGCAATATATGGATGGCGATAACCTAGTATTATCAAATGATATGCCGTTAGCCGTTCAAGCTTGGATGGAAGCCTTTATTGGGCGTCACGGTGAGTTGTTAGAAGTAAGACGTAAGAAACGCAAAGGAGCGGGCAGAGCAAATGGCAACTAGTTTTTTTAGCCGTTGGTCGAAACGTAAGTTAGAAGAAACGACAACCGAGCCTACAGACGCGAAGGTTGTGGGCTCTGTTGAATCTACTGAACCAGAAACCGCGCAAGCTCATGAAGAATTAAGCACTGAAGCGCAAACATTGGCTACCGAAGCTTCTGCCATAGAGACTGAATCTCAAGAGACATCCAGTGAAACTACTGCTCCTGAAGAGATGTCTGTAGCGCAGTTATTGGTGTCTGAGGCTTCAGAGAGCGTTAAGAAAGCCGCACTGCGTAAGATGTTCTTGTCAGAAGAGTTTAACGTTCGCGATGGTTTGGATGATTACGACGATGACTACAGTAACCTCAAGTCGCTTTCTGAAGGGGTGGCTGAAACACTTCGTGATTGGGTAAAAGAGAAAACGGAAGAAGAACCAGCAGAAGAAACGACACAATCAACGGAATCTCGTGAAGAAAGTGATATTGAATCGGCTGATGTAGAACTTGCTGAAGGTGCCGAAATTCCCGAAGAACAAAAAGAGCTGGATATAAACACAGTATCTAATAAAAGTGATATTCTAGAGACAAAATTAGCCTCAGAAGAGGTGGGACAAAATATACCACACAAAGAATAGGTACATTTTGACTAAACGCTCAATGAACCGGCTGAGACAAAATGTCCCAGTCGGTTTTTTTTATCCCTACTATTTCTAAGATAAATACCTAACCTATTGAAAATTAGCTGATATTTAATTGGCACGACATTTGCTATCTGTTGATCATTACCATTCTTGTTGAAGTTAGATCATTTGCCTAACAGGCAGCGATAACAAGTATTGGACTACCTAAAAGGGGTAGTTACTGACGAGTTAATCAGCAGAATCGCCTGCGCTAACTACAATGAAAGATGGAAGAAACTATCCATGCGTATAAATGGAACTGAGCAATGTTGAAACAACTATTAGAACAAGCAACTTCCAATAACGGTAAGGCGCGTCTGTATGCGTTTGAGAATACCGTAGAGTTGACCAATCTTATTCCACCAACGGTGAGCTACGAGAGTGGCGGTAATACACTGATTGTTGGACCGACTGCCATCATTGAGAGTGCAGCCGCGCAGCTATCTCAAATGAACAGCCTGACACTTCTTTCTACAGACGGAGAGAAAGGCACCAATCCAGAACTGTACTTTGCAAACTCAGTTCAGGTTTCTGGTTTCCTAGGTACGTTTGAAGTACTTATCGAAAATAACGGTCTAACAAGCAACCTAGCAAAAGTCGCTATCAATAGTGATTGTTTCGATGTTGTTCTCGATCTTTGTCTAAGCAGCTGTATGTCAGAAGAGGTTCCGGTTCCGGGTTACTACCCAGTGGGACGCGGTTATCCAAAACTGGCTGAAGCGCTAGAAGAGATCCCAACATTAATGGGTACGTTTGATAAGCCAAAATTCTTCCGTCTGGATACTGACCTATGTGCGCACAGTTCTCGTGGCGTAAAAGGTTGTGAGCGTTGTGTAGATGCTTGTCCTGCTGGCGCATTATCAAGTGAAGGCAGCGATAAAACCGGTCATCGCATCGAGATTAACCCATACCTATGTCAGGGAGTGGGTACTTGTGCAACGGCTTGTCCGACAGAAGCGATTCATTACGCGCTACCTAATCCTGAAGATACGCAAAAATTCATTGAACGCACGCTAGCGAACTACGAGCAAGCGGGCGGTCTCGATCCTATCGTTCTTATCTGTAGCTCTCGTCACGAGACTTACAATGTGATGGCACTGAAAGCGCTACCAGATAACGTGATTCCAATTGTGGTTGAAGAGCTGCCTTCTATCGGTATCGATACATGGTTCGCCGCTCTAGTTAATGGCGCGACGCAAGTGCTATTTGCAGCTTCTCGCTTTATGCCACAAACCATTATTCGTGTTTTGAACAACGAAGTGGGTATTGCGCAAGAGCTATTGGACCAACTTGGTATCGCAAAAGAGACCATCGATATCCTTTACTTGGAATCGCTTCGTGAAGGTCCTCCAACACTATGTACAGATTCATTCGACCTTGCCCTTGGCGATCTTCAAGGTAACAAGCGTCAACGTTTGTTTACTGCGCTTGATGCGATGTCTTCTTCTCGTATTCCGGTTGAGAACATTGTTGAACTGCCTGCGAACGCGCCTTACGGCAATGTTTCTTGTGAAAGCAAAGATTGTACGTTGTGTATGAGCTGTGTGGCGGTTTGTCCAACACGTGCACTTCATACCGATGGTGAATCTCCATCACTTAAATTCGTTGAACAAGATTGTATTCAATGTGGTTTGTGTGAAAAGGCATGTCCAGAGAAAGTTCTGACTCTAACACCACGCATGAACTGGGTGAAAGAAGAGCGCCAAAAAGCGGTTGTGATTCACGAAGAGAAAGCCGCGGAATGTATTCGCTGTCATAAGCCATTCGCACCTCAGTCTATGATCGACATGCTACAAAACAAGTTACGCGGTCACTCTCATTTCTCCGATGAAGCGGCGATCAATCGTATCGCGATGTGTGAAGACTGCCGTGTGATCGACATGTTTGAGTCGATGGCAGAAGACCCAATGAAACAATTGAAATACTAGGAGCTCGCAGTGGATACACAACGAGAACAAGAACAAACACTGAGAACAGAGATCTACTTGGTTTTGTCTGCGCTTTTCCGTAGCGCACCAAGTGAAGAGATGATCGAGTTCCTGACTTCTCTAGAAGTTGAACCATCAGAAAGCGCAATGCAAAAAGCGTGGATTGCACTTCAGCAAGCGGCAAAAGATTCCAACCGTGAAGCGCTAGAAGATGAATACCAAGATCTTTTCATTGGTATCGGTCGTGGTGAAGTGATGCCATTTGGCTCATGGCACATGACGGGTGCAATGATGGAAAAACCACTGGCTGAAATTCGTCACGATTTGGAACTGCTTGGTTTCGAGCGCGATGAAAATGTGAAAGAGCCGGAAGACCACATCGCAGCACTTTGTGAAGTGATGTCGATGCTAACGGGTGAAGAAGAAGACCTTCAACAAGCGGTGTTTAACAAACACATCGCACCTTGGTTTAACTCTTTCACTCAGCAACTAGAAAACGCAGAGAGCGCGAACTTTTATAAGCCAGCTGCTCAACTGTGTGAGGCGTTCTTAACACTGGAACAAGTGCGCTTTAGCGTGAACACCAAAAGCAGTAAGCACAAATTAAAAATTGATGTGAAAAACGTCACTGATTACGAGTAATCGAGCAGTACTTGGTCATATCGATAGAGGGGCAATAGCCTCCAAAGATCTACCGTAAGGTAAGGAAGCAATGATGAAAGATAATATAGAAATAAACACAAGCCGTAGGGATCTCCTGAAAGGCTTAACGACTGCAGCCGTAGCTGGTGCGGTTGTCGCTGGAACAACAAAAGTGGCAAGCGCTTCAGAAACGGTTGAGCCTTCTGAAAAAGACGTGAAGAAGACAGGGTATCGTGAAACTCAACACATTCGCGATTACTACGACACACTTTAGGAGATAACGGATGAAACTTGTCAAACGCTCCGACAGTGTGAGCAAAGAAACCAATCAGCTTGGCGTTTCTCGCCGTGCATTCATGAAAAACACCTCGCTTGCTGCTGGTGGTGCGGTTGTAGGTGCAAGTCTTTTTGCACCGGGCATGATGAAAAAAGCACAAGCTAAATCGGTGGATCCAGAAGCGAAAACAGAGGTAAAACGTACCATCTGTTCTCACTGTTCTGTAGGTTGTGGTATCTACGCTGAAGTTCAAAACGGCGTGTGGACAGGCCAAGAGCCTGCATTCGACCACCCATTCAACGCTGGTGGACACTGTGCAAAAGGCGCAGCGCTGCGCGAACACGGTCACGGTGAGCGTCGTCTGAAATACCCAATGAAGCTTGAAAACGGTAAGTGGAAAAAGCTTTCTTGGGATCAAGCGATCGAAGAAATCGGTAACAAGGTGATGGACATCCGCAAAGAGTCGGGGCCAGATTCAGTTTACTGGTTGGGTAGTGCGAAGCACAACAACGAACAAGCGTACATGTTCCGTAAGATGGCGTCACTTTGGGGTACCAACAACGTTGACCACCAAGCGCGTATCTGTCACTCAACAACCGTAGCAGGTGTAGCAAACACCTGGGGTTACGGTGCGATGACCAACTCTTTCAATGACATGCACAACTGTAAGTCGATGCTGTTCATTGGTTCAAACCCTGCAGAAGCGCACCCTGTTGCGATGCAGCACATCCTGATCGCGAAAGAGAAGAACAACTGTAAGATCGTTGTTGCGGATCCTCGTCGTACTCGTACCGCTGCAAAATCGGATCACTACGTGTCTCTACGTCCGGGTTCTGACGTTGCGTTTATTTGGGGCGTGCTGTGGCATGTCTTTGCGAATAACTGGGAAGACAAAGAGTTCATTCGTCAACGTGTATTTGGTATGGATGAAATCCGTGCAGAAGTAGCGAAATGGACACCAGCAGAAGTTGAGCGCGTAACTGGCGTTCCTGAGTCTGAAGTTTACCAAACAGCGAAACTGCTTTCTGAAAACCGTCCGGGTTGTATCGTTTGGTGTATGGGTGGTACTCAGCATACGACTGGTAACAACAACACTCGTGCTTACTGTGTACTTGAGCTTGCGCTAGGTAACATCGGTAAATCAGGTGGCGGTGCAAACATCTTCCGTGGCCACGACAACGTACAGGGCGCAACTGACCTTGGCGTACTATCTGACACGCTACCGGGCTACTACGGTCTATCTGAAGGTTCTTGGCGTCACTGGTCGAAAGTGTGGGAAATCGATTACGAATGGATCAAAGGTCGTTTCGATGACAACGCTTACGGCGGTCAAAAACCAATGAACAGTGCAGGTATCCCTGTATCTCGTTGGGTGGATGGCGTTCTTGAAAACAAAGACAACATTCGTCAACGTGAAAACATCCGTGCAATGTTCTACTGGGGTCACGCAGTAAACTCTCAGACTCGTGGTCCTGAGATGAAGAAAGCGATGCAGAAGCTGGATATGATGGTTATTGTTGACCCATACCCAACAGTCGCAGCGGTAATGAACGATCGTACTGACGGCGTTTACCTACTTCCTGCAACAACTCAGTTCGAAACACACGGCAGTGTGACAGCATCTAACCGCTCACTTCAGTGGCGTGATCAGGTTATCGAGCCATTGTTCGAATCTAAACCTGACCACGAAATCATGTACCTGCTAACTAAGAAGCTCGGTTATGAAGATCTGCTGTTCAAAAATATCCGTGTTGAGAACAACCAGCCAGTGATTGAAGACATCACTCGCGAATTCAACAAAGGCATGTGGACGATCGGTTACACAGGTCAAAGCCCAGAGCGTCTAAAAGCGCACCAACAAAACTGGCACACATTCCACAAGACGTCTCTAGAAGCAGAAGGCGGCCCTGTGAATGGTGAGACTTACGGTCTACCTTGGCCATGTTGGGGCACACCAGAGATGAAGCACCCAGGTACACACATTCTGTACGATACGTCAAAGACGGTTGCAGAAGGTGGCGGTAACTTCCGTACGCGTTTCGGTGTTGAATTCGAAGGTCAAAGCCTACTTGCTGAAGACAGCTACTCAAAAGGCTGTGAAATCAAAGACGGTTACCCAGAGTTCTCTGACAAGCTAATCAAACAGCTTGGTTGGTGGGACGACCTAACGGCTGAAGAAAAAGCAGCAGCGGAAGGTAAAAACTGGAAAACTGACCTGTCTGGCGGTATTCAACGCGTAGCAATCAAGCACGGTTGTATCCCGTTTGGTAACGCGAAAGCGCGTGCGATTGTTTGGACATTCCCAGACCGCGTACCGCTACACCGTGAGCCGCTATACACGCCACGTCGTGACCTTGTAACGGATTACCCAACTTGGGACGACAAAGAAGCAATCTTCCGCGTGCCAACGCTTTACAAGTCTATCCAGAAAGAAGACAAGTCTGGCGAATACCCAATCATCCTGACTTCTGGTCGCTTGGTTGAGTACGAAGGTGGTGGTGAAGAAACACGTTCAAACCCATGGCTTGCTGAACTTCAACAAGAAATGTTCGTTGAAGTGAACCCGAAAGACGCAAACGATCTTGGCTTCAAAGATGGCGATGACGTTTGGGTTGAAGGTGCAGAGAAAGGCCGCATCAAGGTGAAAGCGATGGTCACTCGTCGTGTTAAACCGGGTCTGGCGTTCATTCCGTTCCACTTCGGCGGTAAGTTCGAAGGTGAAGACCTACGTCCTAAGTACCCAGAAGGTACGGATCCTTATGTTGTTGGTGAAGCAGCCAACACGGCAACCACTTACGGTTACGACCCTGTTACTTTGATGCAGGAAACTAAAGTAACCCTATGTAACATTCGTAAAGCGTAAGGAGTCTGACAATGGCACGAATGAAATTCCTATGTGACACCAAACGCTGTATCGAGTGTAACGGCTGTGTTACTGCATGTAAGAACGAAAACGATGATGCGCTTGAGTGGGGCATTCAACGTCGTCGCGTGGTAACACTGAACGACGGTGAACCAGGTGAAAACTCAATCTCTGTTGCTTGTATGCACTGTACCGATGCGCCTTGTATGGCAGTTTGTCCGGCTGACTGTTTCGAGCACACAGAAGACGGCATCGTTCTTCATAACAAAGATCTTTGTATCGGTTGTGGTTACTGTCTGTTCGCTTGTCCATTCGGTGCGCCTCAGTTCCCGAAACAAGCGTCGTTCGGTGAGCGTGGCAAAATGGACAAATGTACTTTCTGTGCAGGTGGTCCAAACACAGAACCAGGTTCTCTAGAAGAGCGTGAGAAGTACGGCGCGAACCGTATTGCTGAAGGTAAGCTACCTATGTGTGCGTCACTATGTTCAACAAAAGCACTGCTAGCGGGTGATGCAGAGAAAGTTTCTGATATCTTCCGTCAACGTGTGGTTGAGCGCGGTGCGAAAAACGCAGGTTGGACAGACGGTAACGATCTTTCTTACGACGCAACCAAAAGCTAAGTAGGAGAGACACATGTTAAATACTCTTAAACGTGCGTCTCTTGTAATGCTGTCGATGATGACAGCATTACTGCTGACCTTTGCGATGCCAGCGTCTGCGCAAGAAGACACATCTCCAGTAGTACAACAGGAGATGACACAACTTGCAGGTGCAGACTTCTGGCGTCAGGTCAAAGAGGGGCAAGAAGGCTATACCACGTCGAAATCAGCGGAACACGGTGTGCTGATCAGTACTCCGGGTGAGACTTGGTACATTCTTAAAGAGAAATGGATGTCTCCTGCGGGCGCTGTCGCGATTTTCGGCAGTATCGCAATGGTTATCATGGCTTACGTGTTCGTTGGTCCTCTGATGCTAAGCAAGCCACGTACTGGCAAGAAGATGAAACGCTGGTCTCGACTAGACCGTGCACTACACTGGAGCATGGCGTTTACCTTCTTAACGCTGGCATTCAGTGGTTTGATGCTGGTTTACGGTAAGCACTTCTTGAAGCCGTACGTACCCACTGAGTTCTGGGGCTTCATCGTCATGTTGGCGAAGCAGTACCATAACTACATGGGTCCGCTGTTCTTCATCTTGCTGATGTTTGTTCTACTGAAATGGTGGCGCAAATCTATCCCTAACATGACAGACATCCGTTGGTTCATGAAAATGGGCGGCATGGTTGGTAAACATAAAGGTACGCACCCATCAGCTGGTTTCTCGAACGGTGGTGAAAAGGCGATCTACTGGTTGTTGATCTTCTTTGGTGCTATCGCTGCGGTGAGTGGCTTAATTCTGGATTTCCCAATTTTCGGCCAAACTCGTCGCGATATGGAATTGTCTAACCTTGTTCACGCGATTTCGGCACTGATTCTAATCTGTGGCTTTATCTTCCACATCTACATCGGTCTATTCGGTATGGAAGGTGCGTTAGAAGGTATGGTTACCGGTGAAGTTGACGAGACATGGGCGAAAGAACACCACGATCTTTGGTACGAAGAAGTGAAATCCAAAGAAGCGATGGGCGAAACAGGTACGGCAAACACGGAACCAAAAGGAGCGAAAGCGAATGAACAAACCTCATAACGGGATTTGGGTTGCGTACATCCTGAGTTGTTTGACCCCGTTTACGTTTTTGATCTCAGGCGTTGTCGCAATCATTTACGCGGGCTACCGCTTGGATAAAGGCGAAGACAGCGACGTAGTGAACTCACATTACTACGGCTTGATTCGTACTTTCTTCCTATACCTAACGTTCTTTGTTGTACTTATCGTTACGGTAGCAACATCAAATGGTGTTTTGATTGGTGTGAGCGACTACTGGATGCACAGTACGTTGTTAGATTCTGTTGCGTACTTTATCCCTTGGATTGGTATGCTGTTTGCTGCGTTGGCAATTCTTGTGTGGTTCTTACGCATGTACCAGGGTATGAACCAACTGCGCAATAACATGCCGCACAGACCGTCTACAGGTCCAAACCTGTAAATCTTATAGCGTTGCAGAGAAGTCAAAAAAACGGTCCGTAAAAATGCAAAACCCTCGACATTGATCGAGGGTTTTTTATATCGTTCAAACAAGCAAAGTCGAGTTAACAGTTTCCTTTCTTTGCTTGACCTGGTGGGCAGAAATCTCCGCCATGACCTGGATGCTTATTATCATCATTGGTGCTTACTTTGACTTTTACATCATCGAACTCACCCTCAACATTTGTAAGCTGACACCCTGCTAAAGTACCTAATAACATAAGGACAAGAGATACACGTCTCATTGTTTTTCCTCTCATTTTATCATTCTAATTAAGACCACTACGACCATGGTCTAATCCATATTACTACTGTTGTTATTCGTTCAGTGTTAAGCTAATGAAAAAGAACAACAAGGATAGGTTATGAATTTCCCTTATAGAAATATTGTAGTACTTACTGGCGCAGGCATCTCAGCTGAGTCTGGTATTCAAACATTTCGAGCTCAAGATGGTCTTTGGGAGAATCACCGCATTGAGGACGTTGCGACACCAGAAGGGTTTGCACGCGATCCCGATCTTGTTCAATCATTCTATAATCAACGTCGCAAAAAACTGCAGGGCGAGGATATTAAGCCTAATGCTGCTCATATCGCACTAGGGCGCTTAGAGGAGCAGTTGGAAGGCAATGTGACTATCATCACTCAAAACATCGACAATCTGCACGAGAGAGGCGGCAGTGCCAATATTATTCACATGCATGGTGAATTGCTTAAAGCGCGTTGTAGTGAATCCAATCAAGTTATCGAGCATTCAGAAGACATTGAAACTGGCGAGTTATGCCATTGCTGCCAAATTCCTTCGCAAATGCGCCCACACATTGTTTGGTTTGGTGAAATGCCACTGCGCATGGGAGAGATCTACGCGGCATTGGAAGAAGCAGATCTATTTATATCTATCGGTACATCTGGTGTCGTCTATCCAGCCGCAGGCTTTGTACATGACGCAAAGATGCACGGTGCGCATACCATTGAAATCAACTTAGAACCAAGTGCCGTCGAGAGTGAGTTTGAAGAGAAGCGTTACGGTAAAGCAAGCATCGAAGTGCCAAAACTGGTTGACGAGATTCTTGCTCTGGAAAACGAAACTAACGCTTAAACAAGTTGGTAGAGTACCCATATAAGAAAGGCATCGAAGTGATTCGATGCTTTTTTGTATTTTGGTGCTTTGTATTTTGAAACTTTGTATTCTGGAGCTTGGTAATTTGAGCAGGGTAGCTGGAGATACAAATAGTAAGTTTCAGATACAAGAAAAGCGACCGAAGCCGCTTTTCTAAACTATTTCGACAGAATTATTAGTTGTCTACTTTTAGCTTTTGGAAGTACTCATCGTAAAGCACGCTTGCTTCACCAACTTCGTCTTGCCATGTACCGCTGTCCATCACTTCTTGTGGTGGGAAGATGCTTGGATCGTTAGCAAATTCTTTCGGTAGTAGAGCGTGCGCTGTTTTCACAGGAGTAGGGTAACCAATCTCTAGTGCGATCTTAGCTGCGTTCTCAGGACGTAGTAGGAAGTCGATCATCTTATGAGCAGCATCAACGTTCTTCGCGCCAGCTGGGATTGCTAGGCTGTCCATCCAGAAGATAGTGCCTTTTTCTGGCCAGATGATATCGATGTTCGCGCCTTCTTGACGAGCCATGTAAGCTGAGCCATTCCAAAGCATACCAAGCGATACTTCACCTGCTAGGTATGGGTTTGCTGGGAAGTCTGAGTTAAATACCAATACGTTTGGCATCAGTTTTTTCAGCTCTTCGTAAGCCGCTTTGATTTCGTCTGGGTTAGTCGTGTTTGGTGAGTAACCAAGCTTAGTCAATGCAATGTGGAATACTTCACGAGAATCATCCATCAGCATTAGTTGACCTTCCCACTTGCTATCCCAGAAATCATCCCATTTAGAAACAGACGATTTGTCTAGCATGTCAGCATTGATACCAATACCAGTCGCACCCCAAATGTATGGGATAGAGTAGTTGTTGTTCGGGTCGAACGGTTTGTTCAGGAAGTTGGTGTCTAGATCAGCAAAGTGAGACAGTTTCTCTTTGTCGATCTTTTGCAGCATGCCTTCTTTACGCATTTTAGATACGAAATAGGTAGACGGTACTACCAAGTCGTAACCAGAACCTTGAGTTTTCAACTTCGCGTACATGCTTTCGTTAGACTCGTACGTAGAGTAGATAACTTTGATGCCAGTTTCTTTTGTAAAGTCTTCAAGAACTTCGTTTGGAATGTATTCCGACCAGTTGTAGAAATACAGTTCTTGATCAGCAGCCATTGCAGGGGTAGCGATTAGCGTCGCCGCACACAGTGCGCTTGCGTAGAATTTACTTTTCATTTTATTTCCGTTTTGTTCAGCAATAGGACAAATCAATACTAGTAACAGAAATCGATTTGAGCCAAGTTGCGATAAGCACAATCCCGTTTATTTGGAGTACGAATGATGAGCGTTATGACTTCGAGAGACGATAATGTTCATAGCCGTAGCAAATAAACCTAGCAACGTGTAATTATATCAGTCAATTACAAAAATAGGCAGCGTATTGCTGCCTATTTTCATTTACTAGATGGCTTATTAAGCGATTATTGACCCGCTTTAAGCTTTAGGAAGTAATCTTCGTACTTCACTGTCATGTCGCCAACAGAATCTTGCCATTCAACGCGGTCAAGATCTTCTTGAGAAGGGAACAGTGGCGCAACGTCTTTGAACTTAGCGTTAGATTCTGCAACTGCTGTTAGGTAACCCGTATCAGCCGAGATTTGCTCTGCGATTTCTGGACGTAGTAGGAAGTCGATCATCTTGTGAGCTGCTTCTACGTTCTTCGCACCAGAAGAGATTGCGAAGTTATCAACCCAGCCGATACCCCCTTCTTTAGGGAATACAAGCTTCAGGTTCATACCTTCGTTTTGAGCTGCTGCTGCGCTACCGTTCCAAAGCATACCAACGCCAACTTCGCCAGACATGTATGGTGCACCTGGGTTGTCAGAGTTAAATACTAGAACGTTAGGCATTAGCTTTTGTAGCTCAGCGTACGCTTCATCGATTTGCTTTGGATCCGTAGAGTTACCAGAGTAACCTAGTTTGCGTAGCGCAATGTGGAACACTTCACGAGTGTCATCCATTAGCATTACTTGACCTTCAAGCTCAGGTTTCCATAGGTCAGCCCAGCTTTGGAAGTCATTTGGATCGTACATGTCAGCGTTCACCGCTAGACCTGTAATCGCCACAACGTGAGGAATAGAGTAGTCGTTATTTGGATCGTAAGGCTTGTCTAGGTAGTTCTTGTCTAGGTTGCCGAAGTTCTTCAGCTTAGTCTTATCGATCTTTTGTAGCATGCCTTCATCACGCATCTTCGCTACGAAGTACGTTGAAGGTACTACTAGGTCATAACCTTGGTTATGAGTTTTTAGCTTTGCATACAAAGTCTCGTTCGACTCGTAAGTCGAGTAGATCACTTTGATGCCAGTTTCTTTAGTAAATTGCTCTAGGATATTACTGTTGATGTAAGGACCCCAGTTCATAAATACTAATTCTTTATCATCCGCTGCCGCTGTACCAGAGAACAGAGAAAGCGCACATGCACTACCAGCTAATAGAGTAGCCCATTTTTTCATTGACGTTAGCTCCAAACCAAACGTTGTCCAATTTTGGACGATAGATAGAAAAACAGAATGGCATGTAACCATTCTGTTTCGTGATTTTAACGGGTGCGGATTCTACTTCACTTTTTCTCTTGCTAGCAACTGAGAAATCACTACCAAGACCAAAGAAACAATCAACATCACCGTTGCAAGGGCGTTCACTTCCGGTGAAATACCCACCTTAACCATTGAGTAAATCTTCAATGGTAGGATTTCGTATGTTGGGCCTGTTACGAACGAGCTAATAATTACATCGTCCAGAGACAGGGTAAAGCTCAGTAGCCAACCCGCAGCAACCGCTGGCTTAGCAAGAGGAAGGATGATCTGCTTCAAGATTACCCATTCGCTTGCGCCAAGGTCTTTTGCTGCTTCCAACATCTTCACATCAAAGCCATTTAAGCGGCTGTACACTGTTACCACAACAAACGGCAGACAGAAGGTGATGTGAGCAATCAATAGAGTAAAGAAGCCAAGCTGTGCGCCTAATACTAGGAACAGAGCAAGCAATGAAATCGCCATTACAATATCTGGAGACATCATTACGACAAACAGCATGCCGTTTACCGCTCCTTTACCTTTGAACGAGTAACGGAATAGGGCAACTGCTGTCAAACTACCAATAATAGTAGCAGCTGTTGCAGAAAATACCGCGACGTTCAATGAATGCCATGCAGCCTGCATTAGGCTGTCGTTATTAACTAAGGTTTCGTACCACTTGGTGGTAAAACCACCCCATTTCATACCAAATTTGTTGGCATTAAATGAGTTAACAATTAAGACGATGATTGGCAGATACAAAAATGCATATACCAGCGCCATAAAGCTAAATCTAACTGTGCGTCCCATTAGTCTAGCTCCACTTTCTTATTCAATAGTTTGCCTGCTCTGTAGTAAGCGTAAAGCATCACAGCCATTGCGAAGGTGAGGGCGATACTGGTCGCAGCACCAAATGGCCAGTCACGAGCGTTCAATACCTGGCTCTTAATAACGTTACCGATCAGTAGGTTCTTCGCGCCGCCAAGAAGGTCAGAGATGTAGAACATACCTAGTGCAGGTAGCAGAACCAACAAACAACCACCGATAATGCCAGGCATTGTCAGAGGTAGAATCACTTTAGTAATGGTTTGGAACTTGTTCGCACCAAGGTCTTTTGCGGCCTCGATGTATGTGTTGTCTAACTTCTCGATTGCCGAGTAAAGCGGCAAAATCATAAATGGAAGCAAGATGTACACAAGACCGATCATTACTGCTGTTTCGGTATACATTAAACGCATCGGCTTATCGATGATTTCCATTGCCATCAAAGATTTGTTCAAAATGCCCTGAGTACCTAGAACAATCTTAAGACCATAAGTACGGATCAGAGAGTTAGTCCAAAACGGTACAATCACCAAGAACAACATGAACGGACGCCATTTTTCAGGCATTTTCGCTACGATGTAAGCAAATGGATAACCAATCACCAAACACAACAAAGTTGCGATGATCGCCATGTAGAAAGAGTGCATCAGCACTTTTGCATACAGAGGATCGAGTAGGCGAAGGTAGTTGTCGAAAGTAAACGTTAATTCAATTAGGTTCGCTTCATCACGCGTCAAGAAACTCGTACCGATAATCATTAGGTTTGGTATTAACACAAACAGTGTTAGCCAGCCAACGATTAGGGTAATGATCGCGTTCTGAAGATTAAGCTTCTTGCTTATCATTTAGTACTACCTCCCAGCTCTCAACCCAAGTAATAGCGACTTTCTGGCCGAGTGAGTGGTCCACATCTGGATCATCTTCGTTAAAGAATTCGCTTACCATCACGCGCATGCCTGAATCCAACTGGATAACTGAATCAAGCGTCATACCTTTATAGGTACGCTCTGTTACGTGACCTACGATGCCTTTTTCTTCAGACTCTTTGATCTCTTCGATGCGTAAGTCTTCTGGGCGAAGTAGTACTTGTAGTTTGTCACCGGCTTGTGCTTCTTGATCGTAGTAAACAACGGATTCAACGCCTTCGATTTCTGCACGGATACGTTTCTCGTCGATACGCTCTAGCATGGTTGCATTGAATACGTTGATCTCACCGATAAAGCGAGCAACAAATAGGCTCTTAGGCTCTTCGTAAATCTCACGTGGAGAGCCGTCTTGTTCGATAACACCGTCACGCATAACAATAATGCGGTCAGACATCGATAGAGCTTCTTCCTGATCGTGCGTAACGAAGATAAAGGTAATACCAAGTTGACGCTGAAGCTGTTTAAGCTCGATTTGCATTTGCTTACGTAGTTTGTAATCAAGCGCAGATAGAGATTCATCTAGCAGCAGTACTTTTGGTTTGTTAACAACCGCACGCGCAATTGCGATACGTTGTTGCTGACCACCTGAAAGTTGGTGAGGCTTACGCTGTGCCATTTTTTCTAGGCGAACCATGCGTAGCGCATCCATAACTCGTGGCTCGATCTCTGCAGCAGGTGTTTTCTGCATGCGAAGACCAAAAGCAACGTTTTCAAATACGGTCATATGAGGGAAGAGTGCGTAACTCTGAAATACCGTGTTGACGTGCCTTTGCTCTGCAGGAACCTGTGTTACATCTTGGTCATCTAGTACGATTTGACCGTTATCTGCCGTCTCAAAGCCCGCGATCATGCGTAAAACCGTTGTTTTACCACAACCAGAAGGACCAAGAATCGTCAGAAACTCACCATGATTAACATCCAGATTTAAATTACCGATGATTTCCTTACCATCGAAACTTTTGCTAATACCAGATAGACGAACTACTGGCTTTCCTGCTTGCTGTTTAGCGTTCAACGTCTGTATTTCTCCCACGTTCAAATTGGGGTGTATCCAATTGATGTGACATAAGTCATTCACTTTTGAGGCGCGCATCATAATCACCAAAATTGTGAAATCAAAGCATTTTCTTATCTTGAAACAGAAAAAATTTTGCAGGCAAAAGTAAACATTCCTTACCATACTGTTTTTATAGGGGTATTTGCATTTCCGCTATATATAGGTGAGGTATTGATTTCTTGTGCAAATGTTTTCAATTTCATGGATTTGCGAGTGGTTAATTATCGACCAAATAGCAAAGATTGCAAGTATTGAAGCCGAGATCTGATTTTAGACTTGGCAAGATTTCTTTATAATGACGCCCTTATTAATTAACTGGTTTTCCAGAAAAAATTTTACAAGTTAGCCTTGGATAAAATATGAACAACGATTTTGAGAAAGATTTCAACCTTGGAGGGAGTGTAGAGCGAGCTCTTTCTGGCAAGTATGAACTGAAGGCAGGTGCTGTTTTTAGTGAAGCTTGGCGCACTACCATTCAACAGTTTCTGTCCTTCTCACCAGCGATCATTCTATTGCTCTTCGTTCAGTTGGGCATTTTCTATATTGCTTTGCAGCTTCAATTGGGTGATCCCGCAGTCATTCTTGATGCAATCCAAACTCCAGAGTCTTTTACTGCTGACATCGTATCCGCTATTTATGTGGCTAACTTCAGTTACGAAGTGATCAGTGCACCTATTTACGCTGGCATTAGTCTAATGGCGATGAGTCACGTAGCAGGTCTTAAGACGAAAGTGCGCCATGTGGGCAAAGGTCTTCAGTTTACCGTTCCAGTGATTCTAGCTACGTTGTTTAGCTTGATGATGCAGGGCGTAGCAGGAATGATTTTCCCGTTGTTATCTCTGTACCTTTCTCTAGCATTTAGCCATTCTATCTTATTGATTTGTGAGAAAAGAGTGCCACCTATGCAGTCACTTCTTTTGTCACTTCGTGCCATCAACAAGAAGCTTTTTGTCGTCGCAGGGCTTTACTTAGGCGTGATGTTGATGTTTATTGTTGCTGCAATGTTCTACGGAATTGGCTTGATCTTCGTGCTGCCGTTCTTCTTCCATTTGAAGGGGATTCTGTACCGCGAAATGTTTGGGATTAAGTTGAAGATCGTAGCAACACAGCAAAATGATAACGATCACGATGGTAACTCTCAGGTGTTTGATGCCTAATTCTTTAAAGTCAATGAGTTTACGAGTGGCGGCTATCACAATAGCCGCCACTTTTGTTTCTGTTGGACCATATTTGCACTACGACCGCGTATATCGCAATACTGCTGATTCCCAAGCGGTGCATGGTCCTGTTAATCACTTGGATTTGTCGAACCTTCCTTATATTGGTGATATTCCTGATTTCAACTCGATTAAGGACACGAAAGATAAGAAGACCGCCTTCTTCGACTTTCTGCGCCCGAAAATTGCGTTAGAGAATCAACGTATCGAGAAAGAGCGCGCATTCTTAACGTCTCTGAAAATTGGAGAAGTTGGCTCTGAGCAGACCTCTTACGCTGAACGTTTGGCTGCACTTTATTCCTATCCATTGAAGGACGATACAGTCACACAAGCTTGGTTGGATGAAATGCTCAAGCGTGTCAACGTGTTACCTGAAGCGTTGGTTTTAACCCAAGCCGCCAATGAATCTGCGTGGGGAACCTCTCGTTTTGCCACTCAAGCAAACAACTTGTTTGGTCAATGGTGTTATAAGAAGGGCTGCGGAATTGTCCCGGCACATCGTGGGGCAGGAAAAACGCATGAAGTAGAAAAATTCGACACAGTACAAGAGTCGGTGCACGGCTACTTTATGAATGTGAATCGCAACCGTGCTTACGCTGATTTACGCGACATTCGTGCTAACTTAGCAGAGAAACACAAGGATTTGTTATCTGTGGCGACGGCATCGGAGCTAACTCATGGTTTGCTCGCGTATTCCGAACGTGGCATCGCTTACGTTAATGACTTACGTGCGATGATTCGTCACAATAACGCTTACTGGACACAATAGAAGAAATAACGGATCGGATGAAGAAGTTAAGCCTAAGTTTACTAGGCAGTGCGGTACTGGTCTTAGCATCGCCTGCAACTCACGCGCAAGAATACATGTTTACGTATTCTAAGCTCTACACACAATTGAAGAACAATGCGAAAGAAGGGCATGACGACGTTAAAGTTGGTGTGTTCTTTGTCGACGCAGACACTAAGAAATTGTGTGAGATAGAAAAAGCATGGATGGAAAAAGAAGAACACTACGAAGAGTTTGTGATTCCGGCTTCTAAAGAGCTTCCAATTCCGATCGACAAGAACTTAAAGTCAGCAAACCCTCTTGTCTTCGTTCAAACACCAAAAGACACGCGCTGTGATTACTCTTTAGTCGTGATGACTAAAGAAGCGCTACAGGGTAACGTAACCTACGAGCAGCTTATGCCGTTGATGCCTCAAATGCAGGCTCTGCTTGAAGACCTAGGCGGCATGTTTGCAAGTTGGTTCACTCCAGAGGTTCAAGGCGTGACGATGGAATTTGCTGACGAGTTGAATGACACCATTACATTCTCCAATGGCACAGAAAAAGCCATAGTGAATGGTCAAGTTCAAGTCGCACTGAGTGATATTGGTGAAGGCGGACATATGACGCTTCCTCAACCAACGACTCGCGTTCTGCCTTATCTACCCAACGCGAAAAAGTAATCGTGATTTGATTTTGAAAGAGCTGCCTTGGCGGCTCTTTTTTGTTTTTATTGCCCATCGCGCTGTTTTAGAGTGCATTTATTGACGACTCGGTCACACAAACATTTAATCCTGCGCAAAAAGCTCGTATAATCCACGCCCCATAGAAACCCATGTTAGGAAGCCCTAGTCGATTTATCGGCGATGTGAGAGCCCGCAATGAACCAAGTAGATACAAGAAAAGAAACCCTAGAATTCAACAAGCTTCAGAAACGCCTAAGAAGAAATGTTGGAAATGCCATTACTGATTACAACATGATCGAAGAAGGCGATGTTGTAATGGCATGTATTAGTGGTGGTAAAGATTCATTTGCGATGCTTGATATCCTGTTGAATCTACAAAAGGCAGCACCGATCAAGTTTGAAGTGGTTGCAGTTAACCTCGACCAGAAACAGCCTGGTTTCCCTGAGCACATTCTCCCAGATTACTTTGAAACGCTGAACATTCCTTACTACATCGTAGACAAGGACACTTACTCAGTGGTTAAAGAGAAAGTGCCAGAAGGCAAAACAACGTGTGGTCTATGTTCACGTCTTCGTCGTGGTACGCTTTACTCATTCGCAGAGAAGATCGGTGCGACGAAACTAGCACTTGGTCACCACATGGATGATATTGTTGAGACTATGTTCTTGAACATGTTCCATGGTTCTCGTCTTAAAGCGATGCCTCCAAAGCTTCGTTCAGATGATGGCCGTAACGTTGTGATTCGTCCACTGACATACTGTCGTGAGAAAGACTTAATCAAGTACGCTGAGCACAAAGAGTTCCCAATCATTCCTTGTAACCTGTGTGGCTCTCAAGAGAACCTTCAACGTCAATCGATTAAAGCAATGCTTATCGATTGGGACAAGAAAACACCTGGTCGCGTAGAAGCTATCTTCAAGTCAATCCAGAACGTAAGCCCAAGCCAGCTTGCTGACCGTGAATTGTTCGACTTTGAAAACCTTCCACTGGACCGTGAAGGAAATCGCGAAGAATACGAATTCAGTGAAGCTGTGGTATCTTCGACGAACATTGATGAATCAATGTTTATCGATGTGACCAACATCTAATTCGAAAAAAGGAGGCTAAATGAGCCTCCTTTTTAATTTGCGTGCCTCCAGGGCAGTAAACAGAATAAAAAAATCCCCCAACAATTGGGGGATTTTCATTTCTATATTATTTCAAAAACAAGCGCTGTTATGTCGCTGTATTTGGATCGAGCGGACTGATGTAACCGTTTGGTTTTAATGCCAGTACGTCGCAATTGATTTTATCAATCACATGCTCCGCTGTGTTACCAATAAACACCGCAGAAAGCCCCGTACGACCTGTCGTACCAAGAATAACCATTGCTGCATTCAGCTTTTCAGCCGTTGCTGGAATGATGTCTTCTGGTAGGCCTTGTTCAACGATAGTTTGCTCTTCATTCAAGCCGTGTTTTTGGCGAAGTGCCTTCATTGCTGTTAAGTGATGGCCACGAACGGCGTCTGTGTACGTCGTTGGGTCAAACTCAGGCAACTCAATCGTGATATTCGCCGGTGTAACTGGGTAAGCATTGACGAGATAAGGTTCTGCATCGAGACGATTGGTGATTTCTTTAAGGCGTTCTACCATCGAATCGTTCAAATCAATATGGGTTGGATTTTCCGAACCAACATGAACAGACGCAAGAATCTTCGCATGTTCAGGCCAATCAGCGTTTTTAATTAGAAGTACAGGGATAGGGCACTTACGCAACAAATGCCAATCTGTAGGAGTGAAGATGACGGATTCTAGAACATCGTGCTTACGCGTTCCTTTAATAATGATGTCGTGGCCGCCAGCAAAGACTTCAGCAATGATCGCTTCATAAGGGCGATTATGCCAAACAACACAAACATCAAAGTCGAAGCTATCGTCTAAATACGGTTGGGCTATCTTACGCATCCATTGTTCACGTTGGTGGATAACACCGCGACGCATAGCATCTCTTTCATCGACCGACAGCATTGAGGTCATGTCATACGAAAAATCGTAGATTGACAGAAAGAAAGTGATTCGGCTTCTGGATACACTTTTTCGAGCGAGTTGAACCGCTCTTGCAAGTGCTGGCTGCTCATCGTTATTGATGTCAGCAACAACAAGGATCTTACTGTATATACTCATATCTAAGCCCACTTATTATTGTAAAACCAAATACCGAATATAAGGTAAATCAGTATATTGGAGTACACAAGGTACATTTTTACTGTAGCTCAGTTTGAGGAAGAATTTGAGGACTTTCGAAGGGATTTTAGAAGAAATATGATGTAGCTCATTTTCGAGCTACATCAATTGATAGGGCAAATTAGTCTTTGCTAACGCCAGCAAGTTCCATCAATGCATCGTGATCTAAGATGGTGATGTACTTACCTTTTACACTCAGAATCTCAGATTTCTGGAAGCGACCAAGTAGGCGACTGATGGTTTCAACAGTCAGGCCAAGGTAGTTACCGATGTCACCACGAGTCATGGTTAAACGGAACTCACGAGGGCTAAAACCACGTTGCGAGAAACGCGTTGATAGGTTGTAAAGGAAAGCAGCTAAACGTTCTTCTGCGTTCTTTTTAGAAAGCAGAAGGATCATTTCTTGGTCGCCTTTAATTTCGTTACTCATCAGACGCATGATCTGTTGACGAAGTTTAGGCATTTTTCCTGACAGGTCATCAAGGATTTCGTAAGGGATCTCACAAACCATTGATGTTTCAAGTGCCTGAGCGAAACTTGGGTGTAGGTCACCCGTAATCGCGTCGAAACCTACAAGGTCACCTGCTAAATGAAACGCAGTGATTTGCTCATCGCCTTGTTCTGTAATTGTGTAGCTCTTGATCGTGCCAGAGCGGATAGCGTACAGAGATTTTAGCTCATCACCTGCTTTAAAAAGCTCTTGGCCTTTTTGGATTGGCTTTTTACGCTCGATGATTTGATCCAACTGGTCCAGTTCAGACTCATTTAGAGTGAACGGAATACACAGTTGGCTAATGCTACAATCTTGGCAATGAATCGCGCAACCGCCTGATTGGATACGCTTTGTTGCAGGTTTTTCAGAAATCATAACAACCTTTCACTATTTGATATACATCAATATTTTATCACTGGTTACTTCTAAAGGGTAGTAAAAAAATGACTGATATCGACTTTCATACTATATGAAACCGAGCATTTTCATTGCTCCGGCGGCAGTATACATGCCATAGCTTATTAGAATTAATGCTGAGATGTTTCTAAATATTAACGATTTTTGCAGGTTCTGAAAATGCCTTGCGCCATACCCAATCGCGAGCATCGAAGGTAGAGTTCCCAGCCCAAATGCTAGCATGATTAATCCGCCATTCAATGCACTGCCCGAAACAGCAGACCAAGTGAGCGCTGAGTAGACCAATCCGCATGGCAGCCAACCCCAAACAAAACCAAATGGGAATGCATGGGAGGGGTGCTTCAAGGGAAGTAGGCGTTGTCCTGCTGGGGAAATAAACTTCCAGATATACTGGCCCGCTTTTTCAACAATGAGCAGTCCTTGCCACCATTTAGCAATGTAGAGTGCAACTAAGATCATGAAAAGTGCAGCGACAAATCGAAGCCACGCAAGAGACTGGGTAAGACCGCTTAACTCTGAAAGGCCTGATACCGCACCTCCAACCATTGCGCCAATTAAAGCGTAGCTTGCCAGTCTGCCAAAGTTATAGAAAAGAGGAATAGAGGAAGAAGGTTTGTTGTTCGGTGCGCCCATGGAAAGGAGAGAGGCGATGCCGCCACACATTCCCATGCAATGACCAGCCCCAACGAGGCCGATCATAAATGCACCAATAAAGTCTGGGCTCATAAAGAAACGCTATTGTTTTTTGTTATTTGGTTTTTCGTCTTCATCAAGAAGAATGTTGTGTCCTTGTCGCTCTAGATCTTCAAACTGATCACTACGAACAGCCCAAAGGAAGATAGCAACGGCAACACAGACCAATACAATGGCGATAGGGATTAATATGTATAGACTTTCCATGTTTGATCTCTCACTTACTTCTCTTTAAGCAGTCGCAACGAGTTGGATACAACGATGATAGAACTTGCCGACATACCCACTACTGCAACATATGGTGCGACTAAGCCTGTAACTGCCAGCGGCAAAATTAACAGGTTGTAGCCCAAAGACCAAGCCAAGTTTTCTCGGATTATCTTTCTTGTACGTATTGCAAGCAATCTTGCCTCTAATAATTTCTCTAAATTATCGCCTAGAAGCGTCATATCTGCTGATGCTTTCGCAACATCCGTACCACCGCCCATCGCGACAGACAGGTGTGCCCCAGCCAGCGTTGGTGCATCGTTGATACCATCACCAACCATCATAGTGATGTCGTCTTGATCTAGCCCTTTAAGATACGCGAGTTTGTCTTCTGGTTTTGCCGATGCGATCACATGGTCTATACCCATTTCATCCGCAACAGGCTGTGCATTTCGCAGTGAATCGCCTGTCAACAAGGTTGTTTTGATACCAGCGTCTGCAAAGCGTTGAATAAATGCTTTACTTTCTTTACGAATTGGATCGCGATAGTAGAAGGTTGCGACATGTTCATTATCGACAGAAAGGTATACGGCGTTACCTTCATCGCGATTTTCACCAACAACGAAGCTTGCACTACCGATTTTTACTGTCTTGGTATTCCAAATACCTTGGATACCGGAGCCAATGATATTTTGAACATCACTGACGGTAACGTCTTCTTGACCAAACCCTGAGAATGCGCGAGCAATCGGGTGGTTTGCGTGTGCTTCAAGTGCCGATGCAATCGCAAGTACTTCAGTTTCATTGAAGTCAGCGAAGGTCTGGGTTTGACTAATTTCTATGTCGCCTTTAGTCAGGGTGCCTGTCTTATCCACGACAAGATGATTAATCTTACATAGCGTTTCGAATACATGACCTTTACGCAGCAAAATACCAAAGTTGCCCATACGAGAAGTAGCACAAGTTAGCGCGGTTGGGGTTGCCAAGGATAGAGCACATGGGCAGGTTGCGACTAGAACAGACAACATAATCCAGAACGCATCATCAGGTTTAGTTTGATGCCAGTAAAACCAAGTTCCTGCAGAAATAATTAGAATCGCACCAACGAAATAGCGCGCGACTACGTCTGCAATCTCAGCAATTTTTGGTTTGGAGTGCTGTGCTTCATCTTGAAGACGGACTATATTCGAAATCATCGAGTCTGCTTTCGAGTTCGTTACTTCTAGCTCGAAAGACTCCTCACCATTTAATGTACCTGCGTAAACGGCATCTCCGGCTTTCTTAACCACGTGCACGGACTCGCCGGTCAGCATAGATTCATCGATATGGATACGACCGGAAATCACTTTGCCATCTGCCGGTATATGTTCACCAGGAAGGACACGAATGCGATCACCAACCTTTAAGGTTCTTACCGGGATTTGTTCACCGTCTAGCGTCGTCGCAATCGCTGGGATTAACTTGAGAAGGTTGCCACTAGCTGCTGCTGCTTTGCGGCGAGCACGCATCTCTAAGAATCGACCGACTAACAAGAAGAAGGTAAACATCGAGATCGATTCGAAGAACACTTCGCCTTGTTCAGTCACCGTTGCAACTAAGCTCGCCACATAAGCAAATATGAGTGCAATGGATACAGGAACGTCCATCCCAAGGGTACGCCCTTTAATGCTCCGCCATGCATTGAGATAGAAAGGGAGCGCAGAATATAGGAGCACAGGGGTTGCAAAAATTAAGCTCACCCAGCGGAAGTAGTTTTTAAACTCTGGCTCTAAATCGCCAAAGACTTCTAAATACAATGCTACTGCAAGCATCATTACTTGCATGGTTGCAAGCCCCGCGATACCCAAACGATACAGGTATTGTTTCATTGTATGGTGGTAGGCGGCTTCTTGCTTGTCAGCTTCAAAAGGTGCGGCTTTGTATCCAAGTTTGTGAATCACTGAAAGTAATTCACTCAAACGCACTTGTGTTTTATCCCACGCAAGTAAAGCTCGGTTCGTGGTGGTATTGACACGAATGGAGATCAAACCTTTGACACCAGAGACTTGTTTCTCAATTAACCACGCACAAGCGGCACACGAGACGCCCTCCAATGAGAGCGTGACTTCAGAAGTGTTCTCATGGTTACGAACAAACTCTGACTGAACGTCCTCGTTATCATAATGAATGAGGGCTTGGAGTTGCTCTGGAACTAGGTCTGCTTTTTCTGCTGGCGCAGTTCGGTATTGGTAATAGGAGACAAGACCACTATCGACAATCGTTTGAGCCACGGTTTCACAGCCCGGACAACACATGTCGCGAATTTCACCCAATATTTCTACTTTGAAATCCGTGTTGGCTGGTACATCTTCACCACAGTGATAACAGGATTTACACATAGACTTACTTCATTAATGTTGTTGGTTGCGCAGGGAATTCAACTCGACCTTGAATCATCCATTCTTTGTTGTGTGGCTCAAGCTCAACGAACCATGGTCCTTGAATCGAGTCTTCAGGCGTTAAGCGATAGTTACCTTTTGCATCAGCGGTAAGAAGCTTTGTGAAATCACGGTCTGGCAACGTACGGTGCGTGAACGTCGCAGTTAGTGCAGGGAAGTGCGGTAATTCGCCTTTATTGAAAGCGATAACAACGGTGTTGTCATCTGACGAAACGGTAGCGTTAAGACCAAGGTCTCGAGCGACATTCATTTTACTGATGTCGATGTTGATACCTTTGCCTTTTTTATAGTAATCCTCGGCGACCAAAGAAACAGAGTTGTTGGCGAATACGACCACTGTAACGATTGTCCATACCACAACAGTTAGAGGCAGGATGATCAGGAACCACGGCCAAAATTGTTTATACCAAGGCTTTACCATAAAAAAGTTCTCAACAGCTAAATGAAAAAATGTAAGGCTTTAAATTTAAAGGAAAGACAGCCCCTATGAAAGGGGCTGTTATTGAAATGTTACTTATTGTCAGAGTTGCTTAAACTCCAGACGTATGCCGCGACAAGTTGAACTTTGTCTTCGCCCAGAATGTCCTTCCAAGCTGGCATCACACCAGAGCGACCGTTCATAACTGTTTCTGTTACTGCAGCGCGTGAATCGCCGAATAACCAGTCTTGGTCAGTTAGGTCAGGTGCGCCTACAGCAGGGTTACCTTTACCGTCAGTGCCGTGACAAGCTGCACACACGACAAAGCGAGCTTTACCAGCCTCTGCTTCACGTGCGTTCACTTTACGACCAGATAGGCTTAGTGTGTAGCTTACGACTTCTTGAACGCCTTGTTCGCCAAGTGCATCTTTCCACGCAGGCATCTGGCCGATACGACCTTGCATAATAGTTGTAACGATAGCTGCTGGCTCACCGCCGTATAGCCATGCATCGTCAGTTAGGTTAGGGAAGCCTTTCTGACCGCGAGCATCAGAACCGTGACATTGCGAACAGTTCTGCAGGAACAAACGTTGACCGACTTTGATTGCTTCAGGATCTTGCGCAATCTCAGGGATAGGGCGTAGACCATCTGCGTTATGAGCAAGTGCACGGAATGCTTCACCGAAGTAAGCGTCTGCGTCATCTAGCTCTTTAGCGTATTGGTTAAGCTGTTTGTTTTCCTGTGCTCGTGCGATGGCTTCTTTTGATTCTTCCAACGTACGCACAGTTTGATCTGAACTTTGCCAGTTTAGGACACCTTTAAAGCTGCCTAGTCCTGGAAACAGAGTCAGATATACAGCTGCAAACACAAATGTGCTCACAAATAAGTATGTCCACCATTTCGGTAGAGGGTTGTTAAGCTCGCGAATACCATCGTACTCGTGGCCCATGTCTTCCCCTTCCTCGACGCCCATTTTGTCTTTAGCGCACCAAGTCAGGAGGATCGCACAGCCTACTAGCGTACCGACAGTAATCACGATAATCCAGAGACTCCAGAATGTAGTCATTACTTCTTCACTCCTTGGTTATTTGGGGTCGTTTGTTCTTCGTCAGCAAACACCAAGTTAGCATCTTCTTCAAAGCGAGCTTTACGCTTCTTACCAAATGCCCACCATACGATGCCAATAAAACTAGCGAAGAGTACAACGGTATAAATACTATGAATTGTACCGAAATCCATATGACCCCCTTACTTCATTGCATGACCAAGAGACTGAAGGTAAGCGATGATTGCATCCATCTCTGTTTTACCTTCTACTTCTTTAGCCGCATTCGCGATTTCTTCATCCTCATAAGGGACACCGAACTGGTCACGGAAGATTTCTAGTTTCTTCTGTGTCAGCTTGCCGTCTAGCACGTTCTCTTCAAGCCAAGGGAAACCAGGCATGTTTGATTCTGGTACTAGCTCACGCGGGTCAATAAGGTGAACGCGATGCCATTCGTCAGAGTAACGTCCGCCTACGCGTGCCAAATCTGGGCCAGTACGCTTAGAACCCCATAGGAATGGGTGCTCCCAAACACTTTCACCAGCAACAGAGTAGTGACCGTAGCGCTCTGTTTCAGAGCGGAAAGGACGAATCATCTGGCTGTGACAAACGTTACAACCTTCACGGATGTAGATGTCACGACCTTCCATTTCCAGAGGAGTGTAAGCACGTAGATTCTCTACAGGCTCAGTCGTTTGCTTCTGGAAAATCAGAGGAGTGATTTCTACAAGCGCACCCCAGCTGATTGCAAAGACGATGAAAATAGCCAACAAACCGACATTACGTTCTAGGATTTCGTGGCGATTATTCGAATTATTACTCATTCTTTAATCTCCTTATGCCGGTTGAGGGATAGCTTTTAAGCTTTCTTTAGGTGCAGTTACCGTCTTGTACGTGTTGTATGCCATTAGGAACATACCTGATAGGAAGATGAAACCACCTAAGAAACGTACGAAGTAGAACGGATATGATGCTTCTACAGATTCAACAAAGCTGTAAGTCAGTGTGCCGTCAGAGTTAACTGCACGCCACATTAGGCCTTGCATTACACCTGAGATCCACATCGCTACGATGTAAAGAACGGTACCGATAGTTGCCAACCAGAAGTGAACATTGATTAGGCGAACTGAGTACATACGCTCTTGACCGAACAGTCGAGGGACAAGGTGGTATACAGAACCAATGGAAACCATTGCAACCCAACCTAATGCACCAGAGTGAACGTGACCAATGGTCCAGTCTGTGTAGTGCGATAGCGCGTTTACTGTCTTAATAGACATCATTGGACCTTCGAAAGTAGACATACCGTAGAAAGACAATGAAACGATTAGGAAACGTAGGATAGGGTCGTAGCGAAGCTTATGCCATGCGCCAGACAGCGTCATAATACCGTTGATCATACCACCCCAAGATGGAGCAAATAGAACCAAAGACATCACCATACCAAGAGACTGAGTCCAGTCAGGCAGTGCTGTGTAATGCAGGTGGTGAGGGCCAGCCCAGATATATAGAGAGATAAGTGCCCAGAAGTGAACGATAGATAAACGGTAAGAATAAACAGGACGTTCAGCTTGTTTAGGGACGAAGTAGTACATCATACCTAGGAAACCAGCGGTCAGTAGGAAACCTACCGCGTTGTGTCCATACCACCATTGAACCATCGCATCCACCGCGCCTGAGTAAATCGAGTAAGATTTACCAAGTGACACAGGGATAGCCATGCTGTTCACGATGTGAAGTACTGCTACTGTGAGGATAAAGGCACCGAAGAACCAGTTAGCCACATAGATGTGAGAGGTATTACGTTTGACCAATGTTCCAAAGAACACGACCGCGTATGATACCCATACAATCGCGATAGCGATATCAATAGGCCATTCTAACTCAGCGTACTCCTTACCAGAGGTAAAACCTAATGGTAGGGTGATTGCTGCGGCTAGTATAATTGCTTGCCAACCCCAAAAGGTGAAGGCAACGAGTGGGCCACCAAAAAGACGAGTTTGACAGGTGCGCTGAACAACATAATAGGATGTTGCGAACAGAGCACTGGTACCAAACGCAAAAATTACCGCATTAGTATGCAATGGACGTAAACGACTGTACGTCAACCACGGCGTATCAAAGTTTAGCTGTGGCCAAACTAACTGAGCGGCAATCAAAACACCAACAGCCATACCAACTATGCCCCATAAAATGGTCACAAGGGTAAATTGGCGAACGACTGTATAGTTGTAGTTTTGTTCAAGCTGCTTTACTTGGCTCATTTGCATGCTTCCAATTTCTAATTAACTACACTTTACTTCCAACACGACTTGCGTCGTAACACCACCCAAGTAAACTCTAGAATTCAAGTGTTATCATCACTTTATTTCCATTGCTGACTTTAATAAAAAGTGGCATTTTCAGCGTGACACTATACTTGAATTAACAATTCAATGACAGAGTAGTAACCTTACAAGGCCTCTGGAAATCATTTTTTATTTAAAAAGTTTGAAGTTTGTAACAAGGATATTAGGAATTATGGCCGCACAAAAGTTAACAAAGGCACGACTTGCACAAATCTTAATCATGCTCAGTCTTTTAATTGGTGCCTTTTTCTGGCGCACCTTTACTTACGAGACGAACAGAGAGGTAGATTGTTCACAAAAACAACGATGTGATGTAACAATTGGTGCTGAGAAAATAATCATAAATAAGACTTCGAAAGGGTTTTCGATCGAAAGCTCAAAAACAGACAGTCTGAAAATTGATCTAAATCAAACGGGTGATTTTATTAATATCGATGATGAATTTCGTGACATCGATTGGAATAGTATTTCTCAGAAGAAGACAATTAATTTCAAATTAAACGAAAACATTGTCCAAGTTCATTTATAAATCAGATCTGACACGAGATAATTACATCTTCTTATGCAATTAATACCGTCATGCTTAGCACTAAATTGTCGCAGTGGTATAACAGTAAAGTGATAACCAATAATAAAATCGTATGCAGTGCCAATCATTATTTACTCATATTACCGACGAATATTTAGCTATCAAACGATTTCGCTCTGAGCTGACAGAGGATAACCTGTCGCATATCGTCTGTTATTACACCGAAGAGTACGATTTCAGAGTAATCCAAAGCGCTTTTGTTGAGCTGTTTCCCGAGACAACCGTTCACGGTGCTAGCTCCTGCCAAGCGATAATGACAAATCATGGTTATCACCAAGGGCCGGTGATTGCGATACTCGCGATTTATGATTCGGGCCAGCACGCATATGGTACGGGTATCTCAACTTTTGGAGCAAATGTTGAAGCGAGTGTAGATGCTGCATTAAACATGGCATTGGTGCATGCAGATAGAATAGGAGAGGTGCCGAATCTCATCCTTTTACACGCAACCCCTGGCCATGAAGAAACCATCATTGAATGTATTGATGAAAGGTTTGGGACGCTAGTCCCTATCATTGGAGGGTCGGCTGCGGATAATAACATCGAAGGTAACTGGTCGATTATTACTTCTCAAGATGCTCAGCAAAACGGTGTTAGCCTGACGCTATTTTACTCATCACAGCCCGTTGATATCGCTTTTAGTGCTGGGCATTCACCAACGGGGATAACAGGTATTGCGACGAAAACGAAAGATCGCATCTTACTCGAGATAGATAATAAACCCGCTCTCGATGTCTACCGTGAGTGGACTAATCACCAAGAGACACAATCCGACAAAGAAAGCTTTCTATTTACCAACTCCAGTGCTTATCCATTGGGGAGAATCGCGGGGCATCTTTACGAGAGACCTTACTACAAACTCTCACATCCAATAAGAGAGACCAAACAAGGTGGTATCGAGCTCTTTACAAGTATCCAAGAAGGTGAATCGTTGACGTTGATGCAGGGAAGTCGGCAGCATCTTGTCGCAAGAGCTGCAAGAGTAGTGAACGCAGCATTTAATCAAAAGTTAGAAGAGTCTCGAAAAATAGGGGTAATCAATATCTTTTGTGCTGGTCCTATGCTGCACTTAAAGCAGGACATAAACAGTGTTTGTGAACAAATTAACCAGGAATTAGAGAACCTACCTTTTATTTGCCCGTTTACTTTTGGTGAGCAAGGAAGATTTATAGGTGGCGAAAATGGACATGGAAACTTGATGATTTCATCGGCAATTTTCCATAAACCTTATGAAAGATAAATATTTAGAGATTTACCAACAAGAAGCGTTACAAGAGGCACTTGTCGAACTAAAAGAGGCAAGGCAGCGAGAGAAGCTCTTAGCTGACGAAAACAAAGCAATCTTATCAGCTATTTCTGCTATAAGTGAGGCTCGTAATCGCCACGAAATTTTTTCCGGCCTCAACAGCGTTCTAAAGAAATACATCGACTTTGATGACTTCATCGTCATTACACGTGACTGCAATCAACAAAACTTCAAAACACTTCTATCGACAAATAGCGTCTTTGATAGAGCTAGTTGGTTACCGGGTAACGCATCGGAGAGGGCGCTCAATGGTGAATGTATTTTGCTATTTGAACCAATGCGGTTAAAGGAGTTTGAGGGGCTTAACTCCTTTATTAAAAGTCAGGTAAGTTCCATGCTTTTAACTGGTATTCGCTCTGAAGTTACGCAAACTATCATCATACTTGTTGGCGCACAAAAAGGGCACTTTAGTATCGAAAACAAAGAAACCCTCAGGCGGTTTCGACCTTTGATAGAAAGAGCGGTAATCGATATTGAAACGAAAGAAAAGTTACAACGTATCGTAGAGGTGCGTACTTCGCAACTTGCTAAAGCAAGAGAAGAAGCAGAACGCGCTAACCAATCAAAATCTGAATTTCTCGCTATGATGAGTCATGAGATTCGAACCCCTTTAAACTCGGTTTTGGGTATGCTCGACATATTAAGACAGTCGACGTTAACAGAAAGCCAATCTGAAGTTTTGAATCAAATGGAGTGCTCAGCAGATCTGTTATTAGCGATAATTAGCGATATCCTCGATTTGTCCAAAATAGAGTCGGGAAGCTTTCGTCTAAGCGAACAATGGACAAACTTACGTGACGCGGTAACTTTGGTCATTTCCCAACAAAAACAGGTAGCTACAAGTAAAAATCTGAGTTTTGAATACCAATGTAACTTGGATAATAACAAGCAATATTGGATCGATTCGACTCGATTGTCTCAAGTACTTTTCAATTTAATTGGGAACGCCAGCAAATTCACTGATTTTGGTGGCATCAATGTCTCGGTTATTGAGCGTGACGGTGAGCTTGTCATCTCAGTGGTGGATACCGGAATTGGAATCCCTAAATCAAAAATCGGACATCTTTTTACTGCTTTCCATCAAGGAGATAGCTCGATTACGCGAAGATTTGGAGGTACAGGCCTTGGACTTGCTATCACCAAACATTTGGTTGAAATGATGCGAGGAACAATCAGCGTTAAAAGTGAAGAGAATGTTGGCTCACACTTTGAAATTAAGATACCTGTGTTAACGAGAAATAATCAAGATAGACCGGTAAAGATAGAGCCCAATCATCCATCAAAAGCAGTGAACCTTCTTGTTGTAGAAGATACCGAATCTAATCAACTTGTAATTAAACTAATCTTAAACAAGTTAGGACATAATGTTTTTATTGCTAGCCACGGCGCAGAAGCAATAGCATTTCTTGAAGAGCAAAGGCAAAACATCGACATCATTTTGATGGACGTCTCAATGCCAATTATGGATGGGATAACAGCGACGAGGCTAATCAGACAGAAAGGCATTAATATTCCAATCATCGCGTTAACAGCTCACGCACTGGAAAGTGACAAGACTACATGCATGAAAGCCGGCATGGACGGTTTTGTTTCAAAACCAGTTCGACGACAAGAGATCTACGAAGCAATTCAATCGTTAGTTGAAAAACCGCGTAGCGCGTTAATATAGATCTTAACAATCGTAAGATTATTAAGATCTATATTAAGTATTTTATGGTAAATCACCATTATGTTTAATGATACTGTCAAAAAGCGCCGTATTTTAAAATCTGAGAGGGATAGGAGACCAATCTAAAGAAGATTTGGCGTACGTCGACATACCATTTAACATAACACATATAATGCGCACTAAGGGTGTTAGAGCAATTTAGTAATGTCCGGTTTTAGCCACTTTAAAATGTCCTCCTAAGATTAACAACATTGTTTGCTTTTGAGGCTTTAACCGATGTTGATTACGATGAGTGAAAAAGATATTTATCGATTTAAGGTTCTGTCTGACGTCCGTGAAAAGCGATTACGTCAAGTTGATGCTGCAGTTATTTTAAATGTGTCTGTTCGTCATATCCGGCGTTTACTCAATCGACTCTCCACTTTAGGAGCTCAAAGCCTCGCGCACGCAGCTCGTGGTCGTCCAAGTAACCGACGTTACTCTGAAGATTTTAAAGTTGAAATACTTAAGATCATTCACAAGTATTATTCTGATTTCTCACCAACGCTCGCTCTAGAAAAACTCTCAGAGCAACACAACATCGCTGTATCTAAAGAGACTCTACGTCAATGGATGATCGCCGACGGACTTTGGGTCCCACACTCTAAACGCAAGCCCCGAGTTTACCAACCTCGCTACCGACGTGATTGTTTAGGCGAACTCATTCAAATTGATGGCTCTCACCATACTGCCTCATAACTTCAATGTTACGCTGTCACTATAGCTCTAGATGTTCATAACAGAAACTATTACTAGTTTCCGAACTGACGATTTAACCTTTTTCCAGAGCAATAAAAAAAGCGACCAGACTTGGTCGCTTGAAGTTTTGTGACATCGTAACTCTTCTATATCATAAGAGTCATCTTGCCTGGAGCGCTCATTCTAATGGATGATAGCGCTTCTCCTGAGATCTGAACGTTAGCAAACCAAAATGGTTTGTGTTTTTCTGCGAACACTTCGCTTCTCGATAAGCTGTCGTATATTGCATACGCCCTAGCCTGTGCTAATGCTGCTCCATAGATGCTGCGTTCTAAGATCGGTTTGTTTTCTAAGTCTTCTAGAATGGCAACTTTAATATGCTCTGCACTTTTCGGCCAGTTAAAGCTTTCCATAAGTCGTTTAGTGACCGCAGCTTCCATATCAACAATAACTTTAGGTAAGAACGCTGAATTAGGTCGAACGTCGGCACAAGCATAATACTCATCTTTTCTGTTCATCTTTCTATAGTTCAGCATGACTTCAATAAGAGCATCTTCGAAAGTGTCTGTGAAATGATTAATCAGCACGATGCTTCCTAGGCTACGAAGTGTTCCAATTAGAACACCACAATCAGAATCTTTTACACCTGCCGATTCCAATCGCATTTTGGTAACGTTGGCACTCAAAACCAGTTGTTGCCAAAACTTGGGAGTCAGGATCTTAGTATTACTGTCTGACCACCTCATTATTGGTCGTGCCATTAAGACTGGGAATAGCTTGCGGCAATTTTCAATTCCAAGACGACTAATCGCAACTCTTACATCTGAGCTGGTTCTAGCTGCACTTCCTCGCTCACGCAGTCTAGTGTTTTCAATCAGATCAATAATCGTTGAGCTTAGTTGGTGGCTATCGCCGGCCAAGCCTGTCAGTTTTGAAAAGCTGAGTGATGGAGAATAAGCAAACGATGCGAACAGTTCAAACGGGGGTATATTGCTCGATAATCTATCAATTGGAAGTGTTTCAAGCTTCTTCATTAACATTCGATCGGCGACTTTCGATACATCGCTGATGACTTTTTGAAGTGTTTTCTGTTTGTCTTCCACGATTTGGCGTTTTTCTTTTACTCGCTCTTGTTCACATATGAGAAGTATTCTTTGGTTGCGCGTGATTCTGTCTTCTTCACTAAAGATCACGTCGTCACAGTAACGCCCCTGTAAACTGAGGAGTTTATCCACTTGCGACTGATCCACTTGGTGGTTCATACTAGCTAGCCATTTTGCATGTCTAAGTTCGACTTCTTTCGATACTTTGGCTGCGATGTCCATTGCTTCTTGTGTATATTTTTTTTGCGTGAGCAACAAACTGATATTCCTAACGTTATTTTACTTTTCCGTCAGCAGTGTATCTATAAACACCAAAGCAGTAAATGGAATGTGATATTAATTCCACTTATAAATATATTCAAATTATCGAAATATGATTAGTGAATACTAGTTGCCCGTTGTTATGTGTAGTCGTATGTACTTTTCAGAGAATTTATAGCGATAACGTTTGCCAATTTTCACATTTGATTTGGTGAACTGGCATACGCGTTTATCACCACTGCTTTTTACCCTCTTGATCTTTGCACTTTTACCTTTGTGTTCCATTTCAATCATCAGGTCACAATACCCATGGTAACCATCAAATTCTCTATCAGTTTTCTTCTGTAACTCCGCTTTAATTTTTTTCGCCACGGGATTCGTCTCAGAATCATCAGCTGTAGCAACAGAAATCCCAAATAATAAATACAAAAACGTGACAGTGTATCGCAATGAAGTTCCCTTTCGATTTCGTAAAAGTGAAACTCTAAAACACTGACTTTATTGAAATAAAAACGGGACGCAATTAATGCGTCCCGTCTAACACGAATAAGTAATTGATAGTTTGCTTAAGCGCGTTTTTTGCCTTTGGTTGACTTAAAACCTTGATGAGGAAAAACGTTCCTAATGCGTTGTTGAACTTTTTTCGGCACTTCTTTGGAGAAAGCTAAACGCATCCCAGTACGTTGATTGTAGACTTTCATCTCACCATCGAAAGGAGCATGCTCGGCGATGTCTTGCAGGTTGTGTTTAAAAGAAGGTGGTATATGACCTTTCACTTTCGATATGTGCCCTTTTTCGAACTTAACTTTTAGGACCGGTCTATCTACAGCGATAAGCCAAAAAATGACAACAGCAGCAATCAATATTACGTAAAGCATATGATTCTCCTTAGCTGGACAACAATTTACTCAAGTCTTCTTTCAACGATGATACCTTCATGCTCGCTTTCTCGCTTCGAGATGCTTCTGACAGCAAATACTCAATGGCATCGGATAGTGTGCAACCTAGCTCGTTTGCTCTGTTAGAAAGCTTTTCCCACACTCGATAGTCAAGATCTATGGATTTTTTCTTTGTGTGGACTTGCTCCGCATTGAAGTGACGTTTACGCTTTGCACGGATCGCTTGTTTCAGCTTGTTATCAAGCTCTTCTGACATGTGGTTCTCAATCCAAGCAAGAACTTGAGTAGGTTCATGCTCGAGTTTACGAAGTTCAGCAATCGCAGCATCGGCTTCGCTTGTATCGATGTATCGAGTAACGGCTTCACCATCTTTCCACTTTTTAATGAGATACTTCCATTTCCAACCACATTCTAAATTTTCAAGCTGCTGATATTTCATCCTTCTGACCCTCAATGCACGTATGGTGACAGCGTAACCCAACTGTGCAGGTTCGGCAATTAAAACTCCTAAAAGTATCGATGTTGATCACTCATTTGTCGAAGGTTTAATCAACTGAATTTGCAGAATTTTTGGATTGGTCAAATTGTCGCTAGGGTGTTGATCGCCGTTTCGCTATAATGCCCCTAAGACTAAATTAAGATGAATTTGAATGAACCAAGTTAACTGGCAAGATGTCACCCCTTCTTTTGAACAGTACGAAGAGATTTTACGCAACGCCACTTCTCTCCCAGCAAAGCCTTTCATTGACCTTCAGCCGAGGCTTGAAGCAACCACTGAGCGATTTACGCGTGTACAAGGATTAACTCGCATTTTATTAGTGAATTGCACTGATAATGCGATTTACCGAGGTTTCATTAGCGAAGTGTTGGAGGCTAAAACCTCAGCACCTGTTGTTGCAACAGAGTCACTCGATGCTAAAGAGCTGTTTGATCGCTACAGTGTGAACCAAGATGGTCAAGCGACGTTTGAATCTGGCTTACTTTCCAAAGCACATGGCGGCTATCTTGTTATTCCTGCGAACTTGGTGCTTGCGAATGCTGCGCGCTGGCCAAACATCAAAGCTGCGGTTCAAGGTGGAAGCTTTGCTCCAATTAATCTTACTCCAAATCGAATTGCTTCATCGCCTTTTGCGCCGCAAGAATACAATGTAAAACTGATCATTACCGGTGACCGAAACCAGTTGGCTGAAATCGAGTATGTCGATGAAGACTTCTCTGCAGGTCTGACGATGTATACAGAGGTTGAAGAAGATATCCACCTATCTCAAGAAAACCTGAGGAATTACATTAGTTTGGTAAACTGGATTTGCCAGGAGTACCAGCATCCTGCATTGAGCAATGAAGCGTTCAGAAGATTAATTCTTGCAGGGATGCGTTACACAGAAGATCAACACTATCTACCGCTCGGTGTCATGTGGCACAACCAGCTATTAGGCCTTGCTAGCCAATATTCAAACTCATCGGTTATCGAATTCGACGATATTGATCAGGCTATTGATGATAAATATTACCGCGAGTCGTACCTACCACAGCGTGCAGTTGATGACATTCTTGATGGACAAGTGATCATTGAAACGACTGGCGAACAAGTAGGCCAAATTAACGGTCTTACTGTTATTGACATGGCTGGACATCCGGTCTCTTATGGTGAACCTGCGCGTATTTCTTGTGTTATTCACTTCGGTGATGGTGATATCTCAGATGTTGAGCGTAAAGCGGAGCTTGGTGGCAACCTGCACGCTAAAGGTATGATGATCATGCAAGCGTTTGTAAGCTCTGCTCTGAACCTGGATGAGCCTCTACCTTACTCTGCGTCAATTGTTTTTGAGCAATCATACAGTGAAGTAGATGGAGATAGCGCCTCTTTAGCGGAGCTTTGCTGTTTGGTAAGTGCCCTGTCTGAATCTCCCGTTAATCAGCAGATCGCAGTGACAGGCGCTGTAGACCAATTTGGTCGTGTGCAAGCCGTCGGTGGCTTGAATGAAAAGATCGAAGGTTTTTACCAAGTGTGTAAGCATCAAGGTTTCACAGGTGAGCAAGGCGTGATTATGCCGAAAACTAACCTAAAGCACCTTGCATTACATAAAGATGTCATAGAAAGCATTAAGAATGGTGAGTTCCACATTTGGTCTGTTTCTACTGTTGATGAAGCGATTCCTCTTCTGATGTCCAAACCATTCCGAGGTGAAGACGACAGCATTATCGGTAAGATAGCCGAACGTATTGAAAACTTTGAAAGACACGAGCATCCAGAAGGAATTGTGGAGCGCATCAAAAACTGGTTTGTCTAGTACTGATCGGAGTTGTTTAGCGTACACGTGTTCACTAAGATGCAGCTATCAAAAATTGGAGTAATTGATAATGCAAAACAAACGTGATTCATACACCCGTGAAGATCTTCTAGCTTCTAGCCAAGGCGAACTATGGCCACAAGGCCCTCAGCTACCAGCACCAAACATGTTGATGATGGACCGCATCACAAAAATGTCTGAGACTGAAGGTGATTTCGGTAAAGGTTTGATCCTAGCAGAATTGGACATTACTCCAGATCTTTGGTTCTTTGATTGTCACTTCCCTGGTGACCCAGTAATGCCTGGCTGTCTTGGCCTTGATGCAATGTGGCAACTTGTTGGCTTCTTCCTAGGCTGGGTTGGCGGTAAAGGCAAAGGACGCGCTCTAGGTGTTGGCGAAGTGAAGTTTACGGGTCAAATCCTACCAACAGCTAAAAAAGTGACTTACGAGATCCACATGAAGCGTGTTGTTAACCGTAAATTGGTAATGGGTCTAGCTGATGGCCGTGTATGTGTCGACGGCAAAGAAATCTACGTAGCAAAAGATCTAAAAGTAGGCTTGTTCCAAGACACCTCAAGCTTCTAATCTCCTACTCTGAAGTATTCAAGAAGGCTCCTTTCAAAGGGGCCTTTTTTAGTTTTGTATATACCCAAGTAACCTCGAGATGCTAGGTTCAGCGAGAATGACTTGGTTTGTAGACGCGGCGGCGATTTAAAGATCTAGTGGGTCTAAATCAAGAATCGACAACAAAGTATACAAGCCAAGACAGCTCGCCCTTTGGGAGCGTGTCATTGACTCGACTTCTGCGTCAAACAACTTGGAAAGAGCTGGCTATTACGCTGCGTTGTTTTCCTTGACCTCGAATCAATGACAACGCTCTGAATCCTGCATCTTGAAGTCACTTGGGTATAGCTACTTACAAATGCAGAAAAGGCTCTTAACGAGCCTTTTCAAATCCTTCTGTTTGTATGTGGAGAGTTTATTTGTAGAGACCAGATTGTTTTTCATCTCTGGCATCACGCCAACCACCTAACCAATACGACCGAGCGTCAATCTGTTGATACGGACAGGCCTCTTGAGACCTTCCATTCAACCCAGCTTTGTAGCCTTGAGATTGAGCTCGTTCTAGGCGATCACGCTTTTGTCTCTTCATAGTTAATTCCTCATACAGGTCCATTTACAAACGTACTACTGTTTTTGTGAAACTTTAGTGGAGTTTTTATGACTCCACTTACAAGAATCGATCAAATTACGCATTTTCTCAAGGCATAAAAAAAGCAGAGGCTCATTTCTGTGAGCCTCTGCTTGATTTAAAAATTACTGACTATTTTCTACGGAACCCGAAGAAGCCCAGCATGGTCAAAGCCAACCAACCAAGACCGGCACCTTGACGTTCGGCAGATTCCTCTTCAACGCTTCGCTGCTGAATATCTGCAGAAGTCGCACCAGCGATAGGCATAAGCTTGACTGCAACGATTTTCTCTGTCCCATCACACGACGCGTTATGTTGTGTGCTCTTATAGCCGCCTTCACACTTCATCGCGGTTGCCGAGATAACGCCAGCATCATTGATGTCTGTAGCATTGATGATACGGAATGCGTTGTTGTCCGCTGAATAATCACCACCGTTCGTTAGGTTATCCAAGAACCATGGTTTACCTTCAAACAAGTCTGTCGCACGCTGGCTCACCTCTTCACCTGTTTTAGTATAAGGGTAAATAAAGCCGCGTTTGCGACGAGGCTTACCTTCTTCTTCACGGGTAGTCTCGGCATCTAGTTGACCAACAATCTCATTGTAAGAGTTGATAGCGCCCATATGACCGCCTGCACCACTAAAGAAGATGTCGGTTGTTGGGTAGAACGCACTAACAGAATCTGCAGTGACATCGTCTACGATAAACAAACGGTTTGGCGCAGAACCTGTTGGCATTAGGTAAGCGCCAGAACGCTTCGCTTCACCGATTGCAACAAAGTTAGAGTTCACATCCGTTAAACGAGAGTTACTATGAACAGTGTCGCCATCGATGCGTTGTTGTGCGCCATTAACTTGTTTATTTTCCCAAGTAACTCCTGCGACTGAACCTTCCGTCTTCAAGCTGCCAACAAAAACTGTCGCATTCATGTAATTGTCATCTTTATAGGTGTTGTAACCAACACCATAGACGGTTGTCCCATCTTCAACGACACCACGCATGCTACCTTGAGCTAAACGTTCACCATCTTTTGCCGCGCCGCTCTGCCAATCAACCTGACTTACCGTGCCAGTTGCATCCCAAATCGCAGCTTTTGAAGTGTGGTGTGTGCCGTTATCGTTTGATGCTTGTTCAGAAATACTGCCTACTGTAAATGTCCCATCGGTGCGCCATGCTCGGCTCCCGACAACAACCGCCTCTTCGCTGCTTGGAACAATCGTTGGAGGCACTGGAGCAACAACCGTATTTCTTGTTTCTAATTCAGCAGAATCTGTATCGCTTACGACACTTTGATTACCAACTGGTTGGCCGTCTTCGGTTAGGCTATTGATAATATTATTGTACTTGTTTTCATAAGCACTTGGGTCATTCTCGACAAATGCGAGTGCGTTTGTTGTAAAGTCTTTACCTAGCTCTTTACCCCAAGGTTGCCAATGAATAGACGCCCAAGATTCACATGTTGAGTAACGACGCTCGTTGTAACAGTAGCGCTCAAAATCGTCGTACTCTTGCACATAATAAAAACCGGAGTCCATTGCAAAAGGCACTTCTTCACGGTAACTCACACCATCTACAGCTTCGCCTGCTGAAATTGGTGTTGTACGAGTTTCCAGTGCCAATTTGAATTGTTCCGTTGTACATCCTGCTGCTGAATCAAAACAACCATGGACAAACGGTGAACCAGTGCTTACATCCTGAACATCACCTTGCTGGATAGCAACGCCGTAGGCAGTTTCGTAATTAACGATGTCACCATTTGATTCTGGCTCTACTTCAACCACCTGATACAATGCTGCATTGGCATTCATTGCTGTACCAACCATCATCGCGACGGCGGTTAGTTTGAATTTATTACTACAATTCATGGAATTCTTAACTGTCCTGTTGCATTGCTTCGAGTTCTTCCCATCTCTCGAACGCGATTTCCAACTCCTGCTCTACAGCAGCGAGCTGTTCCAATACCGGTTGAGTCTGTTCTACAGATTTAGTGAAGAACTCTGGGTCATTCACTTGTTCTTGCAGAGTCTCAATATCCGACTCTAATTGTTCTAGTTTAGCTGGAAGAGCCTCTAATTCTCTTTGCAGCTTATACGATAACTTCTTCGAATTGTTCTTAGGTTGCGTAGTTTTGGGAGTTTCCTCAACCACTTTCTCTTTCTTCGCTGCTTTTTCAACCTGACCACGCGAAGCAAGAACTTGATCACGCTGCTGTTTTGCATCGTGATAACCACCAACGAACTCTTCAATTACGCCGTTACCTTCAAAAATCCAACTGGTCGTTACTGTGTTATCTACAAACTCACGGTCGTGGCTCACTAACAGTAACGTACCCTGATAATTGGCAAGCATTTCTTCTAAAAGTTCCAACGTTTCGATGTCCAAATCGTTGGTTGGTTCGTCCAGAATAAGCAAGTTGTTAGGTTTCAACAAGATACGAGCCAACAACAAACGGTTTTTTTCACCGCCTGATAACGCTTTTACTGGCGTACGAGCACGTTTTGGTGCGAACAAGAAATCTTGCAGGTAGCTCAATGCATGACGCTGACGACCGCCAACCATCACTTCTTGCTTACCATCCGCTAGGTTATCGATAACCGTTTTTTCAGGATCGAGGATTTCACGGTACTGGTCGAAGTAAGCCACTTCAAGTTTTGTACCGCAATGTAGACGACCACCTTGTGTCTCTAACTGGCCTAGTAGCAACTTGAGAACCGTACTTTTACCACAGCCGTTAGGGCCAATCAGAGCGATTCGATCACCGCGCATGATGTTGAAGCTGAAGTCATCCACGATCTTTTTGCCTTCAAAAGCAAAAGAGACGTTCTCAGCTTCAAAGACGATCTTGCCTGAACGCGATGCATCATCGATATTAAGATTAACTTTACCTTGAACTTCACGGCGGTCACGACGTTCTTCGCGAAGCTTTTTAAGAGCACGAACGCGACCTTCGTTACGTGTACGACGCGCTTTAATACCCTGACGAATCCATACTTCTTCCTGAGCTAGCTTTTTGTCGAACTCTGCATTTTGCATCTCTTCAACACGAAGCATCTCTTCTTTGTCATTCAAGTATTGGTCATAGTTACCAGGGAAAGAAGCCAATTGACCGCGATCTAAGTCAACGATACGTGTTGCCATCGACTTGATGAACGCACGATCGTGAGAAATAAAGATGATGGAACCTTTGAAATCTTTTAGGAAGTTCTCTAACCATTCGATGGTGGTCACATCGAGGTGGTTAGTAGGCTCATCAAGAAGCAATACATCAGGGTCACAGACAAGAGCACGAGCCAAAGCGGCTTTGCGTTGCCAACCACCCGATAAGTCCGTCAGTTTGGTTTCCGGGCTTAGCTTTAGCGCCCCAAGTACGTTCTTAACACGGTCATCAAAGCGCCAAGCATTAAGGTGATCCAGCTGTTCTTGAATCTTAGCAAGTCGATTGATGTTCTTTTCACTTGGGTCCTGAGCGACAAGATCGAGAAGATCGTGGTAGATCTTTAGCTGTTCACCGATTTCAGCCAAACCACCGGATACGTATTCGTAAACCGTACCCTCTTGATTGCGCGGTGGATCTTGTTCTAGTCGGGAAACAACTACGTCTTGAGTGATTTGAATCTTGCCATCGTCCAACAAAATGTCGCCGGCAAGCACTTTCATTAACGTGGACTTACCTGCACCGTTACGACCAACTAAACAAACGCGTTCGTTTTCTTGAAGAGCGAACTCCGCTTTATCTAGCAATGGGTGATCACCAAATGCAAGTTGCGCGTTATGAATGGTAAGTAATGCCATTATTATCCAACCAATGTGTGAGTTGTTCTAAGTCAAACGGCCAGTTCAACTCAGAGTCTTGATATTTTAATACGGGAATCGTGACGCCGTAACGAGAAAAGAGAACATCGTCGAACGCTATGTCGACGATGTGAGTTTGTTCGGCGAGACCAATCTGACCAACGAGGTCAAACGCCACCTCACAGAGATGGCATCCTTCTGTGCTGTAAAGTGTTAGCACGTTCAACATCCTTTTACTGTTCCGTCTCTATTCTGCGTGCGTAACCAGCCAGCAGTTGTGAATCTGTTTGTTACGAGAGAAATCCAATGGCAGAGTTTGAGAAGAAATGTTCTGCGCTTTTAAGCCCAGTTCTGCAAGCCCTGCTTCGTCCATCTTGAAGTGACGTTTGTTGTTCGAGAAAACAATCGTACCGCCGGCACGCAACAGGCGCTTAAGGTTTGTCATTAGCTTAATGTGGTCGCGTTGCACGTCGAACGACGTTTCCATTCGCTTAGAGTTAGAGAATGTCGGTGGATCAATAAAGATAAGATCGTATTCACCTTTTGCGTTCTCAAGCCACTGTAGACAGTCAGCTTGCTCAAAACGATGCTGGCGACCCACGCAGCCATTTAGCTGCATGTTGTCTTTCGCCCAGTTCAGGTAAGTGTTAGACATGTCTACCGTGGTTGTAGAACGCGCACCACCAACTGCAGCGTGCACTGTCGCACTACCAGTGTAAGCAAACAAGTTAAGGAAATCTTTTCCCTGAGCCATTTCACCAAGGCGACGACGAGTGATCTTATGATCCAAGAACAAGCCCGTGTCTAGGTAGTCATGCAGGTTTACGATCAGTTTCACGCCATACTCGTTCACTTCAAGCGTCTCTGAAACTTGACCTAGTTTTTGGTACTGACTACGGCCTTTCTGCTTCTCACGAACTTTAAGTACAACTTTGTTCGCTTCTACGCCCGTTACCTGAATCGTTGCACGGATAATGTCCGTCAAACGACGCTTAGCTTTTTCTTCAGGAATATTCTTAGGTGCCGCGTATTCCTGAATCACGATTTGATCGCCATAAACGTCGATAGCCACGTTGTATTCTGGAAGGTCCGCATCGTAGATACGGTAACAGTCTAGCTTCTCTTTACGCGCCCACTTGCCAATCTTGCCGATATTTTTCTTCAAACGGTTTGAAAAGTCAGGTGCGATCTGAACATTAGTGTCCGCGCCTTTCACTTCATCAGCGCTGCGCTCTGCAATGCTGTAGTTCTTTTGGTGACACGGTAACGCACCGTTATTCAATTTGAACTGTTTGTCTGCACGCATACGAAGACAGCTTAGTAGCTCGTCTGAACTAGAGAAGATAGACGCTTTACAACCGCCAAACTCAGCTTTTAGCTGGCCACCAAATGCAGTGTATAGCGCAATCAAACCAGGCTCAGTACCAAGACGCTCACCATAAGGAGGGTTAGAAACGATAACGCCTGCTTCGAAGCCAGCCGGACGAGTGATGGTTGCCGCGTCACCTTGTGCAAAAGTAATCAACTCTTCAACACCAGCTCTACGAGCATTGTCTTGAGCAACCTTCAGTACTTTCGGGTCGTTATCGAAGCCGAAAAACTTAGCGTCAACTTTTTTGACGCCGCGTCGAGCCTGTACATTTGCTTCTGATTTAATCTCAGCCCAAAGTTCTGGTTCAAAGTCTTCTAGTGCTTCAAAGCCCCACTGTTTGCGTTTAACGCCAGGAGCCATGTTCGCTGCCATCATTGCCGCTTCAATCAACAACGTACCAGAACCACACATTGGGTCTAGAAGTGGTTGTGAACCATCCCAGCCACAACGCATTACGATAGCTGCAGCTAGTGTTTCACGCAGCGGAGCTCGACCTGATTCTGGACGGTAGCCACGTTGATGAAGACCACTACCCACCATGTCCACACCAAGAATCGCTTTGTCTTTGTGTAGACGAACGTGAACACGGATATCGGGACGTTCTTTGCTGATGTTTGGACGAGGAAGTCCCTTCTTCTCAAAGCAGTCTACGATGCCATCTTTTACTTTCATTGCACCATATTGGCTGTTGCGGATTTCGCGGTTAGTACCGTTAAAGTCAACCACAAAGCGCTTTGAGCTATGGAATTGGTTTACCCAGTTGATTGCAGACGTTGACAGGTAAAGGTCCATGTCGTCGTTACAGGTAAACTCCGATAAAACACGTACAAATCGAGACGCCAAACGGCTCCACAAACAGCAACGGTAAATTTGTTCATTCGTCGCCTTAAATTTAACGCCTGCCTGTACTGGCTTGGCGTTTTCAATGCCTAGTTTAGTCAGCTCTTCTGCAAGCAAGTTTTCCATGCCGTTTGAAGTTACCGCGAGATATTGATTCATAGTGTTCTTTCGTCGATAAAAAATGGCTTTGATTATACCTGACTTTACGATCAATGCCTCGTTTTTAAAGGCTTTTTCGCTTTATTAGCGCAAACAGTCACCAATCTCACCAACTGAAAGTCAGATCACATCACCTTCATAAACAGAATACGTCTCCTTATCACCTTATCGTAAAAATGCGGCCTGTGGTGAAAGTAAATACTTATTCACCATTAAATTGGTATATACCAAAGTGGTTTTAGGTGTGTAATTAACTTACAAAAACTACATATAGGGGAATAAAGGATGAAATATTAATCGTCTTGTTGCCTAATTTAAGGAAAAGCTAAAGTGAAAAAATTGGAATAAAAGTGAGCTGCTTCATATATGAGATATGAAATCCCCTCACCTAAGAGTGAGTTTGGGGTTTGTACTAGGAGAGATTTGGAAAAATTTTAGGCAAAAAAAATCGACCTAATGCGGTCGATTAATGCAAACAAAGGAACGAAAATAAAGAAAAAATCAAAAGGAAACTAACCCACCATCGCCATCGGTGCCATCATGAATAAGTGATTAGCACACACCATGCGATCATGCATTACTTTAATCGGTTGTCCAAACTGGAGCGTTTTGTTGCCGTCTAGCAGGAATTCTTCCTGTCCAACATAAGCACACAGGCTTGATGTTTCACCAGGCTCTAGGACGACGAACACACCTTCTGAATATCGGTTTGTTAGGAAGACCATGTCCCCTTCTTCTGGCTCATGTCCATCACATTGGGCATCGAAGAACCAGCTCTTAGGCTGGACTGGCTTGTGAAAGCGTTTCGCGGCTACGCAATAAAGCGTAAGTTCGGCTTGACGGTATTCGTTGATGTCGAGACAACGGATTCGTTCGTTGTACGTTTGGAACGCGCTTGCGTCATCAACGGTGAATTCATTGTCTGAGAAGGCACAATTGACCAACAGCTTACGGCATAGATTGGTTTGGAAAATCATCTCCTCCCCTAAATCCAGCATTAGGCAAGCTTTCTGCTCGTCAAAATACCAATTCCATTTGTCGCTGGGTTTAAGCATTATTCCGTTCTCTTGTGACTAGTTAAACAGTAATAAGAGGTAAGACGCTTAATTACCTACTCATGATTTTTAAATTTTACAAACGAACGGACAAAAAAAAGAGGAAACGAATTCCTCTTTTTTTAGTAACAAGCGTCGATTTCTCAACGATTTAGCGATTGTTCTTATAGATTTTTAACAATATCGCGTACGAGACCTGGGCCGTGGTAGATGAAACCTGTATAAACTTGAACAAGTTGAGCGCCAGCCATCATTTTCTCTTTCGCAGCAACGTAAGAGTCAACACCACCGACACCAATGATCGGAAGCTTATCGCCAAGTTCTTGGTGAAGTTTACGAACAACCTCTGTTGAACGAGATTGAACCGGACGTCCACTTAGACCACCCGCTTCATTTGCATGTTTCATACCTTCAACGACTGTACGATCCAACGTTGTGTTTGTCGCAATTACGCCGTCGATATTGTTCTTAATTAGAGACTCACAAATCTGGCTGATTTCGTCATCGCTCAAATCCGGTGCAATTTTTAGCGCAAGTGGTACGTACTTACCGTGTTTCTCTGCAAGTTCAGCTTGTTTCGCTTTGAGTTCAGATAGCAGTTCATCTAGCGCTTCACCGTACTGAAGGGAACGAAGTCCTGGTGTATTTGGTGACGAAATGTTCACGGCGATGTAACCGGCGTACTCGTACACTTTTTCCATACAAATCAGGTAGTCCTCTGCCCCGTTCTCAATTGGTGTGTCTTTATTCTTACCAATATTGATACCAAGAACGCAGTTGTATTTTGCCTTTTTCACATTCTCAACCAGATGATCCACACCTAGGTTGTTAAAGCCCATACGGTTGATGATACCTTCCGCTTCAACTAGGCGAAACAAGCGAGGCTTGTCGTTACCAGCCTGTGGACGAGGTGTAACAGTACCAACTTCGACAAAACCAAAGCCCATAGCGTCAAACGCTTCGATACATTCGCCGTTTTTGTCCAAACCTGCAGCAAGACCGACTGGGTTACGGAATGTAAGTCCCATGCATTCTACTGGACGATTTGGTAATTGTTGACGATAGAAAAGATCGAGAGGAGTGCCGTTAAAGCGTTGGAAGTTTTTGATTGCAAGATCATGTGCCTTTTCGGCATCAAGTTGGAAAAAGCCAGTTCTGGCTAGACGGTAAAGCATTGTGCCTCCGAAAGAAAAAAGCCCCGTGTAAACGGGTCAATATTATTTACTGTTTTCCAATGCAATTCAATGAAAATGAATGAATTCAGCAAAATTGGGCCTCTTATTTTAGTTTTATTCTTAAAAACAGTCGATTAGCTCTAGTTCTCCTATACAAAATTGCTAGCTTTTTCATTAAAAGCAAACGATTTCATGTAATGAAAACTTAAAATCAGAGTTACAGCGTCACTTATTTGGGTTGATTGAAATGGTTTAAACATAAAAAAGCCCCGCTATTGCGAGGCCTTTGTCAAAGTCACTTACCCTATTCGTTTGAAGAGCAGTTTAAGTTGAGTAGAACCAACTCTCGAAGCGCTACAGAGAACTTAGCGAACTCATGAACTGAGCCGACTTTGAACTCGTTCAAGATGCTTTCCCAACGATGGAGTGACAGCTCATTCGTTGTCATCCAATCTTCTAGCGCTTGCATCACATCTAGATCTTCTGTTGAGCAACCACAAGTTAGTACTTGAGCTGTCAATTGACGTTGTTGCCAATCAAGATCTTCACGGAACGCCGCACGAGCAAGAGCTTGCCAGTTGTTGTCTACCGCTTGACCATTGATTTGTTTCAAGAACCAGTGAAGTGATAGACGGTCACCTAAGTTGAAGTAAAGCTTCGAAGCTTGCTCAACGGTTTTACCTGTTTCACTTGCCACTGCTGAGATATCCAGTGCTGACTGCAGGCTAGAAAGACGAGCCACATGATGAGCCAGCTTCTCTTCTACTCCACGCTCAATCCATTTCTGAGCAAGTTCGTTATGCTCTTCGACTTCTGATGCAACTAGCATGGTGTCCAGCGTTTCAGTAATAGTGTGAACATCGTCTTTATATAGTGCAACGAGCTCAGTTACTGTGCTCTTACCGCTACGGTTACGTAATAACCAGCGAGAAATACGGCGTAATGCGCGACGCACGTAGAACATAATCTCATATTGAGCTTCTGCGGTTGCAACATTATCTAGTGCACGAGTTTGCTTAAGAATACCTTCCAGTTCAAAGATTTCACGGGTTGCACTATAAGCATTTGCGATATCAACCACGCTCGCGCCCGTCTCTTCTTGAAGACGAGTCACGAAGTTACAGCCCATTTCATTAACCATTTGGTTTGCCAGCGCTGTTGCGATGATTTCAGCACGCAGTGGATGGTTTACCATTTGATCTTTGTAGTTACGGCGTAACTCACTTGGGAAGTAAGCAACTAATTGTTTTCCATGGAATTCGTCATTTGCAATTTCGTCAGCGACCAATTGCTCTTTCAGAACCATCTTACCGTACGCTACCAGAACCGAAAGCTCAGGACGTGTGAGGCCAAGTCCTTGTTTTTCGCGCTCAATGAGCGTTTCGTCATCTGGAATGTACTCAAGAGCACGATCCAAGTACCCTGCCTTCTCCATTGTATGGATAAAGCGGATTTGCTCTTTAACGATGCCAACACCTTGTTGTTCAGTCACAGAAATCGACTCAGACTGTCGGTATGCATCGTCCAATACGATCTCACCCACTTCGTCTTCCATCGATTCCAGAATCTGGTTGCGCTGTTTAACCGTTAGATCGCCATTCGATACAAGACCGTTCAAGAAGATCTTGATGTTTACTTCATTGTCCGAGCAGTCTACGCCGCCAACATTATCTACAAAGTCCGTATTTACACGACCGCCTGTGGTTGCGTATTCGATACGACCCAACTGAGTCATACCCAAGTTACCGCCTTCACCAACGACTTTCGCTTTTAAATCACGTCCATCGATGCGGAGTACGTCGTTTGCACGGTCGCCAACGTCGGTGTGTGTCTCGCTAGAAGCTTTAACATACGTACCGATACCACCATTCCAAAGTAGATCCACTTCCATTTGCAGGATCATCTTAATTAGATCATTTGGAGCTAAAGACGCTTTCTTCGTGCCCAACATTTTTTGGATTTCTGGCGTAAGTTGGATCGATTTAGAGCGACGAGAGAAGATACCACCGCCCTGTGAGATCAACTCCGCATTGTAATCTTCCCAGCTTGATCGTGGCAGGTTGAATAAGCGATTACGCTCTTCCCAGCTGGTGGCTGAATCTGGATTTGGATCAATGAAGATGTGCATGTGGTTAAACGCAGCTTGCAGACGAATATGCTTAGATAGCAGCATACCGTTACCAAATACGTCACCTGCCATATCACCAACACCAATTGCCGTGAAGTCAGTGGTTTGACAGTTGATGCCCATTTCACGGAAGTGGCGTTTCACCGATTCCCAACCACCTTTCGCAGTGATACCCATTGCTTTGTGGTCGTAACCGTTAGAGCCACCTGACGCAAACGCATCACCTAGCCAGAAGTTGTACTCATCCGACACTGAGTTCGCCAAATCAGAGAACGTAGCTGTACCTTTATCGGCTGCAACAACCAAGTATGGGTCGTCTTCATCGTGACGTACGACACTCTTCGGCGGAATAACTTCACCTTCGATGATGTTATCGGAAACATCAAGAAGCGCGCGAATGAAGCGTTTGTAACAACGCTGACCTTCAGCAAAGATGTCATCACGGTTAGTTAGAGTGTGCTGACGTTTACATACGAAGCCACCTTTTGCACCCACAGGGACAATAACCGTGTTCTTAACTTGCTGTGCTTTAACCAGTCCAAGAATCTCCGTACGGAAGTCTTCTTGACGGTCTGACCAACGCAAACCACCACGTGCGACTTTACCGCCTCGTAGGTGCACACCTTCGATATCCGGTGCGTACACAAAGATTTCAAATGCAGGTACAGGTTGAGGAATATCTGGTATTTCGCTTGGCTTCATCTTCAATGATAACCAAGGTTTTGGCTGCTTATCTTCGTCCAGCTGGTAGTAGTTAGTACGAAGCGTTGCTGTGATCATTTCCATGTAGCGACGGATAATACGATCATCATCCAAGCTTTCCACACGATCCAATTCTTCAGTAATCTTCTTAATGAGATCGTTCTGACCTTTCTCACTGCCCTTATGTTTTGGATCGAATCGCTTAGCAAACAGGTTAACGAGACCCGTAGCTAAATCCGGGTAATGGCTGAGAGTATCTTCGATATATTGTTGACTGAATGGGAAGCCAACTTGGCGCATGTAACGCGCGTATGCACGAAGGATTGAGATTTCACGACCAGACAGTGAAGCGCCTAGTACCAAACGGTTGAAGCCATCACTTTCTAAGTTACCAGCCCAAATCGCTGCAAATGCTTGTTGGAAACGATCGCGAGCTTCACGAAGATCAACGGTCTTGTCGCTCTTATGCAGCATTGAGAAGTCTAAGATCCAAAACGTTTGGCCGTTGTTAGTTTCGATCTCATATGGTGATTCGCCGATCACGCGTAAGCCTAGGTTTTCCAACATTGGCATCACGTCAGATAGGTGAATCGGCTCGTCGCGGTGGTATAGCTTTAAACGGACCGCTTTCGATTCTGCCGCTTCTTCTTGTGGACGGTAGAACAACATTCCAAGCTTGTTATCATCGCTTAACGCTTCTAGGCGTTCGATGTCTGCAACCGCAGAACCTGGCATCATGTCTTCTTTATATGAACGTGGGAATGCGCTCATGTACTCTTTAGAAAGTGGAAGACCTTTACTCTCACCAAAGTTTGCAATGATGGATTCTTTTAGGCGGTCATCCCATGAAGTCGATACTTCCATTAAGTTCTGCTCAATCTTTTTCACGTCTACATCAATGTTGTTATTGTCTACACGAACAATGTAATGGGTTCTCGCCAGCGGGCTTTCTGAGAAGAAGGTTGTGAATTCAACTTCTTGCTCGCAGCCGAAGTACTGCTTAAGAATGCGTTGCGTTTGGCGGCGAAGCTCGGTGTTGTAACGATCTTTTGTCACGTAAACCATGCAGCTGAAGAATCGACCAAACGGGTCTTTACGAACAAATAGACGCAACAAGTCACGATCTTGCATTTGCACGACGCCCATCCCCACTTCTAATAGCTCTTCTTCACGAGCTTGAAGCAACTCGTCACGTGGGTAGTTTTCTAGAATGTTGTGCAGGGCTTTGTACGAGTATGATCCGTTACGGTAGCCACTCGCTTCTAGAATACGATCCACTTTCTCGCGGATCAGAGGAATACTTTGTACGGCTTGGTTGTATACAGCAGAAGTGTAAAGACCTGTGAAACGGTGCTCACCAATCACTTTGCCATTCTTGTCGAATTTCTTAACACCAATGTAGTCAGTGTAAGCTGGGCGGTGAATACGAGAGGCCTGATTGCCCTTAGTGATGATCAGCGCGTAAGGTTTTTTCGCTTCAAGGCGCGCAGAGTCTGACAGTTCAGAAAGCTTGATGCTGCGAACACGACTGTCATCAGCAAACATGCCAAGGCCTTTCTCTTTCACCGGCTGGAGTTCAGTGTCACCGTTGACGTTAACAAGATCATATTCTTTATAGCCCATGAAGGTAAAGTTATGATCCCCTAACCAACGTAGGTATTCGATCGTTTCATCTAAACGATCTGTTTTCATTGAAACACGATCTTTATTCTTCTCAAGGTCGTTGGTAACGATCTTAAGTTTTTCAACCATTTGCTTCCAGTCATCAACGACTAAGCGCGTGTCTGATAAGATGGTTAGCAACTCATTTTTCAGCGCTTGCATTTCATCTTTACTGGTTAAACGGTCTACTTCGATGTGGAATAGAGATTGAAGAACGCCGCCCTCGCCATTTACGTCCGTCACTTGCCCTTTCTTATCGCGTTCTAGTTGCGTTGGGTTGTTGAGCATCAAGTGAGAAACAAGGTCGAGTCGCGTTAGCGCCATCTTGATGGAATCCACCAAAAACGGGCTATCCGGTACAACAATTTCAACAATAGTGTGAGTTGATTGCCAACCTTGGCGGCTGACAGTCGGGTTGAATACCCTGACAGAAATATCTTCTGGTTTCTTTTCATTGACGTGGTGCCACAGGCTAACAACAGCACCATAAAGGTCGGATTCGTTTCGCTGAATTAAGTCATCATCAGCAATGTTACTAAATAAGTGTTGAGCAAGTTTAGTTACAAGCGGTTGGTGAGAAAGCTCGAGTTTGTCTTGAATTAGTTGGTATACCTTTTCAAGCAGAACCGGCACTACATTTTCACGCGCGGTCATATTCACACTCCACATTAGAATTGTTGTTTTGTAGGGGGACTTAACTTCGGGTTTGAGCCTCGAAACTAAGCATAGGTAATGCATGCGCTTATTGTAAAAGCATAATTACAAATGTTTAACAAGAAATAGCAGTGGTAGGAGGTGAAATGTTTGATTATGTGACTAAGATTCCTGTTTAACTCACTAGGAATATCGGGCATCACAGAGTTTCTAACTTTAGAAACTTATTATTTTGGTCAGTTGTGAGTCTAAAACGACCTCTAACGCCTAATTGCGTAAGAAAAGGTCGAAATTTTGATGCATCTAGTTGCACTCTTAAGCCGTTATCAGTAATGACCTGTACAGAGCTTGCTATGCCAGAATAGTGTGAAAGAAATGTTTGATATGGGATGTTGAGGGAGAAGTAATACTGGTTCATGAGAATGGTTTGTTGTCAGAACAAAAAACTAGGGTGATCGTACTGACCACCCTATTCTTTTGTTGATTATTCGTCTAGTGCTTTAGTCACTTTTTCGAATAGGTCTTTCGCTAGGTTGTCCATCGCTTTAAGCTTTTCAAGCTCAGCACGAATAAGCGCTTGGCGACCTTCATCGTATTTACGGAACTTCAATAGAGGATCGATCAGACGAGATGCCACTTGTGGGTTGGTATCGTTCAACTGTCGAAGGATCTCACCAGCAAACTGGTAACCAGAACCTGACTTATCATGGAATTGCACTGGGTTTGCGTTTAAGAAAGAACCAATCAAGCTACGTGTACGGTTCGGGTTCTTCAAGCTAAATGCTTCGTGGCTCATGGTTTCTTTCACTTTCTCAAGTGCGTTTTCTACTGGGTTGCTGCCCTGAAGAACAAACCATTTGTCCATAACCAGACCATCATGCTTCCACTTGTCGCTGTAATCCGCCATTAGAGCTTCACGACATTCAAGCTGTGCACTGTTTGCTGCACTCATGGCCGCGATCGTGTCCGTCATATTGTTTGATGACTCGTATTGCGCTTTCGCTAGCTCGTTACCCTTTTCAGTGTGAGCTAGGAACTGCAGACATTGGTTACGCAAAGCTCGTTTACCAATTGCATCGTGAGCAATGCTGTACTCTGCTTGGTTCAATGCATGATAAGTAGCACTCAGCTCATCTTCTAACTCTTTAGAAAGTGACACTGTAATGCTATTCAGTACCGTATCTACCGCATCAATATCAATCTGCTTGTACCAACCAGTGATTTCGTTGATGGAAGGCAGAGAAAGCACTTGAGCAATAAACGCAGGTTCAAGATTTGCATCAAGCAGGACACCGCGGAATGCATCGATCAAGTCTTCTGACAGCTTAACCTCTCCACCTGCTTGAACATTTGTGACGTTTTGACGAATGTATTTCGCTAATAGCATTTGGCTAGCGTCCCAACGAGCAAAATCGTTCGTTGCGTGCTTCATCAAGAAAATCAGTTCATCATCACTGTAATCGTATTCCAATTTAACTGGTGCAGAGAACTCACGAAGCAATGAGGGCACTGGTTGTTCTGCGACGTTTTCGAATACGAAAGTCTGCTTGTCTTGCTTCACGTCCAGGACGTTGTGTACCGATTCACCGTTGATAACCAGGGGAATCACGTCACCGTTTTGTGCGTATAGCTCAATATCAAATGGAATGTGTAGCGCTTGTTTTTCTGCTTGGTCGTGTGTTGCTTCAGTAAATTGCTCAACCGTTAGTGCGTAAGTTTTTGCTTCCGCATTGTATTCACTGTTTACACGAAGTGTTGGCGTACCAGACTGGCTGTACCATAAGCGGAACTGCTTAAGGTCAACGCCCGTTGCGTCTTCCATCGCAGAAACGAAATCTTCACACGTTGCCGCGGTGCCATCATGACGCTCGAAGTAAAGCTTCATGCCTTTTTGGAAGCCTTCTTCACCAAGTAGCGTGTGGTACATACGGATAATTTCGCTGCCCTTTTCGTACACAGTTAGCGTGTAGAAGTTATTCATCTCAATAACTTTATCCGGACGAATTGGATGCGACATAGGGCTTGCGTCTTCCGCGAACTGAGGACCACGAATAGTACGAACGTTGTCGATGCGGTTTACTGCACGCGAGCCTAAATCTGATGAGAATTCTTGATCGCGGAATACCGTTAGGCCTTCTTTTAAACTCAGTTGGAACCAGTCACGACAAGTCACACGGTTACCCGTCCAGTTGTGGAAGTACTCGTGACCGATTACCGCTTCAATACCAAGGTATTCGCGGTCAGTCGCGGTTTTTTCATTCGCAAGGACAAACTTCGAGTTGAAGATGTTTAGACCTTTGTTCTCCATCGCGCCCATGTTGAAGAAATCTACAGCCACGATCATGTAAACATCTAGGTCGTATTCAAGACCAAAGCGGTCTTCATCCCACTTCATAGAGTTGATAAGTGAGGTCATTGCATGACCCGCACGATCGAGGTTACCTTTGTCGACAAAGATTTCTAGGTCAACTTCACGGCCAGATTTTGTCGTGTATTTATCGCGTAGAACATCAAAATCACCGGCTACCAACGCAAACAGGTAAGCTGGTTTTGGGTGCGGATCTTGCCATTGCACCCAATGACGTCCATTTTCTGCTTCGCCTTCAGCGATACGGTTACCATTACTTAGTAGGTATGGGTAAACGGCTTTGTCTGCAATTACTTTTGTTGTGTATTTTGCAAGAACGTCTGGGCGGTCTAAGTAATAAGTGATGCGGCGGAAGCCTTCTGCTTCACATTGTGTACAGAATGCACCACCTGATTTGTATAAACCTTCAAGGGCAGTATTTGCTTCTGGGTCAATCTTAGTGACGATTTCTAATGCAAATTCAGCAGGAAGATCCGTAAGAACTAAAGAAGTTTCTTTGATTTCATGATGAGACCAATCTTCACCATTTACTTTTACGGAGCGTAGCTCTAGCCCTTCACCGTCGAGTTCCAATGTGGTTGATTCACCCTTTTGAACTACTTTTGATACTGCTGTAACGATCGTGTCGTTGTCATAAAGATCAAACGTCAAATCAATATCAGTAATGTGATGAGATGGCGCCTTATAATCTTTGCGATATTTCGCTTGGGGAGCTTGAGACATGTCCATAAATCCTTGTATATAGAACCATAAAAATACCAGGACTAGAGGCTCAAACACCTCTTACTGGTATCACGATATAAGCTATTTGTAGGGGTTGTGGTATCAGAATACAAGTCTTTCTATAAAAAAACGGAGCTTTTAGTGGCTTAGCTCCGCTTTCTGTTTAACATTTAATCAACATCAGAATATTTCACTATTAATAAACCTGCGTGAAATAATGGTGATGAATCATTTATGGCGTCACTCGATTGAGTACCGCGTACATATCACCATTAGAATCTTCAATAGTGAGTTCATTTTGGTTTAATGTATAGCGTGTTCCGTGTTCACCATTCTCATACAAAAGAACCAAATGCTCGCCTTCGGTATAGAAAACACCTTGCTTAACCGACTCCTCACCTTTTTCATTCGATACTCTAAACATGAACACAAAGTCTGGCTGGAGGATTAAGTCCATCTGATTGATGTTGTTAGCAAGCATGCCATCGCCGCCAACCTGAGAACTGGACCAAATACCAGCAAGTGCATCCGAAAGTCCTTTGGTAAAGGTCACGCCGTTAAGGTCGAGAGTGTTATGGTTGTTGCGATATGCATAAATTTGCGGTTCGTCCGTGTTTAACCCTAGGACAATCGTGTCTTCATTTGCATTGTACAACCCTTCCCAATGGTCAATTGAGTAGTCTTTTTTCTGTATATCGATAGAGAACGTGTAGTCTGAGCCCAAGGTCAGCTTAATCGCTCGAAAATTCTCAGAAGAATCGTCGGGATTGGGATTCATGAGGTACCAATCCCCGATCAAAAACGGAGTGTCAAAGTGGCTAAGTTCGTCTTCCTTGTTAGTTTCCGCACTAGAAACGCTAAAGCAGCAAACGCTAAGCAAAATAATGAACCATTTCATAACGGTATCCTTATCGTTTTCTTTTAGCTTAGGCTCTAGATCTCGTTTTCGCGAAATATTTGATCTACATCACGTAAATTGTTGGTGCAAATTAAGCGTATGAACGACCGAGTTCACTATTCAACACACGTTTTAAACACATAAAAGAAAGAGCGAGTCATTATGACTCGCTCATGATTCACAGAATTGTTAGTCGTTCTGACTGAATTTTTAGTTCTTCAGCATATCAACCATAACCGCTACTGATTCATCCAGATAAACATCCGGCGCTTCGTAGTCTTTCGGCACATCGTCTAGTGTCTTGAATGGTTCTTTATCCATTGAAGATTGACGTTCATTAATGCGTTCTAGACGTAGAGCTTCCGCTTTATCTGATTCATCTTCGCGAACTTTCTCGTTAAGAGACAACAAGTTATCGTCTTTCTCTTTACGGTACTTCTCGATATCTTCATTGATGAAGCGGAATTCCATTTCATCAGCGATACGTTTGTTATGAAGTTCAGTTAGCTTAGTAACAAGTGAGTCATTGTTTGGGAACGTCTGATATTTTGCTTTATCAATACTATCCCAAGGCAGTGCGTTGTCTTCAACACTCTCGCCCGTTTCGCTTGGTTCAACCGGAGTCGGGTAAGCGATGTCTGGTGCTACACCACGGTTTTGCGTACTACCACCATCAATGCGGTAGAACTTTTGAATCGTGTATTGAACATAGCCAAGCTCTTTATCAAAAAGATCGTAGATATGGTTCAATGAACGGTGCTGCTGAACGGTACCCTTACCGAAAGAGTTTTCACCAAGGATAATCGCACGGTTGTAATCCTGCATTGCCGCCGCAAAAATCTCAGACGCTGAAGCACTGTAGCGATTGATTAATACCGTCAGTGGGCCATCGTAGCTTACTTGACCATCAGTATCCGCATTCACTTTGATACGACCGTAACTATCACGAACTTGAACAACCGGACCTTCTTTAATGAAGAGACCCGTTAGCGCGGTTGCCTCTGTTAGGGCACCACCACCGTTGTTACGTAAATCAACGATGACACCATCAACGTTCTTGGTTTTCAGTTCAGACAGCAGTTTATCTGTATCTTTCGAAAGACCGACATAGAAGCTCGGCACTTCAAGTACACCAATCTTCTTACCGTCTTTTTCGATGATCTCAGATTTAACCGCGCGGTCTTCTAAGCGAACTTTGTCACGGACAATTGTGACAACGTAACTCTTCGCATCTTTGCCCTCAGGCAAGACTTGCAGGTTAACTTTCGTTCCCTTAGGGCCTTTGATTAGCTGAACCACATCATCAAGACGCCAACCGATTACATCAACAACTTCTTCGCCATCTTGGCCAACACCAATAATGCGGTCACCCTCTCCTAGTTGCTTGCTCTTAGATGCAGGGCCACCCGCGACCAAAGAACGGATCACTGTGTAGTCATCAGTCATTTGAAGCACGGCACCAATACCTTCAAGAGAAAGGTTCATCTCTGATTGGAATTGTTCGGCATTTCGAGGAGATAAGTAGCTAGTGTGCGGATCAACTTCACGAGCGAAAGCATTCATGTAAAGTTGGAAAGCGTCTTCGTTGCGAGTTTGCGTGATACGTTTCATCGCGTTGTTGTAACGCTTCTCTAAAACCTCTTTGATTTCTGGCCACTCTTTGCCAGTCATTTTAAGATTAAGAGCATCGTACTTAACGCGTTTACGCCATAATTCGTTTAACTCTGCTTCGTCTTTTGGCCATGCAGCCTCGGAACGATCTAATTCAATAAATTCATCAGTATCAAACTTGATTTCTTTATCGAGTAGAGTCAACGCGTAAGCAAAACGGTCAAAACGCTTCTGCATCGAAAGGTTATAAACATCAAAAGCAATCTTGTTGTTACCAGCTTTAAGCTGATCATCAAGGCTGATTGACCAATCTTTGAAAGAGTCGATATCGGCTTGAGTAAAAATATTTCTATTGTAATCAAGCATTTCTACGTAGCGTTCAAAGATCGCTTTAGAGAAATCATCGTTAAGATTGAAGTGCTTATAATGAGAGCGGGTAAATCGAGAAGTTACTCGTTTGCTGGCTGTTTCATGCTGAACTTCAGGTGCAAGAACCGGCAAATCATCTTTGTTTAGTTTGGCTTCTAGAGCCTGAGCTGATGCTGCTAGCCAGAAGCTAGCAGCAATCAGTGTCACTTTTGAACGGCAATTCATGCGTAGGAGTATCTCCCTTATGCGCGCAAGTGCTCCGCTTTCACAACCATTTGTAGGCCGTTAGCAAGTTGAACACGTACATCATCCTTATTGACTTCAACAATGGTCGCTGCCATGTTTCCTTTGCCCATGTTCACGTTAACTGCGTTGCCGATTGTGATTTCGTCAGCGTTTAGTGCGCGTGTTTCAACAGGCTTACTTTCTTTTTGTACTTTTGGTTTGTTAGCACGACGAGGCTGTTGTGGCTTCTTAGCCGCAGGTTTTGCTTTCGCCTTACCCTCTTCGCGAGCTTTTTGAGCTTGCTCTTTACGACGAGCTTGAACCTTCGCTTTGCTTTCAGCAAGTGTCGCTTTAGCGTGTTCTACGTGTTCTTCTTCTAGCTCACCACATGGGTTGCCATCTAGGTCAACACGTACTGCACCTGGTTTTACACCGTGTAGGTAACGCCATGATGAAGTGTACTGTCTTAACGCTGCACGAAGCTGAGTTTTGCTTACTTTTTCGTCTTCATTTAGACGTTCCGCAAGATCTTGAAAAATACCAATTTTCAGAGGCTTTGCTTCACCTTCTAAAGTAAAGCACTTAGGGAAACATTCAGCAATGTATGCGATAACTTCTTTGCTGTTTTTTAACTTTTCAGTCATGAGGGTTCCTGGTTTGAGCGGATTTCCGCGAAGCATTAAGAAAAAATATTCTCGTATTATAGTGACATGCCAAGGAAAAACCACACTCGAAGGCGAATTTATGCGTCGTTAGCGTGCGAATTAAGCAGCTTTTCTACTTCAGCCATAAAATAAGTGAGACCTTCTTCATCAATTTCATTGAATCGACCGATATTTGGACTGTCGATATCCAATACTCCAGCCACTTCCCCATTGATAGTAAAAGGAATAACAATTTCTGAGTTACTTGCTGCATCACAAGCAATATGACCTTCAAACTCGTGCACGTCGTATACTCTTTGTACGCTGTTAGTTTGTGCAGCAGTGCCACAGACACCTCTTCCCATTGGGATTCGAACGCAAGCAGGCTTACCTTGGAAAGGACCAAGCACCAATTCATCCCCTTTTGTTAGGTAAAAACCGGCCCAGTTTAGGTTTTCTAGTTCCATAAATAGAAGAGCGCTGATGTTAGCAAGGTTTGCGATGTAGTCTTTTTCTGATTCGATAAGCGCAACTGCTTGCTTGGTAAGTCTTTGGTATTGTTCTATGTTCATATTAACTTCCTACTTTTTATTTAGGCTTCCATTCTTATGGTATGGCGTTACAATGCAGCCCTACTTTTTAATAGGACTTATTCTCAATTACAATGAATCCGAAAAACGACACTATTAGCCGTTCTTGGTTGATAACACAAGTGAAAAAGCACAAGTCCAAGCTGATTCTAGCGAACTTGATAGCTGTACTTGCAACCTTGATTAGTGTTCCAATCCCTCTTCTTATGCCTCTTATGGTAGATGAAGTCTTATTGGACAAACCGGCATCCGGCCTTGCGGCGATGAACTCGGTTTTACCAGAAGCGTGGCATACACCTACGGGTTATATCTTTTTTACTCTGTTCTTGGTTGTACTGATGAGAGCCGCTAGCCAAGGCCTGAATATTCTTCAAAGTCGTCAATTCACCCTCGTTTCAAAGACCATCACCTTTGAAATGCGCAGTAAGATGATCGACAAGCTTGGACGTATTAGCATTCGACAATACGAAACCAAAGGCAGCGGTGGCATTAACGCACACCTTATCACTGACATCGAGACCATTGATAAATTTATTGGTTCTACATTAGCAAAATTCGTTATCAGCTTTCTAACCGTTATTGGTACGGCAATCGTGCTACTTTGGCTCGATTGGAGGCTCGGTCTTTTTATCCTCTTGGTTAACCCTATTGTCATCTACTTCTCGCGAAAGTTGGGAAGTATGGTTAAGCACCTCAAACGTAAAGAAAACCACTCGTTCGAGATTTTCCAAAACCGCCTAGTCGAAACGCTTGACGGCATCTATCAACTGCGTGCAGCTAATAAAGAAAGAGAATTCCTTCAACAACTGAAAGGCAGCGCGGATCAAGTTCGTATCGATGCTGACAAATACGCATGGCAATCAGAAGCCGCTGGACGTGTTTCTTTTCTCCTTTTCTTAATCGGCTTCGAATTGTTTCGCGCTGTCGCAATGTTAATGGTGATGTTCAGCGATCTCACCATTGGTCAAATCTTTGCGGTGTTTGGTTACCTTTGGTTTATGTTGTCTCCTGTTCAAGAGCTTTTGGGCATCCAGTTCTCTTGGTACAGCGCAAAAGCGGCGCTTAAACGCATCAATGACCTACTCGAGTTAGAGGAAGAACATAGACCTGTCTCGAGAGTAAATCCTTTCAAAGAAAATCGAGAAGTTGATGTAAAAATTGAACATGTTGATTTTTCATACAACAATGAAAACAAAGTACTGGACGATCTTTCTCTACATATCCCTGCGGGCAAGAAAGTGGCGCTTGTGGGTGCGAGTGGCGGTGGTAAATCGACGCTTATCCAGCTCTTGATCGGGGTTTACCGTCAGAATGCAGGTTCTATCCGTTTTAATGATGAACTGACGGAAGACATCAGTTTTGAAGTGATACGCGACAAGATTGCCGTTGTTTTACAACAACCTATACTATTTAATGACACCTTGAGGCATAATCTCACCCTTGGTGGTGACTTTGATGAAATGTCACTGTGGCGAGCACTCGAAGTTGCACAGCTGCAAGATGTCATTTCTCAACTTAACCATGGTTTGGATACTCAAATTGGTCGCAATGGTATTCGCCTATCCGGCGGTCAGCGTCAGCGCTTGGCGATTGCTCGTATGGTGCTGAGCAACCCACAATTTGTTATCCTAGATGAGGCAACGTCGGCATTAGATACCGCAACCGAAGCGGCATTGCACAGGGCGTTAACTGAATTCTTACGTGGAAGAACCACGCTTATCGTCGCCCACCGTTTATCCGCGGTGAAGCAAGCGGATTTGATTTATGTGCTTGAAGACGGAAGAGTGACGCAAACAGGAACACATGGTGAGCTCGTTGAGCAAGAAGGCTTATATCAAACCTTGTACGGGGGCATTCAGTCCCACGCTTAACCCATTCTTTGTAGAGAGGTCGTTGTGACCTCTCTGTCTAAACACGCCATGCAACCAAGCAGCGTCCGCTTATGCCAAGGTTGCGAACTGCCTGTCGATATCGTCGATTTGCCTAACGGTAAAAATGCATACTGCCCACGTTGTGGCACTCAACTATACCGCGGCGGCAGCCCTAGCCTGTCAGGTAATCTTGCTATTGCAGTAACCTGTATTCTGCTTTTTATTCCTTCGCACTTTTTTAATTTTATCAGTATTCGTCTGTTTGGTGTGATGATTCCAGCAACATTGCCTTCAGGAATGATCACGCTTTTTCAAGAAGGCTTTGTTCTTCTGTCTATTCTTATCCTATTTTGTAGCTCACTCGCCCCACTCATCGTTTGCAGTTCTGTTGTCACGGCCCATTGGTCGCTACACAAACGGTGGTTTAAAGGTTTGCGCGTATCACTTTGGTTGATTCAGCATCTTAAGCATTGGGTGATGCTGGATGTCTTTCTTGTAAGCATCGCGATCTCTTGCTTCAAACTCCAAGATTACTCCGATATTTTTGTTGGGCCTGGCTTGATTGGTCTTGTGCTACTGCAAGTTTTTACTGTTTTATTAATTTCTCGTATTAGCGTTCGTCGTTATTGGGAAGCTTGGCAACCTGAAACCAGTTATGACTTTGAACACAAAGATGTGCACTGCCATGAATGCCATCTATCGCAGCCTGAGGGTAGAAATTGCCATCGCTGCCACCATGAGCTGTATCATCGCAAACCGAATTCAATCCAAAAGACGTGGGCGTACTTAATCGCCGCGACCATTGCAATCTTCCCTGCTAATTTGATTCCGATTTCGATTTTGCTCACCAATGGCAAACGTTTAGAGGACACCATTTTCTCAGGCGTTGCGGGTTTGGTTAAAAATGGCATGTACGGAATCGCGATCATCATTTTTGTTGCCAGTATCGTGGTGCCTGTCGCTAAGATTCTCGGCCTTACTTACATCTTGCTATGTATCAAGTTCAAACGTTCGGTGTATAGAAGACAGCGAATGATGGTTTATTTTGCAGTAAAGTGGATCGGTAAATGGTCCGTGATGGATTTGTTTGTTATTTCTATCATGATGACATTGGTCGATCGTGGACAGATTCTCGACTTTACACCGGGGTATGGCGCAGTAGCGTTCGGTGTCGTGGTCGTACTTACAATGCTCGCGGCGGAGAGCATTGATCCAAGGCTTATTTGGGACCAAGCCCAAACACAATCAGAAAAAGAGTCAATTAATGAGTGATCAGAACAGTTCTCAAACGTCATACGTGCCAGATGTAAAGAGGAGTAAAGGTATATCTCCCCTTTGGCTATTACCGATTTTAACTATGGTATTAGCCGGATGGCTCGTGATGAAATCGATTCATGACGCGGGACAACGTGTACAAATCTATTTCTCCGATGCAGCAGGTTTAGTCGCAGGACGAACGACCATTCGCTATCAGGGTTTAGAAGTGGGTATGGTGCGAGATATCAACCTATCCGAAGATTTGGGCAGCATTTATGTGGATGCAGACATCTACCCAGAGGCGGCTAAGTTGCTCAACGACAAAACGCGCTTTTGGTTGGTTAAGCCTACAGCCAGCTTAACTGGCGTGTCTGGTCTTGATGCACTTGTATCTGGTAACTACATTTCTATTCAGCCAGGCGACGGTAAAAAGTTTGAAACGACCTTCACCGCACTTGAATCAGCGCCTACTGACCTACGTGTGACACAAGGCCTGAACATTAAATTGAAGAGCCGAGACTTGGGTGGCGTTTCGATTGGTTCGCAAATCGTCTACAAAAAGATCCCAATTGGTGAGGTATTCAGCTACCAGCTCAACGAAGATGCGAAATCCATCACCATCCAAGCCAACATCCAAGAGCAATACCAGCACCTGATTAACAGTCACAGTCGTTTTTGGAATGTCAGTGGCATTGGTGCCAACATCGGCTTTGACGGTGTTGATGTTCGTCTTGAAAGCATGAGTGCCCTACTGGGCGGTGCTATTGCGGTAGACTCGCCTGACGATGGCGAGCCAGTGAAAGAGAACACGGAGTTCCGCCTTTATAAAGACCTTAAAACCGCTGGTCGAGGGATCCCAATCAAAATCGCGCTTCCTGATGACAACAAAATTAGCGGCGAAGGCGCGCCCATCATGTACCGCGGCATCGAAGTCGGACAAATCACAGACTTAAATCTTTCTGAAGGTCGTGAAGTCATTTTGGCATCCGCTGCTATTCAACCAGCCTTTAGCGATATGCTGACTTCAGGAACGCGCTTTGTTCTTGAAGAGGCAAAAGTTTCTCTATCTGGCGTCGAAAATATCGCAAACCTTGTTCGCGGCAATTTCTTGACCATTGTTCCGGGTAAAGGTGAACGCGCTCGTCGATTTACTGCTATTCGTCAGAACGTCTTTGACCAGCAACAACAGAAGTCGATTGCGATTCGTCTTGTGTCTGATAACTCCTTCGGTTTGGATAGCGGTGCAAACGTGCTTTATAAAGGCATCGTGGTAGGTTCAATCATTAAAGTCGGCCTGCTTGATGAAGCAAAAGCGCAGGCAGCAAAACATGAAGTGTTTATGGATGTTTTGATTGATAACGAATACAAACACCTGATCAAATCGAATAACCGTTTTTATGTTACTGGCAGCGCTTCTGCAGAACTAACAGAATCAGGTTTGAGTGTTACGGTTCCTCCTGCGAAGCAGCTTCTTACTGGCTCAATTAGCTTTGTTAGCGAAGGGCAAGAGAGTATCCAGAAAGAGTACCAACTATTCCAAAGCGCTTCGTTGGCAGAATTGGCCCAATACAACCAAACTGGTTCGAAGACATTGAGCCTGTTTGCCACTGAGCTTCCTCCTATTTCCAAAGGTAGCCCACTGCTCTATCGTAACTTGCCAGTTGGCAGCATCTCTGACTTCAACTTGGTAGACGGCGGTGTTGTTGTCAAAGCAACCATTGAAAATCGTTATGCTCATCTGCTAACCACACAAACGGTATTTTGGAACCGCTCTGGCGTAGAAATAGATGCATCTTTATCTGGCATCAGTGTTAAAGCGCATCCTCTCAAGACATTAATTAAGGGCGGCATTGCTTTCGATTCTATCCCTGGCATCGAAAATAAAGTTGGCCAACGTTGGAAGCTTTACAACGATCAAAATCAAGCTCGTAAGTTTGGCCGTGTAATAGCGCTGGAAACCAATGGTAGCCAAGAAGTGACCAAAGGTATGCCGATTAAATATCAAGGAGTTAAAGTCGGTGAAGTCACAATGGTGGTACCGAATTTTCAGCGTGAAATGGTTGAAGTCACCGCCCGCATTCTTCCTGAATATGTCAACAGCATCGCCGTTACCGGGTCACACTTTTGGCTAACAGAACCTGAGATTGGCCTAGGCGGAGTTAAGAATTTGGGAGCGCTGGTATCGAAATCCATCAGCGTACAGCCAGGTAAAGGTTCCGCGAAATTTAAGTTTGATTTAGCTAAGAACGAGCAAGCGGAACCAGGAGTATCCTTCACACTACAAAGTGAACAGCGTGGCTCCGTCCAAGTTGGTACCCCTATCTTATACCGACAAATGGAAGTAGGCAGCGTAACTAAAGTCAGCTTGGGTGAATTTGCTGATCGCGTCGTTACGAGGATCGAGATTAAACCTGAGTATGCTTACCTTGTGCGTCAAAACAGTGTGTTCTGGAACGTCTCAGGTGTCGATGTTTCTATTGGCCTAGGTGGCGCGAACATCAAAGCAGGCACATTTGACAGCTTAGTCCGTGGCGGCATTGCTTTCTCGACACCAGAACAATCGCAAATTCCACCAGCGGCGAAAAAAGGTCAATCTTTCTACTTGTACCCTCAAGCTGAAGAAGGTTGGACTCAATGGCGCACTGCAATTCCCAAACCATAGCGCGTTAAGACAACACTAACGACGTAAAGAGCAGCAAACGCTGCTCTTTTTTATTACTCACTCTTATGTGGCTATTCGTTTCTGACCCGCTTTCGTATATTATTTGCAGCAAATTCTGCAATCGAGATTTCACTTTGCATCCTAATGTTTACATCCCAGAAGCTTTTCTGGAAAAAATCCAAACTATCCTCCCTGCTCACCTCAACATGGAAGACTTTATCGCGTCATGCCAAAAGCCACTGCGCAAAAGTATTCGTGTTAATACGCTTAAGATTAGCGTAGAGGCGTTTCTCGAACGTGCTGAAGCAAAAGGTTGGAAGCTTTCACCTGTACCTTGGTGTAATACGGGTTTTTGGATCGAAGCGGATGAGTCGATTGTGCCACTTGGTAATACTGCTGAACACATGTCAGGGCTATTCTACATTCAAGAAGCCAGCTCAATGATGCCGGTATCGGCTTTGTTTATGAATGACGAGTCGTACGATGCCGTTCTTGATACCGCAGCTGCGCCCGGTTCAAAAACGACTCAAATCGCTGCGCTTATGAATAACGAAGGCGTGTTGGTAGCGAACGAATACGCAGCAAGTCGTGTAAAAGTGCTACACGCTAACATTGAACGTTGTGGTGTACGTAATGCAGCATTAAGCAACTTCGATGGTCGCGTATTTGGCGGTTGGTTACCGGAACAGTTTGATGCTGTTTTACTCGACGCGCCATGTTCAGGGGAAGGCACCGTTCGTAAAGACGAAGATGCAATGAAGAACTGGACGCAATCGTCGGTTGTCGAGATTGCAGATACGCAGAAAGATCTGATTGAAAGTGCGTTCCATGCTCTAAAACCTGGCGGCGTTATGGTTTATTCAACCTGTACGTTGAGTACCGAAGAGAACCAACAGGTTTGCCATCACCTTAAAGAGACATTTGGTGACGCGGTTGAATTCGAAAGCTTAAAAGATCTGTTTGAAAACGCAGAAGCGGCGCTAACTGAAGAAGGCTTCTTGCACATCTTCCCTCAAGTTTATGACTGTGAGGGCTTCTTCGTTGCTCGCATTCGTAAACTTACAGCAGTCGAAGCGCCAAAAGTGAAAAAGCGCATGGGTAAATTCCCATTCGCGAAAGCATCAAACAAAGAGTCAGCAGAGATTGCTAAACAGCTTCAAAATACGATGGATATCAAAGTGCCTGAAGACAGCACAGTTTGGATTCGCGAGAAAGATGTTTGGCTTTTCCCTGACGCGCTAGAGCCAATGATTGGTGAACTGCGTTTCTCTCGTATGGGAATCAAAATTGCTGAAGCACACAAGAACGGTTACCGCTGGCAACATCAAGTCGCAACGGCTCTAGCTACCGGCGATGAGAAAAATGCTATTGAGTTAACGATTGAAGAAGCACGCGAGTGGTACATGGGTCGCGATGTTCGCCCACAAAACATTCCAGCAGATATGAAGACAGGTAAAGGCGAAGTATTCGTTAAGTACGAAGGTTCGATTATTGGTCTTGGGAAATGGGTAAGCAACCGCATTAAAAACGGTCTGCCACGCGAACTTGTGCGTGATAAGAACTTATTTTAGTAGCAAAGTGACACGCTATAAATAAATGAAAAGCCATCGTATTTACGATGGCTTTTTGGTTCTAAAGCATGATTGGAACTGGGTTCACTAGCGATCCGAGTGCCCTGTACTAAACTGAATGTATCAAAGCATCGCTTTGAAACGGCATTTCTCTCTATGTTTAGCCAGCAATATGTGTTGGTCACAAAGTTTAGCGCAGGCTCTTAAAAGAGCCGTTTCCCCTAGGCCCAAAATAAGGACGAGTTTGGGCCATTTTTTTGGCTGACACTTTCTAAATGGTAAAGTCAAAATGTCATTCACTTAACCTCGAACCACCAGCCAAGACTGCCTTTAAGCTTTAATAAGCGATTAAGCCAGACGAATGCCGTCTTTCTCGATAACGATCTTACCCGCTTTGTATAGACCGCCGATGGTCTTTTTGTAAGTACCTTTACTTGTGCGGAACGTTTCAAAGATCGCTTCTGGTGAAGATTTATCGTTAAGAGGCAAGAAGCCGCCCTTCTTCTCTAGGAGTTCAATCACTTTACTCGAAAGATCATCCATCTTCGCAACGCCGACTTTTTGTAGTGCTAAGTCAATCTTACCGTCTTCACGAACTTGCTTAATGTAACCTTTCAGTTTCTTACCGATAAACAGTTTACCGAATACGTCTGATGGGAAGATCATGCCCCAATGTTCACCGTTCACGATAGCCTTGTAACCAAGTTGGCTGCGCTCAGCGATAATTAGATCAACCTGTTCGTTCACTTCGTAGTTAGCTGGCGTTTTATCTAGCCATTTGTTGAACTTCGTTGTACCTACGATACGGCCAGATGCTTTATCTGTGTAAACGTAAACCAGAATGTTTTGGCCAGCAGTAAAGCGTGCACGTTGCTCACTGAAGGGGATCAGAAGATCTTTTTCTTTAATACCCCAGTTTACGAACGCACCCGTTTTGTTGATGCCTTCGATTTTCATTAGACCCCATTCGCCGACTTGAGCGATAGGCTTATCAATGGTCGCAGCTAGCTGGCTTTCTGAATCGAAGTAAAGAAATACGTCAAGATGAGCACCTAGCTCAGTGCCTTCTGGAACATATTTGTTAGGCAGCAGTACAGAACCGTAATCTTCACCATCCAGAAATACGCCAAAATCAGCCGTTTTAATGACTTCTAAGCTGTTAATTTGACCAATTTTAATCATTGAATTTGTCTCTTTTTAAATTTACAGGGAATTATACCCAAACTAACAAGAAAATCAGAGAGAAAAGCGAACCTCTCTGTTATGCTTTGATCGTTCAACAATTTATCCTAGTCCGAACTTAAGTTAATGCAATTAACGGACGCTTATGGGTATAGGATGCTTTAGCAAAATCAGGAGCCTTCCTTGGTCACTGTCGACAAACAAGACTCGGTAACTTTAAAAATCAGCCACGCATTGGCAAAGAGTAAAACGCTCGACCTTGATATCTATATTTTTGTCCCTGGTGAGTTGGGGTTAAATTCCGACATCATTAGTGAGTCTGAGTACTACTACACCTCGATTACACAAAAACGCTCTTACTACAGTACGGAAGTACTGCTGCCTTTGGTACACAGCCGTCTCGCCAAACGTGGTCGCCTGTCCAATCGCCAATATCGTGTAAGTTTGAGTTTGTTTGCTTATCAATACGTTATAGCACTTGATAAAGCCGTCGCGGCGCTAAATAAACACGAGAATGACAGTGTCACGGCTGAAGAAGTCGATGAGGTGATTGAGCTGACGCTTGATATCCTAAAACGTCTGCGTCGTTCGATCCCTTATGAAGAGAACCTCAAGCGTTACTACGTCAACATCGATAACTATCTGTCTTGGTACACCGAGCAGAGGTTCCTATCTCTCGTGGCTCACCTTCCTCGCGAAGGCGATTACAGCACAATTAAAGATCGCTTGATTACGTTATGTGAGAAAGAGCAAGCGCACCGTAAGCTAAATAACTACAACTCGACAAGCGTTGTGGATGACGTGACGCGTCTGTCAAACAAGATGCGTTTATTAAGGCGCTTGATTGAGCACCCTATCGTCCTACGTGAAAAAACCATGTCGATGGGTAACAACATTAAGCGTGCAATCAAAGGCATCGCGACAGGTTTAGTGATGGTCGTGGTGACGAGTACCGTGATTCTTGCGCGAGACTACTTAGGCGAGATTTCTGCGTCTTTCATTATCGCGATGTCCTTTATTTATGCCCTACGTGAAATCTTTAAAGATGACTTGCGTGACGCGATGTGGCGCTGGATTCGTAAAGGTAAGCCAAAGTGGCGTAAGAAGTACATGGATCCGACGACGAAGAAAGTCGTTGGCCGCAAGTTGGAATGGCTAGATTATCGTTCGCTTTCAAGCTTGCCTGACCGCATTCAAAACATTCGTAAGAAACGAGTCGTTCAGCGTGAAGAGCAAATTCTTCACTACCATGCTAAGACCGAGATGGCGACGTCTTTGTTCTTAAGTGGTTACGAGCAAACTCGTGAGACATTGAATATGAGTCTACGCCCGATTATTCGCTTAATGGACAAGAGCTCCAACCGTGTTTATCGCTTAAATGAAGGACAAGTGAGTAAAGAGTCCGTTGAGAAACGCCACTTGCTCAATGTGATTGTCAAAGAAGACAACCACACCGATGAGCCCGTTTACTATCGCTGGAAGGTGGTATTAAACCGCTCTAAAATTGTTTCGATTGAGAAAATCGACTTGGTATAAACCCATCAAATGGGAAACGACATTAAGCAGCTTGTTTTTGAGCTGCTTTTTTTATCGAAAGCGTTAGAGAAAATTCTGCCATTGGTTCTTCACCATTCACGCTTGGACACAGCGCCGTAATCTTAACATCTCGATTAATACGCTCGCCTGTTTCTAGTGTCATTCGCAGCATTTCATCAATCAGTGGGCCGTCATGACAAACAAAGTGTACATCCCCTTCCGGACGTTTTAAAAATTCAGCCGACACGCCTTTAAAAGCCAAAGAAATGCGTTCTCCCTGCTCTTGAGCTTTACTCATGGCAAGAAAGCCACCCGCGACATCCGCACCAACAGCAAGCGCACCAAAATACATACTATTAAGATGGTTCTTCGTTCTACGTCTCAGCGGAATTTTGACTTCTACATGTTGGTCGTCAATCGCCAAGATTTTTGGGCGACATAACCAAATGAGCGGGACTTTGGAAAAACCAAAAAGGTTTAAGTAAAGATTTGCACGTCGAACAGCAGATAACATCTTGGTCTCCTTACCAGACTAGTCAGACCAGTTAATCAACGAAGCACAAAAATGTCAAAGAAATGTTAATGATAAATCGATCTCCGTATAGAAAATCGCAAACGGTTTCTTTTGCCAAGCAATGAAAGCTGGATATGAAACTTCCGCCGTAGCCCGCTTTACAAGGTATTTTGCAAGGTTTGCGTGTTAGCAAATAGAAAAACTAGTTATAAATTCAAACGACTATGTATTGATCTCCAAGGACATTTTTGTCATTTATACATAACTATCACTAATGATAAGACACAGCATTACATACATTTCGGTATTTACTAGATAAGAATCCCGTGAAACGGTTTATTCCTAACTATAATTCCGTTATCTTTACCGCTTCGCAATAGAGAATAAAGCTATAACATGCCTATTAAAACAGATGAATTGAGAACCCAACCTTTGGGTCCGATGCCGACACCCGCAGAGCTAGGTAGCGTACATCCAATTACCGATGACGTCGCTGACCGTATCGCTCAATCTCGTCGTCAAATTGAGAAGATTTTAACTGGTGAGGATGACCGCATCCTTGCTATCGTTGGCCCATGTTCGGTGCACGACACTGAAGCGGCAATTGACTACGCAACTCGCCTTGCGAACATTCAAGATAAGTACAAAGATGAGCTGTTCATCGTAATGCGTACTTACTTTGAAAAACCTCGTACCGTTGTTGGTTGGAAAGGCCTAATCACGGACCCTAACCTAGATGGTTCATACGCGCTTGAAGCTGGCCTTCACAAAGCACGCAAACTGCTACTGGATATCAACAAGCTTGGTCTTGCGACTGCTACTGAGTTTCTTGATATGATCACAGGCCAGTACATTGCTGATCTGATCACGTGGGGCGCAATTGGTGCTCGTACAACAGAATCGCAAATCCACCGTGAAATGGCCTCTGCGCTATCTTGCCCAGTTGGCTTTAAGAACGGTACAAACGGCAATGTGAAAATCGCGATCGACGCGATTCGTGCGTCAAAAGCATCACACTACTTCTACTCTCCAGACAAGAATGGTCGCATGACGGTTTACCGCACAAGTGGTAACCCATACGGTCATATCATTCTTCGTGGTGGTGAGAAAGGCCCTAACTTTGATGAAGCGTCTGTTAAACAAGCGTGCGAAGCTCTGGCAGAGTTCGACTTGCCACAACGTTTGATTGTAGACTTCAGCCATGCGAACTGTCAGAAACAGCACCGCAAGCAAATTGAAGTTGCACAAGACATTTGTGACCAAATTAAATCAGGCAGCACTCGCATTGCGGGTATCATGGCGGAAAGCTTCATCATTGAAGGCAATCAGCCAATGACTGATATTCACAACTTAACTTATGGTCAATCTATCACTGACCCATGTCTGAGTTGGGATGATACTGTAACTATGCTAGATATGCTGGCAGAAGCAGTAAAATCCAGTAAGTAATTTCCCTATAACAAGATAATCAAGGAATCTTCATGCCATCGTTTGATATTGTTTCAGAAATCGATACCGTTGAACTACGTAACGCGGTTGATAACGCTAACCGTGAACTATCGACTCGTTTCGATTTCCGCAATGTGAATGCGAGCTTTGAGCTAGTAGAAGAAAATGTAAAAGTGTCCGCAGAAGGCGAGTTCCAGCTTAAGCAAATGCGTGACATCTTACGTAGCCACTTGGCAAAGCGTAACATTGATGCGAACGCTATGGATGCAAAAAATCCAGAAGCGACGGGTAAAAACTGGCACCAAAACATCGCTTTCCGCCAAGGTATCGATACGCCTACTGCGAAAAAGCTAGTTAAGCTAATCAAAGATGCGAAGCTTAAAGTTCAAGCGTCTATCCAAGGCGACAAAGTGCGTGTAACGGGTAAGAAGCGTGATGACTTACAAGCGACGATTGCAGCGATCCGTGAAGCAGAGATGGGTATCCCATTTCAGTACAACAACTTCCGTGATTAATTGCGCTCTCCTATTCGCCTTATAGGTGGATAAGAAAAGTGGAATAAAAAAACGCCGGCGATAATCTCGTCGCGTTTTTGTAGAAGTTTAATGTCTAGTGGTCTTGAGGATTAGATCACTAAATCTTGCCCTTGCAGCAGCGAGAACTCACTTGTTCCGTGAGGAATGAACACACATACACGAAGCTTCTCCTCTTTGGCTTTTCTCAGCATGTCGGAGAGCTCAGTTGCACTAGAGAATGCCTCACGCTCTGCATCTCTTCTCACCAGCTCCATTACATCCGCTTCGCATTTCGTTGAGTGAAGTGCCAGCTCTGCTTGCTGCATATAACGCACAGCTTTGATAGGTAACATTTCCACATCTTTACCTACCTGAATCCATGTACAACTGCCTGCCTCATCCAACGGCTTGGTCATGGTTTCTTGATAGATGGTTTCAAGCTCTCGATTGTCGCGCGCATTTTCCACTTCAGGATGCGAGAAGTAGTTTTCCCAAAACTTGCGACGTAAATCGACACTAGGAAGTGCTTCTTTGATCGAGTTACGTTTCGAATTAGCAAACTCAGCCATCAATCCCATGTTTTGTGGCAGGATCGCTTCTAGTTTTTCACGAATGTTTCGAATCAGTACTGGTGATGCACCACCACTAGAGATGGCAATTTGAATACGACCGCGGTTAATCATCGAAGGCGTGATGAAGTCACAGTAAGGTTTGTCATCAACGACGTTGACTAAGATGCCCAACTCTTTCGCGTCTTTATAAACCTGATGATTCAATTCCGGATTGTCTGTGGTTGCCCACACTTGAATAAAAGACTTTGTGACAAGGTCACTTGAGTAAAAGCGTTGAATCCAATGTACTTGCTGCTCTTGAGCAAGCTTATCGAGGAAATCAACAAGGCTTGGGGAGACAATGGTAACATCCGCACCAGCTTTAAGCAGTGCCTCCACTTTACGGCTTGCTACTTCACCACCACCAACAACCAGTACTGGTTTATTCACTAAATCTAAGAACAGAGGAAAATATCGCATTTCAATCCATGATCACTTCAAATAACTGTCGAAATTCATGCTACCAAAAATGGGGCAATCACTTCACCTTGTTTCGACTTCACAAATAATATTTGTTCAAATTTTCGGCCGACATAGCCGCCCTACACTAATGACACTTTTAATAACAAACTTTTATCCTTCTGTTTTATTCCTTCTTTTACCGATTGTTCTGATGCACCAATTCAACAATTAGTTGCACTATTTACAAACAATTAACATTTCGTCATTCTAAATCGCAAGGCGCTTTGTGACTTCTCTCCAAAACTCTTTTTAAATTATATGTTTGAGAATTAGCAAATCCTTTCCTACGCTTTAACTGATTGATTTGACGATGGCCGTTTCTTCTAAAATCAATCATGTAGGACGAAAACACAAACGAATTGGACACGTTGTATCAGGTCGCTCCTGATTAAACATGGATCATACAGGAAGGATACAAATGGCGAATAAACTCACAGTTCTTGCTTCCGTCGTAGCGGCTTCTACTGCAATGATGGCGACTTCAGCTCAAGCAGCAGACACTACTCTGGACAAAGTCACAAAACAAGGTTTTATTACTTGTGGCGTAAGTACCGGTCTACCTGGTTTCTCAAACCCTAACTCAAAAGGTGAATGGGAAGGTATCGACGTAGAATATTGCCAAGCACTGGCTGCAGCCGTTCTTGGGGATAAAACGAAAGTTAAATATGTACCCCTTACCGCGAAAGAACGTTTCACTGCACTTCAATCGGGTGAAATCGATGTGCTTTCGCGTAACACCACCTGGACACTACACCGTGATACGGCACTTGGCTTGAACTTTGTCGGCGTTAACTATTACGACGGTCAGGGCTTCATGGTTAAGAAAGATCTTGGTGTATCAAGTGCGAAAGAGCTTGATGGCGCATCAGTGTGTGTACAGTCAGGTACGACAACGGAGCTTAACTTGGCGGACTACTTCCGCAACCAAGGTATGGCATACAAACCCGTCGTTTTTGATACAGCTGCGCAAACTTCTAAAGGTTTTGATGCTGGTCGCTGTGACGTACTGACGACGGACCAATCTGGTCTGTATGCTCTGCGTTTAAACCTTAAAGACCCTTCTTCTGCAACCGTTCTTCCTGAAATCATCTCTAAAGAGCCTCTAGGCCCAGTGGTACGTCAAGGTGATGACCAATGGTTCAATATTGCCAAGTGGACTCTATTTGCGATGGTAAATGCGGAAGAGTATGGCATTAGCTCTAAGAATGCTGATGAGATGTTGAAATCGAAAGATCCAAACATCAAACGTATTCTTGGTGTGGATGGTCCGAAAGGTAAAGGTCTAGGCATCCGTGACGATTGGGGCTACCAAGTTATCAAGCAAGTAGGTAACTATGGTGAAAGCTTCGAGCGTACGGTTGGTACTGGTTCACCGCTGAAAATTTCTCGTGGTGTGAACGCACTATGGAATGCAGGCGGCTTCATGTACGCGCCACCAATCCGCTAATACAACGATTATCACAGGGCGGTTTATGCCGCCCTTTTTCGTGAGTAACTGTATAAATAAGGGTTTGAGGTTATCGCTGTATGAAACCGACGAATGATACATCGCCAAGTACGATGTCCAAACCAAGCGGAAGTAAGAGCCTGATTTACAATCCTGCTTTTCGCTCCGCTCTTTTCCAGATCATTGCCGTAGCTGCACTGGTATTTTTCTTCTACACAATCATCAACAATGCGCTGACCAATCTTGAAGCACGTGGTATTGCAACAGGCTTTGGTTTCCTTAATCAAGAAGCAGGCTTTGGGATCGGCCTGACTCTTATCGAATACGATGAAACGTTTTCTTATGGGCGTACTTTCGTCGTTGGTCTTCTTAATACCGCACTGGTTTCTGTGCTCGGTATTATTCTCGCAACCGTAATTGGTTTTGTTATGGGTATCGCACGTCTCTCCTCCAACTGGTTGGTGAGTCGATTAGCCGCGGTATATATTGAAACTTTCCGAAATATTCCACTACTTCTGCAAATCTTCTTTTGGTATTTCGCCGTTCTTCAAGCCCTACCATCACCACGTCAAAGTATGAGCCTTGGTGAAGCTATCTTTTTGAACGTACGTGGTTTGTATTTCCCTGCACCGGTTATGGAAGCAGGAAGCAGTGTTGTTATCGCAGCACTCATTATCGGTATCATCGCAAGTATTCTGATCAACGTTTGGGCGAACAATAAGCAACGCTTAACGGGTCAACAAACGCCGATGGGCCGCATTGTGTTTGGCTTAGTCATTGTGCTTCCTTTGGTCGTTTACTTCTTAGCGGGAATGCCTATTTCATTGCAATACCCAGAGTTAAAAGGCTTTAACTTCCGTGGTGGCATCAGCATCATTCCAGAGCTTGCAGCACTCCTACTTGCGTTGAGTGTCTATACCGCGTCGTTCATTGCTGAGATTGTTCGCTCTGGTATTAACGCGGTGAGCCATGGTCAAACAGAAGCGGCAATGTCGCTTGGTTTGCCTCGAACGAAGACACTAAAGTTGGTCGTCATTCCACAAGCGCTGCGTATTATCATCCCTCCTCTTACTAGCCAATATTTGAACCTAACCAAGAACTCTTCGCTAGCAATGGCGATTGGTTACCCAGATCTGGTATCTGTGTTCGCTGGTACCACCTTGAACCAAACTGGGCAAGCGATTGAGATCATCGCGATGACCATGGGGGTTTACTTGACGTTGAGTTTGATTACTTCGGCGCTGATGAACGTGTACAACCGTAAAGTTGCACTGGTGGAGAGATAATATGAGCACACATCAAATTCAACCTGATCTTCCACCACCGGCGAACACTGTCGGAGTAATAGGTTGGCTACGCAAAAACCTATTCAATGGGCCGGTGAACTCCATCGTCACGCTTATCCTCGCTTACATCGTGTTCTTAGTCCTTTGGAACATTATTGATTGGGCATTTATTAATGCGGATTGGATTGGCGCAACCAGAGACGACTGTACACGCGAAGGAGCCTGTTGGGTATTCATCAGCGTTCGCTGGGAACAGTTCATGTATGGCTTCTATCCAGAAGCTGAACTCTGGCGCCCTCGCCTGTTCTATATCACGCTAGCGATCTTCACAGTGCTACTTGCTTACGAGAAAACACCAAAACGCATTTGGATTTGGTTGTTCTTCGTAAACATTTACCCATTCATTATCGCCGCATTGCTTTACGGTGGCGTATTTGGTCTTGAAGTCGTTGAGACACACAAATGGGGTGGTCTACTAGTTACGTTGATCATCGCACTTGTGGGTATCGTGGTTTCTCTACCAATTGGTGTGGCGTTAGCACTTGGTCGACGTTCAGATATGCCGATTATTCGCAGTATCTGTACGGTGTACATTGAAGTGTGGCGCGGTGTCCCACTCATTACTGTTCTGTTCATGGCATCGGTCATGCTACCGCTGTTTTTAGCGGAAGGCTCCGAAACTGACAAGCTGATCCGTGCGCTAATAGGTGTGGTTATGTTCAGTGCCGCCTACATGGCGGAGGTAGTGCGTGGTGGCTTGCAAGCGATTCCGAAAGGACAATATGAAGCGGCGGATGCTCTTGGTCTTAGCTACTGGAAGAAAATGGGACTGATCATTTTGCCTCAGGCGCTGAAGATCACTATCCCTTCAATCGTGAACACGTTCATCGGCCTGTTTAAAGATACCAGTCTTGTGCTTATTATCGGTATGTTTGACGTACTGGGCATCGGACAAGCCGCGAATACCGACCCAGAGTGGTTAGGTTTCGCAACCGAAAGTTATGTATTTGTCGCGTTAGTGTTTTGGGTATTTTGTTTTGGCATGTCACGTTACTCGATATGGCTTGAAAACAAACTGCATACCGGTCACAAACGATAACTCATCAAGATCAAGGACGTATTATGACGCAACAACAAGATTATATGATCCAGTTGAAGGACATGAATAAGTGGTATGGTGAGTTTCACGTACTAAAGAACATCAATCTAGAGGTAAAGAAAGGCGAGAAAATCGTTATCTGCGGCCCTTCAGGTTCAGGTAAGTCAACCATGATTCGTTGTATCAACCGTTTGGAAGAGCATCAGGCTGGCAGCATCTATGTATCTGGTACTGAACTTACCGAAGACCTGAAAAACATTGAGGCGGTTCGTCGTGAAGTAGGTATGTGTTTTCAGCACTTCAATCTCTTCCCTCATTTAACAGTGTTAGAGAACTGTACGCTTGCCCCTATTTGGGTGAAGAAAATGCCGAAAGAAGAAGCTGAAGCTGTCGCAATGCAGTACCTAGAGCGCGTTAAGATCCCAGATCAAGCGGATAAATACCCAGGTCAGCTTTCTGGTGGTCAGCAGCAGCGTGTAGCGATTGCCCGTTCTCTTTGTATGAACCCTAAAGTAATGCTGTTTGATGAACCCACTTCTGCACTCGACCCAGAAATGGTGCGTGAAGTGCTTGACGTAATGGTTGAGCTCGCGGAAGAAGGCATGACCATGCTGTGTGTAACGCATGAGATGGGCTTTGCAAAAGAAGTTGCCGACCGAGTCATCTTTATGGATGCGGGGGAAATTATCGAAGAAAACAACCCTGTCGACTTCTTCGAGAACCCACAATCGGACCGAACTCAGAACTTCTTAGCTCAGATCCTTCATCACTAATTGTGATTTAAACATTCAGACGAAAAATGAAATAAGAGTGTAAAGCGCTGACCTCAAATCAGCGCTTTTTCTTTACTCCAACAAGTGCATATCACCCTTGTTACGAAAATCCAGTTGATTCAATACGTTGTAAATTTGCGCAAACTTACAACACAGTTCGTGAACTGGCCATCATAGCTCTGAATAATAAGCCTTTGTTCGCTATGCAAGGCGGTAATATTGTGTTACAAGTTGCCAAATACATAACACATTATTTCTATTATTATTTTGTTCTAGATATACGTGTGGCGGGCTTGATTTTTTGAACTATCGGGCCCATATATGTCTATATATTAAAGATAAGACAGTCCCTTATAGAGGAAGATTATGAACAGTCCTATGTTTTCTCGCACTACTACTCAAGAGAGTGCTCTACAAACCAACAAAGTACTGCGTAATACATATGCACTACTTTCTATGACTCTACTATGGTCAGCACTGGTTGCTGGCGTATCAATGGCATTTAACCTTCCACGCCCGGGTATTATCCTAATGTTGGTCGGTTTCTACGGTCTACTATTCCTAACAGAAAAGAACCGTAACAACAGCCTAGGTCTTGTGTTTACGTTCCTATTCACAGGCTTCTTGGGTTACACCATTGGGCCAATCCTAAACATGTACATCGGCGCTGGTATGGGCGACGTTGTTCTAACAGCTCTTGGCGGTACAGCTCTATCATTCATGGCTGCATCGGCTTACGCTCTAACGACAAAACGCGACCTATCTATGATGGGTGGCCTAATGCTGTCACTATTTGTAGTCCTAGTAGTGGGTATGATTGCGAGCATCTTCATCCAATCAACGATCCTACATCTAGCACTTAGCAGCTTGTTCATTGTTTTCTCTACTATGGCAATCCTGATGACCACTCAAGGCATCATCCGTGGTGGTGAAACAAACTACATCTCTGCAACGATTACACTGTACGTCTCAATCTACAACATCTTCATCAGCCTACTAAGCATCCTAGGCATCATGAACGACGATTAATACGCCAGATTGAATTCAAAACGCAAAAGCCCGAAGATCACCTTCGGGCTTTTTCTTTTCTGCTTTATTCCAATGATTACTCTGGTTCGTAAATTGGCGCGTCGTAGTCATATCCCTCATCGCTGTATGCGGTAACGATCGCATCTTCTACTAACCCAGAGTCTGCCTTTACCTGCTTTTCGAAAAACTGTTGAATCTGCTTTCGGCGTCCGTGTGCAGACCATGATTCAGCATCTTCCCAAATCTCGTTAAACACTATTGGGTATCCATTTCGAGTTGCACTAGGATGGTCAATTTGACGAGTGAGCATGTACTGTATACATCCCTCCTCCCTGTATGAATCTGGCTCTAAAGCTTTGAGCACTTCAAACAGCTCGGCTTCCTTGCCTTCTTTCGGCTTGAACTGAGCTAAAACATAGACGCGATTTGTCATTGGCTTTCCTATTTTGATGAACAATGTAATTTAAAACGTAACCGAATACGCTGAAACTTCACGTTCAGGACAGATAATTTGCGATAGAGATCCACAGCGTTGCCTTTGAAGCTATCGACGTCGTCACACAGCACATTATCAATTACCTTGGTTAGCAACCCTCATCACATTAATGAATATTCATGCAAAAACCAAAATACTCACCCCGAGAATTTTCTAACCAAATGAATAAATCAACAATTTAGTGAATAGCCGTTAATTTATCCGAACCGCTTGCCCATGTTCGAAGTCTACTTTTGACTGCACACATTTACATCGCTCGGAAAGCCCAAAGGATTCTTTTGTTGAGAATACGTCAGCCTCTACGCTACCCTATACGTATCAAAGGTTACTTAGCGGAAGCAAAGCTATGTTCGTTTACAACGGCAAAGAAATTGAAACCGATGCTCAAGGTTATCTACTTGACCACACTCAGTGGGAAGAAGGCATGATTGAGCTTCTAGCAAAAGAAGAAGAAATTGAACTAACAGAAGCGCACTTAGAAGTGGTTCACTTTGTGCGTGATTTTTATGAAGAGTTCAACACATCACCAGCAGTAAGAATGCTAGTAAAAGCAATGGAAAAGGCACACGGCCCGGAAAAAGGTAACAGCAAGTACCTATTCAAACTGTTTAAAAAAGGCCCTGCAAAACAAGCAACCAAACTGGCCGGTCTACCAAAACCAGCGAAATGTTTGTAAGACACTTGTTTCCAGCCACATCGCTTACAAAATGATTGGCTGTAAAGCTATAAGATCTTAAATCCGCGGAAAGGCTTATAAGACACACTTTCCTGAGTGACACTGTCTACTGTCGCCGTCCGCGGCCCTTCCTCTAACCACGCCAAAAACGCTGTAATTTGATCTTCTGTGCCACAGGCAATCACTTCAACATCTCCGTTGTTTAAGTTCTTCGCATACCCCGTTAGACCGAGCTTCAATCCTTGATGTGATGTGTGGTATCGAAATCCTACCCCTTGTACATGACCTACTATCAGAAACTTCTCACACTTTAGTACCATCCGTATACCGCTCCCTATATTTGAGTGATATATTATTTGCGTCTATTTACCCCACTAAGGATAGTGGGTTTTTATATGGTTATAATAATTATGAAAGAAATTCCTTTCCGTTGGATTGATAAATACCTTATCCACTTAAAGATTCAAGAAAAGTTCTATTTACTCTTCTTCCTTCCTCTCCTCGCATTAGTCATTCTTACTCTTGTTTTGAACAGTGCCGCTAACTCACTCATCTCTGACTTGTACCAAGAAGAGCTGATGTTGATGAAAGGCTTGATTGAAGCAGGAAATCTCTCGCAATCTCAAGTTGCTAGTCTAATCGCGAGTTCGGATACGATTACTCTCGGTACAGGACCTGACTCTGTGTCGGTAATGAATGGCGCGTTTAGTCTGGTTGCAAGTCATGAGCAATCACTTTGGACGGCGCTTTCTACGACGCAAGTAAGCATTATCCTTGTTACGCTATTTATCATCGCGCTGGGTGTTTACTACATCATGACCTTCATCGGTGGCGCTATGTTTACGATGAACAAAGCACTGAACACATTAGCTGATGGTGATTTGACTGCACGTATGAACTTCTTCCGCGTTCGTGATGAATTCAGTGAAATCGCAATTACGATAGACAAAGTTGCCGACCGCGAACAAAAAATGGTTCAGTCGATTCAAGAGTCTGTCGCACTGATGCAGCAAATCAGTTCTGATCTGAACCTATCGATTCAAAACAGCTCTGAGATTTCTAACACCCAACAAGAGCATCTAAACTCTCTGGCAAGTGCAACGGAGCAAATGGCCTCTACGATTCGAGAGGTGGCAACACTGGCACACGATTCAAGCACGCAAACAGACGATGCACGCAGCGTAGCGCAATCCGGCCAAGTGAAAGTAGAAAACACCCTTCACTCTATCTCGAATCTTTCTACTGAGATCCAATCCGCGTCTCAAGCGGTTGAAGAGCTGGATGCAAACGCAGCGCAGATTGATGAAGTGGTAACGACCATCAACGGTATCTCTGAGCAAACTAACCTACTCGCCTTGAACGCTGCGATTGAAGCAGCTCGTGCAGGCGAACAAGGTCGTGGCTTTGCAGTTGTTGCTGATGAAGTTCGTGCTCTTGCGGGCCGTACTCAACAAGCGACGGTAGAGATTCAAGCTATGATTGAAGCGCTACAACGTAACAGCCAATCACTGACTAAGCTGATGGAAGTAACGGTTCACAATGCGAACGAAGGCCAAACTCTGATGGCCGAAGTGAACCACGAAATTGGCTCACTAGCAGATAAGAACCAAACTATCTCTGACAGCAGCATCCAAATTGCAACCGCTGCAGAAGAGCAAGGCGTCGTGGCTGACAATATTGCGTCAAGCGTTGAAGAAGTCCGCATCCAAGCAAACAATGTGTGTACGATGATCAGCACAACGTCGCAAAACGTTGAGCAGCTTCGAGCTCAAAGTGACACCATGGAGTCGCTACTGACAGGCCTTAAAGCTTAGTTATATAAAGCTTGGTTATAAGTTGAAAAATCAGGGTCACTTCGGTGGCCCTTTTTTGTACCTACCGCTAGTTTCTTACCACCTTAAGGTGGTCCTTTGTTCCGGTTCTCGGCATATAATTAAAGCTTCTACAAATGATTGGATTGTCGATGGATATTGCTTTTGCGGGCAACATCCCGGACAATACGCCCCTTTCAAAATTCAACAAGAGCTAAAGAAATGACAGCTGCTATCTATTTGGTTAAAGGTCGTGAGAAATCGGTTAAGCGCAAGCACCCTTGGATCTTCTCTCGAGGCATCAGTAAAGTTGAGGGCGAACCCGCTCTTGGCGAAACCGTTGATGTATTCACTCACGACGGAAAATGGTTAGCTAAAGCAGCATATTCACCAGCTTCCCAGATTCGTGCTCGTATTTGGAGTTTTGAAAAAGAAGAGATCAACAAGGCGTTTTTTGTTAAGCGTTTCAACAACGCCCAGCCTCTTCGTGAAGACGTTATTGAGCGTGACGGTCTTACCGGTTACCGCCTTATCGCGGCAGAGTCAGACGGTATGCCCGGTGTGACGATCGACCGCTACCAAAACTTCTTTGTGTGCCAGCTTCTAAGTGCGGGCGCAGAATACAACAAGCAAGCGATTGTTGATGCTTTGGTTGAGTGCTTCCCTGACTGCAACGTTTACGAGCGTTCAGACGTCGCGGTACGTAAGAAAGAAGGTTTGAAAGAAACCACTGGCGTTCTGCATGGTGAAGAGCCACCAAAATCTGTGGTAATCGAAGAAAACGGCGTGAAAATCAGTGTCGATATCGTCGGTGGCCATAAAACGGGTTTCTATCTAGACCAACGTGACAGCCGCCAACAAGCGATGAAGTACGTGAAAGACAAAGAAGTTCTGAACTGTTTCTCGTACACCGGCGGTTTTGGTCTGTACGCACTAAAAGGTGGCGCGAAACGTGTTATCAACGCGGACGTATCACAACCAGCTCTAGATACTGCAAAATTCAATGCAGAACTGAACGAGTTTGATATCTCGAAAAAGCGTGCTGTGTTCCTAAACGCAGACGTGTTCAAATTGCTACGCGAATACCGCGACCAAGGTACGAAGTTCGATGTTGTGATCATGGATCCACCGAAGTTTGCAGAGAGCAAAGCACAGCTAAACGGTGCATGTCGTGGCTACAAAGACATCAACATGTTGGCGATGCAAATTCTAAACCCTGGCGGCACGCTGCTTACCTACTCTTGCTCAGGTTTAATGGATCAAGTTCTGTTCCAAAAAATCATTGCCGATGCAGCAGTAGATGCAAATCGCCAAGTAAAATTCGTAGAGCGTTTCGAGCAAGCAGCTGATCACCCAACAGATACGGCTTACCCAGAAGGTTTCTACCTAAAAGGTTTTGCGTGTAAAGTGCTTTAATCGCTGATTAAAATCAACTCAAAAAGAAAACGGAGCTATCGCTCCGTTTTTTTATTCTCTCAATTGCTCGAGGTTGGTGATGATACTGTTTGCGATATCCGCCGCTGAAGCGCCGTCAAAATTGACTTCAAGTTGCTGGCCATCTTTGTTAATGGTCAATGTTGAGTTTCCACCATCTTCCGTTACAGAGACTGTAATGTCGTCCACTTGCCCCGCATAGTCACCAGAACTCAAATCATCTAGTAGAATAGAGATGTCACTCTCGCTGACATCATCAAATAAGTCCACAAAGTCCAAAGAATCGCCACTTTCAAAGTCAGTAACGGTATCCGTAGCCGTATCCATTTCGAGCCATTTAAAGATGTCGTCGCCTGCACCACCAGTGAGCACATCGTCTCCAAGCCCACCAATCAAAATGTCATTACTGTCCGTTCCGACCAAGGTATCATTTTGGTCAGTCCCTTCAACCGTGTTAAATTGCAGCGCTCCTACTTGAATGCCAAACGCTTCTACCGTATCAACTGACACGTTGGTAAAGTCAATATCCACAGTTGCGGTATCGGCACTGGTGAGACCATCTGAATCTATTGCCTTGTAATCAAAGGAGTCGTTCACATTGTTAAAGCTGGTAATCTGAGTACCGACGAGAGTAAAACTCGCTTTGTCGCTCGAGCTGTTCGTCTCTGGGAACAAGCGAATTTCGTCGAAACTACCGTTAGTAATAGCCACTGTGGCAAAACCTTCTTGATTACCGGTAAACACAATATCCGATGTTTGAATAACTTGAGTTTCGGCTAAAACACCATCCATATAGAAATAGACATTGATCCATGCCGCTCCATTATTAAACTGGTCATTCAAACTTGCGAGATTAAGACGAGCTTCTTCGGCCTCAAGGCCTTCATCTAGCTCAATCGCAATGAACTCGCTCGTACTGATCTCATCACCTTGACCTGTTTCTCCCGGTGACACCACAACCAATCCAATTTGTTGGTTAGCAAAGTCCACTTTGATTTGGGCATTATTGACAAAGTCTCCATTATTATCGATAGTTCCACCGAAGAAGCTTAAACCATTGACGTCGACAGAATCCGCAATAAAGTCCTTATCAAATTCATTCAACAAATCTTGTGAATCAAAACTTTGTTCGTCGAAGAAGTCTTCAGTAAGCGCATAACGCACTTCTGTTGATTCAGGGATAACATCGCCTATTTCGAGTACAACTTCATTATTCTGGTCGTCAAAGTAGTAAAGATACCCATATTCAGGGAGCGTCGTGATGCAAATGCTGGTTTCTTTATCATCGAAAGGATCGAAGTCATCTTCCAAGTCTTGCGCATAAGGCCCAAAATCAATCAACGCATCTTCACCGGGGTCATTCAAATCAATAATGATATTGAAATCATCTACGGTTGGAGGCGTGTTGTCATCGTCAAGAATTGTACCAACACCTGAAGCTGCGACATTTTGGCCTTGGATTTCGCCGGTAAACGTGAAGTTTTCTGATTGCTCATAAACTTGGTCTTCAAGAGTATTAACCATAACGCTAAATGTTGTATCGTTCGCAGGTACAGAGACATCAAACGTTCCATCAGGCGCTACATTGACCACTTCGGTCGTATTGTCGGCATAAGTAATTGTCACGGATGTCGCATTAAAGTCATCCCCTGCTAACGCAGTTCCATCAAGTAGTGACATGCTTACTAAGATCGCGACAGTGCTCGCATTGCTTAATGTGACATTGAAGGTCGCGTCCTCACCCTCGGTGACTTGTATATCTGTGATATCCGCAACGCTTGGTCTATCCGTTTCATCATCTATCGTTACCGTACCAATCGCAGGCGTAGTCTGGACAGAAGTCGAACCCGATAGTGTGAATGTTTCATCGCCTTCATAAATAGCGTCATTTAATGTTTCCATCGTGACGCTAAATGTCGTATCCATTGCAGGAACAGTGACATCAAACGAACCATCAGGATTAACCGCTACAAGTTCGGTGCTGTTGTCCGCATAAGTGATCGTCACTTGTGTATCGGTATAATCCACACCTCCGTCTGCGGTGCCATCGGTGAGTGTCATGCTAACAACAGTATCTGTTGTACTGGTATTACTCATGGTCACATCAAGTGTCGCTGGGTCGCCTTCGTTGACCGTGGTTGAGCTAATCGACGCCACGGTTGGACGGTCGTCATCTGGATCGGGACCTGGGCCACTGCCATCATCAACAATCGTACCCGTGCCTTCTGCTGGCGTAGTTTGTACGGCAGTTGCACCAGACAACGTAAAGGTTTCAGGGCCTTCGAACAGGTCATCATCCGTTGTACTAACAGTAATGCTGTATGTGGTGTCGTTGGCAGGCACGGTGACATCAAACGAGCCATCTGGATTTACCGCTACAACTTCGGTACTGCTGTCCGCATAAGTTATCGCCACTTGTGTATCGGTATAATCCACTCCACCGTCTGCGGTGCCATCAGCGAGTCTCATGCTGACAACAGTATCTGTTGTACTGGCATTACTCATGGTCACATCGAGTGTCGCAGGATCACCTTCGTTAACCGTGGTAGAGCTAATCGATGCCACGGTTGGGCGGTCGTCATCTGGATCGGGACCTGGGCCACTGCCATCATCAACAATTGTCCCAGTGCCTTCTGCTGGCGTAGTTTGTACGGCAGTCGTACCAGACAACGTAAAGTTTTCAGGGCCTTCGAACAGGTCATCATCCGTTGTGCTAACGGTGATGCTGTATGTGGTGTCGTTAGCAGGAACAGTGACATCGAACGAACCATCAGGGTTTACCGTTACAACTTCGCTGCTGTTGTCCGCATAAGTGATCGTCACCTGCGTATCGGTGTAATCCACACCTCCGTCTGCGGTGCCATCGGCGAGTGTCATGCTGACAACAGTATCTGTTGTGCTGGCATTACTCATGGTCACATCAAGTGTCGCTGGCTCACCTTCATCGACGGTGGTTGAGCTAATCGATGCTACGGTAGGACGGTCATCATCTGGATCGGGACCTGGGCCACTGCCATCATCAACAATCGTACCCGTGCCTTCTGCCGGTGCAGTCTGTACAGCAGTCGCACCAGACAACGTGAAGGTCTCTGGGCCTTCGAACAGGTCATCATCTGTTGTGCTAACAGTGACACTGTAAGTGGTGTCGTTGGCAGGCACGGTGACAGCGAACGAGCCATCAGGATTTACTGCAACAACTTCGGTACTGCTGTCTGCATAAGTTACTGTCACTTGTGTATCGGTGTAATCCACGCCACCGTCGGCTGTACCATCAGCGAATGTCATACTGACAACGGTATCAGTTGTACTCGCATTACTCATGGTCACATCAAGTGTTGCAGGATCACCTTCGTTAACTGTGGTTGAGCTAATCGACGCCACAATCGGACGGTCGTCATCTGGATCCGGACCTGGGCCACTGCCATCATCAACAATCGTACCCGTACCTTCTGCTGCCGTGGTTTGTACCGCAGTTGCACCAGATAACGTAAAGGTCTCAGGACCTTCGAATAAATCATCATTCGTTGTACTAACTGTGATGCTGTATGTGGTGTCGTTGGCAGGAACAGTGACATCGAACGAACCATCAGGATTTACTGCTACAACTTCGGTGCTGCTGTCTGCATAAGTTACTGTCACTTGTGTATTGGTGTAATCCACGCCACCGTCGGCTGTACCATCAGCGAGTGTCATGCTTACAACGATATCAGTTGTACTGGTATTACTCATGGTCACATCAAGTGTCGCAGGATCACCCTCGTTAACTGTGGTTGAGCTAATCGAAGCTACGGTAGGACGGTCATCATCTGGATCAGGACCTGGGCCACTGCCATCATCAACAATCGTACCCGTGCCTTTTGCTGGCGTAGTTTGTACCTCAGTTGCACCGGACAACGTAAAGGTCTCAGGGCCTTCAAATAGGTCATCATCCGTTGTACTAACGGTAATGCTGTATGTGGTGTCATTGGCGGGAACAGTGACATTGAATGAACCATCAGGATTTACTGCTACAACTTCGGTGCTGTTGTCCGCATAAGTTATCGTCACTTGTGTATTGGTGTAATCCACGCCACCGTCGGCTGTACCATCAGCGAATGTCATACTGACAACGGTATCAGTTGTACTCGCATTACTCATGGTCACATCAAGTGTTGCAGGATCACCTTCGTTAACTGTGGTTGAGCTAATCGACGCCACAATCGGACGATCATCGTCTGGATCTGGGCCTGGACCGGTGCCATCATCCACAATAGTCGCGGTACCAGTGTCAGAGCCTTGGACAGGTCCTAAACCCGTTACATCTACCGTGAAGTTCTCTGGACCTTCATAGACTGCATCATCAATCGATGCAATTCGGACATCAAACTCTGTTAGTCCTGCAGGTACAGTTACCACACCATCGTTTGGTACAACTACCCAACCTGAGCCGGTGTTGTACTCAAGAGTACCGAGATCGCCCACTTCGGTGTCACCAAGGTTAAGATCGAGTTGAACCTCGACTGGCGCTTCAGATGCATTGGTCAGCGAGACAACAAAGTTGGCAGTGTCACCTTCGTTAATTGTGCCAGCATCGCTAATAGATACGGTTGGACTGTCGTCATCCGGATCGGGATCAGGACCCGTACCATCATCAACAATGGTTGCGGTACCCGTATCAGTGCCTTGGACAAGGCCGAGACCAGTTACGTCTACGGTGAAGTTTTCAGGACCTTCGTAGACTTCATCGTCAATCGACGCGATACGGACATCAAATTCTGTCAGTCCAGCTGGCACGGTTACCACACCATCGTTTGGTACAGCTAACCAACCTGAGCCTGTGTTGTATTCAAGGGTTCCAAGGTCACCAGATTCTGTATCACCAAGATTAAGACCAAGTTCTACTTGAACGTCGTCTTCGGACGCATTAGTCAACGAGACAACAAAGTTAGCGGTGTCACCTTCGTTGATTGTGCCAGCATTACTGATGGATACGCTTGGACGGTCGTCGTCTGGATCTGGGCCAGGACCTGTATTGTCATCCACAATAGTCGTGGTACCCGTATCTGCACCTTGAACTACACCAAGACCGGTTACATCTACTGTAAAGTTCTCTGGACCTTCAAAGACTTCATCAGCAATCGATGCAATGCGTACATCAAATTCTGTCAGTCCAGCTGGCACGGTTACCACACCATCGTTTGGTACCGCTACCCAACCTGAGCCGGTGTTGTATTCAAGAGTGCCAAGGTCACCAGATTCTGTATCACCAAGATTAAGACCAAGTTCCACCTGAACATCGTCTTCGGAGGCATTAGTCAGCGATACAACGAAGTTCGCCGTGTCACCTTCGTTAATGGTGCCTGCATCACTGATAGATACTGTTGGACGGTCGTCGTCTGGATCTGGGCCAGGACCTGTATTGTCATCCACAATAGTCGCCGTACCCGTGTCTGCACCTTGAACTACACCAAGACCGGTTACATCTACTGTAAAGTTCTCTGGACCTTCAAACACTTCATCGTCAATCGACGCGATACGGACATCAAATTCTGTCAGTCCAGCTGGCACGGTTACCACACCATCGTTTGGTACAGCTATCCAACCTGAGCCTTTGTTGTATTCAAGGGTTCCAAGGTCACCAGATTCTGTATCACCAAGATTAAGACCAAGTTCTACCTGAACATCGTCTTCGGAGGCATTAGTCAGCGATACAACGAAGCTCGCCGTGTCACCTTCGTTAATCGTGCCGACATCACTGATGGATACGGTTGGACGGTCGTCGTCCGGGTCAGAGCCTGGGCCTGTACCGTCATCCACTATCGTAACAGTACCGCTTTGTGTTCCGTTTTGATTGGGTGTAGAACCAGACAATTCAAAGGTCTCTGCCCCCTCGAAAATGTCATCGTCCGTTGTATTGATTGTCACGCTGTAAGAGGTGTCATTTGCAGGAACGGAAACTTCAAAATTACCGTCAGGGTTTACAGCTATCACCTGCGAACTGTTATCTTCGAAAGTGATTGTCACCGATGTGTTTGTGTAATCAATGCCACCTTCTGCAGTACCGTCTACCAGGTTCATGATTACCGTCGTATCTATTGAACTTGGGTTTGAGAGTGTCACGTCCAAGGTGGCAGCATCACCTTCGTTTACAGTGGTGTCAGTGATGGATACGACAGTAGGCCGATCATCATCTGGGGTTGGGCCAGGACCAGACCCATCGTCAATTATCGTAGCAACACCGGTTGCAGGCTCTGATTGCCCCTCAGTTCCACCGTTTAGGGTAAAGATCTCGTTTCCTTCAAATAGATCATCATCAGTGGTATTTACGGAGACACTAAAAGACTGCTCTCCAGCGGGAATCGTAACGGTAAACGCGCCATTTTCGTCAACGCTTACGTCCTCTGAAGTGCCGTCTTCGAACACAATAGTGACGATATTATCGTCATAGTCTGTTCCGCCCTCAGCTGTCCCCTCATTAAGTGTAAGAACAACATTTGTATCTTCTAGTAGCGGTTGATCAAGTGTTACGTCGAACGTGGCTTGTTGTCCTTCACTTATCGTTGGGCTCGATATCTCTTGGACAATGGTTTGCTCTCGAAGAAAATCCAGAAGAGAAAGCTCTTGAGTCTCAGACAATGCGATAGATGTGCCCACTGTTTCGAAATCAGTGCTCGCTAATGATTCTGCACCTATACGATCAACTGCCCCAGTGGTTTGAGGACTGGAACCCGAAGATTCACCAGCCGCTGTTTCAAAGTCCCCTTCTACTTGCGCTGGGTCTTCCCCTGCTGCGATAGCTTCAATCAGAGCGGTGATATCATCCGTGACATTAATAGAACTGCCCTGTGGTGTGATTTGCTCAAAAACAAGCTCTGACGTGTCCGATATTTCGGTAATCACCAGTTCCCCTGGTGCAGGAAGCTGTCCCGGCTCCAGTGTCTTGATTTCACCGTTATTCCCAATCACAACGATATTGCTCATTAAAGAGCTAAAGGCTACACGATCCATAGCTACCTCACCAAAATTCCCTAATCGTCACAAATTTGTCACCCCAACAAATACGACTATAGTTTAGTCAAAATCATTTCTTTTCCGTTGTACGTAAGGGCGTCAAAGTATAGAGAAACCCAAGGGGCGGGGTTTGCTTGACATGAACGTCAAAATACGGAGAAGGACGCTATGGTATTAAGAATTCTGACTTTTCTTCAAAAAGGAACCTGCGAACAAATGAGCAACATCTCTCATATGTGCTAAGGTTTTATAAGGCGAGTCACTGGATTTTCTGAATAAAAGCCTAGGGTTAGCAGGACGTTGATAATTTAACCAACAAATAGCTGATATTTGTGTCATTTCGTCTCACTAATGAGATGAAATATCAAAAAGCAATACCAATTTTCTAGGAGAACCACCGTGAAATGGAATCGACTAAAAATCGCTTGTTGCTGTAGTTTGATGTTATCTCCATCCGTTTTCGGTCAAACTTTAGAACAAGCGGTCGCACTCACACTCAAAAACAACCCGGACATAAAAAGCGCTTTTAACGAATTCAATAGTCGTAAGTATATTAATGAGGCGGCATCCGGTGCATACCTGCCTTCAATCGATCTTGATGCTGGAATTGGCTATGAAGGCTTGGACCCATCTGATGAAGGCGGTCGAGGGGATACTGATTATACAAGGAAAGAGGCATCGGTGACTTTGACCCAGCTAATTTGGGATGGGAGCGCGACACTCAACGATATCGACCGAACGGCTGCAGACGCTGAATCTGTAAGGTTTCAACTCTTAGCAGACGCGTCTGATACTGCACTTGAAGTAACGAGCGTTTATTTAGATGCGGTTAAAGCCTATGAAATTCTCACCCTGTCTGAGAACAATTTAGCAGTACACAAGAAAATCTATACAGACATTCAAAAACGCGTTAATTCAGGGATTGGCTCGACGGCGGATTTGACTCAGGTGGAAGCGCGTTTAGCAAAAGCACACGGTAATTTAGCCGCTGCACAAAATAACCTCTTCGATTCCCACACTATGTTCACACGACTTGTTGGACAGAGCCCTCAAGGCTTGATATTCCCGAGAGCTGATGAGAACTTTCTTCCGTACACAATCGATGATGCTATTGGCTTAGCCTTCGAGGTACATCCTGTGATTCAAGTGGCGCTTGCTGATGTAGACTCAGCCAAATTCCAGTACAAGCAATCTAAAGGGGTCAACTACCCTACACTTTCAATTGAGGCATCTCAAACTTGGCGTGATGATGCCGATGGATTGAAAGGCAGAAGCGACGAGACACTCGCTATGCTTAGGCTCCGTTACAACTTATATAATGGCGGCAGTGATGCAGCCAACTCCGAAAACTTTGCCTACCAACTGAATAAAGCAAAAGACTTACGTGAAGGCGCCTATCAAAATGTGGAAGAAGGATTAAGGCTTTCCTGGAGCGCGTTGGACTTAACTTTACAACAAAAAGAGTTCTTGTCTGACCATGTTGACTCTGCAGCCAAAACGGTTATTGCCTACGAGAAACAATATCGTATTGGCAAGCGAACATTATTAGACTTACTCAACACGGAAAACGAGCTCTTCGAAGCACGTAAAGATTATTTAGATGCGAAGTACGCTGAGCAGTACGCAAAATACCGCGTAATGAACGCAACTGGACAACTGCTTAACTCATTGCGTATCGACATCCCGCAAGAGTGGCTAGAGAAAGTGGAGTATTAATATGAAGATAATACCTATTTTGTTCATGGTTTGTTTGACTTCAGCATGCAGCGGCTCTAACTCGGGCGACGAATATGAATACATAGAGACTCCCAATGCAGATCAGATCGCCGATTTGATCGATGATGACAGTGATGGTGTTATCAATGCACGAGATCTCTGTCCGGGCACTGCGGAAGGCTCAGAAATTGATAATGATGGATGCGGTAGATATGCGAAGTCATCTCAGCAAATGCAGATCCGCGTCTTATTTGCTAACGACTCCTCTGCAATTGATCCTGTCTTCGTAAATCAAATAAGCGACCTTTCCGACTTCCTAAAAGAATACCCTACTACATCAATCGAACTACAAGGTTATACAAGTATCACTGGTACAGACGAATATAACCTTGCACTTTCAAAACGACGAGCCGAAAGTGTGAGGCAAGAATTAATTAATAACGGTATCTCTCCTGAGCGTTTACGTATCGTCGGATTTGGAGAGACCAATCTTGCATCTCAAGGCACGGACGAAACCAGCCACGCACTTAACCGCCGGGTAACCGCTACCGTAGTTGGTTATAAAGGTGAAATTGAGAAAGAGTGGACGATTTTCACAACGCTGCCTAAGAGTTAGTGTTGTTAGTTTAAATGCTAAAGACAAAGGTCTAGCACTCTGCTAGACCTTTTTGTTTAGTTGGATTTAAGGCAATCGGAAGCTGTACTTTCTCGCCTTCCGTTTGGTGAATAATAACTACGTGATGTCGTTATTGATTTTTAGCAGGTCGTTGAGGATGGCAGAACCATCTGCTGGAGATAAAGAACCGTCGATTAAGAGCTCACTGTATTGATTAGAGCCCCCCTCAATCACGACTTTTTGGCTCGACGAACCATCTGATTCAGAAATCGTTAGAATCAGGTTATCACCATCGGCTTCAAGACCAATCTCGTTATTAGCCAATAAAGAGTCGACAGAATCAAAGTCATCCGTATGAAGCAAGTCAGAGATATCAATCTTATCTTCACCTTTCGTGAAGTCTTTTATCGTATCTACTTCCCCATCACGAATACCAGAGCCGTCATCAACAAACTTGAAGATATCCTCGCCATCATCTCCGATTAGAATATCATCACCCGAGCCTCCAATAAGAACGTCATTGCCGGATCCGCCTCGTACAGCATCGGATCCATCTCCGCCATCTAAGGTGTCGTGCCCTGTTCCTCCAAATACAATGTCAGAGCCTTTTTCACCAAAGATTACATCATCTCCAGCCCCCCCATGACCAATATCCAAACCGGGTTTACTTTGCGACTCAATCTTCAAATGTTGGTCCTGTTCGCCAAAGGTATCTGTTAAGGCGTTCAGTTCCGTTGCAGCAAAGTCAGCTAGTACAGAACTAAACTTATCATCAGAGATATCTCCGTCCTGAACTTGTACGTGGCTTTCGCCTAGGTAAATTATATCGTCACCGCCGCCCATTAGTACTTTATCGTTACCAGTACCAACATCAATACTCACACCGGAGCTCGGGTCGTAATCGTATAAGCCGTTTTGCTCTGGATTGCCAGCATTCACATAAGCTGCACTCTGTTGCCAATTAAAGTCGTTAAACCCCGTTCGATAAGCTACAGAGTCAATCATGTCCTCACCAGCGGTGTAGTCTGGTTCAGGACGTTCATTGTTATCACCACCAGATGTAGGCTTGTCAATTACCTCAACATTTATACTAGCTGTACTCTCAGCCGTTAAACTGCCACCCACATCAATATGATCGCCGTGTTCATCGTCTTTGTTGGTATCACGCTCTGTTGAAGTCGCAATCACAGTAATCGCAAATATACCAGCATCTTGAGTTTTGACTTGCAGGTTAGACAAATCCCAATCAGTAACATCTATGCGATCGTCTTTGTTCTCTTGTGTAACTACGTAGGTATTTGCACTATCACCCTCACCATCTCTAAGTACCGAGCCGACAGGTATTCCTGTTAATTCGACTGTCAAACTCTCGGATTGGTCCAAGCTATCTTGAAGTGATGCGTCTATTTCACTGAGCTTAATAAAAGAGTCTTCGTAGCCCAAATTATCAACTGCAGTGAACTTAATATTATCCATAATGGCGCCTGTAGAGTCGGCTTCATCAGCTTCAAATAACAAGCGATACTTACCTGACTCCTCAACTGGAAGTGTAATAGATTCACCTTTATGCCAACCATGAGTTGTCGGGTCGAAGTCATACAACACAACTTCACTGCCATCAATTGGATTACCGTGATCATCCACTTTAATAAGGGTCACCGACATATCAGATGTGTGTGCCTTATTCGTTCTGGCAGCAATATCAAATTCAAAGTTGTAAAAACGTCCGGCAACAAGATCCATATCGGTGTATAAGACCTTGTCCCCAACTTCGCCTTCAATCTCCATTACTTGATTTGTTGAATTGCCTGGCAGGTATGTGCCCTCAGTTCCAACTTCAATGTGTTGGCCAGGATTTGAGGTAAACCATTGTCCTACCGTCCCCGCGCCTTCCACTTTGTTAATTTCAATATCACTATCCCACGAACCTGACTTAATAGTGACATCTTCAAAGTCAATCGCCGCGACTTGTTCAAAACCACCAATATTTAATATCGGCTTATCCGCATCAGGATGAACATCAACATATATGCTGCCTGTCTCAACGATTGTGTCACTATCGTCTCTTGCAATAACTGCGATATCAAAATTAACGTCACTATGCTCTGGTGCTTTGACTTTTACAGAGCTAATGTCATCAATACTAACGACTATTGCGTCAACACTGCCAACGATGGAAGCTTGCCCATCAATTTCAATAATAGAGCCTTGCGGGATTCCATTTAACTCGACGGTTTGGACTGAGGTATCGCCGTCATTTACAACAATGCCAAGCTCGATGAACTGATCCTCGAGGCCAACAACATTTTGCAATGAAAGCACCTCTTTTTGCGCGTCAATAATAGAAACCGTCGCCTCTTTCGCACCTGCGTCCAGAGTTGAATCTGCACCGGTGGTATCGGCCAACGTGATCGTTAAGTTTTCAGTCCCTTCGTAGATACCATCGTCTAACGTTGTGATGTCCAGAGCGACAGAGGTTTGCCCTGCTGGAATGGTGACCGTGTAGATGGTCGGCGCTTGGTAATCTTTGTCATCGACATCGCCACTAATGGTGAAGCTCACCACGACATCCTCATCGGATTTTTGGTCAATACTAACGGTAAAGCTCGCGTCACCACCTTCTGTAACCGATGCTTGGTCTGCAACAATACTGACTGTTGGCGCTTGCTGAGCATCGTTAATAACCACGCTTGCATTGTCATTCGCACCAATGGCTGCATCCGCACCCTCAACATCTTTGATGGTCACCGTGAAGGATTCGGCACCTTCATAAGCCCCATCCGTTAGCGTGGCGATATCAAGATCAGCTGAAGATTGTCCCGCTGGGATTTCGATACTTGCGATACCAGTGAAGTCTTTACCGTCTTCAGCTACACCGGTGTACTCGAACTTAACTGTCACGGTTTCATCTGAGACTTGGCTAAGCGTTACAGTAAAGCCTGCCGTTTGACCTTCGTTCACGTTGTTCTGGTCAGCACTGATGCTCACTTCTGGTGCTGATTGAGCATCAATAATGGAAACTGTCGCTTCTTTCGTATCTGCGTCCAGAGTTGAATCTGCACCAGTGGTATCGGTCAAAGTGATCGTTAAGTTTTCAGTTCCTTCGTAGATACCATCGTCTAACGTTGTGACATCCAGAGCAACAGAGGTTTGCCCTGCTGGAATGGTAACCGTGTAAATGGTCGGCGCTTGATAATCTTTGTCATCGACATCGCCACCAATGGTGAAGCTCACCACAACATCCTCATCAGGTTTTTGGTCAATACTAACGGTAAAGTTCGCGTCACCACCTTCTATAACCGATGCTTGGTCTGCAGCAATGCTGACTGTTGGTACTTGCTGAGCATCGTTAATAACTACGCTTGCATTGTCATTCGCACCAATGGCTGCATCCGCACCATCAACACCTTTGATGGTCACCTTGAAGGATTCAGCTCCTTCATAAGTCCCATCCGTTAGCGTAGCGATATCAAGATCAGCTGAAGACTGTCCCGCTGGGATTTCAATACTTGCGATACCAGTGAAGTCTTTACCGTCTTCAGCTACACCGGTGTACTCGAACTGAACTGTTACAGCTTCATCTGAGACTTGGCTAAGCGTTACAGTAAAGCCTGCCGTTTGGCCTTCGTTCACGCTATTCTGGTCAGCACTGATGCTCACTTCTGGTGCTGATTGAGCATCAGTAATGGAAACTGTCGCTTCTTTCGTATCTGCGTCCAGAGTTGAATCTGCACCAGTGGTATCGGTCAAAGTGATCGTTAAGTTTTCAGTTCCTTCGTAGATACCATCATCTAATGTTGTGATGTCCAGAGCGACAGAGGTTTGCCCTGCTGGAATGGTAACCGTGTAAATGGTCGGCGCTTGGTAATCTTTGTCATCGACATCGCCACCAATGGTGAAGCTCACCACAACATCTTCATCGGATTTTTGGTCAATACTAACGGTAAAGTTCGCGTCACCACCTTCTGTAACCGATGCTTGGTCTGCAGCAATGCTGACTGTTGGTACTTGCTGAGCATCGTTAATAACTACGCTTGCATTGTCATTCGCACCAATGGCTGCATCCGCACCCTCAACATCTTTGATGGTCACCGTGAAGGATTCAGCTCCTTCATAAGTCCCATCCGTTAGCGTGGCGATATCAAGATCAGCTGAAGATTGTCCCGCTGGGATTTCAATACTTGCGATACCAGTGAAGTCTTTACCGTCTTCAGCTACACCGGTGTACTCGAACTTAACTGTTACAGTTTCATCTGAGGCTTGGCTAAGCGTTACAGTAAAGCCTGCCGTTTGACCTTCGTTTACATTGTTCTGGTCAGCACTGATGCTCACTTCTGGTGCTGATTGAGCATCAATAATGGAAACTGTCGCCTCTTTTGTATCTGCGTCCAGAGTTGAATCTGCACCAGTGGTATCGGTCAACGTGATCGTTAAGTTTTCAGTTCCTTCGTAGATACCATCGTCTAACGTTGTGACATCCAGAGCAACAGAGGTTTGCCCTGCTGGAATGGTAACCGTGTAAATGGTCGGCGCTTGGTAATCTTTGTCATCAACATCGCCACCAATGGTAAAGCTCACCACGACATCCTCATCGGATTTTTGGTCGATACTAACGGTAAAGTTCGCGTCACCACCTTCTATAACCGATGCTTGTTCTGAAACAATGCTGACTTTTGGCGCACTCTCTGCATCAATAATGTTCGCGTCACCTGTCGCAGCGCCATTGCTCGTTACTCCACCGTTATCGGTAACAGTAAGACCAAAACTCTCTGTATTTTCATAAACGCCATCCGTCTTTGTCGGAATAGTAACGGTGATAGACGTAATACCGGCGGGGATAGTAACGTCGCCATCCGGTGTAACATTTAATGTTTGGGTTTTGCCTTGACTGTCAATATAAGTTACGACCATCTGACCAAGATCGGCATCTTCAGCGGTATAGCTACCATCGGTCGTCGGTTTAAGATTGACAACAAATGGGTCTTGAGCCTCATTAGACAAAGAAACCGTGAATACAGCATCAGAGCCTTCATTAACGTCACCAACCTGACTTACTGAAAGAGTTGTACTGTCATTGTCTTGTATTGTCGCAATCCCAGACTCACCACCAATCTCGAGTACCATGTCTTCAGCGTTTTCTAAAGCAAGATCATCAATCGACGGCACAATGACTTCAAAAGCACTCACACCAGCTGGAACAATTAAGAAACCTCCGGCGAAGGTTACGCCATTAGTAAAACTCACATTGGAAAGGTTTACATCAGCGTTATCAGCAGATGAACCTTGAGCAAGCATATCAATTGGGTATTTGACTGTGGTTTCGGTTACTTCGTCCAGAGCAACGGAAAACGTTATGTCTTCACCTTCAACCACGGAATTACCTATAAGGGTTAAGCTCGGCCCATCTTCAGAAACGTTACCATCAAGAACTTCATTAGTAATGGTAACAGTTGCAGGGTCACTTTCTGCATTTCCTGAATCAACAGCCACGTAGTCAAAACTATCCTCTGGCGGAAAGCCTTCCACATAACGCAATTCCCAATTCCCAGATGTTTTAGTCGAGAAATCGAGCTGTGTAATCACAGACCCTTCTGGTAATCCATAATCTTTTCCGTAACCGATGCTGGTCTCTTGGAAAAGCATGCTATTTCCTTCAGGCTTCAAGAATTCAATAACCTGCGTATGTTCTGCTCCGTTAGCATCTTGATAAGTAACAGTAATTAAGGCCGCGTTATTGCTAGCATGCTCGAACAACCCTCCTAGACCATCGAGACCAAGGTTAACGCTACCTACCGGGTTCTCAGACAAATCAATACTTATCGTTTCACCTGGCTGGATACCTTGACCATCATTATCCGCAATACCATGGCCGATGTGCGAAACCTTTTGATTGTACTGAGCAAGTACACCGCTGTCAGATGAGATATCAATCGAAGCGCCATTGACCAAGTACTCTGTCCTTGAATGCGATTCACCACCATCGGCACTCAAACCCCAGTTGTAGAAATCGGTGGTGGATTCAGCACCGTCAGGAGTGTCTGGTCTGTCCTTAATGCCCAGTAAGAAACCTACATTATCCGCCTCATAGTAGATGCTATCTTTGTCATACAATGTACCGTCGGCTGATGTAATTTCTTGGAGATCTCCATCCTCATCTTTGAAGTACAAAGTGCCAGATGTCGGCAACTCTGTGATGCGAATCTGAAGTTCATCACCACTCAAGTCATCTTCAAGATCAGAGATATGATCACTATCCACCCCTTCATCCAGCGGTTTATCATCCGTATCAAAGATCACATTTGTAATGAGTTCATTTGCACTATGGTCAAAATCTTCGTTTAGCGGTTTATCGTTGACTGGCGTTACGTTTAGGGTAACCGTTGTGGTTTCAGTAACACCGCCCGAACTCACTGTATATGTGAATAGATCAGGACCATTGTAATCTTGGTTCGGTGTGTAAGTGATTGTGCCGTCATCGTTCACAACTACTGTGCCATTGGTTGGCTCATGGCCCGCTTCTACCGTTACAACAGGCGCATCACCTTCGAAGTTATCGTTACCCAGCACATCAAGTTTTGTTGGCGTATCTTCAACAATATCAGCGCTATCAGACACAATATCTGCCACTGCGGCTACGGTAAAGTCGACAACTTGACTTACTGTTTCACCACTTGGGTCTTCAGCGGTAAACGTTAACTCTTCAGAACCATTCCAGTCTGCTGTTGGCGTGATCGTCGCAATGCCATCCACAATCGATACTTGAATATTGCTGTTACCAGAGACACTAAATGTCAGCTCACCGTCTGCATTATCGACATCGCTGAATGCATCATTCAAGTCGATAGTGTAAGGCGTGAAGTCTTCTTCAAGAGACTGATCCGCAATGGTGTTTTCTACGGTTGGCGCATCATTGATTGGATTTACTGTTACCGAGACTTGAGCTTCATCTTCCAGTTCACCATCAGAAACTGTGTAGCTGATGGTGGCTTCGCCGTTGAAGTTTTCAGCCGGTGTAAACACCAGTTTCCCATCTACAATTTCAACTGCGCCCTGATCAACTGGAACAGATGCATTTACTATGGTCAGCGTGTCGCCGTCAACGTCGGTATCGTTCGGCAAGACATCAATAGTGACTGGTGTGTCTTCGTCAGTCACAGCGCTATCATCATTTGCAACTGGCGCATCATTTACCGGGTTTACCGTTACCGAGACTTCCGCGCTGTCTTCCAGTGCACCATCAGAAACCGTGTAGCTGATAGTGGCTTCGCCGTTGAAGTCGTCAGCCGGAGTAAACACCAGTTTTCCATCTACAATTTCAACTGTGCCCTGGTCCGCAGGAACTGATGCATTCACGATGCTCAGCGTATCGCCGTCCACATCGGTGTCGTTCGGCAGGACATCAATAGTGACTGGCGTGTCTTCGTCAGTCACAGCGTTATCGTCGTTTGCAACAGGCGCGTCATTTAAAGGATTTACCGTTACCGAGACTTGAGCATCATCTTCCAGTTCACCATCAGAAACCGTGTAGCTGATGGTAGCTTCACCATTGAAGTTGTCAGCCGGTGTAAACACCAGTTTTCCATCTACAATTTCAACCGTGCCCTGATCAGCTGGAACAGATGCATTCACTATGGTCAGCGTATCGCCGTCCACATCAGTGTCATTCGGCAGGACATTAATCGTGACTGGTGTGTCTTCGTCAGTCGCAGCGCTATCGTTATTAGCAACTGGCGCATCATTTACCGGGTTTACCGTTACCGAGACTTCCGCGCTGTCTTCCAGTTCACCATCAGAAACCGTGTAGCTGATAGTGGCTTCGCCGTTGAAGTCGTCAGCCGGTGTGAATATCACCTTTCCATCTACAATTTCAACTGTGCCCTGATCAACTGGAACAGATGCATTTACTATGGTCAGCGTGTCGCCGTCAACGTCGGTATCGTTCGGCAAGACATCAATAGTGACTGGTGTGTCTTCATCAGTCACAACGTTATCGTCATTTGCAACAGGCGCATCATTGATTGGATTTACTGTTACCGTGACTTCCGTACTATCTTCCAGTTCACCATCAGAAACCGTGTAGTTGATATTGGCTTCACCGTTGAAGTTGTCAGCCGGTGTAAACACCAGTTTTCCATCTACAATTTCAACCGTGCCCTGCTCAGCTGGAACAGATGCATTCACTATGGTCAGCGTATCGCCGTCCACATCAGTGTCATTCGGCAGGACATTAATCGTGACTGGTGTGTCTTCGTCAGTCGCAGCGCTATCATCGTTTGCAACAGGCGCGTCATTTAAAGGATTTACCGTTACCGAGACTTGAGCATCATCTTCCAGTTCACCATCTGAAACCGTGTAGCTGATGGTAGCTTCACCATTGAAGTTGTCAGCCGGTGTAAACACCAGTTTTCCATCTACAATTTCAACCGTGCCCTGCTCAGCTGGAACAGATGCATTCACTATGGTCAGCGTATCGCCGTCCACATCAGTGTCATTCGGCAGGACATTAATCGTGACTGGTGTGTCTTCGTCAGTCGCAGCGCTATCGTTATTAGCAACTGGCGCATCATTGATTGGATTTACTGTTACCGAGACTTGAGCTTCATCTTCCAGTTCACCATCAGAAACTGTGTAGCTGATGGTAGCTACGCCATTGAAGTTGTCAGCCGGTGTAAATACCAGTTTTCCATCTACAATTTCAACCGTGCCCTGATCAACTGGAACAGATGCATTTACGATGCTCAGCGTGTCGCCGTCCACATCAGTGTCATTCGGCAGGACATTAATCGTGACTGGTGTGTCTTCGTCAGTCGCAGCGCTATCGTTATTAGCAACTGGCGCATCATTGATTGGATTTACTGTTACCGAGACTTGAGCTTCATCTTCCAGTTCACCATCAGAAACTGTGTAGCTGATGGTAGCTACGCCATTGAAGTTGTCAGCCGGTGTAAATACCAGTTTTCCATCTACAATTTCAACCGTGCCCTGATCAACTGGAACAGATGCATTTACGATGCTCAGCGTGTCGCCGTCAACATCGGTGTCATTCGGCAGGACATTAATCGTGACTGGTGTGTCTTCGTCAGTCGCAGCGCTATCGTTATTAGCAACTGGCGCATCATTTACCGGGTTTACCGTTACCGAGACTTCCGCGCTGTCTTCCTGTGCACCATCGGAAACTGTATAGCTGATGGTGGCTTCACCGTTGAAGTTGTCAGCCAGTGTAAATACCAGTTTTCCATCTACAATTTCAACCGTGCCCTGATCAGCTGGAACAGATGCATTCACGATGCTCAGCGTATCGCCGTCAACATCGGTGTCGTTCGGCAGGACATCAATAGTGACTGGCGTGTCTTCGTCAGTCACAGCGCTATCGTCATTTGCAACAGGCGCATCATTGACCGGGTTTACCGTTACCGAGACTTCAGCACTGTCTTCCAGTGCGCCGTCAGAAACCGTGTAGCTGATGGTGGCTTCGCCGTTGAAGTTTTCAGCCGGTGTAAACACCAGTTTTCCATCTACAATTTCAACCGTGCCCTGATCAGCTGGAACAGATGCATTCACAATGGTCAGCGTGTCGCCGTCAACATCGGTGTCGTTCGGCAGGACATCAATAGTGACTGGCGTGTCTTCGTCAGTCACAGTGTTATCGTCATTAGCAACAGGCGCGTCATTGATCGGATTGACTGTTATCGAGACTTCCGCACTGTCTTCTAGTTCACCATCAGAAACCGTGTAGCTGATGGTGGCTTCGCCATTGAAGTTTTCAGCCGGTGTGAATATCAGCTTTCCATCTACAATTTCGACCGTGCCCTGTTCAGCAGGAACTGATGCATTCACTATGGTCAGCGTGTCGCCATCAATGTCGGTGTCATTCGGAAGTACATCAATAGTGACAGGCGTGTCTTCGTCGATCGCAGCGCTATCGTCATTTGCAACTGGCGCATCGTTTAAAGGATTAACCGTAACAGTAACTGATGCCTCATCCTCTAACTCGCCGTCGGACACGACGTAGGTAATGTCAGCGTCCCCGTTAAAATCTTCCGCGGGAGTGAAAATCAGTTTTCCATCTTCGATTTCAACGGTCCCTTGCTCTTCTGGAACCGTTGCTGATTCAATAAATAAGTTCTCACTGTCAGCATCTTCATCGTTAGCAAGAACATCAATAATAATTGCGCTATCTTCATCAGTTTGAACAATATCATCACCAGCGACAGGAGCAGCAGGCTCAACTGCCGGAGATGTTTCATTCCCACGTAAAGTGTTCAGGTATAGCTCATTTAAAGAAAGGATTTGCGTTTGTGAAAAACCTAAGGACTCAAGCCCGATGGTTTCAAATCCCGTGTCTGCCAATAATTCGGCGCCAATGCGGTCGACAGTCCCACTCGTCTGCAAGCTTGAGCCATCGCTTTGACCTGCTGCCGAGGCAAACTCATCGCCAAGTTGGGTAGGATCTTGTCCAGCCTCTAACGCGCCAAGAATTTGAGCGACATCATCCGATACGTCTTGTACACCGTTATCTTTTACGAGTTGGACATTTAAACCAATTGGCTCGGCATCATTACGCGCGACAATCACTTCACCTTGTAATGGTTGTTCATTTTCAATAAGTGTACGCAGCTTTCCATCCAAACCTACTACGACTAATTGCCCACCAAATGACACTAAGGATGTACGATCCATATAAACCCCTGACCTAAAATTACCGTCAACATTTTGACTAATGATACTTATTTGTTATATCTTGCCCTAATATATTGATCAATAACAGAGTATTAACACTTAATTACAACTTATACATCACATAAAATGCATGCAGATACTGATAATTACATTTGGAATACGCATCACCACCATACAGAACCCAACACCATTTAAATGACTGATAAGTGTGATATCCAGTCAAATTTTCAATGGTGATTATCTTTAAAATTCATATCTATTTACATATGCATCACAATAGCAACCAGTTACATAGTTGATTGTTAATGCCTTTGTGCGTTAAATTATTGACGCTTATAGAGGTCAATCAATTCATAAGAATAATTTCTCACCTCTGATATTACTTAATTAGGAGAATCACAGTGAAGTGGACTCGTGCCAACGCCTTTTGCTTAGGTGTGCTCGCGACTAGCCCTGTTTTTGGGCAAACTTTAGAGCAAGCAGTAGAAAATGCGCTTAAGACAAACCCTGACATTAAAAGTGCGTTTAATGAATTCGTGAGTAAGCAGTATGTGAATGAAGCCTCGAGCGGCGCTTACCTCCCTTCGGTAGATCTTGATGCCGGAATTGGGTACGAAGGTATTGACCCAGCAGAATCTGGTAGAGAGTCAACCGATCTGACTCGAAAAGAGGCTACCGTTACGCTCACTCAGTTGATTTGGGATGGCTCTGCGACACTAAACGATATTGATAGAACGGCTGCAGATGCTGAATCTGTGCGATTTCAGTTGCTTGCAGACGCTCAAGACACTGCACTTGAAGTTTCTAAAGTATATTTAGATGCGGTGAAAGCATACGAAATTCTAACGCTTTCGGAGAACAACCTGAAAGTGCATAAAAAAATCTACCAAGACATCAAAAAACGAGTTGATTCTGGTATTGGCTCAACAGCAGACTTAACGCAAGTAGAGGCACGTTTAGCTAAAGCGCACGGAAACCTAGCCGCTGCGCAAAATAACCTGTTCGACAGCCACACTATGTTTACTCGCATTGTTGGTCAAACACCCCAAGGCTTGATATTTCCTCGTGCAGATCAAAACTTCATCCCTTACACAATAGATGATGCGATCGACTTGGCATTTCAAACTCACCCTGTCATTCAAATTTCAATGGCAGATGTGGATTCTGCGAAGTTCCAATATAAGCAATCGAAAGGTACTTACTTCCCAACACTGTCTGTTGAAGCTGCACAAACGTGGCGAGATGATGCTGGAGGTATTGAAGGTCGTGGTGATGAAACGACAGCCATGCTCCGTATGCGCTACAACCTATTTAATGGTGGCAGTGACGCAGCCAACGCCGAGAGCTTTGCTTACCAGTTAAATAAAGCGAAAGATCTGCGCGAACGTGCTTATCGCAATGTTGAAGAAGGTTTGAGACTATCTTGGAGTGCTTTGGACCTTACTCAACAACAGAAGCAGTTCTTGTCTGATCACGTTGATTCTGCATCTCAAACCGTTATCGCGTATGAAAAACAATACCGTATCGGCAAGCGTACCCTACTCGACTTGTTAAACACCGAAAACGAACTGTTTGAAGCTCGTAAAGACTATTTAGATGCAAAATACGCCGAGCAATACGCCAAGTATCGAGTCATGAACGCGACAGGTCAGTTACTCAACGCGTTACGTGTTGATGTCCCAACCGAGTGGAATCATAAGGTGGAGTACTAGAACATGAAAGCAACAAAGATTCTGTTAGCATTAGGCGTTATGTTAACTACTCATCATGTAACCGCTGAAGATGAATACGAGTACACAGAGACTCCGAAAGCCGAGCAAATTGCAGACCTTCAAGATGATGATAATGACGGTGTAATCAACGCTCGTGATCTGTGCCCAGGTACACCGGCAACATCGGAGATCGACAATGATGGCTGTGGTGAGTACATAAAGTCGTCTGAAAAGATGGAAGTGCGCGTACTCTTCGCGAATGATTCGGACGAAATTGACCCCGTATTCCGTCGTCAAATTCGTGAGTTGTCTGAATTCCTGAAAGAATACCCTAGCACATCCATTGAATTGCAAGGCTATGCAAGCAAAGTAGGTGGTGCAGAGCACAACTTAGACTTATCAAAGCGCAGAGCAAACAACGTTCGTGCCGCGCTACTTGGATATGGTATTGAGTCAGATAGAGTCCGCATTGTCGGATTTGGTGATACACACCTCGCCGAACAAGGTACAGACGAAGTGAGCCATGCGCTCAACCGACGAGTGACTGCATCTGTAATCGGTTATAAGGGTGAGATAAAGAAAGAATGGACGATATTCACCGCCCTACCAAAAAGTTAATTTAAGGAGCTTTGGCTCCTTTTCTTTTTTCACTCTCTGGAAACCGTATTATGCTTTAGGAATCGGCGCTTTAGTGTTAATCTAGCCGCGTCATAACAATGAGAGTTTTGAAATGAGCAAACTTACAACAGATATCCAAGCAAACCTTGACCTTTTCGTTGCAGAAACGAAAGAAAACCAACTGGTTTGGGGTCTACGCAATGAAGAAGGTTGGCTATCTTGCGATTCAACTGAGTTCGAAAACAGCGAAGTCATGCCTTTTTGGTCAGCGAAAGAAGACGCACAAGCGCATAACGTTGAAGAATGGGCAGATTTCGAAGTACTAGAAATTCCTCTAGATATCTTTGTTGAAGATTGGCTTCTAACTCTTGCTGAAGATGGCGTTCTTGTTGGTACAAACTGGAACGCACAGTTGGAAGGCAAAGAGGTTGAACCTCAAGACCTAGCGAAACTGTACGTAGGCTAATTCTCCAAGACCTCAGCACCGCGCTGAGGTCTTTCTTCATTACTTACCTTTTCTATGTAAAGCTCGACCGAGCGCATATTTTTCTTCATCCCAATATCTATACCCTTCGGTTTTTGTCACAATGACTCGCTCCCAATTGGTATATCATACTGAACAAAGAATATAAAAATAACATAAGGTTACATCACTATGCGTACGCTGCTTTCTTTGCTTGCATCCCTATTTCTAGGCAGCCAAGCAAACGCAAGTGACACTCAAAATATCACGCAATGGCATGCTGTCTATCAAGCAACGATGAAAACGAATTCAAAGTCTGCGCTTAGTATGCTTCAGGATCGATATCATACGGCAGACTCCAATAGCGAAAAGCTTTACGTCAGTGGATTGATCTATGAGTACATGTCAAACATCGACCAGCCCTACTACGGCAGCAGTCAAATCTTAGAAAATCACTTTGCCAAGCTAGAGTCGAAATACATCCTTGCGCTTTCAGAAAGAAAAAGTGGCGACTACGACACTTCCGTAGACATCTTTACCTCACTTTTGCAAAACGCAAGGCAACATAAAGATGAAGAAACGAAAGCACTAATGAACTATCAACTGTGCTACACCTTGAACCAGCAAGGACAATACCACAAGGCGAACTTCTTTTGCTCTTCATTGAACAAGCACCTAAATCACGACCATCAAGAGAGCATTCCTGCCGATCTAGCGTTACGCGTGATCGCTAACAACTTTGATTTTCGTGGTGAGTATGAGGTCGCTTTACGTTTATACCGCCGTTTATTAACGGAAATGCCTCCTCAAAGCGATCCTACAGGTGTATACAACGATGTAGGAAATTTACTGAGTGAGCTAGGCCAATACGAACAGTCTGAACAATATCTAATACAAGCCCTATTAGCTCGTCAGTTAGATGCTCCACCTTTACAAGTGGCACAGGTCGAACACAGCTTGGCATCAATGTACAGTCGTTCTTCTGACTACGCAAAAGCAATCAGCCATTACAAAAATGCACTCACTTTACTTGCTGAGATGGATTATCCATATGGTAAAGGCCTTACCTATCTTGGTCTCGGGTCTGCTTATGTAAATTCTGGAGACCTAAAAAGCGCAGTTCCGCATATTAAGAAGGCGCTAGAATTAGGCGAAGAGTATGACAACGAAAGATTACAAACCGAAAGTCATCTTGCAGCAGGCTTTGCTTACTTAAAGCACAACGTTTTAGACAAAGCGCTTCAACATGGCGAACTTGCTTTGGCACTCGCGAATAAAAACGCAACGACCGCGCTACAAGCGAAAGCTCAGTTACTCTTGTCTCAGGCATATCAGAAACTAGATGATAATTCCGCTGCCCTTTCTCATTACCAAGAGTACGCTAAATTAGAGTTGGCGAACCGTGATGACAGCAATGTTAAAGCAATTGAAGCGTTGGATTTAACCAAGAGTGAGTACGAATATGACTTGCAACTCGTTAAGATCGATAACGAGAGAAACTTAAAACTACTCGAAATTGAAAAGCTTAGTGAACAGCAACGTGCGTACAACTTCATTATTTTCTGCTTACTTACTGTGTTACTCGTCGTACTGTTTGTGCTGCGTAAAACAAAGATAAAATCTCGTTTAGACCGCCTAACTGGTTCATTAAACCGCAGCACCATTATTGAGAAAATAAGAGCTCAAACTGTCAGTGCTCCAGAAGACATGCGATATGTGTTGGCATTGATAGATTTGGATCACTTTAAGTTGATTAACGATCAACACGGTCACCCTACTGGCGACTTGGTGTTAAAACACGTCTGCAAAGCCATTCAAGCTAAACTAAACAAAGGTGAGTATATTGGGCGTTTAGGAGGAGAAGAGTTTATCTTGTTACTCAAGAATGTTGATGAGATTGATGTGCCATTCCGTATTCAAAGTTTGCATAAAACCATTTCAGAAAAACATATTAAGAGTGAACAAGGCGATTCACTGAGTGTGACAGCAAGCTTGGCCTATCTTTCCACCTCAAAGCCTTTGAGTAACTTTGATGAACTGTATTCGATATTAGACCAAGCTTTGTATCAATCAAAAAGAAACGGGCATAACGCAGTGATTGATGCTTATAACGAGCCTATTGATCTTCCGACTTCTGTTTTTGAATCAACGACTGCATAACGGCATCTTTGTTGTTCAAGTAATCATCTAAGCCCGCTTTGCGCAGGTCGCAAGACGGACAATCACCACAACCATCACCGATGATGCCGTTGTAACAAGTTAACGTGTTTTCGCGGACAAGTTGCAACGCGTCATATTGATCGGCCAACGCCCACGTTTCTGCTTTGTTCAACCACATCAATGGCGTTTTGATTTCAAACTGACGATCCATGCCTTTAACCAACGCGCTATTCATCGCTCTTACAAAGTCATCACGGCAATCTGGGTAACCACTAAAATCTGTTTCACAAACACCCGTAATTACCGTTTCTGCGCCAATTTGGTACGCGTAGATACCAGCAAGAGTCAGGAACAAGATGTTGCGGCCAGGAACGAAAGAGTTCGGTAAACCGTTTTCTTGTAGCTCATGTGAAACTGGAATGTCATCACGTGTCAGAGAGCTGATAGCAAGTTCATTCAGTAGACCAACATCCATCACTTTATGTGCAGCGACACCAAGATCTTTTGCGACTTTCTCTGCCACTTCAATCTCCAGCTTATGACGCTGACCGTAGTCAAATGTAATGGCATGTACTTCGTCAAACTCTTTTAACGCTTGAACCAGACATGTTGTAGAGTCCTGTCCACCACTGAAAACAACCACTGCTTTTTTCATCTTTCTCTCCGAGCTTAAGCAATACTTAGGTATTTATGAGTTTGAACCGACAGACGCCAGTTGCGAGCAACACAGGTATCAATACACAGTTGGGTCGCACGAGGCTTTTGACTGATAGGCTGAAGTGCGATCACTGCCTTCTCACCGATCTCTGCAGACGCCAATAACACATCCAGTTGATCGATGTCTTTTTGGGTGCCAACTGGGTGCTTGATTTCATTTGCGCGTTCTAATGCACTTTTAAGTACTGGCAGTTTCCCTTTCATTGCGACCTTCGGTGACACTGTCACCCACGTACTTTCTGAAGTCACTACCTCTGAAGTACCACTGGTTTCAATTTGGCATTGGCAACCCATTTCTTCAAAAGCAGCCGTCAACGCACGTAAATCATAAATGCATGGTTCACCACCAGTGATCACAATATGCTTAGCATTGAAGCCCTGCTTTTTGTATTCAGCTACGATGTCTTCCGCCGAGGCGAAACACCAGGTTGGAGAATCTTCTGTTTTCACCAAGATATCACCGATTTGGCGCTGGTCTTTCTCTTCTGCGTACCAAGTCTGTTTCGTATCGCACCAAGAGCACCCAACCGGACATTCCTGCAAACGTACAAAAACCGCTGGCACACCAGTGAAAACCCCTTCCCCTTGGATGGTTTCAAACATCTCATTTAGCTTATACAACGTAGAACTCACTCAACTCATTATACTTCGAGGCGAAGACCTTAATGGAGAGGCGCACTCAGGTCAATTTAAACCAAAAATAAATTGTTAAAATAGGTTGTTTTGTAGTTTCATACGCAGGTTCCCAATTTTTAAGGTAAGTAAAGATGTACAAACTGATCGCCCTAGACATGGACGGTACGCTGTTAAATAGCGAGAAAGTCATTTCTGAAGAGAACAAACAAGCGATTGCTAAAGCTCGCGAAGCGGGTGTTACTGTAGTCCTTGCCTCAGGCCGCCCTCTGGAAGGAATGCAAGACAAGCTAGACGAGTTGAACATCGACTCAGACAAAGACTTCGTTCTGTACTATAACGGCTCAATGGTGAAGAATATTGGTACGAACGAAATCATCCACCAGCAAATCATCGATGGCAAAGCGGCGAAGAAGATCGCTCGTAAAGCACGAGAACTTGGCGCTTATGTTCACGCATTCAGCCAAGAGCACGGCCTAATCACAGAAGAAAACAACCCTTACACAGACATTGAAGCGAAAATCAACGGTCTTGAAATTACCGAAATGAACTTCGACGCTCTAGAAGATGATCACGGGATCATTAAAGCGATGATGGTTGCAGAGCCAAGCAAACTGACTGAAGTTATCGCGGCGTTACCTGCGGAATTAAAAGAAGAGTTTACGGTAGTGCAAAGCGCGCCTTTCTTCTTAGAATTTTTAAACCCGTCAAGCAACAAAGGTATCGGTGTTTCTGCGATCGTTGAGTACTTGGGTATCGAAGCTGAAGAAGTGATTTGCATGGGTGATGCAGAAAACGATCACCATATGCTTGAATACGCAGGCCTCGGTATTGCTATGGCGAATGCGATGGAAGAGACCAAACGCATCGCAAACTATATTGCCGAAAGTAATGATGACCACGGTGTCGCTAAATCAATTCAGAGGTTTGTTCTTAGCTAAAAATTAAAAGGCCGAGCATTAATTGCTCGGCCTCTCTCGTTCGCGAGATTATAACTGTGCACTCGCGACACCATCAACAACATCGACTTTTTTCTTTATCACTGCGTCTAAGTCCTCTGGGTACCAAACCTCAACCCAAATAGCTGTTTGGTGATTAGGTAACATCACAACACCATTGTAAGATTCACCGTTTTTAACAGGCGTTCTTATTACCTGAGAATTATAATTAATCGACCCATCGGACATATCAGTGTACACCGATAGAAAACCACGAGAGTACTGACTATTGACGACAGATAACTCGACTTTAACTTCTCTTTCAGATTTGAAGTCAAAGTCTTCAGGTACCACAAGGTTAGCAGTAATTCCGGTTGGCTTTTCATCTTGTGCTTGGTCGTCATCCTCTTGAGGTTGTTGATCATCATTTTCAACTTGATCATCATCTTGAGTAACGCCCGCTGGCGGTGTAGACGAACCAGAGCCTGAGTCATCACCTCCTCCACATCCAAAGACGAAGAGAATTGCTAGGACGCTTACTATCCAGTTACGTATTTTCATAATATCCTCCTCATTAATCCGCTGTTGTCCAAGTGTTGCTCGCATCTGGGTTGTTATACCAAGTTGGTTTTGATGAACCACCAGATTCAGCCCACTCCGCAAAGTCAGGATAAGCAATACTTACATCAATGTACTCTGAAGGATGATTCCAATTTGAAGGGATAATAATCCCCCACGGAAGATTGCCACTGGTACGGTAGTATTTACTGGTTGCAGCATCAGAATCATCGTCTGCAGTACCATAGAACCCACTGACCGAGGTACCTCTTGACGTAGGTGCAAAGTCCGCGGTGTGAATCTCTATATCTTTGCCTGGAGGAGTGGTGAAACTATCACCATGGTAACCACCACCGGCGAAGATAAATGGGTCAAAACCACTTAATGTAGGGAAAGAAGAAACTGATGGCTCAGAGCCTGATTTGAAAGGTAGAGAAATACTGAATGTCATCTCTGTTGATTCAAGACTTATGCTACAGCTTGGATTGGTTCGATGGAAACCACACTCAGGGTTAATCGGAATATCACCTTTCAAGTTAGTAGATGCAACTACAACAAGATCCCCTCCAGGAGATGCGACCGATTTGTCTTCACCTGTAAATGGAGAAATGTTACTTCTTGTCACACCATTCTTAGTCACTCTCGCTGTGTCAAGATTTACATCACTTTCAGAAAAACCTTCCAATTTCCAAGCTAGACCATTTTTGTACGAAGCGCCGTAAGCAGTTACTGTTCCTTCTATATCAAAACGTAGTACATTACCGTCTTTGATTACCAGCTTAGAACGGTAATAAGTCACTACGTCATTAAGGTCAAAGTCTCCCATTTCAGGCCAGTTATCTTCAAACGCAGCAGTGTAGTAGTCCGAAGTTTGTATAGTTGTACCTGGATCTGTCACATCGAAGACATAATCCTCAACCTCACCATCACCAGCGTAACCGTCGCTAGGTAAATTGACTAAGCTTGAAACCCTGAATCGTGTTTGCACGTTACCAATCAATGCATCATCGTTTACACGCACAGGAACGACATTGGCACCCGTAGTAACCGCGTGATTCAGAATAATTTGCTCGTCTGCATCAAAACTACCATTCATGTCCCAATCGGCCCAACCCTGAAGATAACCAGTACCAACAACGGTAACGTTAATGAGAGAATCAAGACCTTTTTCAAAGTTAGTCAGAAGCGTAACGCCATCATCATCGTCACCGAGCGCGTCGAAGTCATCACCAGTTGACGCTGCGTTTGGCTGCCCGTCACTTTCTGCATCAATGCTACTACCCATAAACAAAGATGTAGTCACAGCATGCTGCGCACCGTTGTTTGCCAGTAACGTACCATAGCTATCGGGAGCGTCACCAAAGTCGAACTCATCGTTGGTTTCCGTAGGGTTGGTAAAGCCTGATAAATCCCAGTTCCCGTCAAAGGCTGAAAAAATGGCGTTTGGGAAAGGAGAACTCGCGGATGTCTCTGTTTCGAACTGAAGCGTGACTGTTGATGAGTTTTTATACACAAGCTTGACCGCACCAGATGTATTCGCTTCATCAAAGTTGGTACCAGGACCTGTGAAGAGCACCGAGCCGTCAGCCTCTTCAACTGCGGTTAAGCTTGCTGATGATGTACCCGTTTGATAGCTGTAGAACCCTTCACTCTTGAAAACTCTAAGTTGTTCAGATTGAACCGGCTCACCATCAATGTCGTAACCAATAAACTCAAACTCAGGAATCACGTAAGGGACAGAAAATGTTCCGCTCAAGGCTCCAGTGCCATCGAAGAATTCAAATTTATAAACGAGACCTGCTGAACCAGCGGAATTGACTGTGTATAAAAAGCCGATATCACCGTTGGGCTCGGATGAAGTTGTCTGCTTGTAATTTGGAGTGTGGAATAAAAAGGTCGCATCCCCAAATGTGTTACTGGACACTTTGGCATCAATGGTTTTGCCATCATGCGTACCGACATTAATAAAGTGCATGTCTGCGCCACTGTAGCTCGGCCCCAGTTGCGCATCAGTACCGTCAGTCGTCTCCTGATGATTAGAAAAGTCGAGATCGACAGTTTCACTCATCACGTTAGGACTAACAACACCCAGTAGACAAGCGAGCGTAATATTGTATTTCGCTATCATAATTTGTCTCTCTTAGTTGATGTGGATCGTGATAAATGCATAAATCCGTTTTGCATGACATCCAACAACCAGCAAAAGCTTCTCAGTTTTGTGCAAGCTAAAATGCAACAGATTTCCTACATATTCACAGAGAGCAAATATGACGCCAATTATTGCCTAAAAATTAAACCCTTATAAATCAGCACTTTAATTAAAACCATCAAGAAACACGACACAAATGTTACTTTGACTCTTTATTTGAATTGCATTTTAAAATGAAGATTCGGTCTAGAGTTCATATCAAAAACAAAAAGCCCCGCACATTGCGGGGCCTCTTAATTGGGGAGTAGCTGGCTATTGTTTGGCGACATCAATCTCACTTTCTGTGATGAGTTTTCTTGATAAAATCACAAAAATAAACATTAACAGTGGATAGTGGAACGTGTTGAACACTAATGACCAGAACCCACTGAATGAAACCGTCGTGCCTAGATACAGATAAAGTTGTTCAACAAGCAACAGAGCAAGAATCACAAAAAGCATTTGCTGGCGTTCAAATCGAATTTCAGACTCTTTAAACGTCATCACCAACGCAGAAGCAGTAATCAGTATAGCCAACCAACTCGTGAACACAGGCAATGGCCAAATTACTGAGATAACGGCAGTAATTGCTGTCATCGTGAACCAAACACTCTTTGAGCTCAGTAACTTATCGACATCCATATCAGGATTGCTTTCTAGACGCAGCACATGCCACGCAACTAACACACCTAACACCGCGCCGATGAACATATCCAAGATAAAGGCGGTTCCAAGGAAGAATTTACACGCCATCACCGTTAGCGTAACTAAAGCGACAGACAGAGTGATTCGGTTTAGACCAAAACTATTGGTTCTTTGAAACAAAAACGTCATAACACAGAACCACACTGCAATAGGCAAGCTTGGGAAGCTAAAACCGAAGCTCTGCGTTAACTCCGCCATCGGCATATAAACGTGTGGGCGAGGCAATGAAAAGCCTTGCTGCGCGACTAAAGCCATTAAAGACGTTGCCGTCACCGCAAAAAATAAACGATACACGAAACGACTATCAAACTTCATCATTACGAATGGGAACAGAAACAGCAAGAATGTTGGACTACTTAAGCCCGTAATCATATCTGCGACTTCACAAGCCATCTCGCGGCTGGATTCAGAAAATGACCCAACCCAACTTTGGAGATCAACCATCCAAGACAACTCCGCCTGGCGAAAGCTCGGCGCTGACTCTATAAGTTGATCGACATATACAACTGGTTGGTCTGTTGCGTGCGAATAAAAGCCCGCTACATCTGCCCATTGTGTAGGATAACGATACAGTGATGCCGCCATGTTACTCGGTTCAACCAGCATAGCGGATGCGACCTCAACACCATAATGCGGCGCAAACCATATAGGTAGCTCATTTCCGTCTAGCGAGTTGGTCATCGAGAAAGCGATCACTTCAGAATCTGAAACACAATCGAAAAATACTGCCGTATCGGTTCTACCCAATTCGTCCCCAACCGTTACGACTAAACCCGTTTCTTCCCAAGTTTCTCGCTGAGCCGCAAGTTTCGGTGATTCTCCTTCGATAATCGTACCGCCAGGAAGTGAGATTTTGTTCGTCAATATTTCATGAATAAGTACTAGCTTGTCATCTGCTCGGACAACACAAAGCGCCCCTTTGATGTCTTCAGGAAGAGGGTTCGCGGCAGATGTAGGAGAAATAAACAGTGAAATGGAATACAGGATGAGAAAAAACAACTGTCTCAGCACAAAATACAACCTTACATAAAGAGAAGAATCACAAAGCAATGATGACAGGGTTACTGATATTTTTCGACATAAATTAAGTAACCAGTTGTACATTTGATGCACATATCAAAAAAGACTTTGAGACACTCCACAAAATAGTTCTGACAAAAATCAGACATAACTCGAAATATTGGCTGCGATTTTGCCAGTTATATAAAGTTAACGTCAGGATAATTTACATGGATTTTACTCGTTCTCAGGATTGAAACAATAAAAGAGAGCTTATTACTAACGATAAATAAACTCTCTTTATAGATGTATTACAAGATTACAGCTTCAGCCATGCATCAGTCCAAGCACTGCCAACGCCTGGTTCATAAGCGCTTGGTGTTGAGCCACACCACAAACTGTTTGGCCAAGGCTTACATTGGTAACTTGCACCGTTATTCGTCACCACGTCCCCTGCAGAATAATTCGTACCTGCTTGGTAAGCATCACCCGAAGTTGGCGGCGTTGGTGGTGTAGGCTCTGTTGGTGGCTCTACCGGAGGATTAGTCCCAGAACAATCTGAGCTGCCAATTGGCTGCCATACTCCCCATGGTCCCGAATCGGAGGGGTTATCACCTTGGGTCCACCATTGTGCTTGCCATAACTGACCAGCCCAAGAAACAGTTTCACCCGTGTTGTATACGCCACTCGCTTGCCATTCATTGTCACAACTTCCTGATGGCGGTGTCGTTGCGCTAGTAGCGGAAGCTGTTGCCACCGCTTGATATGTAGTACTGGTTTTATCGATGCCAAAAGCCAAGGCGACTCTCGCATCACCTGCTTGAGACGCGCCAAATTCCACATCGACACGACACGAGCTTCCTGCATTGAGTGTCGATTGTGCACATTGGTCTCTGGTGATCATCGCAGATTTCGTGACACCAGAACTTTGCAGTCCCACATTTTCTACAGTAAACGCAACATTACCGGTATTTTGAATGCTGAAACTGTGTTGCTTCAGCTCACCCACTTTAAAAGAACTCAAAGCCTGATTTGCGGTATAACCGACAGAAACATTATCTGTTGGCGGTGCCGTCGTACCTACAACGCCATCAACAAAACTGCGCAATGCTGCAATGTCGCTGTACACACCGTACTTACCCGGTCGAGCACAACCTATCCCCCAACTGACGATACCTAGCTGGGTGACGAGACCGTTATTATTAACGACGATGGGACCGCCGCTGTCTCCCTGGCAAGAGTCTATACCACCTTGTGGCACACCCGCACAGAATGATACTGAGCCAACCGTGGTGTAATTACCGCCAGCTTGTCGACAAGTCGCATCAGAGACCAGCGGAACATCCACTTCTTGTAGAGCGGTTGGCGAGCTGCCCCCCTCCGAAGTTCGGCCCAAACCCGCGACAGTTAACCAATCACCTACACCTGCATATTGCGAGACACTGCCTGCTGCAATATCCACTTTTACAACACCTTGAGGGATCGAAGTGAGCTTAAGAAGGGCTATGTCATTTGAAAGCGTAGTAGCATTATAAGAAGGATGAACATAGATCTGGCTGACATTGGAGCGTACGCCATCAGTACCGTTATAAATCACGCCACCAATTTTTACCGCGATCTGATTTGGTGCGTCACCGTCCACACAGTGGGCAGCAGTAAGTACGAAACCATCCCCTATATAACTCGCCCCACAAAAAGAACGATTACCATTGCGGCTGACTATCTGTGTATAAAATTTCCAATCGTTGGGGTTTGCCGTGATGCCGCCCACGATATCCGGCTGAATCTCATTGGTTTGTGTTTGCGTGACTTGATCTGCACTTGCCAACATTGGCAATAACGCCGTTGCAAGTAAGGTTTTTGATAGATTCAATGTTATTTTCCTCTTGTTTTATGAGGCACTATTCATGTGCCACTTACAAAACAAGCAAACAAAAACAACATCACCAATTGGAATGAGCATGAGCCGCAAGACGCTGCGACAAAACTATTATTAAAGACCTACTGTCAAACTTATCACTTTCATCCATAGTAAGTACGAATCACTTACTTACCGTCATAATGACGTATTAATTAACGATTGGATAACGACTTTCTTAACCAATGAATATGATGACCAAAACCTTGGTTCTCATAGAGAGAAATCGCAGTCTGGTTAAAGTCCCAAACCTCAACAAACATCTGTTTCACTCCATAATCAACGAATGTCGCCTCTATCCTCTCAATCAGAGCTTTTGCAGTGCCCTGTTTACGATACTCTGGTAAGACGTAGAGCTCATCAACACTTCCCATCATTACTGGTTTACTAACCGTAGAAATAAGCTCGCAGAAATGCCCAGACACAAAGCCGATGATCTCATCCTCTACTCTAGCGACATAAACCAAACATTCAGGGTTATCGAGATAACGGGCAATGCTCTTTTCTTGTTCGATTTCTTCTGCGGTTTTAAACAGCTCTGGGGATTGAATGTGGTGTTCATCATGCAACTCAAACATTAGGTCGTTAAGTTGCTCAAGATCGTCAAAAAGCGCTGGTTTGATTACAAAAGTAGACATAAGAACTAAGCCAAAAATAGGAATCCATATAGTGTGTGTTTAAACATGCATTTAGGCAAGCAGGAATGCAAAAGCCTCTTGCCGACAAAGCAAGAGGCTTCGATGTTTGAGCTTGCTCCTAGGTAACCTAAGAGCGTACTCAATTAAGATCGTACTTAGCTAGCCGCGTTTAAGCACTCGTTCGATTTCGCCTAGACTGGATGGGTCATCAATGGTTGATGGCACCACGTATTGCTCGCCATCGGCTATTTGACGAATGGTTCTTCGCAAGATCTTACCTGAACGGGTCTTTGGCAAACGGTCAACAACCAGTGCATGTTTAAAGCAAGCCACAGCACCAATCTCGTTGCGTACTTTGCCCACCAACTCACCTTCTAGCGTTAGATCATCTATCTTCACACCATCTTTAAGAACCACGAAGCCAAGCGGTAGCTGACCCTTTAACTCATCGTGGATACCAACCACCGCGCATTCCGCAATCGCTGGGTGACCACCAACGATTTCTTCCATTTCGCCGGTAGACAGACGGTGACCTGCGACGTTAATTACGTCATCAATACGACCCATGATAAACAGGTAACCCTCTTCATCTAGGTAACCGCCATCTCCCGATACGTAGTAACCCGGAAATTGACTTAGATAACCAGTCTCAAAGCGGTCATGGTTGCGCCAGACAGTCGGTAGACAGCTTGGTGGTAATGGGCGCTTCAAAGCGACAAAACCTTGTTGATTTGCGCCCACTGGCATGCCCATTTCGTTGAGAATCTCGACCTGATAGCCAGGAATCGGCTTGGTAGCAGAGCCCGCTTTTACTGGCATTACCTCGATACCGGTCGGATTGCCCGCGATTGCCCATCCTGTCTCGGTTTGCCACCAGTGGTCAATGACCGGCTTATCTGCTTTGCTTTCGACCCATTCTAGCGTTGGTGGGTCAAGGCGTTCGCCTGCCATAAAGATAGAGTCGAGGTTGGACAAGTCGTATTGCTTGATGAACTCGCCTTCTGGGTCTTCTTTCTTAATTGCACGGAAAGCGGTTGGCGCGGAGAAAAGCACATCCACTTTGTATTCGTCACAAACACGCCAGAATGCACCCGGATCAGGTGTTCTCACTGGTTTGCCTTCGAATAGAATTGTTGTACAACCATGAATCAGCGGCGCGTACACAATGTAAGAGTGACCAACGACCCAACCTACATCCGATGCAGCCCAGAACACACCATCTTGAGGGATGTTATAAATCGACGTCATCGAATATTTCATCGCCACGGCATGACCACCATTGTCACGCACCACGCCTTTTGGTTTCCCTGTTGTGCCAGAGGTATAGAGAATATAAAGAGGATCTGTCGCAAGCACAGGGACACACGCATGAGGCAAAGCTTGTGCGTATTCTTGCTGCCAATCTAAATCACGTTCTAGATTAAGTTCGGCTTCGCACTGTGGGCGCTGAAGAACAAAGACTTTCTCTGGCTTCCAACGGCTGTCCATAATGGCTTTATCAACCATTGGTTTGTATGGAATTACCTTATTGATTTCGATGCCACAAGACGCCGTCATGATGACTTTGGGTTCTGCGTCTTCAATTCGAACTGCGAGCTCATTCGGGGCAAAACCGCCAAACACCACCGAGTGAATCGCACCCAATCGAGCACAAGCTAGCATCGCCATTGCCGCTTCTGGGATCATTGGCATATAGATGACCACACGATCGCCTTTGGTTACACCTTGGTTCGAAAGCATACCCGCAATTTTTGCCACTTGGTCACGCAAAGCTTGATAGCTGTATGTTTGTTTTTGACCCGTCACTGGCGAATCATAAATCAGGGCGGTTTTATCGCCTCTCCCTTGCTCGCAATGATAATCCAACGCGAGCCATGACGTGTTCAATACGCCATCAGGAAACCAACGTTCAATCCCATGTTCGTCAGCTTGTAAGATGGTATTTGGTGCTTCAAACCAATCAATGTTTTCAGCCTGAGCACGCCAAAAGTTTTCCGGTTCGTTCTGTGCCCAAAGGTATTCTTTTTGATATGCAGACATATTGCTTCCTCCAGTATGTCCTGACATTGCTTTTCTTAAGTATCACTACCATGCAATTGTGCTATTCAAAGACATTGGAGGGAACTCGCACAAAGCCCTCCATCAGTATTCTCGCGCTGCGGCTCATGATGGCTTTCTCAACCACCCAACCTTGTTCTGTTTGTTTGGCTTTTGCCCCCACCTTAAGCGTTCCTGATGGATGCCCAAACGTCACAGATTCTTTCTCTCCGCCACCAGCCGCTAAATTGACCAAAGTACCTGGTACGCATGCCGCCGAGGCAATGGCGACCGCTGCGGTTCCCATCATAGCGTGGTGAAGTTTACCCATAGATAAAGCCCGGACGAGAATATCGACCTCACCTGCTTCTACGGTTTTACCACTCGACGATAAATAGGATTTAGGCTGGGAAACAAACGCAATCTTAGGCGTGTGTTGACGTGTTTGAGCCTCTTCGAGCGAATCAATCAGCCCCATTTTTAGCGCGCCATGAGCACGAATGGACTCAAACCTCGCGAGCGCAAACTCATCGTTATTGATGTCATCTTGAAGCTCAGTGCCTTGGTAGCCGAGCGCTTCTGCGTCAATGAAGATCGTCGGTATGCCTGCGTTAATGAAGGTTGCGTTGAATGTCCCAACATCTGGCACGACCAAATCGTCTACTAGATTGCCGGTTGGAAACATGCTACTTTCGCCATCAGCAGGGTCGACGAAATCAACTTGGATTTCTGCCGCAGGGAACGTCACGCCATCAAGCTCAAACACCCCTATTTCTTGAACGAAACCATTTACGATTGGCACATGAATCAATATGGTTTTGCCAATATTTACCTGCCATACACGAACGGTAACGATGCCGTTTTGAGGAATTTGATCTTCATCGATCAACCCTGCATGAATGGCGAAAGGTCCGACTGCAGCAGAAAGGTTGCCACAGTTACCACTCCAATCGACAAATGGCTTATCTATCGATACTTGTCCGAACAGGTAATCAACGTCGTGATCGACTCGCTGACTACGCGACACAATCACAGTTTTACTGGTGCTGGAAGTGGCGCCACCCATGCCATCAATTTGTTTGGCGTACGGGTCAGGGCTACCAATCACACGAAGTAGCAGATTGTCTCTTGCCTTACCTGCGACTTGCGCTGGCTGTGGCAAGTCTTCAAGGTTGAAGAACACACCTTTGCTCGTACCGCCGCGCATGTAAGTCGCCGGGACTTTGATTTGGCTTTGCATCTTGCTATCCATATCTTACTCCATTATTGCGCTATCTATTGCGAGAGGAAATCTTGAGCAAAGCGCTGTAACACACCACCCGCTTTGTACACGTGAACTTCATCTTCGGTATCTAGTCGACAAGTCACCGGCACATCAACCTTGTCGCCATTAGTTCGGGTAATCACCAACGCCAAATCCGCACCTGGAGTGATATCGCCGATAACGTCATAAAGTTCAGTGCCATCTAATTCGAGCGTCTTTCGGTTCACGCCATCTTTAAATTGCAGAGGAAGTACGCCCATGCCAACTAAATTGGTACGGTGAATGCGCTCAAAACCTTCCGCGACAATCGCTTCTACACCCGCCAAGCGAACGCCTTTCGCCGCCCAATCTCGCGACGATCCTTGACCATAATCCGCACCCGCGACCACAATAAGCGGCTGCTTGCGATTCATGTAAGTCTCAATCGCCTCCCACATGCGTGTCACTTTGCCTTCAGGTTCGACTCTCGCTAACGATCCTTGCACGACTTCGTCGTTTTCCTTGACCATTTCGTTGAACAGTTTCGGGTTAGCGAAAGTAGCGCGCTGCGCGGTTAAGTGATCGCCTCGGTGAGTCGCGTATGAGTTAAAGTCTTCTTCTGGCACGCCCATCTTCGCGAGGTATTCGCCTGCGGCGCTGCTTGCCAAAATTGCGTTCGATGGCGACAAATGGTCGGTTGTAATGTTATCGCCTAGAACCGCGAGAGGACGCATTGAAGACAGAGTTCGCTCACCTGCTAAAGCACCTTCCCCCCTCTTTTTGCCAGTATGGAGGTCGACGGATATACGTACTCATCGGACGCCAATCGTAGAGCGGATTCGGGTTTCGAGCCTCATCATTCAGTTTAAACATTTGAATGTAGACTTGATTAAACTGCTCTGGCTTAACGTACTCACCCACCACAGCATCAATTTCTTCATCCGTTGGCCACAAATCGTTGAGATAAACCGGCTTGCCGTGTTTGTCTGTCCCCAAAGAATCACGCTCGATATCAAAGCGAATCGTACCGGCTAACGCGTATGCAACGACCAAAGGTGGCGATGCTAAGAATGCTTGTTTTGCATAAGGATGAATTCGACCATCAAAGTTTCGGTTCCCAGAAAGTACTGCCGTTGAATACAGATCTCGGTCGATGATCTCTTGTTGGATTTTCGGGTCAAGTGCACCACTCATACCGTTACAGGTTGTACACGCATAAGCCACGATACCAAAACCAAGTTTCTCTAGTTCAGGGAGTAAGCCAGATTCTTCAAGGTAGAGTCGAGCAACTTTAGAACCCGGAGCAAATGAAGACTTCACCCAAGGTTTGCGCACCAATCCAAGCTCATTCGCTTTCTTAGCGACCAGACCAGCTGCCACAACGTTTCTTGGGTTACTGGTATTGGTACAAGAAGTAATCGCCGCGATGATCACCGCGCCATCTGGAAGCTCGCCTTCATTCTCTTGCCACTCTCCAGAAACACCACGCTCAGCAAGCTCTGCGGTAGGTAAACGACGATGAGGATTAGATGGACCTGCCAAATTGCGCCCGACTTGGGACAAATCGAACTCAAGCACGCGTTCGTAAACCGCCGTGTCTAAATCATCCGCCCACAGACCGGTTTGCTTGGCGTACTTCTCTACCAAGTCGACCTGTTGATCATCGCGCCCTGTCAGTTTGAGGTAATTAATGGTCTGCTCATCAATGTAGAACATCCCAGCGGTTGCGCCGTATTCTGGCGTCATGTTTGAGATGGTCGCGCGGTCGCCAATGGTTAGGTCTCGCGCCCCTTCACCAAAGAATTCGAGATAAGATGAAACCACGCGTTCATTTCGCAGGAACTCGGTAATTGCTAGTACGATATCGGTGGCGGTAATACCCGGTTGACGTTTGCCAGTCAGCTTCACGCCAACAATGTCCGGAAGACGCATCATCGATGGGCGACCAAGCATAACCGTCTCCGCCTCTAAACCGCCGACACCAATAGCAATCACACCAAGTGAATCAACGTGAGGTGTATGACTATCTGTGCCGACACAGGTATCTGGGTAAGCAATGCCTTGCTTGGCTTGCACTACTGGAGACATCTTCTCCAAGTTGATTTGGTGCATGATGCCATTACCTGCAGGAATAACGCTAACGTTCTCGAACGCCGTTTTACACCACTCGATAAAGTGGAATCGGTCTTCGTTTCTGCGCTCTTCTATCGCGCGGTTTTTCTCAAACGCCTCTGGGTCAAAGCCTGCATGTTCAACTGCCAGTGAATGGTCAACGATCAATTGCGTTTCAACCACAGGGTTTACTTTCGCTGGGTCACCGCCTTGTTCGGCAATCGCATCACGTAGACCAGCGAGGTCGACTAATGCGGTTTGTCCAAGAATGTCATGACAGACCACACGCGCCGGATACCAAGGAAAATCGAGGTCACGCTTGCGTTCAATCAACTGTTTTAGGCTATCAGTGAGCGTATTTGGGTCGCAGCGGCGAACCAACTGCTCGGCTAAAACGCGTGAGGTGTATGGGAGCTTTTCATAGGCTCCAGGAGAAATATCGTTAACAGCTTCTCGGGTATCAAAATAATCTAGTTGGGTTCCCGGGAGCGGCTTACGATATTGAGTATTTATATTTGTGGTGATGCTCATGGGCTTGCTTCCGCTTTAGTGTACATCTTATGCCTGAACGCACCGCGATACTGTTTTTGAAATGGATTCGCGGTGAAAGAGACGCCCCTTGTGAATGCCATCAAGACAAAGCTCACAAAGAGGCGTCACGCGCTAGCGTTGTTCGATTGGCACCCAGTCTTGATGATCCGGTCCGGTATAATCCGCACTTGGGCGAATGATTCGATTGTTCGCACGTTGTTCATACACGTGCGCCGCCCAACCTGTCAGTCGGCTCATCACAAAGATTGGCGTAAACAGTTTGGTTGGAATATCCATGAAGTGGTAAGCCGAAGCATGGAAGAAGTCGGCATTACAGAACAGACCTTTCTCACGCTTCATGACGGATTCCACACGCTCAGAAACCGCGTAAAGATGCGTGTCACCCACCTCTTTCGATAACGCTTCTGACCAACGCTTGATCAGTGCATTACGAGGGTCACTTTCACGATAAATCGCATGCCCAAAGCCCATGATTTTGTCTTTGTTCTCTAGCATTTGCAGAATATTGGCTTCTGCCTCATCTGGCGTTTGCCAATCTTGAATCATCTCCATCGCCGCTTCGTTTGCACCGCCATGAAGTGGACCACGTAGCGTGCCGATAGCAGCTGTGATACAAGAATGAAGATCAGAAAGCGTAGAAGCACACACACGCGCCGCAAATGTTGAGGCATTAAACTCATGCTCTGCATAAAGGATCAAAGAACAGTGCATCACCTTTTTGTGCGTTTCACTTGGTGCTTTATCAGTAAGCAGTTTCAGGAAGTAGCCGCCAATGCAGTCTTCGCTGTTATCGTGAGTTTTGATTCGTACGCCATCGTGGCTGAAGCGATACCAGTAACAGATGATCGCAGGGAAAAGCGCCAGCATTCGCTCAGTAGCATGGAGCTGTTGTTCAAAGTCCATTTCTTGCTCTAAGTTACCCAGCATAGAGCAACCTGTGCGCATAACATCCATCGGATGTGCGTCAGCAGGAATCAGCTCTAACGCTTGCTTAAGCTCCGCTGGTAAGCCACGCAGGCTCAATAGATGTGTCTTGTAGGCGTCTAGCTCTTGTTGATTAGGTAAGTGACCGCGTAACAGCAAATGCGCCACTTCTTCAAATTGAGCATGATTTGCCAAGTCTGTAATATCGTAACCACGATACGTTAGACCCGTTCCCGTTTTACCGACAGTGCATAAAGCTGTGCTTCCAGCGCTTTGACCGCGTAGACCTGCGCCACCTATCTCAGCTTTCTTTTCTACAGAATGAGGCATTGTTGAACTCCTTTTCTGTCTGACTTGGCTCTCTTAATGGGCTCTTTTGAATCAGACAATTTTCACGTTATTGGATTAGAGATTCTTTTCTTGGGCTTCCGTTTGTTTCTTTATTGACCTTATTTACCCTCGGAGAACAGCTTGTCTAACTTATTCTCGTAGTCGTGGTAATTAAGGTGCTCATACAGCTCTTTTCGTGTCTGCATTGAATCAAGCATCGCTTCTTGGTTGCCAACTTCAAGCAAGTGTTTGTAAACCATCTCGGCAGCTTTGTTCATCGCACGGAATGCACTCAATGGGTACAAAACCATGTCCACTTTGGATTGCGCTAGCTCTTCACAGCCGTATAATGGCGTTTGTCCAAACTCAGTAATGTTGGCAAGAATTGGAACGTGCTTCCCTGTCGCGTCTTCAAGCGCTGTCGAAAACTGTTGATATTGGTCTAGCTGATTCATTGCCTCTGGGAAGATCATATCTGCGCCCGCTTCCACACATGCAATCGCACGTTCAATCGCACTGTCCATGCCTTCAACCGCTAACGCATCAGTACGAGCCATAATGACAAAGCTCTCGTCATTACGCGCATCCACTGCCGCTTTCACTCGGTCGACCATTTCTTGTTGGCTAACAATCGCTTTGTTTGGGCGATGACCACAACGCTTCTGCGCCACTTGGTCTTCCATGTGCACTGCCGCCGCACCGGCTTTTTCCATCGCTTTGATAGTGCGTGCGATGTTAAAAGCGCCACCAAAGCCGGTATCGATATCAACCAGTAATGGCAAATCACACGCGTTGGTGATGCGGTCTACGTCCACCAAAACGTCGTTCAATGTCGTAATGCCAAGATCTGGCAAGCCGTAAGACGCGTTAGCGATGCCGCCACCCGACAAATAGATAGCTTGGTGACCCAAGTTTTTCGCCATCATGGCGCAGTATGGGTTAATGGTGCCGACGATCTGCAGTGGGTTGTTTTGCTCAATGGCGAGTCTGAACTTCGCCCCCGGAGATAAGCTCATGACAATTTCCTTCTAGTCTTGTTTTACCCTTCATACTTGAAGCTGCAGCTTTGTTAACTGCGCCAATTCACCGGATCGCCGGCCGCCAAAATTACATAGCGCACCTATGCTCATAGGGCTGAATTGTCTTGTTGCCGCGCCGCAACTCCAATTATTTTGGGTAAAGTTTTGGAATCTGAAATCTGTAATTCGATAAGTTTTCGGCTGCCTGAGATGTGCCTTCTCATCAGCATTTCTGCCAGTTCTTCATCACGGTTGCGAATCGCTTGCAGAATGAATTTGTGCTCGTTGAGTGCTTCGTTAGGACGAGATTGCGCACGTGGCGATTGGTAACGATACATGCGCAGCAAGTGATACAGCTCGTCGCAAAGCAAAGAGATAAGCTTGCTGTTTCGACTCGCTTGAATGATTCGATAATGGAAGTCGAAGTCACCATGCTGGTGGAAGTAAGACGATCCTTCGACTTCGTCGATATGTTTGGAATGTGTCGACAATAGCATTTCCAAACTCAGCAACTCTTCTTGAGTGATATAGCGAGCCGCTAGCCTTGCCGCCATGCCCTCTAATGCTTCGCGGACGGAATACAATTCGATGAGTTTTTCTGGAGAGAAAGTGATCACACGAGCGCCAACATGCGGAATGCGCTCAATCAAGCCAAGCCCTTCAAGACGCATCATGGCTTCACGTAAAGGACCTCTACTCACTTGATATTTCTTGGCTAATTCAGGCTCTGAGATTTTACTGCCCGGTTCAATTTCACCACTCACAATCGCTTCCACTAACGATTCGGTCAGCGATTCAGATTTAGTGTGCTCCTTCTCAGAGACAGTCACTTTATGACGAGTTTTCAATTCTGTATTCATATTCAAGGCACTCGTATTTAGAAATCAAAGTGTCAACAATTTGTTAACTTGAATATAAAATAGACGATCAGATTGTCGACAATCAAGCAAATTGTCGACAATTTAGACTAAGGTATAGTGCTATTGAGTAGTTTATGAGTGGATAAATAGAAAATTTAATGAGAGTAAGTAGAAATTGTCGACAATAAAAACTCAATAAATTCAGCAAGTAAAAAGAATTAGGGAGCACAACAGCTCCCTACTTGGGTTTAATTTGCTAACGAACGGTCGGATTTGCCTAGTTGACCAGTTTGTAGGTTAAGTCTTTTTCATCCAACAAACCGGATTCAACTAGGTTTCGCTCTAGCATCATATCTTGCAGTTGTTTCAGAGAATTGATGTTGCCGTAACTACGGCGGATCTGGTCAAACGCTTCTTCCAGTTGCGGTAAGTTTTGTGCATTCATCTGGTCGGTAGTCGCTTCAGAAGCCGCCAAGAACCACTCTACATCCTTGGTGATCTCTTGCACTTGAATCAGGCTTTCACGCAATTTCGCTTGGTAATGCTCGACCTCTTTGATGGCAGAAAAGAACTCCGTCCATGCTTGCATGTTGTCGATAGCAGATGTGGAAGACATGGTAGTTTTGTTGAGCTTCACACGGGACTCATTGATCGCCTCTTTCAGCTTGAATAAACGCAAACTGAGTTCATCAGAACGCTTTGGCAGTAACTTAACTTCGTACTTCACCAGTTTACGAATCGCATGAATGTGTTCATCACGCTTACGCGCCGAAAGCGCCAGGAACTCATGATCGACTTTTCCGACTGAGTTGGTTTTGAGTTGTTTACGAGCAGATTCAATTTTTTTATTAAGAAGAGATTTTACGCCTTTCTTTGAGCCCTCTTCCCACGCTTTGCGAGAAGCGGCTTTTAACGCTGCGCCACCTGCAACTTCCAACAGGGCTGCACCTTCTTTCGAGCCGGGAAATGGGATCATCCCGATACCGGTTTTCACACCTTTTTGTGCAATATCCATCGCAACCATTTTCTTGTCACGTTTTACCCAGTTCTTTGCAGATTGGTATTTATTGCCGAATTTTCTCGCCCAACTTTTGTGATATGACTTACTGTCCTTTTCTACATTTTGCAAAAACTCTTTCGCCATCTTTTTTGCATTTTGACTCGCCATGAAGAACTCCTTTTCTTTTAATAAATCGAATAGCGAATAAGATCTAATACTGCTATTTTTGAATAATTCGATTAATAATAGTATTTATATTTCAAAAATTTATTATTTAAAAGTTTAAGCATAAGGATATGCAATGGCTGATAAATACAGCAGTTCGGCTAGTTTGATGTCTGCAAAAGACTCAAGTAATCAAAAACATATCATAAGCAATGCAACAGTAAAGCAAGCCTTATCAGAGCCCTTTGAAATCAAAGCGATGCTGGTATCCAGTGGCTTTGACATGCAAGATCAGTTGGGGCAATTTCTTACGATAAACCGTTATTTCAACGAGTCTGGCAGTAATACACTCAATCGTTCCTACAACGGAATTGTGACATTGATCCAACATTTAGGAATGGATTCAAATTTACAAAACCACCAATACGAAATAACACTTAAACCGTGGTTTTGGTTATTAAAACACACACATTCTTTCCGGGTTTATCAAAATCAATCCACACAAGAAATCGTCAGTGATATTTTCGACAACGCTGGTTTCAAAGGAAACTATAAAATATCCAGCATGCCTTCGACCAAGCGTGAATATTGTTTGCAATATAACGAATCAGATTTTGATTTCGTTTCTCGCCTGCTCGCTGAGGAAGGTGTTCATTATTATTTCGAGCATACGAGTGGTTCACACACCATGATTTTGCAAGACGCTCAAACCCCATTTGATAAAGCCAGCACAGCAAAGTTCGACATGAAAGAAACACCGACTGGCTCACTCCCTCTGATTGAAGATTGGTGTCCGACCGTTGCCTTTCATGGCGCGAGTGTTGAGCTATCAAGCTACGATTATTCGCAGACGAAACTCATTACCAGCGGCAGTAAAACCTCCAGCAATACCATTGCCAACAACACTAAACTTGCCAACACGCGTTACCCGACTTTGGGTATCAGCGGGGACATGACGGATCTCTCTAGTAATCTTGCCAAGCGTCGAATCGAGTATGTTGAGCAGGATTACCAAAGTGTCATTGCCAGCGCAAAACATGATCTCTTCGAGCTCGGTACTTACTTCTCGCTTTCAAGCCATTTAGATAAAGATCAACTTGGTGACTTTTCGGTCATCAGTATGGAAGTGGAATACACTGAAAGTGCACAGAGCAGCACCAGAGTGAAAGTGATCCCAAAAGATACCCCTCACTACCCTCAACCTCTCTCAAAACAAGTGGTTAAGGGTTTACAGAGCGCAGTCGTTGCTGGCTCAACCGCGGGTGATATTAATCAGGACGAACAAGGTCGCGTGCGTATTCAGTTCCAATGGGATACAGACGCAAGTGGCGACAAAACCAGTTGTTATGTTCGTGTCGCACAAATGCTTGCGGGAAGCGGTTACGGCGCTCAATTTGTGCCACGAGCCGGGCAAGAGGTTCTGGTCTCTTTCATTGATGGCGATCCAGATAGACCAATCATCACAGGCAGCGTTTACAACAGCAAAAATGCCCCACCATACGCAGAAGCCAATACAACAAAGTCTGGCATCAAAACCCAGCTTTCCGGTGAAAGCAATGAGCTCTACTTCGATGACAAAAAAGACAGTGAATTGCTTTACCTTCACGCAGCCAAAGACCTGACACAAGAAGTTGAAAACAACCAAACCGAAACCATCAAGGGCGAATTTAGCCAGACGGTCACCAAAGCGGTATCAGTGTCGACAGAAGACAACTACTCGCTGAGCGTTACCAAAGCACTGAGCGAAAAAGCCAAGTCGATTTCGATTGAAGCTGACGATTCTATCGAGCTCAAAGTTGGCTCAAGCAAAATAACCCTGTCCTCATCATCCATTGCCATTGAAGCAACCAATATCGACGTCAAAGCCAGCAGCGCGCTGAATTTGGAAGGGACCAACGTCACCAGCAAAGCCACTTCAGCCAACAAAGTTTCTGGCACCACGACCGCGCTTGAAGCTACCAGTTCAAACAGCATTTCTGGCTTGAGTATTTCCATCAAAGCAGACACCACGCTCTCTGCAGAGGGCTCTTTGAGTGCCGAGTTTAAATCGGGGCTCAAAGCGACATTTGATGGCGGCGTAATGGGTGAAGTGAAAGGCGCAATTGTAAAGGTTAACTAATGAAATATAAGAAGATTCCATACCAAACGGCTGGGCAAATACTACCGAGATTTAAAGCCAGCGACGAAGCAAAGGCACTACTCGACGAGGAAACCAGCATCAGAGATGCAATTCAATCACTCACAGACAAAGAGCTCTACAACGATCTCGTGCAGTTTTTGACGCACGCTCTACCCGTACGTGAGGCAATTTGGTGGGGAGCGTTGTGTTTAAATCAACGCAATGAGGAATGGTCACCACTTCAAAAACAGAGTGTCGAAACTTGCATGGCTTGGGTGCGTTCACCCTCCGAAGAATTGCGCCGCAAAGCCGAACACCTATCTCACCGACTAGAACTAAACTGCGGGCCATCTTGGCTTGCTCAAGCAGTGTTCTGGAATGGTTCTGGCAGCATCGTTGCACCAGATATTCCACCCGTTATGCCTGATCCTTTTCTGTATGCCAAAGCGACTGCAGGTGCAATTAATCACGCAGCCGCTTTGCCTCAATGGGACAAGACGAAACCTTACTATCAAACCGCAATCACAATGGCTTTGGATATCGCTGCAGGCGGTCAAGGCGCGTCAAATAGCCAATCACAAACCGCTGAGCAAGGAGAACTACGATGACATTACCTGCTGCTCGTATCACCGACATGCATGTATGCCCAATGCAGACACCAGCAACCCCACCAATTCCTCATGTGGGTGGTCCGGTCACCGGCCCCGGGGCACCTACTGTGTTGATCGGTAGCTTACCGGCCGCGACAGTAAGTGACGTTTGCGTGTGCGTTGGAACCCCAGATTCTATCGCGATGGGAAGCACGACCGTGCTATTAAGCAATAAGCCTGCCGCCCGAATGGGAGACACCACTTCTCATGGTGGCAGTATTGTTGCCGGTATGCCCACAGTGCTTATAGGGGGATAAAACCTCTTTATAAATCAGGATATTATATTGATAGGTGTATTCCTCCGACCAATTTTTTGGATCGACATCTTAGTTTTTATTAAATAGTTAATTTTTATCGGCTATTTAGGAAAATCCTCACTAGACTGAAGTTTACAAACTATGAAACCAGAGGAACGGAATTATCTCTGGCTTAATAAAACAATAATTCATGGATTGAATATGGTTGATATTGATAGTCTTTTGGCACCGATCACAGATGGATCGCCGAGTGGCGTCTATCTAAAACTCGATAGAAGTGCCTATCGAGCACTGAGAAACAGTTACAATGCGGCGCAATCGTCATTTCGCCAGTTGGTGGAAACGCCCGAAGCATCCAGTGATGAATCCTTACTTGAGAGTAATGATGAAAACTGGACGCAACTGCGTACCGCGACATTTCACGCTCTCACCCAGTCAAGCAAAGACTTGGAGTTACTAGGTTGGTATATCACCAGTCAGTTGTTCACCGACGCACCCTATCGAAACCTTGCCGACGCAACGCAAGTTCTTCTAAGCACCGTGGAGCAGTTTTGGGACTCTCTCAATCCATTCCTTCCTGAAGACAAACTAAAAAGCGCTGAGGAGTCTGGCATAGCGAGAGAACGTGCTGAGTTCCGTATGAAGCCTTTGCTACAGCTTGTTGGCGAAACTCATGATACAACTGCCGTGTATATGCCTTTGCAGTTAATCGGCTTGATTGATGACATCACTTTTGCAGATTACCTACGTGCAGAGCGCAACGGTTCGCTTGGCGAAATCAAAACTAAAGCGCAAAACCTTTTCAGCGCAGACACGCAAGACATCTTAATGGATCTGGCGCAAACGTATAAGAATCTTGATACTACAGAACAAGCCATCGCGAAGCATTGCCAACCAATTAACGCCACGCCAGTAAGTTTCAAATTCATCAAAGAAAACATCGCTGAACTTATAAATGCGATTCGTTACCTCACCGAAGATAATTTTTCCAAGTGGCCGTTAGACGAAAAATTTAGGCTGTTAAAAGATGAACCACAAGCCGCTGAGATAGAACTACCAAGCGTAAGTGCTGTTGAGCCGACTGATAACATATTGGAATCAGTTGCTCAAACAACGGGTCAAGCGAGTAAAGAAACGAGCCAAACGTCTTCTACTCAGCAAATCGATTCTGTGCCCCCCACTTCAACCACACAGACTCAACCCCTTATCCAAGCGCCTTCCGTTAGCATCGATGTTCAAGTACACAATCGCGACCACGCCTTTCATGAACTTAGAAAGCTCGCCGACTACTTCAAACAAACCGAGCCACACAGCCCTGTTCCGTTCTTGCTAGAGCGCGCAATTCGTTGGGGTTATCTGAGCTTACCAGAACTACTCCAAGAAATGACTGGTGGCAACAACCAAGTGCTCGACCATATCAATCAACTCACAGGAATGGACAATTTAGAACAAACCATTCTGAAGAGAATTCCTGAACCACAATCAGTGCCAGAGTCGGTTCCGACCGTACCACCTGCGACTGAGGTTCAAACTGCCTCTAATGAGGAGTCTCAAAGTGCAACGTCAATTGAAACAACAACGTCAGAGCAAAGCGACACTCCAAATACAACCAACCAACCAGAAGTAAAAACTACTCAATCGTCGAGCGGTATTACCGATTTCGAGTGGTGAAGCAAAAAATGCTAAAAAGCAAAGGAGAACCAAATGGCTTCTATTTACATGAGAATTGATGGCACCACACCAAAAGGTGCTGCAACGGTAGAAAAGATCGGTGGCAAGGATGGATTTTTTGCTATTGATACAGTGAACTGGAGTGCCGTTCGTGGCGTTGGCATCGACGTCGGTAATGCGAACAACGCAGACCAAGGCATGGTCGCGCTAGGTGAAGTGAACATCTCTCGTGGCTGTGATGGTGCGACACCGTACTTAACGACTTTCCTTTACGCGCCAGGTGGTGAAGGCAAAACCATCGAAATCGTGATGACTAAGCCAAACCGTGAAGGTTCTGGTGCAGATCCATACCTAATCCTGACACTGAGCGCAGCACGTATGTCGAGCTACAACATGGGCGCGTCGGATGGTCACCTGCCAAATGAATCATTCAGCCTGACATACACCGAGATTTCGAAAGCGTACTACATCGAAGGCGAAGGCGGCAAAATCGAGAAAGGTCCTGAAGTGGGCTTTGACGCGACGACAGCGAAAGTTACTTCGACAGCTTCTTAATGGAATAAGGAGATACCATTATGGCACTGAACTCCCAACACAAGCGAGTTAGCAAAAACCGTGTAAGTATTACTTACGATGTCGAGACGAATGGCGCAGTAGAAACCAAAGAACTCCCTTTTGTGGTGGGAGTCGTCGGTGATTATTCGGGTCACAAGCAAGACAAAGAAGACGTGGAAGATCGCACCTTCTATAACGTCGACAAAGACAACTTCGATACTGTTATGAAGCGTGTTGGTCCTGAGTTATCACTCAAAGTGGACAACGTTTTGGTTGATGACGACAGCCAAATCGAAGCGAGTCTGAAATTCTCATCAATGAAAGATTTCGAGCCTGAAGCCATCGTTGAGCAAGTTGAACCGCTCAAGAAGCTTGTTGAGACTCGTAACCAACTCAAAGTACTGCTTTCAAAAGCGGACCGTTCTCGTGATCTAGAGAAGCTACTCAAGGAAGTTCTGCAAAGCGCAGACACTATCAACGCCCTTTCCGATGAGCTAGGCATCCAGAAAGAAGGAGCAGAATAATGACGACGGAAGTTGAAAACCAACCACAAGCAGAAGCGGCTGAAGCTTCGTTGAGCTTTCTGGATCGTGCAATCGAAGCGACCACACAAACGCCAGCGGACACAACAAAAGAACTGTTCTCAGTGTTAGCAGAGCAAGCGCTAAGCGGCACAGTTACATGGGACAAGAACGTCACCAAAACGATTGAAAACGCCATCGTAGAGATCGACAAAAAGCTTTCTAAACAACTATCGAAAGTCATGCAAGAAAATGATTTCCAAAAGCTAGAAGGTTCATGGCGTGGTCTGCAAAAACTGGTTAAAGAGAGCGACCTAGGACGCTCACTGAAAATCAAAATGGTCGACTACACCAAAGACGAGCTGCTTGATCAATTTGAAGATGCACCAGCCATCGACCGTAGCCCACTGTTTAACGCGGTATACCAAGGCGAATACGGCACAGCAGGTGGTGAACCATACGGCACCTTCATCGGTGACTACGAGTTCAGCGCAAAAGATGAAGACGTCGCCCTACTACGCTACATGGGCGAAGTAGCCGCTGCGTGTCACGCTCCGTTCATTGCCGCAGCAAATGCAGAAATGTTTGAGTTCAATGACTTCACAACCTTTGAAGAAGGCAAACCTGTCGCGGCTGGTTTTGATTCTCCGGCTTATGCTGCATGGAACTCGTTCCGTGAAAGTGACGACGCGCGCTACGTAACGCTGACGCTACCTCGCACACTGGCTCGCCTTCCTTACGGTGAGAAAGGTCTTGGCACCAAGCTATTTAGCTACGAAGAGTTAAACACTGACCAAGATGGCAATCCGAACCCATCAAGCAATGATGAGTTGGTTTGGTCAAATGCGGCTTACGAGTTAGGTCTGAAAATGACGCAAGCGTTCACTGCGTACGGTTGGTGTACAGCAATTCGCGGTCTGGATAACGGTGGTAAAGTGGAAAACCTACCAAACCTAACGTACAAGACCGAAGCTGGCGACTTGGTTCAGCAATGTCCAACTGAAGTCAACCTAACCGACGAACGCGAAAAAGAGTTAAGTGACCTAGGCTTCTTGCCACTGGTTCACTACAAGAACTCAAACTACGGCGTGTTCATTGGCGGTCAAACAACGCAGCAACCGAAGACGTACACAGATCCAGATGCAACAGCAAACGCAGCCATTTCAGCGCGTCTTCCTTACATCATGGCAAGTGGTCGCATCGCTCACTACTTGAAAGTCATGGGTCGCGACAAGCTGGGTTCAAACCTAGAAGCGCCAGACATTCAACGTGAACTGCAATTGTGGATCGATCAATACACCAACGCAGGTGCAATTGGTAATGATCAACGAGCGAAAACGCCGTTGGCGGAATCTCGCATTGAAGTGGTTGAACAACCGGGTAAACCGGGCGCGTATTCAGCCGTCGCTCACCTAAGACCTTGGCTACAACTTGAAGAGCTGACTACGTCGGTTCGTATGGTAGCGAAGATCCCAGGTTAAGCACGATAAAGCTTGGTCGAAGTAGGATGCTTCGACCAAGCCAATTCGATTTAGGTCACAAGGATAGTATGAGTAAGATTTATCACTCAGGTTGGCAGACCCAATTTACACAGCTAGACGATAAAGACAGCGACTTTTTACAAGAGGCGCTCTCTTTACTGTCTCAAGTGTCTCGCTCCGCGCTAGACAGTTCCGATGCGCTTATCACACATGTTTCACGCTTAATTGCAGAGATTGACAATAAGCTCTCGAAACAGATGGATACGTTACTGCATCATCCAGAATTTGAGGCATTACAAACCAATTGGCTAGGGCTTCAAGGCTTAGCCACCCTGCCCGTTAATTACCAACGCACTCAACTCAAGCTTCTCAATATGAGTTGGGAAGAAGTGTCTTCCGACGTCAATCAAGCCTACAGCACTAAAACGTCCGAGTTGTACAACAAGATCGGCAACCAAGAGTTAAACACCTTGGGCGGACATCCATTCGGTTGCTTGCTGTTCACACAACCCATCGCGGCAGATATGGATTTCGAATCCGACTACGATGATTTGTTCACCGTAGAACTATTGAGCCGCTTAGGTGAAGCAACGTTATGCCCAATGCTATTTGCTCCTAATCGCGATTTCTTTGTCGAATCCGGCGCAGACTGGCTGTCTGACATCAACCGAATCGAGAAGATCCTCGCCAGCCCTGATTACCAATCGTGGCAGTCTTTACGCAGTAAACCCTCTGCGCGTTTTGTCGGTTTAGTGATGCCAGAAATGTGCATGCGTACACGTTATCAAAACGCTAAAGTGGGATTCATCTACAACGAGAAACAAAACGGACTTTGGGGCAATGCGGGCTTTGCGTTTGTATCCACCATTATGCGAGAACATCAACGGGTGAGTTGGTTTGGCTTTTTGAAATCTCGCTGGAACGACAACAACCAAGGTGCCGTGGTCAATCAAAGCCAAAGCGATAGCCATTTTCTGATTCAACCTCAAACCAAAGTGACCTTGTTTGGGCAACTGTCGACCTTCTACAGTCGCAGCGGTTTTATCCCTCTTACTAAGAGTCCTTTGAGCGACAAGTTCTACTTCAATGGTAACAATTCGATTTGGCACAACAGCGAGTCTGATAACGAGAAAGTCCTCACTCAAATCCAAACCTCTTTGATGTCTTGCCGCATTGCGCATTATCTCAAAGTACAAGTACGCGAAATGATCGGCAGCTTCAAAACAGCTGCTGAGTGTGAATTATTCCTCTCTCAATGGATAGAAAAGTTCTCTAGCAACGTCGCGTATGCCAACGAAGAAACCCTATCAAAATACCCATTGAGCTTCGCAAAGATCAGCGTGTGCGACTCTGACCATCATCCGGGTAATTTCGTCTGTACTTTGCGTATCGTCCCGCAGTATCAATACGACCATTTCAGTGGCGAAGTGGTGCTGACAACAGAATTGGATGAGGTGGCGTAATGAGTTTTTGGCGTACCTTTGTGCAAACTGCCCCTACCACTCGTCGAGATGACATCGAGGACATCAAGTATCACCTGACTCGCCTGTTTGATTCGGAAGCGTCACTGATGAGCATTGATGATCGGCTAACTGAAGTGCAGCGCTCAAACTACCGTTTTGGCATCGAGGATGTGCACCTGTTGAGTGCCAGTCTCGACCACCAGCAATTAGCCCTCAAACTAGAAAACTACATTCGACATTTCGAGCCACGCCTTAGCCAAGTCATGGTTGAACTTGTTGAGCGCAAAGCGGGAGAAAACACCATCGCGTTCAATATCGTCGCCAAAGCCAAAACGGCACATGGCGAAAAAGAGCTGATTTTTGATTCCAAGATTTCCTTAAGCGACATGACTACCGATATGAAGGAGGATTTGTATGAGTGATCCTCTACTGCGTTATTACGAGCAAGAACTGACTTTTGTCCGCCGAGCCCTCGGTCAATTTGGTTCTGAACATCCAGAACACGCACAACGCCTAAACATCCATCAGGGACAAATCGAAGATCCGAGTTTGGCTCGCTTATTGGATGGCGTGGCACTATTGAATGCCAACGTCGAAAAACGTCTATCTGAGCAAATCCCTGAAGTTGTCGAAGGATTACTTGGCGTACTCTACCCAAGTTACATTCAAACGGTACCAAGTGTGGCGTATCTAGAAATGAGCACAGATGCGCCTTCCACAGACAGCACGACGCTTCCAAAAGGCACACGCTTTTCTTCCGAATCACAAGGCAAAACATGTTTGTTCACCACAACGGATGAACTCAAAACGACACCATTTGCACTGATTGACACCAAAGCAAGCAGCGCCCCCTTTGACTTCAATCGCCCTCAAGGCAGTGAACAAACTACCGCTGTTATTCAGCTCACTCTGTCTACTGGCGATGATGATGTGCATTTCAGTCAATTAGCGTTAGAAGATCTCGACTTCTTTGTTCAAGGTTTCGAGAACAATGCGGACTCCTTGGTTGAACTGCTGCTCAGTGAAGCGCGTGCAATATCGATTTCCGACATCAATGGTGAGAATCACGCTGTCTTGGCGGCGAGCCAGTTAAAGAGCCGAATCAGCGATAAGCAGTTTCAATTTCTGCCACAAAAAGGCAATCAATTTTCTGGCTACCATTTGATGAACGAATTTTTCTTCTTCAAAGAGAAACGTCAGTTCTTCCGTCTTAAAGGCTTTGGTGAAGCCTGTCAGCAACATGATTGCTCCACTGTGGTATTAAACCTGTTTATGCACTCTTTACCGATGGAGTTTATCCGCTTATTCGATAACCAAGTGTTTAAGCTCAATGTGGTGCCTGCGGTGAATCTATTCGAACAAACAGGCGAACCAACCAGCTATGACCAACGCAGCCTTACCATTCCCGTTAATGCCGATGCGCATACCGATAATGAAATTCAAGTGGTCGACATTTTGGATGTGTTTGAGATTACGTCGAGCGGTCAAAAACTGCTGACACCACTGTTTATAGACAGTTACCAAAGCGACCCACATTGCGATTACTGGCAAAGCCGAGAGGATTCCACAGGTGAACTACGATTGGCGATCAGCCTAAACGCCAACCAAGAACTCGAATTCAACAAACTCTACGGTACTCGCCTTCTTTGTACCAATGGCAAACAAGCATGCACCATCAACGGTGAGATGACATGTTTAGAGCCTATCGATTTACCCGGCGATTTTCATTCGCTCTACCCGCCTTCAGCTCCGATAGAACGCGAATCTGACGCTAATATGCACTGGCAATTTATCGGGCTACTGAACAGTAATTTCTCGTCTCTGCTGCACTCTGAAGATCCGACTCAGCAGCTTAAGCAAATGCTGCAATTGTGCAGCCGCAACCAGTTGGTGAGCGATGAAATTCAAATGATTCAGTCAGTAAAAGTGCGCTCACAAGTTTCATCGATGCGTATTCTAGGCAAGAACGTCTTCTCTCCGGGCACAGAGATTGAAATCACTCTCGATACGTCTGGCAACTATCTGACTTTCACCGATGTGTTGAATCGCTTCTTTCAACAGTTCTGTAGTTTTGATCGCTACATTCAGCTCACAATTCGTCTTTATGGCAAAGATGGCATTGCGAGGCGTTATCCAAAAATCCACGGGAGCCAGCGCTCGATGTAGCGTGAAAGATAGATGATGTCGATGTCACTGATTAACGATTTAAAAGCGAACCCACATGAGTATGACTTTGCTCAAGCAATGCGATTGCTGATGCAAATGACAAAGCAGTCTGGGCACAAGCTGAAGTTAGAGCTCAAAGCAGAAGCCATGCCCCATGGTGATGCCGACGATATTCAATACTTTTCGTTCAGTGACCACAGCGCCAAAGTTCGTATTGCTCAGCAAGCACTATCTGGCGCACAAGGGGTTATCCCCAACTACATCTATGAGGAATTGTTGTTTGCACTGCATAACGACGATCACGCACTCAAGGACTTTTTAGACGTATTCAATCAACGCCATTTTGAACTTGCCGCGCAGCTAGAACTCGCTCCTCACCTCTTGGTTCAGAAAGAGCTGGCGAAAGAAAAAACCGATTTACTCAAACAACTGGCGAACCTGAAACACGAACACGGCGCGCTGTTCCAATATTCGCTGCTGTTCGCTCAAGGGCATCGTAACTTAGAAACGTTAGAGCAGATCCTTAACGACTACTTCCCTTACCAAATCGATGTGTCGACTAAGAGCCATGAACGTCGTCAGTTACCAGCGAGTTCTCTTACCCGTTTGGGACAGAAAGACGACTACAACAGCGGGATCGGGCAAGGTTTCCTCATTGGCAAAACGTGCATGACTTACAACCAACATTTGGTGGTGAGTATCCAGCCTGCTAACCGCAAAGAGCTGCATCAGATTCATCGAGATACTCAGTTGGCGAGCCACATGCGCCAGCTCATTCAACATTATTTACGAGACGCCACGCCGATTTCTATTTATCTCAACGTTAAGCGTGCATATCTCGAAAAACCAAGGCTGTCTGCTCAGCCAGATCAAACCGCAAAATTGGGTGAAGTGGATTGCCTCGCCCCAGAACGTAAACCTACAGAGCGGATTCGGATTCTTCTGAAATAGCCAGGTAGACACCGCGACGACAAAGAAAGTTATCGCGCAAAAGACAAGGATAAGGTTATGACACAAGTAACGCTGACAAATTTAGTCGCCAAGTTATCGCCAGAATTAAAACGCGCATTGGAAGCCTCTGCGGGCGCAGCCATGAACCAAGGCGTTGCAGCCATTGAGCCGGAACATTGGCTGGTCACGCTAATGAATCAACAAGACGCGCACTTAAAAACTCTGATTGAAAGTCAGAAGATCAACCAAGATCAACTTGCCAGTGAACTAGCAAATCGCATCGAGCGCTTACCAAAAGTACAAGACAGCCAACCAACACTCAGCCATGCACTGACTGAACTACTCAAAGACGCTTGGATGATTGCCTCCGTTAACTATGGTCATGGTGAAATCATCAGCCTGCATCTCGTTCAAGCGCTGTTGCAGCAGAACGTCATGGGCGTATCGAGCAACAATCTCGAATCTCTACAGAACGTGTCGACCGAGTCCCTACAAGGTTTAATCCACAAAACGCCGGTGAAGCGCGCAACGCAACAAAGCACAGGTGAAGCAAGTTCAGCCGCAAACACAGCAAGCGCGAACGACGCACTAAGCAAGTACACCATCAACCTGACTCAACAAGCGATTGAAGGCAATATCGACCCGATTTCTGGGCGTAATTCTGAAGTAAGAAAAGCCATCGACATTCTTTGTCGTAAACGCCAAAACAACCCTATTTTCGTTGGTGAACCGGGCGTGGGTAAAACCGCTGTCGTTGAAGGCTTAGCGCTGAGAATCGCTGCAGATGAAGTACCAAGTGCGCTGCAAGGCGTTCAGCTCCATTCGCTTGATTTGGGGCTTTTACAAGCAGGTGCCAGCGTCAAAGGCGAATTTGAAAACCGCCTTAAAGACGTCATCAACGAAGTTAAAAACAGCGATGTACCAATCATTGTATTTATTGACGAAGCACATACGCTGATCGGCGCTGGTGGCGTAGCAGGACAAAATGATGCCGCCAACCTATTAAAACCGGCTCTTGCGCGTGGTGAGTTCAAAACCATTGCCGCAACAACATGGGCAGAGTACAAAAAGTACTTCGAGAAAGATCCTGCTTTGACTCGCCGTTTCCAAGTCGTCACGGTAGAAGAGCCAAATGCAGAAGATGCCAAACAAATGCTGCGTGGCATTGCGGCTTCATTGCAAAAGCACCACGGCGCGTTTATCACTGAATCCGCTATTGATGCTGCGGTCAACCTATCCATTCGCTACTTACCTTCTCGCCAATTGCCAGATAAAGCGATCAGCCTGCTCGATACCGCTAGTGCGCGTATTGCTTTAACCCAAGGTGCAAAACCAGAAGTGATTGAAGCGTTGGAGCAAACCATTCGTTATCAACAAAACGAGCAGTCTGCTTTAGAGAAAGAGTTTGATTTATTCGGCTCAGGCGCAGAAGAAATTGCCGAATTGAAGCAAGAAATCACCACCAATCAATCTCAATTAGCGGACTACCAGACACGTTGGGAGCAAGAAATTACTTTGGTTGATGAGATTAAAGCGCTTCAACAAAGCATCACAGAAAGCGAAACGCCGGGCGAAGCTCAGCAAACCCAGTTGAATGCCTTTCTCGACCAATTGCACGAGCTTCAAGGTGAAGAGCCATTAGTTAATGCGATGGTGGATGACGCGACCATTGCTCAAGTCATTTCCGGTTGGACAGGCATTCCCGTCGGCAACATGATGAGTGATGAAATCGCTCGCCTATTGTCACTAGAATCAGAGCTGGATAAACGCGTTATCGGTCAAAACGTGGCGAAGCAAGAACTGGCAAAAGCGATTCGAATCTCACGTGCTGGCTTAACCGACAACCGTAAGCCGATCGGTGTGTTCTTGATGTGTGGTCCAAGTGGTGTCGGTAAAACTGAAACCGCCATGGCACTCGCGGAGCAACTTTACGGAGGCAGCAACGATCTCACGGTTATCAACATGACCGAATTTAAAGAAGAACACAAAATCTCAATGCTACTTGGCTCGCCTGCTGGCTATGTTGGCTTTGGTGAAGGTGGCGTATTAACCGAAGCGATTCGCCGCAATCCCTACTCTGTCTTGCTTTTGGATGAGATGGAAAAAGCGCACCCGGGCGTTCATGACCTCTTCTATCAAATCTTCGATAAAGGACATATCAAAGACAGCGAAGGTCGCACGGTCGATTTCAAAAACACCTTAATCATCATGACTTCTAACGCCGCTGACCAAGCGATTTGCGATGTGTGTGATGAAAACGCCGAACGCATCAGCAACGATGAACTGCTCGAAGCAATTCGTCCCGATCTACAACGCTACTTCAAACCTGCATTCTTAGGACGTACCACCATCGTGCCTTATTACCCACTCAACGATGATGAACTAGCGAAGATCACCGAAATCGCGCTAAACCGCATTCGCAAAAAACTGGCAGAACAGTATCAAGCGAGCTTTACGTGGGATGCAGGTTTTGTGGATTTGGTTGTCAGCAAAAATACCGACCCTACGACAGGTGGTCGTGCGGTTGAGCAAATCATTAACCGCTCTTTGATGCCGAAGTTGGCTGAAGAATGTATCGCGCGTCTGAGCGCACAACAACCGATTAGCCAAGTGACGGTGACCGCAGCGTCGACGCCACAGGGCTTTGAACTGGATATTCAGTAGTAACGAATCATGGTGTTTAGAAGCGTACATTCACCCCAACTCGTCACCACCTCGATTCTTGTTCAAGAGGCGGCAGTAAGCTGTGGGGTGAGCTTTTTCCGCAAAATAACCAAGCTGGTCTCATCGCTGTTTATTTTGCTTGGTGCCCTATTCTCGTTTGAAGCTTGGGCGCAAGTTTGGATTGGTCCTGACCGATTGCTGCTTGCGACTCACAAATGGGCACCGTACCAAACTCACCAGAATCAAAACATGGATGGGTTTGCGCTCAACCGCGTCAAATGCGCACTGGGCGAAATGGGACAACCTTACCAACTGACCATGACGGAATGGTCTGACGCACAACTTCACGTGCACAGTGGTCAACAACACGGCTTTTTCGTCTCACCGAAAACCAGAGAACACGACAGCTACGCAACCTTGTCTGCCCCCATTACCGAACAAAAGTTGCGTTGGTATTTTGGTCCTGGTGTAGAGCCTAAGCTTGATGATTTGTCAAAGTTGAACCTTAAGTTCTCGGCAGAATTTGGCTCAAGCACATGGTTTTGGCTGAAACGTAACGGATACAACGTCGTTAAGCAGCCACGAGATGCTAAGGTTTTACTAAGGCTTTTAAAACAAAGAGAAATTGACGTCGCACTGGAAGATGAACGGGTGTTCCACACTGAAATAAGCCAAGCCTCTCTTCCAAGCGATTACTTCTATTCTCAAGTATTCGAAACCAAGCCAATGGGCGTGTATTTCTCTAACCGCTTTTTGGACAAATATTCTGGTTTCTTAACCGCTTTCAACACAGCGTTGGCTAAATGCGAGGGATAACAAGTGGCGATCAGCATACATTTGATTTCTGTACCCTCTGAAGAGGTGGTGACTTCAAGAGTCATCTATCTGCCCGAGTCTGGCGGGCAGTTTGGGCGTTCTGCTTCTTGTGAAGTGGCATTGCCCGATCAATCAAAACGCATCTCGCGTATCCACGGACAAATTCGTCTCACTGAAACAGGTTATTTGGTGAAGAGTACCGGCAAGAACCCGGCTCGCCTCAACGATAAAGCCATGGTGAGAGACAAAGATTACCCACTCAACGATGGCGACATTTTAAAGATCGAAAGCTATTCGATGTTGGTATCAACACTCACGTCGAGCAAAGCGCCTGTCGAAGAGCAATCCGATGATCTCTTTGCAACCAAGTTCGACCTGCAACTGGAAGACAATGTCGATTTTCTCGACGAGGGAGACATCGTCGAACCCGTGAAATCGGAAGTTCATTACTCCCACCAGAATGTAATGAGCGATGACCCCTTCTCCTCCGACCCGTTTGAAGACATCGACGATGACGAACTGGTGGACCACTTTGAAGTGGATGAAGTGTCGAAACAGCAGCAAGCAATGGAGCGTTCTACGGAGATTGAGTATCTTCCGGGCGACCACCTTCCAACATCAGAGCTGGAAGCCTCTATCGAAAAGCTGATTACGATTACCGAGAAGAATCAACAATACCTTCGTAACCCACCGCTTGCACATGATGCTTTGTTTGATGCATTGGACAAAACACTCGATCAGTTCCTCAACGAATTCGCGCCGAACCAACTAGAGAATCAATTTAGCGAATTTGTGTCTGGCGGACTATTCAGCAGCAAAGACAAGAAGTATTGGAAAATCTACCGCAAACACTTCCAACATCGACAAGACAACGGTGATTTTCGTCGCCAGTTCAAAGCGATGTTTATGGAAAACATGCAAAAGCAAAGTGAGGAAAGCTGATGAAGATTTGGCTTAGTTTACTCGCTTTCGCTTTGGTGGGATGTTCATCCGACCCAACACCGGTTGTGACGCAATATCAATTGGCGGTAAGCGCCGAGAAGACGATCAACCCAAGTGTCAACAACAGTACCAATCCCGTGGTGGTGCGCTTGTATCAACTAACCGATGCCCAGCAGTTTAAGCAATTGCCGTTTATCGATTTGTACAACGATGACGTAAGCCTTTTGGGCGCAAACTTGGTGTCGAAACAAGTGCTGCCCGTGGTGATGCCAGACAGCAATAGCAAACAAACCTTAGACATCAACAAGACCACTCAATACATCGGCGTATTGGTGGAATTTGCCGAATATGATGCAAGCACGGCGACGGTAGTGACAACCACGCCTCAGGAAGAAGAACAATATATCCAGTTAAAGATCAGCGGCAACAAAGCAGCATTGCAAACCGTGACACCAGATTCGCCTTGGTGGGATGTCTTTTAACTCGATTCAGTAGATAGGGAAATCTCGTGGACGCATATAAAAAAGTCGTTTGGCAAGAAGGCATGTTCATTGCCCCACAACACTTTCAACAACAAGACAGATACACACAAAACTACGTCAGACAAAACGTCGAAACGCTTGCCGGTTATGCCCCTTACTATGGCGTGACCGACTTGGTGATCAATCACGATCTACTTAAAATTGGCAAGCTTTCCGTCTCTTCTAGCGCAGGGTTATTCCCAGATGGCACGCATTTCGAACTGAAACGCGAAGTCGCCAGAGATGTGCCGCACGGTACGATTGAGAAAATGGCTTACTTAGCATTGCCTGTATCTCTGCAAGGCAATAATGATTACGCCAATGATGAATCGGAACAAAGCCGCTATCTCACGCGCACCATCAATGTGTTTGATACTTCAACCTCTGAGAATGCCAGCGTTGAGGTGGACGTCGCGCAGCTCAATATAGCGATTAAACTAGAAGGCGAAGACACTTCAGGCTTTACCCTCATACCTTTCGCCAAGGTGTTGGAATGCAGCGAAACGGGCGAAGTGATGCTAGACCGTTCCTTTATTCCTGCGTGTTTGCACTATGGTGCATCACAGCTATTGGTTGAACGTTTGAAAGAGATTCATGCCCTCACGTCCAACCGTGCCACCAGCTTGCTCAAACGTATTCAAGCTGGACAAGGACAAAAGAGTCCGCAGTCGATGATGCAGGATTACCTGTGGCTGCAAACACTCAACACTTGGCTTCCGTGGTTTGATTTGTCTTTGTCGAATCCAAAGTTTCAAACCCATCAGCTTTATTTGGAGCTACGCAAGTTTGAAGCGCAAGTCATGGCATCCACACCCGCAATTCCAGAACCATGTCAACCGTTGGATTTCCATCGTCTGTACGATTGCTTTAATCCGCTTTTTTCGAATCTGCGCAATATGCTCACGCTGGTTCAGCAAGACTCTGTGATTGAGTTCGCCTTCGACACTTCATTGTTTGAGCGACGCCGCTTACTGCGCACGTTGGTAAAAGACGGTCACAACTTGTCCGATCGCCGATTCGTTCTCAGTGTCCGTTCCAACATCAGCAGCACCGAGCTTAACGAATTGTTCCCTGCGGCAGCCAAACTCAGCAGCAATAACAAGATTGTCGAGATCGTGCGTAATGCCCTTTCTGGCGTTCAACTAACGCCGCTTCCTGTTGCGCCAAGCGAACTGAAACCGATGCAAGGTACAGCGTATTTTGAAGTGGATACGTCAGACCGCAATTGGTTAGAAATGATTGAAAACCGCGATGCACTGGCGCTGCACGTCGATACACGTGTTGGCGACCTAGAAGTGATGCTGTACGCACTGAGGTAGTAAGTTATGAACTATTTGGATGAAGATACCTTAGTTTGGGACAGCAGCGAAAATGACTTCGTGAGTAAAGATACCGACATGCCTGACGTAAAATGGCATTCGGTCAACGCTGCGCAAGCCAATATTGGGTTCTTACATCATTTCGATAAAGCCGAGAATCAGCTGATCAACATCAGTTCTGAGTTATTGGCTGTCACTCTCAAGATCAACACCTTGCCGGAGCCCGAAGACATCACCACGCTCAGACATCAACTGGTGGCTTCTATTAATGAGATCAAAACCAAAGGCGCAGAGCTGACCTACCCAGTCGCCGTGATCGACAAGCTCTGTTTCCTGTATGTCGTGGTTTTGGATGAGTTGATTGTCTACACCGATTGGGGTGAAAAACGCGGATGGGAGAACAAAACCTTACTCAGTGAACTGTTTGGTATGCGCAACGGTGGTGAGCTTTTCTTTACTGTGGCAGAGAAAGCAGCGCGCCAACCGCACAAGCTGATCGACTTATTAGAAGTGGTTTACCTGTTTCTCAATATCGGCTTTAAAGGTCAGTACCGTGAAACGGGCAGCGAACAGCTAAAGAGTTTTACCTACCGCTTAGAGCAGATTTTAAGTCAGTACCGACAAGCCGGTGGAATCTATTGTCATACTAAGGTTTCAGTGCCTAAAACACGTAAACCAACGCGCAAAAAACGTTACCTTGTCACTACATTATTTTTCCTAACTATCATTGGCTTGAGTGTTGCCCTCACCTATTTCTGGTACAACAAAACCAAACCACAGCGGGCTCGTGATTTTGTCCAACTTGGTGAGTACAGCCAGCGCTATATTGAATCTGGTCGTGCGGAAGACATCGTTTATGTCAGCACTGACGACGATTTAAAAGGCAATAAAGTCGCGGTAAATACTACTCAACCACCTCGTACAGCGCCGAGCCAACCAAAAGCCGTGACGCCACGAGCGAAAACACCCGCGACAGAAGCGAAGAGCAATCCAACGACGAGCCCTACAGCAGATACTGATTGGTTGGTGCAACTTGCAACCTTCTCTAACCTTAAAAACGCCGAGAAATTTATTGCCCAACTGCCGACATCCAACTATCAACCTGTTGCGGATAACATCAACTCCCACGTTCGCGTCATCGTTCGATGTGACAACTCAGAACAAGCTAAAACCATCAATAACTGGTATCGGGAGAATGCCAACGTCAACGGCTTAGTGGTGCATAACAAAAACAAACAAAGCGAGGTTGAGTCACGATGACGCAAGACAACCCAAATACACCGACAAGAAAAAAGGCAATCATTTGGAGCCTCGTTACCCTTCTGCTTCTGGCAATCTTAGGCAGCTTACTGACTTGGTTTGTCGCATATCCTGATTTCTTATGGACAGGCGTCATCACGACAACCATTGTGGCACTTCTGTCTGCTGGGCTTTGCTTTTGGTTAATCAATCGCAAGGTGAAAAAGAGTCTTGAGCAAGACCAAGAACGTGCACTAATCATCAAACGCTGCAAGTTATTCGCTTTCCACTTCAAGAAAATGCTCGGCGTACAAAAGCGTAAAAAGCGCTTAACCAGCCGTTACGATCAGCCGATTTATCTGTTACTCAGTGATAACCCAAGCAAAGACAAAAGCATCATCACGCAGATGGGTTACGAAGCTTATAAGGTGGATGACTTTGGTAACGACATTGAGTTTCCGATTCTATTTTGGCTCAGTGAACACTCAATTCTAATTTCCGTCAGCATGGGCGAAGATCAGCAACCGCTTTACTTAAAAACACTGTGTCAGTGCCTAAATAAATGGCGTCCGAGACAAGCGATTAACGGCTTATTGCTAACCACAGAAATTGAACAGTTAGTTGGCAATAGTGAAACCCTTTCACAAAAAGCCGACCAATTGAAATCGCAAATCAAAGCATTCAATCGTTCATTTGGTTTGAACCTACCTGTCTACAATGTCCTAACCAACATGGGTCAAGTGAGCGATTTCTGTCAGTTCTTTTCTGCGTTTGATGAGGCGAGACGCAATGAAGTGTTCGGCGCCACCAGCCCAGTACAAAAACATGGTGGCATTGACGCCGATTGGTTCAATGACGAATACGACCACCTCATTGGTCAGTTAATCTCGAACATGAGCAACGCGTTGGGAGCACAACTTAACCAAGATTTCCGCAATGCCATTTGTGGTGCGCCTTACCAATTTGGTCTACTCAAACAGAATTTGTGGCACTTCTTACAACGCTTGCACCGAGGCGACCAATACACAGATGGACTCAACTTCCGTGGCTTCTACTTTACCCACAGTGGCAGTGATTTCGCACAGCATGATTTACTGGCGAACGTGGTCAACCAGTCCCTCGGCAATGAGCAATATCAGCAACACCAACAAATGCCCGTTCAACAAACCTTGTTTGCTCAGCATTTGATGTCTCATGTCGTGTTAAATGAAAACACTTTAGTCGGTGTTAACCGCCATAAAGAGAATTGGTTGTGGTTCAGCCAAACCGCTTACACCCTAATTTGGCTGGGTCTATTGGCTGGAACATTGACGATTCTCAAGTTCGACTTCGATTATCAAACCAATCGTGAAGCCAGAGCCGATGGCATGTTAGAGCGTTACAAAGAAGCGATCGCAGCACAGCCATACAGCAAAGAAGATTTGGTGGGCAACATTCCAAACCTGTACACCATGCATCGCATTTACGCGCTATATCAGGAGCCCGAACCTTGGTATACATTGCCATTCCTACCGAATGCGACCATCAAACCAGAAGTTGAAGCGGCTTACACCAAAGAGCTACAACAAGTTTTGCTCCCTTCTATGGCGCACACCATTGAGAATGACCTTTATGTTTATGTGAACTTGGAAGACCAAGCCAGAACGCTCGAACTGTTGAACGACTATCGGCTGTTGTTTGATAAAAATCGCACCAACATTGAAGAGTTGAAGAGCTACTTCTTGGCGAACTTAGAGCATCAAGGCGAAGCGGACAAAACCAACGTTGCTCAGCTTAAAGTGCTGCTCGACGACGTGTTTAACCAGCACTTGGTGGCGACAACTGCCAATCAAGAGCTTGAAGGGTTGGCGAAGCAAGTCATCAATCAGTCCAATATAGAGACGTTACTCTACCAACACATTTTGAACGATCATGCGTACGAGAAGCGCATTGATGTGCGTAAAGAACTTGGTTCCAACTTCAATCAGATATACCAATTCAAACCTGGCTACGTTGGCTATTTCGTTCCTTACTTGTACACACCGACTGGCTTTAACGAGCTGGATCTTTCGGTGGAATCCCCTCTTCTTATCGAAGCGTTATCCGCTTATGAAGGCATTGCAGGACAAGCCCCAAGTGCGCTAGAGATGCACCGAATCAGCCACGATTTAAAACGCATGTACCAGAACGATTACATCAATTACTGGCGCGATTTTATTAACAGCATCGAGGTGAAAGCCATTTCTGGCTCTGAACAGTTGAATGCCAGCTTGAACGTACTCAACAATGCCTCAAACAACCCAATGTCTAAGCTGTTTACTACCATCAGCAACTACACTTCGGTTCTTCTACCAGAGCCAAAAGATGCGAAGAAGAAGACCGATGAAGAGATTGCCGATGCTGCGCAAGACAACGAGAAGAAGGAATCCGCTCGCCAAATCACACTGACGTTTAATGATTTCCATAAACAAGTGACGCCAGACGATCAAGGTAAGAAGCCAATAGATACCGTTCTGGAAGGTTTCGCTAACACGGCAAAATGGCTCGATCAGTTCTACAAATCCAACACGCCAGACAAAGTGGCTTACGAAACGTTATCTGCAGGTTTAAAAGCGCAAAATCCGGTTGCGCAGTTGGCGTCATTAACCGATTCCCTGCCACCGTTATCCGGTGAAGTGATTGACTATGTGACAGTACAAACCAATGAGTTGGTAATGAACTTAGCTCACCAATACCTTAATAGTATGTGGAACAGCGAAGTCTACCAGCCTTATGAAAACACCATCGCAGCTTTCTACCCATTTAAGAAAAGTGCCAACAGCGACGCAAGCACAGCGGATGTTGCTGCCTTCTTTAAAACCGATGGCACATTGGACACCTTCTATCAAACCATGTTGAAAGGCTTCTCAACAGAGCAACGTGCGCCGTTTATGTCCGGCTTACTGCCAAATACTGGCTTTGCGTTAGATCCTTCGATTTGGCTGATGTTTGATAAAGCCAAAGACATTCGCTCTGCCCTGTTTTTAGCTGACCCGAAAAACGTTGCGATTCAATTCCAGATGAAACCGACGGAGATGAGTTCGGCGCTGACTGAGTTTTCCATTCGTGCTGAAAAACCGATTTTCACTTATCAACACGGTCCGATGCTGTGGACACAACAAAGCTGGAAAGGCGATTCTGTCGCGCAAGATGCACTAACGGTGCGTCTACAAAAACAAGCAACGCCGATTGCCAATGAGCAGTTTAAAGGCAGCTGGGCATGGTTCCGCTTGATTGAGCCGCGCGTCACTTCAACCTCTTCGCAAAGTACCCAACTTGAGTTTGATTACAATGGCGACAAGGTTCGCTTAACGATTAAAACGCAAGGTCAGAACAATCCGTTCGTGCCGAATTTCTTTGCGGGCTTTGTGTTACCGGCGAGCATTTAGTGATGAACACGTTCGCCAATCAAACCCTATTTAGAGCCTGTGGCGTTACTTATGTAGCGCCTTTGAGCAACAATGTGTTTCAGTGCGAGCACAAGCTCTATGGCACTGTGGTCATCAAGGTAGCGCGCAGCTTGGCTGAGAAACGGGCCTTGATGGCGGAAGCGGATTTTCTATCCAGATACGCATCGGATTACTGGGCAAACTTTCACGGTTATGGCTCGCAAAACCACGCCGACTGGTTAATGAGCCAGTATCTTGAAGGCAAAACACTTAACGCGATAGAGCCCGATTTATTACCTCAAGATTTAATAACCAAGCTTGAATTCGCTTTGCTAAACCTGCATAAAACCGGTTATCTGCATGGCGATATCAAACCACACAACATAGTCTGACGTCGAATAACCAAGTTCGGCTTATCGACTTTGGCAGTGTGATTCGAGTTGATGCTAAATACCGAGAGCATTCACATACAACCGTTAGCCGAGCCTATAGTGCGACACGCCCTTGTCTGCGTATCGGTCAGGCAAGTAAGAACGATGATTTCTACGCTTTGGCAATGACCATACTCAGCTGTCGCGATCAACATCCCTTTGCCGGTCTCTCGTTACAAGAAGCGGCAGAATTGCTACCTACCCCAAGCAACATTGATTTACCAACGCGCTACCGAGTTCTGATACAAAAAGAGTGGCAACGAATGCGCCACTCTTTGAAGCTGTAGGGATTCAACGCCCTAAGCTCTCTGGCTTACGCATCTGATGATTTGGACTTCAGATACTTCTCAATATCCACCTCATCAACCTGTTCGGCTGGCATAAACTTGTTGGCATAGTCACGGTAAACCCCGCTTTCTAAGAACAACAAGAACAAATCCATATCCAAATGCTCGTCCAGTGCCATTTTGTACATAATGTCGACCGCAACGCTCACTGGCTTGGCTTTCTTGTACGGTCGATCCCCTGCGGTTAACGCTTCAAAAATATCCGCAATCACCAAGATGCGCTCTGGGGTGGATAAATCTTCTGCACTCAACCGACGCGGATAACCTGTGCCTTTCAACGTCTCATGGTGGGTCGAAGCATATCGCGGCACGTTACTTAACTCCGGAGGAAATGGCAGTGCCCCGAGCATTTTGATCCCACTGATCATGTGCTCGTTAATTTTGAAGCGGTCTTCTGGTGTTAACGTCCCACGGGAAATGGTCAGGTTGTACACTTCACCCAAGTTATATTGATGTTCTGGTACTTGTACCTTAATGCCATGCTCGGGTGCAAATTCCATTGGGCGAACGCGCTCCATAATATGGTCAGGCTTATCCGCTAAAAGGTTTTCAACCACGGGTAGCGTCACGTCAGATTTTGGCTTAATCATTTCTTCAAATGGAGAAAGACCAAGATGATCATCGTAGTGACGCAACCAAGTTTGTTGGGCGATTTGTTTAATTCGCTCAATCTTATCGTCGCTCATGAACTCGCCACCCACGTTGGCGTTGGCAACAAACCGGAAGTCTTCGTCCAACTGCACAACTCGTTGATCGAACTTGGCTTGCGCCTCTTCTTTTGACAGTTCACCAGTAGATATCGACTTCCACATTTCCACTTCAGCATCTCGCCTTAGTACTTCGAAACGAGTGCGAATTTCATTGATGCGGTTATAGTTGGCTTCTAACTTAGTGCCTTTATCAACGATGTGTTCTGGCGTGGTGATCTTGCCACAGTCATGTAACCAAGCCGCGATACGGAATTCACGTCGTTCATCGTCATTGTTGAATTTAAAATCTTTGAACTTACCGGTGTCGCACTTCTCTACCGCCTCTGCCAACATCAAGCCAATTTCTGGGACACGATTACAGTGCCCCGCAGTGTAAGGAGACTTGTCATCGATTGCTTGCGCGATAAGGCGAATAAAGGCTTCAACAAACTCTTCTTGCTGTTGCTCGTGATGCTGAATCTCCTGCGTCATTTCAGTGACCGAATCTGACAAATCAGAAACTTCTTTGATACGCGTTTCTACTGGTGCTAACTGGTCAAATTCGCGATTTTTTATTTTGATGGTTTCTTTTCTCAGTGCCAAAATTGAGTTAACAATTGGCGTGCCAACCTTCCACGCTAACGGAAGTAATACCAACATCACTAACGTGGTAATTCCTATAGCCTTAAATAACCAAGTAGTGACCGCATCAGTTACTACTTTACCTGGCACTACTACTGCAAAATAATCACTGGCTCCTCTCGTTGACTCAAACTTCGTCATATAAAGAAATTTCTCTTCTCCTTTAATCATCACCTTATTCATGCTTTGATGCTTGTCTTCTTGCATCGCTAATTCATAGACTTCAGGATAAGGCACAAAACTGCCACGCCACTGACGAGACGTGATCCATTTTTCTCTCAATACTTGTTTTTGTGCTGGCGTAATGGATTCTATCGCCCTATCAATAACAGTGATAATCTCACTGTCCTCTACTTTCATGTACATCGAGAATTCGAGCAATTCAGCATCCAATACTCCAACATGTACATTGGTCAACCTCACCAAGCGCTCCATTTCTGCAAGTGTGAGATAACTATCGACGAGGTATGTTATCTCCCCCAAGTAGAGTGCCCGTTTCGCTGCATCAAGATTTGGTTGTTCAACGACGTTAAGATCGGGGTAGCGCTCGAATAGCCATTGTTTCATACCAAAGCCAGAAACCACTCCGACCGTTTCCTGTTTTAACTCTGTTAATGAGTTCGGCATGAACACATCATCTTTAGCGGCAATAGCCAATTGGGTGGTAAAAATAGGAACGCTTTTTACTCCTAAATTTGTTTTAACCCCAGCAACGGGTTGCAACAGGTCGATGTCCCCTTTCAAGTATTTATCTTGTAGTTGTCTAGAATTAAATCCATTAATGAACTCAAATTTTATCCCCGTACTTTGCTCAATGATCTTAAGGACATCTATCGCATACCCTTCTGGTTCACCACCTTGGGTGTAATCATATGGCCCCCAATCATTTTGATTGGAGACCGCTATCACGCGGTCACCATTGATTAACGATTTTACTTGCTCATTAAGTACTAGCGGTTCAGAGGCTGGAATGTCGATTTCTTTAAACAATTTGACGCTGGAAGCGATCACTTCCCCAGTGTCATTAAAAATAAACGCCTCAGCACCGTCTTCTATCTTTAAGCCTAATTCCGTTGAGATGATTTTTTCACTGATGGAGGACAACACGGTGTCAACGCCGATCACCGCTCCTTTACTGCGAACAGAGTATGATTGCCCCGTAATTTTTAAATGCTGGAAAAGGTACGGTTCCGTCTTATAAACGCTATCCCTTGATGCACTCTCATACCAAGGGCGACGAGACGGATAAAAGTTGCTCTTTTGTACTGTTTGGCGAAGAAGAACCATTTCTTCAGAGTAATAGAGTGTATTCTTGAGACGCGCTTTTTCGTCTCCCGATACTTTAATGATGACCCAACGCTCCTCAGGAGTTGCGCCGATTTGCTCTCTCACAACAGGAGAGGATTCCAAATTGATAACTTGAAAAAAGAACTCATTCGGTGACGCGAAATAGATACTGTAGAACTCTGAATTATCAATCAACGTTTGAACAAATACGCCTTGAATCTCATCAACACTGAACCGAGTATCAGTGTAATCCGCAACACTTCTTAATATTCCTGCACTACTCGTCGCACTCGCATCAATTTGTTGAATATGGTTACCAATGTCAGTCGCCGTCATGGTTAAGCGAGTCAAGATATGCTCCTCTGACATCTGTTTACCGAAATAATATTGCAAGCTGATACCAAGCAGGGCTGTCACCGCCGTAGCGAAGATGAATAAGCTACCAACGACGAATTTAATGGACAGTTTACGGGGAGTTCTGGATTTCGTTTTCACGCTCGAAAGCCCTCCAACAGATTAAAATCAACTCTGCCACCACCGAAACAAGGGTAGCGTAAGCATACGTATTTCAAGTCTAGTACATGTTTTTCATAGACTTGCATAATTCTTCGGCTTAAATCACGTTTTCGCGAATATAAAAAAGCGATACCGAAGTACCGCTTTTAGTCATACTGTGTTTGAGGTATCGCGTGCTAAGTCAGGTATTTTCCTATATCAACCTGATCAATTTGTTCTTCAGGTATGAATTTCTTGGCGTACTCAAGATAAACCCCACTCTCTAAGAACAGCAAAAACAAATCCATATCCAAATGCTCATCCAACGCCATTTTGTGCATGATGTCGATTGCCACGCTAACGGGCTTCGCTTTCTTATAAGGACGATCACCAGCGGTTAAGGCTTCGAAAATATCTGCGATCACCAAAATACGCTCTGGAACCGACAAATCATCCGCACTCAGTTTACGAGGATACCCCGTCCCTTTCAGCGTCTCGTGGTGAGTAGACGCATAGCGCGGTACATTACTTAGCTCTGGTGGGAACGGCAGTGCCTCAAGCATCTTAATCCCACTGATCATATGCTCATTAATTTTGAATCGATCTTCAGGCGTTAGCGTGCCACGAGAAATGGTTAGGTTATACACTTCCCCCATGTTGTACTGGTGCTCAGGAACCTGCATCTGAATACCATGTTCGGGGGTAAATTCTACAGGTCGAACACGCTCGATAATGTGTTCTGGTTTGTCATCCAATAACTTCTCTAGCACTGGTAGAGGCACATTTTGAACAGGTTTATTTCCCTCTTCCATCGGTGATAAGCCCAAGCGGTCATCAAAGTTACGCAACCACGTTTGCTCTGCGATTCGCTTAACGCGTGCGATCTTGTCTTCACTCATGAACTCACCACCGATGTTAGCATTGGCAATGAATTCAAAATCATCATTTAAGTCACGTACTTTATCTTCAAACTTGGCTTTTGCTTCGTCATTGCTCACATCGCCACGCAATAAGGTATTGAGGTATTCGATTTCTAGATCTCTGCGTAGCACTTCAAAGCGAGTTCGAATTTCATTGATTCGGTTGTAGTTCGCCTCTAGCTTGGTACCTTTGTCAACAATGTGTTCAGGCGTGGTGATCTTGCCGCAATCATGCAACCAAGCCGCAATACGAAACTCCCTTCTTTCTGCGTCGTCTTTAAATTTGAAGTCTTTAAATTTGCCTTTTTGAGATTGCTCAGCCGCCTCCGCTAGCATCATGCCGATTTCTGGCACACGATTACAATGGCCAGCCGTATAAGGTGATTTGTCATCGATCGCTTGTGCTATCAAGCGAATGAAGGCTTCAACAAAATCTTCCTGTTGTTTCTCATGGCGCTGAATTTCTCTCACCATATCGGAAATGGAATCCGATAAATCACTGACCTCTTTAATTCTTGTATTGATGGGTTTCAGCTTGTCGAACTCTCGCGCCTGAATTTTCTTTGTCTTCGCTTTTAATGCATAAATTGAACTTGTCAGAGGCGTACCAAGTCGCCACACCAGTGGAAACAAGCCAATCAAAACCAAGGCCGTTATCGCGAGCGAGTGAAACAAGCGCTCAACGACTCGATCAGTAACCACTTTTTTCGGAATAACCACAGCGAAATAGTCATCACTACCATGTGAGCTTGAAATTGGTGTTACGTAGACAAAACTGTCTCTGCCTTCGACTTCACGCTGTACCATCACTTTATGATTGGGGTTATCCTTTGCAAGCTTGTAAACGGCGGAGTATGGGATAAATGTGCCACGCCAATGCTTGGACTCTAACCATTTTTGACTTAATGCAGCTCGCTGCTCTGGCGTAATCGCTTTAATCGCCGTATCAATAACATCATACAAATGTGCATGCTCTTGATTTAAATAAAGGTAAAACGGCTTGAGATCCCCTTTCAACTTCTGCACGTTTATAGTGGTGACCTGATCTAAGCTATCCAATTCATCTAACGTTAAATAAGTATCAATGAGGTAAGGCACTTGTTTACTATTTAACGCTTCCTTGGCTTCTCCCAAGCTATCAAACTCGATGACATCTAATGACGGGTATTGCGTTATTAGCCAGTCTTTCATTCCAAAGCCTGCAACAACACCAACTTTTTTAGAAGATAAATCCTCCAAAGTAGTAAAAGCTGATAGGTCCTCCCAACCCGCTATCGCAAGCTCAGCGTTAAACATTGGCACGCCTTTTTCTCCGTACCTAGGAACTTGTCCAAATACTGAGTGCAATATGTCGATAGTGCCACGTGAGAACTTTCTTGCTAAAGAAGACGATTCAAAACCATTGATGTAGTCAAAGTCTAACCCTGTCTGCTGTGCCACAAGACGTAATACGTCAATCGCATAACCTTGAGGAATCCCAGCCTGTGAATAATCATAAGGCCCCCAGTCATTTTGGTTAGACACGAGCAAAGTTTTCTCGGCAGACAAGACTGCCTTTTGCTGTTCGTTCCAAAGTACTGGCAAAGAATCGGGTATGACAACGCTTTCGTGCAGGGAAACATTAGACGCGATGACCTCCCCTCGATGATTAAAAATAAATGATTCGCTACCACTTTCGACAGGAATTCCCATCGACATTGCACCGATCTTCTTCTTTAGCGTTGAGAGATCGATGTCGATACCGATAACATCATGACCATTTCGAATGGAATAGCTTTGACCAGTCACCTTCATATTTTTGAATAAGTAGGGTTCGGTCTTATACACCTCACTCTCTGTTGCACCGACAAACCATGGACGTCGTGATGGATAGAAGTCACTTTTGCTCGCCACGGTTCGATTGACATCAAAGTTCTCAGTTACATAAGACACCACCATTTGACGCTCTTGCCCAAGACCGAAACCTTTTGCAATAGCCCAACGCTCGGTAACTTGGGCACCCATCATGGTGCGAATTACTTCAGAATTTCTTAAGTTTATGATTTGAAAGAAGTCTTCGTTATCATTACCTACGTACAGACTTTGAATAAAAGGGTTGTCCTCTAACACCTGAGCAAATAATGCCAAAATCTCTTTTTCAGAAAAGTCATGATCTGACATAGATAGAACACTTTTCAGCATTTTCGTACTGCTGATGGCATTACTATCGACCTGGTAAATATACTCACTCACATCCGCAGCAGCTGCACTAAGACGCGACAGCACCGCTTCTTGGGACATTTTTTGAGCAAAGTAATACTGCATGCCCATCGCAAATACTGCTGTTAGCACCGCAACCAGCATAAACATACTACTGACGATAAACTTGATTGAGTATTTACTATTTAGCTCAGTACTTTTACTCATTCGTCGCCCCAATATAATTACAAAGTACTAAAACTTCTGCTTTTACATAACGATTAACTATCAAAATACCAAACAACCTCGTATATAAGCTTAGACTTATCAAACGTAATGTTTGCTATCAGTTTTGTAAAATTTACGTTTAAAACGATCAAATAAATAAGACTTTCATTCACAAAATAGCACTAGTTGCTTGTCAAACCTTTAGGATTAATATCAAAAAACCATTTATTTTCTGATGCATATAAAAACAAAACTAACAACAAAAACACATTCACCATGCAAGTCAAACCACATTGTTACGGCTGTTTATTTTGAAGCTCAGACTTACATGAGATAGGCTAAATAATGAGTGTAATATCTCGGTAACTCCGAACGAAAAAAGTTAATTAACGCCTCTAAAGCTGCCATTCATAGGTTTTACCTGTTAATAGAATCGGCCATCTCAAATTTATCCTTCCTCCTTCAGCCATTAACATGACGTTTCTTTTGTTTACCTCCCCATTTTTAAGAAATCTCTATGAAACAAAAAGGATTCTCCCTGACAGAGTTAGTCGTCGCTATTGTTGTGTTGGCAATCATTGGATTATTTGCTGCACCTAAAATCATGCACATGCAACGTGAGGCTCGTATCAATACATTGGAGGCTTTCGTGGGTGCATTTCATGCCACCAATGAGGTCGTGATGACCAAGGCTAAGATTCAGGGAGTTGCTAATGCGCCTTTGGCTAAATTGTCAGATCACGATATTTACGTTCGAATGGGATCATTAGCTTTAGATGACTTCAATGTCGCTAATGCGATGGAGATCGACGGGTTTAATCTTGCCAATACTGGTTCAACTCAGACACCTTCGCTCATCGTTTATCTAGGTAAGGAAAAGTCTCTTCTACAGATAAGGGATTCTGAGTGCTTCATCAGTATTAGTCGCCCTTTCACGGCTTACGATGAAGAAGGGATTGTTTCAATGGATGAGCTGAAGGTGAACAAATTCTATGACAATTGCTAGCTTCTGGCTTCTAAGAAGTGACTTTAGAGAAATTAGAATGAAAAAGCCGAGCTGTACTCGGCTTTTTATGAGCAACTTACGCCACTTTGTACTTGCTGATAGACAATCAAAAATAAACCGGCAAATACCGCTACGGTCAGCAAAACCTTTAACCAAAGAAACTTCATTATTATCTACTCTTCTGGTGCGTACTGCGCAAAAACTTCCTGAGCTGTCATTTTCTTGCTATGTGGTTGCAGGTCATAGTAAGCGGGCTTCTCATCGGTGAATATTTCTAAGCTTAATTTGAAATCTGGCTCATTAAATAATCCCGCAGAAAGAATGTATTCATCCGTTGCCAATAAGTGGTAATAGATATTCGTACCGCATTCCCCACAAAAACCTCGTACGGCCCACTCCGAAGACTGATAACGCTTCGGTTCGGCGCCATTAAATCTTACTCCTGGTCCGCAATGCACCGCATGCAAAGGGCCGCTTGACCACTTTCGACACATATCGCAATGACAAAAGCTCACTTCATTGTGTTGAGGTGCGGTCACTTCAATAGCGCCACATAAACAGGTTCCTTTCATCGCTGTCACTCCCTATTAAACCTCCATTATTATGGCGTTTTAAGGCGCCCAATTGATGTGACCAATCTAGTCTTTTATTAAATCCAGCCTGGATCCCTTTTTCATGAACTTTATGAACAAAACGTCGTTTATGCTCAATATTCTCTTTATCTACGCATTAGAGACATCACGTTAACACCTTATTAACCTTTAGCTCATCACTTGCGAGTCGCCCTAACTCGCTAGGAGAACAAATTATAAGACTCTTCAAAACAAGAGAGTCACCAACATAAGGAACGTGAAACATGTTAAAGGTACTCAAACCAACGCTCGCCGCATCCATCATTGCAGCTTCATTTTCTTTCCACGCTTTTGCTGCTGATGTTGAAAAACTCCACTTCCTAATCCCAGGTGGTGCTGGTGGCGGTTGGGATATGACGGCTCGTGGCACAGGTGATGTGCTAGTTAAATCCGACATCGTTGAAAGTGTCTCTTTCCAAAACCTCTCTGGTGGCGGTGGTGGTAAAGCGATTGCACACCTTATTGAAACCGCTGAACGCCAACCTGATACGTTGATGGTGAACTCAACCCCAATCGTTGTTCGTTCACTGACGGGTATCTTCCCGCAATCTTTCCGAGATCTCACACCAGTAGCCGCAACGATTGCTGATTACGGCGCTATCGTGACCTCCGCGGATTCGAAGTACAACACATGGGAAGATGTGGTCAAAGATTTCGAATCTAACCCACGTAAAGTAAAAATCGCTGGCGGTTCTGCTCGCGGTTCGATGGATCACCTAGTTGTCGCAGCTGCATTTAAAGGCGAAGGTTTTGACGCGCGTAAAGTTCGCTACATCGCGTACGATGCTGGCGGCAAAGCAATAGCAGCACTTCTGTCTGGCGAAACACAATTGCTTTCAACCGGTCTTGGCGAAGTATTAGAGATGTCGAAATCTGGTCAGGTAAAAGTACTGGCGATTACGGCACCGAAACGTTTGGACGCAGCGCCAAACATCCCTACCCTAAAAGAATATGGCAACGAGACTGTGTTCGCGAACTGGCGCGGTTTCTTTGCCGCTCCTGGCACGAGCCAAGCCAAGCTCGATGAATGGAACGCAGCTCTGACCAAAATGTACAAAACGGACGAATGGCAAGTTGTTCGTGACCGCAATGGTTGGATTGACAACTACAAAGCGGATAAAGAGTTCTTCGCGTTCCTAGAAGAGCAAGAGCAGCAAATGGGCGATCTAATGCGCGAATTAGGTTTCCTGAAGAAGCAATAACTCCCATCCGAGTTTATGGGGTTGGCTATCTCTGGCCCCAGTTGTATTTGCACTCTAATTTCACCGTATATGGGCACTGTCGAAATTCGACAAGTAAAAACTCCTTTGTTTATTGGTTCTAAGCACTTCGACTAGCAGCGAGACGCTTAATTGTTAATGACTTGACCCTTCCTCATTAACGCCCATATACGGTCTTTTCCTGTTGCTCTAGGAGTTGGATATGTCTCATTCAACCAATATTTTTACCAAAGAGAATTTACTGTGCCGCGATTGTGTCGGCGCGATGATCTTTTTGTTGTTTTGCCTATGCTATGGCTACCAAACTACGCAAATCCCTCTCTTTCCGGGGGATGAATACGAACCCTTCACGGCTCGCACCTTACCGACCATTCTGACCTACGTCGGGATTGGTTTAGCGCTAATGCTATTGGTCACTGGTCAGCCCGATAAACAAAGCGGCGCTGTGATGTCATTCAACTGGAAATTGCTCATCGCCTTTTTAGTTTTGATGGCGCTTTATGGTCTGGGTTTGACTTATATCGGCTTTGTATTAGCGACAGGATTCTTCCTACTTGCGGGCTTTTACCTTCTTGGCGAACGACGTAAATCGGTGTTGTTTGGAGCCTCATTCCCGTTCGTTATCGCGTTTTACTTGTTGCTCACTCAAGGTCTGGATATCTACCTTGAGCCTGGTCTGATTTTCACCATCTGGTAGTCAAAAGAAAGGACTGAATTATGTTAGATGGAATTCTACAAGGTTTATCCACCGCCGTGATGCCAATGAACATCATGATGGTGATTGTTGGCTGTTTTGTCGGTACGTTTATCGGCATGCTACCGGGGCTTGGTCCTATTTCTGCCATCGCTCTGATGATCCCTATCACCTATGGTTTGGATCCATCTTCGGGTCTGATTCTGATGGCAGGTGTTTACTATGGTGCGGTATTTGGTGGTTCAACTTCCTCTATTCTTATCAACGCACCGGGTTGTTCTTCAACCGTAGTCACCGCGTTTGATGGCTACCCAATGGCACAGAAAGGCCAAGCAGGTAAAGCACTTGCACTGGCGGCTTACTCTTCTTTCACTGGCGGTACGCTTTCAGCAATCATGCTGCTTGTGGCGGCACCAGCATTGGCTAACGTCTCGCTAACCTTTCAATCTTCTGACTACTTTGCGCTAATGCTTCTTGGCCTATCCGCAGTGGCGGCGTTCGCTGGCAAAGGACAAGTGATCAAAGCATGGATGATGACAATTCTGGGTTTGATGCTATCTACCGTCGGTATTGATAAAGGCGTCGGTGTTGAACGCTTCACCTTTGGTCTGACAGATTTGATGGATGGCTTTAGCTTCCTATTGCTGGCGATGGCGACCTTTGCGCTTGGTGAAACTTTGATGGGTATTTTGAAGCCTTCCGAGGACACTCGTGATGAGGAACAAGATAAGCTGAGCAACATTGGTTCGATGAAAGTCACCAAGGAAGAAATCAAAGAAGTAGCACCAGTTTCTATTCGCTCTTCAATCCTTGGCTTCTTTACTGGTGTGCTTCCGGGCGCAGGTGCAACCATCGCCGCCTTCTTAAGCTACGGCATGGAACGTAATCTTGCTCCAAAGGATAAAAAAGAACAGTTTGGTAAAGGCAGCATCCGAGGTTTGGTGGCTCCAGAGTCTGCGAACAACGCAGCATCAAGTGGTTCTTTCGTTCCTCTTTTAACCCTTGGTATTCCGGGCTCTGGTACAACCGCAATCATGCTAGGAGCGCTAATCGCATACGGTATTCAACCGGGTCCTCGTTTGTTTGTTGAGCACCCAGACGTGTTCTGGTCGGTGATTATCTCCATGTACTTCGGCAACATTGTGTTGGTGATTCTTAATCTACCGTTGATCCCATACATCTCAAAGCTATTGGCCGTACCAAGAACCGTATTGCTACCAATGATTCTATTCTTCTCTATCACGGGTGTGTATCTGGTTTCTTTCAACACCATGGACGTGTTTGTAATGTTACTTGTGGCAATGGCAGCCATCGCGCTGAGGTTGGCAAATTTCCCTCTCGCACCACTGTTGCTTGGCTTTATCCTTGGTGGATTAATGGAAGAGAACCTCCGCCGTGCATTGATGATTTCCGACGGTGAACTGAGCTTCTTATGGGAACGCCCAATCACACTGACATTCACAGTGCTTGCAGTATTGGTACTTGGCAGCCCACTGTTTGTAAAACTCTTTCAAAAGCTTAAAGCACAACCAGTGAAAGTTGAGCAATAAGCATTCTATCTCTCCCTCAAGATAGACCTTTGAAACCAAGCCACCCTCTGCGGTGGCTTTTTTCTTGGACTAATCGCTACTTTATTTCTTTGGGTGAGTTGCGTAGTGTTAATCGTTCAGAAACAAAAACTATAAGAACAAAAAAGGACTTTTTATGCTGCTGGAATTTACTCTCTTGTTTGCTGCGGGCGTCGTTGGTGGGATCATGAACTCCGTCGCCGGTGGTGGTAGCTTCATTACCTTCCCTGCATTGATGGCAGTTGGCGTGCCTCCCATCATGGCGAACGCGACGAATACTTATGCTTCTTGCGCAGGTTACATCAGTGGTGCAATCGGTTTTCGCGAAGAAATCATGAAGAACAAGCAAGAACTGGCTTTCACTATCTCTTTCAGTTTGATTGGTGGTGCTGTCGGTGCTTACCTTCTGCTGAATACGCCAGAATCTGTTTTTCTTGAAGCGATTCCATGGCTATTGTTATTCGCAACCGTACTCTTTTTAACTGGCTCACGCATGACTGCGTTGATTAAATCTCTGACCAAGGAGAACAAACACGCTGGCATTTTAGGTGTAATAGCTTTGAGCCTGCTTTTAGTGGCAGTTTCTGCTTACGGTGGTTTCTTTAACGCGGGGCTAGGCGTGATCGTGTTGAGTTATTTAGTGGTTGCAGGACACCAAGACATCAACCTAATGAATGGGCTTAAGCTGCTGGTTTCGACCTGTGTTTCCCTGATTGCCATCGTAATTTTTGTTGCTAACGGTTCAATCGATTGGACCAAAGGCAGCGTTGTTATGGTTGGTACATTAGTGGGCGGCTACTTGGCCGCACGTGTATCTCGCCAGTTGAATCCCAGTCATGTAAAAGGCTTTGTCGCCCTCTCTTCTATCGCGATTACCATTTACTTCTTCGTAGATGTATATGCCTAACTCAATACCCGATATAACCAAAGCCAAACGATCATTGCTCACAAACAAAAACGCCATCGCAAACTGCGATGGCGTTTTTATTGGTTCTGAGTGATATTACTTAATCAAGCCCACTTCTTTGTAGTACTTCTCAGCACCTGGATGAAGCGGCGCAGATAGACCATCTTTCACCATTTCTTCTTTCTTCAAGTTTGCAAATGCTGGGTGTAGACGGCGGAAGTCGTCAAAGTTTTCGAATACCGCTTTCACGACGTTGTAAACCACTTCATCAGGCACTGCCGTTGAAGAAACAAACGTTGCGCCCACACCAAAGGTTTGTACATCGTTTTCTGAACCGCGGTACATGCCACCCGGTACGTTTGCAATGCGGTAGAAGCTGTTATCAGAAACCAACTTCTCTACTTGTGGGCCAGCTACCGTTACGATGTTGCTGTCACACGATGTGGTTGCTTCTTTAATCGCACCACTTGGGTGACCTACTGTGTAGATCATCGCATCGATCTTGTTATCACATAACGCTTTAGACTGTTCGGATGCTTTCAGCTCAGACACCAATTTGAAGTCGTCATTCGTCCAGCCGTACTCTTTCATTAGCACTTCCATCGTCCCGCGTTGACCAGAGCCAGGGTTACCGATATTAACGCGTTTACCTTTCAAATCATCAAACGATTTAATGTTTGCATCTTTACGAGCCACAACGGTGAACGGTTCTGGGTGAACGGAGAACACAGCACGAAGCTCTTTGAATGGTCCTTTATCTTCGAACTTACTCGTACCGTTGTAAGCATGGTACTGCCAGTCTGACTGAGCGATACCAAGGTCTAGCTCACCTGCGCGAATAGTATTGATGTTGTAGATAGAACCACCGGTACTTTCTACCGAACAACGAATGTTATGGTCAGCACGTGACTTATTTACCAAACGACAAATTGCACCACCCGTTGGGTAATACACACCAGTTACACCGCCCGTACCAATGGTCACGAACGTATCTTTAGCAGAAACTGAAAACTTGTACTTAGTGCAGCCAGAGAAGCCGCGACAGCAATTTGCTTGAGCTTTAACATTGAACGTCCTTATTTTTCCTTTGTTTATGGCCAAATAAGTATAGCAACCGTTAACAAGTTGATAACGTCCGAGATCACATCCTGAGAAGAAGAACCCGAGGCTAGAAGGCATTGATCAGTAAGAAAATATGAATGCTCCTTTGCCCCACCACAAAAAGTAAAGCCTCGAAGAGTTCGAGGCTTTGTTCATCACTGCTTTTCTTGTTGCCTTAAAAGGCGATTTATTTAGAAGAAGCCTAGCGGATTGACGTCGTAGCTAATGAGTAGGTTTTTCGTATTCTGGTAGTGATCAAGCATCATCTTATGCGTCTCACGGCCGATACCTGATTTCTTGTATCCACCAAACGCAGCGTGTGCAGGATATGCGTGATAGCAGTTAATCCAAATACGCCCTGCTTCGATGTTTCGCCCCATGCGATAAGCAAGGTTTTGGTCTCGCGTCCACACACCCGCACCCAAGCCATATTCTGTGTCATTGGCAATCGCTAGTGCTTCCGCTTCATCTTTAAAGGTGGTCACTGCGATGACCGGACCAAAGATCTCTTCTTGGAACACGCGCATTTTATTGTGACCTTGTAACAAAGTCGGTTGAATGTAGTAGCCCTCCTCCAAGTCGTTTTCTTGTTTCGCTACATCGCCACCAAATACGACTTTCGCGCCTTCTTGACGACCAATTTCTAGGTAGCTCAGGATCTTATCGAACTGCTCTTGCGAAGCTTGCGCACCAACCTGAGTATCGGTATCGAGTGGGTTACCTTGCTTGATTGTCTGCGCGCGCTCTGCAACTTTAGCGATAAACTTGTCGTATACAGACTCATGCACTAACACACGTGATGGACAGGTACACACTTCCCCTTGGTTGAAGAACGCAAGTAAAGTGCCTTCAATGCACTTATCTAGGTATTCGTCTTCGTGGTCAAACACATCTGGGAAGTAGATATTTGGAGATTTACCACCAAGCTCAACCGTTGATGGGATAAGATTCTCTGCTGCGCATTTCAAAATATGGTTACCGACTTCTGTTGACCCCGTAAATGCCAACTTAGCGATTCGCTTACTGGTCGCCAGTGCTTGCCCTGCTTCTGAGCCAAAACCATTGACTACATTCACCACGCCAGCTGGCAGAAGATCACCAATTTTTTCCATCAGAACGAGAATCGAAGTCGGCGTTTGCTCGGCAGGTTTAAGCACCACACAACAGCCCGCAGCCAACGCTGGAGCAAGTTTCCAAGCCGCCATCAACATTGGGAAGTTCCAAGGGATGATCTGCCCCACAACCCCAATCGGTTCAGGGAAGTGATAACTTGCGGTATGCTCATCTAACTCAGCCGCACTGCCTTCTTGAGCGCGGATACAACCTGCAAAGTAGCGGAAATGGTCGACGACCAAAGGCAAGTCTGCGGCTAATGTTTCACGGACGGGTTTGCCGTTTTCCCATGTTTCTGCCACAGCCAACTCTTCAAGGTGTTGCTCAACGCGATCTGCAATCTTAAGTAGGATGTTCGAACGTTCAGTCACACTGGTTTTCGCCCATTGCTCTCTTACGCCATGTGCAGCATCCAGAGCAAGGTTGATGTCTGCTTCTCCAGAACGAGCCACCTTACAATACGCTTGACCATTGATTGGCGATGTATTGTCGAAGTATTCACCACCCGTTGGTTTTACCCATTCGCCACCGATGTAGTTGTCGTAATGCGATTTAAAATTAACGATGGCATTTTCACTACCTGGCTGTGCATAAATCATAACTCTTCCTTTTGTTCTCGTTCAGTTTTTTGTTTTAAACGACCGAGTGTTCAACTCAGTTGCGTTGTTCACTTCATTACTCAAGTCACATGCCAACAACGCGCGCCTTGTTGTTAATTAAATGTAAAACTATGATTACCAAGCGATAACAAACCAAGTGAGTGACGTTTGGGCGGATGTATGGTGTGAACACCAGTGTTCAAGTGTTCCAAAATGGCACACCCTCACTGTGACAAAATGGTACAGTCATGGAACTTCAACACATTACCAACAGCAATTGGCTTTCCACCTCATGGGACAGAAGTGAGCAAGCCGGTTTAAAACAGCGACGTCGACCAGACGATATTCGCGTAACTTCCGCGTTTCTTGAAGACAGACGCCACCAGCTCAACTTCTTAATCGATGCGGTAAAACAATTCGCTCTGCCTCTGTTTAATCAGTTGTTTACGCACAGCGACAGTCGCCTAATATTGACCGATGCGGAAGGTGTGATCATTGGAAGTTGGGGACAACCCAAATTCCGCGAAAAGTTGACCGAGATTGCACTCAACTCTGGCGCATGCTGGCAAGAAAAGCTCAAAGGTACGAATGCCATTGGTACAGCTTTAGTAGAAGCAAAACCCGTTTCTGCGATTGGTGACCAACACTTCATACAACATCACCGTTTCATCAGTTGTTCGGCAAGCCCTATCTTTGATCATTTGGGTCACTTGATTGGGGTTCTGGACATCACCAGTGAACAAAAGAAGCATGACTTTTCCACGCAAGTCTTAGTGCAAAACATGGTTCAGAAAGTGGAGAACCAACTGCTCAACCAAATTCCTCAAGGGCACATTCGAGTTGATTTAGCTTGTGAGCAAGGTCTACTGAATAGCGGTTGGCAAGGCATCATCATTGCCAATGAGGAGGGTCAGATTCTGGCTCATAACCAAGTTGCCTCACAACTGCTGGATCAAACCAACGTTGTTGGACAGCAACTCGCCTCCATACTCGACGATTCTGCCAGTAACCAATCTTTAGTCTTCAAAACTCAGCCACTATCGGAGCGAAAAGCATCATCCCGTGCCATTTCTGCCTCAAATGACCTGCATTACGGCGATACCACCGTCGAGCACTGCTGGCAGCAAGCCAATCGCGTAATCGACAAAGACATTAGCTTGTTGATCCTTGGCGAAACGGGCGTAGGCAAAAATGAGTTCGTTAAAGCTCTGCACAAAAATAGCCAGAGAAAAAACGGCCCCTTGGTTTCTGTAAACTGCGGTGCGTTGCCAAAAGACTTGGTCGAATCCGAACTGTTTGGTTATGTCGCAGGTGCCTTCACCGGAGCAAACAACAAAGGCTACCAAGGTAAGATCCGTCAAGCACACAAAGGCATCTTGTTCTTAGATGAAATCGCAGACTTACCATTAGAAGCGCAAAGCCGGCTGCTGCATGTGCTCCAAGACAAAACCGTGTTGCCTGTCGGCTCTAACCAAACCATTCAAGTGGATACACAGATCATCGCTGCAACACACAAAGACTTAGAGCGATTGATTGAACAAGGTGAATTTCGCCAGGATCTTTATTACCGTTTGAACGGACTCATCGTTGAGCTGCCTCGTTTCCAAGAGCGTAGCGACAAACAAGCACTGATTGAGAACATTCATCGTCGTCACGCCGAGTCTAAACAAAGCATTTGCCCTCACCTGCTGTCATTAATGTTGGGCTATGGTTGGCCGGGGAATCTGCGTGAGCTCGACAGCTTAATAAAAGTATCAGCCCTGATGGCGCAAGGAGAAACACAACTCGAGCTTAGCCATGTGCCGAACCATCTTGCCAAGAAGCTGAGCCAAACAAACGTTATCGAACACGTGGATACGTCAAAAACCAGAGACATGCGTACGACTGTGGAAGATAAGTTGGTAAAAACCTACCAAGCAAACCAAGGCAACATCAGTAAAACCTCACGCATGTTGGGCCTGAGCCGCAATACCATTTATCGCAAGCTCAAGAGCCTTGGCATGCTGAAATGATAAAATGTGGGAGATAAAAAAAGAGCACCTCTTAGGGTGCTCTTCTCATTTTGAAACCTAGCCTTACAGTCCGCCTTCTTGCTGCGCCTGTTTTACTAATGCCTGACGTTGAGTTTCCGTTTCTGAATTCACTTTCTGTTCCTTGTGCGTTTCCTGATCCAAATCTGCCGGAATGAAAACAAAGTACTTGTTAAGAGTCATCGTAAGAACCTCAATTTATAGTGTTAAGTCACCTTCTTGGTAAATGTAAACAACACCAGCAAAAACGACTTATGCCGGTTCCTTGTTGTAGGTTTCAAAAAATAGAGGATGTTCGACCATCAAACATCCTCCATATGCAACCTAATTATAGGAGGAGTTCAAAGGCTTACCTAGCACTCTTTATCACCTTTTTACGCAATCTTAGATTTGATATCGGTATTGGTAAAGCTCTTACTTTGAGCTAACCCTATGTCACAAAAGAGAAATTTGTTGGCGATTTTGTTGGAACAGAGGATGAGACACGTTGATACTTAAAGCTCAATGTTTTGAGGCGCTAACTTCGTGAAAAATACCATTGATTTAAATCTGTATCGCTTTCTTTATCTGCTCAGTCAGCAAAAGTCACAGGCAAAAGTGTGCCATACACTCGACATCAGCAAGGCCACGTTCACCCGGCAACTGGCTGAATGCCGCCAGCGATTTGATAACGAACTGTTCAATGCAGAGAAAGGCATTTATACCCCAACCCTGCTTTGCCAACAGCTATGTGAAGCGATAAGCGAGCCGTTAGAGCAACTTGAGCAATTACCACAGTTGGCAAAAACCTTTAATGCGAACCAACACTCTAATGAGTACGTCTTCAGCATCATCAACCCTCTTTCTGGCATGTTAACGATTCCTTTGGTTACCGCCCTTACCACAGACGAACAAAAGCCTAAGATTTCCTTTATCGATTGGTCGATTGAAAGCATAGAGAACCCAAAGCGCGGCGCTGTCGCGATTGGGATTGGTGGTTTTCCTAATGAACTCAACGAGAGAATGGTAGAACGTAAGGTGGCTTCCGTACCCATCTTTGCGTATGTGAACGCTCAACACCCTCTTCACCAACAAACCGAACTTGAACTCAGTGACATTGAAAACCTTGAAACGGTGCGAGTCTCCATGGGTTCGCTCGATGTGAGCGCTTATTACGAACGAATGCGTAAATTGACGGGAGTAAATCTAGAGCAGAAGCTGACCGTCTCCTCAATGACTGCCGCACTCGATTGTGTCAAAGTCAGCCCGTATGTGTTTGTCGGTATGTATATTGACGATCAAGAGCTACCCGCGGGAATTTGTCGATTACCGTTAAAACTAGAGGGAACACAAATGTTGTTTGATGTCGGGATTCAGTACCATCGCGCCTTCTACCAACACCCGATCATCGCGCAGGTAGAAACCTTTATTAAAGGAGCACTTAGCTAAGCCACTAAATTAAATTGCCGTATAGCCAATGCATACAAAAAAGCCGACCCATTAACAGGTCGGCTTTCATCTTCAGTTTGTCGTATCTCGCGATGGTCTTATTTCACTTCAGTGATATCACTTGGCTTCCAAGAACCGTCATACCATGGTTCTAAAGGACCGTACATACGTAAGATACTGAACCAACCCTTGCTAGGAACCGTTTGAATCCAGTTTGCTTCTTTACCCTTCGGAGCGGTTGGACCGAAGTACAAGTCTACTGAGCCGTCTGGGTTTTCAACCATCTGGTCACGTTTATCGTTCTTACTTGGGAAAGGTTGGCTCGTTTGTAGCTCTGAACGTGTTTGCGTATCGTAAGCCACCACAGACCAGAAGTTCTTCGCTGGTACATTCGCAGGAATCGTCAGCTTGTAGTTTTTACCACCATCAAAGAACTCGCCCTCTGCCGTTTTATCAACAATGGCGTACTGAGAGCCTTTGCCAATCATCTTAAGCGCCATCGCTGGCGTGTTTACCGTTGCCATGTAGAAGAAATAAGTACGCGCATCCAGATTACGTCCGCCTTTACCTTCATCAATCAGCCACTGATAATCTTTGCCGATAAAAGCAGTTTTCCATTTACGATCGTCCCAAATGTACGCGTTTTCTGTGCGTGGGTTAAACATCAACGCACGAGCCGTCGCGTTACCAATTGCAGCACCATCTTTCAAGATCTTCTGCATACGCGCATCTGGTTCGAACGGCTTACCTTTTTGAATACCAATTGTCGCAATCAAACCGCGCATTTCTGGGTCGATGAAATCAATTGGCTCTTTGTCGATTACCACTTTGATCTCGTCATAGAAGTGCTCGTCATTAGCGTGAATAGTATTGAAAGCTTTACCACTACCTGAGGTGAAGGCCATTTTCGGTTGATCATCTTTCTTAGACAAAGGATAAATCTTCAAACCAGTATGGTACGAGTTGACCGCTGCATCCGTTTTACCGTCTTTCAGGAAGCCTCTCGCGATAAACCAGTTCACGTAACTTGTCGATTGAGATACATGGTAGCCCTCAGGTACTGGACCATCGTAGTTTGGTGGCAAGATAAGATATTTTCCGCCCTGACCTTTATCTGGCCCCACTACGCCCATATCAGTCACGAAACGGAAGAAGGCATCATTGACCGTAGTAGGCCCCATGCCCGGTGGAATTTCCACAACCGTTGGTCCGTCACGTTCTAAGTCAAGGAAAGCAGAGGCATACACGGTATCCGTGTTACCGGTTAGAAATAAAGGATTTGAATCCATCAAGTTATCAAATAGCATCACCTGATTGGATTTCGTCAATCCCATCTTTTCATGTCCAATTCGTAACGCTTCTAACGACGCCATAGGGATGGCATTCATGAATACTTCTGTTGCTCGCATAGTATCGAGATTGTTATAAAGCGTATCCATAGTTTGTTGACTTGGCACACCATCCTTGAAATTCAAAGTACCGATGCTTGTTTCTACCGTATTCGGCGTCATGATGCTTGTTGGAACATCTGTGTTGTAGTTACTGGTATTTGCCAGAACAGAAGATGAAACCAGTAAGCCAGTAAGCACAGCGATACGTTTGAGTTGAGTCTTTAGCATAAGAATTTCCTGCGTTATCAGTTGCGATACATTCACTCTACTTAAAGTTAGGAATCAATTCTGATGCTCGCCACAATCAAAATTGCCGACACACCTTTTTATGCAATGAAACTCACAATAAATCTCTATTAAAAACTGTCTACCAGGTCAATATTTAATCTTTTTTGAGAAATCTTTAGCCTACTTTTTGGGTATATTTCGAGCGAAAGAGAGACAATATAAATGCGGAGTGAAAACACTCTGACTCTACCCACTAAGCTCTGGGGGGCGTTATGAAAAGTAAAAAATTAGGTCATGTAATGTCATTCAGCAGAATGTTTTCCTTCATTGCCTTTCTGACAGCCACATTCGCTTGGGTATTAAGTATGTATGCCCTCTTTACGGTATCTGTTGTGGCGCTCTTCGTCAGCGGACTACTCTACTTGAATGACAAATTCGGTCCCCACCATAAAGGCAATACAAAAGAAAAGAGCGCTTAAGCGCTCTTTGAATACTAGTGACTGATGCTCCTAGACTTTAGATAAGCATTTATTTCATCGAGTTGATATAAATTGCCGTCTTCTGTCATATTCAACATTGTCTCATCTCGGCATAACTCAGGCTCTCTAACCATGACCTCGATACTTGGCTTGCTCGATGCTAAAGAAAATGGCGGGCATTCATAGTAACCTTGATGTGTCGCGAGTGAAATTAACCTGTCTTGCTCTATAAGAGAAACGGGCCACACTAGAGCTATCACTGACAACAACACAACTTCAAGAGAACGACTTAATGTCGTCGACACGGCTTTGCCTATCTTTGCTTTATATATGGCATAAACACAACCTACAAGAATGGTGATACTAGCGCCAATGACGATTACGTAGCGAGTGTTAACATAGATTATTTGATATTGCTTAGCTAGTTGAACTTTTACACTTAGAAATTCGAAATGAGCACTGAGCAACGTAAAAGCAATACCACATGTAATCAAGCTGATAACAAGAGCGACCAGACTAACTTTTTTTATGCTTGGCGCATCATCCATTGTTAAACCTTAGAAACTGATTCATAGCTCGAGCTGATTTATATCTTTGAATCTTCATCTCGGTTTCATGTTTTGCTTCAGCCTCAGCAAAACTGTTTAATTTCGCGATCAGCTTCTTTTTAACTAGGTATTCGCCCTCCAAATACTCTAAAAATAACCCAAAGGTTGCAGCAACAGCGATACCAAATCCTATTGGCACCAATACCGTAGTTGTCACAGCTGAAATCATTACACCAGCAAAATAGCCCAGTACTCCAGAAATAGCAGCAATTACAATATCAGTTGAAACATTTACAACCCAGTTAGATAGTAAGTAGTCTTTTTTGAGAGCAAGCTCTAGTGTTCTGAAAGGCACAGAATAAATAACCGTTAAGATCACACCACCTTTTGCAGCAGTCTTTAAGCCAAGCTTTCCTATGCCCAGTGCTAGCATCTGTGCATTCGAGGATAAATATCTTGACTGCTTGATAATACTACGTAACTTATGGTTTCCAGAAAAACTAATATAGCTTTGTGCACCCTTCTTTGTGACTTCATACGTCCCTAATATTGATCCACCTTTCTTAAGGTCCTCAGCTAAGAGATAAAACGCAGATAAGTCATGTATTAAACTTCCCTTTGCACTAATAACCTCTACTAACTCCATTCCCGTTATTAAGTCAGTTATTTGTTGTTCATTTAACCCTTTCATTTTCTTCTCAAATAGCCAAAGATCGACGAGTCCCTTTTGATCTAGTACATAAATATCTACTTCATGCATGTCTAAAGACGTTAAACATTGCTCTCTTTTACTTTTGTTTCTCTCGCTCAAACACTGAAATCTATCGCTTGCCATACTCTTATTCCCAAACCTGATGTTGAGAAGTATTTTAAGGAGAGTGCTAAAAGGTTCTTCTACATTTGTGAGAACTGCGTTTGACTTCAAATCATTGTGAAACTGTTAGTTTTAGTAGTATCTCTCTCATGAATTGCAGGTAATAAAAAAGGATGCCACTTGGGCATCCTTTTGCTTTTATCCGTTTACTGACTGCGGATTAAACGTCGTAAGTTGTAGACGCTGTGTCGCCGCCTGTACCAGTCCAGTTTGTGTGGAAGAATTCACCACGTGGACGGTCAGTACGCTCGTAAGTGTGAGCACCGAAGTAGTCACGTTGAGCTTGAAGCAGGTTCGCTGGTAGACGAGCTGTTGTGTAACCGTCTAGGAAAGATAGCGCAGAAATCGTACATGGCATTGGGATGCCAGACTCTAGAGATTTCGCTGCTACTTTACGCCATGCTGCTAGGCTGCCTTGTAGGATGTTTTTGAAGTACTCATCAGAACCTAGGAATGCGATATCTGGGTTCGCTTCGTACGCATCACGGATGTTGCCTAGGAATGCAGAACGGATGATACAACCACCACGCCACATTAGAGCTACGTTACCGTAGTTTAGGTCCCAGCCGTTTTCGTTCGATGCTTCGCGCATTAGCATGAAGCCTTGAGCGTAAGAGATGATCTTAGATGCTAGTAGCGCTTGACGTAGTGCATCAACCCACTCTTGCTTGTCGCCTTCGACTGGAGTGATTGTCTTGCCGAATAGAGACTCAGCTTCAACACGTTGGTCTTTCAGTGCAGATAGACAACGAGAGAATACAGACTCAGAGATAAGCGTTAGAGGAATACCTAGGTCTAGTGCGTTGATACCAGTCCATTTACCAGTACCTTTTTGGCCTGCTGTGTCTAGGATCTTCTCAACTAGAGGCTCGCCGTCTTCATCTTTGTAGCCAAGGATGTCAGCAGTGATTTCAACAAGGTAGCTGTCTAGCTCAGTCTTGTTCCAATCAGCGAATACTGCTTGCATCTCGTCAGCAGACATACCAAGACCGTCTTTCATGAACTGGTAAGCTTCAGTGATAAGCTGCATGTCACCGTATTCGATACCGTTGTGCACCATCTTAACGAAGTGACCAGCACCGTCGTTACCAACCCAGTCACAACATGGCTCGCCAGCGTCAGTTTTTGCAGAGATACCTTGGAAGATTGGCTTAACCGCTTCCCAAGCTTCAGCAGCGCCGCCAGGCATGATTGAAGGACCAAAACGTGCACCTTCTTCACCACCAGATACACCAGTACCGATGAAGTGAATGCCTTTCTCACGGCAGTGTGCTACGCGACGGTTTGTGTCTGGGTAGTTAGTGTTACCACCGTCAATGATGATGTCGCCTTCGTCTAGAAGCGGGATTAGGTTGTCGATGAACGTGTCAACAACGTCACCTGCACGAACCATAAGCATCACTTTACGTGGCGTTTCTAGCTTCTCTACTAGTTCTTCTAGAGAGTATGCACCGATGATGTTTGTGCCTTTCGCTGGACCTTCCAGGAACTCGTCTACTTTTGCAGCAGTACGGTTGTGAGCCACAACTTTAAAGCCGTGGTCGTTCATGTTAAGGATAAGGTTTTGACCCATTACAGCAAGGCCGATTACACCGATATCACCTTTCATTGTTTCTCTCCAATTGTCTTTTATTCGACCAGCGGCCGTATTAAACGATTTTTGCCGCTGCGTCTAAATCTAAATACCATTCCGTCAGACCCGCTTTCGCTTGGATCTTCGCTGCCGGATATGGAAGTACGCGTGCTGGTGAGCTGTTAATCTCTTCGATAATGTCTGCTTTACCAGCGCCAAGTACCAAGTAACTGATGCGCTTCGCTGCTTCTAGTACGCGTGCCGTTTTCGATACACGAATTTGACCAGACTCAGGATGAGAAGCCAAAACTGATAGGTTCTCATCATCGTAGTTTGTCTGACCTGGGAACAGTGATGCGGTATGACCATCTGCGCCAACACCAAGCAAGATCCAATCAAACACAGGAGTGCCATTTTCAGTTGGAATCACTTCTGCCATCTCTTTCGCAAAGCGCTGTGCTTCTGCTTCTGGCTCTTCTTCACCACGGATGCGGTGGATGTTCTCAGCAGGAATATTCACCTGTGTAAATAGTAGAGCATTCGCTTCGCCATAGTTACTTTCTGCATCATCAGGCGCAACACAGCGCTCATCACCCCACCAGAAGTGTAGGTTTTGCCACTGAATTGACGTCGCGTAAGCTTCTGTTGCTAGAAGCTTAAACAGCATTTTTGGTGTGCTGCCGCCAGAAAGAGAGATGTGAACAGGTCGGCCCATTTCGCTAAACGCTTTCATGTCGTTAGCAAGGCTTTCTACTACCTGCTCTGCTGTTTGGTAGATCTTGTGGTTGATCATAGTTCGCAGTAGTCCGTATCTGTTAGGTTTTTACAAGGGAAACGCCATGCGCGGTTAGCTCGCTGTAGCAAGTCGTCCGCTTCTTTTGGTCCCCATGTACCACACGCGTATCCGAATAGCGCTTGTGGGTCTTGCTTGAAATCTAGAATCGGTTGCACGTATTTCCAACACGCTTCAACCGCATCGCTACGAGCAAATAGCGTTGCGTCACCGTTTAGGGCATCAAGAAGTAGACGCTCATAAGCAGTCAGCATTTGGGTTTCTTGCAGGTCAGCGTAGTGGAAGTTCATTTTCACTTCCTTCGCTTTAAAGCCTGCGCCCGGCTCTTTCAGACCAAAGCTCATTTGGATGCCTTCGTCTGGCTGAATACGAATAATCAGCTTGTTCTCTGGTGCGTTTTGACCAAACACTGGGTGTGGTGTCTGTTTAAAGTGGATAACCACTTCTGTCACGCGAGTCGGTAGACGCTTACCTGTACGTACGTAGAAAGGCACGCCATTCCAACGCCAGTTGTTGATGTAAGCTTTCAGGCCGATGTATGTCTCGGTACGAGAATCGTCTGCTACGCCGTTCTCTTCACGGTAACCCGGAAGGTGCTGACCACGAACATCCGATGCTGTGTACTGGCCCAATACAAGGTCGTTACGCAGTGCGTTCTCATCCAGTGGTTTCAGACACTGAAGCACTTTCACAACTTCATCACGCATCGCGTCAGCATTGATCTGTGCAGGTGGCTCCATACCAACCATGGCTAGCACTTGTAGCAGGTGGTTTTGGAACATATCGCGTACAGCACCAGAGCCGTCGTAGTAACCACCACGCTCTTCCACGCCTAAGAATTCTGCGCCTGTGATTTCCACATAATCAATGAAGTTACGGTTCCACAGTGGCTCAAACATCGCGTTAGAGAAACGTAGGACAAGCAGGTTCTGAACCGTTTCTTTACCTAGGTAATGGTCGATACGGTAGATCTGATGCTCTTGGAAGTGCTCGTGGATTTCTTTGTCCAACGTGCGTGCTGATTCAAGGTCATAACCGAATGGTTTTTCGATGATCAGACGTTTCCAGCCATCTTCCTCATTGTTCAGACCGTGTGCTGCAAGGCTTGCAGGAATCACGCTGTATAGGCTTGGTGGCGTCGCAAGATAGAAAAGCGTATTACGTTGTTCGAATTGGTATTCGTCTGCTAGTTGGTCTAAACGAGTCGCCAACTTGCTGTAATCTTGTGTGTCAGAAGTATTAATTGCTTGGTAATGCAGGTGGTTGATAAATGCATTAAGCGTTTCTGGCTCGGTTTTCTCCATTTCCTGAAGCGATTTCTTCAGCTTTTCTCGGTAAGAATCGTCGCTGTATTCAGTACGACTAACGCCAAGAATGGCAAAATTCTCTGGAAGCTGTTTGTTCGCATAGAGGTGGTATAGAGCAGGAATCAACTTACGATATGTAAGATCACCTGAAGCACCAAAAATAACGATGCTGCTGTTTTCTGGTATTACCATCATCTTTCCCTTAAAAACGAGGTACTTATTGTGTGCCCGGATACGGCTAAAGGATTGAGCCAACCCTATCAATGGCACCCCAAAATAGAAAATTGGTCTTACCTATTACGTTGATAGGTAAAGCCTATAGACCTAAATCTCTGCAACAACTGAGCACCTTAACCATAGTCAGGATTTCACCAATTACAGCGCATTTAGGACGCTTATGTCTCTAGAGTACAACCTTGCACTCTCTGGAGGAGATTTCCGACACGGGGGCGTATTGTCTACGACTATTTGATTTACATCAACACTTGCTGGTGCAAACGTTTAAATAATTTACACAAATGACAGTAAGGCACTGAATATTAACAAGTAATCATCATTAGATTGAAAGTTATAAAATTTAAGCAAAAACTCTAAATTGGAGAATAATTGCTCAAACTTGCAATCCATTACATAAGTAGTGTGCGTTACGTGGAGTTTACCGTTCAATCGCTATATTGCTGAGAGTGAAACTTGAGAAGGCTGAACCGAGCTTTCTATCGGTTTGAAGATAAAGAATGAGCAGCATGTGCTAGAAAACAAAACGGTGGCTGAATAATCGCCACCGCCTCATCACCTATTTACACATAAACATTCGCTGATTTTATATACAACACATATTACCGCGTCACTTTTTTATAACAGCGCTCAGGTCGCCCCACTGTTCCATAGTTTAAGTCGGCTTCCAGTTCACCTGAACTAATCAGGTATTCCAAATATCGTCTCGCGGTCGTGCGGCTAGCACCAATCTTTTCACCCGCTTCATCAGCGGTAAACATGACTTCCCCACCAAACAAAGCGCGGATCTTATCCAGTGTCACACCATCAATACCCTTGGGTAATCGCTGCGGAGTATTTTCTGCTGAAACACTCGATTGCAGCATCTTATCCACCAGATTCTGATCCAAGCTTTCTGCCACATCCAATTGTTGGCGCTGAGAAATGTATTTCTGCAATGCTGCTTCTAACCGAGGGAACATCACCGGTTTAAGCAAATAATCGACCACACCGCCCCGCATCGCTTGCTGGAGCGTATCTACATCTCGAGCGGCAGTAATCAAAATCACATCACAGGTTTGATTATTCGCGCGTAACGTATTGAGGATTTCTAATCCTGTTCCATCAGGTAAATACACGTCCATTAGCAACAAATCCGGCTTAAGCACTTCAAGCTGCATTTCCGCTTCCATACGCGTTGTGGCAATACCCACCACTTCTAAACCAGAGAGTTGGCTTAGGTACTTATGGTGAAGCTCTGCAATGGCAATGTCATCCTCAATGATCATGACTCGCGTTGCCGTATTCATACTTGTTCTTCCTTAGGCAAATACACGGTAATTCTCGTTCCATGTTCTGTATTTGGTAGCATCTCAACATAACCGTGATAACGCGTCGCCAGTTGACTCACAAGATGTAATCCAACACCTCGGCCTTGGCGAGACTTGGTTGAGATGCCCTTTTTCATGAGCTCTTGAGGCTCAATACTTTCTGGTAGCCCGCACCCTTGGTCGACCACCTCTAAAATCACTTCGTTGCCATAATCACTGATCGACACATCAATACTGCGTCGCTCAAATGCAAAGGTAGATTCCTCGCGAATAGCAGTCAGAGTCGCATCAAAAGCATTATCGACAAGGTTGCCAAGAATGGTTACCAAATCTTCAGCGTTTAGCCATTCCGGTAGCGGCTCTAAGCGGCTGCCTTCTTCTACCATCAATTGTAAACCTAGCTCCCGTGCACGCTCTGTTTTGCCTAAAAGCATGCCAGCAATAAGCGGGTCTTTAATGGTGTCCCGCAAGAACTCAATCATCGCTTGGTAATGCGCGGTTTCTTGCCCAATCAACTGCTGCACCGCCTCTAGCTCACCCATTTGAACCAAACCACTGATGGTATTGAGCTTATTTCTGTGTTCATGAGTCTGAGAGCGAAGTAAATCGGCATACTCTTTGGTTTGTGAAAGTTGCTCGGTCAGCTCATTGATTTCATCGCGCAGACGAAAACTCGATACCGCACCGACAATTTTGCCATCCACAAAGATCGGCGAACGGTTCGCAATAAGGCGCTTATGATTAAGGAATATTTCGATGTCGTGATCTTCTTGCCCGGTTTCCAACACCGTATACAAATCACTGTCACGAAGGGTATCCGTTAATGGCTTATTAAGCGCGGCGTCTCTATCGATGCCTAGAATCTGACAAGCACTTCGGTTGATAGAGCGCAGCACGCCTTGAGCATCAATACTCAGCACGCCCTCTTTAATCGTGCTCATGGTCACGTCGAGCTCACCATATAAGCGGCCAATCTCTTCTGGTTCGAATCCCAAAATAGCACGTTGGAATTTACGAGAAGCGTAGTTGGAGACAATGGCATTAGCCGCCACCACGGCAAGCGCCATTAGGATCAAGAATGCGAGAAACGGTTCAATGCGGTCTTGCAAACGCTCCAGTAAGTAGCCGACCGACACAACACCGACGATGTTGCCATCCTGATCGACGATCGCCGCTTTACCACGCACGGAATAGCCCAAAGAGCCTTGCGCCGTTGAGATATACGATTCCCCTTCCACCAGCGCTCTTTGGTTGTCACCGCCTTTCATCGGCTTGCCAATACGCTCGTCGATAGGATGAATCAATCGCACGCCATCTTTATCGCCAATCACAATGAATGCCGCGCCAATCGCTTCGGTCATTTCACGAAAACGCGCTTGGTATGGCTCGGCGTTTTTCGACTCAATCATCTCTAACACAATATGCGAAGTAGACAAGAAACGTGCGATGCCCAAGGCTTTCTCGCCCATTTCCTGCTCTTGGTCGAATTTAAGGTAAGTAAAACCTGCAGCAACGAGAATGAGCAGCTCGATCAAACCCGACAGCGTCATAATGATGAGCATACGCTTACGAAAGCTGATCGTTTTCCAACTCATTGGCATCCCTTTTCTCTACTGCTGATCCACGTCACTGTGGTGATGCCCCTAAATTAACACCGACTTAACAACGACGCTTTTAATAAATGACAATTCTGTGAACGGACGAATTGAAATGGTCAACATACGGTTAATTCGTATACGCTTTGAATAAGTGGCGGCATTGACTCAACATCCAACGAAAATCGCGGTAAAATCTCGTCTACTCTTAAATTCCAAAAGATGACCGATGAGAAAGATCTACGTGACAGAAGGCGATAAGAACGCCAAAAAACAAAAGCTCGCCTACCCGAAGCTTGCATTGTGCGACAAGTGTGTAAAAGATTACGTCATCATCAGCGAGGGAGAACGCACTTATGAAGAGTGCGCGAAATGCGGAGCTGATGACTAAGCCAAAGTCACCTCTCTAGATAGATTTGTTTCCAGTTGAGGCAAGCCTCTCTCTTGCCTCATGTTCATGCTCCTCACCACATCAAGTCTTCGACTCTTCGGCTTATTTATAGCTGCAGTGAAATATAAAAAACGCATCCTATCACCCGCTAAATAATGTTGTTATTTATTCAACATCATACATAGATTGCCATCTAAACCTTGAACGCGATCACACCAAATTTAGCGGTTTTTGAGGCGTTTTTAGACTTTCCGTCGTATAATTTTTAGTCAAGAAGCCACCGAGAGCTTTGAACAAAGAAAGCAGCTAATTGGAAGTCTATTTAACGCTCAACACTTGCGTCAGAAAATTTGAAGACACATTGATAAAAATACAAATACTGGCCATAGGACAAACACTTAGACACCATCTGCACTGAGATAACTATAAACAGAGGTGCTTTTATAGTTAGAAGGAACACCAAAACATGGAACGCGATACATTTGGAATTTGCCTGAATAAGGCCATGCTGTCAGAGAATATGTATTCAACGTTTACGCACGTCAGAGCTTATGAAAAGAGTGATACGAGCTCCGCAGACCTTAAGGTGCTGTTATCATTCCCACAAATGAGCGGTAAAGACCTACTGAATACGATGCGAGGTTCTCGCCAGCTTGAGTGGAGAGCAGAATTTCACTGCCCTTCCATGAAGTGAATCACTAGAAACAACGTCATAAACGCTGCGCCCAGCTAAGCCACTCTTAATTGGGCGCAACATTTTTCCAACATTTCTTTTCTTCAAGCACTTAACACTTTCCAATGAATACTTTATATTAGAGCTAATACTCTAAAAGCACAGTAGCCATTATGAAAAAAACCGGAAAACTCTGGATTTTGGGCCTTCTCAGCAGCTCGATTTCTCTTGCTTGTCACTCGGCTCCTATCACATTTGATGATGCATGGAATTTGTTGTTAGAAAACAACTATTCCCTTAAAGCACAACGTGCCAACGTTGAAAGCTACGAATACCAACAAAGCGCGACCGATAACCTCAATTTGCCACAAGTCAGTATTGGTGCGAACTACACACGTTTAGACACCGATGTGACGGTTTCTGGTCAGCAATTGCTAGACAGTACTGGCGCACACATTACGTTGCCTCCACTTTTTAATGTCACTTCTACCATTACTGAGCGCGACATCTTCTCTTCTTCTATTCGCGCTATCTGGCCAATTTTTACTGGTGGACGAATCAACGCAGCACAAGCCGCAGCGGAAGGTAAAACGGATGAAGCCAAAAGCCAGCTCGCAATGGAGCAGCAAGCGCGCTTTGAGGATCTCTCTAAATACTACTTTTCTGTCGTGCTCGCCAAAGAAGTATTGGCAACGCGTCAAGCGGTAGAAAAAGGCTTAACTAAACACCGCGACTTTGCAATTAAGATGGAAGAGCAAGGCCAAATCGCCCGAGTTGAACGCCTTCAAGCTGAAGCTTCACTAGACAAAGCTAAGGTCGAGACACGTAAAGCGGCCAGTGACCTGAGTATCGCTCAAGCGGCTCTTGGCAAAATCTTAGCGCAGAACGATGCCGTCGAACCTTCAGAAACCCTATTCATTAACAACAATCTACCGCCGTTGAGCGCGTTTGTTGATCAAACCTTGCTGACCTACCCAGGCTTAGATTTGTTGAATGCCAAACACAAACAAGCATCAAGTCTAATCAAAGCTGAAAAAGGCAAATACTACCCAGAAGTTTACCTGTACGGTGATTACAGCCTGTATGAAGACGACTCCCTTGCCAGCCAAATGAAACCAGATTGGTTAGTGGGTGTGGGCGTGAACATCCCACTGATCGAGTCCACTGGCCGCAGCGAAAAAGTGAAAGCGGCGCAAAGCATGGTCACGCAGGTTGACGCACTCAAATCGCAAGCGAAACAAGACTTGTCCCTTCTGGTACAAAAAACCTACCTAGAAGCCCAGCAAGCCATTGATGAAGTGCAAGGTCTGGATTCCAGTATTGCACTGGCCGATGAAAACCTTCGCCTACGCGAGAAAGCGTTCACTCAAGGCCTATCCTCATCTTTAGATGTGGTCGACGCGCAACTGTATGTCGCGAGTGTAGAGACACAGCAATCAGCAGCCCGTTTCCGTTATCTGATTTCTTTAACCAAACTATTAGCACTGAGCAGCGAAATGAACAGCTTCGCTCAATACCAACACACTGCTTACGTTCCAGCATCCACATCCAAAGAGGCAAAATAAGTCATGGCAGCAAAATCTCTAAAACCCGCTCTACTATCACTTTGTGCTTTGGGTGTCGCTTCTTGGGTTGGTTATCAGTTCTACCAAGCGTATCAACCGGAACCAGCTCGTTTACAAGGTTTGATTGAAGCTCAGCAATACAGCATCTCTTCTAAAGTCCCAGGTCGTATTGATGAAGTTATGGTACGCAAAGGCGATGATGTAGAAAAAGGTCAATTGATCTTTACCCTTCACAGCCCAGAAATCGAAGCAAAACTGGAACAGGCAAAAGCGGGGGAAAAAGCCGCTGGCGCCTTGGCACTAGAAGCAGAAAAAGGCGCGCGTGAGCAACAAATCCAAGCCGCAAAAGACCAATGGTTGAAAGCGAAAGCGGCAGCGGATTTGATGGAAAAGACTTACCAACGTGTAAACAACCTCTACAAAGATGGTGTAGTCGCAGAGCAAAAACGCGATGAAGCCATGACACAATGGCAAGCTTCGAAATACACCGAAAGCGCAGCGTTCCAAATGTACAACATGGCGAAAGAAGGTGCGCGTAGCGAAACTAAAGTCGCGGCAGCAGAAAAAGCGCGCATGGCAGCAGGCGCAGTAGCCGAAGTAGAAGCGTACGCAAAAGACACACAAATCTACAGCTGGTTTGATGGTGAAGTTTCTCAAGTTCTACTGCAAAGTGGCGAACTGGCACCTCAAGGCTTCCCGGTTGTGACGGTTATTGATACTCAAGATTCTTGGGCAACACTAAACGTACGTGAAGATTTGCTCAAGCACTTCACCAAAGGCACCACATTCAAAGCTTACCTACCTGCACTGGACAAAGATCTTGAGTTTAAAGTGACTCACGTTGCGGTAATGGGTGATTTTGCAACTTGGCGTGCAACAGACGCATCGAAAGGCTTTGATCTTCGTACCTTCGAAGTCGAAGCTCGCCCTACCCAACCAGAGCCTGAGCTTCGAATGGGCATGAGCGTTGTGGTTGAGCTGTAATCGCGTTGGTTTAAAACTATGACGATTCAAATCTCACAACGACAAATCCTGCGACGCGATAAATGGCTATTCTCTTGCCTAACGTGGGTGCCAATCTTATTAGCCGTCACTATGTGGGGCGTTTTCTCGGCAGGCATTGCCAGAGATCTCCCGATAGGTGTGGTTGATTTGCAGCACTCACAATTGTCACGCAAGATGATTCAATCTCTTGAAGCCTCTTCAACCCTCTCTGTTAATTACCACTACACCAGTGCAACAGAAGCGAAGAACGCGATGATTGAAGGTGACATCTACGCTTATGCTGTGATTCCGCCTCAGTTTGACCAAGACATTCTTTTGCATCGCCAACCGCAATTATCGGTCTTCTTCAATAGCCAATACATTTTGGTTGCGAAACTGATTAACTCTGCGGTTGCGCAATCTCAAGGCTATTTTGATGCTCAGCTCGAAGCCATGGGTAATCTAGCAAAAGGCAATACCACAACGTTGGCCGCTATTGGTCAAGCAGTGCCGATTTCCACTCAGATTACGGCCTTGTTTAACCGTAACACCAACTACGCCCAGTTCTTGGTGACAGCGATTGTTCCAGCGATATGGCAAATCTGTGTCGTGGTCAGCACTATTTTGATCCTCGCAGCGCATTTTCGTATTTATGGAAATGGCAACAACAGCTTCGCCTTCTTAGGTGACCGCCCTTTCACTCGATTAAGCAAAATCCTTTGCCAATATATCCCGTTATTTATGGCACAAGGTGCACTGTTCTTAATCTGGTTTTATTTGCTGCTGGATTGGCCGATGGAAGGCAGTTACCTAGTGATGCTGCTAGCGCAGTTCGTAACGACCATCGCGTGCATTATCATGGGGGCCTTGTTCTTCTTCCTATCGATGGATCCTGCACGCGCGATGAGCTTTGCTGGCGCGTTTACAGCACCCAGCTTCGCGTTTATGGGGATTACCTTCCCGGTTTCAGACATGAATACTCTCGCCCATACATGGAGAGGATTACTGCCAATTACGCATTACATCGAAGTTCAGGTAGATCAAGCGAACTACGGTGCAAGTGCCGCGCAATCTATTGGTTCACTCTGGCCGATGGTTGGGTACATTATCCCACTACTGATGACGGCAGCACTGATGGCAAAACATCGCAACACAGCTTTGTTGAATAGCTCGTCTTCAACAAGTAGCAAACTGGAGGCTGTATGACACTGTGGCAACTGATTAAAACAGAGCTTCGCTCAGTGATGACCAATCCTGTGGTGGTACTGACCGTCTTTGGTGGCGTGGTGTTTTATTCGTTCTTATATCCGCTTCCTTACGCGCAACAAACGCCGAGAGAACAACCCATCGCAATTGTGAATCTCGATGGTAGCCAGACCAGCTTGAAGCTTGAGCGTATGGTAGACGCGACACCACAAGTCAAAGTCGTGACTCGCCTACACACCATTGCCGATGCAAAACAAGCGTTCTTAAACCGCGAGATCACGGGCTTCTTGGTGATTCCGGAACACTTCTATAAAGACTTGTTGCTTGGCAGCAGCCCTACTTTGGCGTATGCCGCGGATGCTTCTTACTTCTTGGTCTACGGCACCGTGGTAGAAGGCCTTGCCACCGCAGGGGGAACTCTTGGCGCAGAAGTAAAAGTGAGCAAGATGGTGATTGATGGTGTGCCACTAAGTATGGCCAGCCATGATTACTCCGCGATTAAGCTGAACATGAAGCCAACCTTCAACCCAACCATGGGCTACATCGAATACGTGGTGCCAGCGGTGTTTGTGTTGATTCTTCAACAAACGTTGATCATGGCAATTGGTTTGCAGACCGGTACTCAACGCCATGGTCGCGGTTATTGGTCGCAAGTACCAACGGGCGCTTTGCTGTTCGCCAGAACCTTGGTCTTCGTTGCTATTTACTACCTGCTTAGCGCTTACTACTTTGGCTTTAGCTTCGAACGCTTGAACGTCAACCATATAGCCAACGCAGGTGAGCTACTGACCTTGCTGTTGCCATTCTTGCTTGGTTGTTGTGGTTTAGGTTTGTGGCTCGGTTACTTGTTACCAAGACGCGAGCTGGTGACATTAGTCGTACTGGTTAGCTCAATGCCGTTAATCTTCTTGGCAGGCTTTATCTGGCCAGTTGAGTCGATCCCTGCCCCGCTGCTTTGGTTTGCAGACTTGAGCCCGAGCACGTGGGCAATCAAAGGCTTTTTAGCGCTCAACCAGATGGGCGCTACGTGGCAGCAAGTTGCAAAACACTGGACTGCTCTTTGGATACTGACGGTACTTTGGGGCGGCGTTGCTTACTGGATCGCCAAACGCAATACCAAACCAGTAGTAACAGAAAGCTTAGGTTAACGGCTTTTCATCCAATTAAGAAAGGGGCTCACGTAGCCCCTTTTTGTTTGTGTAGATATTCTAGTGACTGAGTTAAAGTGAAAAGTCACTGGATCGTTTTGGGGCAAACATCAGTTTTGAAAAATCCAACATTAGCAAACCACCGAATGACTTGAGGTGTGAGAAATCACTAAACTGATTGCTTTCCCTGCAGATTAGTTTTGTAGCCCCCATTGTTCATGAAAAACTTCAAACTCTTCAATAAACACCTTAAAGCGCTTCGGCGTATGTATGCTCTGTTTGTATAAAATATAGAGTGTACCTTCCTCATACCATGAGCCATTGAACAACTTAATGAGCTCGCCGCAACGAACTTGTCCACGCACCTGGTTATCAGGAATTAAACCAATACCAAACCCCTCTTGAGCCAAATTAATCGCGATGTCGATTGAGTTAGTCGTCATATCACCTGTCACTTCAATTTGGCGCTTTTCTCCTCTCTCATTCGTCAGATTCCAATATCTTTCCTGACCTGGTGTGTTCGTGTGAGTAATACATTGGTGTAGCTCTAAATCATGAACATATTTAGGTTCTCCACGTTTTTGAATGTACTTTGGTGAGGCATAGCAACACCGCGTAAATCGAGAGGCTTTTCTGCATACGACTGACTCATCATTCGGTAAAAACGGGGCAATCATCAAATCTACATCTTCAAATAAGCTCAAAGTATTTGGCGTCAATGTATGGAAATGAATGTGAATATTCGGATACTTTTCGTGGAAATCCGGTAAGAAGCTTTTTGTTAAAAACCTCGCCATCGGGTGCAAACAGCCTATACGTAGTAGACCGCTAACACCTTTACGTTCAACATGAAGCTTTTCTACAGTGTGGTCGATAAGATCTAGAATTTGACCTGCAGACTCTAAAAACGTTTCGCCTTGTGGCGTAAGACTAATACTGCTCCCTCTCCTATGAACCAAAGTAACATTTAAGCTTTCTTCTAATGCTTTGATTTTTCGGCTTAATGTCGGTTGGCTTACATCGAGTGCTTTTGCTGTTTCGGTGTAGTTTAATTTTTTAGCCAAAACAGAGAACATTTTAACGGCTTCGATATCCATGTTTAGCTCCTAATCGTGTCTCTAAGATATTACTGACTATTATGTAAATTTTCTCTGTTCATCACTGTAAGTAAAAAAATATCTACCCTTTATTTGATCTCAACTCTGCTATTCAGTTTCTGAATTGCTGCTATTTCCTACTCGCGTATTGCCAAAAGAACAACTCTATATAATTCGACACAACTTTTCATAACTACCACCTTAGAGTAGGTCTATTCATGCAGTTAAAACACTCTTTACTATTTTCCACACTCGCTTTGTGTACCACGCCTGTCGCGGCAACAACCTTTGAAGCACCCAACTTTTATGGCGACATTTTAGGGCAAGTACGCTGGGAAGCGGGACAAGATTATCAGTCAGAAATTCATCGCGCTAATGCAGGCATCAAAGGTAAACATGATGCTGGTCTATTGCGTGTTATCTATAACCTAGAAGCTGAGTATTCTGAAGATTTAACTCAAAAGGTTACAGAGGAGCAAGACTTCGATACCCGCGTTAGCGAAGCAAACTTAATTCTAATAACCAAAGATTTCGGTGGCATCTACTTCGGCAACGGTACCACTGGCACCTATAAAGATCTCTACTCTCGTGTCGACATTTTTGAAAGCAATAATATGCATCGTTCAAGTAATGCGGCTTTATTCCGTCAAGCAAAGTCTGGCGACAATCAACTTGCCTATATGACACCCAAATGGAACGGTGTATACGCAAAAGTCGCGGTCATAAGCCCTGACAATAGCAATGGAGAAGACATTGATATTCTTGGTCTGCGCGTACTGTATGTGACCGATAACTTTGATCTGGTACTGAATCGTGCCCAAGTCGACGAGAAACAAATGCCAGGGCATCAAGACGATGACTACGTTCGTTACGCTCTGTCGTCTTCTTACACTTGGGATAACTTCTACCTCGGTGGTCTTGTCGAGCTGAATTACGACGATCCCCAAGGCGACAGCGCGGTATATGGTATCTCAGGCAAATACTCTCTAGATAAACTGACCTTTAAGCTGGGAGCTCAACACAAAGCGTTCGATGATTCCGATAAAGATAGCCAAACACTTTACCTAGCAAGTCTCAACTATGCCTTTAGTCAACAGTTCTCTACCTATGTTGAAGTCGCTGAGTACGCTGAAGATTCAGCAACCAATGACCCAGCGAACAACAACGGTGAAAACCGAAATGACAACATTAACATCGGCCTCCACTTCAAGTTTTAACGCCTTGTGCTAAGGATCTAACAGATGAAAAAGCTATTCACAACGTTGAGCTTACTCTGCGCAGCTCAAGCCTATGCAGGTGTCTCTATTACCGACTGTGTCATCGTTGAACCCGCTCCAGGCGTCAACAAAACCGGACTGTTTTTTAACGCGACCTTTACTGAAGACGAAGAAGTAAAAGCACTGAGACTCCCTTCTCCAGAAGCCATTCTAGGAGCGGAAATACCGGAGCTTACCAATGAGGTTCAAATGCACAACACCATTATGAAAGATGGCGTTATGAAGATGCAGCGTTTTCCAAAACTGTTCCTCAAGAAGAACACGGTGACCAAACTAGAACGCGGTGGAACGCACTTTATGTTGATGGACCTCAAGAAGCGTCCACTCGCAGGTGAAAAGTACACGGTCAACTTATGGCTGACCTACCTTTCAGACCAACAATGTGAAGCGAACGTTCTTAAATCTTCTGACTTTCCCCCGAAGCATAAAATGTAGGTGAGATGATGAAAATTATTGAGCAAATTAAACAAGTGAAACGCTCGGTTAAACTTGCCATTGTCGCAGTCGGCATCGGTATAGGTTTGATCTCTGCACTCCCTGCGACCGAAGTTTTGCATGTATTCAGTACCAATGAATTTTGTGCGTCATGCCATACGATGAAACCAATGGCTGAAACGTTTTCTCAATCGATACATGGCGGTAATAACCAACATGGTTTTGTCGCAGATTGTATCGATTGTCACCTGCCGAAATCGAATATTGTCGAAGAGCTTTGGGTAAAAGGAACATCCGGAACTCGCCACCTATGGGGAGAGTTTGTGCTGGGTATGGAATCGCTTGATTATGAAGAACTTCACCCTAAACGTGGTGAGTATGTTTATGACTCAGGCTGTATCAATTGCCACCGAGGCTTGGAAGAGCGCGCTCAAGGTGCGGACGAAAACTCACCTGCATCGGACTTTTCTCATAACCTTGCATTCAACAACAAAGCTAACGATCCATCTTGGAAGTGTTCGAGCTGCCACTACGATATCGCCCACCCTAACTTAAAGCGTGAGATGCGTTTACGTGATGAAGAACGAATTCGTAATTTGGCGGCAACTGAGGGCTTATAAATGAAACATTCATCCGCATTGACACTTGCCATCAGCTTAGCATTGGCTGGTAGCACTTTAGCAGCAGAAGACATCGATAATGGATACGGAGATTACACCATTAATCGAACTTTTGAAGATTTAAAGAAATCACCTAAGGACCTAAAAGCAGCAAAACGTATCGTGTTTGGTTGTTACCTCGGTTGCCACCGACCAGCAAAAGAGGAAGTGCCTGAAACGCTGAGCCCTAAGCTTGAAGGCTTTGATCCGCAATGGTTCTTAGGCCAATGGTTCTCTATGGATAATGAGCGCCACGCAGGTATCTCTTCTCAAATGAAAGAGATCGTTTACGCTAACCCGCCTCGTGATATGGCATCGACTGCAATCCTGCTTGGTGCACAAAAAATGAAGTACAACCCAATGCCGGATGTACTGGAAAGTGAAGAGTTTAAACGCGGAAAAGAAACTTACGACAGAACCTGTAAAGCCTGTCATGGAGAACAAGGCGCATCAACTCAGAAAAACTTCCCGCCATTGAAAGGTCAAATGCCAACGTACATCTATGAACAGATGATTGCCTACCGCGACGGCAAACGTACAAACGGTGCATTAGCAGGCATCATGATGCCTTACGCTAAGATGTTGTCAGACCAAGACTACCGTGATGTAGCGGCTTATGTTTCTGGTCAACGCGTCAAGCCGATTGAAAAGGAAGAGTTTATTACTGGCATCGGAATGCCTGCACCTAAAGGTTTCAAGTTACCAGAAACAGGTCAAATTCAGAACTTTACTGACACCTTTGGCGAAGATTCTGACTATCAAGGTAATGAGCCTAGCTACACTATCTCTGAATCAGGGAAAGTCGTTCTCGACAACAATACTCAGCTGATGTGGGAACGAGACTCCTCCCGAATCTGGATGACGGCGGTGGAAGGTAAAGAATACTGCGCAAACCTAGAAATCGATGGTTACACAGATTGGCGTTTCCCGTTAATGAAAGAACTATTCTCCATCGCTGACATGGGTGAGTTCCGTCCGGCTATTAATACCGATGTGTTCTTGAACATGCCTCGTCAAAACTCTGGTATTTGGACGTTCCCTGTTTCTGATCGTCACGATCACGTTTGGCACGTCGGTTTCCCTGATGCTCATATCATGGGTCAACATACTGCTTCAACCAAGCTAGTTCGCTGTGTTCGCGCGGATAACGACGCCGCATACCACAACATGCAATACGTGGATAACGGTGACGGTACAGTCACAGAAAAAGTGACCAATCGAATGTGGCAGCAAAACATTGATTATGTGAAACGCAAGTTCGACGACTCTCTGAAGTACTGCCAAGACTTAGAATATGCTGGCTATGATGACTGGCGCACTCCAGATATCAAGGAGATGAACTCAATTGTTAACTACAACAAAGTTTCTCCAGCGATTGATGAAGAGTTTTTCCCGAACACACCAGTGAAGTCATTCTTCTGGACCAGCACCTCTGATGTTGCCGGCCCTACGCTTCACGTAAGACCGTTATCGGCTCGTAAGAAAAACCAAACGCCTGAGCAATTGGATTTGAGGTTCACTGGTGACAACGAAGGTTGGGCACATGGTTACCTAACAGGACAAGGTTTCGGTATGTCAAAAGACTCCGAGTTCTACACTCGCTGTATTCGCAACCCTTAGTTACTTAATGAAGCCCTCTTGAGGGCTTCATTACTTCCACACCAACAAAGTCGCCCCAAAAAATCAATTATGGCTCGATTGCGATAATGCTTTCTATTGTTCGAGGTTACTATGAACAAGATTTTAATTCCCCTACTTACCTCTTTGCTTACCTTTTCTGCGTACGCCGATATCGAAGGTCGATATGACGACGGTGCTCGATGGGCATTCATTTCTGATGATGACTCAAAAAAACGTCGCCGTAATTGACACCTTTACGTTTTCCTACACAGACCAGATCGAACTCAAGGCAAAACCGATTCATCTTGAAGTGTCAGACGTACAAGACGTTCTCGTTTACATCGACGGAAAAACACCAACCGTCTTCGTCTACGACTTAGTTAAAAAGACACATTGGCAGATGGAGATGGAAAGTGTTCCTACAGAAATTACCTTTCATGCTGATGAAGCCCAACTGGCAGTGGCAATGAAGGACCGCATAGACATTATTAAACCGCTAAAACGTGAATATGTCGCCACGATTACCGACATCAAATCGCCGTTTAGCATGAACTTTGATAACGGTGGCTACAACTTGTATGTTTCAGAAAGCAAGTCAGGAAAAACGCTTATTTATCGTAATCACGATGGTCAGAGAAGCTATATCAATGTCGGTGAAGGTGACGTTTCTGAACTGACTTTGTCACCAGACGCGCGCTTAGCGCTTACTTCCCAATATAAAGATAATTCCGTTGTTGTTTGGGATCTCTCTATGGAAATGGAATTCAACACCTTCCATTTCGACTCACAACCTTGGCGTCCTTACGTAAGTTCAGATTCTGAATATATTGTTCTTGCCAGTGAAAGTGGTCAAGCGCAAGTCATCGAATCTTGGGGAGGTGAAGTTGTCAAGGAACTCAAGCTTACCGGGGCTCCAAAATCTATTCGTACTGGTTGGATCGAGACAATGGGCATCATTGAATCAAAGGGAGCTCTGGACATTTTTGAGCTTTCGACCAATACACCAGTCCAATCTGTCTCGTTAAAAAATGACTTACGAGAAGTGGTTGTGGTTTCAGACTCAAAGACGCTCTTTGCAACACAAGAAGGCTCTTCAAAACTTTTCGTATACGACATCCGCACCAACAAGGTGTTGAAAGAGATCGACACTAAGTTGTCCAAACCCCACCTGCTAGCGATGGGCATTACAAATACTGTATGTCACTAAAGGAACGTACAATGAGACGACAAACTTCCTACACTATCTATGCTTTTCTAGCGGCATGCTTCCTGAGTTTTAGCGCCGCAGCTAAACCTTTAAAGTTTGAACTGCAAGAGAATACCTTAGGTACGGTGACCGAGAAAAATTGGCAAGGGAAATTCTTATTAATGGGTATAGGTTACACCAGTTGCCCAGACATTTGCCCCACCACTGTTATCGATTTAGCGACAGCGGTGAATTCGTTAAAAGAGGAGACCGATAAGGTCACGCCAATCTTCATCTCTGTTGACCCTAACCGCGATACCGTTGAAAACTTGGACATGTATGTAAAGTACTTTGATCCCAAAATGGTTGGATTAACCGGAACTCAAGAGCAGATCAAAGCAATAGCAAAGAGTATGAAAGCAACCTATGGCTATTCTCTTGAAGGCAAGCCGATTTATCCCCCTCTCCCAAAACAATATGAAGTTTACCACTCTGCCTACATCTACCTTTACGGACCAGACAGAGAGCTTATCGATGTATTTGGCTATGGTGAAGGTGGTGCAAAAATCGGTCAAAGTTTGAAGAGGTATATCAATGAATAAATGGACCTCATTTGCACTGGTTAGCGTAACGCTATGCTTGAGCTTCTCTATAACAGCAAAAGAATGCACCACTCCAGAGGGGTTTAAGCTAGCAAATGCTACTTATCAGCTTACCGAGTTAAAAAGCCCAGTAAGTTTGGTCAATCTATGGGCGGTTTGGTGCCCTCCTTGTTTAAAGGAGTTGCCTGCGCTCGACAGCATAGCGAATAACGAAAGTTATAGTGTTGAAACAGTACACATTGGGGACAATCTTCCGGCGATCGATGAGCGTTTTTCTAAATTGGGGATTCATCATTTACCGAAAACCATTGAACCAGACATGGGATCAATTCATGCACTTGGTTTTCAAGGGTTGCCAGCCACATTGGTAGTGATCAATGGTGAAACTAAGTTTCGTTATTCTGGGTATATCAAGCACTCCCCCGAAGTGATTCAAGACTGGCTAACTTGCTTAAGAAAGGAGCTATAATCATGAAACGTACGCTTATCTTACTTATTCTCTCCATCAGCTTCTCTGCTTTTGCCAGCCCTGAGACTGAAAAAGGCAAAGCGCTATACATCGCCCCTGGGAAAGGTGGTTGCGCCACGTGCCATGGTGAAACCGGAAATGAGCCAGTGATGCCTATGTACCCAAAAATCGGCGGGCAAAGCGAACTTTACCTCTTCAATCAAATGAAAGATTACAAGATGAAAAAACGTAAAAACGGTTTGTTCATGACCATGGAGGTAGCAATGGAACACTACAACGACGAAGAAATTCGCCTTATGGCTAAATACTTAAGCGTAGTGAGCAGCAACTAAGGGCATCGCTCTTAGAAATTCTGCCAGAAGTATTCAGCCAAAACGGTTTAGATCAACAGAACTAAACCGTTTCTATCAGGTTAGAAAAAGGTTCTTCAAACCATAAATCGTACTATGGGCCTACCTAACGAAAGCTTGGGATAATCGCTGGTATCCCTGGTAGTAAACCAACCAACGCCATTACGCTTGTTAATACAACAAACATAATGCCAGGCAACACCCAACGGCTCATTTTGCTCAGCTCCCCACTACGTTCTTTACAGCCGACTAAGCCTAAGTTATCTAACAGCATGGTGAGAGACCAACCAAACGCAGGGTTAACAAGCGCTGAAGAAAATACAACAATCGCCGCCGATTGTGTGGTTTTCCCTTCACGCGTCATTTCCATTCCTGCTTCTAGCAATGGAACAAATACCCCAACAATAAGCGCAACACAAAGTACCGGTTGCCAGATCGCTAAGTCCATTGGGTAACCCCAAACCGCAGCGATGATACAGAACAGAGCCGTTAGCAAAGCGCCGGAAGGAATTGGACGTTTAGCGATAGCTGCCGGAACGATGTAAGTCCCCCACGAAGACGTAAAGTTAGTACCACCAAGCAAAGAACCAAACGTCTGACGAATTGACGCTGTGGTCATCGTATCGTCGATATTCATATGTACTTTTTCTGTACGCTCTGGATAGCTGATTTTTTGGAATACTTGATGTCCTAAGAAATCTGGCGACCACATGGCTACGGCCAAAATAGCAAAAGGCAGTACGACCATGGAATGCTCAATCGTCGGTAACCCTAGCATCCAACCCGTATCTTCCCCCCACCAATACATAGGGTTCATATTGGGTAAGCCGGGCTCGGTTTGAAAAGAAAACGGGGCGCCCATGGCAAAAGCTAATGTACCGCCTAGCAAGCAACTAAGAGGGACGGCTAGCCAACGCTTACGAAAATGTTCCAACAATGCGTATAAAATAATGGTGCAAAAGATCACGACAAAAGCGATGTGGCTCATCCCTATTCCCTCTGCCCAAGCGAACAGTTTTTTCACTTGAGAGACGGTTCCAACAAAGCCTAAGTAAAGCAGCAAACCGCCACACACACCTTTACTGGTGAGATTTGCCAGCATACTGCCACCTTTACTGATGGCTAACAGTATGCCAAAAGCACCAATCAGCAGACCAAAGGCCATAGGGTGCCCACCAGCAGCAACGACGATAGGAATTAATGGGATGAGCGGACCGTGTGTACCCGCGAGGTTTGCGGTCGGCAATAGAAAGCCTGAGAAAAGAATAATGAAAACTGAGGCTATGAGCAGTTCATAACGAACATTTTCTAATATAAAGCCTTCATTGAGCCCTAGCGCCCCAGCAAAGGTTGCGGCTATGGCTCCTACCATAACGACTTTACCAATGGTCGCGGCCATCGCTGGAATGGCATCTTCTACCTCGAATCGGTAATCTTTGAACGGCAAATTGGGACGCCAGCGCTTAGGCGCCATGATCTGCAACTCGTGCTCTAAATACTGCTCTCGGGACTCAAATTCCGATCTTGGCTTATGTTGTTGTTCATAAGTGAGTTCAGCCTCATTGACTTGAGGCTTATCTGTTCGCATCTGTACGGACTCTAAAGTACTGCTCATAGTGATTCCTTTCGTTCACACTCTAAGGTGTGTTTTTCCAACCAACGTTATTTACTCACCAAACGAAGATTAAGCATTTGACTGCCTACATTCTCTTCTACAAGAACTCGATGACGGATGTTCATGAATCCTTGAATTTCAGTTGCTAGTACCTTATACCAAACGAAAAAATACAAATAGTGTCAGACAGTTAGACATTAGTCGTAGGTTGAGATCTAACGGTATAAGCGTTGGGATGGTATTTAATAGGAACAGTCTCACGGTCTTTGGCGAGAGCGAACAAAAGGTGTGGAAGCGTGGTGAGCCAACCGCAACAGAAAGCTTGGGTTAGCGGCTTGTTATCCAATTAAGAAAGGGGCTCTCGTAGCCCCTTTTAGTCTGTTGATTCATTTGTCGCAATTAGTCTAACAGCGCATCAACTGGATAATAGTTTTCGAAACACTCGCTGCTTCAATGTCTTCCAGCGTACCAGCAACAAACCAATGGCGATGAAGATATAAATCGTTGGTTCTGCCACCTCTGACTTCACCGACCAATAGAAGTGAATCGGTGCCAATATCACAGCTAAGTAAACCCAGTTATGCAGCTTTTGCCATTTAGGCCCCATCTTGCGTTGCATGGATTGAGTCGAAGTCACCGCCAGAAGTAACAAGATCACCCACACTGCCGCACCAACGGTCAAGTAAGGGCGTTTAACGATTTCGGAGGCAAGCAAACTCCAATCTAATCCTAAATCGAGCACAGCAAACGCAACTAAATGAAGTACTGCCCAGAAAAAGCTGTATAACCCGAGTAGTCGTCTAACTCGAACTAACAATCCCTGCTTGGTCCAACGTGCAAGCGGAGAAACCAACAAGGTAATAAACAGCGTATTCAACGCGCTAATACCCGTGTAATGAATGATGCCTTGAACAGGATCACCACCTAGGTTGTCGGTATTAATCGCAATAACCAGCAGACCTAAGAAACCGAGAGAGACAAGGTGGATCAGGACTTTAAGCGCAATGATGTGTTTTGGCGTCAGCTTTCTCAATAGAACTTCCTCAGATCCATATTCTTATAGAGATGTGCCACTTCTTCTTCGTAGCCGTTGAACATCAATGTTGGCTGTCTGCGAGTACTGAGCACACTGCCCTCCCCGATGAATCGCTCGCTTGCTTGGCTCCAACGTGGATGGTCAACATTTGGGTTCACATTGGCGTAAAAACCGTATTCATTCGGCGCTAAACGATTCCACGTTGTTGGCGGCTCTCGGTCAGTTAAACGAATTCGAACAATAGACTTGATGCTTTTGAAGCCGTACTTCCACGGTACAACTAAGCGAAGTGGCGCACCGTTTTGTGGAGCAAGCGTCTTACCGTACAAACCCACAGAAATCAGCGCGAGCGGGTTCATTGCTTCATCAAGACGAAGCCCTTCGACGTAAGGATATTCAATGCTGCTGAACGAGCCTTGGGCTGGGAACTGTTTCGGATCGTAGAGGGTTTCAAAAGCCACGTATTTCGCGCTACTTTTTGGGTCCGCCATTTTGATGATGTCCGCTAAAGGAAAACCAATCCACGGAATGTTCATAGACCACGCTTCCACACAACGTAAGCGGTAGATACGCTCTTCTAGTGTGAACTTACTAAAGATATCGTCGTAGTCGAGCTTGATTGGGTTATTCACCAAACCGTCGATCTCTACCGTCCATGGGTCAGACACGAACTCAGAAGAGTTTCTCGCAGGATCAGACTTATCGGTACCAAATTCGTAGAAGTTATTGTATTTCAGAACCTTGCTTTCAGGAGTAAGAGAAAGATCTGCTTGGTACTGCTGTGGCTTTGCAGCGCTAAGGTCAATTCGATTGTCTGAGACTGGCTTTTCCTTTGACGCGAAGATGTCCAAAATACCAGCTTGCGCATTTGCAGCGAGCGGCATACCGACAACCGCAATGCCAAGCTTTTTCAGTATTTCGCGACGCTCTTTATAGACAGACTCTGGCGTCGCTTCGTTTTCAGATAAAGCCCAACGATGATTCTTCTTAACCCACATAATCTTCCCCGAATGTGTTCATACTTTAGTAAATAGCGAACTGGTAATACGTTGATTAAGAGAGACCGTAGCAGTGGCATTTCTATTTCATACAAAACGAAAAGCCGATATTCAGGCGGGTTCGATACTTAACATCAAGGACATTTAAGAGTGAACTAACTCCTCTGACTTTCAACAAAGATGGGCACCTTTCCGAAGCTTCCATCTCTGACATTACTGATGTCATCGGTAAACAAAAATGGCATGAACTTGCGAATCTTTATTTGTAAGACGCGTTGCTTGTGAGGTTTAGTATCTATAAATAAGTAGACTACAGAATTGGACCTATGAGCCGCGTTTTGCCTTAGGTTCAGTTCATCTCGTATGTCTGAATTGGCAATGGGATAACGATTTTTAACAGCAAATTTCTACTGCGTTCTTCTCTGATAATGATAAGATCTCAGAACCAGAATTATCGAGAACACCTATGTTTATCCATCATGTAAACGGCATTGACTGGCTGGTGATTACCGCCTTTGAAGAACTGAAGCCTCTATTTATTGAAGACGCTGGTTCGATTCCCGCTTGTTTCTCTATCACCAGTGAATTGAGCCTTATAGATCAAGCCAAGCGCACTTATGGATACTTGCCACCACTCCGCGGCGTAATCACGGATACTGGCACCTTTCAAAGCCAAGATAACGAAGAAGATTTGAACCCACAGCTTGCCTGCATAGTTGAAGGGCGTGGCCGAGTGTTTATCTATCACGGTGGCTTTGTCGCCTTTGTGGATGACGAACAAACGTTTATTACCCGATTGGACTGAACATGATTCAGTGAGTTGAAATAGGCGAACTGGCATTTGTAGCTCTGACTCAGAGGGTAAACGTAGACTAAAGGCTTTATATTTAAGCTAGTAATATAGAGCCTTAGATGCCCAATCAAACTCGACTTACTTTCTTCGAACGTCGCTCTTTATGTCGTAGCTGATTTGCTTCTCTACGTTCTTTAGCTGAGTTCCTGCCTCATGAAACGCCTTTTGGATTGCTGTAGCAACATGACGTAGGCCCTCTCCGGTTAAAAAGTTTGCTCTGTCTTGGCTAGTTTCAAATACACAGATGATTTTTAAGCTCTGTGGGAAGGAAGAGTAATTGACCGTATGAGTCACCCAAAGAAAGCCTTCGTAGCTTTTTAATGTATCTTCACAAACGTCGGTTAACGCCTCTCTAATTTGGTTTTCGATCTTCTTATCTGACTTGCGCATAAAGCAAACTTCCTATTTAACGCCTTTATAAAGTGTTCGGCCAACATTGTATTGGATGGTATTGAGCACTGTGGCAGTCTCAAATGCAACGTATTTATGGTAACACTTGAACATCTCACAGTGTGGAGCAGCAGTGAATGAGTAATCATGACCACTTGGGTGGAATCGTATCGGACCCACATGATGAAATTCCAAACAGCCCTTCAATAACAAAAAGGGACTCAAACGAGTCCCCTTTACCATTGAAAAAATCTTAAGTATTAATCGCTATACGATTGTGACGCTAAACGGATAAATGCATTCGTTTCGCCATACTTCTTGTAGTTCCCTACCCGCTGAACGACTTCAAAGAATAAGCCATTCACTTCTTTGGTGTAGAAATGGAAGAAGCGTCCTGTATCGTCTTCCGTGTAGAGAATGTTGTTACGCTGTAGCTTTTCAATGAGTTCATCTTCCAAGTCAAACTGGGCTTGAATATCAAGGTAGTAATTATTGGAGATCTTCAGTTGGTAGATAGGTGACAAGTTTGCTGCCGCTTTAAAGATGTCCTTACACTCCACCGCAATTTGGTTGATACTGGCACCATTCGAATCATTGAGGAATCGCTGAGCCGATGTCCGTTTTGCGCTGGTGCTATTTAACGCCACTTTAATCTTCTCATTCGGGCTTTTAATCGTGCGACTGGTGATCAAACCATTGATATCAGGTAAATCGAAGCTCTCTTCCGGAACAAAGCCAAAGATCGATTTGTAGAAGAACATATTGGACAATAACGTATCTGGAGCCACAACTTGGCCAATATGATCAACACGTACAAAGTTATCATCCGTTGGCTGCGCGTTTTCTACTGGCTCGAAATCAACGTCATAAAACTTCTCTGCCTGGTTCTCATCCAACAGATGAATGAGCAATTGGCTTGAGCTTTTCAACGTCGGGATGTTGAGCTCATTTTCTTGGCGAGCTTGATAAATCGTAGGGCTGTTGTATCGCTTGGCCAATTCCACCAAACGTTGCGAATCTTTTGTCAGTACACCTAACGCACAAACAGACTCTCCATGACCTTCTAGGTAGTTTCGAGCGTTGCTATTTTTCTCATAATTGAATACCAGATTGATATCGCCAACTTGGTAGAGATCGACGCTTTTGCTCTTATGATGGTGCGTTTTGTGAAAGCCCAGTGATTCAATCACATCGGTAAATGGATTGTCTTCTGGGTCTTTGACTGCAAATTCAATAAAGCTCAAATCAGACACACTTGGCGCTTCAAATAGGTTATCGGTTTGATCCTCTAGCCACTTAAGAGAACGAACGCCGTCAACCGCCTTCTCTTTGGGTGAAGAAGAGCGGAACTCATCATTAAACACTTCATGAGAGAGGTAATCGTCATAGCCTTTGTCTTTCAGCGTTTTAACAAAATCAATTACTGGAAAGTCTCCTTGCCCAGGGAAGCAACGGTAGTGACGGCTGTATTGCAAAATATCCATTTGCATTTTTGGGGCGTCTGCGACTTGAACTAAAGCAATTTTCTCAACCGGAATATCATTGCGTAAAGTATCCAGCGTATTGCCGCGGGCAAACATATGGAAAGTATCTAGCACCACTCCGAGGTTGGGATGGTCGACCATTTTTACCAAGTTCCAAGCGTCATCGTAATCAGCAATATGACGTCCCCAAGCTAGCGCTTCATAGCCCAACTCCATGTCTTCTCGTTTAGCCAGTTCAGCCAATGCATAAAGGTCTTCCGCGCAGCGGTCTAAATTGTTAGTCGAGAGCGGGTTAACGTTACTGCACATCATCAGGCGCTTGGTTCCCAGTTGATGGGCGAGCTCCATTTTTCGCTCCATCATTTTGTATTTCTTTCGGCGCAGTTCTTCTGGCATCCCTTCCATATCTCGGAAAGGCTGTAGCACCAAAATATCTAACCCCATGCTATCAGCGATACGCTTCACATCAGCAGCGGAACCGCGATATTGGGTTAAATCGTTTTCAAAGATTTCGATAGCATGGAAACCCGCTTTGGCGGCAGCATGCATTTTCTGCTCAAGAGTACCGGATAAACAGACGGTCGCGATTGAATACTTCATCCTTAGCTCCTTTTAGTCGACTAATGCCGTAACGTCTTGCACCGAAACGTACGCTTCTGTCTCGGTGGCCTTGATGATCGCGTCGATGACCAATAAGTTTTGCAGGCCGTCATAGACACTCACTCGTGGCTCGTTCTCTTCACCGCGAATCAGCGCACAAAAGTGCTCAAGCTGACGTTTGAGTGGGTCTTCACGCGTAACCGGTTCTTGGCGTTCTTCCATTGCGTTCCACCAAGATGGAATCGCACTTTGTTTGAATGACTTGATTTGCATGGTCGGAATAGAGAGTGAGCCATGGGTGCCAGCAACGTGATAGCAATCTTCGGTTTCGTAAGTTGCGTAAGACTTATTCTCTTGGGACGTCTGCTCCCAACTACGTGGGCTCGCTGAAGCATCCGATAACATGAAAGAACCAAGCGCACCATTCGCAAAGCGCAATGAAATCGCGGTTGTATCTTCCACTTCAAATTGACGAGTTGCGTTTGAGTTCAGAGCTTGAACACCAACAATGTCGCCGACCAAATGGCGTAAGTTGCCGATCTCATGAATCATATTGATTAAGATTGGACCGCCACCTTTCACTTTGCGCCATTCCCCCTCATCGTAGTAATAATCAGGTTTGTAGAACATCGCACTGCCCGTGATAGATACCGTCTTACCCAGCTCTCCGCTTTCAATAATGGATTTTGCGGTTTCAAGTAGCGGGCTGTACGCACGATGGTGGCCAACTAAAATCTTGGCGTCTTCACGCTTGGAATGCTTAAACAACTCAATGGCATCTTCAATTGAATCTGTCACCGGTTTTTCGACAATCGCGGGCACGCCAGCGTTGATGCATTCATGAGCTTGAACGGCGTGCAATCGATTCGGAGTGGCGAGAATCACCCCATCCGGTTTGTCTTGTGCAAACAGTTCTTCCAAACTCGCATACACCTTTACCCCATATTCTTTAGCAATCTCTTGCGCACTTGGTGAAGGATCAACGATTGAAGCCAACTGACATTGTGCGTTTTCAGATACCAGTTTGATGTGGGTTTTCCCGATCAAACCGGCCCCAGCGACAGCAATTTTAACTTGTTCCATGTTTTGACCTTTTGCTTAAATCACACGCTCTTAGACGTGTTTATAGTTATGAATTTGTGAGTGAAATAATGACCGATAGCGAAATTCCTGACGCTATCGTCGTAATAATCAGAGTGTTCAAACAAAAACGTTGTTGTTGATATAAGCCACCAAGAATCGGATAAATCGATAGCATTGGTGATGCAGAAAATATCAACAGGACATACTTCAGTTCCCCTTCAATCGGTATCAAGGACAACAGCGCTAACACCATTAAAGGAAAGAAAATTAACTTCATTGAAGAAACAAACGCGATTCTTCGGTACTGCTCGAATCTCAGTGACTGCCCAAGCGCACCACCAATTGCAAATAGAGCGAGAGCGATGGACGTTTTGGCGAAAATCGACAAACTATCCGCAAGAAAACTTGGTAAGGCGATCCCGGTGATGTTGACCAACAAGGAGAATGAAATCGCCAAAATAATTGGATTTCGGCCAATTCGCCCCGCGACCACTTTTACTTGAGACTGCCAAGTTGAAGTCTTACCTTGTGTACATTCCAACAACACTAAGCACGTTGGAATAAGCACCAAATTCTCGACCAGCACACACATCAGAAATGCTTCAACATACTGACCGTTGTACAGTGACAGAACGACGGGTAAGCCAATGAATGCGCTGTTAGGCATTCCGCTACCCAGTCCATTAATAAAGCTTTCCGTCCAGTTGCACTTGAGCAGATGGCGGCTAGTCAAAATGGCAATCGCCATCGCGCTTAAACCTGCAACGGCGTACACCAACATAAAGTTTGGGTCGATAATTTTGCCCAGTTCGATGCTGGTTAGGCTGCTGATAATCACTGCCGGCAGCGAAACATAGAGCACGAACTTACTGGTTTCTGCGATAAATTGATGGCTGAAAACGCCTTTTTTGGTCGAGAGAAACCCTGCCACTACAATTAAGATGAGTGGCAGTAATACTTCTAATACAAACATCGTTGTCGTTTAGTACCCGAACAGATTCGGTAAAAAGAGTACGCTTTGCGGCACGAAGGTGATGAAGAACAGCACCAACACTTCAAGCAAGAAGAGTGGTATCACCTGCTTAGAAATAGCGGCAATGCCTACCTTTGAAATTGTGTTCGATACAAACAGACAGATCCCCATCGGTGGCGTGATCAAGCCAATCATTAAATTGAAGATAACCACGATGCCAAAGTGCACTGGGTCGATTCCAAAGCTCATTGCTATTGGGTGGAAGATTGGAATCAAAATCAGCATCGCTGCGATACCTTCCAAGAAAAGCCCTACCGCTAACAGAATAAGGTTGACCATAATGAGAAACATGATCGGATCTGAAATGGTGTTCAACACTTGCTGACTAATAAACTGAGGCACACGAGAGAAAGTTAACAGCCAGTTTGCAACAGACACGACGGCAATCAGAATAAGCACGATAGATGAATCACGCATTGAACGCATGAACACTTCTGGTAAGTCTTTGACCGTGATTGACTTGTATATGAACATCCCAACAGACAGAGCATATAGCGCAGCAAAAGCGGCAGCTTCAGTTGGTGTCACCACGCCCATCAAAATCGAGCCCAGAATAAAGATTGGCATCGTTAATGGCACGAAGGCTCTGATCAATGCTTTGCGGCGGCTAGTACGCTCGACGTTACTAACAATGTTGTGTTTGGTGGCGTAGAAGAACACGAAGATGGACAGTGCAATGGCTGACAAAATGCCCGGAACAATGCCCGCCAAGAAGAGAGCTGGCACAGAAACACCACTCGCAATCAAGGCATAAATGATCACCGGAATACTTGGCGGAATCATAGGCCCGATAACCGATGAAGCAGCTGTCAGCGCGGATGAAAACGCCTTGCTATAACCCTCTTTTTCCATTTGAGGAATAAACACACGACCTAACGCTGAAGTATCGGCAACTGCTGATCCTGAGATACCAGCGAACATCACTGAAGACCAAATGTTCACTTGTGCAAGACCGCCTCGAAAATGACCAACGAGTGCATTAGCAAAGTCGATGATACGAGTCGTAATGCCACTCTTGTTCATCAGCTCACCCGCTAACACGAACAATGGCACTGCGAGAATTGAGTAGGAATCTAACCCACTAAAAATACGCTGAGCAACGAGACTTATGGAAATTGGCGTGCTGGTTACATAAAACGACATTGCCAGAATGATGGCAAATACTAGCGGAACACCAAATACGAGCATTCCGCCCATTAAAGCTATTGATGGCATAGTAAATCCTTATACGTCGCCTTGAGTGAGTGACGAAGCGTGACCAACTTGGCTGCGGGCCTGCTTCACATGTTGAGCTAGACGCAATAATGCAGATACGAACAGGCAGATACCGCCCACAACGAGTGCAGATTGGAAATAAGACATACTCACACCAATGCCGGGAGATTCGATACCACCGCGCTTCATCACGAACAAGTAGCCTGAGTACGTCATCACGACAGCACACACTAACACCGCTATGTCGACGATGATTTCGAGTGCTTTTTGAAACAGATTTGATTTGATCGAGTCAAGCACGGCGAATTTGATGTGTAACCCCTCTAGATAGCAAAGCGACGTTCCAAACATAACGCCGTAGATCATCGAGTATTTACACAGCTCTTCGCCCCATAAGATTGATGTATTGAAAAAATAACGAGAGATGGTTGTGATTAGCATCACCGCAAACAGCACAAATAGTGACGAACCTGCACAGAACGCTAATAATTTTTTATATTGTTCCATCATGATTCCCTATCTCCTTGGGAAAAAGCCGCGACACCAAATGCGCAGGTGCCGCGGAAGCCTGTATTATTTAGTCGCTGTCTCTACAGCTTGCAGTGCACCATCAATCCATTTTGAATCTACGGTACCTTCTAACCACTTAATCACCGCTGGCTGAGTTTGATCACGGAACTGCTTTTGCTGCTCTGAAGTGAGTGAAGTGACCTTCATGCCCTTCTTAGCCAATACTTCTAGGCCTTCTGCCGAGTTAACTTGCTGTACCGCTCGCCCCACTGTGCCCGCAACTTTAGCCGCACGATCGATGATTGCACGATCAGCATCAGAAAGGCCTTGGTAGAAATCGTCATTCATCAATAAGAAATCGGTGCCGTAAACATGGCCATCAAGTGTGATGTACTTTTGAAGCTCGTAAAATTTATTCGCGCTAATCACACTAACTGGGTTCTCTTGACCGTCAATGACTCCAGTAGTCAGCGCAGCAGGCACTTCAGGGAAAGCAATCGGTGTTGGTACAGCTTTAAGAGATTTCAATAGCTCGACGTACAATGGCGTCGTCATCACTCGAATCTTTAAGCCTTTAAGATCTTCTGGCGTTTTGATTTCGCGCTTTGAGTTTGTGAAGTGACGGAAGCCTGTTTCACCGTAAGCAAGGTTGCGCAAACCCGTTGTTTTTAAACATTGTTCATTCAGCTGTTGACCAAACTCACCGTCTAACACTTCCCATGCAACAGGAGCAGAAGGGAAAAGATACGGAATTTCGAGAACACTCGCTTCTTTACATAACTTTGAGTAGGCGCCAGACACCATCGTCATTGTCAGCATTCCTTCTTGTGCTGACTGAAGAAGCTCTGTTTCGCCACCAAGTTGACCCGATGGATAGATGTTTACCGAGATGCGTCCGCCAGATTCTGCTTCAACAATGTTTTTAAATACCTGTGTTGCAGCCCCTTTCTTGGAGATCGTCCAATCCTGAGAATCAACATGACCAATGGTGATATCGATGTCGGCAGCGGAAGTATTGGCAGCAAAAGCCATTGATAAGGCAAGTGATAGTGTTTTTATAGTTTTCATCGGGTAGAACCTCCTGTTTCATTGCCGATAAAACTAACACTTAGATTTAACAATTTAAAATTCACTTACTGAAAGTATTATTCAAAAATTAGATAACCATAACCCAAGTGATACTAAAGCCATCCAACAAAAGCTAATTAATTACATAAACTTAGACAAACAAAAAGCCTATAATTACCATCAATAAATAATTAACGTTACTTTTTATACAAGCCATCATTTTTGTAGAATTAAATCACACTTTAGAAACAATATAGCATTCTGTACTTCATGGCCATAGCGTTTTAAGCTACTAATATAAGGCTTGATAAGGGGTTAGTAGGATTTTTGGCTAGAACAATGATTGAGTTTCAACTCTAATTTTTAATTTTATTACCTTTATCGATTTCTGTTCTGTACCACCGTTCTAAAGTAAGGAAGTCGTATGTTTAATATTCCCAATTTGCGCCATTTACGAGCTATCTCAGAAGTCGTAAACACAGGCAGTATTAGCAAAGCATCCGACACGGTGTTCCTGTCTCAACCTGCGATCACTCAGGCGATCTCCAAATTGGAAAAGAGCATCAACAGTGAACTTTTTGAACGCACCAGTGATGGGATGAAACCAACCGAGCAAGGCCAAGCCTTTGCATTTCGTATCGATCGTGCCTTGGACAACATTAGCCAAGGTATTGCCAATTCCCTTAAAGTTGCGACGAAACAACGCAAAAACAGCGTTCAACGTTACCTATTCAACATCACAACGACTCAATTGAAAGCCTTAGTCGCTGTCGCCAATGGACAGAGTTTTACGGAGGCCAGCCGACTGCTCGAAGTATCACAATCTTCTGTGTACAGAGCGTCCAAAGATTTAGAGGAAATTTTAGGGTTTACCCTGTTTGAAAAGACAAGCTCCGGGGTCACCCTTTCCAAGGCTGGCACTGTGTTAGACAAAGCGAGTAAGCTAGCCTTTGTCGAGATAAAACAAGGGCTTGATGAGGTCGCTTTACTCAGTAACCGTCACAGCAGCAATATCACGGTTGGCTGCCTTCCTCTCGCGCGAACTTGTTTATTGCCAAGTACCATCAATGAGTTTTCTAAATCGTATCCTGACTGCCAAATCCAAGTGATCGACGGCCCATACACCGATCTTCTCAGTCACTTAAAGTATGGCGAAATAGACATTTTAATTGGGGCACTGCGCTTCCCTGTCCCTAGCCCAGATATCCGTCAAGAGACGCTGTTTGAATCTAAAAACACCATTTTATGCCGTACCGACCACCCTCTTACTCAGAAGGAAACCGTGAGCATACAAGACCTTCAGCAAGCAAGTTGGGTCGTCTCCTCAAAAGAAACGCCGGCAAGGAAAATGTTTGAAGAGATGTTTATCAAAGATGAACTTCCGGTGCCACATCGCCTGATTGAAGCCAGCTCGCAAATGCTGGTCAAAGAGCTTCTGCTCGGCAGTGATCGACTCACGCTTCTTTCTCAACATCAAATCCAACGTGATTTACAGGAAGGCCATCTTGTTCCCCTTTCTTTTGAAGGAGAGGAGCAATCTAGACCCATTGGTTTAACGGTACGAAAGAACTGGTTTGCCACCTCTGTTCAAAAACACTTCTTGCAATTATTAAGAACCAACGGGATAAAAATGGCAGTCTAATTGACCCATTATTTTCAAAATTGAATACCCTTAAACTTAATTTGATTATTCGCCATAAATAACAAGTGGTACTGTTTGACCGTAACCAAAAATAATTCAAGACAACAGGATGGTTATAGTGAGGATCAACAGAATCGCATTTATCGGATTTGGTGAAGCAGCAACAGCATTTATTTCATCTTGGCATAATAAGTCTCCAGAAATAATAAATGCCTTTGACTTAAAAACAAATAGCCCTAAGACCAGAGAACAAAAGTTACTCGAATATATCGAACATGGTGTTCAAGGAACTTTTCACCCACAAGATGCCATCGATGGAACGCAAATTGTTTTCTCTCTGGTCACGGCGGATCAAGCAGAGGCTGCACTTAAGGATTTACTTCCTAAGCTAGATAGTAAACAAGTCATCATTGACGGCAATTCATGTTCACCACAAACCAAGAAGTCGATAGCAGAACAGGTTGAACAGCGAGGAGCAAGCTACGTCGATATGGCAATAATGGCCCCAGTGCTGAGCAGCGCGCCTGCGATACCCGTTTACCTTTCTGGAGAAAAGGCTGCTGAAGTGGCGGAGTATCTGAATAGTTTAGGCTTTGTTGCTGAGGTCATTTCAAAGCGCGCCGGCGACGCTTCAAGCATCAAAATGCTTCGTTCTGTGATGGTAAAAGGCCTAGAAGCTCTCACCACAGAATGTGTGCTTGCTGCACGTAAGTCAGGCGTAGAAAAGTACGTTCTTAATTCTTTATCAAAAACCTACCCCGGTTTACAGATTGATGAGCTAAGTCGTTATCACATGGAAAGAATGCTTTGCCATGGTGAGCGTCGACACGCGGAGTTGCAAGAAGTGGCAGCAACGCTTGATGATTTGAACATCGGCCATCCAATGGTGAAAGGTGCCATGAGCTGGCATCAATCTCTGGGGTCTATGCCCATAGAAGACAAACAACAACCTCTGGAACCGTTGTCAGACGAAATTATAAAACATTTGCAATCGTCACCTAGATTGGTGGCCGCATCTTAACCGTTGAATCCATATATTAATCGCTTGAATACCGTTTAATCGCTTGAATAAAAAAGGAATGATTATGAAAGTTTGTGTAGTAGGCGCGACTGGCGCTTTTGGTCAAAAACACCTAGAAGCGCTGCGTTGCATTGAGGATGTAACGGTGACTGCTATGGTGGCACCAGAGCAAGATAAACTCGACCAACTCATCACAGATTACAACCAAGCAGCACAAGGTTTTGCGTCACTAGAAGAAGCACTAAAGTCAGATAACATTGACGCCGTGATCCTTGCAACACCAACGCAAATGCATGCCGCGCAAGCCATTCAATGTATGGAAGCGGGTAAACACGTATTGGTTGAAATCCCAATGGCTGACAACATCGAAGACAGCTACAAAGTCGTTGAAACACAGAAGAAAACAGGCGTCGTTGCGATGGCAGGCCACACGCGTCGTTTTAATCCTAGCCACCAATGGATCCACAACAAAATTGCGGCAGGTGAACTCAATATTCAACAAATGGATGTTCAAACCTATTTCTTCCGCCGCACTAACACCAACGCAAAAGGCGAGCCTCGAACTTGGACTGATCACCTACTGTGGCACCATGCTTGTCACACTGTTGACTTGTTCCAATACCAAACTGGTGAGAAGGCATCAAAAATTCAAGCCCTACAAGGCCCGATTCATCCAGAATTAAACATCGCAATGGACATGAGCATTGGTATGAAAACACCTTCCGGTGCTCTGTGTACGCTTTCTTTGTCATTCAACAATGACGGTCCATTCGGTACTTTCTTCCGATACATCTGTGATGAAGGCACATACATCGCTCGTTACGATGACCTGTTTGATGGTAAAGAAAACCCAATCTCTCTTGAAGGTGTCGCCGTTTCCAATAACGGTATTGAACTCATTGACCGTGAATTTTTCGATGCGATTCGCACCGGTCGAGAACCAAACTCAAGTGTGGCCAGCTGCTTACCAGCGATGGAAACACTGCACGAACTCGAACTGGTACTAGAAGCAGAGTAAGGACAAAGCGATGATCCAGATTGGAGATAATTCACTGGCACCAGTCGCCCTCGGCTGTATGAACGTGTCCCACGCCTATGGGACACCCCCTAGTGAGGCGCACAGCATTAATCTGCTTAACCAGGCGTTAGACTTAGGTTACAACATGCTAGATACCGCTGCACTGTATGGCTTTGGTGCTAATGAAAAACTATTAGCGAAGGCCGTCGGTCATCGACGCGATGAGTTTTTCCTTGCGAGTAAGTGTGGCATGTTTAAAGGTCCAGACGGTAAACGCGCTATCGACGGTCGCCCAGAAACCATTCGCAGTACCTGTGAAGATGCGCTAAAGCGCCTGAATACCGAAGCCATCGACCTCTACTACCTACACCGCTGGGATAAATCTGTTCCAATTGAAGACAGCGTTGGTGAGCTTTCTAAATTGGTGGAAGAAGGCAAGATCAAGCACATTGGTTTATCTGAGGTGTCTGCTCAAACGATAGAAAAAGCCAATGAAGTCCATACGATTGCAGCCGTGCAGTCTGAGTACTCTTTATGGTCGCGAAACGCTGAGATTGCCGTTATTGATAAATGTCAGGAGCTCGGTTCGATCTTTGTCTCATTCAGCCCTGTTGGGCGAGGCATGCTAAGTGGGAAACTGCAAAACAACCAATTTGTGGATGGCGACATTCGTAATGCCATGCCTCGATTTAATGATGAAAACTTCGCGCCTAACCTGGCTGCAGTAGATCGGTTTGCCTCCTTATTGCCTATTTTTGCCGAAGAGAATAGTTCGCTTCCACCGCCAACCTTGGCGCAGTTTGCACTGGCATGGACACTAGCCAAAGCCCCCCACTCCATCGCATTGCCAGGCACCACCAGCCTTAAGCACTTAGAAGAGAATTGGGCTACCCAACAATATTCAATCTCAAAGCCACTGCTGGTTCTAATTGAGCGCATGATCCCCCAATCCGCATTCTCAGGTGCTCGCTATAACGAACCCACTCAAGCAGAGATCGATACCGAAGAATTTTAACCTCACACAGAACACAAAACACAAGCTCACAGAGACGAGCTTCAGAATGACGAAAGGATTAAGAATATGACTAAGAAAACGGCTTTAGTAATCAGTGCTCACTCCGCTGACTTTGTGTGGCGCTGTGGTGGTGCCATCGCCCTTCATCAAAAACTCGGTTACGAAGTAACTATCGCTTGTCTTTCATACGGTGAACGAGGCGAATCGGCGAAGCTTTGGAAGCAAGAAGGTATGACGCTTGAGGACGTAAAACGAATCCGTCATGAAGAAGCCACGGCAGCAGCAGCGGCTCTTGGTGTTACTGACATTCGTTTTTTTTGATTTTGGTGATTACCCATTAGAAATCGATAAGGAAGGCAAATACCAAATCGTCGACCTTATTCGTGAAGTTCAACCAGAATTCATCATGACCCATTCGAAATGGGATCCTTACAACACTGACCACATGTACGCGACAGAAATCGTCCTTCAGTGCCGTATGATTGCCCAAGCTTGGGGCCATAACCCAGGAGAGAAAGTACTGGGAGCACCTCAAGTCTACCTATTTGAACCACATCAAAGTGAGCAAATGGAATGGAAGCCCAATACGTTCCTAGATATCTCTGAAGTTTGGGAAAATAAGAAAGCGGCCATCGAGTGTATGCAAGGCCAAGAGCACCTGTGGAAGTTTTATGAGAATCTTGCAGAGAACCGCGGTAATCACTTTAGAAGAAACTCTGGCGGTCAGGCTGGTGGTCGAAGCTGTGAGTATGCAGAGGGCTTCCAAGCAATTTTCCCTCAATGTGTCGACTCTCTATAGCCATTAGCAACACCAAAAACTGAGCGAGCCAAGGCCCTGCGACATCATGTCGCGGGGCCTTTTTATTTGTGTAGGGCTCTAATCAAACTGGATTACTCTCACAAGTGCACAAAGGCCACTTCGCACTAGCGTAATTACAAGCAAGCTATTGAAGAACACGGCTTTAGTACGTAGCAAGGCTTGGGTAGGTAGGCTTGGGTAAGTAGGTAGAGATTAGTCTATAGCGATGTATGAGTAGCTAGCGGTGTTTGAACGTCACAATACCCTGTTTGCTTAATCAGGCTCTAAAGTGAGGTTACGCTACAAATGTGCTGATGCTTTTATTCTCTTGTCCTTTTGTTAATTCGGAGTCCCAGTACCAAGACAGCTTCTTTCATTCCCCCTAACACCCCAAATTCCGCCAAACACTGCATTCTTGCTTGGAGAAAAGCTAGCTTGCTCATTAGACAGAAAAAAGCCCCAGAGAAAATACTCTGAGGCTTTGTTAATGTTTAGCTATCGAAAAGGCTAGTTGTTTTCAATCAACATAGTACCTGCACCAGTATTGGAGATAGGTGCATGGTAGCTGCTTTTCAAGACATTCAGCTCTCCTGTCAACGTGCCGCGCATGCCAAGCCACATAATAAACTCCGCACCTTGTGCACCGCCCTGCTCGACCAAATCATAAATAGAGAGCTTGGTTAGCGTTTCTGGGTCATCAATCAGTTTTTCCATGCAGTAGAGATCAAACTCTTTGTTGATGAAACCTGCTCTCTCACCATCTAACTGATGTGATAGGCCACCTGTGCCAAGCACTACGACTTTAAGGTCTTTGTCGTAGCTCTCTATCGCTTTACCAATTGCCTTACCTAGGTCAAAGCAGCGCTTTGGTGATGGCATCGGATGCTGTTCAACGTTGATACAAACAGGGATGACTTTTATATGACCGTAGCTGAAGTTTGGCCACATCAACTGCATTGGCACTGTCAGTCCATGATCCACTTTCATCTCTTGGCAATGGTAATATCGAACTCGTTCTCCACCAGCTCATTACAGATGTGCCATGACAGTTCAGGATCACCATTGATCTCAGGAATAGTAGGGATTCCCCACCCTTCATCCGCATTCTTGTAAGATGGCGCAGCACCAATCGCAAAAGTTGGTTTTTTGTCTAAGAAAAACTCTAAGCCATGGTCGTTATAGAACACCACAGCAACGTCTGGTTGAACTTCATCTAGCCAGTGATGGATCGGTGGATACGCGTCAAACAAAGGTTTCCAGTAATCTGTCTGTTGGAGATTATTCTCAATGGCTTTGCCAATTGAAGGAATGTGAGAGGTCGTGATGCCGCCTAAAATCTTAGCCATAATTATTTCCCTGCCTCTACTAACATTTGTTTGAATTCTTCCACGGTCATACCCGTTTGCATTGCGCCAATATCCTGCATGTTTAGCCCCAGCATACCGACAAATTTTGCGAGGTAATAAATACTGCCACCTTCGCGAATAAGACCGAGAACATCACGCTCTTTAATTGCGGTTTTCTGCGCTTCTGTTAGACCATACTTATCACAGTAAGCCATCTCGTCTGCTGAGAACTCGTCACGCCCTACTTGTTCATTAAGTGAATGGCACATTTTGTTCAGACCGTAGCCTTTACGAGCCATAGCGCCATCAAACATGGTTGTGCCTGGGATTGGTTTATTGTTTAGGTAAGTCATGTTACACACTCTCCGGCCAGTAAAGTTTCATTGGGTTCGTGACCAGTAACGCTTTCTGCTGCTCTGTCGTAGTCGCGATTTGAGGGATCACATCAACAAGATGACCATCGTCTGGCGTGTGAGACTTCATGTTCGGATGCGGCCAATCGGTCCCCCAAAGAACACGATTTGGGAATAGCTCTACCAAGGTTTTAGCAAATGGCACAACATCAGAATAATCAGGTGGCGTTTGCGTTAAACGCTCCGGACAGCTCACCTTGCACCAGATATCTGGGTTACGCTCCATTAAAGAGATGAATTTGCCAAACTCTTGACTATCAACTCCTTTAGTCACATCTGGACGACCCATATGATCAATCACCACGGTCATATTTAGCGATTCAAGGAATGGGGTTACATCGTCTATATCCTGGGATTCAAAATAGACGACGACATGCCAACCTAGAGGGCGAATTTTGTCAGCGATGGCTTTAAGCTTCTCTGTCGGAACGGTATCCACCAAGCGCTTCACAAAGTTGAAGCGCACACCACGAACGCCAGCTCTGTCCATCTCTTTAAGCTCGTGCTCCGTGATGGTTTCATCGACAAATGCAATACCACGAGCTAATTCGCCTGCGGTTTCCAACGCATCAACTAAAGCTCGATTGTCGGTACTGTGGCAAGAGGCTTGCACAATAACGTTTCGACTAAAGCCAAGATGATCACGCAACGCGAATAACTGCTCTTTTGACGCATCACAAGGGGTGTATTTTCTCGCAGGGGAATAAGGAAACTTAGCCGCAGGTCCAAAGACATGGCAATGCGCATCAACAGCACCTTGTGGTACAACAAATTTAGGTTTACTCGGTTCAGGGTGAAACGGTAGGTAATCAGCGTCCATTTTTCTTCCTTGTTATGTTCAGCAGGCTTACTGTCCAAATACGGCGCCGTCAAACAGCTTGCGTGCTGTTCGCAGGATTGCCGCGGACGTTACTTGGTTGTTTTCAACGTCCAACACCACACTCATCTTTCCTATCGGGTGTTCAACATCAATTTGTATTTGTTTTTCTATTGTTACGTTGGCGATTTGACTCGCAGGGGCTTCTGGCAATATACAGGCACTCGCGACACTCACAGCACCTAGCACGCCAATTGAAGCGTGACAGCGGTGAGGAATAAACGTTCTTGTCGAGATCCCACCGCCATATTGCGGCGCACTGATCAGCGACATTTTTGGCACCGACAGCTCTGCTACATCACCGAGATTCATCATTAAACCGGCTTGTAAGCGAATGGATTCTAACCTCAGCTTAAGTTCAGAATTGCGCTCTAGAGCTTCACGGGATTCATCCCCAGTCAAACCAAAATCCTCAGCTTTTAGCACCACAACAGGCATGCCGTTATCGATGAGCGTCACTTCGACACCATCAATCACATCAACTTGGTTGCCACTCGGCAGCAGCGCGCCGCAAGTAGAGCCTGCGATATCCTCAAAGCAAACAGCAATCGGAGCGGCGGTTTTGGGCACGCCATCTATGGCACAATCGCCAGAATAGGTCACTTGCTTGTTTGGGGTCTGCACGGTAACCGTCGCGATCTGCTGCGTGTTTTCCATGAAGATTCGGACTGGTGTTTCACCCTCTTGCGCCGCAACCAACCCTCGTTCAATCGCATACGGTGCAACACCCGCTAAAATATTGCCACAATTCTGCTTGTCACTAATGAGGGATTGGTCAACAAATACTTGCAGAAATAGGTAGTCGACATCGACGCCTTCACGTTTTGACGATTCAATGATCGCTACTTTTGAAGTAAGAGGATCGGCACCACCGATACCATCAATTTGCCTTGCATCAGGTGAGCCCATAATGGAGAGCAGAAAAGCATCACGCTGTTGTTGATCACTTGGCAAGTCTTCGCGCAGAAAGTACGCCCCTTTCGAGGTACCGGACCGCATCCACATGCACGCTGCATTGGGGATGGAGTTAGACATATTTCAGCCCTTTTTCTTCCAAGCGCTGGCGCATTTGGTAAATATCAAGGCCCAACTCACCGTTCGCTAAACGTACTCGTTTTTCTTCTTCACGCTCTATACGAGCCAGTGATTCATGAAGCACTTCTTCGGCTTCTTCACGACGAACGACAACAACGCCATCTTCGTCAGCAACCATGATATCGCCAGGGTAAACGAGAGCGCCTGCACACGTCAGTGGAACATTTACAGAGCCGAGTGTTTCTTTGATGGTACCTTCGCTAAAGACCGCTTTTGACCAAACTGGGAAGTTCATTTCACGTAAGTCTCGCGTATCTCGCACACCGCCTTCAATGACTAAACCAACAACACCACGAGCTTGTGCCGAAGTAGCAAGAAGGTCACCAAAATAACCGTGATTAGAAGGCGATGTCGGAGCAAACACCAAGAAGTCGCCCTCTTTTGCTTGTTCAATCGCTACATGCATCATCCAGTTGTCGCCAGCCGCTCCCGAAATAGTTAGAGCAGAACCCGCAACGGCATCACCTTGGAAAATTGGACGAATGTAGTGTGCTAACAGGCCTTTACGACCTTGTGCTTCATGAATGGTTGCAACGCCACACTGACGTAAGCCTTCAATCAATTCTTTATCCGGTCTTTGAATATGTTGTACTACGACATTATTTTGCATCTCTCTACCTTCTTACACGATTCGCCGTTGATGGGCCTGTATTGAGTTAGTGCATTCACTATAGCGAGCGAGGATTTACTGGGATATTTCAATTATTTCGCAAGGTATAAGATTTTTAGATAGGAAGTTCAATTGTCTCTACCAAGCCCTCAACGAAAAGCTCCGTGATGACAAGGTTCTACAAAAAGTGAATGGGTGTTAGAAAAAAACAATTACCGCCCAAGTGAGCCATTTGATAGCGTGATGTAAAATCAAAACGAGGAATGAACCATGATTCGATGCCGACTTATCGGACAGAATATCCAACGTTCTCAATCTCCCAGCTTTCACAACCAACTTGCTCGTGAACTTAATGTTGATCTGCTCTATCAACTTGAAGAGTTTGTCACGAACTCTCGCGAGACTCTGCAAAAGCGGACTCAACAGCTGTTTGATAATGACATTGACTCTGCCAACATTACGTATCCATACAAAGAACAGATTTTGGCGGTTGCGGATCAAATTGCACCTTGTGCTCAGCGAGTTAATGCTGCCAATACTTTGATTAAACGAAACAACAAGATCGTCGCATTCAACACCGATTACAGTGGTTTTATTGCCGCTTTCCAACAATTTGAGTGCCAACTTCCGGGACACGTTGTTCTCATTGGTTGTGGGGGTGTTGGCAAAGCGCTCTGTTTCTCTCTTGTCGATTTAGGGGCAACTCAAATAGCACTCTACGACCATGATGAAAACAAAATGAAGCAGCTTGCTGAATCACTCAACAAAGAAGACATCAATACCGTATGTTTAGATGCTTCAAATTTGGCAGATTATGTAATGAATGCCGATGGCGTTCTCAATTGCACTCCCGTTGGGCATTACTCAACACCCGGTTGCCCAATTGAGCAATCTTGGCTAGGCACACAATCTTGGGTATTCGATGCGGTGTACACACCTCATGAAACCGAGTTTCTTCTTGCTGCAAAGCACAAATCTATTCCGACATTAAGCGGGTTTGAGCTGTTTTTTTATCAAGCTCATGATGCCTTCAAGCTTTTTACGGGTGTGACGCCAACCCAAGAACAAATCGACGCATTTAAACAAACCCAGCTTGCTCATTTACGTTAAGGACAAACAAACAATGAAAAAACTACTCATACTCAACGGGCCCAACTTAAACCTACTAGGCACTCGCGAGCCACAGCAATATGGCTTCGAAAGCTTGGCTGATGTCGAAGAGAACTGCCGTAAAATCGCTGCTGAGTATGGCTATGAAGTAGAGTGTTTCCAGAGCAACACCGAAGGAAGTCTGCTCGACGCGATACATAAAGCTGGTAGCGAATTTAAACAAGGTCAATGCGTCGGCGTGGTATTTAACCCAGGCGCCTACACTCATACATCCATTGCTTTGCACGACGCGATAAAAGGTGTCGATGTGCCTGTCATTGAAGTGCATATTTCTAATGTGCACGCACGCGAGACATTCCGCCACCACTCTTATATTTCGCCAGTGTCAGCAGGCACAATCATTGGTATGGGCACGAAAGGTTACAAGCTGGCAATCGACTTTTTGCTCGATAAGTAATCCCAGCAATTCGCTCCATTAACGCGGCACGACGAAAACGAAAAAGGGAGCTCTATTAAGCTCCCTCTCTTATTTCACAATACCTTAGATATTCGCTAGCTTTTGCAACTCTGCTTTATTCTCCTCAAGCCACGCTTCAAAGCTTTGCGGCTTTTTACCAGTCAACTTTTCAAACGCTTCACTCGTACCATCTGAGTTTGAATAGCGTTTGAGTCTTTGTTCTCTTTCTTGCTGTTTTATTGACAAGAAAAACATTAGAAACCAAACCTATATCATTGATTTATAAATCAATCGCACTTTGATAATATCCGCCATTCTCATCCAAACGAACGATATGGAGAATGGTTTTGGGGCTAGATACTGCTTACATCCCTGTTGCAGAAGAGGACATAAAGTACTTCGTTGAAGACGTTTGTAACAACCCTGATTTGGTTGAACAAAGAGTGAATCAACTCACGCCTTCTGAGCAAGAAAGAAAGTTTCTCACTCATACGCTGTATAAAAACCTCTTAGCTCAGACTGAAAACGACCCATTCGACAGTCATTTTGGTTTTACTTCATGCTGTATTTTGGCGTATCTGTCTCCCTACTATTATGACAGAGGGCAATCGCTAGCAAGATTGGTAGATGAGTTCGGTGGTGAACAATCAGAGCACTTATTTTCGCTATTAAGTCGTTTCCAAACCTTCTTTTCAACCGTGCCTCACTGCGGTTATTCGGGTGGCCCTAATTACTGCTCTGGCTGCTACGTACGTAAAGAAAACATAACCCCACTACTCGATGCGCTCATGCAATTAGATCGCGCTGTCGGCCCTTTATTTGAAGAAGACAGTGGCCTTATTAAAGCACTCAAATACGCACAAAAGCATCGGACAGGCTTACTTGAAGCCTTCGACATACAAGTCCCATCCAGTGGTGAATTTTTCACGAGTCGTTTCAACTTGCGAGCTTGGTATCTTGACAACTTGGATGATGAAAGGATTGAAAAAGAGTGTATAGACACATCCTTCACTATTGGCTTTCCTGTGCCGTCTTCCAGCATTATCGACATGTTTGATACCGGACCTTTGATATTTGACTGGGTCCGCGCTGAAAATCTGTTACCCATCTTTGAAAATGATCCTGATCCCAAGAAAGAACGAGCGGTCAGCGGCCAATTGGAGATCAGACTGATTTTTGAAGAAACAACACCTCTAGTTGTAGTACGAACGACACAAAATACACTGCTGCATGACCCAGAAAACTATGTTGAGAAAATAAGGCTGTCGTTTGAAAAGTACCTTACACAGAATGGGCTAGAGGCGAACTTTTTTGTCTCACTTCATGACTCAGAAAGCATACCAAAAGAGATCAAGTCGGCATCTGATATTGAGGTACGTTATTTTTCAAAGCCAAGCTTTATCTTTAGTAAGCACCAATGGCTGTTCACTTTAGATGATGAGAAGTTAACCATGGAGTTTGGATATTCAGGCCGTATGGTGTTGTCCTTAAATGGGAAAAAGATCGATGAGTATCGACTATCGGATAAAGACATCCATAGAACGGTTTATTTCGCTGGGGGGCATTGGTACACCGTAAGTGTGGATGCAACACAGTATCGTAATGGTGACTTAGATTTAAAGATTTACAAGGGTGTCCAACCAAAAGCGGAATTTAAGTGTTTCAAAGGCGCAGAGCAATATCCGCTATCTAAAAACCTCGTTTTGATGGCTGGTGAGATGGCTACGATTTTTCTTACCCTCATGACGCTGGCCGCTCGCAAACCAATTCTTATCCCTCCACTACTTTTAATCGGTTTTCTGATGTTTAAGTACAATCAACGTCATCATTACTTTCTTAAGCCCAGTTACGAGTTAGAGGAAGATTCCCAACCGTAGACTTAAAAAGCCCACCGCGCGGTGGGCTTTGATTTATTTACTTGAATAAATCTTCGAATTTTAATAATAGAAAACCTATCAATCCGTTGTATTTAAAATCTAACCCTTAATTTTACACATCTCATGCGAAGGCGTAACTTTGCATTTACTACTAAAATATCCTTCAGAAGACCCACTCATGGAACCAGCATACGAAATACAAGTAGCACATAGCGATAAAAATATAATTGTTTTCATTATATATCCTAGGACTTAAATTCATTTCTCATTTTTAATTGATGATACGAGTCACTTCATAATTTCCATCTCGGTAAATTACGGCAAAGTTACTGAAAGATGTCCCAGTGGAAGTGTAAGGTTTAGCGGTTACGTTTCCATCAGCCGTAGCAACCGTTGCCGTCACTTTAGTAACCAAACAAAGGCCTCTTTCATCATCGGTCCATTGTTGGCCAGCGTTTGCAACATAGGAGCTTTGTAAACAAACAGCAAACTCAACTCGTCCCGACACATGAAACTGAGTGGAATTAGCAACGGTTACAAATGGGTACCCCCAACTGTCCGTGTTCTCATCGTAAGATAGGTTCCCTTCTTCAGCAGACATGGTATTTGCAGACATAAGCAATGAAAACACTGATAATAGAGACAACATTTTTCTATTCATAATAAACTTCTTCACGTGTGTAAATTAAAACTAATTTATTAATAAATTTCGCCGACTTCCTCTAGCGGAATCTTATTTACATTATACTTCTATTAATTAAAACACTTGTAAAATTGAAACCAATATATCTTCAAACACCTCCAATGGAATAAATAAAAACACGGAAAATTTAACTTTTCCGTAGATACCAATCTTACGAAGTTTTTATCATGAACATAACTACTGACCTAATAGTCACTCGTTAATTAAAAAAAATTAAAAAGTAAATATAATGAAACTCATGATTTCTTGTGGTTTTAATGACAGATGTAATTTGATGAGTAACTGAGGGGAAAATCGACACAGATAAATTTAAAGGTAGCGGTTTCTATCCGCAATCTAGACTTATAGCTCTAAAATATGTAGTGCGTTTTGTCGTTATTTTTTGAGTGCTGCTTGGAACAAAGCTGCTGAGGTTTGAGGTCTAGGGGACTCAGGGAGCCCCCTACGTGATTGCTACAATTAATAATCACTTCACATCCACGCTCAATGTGACGCCGGAAAACGCCGAATACGCGCTGATAAGAATGTAGAGGTCTTGCGATTCCATTCGCGCTTCACAACTCTCGTTGCTGTTGGCACGATAAGGTCGACAATCGTACGTTGATTTATCCGGTCGGCTCCCAGAAAGCGTATACAAATCCGCATCCCCCGCCCCACCAGACATCGACACAACGATGTCTTGTGTTCTTTCAGAAGCGGGTAAAACAAAGATCAATTGGCCATTTTTAGGCTGCTGTAAATCATTGATCACGTCACCAACGGAGATTGTTGGGTATTCCGATGTTGGAGGCTGCTTACCCATTTTACCTTGAGGCAATTGCCCTCCAAAAACTGGCGCAATTTCTGGCCAAATTCGTTCCATCTTAACCCCTTGGTTTTCACAACCTCCATAGTGGTGAAGTGCGACAACCTGATGGCTATCCGATAGAAGAACCGGGGAGCCAGAAGACCCACCAATCGTGTCACAAAAATAACCAGTATCCGTCCCGGTGCCACGGCCGTTTGCACTCGCGACATCTATCTGACAAAGCCCTGAACCATTCTTGTCACTCTCTATCGCAATCTCTTTTGGATTACCTGCACCATGTTGTGGGATATAAATACCTGAACCGTATACAGGAGGTGTATCCGTTAGTCCTAGATAACCAAACTGGGCAATGGTGTCGAAGTTGGTCACATTAAACAGAGAGTAATCAAGCGTGTAGTCAGTCTTAATCAGCTCATTACCCATGACTTTTACCACTTCATCTAAACTGCCATTACACGTCATACGTTGGTAGTTGAACCACACTTCTGTATTGCGCAACTTACCCGACGTTGAAACGCAGTGGTTATTTGTCATCAGATGGTTTTCTGGTCCCACTCGCCAAGCTGTACAAAGACTTCGGCCATCGATGAGCAATCGCGCGACGGCATGACTCCAACCAAACTCTGTCGGATGGCTTTCTTCCCAACAAGCAGCATCGCGTCGCTCATTAACACCGCAGGTAGAAAGCGTACCTACTTGTTGCAACTTGTCTTCACTGTAGCCTGCCGTGTAGTAATCAATGGCGAGACTGCCAGACTCAGAAGCACGACGCCATTCAATAGTGACAGCGTCACCAGAAATGGAACGTGCGAAAAAGGGCTCATTACTACCTTCGTGATAAGTCACCTTCTCTGCTGAGTTATCAGAGCTCAATGTAACGGAATCACCAACGCCAAGATTGAATTGGGAGAAATGGACTTTGATAAAGCTCGCACCTGAATGATGGAGCTGATATTTGACGGTGTCGTGGTTCTCTTCTGTATTGGTAAATGTATAGGCATGTTCAATTTTGTCCGCCACTTGAATCAATTTTTCCTGCGAAGTCGCCAACGAAGAAAAGAGCAGCGTCGCTAAGAACAAACCAACCTGTATCCTTGGTATTTTCATGATATTTGTCTCTTTAAGAAGTGCGAATCTGAGCGCTCAAGTGACTTCAGGTGAAGGAACTCACTGAAAGTACGAGCATTCGTTCGAGGGAAACGATGGAAGTCCGTCGGTAACCAGCAACTCAGAATTATTTGGGGTTGAGAGATAAAGCCCACCCGAAAGTGGGCTTAATAATGAGCGTTAGTAGTTCGCCTGAATCGTCATACCGTTGTAGCTAGAGTATGCATGAATCATGATATGGTAACGCCCACTTTGAGGCGCAGTCACAGTACATGTTTCGTTGTTGCCGTATTTATATGGTCGGCAATCCCAGCTGCTGCGTGTTGGTTTCGAACCAAAGCGAACGTAGAGGTCAGCATCACCACTACCCCCAATGGTTTGAACAGTTAGACGTTGGCCAGCCTCTAGGTCAGCATAGAAATAGTCCATCGCACCTGTTGCGCCGCTCAAGCCATTCACTGGCACACCAGAGGTTAGCTTGCCTTCTGGATCTGGCGTTGGATTTGGACCACCACAATCTTGACCACAGTCTGAATCCGCCAAGCTATAGAGCAGCTTGTTTACGCTTCCGCGAGTGTCTGTGACTTTGCCATTGGATGCTCGTTCAGCAATCAGTGCCTCTAGCTGGCTTGGTGATAATGCACTGTTTTCTTGAAGATATAGCGCTGCAACACCGGCGACATGTGGCGTTGCCATTGAGGTGCCACTGATGGTTTTGTAGCCACCATCATACCAAGCGGATTTGATTTGCGAGCCCGGTGCAAACACATCGACACAGCTACCCCAGTTTGAAAAACTCGAACGTGAATCTGAGCTCGTTGTGGAGCCAACGGTCACGCCAGAAGGAACGCGAGCTGGTGAATAGTTACAAGCATCCGCATTAGAGTTGCCAGCTGCGAGCAGGAAGCTCACCCCTGATTGAATCGCACTTTGTACTGCGCTATCCAACGCTGTGGATTGTCCGCCTCCCAAACTCATGTTGGCAACAGAAGGTCCGGAAGCGTTAGCAGCCACCCAGTCCACCCCGGCAATGACACCGGATGTCGAACCAGAACCAGAACAGCTAAGTACTCTTACACCAACAATATTCACGTTCTTTGCCACACCATACTGGCTGCCGCCAATGGTGCCGGCAACGTGCGTACCGTGTCCGTTACAGTCACTTGAGTCTGAATCATTATCGACAAAGTCGTAACCAGAAACAGAACGCCCACCAAACTCGACGTGTGAATTGTTCACACCGGTATCGATGACATAAGCCGTTACCCCTGTACCATCAAAGTTGGCGTTGTAGTTACTATCAAGAGGTAGGCTGCGCTGATCAATTCGATCAAGACCCCAAATCGCATTGCTTTGGTTTGCTTCTACCGAGACTATCGGTTCAAGCGTTAGCATTTTATCTTGTTCGATGTAGTCTACTCGGGGGTCAGAGCGTAACTCATCGAGTTGGTTTGCATTCAATGTTGCCACAAAGCCACTAATGGATCGGTCAAATATGGACTCCGCCTGTATCGAATATAAACTGGACATACTGTCCACCGATTGTTGCGTGGACTGTTGAAAATCTGGAGAGTCGCTCGGCATCATTTGCGGCTGTTTAAAGACCACGATATAACGATCCGCGATGGCGACATCGTCCGGAGCGAGCATCAACGCTGCAGGGACTTGTTGTAAATCAGAAGCACCTGGCAGATCCGTTGATTGAGAGTAAACGGAAGCAGAATGAAAACAGATTGCCGAGGTTATACAACAAGTAAGTAGTTTCTTTGACATAAAATGTTCCTTGAAATCATAGTGTTGTTGATTTTTACCTAGTACCAAACTGTCAACACGAAAACACAGACAATCAGCGTAATACGCTCAATACGTGCTGCAGTGACGTTACACAATTCAACCTAGAACAATGCGCAACCGGATGCGTAACTGATAATAATTCGTATACTCAGAAACATGACCAATTCCAAACCTTTCTTGAAATTGAAATGTAATGATTGACTCAGAGTTAGAGCAAACTCCCTAAAATAGAATAATTCTAAACATCGGACTTGTTGGCTGTTATATGTCCTCTACCAACGTCCTATTTGGGCGATAAAATCTCCACTTTTTCTCCAATCTAGAGACTCCATCTCTCAAATTCATTTAATTGCATAATTGACCTAAATCAACGAACCATTCGTTTATATTCTTTGCACAGTTGTAAACAAAAAGTGATCAGAACCGTGGGAAGCAAGCAAAATCAAATCGTGCAAAGTTTGTTCGCTTTTAACATCGTTTTTTGCCATAAAAACCATCGATTTTTTGCGTTTTATCGAAAAAAAACGATTGCTATACCGTGGCTTCCAGAGCGTACCAACACGAAGTACGCCGCCCTAGTGAGAGTGAAAAATCACTTAAAAAGGAAGTTATTATGAAAACTCTTATAGCAGTGAGCGTCTTGTCAGCGCTGTCTTTCGGTGCCTATGCAGAGCGCCAATCCTCAGAGCCCATTAAGGTGATTGAGCCTGTAGCAGGGCTTGATGCGAAGAAAGTAGAACTGGGTAAAACGTTGTGGTTTGAACCTCGTTTATCCGCCTCCAACACCATTTCTTGTAACTCTTGCCATAACATCGCAAAAGGTGGCGTCGATAACCTACCAAGCTCCATTGGTCATAAATGGGCAATTGGCCCTATCAACTCACCAACGGTGTTTAACTCGGATTTGAACTTTGTTCAGTTCTGGAATGGACGAGCCAAAGATTTGCAAGAACAGGCAGCAGGTCCAATCGAGAACCCACTCGAAATGGCCTTTAGCCACCAGCTTGCGATCGACACACTTAAGTCAATCCCTCAATACCGCGAGTGGTTTCAACAAGCCTATGGCAGTGAGACGATCACCATTGATAACGTGACTGACGCGATTGCAACATTTGAGCAGACTCTGCGCACGCCAAACGCACCGTTCGATCTTTGGTTGAAAGGCGACGACAACGCGCTAACCACAGCGCAAGTCGAGGGTTATAACCTATTTAAAGCAAAAGGTTGTACTGCGTGTCACAGTGGCCCATTAGCTGGTGGGCAAATGTACCAAAAAATGGGTTTAGTGAAGCCGTTTGCAACAGACAACCCAGATGTGGGACGTAAGGCGATCACGGGTAATGATTTCGATAAATTTGTGTTTAAAGTACCAACACTGCGTAATGTCGAACTCACCTACCCGTACTTCCACGATGGTTCGGTTTGGGATTTAGAAGAAGCCGTCGCAATGATGGCTGACCTTCAACTTGGCCAGAAGCTAACGAAAGAGGAATCTGGAAAAATCACAGAGTTCTTGCGCTCGTTAACTGGAGACCAACCAGAGGTAACACTGCCTCATCTACCACCATCAACCAACGAGACGGCACGTCCAAATATCTAACTCGGTCGTTCATGAATACCAAAGGAGCCATGGTTGGCTCCTTTGCTGCTTATCAAGCCGCTTTAACACAGCTTCATCTATTGAATATATGACTTTTTCAGTCTCAGCCTCTTGCTGTTATTCCGAGCAATGGCATACCACTCCATATGCACTAACCCAGCTTTTATTAAGAAATACAATGTAATTGAATTTTTTGGACGAGCTTACAGTAAGATATTGATTAGTAGAGTTAAGTGAGAGATCTAAGGATAGATCAAGATGGGATTCAAAACCGTTCAAACACAATCACATTATATCGATGGCATACTCGTAACAGCAGAATACCACCGCCTGTCGACGAGGTTTACCTTGCGAATTGGACAAGAGCTCCTCTATTCAAAACGGCTTTTTATTGTCGCCTTTAAAAACGCTCCAATTACCGTTAACAATCGGAGTTATCGAGTAAGGATCATTTGGTGCTTAATTTGGCGAGCAAGGTTAACGAAAGACGACACAGTGGTGATAGAAGAACTGATTGATAAACGACGTTCTAAGTCATTATTTACTCTTGTATTCTCCACTATCATGCGAAGTTTAAAATATGTATTCAGTTAAGCAGTTTCAAATAGCGATTAGCCGCATTTGAAACTGCATTGTGATCAGGCAAGTCGATTAAGCAACATTCATCTCTTTACCGATAAGATTGACGCGCGCATCGGCAATGATTTCCATCAGTTCGTAACTGACATTGTCCACTTTTCCAACCATGGTTTGGTCAAACAAGTGAAGTGCAAACACCTTCTGTTTCGCACTAGCTGAAACGTTTTGAACAAGAAGAAAATCGCAGCCAACCGATGGTTTTATGCGAAGAATTCAGAAAAGAAAACGGCACGTTGAGACGTGCCGTTTTTGTTAGTTTTGAAGGAAGGTTAAATTACGCTTTCGCTTTCTTCATTGATTTTGATGTTGGGCGCGGCTCATCCATCAAACCTTTCACTAGAGATACCGTTGCAACCAACAGTACGATAGTGAATGGTAGACCAGTTGTTACCGCCATCGCTTGTGCAGCCGCGAGACCACCGCCAAGCATTAGCGCGATTGCAACTAAACCTTCGAATGTACACCAGAATACACGTTGAGGTGTTGGTGCATCTACTTTACCGCCAGCTGCAATCGTATCGATCACAAGCGAACCAGAATCCGCTGATGTGATAAAGAACACCACAACCAGAATAATACCCACGATAGAGGTGATTTGAGACAGTGGCATCACATCTAGCATCGCGAACAGTTTAAGTGGAAGCTCTGCATCAAATACCGCTTGGTAACCATCGTTCACGTATTGGCTGATCGCCGTACCACCGAATGCCGTCATCCATAATACACACACGGTTGATGGGATCAGGATAACACACACGATGAACTCACGAACTGAGCGACCACGAGATACACGCGCGATAAACATACCGACGAATGGTGACCATGAAATCCACCACGCCCAGTAGAACGCAGTCCAACCTTGTGAGTAGTTAACGTCTTCACGGCCGAATGGCATTGAAAGCGCTGGAACATTCGCAAGGTAGGACATGATGTTCTCGAAGAAACCAGTCATGATAGCGACTGTCGGGCCCACGACGATCACGAACAAAAGCAATAGTGCCGCTAAGCCCATATTGATTTCAGATAGGCGTTTTACACCACTATCCAAACCAGCGACTACTGAGATCAAAGCAAGTGCTGTGATGATCACGATAAGCACAACTTGCGTTGTCTCTGTCATCGGAATACCGAACAAGAAGTTTAGACCTGTAGCTGCTTGTGATGCGCCGTAACCAAGAGACGTCGCAAGACCAAATACCGTCGCGACTACCGCTAAGATATCAATAATGTGACCAACCCAACCCCAAACTCGCTCGCCAAAAAGAGGATAGAAAATAGAACGCATCGTTAGAGGTAGGCCTTTATTGAACGAGAAGATCGCCAAGCCTAGAGCCAATAGTGCATAAATTGACCATGGGTGAAGTGCCCAGTGGTAAATCGTTGCTGCCATACCAAGTGCAGACGCAGCTGATGTATCACCCTCTGCTGCGCCTAGTGGAGCCCAGTCAGTACGAACACCATTCTCAACGTTCACACCGCCAAGAGCAGCACTGAAGTGAGACATAGGTTCAGATACGCCAAAGAATACCAGACCGATACCCATACCAGCAGCAAATAGCATCGCTAACCAGCCTGCGTAAGTGTAGTCCGGTGTTGCTTCTGTACCGCCAATACGAACGCGACCAAGTGGCGTTACGATCAGGATCAAACACACCACGACAAACACGTTGCCTGCAGTTAGGAAGAACCAATCAAGATTTGACACTAGCCAACCACGCAAACCCGCAAAAAACGGTTCTACTTGTTGTCGGAAAGTCAGTGTTAACACTACGAACAGGATGATCGACATACCTGAAATAGCAAACACACGGTTGTGAATATCAAGTCCAAAAGGACCTACTTTTAACGCGACGTTGTCCTGACCAATCTGGTAATCAGTATCGATCGGGTTCACCTTACCGTCGGGGCGTTGTATACCGCCATTGTTGTCGGTGCTCACGATTTATCTCCTCAAAAACGTGGCTATATTTAAGTTCAAATTAAGCTTGATGTAGGAAGCCGAGTGATGACTTTCTTGTGTCACTTGCTGCAAAGCTTATGTGCGATCGTTGTGTCGCTTTTAGAAGGGTTGCTCTACTTTATAATTTTACCTTCAACCGTCCTGATATCGCATTGCATTTTGTTATCAGGACGACTAATAAAATTTGTCACCAATGCATTAACGAGACTAGGGTCTATTGACCTTTCGAGCTGATTTTTGCAGCGAATTGTTGGATATTTATACAAGACAGAGACTTTGCTATGTAGCTAGCCTACATGAGAAGTCGATAACGCAGTAGAAATGACCAACAAACGCTGCCCAAAGGGTTCGGCTAAAATCGTTTTATGCTTTGTTAAGGAGTATTTGCTTAGAATGACTAGGCGACACACTCCTTGTCGCGCCTAAAACGATTTTATCTCGAACAAAATTTAACCGCGAAAGATCAACAGACCCTAATAACTCACTGCCAAATCACAGACAGCGGCATGTCACCGTCAAAGTGGTATTGCAACTGCGCCTGTAACAACTCAGCGGTAGCAAGAGCATCGGTCAGCGCATGGTGTGGCTGATAAGCAGGCAAATGGTAACGCTCACGCGCATGACCGAGACGTACCGAGCCAGGCTTTTTACCTTTGAGCTTGTTCAACCAACCTTCACACTCTCGACGCTGAATGGCGTATTCGATGTCCAACGTATCAACGACTGGAAATTGAATCCCCTCTCCCAGGCTGTTTAACAATGCGTTATTGAAGAATTGACGCTCGATGTTTTTGTAGTGCACCACCACAATCTTTCCGGCTAACTCATCAAGAATGGCATCTAGAATTTGCTCAAGTTGTGGCGCATTCTTCACTTCGGAATCGGTAATGCCGTGAATCACCACCGACTCTTCATTCAATTCTCGATTTGGATTCACCACCCAATGGCGAGATCCGCTGCACTGCACTCGCCCTAGCGTAAATGGCACTAAACCGATGGTGAGAATGGCGTCTTGCTCGGCGTTCAAACCCGTTGTCTCGAAATCGACGGAGACAAACGGTACCTCTTTTAATGGCGTATCACCATTCACAATAGGCGTAGAGTAATAGCGTTTTAATCGAGTATCTTTCGCTTGCTCGGCAAGTTGCTCAAAGAAGATCGGCCAATCGGGTGTCTGGCTGGTATCAAGCAAATCGCGACTGTCTTGCTTTTGTTTCGAAAACCACATCATTTGCCACTTCTCTGATAACGGAACTTAATGTAGTTCTGCGCGTTGCTGAGGATTTGGAATGCGGCTTTTAAGTTACGGCGTTCAAACTCCGACATCTCTTCTGGCTCGATGTTGTTATCCGGCTCTTCGCCGTTTTCGATATCCAACGCTTGATGTCGGATTCGCACCATGTAGATCAACTCCATCGCGTCTTTTAAGTCCATGCCGCGACCTTTCGGTAAGATGCCCGCATTGTTGATGTCATCTAGACGTTCAAACGAGTTTTGCGAACGAGAGCCAATCGCCAAAGCGTGGACCCGAATTAGATCCGCCATTGGTGCGGTACCGCGACGCTTCAAGTTAATGGAATTGCGATGACGCCCGTCTTTCTCCATCACGAAGTCTTTAAAGAACCCAAGTGGCGGCGTGCGACGAATCGCGTTGTAAGCCATACAAGCTAAGAAGCGGCTATTCTTCTTGGCGCGGCGGACAATGAATCCACTCAACTGCTCTGCCCATTTTACGCGTCCATGTACACCAAGTAAGTCGAAGAATATATTGCTGTGCAGAAGTCGCTCTGGCGTTGGATCATCAATCCAATTCGCAAAACACTCTTCCCATTCGGAGCGCGTTTTACGCCACTCTGGGTTAGTCGCCATGATGTCGCCAGTACAGTAGGTGTAACCGCACTCCGCCAATCCATCACAAATGAACCTCGCAAACTGAGCAAAGTACTCACCATGCAGTGCTGGGTCGTAACTGTTATCCAGAATCAGCGCGTTATCTTGGTCTGTGACGATCAGCTGCTCATCACGCGCCATGGAACCCATAGCCAACAAACAATAAGGGATGGGCGCTGGACCTAATTCTTGTTCTGCTAACTCTGCCAGTCGTTGTTTGAAGCTGCTGCCAATCACCGACATAGCACGCCCTACCATGTGGGCATTTGCATCTTCACTCACCATTCTCACAAAGCAGTCTTTCACTTGTTTAGAAACCGCTTTGAGATCTTCGACTGAGTTTTGTTGGAAGATAGAGCTCACAAGCAACAAGCTGTTTTGCGATTCATAACGGACGATATCTGTCATGCTAATTACGCCGATGGGCTTTTTGTCTTTAAGAATAGGCAGATGATGGACGTTGTAACGTAGCATTGTCAGCATGGCTTCAAACACATAAGCACTGTAATCGAGCGATACGACGTCGTAGCTCATCACTTCACTTACAGGAATATCACTGTCTCTACCTTCAGCTAAAACGCGCACACACAGATCCTTCTCGGTCAAAATACCAAGCAGTTGGTCATCGTCGTCTTCGGTAATGTCTTCTTGCGCGCGGACAATCAAAAGCGCAGTGACGCCTTCTTCCGCCATCAAGATTGCGGCCTCACGCACCGTTGCAGTGGCTTCTAACGTTACTGGCTCGCGGCTTAAGATCTTGCGCGCTTTCGCAGTAGTAAAGTCATTACCATCTGACTGGTTTGATACCGCGGTACGCAGCCTAGCGCTGTCTTCCAATTCCATGAAATCAGCAAAGTTCTCAAACTCGTCACATAGCTCAGTGAAAATCTTCTCTGGAATGCAGTAAACCAAGGTGTCTTCAATCGCTTTAGCTGGCATGCGGACACGGTTATTCATCAACAACCCCATTTGTCCAAACAAGCCACCAGCATCGATACGGTTGTACAACTCGCCTTTGCGACGGAAGATTTCCACCACACCACTGCGGATCATGTACAAATCACGAATGTCATCGCCTTTCTTGAGAATGTCTGTCCCTGCGCGGTAATACGCGACTTCGGCATTCATTGCGATGTTTCTCAGGTGCTCTTCCGGTAAGTCATCAAAAGGTGGGTATTGGCTAATGAAACTGAGTACTTCTAATTGCTCGGCTTCCATTGTTTATTCCATGCATTGCCTAAACTAAGGCGATAAATATCACCAAGAAAATAATCACACAATAAATAAATCGAGAGGTCAGATAAAAAGATTTGTAACCATCGAAAAGCGGAATAATGACTGATTATTATTGAAACGAGCGTGTCGAAAATCGCTTGTTTTCATCTAAAAATGAGCAGTAAAAAACGCGATACATTCACAAGACAAATGACATATTTAGAAGCCAAAGCAATCGTTTTCTTGTGATCTAAATTACATATTGAACGCAAGAACAAAAATCCGTATATTGCGCCTGCCTACGCGGCACACCCTACAATGCACAACGCTATCCTGCTTCCACTGGTGCATTGATATTGGTGTTTAACTATATCCATGCAAAACACACCTTCCTCTTTTTCTCGCTTTTTTAAAGAATCGGGCGCTTTGTTACATCTATCGATCCCTATCATTCTGATGCAACTTGCCACTCAGTCAATGGGCTTTATCGATACCACAATGGCAGGCCAAGTGAGTGCTGCCGACCTCGCTGCGATCGCACTTGGCACCAGTTTATGGCTACCCGTTTCGCTATTGCTTCGCGGCATCATCATGGCATTAACACCTGTCGTGGCTTACCATCGCGGCGCACAAAGTTTGGATAACGTGCGTATCGCATTTATTCAAATGCTTTGGTTGTCGGCGTTCGTTAGCGCAATTTTGATTGTTTACTTGCTACTTGGTGAAACCATTCTCGTTGGCCTAGGCGTTGCGCCTGAGATCATTCCTATCGCCAGTGATTACGTGGTTGCGTTGGCTTTTGGTGTTCCAGGCATTGCGCTTTTCTACACTTTGAATGGCTTCTGCGAAGGGATGAACAACACTCGCGCACCGATGCTGATTTCTGTGATTGGTTTGTTAGTCAACATCCCTGTTAACTACATTCTGATTTACGGCAAATTCGGCATGCCGGCTCTGGGTGCGGTTGGCTGTGGCTGGGCAACAAGCTTGGTTTACTGGTTAATGTCTGCCCTACTGTTTAGCTACATCAAACGCCATCATCACTACAAAAACATTCTGCACTTCGCTGAGCTAAAGCCGATATGGCAAGAGATCAAACAGCTGTTCAAACTCGGTATGCCGATTGGTTTGAACATTGCGGTTTGTGGCAGCATCTTTGCGGTGATTGCGCTATTGATTGGTCGTATTGGTGCAGAGAACGTTGCCGCAGCACAGATTGCACTGAACATCTCTAGCATGACGTACATGATCCCAATGAGCCTTTCCTTTGGTATCACGATTCGTGTTGGTCATGCCTTGGGTGAACAAAAACTTGAAACAGCTTCTCATCGCAGCTTGGTAGGAATCATTACCGCAGCGTTACTGTCGCTGATTTCAGTCGGTTTCTTCCTGCTGTTCCCAGAATGGATCATTCGTTTGTACACCACAGATCCTGTAGTTTCCGCAACGGCGGCTACTCTGTTGATGTTTACTGCAATGTACCAATTCAGCGACGCGCTACAGACCTCTGCGAACGGCGCTCTGCGTGGCTACAAAGATACTAAGATCCCGATGATTCTGGCGATTCTAGCCTACTGGGGCTTGGCGCTTCCACTGGGTATGTTGTTGGGTATCACGGATGAAATCGTTCCTGCAATGGGCGAAGAAGGCTTCTGGATTGGTATCGTAACCGGCTTAACTACAGCAGCAATTGCAATGCTGATTCGCTTGACGCTAGTGATTAAGAAATACAATCAAACCGCAGAAGTGAATACGGCTTCGCAACCTGAGTTAGCGATTCAATAGCGACGAGAGCGTTGATCGTTTCAATTAGAAAGGCTCACTATCGCAGTGAGCCTTTTTTTTTCCAGCTTACTAGCCTTGTTTACTTACCGTTGAACCATCACCAGCATCGTTGATTCTGTAGCCAAGTTCGGCAACTTTCTGGCGGATTTCGTCAGCTTGTTGGTATTCCTTCTGCTTTTTCATTTGCAAACGCAACTCTACCAATTCCAAGATCTCGCTAGGGATTTCCTCTTCTTCTACTTTATCAAGCTCCAAACCAAACACACGGTCAAAATAGCGCGCCGTTGCTTTTTTATCTGCATCGTTTAATGCACTTCCAAGCAACTCCCACATCAATGCGATCGCTTGTGGCATGGCTAAATCGTTGTTGATGAGTGACATAAAACGCTCAACATACGTTTGGTCGACTTTGCCACCTTCTGGTAGTGCCGACACTTTCGCTTTCAGGCGCTTTAAAGCGGTTTGTGCAGCGTCTAAGCTCTCCCAAGTAAAGCTCAAATGACTGCGATAATGACTGGTCAATACCAAGTAACGGTAAGCCAGCGGGTCATAGCCTTTCTCGATTAAGGCATCAAGACGAAGTGACGTACCGGACTTAGAGATCTTCTCTTTGTTCAATTGAAGGAAGAAGCCATGCAGCCAGTAATTCGCTTGAACGTGCCCATTCTTTGCTTGGCATTGGGCAATTTCGTTGGTGTGGTGAACTGGGATATGGTCTTCCCCACCAACATGAATATCGAACACTTCCCCAAGGTACTTCTCTGCCATCGCAGAACATTCAATGTGCCACCCTGGAAAGCCAACTCCCCAAGGGCTTTCCCATTCCATTTGTCTTGGTGTTTCGCCGCTAAACTTCCAGAGTGCAAAATCGGTTGGACTCTTTTTCTCTGCCATTTCGACGCGAATACCCGCCTCTAAACCCTCGCGGTCCAATTTGGCAAGTTTTCCGTAATCCGGAAGCTTAGCTGAATCAAAATAAACGCCATCGGAAGTTTGATAGGTAAAGCCCTTTTGCTCAAGCTCTAGGACGAATTCAATCTGTTCTTGAATGTGCTCGGTAGCGCGACAAATAATGGAAGGCTTAATGATGTTGAGGCGATTAAGGTCATCCAAAAACACGTCTTCAAAATACTTTGCGATCTCCCAAGCAGACTTGTTCTGTTTTCTCGCGCCCTTCTCCATTTTATCTTCACCAGTATCGGCATCAGACACCAAGTGGCCAACATCCGTGATGTTCATAACGTGGTTTACGTCGTAGCCGTTGAGCTCTAACGTGCGCCTTAGCACATCCACAAAAAGGTAGGTTCTCAAGTTCCCTGCATGCGCATAGTCGTACACCGTCGGACCACAAGCGTACAAACCAACTTTACCTGTTTCGATGGTATTGAACGGCTCAAGGGTGCGCCCCAGTGTATTGAATAGTTGTAATTTTGACTGACTCATATTGTTATTCCTTTAAATGCAAAAAGGCCGCGGATGAAAACATCGGCGGCCTTTAATATGTCTGTATGATCTTTTGCTAACTAATAGCTACGCGAAAGCCGCCGCACGTCTTGGGAGGTGCGACAACAACAGTTAGTCGAGATAGAAATAGCTAAATAGTTCATACCCAACACCCTAAATAAGAAATCGTTAGAAATCAACCCTGTGATTATCACGCCTTTCGTGGCGATAAATTGAACTGCGTATGCCGTATGGCATTGCTCCGCCTTACAAATCCGTACCAATCATTACAATTAAATTTATAAATAAACCTTATATTTCACGTTTGTTTCACGTTTTATTTGATAAAAAACGCTGCATAACGTCTTACACATCAATAAATTAGGGATTGTTTATGAAGAAGCCCGCATTTGGGCCTTTGCAGCCTATTGCTGTATTTGCGCTATTTTCGCTCGCTTTTCTCTCTGTTTCGCGAATTTTACTGGCCATTTGGCTCGCTGACCGAATCGAATCTTTTAACGACCTCATCTATATTCTTGGTCAGGGCCTACGCGTAGACTTCGCGACTATCTGTTGGTTGTTCATTCTTCCAGGCTTACTCTCTGCTCTATTGCCCGTACAAGGTAAAATAGGTGCATGTTGGAAACTAGTTCTCCGCTGCTGGATGGTCGCTGGTTTATGGATCTTGGTTTACATGGAGCTTGCTACTGCCCCATTTATTCAAGAGTATGACCTGCGCCCTAACCGCTTGTTTGTTGAGTACCTCATTTACCCGAAAGAAGTATTCAGTATGCTTTGGACCGGTTACAAGTTAGAGCTCTTCATTGGTACAGTAGGCACTGCTATCACCCTTTTCCTTGGTTGGAAGTGGAGTAAAAAACTCACCGACAATGCTCAGCAAGTAAACTGGAAATGGCGCCCGTTGATTGCAATATTGGTTGTATTGATCGGTGTCGGCGGTGCACGCTCTTCGTTAGGTCACCGTCCTCTTAACCCTGCGATGGTGGCATTTTGTAATGATCCTCTGCTCAATGACTTGGCACTTAACTCCTCTTATTCATTGCTGTTTGCTGTGAATAATATGAAATCCGAGAAAAGCGCTGAGCAGTTTTACGGCAAGATGGACAACCAGAAGATGCTTGAGCTTGTTCGCTCCTCTTCAACTAAGTCTGACTTCGACCCTTCATTGCTACCAACGATGAACACCAACAAAGCCACCTATCAAGGTAAACCAAAGAACTTGGTAATTTTGCTTCAGGAAAGTTTAGGTGCTCAGTTTGTTGGTTCACTCGGTGGTCTTCCACTAACACCAAACTTCGATAAGTTAATGGCTGAAGGTTGGCAGTTCACCCAAATGTACGCGACGGGCACACGCTCTGTCCGTGGTATTGAGGCAGTGACAACCGGTTTTCCACCATCGCCTTCTCGCGCCGTGGTGAAACTGAGCAAGAGTCAGACAAACTTCTTTACGATTGCCGATCTTCTTAAAGCAAATGGCTACCACACCGAATTCATTTACGGTGGCGAAGCAAACTTTGACAATATGAAGTCGTTCTTCTTCGGCAATGGTTTCGACCAAATTGTTGAAGAAAAAGATTATGAGAACCCAGAATTTGTTGGCTCTTGGGGGGTAAGTGATGAAGATCTTTACACCAAAGCAAACCAAGAATTTGAACGTTTGTCTAAAACAGATAAGCCTTTCTTTAGTCTGGTATTCAGCTCGAGCAACCACAGCCCTTACGAATATCCAGAAGGCAAGATCGAACCTTATGATTCTGAATTTATGACACGCAACAACGCAGTTAAGTATTCAGACTATGCGATTGGCACATTCTTTGACAAAGCGAAGAAATCATCTTACTGGGATGACACGATTTTCATTGTCATTGCTGATCACGATGCTCGTGTTTCTGGTGCAAACCTAGTACCGGTGAAACACTTCCACATTCCAGCATTGATCATTGGCAAAGGTGTTGAGGCTCGTAAAGATGACCGCATTGCTAATAACTTAGATATGCCGCCGACCCTCCTTTCGTTGATTGGTGTGGATGCGACATCACCAATGATTGGTCGTGACCTTACCAAGCCGCTAGCCCGTGAAGATGAACGTGCCATGATGCAATACGACAAAAACTTTGGTTACCTAACCCGAGATAATCTTGTTGTATTCTCTCCGGGAGAAAAGGTATCGACGATGCAATACAACTTCGATAATCAAACGATGGAACCTACCGAAGTAGCTCCGGAAGTTATCGAGCGAGCAAAAGCCAACGCATTGTTTGCGTCTAAGGCTTATCAAAACAACTGGTATTCTTCCAAGGTAACGAAGTAGATAAAGATAAGGAGCGCACCATGCGCTCCTTTTTCATGGTCACTCCTGACATAACTTGTCATTTCTCTTAGGTAAGCTCGGTTTTCAATCCCCCAAAAGTTATGGAAACCGCGATGTTTACTATCAATTCTTTCGTCCTTTACGTCACAGATATCAACACGAGTAAGGACTTTTATTCGCAAACTTTTCAGTGCGAGCCAAAAGTGCTTTCTCCCCGTTTTGTCGCGTTAGATTTCGCAAATAATGTCACTATCACACTTAAACAAAGTAATGCATTAGTACCTAATAGTGATGTCACTGGAGGCGGTACAGAACTCTCAATACCAGTGGCAGACAAATCTAGGCTGGATACATTGTTTGAAGAGTGGCGAGCTCAGGGCATGCACTTTGCACAACAGCCAGAAGATTCTGTTTTTGGCTGGAACTTCGTTGCACTTGATCCTGACGGGCACCGAATTCGCGTATTTACTCACTAAAAAAGCGTAAAAAATCAGAAAAATCGTTTAATAATGTGCTTTTTAGGCATTCCCATTCAGTCGGCAATAAATTAGACTCAGTCAAACGCCCAAGAAGTTTGAATTATTGATAAAAAAGGAATGCCAATGAGCTCAAGTATGATCCTTAATGAATCGCTGATTGTAAGTGGCCGAGATATCCCACTAAAAGAATTGTTGTATGCAAAGCGTGTACTTGATAATTACATGGCTGTGGCAAAAGAAAGTAGCCCGCTCGAACTGCTGACGGAAATGAAATCGGCGGCAAAACAAGTGGAATATTTCACTACCAATGATAACCCTTGCGAAGCGCGTAACGTCATCAGTAGCATGATTGATGAGATCGACAGCGCTGAGTCGTTTGACTCATTCAAAGCACTTGCAGGTAAGCCTTCTCAAGCATTGAACGAGCTGATTGAAGATCGCGCTCAGCTGATTAAACACGAGCGCGAATTACTGTTGGCTTCAGGCTACGACGCCTCTCGTATCTGATCCCGCTTTCAGAGAAATATGACACATAAAAAAGGAGCTCATTGAGCTCCTTTGTTGTTTCCAAATCTGTGGAAATATAGCCTTCGAAAATCGTTGCGCTATATGTTGGCGCTACAGGCCCATGTCTTCAGTGATCTCTTTGATCTGTTTCAAGTCCATTTTGTTGACTTCAATGAGCTGGTCAACTTGGCTTAGTCGGGAATTAGCCTCATCGTGTTTATCACACGCGTCAGATTTCACGTCCCAAGATTTGCCTTCCAAGAAAACGTCACACTCTTTCTTGAGCTTCTCGATCTTCGGCATTAACGCTTGACGTTCTTTCTCAAGTGACTCAAGTTCTTGTGAGATTTGCAGTTCTTTACGGAACACTTCACGTGAGCGCTCAAACATGGTCGCTTGCATGTCTGCTTGGCGATTTAGCTTGTCGTTCTCGCTTTTGGTCGTGTTTAACGTTGCTTTCTGCTCTTTCACTTGAGATTCAAGTGACAAATTCACTTTCTCCACTTCGGTCAGTTGCTCTTGAAGTGCTTTCAGTTCCGCTTTGTGTGCTTCTTCTTTCTCTGTCAGCAGCTTCGCAACCTTTACGTCGATCTCTTTATCTATGCCCGCTTCGCGTGTTTTCACTTGAGAGACCAAGTTAGTTTTATCTTGTGCCAGTGCTTGGTACTTTTCTTCCAGCACTTGATAAGTGGATTCCCACTTGCTTGCTGTCATTGCTGAGCCAGCCAATCCACCGAATGCCAAACCCAACACGGCCGCAATCGCAATATAAATGTGAGTACGCTTATCGCGTTCCTCAATGACAACTACTTCGTCTTGGTCTTCAATATTATTTTGAGAAGTCACCGTATCTTACTCCAAGGACTCTACTGGTTGGCTAGCGAGTGAGTTCCGCAATCATAATTGACGCGGTATAAATTAAGAATGCGCCGATCAAAGTAATCACGGTCGCCTTTTGGACTTTTTCATTGGTACGATAACGAAATAGCACAAACGCTACTCCAATCAATACCGCTATGGCTAACAATCTGGTCATACCGCCTCCTTGTCCAATAATAAAAACTTATCCGATTCCATAGACAGCTGTGCAAGGAATCATTGTAACCTATTTCTACGTTGCTTACGGTCAACTTAGCGTAGATTTTGAAGCGATTGCTCCCGTTTTGATCAATTATCTGTTCTAAACTGAACAACTTATTGCCAAGCCATGCGATTCTCATCGACAAGTAGGATTCATCTCTTCCCTTCTATACAAACTAACAATAGCCAGCCCGAGAAAGCATTTGGTTAGTTAATCAGCAAACCTATGAAACTAAGACAACAAAGGCGCCATAATATGCTGAAAATAAATCTTCATTTGGTGTTGAAATGGTAACAAAACATGATAGAGTTCACACGTTAATGGTGACCAGCATCATTAACTAACCTTTACTCATTTAATTGAGTAAATGTTCCGATGAAGACTGCAGGAGAGTGGTTATTAACTAAATTTTAACATTTAGTTAGGGTAACTCGCCGAAGAATTAACTATTTCAGGTGCTACCTTGGTAGCGGGGACTGTAGTTGGAGGAACCTCTGGAGAGAACCGTTAAATCGGTCGCCGAAGGAGCAAGTCCTGCACATGTGTGTAGGGTGAAACTCTCAGGCAAAAGGACAGAGGAGTGGAAAGTAACAACCTAACTATTTGGCGTTCCCGCCTTATTTTGAATAGCGTGGCTATTAGAGATCATTGATCTCGTCCTTTCCCTCTTCTCCTTATTAGTTGTTTTATTAAGGGGAAATCATGAACGACCTACAATCTTTACTTCAAACCATTGATAACTTTGTCTGGGGTCCACCACTGCTGCTTTTGCTTGTGGGTACCGGTGTTTACTTCACTTTTAGCCTAGGCTTGATCCAATTTAAACACCTACCAACTGCGTTAGCGATGGTATTCAGTAAAGATAAGTCATCTGATAAACAGGGTGACGTTTCTAGTTTCGCAGCGCTATGTACTGCGCTGTCTGCAACCATTGGTACAGGTAACATCGTTGGTGTTGCTACCGCAATCAAACTTGGTGGTCCTGGAGCTCTATTCTGGATGTGGCTCGCTGCCCTATTTGGAATGGCAACCAAATACGCTGAGTGTCTTCTTGCGGTGAAATACCGTCGTGTTGACGACAAAGGCCAAATGATTGGTGGTCCTATGTACTACCTGCAATATGGTGTTGGCTCGAAAGCGCTGGCTATCATGTTCGCGGTATTTGCATTGGGCGTTGCCTGTTTTGGTATCGGTACCTTCCCTCAAGTGAATGCGATTCTTGATGCAAGCGAGATTTCTCTTGGTGTAAACCGTGAATTGTCTGCTTTTGTCCTGACGCTACTAGTGGCATTCGTAACCTTAGGTGGTATCAAGTCGATTGCGAGCGTAGCGGGTAAAGTGGTTCCAGCAATGGCGCTATTTTATGTGCTGGCGTGTTTAAGTGTGATCATCATGAACGCAGACCAATTGCTGAGCGCAGTTGAGTTGGTTTTGGTGTCAGCCTTCACTTCAATCGCAGCGACAGGTGGTTTCTTGGGGGCAAGCATTATGCTAGCTATCCAGTCAGGTATCGCTCGCGGTGTATTCTCAAACGAATCTGGTTTGGGTAGTGCGCCAATGGCAGCCGCAGCAGCGAAAACGGATTCTTGTGTTAAGCAAGGTCTGATTTCTATGACGGGTACCTTCTTCGATACCATCATCATTTGTACTATGACTGGTCTAGCTTTGATCCTGACAGGCGCTTGGCAAAGTGACTTCTCTGGTGCAGCGATGACAACGCATGCATTTGCCGTTGGTTTGAACGCAGAAACATTCGGCCCAATGCTGGTGTCTATCGGCCTGATGTTCTTCGCGTTTACCACCATTCTTGGTTGGAACTACTATGGCGAGCGTTGCGTTGTGTTCCTATTCGGTACCAAAGCGGTGCTTCCATACAAGCTGATTTTCGTCGGTTTGGTGGCATCTGGCGCGTTCCTTCACCTCGATATGATTTGGCTACTGGCTGATATCGTAAATGGCCTGATGGCAATTCCTAACCTGATTGGTTTGATTGCTCTACGCCATGTGGTGTTGGAAGAAACAAAACTGTTCTTCAAACCGTCATCTCAATCGGATGATTTTGATGCAGTGAAAGCATAAGCCAAGCTAGAAACTTTAAGCCCGCTGAATTCAGCGGGCTTTTTCTTGGCTTGAATTCCATCTTTTTCTAACCACCAGTTCCCTTTCCCCATTTAATTTTCCATTCGCTTAATAAACCTGAAGATATTACAAATTAACAAGTCTTATGACGATATATGAAAACAATTATTTCACCATAAGCCGTTCGATAAATGAGTAGATACTAAACCATTATGTCATTACCAAAATAGGTGAGATTCATCTGAAAGTTTTTCAATTGGTTTAAGTTTGGTACTACACGAGATTGATGTTTAGCGACTATTGTGCTTTATTTTATAAAATGAAAATTAGGTATTAACTAATTCATATTTAAATGTGACTTTTGTGACGCCTATTCACACAAAGTAAAGTGTAATGTTCTTTTTCGTTTCCCCTTGCTTATTATAAAAACAAAAACTGTCGTATGAACTTATATAACCCTATTAAAAACACGCTTTCTAATGGTGAAAAAACAATAAAGATCGGGTACCGAGAATCGCAGATTCTTACCCTTTTACTGGAACGCTCCCCAGAGGTTGTGAAAAAACAAGACATTGTTCAATTCGCTTGGGGAAATGAGTACATCGGTGAAACTTCGCTAGCCAAAAGTATCAGCGTACTCAGACAAAGCTTTATCAAAATCGGTATCAAAGACTCCCCTATTCTCACAGTTCCAAAGGTCGGATATCGCTTGGTGGAGGACGTCTTGTTGAATGAGTGTCTCGTTACCATCAACACTCCAAGAGAGGAAAGAGTTCCAGCTAAACCAGAAGAAACCTCTCAGCCCGCGTATGCCGCTAAGCAAAAGCCGGGCTATCGAAACCTAGTTTGTTATGTTGTCTCACTGAGTTTCTTGTTTGCCGCCGTTCTAATGGTAGCAAGTAAATATCACAGCTCTTATAGCCACCCTCAGTTCAGTAAGTTGCTCAATGAACATACCGTGGGCTCGCTTGAGGTTTATATGTCTCCTAGCACCTCATTGTCACTCCGAGTTCAAGAGTTACTCGCAGAGAACCAATGCCAATGTGTTGTTTATATTGAAGAAAATAACGGATTTTCTGGGCTCTCATGGCTTAATAAAAAAACGCGAAAGTCAATCAATGTGTTTTACACACCAGACCAGTTTGAGCAAGCCTCGAAGACCATTGCTCAGTTTGTTGCGGAGGAAAGACGATGAAACCCTATATCGCTGTTGCCCTGTCTTGCCTATTGTTCCTTGGGGCCTGGAATCTACCTTGTCGTCATAACGCCGAGGATAATCGTTATCACCACAGTATTGTTGATATTCTGCCTGATGATCACATCCTACGTATTGATGGATTAACTCGAGTCAACCACCGTACGATTACACACATTGCCTCATTGCAAGATGAGTCCATGTCTAACCCAATCATCCTGAGCTTCAAAGGCACGTCTCGACCGTACTCTGACGTAAACCTATCGATATCGGGCAAAATGAATTTGTTATCCGTGCAAGAGATACGTCCAGCTATTAACGACTCGTTCCTATCGCCTTATCTCGTTTTAAATGATGACCCCATCTACTTCGACTTCGAAGTAATTCACCAGAACGAGGTTTTCTCACTCATTAGAGATAAACAAACAGGCCGAACAAAACTTCTTGCTAAAAGATAAATGGCTATCTGAACTTTTCGTTACGACCGCAAATTCCTCATGGATGAGGTATGTTTAATTATCATTATTCTCTGCTTTTTATCTAATTTATCATTATAAAAAATAGCACTTACTAATATTCATTACCCTTACTCATAACGTGTCTATATTTTATTGCGCCGATACAGATTAGGAATTACTGATATAAACATCAAATCTTACTCCGTTAAAAACGTATAAACTTTCTCCTTATCATTATTTTAGTAAAACCATTCAGCTTAAAAGCATAAATTAATAACGTTCTAAACCAACTTGGTGAGGAATCTATTTCCTTATTAATGAAAAGCAATCGATTTCAATAACCAGATAGTGACAATAAAAACAATATAAGCAACTGAATAAATGGGTAATAATATTTCAATTATTTTCAGTATTATCAAACCTATCAACATGAAAAGGTGGTTATGACCGCAACAAGAGCGGCTTATAAAACAATATAAAAATGCAATCATGAGGGAACGTTCATGCGAAACATCAACATCAGCCTTTTGTCAGCAGCTATCCTATCTACATTCGCAACTGGCGCACAGGCGAAAATTTACCCCGACCAAATCGTTCTTGATCAGCTCGGCGAAGATGTCTGCCGTTCAGGCTATCGTCCACTTGATCGATATGAAGCGGAAGAACAAAAAAGTGCACTGCTCGCCCGCATGGGACAGTGGCAAATTACCGGCCTAAAAGGTGATTGGGTGATCATGGGACCGGGTTACAATGGTTTGATTAAGCGTGACTTACCGAACGGTAAGACCTTTTGTTACCCTGATGAAACACAGTCTGAAATCCCAAATTATTCTGCCATTGCCGTTCCTGAAGGTGGCGAGATCGATGTCCAATACGAATTGGTGACCGACCGTTCTTACTTCGTTCGTCCACTCAGTTACCTAGCCCACTATCTTGGCTACGCATGGGTTGGTGGTAACAATAGCCAATACGTGGGTGAAGACATGAAGATCGATCGCGTCGGTGACGGTTGGGTCATTCAAGGCAACAACAGCGGCTCTTGTAGTGGCTACCGTTGTGGCGAAAAAACAAAAATCACTGTGAATAACTTCGCCTATACCCTAAACGATAAGAACTTTTGGCATGGTGAAGTGATTGAGTCTGAGCGCGAACTGGTCGATACCGTTTGGGCGACAGCGAGAAACTACAGTAATACCCCGCAACAAATTGTTGTCGACTTAAAACTCACAGAATCAACAAACTGGTCAAAAACCAATAGCTATGGCTTTGCTCAACAGGTCAAAACCGAGAACGAATTTAAGTGGCCTTTGGTTGGTAAAACCAAGTTAAGCATCACCTTCGATGCTAACCAGAGCTTTTCTAACTCCAACGGTGCATCCACCAGCAAAGACGTGACCTTACAAGCTCGACCTATGGTGTCTGCAAACTCTGAACTGCCAGTGCGCATTGAGCTGTATCGTTCAACCATTTCCTACCCTTACCGATTCAACGCAGATATCAGTTACGACGTAAACTTTAATGGTTTCTTGCGCTGGAGTGGTAATGCTTGGCATACCCACCCTGACAATCGCCCATACAGAAGCCACACGTTCACCATGGGCAGAGGCAGCGAGCAATCTGCGGATATCCGTTATCAGTGGGATCACCGCTACATTCCGGGCGAAGTAAAATGGTGGGATTGGAGTTGGGCAATCCGTGAAGCAGGATTAGGCAGCATGCAATATGCGACGGGCGCAAGCTTACGTCCATTCCACTCTTATGTATCTGGTGATTTCTACGCGGAATCACAATACGCAGGTACGATAGAAATTGGTCAGCCAAGCCCACTTGGTTTACGTGCTCGCTCTACGGATACCCTGTCTGGAGGTACAACACAACGCGTTGGCGATGTCGAAGTCACCACAAACTTCGATGCTAGCAAGCTAAGCGCTCTTGGTTTTGAAGGTGCTCAGATGAGCATACAAGCAGCAGACTAAGTTAAATAATGATAAATCCCCCAATCCTTGCCCGTGTCTCCCCCTTCACGGGCTTTTTTGTGCGCCCAAACCATTACTGAGATAAGCATCATTAATAAATCATTTTATGGAATGCTAACCAATTAAGTTAACAATTTGGACATAATGCTTCGATTTATCACTGTTGGGGAAAAAGTTTGCTTTCATTTGCCAAACCACGTCAGACTAGTATTGCTTATTCAAAAGCAAAAAAGATCATCGTATTGAACCTAAAAGGTGGCGTGGGCAAGTCGACATTCTCCGCCAGTTTAGCAAGCAAACTCATCAATAATGGCCATACTGTAGAGCTGGTAGATTTCGATAAGCAACAATCTACCAATCGCTGGGCTGAAGGTATTGATACATTACCTAATCAAAGCTACAACCCTTCCCTTCGCAGCCTCTCAAACATTGCAGTCACGTTGAAGGTAAGCACCTCCACGGATTATGTGGTGATCGACTCTCCCGCAAATTTTTCGGAGAGCGACTTAGTGCGTTATCTGCGATACGTTGATTACATTGTGATTCCCATGCAGCCTTCACCCATCGATCTTCATGCCTCTTTGCCGTTTATCAATACGCTGATCGAAAAACATATCTTTAAGTCACGTCAAATTAAGATTGGATTTGTGATTAATCGTTGTGTTCATCAAGATGAGCGCCTCGACCGAGTCATGCGCCTTTTACGTTTTTTCCGTCAGTTCAAGACGTTGGGTATAATGAGCGAATCTGAAGTGTACCAACAACCTTTCATGGACAAGCAACTTGTAGACGCAAGCGATGTCGACCCAAAGCTGTGGGATAACGTCATTAAATGGTTAGATTAGTCTTTAGGTCCCGACGAATCAGAGTCAGCATAGTACTGAAAACTCTGCCTTGAGAATTTAATGCTATGCTTTTGATTACCCCTCCTCTGCTTGTTCCTCCGAAACATCAATCATTCCAGCTAAAGTGACACTCTCATCAGGCTAACCCTCTGACACTAAGAGGAATTATTTTTCAATTTTTTTCAGTGTTTTTCGACTTGTTTTATATGAAAGAGTACGCCCGCTTTTAGGTCAAAAAACCATAAAGCACCAACTCAATCATTAAAATAAAGGACATTGTATATATGCCTAACGTCAGTACGCAGCTCAGTATGACGCTTGCACTTTCTTTCTTATCGACGATTGCTCACGGTAAAATCTATTCTGATCAACTTGTTATCGACAAGTTGGAAAATCACCAATGTCGCGCAGGTTATCGCTTGATCACGCATTATGAGGCGCTCGAGCACAGAGATTCCATTTTGTCTCGGATGCAAACATGGGACATCGTCGGGCTACAAAATGGCTGGGCAATCATGGGCGAAGGCTATCATGGGGAGATCAAGTCTGAACAAGCGAGTGATAAAACATGGTGCCACCCTATCCATCCAAATGCCGGACTCCCTCGTAACGTCTCAATGCCCATCACCGAAGGTAGTACCACTGAAATTGAACATAACCTCGTGACAAATGATGAGAACTTTGTTCGTCCTATCAGTTATCTCGCCCATACCCTTGGTTACGCATGGCTTAGCGGGAACCAAGGAAAGTTTGTGGGTGATGACATGGTCGTCAACCGCGTGAATGGTCGCTGGGAAATACAAGGGAATAGTGACGGCTCATGCAATGGTGACCGATGTGATGAAAAAACCAAAATTACCATTCAAGATTTCGCTTACCATCTCAACCCAAAACATTTTTCACATAGTGATGTCTCTGAGTCAGCCAAGGAAAAACTGACAACGATCACCGCGTACGCAATCAATACGCAGGACAGGCCTAAACACGTTAACGTTCAGTTTGATGTCGACCAATCAACAAGTTGGTATAAGACTGACCATTCTGTATTTGCCCAAAGTGTTTACATTAGTGATGCATTCCAATGGCCAAAAATTGGGAATACTCACCCTAATGTATCGGTCGATGCCAATCAGTTATTCTCGGACTTCAACAGTGGCACAAACACCAGTTCAGCAAATCGAGAAGCGAACCTTACGATTCCCGCTCACTCAATTTTGCCAATTCAAATCGAGTTGTATCGCTCTCACATTTCGTACCCATTTCGTATTCGAACAGATATAAGTTATCGCGTGAGGTTCGATGGTTTTTTACGTCATAGTGGCAATGCTTGGCACACTCATCCAGAAAATAGACCGACCACTTCTCATACGTTCACCATGGGAAGAGCAAGCGAACTCAGCGAAAACATCCGTTATCAGTGGGATCATCGATACATTCCTGGGGAGACCAAATGGTGGGATTGGAGTTGGGCAATTCATACCCATGGCTTAGCCTTGATGCAATATGCGGCTGGAGAGAGCTTACGCCCATACCATTCTCACGTCTCCGGAAATTTCGAAGCTGAATCACAATATGTTGGGATGATAGACGTTGGCCAAGAATTAACCGTCGATGCTCCTCTGCAGTGGGCTGAAGGTTCAACCCCGCAGAAGATTCAAGTAGGCAATGTTACTGTTTTAACAGACTTCGACGCTAGATCTTTAGAGCAACTTGGTTTCCATTCCGCTCGCCTACTCATTCAACCTCTAGATTAAAGCACATGAAAAAAGAGACAGGCTAAGTAGCTTGTCTCTTTTGTTTGTATTCAACGTCAAATAGAAGCTCAGCATCTAGGGTTTAATCTCTTAGCCATTGATGCTCTTCGCCCTCACCTTGCTTATTAAAGAATGCAGAGTGTTGTTGCTTAAACTGATCGGCCTTGATTTCCGAAATCGGCCATTGGCTGAAGTCCTCTCTAATGAAGTGGTCATCAATGCCAAATTCTAAACTTCTTAGCTTGTTACCTACGAAGCGATAAATGTAGCTCTCTCCCGAACCTTCACACACCATAGGGACATGAGACATAGGCTGACCGTTGACAGAGACCGAAACCCATTTACTGCTTTCTGGTTCACACAGCTCCTGGTTAACGACATCAATCTCGAACTTATTGTCTAGCGTGGTACCGACAAACACCGCCGTTGACTCTTGCAAATAAACGCGTCGTAGCAACAGCTGTTTTGTGTCCTGCGTTCGCGTGGCTTGAATGCCATTTGAAAACGGCTCAAAATAAGACCAATGCCAATCCCATCTCATTCCTTTTTCAGCGAAGTTCAGTTGAGGTACAGTCTTCCAAGCAACAACGCCAAGCATAAGAGCAATAAAGATAAATAAGGCAATGACAATTCGGATAAGAACACGCATTAGGCTGGTTTTTCTACAAGTAGTTTAATACCCAGCGCCACGAGTACAGCCCCCGTAGCCCCCTCCATCCACTTCATGAAACTTGCGTTTTTCAGCAGTGTTTTTGCTGAGTTCAATGCGCCAGCTAAGCCACATTGCCACACCATCGCAATGATGAAATGAATCGATGCCATCAGCATAGATTGCAGCAGTGGTGAACCTTCAGGATTTACAAACTGGGGCAAAAATGCGAGATAAAATACCGCCGTTTTCGGGTTTAAAACGTTAGAAAGGAAGCCTTCACGGAATGCACGTTTTCCACTGTATGCTTGATGCGCTTGCTCAGAGACCGCAATACCACCGCTTGACTTCATCAATGCGCGCAAGCTGCTTAGCCCCAGCCAAATCAAGTAAGCGGCACCTACCATTTTGACCATCTGAAACAACTCGGCAGATTGAGCCAGAACGGCAGAAATACCGATCGCTGAAAACAGTGCATGAACAAATAGACCAAAGCAAATTCCCAGGCTAGTTGTACAGCCATCCTTAAGGCCTGAACGGCTTGTATTACGAATCACCAATGCGGTGTCCAATCCAGGCGTGAGCGTCAAAATCGTAATGGCAATCAAAAATGCCTCAAAATTCAAAATATCCATATTTTTGTAATAAGTGATTAAGCATTCCACATCAATACCGTCAAAACATTTAATGCGCAAGCAACTTTTGTGATCTAAGTCGTTGAAAGTCACACTGTGCCGAGATGAGGGCTCGCCAAACCGTAGAGAGTTTGGACAAAAGGTCTGTCATGTTAAAGCGATGAACTCAAGCACATTGAGTATCTTTGCCAACTAATCACACCGCTAAGCTCCTCTCGCTTATCTATACAAGTGCCTGAATTTGTGCACAATAGACCTGCATTATTTGTTAATAAATAGTAAATTAGACACACTTCTCTATCGACATTGTCTTGATGCTGCCTTTTTCTCTGCATCGGTGTCGAGAGATACGAACGTCAAGTTCAAGGACCCCGCTTGGGGCGTTTAAGGAAAGAACATAACAAAGAGTAGTCACATGAGCGCATTTCAAAAACTCGTCGAACATTCAAAAAAAAGTCTCTAACTTTGGCCATCTATCTGCAATCGTAGGTTGGGACCAAGCCTCTGTTATGCCATCTGGCGGTGCAGAAGCACGTTCAAACGCCATGGCAGAACTAGAGGTTCACATTCACTCTCTTATGACTCAGCCTCATTTGGGCGATCTGTTTGCACAAGCAGAGGAAGAGTCACTATCAAGCCAAGATCAAGCCGTGCTACGTGAAATGAAGCGCGATTGGCAGCAAGCGAACCTGCTTCCTGAATCTTTGGTGCAAGCACAGTCATTAGCAGGTTCTAAATGTGAACACGCATGGCGCACCCAACGTGGTAACGACGACTGGGTGGGCTTCGAAAAAAACTGGGCTGAAGTGGTAAAACTTTCTCAGGAAGAAGCGCAAATTCGTGCGGAAGCGGCTGGTACATCGCCATATGATGCAATGCTAGAACTGTACGAACCGGGCACAACATCGGCATCTCTAGATGCGCTATTCGCAGATGTAAAAACGTGGCTCCCATCCATGATTGATGACGCCATTGAAAAGCAAAAAGGCAATAACATTCTGCTGCCAAACGGCCATTACCCTACTGAGAAGCAAAAAGCGTTGGGCCTGGAAGTCATGAAGCTGCTTCAATTCGACTTTGAACACGGTCGCCTCGATGAAAGTGTCCATCCATTCTGTGGTGGCGTACCAACGGATGTCCGTATTACCACTCGCTACGATGAAAAAGAGTTCGTGCAATCTTTGATGGGCATCGTGCATGAAACGGGGCACGCTCGTTACGAGCAGGGTTTGCCAAAATCGCTGGCTGGTACAATGGCTGGTCAAGCTCGTTCAATGGGCATTCATGAATCTCAATCTCTGTTCTTCGAAATGCAAGTTGGTCGTAGCCAAGCGTTTGTAGAGCACTTAGCACGTCTGGCATCTAACCACTTTGAAGGCCCAGAGTTTGCACAAAACAATTTGTCGAAGATTTATACTCACGTAGAGAAAGGCTTCATCCGTGTAGACGCTGACGAACTGACTTACCCTGCTCACGTTATCCTACGTTACGAGATTGAACGCGACCTAATGAACGGCGTGATCAAGCACACTGACGTTCCAGAGTTGTGGAACGAAAAGATGAAAGCGTACTTGGGTCTTTCAACTGAAGGTAACTTCAAAAATGGTTGTATGCAGGATATCCACTGGACAGATGGTGCCTTCGGTTACTTCCCGTCATACACCTTAGGTGCGATGTATGCAGCGCAGTTTATGGCAGCGATGAAGCAAACGGTTGACGTAGACGGCGCAATTCGCTCCGGTGACCTATCACCAATCTTCACTTGGCTATCAGACAACATCTGGAGTAAAGGTAGCTTGTTCTCGACCGATGATTTGGTAACACAAGCAACGGGTGAAGTGCTAAACGCAAAACACTTTAAAACGCACTTAGAGAACCGTTACCTATAATAGTAGCGAAAGCAAAAGTAGAATGAGCAGCCCAGTACTGCTCATTTTATTAGCTTGTTATCCTGATTCGAGTTTCTAACGTTTCCTCGTAAATATCTTCAACATGATATGGCTCTATCGGTTCATCAGAAATAAGCCATGCACCTAAGATAGAATCGTCTTCCGTTTTGATCGAGATACAATCGCCATCAACAAATACAATGTTGAAGCCAAAGTCATAAATGACAACCTCTGAAGAAGGAACAAAGACTTTATCAGTAAAGTTTTCTTTTACTGCTTTACGACTGCGTAAGCTAAAGACTTCTATAAATTCTATTGCCTTAGATGCTTCGAAAAGCTTTACGCCCTCCAGTTGCCCTGCCTTAACGTCTTTTGGATTCAATTCATGAATAAATCTTGCAATGGGCAAATGAAAGTCATGCCCTTGAGGGCTGGTATACCAATCGTTGCTTAACTCAATAAAACCGGTAGGTATCTGGAAAAATAGAGGAGACAGGCTCGTCACTGTATTCGATTCAAAGCCAGCGCCCTCACTGCTCATCATCACTTTACATTCTAGTCCTATGATGGATCGCAGCGCCTGCACTGATTCACCATCCATCTGATAATTCAGAGTTTCCATTCTCTACCTCCCTAGCTCTGGCTAACACGATCAATAACGTAAATTTTATCCTGACGACTAACAAGCAACTTCTGCAATGCTCGATAAATCAATTCACCCTCTACCGTTTCACTTTCCATTAGTGCGATAGCGTCAATCGGTAACGGCAGTGGCAAGATCTTTACATCATCCAGTGGCGCTTGCTTATCGATATGACGAGCTAATGTAATGTGCGGAACGTAGTGTCGTGACTCCGTCGCGAAGCCATCCTGTTCCAATGCTTCTATCAGTTCGGTTTGCAGATTGGTAACAGCATGATTGTCTTCAATACCCAACCACGCTAGTTGTCTGCCACTTTGGTAAAACGAACCTAGATGGTCAACAGTAATCTGTTTGCAAGAAGACTTCAGATTGTGAAGAATCTTCGTTAGTTGCTCAAACTCCTCCTGTGTCGATTCACCAATAAAAGCCAAAGTAATATGGAAGTTTTCTTTGCGAGTATATCGCCCTACTATCTCATGCTGTTTTAACTTTTCTTGAATTTGCTTGAGCTTTGACTTGCTAGTTTTATCAAAGGTAAGCGCGAAAAATAATCTCATCTGCACGCTCCTAAAGCCACTCTAACCCTTCATAAGGTTGATGCTTTATGCTCTCTAATCGCGAGTATAAATCGCCAGTGTGGATTTCTAACTTGTGGCCATCAGGATCAAGGATGTATAACGAATCCCCTTCACTTTTATTCTCTTTCCATTGGCGAATACCCAACTCGATAATTGTGTTGGTAAAGTCGGTAAAATCTTGCTGTGAAACAGTAAAAGCGATGTGGGTGTAATCATGTTTTTCGTCTGGCTTGTCGACCGATAAACAAAGCCAAAGGTCCCTCAATGAGAGATACGCACCGCGCTTCCACTTTACATGCCCTTTAAAACCGAGCGCTTTAATATAGAACGCTAACGACCGTTCTAAATCACTCACCGCTATCGTAATGTGGTTCAATCCTGTCAGCATGACTCGTCCTTGGTAATTCATCATCGCTATTGTGGCAAACAACTATGCAGAATTGAATCGAAAGATAAAAGAAAGCCCAGAACAATGTCTGGGCTTGGTATTTACATTGCCGGAGCAAGTCTAGGTTTATACAAACAGCATTCGCCATCCGGTCGTGTTTTAAAACGGCGATGTAGCCACATGTATTGACTCGGACTCGCCATAATGGACTGCTCGACAATCTTATTCACGAACACGGCCGCTTGGTCTGGGTCGTTTTTCGGGAACCCCTCCACTGGAGCACTGATGGTTAACTTGTATTGACCATTGCTCTCACGAACCATGGTAAACGGTACAATCGCACAATCAGTTGCATCCACCAGCAAGCTGGTTCCCGTCGTGGTACAAGCGCGCTTTACTGCAAACAAGGGCGCAAACGTAGAACGACGAGTACCGTAATCATGGTCTGGTGCGTACCATACACGATGCCCCGTTTTGAGCGCTTCAAGCATCCCTTTAACGTTTTTACGATCGATTAAAGTTCGATTCGAACGAGAACGTCCTTTGTATTGAAAGTAATCAAAACATGGGTTGTTGTTTGGTCGGTAAACCCCAGAGCCTGATTTTTTGATACCAAACGCACGAGCGCCTAGCTCTAGGTTCATCGAGTGAACCGCTAACATTAAAACGCCCTTACCTTGTTTTTCTAGCGCTTCAATGTGTTCCATTCCTTCAATCGTTACGTGCTTGCTGACACGTCTGTCTGACCAAAACCACGCCATGGCGGTCTCAAACAAGGCGATACCCGCGTTATCGATATTGTCTTTTAAAATCGCCTCACGCTCTTGTTCGCTCATGTCTGGAAAACACAGCTCTAAATTACGTTTGATCGTGACTTTTCGTTTTTTCATTAATCGCATCGCAATACGACCAATTCCGCTTCCTAGCGCGAGTTGTACACGAAATGGGAGGAGGCTAAGAAGGTACATGATGCTAATAATGATCAATGTGCCCCAGTAGTGAGGTGCCAAAAATTCTACCTTGAATTTTGGTGCTGTGTGCTTATTCATGAATGTGTCATCAGACGAAATCGTCTTATTAATCCTTAAAAACAACGCTAAATGCGAATAGCAGTTACCATTGACTGTACTTATTACAAAAACTAAAGCGCGCGGATTCTATGGCGCTTTAATACGTTACACAATAAGAACTTTCTGAGATTGCGGTGGACACTATCAAGTTGAACAAAAAGGGCGTGATATTCGTCGAATTGAAACAAATTGCTAACTATTTTGCTAAAAGAAGAGAATAGGAAGAATCAAATCATAGGGAGAAAAGTGCGCTGGCTTCTTTTGGGTGCAGGTTTGCATCCTCGATGATATGGCCCTCCTTTTTCTATTAACACTACTCGATGTAAACGTTTGTTTTTCTCCATTCAGAAGTGTACAGTCTCGCTAACTAATCATTGATGCCAATCCTTTGCTGTAATTGGAACCTCCATGAACTTCGACACCTTGCTGGCTTTTGGCGGAATCGTCTTCTTTTTGGCCATTATTCCCGGCCCTAACGCATTGCTCATTTTATTTACCGCACTTACGCAGAGTCGTCGCTTTGCTATTGCCAATATTTTCGGTGTGGCACTTGGCTTTCTGATCCACGCTTTTGTCTCCGCAAAAGGGTTGAGCTTGTTGCTTTCACAATCAGCGCTGGCGTTCAACATATTAAAGTGGATGGGTGTTGCGTACTTAATTTGGTTGGGCATCAATAACCTAAGAAGTGGGCTTAAACTGGCAGACCAAAAGTTAAAACTCGACCGTAAAATCGAAGAACAGACTCTCAAGCAAGCCTTTGTGAAGGGGCTATTGACTAACCTGCTTAATCCAAAAATCGTGTTGTTCTACCTCTCTATCTTCCCTCAGTTTGTGCAACCTGAACATATTCTCGAGCAAAGCATCATGTTGGGTGCTCTTCAGGCAAGCATCGTTGCTAGTTGGTTTTTGTTTGTGATTTTCTTTGCCACTAAGGTTAAGGCCATGCTCACTTCTTCGAAAACCAGCAAGTGGCTAAACTACGTAAGTGGGGGTTTGTTTATTTTCTTCGGCATCGGTTTAGCTAATACCCGTTTTTAAAGCCAGCCTAAAGATACGAAAAACACGCCCACGAGCGTGTTTTTTATTGTCTCTGACTTAGCCAAAGACAGCGGCTAACACCAAGATCCCAACAAACAACACCGCGACTAACCCCAACAAATACGAAAGCTTGTCAGTGCCGCCCTTTGGCGCTTGATTACAACATCCCATGGTTTTCTCCACTTTCTGAATCACGCTAACTGCTCTTAATCTAGACCTTCCCCCAAGGTCAGAGTCAAACTTTGGCTAGCTTCCCATCAATTTCTCGAGTTCCGGTAATAAATAATTCGCTATAAACACGTTTTTAATATGCATTTTTTAAATCGATTTTGCGTTTTTTAACCAGAGCAAACGTTTAAACTGATTACGAATAAACCATTGGCATTTAGCTTCATTTTTGGGTAAATACATACCGTTTTTGGCTATATACCCACAGATTCTCACAGCCCTACAATACGCCCGTCTTACTTGTAGCACGCGGGCTCTCCATCCGAGGCTCGTGGCTCGACCATTAAAGGTATCGAATGAGCAATATCGCCAAATCCGCCGTCAAACTCAGTGTCTTTTCTGTCATCATGATTACGGTTACTTCCGTCGACAGCATAAGGAACATTCCGGGTGCCGCCTTATTTGGTAGTCACGCCATCTCTTTCTTCTTATTGGCAGGCCTTTGCTTCTTCGTTCCAACCGCATTAGTTTGTGCAGAGTTGAGCACCACTTACCCGCAACAGGGCGGTGTGTACTTATGGGGTAAAGAGACCCTTGGGCCAAACTTTGGTTTTGCGACTGTGTGGTATCAGTACGCAGAGAACATCGTCTACTACCCACCGCTCATTTCCTTTATTGTTGCGACGGGCGCATATCCTTTCTTTCCTGAACTGGCACAGAACAATATCTTCATGTTGATAATGATTAATGTGATTTTCTGGGCACTGACCTTAGTTAACATATTTGGTTTGCGTCTGTCCTCCCTCATTACCAACGTCTTTGGCACTTTGGGGCTTATCTTCCCTATCCTGCTGATCATCGGTTTGGGTGGTTACTGGGCTTATACCAACCCAAGCGAATCACATATTTCACTTCGTCATGCATCTGACTGGTTACCTGATTTCTCACAAGACGGTATTGGTGCGGGCTTTACTGCGGTTGTGCTTTCCCTAACTGGGCTTGAGATCACCACCTCTTACGCGAGTGAAGTCGATAATCCGCAAAAGACTTACCCAAAAGCACTGATCGCTTCCACCGTGTTGATTCTGGTATCTCTGACCGCGTGTTCGCTTTCCATCTCTTCCGTGGTATCCAGCGATCATTCAAGCTTGAGTGAAGGCGTGATACTGGCGTTCAAAGCCTTCTTTGATGATTTGAACATGTCATTCATGCTGCCAGTTATCGCGCTCGCGATTGTGTTTGGTAGCTTAGCGAGTCTGAATAACTGGATCATTGCACCAACTAAGAGCTTACATGTCGCTGCGAAAGACCATTTCATGCCACTGACATTATCAAAAGAGAACAAGAACCAAGCGCCAGTTCCACTTCTGTTGCTGCAAGGCGCGATTGTAAGTGTGCTTTCTTTGGTGTTCATCTTGGTGCCAAACGTGAACCAAGGCATGTGGCTGTTGAATATTCTGATGACTCAACTCTACATGGTGATGTACATCTGTATCTTCGTCAGCTTCTTGGTGTCACGTCGTAAACATGCGGATATTGAACGTCCATTCCGTGTGCCTGGCGGCAAGTTTGGCATGATGTTGGTGGCTGCTTTAGGTTTGATGAGCTGTCTGGTGACCATCTTCGTTTCATTCGATGTACCAGCAGGTATAAGCGCTCAGACAGGTGCTTATGCATTGATTCTTGGTTTCATTGCCTTTAGTTTGCCAGCGATTGGGGCCGTGATGTACCGAAACCGCAAACGTCGCCGACAAGGTCAGTTGATTGAGGTGATGGTGAATTAGTTCATCCCCCTCATCAGATAGCAAAAAGCCGCGAACGAATCGCGGCTTTTTTGTGTTTGGAATTTCTAGGTTAGTGACCAACCGTCTTAGACAGCAAGTTCACAATCATCACACCAGTGAGGATAAAGCCAATACCAACAAGCGCAGCAAGGTCGAGCTTTTGTCCGTACAGGAAGTAACCGACAGCTGCTACAAGTACAATCCCCGCCCCGCTCCAAATCGCATAAACAATACCAACAGGCATGCTTTTTACTGTTACAGACAGTAGGAAGAAAGCGATACCATAACCAATGATAACCACTGTACTTGGCATCATTTTGGTAAACTGTTCTGTCTTAGGAATAGAAGAAGTCGCAATCACCTCACACACGATAGCTATAGATAAAGCAACCAGTGGAGGCATAGAAACAAGCATTTTGAACATAAGGCAAACAACGCTCAATTAACCTGAACTCGATGACATATCGAATCTCTGAGCGGCGCATTATAATCAAAATCCGCTGGTACGCTATAAAAAGTGATGCAACTCACATTTACACCAGCGTAATAATCGCAGTTAGAAGTCGGTCTCTTCCAAATTAATCACGCAGGCAGACGCGTCATTTCTGGCTGTGAGTAACGAATCTGGGTCCGCATACACGATGTTGTCCAGCCCTAACTTTTGCATATCATCAATGTGATACATCCAAGCTGCGTTGCTGGTATCGCAACCTGCTTTGTGTAATTTTTCACGTTTGTTCAAGTGTCCAAACATGGTGATCTTTGGATTTACCGCCACCAACGCAAAAAAGGCTTCTTCATGCTGACGCCATAAACTTAAGGATTGATGCCATTGTTCGAGTTCTTGTTGATCAAAGCCATCGGTGTCCCATTCATCTTGCATCGCGCCACCAAACCAAAGCACTTCTGAGCCTTTCATAACCAAAGTACTCGGTGCCGCTGTTAGAACATAGTTCGCACAAGCAGAAGCGCACGTTCCATTGACGATTAAATGAACCTGATTGTTGTAAACCCAACGTCCTAGTTCCATCGCTGGTCGATACTCGCCTGAGTCGCTGTCTATCATCAAGGCAACAACACCATGCGGTTGAACATTGGCAAGCTCTATGGCTTCTCTAACCTTTTCTGTACTTATCTCTCCATTGAAGTAAAGTGTTCTACCTTCCATGTAAATATCATCTGACAGGCTGCACGCGACTAACCCTAAAAGCGTGATCGCGCTGAGACACTTTCTCATATCGCTCTCCATGATCTTGATTCCAAAACTCGACACTGAACTTCAAATGATTATTGAACAAGTTGAATAAAAGCGAGACGAAAAGTGGCACATTTTTGATCAACGTCAAAATATGCACATAGGTGCTCATGGGGTATTTAAATTGCGCTAAAAGAGAGAAACGATGATTTAAAAATCTATCTTTGATGACTGCCAAACCATAATGGTAGTTTGAATGCCGTTATGTAGAGCGTGATGTAAAGGTCGAAAGCCATATTTCCAATATAAAGCTTCATTATGTTGTTCGCATTGTAGGAACAGTTTGGGAATACCAAGCTGAGAAACATGGTTTTGAGCACGGGCCACGAGCGCCGCAGCATAGCCTTTACCCCGAGCTGAATCCTCTACATATACACCACCTAACCAATGTTCGTATTCTGGGAAGTCAATGTTCTCTCTGATCTTAAGTTCTGCGGTCGCGACAAGCTTGTTGTTTTCATCATGAACAACAAATGCGAGTGGAAATTCGTGTCGGCTGTTGGCCTTAAGCAAGACTTTTTCATGAACTTGAGTAGGCGTAACACCAGGGACGGCATAAGCCCACTCGTCAAAGTACCAACGTGCAATAATGTAAGACTCATCTGGAAAATCTGCAAGAAAGTGAATTTGGAAGGTTTGCTCTTTCACTAGTAGCCCTCATCCGCGCTATCAACAACACTAGCCTCACCTGCTACATCATAACTGGGCTGACTAAAACGATGCTGCTGCGCAAGCTCGAAGTAGATGTGCATATCGATAGGCTCTGGAGTGTTAAGCAGCATTTTACCTACCTCTCTCTGGAAATAGCCGTAATTGCCTGACTCTTCGGTTAAGCCTAACTGCTCATAACTCGCCAAGCTCGTAAACATGCCGTAAGCGTATTGATAACGCGCCTTGTCTTTCAGTTTATCGTGACCAAGTTCAGTCAAGGCTTTGTCTACTTCATCCGGCAGGTAAACGTCTTTATCACCAAACTCTCTAAGTAACACGATAGGCACCTGATGTGCGATGCTCTGAATGGTCTCTTTTCTTTTAAACATGCCAAACATAATGTCCTCCACTGATGGTGATGATCCAAACAACGCACTAACAGACGTGCTGGCGAGCCGATGAGTCTCTTTATTAGTATTTGGGCTCAAAATTTATACTAACTCGATCTCATAATCGTCTTCAAACGCTACCGTATCCGTTACACAAAAATGTACTCAGAAATCTTGCCGTAATCACATCCTGCTGATTGGGTTTTCCATGCAACCGAAAAGTACCGGCTCACGCTGCCGTGTTGTTAACTGGACCTTTCACTTAGGTAACTGCTCGCTCGGGTAATTACAAACATAAAAAAAGCCCAGCATAATGCTGGGCTTTTTTAGGTCCACGTCAACAAGATGATTTTTAACTGCATCAACAAGGATAGTTGGTTATATTATTTTTAATATCCTTGCCACCATCTTTAATAAACCTTACCACTAACAACTGACGAGTTAATGAATGATGCATACGGTACTTAATATAACTTTATTCTAATATTAATTATTCAATCGGTTCGGCAATATACATGACTTATGAAACTCTCATAAATCTTAATTTTAATAAGGTTAATATAGTTCACTGATATGATTTAAAGATTACAGGCCCAATAAAACAACATGCTGTAATACTCTAAAGACAACATCATACAAATCCATACAAACCAAAATTAAAACAATACCTTAACCACAAACGAAGAAACGATTACCTAGGACTTCCACTTGAAAGCACAACGAAACCACCACCCTCGTTTAATGGTGCATGAACTCTAATTTATAAAACTTATTATTTCAATAGAACTCAGTTAATTAACTCAATTAAATATGTTTTAAAAAACATGGCACTCTATAAAAGTGAAATAAAACTGTAACAAATCTTTACAATGAAAAATATCAGGTTAACTCTTGGAATATAACTACAATTACGAAGATAAAAAATATATTTATAATTATTAAAAACTAGCGCTATTTTCATGATTTCCTAATAAAAGAGATGAGGCCAATAAAATATCTATGAGTGTTATATTTTATTGACTGGCTATATGTTCAAAATATTAAATCTTTAGATGTTCTAGCCATTTGGAAAGAAATCGAGGTTCAAAGTCACATTTCGTATCGACATCCGTAGGCAATTGGGGTAGCTTTAGATGTATAGACGTCTAAAAAGTAAAGCTTAGGGAGAGAAAGCCGTGCCAATTAGAATTCCAGATCAGTTACCCGCTAGCGATGTATTAAGGACAGAGAACATCTTTGTGATGAGCGAAAGTCGAGCGGCAAGTCAGGAAATCCGTCCATTGCGAGTGCTTATTCTCAATTTGATGCCAAAGAAGATTGAGACAGAAACTCAGTTTCTGCGCCTACTTTCTAACAGCCCTCTTCAAGTGAATGTGGAGCTGCTACGAATTGATAACCGACCAAGTAAGAATACGCCAACCGAACACCTAGATACGTTTTATCGTCAGTTTGAGATGGTGAAAGGTAAAAACTTCGATGGACTCATTATTACAGGTGCGCCATTAGGTTTGGTTCAGTTTGAAGATGTGATTTATTGGGATCACTTAAAAACCATTATGGAGTGGGCAAAACATCACGTCACTTCAACACTATACGTGTGCTGGGCGGCACAGGCCGGGTTGAAGCTGCTATATAACTTGCCAAAGAAAACACGTAAAGAGAAGCTATCGGGGGTCTATCATCACAAGATCCATCATCAATACCACCCTCTTTTGCGTGGCTTTGATGATACCTTCCTAGCACCACACTCACGTTACGCCGATTTTTCGCCTGAGTTTTTAGAAGAACACACTGACCTTGATATCCTCGCGACTTCTGATGTTGCTGGTACCTACCTGGCAACAACAAAAGACAAAAGGAATGTGTTTGTTACTGGTCACCCGGAATACGACTCACACACATTACACAACGAGTATATTCGTGACCTAGGTGAAGGTATGGAGCCAGCAATTCCAATCAACTATTACCCAAATAACAATCCGGATAACCCACCATGCGCAAGTTGGCGAAGTCACGGACACCTGCTGTTTTCTAACTGGCTTAACTACTGTGTTTACCAACAAACGCCGTATGACCTGGATCATTTCAGCGAGGATGCGTTCACAAAAGACGACTAACTCCCTGATTTTAGAGTGTGAACTAAGCCGCCAACTGGCGGCTTTTTTACGTCAGTTTGCCAACCTGATCGCATAGTGTTTTATCCTCGTTAGGCTTTTGCATCGGAATTCATATCATGCTTGTGAATCAGGGATGTGGGGCATGGATATGAAGTTTGGAAAACTCAGTACGTTGGTATTAGCAAGTCAATTAGGATTGATGGGGTGTGTAACCGTTAATGAAGAAGGCAACAGCCCTGTCGTCAAAGCAGATCCTGTCTCAATGGCAGAGTCTCGAATCGCTCTAGGCTTAGGTTACTTGGAAAGCGGTAGCATGATCAGAGCGCACGACAATCTCCAGCAAGCCCTCACCCACGCGCCAAGCTATTACCGAGCTCAGCTCTCAATGGCCCATTATTACGAAACCGTTGGAGAAGATGCTAAAGCAGAAGACATGTATAAACGTTCTCTAAGACAGAATTCAAAGAACGGTAACGTGCTCAACAACTACGGTACCTTCCTGTGCAAGCAAGGCGAATACAAACAAGCTGACAAAATGTTTAATCGAGCGATTGAGCAACCATACTATTACCTGATCCCTGCCAGCTACGAAAATGCCGGATTCTGCGCCCTGAAATCAAACAATAAAGATAAAGCGAAATACTACTTCACTCGTGCTATAGACCACGACCCTCATAGACCTAAATCGATCCTTCAGCTTGCTAAGCTCGAAATCGACAGTGGAAATTACACTGATGCTCGTATTCGACTCATGCGTTTTAATCAAATGTATGGCGTGAAAAAGCCCTCTTTACGCCTCATGGTTGAGCTCGAACGCGCGGCGGGTAATGAGGCTCTCGAGAAAAAGTATCAATATCAGCTCGACCAAATTTCTTAATGCCATCACGATGTATGAGCCGAAAAGGTCAAATCGGCTCTTTACCTACAAAATAAAAAGTGAGTGCTCTTCCTTACTTTCTGACAAGTCATCTAACGTAATAATTGTGCCACTGCTGTTTTTGAGCCACTACGTACTACCTAACCTACTATTTATTAATGATGTGTTAATTTTCACCAAACTAACAACTGAGTTTTTACTCTAATATGTATGATAGCCATCACACAACAATGCTCATTGTTTGCACAAGCATCATTAAAATTTATACATTCGAGTGGATTATAAGGATTTCATCAAAAACAACTAAATCTATAAACATCACAGATAAAAGGAAATTTATGTTGAAGTATAGAAACTTAGCGTTGGTCGCAACCCTGCCTATCGTATTGTTGCAAGGCTGTGGAGGTGGAGGTAGCTCCAGCGATACCCCAACGAGTACTACACCAACAGATATTGTCACATGGAAATTTAGAGATTTTTCTGTCCCTGCTAGCAGTTTTGCTAACAAATGTAGTATCGCAAGAACGGGAATTGATCCTTACACAGGAAAAAGGTACCCAGATGAAGCTGGTTCAGCGTTGCACGAGAAAATGTTCCTGCGTGCATTCAGCAATGACACCTACCTTTGGTATGACGAAATTCCCGATAACAATCCAAGTAACTATCCGTCTGTTCTCGCATACTTCGATTCTCTTGTGACACCTTACAAAACGGCTTCGGGTCAAAATAAAGACCGATTCCACTTCACTCGTTCATACGATGATTATATGAAGTCGCAACAGGCGGGCCTCGTGGCTGGCTTTGGTTTTAACTGGAAGTTTGTGCAAAGTACTGAGCCGCGAGAAGTCATCATTTCTTACACCGAAGACAATTCTCCAGCATCTTCAAACGGTGTTGCTCGTGGTGATAAGCTACTAAAAATTAATGATATTGATGTTGTAAACACATCCTCTCGCGCAGAGATTGACTTCATCAACAAGACACTTTTCTCCCCTGAACTAGGCAAAGATTTCACGTTCACATTCGAAACGGTAGACGGTGCGCCTAAAATAGTTACGCTTACCTCTGCGGACGTAGCGACAAGCCCAGTTCGTAATGTAAAAATCATCGACAACGATGGGACAAAAGTCGGTTACATGCAGTACAACGCGTTTGAAGTCACCGCACAACAACCGCTTATTAATGCCTTTAACCAACTATCAGCGGCAAACGTTGACGAAATCATCATGGATCTGCGTTACAACGGTGGTGGCTTAGTTTGGCAGTCTGCACAAGTTGGCTACATGCTGGCTGGTACGCATTCCACCTCCACGTTTGCTGAACTGATTTACAACGACAAGATCATGAACTCCGGCGAGGTAGAAAATAACGTTTATAACTTTGTCGATACCGAAATTGATTGGGGTAAAGGTATCTTGACTGACAATGCCCTACCGACATTAAGTGCGAAACGCGTTTACGTTTTAACTACGGATAACACCGCGTCTTCCAGTGAACTTCTTATCAACGGCCTTCGCGGTATTGATGTCGAAGTCGTTCAAATTGGTACGACGACAACGGGTAAGCCTTACGGTTTCTCCCCACAACAAAACTGCGGCAACATGTATTACACGATTCAATTTAAGTCCTCGAACGCTAAGGGCTTTGGTGATTTTGCCGATGGCTTTACACCTACAGCAAAAAGTCTAGTATCGTCTAATATTGGTATAGATGACAAAGTGGAAGGCTGCGTTGTTGCGGATGATTTAACCAAACCATTAGGTAATAGCTCTGAAGGCATGTTGTCTGCAGCATTAAACTACATGACCACAGGAACTTGCCCACCTGCACCAGCCTTAGCAAAAGCACCTCGCCTTATGCCTATGCTGGGTGGCACTCCACTAAATCAACAGCTTGATCCACTGCGACAAGAGGCTATTCATGTCAAAATTAACTAGAACAAAAGCATTGATCACCGGAGCAACGATGAGCCTGATGCTGACGGGGTGTGCATCGTCAAGTAACAGCGACGCCGTCAATGCACTCAGCATTAAGACATCAGGCGACACCGTTACGGAAATTCAACGAGCGATTACGACGATTCAAGGCAACCAAGTACCACCGAAAATTGCCTCCAATACGTTTGAAACGAACTCTCACTTGTTGATCGTTTCTGGACAATTTATGGAGAGTTACAACATGCCATTGAACGGTGCAGAGACCGAGTTGCCCGATCAATACACCTTGCAGCTCAGAGATGAGGAATGTGGCGTTTATTACGAGAAAGACGACAAGTTTATTCCTCTAACCAACATACAGTGTCGACCTAATCCAATTCAGGATTAATCAAAAAGCGCGCCGTTACTTTTTCCAAAATAACGGCGCGTTTCTTTTATTATCTGTTCACTGACCCACTTCTATTTATAAGAAGTGGAACGTCACGTTACCAGTGATGCTGCTAACGGTATCACTATCACCATCAATATCCACACCAAATGCTTGATAACTTGCACCGAGAGAAATGTTATCTAACAGGAAGTATTCCGCACCAACACCATACATGTAAGACACGCCATCGTCTTTGTCCAAGCTGTTCAAATTACCATTGTATTCGACGTTAAACGCGTTGATACCGCCCTTCGCGTAAACGTGCAGAGGACCAAAATCGATACTTGGTTTCGCCGCTAGATAGAATGAAGAGAAATCCACATCACCTTTGTTACCACCAAGATTTAAATCTACTTGGCCATGGTTAAAGTAGCCAACCTCAATACCGATCAGCGGTAAGATCCCCGTACCTACATGGATACCGTAAGTCGTATCACTTTCACTGTCGATGTCAGATTGACCGATTTGACCACCGGCATAAAGCCAAGAATCAGCAAATGCAGATGTTGAGCAAAGCGCTAAAGCCAATAACGAGAGTTTTGTTTTCATAGTTATACCTTTCCTGTTCGATTCCAGAACGGAACATCACGCGAACTGCATCGCGTTCCTTATTCAGTTTGGTAAATACTATATGCGAAAGTTTGATGGTTTTAAGACCAAGAAATGAATAATTTCTGTTCAATGTCTATTTGTGTGATTTACAGACAAAAAAACACCGGCGCGTTGCCGGTGTTTATCAAATAAATCTTCGAGAGGCTCGATGATTATAGGAAGTGCAGCGTCGCGTTTAGAGAGAACGTGCCGATGTCATCTTTGTCTGTTGTGTAGTTCATGTAGCTAGCACCAACAGACATAGGACCAAATAGGAAGTATTCCGCACCTACACCGTACATTAGATCGTAATCGTCGTCGTCAGAACCGTTTTTCACTTTCTTGTCCCACTGGTGAATACCGCCTTTCGCGTATACATGCAGTGGACCGAAATCGATGCTTGGCTTAAGTGCCGCGTAGTAAGAAGTCAGCTTAGTGTCTTTACCTTCGATGTTGAATTCACCGTGCTGAGTCACGCCCGCTTCGATACCGATAATTGGCAGAATACCTGTACCTACGTGTACAGAGTAAGACGTGTCAGTCTCACCTTTGTAGTCAGACTGACCTACAGAAGCACCACCATAAATCCATGAATCTGCCATTGCTGCAGAAGAAGCACTTAGAAGTGCCACTGCCAATAGAGTTTTCTTCATCATCAACCTTTACTCTTTTATTATTACCCACATCTGCACCAGCAGAGGTTGGTACTGCAAACATAAGGGAGGCGAACCATTGCCTCCCTTATGACTTAAAATCACTTGTGGGTAAATAGTTGCAATTACTGTACCAATCGAGCTTGCCACTGGACAAACCATTGATTACTCAGCAATCCCCACAAGAAAAAAACTGCCGCTATTTTACTGAACGATTAGCAAGCATCAATCGCATTTTTGACACGTTTATCAGAAACTGGGTACGGAGTGCCCAATTGTTGAGCAAAAAAGCTCACGCGAAGCTCTTCGATCATCCAACGAATCTCTTTCACGTTCTCTGGAATCACCATGCCTTTCGGAATTTTGTTGAGCAGCTCTTTGTAGTCGCTCGTCACTGATTCCACTTTCAGCATGTGTAAACGGTCTTTGTTTGGATCGATCGGCAGCTTCTCCATACGACGCTCAATGGCACGCATGTAACGCAGAATATCTGGCAGACGTTTCCAACCACATTCTGTCGCGAAGCCCTTGAAGATCAACCCTTCGACTTGTGCTTTGATGTCCGATAGCGCAAACGCCATGGTGAAGTCGATCTTGCCTTTCAACTTCTTATTGATGTTGAAAGCGGTCGTCAGAATGGTTTCCACTTGCTGCGCAATGTCCACCACGGTATCACCAAGCTCAGCACGGACGTGTTCTTTCAGTGCATCAAACTTCTCTGGCTCCCAAACCAAACCGCCCTGCTCTTCGATAAGCTTATCGACACCACACGCGATACAGTCATCAATCAGATCCAGCACTTTACCGTAAGGGTTAAAGTACAGACCCAACTTCGACTTGTTCGGTAAGTTAGAGTGCAAGTATTTAATTGGCGACGGCACGTTCAACAAGATCAGACGACGCTGACCCGCTTGCATTGCCGTGACCTGTTCGTATTCGGTCTCGTATAGTTTGATTTCAACACTGTCTTTAGAATCAACAATCGCTGGGTACGCTTTAACGTCGTAACCGCCACGTTTTTGTTGGTATACCTTCGGCAGCTCACCAAAGCTCCACGTGTGCAGACCTTGTTGCTCAATGTCGTCATCCGCTACTTTTGAAAGGGTTTCTTGAACTTTATCTTTCAAGCTCTCTTTCAATTCATGAAGGTCTTTATTTTCCTTCAACTTGCGATTTCTATGGTCAACCGCGCGGAAAGTCACCTTTAAGTGCTCTGGAATTTGATCCATATTCCAATCTTCGCGCAGAACTTCCACACCCGTCATTCGACGCAACTCTTTCTCTAATGAGTCCAGTAGTGGTGCTTCCATCGGCGTTGCACGAGCTAAGAAAGCATCGGCGTAGTTTGGTGCAGGAACAAAGTTCTTACGCACTGTCTTCGGCAGCGATTTAATCAAACTCACCACAAGCTCATGGCGTAAACCTGGGATCTGCCAGTCAAAACCCGCAGGCTCAACTTGGTTCAAGATCGGCAACGGCAAATGCACCGTTACGCCGTCACTATCATCGCCCGGTTCAAACTGGTAGCTCAACTTGAGTTTCAGGTTGTTTTGGTACCAGAAGTTCGGGTAATCCAAATCAGTAACGTGGCTTGCATCGCCCTTGAACAGCATCTCTTTTTCAAAGTTCAGCAGTTCTTTGTTGTCTTTTGATGCTTTCTTCCACCACGTATCGAAGTGTTTGCCAGAGACTACTTCAGTGCCAACGCGTTGGTCGTAGAAGTCGAACAGTTCATCATCATCCACTAAGATGTCACGACGACGAGATTTGTGTTCAAGTTCTTCCACTTCTTGAAGAAGCTTACGGTTTTGCTTGAAGAACGCGTGCTTGGTTTCCCACTCACCTTCCACCAGCGCACTACGAATGAATAGCTCACGACTGACAGTTGGATCGATACTGCCGTAGTTCACCAAACGCTTCGGTACAATTGGCACGCCGTAAAGCATCACTTTCTCGTGTGCCATGACTGCTGCACGTTTCTTCGACCAATGCGGCTCGCTGTAACTGCGCTTAATCAGGTGCTTCGCTAATGGTTCAATCCACTCAGGTTGAATCTTAGCGATGATGCGACCCCAAAGTTTTGAGGTTTCCACCAGCTCAGCAGACATGATCCACTTAGGCTGTTTCTTGAATAGACCTGATGCAGGGAAAATATGGAAGCGAGCATTACGCGCGCCTTGATATTCATTCTTCTCTTGGTCTTTCATACCGATGTGCGACAACAAACCAACAAGGATTGAGCTGTGAACGCCATGGTACGACGCAGGCTCATCGTTAAGTTTGAATTCCATTTCACGCATCGACTGATGAATTTGGAAGTACACATCTTGCCACTCACGCACGCGTAAGTAGTTCAAGTAATCTTGTTTACATTGCTTGCGGAACTGATTACCCGTCAGCGCTTTTTGCTGCTTCTGGATGTAGTCCCACAGGTTCACAAACGTCAGAAAATCTGAGTCTTCATGGAAGAAGCGTTTGTGCTTGTCATCTGAAGATTGCTGCTTGTCACTTGGACGCTCACGCGGGTCTTGAATCGACAATGCCGCCGCGATGATCATTACTTCTTTCAGTGCGCCTTGCTTTGGTGATTCCAATACCATACGTGCTAAACGTGGGTCGATTGGAAGGCGTGCAAGTTGGCGACCAATGCTGGTTAGGCGTTTCTTCGATTCTTTCGCATCAGAATTGATTGCACCTAACTCTTCTAGAAGGCGAACACCGTCTTGGATGTTACGTTTGTCAGGCGCTTCTACAAATGGGAATGCTTGAATATCGCCCAAACCAAGTGCCGTCATCTGCAAGATAACCGACGCTAGGTTGGTACGCAGGATCTCAGGATCGGTAAACTCCGGACGTGACTCAAAATCTTCCTCTGAGTACAGACGGATACAGATACCCTCTTCCACACGACCACAACGACCTTTACGCTGATTCGCACTCGCCTGAGAAACTGGCTCAATTGGAAGACGCTGAACCTTAGTACGGTAACTGTATCGGCTGATACGCGCCGTACCCGGGTCAATAACGTACTTGATGCCCGGAACCGTCAACGAGGTTTCTGCTACGTTGGTTGCCAGAACAATGCGACGACCAGTATGAGGTTGGAAGATCTTGTTCTGTTCACCCGCCGACAAACGCGCGTAAAGCGGCACAATTTCCGTGCTCTTCAGATTACGTTTAGACAGTGCATCAGCGGTATCACGGATTTCACGCTCACCGTTCATGAAGATCAGGATGTCACCTAAACCTTCATCGCACAGTTCGTCTACCGCTTCGAAGATACCTTCAAGTTGGTCACGGTCATTATCGTCATCACCACTTAGTGGGCGGTAGCGCGTTTCTACTGGGTAAGTACGACCTGACACCTCAATGATTGGTGCGTTGTTGAAGTGCTTTGAAAAACGTTCAGGGTCGATGGTTGCCGACGTGATGATCACTTTCAGATCAGGACGACGTGGTAGCAACTCTTTCAAGTAACCCAAGATGAAATCGATGTTAAGGCTGCGCTCGTGCGCTTCATCGATAATGATGGTGTCGTATTGATTCAAGAAACGGTCATGCTGAATTTCAGCCAGCAAGATACCGTCCGTCATCAATTTGATTTGGGTATTTTCAGAGATCTGATCGTTGAATCGAACCTTGTAACCAACAAACTCACCAAGCTTGGTTTCCATCTCTTCGGCAATACGGTTCGCAACCGAACGCGCAGCAAGACGACGAGGTTGAGTGTGACCAATCAGACCGAATTTACCGCGACCAAGCTCCGCACAGATTTTTGGTAGCTGAGTGGTTTTACCTGAACCGGTCTCACCCGCAACGATAACCACTTGGTTTTCTTCGATCGCTTTCGCAATGTCGTCGCGTTTTTGGCTGACTGGCAGGATTTCAGGGTATTCAATCGTTGGTTTGTAGCTACTACGTTGCTCCACAACCATCATGGATTTGGCGATGTCTAATGCGATTTCATCAAACACAGCGTTACGTGCTGCGTCTTTTTTGATTTTGCTTGCACCAGAGATTCGTTTACTCAAGCGGAAGCGGTCACGCATCATGCACTGGTTAAGTGCCTTGCGTAGTGACGCCGCGTTATTTACTTGAGCCTGAGGCGCAGCATTCTGAGAAGCTTGTGCTTGAGATGCATTAGCCTGCTTCGCTTTGGCATTTTGCGCACCATTTGACGGTGTCGCTTGCTCTTCAGCGGGATTCTTTTTTGGGGGCTGTGACGAAGTCAAAGCGTTTCCTATTCTTTTCATTACATAAAACTGCGCGGATTGTAGCACATAAGGGCTAGAACAAGATAACGGAAAGCAGCATCCGGCAATCATTCAATTTTTTCGAACAACTTAAGCGAATCCATCAGGTTTTGAGTCGCTGAGCATTGCCTATAATGCATCACATAGCCGAAAGCACTTATTAAAGGAAATCCATATGTCTCGTGTACTAGCTCTTAAATCAAGCATCCTTGGCGATTACTCTCAATCAAACAAACTGGTTGAAGACTTCATCAAAAATGTAGACCAAGATAAGCTAACTGTTCGTGACTTAGCTGCAAATCCACTGCCAGTTTTAGACTTTTCCGTTGCGACAGCACTTCGTGCAACAGAAGATCTTTCACAAGAGCAACAAGCGGTGGTTAACCTATCTGATACCTTGATTGAAGAAATCAAAGCAGCAGATACTTTGGTTATCGCAGCACCAATGTACAACTTCACGATTCCAACCCAGCTTAAAAACTGGATTGATTTGATTGCTCGTGCAGGCGTGACATTCAAATACACAGAAAATGGCGTTCAAGGTCTGATTGAAGGTAAGAAAGCAATCGTGGTCACGACTCGTGGCGGTCTTCATAAAGATTCACCAACCGACAGCATGACACCATACCTACGCACAGTATTGGGCTTTGTTGGCATCACAGATGTGGAATTTGTTTACGCAGAAGCGCTAAACATGGGCGAAGACGCAGCAGCGAAAGGCCTCTCAGACGCACAAAGCCAATTGGCAACCTTGGCGTAAGATTGAATAGCATTGAATACAAACAAAAAGGGATTGGTTCGCGCCAATCCCTTTTTTATCGTTTTAAGTCAAAGCTGATCATGCTGTTGTAACAGCTTTGCGCGCATTGTCCGCAACCTTTGCATTTGGCAGCGTCAATTTTAGGTTTGGCGTCGTCTTGCCATTGCAAAGCATCGTATGGGCAACTGTCCTCGCAACTGCCGCAATAACCGTATAAGTTTTCGCAGCTGTTCGAGATAGTTGCAATCAAGCCTGTAGACTCTGTTTGGTTAGAAAGCGCCAATGTTGGGCACGCCGACTTACACGCGCCGCACAAATCACACGCCGAGTAGCTGATGTCTAACGCGGCAACGCCATCGACCATTTCAATGATTTGGCTTGGACATGCCGAAGCGCACTTACCGCATCCATCACACAGCCGAGTGAACATCGACTCTTCCACCGCATACGGCGGTCTCGCTTTAACACGAGGCTCTTGAGCTTGTTCCACTGGCGTGCGACGAAACGAAAACAGACGTCGCTTACTTAGATCAACCGATTCAGACTGGCGCATCCGAGTAGTCTCTCTTTGCTGGCACAACGACTTGGTATTGCTCACTCAGGGATTGAAGTAATTCTTCAGTAAGGTTCGACAGTTTTGAGTAAGGCGTGAGAGTCACGGCTTTTTTGAAGCGCTTGTTGAAAAAACCAAACCACGTCATCAAGTGTTCGCGCAGCATTTCAGCCGCCAGTTTTTGTTGGTCAGTTTCTATCAACATCCCTAACACCATCAGCATCAAGCCGATCTGGTCTTCTGGCTCACGTTGGTCCGATTCCAAAGCAAAACCACAACGCTGCAAGAAGTAACGATATTCAATGGTTGATTCACCAAACAACACCGCTTCTTTATCTAGATAAGCCGACCCCCAAGGTGGCGCTGGCATCTCACCAATACCGGCAAACATGCGATCGTGCTCCATTTGCAATGCCTCTTCGCTCTCGTTTTGAAAGCTGCGTAGCATGTCATTAAGCGCTTCGATTGGTGTGTCAGTATTGCTCAGCAACGTATCGAGATTTGCCGCCGGGTAATCCTTTGGCTGGTAGTAAAACAGTGCACCAAACAGCTTTAGAACGATGCTGGTATCTTGTGGTTCAAGTTGAGAGATTTGCATGAAGTACCTTTGATGACTGGTGTTTTTATTCTTCGATTAAGTAAAATGGAAAAGAGGTGGGACGAACATTCGCCCCACTCTGCTAATTGTTATCAGTACAAATGATGGTTATTAGTACAAACCAGATGTAAAGTGCATGCCGTAGAATACGTTGCGACCCAGAATCTCTGCGACGAACAAGGCAACGAATGCCACAATAACCAGCAAATTCTTCTGACGACCTTCTGCGGTAAACAACTCAGCGAATACCCAAAGAGCAGCAGCAACCACAAGCAACAACACATGACCAGCAACATAGCCAGATAGCATGGTGATTTGATCCAAGCCACTGTGAATCGCCGTTGAGATACCTGCGAAATAAATCGTCTGCATTACTGAGAACGCTAGGTTCAGCGCAATCAAGCTCACACCAGCCCACATTAGGCGACGATTGGTTTTCTCAGCCGTCACGTCCAATACGTTGATAAGCGTGTAACCAAACATCAGACCCGAAGTCACGACCGTGAACCAAAACGCAACCGTTGTCATTGGTGAGTACCATGCTGGTACCGTTTCGATTTGGTAAACATTCGCCATCGCGAACATGAAAATCACGCCAACCGCGATAGACAACCAGTTCACGATTTTGCGAACGCCTTCGCTGCCGATTTTTAGAATCGTTAGCAACCAGTACAAACCCGCTAGAGACAGAAAGCTTGCACCCGTTAAGATCTCGTTAGATAGCGCCGCACTACCAACACGGTTTAATGCGTTGAAGGCACGAAGCGGGCTACCTAAGTGAGTGGTTGAGAACAAGAAACCCAATCCCATTACAACCAAGATAGCGAAACGAGCGACGTTCATACGAGGCTCTGTCACGCGTGGTGGCTTACCGAATTTCTCGAACGCGTTAACCGTTAAGTGCGCGCCAACCGCGGTTTGAGCAAGAACCGTAAAGGCAACTAATGGTGCTTCGTATAACATTATTTCACCTCTCTTGGATTCTGTAGGAAACCAGTGCGGTCATTGGTTGGACGACCATTTGGATTTAGCTTCACGATCAGGTTCGGGCTGGTAATGCGAGAATCTGGCAATGGTGCCACATCCGCGTTTGAACCGTATTTCGCGCGTAGCTCATCAATTGGACCAAACTCAATCGCACGCAATGGACAGCTATCAACACACACTGGCATTAGACCTTCTGCAACACGTTCGTAACAGCCATCACACTTAGTCATGTGACCTTTTTCTTCGCTGTATTGAGGTGCGCCGTATGGGCATGCCATGTGACAAGATTTACAGCCGATACACACGCTTTCATCGACAACGACAAAGCCGTCTTCTTCACGCTTGTGCATTGCACCAGATGGACAAACCTTGGTACACGCTGGGTTAGTACAATGGTTACAAGAGATCGATAGGTAGTACGCGAACACGTTTTGACGGAACGCGCCGTTTTCTTCCGTCCAGTTGCCGCCTACGTATTCGTAAACACGACGGAAGTTGCGGTCGATACCCAGATCTTTGTTGTCTTTACAAGAGAGCTGACATGTTTTGCAGCCAGTACATTTGCTTGAATCAATGTAAAAGCCATACTGCTTCGCTGTGCTCATTATTTAGCCCCCATTTTCTTAATTAGCGTCACTTCAACGAGGTTGGTATGGCTCGGGTTCGATTTTGCCAACGGGCTTGGACGTTGTGTTGTCAGCACGTTGATTGAACCCGCTTGGTCAACACCTTTTGCGTTTGGTGCGTACCATGCGCCCTCACCTAAGCCAACCACATGCGGCATGATGCGTGGGGTTACTTTTACGCGAACGTTCATTTCACCGAACTTGCTGCGCACGCTAACCAAGTCACCGTTATCAATGTTGCGTGACGCTGCATCAATCGGGTTAATCCAAAGTTCCTGTGGTGCCGCTGCTTTTAGGATGTCGACGTTGCCGTACGTAGAGTGCGCACGAGCTTTGTAGTGGAAGCCCGTTAACTGAAGCGGGTACTCTTTACGATCTGGTGAATCCCAGCCGTTGAACGTCGATACGTATTCAGGCAATGGCTTGATGGACTCATCTTCATCCAACTCCCATTCTTCGTTGATCTTCGCTAACGTCTCTGAGTAGATTTCAATCTTGCCCGATGGCGATGGTAGTGGGTTCGCTTCTGGGTCACGACGGAAGTCTTCAAACGCCACATATGGGCGGTCGAATTGCTTCTTGTAGATGCCCTGCTTTCTCATCTCATCGTAAGACGGCAGGTTTGGATCGTTGTTCTGTTTAACGGTCTGAGCGTACATCCACTGTAGCCACTCTTCTTGAGTGCGACCTTCAGTAAACTCATCAAACACGCCCATGCGCTTCGCCACACCAGACATGATGTCGTAGATAGGCTTGCATTCGAAACGAGGTTTAATCGCTTGGCTTGCAAAGATGAAGTAAGGCATTGATGCCGCCGCACCATCCATACAGAAATCCGATTGCTCTGACGTTGTACAGTCTGGCAGTACGATATCGGCATACTTCGCAGAAGAGGTCATGTGGTTGTCGATCACCACAATCATTTCACACGCTTTTTCATCTTGAAGAATGTCGTGTGTGCGGTTGATGTCTGAGTGCTGGTTAATCAGACAGTTACCCGCGTAGTTCCAGATGAACTTGATGTTGTTTTGTAGCTTTTGAACGCCTTTAATGCCGTCAGTAAGATCGGTCATCTCAGTGCCGCGGAAAATCGCGTCTGTCCAAAGGAACATTGGGATGGAAGCGCTGATCGGGTTTGGCACTTTCGGGAAGCGTTGGAATGGGTATGAGTGATTACCCTCACGAGCACCAGTACCACCACCTTGTAGACCAACCTGACCACGAAGCAGAGACAGCATCATGATCGCTTTACACGCTTGCTCACCATTTGCTGAGCGTTGTAAACCCCAACCTTGGGTGATGTAAATGCGTTTTGCATCGCCGATTTCACGCGCAAGTTTCAAAATCACATCAGCCGGAATACCTGTGATTGGCTGAGCCCACTCTGGCGTTTTCTCGATACCATCCGGACCTGTGCCCATGATGTAATCTTTGTAGCTGCCGTTTTCTGGCGCTGACGCTGGCAGAGTTTTGCGCTCGTAACCCACACAGTAACGGTCAAGGAAGTCTTGGTCGACTTTATCTTCGCTAATCAATACATGTGCGATAGCGGCGATCAGTGCAGCGTCAGTACCATGCTTGATTGGTACCCATTGGTCTTCACGACCCGCGGCAGTATCGGTGTAACGAGGGTCGATACAGATCGTACGTGTGTGGCTGATGTTTTTTGCGTCCACGTAGTTATGAACCTGACCACCGCCCGACATACGAGTTTCTGCAGGGTTGTTACCAAACATCAGACAAAGATCTGCGTTTTGTACGTCGTCAATCGAGTTGTTGTCTACCCAAGTGCCGTAGAAGTACTCAGACATACATTCAATGTTCGCTGCTGAGTAGTCACCATAGTGGTTCAGGTAGCCACCACACAGGTTCATCATCCGGGCAACCAACGTCGCGCTTGGATCCCAACTCTTAGTTACCGTACCACCCAAGGTACCCGTACCGTAGTTTAGGTAAACCGCGTCATTACCGTAGTCTTTAATGATGCGTTTTAAATTGTCACCAATGAGGTCAAAGGCTTCATCCCAAGTGATGCGTTTAAACTTACCTTCACCACGTTTACCAACACGAAGAAGTGGGTATTTCAAACGGTCTGGCGAGTAAACACGGCGACGCATAGAGCGACCACGCAAACAAGCACGAACTTGATGGTTGTGGTTATACACATCATCACCCGTGTTATCGGTTTCTACCCATTTGATTTCACCGTCGACCACGTGCATACGAAGCGGACAACGAGAACCACAGTTTACGGTACATGCCGACCAGACAATTTTTTCATTTGGTTTCGCTGGCGTTTCTTTGGCAACCGCTTTAGTTGCAAACGGGAGAGAAAGCGCGTTTCCTGCTAGCGCTAGAGCGCCAAGTGCAGAACCACCCTTTAAAGCATCACGCCGAGTAATATTAAACTTACCATTTTGACTCATGGTTTTTTCCTAAATTACGTTTTTGAATTTGGTAGTGGCGCTTAATTAATGGCTTTAAGTGAGGAAAGAACACTCGTTAGAAATAAAAGACATAGAGATTGTATTTTCAAAATAGGCATTCATTGAAAATATCTAATTTCGCTTTAATTAATACACAAGGCAAATCAAAGCAGCATTTCTATAAAACCATCAATTAAGCTAGACAGCACAAGCCCTGAGCAACTAAGGCATGGCCACCCGCCACTATTAATATCCTTGTAGATTTAAGGGGTGATAATCTTGACCACAGTCAATTATTAAAAAATACAAATTGCAATCTTATATTTCAATTCGACGTTTTATATGAATGAAATATTAATAGGTCAGAGAGGAGTCAATTCAATTAAATATTAGAATGTTTTTTAAATTGAATGGATAATAAATACGAATACAGAAGAATAGAAATAAGAATAATTACCAATTAAATACAAAAATGGCAAGCTTGGTAGCATTGCCATTTTGATTTAAACAACGATGTTATTCTGAACGGTCTAACTCAGCAGTCTTGATTACTTAAGCTGAACCGTAACTTGGCTAGTCGCTAAGCTATCCCCACCGACATACACACCTAATTCTCCCGTTTCGTACATGAAACTGCCCTGCTGACCATAAAACTTCAGTTCATCTGCAGAGACGGTAATCCTAAGCGTTTTTTTCTCGTGCGCGGCAAGCGAACATTTAACAAATGCCTTTAGCTCTCTTTCAGGTCGAGTTGTCGATGATACTTTCCGCGATATGTAACACTGGACTATCTCCTGACCATCGACAGCTGAAGTGTTTTCAATCTCAACATCGACAACCAGATCCTGCCCTTCCCTGATTTCAGGTGTTATGCAGGTGAGATCGTTGTATCTAAACTGCGAGTAACTTAATCCAAATCCAAATGGGTAGAGCGGCGTATCCTTTTCATTTTTGTACGGCATGTACTCTTGATACGCTCTCATTTTACCAATGGTCTTGCGAGCATAATACATCGGGATCTGCCCGGTGCTTCTTGGCACTGTCATGGTCAACTTACCGCTTGGGTTTCGATGCCCAAACAGTAAATTACCCAATGCAGCCCCTACCTCAGTACCACTCTGCCACGCATAAACAAGTGCATTGGCATATTGCTCAGTCTTCGGTGATGGCACCGGTCGACCGGTACACTGCACGACAACGAGTGGCTTACCAGTTTGCCCAATCGCTTCAATCAATTCTTCTTGGCCAGGAGGTAAAACAAGCTCTGCAACATTCCTCGCCTCACCGGTTCTACGATGACTCTCACCAACACACAAAACCACCACATCAGCACGATGCGCGCACTCCACCATATCATCACTGAATGCATCGGAATCCGTCAAAATAACGTTTTCCGGTGCCGCAGACTCAATACCTTTTGCTATCGAAATAACATCATTTGCTTTGCCATCCAAACACCAAGAACCCAGATGCTGTCGCTGCGAATGTGCATGAGGACCAATAACCGCAACCTTTAGTCCTTGAGTTGAGAGAGGCAGTAAACTGGACTCATTTTTGAGTAACACCATGCTCTCTTCGGCAAGTTGCTCCGCTTTCTGTTTGTGGCTTTGTTTCCCAAGCACCGTTGTATGTTTTTCCGGATCAACATAAGGCTGTTCAAATAGCCCGGCTCGAAACTTAGTCAGTAAGACTCGATACACCGCTTCATCGATCCACTCAGCAGCCTCTGGCTGACGTTGGATGACTTCTTCAAGCGTGTCTTCATACGCTTCATTCGTCATTGCCATGTCTACACCGGCTCCCAAAGCTTGTAATGCTGCATCGCTCGGGTCTTTTGCCACACGGAAGTAGGCTAAGTCAGAAATCGAACCCCAATCGCTCACCACCATGCCATCAAAACGCTGCTCTTCTTTAAGCCAGTTTCTGATCAATGGTTGAGAGCCGGTCACCGGAGTACCACCAAGGTCATTAAACCCTGACATCACGGTTGCTACACCTGCTTTCACAGCCGCAGAAAATGGAGGTAGATGAACGTTGTGTAATGTATTTAGGCTTAACTCAGTCGTATCGTAGTCTCGCCCACCTTCTGATGCACCATAGCCGACAAAATGCTTCGCACACGCTACAAGCTTGTCAGGGTGAGCAGGGTCATCACCTTGAAAACCATTAATCACCGCTCGAGCAAACTGACTGGTTAAGTACGGGTCTTCACCAGAGCTTTCAATGACCCTGCCCCAACGAGGGTCACGGACAATATCCAGCATCGGAGCAAACGTCCAATTGATGCCTAAAGAGGCGGCTTCCGCGGCAATACATCCATAGGCCTCTTCAACTAAATTGGGGTTCCACGAACACGACTGAGCAAGCGGTATTGGTAACACCGTCTTTTGCCCGTAGATCACATCGCGGGCAAAGATAATAGGAATACCGAGACGGCTCTCTTCAACGGCGACTTTTTGGATTTCATTGAGCTGATGCGGATCGACCGATTCACCCGGCGCATTGCCGGCCCATGCGGTATCGGCAAGAATACGCGAACCATAAGCGCCTTTTGCCACCTTGTTAAGGTAGTCCGATTTGTTTTGTTCATACTCAAGCATTGGAGACTGGCAGAGTTGGCCGATCTTTTCCTCTAGTGTCATGTGTGACAACAAGTCTTGCGCTCTGTCTTCACATGTTGCTGAGGTGTCTTTGTATAATGTCATCCGCTACTACCTATATCTCTCTTTGTTTGTAACGTGGGAAAGCTTCGCTCAGAAACTCCGTCATCTCTTCGTACAAGGCAATATCACCAGATTGCTTCGCCAAGAACCTCAACTGATCCGCCGCGGTAGGTACATAACGTGAATCGAGCTGAACGTATATCTCGATGAATTCCATCAGTTGTTGCTTGTTTAATTGCTCAATGATCTGCTTGGGCTTTTCCAAAGATTGATAATAAGCATCGGGTCTTGGACCCAAAGTCGAGCTGCGCCAAGTATCAAGTACCTGTTGGTAGCCGCCAAAGTATTCGTCTTCAATTCTCAACTCTAACTTGTTCATCCCTTTTAAAGCGGTGATCAAATTTCCTTTCGAATACTGTTCCTCTGCATAAGCGAAGTACTTCTCTGAGAGAGAATACGCCTTCATCCACGCAGAACCGTAAGCGATGAGGATGACAGACACGAGTGCAAGGAATTTCATTCTTGTAGACACTTTCATTACTTCACTCCTACCCCAGTAAATGCCTTAATAAAGTTCTTCTGAAGACAGAAGAAGACAATGACAACAGGCACCGCAATCATGGTCGTCATGGCCCACAGTTGCTCTAGGTTGGTTCCCGGAACTTCTGTTTTGAAGTTGTACAGTGCTAATTGGAGCGTCATTAACGAATCATCTCGAACGTACAGCAGTGGCCCCATGAAATCGTTCCAAGCGCCCATGAAAGTTAATATACCGACGGTCGCGAGCGCTGGTCGCATCATAGGAAGAATGATCTTGAAGAAGATACGAAGTTCGCTTGCACCATCGATTCGAGCGGCTTCCAAATATGCGTTATCGATCTGCTTCATAAATTGCACCATCAGGAAGATGTTGTAAGCACTGATCGCCCCCGGAATGATTAACACACGATACGTATTAATCCAGTTCCACTCGTACATCATCATGTAGGTTGGAATGGTGAACAAAATCGCTGGAATCATCATCGAGCCCAGAATTACCTTAAGCCAGAACTCGCGCCCCGGTAGGTTTGTCTTCACAATCGAATAGGCCACCATGGAAGAAAACAGCGTGTTTAAGAAAGTCACCGTTACCGAGATAAAAATCGTATTGAAGAACACTCTTCCTAAGTTGACCGAATCAAACACCTTGATGTAACCAGCGAAAGACCACTCTTTCGGCAAGCTATTTGGGCTGTGCATGATTTCTGGCCCAGTTTTAAAAGAGTTGATCACCATGTAAAAGAACGGATACAACACGATAATAGCGGCAACGAAAAGTGTGCCATAAATAAGTAAGTTTCTTTTTCTATCAGCGTTCATGATTAATCTTCCTTACTGGTGATCTTTAACTGCATCATGGTCAGCAGGTAAATAACGCAAGCGAGCATCAGGCCAATGGTTGAGGCTTCACCCATCTTCATTTGCTCGAAGCCAGTTTGGTAAAGGTATAGAACCGGAGTCAGTGCCGATTGATACGGCCCGCCATTCAAATCAAAGTTCATGAACACTTCTATAAACATCTGTAAACCGTTGATAATGTTCATGGTCATAACAAAAATGATTTGTGGCATGATCATCGGTAGCGTGATTTTCTTAGTTTTTCGCCACCACGACGCACCATCAATATCTGCCGCTTCAAACAAAGACTTGTCGATACTCGCAATACCACCGAGGAAGATGATCATTTGAACACCAAACCACTTCCATGCGCTAAATACAGCGATGATTGGCATTGGTAACCACTCTTCAAACTTCCAGAACACGGGCTCAGACAGCAAACTACTGCTCACCATGGTGTTTTGGATCGGCCCTGATGGCCCAGAAACAAAGTCGAAGATGATCATTGCAACGGTAATGGACGTCACAACCGGAATAAACATGATGGTTCTGAATAAGCTCGATAGAAATTTGATTTCATTGAGCAGCAGAGCGAGCCCCAGACCAATCACAAAACTCAATGAGACAAAGATGACTTGGTTAAACACCACGTTAAACAGTGACTTCCAGAACAGGAAATCGGTCACAACGGTAATCCAGTTCGTTAATCCGATGAACTTGGTGTTTTCTGGCATTAAGATATTGACGCTCAAAAAACTACTTTCAAAAGATAGAAAGAACGGATAAATCAAAAAGACGGCGAAATACACTATCCAAGGAGCGAGGAATAGGTAGCCTGTTATGAGGTTATTTTTTTTCATAGTTCCACTTAGACCTATCACGTTATTCATGGATTAACTGTTCGGCTTGCTTGGTCGCAGCTTCTACGGCTTCTTCAGGCGACAAATCTTGCTTAACGACCGCCTTTGAGTATTGCTCTAGAATGATGCTCGCCATATCTGAAGCCAGTGCAAACGGCTCGTTTAGCTTCGCATTTGGCAGTTGTTCAACAAACGGTTTCGCTTCAGGCGTGTTGTAATACGGTCTCTCTTTCAGGGCAGAAAGAGTCGGTAATTGCCCTAGCGCCATGTTCGCTTTGTGGTTGAACTCCTCTTCCATCATCAGCTGCAAAAACGCCCAAGATAGTTGCTCTTTCTCGACGCTATTTTTGAAGATCATCAACGCCCGACCATCCAAAGTGGAGTAAGACGTCGCGCCTTCTTTTAGGGTTGGGATCGGTGCTAAGCCAACATCCTCACCCACCACCATAGGCTTGCCTGCTGCTTCGGTCAGGTTCGCTTTCCAGCCAAAACCGAACTGTGGCCACATGCCAATGGTGCGAGAGAAAAAGTTCTTCTCCATCGTAAGTGGTGCAAACTGCTGGGCTTTCGCCATGGTTTCAAAAAAGAGTGCCAGCTGAGCTTCTTCTTTGTCGAAGACAGGATTAGTGCCGAAACGGTTAAGCAAGCCGTACTGACCGTCATTAAAGTTGTAATACATTTGGGCTAGCATGCTCCAGTACCAACTTCCCCATGACAGCGCTTCATTCCAGAAAACCGTGCCATAAACAGGGCTTCCGTCAGCACGCGGTGGAAGTTGGCTGATCTTCTCAGCTGCATGTAAAAACTCGTCCCACGTTTTTGGTGGATTCTCCGGATCTAACCCCGCTTCAACAAACAACTCTTTGTTGTACAACATGAGCGTTGTTGTCGCATTCCATGGAATGTAATAGCTACGACCATAGTTTTTTTCCATGAATACTGGATCGATCCGTTCAGCAAGCTCTTCAAAGCCATCGAACTGCTCAAGGTAGGCAAGCTTGCCCATTTTGGCGTATTTGGCAGGCTGGTAACCAAATACCCCTGCATAAAGGTTTGGAACGTCCCCCGCAGCCATACGGGTTTCAAGGTTGTCATCGTTGGATACCACGACATCAACCTCTGGGTATCGTTTTTTGAACTCAGGAACAAGCTCGGAGCGGACAAAGTCCATGTAGTTCCCAACCGGGGTCATGACTTCAATTCGGGTATTTTCTGCGAGCGTTACTTGCGAACTCAGCGCAAGCACACATCCAATCAACCACTTTTTCATAACTATCCTACAGAGTTTCACGTAAAATTAATGACGTTGGCAAAATCGTTAATGCCTTTAGGCTTTCCGGCTTTTCATCAAGCGCGCTGATCAAGGTTGATGCAGCCAGTTCTCCCATCCCCTCTTTTTCGTGGGTTATCGTGGACAAACTCGGGATCATTAACTCTGCCATTCGTATATCGTCAAAACCGACGAGCTTCATTTCTGAAGGGATGTCTATGCCATATCGTTTCGCCGCGCGAATAATGCCAATCGCCATCTCATCGTTGGCGGCAAATACTGCATCCGGTCTTCTTCCTTGTTCGAACAACTCACTCATTTGCTTGTAGGCAGTCTTTTCTGTGAAATCGCTACGAATCAAATGATGATTGCGAACAGGAATGTTGAAATAACCCAATGCGGAGATATAGCCATCCAGTCGTTTCTGACTGTCATAGGAGTCATCAGGACCAGTAAAAAAGTAGATGTCCTGACATCCTTTCAGCACCAACTCTTTAGTCGCACTAAACGCACCACCAAAGTTATCAATCAAGATGTTGTAGATATGAGGAGCGGTGAGCTCTCGGTCTAAGACGACCATTGGAAAGTCAGGGCCAGCAACAGAAGCTAGGAAGTCACTATCGAATGAGTTGGTCAGAATAATGGCACCATCCACCACACGATCACGGATGTATTTGTGCGCGGTTGAGTTTTCATTACCGTACATACTACAGGCAACCAAATCGTAGCCTTTTTGATGGCATACCTTTTCGATACCTTTGACTAACTCGCTGTAAATAGGACCAAACCAGTAGTTCAAAAACAGTCCTACTGCGTAGCTTCGGCGCTGCTTAAGTTGCTTAGCATTCGTATTAGCCACGTAGTTCATTTCATTCGCAATATTAAGGACATGCTGTCGTGTTTTTTCACTGACACGATTGCAGCCATTCATTGCGTACGATACCGTCGCAATAGAAACATTGGCTTTTTTCGCTACATCTTTAATGGTCACTTTCATTGACGTCTTTTCCTTTTGAGGCTTACCACTCTCACTTCCAACACTTGGTTTACTTCACGTCGGTTTATAAGGGCTCCATTACAGAGCCCTATTGGGTTTAGAGTGTGATATACAGAGTGTTATTTTCACTCTCCAATCGTGTCTCTAGCCATTTGCGCGAGATACGTGCTCCGCCAGTGCGGTAGCGGTTTTCCGACAATTCAAACGGAACCACTTCACCGTTCAGGGTGATCGCTTTCGGTGTATGCATCGCTTCTTGTAAATCAATCACTAACTTGACTGGTTTGCCATCAAGCTCGAACTGAACATTGGCTTGCCCAACGCGTGGGGAGATAACCGGATCCAGTGTTAAATCGTTCTCAGAGAAACGGACACCAAATACGTTAGTGATCAACTGGTTGACATAGATACCCGGACCGCTTGAATAAATGCGCCAACCGCCCTTCACTGCCACTTCACCCGCTTTAACTTTGCCAAAGTTGTCATAAGCCGTCGGTCGGTCGTTAAACTTCGCGTCCGAGCTTGAGAAGTACGCGTTTGATTGACGTAGTTCTGCATTCGGCACATGATCTTGGATGCCAACAGGGATGATTTTGTACAGGTTATCGAATACCGCTTCGGCATCGCCTAGCTTACATAACGCTTCGATAAATCGAATATGAGCGTGACAATATTGCAGGCCAACTTCACGGCCTAGGTTTGCGGCAAGCTCAGCGCGTTTGAAGTAGCTTTGTTTACCCGCTTTGTATTCAGCCATCTTGTCCATCAAGCGAACACCATCAGGGTGCACAAGGTTTTCCTTAATGATCGCCATGTGCGACTGAGCCATTTCAGGCGTAAATACTTCTGAGATGATGGAGCGGCTTGCTGGCAGTAAGCGGTAGTTGATGCCCGTTTTATCGTCAGAAGGATGCAGTAGATGCTCGATCTGCTTAACGCCACCTTGCTCATCACGGTCAAAATGGATAAAGCCCGCGATCACATCATCTTTGATTAAATAATGGTGATAGTCGTGCTCCATTTTCTCAGCAAGATCAGTTAGGGTGGCTGAGAAATCGAGATGCTCAGAGCCCTGTAGTGCTTTTGCCATTGCCTTCAACGTTTGCAGGGTCAGAGGAATCGTCCAACCACTTACCATGTTTTCTCGTAGAGATTGATTCGCCGGCTGCAGCGTGTCGTCCCAATCGCCATCGCCATAACAAGACAACGACGTACCAGGGACAAGGTTATCAAGCATGTGTTGAACCTGGCGCTGAACGTGATGCATAAGTGAGTACGTCTGCCCCGTTCTTTCGAACCCTGCCTCTGCGAGTGTATATGGAAGCTCAACATTCAGGATGCTGACATCGCCAGTCGTGTTGATGTAATCAGCCAGTGCTTTTAGCGGCCAAACCACGATATCGCCATGCGCATCTTCCTGCTGGATTTTGGCGTAGTGATCGAACATAAACCACTGAGGCCAAGTGCCTGTCTCAAGGTATTGGTGGCGATAAATCTCTTGCAATACCGCTTTCGCTTTGCCGTATTCTTGCATCGACATAAAGAGCTCAAATGGCCCCTGCGATACGTCACGAGTGCCCCATGCCGCGCCTGAGTACTGCTCTAGACCGTGCGGTGTCGAGTAGTGCACAAGTGCGTTGTGAGTAAACCAATCTAAACAAGTATTGATGCGCTGACTGTTAAGTGAATCTTGGCTAAAGTCGACTTTAAAGCCTTTTGTCAGAGTTTGAATACCTTGTTGGTATTGTTGCTTCTCGACGTCAAAGTCGATGAACTGCGCTGTTGTGTCTAACTCACCAGTTTGGCCACCAATCGCAATAGATACTGCGTTGTCTAATGTTGCTTTAAGGACTAAGAACTCGGCAGACTCGCTTTCAGCACGGGTAATGACCTCTGCTTCCACATCAGTACCAGATACTGAGATTCCGTAACTTAGTTCTGGCATGAACTGATCAATCAGCTCGTCATTGCCCGTAATCGTGAAGAGATCGCCTTGACGTTCAATAGTCACCTTCCCCTCACCTTCGTTGTTTCCAAAAACAAGCTGGTGCGAGACTTTGATTTCAAGCGGTGCTTCTATGCCATGCTTTTTGATTTCAAGTTGGATGACTGGGCTTTGAGCGCTCGAAAACGACAAGATTTCAAGGTAACCGCCAAATAGCTTATAAATCCAACGCGAGTAGTTTTGGCCAGTTTCGTACGCTGAAGGCATGCCTAGAGCTTGGAATGCATTATCGACTTTAACCCAGATACGTTGGCCGGCATGCGTAAATTGGTTAAGTGGGTTGCGGCACACCCCCAACAACTTGTTAAACGACGTATTTCCTAGAGTCAGTTGCGAGTTGAACACACCACCAATGTAGTGCGTCGAGCTCATGATCAACTGCTGATAATCTTGGTTATTACCAGAAGCAATAACGTGACCTGTCATACGTTCTAGGTGTTTTTCCTTCTCAGGCAACGTCACGTAATGATTGTCACCATAAAAAAAACGACAATAGCTCACCATCTTTGGTATCCACAAATGAACGTTCAGCACTGAAGAACTGTTCGATTTCAGTTTCAGAAAGCTTTTCACCCATCAAGTACGCAGACTTTGGCTTATGACAGTGGCTCAATGGTTGACGCTGTGCCTCATCGCTAGTTGGTAATGCTGCGAGTAAATCTGTAACCGTTTCAATAGTTAGCGGCTGTCCTGTATTGGATTCCGGACAATGTGGCGTGACAACGCCATAGAAAACGACAGATTCCACTTCATTTTTATTCAGAGCAAAAGCCTCGCTTTGAAGCGCAACATAGCCCATTTCATACTGGTACTTTTCGTTCGCTAAAGTGTCTGAACGCAGTGCAACGGCTTCGCCCGTCAACTTGTATTCTTTACCAAAGAACTGGAAGCCATCCGTGCTGTAGCCCGTTACTGGAGATAACGAGCCAATTTGAATGCGAGGGTTGCCCGTTGATTGAGGCAAGTTTTGGCGGCTGCACACCACGTACCCCTGCTCACCTTCAAAGATTTGGTGGTCTAAATATTGAGAACAGTACAACTCATTCGTTTTGACTGCTCCTTCCTCTGCCAAGCCAACATCTTGACCATAAATCAGGTCAAAGCTCAGAGTCTCAGAAGAGAGGTTCGTTACGTTAACTTCATAGAAGTAGGCGCTTGTTCCCGCTTTTAAAGTGACGGTTGCTTCTAGTTCATCTGTTGTTGTCACCCACTGCAGTGAGCCATCCGCCTGCTTAAACGTTTCAATATTGTTATTAAAAAAAAGCAACGGCGTAACTTTGAATTCACCGTTACTTTTAACACGAAGAAATACATTCGAGATTGCCATTTCTGATTCTGGCGTATCGAACAAAGACACCATAAGACGACCACTGCGAATTGCGCCTAGCACGCCATCTGAGTTGAACGTGATATTTAGGCTTTCGTCGCCAACGTTCATTTGTGGTCCTGGTTGAATGTGGTGCATAAAGCTTTACTCCAAACTTATTTTGAATCTGTGTAGTGGATATTTTCTTGAGAGGCATCGTCGAATACGTGACACTTTTCGACTTGCAGTTGGATGTGGCAATGGCTTCCTACTTCAGGGGTTTTCTCTGTATCGAGCAGCTTACAAACCATTGCTTTATCGAAAATGTTTACATGTAAGTAGACTTCAGAACCGAGCTCTTCTTTCGCTTCTACTTTTGCTGGTAGCGTATGTTGATTAGCTTGTTCAGCAACGGAAAGATGCTCTGGACGAATGCCTAGGTGGATACGGTGCCCCACCCACTCAACCGCCTTTTCTTGGTGAGCTTTTGATAGTGCAATGGTGTGTTCATTGAGTTGCGCGCACAACACGCCATTTTGTTCAACGAGCGTGCCTTCCAGCATGTTCATCGCTGGCGATCCAATAAACTCAGCAACAAACTTGTTTTTTGGCTGATGGTATACGTTCATTGGTGTATCAACTTGCATGATACGACCTTGGTTAAGAATGCAGACTCGATCGCCCATCGTCATCGCTTCAACCTGATCGTGGGTCACATAAATCATGGTGGCGGGTTTGCCCGATTCTTGTAGCTGGCTGTGCAAGCGAGTAATGCGACGACGCATTGATACACGCAGTTTCGCGTCTAGGTTTGAGAGAGGTTCATCAAAAAGGAAAACATCTGGGTTTCTCACCATTGCGCGGCCAAGCGCGACTCGCTGACGTTGACCGCCTGACATCTGCTTAGGTTTGCGATCCAACAACTCTGTGATTTCCAAAAGCTCAGCTGCTTTAGCCACTCGTTGCTCTATCTCTGCTTTTGGTTTCTTTGCGGTCTCTAAGCCAAAAGCCAAGTTTTCATAGGTCGTCATGTGCGGATACAGTGCATAGTTTTGAAACACCATTGCAATACCACGATCTTTCGGAGGCAAGTCATTACACTTGCGGTCCCCGATAATGAGCTGACCATCAGTGATGCTTTCTAAACCCGCAACCATTCGCAACATGGTGGATTTAGCGCAACCTGATGGTCCAACAAGCACCATGAATTCGCCATCTTTAATGTCTAAACTGACATCGTGAATAGCGTGGAAGCCGTTGTCATAGACCTTATTTACGTTTTCTAGCGTTACTTTCGCCATGATTCTGCATTCCTATTTCTAAATGCGTTCACTATTTGATGCACTCTTTCCCTTAAAGCATGATCAAAAAATAGTGCATATGGGTTGAGAATGGGATATCCACCAGCGGTGGGTACCCCATCATTGATTAAATTGTGCCTCTTAGAATTTCCATACAATGCCAACTTTAGAGAACCAAACCAGCTGATCACCCGTCCAAGGTGCAGGGTTTGCGTGACGATCCTTAACTTGAATATCCGCTAAGAAAGAGAAGTGCTCATTGATAGGTAAATCCGTGTATAGCGCATAAATATCGTAGTCAAAGTGGTCACGGTTATTTGGATCCGAGCCCATATCCAACGTACCTCGTTCATAACGCAACTCTAGGTAATTGCCGTTATCAAAGTTGAACTGGACTAAAGGTTTAACGGCAAATTCGGTGTAGTTGAAGTCGTTGTGTTCCTCTACGTAAATCACTTTCGCACCAATATTGATACCGTTGTCTAAGCGGTACAGGTACAAAGGCTCACTCTCGATAAACGCGCCGCGACTTCCGGCACCTTGGCGTTCATCTTTGTAACCAAGCTCTGCACTCAAGTGAAGAAAGTGACGACCGTAGCTCAGATCGATACCTGGTTTAACCATGTATTTGTCATAGTGCCACTCACCGATGGTTTTTTCGTATGACAACATCAAGTTAAGTGCGACGTTTTCATTTTGACGCCAGTAGAAGCTCGGGATCAGCTCAGAATAGTTGCTGAGGCCAGTACTCTCACCGCCACGGCTATGATGAATTTCCTTCATCACATAACCCATGCTGAAGTTATCGGTAATACGCGTAAAGCCGTCCGCATAGATGTAGTGAAGCAGCTCTTCATCTGGCTGATTTTCATTGTTTACGCGTTCGTATTCGATGCCGGTAAGTGCACGAGTTCTCGGAGAAGCGTCACTGCTCTGTGCAGATTCCGTTTCCAGAATTAGCTCTCGATATTCATGGTCACTCCATAGACCGACTTCTATTTCCTCTTGAGCTTCTTCGGCTAGCGCAGCGCATGGAAGCGCGAGGCTCATTAAAGGGAGTAGACTTGATAGTTTCACTGCTTTTCTTAAGTTCACGATTCAATACCTATCTAGTTGTTGTTTGGTTCGAAGGTTTCGTACATATCAACAATCGTTGAGTAGTAGTCTTTGCTTTCTAAATAGGTGCGCACATCCTTATTAATGGCTGGCGATAAGAAAGCGCCAACAAACATTCCCTGATCAAGTGATAGGATTTTCGTGGAAGTCTCACCCTTAGCGTTGACCGCGTCGTACCAACCGTAAGGAGTTTCAAGCTGCGGGTAGAAATCGATAAGTCTATTCAGCAGATTCACGGCCTCAAATGGCTTAACCATGTAAGAGAGTGCTAGTGCGTGGGGTGTACCAGTCTCGCCACCTTCGATGTCATTGTTAAAGCGTACTTTGGACTCAGATAATTGCGGAACACCAAATGCGGCGTAGCCATCATCAACGGTCGCTGCAGAGGAAACGAACGGAATTTGGTTATGAATAGCGTGATACTTTTGAACCTCAGTCATGTCTTCGATGATCGAGAAATCAGGCATTAGGGCTCGCTCTTCCAACCAAATCATAGAAAGCATGCCTTGGAAGTAAGCACCGTCCCATGTCAGCATCGGCGTCAGCTTTTTACCATTTAGGTAGTAGTCATGGGTGTATAACTCCATGTTACTGAAAGCCGTCTGCGGTACCGATTTTTCAGAGTTCTGGGTGATTAGGTGCGCCCAAACAGGAGCCAGTCGGCTTTCATTGGCTTTACGATCAATATGGTAGGTAAGTGGTGCGTCAGTTTTGGTAGACCAGCCAGAGTAAAGCAGGCCTTTGTCTTTATCGTAAAGTTCAGACCAACCTTCAATTTGGCTGTTGAATATCGCCTCAACCTTTCCAACAACTAACTGCTCTTGTTTCTGTTTGGAATCAATGTACGCCCCCGCGACACCAGCTAAAGCAAACGCCAAGTTAGCGTTATCAACTGCCGGTACGATTCCATCTTCGTTTGGTTTTAGTTGGTCACCTTCAATGTCATAAGGCCAGTAGAACAAGCCTTTCCATGTTGGTGCTTTGGCGAGTGCATCCAGAGTTTCATGAATACGAATTAATGCATCGGCATTGCCATTTTTATGCGCTTCAACGAGGACATTGAGGTACAAACCTATCTCAGTCGTATTAACGTAGTAGTCGTGCTTAATATTCCCCTCTTTATCGACGAAAATCGTGTCGTAGGGAACTTTGGCTTTTTGGTCAACACCCACACCGTCGACAAAAAAGTCTAAGTTGTTCTGTAAGTGCTGCTCAAATCCTACCGGATAGAGTTGTGGATTGACGGTAAGTTCAGTGATTGTGACATCAGCGAACGCGGACATGCTAACCATTAGGGTAGAGGTAGCTAAAAGGCTTTTTTTTATCATTGCTCGTATCGACCTTTGTATATAAACGTTTCACCACGGATATTCCCATTGGAGAAACATTGGTCGCAATGTGGCTTTTAGTCTTTTGTGATTAGGGCGCTGCTGAACACATTCGACATGCTTAAACCTTTAAGCATTTAAGCGAAAACATGTGAGAAATCTATCAAGAACGTTAATGGGAAGAGGATATGAAACAGGTGCAGAAGTTTGAGAAACAACAAGCCAAAACGCCGATTCTGCCAGTCATTTCAACTAGAAAAAATGGAAAAACGCAGAGATCAAAGAAAAGGAAATGTGGGCAAAAAGCCAAGCCTTTCTAACAATATAAAGGCTTGGCTAATTCATCTAGTTGCGATTAAAAATCATACTGGAAGTAGATGGTATTGTAGTTACTGCCGCCTTTGATACGACCAAACTGAGAAGCACTCTCGAAAATCGCACTACGGTGATGCAACGAGTAACCGACCCACATGTTTTCCCAATCTTTCTGGTTAAACAGATCGCCTACATTCACATCAAATGAGAAGTCGAGATAGTTCAGCAAATTACTTGCGGTGTAGCCTTTCTCTTCCATCTCAGTTCCTTCGATGTAGGTGATGTTATCGATGTAAGACATACCCTCTGCAACACCGAAACGCCATTTGGTCGGCCAATTAAAGGTGTAGTAAGCCTTAATCGCCATCACATACTCAGTACTGGACGATTGAACCTCCGATGACCAATGGTGAACCAAGCCTGGCGTTAGGTAGATATCAATTGGGAAGCCGAAGATTTCATCCGTCAAAGGGTGTCCGTAGAATAATGACGTTAGCTGGTTGTTGTATTCATCCTTCTCGGCATTCAACTTGAAAATATCGCCGATATTAGAAGGCGTTGCCCAACCGTGTGCAACACGCAGATACGGACGGTTGCTCAACTCTGATTTACGAGCCTTCCCTTTGTCATTGAAGAAACCGAAGCCAACAAAGACTTCACCTTGATAGCGGTCTTCAACAATTTGGCTATTATACGCTTCATTGTCTAAGCGCGTGACGCTGGTTTCGCCAAGTAAATACAGGTTCGAGATAACATGGTAACGCGCCTTAATGCCCAAGTTAGCATCAATCCCTGCCCCAATTTTCTCGCCCGTTACTTCATCAAACGAGTAATAAGTGCTGTTGAAGTCAGCGTCTTTATAACGAATGGTAAAAGAAGGTTCCAACTCCCAGTCGCCAAACTCGTAGTTCGCCGCGATACGGTAGTTAGAATGAAATTGAAATTCGTCATCCGTCATAACTTCGAATTCAGCGCGCCAGTTCTCGTCAAAGTTGTAACGAATTTGGCCACCGACATCAACGCGATCGCCCTCAAAAGCGTTTTGAACTGATTTAGGAATATCAACAAAGCGCAAGCGCATGATCGCACTCGCACGCCAATCGGATTCGTCCTCATCAAACAAGAACACGCCACCTTCAAGGCCATCAATGTAAAGGTGTTCATTCTCAAAGAACATCATTGGTACAAACGTGCTTACTGTCGAGTCATCGTCAGCTGTATAAAAAGGAATCGCAGCAGTGCGGTACATCGCTGCAATACCCCACTCTTGTTCTGCATGCTTCGACTCAGCAAATGCGGCTCCGCTTAGCAATAAGCCCGAGCATACTAGTGATGTTCCTAGTAGGTGTTTCATAACTCTCCTATGTCGCTGTAATTAGAGACAGTATTCAATCACAAAGAGTATATCTGACTTTACTCGTCTATCGGTTAAAAATTCCTACAGGACTACGTAGCGTTACTATAACCGCACATATTTTAGGCGATTTATAAATTTGTTTTGAATTAACCTCAAATATTCAACCAATTGCACTTACTCATTTCTGGGTTTTATCTTTAATCTGCAATCGCATTTTTGCTATGAATACGTACACATAAGAAAATACACAATCATAATAAAAGGTTAATTATGCGAAACGTCACTTTATTATCGCTTGTCCCTTTCGCGTTCGCCTCGCAGGCAGCACAAATTGTGGAACACTCTCAAACTGACCTCTCTGAAGCACTCAATATTGCTGGTGAATCATCTTACATGCCAGCAAGTACCGAGCTGAGCTATCAAAACATCAACCGAGTAGAAATTGGCCAACAAACGCTCGTTCGTAAACAGCAGTTGCACTACGGCGTACCTGTCTACGGCCACTCTGTCGTCGCAGATCTTTCCGCAAAAGGCTTTGCTCAATCGATTGACGGCAATGTCGTTGTTGGGATCGATAACGACTTGGACTCAACACTACCTATGATCAGTGCCAACCAAGCGATTGAGATCGCAACGGGTACTGAGCAAGGCTTTGCATCTAACGAGTCTCCAGAGAATGATGCTCGTGCGGAACTGATGGTTTGGCTTGACGAACAAAATACTGCGCACCTTATCTACAAAGTCGATGCGGTTAAAATTGTCAATCTGCGTCCCTCTCGTCCTATCACGCTGGTCGATGCAAAATCAGGAGAGATCATGGACCAATGGGAAGGTCTTGCATTTCTTGAAGCAGAAGGCCCAGGCGGCAACCAAAAAAAGTGGCCGTTATTACTTTGGCCCAAATACTAAATTTGGTGGATTTCAAGTTGACCAATACTGTCAGATGAACAGTGATAATGTTGAAACGATCAACATGAACAACCAACAATGGGGTGGTCAAGTTCATCGCTTCAACTGCAACGTGAATAACTACCGAGAAATCAACGGGGCATACGCGCCAATGAACGACGCACACTACTTCGGCCAACGTGTGTTTGACATGTACCGTGAGTGGCTTGGCGCACGTCCTATCCAACAAAAACTCACCATGCGCGTTCACTACGGCTCAAACTATGGCAACGCGTTTTGGGACGGCCGTCAAATGACCTTTGGTGATGGCAACAGCTCTATGTACCCTCTTGCGACTTGGGATGTTATCGCACATGAAGTCAGCCACGGTTTCACCGAGCAAAACTCAGGGTTGGAATATCGCGGCATGTCTGGCGGAATGAACGAATCATTTTCAGACGTCGCTGCTGCTGCACTTAGCCAATACGTGCATGGTAGCTTCAACTGGAAGATGGGTGAACACGTGATGAAATACTCGCCGGCAATGCGTTACTTCATCAACCCAAGTCACGACGGTGCTTCGATTGGTCACGTGAACCAGTACTACCGTGGCATCGATGTTCACCACAGCTCTGGTATTTTCAACAAAGCCTTTTACCACCTAGCGACAAGCTCAGGCTGGAGCATCAAAAAAGCATTCATGGCTTACGCAACGGCGAACCAGTTGTACTGGACGCCAAACTCAACCTTCCAGCAAGGTGCAGAAGGCGTATGTAAGGCAGCGCAAAAGCTGGGATATGAAAGTTCTGCGGTCACGTCTGCGTTCTCTCAAGTGGGTGTTCAGGTGATGAACTGTGAAAGCGGTCAACCTAATCCAAACCCGAACCCAAATCCAAACCCTGGACCAGATACTGGCATGACCGAGCTTTCGCTCAACATGCCTGTCGCGATCCAAAGCAACACGGCAGGTGAACAACAGTTCGTTCTGCGCAGAACCTCTAGCGATGATGTTTGGGTACAAACTTACAATGGCTATGGTAATGTGGAACTTTATGTAGCAATTGATCGCCCAGCAACACCTTCAGATTACGACTGCTCATCGACCAATATGGGTAATGAAGAAGCGTGTGGGTTTGGTGGTATTCAAGGTTCAGACATTTATGTCACTGTAACAAATACGCAGAGCGCTTCTGACGCCTACCTTGCCGTCAGTGAGGCATACGGAGCGCCACAGCCAAATCCAGAACCACAAGACCAGTGCGCATCTCTGCAAGAGTGGTCACCTTACACTTACTACCCTGCTGGTTCTTCAGTGAAGTATTGGGGCAACCGCTTTGTTGCGACACAAGATAACTGGGGAGCAGACCCTTATCAGAACTACTGGTTCTGGACATTTGAAGGCAGCTGTAACGACTATTAAGCAATGATAAAGAGAGCCCGCTACGATAGCGGGCTCTGTGTTTGTTTTAACTATTCCAAATACCACTCACTGCCTTGTACATCGGCTTCAACAAGCCAAGTGCGGTCATTCCACTTCAAAGCATTATCAAGACGGTTCTTTATCTGCCCACCTTCCCATCGCCACTGCTGGGTAGGAAAATCGCCACACTGCTCAAGAGTAATCTCAATGCCTTGTTGATCAAGGCACAACTCAGGATTGCTTCGACTCACAAGCTTGCCTGCAGACGTTAACTTCCACTCTTGGTTATCTCCACTATGACAACGCCAACCAAACACTCTGGAGCCCTCACCTGATGCGCTGTACTCCACATCAAGACACTGCGAGCCACTCTCCGTGTTGGTTTTTATTTTTTTCCATCCACCTTGGCCATCTTGCTTACCTGACGAAGCGGCAAACAGAGCTTCGACAACTGCCGTCATTGGCTGCGTGTAACGAGAAGCACGTGGGGCTTGGTACTGCCAGTTCTGGGGAATCGGCAATGACATATCCCACTCGCCGTAGCCATCGTAGTATGATTTTGCCACCGCCATTGGTGTTGGTGTCCAGAGGAAATCTGGGTGACGATTTTGATACCACTCCCCTCCAATCACTTGTCCATTTGCATCGATTTCAAGGTCGTAGTAATACGTCACTCGTGATACGCCATCATAACGAGGCATGTCAGTCGAACGATGCGTAGGGTTAGTTTCAACCATGTATTCAACTTGCATTTGAACACCAACAATGGAAGCTGCGCGACGTGAGCGATATGTAGAGAAACGATCTTTGTCGTAAGATTCCAAGCTGATCATGACATCTGCAGGATCAGAGGCCGACCGGTACGTTTGCGGATTAAAATATTGCAAGTTGTAGCCTAAAACAGGTTGGTTCCAAACTTGATAATCGTAAGTAGCATCCATGATCAAGCTACGGCCAGATAACCCCAACTGGTTTAACACCGCTAAGTGCCAACTGGCTGGGTTAGTATCATTACAGTCCGGTTCAATCACTCGCCCATTTTCATCTTTTGCTGGGTTCTTTATGTTGCATCTCCCACCAATAAAACGAGTTTCAAACGGCGCTTCTGCCCACAATAAAGTTCCAAGTGCTTTGATATCAGAAGGGTAAAACTTTAAAGGCTCACCATTAGCGTCTGGCACAGTGACAGATTGCGTTGGCCTCGGAAGCATATACGCAGCCGCAGCCCAACCATGGCACAGTCCCATCCAGCGTTCTACACTGCCATTCGATTCGTAGTACCCTTTGCCAGAATCCCAAGAACGCTTTGATAGCGTAAATTGGGTATCCCCCACCAGTAAATCGTATTTTTCTGCCGGAGATAAATCCTCTCGATCCTGTCCTTGAACCGAGACTACCGGCTTTTGAATGTGCGAAAAGTCAAAATACTCTTGCCAATTACTCGCACTGAGCTCCCTGTCGCCATAGCGCCAAGCAGCAGCACCAGAATACAGAGGCCAGTATGTGTCGGACCAAGGTTGTACATCAAGTCGTTTGAAGTTTGGTGTCTGACGGTGTAACTCATCGAGATTTCGAATCAGGCCATTTCCTAAATCCACCAAACGTGCAGGATTGTCATTATTAAGATTCGCAGAAAATGAGTGAGGAGATTCTGATGCCGCTCTCTTCATAATGGCATCGCGCACGGATGCTCGAATGGATTCCGATTCTTCAATATTAATGATGGGATACGTGTCGCCCTCCTTTTGAGGTAACTCGTTCATCACTTCAGTTGGGTTTTCATGAAAAGCACTCATGAAAACTTCAATGTTATTGTCAGCAGCCATCACCCCAAATGCGGGGGAAAGACAAAGTAAGGTCATTATTCGTTTCATTTCGGAACTCTATTATACGTCAGTTAAATTTATTATCGATAATCATTCTCATTATCGAATGGTGACGTAGAGTGCTTAGTTCCCGCCATGAAATCAATCAGCACATCGGACCAATCATTCGATTCGTGATTCCACCTGAGAAGATTTGTTGGATTTATCACCAAATTTATTTAAAGCGAAACTTATCGATAATTGCGCATTTGCTGGGGCTAAAGATGTGATGACAATGCAAGCAATTAAGATTCCACAATGATTAAATGGCTTAGTTTTTTCCCATTTCGCCGATACAATAGAAAACCAATGATCAAAGCCGCAGTGAACCGTGAAAGCATCTGAACTCATCACCATAATCAACAACTTGCCTGAAGGTAGTAACCCCGATATCGTCATGGGAGAAGAATGGCTACCTGAGCGCTTGGAAAGCACCACACTCGATGGTGACATGCTGTTCATGCACTTCGATAACGCACCAGAAGATGGCCAAGGCGAAGAAGAAGGCCGTGGTTTTGTTGACCATGAAATTGACTTGATTCGTACTCGCCTACAACAAATCCTTGATGAAGATAGCGATAGTGCGTCAAAAGCCGATGCCATGTTAGGTTTGTTTCTGATGGGACATGAACTTAGCAGCTCACAAGTTATCGAAATACTCGAAGAAGATTCAGAACACTAATTTGAAATAATAGGAAACCGCTTTGCCAACATCGCTCAATACCAACGAACATCTCTCTCTTCCCCTAATTATTGCCGGCCCGATTTTAAGAAAAGTCACCGCAACGGAAGTGAACATTTGGTTGGCGACAACGCAACCTCTCGAAGGATTGGTTGAAATCAGCGATGCTGGCACGGGTGAACAATACTATTCTCGGCCTGTTTCAAAAGAGCATCTATTACAAGTCGGTAAACGTGCTTGGGTTTGCATGCTGACGCTGCAAGGCGAATTTCCTACCCACCGTGCACTGCGTTATCAGCTCCATACTCAATCCGGTTTGTTAACCGAGCTGATACCGCATCTTATCTATGGCGAAGATAAGCAATCAGCACAAGGTGTGGAATTCTTGATCAGCGAGAAAGCTGATTATGTATTGCACGGTTCTTGTCGTAACCCACATCATTTTAGTAAGGACACGCTCGTCCAAGCAGACGCAAAAGTTGCTAGCCAGCAGATAGAAGACCGCCCAGATATGCTGATCATGAGCGGCGATCAAATCTATGCCGATCATGTAGCGGGACCAATGCTGGACGCCATCGAACAGTTGGTCGAGTTATTGGGCTTACCTGACGAAGAGTTCGAACAAGCGCCGATTAAAAACACGCAAGAGCTGTATCAAAGTCCAGATTGCTTTTATGGCCGAGATAACATTCTGCCCCACTACGTTGACGATGGAAGCTTACTGAGCAAGTTCTTACCTCATCGTGGCACGCCCATCTTCAGCTCGCGCGAATGTGAAAACCATCTCATTAGTTTTGCGGAACTGTTTGCGATGTACCTACTCGTTTGGTCTCCAGTGCCTTGGACGTTAGTCAATCGCGAGCGTTTATTGGATAGAAAATTCACCACGGGCGGAAAAGCACTAGAGCCAAAATGGCAGCAGCATTGGCGTGACGAGAAAGTTCACATCGATGCTTTTGTTGAAGGTTTGGATAAAGTCCAGCGTTTGCTCGCTCACGTTCCTACTTACATGATCTTTGATGATCATGACGTGACCGACGATTGGAATCTCACAGTTGGCTGGGAAAAAGCAGCCAATGAAAACCTCTTCTCGCATCGCATCATTGGTAACAGTCTGATCGCTTACTGGCTGTGCCAAGGTTGGGGAAACGCGCCAGAAAAATTCAACGCCCCATTTATGGAGCATGCGCGCCGCTACTTTGAAGAGCTCACTTCAGAATCCCAAGACGAGTTCATAAAGTACCTCTATCGTTTTGAAGATTGGCACTATACGATTCACACCTCACCAAAAGTGGTAGTGTTGGATACGCGTACTCGTCGCTGGCGTTCAGAGTCTCGTATGAACAAACCATCAGGCTTGATGGATTGGGAAGCCTTGATTGAATTCCAACAAGAGTTGATGCATCAAGACAAAGTGATCATCGTCTCTGCCGCGCCCATGTTTGGTGTGAAGTTTATTGAAACGCTGCAACGCATCATGACGGGCTTTGGTCAGCCATTGCTGATTGACGCAGAAAACTGGATGGCGCATCCGGGCAGTGCGAATACCTTAATCAGTATTTTCACTCACACCAAGACACCAACTAACTTCGTGATTCTCTCTGGTGACGTGCACTACTCTTTCGCTTATGACATCAAGTTGCGCTTTCGCCGCAATAGTCCAAACATCTATCAGATCACTTGCAGTGGGATTAAGAACCAATTTCCTGCACAACTGCTGAGCGCATGTGATGCTATGGATCGCATGTTGTATAGCCCTCGCTCACCATTGAACTTGTTCACAAAGCGCAAGCGTTTGAAGATTTTTAAACGCGCCCCAAGCAATCACAATTTCTACCGATTAGTGAACCAAAGTGCGATTGGCGAGCTGAGACTAGATGAAGATGGAAAGCCAAGTAATATCAGTATTTTAACAGGTGAAGGTGACTCAATATATTTCCCTCCAACACAAGTTGAGGAATAAATCAGCGCTTTTGCGGTCAAACAGAGTATTGAGCAAAATCACCTTCTCAATCGTATGAGTTCTTGATCAAATTGCTTCAAGACCTTGAGATTTTCTCGAACCATTACCATCTTAAATAAATAGATAACAGCTTGGTGTTTAACATGTTTAATTCGCTTACTTCATTATTTAAACAACTTATTGAAGGCTCAGACCTTAGCCAATCCAACACACTGTCACCCAATATGGCGATAGCATGCTTGCTTTGTGAAGTGGCGGGTGCAGACCATCAAATCGATGAAAGAGAGCAAGCAACTAAACGTTCTCTGATCATGAAATTGCTCTCATTGACGGAAGAAGAGACCAACACCCTCCTCGCTCAAGCTCAAAGCAAATCGAGTGAGTCGACTTCCCTTTATGACTTTACATCTCAGCTGCGTGAGCTTTCTCAAGAAACCCGCTATGAGCTCATCAAGAGTATGTGGGAAGTAGCGTACGCTGATGGAGAAGTTGATCCGTTAGAAGATGCCGTCATTCGTAAAACGGCCGAACTGCTCTATGTTGACCACAGTGACTTTATTCGAGCGAAGCTGCAATCTCAGTAAAGCAGCCCCAGGATAAGTAACAACCAATAAAAAACGCGCTACATGAGCGCGTTTTTTGTGTCTCTATCTTGGATTCAGCCTAAACAAATCGCCTTTCCTTCCAGAGCCAAGCCAACATTGTTGTTATCTATTAATAACTAATTTAGTGCTGGCTTATGACGAGAAGACTGAATTCCAATGAAAGATTGATGAAAGCCTAGGTTTACAGCATGGTCAGTGCAAGTTTCGCTAAGTTGTACGCATCCACGTAACCCGAATGCTGGCGGCCTTCCCACTCAATACCTTTCGCTTCTTGCGCCGCTTTATGGCCAATACGTTTGTCTTTAAGACGGTTTTGGATTCGGTACAAAGTCGCTAAGTTAATGAACTCGCTAAACGGGGCATCAATGCCCTTTTGTTGACACTCTTCTAGCAGAATAAGATCATCACGTCCCCAAGACGCATAAATCTTGTTACGACCGCCGAAGTTCTTTAGCATCGACTTGAGCACTTCTTCTAGTGGACGACCTTGTTTTTCAATCTTACGAGGAGTGATACCGGTTAACTCAGCACAGAACAGAGAGACTTCATCATGCTCTGGTTTCACGTAGTATTGCGCGCGTTTTACGATTTCACCTTTCGACAAATCTATTTCAGCCAAACCAACTTCAATGATCTCGCCCGTGCTACCCACGCCGTTTTCATTCCAGCAGCACATTTCTAAATCGAAGCAGACGATACGGTTATGGTTCATAGTTTGTCTTGATTCCTAACGTAAATTTGAAAGCGTGAGATTCTACCGTAACCAAACTCAAAACTCGAATTTGCTCGCTGAATTAATCGCCGATCGATACAGAGTTTCGACCATTTTTCTTACTTTGGTAGAGCTGCACGTCCATTTTGTGGAACAAACTCTCAGGATCTTCCCCTTTGTGCACCGCGGCACCGATACTCAAGGAGCAAATGATCGGCGTGCTTTCGTAGTCAAATGGTGAACTCGCCACGATGCCACGCAACTTGTCTAGGTATGTGGCAAGCTCTTCTTTATCCGTCACCTGCGATAAGATACAGAACTCATCACCACCAGCTCGGTAAAAACGGTCACCATCAAGTAGATTCGCATTCACTAGTTTCGTCACATGCAATAACGCTTCATCACCAGCCAAATGGCCATATTTATCATTAATCAATTTGAAGCGGTCGATATCGAAGCCAACCAAAGAGAACTTAACGTCACCATTAATGTAGTGCAGCAAGTTATCATTAAATACGCGTCGGTTGAGCAATTGGGTCAATGGGTCTAATTCCGCCATACGCTTTAGCTCCACGGTTTTACTATCAAGCATGACCGCTAGGCGTTCTTTCTCACGAGATTGAAGGTTGACGATATAACTGATCAACAAAGCGATCACTAAGCCTGCGATGCCGGTGCCGTAAAGCACTGAACGCTCCCAAGCAGAAACCGATTCTGACAATTTGAACTCAACTTGCCATTCACGATTTGGCAGCGGAATGGTCCGACTGATAACTTTGCCATTCAACCCATCCCAATCGGCGCTTTTGAACAGTACAGGATCGTCGTAAGCATCAAAGCCCATGTCCTCAACTTTGACCGACATATCTAGCTCTGTGGCAGTTTTAGTAATCAGTTGGTCAAAGTACACGGTGCTTCGTACCACACCAATGACCACACCAAGCAGCTCGTGTTTGTCGTAGCTAAAAACTGGGTGATAAACCAGCAAGCCTGACTTTTCTAAAGATTGATCGTACCCATCTTGTAGCAGGCGAACTTTGTCAGAAATGTTCGGTCGGTTATTCTTAATAATGTCATCAAGAATCAGTTCAAATCGCAAACGTGATGAGTAAAAGCCCAGTAATGATAAATTGGTTTCGGTTCTTGGGTAGATGTCTGTTGCTATAAAGGCTGGCGCGCTGTTTTCAAGGATATAACCCTGAGTTCTTGGGCCGTCTTTTGGTACAGTAAAAATCTCAAAAGTAGGAAAGGTTTTTCGGGTCTTTTCTAAGTAAGTATCAAGCTCATTTGGCGCCACACGCTCCATCCACTGCAAACCAATTAAGCTCTGTGAACCTTCTACCACTTGTTTCGCGTAGTAAGGAAATTGCGTCCAGTAAGATTTGTCGACGGAATGAAAGAAGTTGGCACCAGCACCAATGAATTCGAGATCGTTTTCCACCGCAAGTTTGAGAGATTCCGCTTGGCGGTCAGCCAAGGTATCAAAGATGGTCATGGTGTAACGCTGTTGGATTTTGTAGGCAACACCCACCATGCCTGCGGCAACAATAATGACCGTAATAAAGGCTACAATAGAAGCAGAATATCGTTTGAAAATGCTCTGTTGAGCCGTGCTATATGTCATTTCGTGTTCCACGTTTTTTGCGTGTAATGCTTCGATAATGATGGAAATACTGCGCTACATGTGGATAAACATCAAGCAACAACGTTTGCAGCTCCGTCTAATCGTTGATTTTTCATGCTAATCATGCGGTATATTCACGAATTATTACAGTCTTAAGCCTTGAATATGCTACCATCCACCATCATTTTAATGTCTAAACTTGGTGCAGGTCGCAAAGACGATCCTTTTAGTAAACATATGAGCCAATACTGAGCGCCAATAAATCAATAGAAAGAGAAAAATGTCATGAACATTGATTTGAACCTAATTCCTCAAACGTTCGATATGCTTCACGCAGGCCTTGCGGCTTCGAGCGTTTTGCTTCTTCTTATCGCGGTATCTCGTAAATCTAAAGTGATCGAGAAAGTGGTAGAAAAACCAGTCGAGAAAATCGTCGAGGTTGAGAAGCCTGTCGAGAAGATCGTTGAAGTAGAAAAAGTAGTGGAAGTTGAGAAAGTCGTAGAACGTGTTGTAGAAGTTGAATCTAAGCTTGCTACTGCATCTACAGATTCTGCAATGCAGCTGCTTTCTATCATGCAGCAAGAAGCTCGTCTGATTGACTTCTTGAAAGAAGACCTAACGTCATTCTCTGATGAAGAAGTAGGCGCAGCAGCTCGCGTAATCCACACTGGCGGTCAGAAAGTGCTGAACGACTACGTGACGCTAGCGCACGTTCGCAACGAAGACGAAGAAACTCGCATTACGGTTGAAGAAGGCTTCAACCCACAAGAAATCCGCCTAACTGGCAACGTAACAGGCAGCGCGCCATTCAACGGCACACTAGTTCATAAAGGCTGGAAAGCAACATCAATGACGTTGCCAAAACTAGCTGAGAACTACGATGCATCTGTGATCGCTCCAGCTGAGGTTGAGCTGTAATGGAACACATGAACCAAGAAAACCATTCTCAAGAAGCGTCTGTTGAAACTCAACAGACGCCTGAATTCAGTGTTGGTATCGACTTAGGTACAACACACTGTGTCATGTCTTTTGTTGATACACACGATGAAGACGCTCGCGTTGAAGTTATGCCTATCCCGCAACTTACCGCGCCAGGCACGGTAGAGACTCGCAGCCAATTAGGCTCTTTCTTATACCAACCGCACGAGCACGAAATGAACCCGCAATCACGCGTTCTTCCGTGGTCGAGCGAGCCAAAAGCTCTGGTTGGTGCGATTGCACGTAACCTAGGTTCAAAAACACCAATTCGTCTTGTTGCAAGTGCGAAGTCTTGGCTTTGCCACGCTGGTGTGAACCGTCGTGATGCGTTCCTGCCAGCAGGTAGCCCAGAAGAAGTGGAAAAAGTATCCCCTCTTCGCGCGACAGAGCTTTACCTAGAGCACCTAAAAGACGCTTGGAATCACACCAATCCAAATCACAACCTTGCCGATCAAGACGTGACTATTACTGTTCCTGCTTCTTTCGATCCTGCTGCTCGTGATCTAACAGCAGAAGCAGCACGCAACGTTGGTTTTGTGCACCTAACGCTTCTCGAAGAGCCACAAGCTGCACTTTACAACTGGATTGATAACAGCGACGACAAATGGCGCGACGAAGTTGAAGTTGGCGACATCGTGCTTGTGGTCGATATTGGTGGTGGTACAACCGACCTTTCCTTGGTTGAAGTAACTGAAGATGACGGCAACCTAACTCTGAACCGTATCGCGGTAGGTGAACACATCCTACTTGGCGGTGACAACATGGACCTTGCACTTGCGTACCGCTTGAAGATGAAGCTAGCGCAAGAAGGCAAAGAGCTACAACCATGGCAGGTTCAGGCAATGACACACGCATGTCGTGACGCAAAAGAAGCGCTATTGAACGACAGCGAACTTCAGTCAGTGCCAATCGTAGTACCAAGCCGTGGTTCTAAACTGCTTGGCGCAACACTGAAAACAGAACTGACTCAAGAAGAAGTACAACAAACACTGGTTGACGGCTTCTTCCCTCAAGTTGCGATTACTGATCACCCTGTTCAACGTAACCGTGGTGCACTAACGCAAATGGGTCTGCCTTACGCACAAGATGCAGGCATTACTCGTCACATCGCAGCATTCTTGTCTAAGCAAGCTAATGCCCTTTCTGCTTCAGGAAATGGCGCAGAAGCAGCAGCTCAAGACTTCAACCCATTCGCAAACATGCCTGGTATGCCAGGGGCGGATGCAGCGCAATCGGCTGACTTCATCAAGCCAACCGCAATCCTATTCAACGGTGGTGTTCTGAAATCGAAACTTCTAGCAACTCGTCTAGAAGACACGATCAACGAATGGCTAATTGAAGCAGATGCTGAAATGGCAAAACGCCTAACAGGTGTGGATCTAGACCTTGCGGTTGCTAGCGGTGCGGCTTACTACGGCTCTGTACGTCGTGGTCAAGGCGTCCGTATCCGTGGTGGTATTGCTTCGGCGTACTACGTGGGTATCGAAAGTGCGATGCCAGCGATTCCGGGCATGGCGCCTCCAATGGAAGCACTTTGTGTTGCACCATTTGGTATGGAAGAAGGTTCAAGCGTTGACGTACCAAGCCAAGAGTTTGGTTTGATCATCGGTCAGCCGGTTAACTTCCAATTCTTCGGTTCAACCGTTCGTCGTGATGACCTAGCAGGTACTCACCTAGACTACTGGGCACCAGAAGAGCTTGAAGAGCTTCCAGAAATCCAAGTAACGCTGCCTGTCTCTGAAGGTCGTCGTGAAGGTGAAGTGGTTCCGGTAACCCTAGCCTCTCGCGTCACAGAGCTTGGTACGCTTTACTTAGAAGCCATTGCCGCTGATAACGGTCAAAAATGGCATGTTGAGTTCGATGTGCGCGAAGACGCAAAAAGCGACTCAAACGAAGAAGAATAAATAGAAAATCAAACGGCATCCAATCGGGTGCCGTTTTTAAATACACGAAGGTTTGTATGGCATCTCCTCGTTTTCTTGTTGGTATTGACCTTGGCACCACAAACACTGTGGTGGCGTATTGTGAAATCACCGACAACCTTGAACAATCCGAAGTATCCCTATTCGACATCGACCAATTGATTGGTCCGGGTGAAGTGGTTCGTAAGCCACTGCTGCCCTCTTTCCGCTACCACCCTGCGATTGGTCAAATATCCCCTTCTGACCTGACACTTCCTTGGGAAAACGAACCTGTATCTGGCGACATTAGTAATGTGATCGTGGGTGAATGGGCTCGTGAATTAGGCGCAAAGGTGGAAGGACGCCAGGTATCCAGTGCTAAAAGCTGGCTATCGCACCAAGCAGTGGATCGTAGCTCAGACATTCTTCCTTGGGCTGGCGCGCAAGACGTAGATAAAGTCTCACCTGTCATTGCCAGCGCAAGTTACCTCAACCACATTCGCCAAGCGTGGAACTACCGACACCCTAGCAACAAGCTAGAAGACCAAGATGTAGTTGTGACAGTTCCAGCGTCGTTCGATGAAACCGCTCGTAAGCTCACGCTTGAAGCCGCTGAGTTGGCAGGTTTGAAAAAAATCGTCCTGCTCGAAGAACCACAAGCCGTATGTTACGACTGGTACGCACGCCACCAGCAAACCGCAGCCGATGAGCTCAAAGAGCTGCCACTGATTCTGGTGTGCGATGTGGGCGGTGGTACTACCGACTTAAGCTTGATTGAAGCAAGTTTCTCTTCACAAAATGAGCTAGCCCTTGATCGTATTGGCGTTGGCGAACACTTGATGCTGGGTGGTGACAACTTCGACTTAGCATTAGCGCACCTTGCGGAAAGCCGCCTTTCTCAAAATAAAGGGGAACAAAGCAAGAAGCTCACTGCAGCAAGCCTGACTAAGCTGATTCAGCAAACTCGCAAGGCTAAAGAGAACCTGCTTTCAGCGAACGCTCCTGAAGAAGTGAAAATCACCATGCTGGGCAGCGGCTCAAAACTTCTTGGCGGAACAAAGAGTATTGGGCTGAGCAAACAAGAAGTGCACCAAATCGCTTTAGATGGCTTCTTCCCACTTTCTGATTTCAGTGAAGTACCAGATAAACGCCGCAGCGCGGTTGTCGAGTTTGGTCTTCCATACGTTGCTGACCCAGCAGTGAGCAAACACGTTGCCGAGTTCTTAACGACGCATCAGCAAGTGTCTCGTGCCGCTCTTGGCATTGAAGACGACAAACAAAATGCCATTCCAGTCGGTTTGCTACTCAATGGTGGTGTATTCAACAGTGAGCTTGTGACTGAGCGTGTCACTACCCTACTTTCCGATTGGCGCGGCGCTCCGGTTACGGTTTTAGATAACCCACATCCAGATTGGTCGGTTGCACTGGGTGCTGTTGCGTTTGGTAAAGCACGTCGTGGTGCACAGCTTAAAATTGGTGGTGGTGCAGCCCGTTCTTACTTCTTGCATCTTCAAGAAAAGAACAAGATGGGCAAAGCGCTCTGTTTGCTTGCAAAAGGTACAGAAGAAGGTCACGAGATCCGCTTAAGCGGTCGTCGCTTCTCGCTTACCCTAGGTGAACCCGTTCGCTTTAACCTGCTGACTTCTACCCACGACACCTTAACCAATAACACCGCCATTCAAAACGGAGTGATGGTTGACGTTGATCCGGACTTGTTTGCTCCTCTGCCACCTTATATCACCACCCTTGAAGGTGAAGGTGCCGAACTGCAAGCCAACCAGAAAGAGCGTGTAGAAGTGCAACTGGCGTGTCAGTTGACTGAAGTCGGCACGCTTAAGATGGAATGTGTCAGCGCAGAAGATGGCAGCAAACGTTGGGAGCTGGAGTTCGAAGTTCGTAACAAGCAAACCAACGACAGCGAGCAAGTTAAGCTTCACCCTAAACTGAATGAATGTAAGGAGCTGATCGCTCGCCTTTACAGCGGTAACAAGAAAAGCGCAGAAAGCAAAGAGATCAAAACCTTAGCCAAAGATCTTGAGAAGAAACTTGGCAAACGTGACGAGTGGGATTTCACGACCCTACGTCAACTGTTTGATACCTTTGCTCAAGGTCGTAAGCGTCGCCGCCGCTCTGAACAGCACGAGAAAAACTGGCTTCGTTTGGCGGGTTTTGCACTACGTCCTGGCTTTGGCGATCCAACCGACTCATGGCGTATTGAGCAAGTTTGGGGTCTCTACCAACAAAACATTCAGTTCAAGAACCATCAAGGTTGGACTGACTGGTGGGTATTCTGGCGTCGCATCGCAGGTGGTTTAAGCCAAGAGCAGCAAGAGACTATCTTGGCGGACATCGCGAAATACCTACACCCTGGCGCGATGAAAAACCCACAATCCGCCAAAGCGGCACAAGATATGGGTTATGAATCCATGGTTCGATTAGCGGCATCGCTTGAACACCTAGAAGTCGAAGACAAAGTTCTATTGGCAACGTGGTTCTTGAGCAAAGCCATCAACCATAACCAGTTCGAACAAGCGCACTGGTGGGCAATGGGTCGTTTGGCATCGCGTACACCTTTGTATGGCAGTCAGCACAACGTCATTCCTCGTGAACAAGCAGAACAGTGGCTACCGAAATTGCTGGAACAGAACTGGCTGAAAGAACCAATGATCGCCTTCGCTGCGGTGATGATTTGTCGTAAAACGGGCGACCGCCTATTCGATATATCTGACGACTACCGCGACCAAGTGCTGACGAAGCTGAAGCTGAGTAAAGTACCTGAATCTTGGGTATCGCTGGTTGAAGAAGTCAAAGAACTGTCTGAGAGCGAATCGAAACGTGTATTTGGTGACGCACTACCAAGCGGTCTGACGCTGGTAAATAACTAAGCTCCCATGCTTATAAACGCAACAAAGCCCTTCTCGTGAAGGGCTTTGTTTTATCTGATTCTACTTGCTGACCAAAGACAACTCGTTAGTTCATTTCCGTATTGATCACCACATCACGCGTTTCATTATCCATATCAGTGATGCCGACAACTGAGAATTCACGGTCAGATAAATTCTCAATCATGCTGTCTTCTAACCCACCGTCCGTCATCCACGCATAGAATTTTTCTGCAATACGATCCGAACCTTCCCCGACAAACGTTAATGTGACCTTCTTCATTTGTGACACTCCATCAATTTACGATTCAGCCACTTAAGCGTAGTATGTTTCGTAAATATCGACATAAATCAGGACTAACTTCTTTTATGAGTATCGAAAAATTTGACGCGATTTATCAGCGCGCTGCCGAGCGTAAAGGTGGTGAAGATCAACTTGAAGCGCTTTTGTCTCATCCACTAAGCAAAGAAGAATTGGCAGCGATTCCCGACGACCGTTGGTTGGCCGCTTTTTCGATGAAGGTATTCCAAAGTGGGATTTCGTGGAGCGTGGTTCGCAACAAATGGCCGAACTTCGAAGAGGTATTTTTTGGTTTTAAAATTGAGCCGCTATTGATGCTGTCTGATGAACAATGGGAAACCAAAGCGACTGACAAACGCATCATTCGTCACCTCACCAAAGTCATGTCGATTCCTGCCAACGCTCGTATGATCCACGAAGCAAAAGTTGAATACGGCTCGTTTGGCAAAATGGTTGCCGATTGGCCACAAGGAAAAGTCACCGACTTGTGGGCATATTTGAAGAAACGCGGTAATCGCTTAGGCGGAAATACTGGTCCTTACACACTGCGTCAAATGGGCGTCGACACTTTTATCCTGTCTAGCGACGTCGAGGCTTACCTGCGTAATTGCAAGATCATTGAAGGCGGAAAAGATACTAAGAAATCGCTCGACGCAACCAACAAGGCCTTTGTTCAATGGCAACAAGAAAGCGGAAGAAGTCTGACTGAAATCAGTCAAGTCATTGCATTCAGCACTGGCGATAACCGCATTTAAGCCAGCTGAACACAAATAGAAACGGCGCACTAAATATTGTATTTAGTGCGCCGTTTTTATTTTCATTGGCCTATTTCACCTAAACACAAGCTTACTTTGAAGCCAGTGATTCCCACTCCGTCAGTAGCTGCATGATACGGTGAGAGTCTTCCCATGTTGCACAAGGGTTCTCTAACGATGTACGCCCCGCTTCAACCGCCTGGCGGATATTGCGCACTTGATAGTAAAAAGCATCCCCTGCTGCCGGAACAGACACTTCACGCTTCGACGTCTCGTAAATTTCCACACTAAACTGGTTATCTTGCGTTGGTAGCCATGGATTCGAGTCTAACGTAATACAGCCTTTGCTACCCAGGATGGTGAACTGGTGTTTCAATCCATGATCTTCTGCAGTGTGTACGCTCGCCGTCTGTTGCTCACCGAATTGCATCATCAAGCTCGACTCGCAGATGTTCCCATCGTTACCTCGTCGGTCAATCGCTGTCATAGAGCGGTTTTCAAAAGCTTGTTCACCCAACATGGTTTTCACCACCAAATGCACCAAAGACATTGGGTAGCAGCCCAAATTATACAAAGCACCTTTGCTGTCTGGATTCACAAACTGTGCAATCGACGCGATATAAGAAGTATGGATCTTGCGAAGTTCACCAATCTCTCCCGATTTAAGCACCGAAACCAACTCGCTGATCAACGGGTGATGTAAATACATTAAGCCTTCAGCAAAGAATACCTTGTGCGCTTCTACTGCTTGAAGTGCCAGCTCGGTTTTTTCCATATCTACCGAAAGTGACTTTTCACACAGGATCGCTTTGCCCTGCTCCGCCGCTTTGACGATAAAGTCATGATGAAGGTGATTTGGCAATGCGATATAGATAATGTCGACTTGCTCATCGGCAATCAACGCATCGTAATCGTTAAACGTGTTTTCGATGCCATATTGCTCAGCGAATGTCTTTAAATTCTGCTCCGAACACCCAGCCACCGCGTACAACTCACTCTTGTCATCGCCTTGGATTGCCTCAGCCATGACACCTGAGATAAAGCTTGTGCCTAAAATGCCCCATTTCATGTTCACGTCTCCTATTGAGCTTGGGTTTCGAATGCTTGGACTAACTCCGCCATTTCAGCAGCAATGAACGCTTGTGTATGCGGCATAGCAAAATGTGCTTCAATCGCGGCACGGTTTTCATATCGCTCCCAAAGAATCACACGTTGCGGATCTTTAGAATCGTAGGTCGCATTCGCTTGCAAGCACCCCGCTTCGCTTTGCATATCAAGGCAAAATTGTTCAATGGCTTCAACCACTTGTTGTCTTGGCTTATCGGCATTCATTTTCAGTTCGGCGGTAACAAAAATCGTCTCGCTCATGATGGATCTCTTTCTCCATTCTTAATCATACGCCCACTGTAATTAACCTCATTTGATTGATAAACTCTGCTTTAGTTATTTCTTTATCAACTCTGGGTGTGTAATGGATAAATTAACAAGCATGAAAGTTTTCGCTTACGTGGTCGAACACGGCAGCTTTCGTAACGCCGCACACCACTTTGATATTTCACCGACCATGGTTGGCAAGCACGTGAGCTTTCTTGAGCAAAGCTTAGGTACACAGCTGATTCATCGCACCACGCGCAAACAGTCCCTGACCGAAGCTGGCAGACTTTACTATCAAGAGTGTCACCGCATTATTGAAGACATCACCAACGCAGAGAACCTGATCCAGACGCTGATCAACCGTCCAACCGGAACGGTAAAAGTTAACTGCCCTGTCACTTATGGCAAAAAGGTCATTGCACCCATCGTGGCTGACTTCTTAGCAGAATTTCCCGATTTGAACGTAGAGCTGATGTTGGATAACAATTTGATTGACCCATATCGAAGTGAAGCAGACGTGATTATTCGAATCGGAGAGTTAGTCGATTCGTCGTTAGTCGCGAGAAAACTGGGTGAATACCACATGACTTACTGCGCCTCACCCTCTTATCTTGAGCAGCATGAGCCTATCCAATCACTTGAAGATCTGGAGCATCATCATTGTTTGGGATTTCAGCATCACCAAGGGGAAAGCCAACAAGTGGTCAACATGCCTTCTAATACCTTTGGAAACAGCAACACCCGATTAACGTCTAATAACGGTGATGTGCTGAAGTTTGCCGCGTTAAAAGGCTCTGGCGTTCTGCTGCAACCAAAGATCTTAGTTGAACAAGAAATCCAATCTGGTGCCTTGGTAGAAATTCTCCAGCAACATGCTCCCAAGCCAAAACCGATCCACCTGCTTTACCGTTCAAAACAGCTTTCCCTTAAAAATCGTACTTTTGTCGAATTTGTTCTTTCTGAGATGAACTAACCCACCTCTCGTCGCCAAAAGCCGATTTCATTTACCGTGACAAACTTCTCCAGTGCGTTAGTGATACAAATGCCACATTCATCAAAGGGAATTCACGATTGAGGGCATCATGTTCCACGCTTTATTCCAACGCGTATTTCATCTCTTCTTATTGAGAGAAGGCATACTTTTTGTGTGAGAATGAATGAGTTTTTCCTGCAACTTTAAGCAACTTGTTTTATATATTAGAACCGAACCATTCATCGCATAACTTCATTCTTTTTCAATACCTTTCCAGCCATAATTTTGCTCCAGAATAGCAGACTATAAAAATACATATTCGGAGGTTGGTTGTGCGTAATACCAAAGGTTTTACACTGATAGAATTGGTGGTTTGTATCGTCATTCTTGGCGTGGTAAGTGTCGTTGCGCTCCCAAAATTTCTTGGTATCCAGAAGGATGCTCGCATCGCTGTCTTGTATGGTGCCCGCGAGGCGCTGATGACTGCCAACAATCAGGTCTACGCAAAAGCCGTGATCCAGTCGCAAGAAAACGTCGATTCTGGAGAGCTGATGAACATTGACTTGGACAACGACGGCGTTAACGATTTGATTGGCTATTACGGCTATATTAAGAATGTGATTCCGGCTCACGATTTGGCGGGATTCGATCCTCAGTTAACCATCAATCGATGGTATGGCGTCGAAGACGAAGAAGAGCCCTACTTTCTTATCGGCTTCGCAAATAAGCCTGTCGACATTTTTCATCTTTGCTACGTAGAGGTGTATTATCCGAAAACCGCAGGTGGTCAAATAAAATACGGAATTCAAACCAGAGACTGCTAAAACCGATAAAAACCAGCTTCAAGAGTGATACTTTTGGAGCTTTTCCCCTTCTTAGGGACAGAACTCCTTAAAAATGGCATTTAACAATAATTTCACAATATCTTGTTACATCCTCGCCTTTCAGCAATACATAAGGCGGCTATTCATCGAGCCTCTATAAAATCGACACATTGTGTTGTTTTTCATTTCGCTCAAAAATTATGCTTGTAAACTCATCCATTCGCTCAATAATGGTTCCATAATAAATTCAATAATTTAAGCAGGAGGCGAAATGAGAATATTTTGGCAGCTACGTTGGTATTTCCAACTAAAGTGGAAGCAGTATGTGGGGTCAATCCTACTATTTGCCGTCATTTCCGCCCTTCAGCTTGTCCCTCCCAAAGCGGTCGGCATTATTGTTGATGGCGTGGTCGATAATACCCTCGAAACCAGTACCTTAGTGATGTGGTTATTAGGACTTATCGTGCTATTTTTTGCAATATATGGCTGTCGAATTCTATGGCGGATATGGTTATTTGGCGCGAGTTGGGAATTAGGCACTATTTTGCGTAATCGCCTCTATCGTCATGTCTCTACTCAGCCCCCTCGATTCTTTGAACGATACAAAACCGGCGACCTAATGGCTCGTGGTACGAACGATGTGCGCAACATTGTCATGACTGCTGGTGAAGGCGTTTTGACCGCAGCCGACTCTCTGATCACTGGTATCGCAGTACTGATCATCATGGTGACGCAAATCAGTTGGAAGCTAACCGCAATGGCACTATTGCCGATGCCGTTTCTTGCCATCATTATCTTCTTCATCGTACGTATTCTGCATAAACGATTCAAAATCGCACAAGAAGCCTTCTCTACGATGTCAGACATGACTCAAGAATCACTAAATGGCGTGCGTATGCTGCGTGCTTTCGGGTTAGAAAACCAAGAGCAACAACGTTTTGAAGAGGTTGTCGATGATACGGGTGAGAAGAACATCGCCGTTGCTCGTGTCGATGCACGCTTCGACCCAGCGATTCAGCTGACCATCGGCATGTCTTTCTTTTTGAGCGTGGCGTCTGGTGCCTATTTAGTTGACCAAGGTGATATCACACTTGGGGATTTGACCGCCTTTACCATGTATTTGGGTCTTATGATCTGGCCGATGCTGGCATTCGCATTCCTATTTAATATCTTGGAAAGAGGCTCTGCTGCGTGGAACCGTCTGCAAGAAATCTTCGACGAGAAGCCAGAGATCGTCAGTGGTGAAACGCCATTAGGCACTCAACCTTTGCCTTTGCAGATCAAGATTGACGAATTCCACTGGTCTAAAGAGCTGCCACCAGCACTAACTGATGTTCACATCACCCTTGAGCCAGGAAAAATGCTCGGCATTGCGGGACCTGTCGGTAGTGGTAAATCCACGTTACTAACCTTACTGCTTCGCCAACACGATATGGATAACGGTACGATTCAATTTGGTGATGTCAAAATTAAGGACGCAGTTTTGCCAGAGTGGCGAGACCGTTTCGCAGTGGTTAACCAAAGCCCGTTCTTGTTCTCAAAATCTATCTTTGAAAACATCGCTCTGGGCAACCCTAGCGCATCAAAAGAAGACGTTTATCGAGCAGCCAAACTGGCTTGTATTCACGACGATATTGAGAAGTTTCCTGAAGGCTATCAAACAGAAGTGGGTGAAAAAGGCATCACCCTCTCTGGTGGTCAGAAACAACGTATCGCCATTGCACGCGCCATGCTGCTCAATGCCCAAGTATTGGTATTGGACGATGCCCTGTCTGCTGTGGATGGACGTACCGAGCACCAGATTCTAAAGAACTTAGAAACTTACTATCGTGAGCAGTCATTAATTGTCATTGCCCACCGCCTCACTGCTCTGGAAGCAGCAGAAGAGATTGTGGTGCTCAATCACGGACACATTGCCGAGCGCGGCCAGCATGGGACACTTCTGGAACGTCAGGGGTGGTATGCGGAAATGTACCAGTACCAAAAACTAGAACAGGCAATGGAGGACTAATCATGAAGCAATCGACAACGTTTAAACGGTTAATGTCTTACCCATTGTCGCAGCCAAAACCCATGCTAAAAGGCTTGGCACTACTGTTTATCGCGGCGTTAGCCAGCGCAGGTGGGCCATGGCTTGTTCAATACTTTATTGATGAACACATCGCTAAAGGAGATTACTCGCGCGACATTTTAATATCACTCGCAGCAGGCTACATTGCCTTGCAACTTATCTCTGCGGTGTTTCAATACTTCCAATCATTGCAATTCAGTATTGTGGCAACCAACACGATCAAAACGATTCGCAAGCAGGTTTTCTCTGGTGTGATAAAGCAGCCTTTATCTGCATTTGACTACACTCCTGCGGGTAAGTTGGTGTCTCGAATCACCAACGATACAGAATCGCTGCAACAGTTTTATGAGTTACTTATCGCCACCGTGGTGAAAAACGCAGTGATGATCTTGGTGATGTTGGGCGTGATGTTTTACATGAGTTGGAAGTTGACCATCGTCGTGTTGGTACTGCTACCAATCGTGATCGGCTTTATGTACTTGTTCAAAAAGCTCAGTACAGAAAGCTATCGAAACATGCGTGACCTACTAACAGACATTAACGCCAATTTGAGTGAATCCATTCAAGGCATGAGTGTGGTGCAGTTAATGCTGCAAGAAGAACGTTTCAACAAACAGTTTAATGGCCTCACTGACGACCATCTGGTTGCCTCTAAAAAAGTGATTCGCTTGAATGGCTACCTATTGCGCCCTCTGATGGATCTGCTTGCAGGCCTCGCCCTACTCTCTCTTGTGGCTATTTTTGGCTTTAATGGTGTCGAACTGATTGGTGTGGGTGTTCTATACGCTTTCATCAGTTACCTAGCGCGCGTAACCGAGCCTTTGATTGAGATGACACAGCAGTTAGCTTTACTTCAACAGGCATTGGTATCGAGTGAACGTGTATTCGAGTTGATCGATGCGCAAGAGCAAACTTACGGCGATGACCATAAGCCACTGCAAACAGGTGCGATTGAGCTTAACAACCTAACTTTCAGCTACGATGGCAAACAAGACGTCTTGAAAGACATTTCCCTGAAAGCATCGCATCAAGACTTTATTGCGCTTGTTGGCCACACCGGTAGCGGTAAAAGTACTCTCGCTTCTTTGCTCATGGGATTCTACCCAACCGAAATCGGTGAACTGCTGATTGATGGGCGTCCGTTGAAATCTTTAGGCAAAGACGTACTGCGCAAAGACGTTGCCATGGTGCAGCAAGACCCACATATTCTCCCTGCCAGTGTCCGTGAAAACGTCTCTTTGGGAAGAACGATAGAAGATGTGCAGATTTGGGATGCACTTGAAAAAGTGGGATTAGCTGAACAGATTCGTCGTTATCCGAATGGATTGGATACTCAGCTTGGCCAAGGTGAAACAAACCTCTCGGCAGGTCAAAAACAATTGCTTGCACTCGCTCGTGTACTTGTCGCTAAGCCTAAGATTCTGATTTTGGATGAGGCAACGGCAAACATCGACTCAGGTACAGAAGCGTTAATTCAAAAAAGCCTTGAAGTGCTTCGTCAAGATATGACGCTTGTTGTAATCGCTCACCGTCTATCGACGATTTTGGATGCCGACCAAATCATCGTTCTTCACCATGGAGATTTAGTAGAGAGCGGCACGCATAGAGCGCTGTTAAAACAAAATGGTCGATATGCACAGATGTATCAACTTCAGCAAGCCAATCGCCATACTCAGCAAATCGAAGAGGAAGACGACAAGCAATTCGAGGAAGCTGTTTAAACAGCCTACACGACAAGCCAACACTGACTTTAAGCCCGTTAGCCATGCTGCGGGCTTTCTTTATGCTAAAGTTCCGTTAATAATCTAAACAATTTCTTTATTTCTTACCTATTATTGACATAACCCCTCGCTATTATCTGTGAGGTCGTTGTAAAATCGCATTATTAACCGACACGACTAACCTCAAGTAAAGCGTTTTGCGCTTAGCTTGGTTGCTCGCGTCTGCCTATTTCCATATTGCATATTAATTTCATGACGGAAGTCCATGGACCAAGATAAGTTTACTAACATCTATCGCTTGCCAGGTTCGCTACAAATACGAATCGCTAAATGGCAAAAAACTTTCCGCGGCACATCTGATTTAGTTCTTCATCAGGTGCTAATGGAACGTAATAAGCAATTCAAGAAGCCAAGCTTTTTACCCAAGAGCTGGTGTATTTCTCCTATCGATGAGAATGACATCACCATTACTCATCACGGTAAATACATTCAAACCGTCATGCGCACCATGATAGACAGAAAGGTCTCATATAAACGTCTTTTCTTGTCACGAATGGAGGCAGAGAAAGGTGAAAAAGTCCTGCATGATTACAAGCTTGAATGGGTGAGAAAGCACAATCAGGTCGCTAAAAAGTACAACCAAATTAAGAAAAAGCAGTACATGAACTTTGCGAGAGAAGAGGAAGAGACACTTTACCCTTCTATCCCTAAAGGCGAGTTTGACAAAACACTGTGGAATAAATTGGTGGTTTCGACTTTTGGCCCCGAGAAAAAGTACAAGAACCCCCATTTTGTACGTAAAGCAGATTTCTAAAAAATCCCCCGACTGTTCGGGGGATTTTTTTATGCTTTCGATACGTTAATAGTGACATTGTCACGAAGAAATTAAATCAGGATTGTTATTAACGCAGCGAGCGTTGCAATTGTACAGCGCTCGCTGACGGACGAGCTGCGACGGTGAGAAAAGTCGGATGAGAGTCGCAGCGTTGTTGAACCAGTTAATGACGAGCGTCAGCGCCAAACTCTACTTCTTTATAGATATCGGCCAGTGACTTCTTACCTTGTTTGTCCTTGGCTGAGCGCTTTCTTGGTTGGTAATGATACTCTTGGTCATGCAAAGCTTCTTCATGTTCCTTTGCAGACTCTACGAATTCAGCATTCGCAAGTGCTTGTTGGCGTAAGCGGTTTACTCTTTCTAGGGTTTCCCACAACATACTTCACCTCCAAACGAGTTACTGTATACATATACAGTATTATTTATTCTGACCTCCTAGTCAATCTTTTGAGTCCATTCACGGTTTGCTCCTCTACTCTCACATTAAGCCCATACCAGCATAGTGCTCTGGGTACTTGTGAATGATTTGCTTTAGATAGCCTTGATGATCGCGCAAGGCGTTCACGCACTCTCGGGATAACAAGCCTTGATAAACACGTTTCTCTAGTTCTAACAAGGCATACGGAATTGACCACGCTTGACGATATGGATGATGGGTGGTCATGACATCAAACACATTAGCGACGGCCGCGATTTGAGCGGCGATTGGAATACCTGAGCGATCCAGCCCATGCGGATAGCCGGACCCATCAAGGTTTTCATATTGATAAGACGTAATTTGCTGGAACAAAGTGACACTCGGATGAACCGGATTACCGATTCGCGCCACAATGTTATCGGCTGATTCCACACATTGCTCAATGTGCTCCGTTAACAGCGCTTCTTGTTCTGCATTCATACAACGACGATTGCACACGATATCTGCCGGAAGCTTAATGTCGCTCAAAGCATGATAACGAGTGAACATGCCGATTTGCTCGACAACTTCATCGCTAAAATGATAAGAGTCGGCAAGCTCTGTCGCAATCAATTGGGCGTACATACCAATACGCTTTGTGTGTGAGTAAACTTCAGGCGAATAACCTGGCAATAAGCACTGGATCCTTTCCGCTAACAACTCAATCGCATTGACGACATGATCTTCAGACTCCACCGCAAACTGAACCATTTCGAAGTAAGGTTTTAACCCATTCAACGCTTCTACACTGAACGCATTAGGCTGAATAGAATTGAGAAAGACGAAGCCAGTGAAGCTTTGACGGTCGTAACAAGGGATCGCAACAGACGAGTGATACCCCTCTTTCAATAAGGTTTGAATGCGCGAACAGTGTTTGATGTCGTAGAGATCGTTAACAAGACGAGGAATGGCATTGTCAGCAGCAATGCTCAAGTTATGAAGTTTACGAAGTGGCGCTTCGTGATGAGCCAAACACCAAGTGTCGAATTCACTTTCGGCAAAAGATTTAAGCATGCCTTGTTTAGGGTGATACTTCGCAAAAGACACCCTATCAACACACGGTAAATGTGCCTGCATCCTGTTCTTTAAAGTCTGCATTTGCTCATTGAGCGGTTTTGCAAACGGGTAAAAACTTCGGTGCGCCATACTTCACCTCCACACCAAGTAGAGAAATCAGAAGAAAAGGCTCATTAAAGTCAGCGTATTTGATGTGATTAGAGCGGCTTTTCTCCACCTAAATTATCGACATACCACAACTTAAGTGTACGAAATAAAAACAGTTTTTCGCCAATCTTTTCACCGAATATTCTACGGTAATTTAACCCAGATCAAAAAAAAAACAGCGCACTTTCGTACACTGGCTTTTTAATACATGATGAGTTGTTTGTTATCTATCAGCTTGGTGATTAACCCAATGCAGGAAGTACACCCAAAGTAATAAGTAGCTGCGCCATCACAATGCCCATGCCGGCAATGCCCGTTACTAATAGGGCCCCTTGTCCACCCGCAACGCGGTATTCACCAGTAAACTCATCAGAACGACGCACCTTCACCACCATAACTAGCGGTAGGAAGATTGCAAGAATAGCCAACGCGATCGCTGCGTAACCTAGTGCCATGATGAATCCTTGTGGGTAGAACAATGCAAAACCTAGTGGCGGTGTAAAAGTCACCACTGCAGCGATTAGACGATTTGGCTTTTCACTGTCACCTTTGATTGTGTCACCCAAGAACTCAAACAGACCCAAACTCACACCTAGGAAAGACGTCAGAAGCGCAAGGTCAGCAAATACGCCTACCACACTACCAAGATTTGACTGGTTAACAGTTTGAGACAATTGACCAATCAGCGCGCTCAAACCGCCGTTTTCAATCAAGGTATCTTGGCTTACAACACCCAGGGTTACGATTTGCCAAAAAATGTAGATCACAAGTGGAATCGTCGAACCAACGATAATCGCTTTACGTAGAGACGAAGTGTCGCCATCTAGGTAGTTAACAATCGCAGGGATGCTGCCGTGGAAACCAAAAGAGGTAAAGATGACTGGAATCGCTGCAACGATAAGGCCTTGTTCAATTGGCATGCTCAGTAAGTAAGATTCGGTTACGTTTGGCGCTAGGAATGACAATACTGCAATCATGCTCACCATCTTTAGACCAAACAGCACTCGGTTTACCTTGTCTACCGTTCCGGTGCCAACCGTCACAACCATTGTTACGATAAGCGTGAATATGATGGTAGAAGTGGAGCCTGAAATATCCAGACCAAACCATTCTGTTAGACGGTCACCGAACTGAGCGCCGCCACCAGCGATGTAAGCAGCACACAATGAGTAGAACAAGAACAGCATCGCAAAGCTCGCAACCCACTTGCCCTTCTGACCAAGAATTTGCTTCGCCAGAGTATGAAGGGTTGCGCTGCTGTCCGCATATTGGTGGAGCTCAAGCATCAATAGCGCCGTAAACGCCATTAATGCCCACAGCCCTAACATAATGATCAGAGACGTTGAGAAACCAATGCCAGCAGAGGCAAGAGGAAGTGCCAGCATACCAGCACCTATTGTAGTCCCTGCGATAATCAGGGTGCTACCAAACACTTTAGATCGACTCATTGTATATTTATCTTTACAGCTTAATAAGATTCATAAGCATCAGATCGGGCAACGGCACACCAAACCTAACACCATATTTGGAATGATGACGATTCTGTAGGATCTTTCTAATAAGATCAAGCAAAGTGTAAGGATAAAAACCCACACGTGTAAACTATTTTATACACCACTATCTAAGCTCTGATTTCTGCGAGTAATTGGGCGCACTCTTCTTCATTCATAAACTTAGGCACTGGGTAGTTCCAATGCGCTTCTTTGAGAATCAAAGTCACTAACTCGTTGGTGTCAGACGCTTGCAACAGTGACGAGGTTTGCTCGATGCCAATCTCGGTGTACAACCCCTCCAGTCTATCTAAGAAGTCTTGGGCACTAGGCGCATATCCACTTTGCGTTCCTATCAGGGCTTCGCTTAGCTCGGTCAGTTGTGACTCAATCTCAGAGAAAGAAAATCGAAGGACAGGCAATAAAGCAAGGCCATTTGCCATTCCATGAGGTAAACCGTACTTGGCTCCTAGGTTATGCGCGAATGCGTGTACGTAGCCAAGACTCGCCTTGGTAAAGGCTAAACCCGCATAGTAAGACGCCATTGCCATTTTGTGTCGAGCTTGAGTGTCACTGCCCTGTTCGACAGCACGAGGTAAGAATTTGAATATCAGTTTGATGGCAGCAGCAGAATACGCTTTGGTTTCCATCGTCGCGTTGCGAGAAATGTAAGCTTCTACCGCGTGTGTTAACGCATCAATACCTGTATCAGCCGTTATCTTCGCGGGCAAACCAACCAGCAAATTCGAATCCAATGCCGCCATCAAAGGCACTAACTTCGGATCCATTAATGGCGTTTTGTGGTGGGTATCTGGTTCAGAAACCACCGCAGCAATCGTCACTTCCGACCCAGTACCCGATGTCGTCGGAATCACGAATAAAGGAGCAGGCGTTCTCCACACTCGAAAGAGACCAGCGAGTTTCTTAATGGATTTCTTGTTGGTGACTCTGGCTGCAATGACTTTGGCACAATCCATGGCCGATCCTCCGCCAAGCGCTAAAATGGCGTCACACCCTGAATCGAAGTACATCGCTAAACCATTCTCAACTTGATCGTATGTGGGGTCTGGTTTTACCTCAGAAAACAACACGACATCTAAACTCTTAGCTTTTGCACTTTCCACCACCTGTTCCGCCATACCGACCTTTACCAGCCCGTCATCGGTCACAAGGAGTAGCTTTTTGAATCCAAGGTCAACAATCGCTTCTGTCAATTCATGAAGGCAATCAGGACCCGAGAACAAGGTCGGTTTAGGAAAAGGGAGAACGTAGGCTGCTACCCTCAATCCATTGGTGTAACCGCGATAAAGTAGATGTTTCAACATACAACGTCCTTTTGTTTTTGAGCATTCATTCTAGATGCTTTTTTAACCAACTCGAACTGGCAAGGTCACAGAATCACTTTTCAATCAAAGTACTTGATCGTAGAAACGCGAAAGACCTAAACGCAAACAGGGACAATGCCGAAACACTGTCCCTGTTTTAGGAATGATTCAATTACGGACTTAGTACGTCAATTCAGGGTCGACACAATGGAAGATCTCCCCACTTCCCTCGCCTTTTTCAAGCATCTCAAAAATCAAACGAGCCACTTCTTCACGGTATACCAAACCATGCACTTCTTTAGGTTCAACCAACGCACTATTGCCTGTTACTTCGCCATCTTTCAAGCCACTAGGACGAATAATGGTGTAATCCAAGTCGCTGGTTTGTAGCCATGCTTCCGCCAAGGATTTCTCTCGCACTACACCGCCAAACCCCGCTTTAGAACGGTCAGAAAGGTATTTCCAGCTATCACCGCAACCAAGTGACGTCACTAGTACAAAACGCTTGATCGATGCTTTACAGGCAGCATCAATAAGGTGACGATGGCCAAGGTAATCTACCGGAATGTCTGCACGGTAGCTGCCCATCGTGCTAATGATGATATCTTCTTGATCGAGCTGCTCAACGACGCGGTCAACCTCTTCAGAAACCGTGGCATCACATGCAAACGTTGACTGACAAATCACCTTCAGTTCTGGGCTTTTGTCTGGATTTCTCGCGACACCGACAACTTCTGCACCTTTTTCTGCAAAATACTTAGCAACTGCCAAACCAAGGCCGCTACTTGCACCCCACACTACGACTCTTTTCATAACTTACCTTTACGACACAACATGATAATGAGAATACTTTACATCACTATTTATGTGGTTTTCAAAGGAAGTCAATCAAACCAAAAGAAATCTTTCGAAATCAATAAGTAGTTCAAAGAAATGACTAAGAGTGGCGAGCTTGAGATGAATTTTACGTGCGACAAGCGGTATTATTCCCAATATAACTATAACGAAGCCATGTGCACCCTTTTTAGGTATTAATTCGCTGTCGCATTCCCCTAAAAACATCAAAATAAAATCAGCACAGGCGAGTAAAAACGTCGGTAATTACAATGAAGCAACCTTCCTACTCCGATTCTTCTTCGGGATTTGAAGTCGACCTAAAACAAGCCCTTATCTGGGTGGCGCGTGCGTTAGATTACGTAGGCGTTGACGATACACACCATAGCCATCGCGTCGCTTATATTGCCTACCAATGTGCGCTGGAGCTTGGTTGGGCCGAGAATAAAGCAGAGTTCTGTTACTTTGCCGGTATGGTTCACGACTGCGGAGTTTCCGAAACACGTGAACATACCATGCTACTTGAACAGCTCGTCCCCCAAGATGCAAAGGCCCACTGCATTCGCGGCTACCATACCCTCAAGCAATGTCGACTACTCTCTCAATTCGCCACCCCAATTCTTTATCATCATACTCACTGGAAAGAGCTCGAACACATCGATATTCCGGCATTTGAAAAAGACGTCGCGGCTCTGCTTTATCTCTCTGATCGTCTCGATTTTATGCGCGCTCGCTACGTTTCCAACTGCCACAGCGATCTTGTCACTTTGCATGAAGAATTGATTGCCGAGTGCGTCATGGCTAACGCAGGCACGTTGTTTAACCCGCATATGTGCGACGCCATGGTTAAGCTGGTCATGACCGATGCGTTTTGGTTTGCAATGGAATCTGAGCACATCGAAACGATAGGGCTTCAATTTGAGAACATCGACTGGTTACAGAAACAGTTAACCATTGAGGACATGAACAGCTTGGGCTTGTTCTTAGCACGCATTGTGGATGCCAAAAGCCCATTCACTTACCAACATTCACAGAAAGTGGCGGAGCTATCGCGTTACTTAGCAAAGAAAGTGGGATTGGATGAGCACGAACAGGAGATGATCTTTATTGCAGGACTCGTTCACGATATTGGCAAACTCAAAACGCCTGATGAGATCCTTCACAAAGAAGGTCCATTAAACGAGCGAGAGTACACACGCATCAAACGTCATACGATTGATACTGAACTTGCCCTACACAAAGTCTTTCCTAACGCCAAAATTGCCGAGTGGGCTTCCAATCATCATGAGCGCTTAGACGGTACAGGTTACCCTTATCATAAAACCGGAGAAGACTTGGACGTCCCTTCACGTATCATTGCCGTTGCTGATGTCTTTCAAGCGCTTTCTCAAGACCGCCCCTACCGTGGACGCATGACGCAACAAGAAATTGCCATCATCATGGATGAACAAGTCGAATCAGGAAAGCTGTGCTCAGCTGTCTATCAAGTGTTATGTTCAGACATGCAAGCGTGCTATGAGCTTTCGACTGGACTTTACGGCTAAGATTGCGAGTCAGAAGATAAACGAAGGGACACCGCATTGGTGTCCCCTTGTTGTTAAAACTGTCCTGATAAACGCACGGGTTAGTGTGCAATATCAAGTTGGTTGTCTTTTACACCGTTAATACGGAACCAGCCCGCGATACTGAATCGCTCAGCGTTTGTCGGCAATACTTCGTGCGGGAATTGCTCAGATAAGAACACGAACAGACGACCTGAACGCGGTGGAATCTTCGCGATCTCATTGTCATTCAAATCGTATACCACCAACTCACCAGCGTCTTCTTCGCTCCACGATTCGTTCATGTAAAACACCGTTGTTAGACGACGGTTTTCATTGCCTTTGAAGCAATCGAGGTGTTTTTGGTAGAAATCACCTTTCTCATATTTCGCGAAGTGCGCTTCGTACTCAAACAAACCAAGGAAGAAATGGCGGTTTGCTTCCAAACGGATCTCTTCCATCTTGTCTAAGAAAGACGCAACTGGCGCGCCCATATCGCGCTTCAACCATTGGATCTTGTCACTACGAATGGTTTCAATACGAGTCACGTCGTCGTTACGACCAATACGTGCCTTCTTCCAATCATCAGGAATACAGTCACGCAGCTCAGCCACTTCCTCTTGAGAAATAAAATCATCCCAGATGTAGTATCCGTGCGTCGATAACGCGTCGATCAGTTTGTTCATTCTATTTTGTTCACTCGAATAAGTTTGGGCGGTCTATATAAGAAATTCGTGCTACAACAACAAATTCCATTTTCTATCGACACGACAAATCCACATAAATCGCAGAATGCAGACGTAAAAAAGCCGCTCTCGTGAGCGGCTCTAATAGGTTCAATTGCTGCGTTTCAATTATCGAGTTTGAAGCGCAATAGAACGAGGTCGAATAGGACGAATTCGTTGAATCACTGGGCGTTGTTTTTTCTTAAGCTGGATATGACACATTTCCAACACTAGACCAAACGCCATCGCGAAGTACACGTAACCTTTGTTGATGTGAATTGCAAAACCTTCTGCCATCAACAGACCACCTAGCAATACAAGGAACAGCAGTGCAAGTGTCTTAAAACCCGGGTAACGCGTCACGAGGTTGTTGATTTTCTCCGCCGTCAACACCATCACAATTGCCGATGAAATGATCGCCGCCACCATAATTGGCACTTCGCTCGTTAGACCAACCGCAGTGATCACCGAGTCCATCGAGAACACAGCATCAACCGCAACGATCTGAAGCAGAACCACAGCTAGGCCAGTACGAACATGAGTCGAGTGACCGTGTTCAGTGTGCGTTAACCAACTCCACAACTCTTTCAAGCTTTTCGCTAGTAGGAATGCACCACCCGCAATCATAATCAAATCACGACCAGTAAACGCGTAGTCGCTAAAGCTGATTAATGGCTGGGTAAGCTGCATGATCCAAGAGATCGAGAACACCAAAACAATACGCGCCATCACCGCTAGGCCAATACCTAGATTTCGGGCAAGTCTACGCTGGTGTTGCGGTAATCGTTCACACAGAACGGAGATGAATACGACGTTATCAACGCCTAAGACAACTTCAAGAGCAAACAAGGTAGCGAAGATAGCCCACGCTTCTGGTTGCATGAAAAGTTCTAACATGAGTACGCCTCCTGTGATTGGAAGCCATACAGTGAATTGTTCAGTCGACTAAAGGGGTCGTCCATTAAGTTTATTTAAACCTCTGTTACTTAGGAAAGTTGAGTAAATCACCTCTCCTATTCCTTCGCAATCCCTTATTTTGTCAGGCTTATGTCAGCCACCTTTCGTACTCTAAAGGTTATTGCCTTCGTTCACCCCATCAGGTGCCGAGTTGAGCCAAATGTTTATATAGAACACGAAAAGAAACGCCTGATTTTCCGTGTTTCTACAATAGTAAAAAATTGTTTCATACTGATATACTGGACAAAATCACACGAATTAGTCTTGCGAATGGATTACATAACACTCTCACGCATTAGCCTTAAACACCTTACTGTATTGCACATGCTGCTCACGACACACAGCGTTACTCAGGCAGCGGAACAACTTTGCGTGACCCCTTCCAGCGTGAGTAAAACGCTCAGCCAATTGCGTGACATTCTGAAAGATGACCTTTTTTACCGTGATGGCACTCGTTTAGTCCCAACTCCGTTTGCATTGAACATCGGTCCTTCAGTGCACGGCATTCTTTCCAGCATGAATGGTTTGCTTTACCAAGGCTCATTTAATCCCGCGTATTACGAAGGCCGGTTCTCATTAGCAATGCGTGAAAGCACCTTTGAGATCTTCGCCCCTATGCTGCAAAACCTGTCTCAACAGATGGGCAGTAGAGCGCAATTGAACGTCTATGCGAAAGAACAAATGAGCTTCGATTCTCTGATCCGCGGGCAAGTCGACTTTTTGATTCTGCCGCATGACATCAGCCAGCCACCAACCCACAACAAAGACTTGGTATGGCAGACGATTCTAGAGGATGAAATGATCTGCCTGATGGGCGGTAACAACCCATTGGCAAAAGAAGAACTCTCGGTAGAAAACTATTTGTGCGCAAGACACATCGGCATTCACGATAAAGACTTATCTCAACCCTACTTTGAACAGAACTTAACTCAGCGCTACGCCAAGCGCAGTGTCGCGATGCACGTGGCGGACTTTGGTTCAGCCGCAGTAATGTGTCACCACTCCGATTATCTGTTCACTTGTTCAAAACTTTGGGCGCAAATGGCACTGCAGGCGAATGGCTTGGTAGAAAGACCTTTGCCATTCGAATACGGGCAAGTGGCGTACAGTTTGGTGTGGAATAAAGCGAGTCTTAACGATCCCGCTTTAAGATGGCTACAACAACAGGTGCTTAAGGCATGTGAAACCTTGGGAGGATGCAGCAAACCAAGAGTAAACAAACTCTAAAGTTATCTCTGCGGCGCTACACGTAGACCGATGGCATGGTCATTGGTCTGCTGACAAACTGACTTAATCGAGCGTGAAAGCGTTCCATTTCATCCTTAGAGCATTTCTCCCATTCTTGCGCCTCACCAACCACGCCGTGATGTTGAAACGCGTTCAGGCGAATGTTGACTGATTCTGGCAGCGCTTGCAGATAATGCCCCACCATCATGACCTCAGTATCTAAATCACTTTTTCCGGGAATATGCAGTAATCGCACTTCATAAAGCTTGTCTACTTGCGCCAGGTATTGAATGGTTTGAAACACACGATGATTGTCACGTCCGACCAACCAGTGGTGCGTTTCGCTTTGCCAAGATTTGAGGTCGATCATCGCCCCATCCATATACGGCAACACTCTTTCCCAACCCGAGGTTGATAAAGACCCATTGCTATCGATGAAACAAGTGAGATGCTGTAATTCAGGGTCCTGCTTAATACCTTTAAACAGCGCAATAATGAAAGGAAGCTGTAAGGTAGATTCCCCACCGGATACAGTAACACCGCTGATGAAAAAGCGCTGTTTGCGTATCAAATCGAGCATTGCCTCCACAGAGTAGTCAGTAATTTTTGGATTAGATTGGTGCTGACATATCTCTGTACAACGATCGCAGTGGGTGCACTCCTCTTTAAGCCAAACAACGTTGTTGCTTTCGTCGAACTTCAGCGCGCCAACCGGACACTCGCTCACACAATCACCACAATGATTACAGTGATTGATGGTGTGCGGATTGTGACAGTTGATGCACTGATAGTTACAACCCTGTAGAAAGATGACTAGACGGCTTCCCGGTCCATCAACACAAGAGAACGGAAGGATTCGAGTGACCTTAGCCAAGAGGTTTACCGATCGTCTAGTCATCTTATTCTTGTTTGTCACTCGTTACTTAACGTAAGTTGGTGACATTTCGTGGCTCACCACGCGTGGTGAACGCCCTAAAATACCGGTGTTCTTCGCCGCTTCTGCGCCTAGGAATGTGGTATTGGTACGTGAACCTTCCGCATCGTATTTAGCGATATCAGACAGTTTCACCATGTAACCTGTTACGCGAACCAAGTCATTTGAAGCAACGTTTGCCGTGAACTCACGGTAGCCTGCGTTAAGCGCACCTTTACAAAGGTTGAACATCGCTTCAGGGTTTGATTTCACCGTTTCGTCGATGGTCAGAATGTCGCTGATGCCAGAACGATAGTACTGGTGATGCCCTGCCGTTGCCTGTACGTAAGACACTGGATCAGGTTCGTTGCCATAAGGAATTCGAACGCCCGGTGTCACATCCAAGTCAAGGCTAATTCCACCTTGGGCATGCAGTAACGCTTTGCCTTCTAGGCCAAACTTCACTGGCGTGTTTTCTACCAATTCAGCCAATTTAGCGGAGATTTTATGACCTAGCTCGTTTGCAACAGCATCTTGGCCGTAACGGCTCACATTGCCCTCTTTTTCTAGCAACACGTTTACCGCTTCTGCCATACCGTAGATGCCATACATTGGCGCAAAACGAGATTCTTCAATCAAACCTTCTTGAGTCAGGAAGCCTTTAAAGAACTCAGATTTCTCATGCAGGTGTGAAGCTCGGGCATCCATCAGCTCAACCATCAAACCGTGGTATTCAGGCAGCACGTTGATGAAGAAGTCATCACAGTTGTCTGCACGATTCGCCGCTTCTTTAAGATTCATACGCACAAGTGTGTTTGAACCACCAGCCAACGGCAGAGAGTTGTAGCAACTCACGATACCAAAGCGAGCACCCTCGTACGCGTTCGCGTGCATTGGGTAATTCGCAATGTGTGGTTTGCTGCACTCACAAATGTTTTGCGTTGCTTGTTTTAACAGATCGTCTGGTGTGACTGCTTCGTCGTACATGAACGTTAGGTTTGGCGCGATCTGTTTTAGCTCAGCGTCTACTTTCAAAATCGTACGACAAATAATGTTGTCCGTCGGACCAATGTTCACGTGCATGAACGCGTCTGGTAATGTGCGATCCAGCATAATCCAGAAGTGTTTCAATTTTTTGTAAATCTGCTCGTCAGTAAGATCACCGACATAAGGCATGAGCACATCATCCAACTGACCAAGGTAAACCGGAATGTTGGTTACCGAAGGCACATGATGGTAAATGATGGTCAACATGTTGATCGCATCATCAAAATCTTCTGCTGGAGCTAACTCCAAGTATTCAGAACCTTGAGAAAGAAATTTTGCGTAATCTGGCAAAACATAGCGCGGCTTAAACGGCGCGTGACCTTCAAACATGTCACATATGACGCCTTGCTGCATTGCTTGGCTTACCTCATCAGAGATAGTCATATATGGAATAGTGGCTTCCGCTTCCAAAGCAAGAAAGTTCGATTTCTGCTTTGGTGACAAATTGCTATCTGTCGCGATAGCAAGGAAGCGCTGCTGAAGATCAGAAAGGCTTTGAGTCATCTAAGATGTTCCTGAAGAAAATACAACGGATACACCCTTTCGAGCTTATACCTCTAAGGGTAGGTTGAATTCTACGCCTCAGGACTCTTTGCCACTAATGAAAAAAACAAAAACGTCAATTTCCATTTTGGAAATAAGGTTTTTCTAATTTAGCTTACTATTTAATAGTTTAGGTTGATCCACGTTTTTAACTTCTGTGCGCAGTCGATAAAGCTAAACCCGCACTGATGAATACGCCGCCAGTCAGACGGTTAAACAACTTAGCTCTTCCCTTGGCAAATAGCCAATTCGATGTCTTCACTCCCAGTAAGCCGTAAAAAGTTAACCAACTCAGTTCAAACACAACAAAGGTACTAGCAAAAATCATGTATTGAGTGAATAGCGATGCAGGAGGATCAATAAACTGAGGAAACAACGCGGTGAAGAACACAATCGCTTTAGGGTTACTTGCTCCAACTATAAACCCACTGCTAAACGCACTAAAATAATCAGAAGACGCTTGTTCCGGTTTGGCTTGCGAAAAGTCGGTTTGTTTTGAGCGTAACGCCTGAATACCAAGCCAAATAAGATACGCCGCACCACACCATTTGATGATGTTAAATACGAACTCTGAAGAAGCAATCACAACACCAAGGCCGGTGAAAGACAGAGTAAGAATGATGGTAATCGCGGTTAAACTGCCAAGCGCAGTCACAAACGCTTGGCGAAAGCCGCTGCTGACGCCTTTGCTCAAGCAAAGTAACGAGCTAGGGCCTGGAGAGGCGGTCAGAACAAGTATCGCGAGGGTATAGTAGATCCAAGTATCGAGTTGCATTGGCGCTCCTTTCCAATGTAAGGATGAATGGGTGAATTACGTGGAATAACGACTTCAATCTGCGTTTCAATCCATGAAACGTTTTATAGAAAAGTACCACATCATTCGGTTCATAACTAAACAGATTAACAGCCAAACAAGCCCTTCAACAAAGCAATCAGAGTAAAGAGTCTCGGCAAAAAGCCAAAGTAGAAAACACGCCTTCGTTTATCTCTCAACTAGGTCACTTTGAACCGTCTAGTTATTCAATCAACATACTGGGAATATGCAATCGTGTAAAGTGATTACTTATTCAACAAAGTTGCTCACAAACACGACTAAATGGGAAGTTATCCTGTGTTAGTCGTAGAAAGGTTTTGGATCCACTTCTAACGATGACGGCGCTATCGCCTTCTCAACCGAATACGAACTGCTTTTTAAATCCACCATCGCGACATCGATGTAACGCTTGTATTTACGTGAGTAGAAACACTTCACGATTGGCTTCAGCGGCTGAGAATCGTTGGATGTCCACACAATGCCGACTCGTCCATCGCTCAATTGGACAATCGAACCGACAGGGTATACGCCAATGCAGTTAATGAATTTGTACACCAAATCAGGATCAAGGTGGAAAGGGGTCAAACTCAATAGGATTTTAAACGCTTCTGCCGAACTCATCCCCTTTTTGTAAACACGATCTGCGGTCAATGCATCGTAAATATCAACAATACAGCTCATGCGACCGTGCATGGGGATTTGTTCACCAGATAAGCCACGTGGATAACCCGTACCATCCAGTTTTTCGTGATGCATCAAGCATACGTCTCGACTGACATCACTTAAGCCCTTTACACCCAAGATGATTTCACCAGCAAATACTTGGTGAAGTTTCATGTGTTCAAACTCTTCAGGCGTTAAACGCGCTGGCTTATGTAAGATCTCGTCATCGACTTTGATTTTACCTACATCATGAATGATGCCGCCGATCGCCAACTGCTTGAGCGTGTCTTTATCTAAGCCTAAATGCTTACCGAAAGAAACCAACAAGCATGCCACGTTTACCGAATGCTCAAGCAAGTAGCTGTCTTTCTGGCGTAATGCAGAGACACATTGAAGCGCATCAGAGTCGATGAAAACGCTCTCGATCATGTCATCGGCCCACGATTCAATTTCGTTGACCTCGATGAGTTTACCTTCAAACGTTTGGTTCAGGAGCTTCTGAGCTAACCCTTTTGCTTCTGCGATCAACTTTTTCGCACGCTTATGCTGTGCTTCACGAGAACGAAAAGCGCGTTGGATTTTGGGTGACGTCGTGATTTCTGAGGCAGACAAGGTAACATCGTGTTCTTCTTCGACTGGCTTGAAGACGCACTGTTGTGCTGAAAGTTTCTGATCGACCCAAACGTACTTCACACCGCTCGCATGTAACTTTTTGATGCCCTGCTCGCTTGAAACCCGGCCAGCATTCGCAAGATTGACGCGTTTGTACTGCATATCATGAAACTTTGTTAACATTTATTATTTAGCAAACGCATTATAAGAGATCTGACCATTCACTGTTATAAGAATTCACTATCATTTAAAATTAATGAGTCTTAGGTCAATAAAAGAGACATCAAAAGTGCAATAGACCATATTTAATTTATGGAGATAGTTCAAACAATCAACACAGATGAAGACTATTTAGGCATTTTGGGTGATGAATCAATAACTTCTTAATACAAATAGTATTTACTGTTGACTAAGTTTTATAAATGCCGATTATTAGTCGCAATACTCTAATAATTATTCTCTTGCACAGAAACTTTTAGGCTCGTTAACAAAACAGACTTTCCATCTGGTTCAACTTGTTTCATTTGCAGTGTAGAAGGACAAACTTCAAAAATATGTCATTTGCGTGTAGCCCGATTTATTTACTCATCTCCACAGCAAATAGGATTGCGGAGGCAGTATCTTGACCAACAAGGTTGATCAAATCATTTCAGAGCACGATCGTGAGTTTCTGCAGATCGTTGAACAACGCTTCATTCATATCTTCGATGTGTTTAATGAAGGGCTCTTCTACATGAACGAGTTCGGTAGTATGGTTTTTTACAACCAATGCTTTTATGAGCAGTTCGGCATCAACGCAGGACGCGTCAACCTCGACCAATGGCTAGAGTTGGTGCATCCGTTAGACAGAGAGCGCTTATCGAAACGTGTTGACGCCCACATCAATACCAACAACGAACGTGTGACAACCACCTATCGTCTTCGCAAACCAAACGGTCAATATGTTTGGATTGAAGGTGTGGCAATGACCAAAGAAACCGAGCACGGTCACTACATGGTCGGCAGCCATCGAGATATTTCTGAACGAAAGTTAATGGAAAGCTATATTCACCAAGTGGCATTTCATGATAATGCATCTGGCATGGCAAACCGTGCGCACTTGCTTTTGAATATTAATGAGTTAATCGAGTCTAAGAGTACGCATGCATCGATTTTTTATATTCAGATTGAAGAAATCAAATCTTACCTTAACCAATACGGCAGTGAGCTCGTCGACGGCTTGGTCGAGAAGCTGCTGCAAACCTTAAGCCACCTACCTTCTCCAAACTGTACCGTCTATCGAGTCCACGACGATGACTTTGCGATTTTAGTGCTTGATGAAGTGCCGCTTGAAGATCTGCAAGTTTACGCAAAAACCATCAAGCGGAATTATCACGATGCGGTGGTTGAAAAAGGTCAATACTTAGGCAGCAATATCAGCATTGGACTATACCCTTGCATTGACCCTGAGCATTCCGCCGAAGAAATCGTTCGCAAAGCTGCGCGCACTTGCCAATACGCAAACGAGAAAAACAAAGACCGCATCGCGGTATACAGTCAGAAAACCCAGTATGCTGTGGATCGTTATTTCTTTATCGAGCAAGGCTTGAAAAACGCGCTCGAAGAGAGAACACTAAGTGTCAAGTTCCAGCCAATCGTCAGTGCATCCGATCTGCAAGTCGTGAGTTTCGAATCTTTGGTACGTTGGCGCAGCAAAGAGTTTGGCGAAATCTACCCGGATGAGTTTATCCCAGTAGCAGAAAACAAAGGCTTGATTGTTGAGCTTGGCTACCAAGTGTTTGAGAAGGCATGTCAGTTCATTAAGAGCCATCGAGAACGCTATCAAAATCAAGTTCGCGTGAATGTGAACGTGTCCGTATTGCAGCTGCTAAACAGTGAGTTTCCAAGCAAAATAAAAGCAATGGCGGACCAAGTAGGCATCGAGCCTCAAGCCATTGTACTTGAGCTTACCGAGACCTTTATTCTGGATAACAACCAAGCAGCCATTGCACCTTTGAACACACTACGAGAGCTTGGTTTTTCACTGTCTATGGATGATTTTGGTGCAGGCTACAGCTCATTAAACTGCTTCTTCGATTTGCCGATGACGCAAATTAAGATCGATAAATCGATGGCGTGGAAAACCCTGACCAACCGTTCTTCTCGTGAGTATTTGAAATTCTTGATCACCATGTGTCGCGAACAGAATATCGAAGTGGTGATTGAGGGCATTGAAGACGCGAAGATGTGTGATTTCTTTGCTGAAATGGGCGTGGATTATCTGCAAGGTTATTGGTTCTCAAAGCCCCTGTCAGTGGCAAGCGCAAGCCGATACACGTTAAGCCAATAGTTTCTTTTTAAGCCAATAGCTTCGTAAACTACGACAAAATCTAACTGAGCTAGCGAGTGTTCTAGCTCAGTTTTTATCGTTTTCAGCGGTTATCTCAGGCGGTCAAACACAACATTCTGATCCAAGTGCTCGTGGTATTGGGTGTAGTCTAAACCCATATCGAAGATGTACTTGGTGACTAAATTTCTCACACACTCTACCAACTGCTCTGCCTGCCAAGGCTTCTCGAAATAACGGTCGATACCCGCAGAATTAATCGCATTGATGGTGTCCGTATGCGTCGCCTGCCCGGTAAGCAGGACTTTGCGCGTACGAATAAATCGGCTGTCTTTGGAAATCTCCGTTAGTAGCTCAACACCAGTTTTACCCGGCATCACGTGGTCCGAAATGATCAACGCAATCATCTCGCCTTCTGCGTCTAACTCATCCATTAATTCAAGTACTTCATCGGCAGACTCGCAATCTTCAATGTTGAGCCACTGGCTTAACGACTGTAAGTCTTGCAGAACCGCGCTTAACACCTCTCGCTGGTCATCAACGCAAATTAAATTAAGCTTGTCCATGTTCGTCCTCTACCGGTAGTTTAATTCTAAATATGGTTTTTTCGCTGTCGCTTTTCACTGCAATCGAACCGTTATAGCCCGCCACAATGCGCTTCACGATCGACAGCCCTAGCCCTAAGCCAAACGACAACCCACCTTTCTTGGTCGTGAAGTTTGGTCGGAAAATCTTTCTGCGTGTCGCTTCATCAATCTCAGGACCGTTGTTCGCAATGGTTACCAAGATCTTATTCTTGCTCACGCGCGTTTGTATCTCTATCGCCGGCGAATCCGTACCTCTCATCGCGTCGCAAGCGTTCTTTAAAATATTGACCCAAATCTGCACCAGCTCGGTTTGCGAGCCTACAAACAGAGGTAAATCAGCCGGACTAAAGCGCACGCTGACACGTCTTAAATCGCTTTGTAGCAACGCAAGCGCTTGGTTTATCGAATCGTTGACTCTGAGCCCTTCTTCTTTGTCGATGTCTGTTCGGCCTAGCTGTTTCACTGATTTCACGATGCCAACGGTATGTTTTGAAGCAATGCGCAAATCGTGCAAATCACGCCCCATCTGCCAGTAACGAATCGCCTCTTCTGGCCGCTTTAACCAGTGCTCGTTAAGGTAATCGGTCGGGACAGCACGAGCTAACTCACGGGCTAAATCTTTAGGCAGACCGTAATATTTCTCGAAATGTCGTCCTCGTGTTCTTGCTTCACTCGATGAGATTTTTTGCCCTTGCATCAATCCAAAATCAAAAAACTGGCTCGCTTCAGGATGCACCTCTTCAAGCAATCCCATGATCACCGATTCCAAGCGCTCTGACTTACTGCTCACCACACCAATGGCATTGTTAAGCTCATGCGCAATACCTGCAGCAAGTTGGCCAAGTGTCGTCATTTGCTCTGCGGTGTGCAGTTTTTGCAATGCCTTTTCTTTGCCCAATGCTTCTTGCATCGCTCGGCGCTGGCGACGAGAAAGCTCGTTAACCATCACTGGCATAAACTGTGCTGTTAATGGTCCGTACTTGCCCGCTTCTACCGCTGGCGTATTGCGCTCAATCCACGCTAACTCAACGTCCGTTTGGGCAATCACCGTTGAAGAAGCAGTCCACGTTCCAGAGAAGAAACTGTGCACACCAATAAACGCGCCCTTAGATGCCGCAAACACCTGAGTCTGCTTTTTGCCATCCTCAGAGAAATAACCAGCAAGCTCGCCAGACAATACGTAATAGAGGCGCTCGTTGTAGCCGTCTTGTTCAATCAATACCGAGCCTGCCGACACCGTAATGCGACGCTCGATATGATTGAAGTAACGCTCTACAAGCGTATCTAATTTGCTCTCGTACATGGCTTAACCAATGTGCCCTACGGTGTGAAGGATCCACACCATCAAGAAACTCAGCAACACACCCACCACACCTAAAACGACTCCAACGCGCGCCATTTGATTGCTTTGCACATGGCCAGTGGCGTGAGCCAACGCGTTTGGTGGTGTACTGATTGGCAGAGACATACCAAGCGATGCCGCAAAGGTCACCACTAGAATCAACGTCACTTCACCACCGAGCGGTGTTAACGATGCCATTGAAGTGCCGAGCGCCGCCATAATTGGCATCAGCAAGTTCGCTGTCGCGGTATGAGACATAAAGTTCGCCATCAGCAAACATAAGAACGCCGCACCGAACAGCACCACATAAGGCGAGAACTCATCAAATGGAATGCTGTGAACCACCAGCCTTGCCAAACCTGTTTTATCAAGTGCTAGACCTAGCGCGATACCGCCCGATACTAACCAAAGCACATCCCAAGAGATCTTCTTCAGGTCTTCTTTGTTGATGATGCCCGTCAGTGAAAATACCGCGACCGGAATCAACGCTACTGTGTAAGAGTTCATGCCGTGCGCTGAGCCCATCAACCAAAGCAGAATCGTGCCCGCGAACGTGATGTACACAATGATGGCTTTCGGTGTTTTCAAGAATTTACTCTTAATGTTGAGGTCAATTTTGGTCGTCTCAGCTTTGTAGAGAAAATCGATCAGGAACCACGCTAGCGCCATCATCACAATGACAAACGGCACGCCAAATACCATCCATTCACCGAAGGTAATGAGGTTGTCACCCACTAGGTATTTAAGCGCAATCGCGTTAGGTGGCGTACCAATTGGAGTACCAATACCGCCGATGTTTGCCGCGACAGGGATACACAACGCAAACGCAATGCGTCCAGGATCTTTCGGGCCAAACACCGCGATAACTGGCGTCAAGATGGACAACATCATCGCCGTCGTTGCTGTGTTCGACATGAACATAGAGAAGATTGCGGTGATCAGCATTAAACCCAGCATGACGTATTTCGGGTTTTGTCCGAACGGCTTAAGCAGTACGCGCGCTAAGTTGACGTCCAATCGATACTTGGTTGCCGCCATCGCGAGGAAAAATCCACCTAAGAACAGCATGATGATTGGGCTGGCGAACGTCGCCATGATGTCACTGTATTGCAGCAACTCACCAAAATGAGGCTCTCCCTCATCAAGCCGAAAGAAAATGATGCCCTTGTTGGAAACGAGCAACAGCTCAAGCACGATGATCACCACAGAGGTGGCGTAAATTGGGATCGGTTCAAATACCCAACAGAGTGCAGCGAGCAAAAATATCGCGATAACGCGCTGCTGAATGATGGTCATACCTTCGAATGGAAACGCTGACAGTGGCATCAGCAAAATAAGCAAAGGGATCACCGTTGGGATGATGTATTTGAGATAAGGGCGCATAGTACTACTTCTCTTCCTGAGATGGTTTGCCGTGAGATAACTGACGTAAGGAGCTGTTTTAACTGGCTTCCTTTCGCCACTCCGAAGAGAAATTATGCGCGCGCTTTTGAGGAGGAATTCTGGTGTTAGATCAATGAACTCTTATTCACCGCAGAAAACATGCGGTATCTGTGTTCAAGCTCACTAATTGAGCGAGGATTATTTATTGATCACACATCCTTTTTGTCTAAGTGCCTTTCCATTACATAGTTGGTTAACGTAGCACCACGGACTTCGATTTGCTGCTTATTCACCACGGTAAAACCCATGTGCTCATAGAAAGGACGAGCGGTAATACTCACTTCTGAATAGATCCTATTTAGCCCTTTTGCTTCTGCTTGCTTGAGTACATGAGTCATCAATGCGCGCCCTACACCTTGCCCTTGGTATTCATGGTGGCAGAAAAAGTGGTCGACTAACCCGCTTGGCTGCACATCACTGTAGCCAACGATGACACTATTTAGCTCGGCGACAAACGGCTGGATAGATATCATCTTCTTTAACCAAAGCTGAGAGTCAAACCCCTCCTGCGCCCAAGCCTTCACTTGTTGCTCGGTGTAATCTCTGCGATTAACGTTTCGCACTGTGTTAAAGAAAAGTGCCCAGAGTGTCGGGGCATCTTCTTCTTGAAAGTCACGAATTGTGATCATATGTACTCCAATAAATCGATCTGCATTAATTGCCCACGGTCACCAGGTTCCCCCACCGGACGCCAACCATTTTTGTAATAGAAACGTTCACCTGCGTCATTTCCGGGAATATACCTCAGTCTCGCATACCCGCAGCCGTGATTGGCAAAAAGTTTAATTAGAAAATCTTGCAGTTGCCTACCGAGCCCTTGATTACGGAATTCGGGCAGTAAATAGAACAAATTGATGTAACCGAATTTACGTCCTTCCTCGTCTAAAACTGGATATCGACACTCCAACTGCCCAACGATTTGATTGTCTTTGATGACATGAAAGAAGCCTGCTTGGGGATCTTTCGCAATCGACGTAAACCAAGAGGTGATTTCTTGGGTATCAAACCCATCCTGATGGCCAAAACTGACCTCATAAGCGTCTTTTCGAAACGCGATACACAAATCCAAATGACGTGATAAATCTACAGGAATAAATTCCATCTAAGCCAATCCTTTTTATTCTTCGTCTCTTTGCTATATAGACATTAGTTATTTTATATAACCATAAATTCAAGAATTTTATAATTCAACTGTCGGTCATTTGAAAACATGCTTTTATAGGAGAAGTTATTATGCATGCATCATCTGTTTCCCAAAAATCGACACAATTTGGTTACTACCTTGGCGTATTTGGCGTTGCCCTTGTTCTTATTTGGTTAGGTATCTATAAATTCACACCAACCGAAGCCAAACTCATTGAACCTTTGGTGGTAAATCACCCTGCTATGTCTTGGCTCTATAACGTTATTTCAGTTCAAGCCGTGTCTAATATCATTGGCCTGACAGAAATCATCGTCGCAATTGGCCTATTGGTTGGATTGAAAAAACCAACAGTTGCCTACTACTCTGGTATTGCTGCAAGCGTTATCTTCCTCGCGACATTGAGCTTCCTAGTTACGACACCAAATACATGGAAAGTTTCCGATGGAGTTTTGATTGCGAACTTTTTCCTTGTGAAAGACATTCTGTTCTTAGCGATTTCGATCAGCGTGGTTGAGCGAAACAAACCAAGTTTGACGCCGGCGATTGCGTAGTATTAGAGAAAGTATCAAGAGAGACATAGATAGAAAAGAGAAAGTCGAAAGCATCAAAGGTATCGACCCTTCTTAACGCATGGTTGTCGCTGCAAAGCCCCGCACTATCTGCGGGGCTTTCTTTATTTAGGAAGCTGTTTATTGAAACGTTAAGCTTCTATCAGCCCTTGCTTTTTTAGCTCCGCGGTTATGGCATTACGGGTTCTACCATGCTCTTCTGCGAGCGATGCTATTGTCGTACCAGAGGAAAACTGCTCAGATAAACGCTCGCGCTGCTCAGGAGTCCAAGGCAATCCGGCGTTCTTTGGTAAACCATTCGATTCATTTTCTAACTGTCTTTGCTCAATGGTTCTTTTGGTTTTGTTCGCTTTTGATGATTCCTTCAAATCTTGCAAAACAGCAAACATTGCTCGAATAACGATAGGCTCATTGTAAAGAGATTCACTTGGCAGCGCTTCTCCTGTTATCGGATTAGTGCCGTTCGCTAAGGCTTCTATTACTTTCCAATGTGCTTCCATTACTCTCCTCCTTGAGCCGCCTATGCCCTGATCAAACCACTAGCCGTAAGTTCGTCAAAAGGATATATAAAGATTTTGGAGAGATTAGCAATTAGAAACAGACTGATATTTAGTTCAATTACATCGCCTCTTTCTAACCGGTCACAAATCTGTACTAAAAGCGAAAACCAGCCATGAGCTGAACACTAACCAGCATAGGGATGGACCACGCTACAACGCTTCGATATGGCAACATATGAATGAGGAGCGACGGATGACGTTTCAGTTCCATCATTTGAAGGTGAGTAAGCCAATGCTGCTCCGGACTTGTAAAGCATGCCCAAAAACGTCGTGTATAAGGATGAGCACAGATAGCATACATATAGCTGTAACAGATTGACCATATTCCCAGAAAGCCAACGAGATCAACGAGAAAGAATGCTTCTAGGCTAATAGGCAACAAGGAAGGTCCACTTAGCAATACGATGGCAATGAAAAGCCAAATCTTACGGTTCATCTACACTCCTTGTACTGCTCTTTCTTAACTCTTCCAATCCTTGGAGCGCTTTTAACGTCGATGACTCCAGAAGCGGCTTATCGTATTTTCGTCTGATGCTAAGTGCATCATTAAACAGCGCTTCTGCCTCTTTCAATCGTCCCTGCTCTACATACAACTTGCCCAAATGCTGATAACTAAAGCTCAAATACAACTCAGTGGCAAACGCCTGACTTTGTATGAACAAGTTTATCGCTTCATCATATTCGCCCATGTACTGTTTTGATGTTGCCACAACGTGAAAAGCCCCAAAATAATGCTTGTTACTCAAAGCGCTTTTTGCAACACGCTCTCCAGTAATTATTGAAGCTCGGCAGCTTCCCAACACTCTTAAGCTGTCAGACAACAAAATCTGTTGCCATTGTAATGCCTCTGGCTGCCTTCGAAGCCAAAAGAGAAGAGATCTACTCCCGCTTTTGAACAGTCGGGTGAGCGCATCTAAGCCGGGCTTATCTCTTTGAAATCTCATCATTGCCATTTCGGATTGTGATTTGAGCATTCTCATCGCTATATATGGTTTTGCTTGGCTTACCATCGACAAAATGAAGCGCGGCATAATCGCTGAGTCCGTAGCAGATCACATTAAGATGACTATGAGCAAAGCGCTCGAATAGATCGTGTTTCTCGTCGTTCTCGACAAAGTGAGCAGATGCTAAACCTTTCAAAAGGCCGATACCTTTGATGATGGAGTAAGCCTCTGGATCGCTGTCGGTAATCCCATAATCGAACCAGCAAATAGCGCCAGCACTCATCCCGCAAAGTATGATGCCGCGGTTGTAACACTCTTTGAGAATGTCATCGATGCCCCACTCTTTCCAGAGAGCCAACATAGAACGGGTATTGCCACCGCCAACGTAAATCACGTCTTGCTCGAACAACTTGGTTCGCCAGCCTTTCTCTAACTTGAACAGAGGAAAGTGTGTGAGGTTTTCACTCAACTTAGCATTGTGGAAACGGGTGATGACCTCTTCCGCATCGCCAGTGGCAGTTGAGAGATAACAGACTTTGGGGTTCTTCTTGCCCCTTAAAGACAAGATGTATTGGTCGAGTTGGCTTGGGTTCTCTCCCATCATCCAACCTCCTCCGCCCAGAACGACGCAATGTTTTTGCAAAAGATGAGTTCCTTCTATTTTGGCTCAAACCGATAATGACCGGTTATAGGGTAATCAAACAACATATCCTCCAATACGACACCTCCTCCTATGTTGTGAACAATCAAAGGTCGTCGTTTGTCTGTCGATAAATCATCGGTAACGATACCAATATGAGGGAGGTTCCCGGGTAGCATCCACGTGACAATGTCACCAGGCTTAAAATTATGACCTTCACTTGAGATGGGTATTTCGGTTCCATGACGTTGAAAGAAGACCTGTAAATTGGGGACTCTGCGATGATCAATGTTTCTATCGGTACGGACCAAGCCCCAAATTCGTTTGGATGGATATGCAGAGAAGTGGTCTCTCATATCTTCATGAACAAGAACTTGTAGATCGACGCCTAATTTCCTGTAACTGCGTATAACCACATCAGTACAGACTCCGATATCAGCAGCGACATCGCCATTGGGATAGCTAATTTGGTAGTAGCTTCCATCATAACGAATGTCGTACTGAGTCCGTTGCTTCGCTGCATCAACCAATGATAGCGTCGGCTCCCCAATAGCTGGCAAGGACACAAACATGCTCCACACAAGACTGAGTTTTTTCATAACAAATTAAATCCGTTTAATCAAAATCAACTTAAGTACGTTGACGTACCATTCTTCAGCCTTCAGAGGCAATATTGCTGAATGATGTATTGGACGTCACGATATCAGGTCAAAACCATTGCTTTTTAAACTGTGTAAACTCACCTTCAGAGTCAAATGCGCCAAATCTCTTTTTGTCTGATTTCAGACACACCTCAAACTGAATGCATGTGATGAAGTGGCAAAGCCTAAAATAACCGTGAATGGACGCAACGCTCACGGCACCACACTCTGCTCTAAAATAGCATCACTTAAGGCCACAAAATAAGGTTACCGAAGTACGTGAGCAACGGATAAACGGACAGTTCGACATTCCTACCAGATAGTAAACTGCAAAAATCAACACCTTCTATCTTAATGATTCTAATGGTATTTTATGTTTATCTCGAATTGAGTTACTTCGCATAGCGAATTTATATCAGACCGTTTTTCTGTGATTGGTGCTTGTTAACTTCTAACTGTAATCGAATACAATACATATGCACCCCGTGCAATAAAAAAGGAATTATATGAAAACGCTTATTTATGACACGCTTGTCAACCTTGCTAACCAAGAACCTGAACACCACGCAAAAATCCGCCAAAACCTTTATGAACAGTTGGATTTACCATTTGATAAGCAGCTTGCTCTCTACGCATGCGCACTTGGCCCAGCCAGCTCTGGTAAATTAGAAAGCCGTCAAGGTATCGACAATGCGGTAGACAGTGCGATTAGATTATTGACGACGCCTGAACGTTAATTAGTTTCGCACTACCAACGGCTCAACTCCCCTATGAGCCGTTTTAATTTTTACATCCTCTTATTACATCACTTAGGGACACACTATGTCTAAAGTTGCCATCATCACCGGCGCTAGCCGCGGGATTGGAAAAACCATTTCTCATTACTTTGCCAAGGAAGGATACACTTTGGTGTTACTTGCCTTAAATACAAAAAATCTTGAACAGGCTCAAACTGAGCTGAAGGTAAAGTATCCCTCATGTCTAGTTGAGACGGCGTCTGTCGATTTCAATAACCCTTCTGATGTTGAATCAGCTATCAAATCCATTATCGAAATGCATGAAAACATCGACGTTTTGGTGAACAGCGCAGGTGTCTTGGCCGCTGGCAATACGGACATCTCGCTAGCTACGCTCTCTGAGTTAGTAAACGTCAACCTACTGTCGACAATCACGGCTTGCAATTTAATTGCTGAAAAGATGAAGCAGCAAGGGTATGGAGAAATATATAACCTTGGCTCTACGGCTGGTTTAGTTCCAGTCCCTAAGATTGCTGCATATTCTGCGACAAAAGCTGCGATGGTAAGTTACAGCCAATCGCTTTATCAGGAGCTGCTTCCTTTTGGAGTTAAGGTATGCTGCTTATGCCCTAGTGTCGTAGATACCGATATGACCAACGATGGACGTATTGATAATAAGTTGAAAATTGAAACCCAAGATCTTGCGAAAGCACTCAGTTTTGTTAGAAGCCTATCTCCAGGCGCTGCAGTAAACACGCTCTCCATCCGCTGCAGTGTGATTGACTTAGAGTAATTGGTTGCTGACAAAGAAGGTAAGAACTGCGGCCGACAAAAGTTAACGAAAACCAACGGCATTCTTTTGTACTCAGCAAGGCTTACGTAAATACATGCTGAGTACCTACTCTGGGGTTTAGTTATCTCCATGTGTTTACACAAGACACCAACAGAGTATATTCATGCGCATCTGTAGAAAGTGGCGCATTTTCCAACTTGTTACTAAGTGTTTTTCCCACGCAGCCCTATTAAGTTTCCAAATGGGTCCCCAACTTGGCACATTGAAAGCCCATCTTCAATTTCCATTGGTCCTCGATAAAGACACGCACCGAGTTCTTCAAAGTGAGCCAGAGCAACACGTAAATTATCTACTGACCAGTAAACAACCGTACCACTTTTACCAGCACCAACCTTTTTGTCTGCTTGGACTATTTCTAGTGAGAAACCATTTAGATCAAGCGCTGTGAAGTCTAAGTCAGGATGGTAAACCGGAACAGCTTCGGGGAAAGCTTTCTTGTACCATTCAAGCCCTTTCGCTACATCTGGGACATGAACAAGAACCGCTGATGGATTCATAATTTTTCTCCAACCACATAACGCCAAATTAAGGTGTGAACAACGCTAACACCTAAGCTAAACCATTGTGCCATAAACACTAAACTGGCTTGAAGTGAAAGCGCCAAGCGTTGTGAATCACTCTTGAATAATTTGTTATAAGGTTACGCACAACAAATGATTACTGTGCCTAACCCATAATCAACTTCACCACATCGCTTGTTTAAGTGGATGCTTTTTGGCAATACAAATCGGCTTTCAATTAAATCAAAGTCTATTGGCTTTTTTAAAATACAAAGATAACCAGTAGGATTAGCGCTCCACGTATAGTCAGTAAAGACTTCATTCCCGGTTTCCAGGAGCAATTCAAGAATTGGATTAAGAATTTTGTATTTGGGACCAATAACCTTATCTGTAAGCTCTATCATCAAATACCTTATAACGCCCTGCTAAGGGGTGAACTACACAATGAGGTGCCGCCGCATACTACCTTAATCACTAAAATCAACGCATAGTAAAAATGCCACGCGTTGCGAATCACTCTTAAATGCTTTGTTAGCTTTCTGTTCGAAACACTACAACTCAATTTTTAGCAGACATATTAATCTACGCTTCGGATTGAAATTCCCTCAAGTCGTTCAAGTAAGCTCTCGCCATAAGGAGCTAGCGCTACTTGCGGATTTGAGTTCATATATAAACTCAAAGCACGAACAAGATCTTCTTTAGCATGAGATAATTGTTCAACTTCTCCTCCATTGAAATCCGTAAAAACTATTCCTTGTAATTCATTTAACCATTTTGAAAACGAATCGGGCTCTGATGAAAGCACTGCTAGCGTAATATAGGTATGATGAGTCAAGGCAACTAACAACAAAAGGGACACCTCTCCAGAAACAGCACCATCCCTGTGAACCCATATTTCACCCAGAGTATTTATTGTAGGGACAACTATTTTCGATTCATCACTTTCCAAGTGTTCTTGAATTACAAAATAATTATTTTTCATCCAGAGAAGGTTGAGCTCTGTACGTGGGGTAGATGCGATAACCGAACTTGAAAACATTAGAAAAATTAAAATCACAATATTTTTTAACATGAATCATTTCTCCAGTTGATTTGTTACTCTAATCTCAATTTCTTTATACTTACCAATCTCTAAAAAAATTTCTTTTAACGCCACTTTACTATTGCTTACATAATAATGAGAATCTTTTAACACTCCCCAACTTTTACCAGGCATTAGACAGCCTTCCGTATTTTTGTGATAATTGCCTGCGTGAATCAAAACATAAGTCCGTCCTGGAACATTTTTTAATTCGTACACATTTTTATATTTGGTACCACTAAATGGTTCCACTTTGTATGTACCAGCCGAAATTCTTTTGTCCGAACCCTCAACTATAGAGTCAGGACCTCCTGGTTCGAGAACAAACCAACTCTTGTCGATACCTTCAATAGTTAGTTTTCCTAACGTTGTCTCTCCATACTGTTTTATACGTCTGAGATTTAATATTGCTTTGATTTTTTTGCCAGTCATTTATTTTATCCTCACATTAAATTGAGGAAATACTAGCTGAAATAACTCAATTACATGCCTCCAAGAGTCCCTTTTTCGGCAAGTATCAAAGCAACATTGTACTTGACAATTCTAACTCTTACATTTAACGATTGGATTGATAAAGCTAACGCCGCATTAAGGTGTGAGCGGCGCTTGGCTATACTTGAGCGAAGCGAAACTGCCAAGCGTTGCGAATCACTCTTAAACAGTTTGTTAGGGCTTAAATATCTGCGTATTGTGATAATCAATATATTCTTGTGCAATCTTATGATTATCGTTGTGTTTTAGCTCATCGTAGTCGAGACGTATAGTCCCGTAATCCAACAGAACATGATGATTTGGGCAGACGCAAATCATGTTCTGAATGCAATCAGGACCATCATGTCCACCGCCTAAAGGTTTAATATGGTGAGCCTCGGCATACCATTTCCCATTGGGCATCTCTAAGCTAGTTCCACAAAGCTGACACTCAAAACCATGATGCTGTTTTACTTCTCTTGATAGTTTCGTATTTCTAATAATACGAGTTACAAGCGACTCAACTGTATCAGGTACACCATAACCAACTTCACCTTGTTGAGGAACGTATTCCTTACGCAGGTAAATTGACCAATCAAATACTTTTGATTTTTCTATTTCCTTGTGCCACCACTCCACCGAGCTATAAGGCTCTTTTCCAAATAACTCAAAGTAACCATCTCCTGGAAACATTGTTATTTGATCAACGATTAGACCTGTTATTGCCGGAAGGTTGTTATACTTCGTCCAGTCAGCAAGTTCATTCAGTCCCTGCCTTTGTAAGCTAATTCCAAAAGTGTCCCCCTGTTGATTCAGACCCAATGCTGTATGGCACTCTGAATAACCAATATAGGAGCGAGGAATACGGGGTCTAGCCGTTTTTAATCTACCTACAACCACCTCTAATAATGACTGAGCTTGTTCTGATAATTCCACTGAGTTCTCCTTTAAGCCCTAACGCCCTGTTAAGGTGTGAGCAACGCAATACCGAAGCCACCGCATACCACCTTAACCACTAAACCTAACGCATAGTAAAAATGCCACGCGTTGCGAATCACTCTTAAACAGTTTGTTATGCGTGTGCCTGAGGCTTCAAAGAATCTAGCATTTTCTGCTGGAACTCTTTTCGCATAATTTCGCTTTCTTCGCTCTCATGAAGAGCCAGCAAGAATGTCTGACGATCACCCCACTATTCTACTTTACGCTTCGGCAAGCCACCTAGGTCTCTAAGTTTCTCAGACATTTGAATGGCTAATAAACCTAAAGCAGCATATTTCATTGCTCTCGCCTCATAAAATTCCGCAAAATCAGGAGGTGTAGCAGTGTAATCACTTACAGCTGAAATATATGAGTTAGCTTCGTGAACCATTTGAGGTAGGTTTAACAAATCGTAGAGTAAATCTTGAGGCAGTATTTTCCAATCAACCTCAAGTTCTAACGGAGTAAAACTTGGGGTTTGCGAATGATAGTAAGTGTATCCATTCTGATCTTCGGTGCCATTATCAGTGACGACCTCACGGCAACCAACTATAAACTGCTCGATACTACTCGTGACAATAATTGCAAGATAGTACGTTTCTGCCACTTTTGACTTTTTCGCAGCAACAGATTCTTTGAGGATAGTTAAAAGAAAACCGACCAAACCGCCTAAAATGACAACAATTAATTTCTCAAACACGATAATCCTCTAGTCGATAAAACGCATAACGCCCTGTTAAGGTGTGAGCAACGCAATACCGATGCTGCCGCACATCACCTTAATCACTAGCATCAACGCATGGTAAAAATACCACGCGTTGCGAATCACTCTTAAACTGTTTGTTAGCTTGATATATATTCACGCACTAACTTTCTTTGGTGTACTTAGCTTTGTAAGCAGAGTAAAAACCTATAAAGAAGAAAGTATTTGTTATTACTAAAACTAACCCTGATACCGCAGGTAAGTTAGAACCTAAGATCAATGAAAGCGTATAATACTGCGCACAAGCTGCCATTATGCAAAGAGCTAGTGAACGTAGTAATGTTACACCTTTAGGTAACTGACTTGGAGATAATAGGCACAACGAGAAAAGCACGTGAGAGAAATGGATTGTCGCCAATGAAAAGGCAAGTATTAGAAATATGATTAGCATTATAAATCATCCGCTTTTAGCAAACCTCTGCGTAACAACTCTTTTTGAGCATCTTTTGCATTTGAACTCGTTTGGTATGCAATAACAGTAACCATAACAACCAGAATTGCCGATGCTCGTGATGCTGCTTGTTTTGTTAGTCCCATTTTCATGCCAACTTGCGCCACTGGCGACGAGGTAACCGTTTTTTTGAGTTGCTCAGAGACTTTTTGTGAAGCTCCAATGACCCCTTTTTCATTTGCGGAGTATAAAAATGCTGCAACACCAGCCACTGTCAACGGAATTGTTATATCTAGCCCTACGACTTTCAGCGCGTCAGTCACCCCTTTATTCGTATCAAAGAACTCCCTAAGCTCACTGTCAGAAAGAGACCACGAGAACCAATATGGATTAGCTACAACCTGCGAAACTAATCCGTACAATGAGGCTTTTAACTGGTTATCACTCATGCCTAGTATTTGCTTTAATATTTGCGATTGCTTATTTTTTGGGAGCTGTCTGTAGAGGACAATTCCGGTCATGATCGGAATTGCATTGGCTTGCTTTTTCAAGCGAGACTCATGCTTTTCCATTCCAATTAAACTCGCATAATATTTTACTGGGTCAGCCCCAATCTTTGACTGTTGAACTCTCATAAAAACTCCTACTTAGCATATATCCGGATTGATACGATCTAAAAAGTCACGACACAAATCCACTTAGCTTTTTTTCGTATGACTTCACGAGAGACTGCAATTTACTGGATCAGTAATTACTTACTAGAACCTTAACTAGAAGGTGTTGATATATCGAGCTAACGCCCTGTTAAGGTGTGAGCAACGCAATACCGAAGCCACCGCACACCACCTTAATCACTAAAATCAACGCATAGTGAAAATGCCACGCGTTGCGAATCCCTCTTAAACAGTTTGTTAGTGCGCTTTTTCAGCGCCCCCTCAACCTTTAAGCGCGTTACGCCAATACTCGACCGTTTTATCTGAAACCAAGCCTGTTTCTCTTGCTGCTGCCACTAGAAAGTCACACATGTTAGTTGCTATCTGTTCATTACCGAGTAAATACAAACTACGAATTGCTCGGGTCAGACGAAGTTGGTTGTGGTCATGACTTTTAAGCCAGACATAGTTAGCAGGACTTAATGCCTGTAATGAAGAAATTTCATACCCATCTCGCTGTAATCCCCAAAACTCAAGTAAGAGGTCGAGAGCTTTTAAGTGAGCAACACGCAATTCTTCTGAATTTGCAAAAGCATCTCGATCTGCTTGAGTTACCAAAGGAGCATGTTGATTGAACTTAGTGCCCTCATCTATCGGGAAAAGAACTTGGATATACTTATGATCATGCTCTAGCCAGAAGTGATTGTATGCTAACAACTGCTCTACATTGCGACCAAATTTATCTGGAGCTTTACCAGATATGAAACGAGCAATTTCACTCATTTTAAATCCTGCTAATTATAATTTTCATCTGTGCGCACTAACGCCTTGCTAAGGTGTGAGTAACGCAATACAAAAGCTACCGCATAGCGCCTTAATCACCATAAGCCACCGCAAAGTAAAAATGCCACGCGTTGCGAATCCCTCTTGAACAATTTGTTATATCCGTTCTTAATTGGCTTTCAGAACCTTTTTTAGAGAGACATTTCGCGCGCAAATTGATACGCCTCATCATGTGAAAAACCATTCGCTAGTGCGTAACCTGTTATCACCGACCTCCAGCAATAATTGTCATGAGGCTCAAATCCGCCACTTTTGCTTTCTACATTTTCAATAAACGACTTCTTTAATGCTAAAAACTTCTCTTTACTTACCAAATCTTGTTCTTTAGTCATCGAATACTAAACCTTTGTCCATTAAATCCATAGCAAACATATAAGCCTTACCTTGCTTATAACCATGTCCCATCGCATACCCAGCAGCCATTGAAAAAGTACTTAACTCTGCGTCTGGGTGCCAAGAAGCTTCCTGCTCTAACACTTCTTTTATGAACTTATCTTCCATGTCAGCAAAACTTATTAACGTCATTTGCTCTCTCTATCATCTATCTACTTCAAAATTGAATGCGTGAGGATTGGTGTACCCCACAAAAAGTAGACAGTACATAACTACATACTTTCGTACTCAACTGGGCTGACGTGCCCCAACGCTGAGTGTCTTCTTCTGCGATTGTAAAATACCTCGATGTATTCGAAGATGCCCATTCGGGCTTCTTCGAGGGTTTGGTAGTCTTCTGCGTATATCAGTTCGACTTTCAGTCGACTGTAGAACGACTCCATCACCGCATTATCCCAACAGTTGCCCTGCCGACTCATGCTCGGTACACCTCCATGCTTGCGCATGAAGTCTTGATATTTATATGCTCTGTATTGTACACCACGGTCCGAGTGGATAATGACGCCCTTAGGCGGCTTACGTGACTCAAACGCCATTTTTAGGGCATTGGTGATGAGCTCGACGGTCATCGTTGTCCCTAACGACCAACCCACAATACGCCTTGAATGCAAGTCCATCACTGTCGCTAAGAAGAGCCAACGGCTCTTCACCCAGATATACGTGATGTCCGTAACCCACTTCTGATTTGGCGTCTCAGACTCAAAGTCTCTTCGCAGTAAATTGTCGGCAACATTCGTCATAGCAGCCACATCCTTGCTGTATTTAAACCCTTTACCATTACGTGCCCTGATACCTTTTTCCTTCATGATATCAGCCACATAATTCACGCAGCAGGCATAGCCTGCTTCGTTGAGCTCTTCGGCTATTCGCACTGAGCCGTAACGTGCCCGATATTGGGCAAAGGTACACATGACGAGCTGTTCAAAGCGCTCTCGCCGCTTTGAACGCTCACTCGGCGTATGATGGCACCACTTATAATAGCCGCCCCGACTCACTTCTAAGGTGCGGCACATTAAGCTAATGGAATACTCACCGACATAGCTTTCGATGAACTCGTACTTCACTCTTGCTGCTTCGCGAAGTACGCCGAGACCTTTTTTAGAAATTCCATTTCATCTTTGAGTCGCTTGTTCTCGCGCCTTAGCGCCCGAAGCTCTTCGGACTCTTTCTTCGAGTAATCGACACCGTCTAAGGTGTTAAACTGTTTATCAGATAGGCGTGTGAACTGGCGCTTCCAGTTTCGGATCTGCTGGGCACTGATGCCCAGCTCCTTGGCAACGGAAACGGCTGTTCGGCCAGGAAGACTGGCCAAGCGGACTGCTTCTTTGCGGAACTCTTCGGTGTACGCTGGATTACGATGTTTAGCCATAAATCACCTCTCAATTAGACCCTAGATCTAACTTAGTAAAGTGTCTACTAAACGTGGGGTACTCGGGCGCATAACGCCCTGTTAAGGGGTGAGCAACGCAATACCGAACCCGCCGCAAACCACCTAAATCACTAAAATCAACGCATAGTGAAAATGCCACGCGTTGCGAATCCCTCTTGAACAGTTTGTTAGGTGCGTAGCCAAAGTTGGTAAAAGTCTGTTTCATCGTGCTTGGGATTCTTGCGCACGAACTCCCAACCATGGCGCTTATAGAATGTGAGAGCTCGATGGTTAGTTCGGCTTACTGAGAGTACTGCACGCAAACAACCCGCTTTACTCAAAGTGCTTACAATATAATCCTGCAATTTTGCAGCGAGTCCTGAACCACGAAAATTCGGCTTTAAGTAAATGAGATGCACATAGCCAGTCTCCGGCTCGGGTGAAAAGCTACGAAACTCTAACTGCCCTGCAAACTGACCATCCACAAATATATGGATATAGAACCATCCTGATGTTGCTAACCGGTCTAATACTCGTTCACGATAACCACTGATGAAATCGTCGAAACCATCGTAATGCCCAAAACTACAAAAGTATGCATCTTTTCTCGCAGCAACGCACAATTCGAAATCATCAATGTTTATCTGCTGAAAAGCAATTTCCATACTTACCTTTTCCTTCAAGCACCTAACGCCGCATTAAGGTGTGAGCAGCGCTTGGCTATACTTGAGCGAAGCGAAACTGCCAAGCGTTGCGAATCACTCTTAAATGCTTTGTTATACGCGTGCTGACACTACAACGAAACTGTCATAACCTTATGATTTGGCTCACTTTCAATATCAACCGCTAACCAACCTAATGACTCGTACAACGATGGTACATTTGTGTAAGCATACAGGCTACTTTGAGTTGCTGCTGATACTTGGCTAACACCTCGGTTAATCAGTTCACTAGCAATACCTTGACCGCGCCACTCTGGTGAAACATAAACAGCATTAAACCAAATAACTTCTGATTCGCCATGAGCCTCTTTAAAGCGCGAATAAGCAAGACCGCCGATAACTTGATTGTCTCTGAGAGCGACAATTACCGGTGGAAGATTAGATTGTGGTTTATAAGTATCTACGAACAGAAAATCAGACCATTCTGTTTGAAACAGCTTCTCTAGAGCAACCCAATACTGACTATTCTCATCGCAATTTCTGAATACTACCTTGTTCATATTGGGTTATTTCCTCAAAAGCGTATAACGCCCTGTTAAGGTGTGAGCAACGCAATACCGAAGCTACCGCATACCACCTTAAACACTAAACACAATGCATAGTGAAAATGCCACGCGTTGCGAATCACTCTTAAACAGTTTGTTAAGCGTATTATTCTTCGGACAACTCTTTGACATATTTATCATATATACATTGAAGCTGTTCATTTATTGACAAAGAAAAATGTTGTGTACAGATCTGAAGACCTTGGTACATACATTGGAATGCGGCACTAAAGCTTGCGTTTACGAAATGCGGAACACCAGTACCTAAAACTAGCTCTAGGTTATCAGTGAATTCAACTTGGTGCGCTAAAGAAACTGGACCGCCATGAACCCAGTCAGAAAACCCAGAATACAGAACCGAATACAAATCTCCCGCCTGAACATCGTCAGCCATTTGATGGATTTTGGTTCCTTTTTTCCACTCACGATGAACTTGAGACTTTTTGGTTAAATAATCTGTTCTTGTCGCTTCGTATGCTCTTTCTATTGCAGCTTGTTCAGCAGGAGAAATAGATGCGCCTCGATTAAGTAAATTCTGCAATGTATTCCAATCTTCGATGAATACGTAATTACGCCACATCGCTGAACGCTCAATAGGACTCTGAGCAACCCACAGCATTTGGATAAGCGTTTCAATCATTGTTCGCGCGACAAGCTGCACGTCTGGAGATGGGCACAGCTTACGAATAGAATCCATATGTTGATTGAGCTTGAATAAGTAACAAACGAGGAAAAAGCTAAAGTCATCCTCCCCTTTCAACGAAATTTGAGTTGTGCTGTATACTTTCTGCAACTCAGAGCAGTAACTATCAATAATCTTATACTTCACATCAATGATCTCACAAATACGCTTAACGCCCAATTAAGTTGTGAGCAACGTTACCACCTTACCCGAACACTTCACCTTAATCACTAAACCAACTGGAACCGAAAATGCCGAGCGTTGCGAATCAGCTTGAATTGCTTGTTAGGTGCTCATCGCCACTTACGCGCGAAGTTACTTTTCACCACTCTACCGATATAGCTATTCAAACCTTGACCAGCCGTTGCTAATTGCTTCATTTTTTCTACATGCGCAGCACCAGTACTGGTATTTGTGTATAAATAGTAGGCTCCATCGTTAAACCTGACCGTAATTGAATCAGTAGCTAGTTCAAAAGAATGAACATTAGAATTACCACCACGATTTGAGTATCTTTGCATTGAATATCACCATTTAGTGACCCACTGTACGAATACACACTTTTGGAAGTTATAAAAGTTGTTTAGTATTCGAAATGATCAGTGGGTAGTTGTCTACAATTGGGATTGCCGTCCCGTCTAATTGATCCTTATAGGGCTTTGAAAGTTGCCGCTTTCAAAGCCTTTTTACGCTTTGTCCTTTGGTGGACAAGGATCGTTGCCATGACTACTTGCCTTTCTGATTTGTCCATTTTTTCCATGGACTAACATTTCACCTTTTTTGTTTATGCTGACTTGACGAGCAATCTTCTCCGCTTCAGCTTGTGTTTTTGTTACTCGATGAGCTTTAGTAGCACCACCGCTCTTAACTGCCCAACCATCAGGATGAGGAACTACGTGTGTTGTTTTTCGTGTCATAGAGACTCCTTATTCATTAACAAGCTGTCGAAAAGACACTATATGTAGTGTTTTTTTTTATTTCGACACGGAATATATGGGGACAACAAAACAACACTCAAGGTGTGGATATAGAAAAAATTAAAGACTTTTCAATTGATTGACAAGAATCACAATTAAATGTAATTGATAGCAAAGGTTATTACAGATTACTTTGAGCACCTAACGCCCTGTTAAGGGGTGAGCAACGCCATACCGATGCAGCCGCATACCGCCTTAAACACTAAAACCAACGCATAGTAAAAATGCCACGCGTTGCGAATCCCTCTTGAACAGTTTGTTAACTGGATTTGCAAAGGCGGAGCGCTTGCTCTCCAGATTTTGCGATAATTACACGCTTATTTCTTGTAAGCGTCTTGAGTTTGTCCATTATTAGGGGTTTCGACTTTTGGGGATAGTCCCATAAGAATTTGATGAACTCGATATCAAACCTTTCATCGCAACCTTCAGCTAAATCTGGACGCTTACTACTTAATAATGTTCTCTTTAGTGCTCGATAGATACAGGTATATCGGTTTACATCTAAGAATATTACTGTGTCACAAGCTTCAAATCTTATATCAAGGGTGCTCTGATAATTACCATCGATAATCCAACACTCGCTTTCACAAAGACCTTTTTGAATTTTGATCCAGTCATCTTTTGGAGTTTTCACCCAATTTGGTTTCCAATATAGCTGATCGAGATGATGAACAGGCAAATTCAACTCTGTACCTAATAGTGCCGAAAATGTGGATTTACCCGAACCGCCGGAACCAATGACCGCAATTCTTTTCATCGGACTTACCTCGTCATCAATTCAGTTAACGCCGCATTAAGGTGTGAGCGACGCTTGGCTATACTTGAGCGAAGCGAAACTGCCAAGCGTTGCGAATCACTCTTAAATGCTTTGTTAGCAGCAACTTACAACGCGAGTTTAAACCCTTCATGTGTTGCTTTGAATCCAAGTTTTTCATAGAACCTGATTGCATCAGGGCGCTACTTATCACTTGTTAACTGAACAATTGTACAGCCTTTGCTTTTTGCCAGTTCGATAGCATGTGAGAACATTTGCTCACCGAAACCTTGTCCACGATAGTCACTATGGATCCGAACACCTTCGATAAGACAACGCCAACTACCGATATGGGTTAGGTAAGGAATAAAAGTAATTTGAAGCATCCCGACTAAAGAGTTTTCCAGTTCAACAACAAGTAATTCGTTGTTTGGATCTCGTGCAATTGCATCGAACGCTTCAATATACGCACTATTTAGCGGGACAGACGCGTCTTCTCTTTTGCTACCAAGCGGGTCATTTGAAAGCAAAGTAACAAGACTTTCCAAATCTTCAAAATCAGCTGAACGATACTTTAATTCCATCTATAGTTCCTTATTACTTCTGACTGCTAACGCCCTGTTAAGGTGTGAGCAACACAATACCGATGCCGCCGCATACCACCTTGATCACTTAAACCAACGCATAGTAAAAATGTCACGCGTTGCGAATCACTCTTAAACAGTTTGTTAGAGCGATGTTAGCACCGAACCCATTTTTTCTTGTTTTCAGTGGACCGTTGAATTTTGTTAGTTGTAGACAATACGTTGACAGCCCGAGTAAAGACTTGTCTCGAGAGCCCCAATGTCTCTTGAAAGCTTGGGTCTAAAGCTGTTGGAACCTTAAGTGCTTGATAGATTTTTTCTTCGGGACTTTGTGACAGCTGCTTTTTCTGTTGCTTAATAGGCACAACAGTTTCTTCTTTAGTTCTAACAACTCGGAAAAACGCCCCCATCTGGGAACATTGAAACTCGTAGGCAGATATCAAACTTTCATCGTTGCTATATAGTTCAAAGCTCACTGTTCCCAACTGCTTTTTGTCTAGCATAGTTAGAATTTTAGATAGATAAGCAACAATGTAAAAATCAGCTTGGTTTTGACCATTTGGATAATCTGACAGATATAAAAAAAGATTCTTTTCGCAGCATTGTTTGATCGCTTCAGACTTAGAGAAAACAAATACTTTATCGATTGCCGATGCTATGAGTTTTTCTAGCTCTTTTAGACCTACGTTTTCGGCATCAACGAATACCATCTTCATGTCTTATCCTTGTTATATATCAGGTTTTAATACGAACAAAATACACAACTAAGCACATATTATCAATTAAGCGCTCTAACGCCCTGTTAAGGTGTGAGCAACGCAATACCGAAGTCGCCGCATACCACCTTAACCACTAAAACCAACGCATAGTAAAAATGCCACGCGTTGCGAATCACTCTTAAACAGTTTGTTAGTTGAATTGTTTCACAGCCCTACACTTGGGAAAGGTTGAACAACCCCAAAACTGTTTACCTATATTTTCACCACGCTTGGTTTCACGCAACACCATTTCAGAGCCGCAACGGGGGCACTCATTTGAGCTAACTTTGGATGCAACAACTTCTTTGACATGTTTAAGATGCTTTAAATCCGTAATGACTCCGCGCTTTAACTTTATCTGGTTTATAGACTCTGTTAACCGAGCATAATCATTGTCAGAGAACACTACATCGTTAAATTGCTGAATGTATCGAATACTTCCTCGAGCGTAGGTAACGTTTGGAGGCATTTCGGTTTTAAAGGTACTGTCGCCGATGAAAACAATAACCGAATGCAAGTGTTCTTCTCTGCAACCTAGCAAGGTTTCCAGAGCTTTTATGTGCTTGTAATTCTGATGCAGTGGGTTCTGAAATTTAGAGGAATGGCGGTAAATCTTTTGTGTCCACTGTTTCTGGCGAGCTGAACCAAATATCCAACCTTTCATATTCTTAGTTTCAACGACGAAGATGCCATATCTAGAAACCACAATATGGTCGACTTGAGTTGTACCATTGTTAGTCGGCAACGTTACGTCTTTTATTAGTGTGTAATCAGACTCTGGTAATTTGGACAAAAGACGGTTCACGAGAAACTCACCGAATACACCTTTTAGCCACCTACTTTTGAAAACGCTAACAATGAGCAATAAAGGCACTAGATACCAGACTTGCGCAAGCACATTAAGAAATGCTTCAAAAATATTCACGGATTTTCCCTATTCAACTAACGCCCTGTTAAGGTGTGAGCAACGCAATACCGAAGCTCCCGCACAACACCTTAATCACTAAAATCAACGCATGGTGAAAATGCCACGCGTTGCGAATCACTCTTAAACAGTTTGTTAGCACTCTTTTTTAGTCACACATTGCTTAAACCTTTATGCTCTTTTCTAAGACCGTTAACCATTAAATCAAGAACCTCGGGTATTTCAGTGACCTCAATATAAGGCGCAATATAGGTTGTCGAGCTACTGCCCAAAGCAAACTTAGATACTTTTTCAGAAAACGTATAGGGTTATAAAAAATCTCAAAGTAAAACCCTAAAAATATCATGCTGATGGAGCTATAAAATTGCCCTCTAACTTCATATTTCCTAGGGAATGGTGAAACAACAAAATTTCTGAGATGACTTTCGTCAAAACCCCCATCTGTTGTATCAATCAATCTCTGTACAATGACAGTACATGAATTCTTTGAAACATTATCCTGCCTAACCAAACTAGATCGAATTAGCTCTAAAAAACGTGGGGCAACTTGAATTGTTTTATAGTTTTCATGTTCTGAAACAGCACCCCGCCAGAAAATAGACAACACGAAGCTTTTAAATTTTAGAGAGTCGATATCGGAAAAATGGACGCCGTCCTCATGTCGAATAGCTTTTCCAACCTTTCCTCTTAATAAGTTCAAACCATATTGATCATAGGTAATGTTTAACTTTACCTCACATCCACTACACAACTGGTCAGTAGCCCAACTGTCCTGCGACTTTCTATTGGGGATTAACTCACCAGAAGAAAGTTCGATAGCCTGACCATTCCCTTGTTTAAACAAAGATCTAAATACTGAATCAGGTATTGCATGTGAATTACATAACTCAGACTTACAAAGGCACAGCTGACACTTTTTCAATGAATACCTCCTGAGTGCTAACGCCCTGTTAAGGTGTGAGCAACGCAATACCGAAGCTCCAGCATGCCACCTTAAACACAAAACGCAACGCATAGCAAAAATGCCAAGCGTTGCGAATCACTCTTAAACAGATTGTTATGTTTTGGGGCCTACCCCAAGTTGGTGATTGAGTATAAATTGTACAACATCTTCAAATCATCGATTAATGTAGTATACAAATAAAAAAATAGACCAAAGAAAAAAGCCATCTTCCCTTGTTTTCGAGCTTTTTCATAATCAATATCGTCCGAATTAAAATGGAAGGTAAAAATTTTTCCATGCTTCATCAGTACTGACACTATAAAAATAGCTAAACACATCGAGAGAGTCACGACTTTGTCAGTTGTAATCCCACCGTTCACTACTTGATCAATAGTGCCACCACCAAATAATGCACTTAAAACACCAGTGTAATATATAAACGTATATTTAATCTTTTCTACATATGGGACAAGAAAATTAATCTGCTCAACTTCGACCTTTTTTGTACTATAAAGAAGGCATAAGAAAGCCCATGACAACACTATAAAAGATATCGCGTTAAGAATTTTATTAAAAACTAAGGCCTGAGCATCAAAAATGGTTGATAATATCTTACTATCTAGAAGAGCCTTTTCTGCAATGTGAAACGCATTTGAACCCAAAACGTCACCTAGCATATAAAATCCAAAAAATATTGATGAGACAAGAACTAAGTAGTATGTAATATTACCGATGATTTTATTGTAAGATGTATAGGTTTTATACAGTTTGGTGTACATGTAAATCCAAGAATTTAAAAATGACAAGGTACCACATTTACAATAAATTTCAATCACTTAGAAACATAACGCCCTGTTAAGGTGTGAGCAACGCAATACTGATGCTTCTGCATACCACCTTAAACACAAAACGCAACGCATAGCAAAAATGCCAAGCGTTGCGAATCACTCTTAAACAGATTGTTAGAAAAAAATCATGCGTATACATACAAACTTGTGTACCATCCATTCTCCCGCTTTCATTGAAGAAAGCACGAACTATAAGTCAAATGTAAAAGGATATTACAAATGAAAGACTACACACAAAAGGCAGCACGAGTGCTGCGAAATTTATATGCGGTTGAATTGGACCATTGGTGCCAAAAAGTATATAGCCTTGGGAATCTAACCATCCAGCAACAAAACTATGCGTTCAAAAGAATGCGATTTTGTAGAGCGATGATTAGAAAACTCAATCCAATTGCTTACAACCTCTAGTTCCTCGGGCAGCTTCATGTTGCCCTTTTTTTTCTAACGCCTTGTTAAGGTGTGAGGCAAACAATACCGAAGCCTCCGCATACCACCTTAACTACTAAACTTGTCGCATAATAAAAATGCCAAGCGTGCCGAATCACTCTTGAACAATTTGTTATGCCTTTAGCCCATCGCTTTCTCGAAAGTAGGCAAACCTGAAAGGCTGTCAAGCCAACTAACTTTTGACTCAGCGTAAATATTTGCATCTGGCTTTATGTCAACCAACGACTCCATATCTAGGCTACCAAGGTGTAATATGTTTAAACCTGCGTATTTTGGGTTTGAGTTAAATATCGGAGTACCGCATTTACCACAAAAGTGTTTACGAGCATTCTCTGTCACATCAAAAAAGCACAAGTCACCGGTAATCAGCTTAAAGTCTGTCTTCAGTACTGCTACATAAGTTGAAAGCGCTGCACCATTCATTTTTCGACATAATTTACAGTGGCAATTTACGATACGCTTAAAGTCGCCAGTTACCCTAAACTGTACAGCCTTACAGTTACAACTACCTAAAACCATAGAATCCTCATAATTATAATTTCGCTGAGAGGCATAACGCCCTGTTAAGGGGTGAGCAGCGCAATACCGAAGCCGCCGCATACCACCTTAATCACTTAAACCAACGCATAGTGAAAATGCCACGCGTTGCGAATCCCTCTTGAACAGTTTGTTAGGGCTTGACCTACAGCAAGAACCATATTAGCTTATAGTTTCAACGTGTTGATGATCTGCTACCAGCTGGTGATTCTAGTTAGTTGTGCCAATACATGGTCGAGAAGAAGACCAATCATAGAACCAATATCTATAGGCATAGACGGAGATATCACCATGATGTTACCTATAACACGTATCACCACGCTCTTCATTTCCACTACGCTGATCATTTTTAGTGGTATTTTAACTCTTTCCGACAACGAAAACGCCACTGCCTACCTAAATTCAGGCGTTGATCTACTAAAGTCTTTGAACCAGAGCTAGATTTCCTACGGGACTCCCAAATGGTACTGTACAAAAGTTGTTAAGTACCATTTGGTGAAAAGAGCCCTAACGCCCTGTTAAGGGGTGAGCAACGCAATACCGAAGCTGCCGCATACCACCCTAAACACTAAAACCAACGCATAGTGAAAATGCCACGCGTTGCGAATCCCTCTTGAACAGTTTGTTAGGCAAAATCATCGCGACCATTGATTTAGTGTTGGCATGCCGTACGTACCATAACGGAATTTGCTTTGTGGAACTCCAAATTTACCCATGCTATCTGGGGCAGGATTTGCAGCCAAATACGCTTTTATTTTCTCTCGGTCACTCATTTCTGGTACTTGTTCAATATCGGCTGCTGTAATAGCGCCTTGAGCTAGTTCGTACTTTGCATCTAAGTTAGCAATTTCACGCCCGAGGTCATCAAAAACTCTTTCTAAGTCACCAATACCTATAAAATTAAACTGTTTCCTATATTTTTCTAATGCGCTTTTTCCGATGATTGAGTTACTTGTTAATCCAGAAGCAATACTCCATTTACCATTACCTCTTGAGACAAACTTATTCTTCTTTGGGTTAAAGCGTAAGGGAGTGTGTGAATGACACCAATCAATAACAGCTTCGGTATCTTCTACTTCTTTTATTAGTCTATTTAAGGGATTCAAATCATTGCTTTGCTTAGAATATTCTCCAAGCATCACCGTCAAAACATGCAATTGAAAAGTACACAATCCAATTCGTTCTATCAGTAGATTTAGTTTCGTTTTCAACTTCATACTTATTCCTTTTGCCTAACGCCCAATTAAGGGGTGAACAACGCCTCCACCCAAACCTAAAGCATTGTGCCATAGACACTAAAATTGAAGTAGAAGCAAAAGTGCCAAGCGTTGTGAATCCCTCTTAAATTGCTTGTTATGTGGTGTTTGACGACGGAAGCTCAACTGTCAGAATAAACAAAGTTCATGTCAAATGACTCTGCTTCAACATCAATTACAAAAGTACATGATTCCCATAAAGTTTGACCGTTTTTTATCTGCTCTTCCCTCAATTGAACTAGAACCTTTAATAGTTTTGTATTGGCTGCACCGCCACCAGTAAACCAATGAACATTCCCACTTTCATCTACATAATCAAACTCAAATGAACACGTATCACCGACTTCGGGTAAAGCTGCTTTCATTATTATCTGTTTCGAGTTCTCTGGAGATATATCAAACAATATTTGCCCCAATTGTTGATAGAAACTTTCACCAGTCATCTAAGTTACCTCAATTGAAATCGACACTATTACGTGTCACCACATAACGCCCTGTTAAGGTGTGAGCAACGCAATACCGATGCTACCGCATATCACCTTAAACACTAAAACCAACGCATAGTAAAAATGCCACGCGTTGCGAATCACTCTTAAACAGTTTGTTATGAGCGGGGTTAAGAGTGCGCTTTAACGTACTTTTTAACCTTTTTCATAGCCATTTGACGCTTAAGTGGCGAAAGATAGTCAATAAACAGATTACCCGACAAATGATCTATTTCGTGCTGCATTACGATGGCTAGAAACTCATCACTTTCGATGGTAATTGGCTTACCTTCGCGATCTAAAGCAGATACAACAACTGAAGTAAAACGCTCTACGTCTGCATAGTAATCAGGAACTGATAAACAACCCTCTTGACCCAATGCTTTATCCGAGCCACTAATCACTTCTGGGTTAACTAAAATTAGCGGTTCATCTCGACTTTCTGAAAGGTCGATAATAACAACAGCCTCTTTACGACCAACTTGAGTCGACGCCAAACCAATACCATTGTCAGTCGCATACAGCGTTTCCAACATATCGTCTATTAATGTTTGTACCGTCGTAATATCTCGCACCTTTTCCGCTTTGACCTTAAGCCTTGGATCTGGTGCCGTTAGAATTTCTAAAACTGCCATATTTTCCTTCTAATTCTTGGAAGCTCATAACGCCCTGTTAAGGTGTGAGCAACGCATTACTGAAGCCGCCGCATACTACCTTAAACACTAAACGCAACGCATAGTGAAAATGCCACGCGTTGCGAATCACTCTTAAACAGTTTGTTATGTGGCAGTTCTGGACGACACAGTTGACTGCAAATCAGGTTCATAGTCTTATCCAAAAATAGTGATGACCGAAATGCAAATTTGGATAAACCAACATCATCCTAGCAGAGAAGTAGGCTCACTTAAAATTGTACGTTTAGGGATTGAAATGTATGAACTTTCTAGTCAGAATGCTTCAAGTTCAACTAAATGGTAAGAATATGAATACTAAGGACTTTACAGACTGGTACATTCAGAACAGGCCAATATATAAGCGCCTATCCGATAAGGTAGAGTCAATTTTAATTGAAGTGTTTGAGGCAAATGACCTCAGCTACCACATGATTACATCTAGGGCCAAAGACATAGAAAGCGCTCGTAAAAAAGCAGCAGAAGACAAATATAAACAACCTGCGGACATTCAAGATTATGCGGGCATCAGAGTAATTACCTATGTTGAAGAAGAAGTGGAAGCGGTAACACGGGTGATTGAGAACCTATTTGACATTGATTCCGAAAATAGTTCTAACAAATCAGAAGCTCTTGGCACAGACAAAGTTGGTTACAAGTCGGTTCACTATATTGCCAAGCTAAAAGATGACAGGTTGAATTTGCCAGAGTTTCGACAATACCAAGATAAGTACTTTGAGATTCAAATTAGGACAATTTTGCAGCATGCATGGGCTGAAATTGAACATGATAGAAACTATAAATTCTCTGGAAAGCTAGATAGCGGTCTAACTCGACGGTTTAAACTGCTTGCAGGTGTCCTAGAATTAGCAGACAGAGAGTTTAATGCGATTTCATCTGAAATTGATGCTATTTCCACGAGTGTTACCCATGGCAACTTTAATACAGAGTTATCTTCAGCAGCTTTAACATCATTTATTAAATCAAAGTTTGGCGACACGATTGAAAAACTTGGTTTACATTACGAAGTAGACAGCCGAGGCCTTGGTATTGCTGAACTAGAACGATTTGGTATTAATACTATTGAAGAACTTGATGAGATTATCCCTGATGATACTGAAGAGTATATCAATCTAATGGCGAAAGAAACTCGGGGGCATTTTGATGAAGACACTTTTCATGAGCTTGGCATTGCCAGAAACGCAATGATAATAAGCGACACTGACAAGTATTTTTCTACTTGTTTACTTCCTGAAAATAAGTGGGATGCTTGGAACCCTATCGGAGAAGAAGGTAATAGAGAGCTAACCAAGGCATACTTAGAAAATAAGGGGGTTGATTTCAGTCATATCGAGGCTAAGTATGACATTCCATATTATATGCCCTATTAGCTAGCTATATCATTTAAATAAGCTCCAAAGTGAGCTTATTTCCCTCAGTTCAAACTATATGTCTTGTGGTGCGACAACATGAGCTTGTTGCCACATAACGCCCTGCTAAGGGGTGAGCAACGCAATACCGAAGCCGCCGCAAACCACCTTAATCACTAAATTCAACGCATAGTGAAAATGCCACGCGTTGCGAATCCCTCTTGAGCAGTTTGTTAGTCGCGAGGCACCGAGCGACAATTTTAAGCCGAACTAAACTTTGCGGACAACAAACTTAATGTGCCTCGATGCATTTAAGTCAGGCGTAGTCTCAAAGCGGCTAGTCAATGAAACCACTTGGAACAAACAACGCCGCAGAAAATGGACTAACAACACCAAAAAGCGCTTTTGGAAAACCAATCTCACAGTGCGGACTTTCAACAAAGTCACTGAAACCACGTGGAATTTACAACACCAGAGAAAACGTCATTTCAGCGAGTAAATCGGCTTTTGTACCGACAAACTCACCGAGCGGAGTTGCAACCAAAAATAGACTCTCGATTGCCCAACTCTATAAGCACCAAAGAACAAAACAACCGCTAGGACAGGTACAAAACTTTGGACTTAAAACAGCTAGAACTAAGCTCTGATGATCTACGATTAATCGGTGTACCAAGCAAACAGCTGCTAAATTTTAAGCTCAGAAACATGATTTTGATTGCTAGCTTTTTCTGGCGACTAACGCCCTGTTAAGGTGTGAGCAACACAATACCGATGCCGCCGCATACCACCTTAAACACTAAACGCAACGCATAGTAAAAATGCCACGCGTTGCGAATCACTCTTAAACAGTTTGTTATAGCTCTTTGAGCTATAGAGCGTCACCACCAAAATTATTCCAAGCCTTAGTGAAACCTTCTGCATCAAAAACTACACGAATGTCAGAAAACTCAAATGCCACGCTATTTTTCTTTTTAAACTGCTCGACGAGGAAGTTGTCCCCGGCCTTACTTAAAGGCGTTAGATAAATATAGCTACCATCACAATACTTATTGTACCTAACATTTTGTTCATTTGTTTTAATCGTGACATTTTCATAACTAGTTTCGCGTTCCGAACAAGGTACTGCTGTTGTAATATAAATTCGTTGCTGTCCCGATTTACTAGTACTAATTCTGGCTTCAAAAATAGTATCCCAATTATCATTTGCCTTATCTGACTTAAAACCAAACAATGCTGAACCACTACTAGTGTCGGCAAAACTGATACTACGGAGCAGTTCATAGGATGGATACATATCTGCTATTTCGAGATTTTTTGGATCAGTTAAGTCTAACGTGAAAGATGCTGAAGTATTAAATGAGAATAACGCCAATAGTAAGGCTACTTTTTTCATAATTGGGGCCCTAGCCTGTAAAAAGCTTTATTGTACAACACATGGCATAGCCGACAATGATCCACAACACGTATTTGCGCTTAGAGCTATAACGCCCTGTTAAGGTGTGAGCAACGCTATACCGATGCTTCTGTATACCACCTTAAACACAAAACGCAACGCATAGCGAAAATGCCAAACGTTGCGAATCACTCTTAAACAGATTGTTAGCACTCAGTCTTCAGAGATTTCAAATTTCTTAGCTTTGATTTCAAGAGCTTTTTGCGTAGCCCGTCGCTCATCTCGCATTTTGATAAAATAGTGCGCAAGACCAGAAATAAGACTTAAGGCAACACCGCCAAAAATGAACACCATTTGCTCAGTCGCACCACCATGAATAAACTCCATGATTTGATCATAAAACACTCCATAAGTGACCATGACCAGCCCAAGAAACATATACACTTTTAGTAAAGTTGCGGTCATCGGCAAAGAAGATCTTCTACTTGATTTAACGTAGGTGATTTCTTTTTCCGCATTCTTGATGTCAGTTGCGGTAATTTCGACAAATTCGTCACCAAATACATACTTTTCTTTTTGAAGAAACTCTTCAAGTTCACGTTTACGCAATGATTGATAATTTTCTAGTGCTTGAGAGCCAGATTCTGTATATATAACTTTCATTTTTTACTCTACTTCGACTTTGTATTGGAAATACGGGTTGCCACTAGAACTCCCGCCAAGACAACTGCTACCACAAAAACGGGAGTTCCCCAGTTTTTAGACAAGTTGGCAGCAGCATATGCAGAAAGTGCTGTCAGGGCATATTCTGAAACTTGACATACAATCCACCATTTGGAAGTTTTCTCTGCGCCGAATGTATGGCTAATTACATTTGCCGAAGACCTTACATGATCATGCGTTACCTCTCTGGGCATATCATCAGCTTTAGCCGCGTCACCAAAATTAAGTGACTTTTTATAAAGAACAGTAGCAAAATCGCTTACTGTTGATTGATATCGCTGAATCCCCGACTGTGTGAAACCAGCTTCTTTTAATTCTTGATCCGTTTTCAAGATACCTAACCTTATGGGAATGTTTATAATGCTTAAAAATCATAAGATTATAACACATCAAAATTCCAAATAACTAGAATCAAACTTCTCATCATGTGGAGTGAGTGCTAACGCCGCATTAAGGTGTGAGCGGCACTTGGCTATACTTGAGCGAAGCGAAACTGCCAAGCGTTGCGAATCACTCTTAAATGCTTTGTTATAAAGCTATTTCACGAAGGCTTCGTCTAACTGCTTGTAAAGATTTAAAGACTTTTCAGACTCTGTTTTAATGTTTTCGTACAAACTACCTGCGATAACCCTAACTGCATGTTTTTCATTATCGTTTAGGTTCGGGTAATCATATCGTTTGAAGTTGTCTAAAATTGCCTGTTTTCGAGATTGAAATACTTCGGTCTCTCCACGCTTCTCACACACAAGCTTTAGATGACTTACCCAATCACAGTATGACTTGTCAGGATTCCGCTCACGTTTATTGCATGATTTACAGCAAGGGACAGTATTCCCTGGGTGGTGTAGGCCATATTCCGTTCTGTTGAACATAAATACGTGCTCAATTTGTAATTTATCGTGTTTTTCACCACAGTAAGCACAGCATGATGCGAAATGGACATCTCGTATTTCAAGCCAAATAGCCTTACCTTTACCGCTACCCGTGTTAAATGAATGTCCTAAATAATGCTCCCCGACTTTTGTTAGGAAAGCCCTAACAGCAGTATTGGCTGAGTCTGATGCTGTATTGTAAATTGCCATACTTCTTCCTGCTTTATAACGCCCTGTTAAGGGGTGAGCAACGCAATACCAATGCCGCCGCATACCACCTTAATCACTAAAACCAATGCATAGTGAAAATGCCACGCGTTGCGAATCCCTCTTGAACAGTTTGTTAGCCAGCATTTTGTCGAAGAACACTCATTTCTCGACTTATTTGAATTAAAAGATCTTCTACATCTTTCGATAGTTTCTTGTAGTCTTCCGTAACTTGCTCCTGACTTTTATTAGCCAAGAAGAATAGCTTCTTAGAAGTCTGAATAATTAGATTAACATGCACTGCCTTAGGGTCTATTTGGTTTATAGAAACCCATCTGTTGATCGATTTTTCTGTCAAGCTGAATAGAGGTTCTCCATATAAGTGGAAACTATTTACAATCTTCACAGCTTCTCGCTGAGATTCAATTCTATTTCTAAACTCACTCATACTTTATCGACTCTTTTTATCAATGACTGCATCCAGCATTTTATTTGGGGAAGACTTTCAATAGCTGCAAACACTTGAGGCTCTGTAAGAGAGCTTCCAACACCTCGTGTGCAGAGAATTCTAGCAGACTCTAGCACATCGAATACTTCTCTATCGATTGGGACACTTAAAGCACCTAAGTTTATGCTAGAGCGTCTTGAAAAATCAGGACGTTCTAAATATGCCAACGAGTAACATGAAGCAAAGTTTCTCATTGCCAAAAACACTGTCGATAAATCAAACTCCCGGGACAACGCCGACTCATTTATTGAGTAACATGCTGATTTGAATATTTCATAGAACTTAACACAATCAGACTCACCATCAGAATAAGCGCTAGGGCAACCCAACTCACTCAAGAAGTTCGAGCTATCTTGTGAGAATACTAATTTCGACTCCAAATGAAGGTGCCAAGCAAAAGGATTACCTTGCTCCCAGAGTTCTTTGATTCGGTCATACGAATAAATTGAATAATCCGATGGGTTTATGTGATCTAATTGACCATTTGCAATGATCAACATGTCAACATCAGAGCCTATGTCAATGTCACCTCTACATATAGAACCAAAAGCATAAATATGCACAATCATCTCCTATTAAAACGTTTAATGATAATTGACATAAAGAAGCCAAACATGATCAGTCTTGTTGCAAATACTAGAGCTAAGAAAGCACCTGAATATTCAGATGTCCCATTTATACCAAATAAAATTTGAGGAGACTTTATAAATGATGCCCAGTAATTACTAACCATATTTGGGTCACCGTAATGAATCACGTCGTACATTGTTATTGATAGCAGAACTAAAAATACAGCCCTAAACAGCTTGTATGCGCTCTCACCATTCCCCCAAATGAAATCTAATAGTTTGAACTCCAGCCATTCCACAAAGAGAGACGCCCTAACAAATCCCTTATATTTCTTTCTATAATACGACTCTTTTGAGCTCCAAGCCTTGTGTAGATGAACTTCTGTAGCCTTTAACTCGATACTAATAGCTTTATTAGCAGCTTTAGCGTCACCAAGCTGCTGATAGTTCGTCCGTAGAGAGCGCGCAAATTTCAACTTTAGATTTTCAGAGCTGGGACAACCACTTTCTAAAATATCTGTATCAATTTGAGTTTTTTCAAAAGTTGCATAATCGAACTTACACCCATTGAAAGCAGAACCGACTAGATTACTATTTATGAACCTGCAGCCCGTAAAATCACAAGACTCAAAAGTACAGTTTCTTAGGTACGCAGCGTCAAAAATGCAATACTTGAAATCTACATTTGTAAAAACGATGCGCAGCCCGACAAGGCGCACAAAAAGAGTGTTAGAGTAACCACTACCAACCTCTTCCTCCTTAAACATCTTGTCAGTTAGAGTTTTTCTTTGACTATCATCTAACATGTAATATTAACTCTCGTTTATAGATTTATCATGCTGGCTAACGCCCTGCTAAGGGGTGAGCAACGCAATACCGAAGCCGCCGCATACCACCTTAATCACTAAATTCAACGCATAGTAAAAATGCCACGCGTTGCGAATCCCTCTTGAGCAGTTTGTTAGTCGCGAGGCACCGAGCGACAATTTTAAGCCGAACTAAACTTTGCGAACAACAAACTTTATGTGCTTTGATGCATTTAAGTCAGGCGTAGTCTCAAAGCGGCTAGTCAATGAAACCACTTGGAACAAACAACGCCGAAGAAAACGGACTGACAACACCAAAAAGCGCTTTTGGAAAGCCAATCTCACAGTGCGGACTTTCAACAAAGTCACTGAAACCACGTGGAACTTACAACACCAGAGAAAACGTCATTTCAGCAAGTAAATAAGCTTTTAAACCAACAAACTCACCGAGCGGAGTTGCAACCAAAAATAGACTCTCGATTGCCTTACTCTGTAAGCACCAAAGAACAAAACAACCGCTAGGACAGGTATAAAACTTTGGACTTAAAACAGTTAGAACTAAGCTCTGATGATCGACGATTAATCGATGTACCAAGCAAACAACTGCTAAATTTTAAGCTCAGAAACATGATTTTGATTGCTAGCTTTTTCTGGCGACTAACGCGCAGTTAAGGTGTGAGGTACGCAACTCCGGAGTCAATGAAATCGCTAATGCTACACGTACCGAATCACTCTTAAACTGTTTGTTATTCCGCAACTAAAGTCGTCAATGTTGACGCCTAATTATATGATATGACGTTGAATTTTCGGTATGCAGGCAAAAAATCGAAGCCGAAGTATTTGTCAGCTCTCTACCTTAAATCGCTTTAGCGTCACTCTTTAATTGCTGCGCCATATTAAGGTGCGCTTAAAGCGTTTTAAGGCTAGCATGGAAATGACTAATATTCGCCATTTTCGCCGCTTTTACACCCTATTACCCCGCCATTTTCACACCTAGGCTACAAGCATACACATTCAGCCTGAGAGATCCGTTGCGGAAATAACGCCGCATTAAGGTGTGAGCGGCGCTTGGCTATACTTGAGCGAAGCGAAACTGCCAAGCGTTGCGAATCACTCTTAAATGCTTTGTTATGCCTTTGACACACCGATTAACCTTTTTACTTCTACTCCCAACGCTTTACAACTTTCGTTAGACCAACCTCTGGATAAGTGGCTAACTGGAAAAACTGTAATATCATTGCCTTGAATAATTACTTTGTTGGCATGGTTTTGCTCAAGCTTTGTTAACGTTAAACTTTCTAGATGCTCTTTTGCATCCTTTCCGTGAACAAGCAAGAACTTAGGTTTGATTGTCGACAGTAGAAAGTTGAATGTTGATGGATCCATTAACTCTTTACCTAGCTCATTCGCTTGAGTTGTTGCCGACATATATAAATTTGTTTCAAGAGCCTTTATCGGAAACAAACCATCTGTTATCAAGTCAATACAACGCCTTGTACGACTCACTCTTAAACGCCTAGTCTTACCTTCGTTCAACGGTTTATCTGCCCGCTCTTTTACATAGGTATCAAACCACACCTTTCTATCAAAACCTGAGTCCTGATTCCAAAAATCCCAAAACTGAGCCTTCATTTCTGTTGCGGCATTAAATCCTACGATAAACAACTCACTATCAAGAGGACTACCCGAGCAAACGAATGGGCGAGGATTCTCTATATCAGCTAAATAAGCTTTTAGCTGATTTTCAAAATCTATAAGTTTCATGATATCCCTATTTTTCTGAGGCATAACGCCGCGTTAAGGTGTGAGCAACGCTACCACCTAACCTAAACCATTGTGCCGCAAACACTAAAGCCAATACAAACCGAAAATGCCAAGCGTTGAGAATCACTCTTAAACGCTTTGTTAGGCGAGAAATTACAAAGGATGATGTGGAAGGGAGAACTAGTTCTCCCTTGAGATACTAAGAATCAGGAAGCATGTCATCTCCAATGCCTGCATCAGGTTCTGAAGACGGATTAGTAGGCAGTTTAGGTTGATTAGCTGCAATATTATTATGAGCGTCATTAATTATTTCCATATCTCCGTTTGGAAGGCATGGATGAGTTTGATTCAAATCTCCAAACTTAGTGAGACTAAGCACGTCCATCTCACTCAGAGTGCACTCCCTCTTTTGACGTTTACATGCGACTTGGATTGTTTCGAGTATATATGAAGGTGAGTGCCCCCTTTCATGTAATGTCATCACGTTGCTCATACTTTTTAAAGTATTGAGTTCCTTTTGGGAAACTGTCATTGCTCTCTCCTCTTGCAGTGTACTCAAAGCTCAAAAATTTGAGCCTCAATTTAGAATAGGAGACTGACGCTATTAGCACAAAATATTGATGCTTTACGGTAAACTTTATCGCCTAACGCCCTGCTAAGGGGTGAGCAACGCAATACAAAAGCCGCCGCAAACCACCTTAATCATTAAAATCAACGCATAGTGAAAATGCCACGCGTTGCGAATCCCTCTTGAGCAGTTTGTTAGTTTGCAAACCCAAAGCGTTGATTTTACGTTATTTTAAACTTTGCAAACAATAAGATTTAAGTATTGTGATGTACTTAAGCCATGCGTAGTCTCAAAGCGGCTACTCAATGAAACCACGTGGAACAAACAACGTCGCAGAAAACGAACTTACAACACCAAAAGGCGCTTTTAGAAAACGAATCTCACAATGCGGACTTTCAACAAAGTCACTGAAACCACGTGGAACTTGCCACACCAAAGAAAGCGTCACTTAAGCGAGTAGATTGGCTTTTATACCAACAAACTCAACAAGCAGAGTTACAGCAAAAAAGTTCAACTCAGTTAACCCAAAAGTCGCCGCACCAAAGAACAAATCAACCGTTGAAACAATACCAATTTTAAGTTTACACCACGCAAGTTAACACTGAAATTAAGTGCCAATATGACAATTTCGACTTTAAGCTTTTACCACTAGATCTTGCGATATAGGCGCGTTTTTCCTCTTGCAAACTAACGCCCTGCTAAGGGGTGAGCAACGCAATACAAAAGCCGCCGCAAACCACCTTAATCACTAAATTCAACGCACAGCAAAAATGCCACGCGTTGCGAATCCCTCTTGAGCAGTTTGTTAGTCGCGAGGCACCGAGCGACAATTTTAAGCCGAACTAAATTTTGCAAACAACAAATTTTATGTGCTTTGATGCATTTAAGTCAGGCGTAGTTTCAAAGCGGCTACTCAATGAAACCACTTAGAAAAAACAGCGCCGCAGAAAACGGACTGACAACACCAAAAAGCGCCTTTGGAAAGCTAATCTCACAGTGCGGACTTTCAACAAAGTCACTGAAACCACGTAGAACTTACCACACCAGAGAAGACGACTTTTCAGCGAGTAGATCTGCTTTTGAACCAACAAACTCACCGTGCGGAGTTGCAACCAAAAACAAACTCTCGATAGCCCTGCTCTGTCAGCACCAAAGAACAAAACTACCGCTAGGACACTTACAAAACTTTGGACTTAGAACAGCAAAAACTGAGTTTTAACCATCGACGATGAATCTGTATACCAAACAAACAGCTGCCAAATTTTGAGCTCAGAAACATGATTTTGATTGCTAGCTTTTTCTGGCGACTAACGCCCTGCTAAGGGGTGAGCAACGCAATACAAAAGCCGCCGCATACCACCTTAATCACTTAAACCAACGCATAGTAAAAATGCCACGCGTTGCGAATCCCTCTTGAGCAGTTTGTTAGTTTGCAAACCCAAAGCGTTGATTTTACTTTATTTTAAACTTTGCAAACAATAAACCCTATATGTTTTGATGCACTTAAGTCAGGCGTAGTCTCAAAGCGGCTACTCAATGAAACCACGTGAAACAAACAACGCCGCAGAAAACGAACTCACAACACCAAAAAGCGCTTTTGGAAAACCAATCTCACAATGCGGACTTTCAACAAAGCTACTGAAACCACATGAACTTACCACACCAGAGAAAACGCCATTTCAGCGAGTAAATCGGCTTTTGTACCAACAAACTCAACGAGCAGAGTTTCAGCAAAAAAGTTCGACTCAGGTAAACCAAAAGTCGCCGCACCAAAGAACAAATCAACCGTTGAAACGATGCCAATTTTGAATTTTCACCACGCTAGTTAACACTGAAATTGAACGCCGATACGACAATTTCAACTTTGAGCTTTTACCGCTAGATCTTACGATATAGCTGCGTTTTTCCTCTTGCAAACTAACGCCCGCTTAAGTGGTGAGCAACGCAATACGATGCTTCCGCACACCACCTAAATCACTAAAATCAACGCATAGTAGAAATGCCACGCGTTGCGAATCCGTCTTAAAGCGTTTGTTAGGCATTGGCCTGACGCATGAGATGCACTCCACCAACCTCGGCACTGAAACCAAACTTTTTATAGTACGCTCTCATTTCTGGGAGACAATACAACTCAAAATGCTGAACTTGATTTAGGCTTTCGTGCGATTGAATTGCTGATATGAGCTTTGCACCCAAACCACTATTTCGTTGCGACGAACAAACAATAACATCGAAGATCAAGGCTTTGAAGGTGAAATCAGTTATAACACGAGCAAAACCAATAAGGTTATTGTCACCACCAACAATGCCTATGCATAGTTGAGAACCTTTTAGACAACGGGCTGTTTGCTCTAATGTCCGCTCTTTTGCCCACCAAGCTTGTTGATACAGATTATGCACGTCAGCTATTTGCTCTTCCGTAAACGTGTAAATTAGCTTCATATTTCTCCTTAATGCCTAACGCCCAATTAAGGTGTGAGCCACGCTACCACGATACTTAAATTAAGCACCTTAAACACTAAACTAAACCCAAGCTAAAAATGCCAAGCGTGGGGAATCACTCTTAAATTGTTTGTTATATGCGTGGTGTAATTTGCACTTTAAAATCTCTAGAGGAACGTTTTGCAAACGCTATTTCCGGATTTAACCCTTTAGCTGATAATAGATTCTCGATTGTTTGTATATGGCTCTTAGGCATTTTTTCACCAAAGATGATCCGTTTAATACTAGATGAAGGATAGCTTAATAACGAGTCATCACCTCCAGAGGAAACGTAGATAACTCTTTGCTCTTCTTCGTATGACCACTCCAGAGGCTTAGTTGCTAGCATCTTCATATAGATCTCTTGACACTTCTCGATATTTTCATGAAGAAGATCATCGTAGAATTGTACGTCTTTATCGTCAGAAGTAACGTCTGCAACACTTGCATAGTAATCCGCTTGATCTGAATACACCGACTCGAGTGCAGTATCAATCACTGCTGGTTTACTCTGGTAGGTTACGTCATAAATTGAAGCGAACTTTTCATTTGTACCAAGAATGGATTTTGGGTCAAACTCGATACAAAACCCCCGCAAACCATCAGCGTAGTGGGACCACATCAGCAAGTTATCAGCACGTTTGCTAAAACAAGTTATTTTTGCCGCATCAGCTAGTTTCTGTGGGTCAAACCCAGTATCGCTGAGAGAAGATACATAGTCATCATAGTATTTTTCCACTGTCTCATCAATTTCGCTAAAACCCCAGGCACTTAAAATATTACTGAGCCTAGTGCTCTTGTCTGAAAGAGGAGGAAAATCTGTCATCACTTCACACCAACACTCAAACGGGTCATTGAACGCATCATAGTGATTCATAAAAATCTGATCGTTTAGTAAGTTCGCCAGACTGTATTGCGAAAAACTTTGATATTTGAACATTTTTACCTCAAATCGTAAGAGCATATAACGCCCTGTTAAGGGGTGAGCAACGCAATACCGAAGTTGCCGCATACCGCCTTAAACACTAAAACTAACGCATAGTAAAAATGCCACGCGTTGCGAATCCCTCTTGAACAGTTTGTTATATGCGTGCTAAATGGTGCTCTACGTAACCTAAAGTTTGAAGCTTGTCATACCTACCACCAGGGAACCAGTTCTGAAAAATTTGCTCATTGCCAAAGAACTCTAAATCACTAAATTTCTCAGAAAGAGGCGTATAGCTAACTCCCAAAAGAGGAGCAGAAAAACCATCAAACTGATCACTTGTTAAATCGTAAATCAATCCATCGACTACTGTCCAATAATGCCTTTCATCGTTTGGGTAATCGTAGCCTTCTACAACTTGTACTTCGCACTTTGGATAAGTGCTCTTCACTATATGAGCAAAAACTCTTGAGGCTCCCTCACAGCTATTTTTAGGAAACTGAAACGACCCCATAAATAGTGAAAAACGGTCTTGTGAGCCTTTTTCATAGATAGACCGAACTTTCTTCGCTAGTTCAATAATTTCACTTGCCATCATTTTCCTCTACTTTGAACGACGAAAGCATATAACGCCCTGTTAAGGTGTGAGCAACGCAATACCGATGCTTCCGCATACCACCTTAAACACTAAAAACAACGCATAGTAAAAATGCCACGCGTTGCGAATCACTCTTAAACAGTTTGTTAGGCATCAATATACGTATTCCCGTGAATCACATCTTGAATACACTTTACTTTCCATACTTTTCCTAGTTGAACTTCTATGAGATCTTTCGGAACAATTCTACCTGAGTAGACGCCCACCAATTGAGTATGTGAGTCGATCTTTCCTTTGTCTTTAGTGATCAGACTTACAGCACGATCTTTATACATAACAACAGGTGAACCTGACATTCCTTCTCGTGTTGCTGTGTCTATGTAGAATAATGGTAATGAATCACAGTCTATTTCAGGTTCGCTAGCTACGCTTGCAGATTTCCATATAGGAAGATTATTGCTGACTGAAATTCCAAAAGGAAAGCCTAATACAAATAGCTTTTCACCAATTTTAGTTTGATAGTTTGAGTAAGGGTCTATCTCCGCAATAGCCTCATTGATATCAATAACTTCATAGTTAAGTTCAATAGGCAAAGCACCTACATCAACTTTCCTGCCTAGACTTCCATGCTCAAACCATAGAGCTTCTCCTTCGTCATTCTCTAATTTATGAAAATCAATTTGCTGTTCAACCGAATTATCAACAACTTTGTGGCTATAAACTTTAATTCGGTTTGGTATAGCCAACGCACTATGAATAGGTTTGCCGGTATCAGGATTTCTTCCTGAAAAATTATGCCAGTTTGAAATTAAATATAGCTTCCCATCTTCTCTATAATAAAACGCAGTGCCCTTACCTATTATTTCTTCGTTATACATCATCTCTATATATACTGACGAAATACTCAAAGGGCTTATCATTGTTGACTCTTCCATTTGTACTCCAAACTATTGAATGCCTAACGCCCTGTTAAGGTGTGAGCAACGCAATACCGATGCCGCCGCATACCACCTTAAACACTAAACGCAACGCATAGTAAAAATGCCACGCGTTGCGAATCACTCTTAAACAGTTTGTTAGCCGCTCATTCCCAACGGTTATTGCCTGCTCAACAGGAACTTACGCAAGTCTCTCTCGGCACGCATAACAAACAGAATAAATACTTTGTCGCCGTCTTGTTTATAGAAAACGCGGCACGGATTAACTATAACTTCACGATAACTTAGATGTTCTAGTTCAGGCGGAATGCGACCCGATTCAGGGAAAGCCTCTAAGCGCTCGACTTTAGAAAAGATCGTTTGAACCAATTGTTTTGCAGCTACGATATTTTCAAGTGCGATGTATTCAGCGATATCGTTGAGGTCAGATAGCGCTGGCTCAGTCCAGATTATTTCAGCCATTTTGACATTTTGTCCTTGGCTTCATCGTGACTCACCACTTTACCGTCAGCTAATGCACGTTCACCTCGTGCAATCCCCTCGAGAATCGCCAAACGATTTTGCATAAACTCGTAATCATCAACATCAACCAGATATGCCGATGGCTTACCATGTTCGGTAATTAACACTGGTTCTTTAGTGTCGTGGAGATCGGCAAGGATCTTTGTTGCTTGGCGTTTGAGTGATGTAACTAGTTCTACTTTCATGAGAGCTGCTCCAAAGGAATATTAAAGTGATACTATTCTATCACTTTGAGTATAGCAAGCTCCATGACGGCTAACGCCCTGTTAAGGTGTGAGCAACGCAATACCGATGCCGCCGCATACCACCTTAGACACTAAACGCAACGCATAGTAAAAATGCCACGCGTTGCGAATCACTCTTAAACAGATTGTTAGCTGAATTTCTTAAGGTTAGCTTCCAACTGCCCTAGTAGACCTTGATTCTCTTGTTGAATCCAATATTCCACTATTTGGTTTTCACTGACTCGGTACACTGCGCTTCCTACCGTAGAAAGTTCTAGACCTGTCGGTTTATAACCATAAATGACGCCCTCATGGCGACCGTCTTGACGCCAACGGACGTAGACCTTTTCACCTTGAACTAAAAATTCTTCTATTGTGAGGTCAAAAGTACCGTAAGCCTCTAGAAACTCTTCAACATGTTCACGATAGTTTTCAGGTGTTCTTTCAATTGCCTCTGAGACTCCAGAAACAATCTGATGCGCTACAACTACTGGGGCTAGATACTTGTTAACTAAGTCTGGATTTTTGCCAGACCTTACTTGTTCAATAAAACCTCTAACCACTTCTTCCACTGACATCAAATATTCCTTCTATTCTGCTAACGCCCAATTAAGGGGTGAACAACGCCTCCCCCAAACCTAAAGCATTGTGCCATAAACACTAAATCTGAAGTAGAAGCAAAAGTGCCAAGCGTTGTGAATCCCTCTTAAATTGCTTGTTAGCCGCTCATTCCCAAAGGTTATTGCTTGCTCAATAGGAACTTACGCAAGTCTCTCTCAGCACGCATAACAAACAAAATAAATACTTTGTCGCCGTCTTGTTTATAGAAAATACGGCACGGATTAACTACAACTTCACGATAACTTAGATGTTCTAGTTCAGGCGGAATGCGACCCGATTCAGGGAAAGCCTCTAAGCGCTCGACTTTAGAAAAGATCGCTTGAACCAATTGTTTTGCAGCTACGATATTTTCAAGTGCGATGTATTCAGCGATATCATTGAGGTCGGATAGCGCTGGCTCAGTCCAGATTATTTCAGCCATTTTGACATTTTGTCCTTGGCTTCATCGTGACTCACCACTTTACCGTCAGCTAATGCACGTTCACCTCGTGCAATCCCCTCAAGAATAGCTAAGCGATTTTGCATAAACTCGTAATCATCAACATCAACCAGATATGCCGATGGCTTACCATGTTCGGTAATTAACACAGGTTCTTTAGTGTCGTGGAGATCGGCAAGGATCTTTGTTGCTTGGCGTTTGAGTGATGTAACTAGTTCTACTTTCATGAGAGCTGCTCCAGAGGAATACTAAAGTGATACTATTCTATCACTTTGAGTATAGCAAGCTCCATGACGGCTAACGCCCAATTAAGGGGTGAGCAACGCTACCACCCAACCTAACGCATTGTGCCATAAACACTAAACTTGAAGTAGAACCAAAAATGCCAAGCGTTGGGAATCCCTCTTAAATTGTTTGTTATATGCACAGAATTTCGACTTGCTTAATGGCATCAAAGAATACTTTATGACACTTAAAATCGGGCTTACTTCCTACTTTATGCCAGAAGAAATTAAACTCATGCCCACCGTCATCTTGAGTAAAGAAACTCCAGCTATTCGGTAGTTCTTGGTCTATTTCGCAAAGCACAAAATGCCACAGTTGATTTTGAAAACCGCTTTCCCAGCAGTCGAGATAGTGAGCACTTGATACACTAGATAACCCAGATTCTTCTTCTAGCTCTCTCAAAGCAGCACTTTCAATAGAAATATCGGACGGTTCTAGTGTTCCTTTAACAAGTTGAACCTCAGCTAATGGGTGTTCAAACAACAGTAACTCACGATAGTTTCCTGATTTTCTGAGCACTACAGGGCAGACTTTGACTTCCCTTTTTCGGATTCTTTCTTCCACTGAACTCTCCCGTGCATATAACGCCCTGTTAAGGGGTGAGCAACGCAATACCGAAGCCGCCGTATACCACCTTAAACACTAAAACCAACGCATAGTGAAAATGCCACGCGTTGCGAATCACTCTTAAACAGTTTGTTATGCTTGTGCCTCAACTAGTACCAAACAAGATTTGTTTCAGATCATCTAGGTCAGCATCAAGCGACTTTGCCAACGCATCTTTGCGCATCTCAGCAACAACCAACATAAAGGAATTAAAAGATTCCTCACTATTTAGCACCTTATGAGAGCGATCATGTTGTGCAAGAGCTTTAACTACTAGTTTGTCACCGTATACTGCAATCCTTGCCTTAGCATCTGCGAGTTGCGCTAACTTTTCACTACGTTGGCTTTCATCTCGAATTTGAGCAAGTTCAGCAACAGCACGCAAAAAATCGATGTATGATTGAGCTCTGACTTCAGTTTTCTTTGAGCTTTTGTTGCTTCGTCGACCTAACCGATAATTCAAGATAGCCAGAATAATCGCAGTAATAGAAGAAACTATCGCAATGCCAAGTTTGATATCCATTTTTCCTCCAAAGAGCATAACGCCCTGTTAAGGGGTGAGCAACGCAATACCAAAGCCGCCGCATACCACCCTAAACACTAAAACCAACGCATAGTGAAAATGCCACGCGTTGCGAATCCCTCTTGAACAGTTTGTTAGCTGATAAGCCACACCTGTCGTGAGGATAAAACTTTTTCAATATATAATCCCACTCAAAAGCAGTATCTTACGCGCCCTTTAAAACAAACCATACTAAATTATGAGCATAAAAAACTTCCTTGTTGGCGCAACAATTCTACTTTCTCTTGGCGGCTGTGCTACAGCATATCAAAACCAAGGTTTCACTGGCGGCTACTCAGAAACACAACTCGACGAAAACGTTTTTGTAGTAAGTTTTGAAGGAAATGGCTACACAAGCAAAAAGAGAGCAGCAGCTTTCACTATGCTACGTTCAGCAGAGCTTACTGTAAGTAATGGTTATGAGTTTTTTACCATTATTGATAGTGATAGCTACACAACAAATAGTACCTATACAACTCCAAAAACAAGTCATACAACCGCAAACGTTTCAAGTTTTGGTAACTTTGCAACTGGTACAGCTACGACTACGTTTAGTGGTGGTCAAACATACGCAATTTCCAAACCTAGCAATACAAACACAATTGTGATGTTTAAGGAACGACCTGCGAATGTATTTACATATAACGCAAAATTCATTGTGAAGTCGTTAAAAGCTGAGTACGGAATCGAATAACGGATTACTCTAGCATGGACGCTTGTCAGCTAACGCCCAATTAAGGGGTGAACAACGCCTCCACCCAAACCTAAAGCATTGTGCCATCGACACTAAACTTGAAGTAGAAGCAAAAGTGCCAAGCGTTGTGAATCCCTCTTAAATTGCTTGTTATGTTTTACCACAAACATATGATTTACTTGAGAAAGAACTGCTATTTCTAACTAGTTTTCTGAAGCAAACCACAAGGCAAGAACCAACTTGGCCACCAAAAGCGACCAACCTAAAACGAGTAAGTCCACTTCCCTGCCCAATGAGGCAACCCTGCCAAGTAACAACAAGCGCCTTGTCTTTCCAACCAAAGCGCAAAACAGTATTGAATTGCCGAGGCAACTGCCAAACTGAAATGCTGATTGGCTAAGAACCTAAAAGCGACTTTGAGCCAGTTAAACCAAAAGCCGACCGCCAGCACCTGACAATGAAGCAACCCACGAACATTAGCATATTTTACGGGCTGAAAGATTCAAGAACTTAGGCCGACAATACTGATTTGCTGAGTCTACTAGGGACGAATTGCCTGAGGGACAAAGAACTAGAGCCTAAGACCTTTAAGCCTTTGAAATACAAGTAAACATAACGCCCAATTAAGTTGTGAGCAACGCTGCCACATGGCCTGAGCACTTCACCGTAATCACCAAACAATTTGAAACCGAAAGCGCCGAGCGTTGCGAATCAGCTTGAATTGTTTGTTAGGCAAATTTTCTGTGTACTCACTAACTTGGTTTAAAAACAGAATACCTTAAACGCGATAAGCAACCAATCACCCACTGACTTTTTGTGATTCAAGAATTACTAAAGCCACTATGTTACAGCCTAACTTTCAACGTTCACGAAACACAGCCTTTCAGCGAAAAAGTAGCTTTTGAACCTGAGAAATTCAAAGCTGCGAAGTGACAGCAATAACGAAAGCCTCCATTAACTTGCCCTTTCCACACTTTGAGCCAGTGAAGCTCACCACCGACTGACACTGAAACCCAATGAGGCAGCCCACGAAATTTGGCATGTTTTACGGTTGGAGAGGTTCAAGAATTTAAGCCGACAATGCTGAATTGCCGACTAAGGAAAATGAAGGCCAAAGGGAGTAAGAAGATTAGAACAAAGAATTTTTCCGTCCTTTGCCTAACGCCCTGTTAAGGTGTGAGCAACGCAATACCGAAGCTCCCGCATACCACCTTATACACTAAACGCAACGCATAGCAAAAATGCCAAGCGTTGCGAATCACTCTTAAACAGATTGTTATGTATTACATGACGCGCATGATCGATGAAAGCAACCCACTCAATGCTTCGGTATTTTTCAAGAAAGCTGACATGCTTGATTCTTTTTCTTCGGACACTATCAGTTCTTTTGAGAACATGATTTCTTTATTTACATTAGGTAAGTCATGCTTTCCATTATCATTCTCAATAGCATCTTCAACAAGACTCGCCTGCTCTTTCAAAGCATCAACACGCTGGTTTACGATCGTCTCGAACTGAGAAAACTGGTCTTTCTGATGAGCCAATTGAAGCTCTAGAAGACGAATTTCATGCTTGTGGACGAGGTTTGATACAAACCAAGTTAGAGCGACTAAACCAGCACAAAAGGTGACAGCCAATGAAATCAATGACAACCAATTATTTAAAACCGCGTCACCAACAAAAGATGCCAACTGCTCATTCATTTAACCAACTCCATACTCTAATTTTTGGATAATACATAACGCCCTGTTAAGGTGTGAGCAACGCAATACCGATGCCGCCGCATACCACCTTAAACACTAAAGCCAACGCATAGTAAAAATGCCACGCGTTGCGAATCACTCTTAAACAGTTTGTTAAATTTCAATTTTAGAAGAGTTTGTTGAAATCTATATCGTAGCCAGCAGACTTCATTTCCTTTGCAATATCAGCCTGCCAGTCACTATCACTGATATAGACAACACCACTAATATCGTTCGGTAGCTCAATAGCGCCCTCAACTAACGGTGCTACATTTTTACGTCCAAGCTTACCAATTAAAAAGCCATGTTCAAAAACTACGTTTTGCCGCGTTCTATACTTCAACTCACCAGATTCAGCTTCTGACTTAACATTACCCATATCATCTGGTGTATACAGGACTATTCCAAATCCCACCTCATTGGAGTATTTGTCTATTTTTTCAATAATAGTCATGCCTTTACTAGCTTGTTCATGGAGTATTATTGCTTCAAAACCTAGTTTTTCGATAAACCTTGCCGTTCTTTCTTTTGCTTCACCATTATGACCATGGACGATAAATACTTTATTTTTAGGTTTATCATCAGGGGCGACTGCTATAGAAGGTTCTGTGTCATATTCTTGAAGGTCGTATTCATCATTTTGTATGTCAAGAATAAGAGAATCAATGTATGACTCCATATTTTCACCATCTTCACGCCAAAATCTTTGAGCATCATTTTCGCCATGGCGTGACACATAAGCATAGTGAGTCAACTTTACATTTAGTGTTGAACTTTCTCCAGGTAATACCTCATCAAGAAACTGTGAAAACTTCCGCCTCCACGTGCTAAACCTATCATTTCCGTAAGAGCGACCTCTAGTCTGATAAGCACTTAAGACTTCACCAATTAATCGTTCTTTGAATGTATTCAATCTATCAATAATTAACTCTTTATCCACAATACTCTCCTGAAATTTAACGCCCTGTTAAGGGGTGAGCAACGCAATACCGATGCCGCCGCATACCACCTTAAACACTAAAACCAACGCATAGTGAAAATGCCACGCGTTGCGAATCCCTCTTGAACAGTTTGTTAGCTGAACGGTTTGAAAAATTCGATCATAAGCCCAGAAGCAACACCAACCGAAATATCTCTCAAGCCTTTAGATATCTCATCCCCAAAGGACTCACCACCACTCAAGGAACTAGGCTTTGTATTTAGAGCAGCCAGCCCTCTTTCAGACAGGACGAAACTGAATCCTTCCCCTGCACTGCCTTTATCAGTTACGTAACCTTCATCCCGCAACCAAAGTCCTGTGTGAAAAACTTTTTCATCTAATACTTGTAAGCTCGGTGCATTCGAAAGACCTGAGATATAGTTATGGACTTCACTCGCCACATCAGATCTAGAAATAAACGTTGGTGCTGGAAAATTATCGAGACAACGATAAAACATCTCAAACGAGATGATGTTAAATACATCAATGCTTTTCAAACTACACTCCAAAATTACTTTATAAATCAAATACTACCGCTAGTTCAGCTAACGCCGCGTTAAGTGGTGAGCAACGCAGACCACCAACCCTAAACCATTGTGCCGTAAACACTAAAGCTGAATCAAACCGAAAATGCCGAGCGTTGGGAATCCGTCTTAAACGCCTTGTTATAGCGCATTGGCACCTTCAAGCGCCCATACCATTACACCATCACGCTCAAACTTAGCCTGACGTCCATATTCAAAATTTGGACACATAAAAAATGCATACTTTAGCTGGGCATCTGTAGCTGCAACCTTGTCGATATCTTTTTTGAGTTTTTGATTATTGCTTGGTGTAACTGACGCAAAAACTTCAGCCGCTAAAGTTCCACAATTTGACTCAATATCTGAGCCAGGCGCTGTACCTAAATTTAGAGTATATGGAGCTAGTTCAGAGTGATACTTAAACAAGACCTCCATTGCGTTAAATGACGCTAAGTAAGTAAATGATTGATTAATTTGTTCAATTACATTTAACTCACGATCAGAATCCAGCGGATCAAACCCTACACCACCAAACTTCATTTTTGAAAACAACCCGTATGCATCTCGTTCAGTGCGGATTTGTTCCACAGATTTATCGATTGAATCCATGACCAGCCGTTTTAGAGCTGCGACCTCTTCTTTATCTGTAACACTGATAGTCTTACGCATTATTTCCTCCTGCGCTATAACGCCCTGTTAAGGTGTGAGCAACGCAATACCGAAGCCGCCGCATACCACCTTAAACACTAAACGCAACGCATAGTGAAAATGCCACGCGTTGCGAATCACTCTTAAACAGATTGTTATAGCTCAGCGATGTGCGACAGAGTTTCTGGGTGACGCTGAACCAACTTTAGAAGGGTTACTGCTTGCCCATTTGGTGCGCTACGCCCTTGTTCCCAGTTTTCTAACGTACGAGATGATGTGTGCAACAAACGAGCAAACACACCACGAGACATATTAAATTGCTCTCGAATACTCACGATTTCATCAGGTGAGATATTTAACTCACTGATGTCGTTAACTTGATGAGTTTTAAGGGTAAGCTTGCCCTCTGAATGCTCTTTAGCCTCAACAAGTGCTGAACTTAACTCTGCAAATAAATCACGATTGCTCATTACGCCACGCCTCCATAAAAGCCTTTAGTTGTTTCTTTTGGTCTGCGGTTAAGTCGGACATTTCATTCTTGCCGTAAATCGTCAGCAAGTAGAAACGACGCTTTTCATCGAGGAAGTAATAGATAACACGAGAACCACCACGTTTGCCCTTACCTTTACTTGCAACTCGAATCTTTCGCAAACCACCTGTACCTTGAATCACGTCACCCTGCTTCGGGTTAGACATTAACTCTGCTTGAAAAAGCCTAAACTCATCATCGCTGAGATATTCATTACGGTACTTTTCAAATATGGTTGATTCGACAAATACACTTTTCATACGCAAAGTATACGCAAGTAACGTACAGATAGCAAAACTATACGTGATTAACGTAGCTATAATTTTTGGAGCAGTAAATCTGACCTGAGCTATAACGCCCAATTAAGGGGTGAACAACGCCTCCACCCAACCTAAAACATTGTGCCATAAACACTAAACTTGAAGTAGAAGCAAAAATGCCAAGCGTTGTGAATCCCTCTTAAATTGCTTGTTATATGCTTATTTCACCCGAACCCTTTCGTACCACTGGTCAAACTGGTCGATGACCCTGTTGTGATAGAAAGTTTTACTAATACTTTTAGGATTGTCAGGATCTAATCGACGCAGTTTACAGTATCTCTCACCTTCAGTTTTTAACGTTCTCATTTGGTCATGAAAGACTTTATTTTGCTTAAAGTTCGTATAGCGTGCCTTGAGTATTTCCAGCAGCTCGTAGTAATCGTGTGGATAGTTTTTCAGAGCATCTTCTTCGGAAAGAACAATTTCCGGAGCATCAGGGTCATTAGTTAGGCGCACTTGTAAGGCTTCATCATTTGTCGTTTTTACCAACTTAGTATGAAGTTTCAACGATATTGCATAGTTCGCATCTTTGTCGTGCTCATGGTCTTTCTCAATGTCTTTCAGATACTTCAAGAGATTTGACTTAACCTCACTATCCACGCTAAAGCTAGCAACATCTGAAAGATGGAAAAATGATACGGGCATGAGGTAGAAGTTGTACCGACTAAAGTCATGGTGGAACCAGTTCATCGCAAGAGTCATGAAGTTTTTCAGTGATGCTGTGCCAATTTCTTGGATACTAGTGCTCAACTCAAGGTCACCACAGACGAAATGTACCGAGTCATCTCGGATATTCATTAACAATCGAATGTTATCTCCGACCACCTTTGGGATAGCACCATTGGCTAGTAAACGATTCAGGGCTGCGCCCAATGAAATCGTTTTTGGGTTACCGCTTGGGGATATTACAGCTTGCCCCTTATTAAAAATATGAATGGACTCAGGATTGTCAGCACCATCCTTTACCAATTTAGACTTTAGAAGAAGTTCCCATGCATTTGTCATTAGAATTGAGAAAGTCTCTTCTCGATGCTGAAAATTAGGTTTGTTATATATTTCTATCGCTGAGATACACGCCGAGATAGCCTTTTCTAACATGATCTGGTGAAGGTACTTATCTACCTCGTCTTTTTGGCTTTGGTGTTGACGAAAAGTAGTTGAGTTAAAAGTTGTGATAACTTCTGTGACCTTATAACCATTGTTCGTTCGCTCCAGCAATGAGACCCATTTTTTACGTAAATACGTTTTTACTGTAGATACACTCCAACCTGTCTTTTCAGCTAATTCATCTAACGTGAACTCGTGCCCAGACTTAAAACACTCAAGGAAGAATGTATACGCCTTGTCTACTTGTGACCATTTTTTCTCTGACATAAACCTACCTACTGACTGCATATAACGCCTTGCTAAGGTGTGAGTAACGCAATACAAAAGCTACCGCACAGCGCCTTAATCACCCTAAGCCACCGCAAAGTAAAAATGCCACGCGTTACGAATCACTCTTAAGCAATTTGTTAGTACATGCGCTACTTCTATTTGTGCGCTCCAAGATATTGAAAACTGGCATGATATGAAAGGCTTTGAACACTGAAGTGAGACGGGCAGCTACAAAACTTTACCGCCATTGAGAGACGAGAGTTGGCTAGAAGAAAAACGCACTGAACTGCCCTGCTTTTACTGACTTCAAATTAGAAAAGGATTCTTTCCTCGTACTTCAACAGCCACACCAAAAGTAATCAAGGTTCTCTCAAAAGCCACCACGAAAATGAAGAAGCGCCAAAGAAATAGGCTAAGGGTTAGAAACCGTAAACGGTGAAATCAAAGCGAACACTTCGCATATAGTGCCACCGGAAAGAACGTGAAAGGCACTAACTGAAAGGTGTAAACACGAGCGCCAAAACAGATAAACACCAAAGCTTATGACCTTTAATGCCAAACCCGTACTAACGCCCTGTTAAGGTGTGAGCAACGCAATACCAATGCCGCCGCATACCACCTTAAACACCAAACGCAACGCATAGTAAAAATGCCACGCGTTGCGAATCACTCTTAAACAGTTTGTTAGCTTTACGCAAAGTCCAGCGAATAAGTAAATATGCCACATGATCTACACTTGAATTTGTAGATTGCTGGATTTCCACCTTTTTCATAGTAAGTGACTATTTGATGCCACTCATTACTACCTATTAGCTGATCGTTTAGTAAAACCTCTAATTCAGCGCCTTTTACCTGTAATAGATCAGACTTTTCTGCATCTCCATGAAACTCACAAGCATCGCCACAGTGCGATAGCCACACTTCTTGCTGCCATGAAATATAGCTTGGAGTTCTCTCGCAAACTTCCTTTACCACAGACTTATCAAGTCCAGCTTTCATCAATGGATGTGGATCAGCAAACTCTCCGTCAAATTTCTCCGCCGCCGAGCCATCAGAAATGCACCAAGGACAAATAGTTTCTACGTCATGTTCAGAGTAAATAGTAGAAGTTGCCCTGTAGCCACGACTGACACCACAACATTCACAATTTGCATCTGTAACTTCTATAGCTCCCGTTTTTATTGGATCTGGATGATACTTAAATGTTGGTAATTCCATTGTACCTCCGAGTAAAGCTAACGCCCTGTTAAGGTGTGAGCAACGCAATGCCGATGCCGTCGTATACCACCTTAATCACTAAATTCAACGCATAGTAAAAATGCCACGCGTTGCGAATCACTCTTGAACAGTTTGTTATGTGATTTTACTTGCGGAGTCTTGGATACTCTGAGTATGCTCGTCAAACTTAGACTTAATATCGCTATCTAAGATTTCACACACTAAACTGCCCGCATGACTAAGATATAAAGCCATATTTGCCACATAGAATATGTCGCTTTCACAAGGTTCAGATGCATGCACTACTAACTCAACATGATCCTTTGCGTCGTCTTTGCGAAAGTGTCGTTTAACGATGCTACTTAACGAACTATGAGCTTCAGAACACAAGTATGCATATAAACCTTTGTACTCATTTTCCATGCCAGCCAGTTGAAACTTATCTAAAACCGAATATTTCTTTTTACCGAGCTTTTCAGCCAGTTTTTTATTTTCCTCTTGGATTCGAGGTATCTCCTTATCAGCAAGATAGACCAGCGACGAAAAGTATGGGTTTCCATCTTTCGCTTGCTTCAATTGCTTTAGATGAGAGCTTCCATTATCCAAGTCAAGAACATCAACATAGCTTTCACTGTTCCGCAAGTTTTTAAGGTCTACGTAATGCTCCATAAACGATCTAAACAACACAAGAGCACCTGTATGAACATAGTCTCTTGTAAGCACTTCAAATGATTGAGATAACTCGATCAAAGAACAATACAACCCAACCGAATATGCATGATACTTATAGTTATTTTGCATCTCCAATTGAACTACATGTTCATTGGCAAACTCTATTGCTTTTTTTAATACTTCAGAGCTCATAATTCTCCTAATCACATAACGCTGCGTTAAGTGGTGAACAACGCCAACCACCCAGCCTAAACCATTGTGCCTTAAACACTTAACCCTGACTGAAACTGAAATCGCCAAGCGTTGTGAATCCGCCTTAAACGCCTTGTTATGTCACGATGGGTAAGAAACTCTATTTTTAGAATGTTGAGCAGGAATAATTATATATACCGCCTGTGTTTGCTCGTTTCTCCTCGAAAATCGGGCGAATTCCAAGAGATGCATAGACACCATGACTCTTTTCAGGGTAATACCAAATGGTGCTACTAAGATTTGAACAAGAGTAGATATCGCTATCACCAATGCAATCAAATGCTACCTTGGGCATAGCCTCCATACCCCCTGTATGTTTGAGGTCGATTGAAGTGATAGCACCATTATTTTTATAGAGAGTTAATAAAAATCTAATCCCTGAAGCGTCACTCCGATAACTGTTAGCCCCATCTACATCAGCTGAAGCACCAGCCATACATGCAAGTTTTGTTGCGTTATCAGATGCATGTACGTAGGGGACTAGACCCAATATCAGCGCAAAAATGATAGATGTTTTGATACGAAACTCCTTACTCTTAATTGGATTAGTGACATAACGCCATGTTAAGGGGTGAGCAACGCAATACTGATGTTGCTGCAAACCACCTTAATCACCAAAATCAACGCATAGAAAAAATGCCACGCGTTGCGAATCCCTCTTAAACATTTTGTTAGCAATATTTTTGAGGCATTCCAAATCAACTCTATTTCTTGTGAACCGCTAACCAATATACAGAAGCCAACGCGGGTAAAACTAACAAAATAACCACCATGGGTACGCTCGATTTGATAACTTCGACATCAAACAGAAATACGGATGTAATATCCGACAAATCTGTCGTCAAACGTACAATTAGCATTGTTAACAACGCAATGCGCGAGCGCAATAAAACAGCAACGACCAATCCAACAACAGCTGTTAAGTTACGTGTTATGTATAATTGTGTTACATAGTTCAACTTTTCCACATTCGGCAAAAAACTTGATGGTTCAAATGCTGTGCCTAATGAAAAGAAAGTCACCAAAGATATTTGAACGATCACGACAATCCACAGCCATTTGGGTAAAAACACGTTTGTATTCGTTTGCATTAGTAAAATCCTATAGAGAATAATTCATCGCCGCTTTAACCAATTTGAATAACTAACAACATGGCACTGAGGCCAATAAATTTTATTCAATAGGATAAGTCTAGCAGCAATCTTTCCGAGCACTCCTCTTCCTTGCATTCACAAGAGCGTATTCTACTATTGCTAACGCCCTGCTAAGGGGTGAGCAACGCAATACCGAAGCCGCCGCAAACCACCTTAATCACTAAATTCAACGCACAGTAAAAATGCCACGCGTTGCGAATCCCTCTTGAGCAGTTTGTTAGTCGCGAGGCACCGAGCGACAATTTTAAGCCGAACTAAACTTTGCGAACAACAAACTTTATGTGCTTTGATGCATTTAAGTCAGGCTCAGTCTCAAAGCGGCTACTCAATGAAACCACGTGGAACTTACCACACCAGAGAAAACGTCATTTCAGCGAGTAAATTGGCTTTTGTACCAACAAACTCACCGAGCGGAGTTGCAACCAAAAACAGATTTTCGATTGCCCCGCTCTATCACCACCAAAGAACGAAACAACCGCTTGGAAAATAGCAATGCATTGATTTAGAACCGATGAAACAGAGCTTTGACCGTCGAAGATGAATCTGTGTACCAAACAAACCGCTGCCAAATTTTTAGCTCAGAAACATGATTTTGACTGCTGGCTTTTTCTGGCGACTAACGCGCAGTTAAGGTGTGAGAGACGCAGATCCACCCTAACCTAAAATAAACTCTGATAAATCCGTGCCTATTTGGGCACTAAAACCCCAATGCGTTTCGAATCGGCTTGAACGTCTTGTTATTCCGCAACTAAAGTCGGCTATGTTTACGCCTAATCTTTTGATATGACGAGAAATTTTCGGTATGCAGGCAAAAATCGAAGCCGAAGTATTTGGCAGCTCACTACCTTAAATCGCTTTAGCGTCACTCTTTAATTGCTGCGCCATATTAAGGTGCGCTTAAAGCGCTTTAAGGTTAGCATGGAAATGACCAATATTCGCCCTTTTCGCCGCTTTTCCACCCTATTACCCCGCCACTTTCACTCTTAGGCTACAACCACGTACATCCAGCCTGAGAGATCCGTTGCGGAAATAACGCCTTGTTAAGGTGTGAGGCACGCAATACCTAAGCCTCCGCATACCACCTTAAACACTAAACCTAACGCATGGTAAAAATGCCACGCGTGCCGAATCACTCTTGAACAATTTGTTAGAAGCCATCACTTCAGAGTATCTAGCATTGAAAAAACACTTGTTTTCAGTTCCGTAGTGCTCAAATACGTATTTGTTTGGGGCTCAAAAGTCGTAGCACTATAGCCCTCAGATAATAGATACGCTGTTGAAAGAGCTGATGTCATTTCAGAGAAATCACCTCCCCACCTCAGAGTAACTACCACCGGTTGTTGGTATTGCTGTGCGTCAAAAGAAGACAATTTGATTGAGGCTTTGTCATATGCAGATGTATGAATTTCCAAACCTGACTTTCTACCCGCTACTTTGGCTGGCAGATACCCCTTAATATCTTGAAGATCGATACCAGCTTCATAAACTATCGGAATCGATACTTTCTCTGCCAGTTCATTCATTTGAGAAGTGTTTGGCAAGGTCTCTAATGCCAAAACTACAAATAATTCCATTGCCATTTTAAGTTACCTAAGTTTGAGTGGCTTCTAACGCCCTGTTAAGGTGTGAGCAACGCAATACCTAAGCTTCCGCATACCACCTTAAACACTAAACGCAACGCATAGCAAAAATGCCAAGCGTTGCGAATCACTCTTAAACAGATTGTTAGGTTTCAGATACCTATTCACTGAAAAAATACTTCGGATGATAAAATTGTTTACCCGAAAAAATCAAAGTGGGTTCGTAACCATATTCACTATGAACTGATTGTTTCGCCTTGTTCAAAGCATCATCGATGTTTGTGGCAAGTACGTGAACAAACAGAAACTCATCATCACCATTGTTTGGATAGAAGTCAAAAATGTAGATATCTTCCTTTCTTTCTTTATCTACGATATTGACAAATACTTCATCAACATGGAAAGCAAGGTCTGGAAATATAACATCCCCATTCTCAAACTCCAATGCGACCATATCGGTCGAGACATTTACGATTCTAATAAACTCTCGATCTTTATTGTATTTTAAGAATGGAAAGATTGAATCTTCATTTCCATAATACCAATCAACCTGACTTCCAGACTCCATTAAGATGAATTTATACTTCGGTACAGCTGGTGCACTTATTTTTCCCACTCTTAACTTGGTAAGCTCTTTTTCAACCAAGTTAACTTTTCCCTCAGGGGCAGGAATAAACGGAATACAATGGAACGTCGTATCTTGAATATTAGTAGGAACCTGATAGCCATCATTTAGCATCATTTGTAGATCATTGCTTACAATTAAACCTAAAGTACCCGGTTTATCTTCTCGAACGTCTAGACTCAGTAGTAAATGATGTCTACTAAAATTCATATCTACGATGCAAACAACGTGACAGTATATATTCATAAATATGAAATATTTATACTCTCCAAAATCGAACTTATTCCGACAGCTATCTAAAAATGAGGTCTGAGTCGATTCAGTCACATCAGAATTTTTATTTGATATAACGATATCGGAAATATCTGTATTTATTATGCAAACCGAGTGTTCATTGGCATTAACAGCAGCTATCTTTTGGCTATCAAAAGCTGGATTTTCTCCAGAAATTAAGTAGCAGATATCGGGCTGGTACTCTACACCAGAATCTGTGACACTTAACCCTGTATATGCACCACCAATACCATTTTCGATTGTGTAATTATGGATACCATAGCTTTGCAGCAATGCAATCATTTTTACCAATAACTCTTCATCACTTACGGAACCCAAAGGGATCTTAAGGTAGTCTTCCATAAAGACATTATAGAAAGTATTTGTATAATCGATTAACTCTTCTGTTGGTGAGCCGGTAAGGACCAAGCCATTTTCAAATTCGATATAAGTTGATCTTGTATTTTTAACTGTTATTAATTGCGGATGTTCATCATAAAATGCAATAGTAACTTCGATTGAGGGTTTGAGTTTAAAATCAGGGTAATTATCTATAGCTCCTCTAATCGAAGACACTACGTCAAATCCCAGTTCAATACGAAACGCAACATCATTTATAAATTCAGTTCCAAAATTTGCATCACCAGCTAACGAGTAAGCAACATTAGATTTTGAAAAAATCTTATATGCCCTCTCGTATACATAATTTCCGCTATCTAACCTCCCTTGTCTTTCACAAAATGAAGTCGTTCCATTTGACATTCCATCATGATGATCGATTGGATTTGTCACAGCACTATCAGTAACGATAAAAGCTGCTGTTTCTGTTGTCCAAGCTACACTGTAAGTCATATTTCTAGTTCTATGTAAGTTACTGAATTTGAATTGAAACCTAACGCCCTGTTAAGGTGTGAGCAACGCAATAACGATGCTACCGCATACCACCATAAACACTAAAACTAACGTATAGTAAAAATGCCACGCGTTGCGAATCACTCTTAAACAGTTTGTTAGCAATTTAACTAAACGAAGCCCCAAAACCATCAAAGGTACATTGAAACTCCCAACCTTTTGTAACCATAAAGTCTAACCATTGAGCAAGGATGTCTTTGGTTACCGTTGTCGGGTGAGAATATCCTTCAACAAACCATGAGCGGTTAATAAACCCTTCACTTCTGATCAGTGACTCATAGTTTTCGAGAGCATCGTTTAGTTGAATGGCTGATGCTTTATTTGGACATAAGTAGCTAAATTCTAGAACTAACTCTGTTTCGTTGGTGACTCCGTTACTTATTAATGAATCCCAAGTCTCATTGAGCATGTTCAGCTGACTTTCTAAATTCGATTGATAACCACTCAACTCCAATTTCTCCCTGATTGCTAACGCCTTGTTAAGGTGTGAGGCACGCAATACCGAAGCCTCCGCATAGCACCTTAACCACTAAAACTAACGCATAGTAAAAATGCCACGCGTGCTGAATCACTCTTGAACAATTTGTTATGTAGCCGACTTTCAGGCTAGCGCTTTCTGTCCAAGTTGGATTTTGGGCGCAATACCAACTTTGCGATACAAAGCTAGAGCTGATTCATTGAAAGAGTATACTTCTAACCACAGCTCTTCCCCGCCGTTAGAAATAGCCCTTTCCTCAAATGCCTCTATTAGCGCCAGTCCAATGCCTTGGTCTCTAAAACATGAATCCACTACTATTTGTTCAATGCTTGCGATTTTTCGCTGTTTGAGTGTCCAAGACTTACGGACCCATAGCTCACCAAAAACCAAACCTACTAACTGCCCATTGATTTCGGCTACTAGAAAAATTGAGCTTTCACTTTCGATTATCTTGTGTAGGTCTATTTTTTGTTCAATTTCTTCCGGTGATAAAAAGTCGTCAGGTAAATTTGCTTGATGATACTCATTAAGCTGAAACTGTAGTTTCTTGATAACACTGATATCTTCAATGCAAGCTTGGCGAATATTTAACATATATAAATCCTTTTAACTTACCGCCCTCTCGCGGCTACATAACGCTAAGTTAAGGTGTGAGTAACGCTGGCACTAAAACCCGCCTCAAGCCTAAAAGCCCAAGCGTTACGAATCACTCTTAAACGCCTTGTTAAATTGCCGACTCTCCGAAGCCAACAAACGCTGTTAAATTGGCCGAGCGACACTCCATACTTTGGCCATTCTATTCATTAATCCACTCCATTTCATCCACTTACGCATGCGCTATATCGACTATTTCATCACTCAACATTAAAACCAAAACTACCAATAACAACCATCACCCACGACAACTTACTCCACCGCCTGCAAAGATTGCGCTATCTGATTTCAGATTTTTTAAAATCAAGCTCCCATCGACTCAATTTCCTCAGCCTACTCAACGCGCCACCACACTCACTACAACAAGACACTTTCTCTTGTTGCGATAAAAAATCACGCCAAGTGAACTCACTTTTCAAATCCACCTCACCCTGACCATGGCAAACTCTCGCTCGTGTCAGCGATTCTCGACTCCGGTTGTGATAAAGCCCCATAAACTGATACTGAGATTTATACGGTAACGCAATGTGTTGCAACAACCGACCAACGAACTGTTCCGATGACAAAGTGAGACTCTCCTGCTTTTGACGCTCATGAGACCAATATCGGTACTTAACTACTCGGTTGTTGCACTTTAATATCTGACTGTTCTTTATTGCGCCGCCCCGTAGGTAACGCGCTAAGTATTTCGCTACCCCTGACCCATGCTCATATCGCTTTGTGCAATGGACCACCCAGGCCTGCCTGCCCCAGCGATTGAGCAAACTCAATAACTGGGCTTTACTCATTCCCTCCGGTCGAACCAATTCCCCAAGATTAAGTAACTTCTTAATCCCCGCTAAATACTTACCTCGGAACAACTCCATCATCACTTTCGCCGGAAACTGTATCTTCCGCTTCGGTTCAACCCAACCATCTTTCGATAAACCTCCGTGTGTCACCAAGCAATGAATGTGAGGGTGAAACGTTAAATTCCTCGCCCAAGTGTGAAGCGACAATATCGCTCCAAGCGTTGCCCCTAAATACTGCTTATCAGCACTCAAAACTTGCAATGTCTTGCGTACACTTGCGAACAGCAACTTCTGACACGCTTCTCTGTTGTAAAACCAGATGTCATGTAAAGCATGGGGAAGCGTGAAAACCCAGTGATGATGGGGAATGTCTAACAACATTCCCTCAACTTTACGCTGCCAACGTTCCTTCTTGAGTGCTCCACATTGCGGGCAACTTCGATGACCACAACTGTTGTACCAGTAGCCGTTTAAATGTCCTTCTTCACAATAAAGCGCATGACCACCCATCGCTTCTGTACGGCACTTCAATAGGCTACTCACACCCTTAAGTTGATAGAGTGGGAGTTTATGGGTCTGCTGATATTCCGAGAAATGCTGATGCATCACTCTTTGTAGTGTTGGCATACACCAACAATACAAGAAAATGACCGAAAGGAAGGGTGAAAAAAGTAAGGCATTCTGTGTCTCCGAGCTCGCTCGGCAAATTTAACGCCCTGTTAAGGTGTGAGCAACGCAATACCGATGCTGCCGCATACCACCCTAAACACAAAACGCAACGCATAGCAAAAATGCCAAGCGTTGCGAATCACTCTTAAACAGATTGTTATGTGCCGTTTACTTTGGCATCTCTGCATAAGTCACTTTTGCTTGGCGTATTTCACCATTTGCTTCCCTTGCATCAATATGAAGCTTAACTGGTGCACGAGACCATTCGCCTTGCTGAAGCGCAACTAAGAATTTGCGGTCCAATGTAGTATCTTCAACAACAGCTACAAACTCATCTTTTGAGTCGAGACTTCTCAATTTAACTTTGAATGACTCTGGATTTGAAGAATCCACAAATAGAATGCGATATTGGCCGTCTAGCAGGATAGCGTTAGACTTTTTACGCGCATTTTTCATTAATTCAGTAGCACTTTCTCCGTCAATAACAACACCCTGAACCTCAACAGACGTTGCATCGCCACTGCGCTTTATAAGCTCAGCTTTAGCATCATTGCTAAAGTGAGAAATAGTCTGCAACCTTGGTTGCTGAGAAACGATCGAAGCCATAATTTTCGCTCGTTCTGTCTCTTGCTCTTGAGCAAACTTCATTTGCTCAAGCATCGCTCGCTTTTCTTCACTTTGTACTTCTTGAATTCGTGTTTGTACACGACTGTCAAGATAACTTTTATAACTTGAATCAGCGAAGTACAAGGCAGCGAATCCAAGTACTGTAATAGCTATTGTTTTTGCGTCCATTTTTCCAACTAATTCCCCAGCTAAGTTCTCCAAAATTTCTTGGAAATCAATACCAAATAATGAACTGCCTTGTTCAACTTTGATTCTAATTGTTAGAAGGTCTCGCTCATACTGATTAAGCTTTGTTGCTTTAGGGGTATTGTACCGAGCCATAGCATAGCTTCGATAAATGGCACTTTGTAATTCCAGGAAACCCTTCATTAGAGCTGGTGTAATGGTAGCATCGTAACCCTCACCGACAACTCGCAATCTAAATGTTGGCCAACCATCAAAGTGTAGTTTGGCTCCTTCTATATTAAGAATATCTTCGTCGATACCCTTAAGGACCTCAAATAATTGTTCTTCACTTTGAATCGTGATTACAGATTGTTCACTCATGCATTTTTCCTAGCACCATGTAATTTATATGCACGACATTTATATACATTTTATTTTATATAACAATGATAATGGACAAAGATTCGAGAATTTATGATCGATATGAAAGGCACATAACGCCCTGCTAAGGGGTGAGCAACGCAATACCCAAGCCGCCGCATACCACCTTAATCACTTAAACCAACGCATAGTAAAAATGCCACGCGTTGCGAATCCCTCTTGAGCAGTTTGTTAGTCGCGAGGCACCGAGCGACAATTTTAAGCCAAACTAAACTTTGCGAACAACAAACTTTATGTGCTTTGATGCATTTAAGTCAGGCGTAGTCTCAAAGCGGCTATTCAATGAAACCACTTGGAACAAACAACGCCGCAGAAAGCGGACTGACAACGCCCAGAAGCGCTTTTGGAAAACGAATCTCACAGTGCGGACTTTCAACAAAGCCACTGAAACCACGTGGAATTTACAACACCAGAGAAAACGTCCTTTCAGCAAGTAAATAAGCTTTTAAACCAGCAAACTCACCGAGCAGAGTTGCAACCAAAAACAGACTCTCGACTGCCCTGCACTGCCAGCACCAAAGAACAAAACAACCGCTAGGACATTTACAAAACTTGGGACTTGAAACAGTTGAAACAGAGTTTTGACCATCGACGACGCGTCTGCGTATCAAACGATCATCCGCCAAATTCTGAGCTTAGAAACATGATTTTGATTACTAGCTTTTTCTGGCGACTAACGCCTTGTTAAGGTGTGAGGCACGCAATACCAAGGCCTCCGCATACCACCTTAACCGCTAAACCTGACGCATGGTAAAAATGCCACGCGTGCCGAATCACTCTTGAACAATTTGTTATGTTTCATTTTCCACATGTGATCATACTTTAAACTTTGAGTGTCATTGCCTTGATAACTTCTCTAGCAAGTGATTCAGGATCACATTGCGTGGTATCTACTAGAATGTCGTAAGGAAGATGTTTAGGTGTAGTTTCATATCCATGCTTTACTTCAGCCAATGTTCGATCTTCGCGCGCATTCACACGCTGCTCTAAACACTTCCACTCTGCAGTTAAACCTACATAGAAAACACGAAACTCATTTAGGTAGCCTAACAATTCATTTGCTCGACGTTCTGTCGAGACGACATTATCAAAAATCACCTTATTGCCGCAGTTCACTAAACTTTGTACGCACGAAAATGTACCCGCCAATAGTGCATTACGGTCAAATGTATCCCACTTATTATCATAATTACAACCATCTAGGATTGTCTGAGGTAACGTATAAACTACTGTATCGATTGAGAAATTCAACCAAACCTCGTGAGATAGTTGCTTTTGTAGTTCTTTCGCTAACTGTGTTTTGCCCACACATGATGGACCGTCAAGCACGATTAATTGATATGACATTTAAGAATCCTTTCTATTTGATGAACTCGGAAACATAACGCTGCGTTAAGTAGTGAGCAACGCTAACCACCGAACCTAAACTATTGTGCCGTAAACACTAAAATCAAAGCAAACCAAAAATGCCGAGCGTTGCGAATCTGTCTTAAACGCTTTGTTATATTTTGTTCCGAAGTATACGATCTGCAGTCGATGAGTCGTGTGGAAAATCCAATACTTCAGATTCACTAGGAAACCTAAACATTTCAATCACAGAACAAGCTTGTTTAAATTGTTCCACAACAAAAACATTACTGGCTGTTTTCTCTAGCGTAGTTTCATAGTATGAAAGGAAAAACTCAAATACCCATGAATACTCACCAGAAGACTGCACAAAGCGACCAAACTTAACTTGATCATACAGAGATTGAGACTTTACTCTCATTAGAGATGCAGGGATAAAATAGTCTACTAAGTTATCACCAACATTTTTAGGGAGCGATGCCATGCAAAAACTCACATAACTGAAAGCTCTCTCAATTTCTCTAGCATTTAGATTGAGCTTGGAAACACCACATAGATTAACGAACATATCTTTCAATGATTTTTCGTCGATATTACGTTCAATTAAGCTGATTGAAAACTCTGAAATGAAAGAGTCGAAAAGGATACCCAATGACTCTCCCTGATTATCTTCAGCTAAAACTGGTAGTACTGTTTCTATATGAATAAATTTCTCCAAGTATTTAACAGAACCGTCCATATCGACGCCATAAACACTTGAAATTATTCTAGATAATTGAGATTTATTATAAGACAATACAAATATTATGTTCTTTGCGTCGAATAGATGCTTTATTTTTTCTAATACTTTAACTGCAAAATCAGGACGACAACGGTCGAGTTCATCGATGAAAAATACAATTTTCTCATCATTGTTGCTAATACCCTCTAATGCCTGCTTATAAGCCTCTACCGTGCTCTTAGCGTCTGAATATGCTTTGAACTTTTTGTCGACATCAACTTCAAGAGTATCAAAAGTAGTACGTTTAATTACCTTTTGAATAAACTTTACGAGCGAATTTTGGCTCACCACGCCTGAAGTGGCTGTTTTTACAGCTATATCAACACTTAGTTTTGCCAATTCAGTTGCGAGTTCTTTGGTAGCAGACTTAAGATGTTTAATCTGTTCCGATTGACGGTAAGCTGCAGGACCAGAGCCACTATATTTTCTTTTTAGCTCATCGTGAATAGTTGCACCGATGGACAAGAATGCATCATCCATATAATCATTTGCAAATGCATCAAAGTAGATTGGGATTAAGTTGTCTGAAAGACGCATATCGAACATCAACTGGTGAATAAAAGATGTTTTACCCTGCCCCCATTCAGCATCAATGGCTAAAACATAGCCAGTAGTACTATTTTGAAACAGGTTGATTAGGTTTTGGGCATAATCAGCCCTGCCAAAAAGATATTTTGAATCATGACTGATTCTATCTACCTGATGTTGAACAGATATTTTCATATTACCTCGAAAAATATAACGCCCAATTAAGGGGTGAACAACGCTACCCCCCAACCTAACGCATTGTGCCATAAACACTAAATTTGAAGTAGAAGCAAAAATGCCGAGCGTTGTGAATCCCTCTTAAATTGCTTGTTATAACGATGAGTTGATGCCTAAAGTTATAGCAACAAGAGCGAATACATACGGCATAAAGTAAGTGGAAAGACTAGGTTCCTTTAAGAAAATCACTACCGTACATATAAAAATCATAAATCTGTCCGCAGGAGACTCAATACTCTTAGTTTCTGACTTTTGCTGCCCACTTTCCAACTTATATATATGACGAAATGAAATTGACTTAACCACGCCATCACCCGAAACAGATAGCCAATGTCTGTCTGGGTAATATGATCTTTCAAAGTTATCCGATAGACTAAATTTTTTGACCATATACCGATAGCATATCTTTGATGAAATTTCAGAGCCTATCTCAGTGTAGTAGCCGTCTTTCCATGAACCTTTGTAATTTATCCAATAGCGGTAAGTAAACCATGCGAGTAAGCCCCACACAAAATATACAAGTACCTCAGGTTTGTTGAAATGGACATTTATGACCTGTAATCGAACATTATCATCGATAAGCTCACCACCAGCGAGAAAATAAAGCACTATAGATGTTGATAGAACTACCAGGTTTCTTCTATCAGGGTTACTGTCAGATATTGCCAAGTTACCTCCTCGTTATAACGCCCTGTTAAGGGGTGAGCAACGCAATACCGATGCCGCCGCATACCGCCTTAAACACTAAAACCAACGCATAGTAAAAATGCCACGCGTTGCGAATCCCTCTTGAACAGTTTGTTATGTACGTGGTTGGTTCTATCCCCAGAAATACCCATAAGTATCGTCTTCCAATATTTCCAAGAAAGCTTCTAGAAGTTGAATCTCTGGAACTGGCTCATACGAATGCCATTTTTGGTCGGATTTCATCCAGTAAATTTTCCACGCATCACGCGACTTATAATATTTGACTTTGGCTACTGGGCACTCCATTTTTTCGGATGGATCATTCCACTTAGGACGTATCTCGAAGATTTCGATGACTTGCCCCTCTAAACGATACCCAATATCAAGTTGGTTGCGGATCTCTTCTGGCGGCCGACAAGAATCAAGGTACTTCTCCACTACCTTTCTATAACGCTGTTGCTCAATTTCTGAAAATGCCATATCTATCACCTAACCCTTTAATTAAGCTAAGTTTACGACCTAACTTCATACGTTGGCTAGGTTAATTTTCGAGAAAGTACATAACGCCTTGTTAAGGTGTGAGGCACGCAATACCGTAGCCTCCGCAGACCACCTTAAACCCTAAACCTAACGCATGGTAAAAATGCCACGCGTGCCGAATCACTCTTAAACAATTTGTTATGTGCTAGATTTTAAAGACTAATTTTTGTTTTTGATCAATAAGCTCAACATCTTCAAGTGGCTCATATTTCCATTTGGACAACGCTTGTACAGCTACCTTTTCAAAGATCCCCTTTGGGGTGGAATCGATTACAACAATATCAGCCACATCTCCATTTTTAGTAATGTTAAACGTCATGACCACATACCCTGACAGGTTATTCTCTACTGCAACTTTAGGGTATCTCGGCGATACCAACTCTATTGGCTCAAGATCTAAATATTCCGATGAGTAAGTGTTTTCTATAGAACTTGAACACCCTACTACTAAGATCAAGATAAATAATTGCAAAAATCTCATAATCTCTCTCTGACACATAACGCCCAATTAAGGGGTGAGTAACGCTACCACCCAACCTAAAGCATTGTGCTGTAACCACTAAAATTGAAGTAGAAGCAAAAATGCCAAGCGTTGGGAATCCCTCTTAAATTGTTTGTTAGGCTTTTTCCACACTGAGATTTTTCGGTGGAAAAAACTGATTATCTAAATGTTCTTCGAGCGAACTGGACGCCTCGGAAGCCCACAATTCTTCTGCAACAACTCTCAATTTTATATCTGATAAGTTTTTCAAAAGCTCACAGTGCTGGTACATTTCATGTAACGCATTAATATTAAACATGCTGTACTCAAAATGATTCAATAAATGATTAGGTCTTTTACCTTCAAATACTAAAATAGCAAATGCGTTTTTATCAGACTCTTTATCAAAATGACATAAACTCTTGTCTGCCTGTTCAAGCATTGTAAAGTGTGTTTTAAAACCACCCTCAGTGTGCTTGATGAACTCTTCAATATAAAAACGGTCACGCGAAATTTTTAGTGGTTTTTGTGCTCTATCAACAGCTACTTCTCCAAACTTATTTCTAATCGCATCGCCCAAAAGTGAAACACTATCTTGATCGCGCTTTATACCACTACAACCTTTAAACAATTGTCGATAAAAGAGGACTGCTGATGAATATATATGATAAGCAAAAGCGGTATTAGACGGGAACTGAATTAAGTCTTGAGCAAAAATCAATCCTTGGCATGCTAGCCTCATGTTTTCTGAAAATAACAACAAAGACTTGTATTCATCTGCCTTGATGCCGGTTAAAACTGCTGCTGAGGGTTCAGTAAGTTGCTTTTGTGTAGCTAGTTCGCGAACCCTAGATATAAGTTGATTTTCGCAATGAATTTTTTTCATCATACCTTTACTATTCTTATTAACCACCGACATCCACACTGTAATTTTTCGGGTAAAGCCTAACGCCCTGTTAAGGTGTGAGCAACGCAATACCGAAGCTGCCGCATACCACCTTAAACACTAAAACCAACGCATAGTAAAAATGCCACGCGTTGCGAATCACTCTTAAACAGTTTGTTATAAATCAGTATTCCTCGAAAGCCTGAGAAACTCACGACCAATTTTATCTGAGTACTTTGCCGCTATTTGCAGCATTACAATTGTATCCATCGAGGGCTTATAGGTCAGTAATGTACTCGTTACCCCGAGTAAACTAATGGCTGTAGCATGAGCCGGATCTGTCATACCTGAATTGCTTTGCCCAACTACTAATATGTCTTCGCTACAATCAGCAAGGGCTAAGCGGTTTCTCAAACCTTTCGAGCCTGCATGAATATTTTGGCTTGCCCATTTATAATAAGGGCGCATATGTTCAAGCCCCACGTCTTTCTCAATAGCACCGAATCCTACGCGACTATGTCCCGGAAACAAATATGCAGCCCACCCATAATGCCCAGCGTAGTTTCTACCATATTTTATGATGAGATCATCATAAACCTTTTTCAATTCATTCGTTTCTATATCTGTTGGTCCCTTTGCTTGTAACCGGTCTTCGTATTTACGATGCTCTTTCATAGCGTCATAAGCATCCACAACATCATGAAAATAAAAGCGTTCGGCACACTCTTGACCGTGATTAAAAATGAATAAGGCAGTGGCATTCACTTCATGTAACGCTCTCCATCTTGAGTGCGCAGCATCAGGGAACCCATTCTTTAATAAGCATAAAATTTCGTTTGCTATGTGGCAGGCTCTAGCGTGATGACGAACTAATAGGTCAAATATCAAGTCCCCTTGTTCTGCTGCTTCTGGGCGATACTTTGAATTTAGAGTTGCTCCTGCTTCAGTGCAGATTACGATATGCGTTTCAAGTAGATCAAAAGCCGATTGCCATTTTTCAACATTCATATCCGCAAACGAGCTAAAATCTGACCTGCGATGTGAAAGCATTTCAGGCATTGAGGAATGCAATGATTTACCGATCATTTCTACAAATTCTGGAGTTAAGTCAGCAACCAGCTTTTTGATATCTAGCTCTCGCGCTTTAGCTGGGTTATCAGCAACCAAATCCTCGAGGATTTTATTGAATTGTTCTTGAATAGTTCTCATAAATATTTCTGATTTATAACGCCATGTTAAGGGGTGAGCGACGCAATACCGATGTTGCTGCAACCACCTTAAACACAAAAATCAACGCATAGTGAAAATGCCACGCGTTGCGAATCCCTCTTGAACATTTTGTTAGCTGCTAGCCCGGCTACTTAGGAAAAACCTTTACATTCTTTGGTATCTGATACCAATCTAGTTTTTCGCTTACCCAAACATGTGCTTGAGGTTCAAAAATATCAGCTCGCGACATACCAATTGGTTTTAGCTTTAACTTTACTGTTTCAGGTGCATCTGGGTTGAAATGGTAAATTCTATTTCCACAATTTGGACAGAACATCGCGCAATTACGATTACCACTATCAGCTAAACGCTCCCAACTTTTCAGTTGGCCAGAAAACTCAATTTTCTCCGCATCGACAACTGCTGTTATGCTAAATGGGCTAGTTGATAGCTTTTGGCACTCTGTACAGTGACACGCAAAAACCATTAATGGTTTTTCATATAATTCATAGGTAACTTGCCCGCACTGACATGCTCCATTAAGTGGATAGTCCATTTATTGTTCCTCCTCTGAACATGGATGGCAGCTAACGCCCTGTTAAGGTGTGAGCAACGCATTACCGAATGCTACCGCATACCACCTTAAACACTGAACGCAACGCATAGTAAAAGTGCCATGCGTTGCGAATCACTCTTAAACAGTTTGTTAGCTTAATTACCTAAAGCGCTCTGTATACTCATTAAACACCCACCCCTCAAGCGTGCTACCATCTTTTTGAGGTACAGCAACCTTTACCCAGCTGCGCTCTTTCTCTAACACGTACACCAGTTGACCAAAGACTAAGTGAGAAATAATTTCTGCTTTCACAGAAGCAGAAGATCTTAAACGAACTCCATCACCACTAATAAACCTATTCGTAGCAGTGACCTCAACTCCTGTACTTTGAGGCAACTTTTTAATTGTGTTTTTCTGTACTCGAAGAGGTTCGTTGTTATTTTGGAGATACTCTGTCACTAACGGTTGCACATAAACAGCAACAAATAGAGGCATTACGATGACATTAAATAAGTACTTAAGAAAAAATAGGAAAAAAGTGGGTAACTTTTGAAGAGTTCTCTCGGCGTCTCTTTCAGAGATTTGCTCTTCTTGAAGGTTATCTCCAACCTCCGCCAATACTTCTGAAAATTCAGATAACTCTTGTTCGGTATATAAAGAGTTGAGCGCATCAAAATTACTCAGCGATGCTGCATTTATGACAAAATTAAAGGCATCAATTTGTTTCAAAGATGCTGCATTTACAGCTAGGTCAAAGGCTTTAAGTTGATTCAAAGACGCTGCATTCACAACTGAGTCAAAGGCTTTAAGCTGATTCAAAGACGCTGCACTTACAACTGAGTCAAAAGCTTTAAGTTGATTCAAAGATGCTGCATTTACAACTGAATCAAGGGCTTTAAGCTGATTCAAAGATGCTGCATTTACAACTAAATCAAGGGCTTTAAGCTGATTCAAAGACGCAGCATTTACAACTGAGTCAAGAGCTTTAAGCTGATTCAAAGATGCTGAATTTACAGCTAAGTCAAAGGCTTTAAGTTGGTTCAAAGACACTGCATTTACAACTGAGTCAAAAGCACTAAATGGCTTCAAAGAAGTAGCATTTACAACTGAGTTAAAAGCATCAGACTGCTTCAATTGAGCATGATTTTTGAACGATTCCATAAATTCAACATGTTTCATCAGCGAAGGTTTTCCAAAAACACTAAACAACTCTAAGTTACTACTGTACTTACTCAAATGCCACTTTTATCCGATTAAGCTAACGCCTTGTTAAGGTGTGAGGCACGCAATGCCGCAGCCCCCGCATACCACCTTAACCACTAAAACTAACGCATAGTAAAAATGCCACGCGTGCCGAATCACTCTTGAACAATTTGTTATGTGCGTAGTTCAAAACCCGCACCGTTAACTGAGTTTTGTCGGAAGATCTACTGGAATTTCAAATTGAACACGATGTGCAGTATGCGATTCGTCTAAATTCTTCACGCCGCCACCGATTGATAAAACAGCCAGTTTAGCTTTTGCGCTAGCATCAACTCCGGATGTTTCTTTTACTTGCAGTGCGATATCAAACTTGATGGTCTGTTTTTCTGGACGCACATTAGAATCAGTAGATCCAACAACACCGAATCCATCGCTCTGATATTCTGTATGAGTTCGAGCTGGATTTACTTTACCACCGAGTCTCTCAACTTCTTCCGTTGCATCTTTAACGCCCTTTGCAATCTGGACAAGAGTTTCTTTTATGTATTCATCTAGCTGCATTTTTTCTCCTAGCACATAACGCCCTGCTAAGGGGTGAGCAACGCAATACTAAAGCCGCCGCATACAACCTTAATCACTAAATTCAACGCATAGTAAAAATGCCACGCGTTGCGAATCCCTCTTGAGCAGTTTGTTAGTCGCGAGGCACCGAGCGACAATTTTAAGCCAAACTAAACTTTGCGAACAACAAACTTTATGTGTTTTGATGCATTTAAGTCAGGCGTAGTCTCAAAGCGGCTATTCAATGAAACCACTTGGAACAGCCAACGCCGCAGAAAACGGACTGACAACACCAAAAAAGCGCTTTTGGAAAACCAATCTCACAGTGCGGACTTTCAACAAAGTCACTGAAACCACGTGGAACTTACCACACCAGAGAAAACGTCCTTTCAGCAAGTAAATAAGCTTTTAAACCAACAAACTCACCGAGCAGATTTGCAACCAAAAACAGATTTTCGATTACCCCGCTCTATCACCACCAAAGAACGAAACAACCGCTTGGAAAATAGTAATACATTGATTTAAAACCGATGAAACTGAGGTTTGACCGTCGAAGATGGAACTATGAATCAAACAACCAGTAGCCAAGTTTTGAGCTTAGAAACATGATTTTGACTGCTAGCTTTTTCTGGCGACTAACGCCTTGTTAAGGGGTGAGCAACGCAATACCGATGCCGCCGCATGCCACCTTAAACACTAAAACCAACGCATAGTAAAAATGCCACGCGTTGCGAATCCCTCTTGAACAATTTGTTAGGTGAATTATCGCGCACCCAGCTCCTTTAGTTTCCTTGCACTTTTTAGAACAGGTTGAAGATAGTTCTCTAGCGCTAAAAACCATTGCGGCTCAGACAACTTACCATCAGAGCCAACTTCTAAGGGAGGTACCCAATCTTTGTGCCGATTAAAAAGATCTGGGATTGAATCACTAACATTCGACAATTGATTTTGGTTAAAACCATTGCAAATCAGCTCATCTACGTCAAACAAAGCACGCTCGTATATTGAAATTATCTTGGCATCGTTATGGTTTAGTTGAAGATGAGCAATTAAAAGCGTCAAACGTCCTTTTAAGTCGTTTAGCTGCATCAATCTATCATTATTTGTGTAGTGATATTCCATTAATTCACCTAACGCCCTGTTAAGGGGTGAGCAACGCAATACTAAAGCTGCTGCAAACCACCTTAATCACTAAAACCAACGCATAGTAAAAATGCCACGCGTTGCGAATCCCTCTTTAACAGATTGTTAGGCATTCATCTGCACCAAACACACAATCGTCTTTTACTACACCGCATAACCCAAACAAAAGGTACAATACATGATATTTATCAATACAACATTCTGATTCGCACATTAAATTATGAGCTCAATCCAGCTATAAAACTGAATGCACAACAATAAAAAGGAATCATAATGATCAATACAACAGCGTCAACTCAATACAACGATTGGATTGGCGGAGCCGCTTTCGACAATGCCGACATTACTGCTCTTTCAGACTACGCTAAAAAGAACCAGCTTATTGGTGCTGATGACATTATCTACAGCTTTGAAGCTAGTTACTGCCACCTACGTCAAGAGATGATGGTTTCAGTCTTTTACACCGACATTCATTTCGATGAGTTCAAGAAATCAGGAGCTGAACTTTCCAAGAAAGAATTCGATGTTCCAGTTGCCGAGTTTTTCACACTATTTAAACGTGCTAACTTCGCAGTAGCAAAAAAAAGGGTTGTAGTACATAAACTTCAACTAAGTAAGGCTCTTCAGTGAGCCTTATTTCCACCTTAATGCACTATTTAACTTAGTGATGCCTAACGCCCTGTTAAGGGGTGAGCAACGCAATACAAGAGCCGCCGCATACCGCCGTAAACACTAAAACCAACGCATAGTGAAAATGCCACGCGTTGCGAATCCCTCTTGAACAGTTTGTTAGCCCTGTGGTTGACTAGTACATATAACCTAGCCAATCAAAATGTCCAACACCCCACTGCTTATCTCTGAGTGGTTTCACATACAGTTCATCAAGATGCTCTACAGCAACTCCAAAGTTGGTGTGCTCGTGAAGCCTTAACCAAGACTGCATGCACTGAACTTGGTAAAAGCCGTTTGTAGAGTAGAAATCATGTAACTCAGATATAAGGATTATGAAATCCACATCTTTAGTTTCAGCAAATGCCGATAATTCTGACAACATAAAAGAGCCAATACCTTGCCCTCGATAACGTTCGTCAACACAAAAGTCGATTACGCCCAGAACCTTATGTATTTCCCCGCCGACACTAACAACGCGATAATCCAGTCCAAGATAGCCAACCAGCTGTTCACCTTGAAAATGAAGGGCACGCATATGAGGCAACTGCTTAAAGTAAGAACGACTTACTTGGCTATCTGGAAAAGCTTGATTTCTTAATGCTTCGATTGCCTTATGATGCAATTCTGAAACATCTATTTCTTGTACGATTTCCATATCGTTTCCTCGAAAAGGGCTAACGCCGCATTAAGGTGCGAACAACGCAAAACATCTAGCCCAAACCATTGCACCTTAAACACCAAAGCCAAGTTTAAACTGAGATCGCCAAGCGTTGTGAGTCACACTTAAATGCTTTGTTAGGCGCTTCACGCAAATAGTTAAAATTGGATTTAGAAAACCACCCTTTGGGAAAAAGAAATACACGTAATCCACTGAATTTAATTAAAACCCAAATGCTAAAGCGGCTAAGTCTCTTAAACCCACTGCAACCAAAAAACCAAAGAAATTGGCAAATCAGCACATAAAAATGGAATTTGAAAAGGCTAACTTTCAGAGCGAAATTTCAGCCAATAGACACGTTTCGGCGACAGACAAACTTGAAGCGATTTGAGCCAAAGAAACTAACAACACACTGGCTACAACACTGAATGAGGCAACCCGCAAACCTTGACATGTTTTACGGGTTGAGTGATTCAAGAACTTGAGAAGACAAAGCCAAATTGCCGAAAAAACCAGAACAGATGGCCAAAGAGAAACTAAAGATTTGAACCAAGAAATTTCTTACTGCGCCTAACGCCTTGTTAAGGTGTGAGGCACGCAATACATAAGCCTCCGCATATCACCTTAACCACTAAACCAGACGCATGGTAAAAATGCCACGCGTGCCGAATCACTCTTGAACAATTTGTTATGTGGAAAATAATGCCGTTATGAACTCTAGCTTGCCGCATGTTAACCCCAAAGCTAGCCATCCCAATAAATATGGACCTAATAGATCTAGCTGCTCACGCGAGTTAATAAGTGCACTAAATTGGTACTTTGCTTCAAACATAAACAGACTTAACAACTTCACTGGTGTCCACTTCTCGTGAAATTTGTTACAACTAACAAAATCATCGTAGTACTCTTCTTCACCATACTCACCTAAGTAACGAGATGAATAGACAAGTTCTCGCTGGAAAAAACCTGAGATTTTGTACTTAGGTGACTCTACGCCCGGCTCGTCTAGAGCTGATATATTCAAGCAATCACCAACCAAGCCATATACTCCACTATCCTCTTTCTGATATCTAAAGATTTTTCGATTGGAAAGCATGTGTTCACACCATATATCGCTTAAACTTTGATGGTATTTACGAGCATATGAATAATATCTAACCATCAAATATATCGTCGCGATAAAGAATAATTCATTTATTCCTTGCTGATTTGTGAATTCAATTTTGAAAAGGAACGTATTTGCCTCTTTTATGACTGCACCACTAAAATTTAAAGCAATCAAGATAGAAGATAAAAGTGCCAAGTTTCTACGCTTAGACTTCAATCCTTCATCATGCTCAATTTCATTTCTGATTTCTATTATACTTTCACTCATCTACTTACTTTGCTTTTCCACATAACGCCAAATTAAGGTGTGAACAACGCTAACACCTTACCTAAAGCATTGTGCCATAAACACTAAACTGGCTTGAAGTAAAAGCGCCGAGCGTTGTGAATCACTCTTAAATTTATTGTTATGTTTTACCACAAGCGCATGATTTACATGAGAAAGAACTGCTATTTCTGACTAGTTCTCTGAAGCAAGCCACAAGGCCAGAACCAACTTTGCCGCAAAAGGCGACCAACAAGAAACCAGTAATTCCACTTCCCTTCCCAATGAGGCAACCCAACTAAGCACCAACAAGCGCCCTATCTTTCCAACCAAAGCGCAAAAACAATGCTAAGTTGCCGAGACGACTGCCAAGCCGAAATGCTGATTGGCTAAGAACCTAAAAGCGACTTAAAGCCAGTTAAACTAGAAGCCAACCACCACGACCTGACAATGAAGCAACCCGCGAACATTGGCATGTTTTACGGGCTGAGAGATTCAAGAACTTAGATCGACAATGCGGATTTGCTGAGTCTACTAGGAACGAATTGCCAAAGGGACAAAGAACTAGAGCCTAAGACCTTTAAGCCTTTGAAATTAAAGTAAACATAACGCCCTGTTAAGGTGTGAGCAACGCAATACCGAAGCCGCCGCATACCACCTTAAACACTAAACGCAACGCATACCAAAAATGCCACGCGTTGCGAATCACTCTTAAACAGTTTGTTATGATTTCACTTTTTGCACATTTTTAAAATCACAATGAACAAAGGGCTCAATATAGCTGAGAGTGTAAAAACAACAGCAAAGTCAAACTGCTTGAACTTAGCCCATGCGACCTTAGAGTTGGTAGTGATTTGGTCTGCATACATGAGCTCGACTTTGTAGTTTTCCGAATTTTCAGGTTGACCATCGTACAATTCTTCAACATAAGATTTTGCTGAGTACTTTCGAGCGACACCAAAATAAAGCAAATTTTCGCCTTTCTCTCTTTTGGGCACTTTAAACCAAGGCATATTTAGTTTTGGGATAAATGATATAAACGAAATACAAAGTCCTATAGCCAACAAAGAAATTGACATCAAAAGATAACCTTGAAAATAGCTGTCCAAATTTCTATTTGATTCTATTATACGGAAGATGCCCCAAATAGAAGCTGAACAAAACGCTATATTGGCAGCGTTTTTAGCTTCAGCATACTTAACCCAGTCGTTTACCTTTGAAAGTGTATCTTTTAGTACGTCTATCACCACATACCACCAAAGCTTGAATCACTAGACTTACAGTTATTTTTATGCCATTCGTCCATAGTTATGTTAATAACACTACCATGATAACAATCATGTTCCCAGTTCTCGGATAGCAACCCTTTATTATGCTGATTAAGGTTCCCGTAGAACACATTTGAGACCATAATTTCTTCATTGCCCCAGCCTTTATTTGCATTGTTACATAGGTTAGAAGCTTCGTTTACTACATCCCCCATCCAAACAATTTCGTTCAAAGAGCTGCCTTTATAGCCAGATTTGATCATTAAAGCTCGTCCATAGGCTAAACCAATACCAACTTTAATCTCTGTTATATTTCGCTTACTAAGTTTGTAGTTTAAGGTCTTTATAAGAGAATTTATCGTATACGCGTCTTGAAACACACGATCAATATTAACCTTGGATGGTGTATCATAAATTGCGCTTACGCAATCACCATCAACACGTATTTCCTTACACAATGGGTTACCATTGACAATAGCCACGACTTCTGAAATGTAGCTTCGATAAAGCTTTGCTAATGTTGGCCTCTTATGCTGATTGGGTAAGTCAGAAGAACCTCTTATATCTACAAACAATGCAGCACAATTAACATAAAAGCCGTTTTTAAAAGTAAGTTTATCACGCGCAGGTATAGACTTAAGCTCTTCAAAGCTCTTATCTGACTCATCAAGGATTTCATCTATTCGTGAAAAACTATCTAAATATTTGTATTCTTTGAAATTTGATTCCACGTAACCTCCTGTGAATCATAACGCCCTGTTAAGGTGTGAGCAACGCAATACCGAAGCCGCCGCATAGCACCTTAAACACTAAACGCAACGCATAGTAAAAATGCCACGCGTTGCGAATCACTCTTAAACAGTTTGTTAACTGGCTTTTCTACCGGTAATCATAGTTTAGTGAGTCTGGGTTCATTACCCTTTCTATACCACTTTCAAGAAGCCCTTTACTTAAAGCTTTGCTGATTAATAGAAAGCTTGGTATTTCGAGTAGATGCTTTCCATGAACTTTTGTTGTTGAGCAAGTTGCAAGTAACTGAGCCTTACTAAGACCAAAAGGAAAAATATGCCCTCTATTTAGCCTGTGAGCTCTCAGCATGCGCTCACGTTTTTTAAGCACTCGATGTATAACAGATAAAAGCCACCCGTCTAGAGCCTCTAGTTGCTCATAATCATTAACGAGGGGATAAAAGCTCATAACACCTTTGAAATAAATACGTTTAGTACGCCCAGATAAGTAGTCCTTTATCTGTTTTTTACTCAACCCACCATACATATAGCGACGAACTTGCATCATTGCTGTTAAGAAGTAGACATCACCTGTAGAGGGATAATGTTGCCCTGCAAGCGAAGATTGCTTCAATGGCTGTATCAGGTTTCGATAAAGGATATAAGAAAGCTGTTTTTTAATTTTTTTAACAGACTTATCCTTAATAGACACTTTATCAACTGACAGAGTGTATCCAAGGAAATCAAGAGAGTATTTAGGTTTAATTTCTGAAGGAAAGCCTTTTTTCGTTAAAAGTGATATACCATCAGATTTTGCAGCATTAATTTTTACACCAGCTTCATCAGAAAACTGGTTAATGAGCCCAAATGAGTTACATACTTTACTGTAATCTGGGGTCCAAACTATTGTGTCATCTGCATACCTAGAAAATTTCACACCTTCTTTCTCTAAAGATGTATCAAATTTCCAACACGTTAAATTAGCCAAGAACAAACTGATAGAGGTACCTTGAGGAATACCTTTATCACGATTATTTAGGAACGCCTTAATGATATATTTTTCTTCAGGGCTAATGAAAAATCCGTTTTCATTAAACTGGGCATTCAGATATGAATGTGAAATTGAACCAAAGAAATCTGAAAAGTCGAACTCTGCAACAAAAGTACGCTCGTTTCGCTGTAGATCTACAGCAATATCTTGAATAGCAAAATGTACATTCCGGTCATTACGGTATGCATAAGAGAATGAACTGAATCTATGCTTGTTCTTAGCTAATAGTCTATTAAAAAATAGCTTCGAAATAGCAGCGTCGGGGATTTGAAAAATTGACACCTTTCTTTCACCACCATCGGACTTAGGAACAGTCTTAATATATGGTTCGTTTGGTAGGTAAGTTCGGCTTTCAATCCTTTTAGCTATCGATTTGGCTATACTTTTGTGCTTTTTTCGAACATAGAAAGGATTGAACTTTTTATCAATCTTCCAGTAATTAGGCGTATGAACTTCCTTTTTGGGTGCTGTGTGCCCCAAACGGGTAATATTGCGCTTATGCTCTAGATGAAGTCTATTATGGTATTCGTGGTACCTTGTAATTAGTTTTTCCGATTCTTCTTTGAGAACGTGTGCAATTTGCTTTTCTAAACTCATAACCAACCTAATACAAAAAAGCCTGAGCAAAGCTCAGGCTCTTCCACGGTGTCAACCCAAGTAAAAGTAAGTTACCATTTGGTTGACGAAAATTTGACCCTTCGCCCCCGTCAGAAGTGGGTTACACTGCTGAAAACTTCCCCGAAAGCAAGTAGAAGGCGACACCGTTGTTCCCATTGGGAACTTACCGAACAAGATACACAATAAGGTAATAATGATCAAGTTGAATATGCAGTATGTGAAGCCAGTTAACGCCCTGCTAAGGGGTGAGCAACGCAATACAAAAGCCGCTGCAAACCACCTTAATCACTAAAATCAACGCATAGTGAAAATGCCACGCGTTGCGAATCCCTCTTGAGCAGTTTGTTAGTTTGCAAACCCAAAGCGTTGCTTTTACGTTATTTTAAACTCTGCAAACAATAAGTTTTAAGTTTTTGATGCACTTAAGCCAGGCGTAGTCTCAAAGCAGCTACTCAAAGAAACCACGTGGAACAAACAACGCCGCAGAAAACGAACTTACAACACCAAAAAACGCTTTTGGAAAACCAATCTCACAATGCGGACTTTCAACAAAGTCACTGAAACCACGTGAATTTTCCACACCAGAGAAAACGTCATTTCAGCGAGTAATTCGGCTTTTGTATCAACAAACTCAACGAGCAGAGTTTCAGCAAAAACGTTCGACTCAGTGAACCCACAAAAGTCGCCGCACCAAAGAACCAATCAACCGTTGAAGCGATGCCAATTATGGATTTTTACCACGTTAATTAACACTGAAATTGAACGTCGACACGACAATTTCAACTTTGAGCTTTTGCCACTAGATCTTGCGATATAGCTGCGTTTTTTCTCTTGCAAACTAACGCCGCGTTAAGTGGTGAGCAACGCTACCACCATACCTAAACTATTGTGCCGTAAACACTAAAGCCGATTCGAACTGAAAATGCCAAGCGTTGTGAATCCGTCTTAAACGCCTTGTTATACGCAAACTCGATTACACGCTTCAATCTCGATACTCTTTAATTTGGGGCATTTTTCTGTGCCATTCAAAGAAGATAGAAGTGGGCAGTTATAGAGATCCAGCAACTTCAACTTAGATAGGCGTTCTATTCCATCAAGGTTTTCTAGCTTTCTCGAAGTAAGGTACAACTGTTCTAAGTTTTCCATACCACTTAGCGACTCTAGGTTCTGATTTGGGTAATTCTGGATATTTAGCTTCCTGACTTTATTGAGGGTAAGCACTGAACTTAGACCTTTAGACCAAGTAGCTAAAAAAACCTTCAAATCGGAAAAGTTCGAAAAATCTATTTTTTGTTGGCTTTTGCACTGAAGTCCTACTACTTCCAACTGTGGTAAAGATTCAATACTCTTCAACCCGGTTGCATCCCAAACATATATCTCCAAACTTTTTAAAAAAGTAAGTTTTGATATGAACGAAATGTCTCGTTCTTTGAAACCCAATGAGTTAGCCAATCGAAGAGCCTTGATGTTGTTAGAAAGCATGTAATTTAAGACATGATCTGACCAAGAGCCCTTTAAGATTAAGACCTTACCTACCCCGTTTTCATCATCACGAATTTCGAATTTGTCCATTTCTCGCCTTTGCGTATAACGCCGCATTAAGGTGTGAGCAACGCTACCACGAAACCTAACCACACCACCGTAAACACAAAACTCAACGATAGAATGAAAAATGCCAAGCGTTGAGAATCACTCTTAAATGCTTTGTTATAGCTTCACACGCGCATATGTTTGTTGTATCAGCAGATCCTCTGGGTACAACAGCGTGAGAAGGTGAAAAATTGCACACTCTATATCCTTAACGTAGTCATTCGCTTTTTGGCTATCTATGCTTGCACCATCATGTCTATGTACGAGAATATTTCGAATTTCAACACCGTGAATAATCTTCTTTCTATATGGTGACGCCTCACCTAAATACGCCTCCAAAATTTTACCATATAGTTTACTTAAAGGTGGTGATGGCATATCTAACAATAATAATTCAAGTTCAGGCCGAGCTTTGGATAAAACCTCTTTTACTGCTAATTCGGCGGCAATAGTCGCATCAATCCATTTATGATGCGGAGAAGATTCAGACTTTGCTCGATGCAAATGTCGCATTGCTAGCAAGGATTCAACTTCATTATCCAGTGAAGCCCGAATCAGGTTTGACGAGTCTGCTGTTAATGGGCATATGGACGCATGAACAGACGAAACACTGAACCTAGACGGTAGCGCCCTCAGAGAAGTTTCATTTTCCCCCCATAACTCAGACTTAATTGAAAACAACTGCTCTTTGATGTCAAAGTGATTGAGATGATATTTGAGCATAGTTAAAACTTGACGTACAAATACTCGTACTTCGGAAAAAATACTAGTTATGTCCGCATCGCATTTTTGAGAGAGTTTATCCCCGTCAAAGCGCCCTAGATTTGATAGTTCATCCAAACTACTATCTTCTAATTCAGCTCCTGTAACCAAAGCCAAAATGCTATTTGAGTGGTATGACACAGTTAGGTTTATTTCACCTCTGCCAATTTTTTTAGTAAACGTAACATCTGAATCAGACTCACTAATAGGACGATCTTTCAAAATCGTATATTGACACTCAATGTATATTGGTTTCATTCTATCTCCTGAGCTATAACGCTCTGCTAAGGGGTGAACAACGCAATACCGAAGCCGCTGCATACCGCCTTAATCACTAAAATCAACGCATAGTAAAAATGCCACGCGTTGTGAATCCCTCTTGAGCAGTTTGTTAGTTTGCAAACCCAAAGCGTTGATTTTAAGTCATTTTAGACTTTGCAAACAATAAACTTTATGTGTTTTGATGCACTTAAGTCAGGCGTAGTCTAAAAGCGGCTAATCAATGAAACCACATGGAACAAACAACGCCGCAGAAAACGAACTCACAACACCAAAAAGCGCTTTTGGAAAACCAATATCACAATGCGGACTTTCAACAGAGTCACTGAAACCACATGAATTTACCACTTCAGAGAAAACGTTATTTCAGCGAGTAAATCGGCTTTTGTACCAGCAAACTTAACGAGCAGAGTTTCAACAAAAGAGTTCAGCTCAATTAACCCAAAAGTAGCCACAACAAAGAACAAACCAACCGTTAAAAAGATGCCAATTTTGGATTTTCACCACGCTCGTTAACACTGAAATTGAACGCCGATACGACAATTTCGACTTTGAGCTTTTACCACTAGATCCTGCGATATAGCTGCGTTTTTCCTCTTGCAAACTAACGCCCAATTAAGGTGTGAAGCACGCGACCACAGAAGTTGATTTGACCACCGTAAACGCTGAACTAAACTCAAACCAAAAATTCCAAGCGTGCTGAATCACTCTTAAATTGTTTGTTATGTTCGTTTCAGATCTTTCTTAGCCGAAACTAGAAGCTCTTTCAGAGCTTTGTCATGCTCTTGAAACTCTTGTTCATAAAACTCAAACTTAGGTTCATTGTAATAATCTAATATTTCTCGACTTCTAAGCTTTTGAAGAATATCGACAGAGTTTTGTGATATGTAAAAAGACCCAATGTCAGTAGCTTTACTTAGTGATGAGGATGCCTTTATGTATTTTTGTAGCAACTCACGCTCCCTTTCATCAGAAAGACCAGTACCTTGACCATAATCCTCTTTGTGGACACGAAAATATTTAATCATGTCATAAAGAGCAACTATGATTTCTTCGTATGCTTGCTCACGCCTAGTTATTTGTGACTTGTAACTCTCAAGCTTTAGATCGTACTCGTGCTTCACCGAAGCTTTGAGCCTTTCTAACAACCAATTTCTGCATAAATAAGTAAGCAAAGCTGTCAGGCTAACACTGCTGATCGAACTTATAATTGCTATTAATATATTTTCCATAACACTCCGAGAACATAACGCCCTGTTAAGGTGTGAGCAACGCAATACCGAAGCTGCCACATGCCACCTTAAACACTAAAACCAACGCATAGTAAAAATGCCACGCGTTGCGAATCACTCTTAAACTGTTTGTTATATGTGTTTTTTCTTAAGTTTCTCTACTATACGGACAACTTTTTCCGCTCTGTAGACGTAAGGGATTTCCACACTGCCCCCTGGAGAGTAAAGCCTAACCGTCGCGTAGCCACACAACCAACCCAATATTGGTGTGATTATTTCAATGTTTTCAACACTTTGATATTCAAGAGTGTCATTAACTCGTGGCGAGACACCACGGATTACTGATATTTTGTCGGAAAACAAGGTTACCCTAACGGTAAAAGGGTCAACTATATGGTCTGCATCTCTCAAAACATAAAGAGCAGGAAGAAGCAGCAAACTCAATAAAGTATCTTCCGCTAAGTTTTTCCCCAATAAAGTTCCGACCAACCAATTAAAAACGAGGTACACCAAATAGATTGCTAACAACTTCGAAATTGTCTCAATTGCAGCCTCTAATGCCCTTAGTTTATGAGACGTTTTTAGTTTGCGCATAGTCCTCCAACACATATAACGCCCTGCTAAGGGGTGAGCAACGCAATACGAAAGCCGCCGCAAACCACCTTAATCACTAAAATCAACGCATAGTAAAAATGCCACGCGTTGCGAATCCCTCTTGAGCAGTTTGTTAGTCGCGAGGCACCGAGCGACAATTTTAAGCCGAACTAAACTTTGCGAACAACAAACTTTATGTGCTTTGATGCATTTAAGTCAGGCGTAGTCGCAAAGCAGCTATTCAATGAAACCACTTGGAACAAACAACGCCGTAGAAAACGGGCTGACAACACCCGAAAGCGCTTTTGGAAAGCCAATCTCACAGTGCGGACTTTCAACAAAGTCACTGAAACCACGTGGAACTTACCACACCAGAGAAAACGCCTTTTCAGCGAGTAGGTCAGCTTTTGAACCAACAAACTCACAGAGCAGAGTTGCAAACAAAAACAGACTCTCGATTGCCCTGCTCTGTCAGCACCAAAGAACAAAACAACCGCTAGGACAGTTACAAAACTTTGGACTTAAAACAGCTGAAAATGAGTTTGGACCAACAACGATGAACCTGGGAACCGAACCACAAGCAGCCAAATTTTGAGCTTAGAAACATGATTTTGACAGCTAGCTTTTTCTGGCGACTAACGCCTTGTTAAGGTGTGAGGCACGCAATACCGAAGCCTCCGCATAGCACCTTAACCACTAAAACTAACGCATAGTAAAAATGCCACGCGTGCCGAATCACTCTTGAACAATTTGTTATGTAGCCGACTTTCAGCTTAGTGCTTTCTGCCCAATTAGGATTTTTGGGGCAATACCAGCTTTGCGATACAAACCTAAAGCAGATTCATTGAAGGAATATACTTCTAAAAACAGCTCTTCTCCGCCGTTAGAAATAGCCCTTTCCTCAAATGCCTCTATTAGCGCCAATCCAACGCCTTGGCTTCTAAAGCATGAATCCACTACTATTTGCTCAATGCTCGCGATTTTTCGCTGTTTGAGCGTCCAAGACTTACGAACCCATAGCTCACCAAAAACAAAACCTACTAACTGCCCTTTGCTTTCGGCTACCAGAAAAATCGAGTCTTCACTTTCGATTATCTTGTGTAGGTCTATTTTTTGTTCAATTTCTTCCGGCGATAAGAAGTCATCAGGTAAATTTGCTTGATGATACTCATTAAGCTGAAACTGTAGTTTCTTGATAACACTGATATCTTCAATGCGAGCTTGGCGAATATTTAACATATAAAATCCTTTTAACTTACCGTCTCTCGTGGCTACATAACGCCCTGTTAAGGGGTGAGCAACGCCATACCAAAGCCGCTGCATACCACCTTAAACACTAAAACCAACGCATAGTAAAAATGCCACGCGTTGCGAATCCCTCTTGAACAGTTTGTTAACTGGATTTGCAAAGGCGGAGCGCTTGCTCTCCCGATTTTGCGATAATTACACGCTTATTTCTTGTCAGCGCCTTGAGTTTGTTCATTATTAGGGGTTTCGACTTTTTGGGATAGTCCCATAAAAATTTGATGAACTCGATATCAAACCTTTCATCGCAACCTTCAGCTAAATCTGGACGCTTACTACTTAATAATGTTCTCTTTAGTGCTCGATAGATACAGGTATATCGGTTTACATCTAAGAATATTATTGTGTCACAAGCTTCAAATCTTATATCAAGGTGCCTGATAATTACCATCGATAATCCAACACTCGCTTTCACAAAGACCTTTTTTGAATTTTGATCCAGTCATCTTTTGGAGTTTTAACCCACTGGTTTCCAATATAACTGATCGAGATGATGAACAGGCAAATTCAACTCTGTACCTAATAGTGCCGAAAATGTGGATTTACCCGAACCGCCGGAACCAATGACCGCAATTCTTTTCATCGGACTTACCTCGTCATCAATCCAGTTAACGCCTTGCTAAGGTGTGAGTAACGCAATACAAAAGCTACCGCACGGCGCCTTAATCACCCTAAGCCACCGCAAAGTAAAAATGCCATGCGTTACGAATCACTCTTAAGCAATTTGTTAGTACATGCGCTACTTCCATTTGTGCGCTCCAAGATATTGAAAAGTGGCATAATATGAAAGGCTTTGAACACTGAAGTGAGACGGGCAGCTACAAAACTTTAACCCGATTGAAAGACGGAAGTTGGCTAGAAGAAAAACGCACTGAACTCCCCTACTTTTACTGGCTTCAACTTAGAAAAGGATTCGGTCCTCGTACTCCGACGACAGCATCAATTCCAGCCAAGATTCACTCAGAAGCCGCCACAAAAACGAAGAAGCACCAAAGAAATAGGCTAAGAGTTAGAAGCCGTAAACGGTGAAATCAAAGCGGACACTCCGCATATAGTGCCACCGGAAAGAACGTGAAAGGTACAAACTGAAAGGTGTAAAGACGGGCGCAAAAACAGATAAACACCAAAACTTATGACCTTTGATGCCAAACCCGTACTAACGCCCTGTTAAGGTGTGAGCAACGCCATGCCGATGCCACCACGTACCACCTTAAACACTAAACGCAACGCATAGTAAAAATGCCAAGCGTTGCGAATCACTCTTAAACAGATTGTTAGGCTTGTAGCTCCAACAACTGCTCAGCCCCAGAGCTTTTCACGACTTCAAAGCCCAATTTCAAATACAGTTGCTTAGCTGGATTCGTTTCAATCACGCTTAATCCAACCTTAGATTTCGTTGTTTCCGCTTTAGCAATTAGGTCAAGAATTAGCTTACTGCCTATTTTCAAACCTTGAAACTCTGGAGAGATCTGAATTTGAACTAAATACCAATAGTTTAGTTCTTCGGTGTATGTAGCTTTGAACAACCCAATAGGCTTGCCATTCGATTCAACGATTTGCGCATGAGGAAACTCAAAGCGTATTCGCTTTTCATATTCTTCAGTACTTGTTGGCAGCCGACTTCTTCTAGATACTGCCTCATCGTTTTATCACGTAATGACAGCAAGAAAGGAATATCTGTCTCACTCGCCCGTCTAAGGGAAATATCCATGTTTCCTCCAAAAAGCCTAACGCCCTGTTAAGGGGTGAGCAACGCAATACCGAAGCCGCCGCAAACCACCTTAATCACTAAAACCAACGCATAGTGAAAATGCCACGCGTTGCGAATCCCTCTTGAACAGTTTGTTATGTGCGTACTATTTGTGTTCACTTTTACAGAAATTCACATGTTCGGAACATGGCAACCATTTTGTTTTGTTAACTTCTAGATAAATAGTTGAGTTATTGTCTTGTGACCATTTTTCACCATTATTGCAGTGAATCGTTAATTGATGATGTAACGACACAATATTTACGTGATTTGGTTTATAGATTCTTCCCATTTATTACCTACTTGAAACTTATTGTTTTCAATGAAACAAAGTTGTGCACCTGCTTCTACAGACCGTGCATATCTTACATTTGGATCGCTAGAGCAACCAACTAAGAACAGCATTGCAACAAACGAATATTTTATCTTCATACCTAGATAACCTACTTTTAGCCAAAAGCACATAACGCCCTGTTAAGGTGTGAGCAACGCAATGCCGAGGCTCCCGCATACCACCTTAAACACTAAACGCAACGCATTGTAAAAATGCCACGCGTTGCGAATCACTCTTAAACAGTTTGTTAGTTTTATTGCTGGCGACTCAGTAACAAGCTTGCTCCAGACATAGCCAAAAAAGTTGCACAACCTCTATTGAAGCGCTTTGCCATTTTCGGCTTCGTAAACCATTGCCTTAAGTAAATTCCAAATATCGCATAAATCGATATTGCACCCATTTCTAAAATGAGGAACGTAGCCCCTAAAGCAAAGAACTGTTCATTTACACTCGCTGAAACATCGACGAACTGTGGTAGAAAGGCGGTAAAGATTAAGATCGCCTTTGGATTACCGGCGGCTAGCAAAAATTCTTGTTTAGCCAAACCTAATCGGTTGCGAGTATTTTCTAGTTCAGAAACAGGACTTGCTTCCGAACGCCAAAGATTAAAGGCAATCCACAACAAGTAAGCCGCGCCCACAATTTTAATCGTTAGAAATAGAGTCTCAGAAGCATAGAGCACGACTGCTAAGCCAGAAGCAGCCAAGGCAATCATTACAGCGAATGCAGCAATACGACCAAGCCCAGCAATAAAAGCGGACTTGAAACCGTAACAGCGAGCATTGTTCATGGACAATAGATTGTTTGGACCAGGAGTCATATTGAGCGCAAAACACGCAGGTATAAAGAACAATAACTTCCAGATTTCCACAATATTTCCTCCATAAAACTAACGCCCTGTTAAGGGGTGAGCAACGCAATACCGATGTTGCCGCATACCGCCTTAATCACTTAAACCAACGCATAGTGAAAATGCCACGCGTTGCGAATCCCTCTTGAACAGTTTGTTAGCTGCTCACTATGTCACCACCTTAACAAAGAGAGATATTCCGCCTCTGATAAGATATTACAGTCGCTGATCATGTACTCTTTGGCATTTGGCTTCTCGCTAAAAGTTACAAAAGTATACTTACTAGTAAACCTTTTCCCCTCGACTTTGCAGCTTGCTTTATGCTTTTTCCCTGTCAGAAACGCTTCCGTCAACGAGCCATCATTCTTACGCACATAGCACTTGTTCAAAACAAAACCTTTTTACAAATAAACCATTGATATTATATGGTTATATCCAAATTCTGTACAATGTACACTTTTACATTAATGGAAAAATCAATTCAGGCGTTCCGATTTATTTCATGTGACAGCTAACGCCCTGTTAAGGTGTGAGCAACGCAATACCGAAGTCCCTGCATACCACCTTAAACACTAAACGCAACGCATAGCAAAAATGCCACGCGTTGCGAATCACTCTTAAACAGATTGTTATGCCTATTTTTTGTCGGTAATCGCTGCAATACCACGAATAGTAAATCGACGAGAAAATAAAGGAGATTTGTAGAGCGTTTTAGTTACTTTCTCCGCACTATCAATTAGTGCCTCAATAGCTTCAGCAAGCCCATCGTCTAAATATGCAATTGACTTTTCATTTGCTGTAAAAGGCAAATCAGGATTAATTGTTTCGCATTCAATATGTGGGTGTTCAATTTCTTTTAGGTAGTCGTAGAAGACCTGTTTTGGGACTACAAGCCCATATTCACGCCATGCGTATTTCTTACCCCAGTAGTAACCGTCTTCAGCATCATGCTTTACACGCTCATCATTTTTACCTTTATTGATTGCATGCTTACCTTTAGATTCTTCTTTAGCAAACAACAGGCTAATGATTGGGTTAACTTCTGTATTCTTTGATAATGCGGATAAATCTACAATACGGTTGTCCTCTTCGTCTACGAAGTAACCAATATTGTAACGCTGCCCCTCTTCTACTTCGGGAGCCCCATTAGCAATAAACTTATATACCGTTGGTGTTGTTGCTGGAGTAAAAGAATGAAGGAATTTACCGCCGCCAATCGCTTCAATTCTATAATTTGAAACGATCAAGTCATGTATTGTGTTTAGATCACGAGATTTCATAAGTGCACTGTCCCACTAAAACTATATGCACACATTATATGGGGACTAATTAAGAGTTCTCAAGCGTCGATAGGCATAACGCCGCATTAAGGTGTGAGCAACGCAACCACGAAACCTAGCCATAACACCGTAAACACAAAACCCAACGATGGAATGAAAAGTGCCAAGCGTTGGGAATCACTCTTAAATGCTTTGTTAAGTTTATGATGTCAAAGAATATCCCTAACTGCCGATATCACACCTTTAACTACTATTTCTTGAAACTCTGTGAATGTTAGACGAACTCTTAAAAGCTGCGACCCATCTTTTGAAGACAACACAGATGGTCTAGCATCTGTGGCAAAATCAAAACCCCAATAGTGTCCCTCATGAACAACATCACAACGAATGGTATATAGTGCGCTTACGACTGTATCAAGATCTCGAGGTTTCTTGATAACTTCTATTTTATCAACCAGATTTCTTTGGGTTTGAGCGCAACAAAACGTTTTAAAAAATCGCTTAACATGAAACTTAGAGCGACCTTCTTCATCAGTAGATAAGTGTAGTTTGGAGATATTTTCAGCCGCAACTAGCAGAAAAAGTAACTTTAGAGGATCTCGTCCTGCTGCGATGTCCTCCATTGCACCGGAGATGGTAGAAAGACGCTGTCCCTGATGCATCATGATCTTTGCTCGATGATTTTTGTCTTCAAGGGTAAGTGACTCACATTGTTCGATGAAAGCAACAAGTTCTTCTTCTAAATCAAAATACGGCCTATAAAAATCTAACCATTTATCCACAATATTCTCCAATAAACTTAACGCCCTGTTAAGGGGTGAGCAACGTAATGCCGATACTTCCGCATACCACCTTAAACACCAAACGCAACGCATAGTAAAAATGCCACGCGTTGCGAATCCCTCTTGAACAGTTTGTTAGGAATATGCCTCCACTCCATAAAACATTCTCAGTATAAAGGGGCGAAAGTAAGAATGAGATGTCAAATAGTCAACTCCGAGATAAGGCATATCTCCATGAATCGGATGGTTTTCGAGACCGACTTTTTGACAAAGGTCATAGTCTAATTGCATTACGTCATCATAGAGAACTCTCAATAGTCCTGTTGGTTTTACCAAAAAATTATGACAAAAAACGTCTTCTAAAAGTTCCGACTGATAACTGCTCCAATCAAGAAAGCCCTGATCGATATGACCTTCTTTACCATCAATTGTTTTAGTAGCAGATTCCACAACCCTTCTACCGATTATAAATAGCTGAGAACTCCATACTGAGTATAAATTGGACATAACATATTCAGAATCCTCGGATTTAATACCTTTAGGGATAAGTTCATTGATATTCGGAAGAAAAGCTAATGGATGCGGAATATCTTCTGGTTTTGCTTTGTGACATTCCACTAAATGCTGTGCTCCTCCAACAGCATAAGGGTTCAAGCCAACCAATACTAACGAATTGGTATATGGAAGATGGTCTGCTAACTCTGACCAAGTTTGAGAGCAATAGGTAAAACCATGGATGCCTGCTTCTTCCATTTGTTGTGCTGCTTGAGCAGCAACACTATTAAATTGTTCAATCAACTCAGGGCTTGGGTTCTTGCCTTTTGCTGCATCCCAACGCTCTTCGTCGTATTCCCACACAATTTTACATACACTAAAATTGTTTTCATTAAAAGCTACATTGCTGAACTTAGCTAATTCGGAATCTGTTGGTACCCACAGCTTTAATTTTAATGTAGTAATGTCCTCGGGATCTTCCAACTCAGGTATTAGAGCGACAATCTGGCGATTATCAAACGTTAAGCTCTGTATCACCGCATCTCTAGCGATACGAGTTTTCATTGGTGATATGAGAATATAAACGCTATCTTCTCTACTCATTGCAGGAAATAAGGTAGTCAGGTGGTTTGAATAAGCGAGCAACTCTGTAAACGCCTGTCTCTCTGTTTGAGAGCTTTTCTTTAGTTCGACGATTGCTAGTCCAGTATCACCCGGAAAAGTAGCAAGGAAATCAGCCCTAATCGTAGAGTTTGATTTTTGCTCAAGAGGAACTTCACATCCCATAAGCTCTATACCAAAGAGTTTAGAGTGAAGCTTATTTAACTTTTTGTTAATGCGATTACGGATTAGTGATTGCGCATTCACATCAGATAAGTCGTCTTTAAAGGAAACTTCAACTAAGTCATGAGTTTCATCCAAGAAAGAAGAAAAATTTTCTCTATTTTCCCAGATGTAGTTTTGTATTTCTTTTTCTGAAAATTTCATCCGATTCACCTTATATTCCTAACGCCGCATTAAGGTGTGAGCGGCACTTGGCTATACTTGAGCGAAGCGAAACTGCCAAGCGTTGCGAATCACTCTTAAATGCTTTGTTATAAAGCTATTTCACGAAGGCTTCGTCTAACTGCTTGTAAAGATTTAAAGACTTTTCAGACTCTGTTTTAATGTTTTCGTACAAACTACCTGCGATAACCCTAACTGCATGTTTTTCATTATCGTTTAGGTTCGGGTAATCATATCGTTTCGAAGTTGTCTAAAATTGCCTGCTTTCGAGATTGAAATACTGTCTCTCCACGCTTCTCACACACAAGCTTTAGATGACTTACCCAATCACAGTATGACTTGTCAGGATTCCGCTCACGTTTATTGCATGATTTACAGCAAGGGACAGTATTCCCCGGGTGGTGTAGGCCATATTCGTTCTGTTGAACATAAATACGTGCTCAATTTGTAATTTATCGTGTTTTTCACCACAGTATACTGGCATGATGCGAAATGGACATCTCGTATTTCAAGCCAAATAGCCTTCTTACCTTACCGCTACCCGTGTTAAATGAATGTCCTAAATAATGCTCCCCGACTTTTGTTAGGAAAGCCCTAACAGCAGTATTGGCTGAGTCTGATGCTGTATTGTAAATTGCCATACTTCTTCCTGCTTTATAACGCCCAATTAAGGGGTGAACAACGCCTCCACCCAAACCTAAAGCATTGTGCCATAGACACTAAAATTGAAGTAGAAGCAAAGTGCCAAGCGTTGTGAATCCCTCTTAAATTGCTTGTTATGTGGTGTTTGACGACGGAAGCTCAACTGTCAGAATAAACAAAGTTCATGTCAAATGACTCTGCTTCAACATCAATTACAAAAGTACATGATTCCCATAAAGTTTGACCGTTTTTTATCTGTCTCTTCCTCAATTGAACTAGAACCTTTAATAGTTTTGTATTGGCTGCACCGCCACCAGTAAAACCAATGAACATTCCCACTTTCATCTACATAATCAAACTCAAATGAACACGTATCACCGACTTCGGGTAAAGCTGTTTATTATTATCTGTTTCGAGTTCTCTGGAGATATATCAAACAATATTTGCCCCAATTGTTGATAGAAACTTTCACCAGTCATCTAAGTTACCTCAATTGAAATCGACACTATTACGTGTCACCACATAACGCCCTGTTAAGGGGTGAGCAGCGCAATACCGAAGCCGCCGCATACCACCTTAATCACTTAAACCAACGCATAGTGAAAATGCCACGCGTTGCGAATCCCTCTTGAACAGTTTGTTAGGGGCTTGACCTACAGCAAGAACCATATTAGCTTATAGTTTCAACGTGTTGATGATTCGCTACCAGCTGGTGATTCTAGTTAGTTGTGCCAATACATGGTCGAGAAGACCAATCATAGAACCAATATTCATAGGCATAGACGGAGATATCACCATGATGTTACCTATAACACGTATCACCACGTCTTCATTTCCACTACGCTGATCATTTTGCGGTATTTCTTAACTCTTCCCGACAACGAAAAACGCCACTGCTCTACCTAAATTCAGGCGTTGATCTTACCAAAGTCTTTGAACCAGAGCTAGATTTCCTACGGGACTCCCAAATGGTACTGTACAAAAGTTGTTAAGTACCATTTGGTGAAAAGAGCCCTAACGCCCTGCTAAGGGGTGAGCAACGCAATACCGAAGCCGCCGCATACCACCTTAATCACTAAATTCAACGCATAGTAAAAATGCCACGCGTTGCGAATCCCTCTTGAGCAGTTTGTTAGTCGCGAGGCACCGAGCGACAATTTTAAGCCGAACTAAACTTTGCGAACAACAAAATATATGTGCTTTGATGCACACAAGTCAGGCGTAGTTTCAAAGCGCCTACTCAATGAAACCACTTGGAACATAAAACGCCGTAGAAAACGGACTGACAACACTAACAAGCGCTTTTGGAAAACCAATCTCACAGTGCGGACTTTCAACAAAGTCACTGGAACCACGTGGAACTTACCACACCAGAGAAAACTTCTTTTCAGCGAGTAAATCGGCTTTTGTACCCAACAAACTCACCGAGCGGAGTTGCGACCAAAAACAGACTCTCGATTGCCCTACTCTGTCAGCACCAAAGAACAAAAAACGCTAGGACAATTGCAAAACTTGGACTTAAAACAACTGAAAATGAGTTTGGACCAACGTCGATGAACCTGTGAACCGGACAAACAGTTGCCAAATATTGAGCTTAGAAACATGATTTTGATTGCTAGCTTTTTCTGGCGACTAACGCCGCATTAAGGTGTGAGCAACGCTACCACAAAACTTAACCATACCACCGTAAACACCAAACCCAACGATGGAATGAAAAATGCCAAGCGTTGGGAATCACTCTTAAATGCTTTGTTAGTTGCCTTGTGCTACATTCTCTATTTTCAAAGTAAATAAATGTTGGGTGGATTTCAAATAACGAACAAAGTTTTCTGTTGTGGCTCCGTCCATTTTTCCCATGTGCATATATTTATTACGTTTACTAAGCAAAGAAGATATATCACTTTTTAGGTCTTTAAACTTAACGCTTTTCAAGTAGGTATTGTCAAATGAGTTTTTGAAGAAGCGATTCAAGTATTGATTTATATTAGCTTCCTCAATGTACTCAACAAAATCTTGTCTCAAACTATCTGGTAACAGAGAAAATACGGAGTAGCGCAAATAATTTTCACACGCTAGGGCTAATTCAACAATTGCTCGCTCGACATAATTAAGTCTCATGGACTCCTGCGCATCAAACATAAATTTGACATACATAGGAAAATCCATTTCATTTGTAACTTTTGCTGAACCTTATACCACTGAGCAACACTAACCGGTGCTTTTAACGTAACCTGTATAACGGGATTAGATAAATAAATTCGTTTATTCATATCTCCGGAGACTAAATGTGTTGACCACCCTGATTCATTTGAAAAAGGCTGCGATTTGCCAATTGTCGAATCGTTACAAGTCCAACGCATCATATTAAGCCAGTAAAGAAACGCGCCTTTCGACACTTCAGAGTACGATTGCAGTAAGGATGCTAACTGTGATTGCTGTTCCGTTGAAAAGTGAGAATGATCTATATTGTTAGAACTTAATGATTTTTCTGGTAAGTCTACGTTTTGGTCTTTCAAAACCACACTGACTTGAACCTCATTAACGATATACTCTGTTGCCACTTTGACTGAATCGATCATCCTCCATGATACAGCGCGACATTGACTTTCACCTGTTTCGTATGGGAGCTGAATTTCAACTTCATAATTGTCAAAAGTAAAATGGTGACTTGACCCCATCAGGGCGGCAACCACTCCGAAATTAGGAGTTGTGTAACTATTCCACGATTTCAGTTTGTTCATTCTTATCTCCGAACTTCAACTAGGCAACTAACGCCCTGTTAAGGTGTGAGCAACGCAAGACAAAAGCCTCCGCATACCACCTTAAACACTAAAACCAACGCATGGTAAAAATGCCATGCGTTGCGAATCACTCTTAAACAGTTTGTTATGCTCGTATTTCAGTCAAACTTCTGTAGAGTCAATAATTCTAGTTGTTTGGGATTCACGCACAACGTTTTTAATAATTGACTCTAGCTCACTCCTCGAGTCAAACATGTCACTAGAAGCCAAAATGTTATCTCTAGACATACTTCCATTCATACTCAACATAAAATAAAAGCTCTCCTCTTCTTCCATTTCATATATATGGTAATTCGACTCAGCATTGCCGAACTCTCGAATCTGTTCAATTCTTATCTCAGCATCTTCTTTATTAGAGATAAAGCCGACAAGCAGTGAATCATCTGCCAACTTCAGCGATACATTGTATCCATCACCATAACCTGGCTTTGATATTTCGTATTGAGATTTAATACCATTCTTATCCATTTAGATTCCTCAATAATTTTATGTTTTCGTCATATATGTGGTGATATTACGTGCTCGAATGGTCGCTAGAGCATAACGCCCAATTAAGGTGTGAGGCACGCAATGCCGAAGCTGCCGCATACCACCTTAACCACAAAAACCAACGCATAGTAAAAATGCCACGCGTGCCGAATCACTCTTAAATTGTTTGTTAAAGCTCATTTGCGCGCCGCTGTTCCCTAGCAAATTTTTGGAGTTCTAACATAGCTGACGACACTTCAGGGTCACGTTCTTCGTATATAGTTGACCTACTGCCAGCTCGTTTTAACACTTTGTAGAAACTGGGTTTTGTCGTTAACCTAACCTGCTTAGTGTACGCCATATGACGAGTTCCGAGGTTACCATCGTTATCCGTTATTTCACCAATGTGATCACTGTGCCTTGTATAAATCTTTTGTCCAATGAGAAAAGATTTACCCTCAATGTACGGTTGCATGGAAGTAGAACAATAACCGATTATAGAATTAGAGGATCTTATCTGTAAGTCATTGAGCCAGTCGATATCACTAATAGAAGTGATATCTGAAACAAAAGATTTTCTAGTACCAAATTTATATGACATCGGGTCATATGCACATAAGCAAAGTGTTGGTGAAATTGGCAAATAAAATTGCACACCTTTTGCCATTAAACTACCAATGCCAGGATGTTGTAACTCTCTGTAAAGCCAATTGTATTGCGTAATTGGATGATCGGAGATTATAAACTCACGGTTAGTTTTATTTACTAGTAGATGAAACTTAAGGTCTTCTAGACCTTTTGACATAAGCACCCCACTATACACCCTTTCAGAAATGAAGTTTCTCATGGCATCTTTATCTTTAGGAGCAAGCTTGAACTTTGTTGGATCTTTAATACCAAGATTATTCAAGCGACTTAAGTCAGAAACAATCTCTGAAAAGTGTGCATTTATAAATGCTAACGCATCTTCCTGAGCTTCTACCGTGCGGCTGTGCTGGCAAGCAATAAACTTAATTAATGAAGTATCCTGATCCTGAATTTTGGTAACTTTACCAGATCTGATTTCATTGATTACAACTGAAGCAGGAGCTTCAATTTTACTGCTTAAAAAGTTTTCAACATCATTGTCTTTGTCATAGAAATAATTTTGCATGAAAGCTGAATTGATACTTTGTAACCCGCGAGCGCTATTTCTATGAATGTCATAAACATTAATTTTCTCACTACCATTTGGTGTGGCGTCAAAACCTCTAAGTAAAAACTGTGGCACGTAGTGCTGTTTCTTTGTTATTTGACTCATATATACTCCGAATGAGCTTTAACGCCCTGTTAAGGGGTGAGCAACGCAATACCGAAGTTGCCGCATACCACCTTAACCACCAAAACCAACGCATAGTGAAAATGCCACGCGTTGCGAATCCCTCTTAAACAGATTGTTATACGTTTTGATAGATGTCATGCAGGTACTCTGATTCAATGTCATTTATCAATGAGTCTCCGATGGTCAACTGGATATTCATCGAGCTATCGTCGCTACTAGCTATTGGTCTAACACCATCAAGCACACAAAGCATGCCGAAAACCGACTCTTTGACAACATCCTCGATAAGACCCTGAACCAACACCTTCTCACTTGGGGGCAATGACTTAAACCAATTCGATTGTTCTAGTAAACGCTTATCGGGAGATCTACCAGGTGGTTCCGATAAGTTTTCAATCGTATTTTCTACTGAAGAAGACTCAACAACTTCTTTGATGGCTTTAACAAATTCAACTTTATCCATAATTCCTCAGAAACGTATAACGCCTTGTTAAGGTGTGAGGCACGCAGTACCGAAGCCTCCGCATACCACCTTAACCACTAAACCTGGCGCATAGTAAAAATGCCACGCGTGCCGAATCACTCTTGAACAATTTGTTATGTGTTTAATGAGCACCTTGCTTGTGATAGTTCAGAATAAACTGTTTTTGCTTACGATCTAGCAACTCTAGGGCTTCAGCCACCGCTAACCCAAAATCAACGTACCCATTGGGCATCGCTGTCACTATACGCTTGTCGACTTGAACCAACGACTCTTCATAGATAGCCCCCTCCCAATATGGTCGAGTGAGCAGTACCGAAGATTCTGGGGCATATTTTTCCGTATAATTATGGGTAATTTTAACGCCCTTTAGGATGCCAGCTCTTGCTAAGACTAATACTCCCGCACATATGCCACCAATAACTAGTGATGATTCATAGGCTTTCTGTATGAAACTAGCAATTGGGTCGCTTCCCATTATTGAGTCGGGATTTCCTCCAGGGATCAGAAGAGCTTGATAGTCCGTAATACATATGTCTTCAAAGTTAACAGTGGGGCAAATTCTTAGACCTGATGAATCGGTATGATTGTGGTTCTCTGGGGTGGTGATATCAACTCTCCCATACGCTCCTAAACACTCTATCGCGTACATTACTTCATAGGAAATAGCCCCCGGATAGAGTAAAACCAGTGTTCTCTTTGTCATTATTTCCTCTCTCCGTACGGAACACATAACGCCGCATTAAGGTGTGAGCAACGCTACCACGAAACTTAACCATGCCACCGTAAACACAAAACCCAACGATGGAACGAAAAATGCCAAGCGTTGGGAATCACTCTTAAATGCTTTGTTATCAAGATGGTACGCTACACCACTTTCTAAATTCTTGTTCTAGATGCCTTACAAAACGTTCTTCAACCTCTTGATTTAATGGAGATAACCTAAAGAAAGGATCTGGCCTACCGCTTTTGCTAAAAAAGTCAGCTAGACCTACATGACTACCATTAGATACAAAACTTTTAGATGTTAAACTGCCTAGATCACTAACTAAACCAACAAACGTCCTACCAAGCGAAACACCTAGGTCACTATCATATAGTTTACATTCAATACCACCCCTCAAACTTCGATTATCAGGAAGAACTTTTAATCTCCTAATTGTATCAGCTCGGTCTGTATCGAATATAGATACATCTAGCTCATGTTGTGCACCAGAAGTACCCAAATATTGAACCCCAACATGTATCTCAAATTGCTTTTTATTTAGCTGACAACTAGCGTAAGTAAAGTCTTGAGTTGTAGAACTCATCAACCCCGGGCTACCTCTAAAAACTAATTGTTTCGGATTGGGGCCCGTTTTTATACCTCTAATCTCTACTTTCCCACCAGCTTTCTTAACCGCTTTGACAACTAAACTAAAAACATAGACTTCAAACGCCTTATCACTTGTTTTTCTATTAATTTTCAGTATTTGACCAGTTCTAGGTTTAACAAGTATCTTATCGATCGCATCGACCAAATTTTTATAATTTGCCATCAGCAATCTCCCTAAGTTGCTTTATAACTGAGGTAATTTCTTCTGTAGAATCCGAGTAAGATTGCAGGTTTTCCAAATTGCTACTTTCTGCTTTTGAAAATTCGATCGGGCTACTTTCAACATAGTCCTTTTTCCATTCAATTAAAAAGTCTTGTTTACCAATCAATTCTTTAACGATAGGTTCAATCATAGTTACTGGTTCTAAATATGACACAATCATATCGGTAACAACTTTCAGTGCTTCCTCTGCAGTTAAAGCCACTTGCGCAAGCTCTTTAGCTCTATTTTTTGTTTCAACTTCTTCAACTTTGCCGCGTGCAATCGTAGTCTCAATATCAAATATCAAGCTATCGAAGCCACCTTGCTTTAACTTGCGCATTATTTCATCTAATGCTTCCTTTGCACTTTCCAATTGTTAACTCCCAATTTTAATAAATCTTGATAACGCCAAATTAAGGTGTGAACAACGCTAACCACCCTACCTAAAGCATTGTGCCATAAACACTAAACTGGCTAGAAGTGAAAGTGCCAAGCGTTGTGAATCACTCTTAAATTTATTGTTAGCAGTGTTCTAACGTCTTACCGCTGTTACTGTCACTTCAATAAGTACGTCACCTTCTAACGCAACACCTAGGCACGCTCGTTGAGGCCAGTGTTCTGGATTTTCACCCAACCACTCACACCAGACTTTATCCATTTTAGGTTTATCTGACATATTGGCGATAAACACCTGCGCACTTACTATTTGAGTTTTATCAGAATCCAATTCTTCAAGGTTTTGTTCTATCGTTTCTAGCGTCAGTTTAGTTTGACCAACTATATCCAGAGAAGTGTCTGATGATGTTGCTACCGTCCATACCAAGTCTTTATATGCTGAGGACTTATTTCGACCTTGGTAGACACCCCGCTTCCTTTCGATCATTTTGTTCTCCTTGAACTGCTAACGCCCTGTTAAGGTGTGAGCAATGCAATACCGAAGCCCCTGCATACCACCTTAAACACTGAGCACAACGCATAGTAAAAATGCCACGCGTTGCGAATCGCTCTTAAACAGTTTGTTATGAGTTTCGTTTTCCACTGAAATAGAAGCCTGTCACAGCACCAGTTAATGTACCTACAAACGCCAAAACTTCAGAGAAGTGTTCTTTACTGCCTACTACAGTCATCATTATCGCTGTTGATATTATGTATAGAGCGATGATTGGACCTGTACGGTTCTTTAACCTAGAAGACATTGGCTCTACATTGCAATGTCCTTTGCATACTGAACAAACTAACCCATAAGCTGGAGAATGTTTGAGAATAAAATTACGCCTCGCACAAATTGCACATGAACCTCCATCTTTCCCTGATGTGCAAGTTCCTGTTCCTTTGCAATGCATACACTCATGGAAAGTTACGTCATTTGCCATATCACCTATATCCCTTTATCTGAAGTTTATTAGGAACTCATAACGCGCAGTTAAGGTGTGAGAGACGCAGATCCACCCTAACCTAAAATAAACTCTGATAAATCCGTGCCTATTTGGGCACTAAAACCCCAATGCGTTTCGAATCGGCTTGAACGTCTTGTTATTCCGCAACTAAAGTCGGCTATGTTTACGCCTAATCTTTTGATATGACGAGAAATTTTCGGTATGCAGGCAAAAATCGAAGCCGAAGTATTTGGCAGCTCACTACCTTAAATCGCTTTAGCGTCACTCTTTAATTGCTGCGCCATATTAAGGTGCGCTTAAAGCGCTTTAAGGTTAGCATGGAAATGACCAATATTCGCCCTTTTCGCCGCTTTTCCACCCTATTACCCCGCCACTTTCACTCTTAGGCTACAACCACGTACATCCAGCCTGAGAGATCCGTTGCGGAAATAACGCCCAATTAAGGTGTGAAGCACGCAATGACCAAGCATCTGCATTGCACTTCAACACCAAAAATCACCGCATACCAAAAATGCCACGCGTGCTGAATCACTCTTAAATTGTTTGTTATGTGCGAACAAGTCGCATCGGAACAAACCTGACACCATCAACATTTTGCACATCTTCTGTGGAAACAAAACCTTGAGACTTATAGAAATTTTGTGCGTTAACAGACGCCCTTAATCTTACTTCACTGCACTCAGTAAGTGATAACAATTTGTGTAGCAATAGTTTGCCTAACCCTTTGTTTTGAAAATTAGTGTCTATAAACAGATGAGTACTACAATTATTTTCTCTCAGCGCGGCAAAACCAATGACCTTGTTATTTTCTATCAACTTAAGGTTTTGAAACTTTGAATTATCAAATGTAGTTTCAACATCAGACTGCACTTTTGAAGAAAACAACGCCTGCCCTTCATCGCTAAAATGAGGAAGTATGTCTTTGTCGACAACGCGCTTAACCAAGTCAACCACTTGTAGAAAGTCAGATTCTTGAGTTTCTTCGATTTTCACGTTTATCTCCCTAGCACTGGTGTACCCCACAAAAAGTAGACAGTACATAACTACATACTTTCGTACTCAACCGGGCTGACATGCCCCAACGCTGAGTGTCTTCTTCTGCGATTATAAAATACCTCTATGTATTCGAAGATGCCCATTCGGGCTTCTTCGACAGTTTGGTAGTCTTCTGCGTATATCAGCTCGACTTTCAGTCGACTGTAGAACGACTCCATCACTGCATTATCCCAGCAGTTACCCTGCCGACTCATGCTCGGTACACCTCCATGCTTGCGCATGAAATCCTGATATTTATATGCTCTGTATTGTACACCACGGTCTGAGTGGATAATGACGCCCTTAGGCGGCTTACGTGACTCAAACGCCATTTTTAGGGCATTGGTGATGAGCTCGACGGTCATCGTTGTCCCTAGTGACCAACCCACAATACGCCTTGAATGCAAGTCCATCACTGTCGCCAAGAAGAGCCAACGGCTCTTCACCCAGATATACGTGATGTCCGTAACCCATTTCTGATTTGGTGTCTCAGACTCAAAGTCTCGACGCAGTAAATTGTCAGCAACATTCGTCATAGCAACCACATCCTTGCTGTATTTAAACCCTTTGCCATTACGTGCCCTGATACCTTTTTCCCTCATGATATCAGCCACATAGTTCACGCAGCAGGCATAGCCTGCTTCGTTTAGCTCTTCGGCTATGCGCACTGAACCGTAACGCGCCCGGTATTGAGCAAAGGTACACATGACAAGCTGTTCAAAGCGCTCTCGCCGCTTTGAACGCTCACTCGGCGTATGATGACACCACTTATAGTAACCGCCTCGACTCACTTCTAAGGTACGGCACATTAAGCTAATGGAGTACTCACCGACATAGCTTTCAATGAACTCGTACTTCACTCTTGCTGCTTCGCGAAGTACGCCGAGACCTTTTTTAAGAATTCCATTTCATCTTTGAGCCGCTTGTTCTCGCGCCTTAGCGCTCGAAGCTCTTCGGACTCTTTCTTCGAATAATCAACACCATCTAAGGTGTTAAACTGTTTATCAGATAGGCGTGTGAACTGGCGCTTCCAGTTCCGGATTTGCTGGGCACTGATGCCCAGCTCCTTGGCAACGGAGACGGCTGTTCGGCCCGGAAGACTGGCCAAGCGCACTGCTTCTTTACGGAACTCTTCGGTGTACGCTGGATTACGATGTTTAGCCATAAATCACCTCTCAATTAGACCCTAGATCTAACTTAGTAAAGTGTCTACTAAACGTGGGGTACTCGAGCACATAACGCCCTGTTAAGGTGTGAGCAACGCAATAACGAAGCTCCCGCATACCACCTTAAACACTAAAACCAACGCATAGTGAAAATGCCACGCGTTGCGAATCACTCTTAAACAGTTTGTTATATTTCTGATACCACCTTGCCATCGAGACTGTTTACAATAATTATCCGGCTAAACGGTGATTTACAAATATTTTTAGCGATATAATCTATGTACTCATCACTGCCGTTGTACGTAATTGTATCCGACAGAACCAACCACCATTCCTTATAGCGCTCAAAATACGGCTCTACTTTCTTTGCTTTCGAAGTATGGCAAAAGTTTATGCTTGCCAACATGATCTCCTTATCATGGTAAGCAGCATCTAAATCAATGATACCCGTCAGCAAGAAACCATTGCCGTTATCAACATTACGTTTTGAGATCGTAATTGAAATAGACTTCGATATTTCTATTCTGACTTCATTTTCTGTAAACTCCGAATTATCAATCTCTTTAAGTTTTACTTTGATATCCGTGGTAACTTTCTTTAGGTTTCCAAAAGGGCGTTTTATGATAGCTGTAACCGAGTATCTATGAGGCAGAGTCTCGCTATTTTTAGGGGTGTTAATCGCTTTCTTTAACTTAGCAATTACCGATGAAGAATCGTTATCGATAGATTTGGGAGAGCTATGAACATTAATTATCTTGCTCAATCTCGTCACTTCTACAGCAATTTTATCGTCCAAGACTAGGTCCGGAGGTACGTTACCGTCAGGCTCTACTTTCAGGGAGTATCCCTGCCCTAAGAATAACTCTGCAATTAAGTTTTCTTCTCTATTTTGTCGCATTGACCGAACCTCAAAAAGAAATATAACGCCTTGCTAAGGTGTGAGTAACGCAATACAAAAGCTACCGCACAGCGCCTTAATCACCATAAGCCACCGCAAAGTAAAAATGCCACGCGTTACGAATCACTCTTAAGCAATTTGTTAGTACATGCGCTACTTCTATTTATGCGCTCCAAGATATTGAAAAATGGCATGATATGAAAGGCTTTGAACACTGAAGTGAGACGGGCAGCTACAAAACTTTACACCGATTAAGAGAGGAAAGTTGGCTAGAAGAAAAACGCACTGAACTGTCCTACTTTCACTAGCTTCAAATTAGAAAAGGATTCTTTCCTCGTACTTCAACAGCCACACCAAAAGTAACCAAGGTTCTCTCAAAAGCCACCACGAAAATGAAGAAGCGCCAAAGGAATAGGCTAAGAGTTAGAAGCCGTAAACGGTGAAATAAAAGCGAACACTCCGCATATAGTGCCACCGGAAAGAACGTGAAAGGCACTAACTGAAAGGTGTAAATACGAGCGCCAAAATAGATAAACACCAAAACTTATGACCTTTGATGTCAAACCCGTACTAACGCTTTCTATACGGCCTTTTGCCACCTTTCAGGCAGGCTACCGCCTTCTTTCATTCCAAAAGAAAGTATGCATGCTAGCACTTATCTTTATGAAACAAATAGAAAATCAGTATTAATCTGTGTGCTCACACACGCAATTAGACGGCGAAGTGACGCCTAATTCTTAATGAGAGGCTAAGTTTATAAAACTGTATAAACAACCAGTTAAATTAGAAAATGAAAAGTCAGTTTTTACTTAGCGTCAAAGAGCATATGATCTCGCGTCACTATGCGAAGAAAACCATTGAAACCTACCTGTTTTGGATCAAACGCTACATTGTCTTCCACCAGCTAGCTCACCCTTCCAAACTTTGTGAGGACGATGTTGAACGCTTTCTAAGTCATCTTGCCATTGATGAAAAGGTAGCAGTGAAAACGCAGGCACTTGCATTAAACGCCATCTCATTTTTATATCGAGAGTACTTCCAGATGCCACTTTCATTGAATATGAGATTTCAAAAATCACTCACTGAGAAAAAACTGCCCGTTGTGTTAACAAGAGACGAAGTGAGACGCTTTGTTCAGCATATTGACCCCAAATACAAACTCCATATCCAACTATTGTATGGTTCTGGCCTGCGAATCATGGAATGCTTACGACTAAGAATTCAAGATATTGATTACGACTACGGTGCGCTTAGAGTCTGGCAGGGAAAAGGTGGTAAGAATAGAACGGTCACATTAGCGAAAGAGCTACATGAACCACTAAAAGCACAGGTCAACCTAACGAGAGATTATTACCAGAAGGACCGTCATATGGGCGGTTATGCCGGTGTTTATATCTCTGATGGGCTACGAAGGAAGTACCCTGGCGCAGAATTGGATTTTAATTGGCACTTTCTCTTCCCATCAACCAAATTAAGCATAGATGCAGATACTGGTGAGTTTAGACGCCATCATGTCAATGAGAGCGCGATACAAAGGGCAGTGAAACGAGCGGCAAAAGACGCGGGAATAGAAAAGTCTGTCACTTGCCATACGCTTAGGCACAGCTTTGCTACCCACCTTCTAGAGTCAGGAGCCGACATACGAACCGTCCAAGAGCAACTTGGGCATACTGATGTGAAAACGACTCAGATCTACACCCACGTGATCGAACGCGGCGCAGGAGGTGTATTAAGTCCCTTATCAAACCTATAGAGACACAAAAGCCACCGAGTTATTGGACGTAACTCGGTGGCTTTAACAATATAACGTCTTAGTGACGCTCGCCCAGTTTGACGTTACCTTTAGAATCAAACCAAAGTGCTTGAGCGCGACGTCGACCGATTAGAATTGGCCCATCGTCATAGAACAGGAAGTTCTTCCAGTGTTTCTTGAAGGTTGACCACTTTGTCTCGATCACGTTGTACTTCTCATAACAAAAGTACACCGTCACATCGTCTTGCCAATCAATAAACGCTGCGACCTCTTCCGGTAACTCAGGTTCATCGGCTTCCCAAGCCGCCATCCAGTCGACTTCTTCGGACCAGTTCGACTCTTTCATCGGCCAGTCTGACGAACTCAAACGGTCCATATCCGGACTTTGGGCACTAATATTCTCTTTCCAGAACTGCGCAGCGCGGGCTTGGCTCATCGGCTTGATAAACTCGAGCTCTTCCTCTGGCATTGGCATTGACTGGTGAGTAAAAATCCATTTTCTTTGGTATTCGTCCAAAGGCAAATAAGACATTCAGTCTCCTTTCTTACGACTTCAGCCAACCTTTCTCGGTGGCTTCTTCAATCAGTTCTTTGGCTTTGTCCCATAGCGTGACAGAACCAAATTCAATTCTTTTATTGATGGTTAACGCTTGCTCTCGCGTGACACCATGTTCTTTCCAACTTTGACCATCGTTATGGTAGTTGAGTAGCATCGGGATAAGGCGATCTAACGCTTTAGCGTATTTCGCATCATCACTTTGTGCTGCCTCAAACTCTTTCCACAGAGCAAACAGTTCATCACCTTGATCGCTCGGCAACATACCAAACAAACGCTCTGCGGCTTTTAATTCTTTTTCTTCTTGCTCTTTTGAAGCTGCGACATCATAAACAAAGGTATCGCCTGCGTCGATCTCTACAACATCATGGATAAGCAGCATTTTCATCACTCGAGCAATATCGATGGGTGCATTTGCATGCTCTTGCATTAATACCGCCATCAATGCAACGTGCCAACTGTGCTCGCCACTATTCTCTAAGCGTCGGTCTGCACTCTTTACACGAGTACGACGAAGTACGCTTTTCAGTTGGTCCAGTTCAATAAGAAGTGCTAACTGCTTTTCCAATCTTTCCATTTATCGAGCCTCTGCTATCCAGTTTGGGTTGGTCAACGATGTCAGCACGTGGTCTCGCCATTCACCGTCGATCAACAAGTAATCCTTTGCGTACCCTTCTCTTTCAAACCCGGCATGTTGTAGCACCGCCTCACTGCGCTTGTTATGTGGCATATAGCCCGCCTGAATTCGGTGTATCTTTTGCACATCAAACATATAATCACAGGCCATTTTTAACGCGCGGCGCATATAGCCATTACCCTGCGCGTCTTCTGCAAGGGAGTAACCCACGTTGCAGGCATAGAACGGAAAACGACTCAGATTACTGAAAGAGAGCGTGCCAAGCATTTTACCAGATTCGGCATGAACAAGTAGGCAATAGTAACCAAGCCCTAGGCGGTGAAGCTCATTTAACTTAATCAGTTTTTGCAACCAACCATTGACGGTGTAGAACGCCTCTTCTCGTTTTGGCTCGAATGGTGCCAAGTACGCTCGATTCGTCTGAAAATACTCTGCGATCATATCGGCATCGCCAATTTCCGCAGTACGTAGAAGCAAGTCGCCGTCCAACTTGTGAACGGCGATTGAGGAACTCTTATCTTCCATTATAAATAACAACGTCCATTTAATTTCGGATTCATTTACGGATAGTCCGTTTGTGCGGATACCTTAACTTTACGACGAATGTCCTAACTTTTACGAATACCATAATCGCGCAATTTGTTTGCAATAGACGTATGAGACACATTTAAACGCTTAGCGAGCTTACGGCTCGATGGGAATGATTGATACAAACGCTCTAAAATCTGCGATTCGTAATCACGCATTATCTCATCAAGCGAGCCATCAAGGTTCAATGTTGCGCTACCGCCGCCCATAGCTTGTGGCTGAGGTAAGTTGAAGTTATCGGCCTTGAGGACATGTCCATCCATCTCGGTCAACGCACGCAGAACCATGTTGTCCAACTGACGCATGTTGCCCGGCCATTGGTAGTTCGCTAACGCATCCACCAACTCTTCATCTAATTCTGGCTTATCGATGCCAAGCTGTTGCGCGTGCTTCATGACAAATAAGTCTAGTAGCGGTGCGACATCGTTCGAGCGCTTGCGTAAAGGTGGAATATTCAAGGTGAGGACATTTAGACGATAATATAAGTCTTCACGGAACTTGCCGGCTTCAGCGAGTTCTGCAAGGTTGTGCTTAGTCGAAGCGATAATGCGGACATCAACATGCATTTCATCTTCCGCGCCCACGCGACGGAAATTACCGTCCTGTAAGAAGCGCAGCAGTTTGATTTGCAGGTGCGAACTCATCTCACCGATTTCATCGAGAAAAACCGTACCACCGTTGGCTTGTTCAAAAATGCCTTTGTGACCTTGTTCATGATTAAATGAACCCGGCGCATGACCAAATAATTCAGTTTCAGCCACATCATCCGGCATGGAAGCACAGCTCAACACAAGGAACGGCTTGCTCGCACGGCCAGAACGACTATGGCAAGCTTTGGCCAACATTTCTTTACCAGTACCCGTTTCACCTTCAATCAATAATGGTTGATCGAGAACGGACAATTTCTTCGCTTGATTCATTAACGCTTTGTGGCGGTTGGATAATCCAACAAAGTGCTCAAAGCCTAACTGGTTGTTGAGCGGCAAGATCTCTTCGATTTGCGCACCATGTTGGCTAGAACGAATCGTCATCAGCGTGCTGGCTAAAGTGGAGTTTTGTGCTTCGTCTTTGATGTATACCGGCATCAACTCTAGGATGTAGTCCAAGCCATCAATCACTAGGCTTTCGCGAGTGCGCGCATTAACGCCTTCAGACCAACGAGAAAAGCGCACGCTCGGCAACAACATACCAATTTGCGTACCGATCACATCTTGTTTGTGCTGACCAAGCAGAGACAGTGCCGCCATGTTCGCCATATCGACCGCACCTTTGAGGTCGATAGCAAACACAGGATCAGGAAGATTATCCACCAAAGAAAGCAGCTCTGTATTATGGCGCTCCATTGGCATAAATTGGATTTTACGTACGTCCTTGACCCCCGGAATACGGCGGATCTCAGCCATCAACTCACTGAAGGTATCAAAGTCGATATCTGGGCAGTTTAGGTAAATGATGCCACTGATATCAATTTCGATACCACGTAAGTCGATGCTTTTAGACGCTAAAATATCGAGCAGTTCTCGGGTAAGACCGAGTCTATCTTCACAAAAGACTTCAAGACGCACTGAAAATATCCCAATTCACAACTGTCAGGAAAAGTTGACAGTAGTTTCTCCCAAGCTTGGAATGGCGTCAAGCAATCCTCACCGTCAAAGGTGATATTGGTTACGGTTTCATCGTGATTGATGCAACTTTCGCCACAACCTCTTTGCGAATCGCACCGAGTTTCACCTGACGCTCTGGATACCAAGGTAAAGGACGAAGCAGCGCCATGGATTTTAGACCAAGACGAGCGGTTAAGATCCCCACACCGAGTCCCTGCCCTGCTCGCGCGGAGATTTTTCCGGCGAGATCCATCGACATCAAATCCATGCTGGCATCAATAGCGAGCTCACTCGCACCCGCTGCCGCCATATTCACGAACACAGAGCGGAGCAATTTGATTCGAGAAGCGTAGCCAAGCTCCACGCCATACACTTTAGAAAGATTGTCGATCATTTTGAAGTTACGCCATGCCACCAGCAACATGTCAGCGGCTGCCAGTGGGCTAACGGCCACCAAAGCTGCGGATTCGGTTGCGTGCTGCGAAACAATTTTGGTTGCGAGCTTATCTTGCTGGCTAACGACCATGGCATCGTACATCTCTAGAATTTCAGCGTCACTGTGAGCTGGATTTACGCTGTTTTTCCAACGGTCAAAACCTGGGTTCTCTGCCAGTACACCACTTTGCTCCGCGACTTTTTCACAAAATGCTTTGCCCTTGCCGACGCTTTGGCTATCGATAAGCGCTTCACTCTCTTCTTGCACACTAAAGTGATTACGCAGTTTGCGTAGCTTCCATAATTCTTTGCCTAACGCGCCTAAGCCAAAAGAAGCGATGGTAGTGACAAAGCCAGCCCAACCAAGCGCTAGCCAATCAGCAGTTTGTACTGCGGTAATCACAGAATCGACCGCTTGCCAACCAACTAAACCGGCAAAGGTGGCAAAGAGACCCGTTGTGAGCCATTTGCGACCAGATTTAGGGCGAATGACTTGTTCGAGCTGCAACTCTTGCTCTGTCTCTTCCTGTTGCTCTTCAATCTCAACGGGTATGAAGGTCTCTTTTTCAGAGAACGTCTTCTGCGCATTCAACTCCGGGGATACGCCCTCTTCCTCGCTGTGCATCACTTTTTCTTTGAAGACTTGTTTTTGTTTTAGTTCGCTCATTTCAATTTGTCTCCCAATAAGTATTCCAATGCTTTATCAAGCCGAATGTGTTTCATTGGCTCGTCAGTTTCTGAAGGCATTGGTCGGAAAGAAGTAAAATCAAAGCCACTATTTTGCCAATAAGCCGCGTTAGGTAGCTTCTTCGGTACTTCACCGGGGAACATCGTCATTGACTCCCCATCAAGCGTTGTACCTTGCAGTGCAGGGACGGTTTTATTTCCCGAAGCAATAAAGCCGGAAGTCGTCGCTTGAATAGAAGCAATGCTCGTGCAGCTCATTTCAATGTTCTCATAGGCCGCGGTCTGCCATGCAGGATGCACCATTTGTTGAAGTAAGGAGACCAAATGCGGATGTTGATCCGGTGTCACGTGGTCGGCTTTTGTCGCAGCGAACAATACTCTGTCGATTTTTGGTGAGAACAAGCGACGCAAAAAGCTGCTTCTACCATATCGGAAGCTGTGCATGATTTGTTCAAGCGCTTGGCGCATATCGTAAAACGCTTCATCCCCTGCATTCAGGGGCTGTAAGCAATCCACCAACACGATTTGACGATCAAAGGTCGCAAAGTGATGCTTATAGAACGCCTTAACCACCTTCTGCTGATATTCGTGATAACGCGCTTCAAGCATTGCTAAGTTACTGCCTTTAGCTGGCTTCGTATCTGCGTCAAATCGACATGGGAAGAACTGCAATACTGGCGCCCCTTCAAGCTCACCCGGCAAGACGAATCGACCTGGCTGAACCCAATGTAAGCCACTGTCTTTACATGCATGCAAATAGTCAGTGTAAGTTTTAGCGACTCTCTCTAGCTGCTTTTCATTCAATTCCGCAGCTAAATCCAATGCTTCTAGCTCTGCCAGCCAATCGGCTGCAAGCTCACTACGTTGCCCTTTTAACGCCTCAAATTGCGTCTGTGACCACGTCGCGAAATCCATATCGAGCAAAGGCAAATCCAATAACCACTCACCCGGATAGTCGATGATATCGACATTCAGTACCGCGGTTTTGCTCAATAGCTTTTTGGTGGTTTTGTTCGGCTTGTATTTCAGCGCAAGTCGAATTTCACTTACGTCGCGCGTCGGCACTGGCCATTGTGGTGGCATAGCATGAATTTGGCTCATCGCATCATCATAGGCAAAACGCGGTACCATCATGTTGGTTTGTGGCTCACGTTTGGCGCCAATTAAGCGTTTGTCTCGAGCGGCATTGAGTAGCGGCAAGTTGTCATGAGTGGCGGTATGCAGTAATTGATTAACCAGAGAAGTAATGAAAGCAGTCTTACCTGCACGCGATAACCCCGTTACGGCAATACGAACGTTGGAGTCCATGCCACGGCTGATAAAGTCATTCACTTCTTGCGTTATTCTTTTCATACTTTTTATTTATCTCATCAATTCTTGCTACGCAGTGTAATTTTACCAACCTTAATCAAAGATGAACAAAGTATTCACTGCAAAACCTTTTTCCAAAAACGAAAAAGCCCCTGAGAGTTTCAGAGGCTTAGAGATCTTAACGACTTTCGGTCCAGTCTAATCGTCTTCAATCAACTTGTAGATCACGAACAAGGCGATTTCTAGGATCAGCCATAATACACAAGTGATGGTGACGTATTTTTCGTCGAAGATACTGATGCCGTGAAGAATCAAGTCGTAGCCAACAAAGCTACCAATCACAACAGCAAGAACTATTTGTAGAATTTGAATAAAACGAGGCATGCCGTCTCCTAATTATGGTCAGCATAACAACGAGATTTGCTATGCCTATTAGTTTATATCTGAGTATATAGACAAAAAGTGCAGCTTTCGCTGCACTTTTGTCAAATGTTTGCTAGGTAAATCAGCACTTTGTCACATTCTCTCAATTGAGACGTTCGCCTTATGTTCAATAATGCAAAGCTCATAGTAAGCCTAGTAACAAAACACTGTAACCTGACAGGGCAGCAGCTTACGCTTCCATTTCTTGGATTTTTACTTTCCAAGTATCTGGACCAATTTGGTGAGCGTTCGCGCCGTTTGAGTCTACCGCTACCGTAACTGGCATATCTTCAACTTCAAACTCATAAATCGCTTCCATGCCTAGGTCTTCGAATGCCACCACGCGAGCTTTCTTAATCGCTTTAGCAACTAGGTACGCCGCGCCGCCAACTGCCATTAAGTAAACCGCTTTATGGTTCTTGATAGATTCAACTGTTGCAGGACCGCGCTCTGCTTTACCGATCATGCCCATAATGCCAGTTTCTTCTAACATCATGTCTGTGAACTTATCCATACGTGTTGAGGTTGTAGGACCTGCAGGACCTACGGCCTCATCACCAACGGCATCAACCGGGCCAACGTAATAAATGAACTTACCCTTGAAATCAACGCCAGCAGGTAAACCTTCACCCGCTTCTAGCATGCCTTGGATGCGTTTATGTGCCGCATCACGACCAGTTAGAATTTTGCCCGACAGCAGAACCGTTTCACCGGTTTTCCACTCTTGAACTTCTTCTTTGGTCACGGTATCTAAGTTCACGCGACGTGTGTTCTCGCCCGCTTCCCAAGTAATATCTGGCCAATCTTCTAGCTTCGGTGGCGTTAGCTCAGCAGGACCATTACCATCAAGAGTGAAGTGAACGTGGCGCGTTGCCGCACAGTTCGGAATTAAGCACACAGGCTTAGACGCGGCATGCGTTGGCGCGGTTTTGATTTTTACGTCAACAACCGTTGTTAAACCACCCAGACCTTGAGCACCAATACCCAGCTTGTTTACACGGTTGAAGATATCAAGACGAAGCTCTTCTTCCGCATTTTGAGGACCACGATCGATCAGTTCTTGAATGTCGATGTGTTCCATCAGAGATTCTTTTGCCAATACCGCAGCTTTTTCAGCGGTACCGCCGATACCAATTCCAAGCATGCCCGGTGGACACCAACCTGCGCCCATTGCTGGTAGGGTTTTCTCTACCCATTCTGCAATGTCGTCAGATGGGTTTAGCATCACCATCTTGGTTTTGTTTTCAGAGCCACCGCCTTTGGCTGCGATTTGAATTTCAACTTTATCGCCTGGCACCATATTGATATGTACAACTGCTGGCGTGTTGTCTTTAGTATTGATTCGCTTGCCCGCAGGGTCCATCAGAACCGAGGCACGCAATGGGTTGTCCGGATTCGTGTAAGCTTGTCGAACGCCTTCATCCACCATCTGTTGAACCGTCATGTCGGTTGAGTCCCATTGAACGCCCATACCGATATTGACGAAACAAGTCACGATACCTGTGTCCTGACAAATCGGTCGATGGCCTTCTGCCGACATACGGGAGTTAATTAGGATCTGAGCGATAGCGTCTTTCGCTGCTTGGCTCTCTTCACGGTGGTAGGCTTTTTCAAGGGCTTGAACAAAGTCTAGCGGGTGGTAGTAAGAAATATACTGTAGCGCATCAGCAACACTGCTGATGACATCCTGCGTGCGTATTACCGTCATTGCATGCCTCATTATTGTTATGCTTTGCTTCCATTATCGGCTTGGCTTCTATCGTGTTTGTTGAGCTTATTGCTCATAAATGAGCTTCGTTTTATGTGAACAAATTGTCGAACGGCTGATATCGACACACGAGTAACTGAAGTCGCCTTCTTTATAGTAAAACCACCTCCAAGCCTTTGTATAGAGGTAGTTTGGCTATACAGGCGAATATGATACTCTTGCTGCCCATGACATGCCATGCAGTGAACGAACTCTTTGTCACAATTTAAACAAATGAACAACATGGATACGCAATTGCTTGATTTTAAGGCATTGGAATACGCCAACGACCTCGCTATTACTCTATTTTCTCGTATCGAAAGCCAACCTTGGGCAATGCTTTTGCGTTCGGCCTCTAAGACGCACATCGACAGCCGCTTTGATGTGCTGGTAGCCAATCCAATCGCAACGCTAGAGACCGTCGCTGGCGATACGCGCATTAAAACAGAATCGCAACAATACCTTTCCCAACAAGATCCGTTCTTGCTATTGGACGAACTTCAACAACAGCTTTTGCCAAACCTTGAGTTAGGCACAGAGTGGGATCTGCCGTTTGTCGGCGGTGCGCTGGGTTATTTCAGTTACGATCTAGGACGCCGTGTTGAATCTATGCCAGAACTTGCAACCAAAGACCTTCAAACGCCAGACATGGCTGTAGGGTTGTATGAATGGGCACTGGTAGTAGACCACAAACTAGAAAAAGCGTGTGTTGTAGGCCAAAACATTGAGCAAGCGTGGCAATGGCTTAATTCACAATCTCCAGCAGATGGTGAAGACTTCAAGCTGATTGGTGATTGGCAATCGAACATGACGCAAAACTCTTACGCCTCGCGTTTTGATCGCGTTCAAGAATACCTATTAAGTGGCGACTGTTACCAAATCAACTTGGCTCAACGTTTTAACGCTTCGTACCAAGGAAGTGAGTGGCAAGCTTACACCAAGTTAGAAGCAGCTAACCAAGCCCCTTTTTCTGCGTTTATTCGTATGCCCAATTCAGCAATCATAAGCGTGTCACCAGAACGCTTTTTGGAACTGAAAGACAACGTCATTGAAACCAAGCCAATCAAAGGTACACGTCCACGTAGTCAAAATACCGAGCTCGACCAAGCCAACGCCCATGACTTGCAAACGGCAGAAAAAGATCAGGCCGAAAACCTGATGATTGTCGACTTATTGCGTAACGATATTGGCCGCGTCGCTTCTCCGGGCAGCGTTCATGTACCGAAGCTGTTTGATATCGAGAGCTTCCCAGCGGTTCATCACCTAGTTAGCACTATTCGCGCAGATCTGGATACCCAGTACAGCGCCGCAGACTTGCTACGAGCTTGCTTCCCGGGAGGCTCAATTACCGGTGCACCTAAAGTTCGTGCGATGCAAATTATTGAAGAGCTCGAGCCGCATCGTCGTAGCGCTTATTGTGGCAGCATTGGATATATCTCACGCCATGGCCGAATGGATACCAGCATCACGATTCGTACTCTGGTTGCGGAAGATAACAAGCTCTACGCTTGGGCTGGCGGCGGCGTTGTAGCAGACAGTGATTGCGCAGCAGAATATCAAGAGACGTTGGATAAGCTATCTAAGATCTTACCAGCTCTGAAGTAACTTATATCGCTTTTAAGTATATAGAAAAACGGCTCTGCAGTAATGACAGAGCCGTTTTTGCTTATCGCTAGTTTTTGTTAATCATTGTTTTTTGATGATCGTTTTTTGCTGATCACTGTTTGTAGCTGATCAAGCAGACTTGCGCCTCATTCGTCGAGCCATTTACACATAATCTGTTCAATATCCGCAGCGGTATAAGGCTTGGTGAGTATGTCATTCATTCCAGATTCAATGCACTTTTGTCTCTCTTCCAAAGTTGTCCCGGCGGTAAGCGCAATGATCGGCTTCGTAAACCCATTTTCTCGTAAATGCACCGTCGCTTCATAACCGTCCATCTCTGGCATCCGGCAGTCCATAAATATCAGTTCGTACTCATTTGCTTTAACTGCGTCGACCGCTTCTAGGCCGTTGTTTTTCAGATCTGGCTTGATATCGAGTTTCTTGAGCATTTGGGTGACGATCACTTGGTTCATACGAATGTCATCCACCACGAGCACAGAACGTCCTGCAAGCTCAATACGCTTACCATCAGACACATCACCAGAACCCCTCCCCTGAGCCTCTCCTTGTTTGAGAGGAATCTTAAGCTTAAAAATGGTGCCTTGACGGGGCACACTGGCGAAACTGATGTCACCGCCCATCAAATCCACCAAGTTCTTACAAATAGCCAAGCCCAAACCAGAACCTTCAAAGTTGCGCTTGGTCGAACGGTCGGCTTGAACAAAAGGGTCAAACAAGGCTTTTTGTGCTTCCAGTGGGATACCGATACCCGTATCTTCTACTTCAAAGTTTGCATAGCCATTTTGCCATTCCACACGCAGCACAACTCCACCCAAGTTGGTAAACTTAATCGCATTACCAATCAAATTCACCAATATCTGCGTGATCCGTTCAAAGTCGCCGATGAGAAACTCTGGTATACCTAGCTTCTTGTCGATGGAAAAATGTATCCGCTTTTCCGCGGCTTTCGCTGCAAACACACCGGTCAATGCATTTTCTAAATCTTTCCAAGCAAAAACTTTATCGATGATCTCCATCATGCCTGCATTCATCTTACTGAAATCAAGTAAGTCATTGATGATGACGCGCAGTAAATCGCCTGAATGAATTAAATTAGACAAATATTGTTGTTGTTCATCATCGAGCACGGTTTTATCAAGTAAGTCTGCGCTTCCGAGTACGCCGTTTAACGGAGTGCGTAATTCATGGTTAATCATGGCGACAAACTCTTTCGTCGCTTTCTCCGATGCTTCCGCTCGTATACGCAATTCCACTTCACGCTGCAAGCTCAAGTGTCGACTAATAACACCGTGCACTAGGTCAGAAACCAACACCATTTGCTTGGAAATAAACTCTTGATCGACTTGATCAAACGCGAGCGAAAAGATCAACTCACCGAGCGTCGTTGATTCTATGATGATGGGTAGATAGAGTCGGTTTTTGCGCCAATATGGCTTTGCTTGTATCGGGCGATCGTGAGCGAGGTTAAGATGGCCAAATTGATGACGTCGCAGCGACGACACATTTTCAGGGTTGAGGTAGAGATAAGCACCGGAAACAACAGAGTTTGATGTCAACTGCTCTAAAAAGCTGGCAATCATGGTTTCGTCGAAGGTGCTAGAAAGAAACGTACGCCCAAACTTGATCAAAGTGGCATCAATTTGTTCTTCAAACTCAAGCTTACGCAAGTCGTTCTCTGACTTCATCTCAAGCTTCTTTAATGCCACACTCAGTTGTTGATGGGACTCATACAACTCTAAGCTTTTCTGCTCTAGTAACATCTCTGCCGCTTTTCTTGATGCGACTTCTCGTTTGAGTTTCCTTTCTAGAGAAGAACTACCCGTCATATAGCCTTATTGCGCCTCCAGCCAAAAGCGCACTTGGCTGCCATCTTCAGATTGGTTTTGGTGCTTTACTTCAATCGTTTCGCCAAAGTGACTCGCACAACCGTGGATCAGTCCTAAACACACATGAGCCATACAGCGTGCACTGCGGTAGTCGAAAACCATTTCCGATTGCGTCTCGCTGATAAAATCAAATTGAGGAGGATTAGCGTCGGGATAGAGCTTCTTGACCTCGACATGGATAAAGTCTTCTACATGGCGAACAAACTGAAACGTGTTCGTGCATTGTTTTAAGCTGGCATGATTGGGGATGGACTTGAGCAGGTTTTGGAACACACATTCACCAAACACCTCTTGTAGCTTCTCTACTGGTATGTCAGAGACTTTACTGAGGTTAACGATCAATTTGACGAGGTCTCGGTGATCATAACTGCCAACAGAAGTGTAGATGCCTTCATCGTTAGAAAGGTCCAAAACTTGGTCTAGAACTTCCAAGCCAAACTTGTCCTCGACTAACTCCATGAACTCAGTGAATATTATCCCTTTCATCGTCTTCAGCTAACCTTATAGTGACGTATTAAAATAAAGAATGGTGTATAACGCTATAAGTTTCAAATTAATATGTTCTTCGCATCATACGAAACGCATGCGTCATTAAAGAGAGGGAGCAACTTTGGTTATTGATAAATCTACCCTGCTACAAAACTTTCAACTGCAGCTTCCAACCGGATACCATAAAGAATCTCTGGGGCGCCTCGCACACTTGAAAGAAGAGACTTTGCGAGACGCCGCCGTGTTGATCGGTTTTGTCGAACGCAAAGAAGGCCTCAGCGTCATTTTGACTAAACGAGCAGCGCATTTAAAACACCATCCGGGGCAAATCAGCTTTCCTGGTGGCAAGTATGAGCCTCAAGATACCCATCTAGTGAACACTGCGATTCGAGAAACAGAAGAAGAGATCGGCATACCTACATCACACATTAGCGTGTTCGGACAGCTACCCAAGCTACCAACCATTAGCCAATTTAATGTCACGCCGTTTTTGGCTTTTGTTTCACCAGACTACATGACTCGTATCGACCCAAACGAAGTCGCAGAAGTTTTTGAAGTACCCGCCAGCCACATTTTGAATCCAGATAAACTCTTTAGTGAAAAATTTAAGCTAAGAAAAGCCAGCCATCGCGTGTTTGCTATTCCATATCAGCAACATTTCATTTGGGGAATGACCGCACAAATCATCGAATCGATGCAAAAACACATCACTTTAAAATGATGACTTTATTAATTAGTTTTGGTGCCACAAACCAATCATCATGTGCATCAATATTAATAAAAGGTTATTTTTCAAACATTCATTCACATTAGTTTAATTTGATTTTCATAAGGCAAACGCTTGCGGAGAGATAAATTCATACAACTAATGCATCGGATAACTTTTTCTAATCTCAAGCATTAACAATAATCACGTGTAGCACGCCATTTTCGTGATAAAAAGCAGGTTTTTGACATATCATTCGATAAGCTCGAGCAATACATGATTTAGATCTAATTTCGAGAATGCAAAATCCTGCAAAATTGCTCCCGACTTATTTCCTGTTCCCAAAATGAGTAACTCAAAAATGAATACAACTACTTCTGCGGCTTCAACCGCACAATCGTCTAGTAAGTTTTCTTACAAAGACTTCACCTGGTGTTTGTCCCTATTTGGTACAGCAGTAGGTGCAGGTGTACTTTTCCTTCCAATTAAAGCAGGTGCTGGCGGTTTCTGGCCATTAGTTATCTTAGCTCTAATCGCGGCACCAATGACTTGGTTCGCACACAAATCTCTAGCTCGTTTCGTACTTTCTGCGAAAAACCCTGAAGCGGATATCACTGACACAGTAGAAGAGCACTTCGGTAAAACTGGCGCAAACCTTATTACTTTTGCCTACTTCTTCGCTATCTACCCAATCGTACTAATCTACGGTGTTGGTATCACAAACACGGTTGACTCTTTCCTAGTTAACCAAATGGGTATGGAATCTATCCCTCGCTGGCTACTTTCTGGCGCGTTAATCGCTGCTATGACTGCGGGTGTAGTATTCGGTAAAGAGCTAATGCTGAAAGCAACATCAGCAATGGTTTACCCTCTAGTATTCATCCTACTAGCGCTTTCTTTCTACCTAATTCCTGACTGGAATACATCAATGATGGAAGTGTCTCCAAACTGGGGCGAAATGCCTTCAATCGTTTGGCTAGCAATTCCAATCATCGTATTCTCATTCAACCACAGCCCAATCATCTCTCAGTTCTCTAAAGAACAACGTCGTGTATACGGTGATGATGCAGTTAAGAAAACTGACGCGATCACTGGCGGTGCAGCGATGATGCTAATGGGTTTTGTAATGTTCTTCGTATTCTCTGTAGTACTTTCTCTATCTCCAGAGCAACTAGCATCTGCGCAAGAACAAAACATCTCAGTACTGTCTTACCTAGCTAACGTTCACGAGTCTCCACTTATCTCTTACATGGGTCCTCTAGTGGCGTTCGCAGCAATCACTTCTAGCTACTTCGGCCACTTCCTAGGCGCACACGAAGGTCTAGTTGGTCTAATCAAATCTCGCTCTGAGACTCCTAAGAGCAAGATTGAAAAAGCATCACTAATCTTCATCGTAGTGACTACTTGGATCGTTGCTATCGTTAACCCAAGCATCCTAGGCATGATTGAAACAATGGGTGCACCGATGATCGCTGCAATCCTATTCTTGATGCCTGTATTCGCGATGAACAAAGTTCCTGCGATGGCGAAGTACAAAACTTCAGCACCTGTACAGATTTTCACAGCAATCTGTGGTCTTGCGGCAATTAGTTCTGTAATCTACGGCGCTCTTTAATCACCGCTCTCTATAAAGCGTGATTAATTCAAGAATATAACGATAATAAAAAGCCTCCCAACTCCCCTTGGGAGGCTTTGTTCTGAGGTAATCGATATGATTAGTGTTTTTGACATCTATAAGATCGGCGTTGGTCCTTCAAGCTCACACACTGTAGGTCCAATGAAAGCGGGTAAAGAATTTATTGATGATTTACGCTCAATGGGAAAATTGCGCGACATCACTAAGATCACCGTTGACGTTTATGGTTCACTATCACTGACAGGGAAAGGTCACCACACGGATATCGCCATCATCATGGGTCTTGCAGGCAACTCCCCTGAGAAAGTAGATATCGACTCTATTCCGGGCTTTATCGCTCGCGTAGAAGAAACTGAGCGCCTACCTGTTGGCATGCACTGTCACACAGTATCGTTCCCGAAAGATGGCGGTATGAACTTCCATACTACTAACCTTGAGCTTCACGAAAACGGCATGCAGATCCACGCTTGGATCGAAGACGAAAAAGTGTACTCAAAGACTTACTACTCTATCGGCGGCGGCTTCATCGTTGATGAAGAGAACTTCGGTAAAGAAGTAGAGAACCCAATCAAGGTTCCTTACGAATACACAACAGCAGAAGAGCTTGTTCACCAGTGTAAAGAAAGCGGTCTTTCTATTAGCGCACTAGTGATGAAAAACGAACACTCTCTTCACTCTGATGAAGAGACTCGTACATACTTCGCAAACATCTGGCGCACAATGCGTGAGTGTATGGATCGCGGTATGAACGAAGAAGGTATTCTGCCTGGTCCACTGCGCGTGCCTCGTCGTGCAGCAGCACTTCGTCAGCAACTGCTTACTTCTGAAAAGACAACAAACGATCCAATGTCGGTTGTTGACTGGGTAAACATGTTTGCTTTCGCAGTAAACGAAGAGAACGCAGCAGGTGGTCGCGTTGTGACAGCACCAACAAACGGTGCGTGTGGCATCATCCCTGCGGTACTGGCTTACTACGATAAGTTCATCCAAACTGTGACTGAAAAAGATTACATCCGTTACTTCGCGGCTTCTGGCGCAATCGGTGGTCTTTACAAGCGCAACGCGTCTATCTCTGGTGCAGAGGTTGGCTGTCAGGGTGAAGTTGGCGTAGCGTGTTCTATGGCGGCAGCGGGCCTTGCTGAGCTGATGGGTGGTAGCCCAGAGCAAGTGTGTATGGCGGCTGAAATCGCAATGGAGCACAACCTAGGTCTAACGTGTGACCCAGTTGCAGGTCAGGTGCAGGTTCCATGTATTGAGCGTAACGGTATCGCAGCAGTAAAAGCGATCAACTCAACTCGTATGGCTCTACGTCGTTCTTCTGCTCCTACTGTTTCTCTAGATAAGGTTATCGAGACCATGCTAGAGACTGGTAAAGACATGAACGCGAAATACCGTGAGACATCTCAGGGCGGCCTAGCAGTTAAAGTTATCTGCTAATCCCCTTTCCTCTCTCTGATTCTAAAGCCCGAGCTGATGCTCGGGCTTTTTTTTCATCTCTACATTGCTCTAGGAAATGTTCTAGGAAAATTTCCCTCTAGATTGAGCTTTATAAAAAAAATCTAAAATAGTCACTATATCCAGAAGTTTAGGATATGCCCGTAGAAGGTCACATACCTGCCATCGCAATATTGATAACGTATTCAAAAATTAATCCTGGAGCGCTCTAACACATGATTAGGTTTGAACTTGGAAACCAAATCTGCGTTTGCCTGACCGAAAAAGAACTTTCACTACAGCTCAATAACTCCATTCACTCTTCTATTCCCGTCAACAGAATCGAATATTTAATCCTTAGTACCATTGCCGCTTTTGGAAGCTTAAATGCACCTATAAGCCAGAGGAAAATCGAAAAGAAGTTGTCAGCGCAACATCATCTGATGTTGCCGGAAAATGGGTTTAAAAACGCTGTTGCATCGATCAGAAAAAAGTTCAGGCAACTGACAAAGAACCATATCGAGACCCAAAAGTCTCTTATCGAAAACATACACCGAAAGGGATATTTTGTGCCTTACGATAGCCAACATGCCCAAAAAGACGGACTTCTTCAGCAAGCAAGAATTCACCAGCAAGCGATACATAGCTTAAGAATGGCGACAGGTATCTGTTTGCGAAGCCGAGTCTTATATCTCAATGTGTTGTTCTTTCTCCTGATTGCTATCGCGCTGTACATCGCAATTTGCTTTTACACGATAAGCACCATCGTAAGGCAGAATTATTTCGATGATGCGATGAACTTTGCGCAAGATTTAGCTCAACGCAGCTGTTTTCAGCACGAGGCACAATTGCGAGGCTTGTTCGACAATATACAGTTGGTTGAATCGGCGTTAATGACCGATAAGCACAATATCCGCTGCTTGGTCACCCCTGAGGCCGTGGTTCCGGTTAATCAGAAGGATAGTAAAAACTGGTTAAACAATGAGAGTTACACCACTCACTCATTTTCATTTAACGGTGCTGAGGTGTTGGTTCGTGTCAAAAACATCAACCTATCAAACAATATTGAAAGCCATATGTCGCAGATGTTTTTGTCTGGGATGAAAGTGTGTACTAACACTGGTACCGCGCTAGAGATAGGCGATACGAAAGGCGATTCGTTTCTCTACAACGTCAACGACAATGGTTACAAAGAGGTCTATTATGTCTCTGGCCCCATTTCAAGTATCTTGATTTTGAGCTTTATATTAATGCTTATGGTGAGGCATAAAGAGCTGCGAGCCCTCATGGCTTATATGTGGGCCATCCGCCAGTTCAACCTCAAACTTGAACCGATTCACAATACTTCAAACCGACAAAACATCCACTACGAGGTACTGTCTCGCTTTAAGGTTAAAAATACCCAGCGCTTTATTGAGAGCCTGATAGCCAGTGGCTTATTGCTGAACCACACTCTACTGGTCATCAAAACCATCTACGCAGATTCAAAATCCTTACTTGCGCCATTGAGCATCAATGTCTGCCCTTCCCTACTTGAGGGCCGTAACTTCGCTCGTCTATATCGACAGCTTAGCCAACTCGACTGTTCGCTATTGACCATTGAGATCACCGAAAACGCCTCGATGTATTACACCCGAGAGATCTTTGACAACATCAATAAGCTCAAAGAGATTGGATGTAAGATCAGCATCGATGACTTTGGTACCGGCAATAACAACGTTGAGCTTATTAGCCATATCACACCCAACTACCTCAAGATTGACCGTTTGTTTGTGATGAACCTAAAGCAAGATGACAAAAAGGTTGAGACGCTGCGCCAACTTATCGCCATGGGGCATACTTATCATTGCACAGTGATTGTGGAAGGCGTTGAAACCGCAGAATGCGCACATTTATTGACGACATTGGGGGCACATATTCATCAGGGCTTCTATTACCCTCTCTGCCGCTAGCCTCCTCTATTTATTGACAATAATCTTTACATAACCAGATTGCGTACTCTTAATGCCCACAACTATAATGGCGGTATTGTTTTACCGCCCTGAATCGATTTAGGTCATGATCGCCATTAAACCTACCAAGTTGAAAGATTTTGCCAGCTTGATGCAACTGGACGTGCAAGAAGACCAAAAAGGATTTTTTAAACCATTTGAACAGGCTTACCAAAAACGCACCAAGTCGGAAGTGTTTTACACCATATTCCACGATTACTTAACGGTAGGCTACCTTGTTATTGATAAAGGTTTTTCTCAGCATGCGCCGTTCGCAAAACGGCATGAGCTTGGATTAAGCTACATCATGATCGACAAGCGTTTTCAGCAACAAGGCGTGGGTACTGCAACGCTGAAAAAGTTGATGATGTATGGCTACGCAATTGATGCAGAAAGCAGCTCGATTTGCGCAACTGTCGCAAGCCAAAATAGAGTCGGCATCAAGCTATTTGAATCGGCGGGTTTTGAGAACACCCTTAAAAGCATTTATGAAGAGAGTGGAAAAGCGCTGATCTTGCGCCATGCATTAGGCTGATTTACCCCTTAAACGAAAATAGGCAGGTTCTTTGTAAGCCTGCCTATTCACTAATTAACTCATTAACCCGGTCACACTGCCATCACTTCTGCTTGCCAACCGTAGCTTAAATACTCTTTCGCTAGTTCGTTAGCCACAAAAGTCGAAACGACAACTTCAACCCACATACTGTATGAGCCTGCGCGGTAACGCAGTTTCATCATTTTCATTCAAACCTCTCCGAATAATGCCCAATAGACTGAGGCTTACTCACCATTCACCTAAACTATAATAAAAAAACTGATATCCACGCAGTGGAGCCCTTTGCGCATACGTGCTTGAACTCTCTCCTTGAGATTAAATGGATATAGTGTATGTTATTCCACAAACCTCGAAATAATGCAGGCGCCATTTTGCAGAATGATATGAACAGGATGTAGAGTAAAAATACTGCATTTATAAAAAATGATAAGATGAGCCAGATTTTATGGGCAGCGATATAGGTAAAACGACCGAAACCAGTTTTGAAGCACTCATGATTCGTCAAGCGAAGAGCCTGACATCCTCTCATGCAGATGAATGCCAAAGCCAACTTGAACAATTCATGCTTGAAGCTATGAATTGGTTTGAGATCGACCGCATGACAATGTTCCCAAACTCCATGCTTTTCTTCAATCAAGGTAAAACCCTTTCCGTTGCGCGAGCCCCGCACAAAGTACTGACCGCTGACCAAGTGGGTGTGGAAGACGGCGAGCGTTACCTACGCCTGATTGGTAATTCTGAAGAGATTCAAATCTTCGATAAAGACAAACTCGCCAGTAGTGACGTTGTCGTCTTACGCATGCTTTCCGCACAAGGGGCTTGCTGCCATTACACCATCCCACTGGTTCAGTTTGGACAACGCTGGGGAGGCCTATCCTTCACTTTATTCGGGAGCAAGGGATGCGGCTTAACACAAAACCAGATTGAACAGGTTACGTTCATCTCCCATATGTGGCTCTCCTTTTGGCAACACTCAAAGCTTCACCGCAGTTTGCATCGGCCAGATATGAAGACGGATAACGAAAACCATCGCATGCTGCGTTTAAGTCATCGTCAATGCGATGTGTTGGGGTTATTGGCAAAAGGCTTATCGGCAAAAGAGATTGCGACCGAGTTGAACCTCAGCCCCCGAACCATCGAGTCGCACAAATATCGATTGTTAGATATGTTAGAACTCGACAGCCATGCAGATTTGGTGCAGTTTGCGCTTCGTAATGGCATAGGTTACTAGCGCTCTTTACACTGTCGGCATTGAGTCTCATTAAAACCATTTGGTCTGGTTAAACTATTTACTTTTATTAAACCATTTGGTCTTGCTAAACAGAGACTGGTTCTGGATAAACAGATAAAGAAAAGGCAAGCCGTCTGGCTTGCCTTTCTAATAGGAATGCTAAGGGAACTTACTCGCCCTTGTAGATACAACCCGCTGTACAAGTTTCTTTGATCTCTACTTTGCTCAATAGAGGAAGACTTGGCTTAAGTTGTTGCCAAATCCATTTTGCTAATACTTCACTAGTCGGGTTTTCTAGACCTTCAATATCATTCAAGTAGTAGTGGTCTAAACGGTTGTAGATTGGTTTGAATGCCGCTTTGATCTCTGCGAAATCAACAACCCAACCCGTATGTGGGTCTACTTCACCTTCTACATAAAGACGAACAAGGAAAGAGTGCCCGTGTAAGCGTCCACACTTGTGACCTTCTGGTACGTGTGGCAAGTGGTGTGCCGCTTCGAACATAAACTCTTTGTACAATTCTGTTTTCATCTTGATTCTCAGGCTTTAAAAAGACACGCAATACTAAGGAATTCACCCTTTAATGACAACCTTTATCAATAGAGTAAAGAGAGGGAAAACGTTTAACCATAACGAGATTAAAAGTGAATGAAAAAAAGGGCAATCCTCGAGGGTAACGAAGATTGCCAAATCCGGAGGTTCCAGAAAATGGTTTAGGAAAATGAAACAGGGTGATTGGCTAGTAAAGCACTCTCCCTCACCCTGAGATGTAAGACTCGGAGAGTACGGCGCTAAGAATATCCAATGCATGGTTAACGGACGGTTAACGATAAAAACAAATGCGAACTCTCACTAAATTTCTCTGATCGTCGCCTTTTTGGCACAACGCCAAACTATTGATTACACGCCACTTACATCACATTTACATAACCCCACTCTGTTTGGGGTCACATTCATTCAGGCAACTTATCGCTGATGCATCGCTAACCCCTTAATATTGTGGCGTTCGTTCCAATAACACTTATAAAAATATGCGCTCAACCATTACCTTCAAACTCCTACTTGCTCTTATCGCGGTGTTCACGTGCGTACTCGCGGTGTCGACGGGCTATCAGTACTATCAACAAAAAAACGTTGATCAATAACGTACTGAGTGAACAACTGCATGATAAAGCCAGCAACTACTTCGACAGCCTCAACATGATGATGCTGACAGGCACCATGGCGCAAAAAGAAACATTGCGACAAAAAGCCTTAGCCCAAGAAGGCATCGAGCAAGTACGCGTCTTGCGCGCCGAGGCGGTTTCCAAATTTTATGGGCCTGGCGATGCCAATCAAAAGCCAGTGGATGATATTGACCAACGTGCGCTCAATGGCGAGTTAGTGATTGAGCCTATCAGTGCTGACTGGGGTAAAGGTTTGGTCGTAGCACTACCAATGAAATCGAGTGAAAACTATCGCGGCACCAATTGCGTTGCCTGCCATATTGCTCCTGAAGGTGAAGTGCTAGGTGCGATTCGACTTGAGTACAACATGAACCATGTGAACTCCCTAATTAACAAGCAAGCGATGTTCGCTATGGGGATCATGTCCGTGATTGCGTTTGTTGGCTTCCTCATTACGATGGGGTTAATTCGCAAAATCATCGTTCGCCCGATTCAAAATACATCGCGTTTTATGTCTAACGTCAGTGCAAGTAAAGACTTATCCAAACGACTTGAATGCAAACAGCGTGATGAAGTGGGCCAACTTTCTGATTCCATTAATTCCTTTATGGATACCGTATCAGAGAGCTTAGAGCGTGTGCGAGATACCTCCCATTCTCTGGCTGGTTCTGCAGGGAGGCTCACTGATGTTGCCCAATCTACCGATGAAGCGGCAGACAATCAGCAGGTCGAAACCAATGAGGTGCAAACTAATATTAGCGGCATGCTGGAGCAACAAGATGTCGTAGAGCAAGCGACTATCGATGCCACTACCTTGGTTAATCATACCGTTGATGTCGCCACCACCAGCGCAGGCCAAGCGCATCATGTAAGCGAAGACATCAAGAGCTTAGTAACAGATATCGACAAGGTCCGTGAGAAGATAGCAACCTTGAATCAGCAAACGGAAGAAGTGTCCTCGATACTTAGCGTTATCAAAGGCATAGCCGAACAGACGAACCTACTTGCGCTAAACGCAGCAATAGAGGCAGCTCGCGCCGGTGATCAAGGTCGTGGTTTTGCTGTTGTTGCCGATGAAGTGCGAAATCTTGCCTCTCGCACAGCAGAAGCCACCAGCAATATTGAGAACATTATTTCTCAGTTCCAGCAAGGCAGTGAAGAATCACTTACCTCCGTCGACAACGTGTGTCAGTTTGCCCACCAGCGCTCTGTCGATGTAGAAAACTTGTCAGAGACCATGCGCAATGTGGTGGATGAAATGCATCAGGTATTAAAACACGCCGAAAACATCCAACAACAAACTCAAACCACGTCAAGTGTGAGCAAACATATCCAAAGCAAAGTCGATACGATTACCTTACACGCGGATGACACCTCGCAATCGGCGTCCCATACTCGCGAAATCAGTGTTGATTTAGAGCATCTTTCTGAGCGTTTGGAGTCATTACTTAACCAATTTACCCTGTCAGAGGAACAAAGGACTCGGAAATAAGAAAAATCTCTCCTTCAAAATGAATATAAAGGTTGAAGCTGACGATTTGACAGGTAATATGTTTCGTTGAATCTAAAAAATTCTATCCAGCTCAACACTTCGCTTGTTTTTTGCACAATTTTGTTTAGAGACAGGCACTTTTAAGTGTTGAGTTGAATTTTTACCTCAATGGAGAATATTGAAAACATGACTTACGCGCCTGTATCAGACGTTTTGAAAGGTCAGCTAGCAGTAGACAGTGAAGTAACTGTTCGTGGCTGGATCCGTTCACGTCGTGATTCCAAAGCTGGAATCTCTTTCCTTGCCATTTATGACGGCTCTTGTTTCGACCCGATTCAGGCCGTGGTCCCTAATAATCTTAATAATTACGACGACGAAGTTCTTAAGCTAACTACAGGCTGTTCTGTTGAAGTAACTGGTAAGATTGTTGAGTCTCCAGCGAAAGGTCAAGACTTCGAGCTAGCAGCAACTAACGTAAAAGTAGTTGGCTGGGTTGAAGATGCTGACACTTACCCAATGGCAAAAACTCGTCACTCTATCGAGTACCTACGTGAAGTAGCGCACCTACGTCCGCGCACAAACGTAATCGGTGCAGTAGCACGTGTACGTAACTGTCTATCTCAAGCGATCCACCGCTTCTACCACGAGCAAGGTTACTTCTGGGTATCTGCGCCACTGATCACTGCGTCAGATGCTGAAGGTGCTGGTGAAATGTTCCGCGTTTCTACGCTAGACATGGAAAACCTACCTCGCACAGAAGAAGGCAAAGTAGACTACAACGAAGATTTCTTCGGTAAAGAAACGTTCCTAACGGTATCTGGTCAGCTTAACGGTGAAGCTTACGCTTGTGCACTAAGCAAAGTTTACACATTCGGCCCTACTTTCCGTGCTGAAAACTCAAACACTAGCCGCCACCTAGCAGAATTCTGGATGGTTGAGCCTGAAGTAGCATTCGCAGATCTAAACGACATTGCGAAACTATCTGAAGACATGCTTAAGTACGTGTTTAAAGCAGCACTAGAAGAGTGTCGTGATGACCTAGAGTTCTTCGCTCAACGTATCGACAAAGAAGCAATCACTCGTCTTGAGAAATTCGTTTCTTCTGACTTCGCTCAAGTAGACTACACTGACGCAATCCAAATCCTTCTTGATTCTGGTCGTGAGTTCGAATTCCCTGTTGAATGGGGTATCGACATGTCTTCTGAGCACGAGCGTTTCCTTGCTGAAGAACACTTCAAAGCGCCTGTAATCGTTAAGAACTACCCGAAAGACATCAAAGCATTCTACATGCGTCTAAATGACGATGGTAAAACGGTAGCTGCGATGGACGTTCTTGCTCCTGGCATCGGCGAAATCATCGGTGGTTCTCAACGTGAAGAGCGTCTAGACATTCTAGATGAGCGTATGCGTGAAATCGGCATCGATCCAGAGCACATGAACTGGTACCGCGACCTACGTCGTTACGGCACAGTGCCACACGCAGGCTTCGGTCTAGGCTTCGAGCGTCTAGTTTCTTACGTAACAGGTATGGGCAACGTTCGTGACGTGATCCCATTCCCACGTACACCTCGCTCTGCGAACTTCTAATCACGCTTTAGTACTTTTAACCAAGTCTTCGTGATATCGAATCAAAAAAGACCTCCCTTATGGAGGTCTTTTATTTTGTATTGATTAAGGCAAATACTGCGCGTAATGCTTTTTCGTGTACTTTGCGCTATTGGCTCAACTTTACGCTCATAATACTTGCAGACTCTGTTACTTCCACATTGTCATTCTCATCAGTCACTACCGTATGATCATAGACTCCGCCAATCAGAACCGGTTTTTCAAGGTCTCTCTGCTTAATGACCAACGACGTGTTGATCTGATTTGTTGCGTGTTTAACCTTGCTTGCTTTAATCACCGAGACATCTAGCTGGTAGTCGGGATGAAGCTTTTTCACCGTCCCCGATAAATCGATGCGCTCTTTCTCATTGTCTACATGAGCCTCAAAATGATTATCGGCTTGGATCTCTGCCGTCAATTTAGATTGATCATAAATCAGAGTGACCGATTTAGGTTCAACGTCCTGATTAGCAGCGCAACCGAACGTGAACATAGATAGTGCAAGCAAGATTGAATTCTTCATTCACTTTATTCCTAGTTGTAGTTATGTCTTTTATGAGTCGTTACCCTCATCTTTATCTGCATGAGCGGCGTACTTAACACCCAATACGCACAAACCAAACATAATAAAAGGGATAACGGCGGCGGTGTATTCTGTCCACGCCATATGAGAGAAAGACTTCGCCAAAATAAGATGCGCAAACACGAGTAAAAATGCGCTAAAAATGGCAACGGCGATGAGCCTCAATTCGTGTTTTATCAACTGCTTTTTCATTGTCACTCCTCCTTATCGATGACTCTGTGGAAGAGTGAAACACAGCCTTTCTGAATGTTTCTGATACAGTTAGGCCGAAAAAAGATCAAACAGTTCCATTAGCGAAGTAAATCACTCAATTTGCGAATGGCTTGTTCAACGTGCTCATCCATCGCTAAAGAGGTATTAAGCCGCAGACAGTTTTCAAAATGTGCATCCAAGGAGAACAGCTTGCCATGAGCAATGGTCACCTGTTCAGCAAGCAATGCGTGATAGAGCGCTTTGCTACTGGTGCCTTTTGGCAGTGTCAACCACAGAAAATACCCACCTTGCGGTACATAGAAATCAACTTGCGCGGGAAGATGCTGTTCAAGAAGAGCAATAAATCGTTGTTGGCGCTGCTGGAGCGTTTTACGCAGCTTTCTTAGATGGTTGTCGTAACTATCATTTTGAAGGTAATGCGCCACGCCTTGTTGAATAGGAGCGCTGCCTGACAAAGTCGACATCAATTGCAACTTTTGAATCGGCTCATTGAAGCGTTTGTTGATTACCCAACCTAAACGATAACCTGGACAAAGGCTTTTTGATAATGAACCACAGTGGAGCACTCGCTCGTGAGTATCAAAGCTTTTAAGTGACGTTGGCTTCTTCTCACCAAAGTACAGCTCAGCATAAACGTCATCTTCGATTAGATACACATCGTGCTGATTAGCAAGATCGACAACACGATGTTTTTCCTCATCACTAAGCGATGTGCCTGTCGGATTGTGGAAGTTGGTCATGAGCCAACATGCTTTCACATCGTGCTGCTCAAACAGACTTTCTAATTGAGTTAATGAATGGCCCTGTTTAGCATCCACGCGAACTTCTATCGCCTTCAAACCGAGTCGTTCAATAGCTTGTAGCGCACCATAAAAAGTCGGTGACTCAACGACTACAATATCGCCGGGTTGAGTAACAGCTTGCAGGCTAAGGTTGAGCGCTTCTAACGCTCCCGAGGTGATCACAATGTCATCATGAGTTAAGTTCATGCCCTGCTGAATATAGCGCTGAGCAATCAAGCGGCGGAGTGACTCGCTACCCGGAGGAAGATTATCGAGCAAGGTATCTGGCCCCATTTTCCGCCCAGAGCTGGCAAGGTTTCGGTTTAATACGTCTAACGGAAACAAAGTCGGATCAGGAAATGCTGAGCCAAGTTTTGTCGCCTCTGGTGACGCTTGATGTTTAAGAAAATCATACAACTCATCATTAACCGACACTCGCAGCGGATGACTTTCTGACGTTGAAATTTCCAATCGTTCGAGATCAGCGGTAACAAAGTACCCCGATTGCGGTTTTGCCGTCACCCAACCTTGAGCTTCTAGCAATTGATAAGCTTGCAATACTGTCCCAGTACTGACTGAATGGCTGCGACTCGTTACACGAACAGATGGCAGTTTTTCTCCTGCTCTCCATGTATTTTGCTGGATCTGAGTTTTAAACAGCTCAGCCAATTGGCGGTATCGGTTCATGCATCCCTCGTTACGTTCCTACCGAGCGCACCTTAGCATACTTCACACCGATATACCGACGTCACAGTTATCAAACTCGAAACGTAATTAATCAATCTTAGTGATATCAATTGCCGTTACGAAATGAGAATTTATGTTCCATACTTTCAAAGGCATGAAATTTCTTGCGGGAGAAAATGATGAAAATGTTTACGATGGATGACCTCTCCTACCGAGGTGTACACCAAGGGGTTCACAGCTGGGATCACCCAGAGGGCAATAACCCTTATTACTGGCATCCTGATTGGCTTCATATTGCTGAAGACGCATTAGGCGTTCACCCAAAAGCGGAACTTGAAGTACCTGATGGGGAAACGGCCACAGAAGAGCACGCGAAAGCGGCGATTATCAAGCACCTAAATGAACAATAAGGCACGTTTAATACCTATTTATCAGATGGTTATTGTAGCGAAGTGCCAATAAATCTATCTGAATGAGAGCTGTGCAACGGAATGGATTATTTATCAACAAGATAAATAGATAGCAATCACATTAATTCCGATAACATCTGTTACATTTATAGAGTAATGGTGACGCACACCTCAACTCATGACTATGAGAGACGATAATAATGACTAAGTACAACGAAAACGATATCCAATACAAAGGCGAAACTAATGGTGTTCACGCATGGAGCACACCATCAGGCCAACCTTATTACTGGCACCCAGATTGGCTGCACGTTGCTGAAGATGCAACGGGTTCACACCCTAAGCAAAAACTAGAAGTAGAATCTTCTGAAGCACCGACTGAAAAACACGCACTAAAAGCAATCTTAAAGCATGTGAATGATTGGGCGACGGGTAAACTGTCTTCTAACCCAGATATCGAAACCAACGCCGTTGAGTCAGAGATGAACCTGAAGAAGTAAGCTCAGTACGAGCTTCATCTACTATGATTGACCCCAAGCCCCGCACTGTCGGGGCTTTTTTGTAAATTCCGCCTAATACATAACAAAATCACATTGAATTACTCTACCAATCTGTCCCATTGCATGATGTAGGCAATGTCGGTGTACCTGACAACGTGTCACTCAAACCAGGAAAGCTGACCAACGAAGAGTTTGAGATCATGAAGGGTCATGCTGAAATTGGTGCCGAAGCGCTGTCAATTGCAGAAAAACCGCTAGGAAGTAGTTCCTTTTTACGAGTTGCAAAAGAGATTGCGCTAACACACCATGAAAAGTGGGATGGAAGTGGCTATCCAAACCAACTTTCTGTTGAAACAATTCCGCTCTCCGGCAGACTAATGGCGTTAGCGGATGTATATGACGCACTGATTTCTAAACGTGTTTACAAGCCAGCGTTCAGTCATGACAAGGCGAAAGCCATCATTCTGGAAGGCAAAGACAAGCATTTCGAACCACAAATTGTTGCTGCATTTCTTGCGGTCGAAGCAGAATTCCAACGTATCGCTCATCAATATCAAGATGAACAAAACATCGCCGCTTAGCCAATTATCCCCCTCTTAAAACGCTTGTTAAGAGGGGTTTTTATATCAAAAGCCTTCGTTATGTTAGATTTCTGTTTCAAATCAAAATTATTTTAAGTTTTCTGTTCACTAACTGTTGTAACGAATATTGCTGAAAGGTATAAATGTCTGCAGACCCCTTCGATTAACATGGATGAAGATTATGTTTGAAAAAGTAGTTGCCGCTCCGGCTGACCCTATTCTTGGACTAACTGAAGAGTTTAAAAAAGATACTCGCGCTGAAAAAATCAACCTAGGCGTTGGTATTTACAAGAACGAACAAGGTGAAACCCCTGTTCTTGCGACTGTAAAAAAAAGCCGAAGCCGCACTGATTGAAACTGAAAAAACCAAATCTTACCTGACCATCGAAGGTACTGCAGAATACGGCCTTGCCGTGCAAAAACTGCTTTTCGGTGCTGATGCTGAAATCGTCGCAGACAAACGCGCTAAAACAGCACAAGCTCCAGGTGGTACTGGTGCATTACGCGTCGCAGGTGAATTTATTAAGCGCCAACTTGGTAACGTTAAAGTGTGGATCAGTAACCCAACTTGGGCTAACCACAATGGCGTATTCACTGCCGCAGGTATTGAGACAGCACAATACAGCTACTACAACGCAGAAACCAAAGACAAAGACTTCGACGCAATGCTGACTGATCTTCAGTCTGCTTCCGAAGGCGACGTGGTTCTACTGCACGGCTGCTGCCACAACCCAACAGGTATCGACCCAACTGCAGAAGAGTGGGAAACACTGGCTAAGCTGGTTGCTGATAAAAAACTACTTCCTCTATTCGACTTTGCATACCAAGGTTTCGCGAAAGGTGTAGAAGAAGATGCAGCAGGTCTACGTACTTTCGCTAAGTACAACAAAGAGATCCTAGTAGCGAGCTCTTTCTCTAAGAACTTTGGCCTTTACAACGAGCGTGTTGGTGCATTCACTTTAGTTGCAGAATCAGAAGAAGTGGCAACAACAGCATTTTCACAAGTCAAAGCAATCATCCGTTCTATTTACTCTAACCCACCAGCTCACGGCAGTGCGGTTGTAACTCATATTCTTGGTGACGCAGCACTGCGTGCAGAATGGGAAGCAGAAGTAGCAGAAATGCGTGACCGTATCCAAGAGATGCGTGAACTGTTTGTAGCAACTCTGAAAGCAGAAGGTGTCGACGCAGACTTTAGCTTCATCGAGCGTCAAAACGGCATGTTCTCGTTCTCTGGTCTGTCTAAAGAACAAGTAAACCGTCTGAAAGAAGAGTTTGCTATCTACATTGTTGGCTCTGGCCGCATCAGTGTAGCGGGCATGACGAAGTCAAACATGGGTCCTCTATGTAAAGGCATTGCGGCGGTTCTATAATCGCCCTTCTTGCTCAAACAAGCCGGAATAAAAAAGGTCAGCAATTGCTGACCTTTTTCGTACATCTGTTTGAATTCGAACGGTTCTGATTCAAACAACGAGGATTCACACGACTCAATAAACGAACTTAAAGCTGATGCCCACTTCGTTGATGTGATCCGATTCTCGGCTTTGATAATCAGTGTCGCGGAACTGGTAGTAAAGCCCAGTACCAATCACATGGTGCCATTGGTAGTTAAACGCGATCTTGTAGTTGTTCTCATCCACAATATCACTGCGATTTAAGTGAACTTCTGCCGTTGCCATCAGCTTTTCACTGAATAAGTAATTAGCACCAATCGTCACACCTTGAATAAACTCGCTATCCGATGAAAGCGTTCGGTCGGTATTGTCGTCGGTCGCTTTGGCTTTAATCGCACCAAGTCCATAGATACCATACACATCAAACTGTTCATTAATACCGTAGCGATAGCCACCACCAAACATCAAACGGTCTATACGCAAAGTGAAATCGTCTGGGTGGAAAAACTGCGCGGAGTAATCGACATTAAACAGCCAGTTGTCGGTGAACATATAGTTACCACCCAAGCCCAACGTCGTCGCGTTGGAATTATCTAGCCATTCTTCATTTGTGGTACCAGCACCGATGTCTAGATTGATGTGCTCGTAGCCAAATTTATCGACTTGTTCTGACTCTGAGGCAACGCTCATTATTGGTAATGCTACAAGAGGTGCAGCTAATAATAGTCTTACCATTCTACTTCCTTCCATGAGTGTCATCCAAAACTCTTCTTTATACGCCCATTGTATTGATTTAATTCGGCATCTTGATGACAGCGTAGCCGAAATAATAACGAATTGCCGTGCGACTTGTCTGAATCTTATCATTGCGCACGAAAAACAGTGATCCGATAAGATTCTGTTTTAAAACTAAGTTAAGATTACCCTATCACTTGCAAACCAAAAGGCACCTTAATGGAAGCAGAACTTCTCGAGATATATAACTTTCTCGCCAAGTATCCCCCATTCAACGAGCTTCCGGAAGAAACGCTCACCAAAGTGACAGAGAACATCGAAATCTCTTACTACCGTCAAGACACTCCTATCATTCACTTCGGCGACCAGATCAATGACCTATACATGGTTCGCAGCGGCGTGGTTGAAGTCTACCGACGTAAAGGTGAGCTGTATAACCGACTCGACGAGGGCGACCTTTTTGGTCAAATGGGTCTTCTTACCAACAACAAAGTTCGCTTCCCTGTAAAAGCGATTGAAGACTCCTTACTTTACTGTATTCCGCAAGATATCTTCCAAGAGCTTTACGATAACTTCGACTCATTCGCTGATTTTGTCGAAGTAGAAAACAGCGCACGTCTTCGCCAAACGGTATCTGAAAACAACGATGCAAATGACTTAACCACTTCTAAAGTCAAAACGCTCCTTACCCGCGAAGCACCTACCATTGAGCGCGGCCAGACAATCCAAGAAGCGGCACAATTGATGGCGCAAGACAACGTTTCTTCGCTGTTGATTGTAGACCCAGATTTTGTGCTGGATGAAGAAGATCCGCAATCGCCAGTCGTTGGTATTATCACGGACCGTGATTTGTGTACTCGCGTCTTGGCAGAAGGTCTATCACCGCTCGATGAAGTATCGACAGTGATGACGACCGAAGTTATCTCACTGGACCACAACGCATACGTGTATGAAGCCATGCTAACCATGCTTCGTTACAATGTGCACCACTTGCCGGTAGTGAAAGAGCAAATGCCGATTGGCATCATAGAAGCGACAGATATCGTTCGTTACGAGTCGCAGAACTCCTTGTTACTGGTGAGTAGTATCTTCCAACAACAAACCATCGAAGACTTAGCCATTGTTGCAGAAGAAGTGAAAAGCAGCTTCGTGCGTTTGGTCAACGAAGACGCCAACTCGCACATGGTCGGCAGTGCCATGTCGGTGATTGGCCGAAGTTTCAAACAACGTCTACTCGAAATGGCAGAAGAAGAATTAGGCCCACCACCTATTCCCTACTGCTTTCTTGCTCTCGGCTCCATGGGCCGTGACGAACAACTTCTGGTTACCGACCAAGATAACGCCATCATTCTTGATGACACCTATAAAGAAGAAAAGCATGGCAAGTACTTTGAAGCACTCGCACAATACGTCAGCGATGGCTTGAACGTATGTGGCTATAAGTACTGTACAGGCGACATTATGGCAACCAATCCAATGTGGCGGATGACACGTTCACAGTGGGAGGAGTGCTTCGCCGATTGGATTGATGATCCAAACCCGAAAGCGCTACTCAACGCCTCTATCTTCTTCGATTTAGACGGTGTCTATGGACGTTTGAAATGGGCAGAACAGTTAACCAGCTTCATCGTGCGTCGCGCTCGTAAGAACAACCGATTCTTGGCATGTTTAGCACGCAACGCGTTGAACCGAACTCCACCGCTCGGCTTCTTTAAAGACTTCGTGATGGAGAAAGATGGCCAGCATAAGAACTCGATCAACCTAAAACGCCGAGGCACAGCACCTTTGGTGGACTTGATTCGCGTTCACTCGCTTGCAGTCGGCTCCCGCGCTCAAAACTCATTTGAACGCCTTGATGACATCATCGACGCCGGTATTTTGCCAAAAGGCCGTGCGCAAGACTTGAAGGATGCGATGGAGTTCATCTCTATGGTACGTATCCGCCACCAAGCTACGGATGTTGAGTTAGGTACTGAGCCGGATAACAACATTGAGCCTGAAAACCTGTCAGATTTCGAACGCCGAAACCTAAAAGATGCGTTCCAAATCCTCAGCAATGGTCAGAACTTCTTGAAGTTCCGTTATCAGGCCAGCAACAAATTTAAGTGAGGCGTGGAATGATCAAAAAGTTGTTTCAAAAGCCTAGCATCCAGTGGACGATGAAGTTCCAGCAAAAGTTGGAACGTGCTACAGACGAGCGCTTGGTCGCCTTTTACGGTAAGGAATTACCTGCTCCGGAGACTCCGCTCTCTCAGGTGGAATTTGTCGCATTAGATTTCGAAACGACAGGTTTAAACCCGCAAAAAAACGGCATTATTACCATTGGTTTGGTGCCGTTTAATCTCAATCGTATTTTCTTGCGTCAAGCGAAACACTGGAAGGTTCGCCCTCAAGAAAAGCTCGATGAAGACTCCGTCATCATTCACGGCATTACCCATAGTGAACTGATTGATGCGCCCGATTTGGGTGAGATCCTTGGCCCATTATTGGAGAGCTTAGCGGGTAAGATTGTCGTGGTGCATTACCGCCGTATAGAACGAGAGTTTCTTGATCAGGCTCTTCGTACTCGTATTGGTGAGGGTATTGAGTTTCCGGTGTTAGATACACTGCAGATTGAAGAAGACATCCAACAGAGAACCTCTGGCGGCTTGTGGAATAAACTCAAAGGCAATAAGCCGAAATCGTTGCGTTTGGCTCAATCTCGTCGACGTTATGGACTGCCAGATTACACGCCGCATCACGCGTTAACCGATGCGATTGCTACCGCCGAGTTGCTGCAAGCGCAAATCGCACACCACTACCAAGCAGATCAGCCGATCAGCAGTTTGTGGTTATAGCGAAGAGAGAAGAGAGAAGAGAGAAGCGAGAGCATTTTCTACCAATAAATAAAAAGGAGCCAAGCGGCTCCTTTTTCATACTTAAAAACCAATTACAGTTTAAAGCGTTTGATCTCTTGCTCTAGCTCATGAGAAAGCTCAGACAGATGCGCCGCTTGCTCTGCTGCTTGGTGTGCTTCAACAGAAAGCTCGTTAGACACGTCACGAATGCCTTCGGTGTTGCGAGTGATTTCTGTCGTTACAGACGCTTGCTCTTCTGCCGCAGACGCAATTTGCGTTGCCATGTCGCTAATACGCTCAACCGCAGAGTGGATTTGAGTCAAGCTTACCGCTGCCGAGTTTGCATCATCGACACTGGTGTCAGCAAGACGACGACTGTCATCCATGATACCCACCGCTTTCGCCGTTGTGCCTTGCAGCATTTCGATTGTCTCTTGGATCTCTTGCGTTGATGCGTGAGTACGTTGGCTCAATACACGAACCTCATCCGCCACGACAGCAAAACCACGACCTTGTTCACCTGCACGTGCCGCCTCAATCGCCGCGTTCAGTGCCAACAGGTTAGTTTGCTCTGCAATGCCTTGGATGGTCGAAAGAATGGTGTTGATCGCGTTACCGTGTGCTTCCAGTTCTTGGATAACATTGGTCGCAACTTGCACTTCTTGCGCTAGGTTTTGGATAGAACCTTGAGTTTGCGTTACTTGGCCAGAGCCATGCACACATGCTTGTACTGCTTCTTCAGAGCTTGATGCAGTGTTATCTGCGTTACCTGCAATCTCTTGCGTCGCTGCAGCCATCTCGTTAACGGCAGTCGCAACCATGTTGATTTCATCTTGCTGGTAAGAGATACGCTGACTACGCTCTTCAGCTTGTTGTGCCGTGGTACGCGCTTGTTCTGACAAGGCTGAAGAGACATGACTCAGTTTGGTCACCATGGTGTGCATGTTGCCTACAAAGCGGTTGAAGTTACCGGCAAGTTTGCCCACTTCATCATCACTGCGAGGTTCCAGACGTTGCGTCAAGTCACCCTCACCTGAAGCAATTTCTTCCAGTGCTTGTGATACTCGGCCAAGGTCGCGGAACAAGAAGCCTACCAACCAAGATACTGCAACAATCACCACAATAGTGATCAATACCGCGGTAATAACCATCTCACGTAGAAGTTGCGCGTGGCTTGCTTCTTCCGTTGCGCGATCCATCTCGATAGCGAACATCCAGTTTGTGCCCGGCACTTTGCTAAAGTAAAAAAGCTTCTCTTGACCTTTGATCGTTGCTGTTTCAATGGTTCCAGAATTTGCAGCACGCTCAATAGAACCCTTCGAAAACTCTTGAGTAAGGTCAGTGATGGGCTTAAGCGTTAAGCTTTTGTTTGGATGCGCAAGGAAAGTGCCATCGTTCATGTCGATCAGCATTGCATGCGCGTTTTCACCCGCATCTAGATTGATAACGTCGTTAATTAGCTGATCGATCAGTACGTCCGCACCAACCACACCAATGAACTTACCGTTTTTCATCACAGGTTCTGCGATAGTCACTAGCAATGCATTTGTGATCGCGTCTTGATACGCTTCAGTGATGATTTGCTTGCCCGCAGCATTGGCGTCTTTATACCAAGGGCGAGTGCGTGGGTCGTAATCTGCACGGTTACGCTCTGGATGAGAACGGTACATGCCACCTTCTGGTGTGCCTAGGAAGATATCGTCAAAGCCCCCCGCTTTGCGTGCTTGTTGTAGGAAAGGCACAACGTCTTGCTCTGTTGAGTAGTCGTTGAAAGCCTTAGCAATGTCTTTGCGAATCGATACCCAATCAGAAATACCTTCTGAAGCGGCGTTGCTAAGACTTTGCGCTCGTGAATAGACACCTGAACGCGTCTGATCAAAAAGTTGATCAGCCGACAGCCAAGTGAGTGCTGTTGCCATCACAACAACAGCAGACAGGCTTGCGCCAATTAGCTTTTGTTTTAATGATAATTTCATAATTATTATAAAGGGTTGGGAGAACAGTTTAGGTGGCTGAATCTTACACGCATTTTACAAAGTAATCACGAAGATCATTCACAAAATTGAGACTATAAAGTGTTGTAAAATAAAGAATTTACTTCGCCATTTTTTTGGCAAGCGTCAGAAAAACTGCACAAAAAAAGCCAGCATTTCGCTGGCTTTTTAACTCGTTAATATCTAACGACATTTATAAATCACATCAATTATTGACGCTCTGTTCTCATACCCATCAATAGGCTGACGCACATTGCAAGCAATACAAGCGTGAATGGCAATGCTGTCGAAATGGCACCAGCTTGTAGCGCTTGAACCGCTTCTGACCCACCAATCCAAAGTAGCGCAACCGCGATTGCACCTTCCATGAATGCCCAGAATACACGTTGTAGAACAGGCGCATCCACTTTACCACCAGCGGTAATACTGTCGATAACCAGTGAGCCAGAGTCCGATGAAGTGATGAAGAATACCAATACCAACACAACGGCAATGATAGACAGCATGTTACCAAATGGCAGAACATCAAACATTTGGAACATGGCTAATGAAACGTCTGTAAGACCGTTCGCACCTAGCTCACCCACATTATTCATCACTTGGTCGATTGCTAGACCGCCAAATGTAGACATCCAGATCAGCGTCACGACGGTTGGTACAATCAGAACAGCAGTGATGAACTCACGAACCGTACGGCCACGTGATACACGCGCGATGAACATACCTACGAATGGTGACCATGAAATCCACCAAGCCCAGTAGAATACAGTCCAACCTTGGAACCATGCTTCGTCAGTACGACCAAACGGGTTACTTAGCGGCACTAAGTTTTCTAGGTAAGCCATTAGCGTTGTTGGGATAGAGCCCAGCGTTACCGCCCACCCAATCAAGCCAACAAGAATCAGTAGCAAGAATGCGATAACCATGTTGATGTTACTGATGACTTTTACACCACCATCAATACCACGGATTACCGATACTACTGCAAGCAGGGTTACCACTGCGATTACCACGATTTGCAGGCCAAGACCTGGCTCAACACCGAACACGTGGTGAATACCACTCGCCGCTTGTTGTGCACCTAGACCTAGAGACGTAGCTAGACCGAATAGCGTTGCTAGTACCGCTAGAATATCAACAATGTGACCAGCCCAACCCCATGCGCGATCGCCCAGCAATGGGTAGAAGATCGAGCGCATCGATAGAGGCAAGCCTTTGTTGTATGTGAAGAAAGCAAGGGAAAGTGCTACGACACCGTAGATTGCCCATGGGTGTAGACCCCAGTGGAACATCGTCGCGCCCAGTGCAAGCTTAGCCGCTTCTGGCGTGTTTGCTTCTACACCTAGCGGGGTTTCATACCAACCAGTGAAGTAAGCCACTGGCTCAGCCACACTCCAGAACATCAGACCGATACCCATACCTGCCGCGAACAACATCGCCAACCAAGATACAAATGAGTAATCGGCAACCGCGTCTTTACCACCAAGGCGAATTTTACCCATTGGCGATACGATCAGTACCAAACAGAAGATAACGAAGATGTTACCAGAAATGATGAATAGCCAGTCGAAAGAACCGATGATCTTCCACTTAAGACCATCCAGTGCCGCTTTCGCGGTGTGTGCATCCAGCACAAGTGCAGCAATTAGAAATAGCGCAATGAAGCCCGCACTAATACCAAAAACAGGATTATGTACGTCAAAACCCCATTTTTGCACGTTGTCTTGACCAACCGTATAGTCGGTACTGTCGATACTGTACTTATCTATACCTTTTGTCATTGTTCCTCTCTTTTGCATTCAATATTTTTAACAAGGCATTAAAAATCATTTGAACACGATACATTTTATTTTCCATGAAAGTGGAAGATCCTACCATTTAAGGCGTTTTTGTCTATCTTTTGCTGATAAAAAATCCAATAACTTACTTTTCAATCAGAAAAATCCACCAAAAAAAGCGAAAACAACCACAACAATAATTAGACCACAAACATTTATTACTATAATAATTCTAGTCGTGCCTTTTTTCCTCTCAGAAAGACCTTAAAAGTAATAAGGAGAGCTAAGGCAAATTATTTAAAATTGGTGTCGCGATCCCTAACGTAGCCCTTTAAATAACAGCGTTTTTGAGTTAGTGTCGCCTCGTTATATGATCCCTTAATGACTGGATTACGAAATTGGAAAAGTACGAAGAAGTCTTGGTCTCGATTCGTCAGATCATCCGCGCTATTGATTTACACTCAAAGAAGTTAAGCAAAGAGTCTGGTTTGACGGCTCCTCAGCTAATTCTGATGCGTGCCATAAGTGAATTAGACAATGTCACGATTAAGCAATTGTCTAGCCATACCAATATGAGTCAGGCAACTGCAACGACCATTCTGGACCGCCTAGAACGCAACCAGTTTGTCGAACGCCGCCGTAGCGTAGAAGACAAACGTAAAGTGCATGCTTTACTGACTGAGAAAGGCCAAGAGGCACTAAAACAAGCACCGACACCGCTGCAAGAGCACTTCATCAATCGCTTCCAGAAGCTGGAAGAGTGGGAACAGAGCTTACTGCTCTCTTCTGTTCAGCGTATCTCGACTATGATGAATGCCGAAGACATTGATGTTGCGCCAATGCTCGAGCTTGGAAGTATCACCAAGCCAGAATAAGCTTCTTCTTTAGCGCTTATCACTCTTTCCCCGATGAGCGCTTTGTTATCCCTTCCCTACTCCGTTAATCCCGTTTCAAACGCGTATTTCGCCAACTCAGCTGTCGAGTGCAAATCCAATTTGTGTTTGATGTTATGACGATGCGTCTCTACCGTTCGATAACTGATATCCAAAAGCGTAGCAATCTTTTTACTGCTATGCCCTTGCGCGACCAATTTTAATACTGCTTCTTCACGACGGCTCAGTGGGTTGGGCTTTTGTGCCGCAGGTACCACATCTTGCGTAAACAAGGTTTGAGTGACCGATTCACAAAAGTAAGTCGAACCTTGATTAACGGTTTTAATTGCTTGCACCATCTTCTCGGCTGAGATTTCTTTCAGCATGTAGCCCACAGCGCCAGCTTGCATCACCTTCATGATGTACTCACGGTTATCATGCATGGTTAACATCAAAATTTTGCTTTCTGGACGCTCTTCCTTAATCACACCCGTGGCTTCGATGCCATTCATGATGGGCATACTGATGTCCATAAGAATCACATCGGGATTGAGCAATTTGGATACCTCAATCGCCTCAAGGCCATTGCTCGCGGTACCAATAACATCAATATCAGGCTCCAACTCTAGACGCGCCATAAACCCATCAAGCACGACCTGATGATCATCCACTATCACCACACTAATTGGTTTATCCATAAACTAATCCATCCAAATCTAACAATACGGTGATTTCTGTCCCAAGCCCCGGTTCACTCATCAATTCAAACTCACCACCAATAAACTCAACACGCTCACGCATGTTACGCAAACCGATGCCTTGGCGGTGTACAGATTGATTGACCATAAAGCCAATGCCATCGTCACGTATGATCAATTGCAGCATATTGCCCATCTTTTGCAAAATTACCGTGACCTTTTTTGCCTTGGCGTGTTTCTCGATATTATTCAAAGACTCCTGTGCCACACGGTACAACGTGGTCGCGACTTCCGATTTCAGCTTGAGCTGTGCCGTATCAAAATGGCTATCGATATCCATACCTGAGTGAGAATGAAAGTCTTGCAGCAAGGTCGAAAGCGCCGCTTCTAGGCCGATGTCATCCAAGGCACTTGGACGTAGCTGGTGCGAGATATGTCGTACTTCATTAATTGCGGTGATCAACGAGCGTTGAGATTTATCAAGGTGGGATTTGAGCTTTTCATCCTCGATTCGATGCCCCATCAAATCTAAATGACATTTGCTCGATACAAGCAGTTGGTTAATACCATCATGCAATTCGCGAGCAAGGTGCTTCTTCTCGTCTTCTTGGAACATCACGGTTTTGTGGGCAAGCTCCTTGAGGTTTTTATCCGCTAAGCGATGTTCGTGTAAATTGATTGCCAACGTTAAAACGATGATCACCGCAACCGTCACAACAAGAATCACGACAACAGTAAAAAAGGTCGTCTCGATATTCTGGTTAACGGCGGCGCGCATATTGGCGACCTCGTGACTTACGTCTTCAATATACAAGCCAGTACCAATCATCCATTCCCATTTATCGAGCCAGGCGGCGTAGCTCAATTTGGGGACAACTTCTCCAGTAGAAGGCTTTTGCCAAAGGTATTGATGGAAGCCACCACCAATTGGGCTTGATAGAGCAGCGCTTCAATAAGATGGTCACCGTTTTCATCTTGAATATGCAGCAGGTTTTGCCCAACTAAATCAGGAAGAATGGGATGAACTAAGTTGGTACCATGTTTATCGTAAGCAAAGAAGTAACCATCGGAGCCATAGCGAAGCCGATTGAGAATCGCTTTCACGCGCGCTTTAGCCACATGCTCTTCTATCGAGGGATCGTTGTAGATATGGGAAATCGCATCGAAAGCCAGATCAACGGTATCTTTCAATGCGACTTCTTTAGACTTGATCAGGCTTTTATGAAAGATTTCCACTTCACGCTGACCTAACGTCTTTGCTTGGTAAATGGAAATCCAACTGATGCTTGCTGACACCAACAACACAGGGATCAACGCCAGCAAGATGAGTTTAGCTTTTAGAGGCATCCCTTCCCTCCATGAAACGCTGCCTAGCACAATTGATAACCAGCTTAACAACTTGTCTCAAAAGGTAAAAACTCTCAGCTCACAAATTCGCCACTCCCACTTACATTACGCACATCACATTAGACTAGTCGAATTACGACATGCCGTAGAAGCCCGGAAAGAGTAACAATGAAGCAAGCACAACAATTTGAATCGCAATGAATGGCATCACACCACGGTAGATATCTCGCGTTGTTACACCCGCAGGAGCCACGCCCTTCAAATAGAACAAGCTAAAACCAAATGGTGGTGTGAGGAATGACGTCTGAAGGTTCATGGCAATCAGGATCGCAAACCACGTCATGTTGATCCCCATAAGCTCTGCCACTGGTGCAATAATAGGAACGATGATGAAACAGATTTCTACAAAGTCGATGAAAAAACCGAGGATCAGAATCACCAACATGGTAATGATCAAGAAGCCCCACTTCTCACCCGGAAGTTGAAGCATCCACTCTTCAACAAGGTAGTCACCGCCCGTGTAGGTAAATGCCATTGAGAATGCCGTCGCACCAAGCAAGATTGCAAACACCATCGCGGTCACTTTTACGGTCTCTTTAGACGCCTCATACACCATCGACCAGCTGAACTGTCTGTAAAGCAGAGAAAGCACTATCGCACCTGCGCCACCCAACGCCGCAGATTCGGTCGGAGTAGCAATACCCGCAAAGATAGAACCTAGAACCACAATAATCAGTGCAAGTGGTGGCAATACGGCTTTAAGCGCGGTTATCACTTCTTGTTGGCGGCTGATGGATTCATCACGCTCGATAGGTTGAGCGGCCTCCGGGTTAAGCTTGGCATAGATCAGAATGTAGACAACGTAAGCCCCCACCAGCATTAAGCCCGGCCATACAGCCGCTTGGAATAAGTCACCTACGGGTACGCCTAATACATCACCGAGCAAAATTAAGACTATTGAAGGCGGGATGATTTGGCCTAGCGTGCCGGACGCACAAATGGTGCCACAGGCCAATCCTTTGTCGTAGTTGTACTTAAGCATCACCGGCAAAGAGATTAGGCCCATCGCAACAACCGATGCACCGACCACGCCCGTCGATGCCGCAAGCAGCGCGCCCACTAAAACGGTAGAGATAGCGATACCGCCACGAATACCACCAAACAAACGTCCCATCGACTCAAGCAGTTGCTCAGCCAATCGGGTCTTTTGTAATACCAGCCCCATGAATACAAACAGCGGTACTGCCATCAGCACCGTGTTCTCCATGATGGATTGAATGCGATATGGCATGAATGCAAACATCTCAATGCCTTCTGCCCATACGCCGAAAATTAATGCAATGCCACCAAAGGTAAAGGCAACAGGAAAACCAAGCAGTAGCGCAAACAGAGCTACAAAAAACATCACTATACCGATCATACTGACTTCCTTTTACGACTTACCGTTGTTACCGGCATAGATAAGATGAGGGTTAACAATTTTATTGATGGAATGAAGCAGCAAACCAACACCGCTGACCGCCATAAATAAGAATGACAGCGGGATCATGCCTTTAATGATCCATCGATAAGGTAAGCCTCCCGGGTCACCGGACGTTTCACCAAGGGCATAGCTCTCTTTGGCAAAGTCGATACCAAACCAAGCAACCAATAGGCAGAACGGGAATAAGAAAAGTAAAGTGCCCAGGATGTCGATGATGGATTGCGCTTTGTAGGACAAGCGCTCGTAGAAAATATCCACTCGTACATGGCCGCCCGATTTGATTGCGTAAGGGACACCGAGTAGAAATACAGCGGAGAATAAATGCCATTCCATCTCTTGAAAGGCAATAGACACGTCATTAAACACGTAACGCATGACAACGTCGTACACCACGTTCGCTAATAACAAAATGAATAGGATGCTAGATAACCACCCCAAAAAATCACCGAAGCGGTTAAAGATTCGCTCAATATAAATAAGGCTTCTCATTCCGTACTCCATGGAACGTGTGGATTGGCTCCGCTGGTTCGCGGAGCACTTTTATGGTCTTCTCTAAGAGAAGTTTTTCTTGGGCTTCATTTGTAGGCTCAATCTCTCGATATCACCCACTTGATGAAGTTATTGTTGAGCTTGGCTATTTAGGTAAGCTCGGTGTGAAATATCAGACCAAGGACGTACTTGCTCGATGTAGTTAGCTTGCGATTCTTGAATTTCTTTTGCTAAAGCATCTTTTTCTGCATGCTGTTTTAGGAGACGAACGTTTGCTTCGCGCAGTGCAGCAATCACCTCTGGTGGGAAGTCTTTCACTTGAACGTCTGGGTACTCTGATTGGATAGACGCCCAGTTTTTACCACTCTCATGCTTAGATTGCGTGTACATGTCGTACGCTGCTGCTTTCATCGCCACTTGAAGAATCGCTTTCAGATCATCCGGTAGACGCTCCCAAGTACGCTTGTTGACGAGGAATTGCAGCTCAGTGCCTGGCTCATGCCAACCTGTGTAGTAGTAAGGTGCAATTTTGTGGAAGCCCATACGCAAATCCAGAGATGGACCTACCCATTCCAACGCATCGATCGTACGACGCTCAAGCGAAGTGTATAGCTCGCCCGGTGCGATGTTGGTCGGTTTCGCACCTAGCTCAGCAAGGATTTCACCTGCAAAGCCCGGGATACGCATTTTCAGACCTTGCAGATCGTCGACTGATTTGATTTCCTTCTGGAACCAACCGCCCATCTGCGTATCAGTATTACCACCTGGGAATGACAATAAATTGTGTGGCGAGTAAACCTTTTCCATCAACTCCATACCACCACCGTAATAGAACCAAGCGTATTGCTCGGTAGGCAGCATACCGAAAGGCATAGAGGTAAAGTAAAGGGTGTTTGGCACTTTGCCTTTCCAGTAATAAGAAGCAGAGTGGCCCATGTCGTATTGACCGGACTTCACCATATCAAACACGCCAAGTGGCGCTTTGTGTTTGTTTGCAGAATCAATACGGATTTGCAGACGGCCATTTGACATTTCCTCTGCCATTTTTGCCATGTTCTTTGTCGCATCACCGAAGATCGGGAAGTTAGGTCCCCACGTTTCCGCCAGTTTCAAGCGATATACTTTATCGTCAGCAGCGTTAGCAGAAGTCGCTACGAATGCCATGGTCGCAACCATCGCTGTCGCTTTGAGCACTCGTTTCAAAGATTTTTGGATAAGACTCATCGTTCACGTCCTTTGTCACCAAGGTTATTGTTGTCATCCATTACATAAGGATTCGCTATAGAAGATGGGACATTAGATGGAAGTAAGAAATGGGCATGAACACGCACAAATTTGCGCTTTTAAGCGAATGTTAGCCATTGGTATTACGTACTAATACGTAGTCTATATGATGAGTATATTTTGAATAAACGATAAATCAGGCAGTTAGACAAGCAACAAGAACAGTAAGGTTGAGGAACTACTTAAGTAGTTGACTGCGGAAGAATTTACACAGTATTTAATAAAATGTGACAAATGACGGCTTTGTATCATTAGAATTCTCAATTAGAAATCGAGAAAAGACAGAGTACAGGCAAAAAAATACCCCGACCGAAGTCGAGGTATTCAATTAAGAAACAGAATTACAGCGGTAATTAAACTGCTTTATAGATAACTTTGTTACCTGCTAACTGCTCTTTTTGAACTAGGTTTTCTTCCAGAAGCTTCTTCAGTGCGCCAGTAGCCCATGATGCCGCTTTAGCTTCTTCTTGACCAGCAGCTAGACCAATACCTTTAGGGTTGATACCTTCAGCATTAGCAACAACGATATCTAATACTTGTTGTTGCTTAGGAGTAAGTGCAACCTCAACAGTTTTCGCTGCAGCTACTTTCTTCTCAGCTACTGCTTTCTCAGCAACAGGTTTTTCTGCTTTAGGTGCCGCAGCTACATTTGCTACTGTCGCTTTAATGCGTTTTTGCAGTTTCATCTGCACTTTACGCTTATGAGCAAGTCTCATTGAATATTTCTCCAGTTCACTGCATCTCAGCAGGGATGAAAATTTGAAGCGCGTTTTATACCAAAATTCATTAGCGATTTGTAGGTTTTAGCGGCGAAACGCGATGAAAAATGCGCTGACTGCATAGAACGTCTACTATTTAATCAGATAAATTGTGAACGGATTTATTGAATACTGGGTATAAAAACAGAGGTTTTAAATACTTAATAAGCACATTGGTGAATATTAAGAAAGCGATACCTCCTACCCAATATTCATTGAGGCTGAAAGCATGGAAACGCTGCATCTGACTAACTCACACTTCAAATCTGACTCGCCCATTAACAAATTGATTATGCTCTTGGTCGTGCTGATCACTTTGTTTCTTGTACTGATTGCTCCTGGGTGGAAACAAGCCATGTTATCAGTGGTCTTGATGGCCATCATTGTCGGCTTTTCCATCGTAATGATCAAAAAGAGCCAGGTGTCCTTTACCCTGACCTCCTCCCACTTTCAACAACACCTCTTTAAAGGCGGTTGGGTAGTTCGATGGCAAGATATTGACTCCATTGGTATTTGTACCTACGAACAAGAAGGTTGGCACCAGCCTTTACCTTGGATAGGCATTCGATTAAAGCACTACTCTCCTTACTTAAATGCGATTTGTCCACGCATCGCCACAGAAATCTTGCTTGGGCAAAGGGCTTTACTCTACTTGGGCGCAAGACAAAATAACTGCGAAACAAAGTTTGAGGATATGGTGCTCGATCCCGCGCCGTACATTAATCAAAAAGGCATTCATTACGACGGCTTGTTAGCGATGTTAGCAAACAGGATGAAATATCAGAGACAATTTTACGGCTATGACGTATTTATCTCAGCCAGTGACTTAGATAGAGAAGCGGAAGAGTTTGTGGGATTGGCTCGACGTTACTTAGCGGCCGCCGAGCCGGATGTTTAATACATCGATGCCTTTGCTAGTGGCTTAGTAAAGCGGCATTTCGTCAGCAACGAATGGGTTCGTTTTTCGTTCGTGGCCAAACGTCGATTGCGGGCCATGGCCTGGGACAAAAGTAACATCATTACCTAGTGGCCATAGCTTCTCTTTGATAGAGCTAATAAGCGTGTTGAAATCACCTTGTGGGAAGTCTGTACGACCAACGCTGCCGTTAAACAAAACATCACCAACAAACGCCAAACGCGCTTCTTCACTGTAAAGCACAACGTGACCCGGAGTATGTCCCGGAGTGTGAATAACATTCAGAGTTTGATTGCCAAAAGTGACCTTGTCACCTTCATTCAGCCATTGATGCGGTTCAAACGCTTCTGTTAGTGGAAAGCCGAACATTTGGCTCTGACCTTCTAGGCCCTGTAACCAAAAGTTATCCGCTTTATGAGGGCCAACAATCTCAGTACCACCAAGCAGTGTAGACAGCGGCTCAGTGCCACCCACGTGATCCAAATGACCATGTGTTAGTACTAAGTTCACGACTTCAACACCGAGCTCTTTGATAAGCATCGCAAGCTGTTTTTCATCACCGCCTGGATCAACCACAATGCCTTTCATGGTTTCATCACACCAGACGATAGAACAGTTTTGAGAGAAAGATGTTACTGGAACAACTTGGTATTTCAGAGCCATAGATAACCTATACCGAATAAATTTGCATGAAAACTGCCGCAACTATGACACTAAGCCCTAGCGACTTCAAGCTTTGCACATCGGGGAATAGCGGCTGTCTAAAGGGAAAAACAACCGCTTAGAGCGCGGTTACCAAGAGCGAACGGCACCGGTATCGATATGGACGAAGTTACTGCGCGGGTAATAACCTACCCCACCCGCTTTTAAGCTCAGTGCCGCCTCACGGACAGTCGACAGCTTTACGCCATCTAAACGGAAATCGATCGCCTTTCCTTCCATGTGCATGCTTTTCTTTGCAACACCGGAAGAGCTGTTTCGCAAGGACGCGTTGGTTAACGGTGAGCGGTAGCCTGAAATCACAATCACTTCAGCTTCCGTACCGATCAGTTTTTGAATTTGGCTGATTTGGTCGAACAAACGTCGATCCATTGGATGAACTTCATTACGGCGATGATCACGGCAGAACTTATCAAGACGCTTTAGCTCTTCATCGACGTAGCTCGAACCGTTGAAATAACACGATTCAAGTAATTCACCAGTATTGAGGTTATTCATCGCAAGTACACGAGGCTCGTCGGGTAATGACGCCCAAGACACCGACGGCATGGTTGAAGCAACCACAACACCACCAGCGGTCATTTTAAGAAAATCACGACGAGAAAAATTACGACTTACCATTAGAAAATACTGCTCAATTACTGTACGAGCAGCGGACATTACCGAAACCAATTTGATGCGTCAAATGCATAAATCGGTCCGGCTTGTCGCTTTTAGGCTGGATTTTCTGTTTACTTATTGAACAGGAACCAGATTTTATGAATTGTAAATTTTTTTAAATTAAGGACGAACCTCACCCTTGATGATCATATTGATAAATATCATCACGGTAGTACAAGGTACCCTCTTCTAACCAAGCGGTTTGATAAATAATGTGCACTTGAATACGTTCAGTCAGTGGTACAGAAGTATTTGAGCGGCGGCCACTTTGACGTTTCTTCGCCAACCGCTCTTCAAGACCTTGCGTCTTAAACAGTAGCTCCGCTAATTGATCGGCATGCTCAACACGTACACAGCCTGAGCTAAACGCTCGACGATCCTGATTGAACAGATTTTTACTTGGCGTGTCATGCAAGTAGATCGCTTGTGGATTCGGCATGTTGAATTTATACAGACCCAACGCATTGTGGGACCCAGAAGACTGTCTCATTCGATAAGGGAATGTTCTTGGGTTTACCGTAGCCCAGTTGATAGTCGTTGGATCTATGATCTCTCGTGATGTCCAAGAGCGAATGATCTGGATGTTATGCTCCATCAGGTACATTGGGTTGCGTTTTACCTTGGGGATAATGTCTTTCACCATGATCTTCCAAGGCACATTCCAAGTTGGGTTTAGAATGACAGAATCCATAGTACCGGTCATGATTGGGGTTTTGCGTGACGCCTTCCCTACCACAACTTTAGATTCAAACAGTGGTTGGCCATCGTGCCAATACGTCACTTCATATCCAGGTACATTGACAAATACCACATTGTCACGCTCTTTAGACCAGATACGAGATCGCTCGGCGTTTAATGCTAATGAATGTAAGCGCTGCTGCGGTGAGAAGTTAATCCAACGCAAAGTATTTGGGCCGATAATACCATCTTGTTTCAAACCATGAATACGCTGAAACTCCATCACAGCCAGCTCTAGGTTTTCATCATAAAGCGTGGTTTCAGTATCCAAATGTCCAACTTCAACACCAACAATTTGCATCCGAGCGATCAAGCTAGACTTATCAAACAGCTCATCACCTACACGCGCTAGCCTTTGATCTTGCTGATAAAGAGGAAACTCAAATTTCGCGTAAGTAGATAGTGAAGAAAAAGCGGTATTGAATGATTCGTCCATCTGCAATGGAGAGCGTAGATCGGTAAGAAACTGATCCAGTTTACCGACCGTAATTTCATTGCTTAACAACGACAAGGTTTCAATACTTGGTGCAGGAAACTTAACGTGAACCTTGTTGGCAAATAACCAGTTGATGCCTTCTTCCGGTACTTGCTCAAGATAGGAAAGGTACATAAGCAAAGAATCGGTCATGACAAGATCAAAATCGAGCTGATCACCTTGTTCACGGACTTGTTCTATACGACGCAATTGATTGTCAAACTCTTGGGTTACATCTGCTAATGTCACCAGCTCCATTTGGAAAATAAGCTGCGCAACATCATCTTCATTTTCCCAATTTAGACGATAATTTGTGCTTTGATAGAGTTGATCGATGACCTCTGGGTAATGGATCATCTTCTCAACAGAGAGCTTTTCGACCGCGCCCTCTTGCTCTGTTTGTGCAGACGCATCAAGAGAAACTACGGTTGAAAAGCTGCAAAACGGCACCAAAAGTGCCGTTATCATAAGAAATCTAGCAATCACTGAAACGATCCTTCCGTCACATGCCATTAAAAAAAGTATGGCAAATATCTCACGTGTTGCAGCTTTAAAATTAAGAATCTGCAGACGAAAACGACAACAATACTCTCAATAAACGATTACTCAATGATCTTTCTAAATAATTCTGGACCAATGGTTGTCCCACTGCACACCACTAGCAAAGGTATTTTTGGACTCCGTAGGCCTTTGTTCAACCACTTTACCTGCCCCAGAACTGACTCGAAACTCGTCACCGTAGATCACCACACCTGAAGCGTCTGGTAAGGCACTTAGTTCGACCAATTTGCCCGTTGATTTGGACCAAATCCCGTAACAACTGCCCGGTGGCGAAGTGGCTAGGATCCATTCATCGGTTGCAGCAATACTCGCTACATAATGATTGAATCGCGCCCACTCTTCAGGCTCTGCTTGTAGATCTTGCATCTCACCACCGCGGGTGTGCATGGCGATCAATGCTGGATACTCATCCGGTTCTCCACGATATTGCTGACCACAAAGTACCGTCTCCGTACCGTCGTGAGCTAAGTGACGAATGCTCAGCTTATGATCCGGTAGAGAGACTTGATCCAATAACTCACCTTGTTGAGACAAGTAACTCAAACTTGGCTTCATCGTATCAAGGTTGAGCGGTTGACGACCATTGGTATGTACGCCGCCAACGCCAATGGCAAGTGCACCATCAGGCATCATGATCACTTCATGAGGCCCTAGACCAAAACCGGTTAACTCATCGATTTTTTGATATTGCTTTTGCACATCATAAACACCAATGATCCCCCGGCTTGTTCCCCTCTCTCCTTCTGTCGCAAATAGCAACGTGCCGTCATGAGAGTAAACACCATGGCCATAGAAATGGCGATTCGGTTTTGCCAGTTGCAGCTTGATCATTTGCTCTGAGCGATAATCAAACACCATAAAGAAGGTGCCAGGTCGTCGACCAAAAACCACGGCATGGCCTTGCTGGTTTGTCGCCACGCCATGACCCCGCGCGGGAATAGGCAGCAAAGAGAGCGGCATGCCATGCTCATCGGCCACCACCGCCGCGTATTTGTCTCGGCCGATAATAGAACAGCCGATCAACGCTGGCTCACGAGAGCTTGTGGAAGCACAACCAAATGGCATAGCAGGAACCGCCGCTCCGAAAAGAGCGGCTTTCAGTAAGGTTCGGCGGGTTTGATCAGTCACCATCAGTTGCATTAAATCCTATAACCACACCAAGCTCGATAGCCACTTCTTCGTGGATCAAGTACTTCAATTGCTCTAGTTTGTTGTATTGCGCTAGCACCATCCGATAGCCTTCTTTTGTTTGCAGTGCGGCAAACAAGCTCTTATCTTCCGGCCATGTATCTAACGCCATCTCGAACTGATGAACAACACGATCAGCTAAATCCGCATGACCTTGTTCTCTTAATAGCGCATCTAGCCCGTTACCGTCGGCAAAATAGAGTGCTTCCATTGCGGTAAGGTTCGCTTTCAAGTTCGAAAGCGACGTCTCTGAACGCCACGATTCTGAGAAATAAGGGCGAGGCTTGCCAATCTTCGCCAATGGGCGACTCAACTTCTTCATGCTGTATTCAAGCTGATTAGAAAGCAGTGAAATGTACTCAGATTCCCATTCCGTCATCTCTAACGATTTCCACGGGTTTTCTGCCCAAGAATCCGCGATGATCTGCGCTTTGTTATCGAGGTTTTCTGCAATCGCAACCCCCGTCGCACAGGTATTACTGTTGCTAGATAAAGTCGATGCCTGATCGTAAAGCAGCCATTCCAATGCGCCTAAACCTTGTACGGTAACACTTTGCGTAGAGATATCTTCCGCACTCCAAGTTTGGGCAGATTTCGTTAGTGCAGACATTTTACGACCAGTGGTGTTCTTTTTATCTGGCCAGAACTGAACATTCCAACTTTGCTCTAATGCCGTCGCAGGACCACGCTCTTGCCCTTGCAATGCCATCCATGCAAGCATGGTTTGATGCCACTGCTGTTTTACTTGTGTATCTTCTTTCGTTTCTGAAGCGCAGTAATCTGCAAAGCTCTGCTCTAACTCACCTGTCTGCGCTAAAAATGCCTGTGCAGCGTTAAACTCCACTTCGTAAACATTTTGCGAAATATGGCTGCTACTCTCCGGCTTGGTCGGGGTTGTTCCCGTTGTCGATTGGCAACCAACCAAACTTAACGCTGAGGCAATCGCACTCACTAACAGTGTATTTTTCATGGTTGGATCCTTATTGAGAGTTCAGAAACGCAATGAGAGCGTCACGCTCTTTTTTGTTCAGAGCTAAAACATTTTGTTTAGCGGTTTCCGCTTCACCGCCGTGCCACAATACCGCTTCCATCAAGTTACGAGCGCGACCATCATGCAAGAAGTAAGTGTGTCCGTTAACTTCTTCGGTATAACCAATACCCCATAGCGGCGCCGTTCGCCATTCACGGCCGTTTGCTAAGTATTCTGGACGGTTATCGGCTAAGCCTTCTCCCATGTCATGCAGAAGCATGTCGGTGTATGGGTGGATTAACTGCTCAGAAAGCGCTGGCAACTCTGGTCGCTTGGCCGTTTTCACATTGGTCTTGTGGCAGCTTTCACAACCAGAAGTCGCAAAGATTTTCTGACCAAGTTTCACGCTAGGATCGTCCACATTACGACGAATTGGCACTGCCAGGTGCTGGCTGTAAAACTCCACAAAGTCGAGAATGTTCTCACTCACTTCCGGCTTACCGCCATTTGGCATGTCGTCACAAATGCTTTGATTCGAGGTGCAGTTTTCATTCGGGAATAAATGGCTCGTCAAACCGACATCGCCATTGAATGCCGCGGCATTTTGTTGCATTAGCGTCGGCTGTCCGGCTTTCCACCCAAAACGGCCAATCGAGAAGTCGTCCTTCTCAATATCCCAAACCTTGTTTGCTTTGCCTGAGATGCCGTCTTTGTTGGCATCGTGTTCATCAGCCCAATCCAACAGTGTTTCGTCTGGAATGCTCTCTAACAAGCCAAGGCCGATCATTGGTGGCGCCACACGCGCTGAAAATTCAGTATCCGGATGCATGTCGCCATACCCTAAATCGGTAATGTTTAGGTGCGGCTTTCTCAGCGTCACTGTCGTGCCATCTTTAAATGTCACTGGCACATCGGTATAAGTGATTTCGATTTTGCCCTCTGGCGTTTGGTCTTGCAGGGCGAAGTCTTGAAGCTGGCCACCATAAGTTGGCTCAGGTATGCCACCATCTTTGATGAACGCTGTCTTTTGTTCTGGCGTCATTGCGGGGATACTCAAGCGCACTAGCATAGACACCGCATGTAAATCGTCTTTTTCAGGTGGATGACCACGGCCATCTTTGATGTGACAGTTCTGGCAACCATTGGTGTTGAACAATGGGCCTAGGCCATCACGAGCATCTGTCGATGCTGGCGCTTGCACCCAAGGATTACGGAAAAAACTGTTGCCCACGCTGAAATCAAGGCGCTTACTCATTGGTAAGTTAGCAGCGGGAAGAGAATAGGCGTTTGCGCCGTCTTTTTTAACACTGGTTTTGCCACCAGACTTAACATCATAAGCCATGGCAGAAGAAGAAAGGAGCGCGGCTAGCGCTGAAATTAGGTATGGCTTCATATCATTGCTCTACATATACAACAAGGGTGATAACAACGAGCTCAAACGTTAAAAGGGCTCACAAAGAGCCCTTATTTATTATGGTTTTCTTATTAAAACTCGTGGTCAGCAGTATCTGGGCTTAGGCTGTCGATACCGACAATGTTCGCCGCACGCTCAATAGCACCAGTTTGCGCTACCAGCGACATGATAGTGTCGTTAACTAGTGCGTTACCTTGTGCGTTACCCGCCGCAATTAGCTGGTCGAAATGCTGGTTGTTCTTCTCTGCTGAAGTCACTAGCTCACCGACTTGGCTACGTGTCGTATCAAACTGCTTTTGAATCTCTTCCGCTGCTTTCTTGTCTTTTTGAGCTACAAGGTCAGCAATACTTGGGCCAGACAGTTCTTTACCGCTTACGCCTTTGTAAGTACCGGTGTAAACATTGTAGATGCCTTGCTCATTGTAGTAGTGAGAGTTGTGCGTGTTGTCTGAGAAACAATCGTGCTCATCTTCTGTAGAGTTCGCTTCTAGTGCTACTTTCATACGTTCACCCGCTAGCTCACCTAGAGAAAGAGAACCCATACCAAATAGCATCTTACGCAAACCGTTATCCGCTGAGTCATTTAGTAGCTCTTCACGGTAGTTACCTTTCACGTCTGCAGACCACTGCTTTTCCATCCACTCTAGGTCTTGAACCAGTAGATCGGCTGCCGCTTTCAGGTACTCACCACGACGGTCACAGTGACCATTCGTACACTCAGAACCGACAACGAAGTCTGTGTAAGCGCGCTGACCTGCACCTGCGTTTGTGCCGTTAAGATCTTGACCCCAAAGCAAGAATTCAATTGCGTGGTAACCAGAGGCTACGTTTGCCTCAGAGCCGCCCACTTCATTCAAGTCTGCAATGAGCTCTGGCGTAATTTTTGAAACATCGAGCTTAGAAGCACCAATCTGTAAGCTAGTGTTTGCTACGATGTTTGCAGCCGCACCTTCGTTACCTAGTTCGTATTGGTAATCAGCCGCTACGTAGTCGATCAGACCTTCATCAAGTGGCCACGCGTTTAACTGGCCTTCCCAATCGTCAACAATCGCGTTACCAAAACGGAAAACTTCAGACTGTTGGTAAGGCACGCGAGAATCTAGCCAAGCTTGTTTTACTTCTTCAAGCTTCTTCGCTGATGGCGATTTTAGGAATTCGTCAATTTTTACGTCGAGCGTTTGAGCAGTCGTTAAAGAATCGGCAAACACAGCGTGCGCCACGTCTGCATAATGTTCGACAACTTGTTGTTTAGTTACTGTAGCAGCAACCGTAGAACCACTGGCAATGAGAAGTGATGCAGCAATAGATTGGACTAAAACTGTTTTTGCATTCATCTGAAGCATCCTTGTTGAGCAATTTAATTATCGTATTAGTAGTGCTAATTATTCTTATTTGCACTTTTAGTCCCGAGATAATACAAATTTACAATTTATTTGCAACTCCAGATACAAAAAAAGCCTCATAAAAATGAGCTTTTAGAATGTCTTATTGTCAGTTTTATCTTTAGGATTAAACCTTTAGGTGATGTTTCCCGTGAGAAACTTTCGCCTTAAGATAGCTTTCGTTACCATCTTTGATGTGGGCAGACGTATTGACAACTTCTGAGATTTCAATCCCGTATTCCGACAGCTCGCGGATTTTCTTAGGGTTGTTTGTCACAAGGCGGATCTTATTCACACCCAATGCTTCTAACATTTGCGCCGCTTCCGTGAAATCACGTAGGTCGTCGTCGAAGCCCAAATGATTGTTTGCTTCGTACGTGTTCATGCCTTGGCTTTGTAAACGGTACGCGTCGATCTTGTTGTAAAGCCCGATACCACGGCCTTCTTGACGAAGATAAAGGATAATGCCGCCAGACTCGCCCATGCGGTTGATGGTCTCTTCTAATTGTTCGCCGCAGTCACAGCGTGAAGAGTGGAAAACATCGCCAGTCAAACACTCAGAGTGCATACGGACTAAAGGCATTTCCTGTGTCTGGTCCGCTTGTTTGAAGATAATCGCAACATGCTCTTTATCTGTCTTTAGACCATGGAAAGACAGGATTTCGGCATCAATGTTACTTTTTGCCCCGACTTTAAAATCTACTCTGGCTCGTACTTCCGCCATATCTACACTCACTCGATTTATTGCTTGATGCATTTTCGTTATCGCATTCATGGGATTGCTCTCATTTGCTCTTCAACTATGGGGATTGATACCGCATTTTTCAATGTTGAGATCACAACGAGCCCTATTCTTATTGTGACAAGCTGGAAATCCTAGAGGATGAAACCCGCTGGCCGACTCTACAATTGTTATAATATAACATTTAAAACTAACTACAATAAAAAACCCCAGACAAATTTGCCTGGGGTTTCGAATGAGTCGATAAAGCGTTTGATTTTAATGCGTTTGACTGCGCTTCCAAACGGCAAGCTCAATCCAAACGGCTTCGAGTTCTTGAATTTCCTCGTCGGTTAAAACGGCGAGAGTCGAAGTGACTTGTGGCAGCTTCGGTGACTGGAACGCACGAATCTGCGAATAAAAGTCCTTTTTTAATTGCGATATAACTGAATCCACTGCGTACACCTATTCGTTCTTTATTACTTCTCCAGCTCAATTTTTATGGTCTGATATTCACTGAAGCCTTCATAAATTCGGGAAAATGATAACATTCTGCTTGTTATGTGCACAATTTATTTCTAATAGTGGAATAGTGGTCACATTAATTACGCTTTACCATTCGGATCGAATATAAGAAAAAAAAGATCAAAAATAGCAGCGGAAAGATCCACAGTAGCGCAGTGGAATAATTAAATGGCGGCTGATATAGAACAATATTCCCATAACGAGCAACGAGATAGTCCTTTATTTCTTGGTTTGAACTGCCCTCATTCGCCATCGTATACACCTTTAAGCGCAGGTCTTTTGCCGCCTGTGCGTTGGATTCAACCAAGTTTTGGTTCTGGCATTGAGGACAGCGTAAAGTCTTGGCTAGCGAGGTTGCGCGCTGTTGCACTTCAATAGAATGAAACTCAAACAGATCAACATTCTGTTGTAAATCTCCCGCCTTTGTAAGCGGAGAAAATAACAAAAACACCATTAAACCCAAGAGAAGATAATTAAATCGAAACATTCAAATATCCTGAAAATATATCGTTCCATTTATCTGCTGTTAACTCCCCACGATATTTGATCAACACACGACCATTTTGATCAATCAAGTAGGTTTCAGGTGTTCCAATCACACCAAGTTCAACAGCGAGCTTTCCATTTGGATCACTGATCACTTCAATATATGGATTTCGTTTAGAGCTCAAATATTCGCGTGCAGCTTGTTTTTGGTCTCTGTAATTAAGTCCAACGATAGGTATACCGAGTTCTGATAGCTGCAATAGCTCCTCGTGCTCTCGTTTGCATACTCCGCACCAAGATGCCCAAACATTCAATAATTTATATCCGTCACTTTTAAGTAACTGTTGCGAAATCATCTCACCAGACATCAAAGATTCTGAACTAAAATTAGGAATCTCTAAATTTCGCTGTTGGGACAATTCTACATTTGGTCGCTCAGATAACCCAATCGCGGTCACAGCCGAAAACACAGCGACAGCCGTAACGAGACCTGCGAGTTTAAGCGAATTTCTCGATCTCATGGATAGCTTCTCTCCTTCTCTTTACACCTATCATAAGCACACCAAACACTGCTAATATTCCGCCTGACCATATCCACCAAATACCAGCACGGTACTGAACCTTGATTGCATAAGCATGGGTTTCCACTTTATCACCCAATGTAACGTAGTAATCACCATGCCATAATGAACGAATCGCAGGCTCCGTCATGTTCATTACCCGCACAGGATAGTGGCGCTTTTCTGGTTTGAAATTGAGGGCGCTCCCATCTTGCAAGCGTAAGGTGACTTGCCCTTGCTCAGAGGTGTAGTTAGGACCTAATAGCCACTCGATACCATGATAATCGATGGTGATCCCCGCCCTATGGAGCGAGCTACCGGGTTCGACACGTAAATTGTATTCATAAGAGTAGTGACTATTGAATACAGCCCCACTCACCGCCAGTGCAAAACCGATATGTGCCATCACGATTGGCATGAATTTGCTCTTATTGGCGCAGCGAAACAGCATAACGAGATGCGCCACAATCACCCAAGTAGCCAACGTTATGGTTAGCAATACTTCGAAATGCAGTACGTTCACTGAGAACATAAACCCGCTCCCAGAGACTAGTGATAACGCAATACTGATGGCGATATCACCGCTTAGACTCGGAACTGTGCCTTTTGTCCATTTCAGCACCGGCATCAAAGCTAAGGCAATCAGAGCCATTATGCTCAATGGGAAGATCAGACTATTAAAGTAAGGTGCGCCAACTGAAATGTTCCCTAAGCCGAGCAGTTGATAAACCATAGGATAAAAAGTGCCAAGAAAAACGATGGCAGTTGCAATAGCGAGCAAGCCAATAGCGATGTATGCGGTATAAGCTCGACTGGCTAAAGATTGAAGTTTGAAACGGGGAAGTTGCTCTCCTCGCACTATCAATACGCCAAAAGTGATAATGACAAGCAGGCTCAACACGCCAAGTAATACAAGACCTTTAGTCGGATCAACCGCAAACGCATGCACTGAAGTCAGCACACCAGAGCGCACAACAAATGTCCCTAAAATGCTTAGGCTGAACGTAGCAAACGCTAGTGCATAGGTGCTCCAAATTGCGCCTCTGTTACGTGTTGCGACAACACCGCTGTGCAACAAAGCAGTACCGGTAAGCCAAGGAAGCAAAGAAGCATTTTCGACAGGATCCCAGAACCACCAGCCGCCCCAACCGAGTTCATTGTAGGCCCACCAAGAGCCAACTAAGATCCCAACAGTGAGCATTCCCCATGCAAAAAACGCAGCGCCACGAGCAACCGTATACCAATCGCTCATCGGTTGTTTACTTAAAAGAGCCGCTAACGCAAAAGCTAATATAGCCGAGTAGCCGACATAACCTAAATAAAGCAACGGAGGATGAATGATAAGCCCAACATCCTGCAACATTGGGTTTAGATCTCGCCCTTCCGACGCCAATACTTGGGCATATTCGAACGGGTTAGAGGTCATTAACGTAAACCATGCAAACGTCGCAATCAGAACGTTCATGATTCCTAAACAGTCACAAGTATATTGGGCGTTGAGCGGAGACTTATATGCAATAAACGACGCCCAAAAACTCAATGTGACGACCCAAAACAACATGGAGCCTTGATGTCCGCCCCAAGCGGCAGCAATTTTGAACGCCACCGGAAGTTGACTGTTGGAATGTGTCACAACATATTCCAGCGCGAAGTTGTCTTGCACAAAACAGACGATCAGAAGTATTAAACAAATGATGGAAGCTAAACTAATGATGTGGGACATCGCGACTTGATGCGGCAATGTCGCCTTCTTACCTAGGGCGCGACGTATCCAATGTAGCAGCGATGCACAAGTGGATGTTACAGCCACCAATATCATTAAGAAGAATCCTAGCTCAGCCTCCATTTTTGCCCCCTTATACTACGGTCATTTGACCGGCATAGAGAATGAAAGTACGCAGCATTAAGACGCCAACAAGGCTTAGCGTCGTCACCACAAACACGTAGCTTCCCTTGTGGCGAACTTCAGAAGGCGTGAACCAGTTCAGCGTTAACGGTGTGAGCATACCGATGAGCACTACCCCACCCCAGAACCACTGAGCCCAAAACCCGCTAGAAATGGCATTCCAAGCCGCGACTTCATTTTGACCACCACTAAAGATAAGCCCAGTAAAGAAGGTCACTAAGACAAACAGCTCGAACAATACTACTGGACGTTCAAACCCATGTACCCAAGACACACTTGGACTGCTGGTCGACTCTTTAAACACCAAGATGCCAAACATCAAACAAGCAGCTGCGCCCGAGGACAAACTAGAGAACAGGAACAAGATTGGCAGTACTGGATTGTTTAGCATTGGGTAAGTCTTCAACGCAGACAATAGAAAGCCAGTGTATGCCGCAAGCACGATGGCTAAGAAACCCAAGAACAACTCAATGGCGTTGTTCGTTTTCCCCGCCTTGATTAAGATGCTATCAACAAAATCCAACAGTTTGCTCGGAAGCTTTCCTTCACAGAAACTGATGATTTGATGACGGAAGATGACGCCGATCCAGACAAACAACACGACCATGTACACTTGGAACAAAATAACGCCCATCGACATCACGGAAGTCGGATTGTAGTAAATCATGATCTTCCAAAACTCGAGCGGTTTAGTTAAGTGAAAAATCAAAATTACGAGGCCGGCAATGATGCCAAACGGTGCTAGCCAAGCCATTGCTTTCATGATGCCATTGTTTGCTGGGTCACCCTCGATAACTTTGCGTTTTAAATAAATGGAGATCATTACCGCCCCAGCGGACATTCCCGCCAAAAACAAATAGATTGCGATGATCCAATCCCAAACTAACGAGTCAAAGTGGAATGCACTTTCGAAGCCGTTCATGATGACACCTCCCCTTTGCTATGCGGAATTTTGTACAGTTTAGGTTGCGTACCTAAATGCGATTTATCGCGATAGACAACATGACTTTCGATAGCTTTGCTCACCTCGCTAGTTGGATCATTTAAATCACCAAAGATGAGTGCTTTCGTTGGGCAAGATTCCACGCAAGCCGGCTGCTTACCTTGCGCTAGATTGGTATCACGACAGAAGTTACATTTATCCGCAGAATGATCGACCGGATTAAAGAAACGCACTTGGTAAGGGCAAGCAGCTAAGCAATAACCACATCCTACACATTTCTCTTTGTGAACATCCACGATGCCTGTCGCTTCATCTTTGTATGCTGCACCTGTTGGGCAAACGTACACACATGGTGGGTTGTCACAGTGCTGACAGGATTCGCGAGTAAACTGGTATTCCACATCTGGGAATTCGCCAATCGGTTCACTACGATGAATTTTAAGACGGGTAACGCCTTCAGGAACGTTGTTCACTTCACGGCAAGCATCGGTACAAGCAGTACAGCCAATGCAGGCGTTTTCATCGTGAACCATTCCCATACGCTTTGCTTGCTGACTATCACTGGCATAAAGAGAGGAGCTAACAACGGAAGTGCCTGCAACGCCTGTGGTCAATATCAACGCGCCGCTGCCGGCGAGGAAGTTTCTTCTAGAACATTTCATGCTATCTCTCCTCTTCTTTTGCAAGTTCAGGTTCGATGGCAAACTCAGAGTGACAATCCACACACTGCTTGATCAACTGTTTTCTGTCGTAAGAGAGGGCTTTGGTTTTTGCAGCATGAACATCATGACAATTTGCGCAAGTAAGATTCTTTGCATGAACATCATGCGTCCAGTGTTTTTCTCTGAGCTTGGTAGGGGCATGGCAATCCACACACTTGCTGTTGGCTTTAAGAATCATGCTTGGCTCAAGGAACACTTTGTCGTGTACCTCTTTCGATTGCGCGGCAGAAAACTTAATCACATCCGGTGCACCTTCACGGTGATCAGGACCGATGTTACTGTGGCAGTTGGTGCAATTAAGCTGCTTACCTTTGCTGAGTAACGCTTGCGGATCATGCGAAAGGTTCAGAGTCTCTTTGGCATCCTCATGACATTGGAGACATTTGTAGTCTCTGTCTCGGATTAACTCGACTTGATGACGCTCAGCTTGAGCACCTTCAATCGGCTCTGAAGAAGTCGCATGGGCGGCGATGGAGAAACCATAGATGGCAAAGACGAAGAGAAATTTCAGCATTGTCTCTATGGTCAATTTTATATTGCCCATATTTTTCTTTCCTTAGCTCGACAATAATTGATAACTATTCTCAATTATTTATTTGAGCGACAATTAATTTCCTCTGAAGATATTTTTCCAAATCTTCAAATGACATCAATTCTTATTTCGGAAAGCCACAACGCTAAACCTATATTTATAATACCTCTATTATTCATAAGAGGTAGAAACAACTGCTTAAAAAGCGAACCAAATCACCCTATTTTTGAAGTGGTTAAATCCTAACATCTTGCAATCAAAGACATTAACTACTACCCCTTTAGAGGTATAAAAACTTAAACATGATTGAGATCACTGGTGTAAATTGATCTAAAACAAGACAAGTTCTGCTCACTATTTCATCCATTGGAATAAACAATAATATTAAATACAGATCTCCAGTTCTTATTTGGAATAGCTCCTCACAACGCTGCTAATAAAAACGAATATGGAGATAACACCGTGAGCATAAAACACTGGATGAGCGCACCCATCGCGGTTGCGACCTTATTCGCCAGCCAATTATTTTTGGTCGGCGCTCCGTTGGCAGCAGAAGATAAAGGCCTCGTCGACCCTCGAAATGACGTCTTTGAACAGAACCACCCTGATCAATACCACTCTTGGAAAGCAACCTCTGAAAGCGAACACATTGAAGATGCTCTAAGTGAAGATCCAAACATGGTGATCTTGTGGGCAGGCTACGGCTTTGCTAAAGACTACAACAAAGCACGCGGTCACTTTTACGCACTTGACGATGTTCGCCAAACCTTACGCACTGGCGCACCGACTGATGAAAAATCTGGCCCTATGCCAATGGCCTGTTGGAGCTGTAAAAGCCCTGACGTTGCTCGCGTGATTGATGAACGTGGTGAAGACGGTTATTTCGAAGGTAAATGGGCACGATTGGGCTCAGAAATCGTCAACCCTATTGGTTGTTCTGACTGTCACGACACTCGCTCTGAAGAATTTAAGAAAGGCGAACCAGCACTGGCGGTAACTCGCCCTTATGTCGAGCGTGCTTTTGATACTATTGGTAAAAACTTTGATGAACAATCTCGCCTAGATAAGCAAGCATCGGTCTGCGCTCAATGTCACGTTGAATACTACTTCACCGGCCCGACTAAAGCGGTCAAATTCCCATGGGATATGGGCACCACCGTTAATGACATGGAGAAATACTACGACGCGTTGAATTTCAAAGATTGGACGCATGCAGTATCTAAAGCTCCGATGCTAAAAGCACAACACCCAGGTTACGAAACGTGGCGTGATGGCATCCATGGTAAAAACAAAGTGGTGTGTGTGGACTGTCATATGCCTAAAGTGACCAAAGAAGACGGCACTGTGTACACAGACCACAAAGTGGGTAACCCATTTGACCGCTTCGAAGACACTTGTGCACAATGTCATACCCAAACTAAAGAGCAGCTACAAGGCATCGTTTCGACTCGCAAAGCGCAAGTACTGAACATGAAGCTAACCGCCGAGAAGCAAATCGTAGCGGCACACTTTGAAGCAGGCGCAGCGTGGAAAGCAGGTGCTACAGAAGATGAAATGCAGCCAATCCTACAAGATATTCGTCATGCCCAATGGCGTTGGGACTACGCAATTGCTTCTCACGGTGTCCACATGCATGCACCTGAGGTGGCACTTGAAGTACTGGGTACTGCAGTTGACCGTGCAGCAGATGCCCGAACCAAGCTAGTTCGTTTACTGGCAACCAAGGGCATTACTGAACCAGTACAAATTCCAGATATCTCGACCAAAGCGAAAGCACAAGAAGCACTTGGTATGGATATGGAAAAAATGAACAAAGATAAGAAACACTTCCTAGAGACTGTCGTTCCGGACTGGGATAAAGCCGCGGCCGAACGCGAAGCTACATACTGATCAGTATCGATTGCAGTAAGGTTACACAGATAAAACAAAGGGCGCAGAAGGCGCCCTTTTCTTTTAATAAAGAGATAGAAAAAATAAACTAGCGACGAGGCAGCCTCGGTCTAGGCTGAATATTTGGCCGCGTTTTAGGCATTTGCACATTAGGTCTTGTAGCAGGACGTTGGATTTGAGTCTCAGGCAGTGCTTTTCTTTGTTGCAGCTTTTCTTTCACCGCTTTGTCTTGTAAAGCCGCTGGCTCAATACGTTCTGGACGATTCTCCCACTTAGTTTGAATCTCTTGCTTTTGCTCTTCAGGCAGTGATTGCCAATGATCATCAAGTTGGCGCTTCATGTTATCGATGTTGGCGGACATATCATCGTCCTTCCAATTTTCGACTTTGTCTTTGATGGACTGCTGTTGGTCTTCATCCAAGCCATTCCACCATTCTTCCAGCTTCTCTTTGTATTCGTCATCGTTGTCGCAACAACCCGGATAGTAATAAATCCAGTAGTCGTCATGATCGTACCACCAAGGATCGTAATAACCTGAAGAATAATAAACCGAAGAGGAAGAACCAGAATGATCGGAAGAGCTACAACCCGCCAATACAGAGCCGCACAGCAAAACCAATATGCTTAGTGCCTTATTTTTCATTCGTTGCCCACCTTTCCCTCTACTGCTTATTAAATTGTACGCTTACAACAGCTCTTTTGCTTGTTGATAGAGTTAATGATTTGCACTCTATCTAAATTTGGATCATTAGAATCTAATAATAGTACCCAAGTATCAATGGCTTCCTGAAAGCGGAATGACAGAAAATGGTCATTTGCGATCAAAGACAAAGCTGCTTCATTGTGCGGTTCTATCTGTAGAGCTTGTTCCAGAAGCAGGCTGACTTCTTGCGTCATAGATTGTTGGTGGATGTAGTATAAAGTGGTCGCCTTCGCAGCAAGTTGCGTGGCACTGACAGGTTCAGTAAGTTGGATCGCGTAATCAAAACAAATCAACGCACCATCCAACTCACCTTCTAGCAGATAGCCCTGCCCTAACTGAAACCATAACTTAGCGTTGTTTGGGTCTTCACTCAGTTGATCTTGGATTTCCTGCATTATGTCGCGAGCAGTCATCATTCGAGACATTTCCGCTTGGATTGGTTGAGGCGGTGTCTGACGCAGCAATAAGAAACTTGCGCTGGTCACGACGAGTACCAACAAACAAAAGCCAAACCACTGAGCAGGTTTCACTTTTGATGCACTCAAAGACAAGAGAACAATGAACAACCCCATCAAGGAGATGGCAACAAAGAACCAAACAGACATAACGCATCCTTTCAATAAAGATAACGCCAGTGTACGCATTTCTTGTCTCGATTGCGTTGATACAGATACAAAAAAAGCCGAGCGTTATGCTCGGCTTTCAAATTTAGCGATTAAGAAGAAGCTTACTCTTCTTCTGAACCTTCAGCTGCATCGTCTGCTGCTGGCACTTCAGGAGCTTGACCTTCTGCGTTCGCCTCTGTTGCTTCTGCTTCTTCGCCTTCTGGCAATTCAACTTCTTCAACTTCATCGATACGTTGTAGGCCAACCACTGATTCGTCTTCAGCTGTACGGATAAGTGTCACACCTTGGGTGTTACGACCAACTTGGCTCACTTCCGCAACACGAGTACGAACTAGAGTACCAGCGTCGGTGATCATCATCATCTCGTCGCCTTCTTCTACTTGTACTGCGCCAACAACTGGACCGTTACGCTCAGAAACCTTGATAGACACAACGCCCTGAGTTGCACGACCTTTCGTTGGGTATTCCGCTAGTTCAGTACGCTTACCGTAGCCGTTTTGTGTAACCGTTAGGATATCGCCTTCGTTAGACGGAACGATTAGAGAAACAACTTGGTCTTCGTCTGCTAGTTTCATACCGCGAACACCTGCCGCTGTACGACCCATTGCACGTACTTTGTCTTCGCTGAAGCGAACCACTTTACCTGCTTTAGAGAACAGCATGATGTCGCTATCGCCGTTTGTGATATCAACACCAATTAGTGAGTCATCGTCACGTAAGTTCACAGCGATTAGACCGTTTGAACGTACGTTTGCAAACTGGTTCAGTGGGGTCTTCTTAACCGTACCATCGCCTGTCGCCATGAAGATAAATTTCTCTGGTGAGAACTCATCAACAGGAAGAATTGCAGTGATACGTTCACCTTCCTCTAGAGGAAGGATGTTTACGATTGGCTTACCACGTGCAGTACGAGTTGCATGAGGCAACTGGTAAACTTTCAGACGGTAAGTCTTACCACGAGTAGAGAAACACAGAATGTTATCGTGAGTATTTGCAACAAGTAGACGTTCGATGAAGTCTTCATCTTTCATCTTAGTTGCACTCTTACCTTTACCACCACGGCGCTGAGCTTCGTAGTCGCTTAGAATTTGGTACTTAACGTAACCTTCGTGAGACAGAGTTACTACTACGTCTTCACGAGCAATCAGCTCTTCCATGTCGATGTCATGGGTAGCTGCTGTGATTTCGGTACGACGAGCATCGCCGTAACCATCGCGAACTGCTTCAAGCTCTTCGCGGATCACTTCCATTAGACGCTCAGTGCTTGCAAGGATGTGCATTAGCTCTGCGATTTCATCTAGAAGTGCTTTGTATTCATCAAGAATCTTCTCGTGCTCTAGACCGGTTAGACGGTGTAGACGAAGTTCTAGAATAGCTTGCGCTTGAGTCTCAGTTAGGTAGTACAGACCATCACGGATACCGTATTGATCTTCTAGCCATTCAGGACGAGCTGCATCAGTACCAGCACGCTCAAGCATTGATGCTACGTTACCAAGATCCCAACCACGCGATACCAAGCCAACTTTTGCTTCTGCTGGTGTTGGTGCGTTTTTGATTAGCTCAATAACTTCATCGATGTTTGCAAGAGCAAGAGACAGTGCTTCAAGGATATGAGCACGTTCACGCGCTTTGCGTAGTTCGAAGATAGTACGACGAGTGACAACTTCACGACGGTGGTCAACGAAGCACTTCAACATGTCTTTTAGGTTGAATAGCTGTGGCTGGCCGTTGTTTAGCGCAACCATGTTGATACCGAAAGTCGTTTGAAGCTGAGTTTGTGCGTAAAGGTTGTTTAGAACCACTTCACCCACAGCGTCGCGCTTACATTCAATTACGATACGCATACCGTCTTTATCAGACTCGTCACGTAGCGCACTGATGCCTTCTACTTTCTTATCTTTAACTAGCTCAGCGATCTTTTCGATCAAGCGAGCTTTGTTTACCTGGTAAGGGATTTCAGTGACGATGATGGTTTCTTTACCATTCTTCTCCACTTCGATTTCCGCTTTTGAACGCATGTAGATCTTGCCGCGACCAGTTTTGTACGCGTCTACGATGCCTTTACGACCGCTGATTAGCGCTGCCGTTGGGAAATCAGGACCAGGAATGTAATCCATTAGTTCATCAATCGTGATTTCTTCATTATTGATGAATGCAAGACAGCCATCGATCACTTCGCCAAGGTTGTGCGGTGGGATGTTGGTTGCCATACCTACCGCGATACCAGAAGCACCGTTTACCAATAGGTTAGGAATTTTAGTTGGAAGAACCGCTGGGATTTGCTCCGTACCATCGTAGTTAGGTACGTAGTCCACGGTTTCTTTATCTAGGTCAGCCAGAAGTTCGTGGGCAATTTTCGCCATACGTACTTCGGTATAACGCATTGCCGCAGCAGAGTCGCCATCGATCGAGCCAAAGTTACCTTGACCATCGACCAGCATGTAACGAAGTGAGAACGGCTGAGCCATACGTACGATTGTGTCGTACACAGCACTATCACCGTGTGGGTGATATTTACCGATTACGTCGCCGACAACACGGGCTGATTTTTTATATGGTTTGTTCCAATCGTTGCCTAGTACGTTCATCGCGAATAAAACGCGGCGGTGTACTGGTTTTAGGCCATCACGCACATCTGGAAGAGCACGACCCACGATTACTGACATCGCGTAGTCTAGGTATGAACCTCTAAGCTCATCTTCAATGTTTACGGGCGTGATCTCTTTAGCTAAATCGCTCATAGAGCCATTATCCCTCTATTATCTGATCGTAATTACGATACGTGTAAGGTGCAAAAATATAACACACAATTCATCAACGGGGCATCACTTTCCCACTCGTTTTATCAGGTTGTGAGCTTCGTTATGAGTTAAATGAAGAGAATTTGCACATTCATCCCATATCTTTCTGAAAACTGACTACATTTCCACCAACACCGCTCAAAAATCTCCCCTGTAGCGATTGTGAGAAAAGAAGCAGTTTTAACGTATCGTACCATTGGAGTATAATCACGCCTTCCAAAGGACTATTAGCGAAGCGATATTACTATCATGACAAAAGCACAAAACGTCGACCCAAGTGAAATTAAGAAATTCGAAGAGATGGCTTCCCGTTGGTGGGATTTAGAAGGCGAATTCAAACCACTTCACCAAATTAACCCGCTTCGCTTGAACTATGTCCTAGAGAAAGCTGACGGTGTATTTGGCAAAAAGGTGCTCGATGTTGGCTGTGGCGGCGGTATCCTTGCGGAAAGCATGGCAAAAGAAGGCGCGGTCGTTACCGGTCTAGATATGGGTAAAGAACCTCTAGAAGTCGCGCGCCTGCACGCACTAGAGACGGGTACTAAACTGACTTACATCCAAAGCACAATCGAAGACCACGCCGCTGAAAATGCTGGCACCTATGATGTGGTGACTTGTATGGAGATGCTTGAGCACGTGCCAGATCCTCTTTCTGTGATTCGTTCTTGTGCAGCGCTCGTGAAACCAGGCGGCCATGTCTTCTTCTCAACTTTAAACCGCAACATGAAATCTTACCTGTTTGCTATTGTCGGCGCAGAGAAACTGCTGAGAATCGTTCCGGAAGGCACACACGACCATGAGAAGTTCATCAAACCAGCAGAAATGATGAAGATGATTGATCAAACTGACCTAACCGAAATGGGCATCACAGGTTTGCACTACAACCCTCTTAACGACAGCTACAAGCTCGGTCGTAATGTGGATGTAAACTACATCGTTCACACTACTAAATATTGATTTTTTGGATCGCGGCGTTGTTCGTGATTAGGCAAAACTCGATATGAAATTTATGGGAAAGCGGTAGCACATGAGCGCCGCTTTTTTTGTCAATTTCTGTAGAAAAAAAGTGCTCTAGATTCCATTTTGACCAATCTATTTTTAACAAACAAAAACTGTCAAAGATCAAGGAAAATATTTTTACATGCGGTTATTTATGAACCGATCTGAAAAACGTAATTTTCCCCATTCAAGTCAGCCCTTTTCTCATCGGTTAGTGTCCACTTACTGATTTTTTTAATTTTGTTAGTTATCCACAAGTCATCCCAAATCTGTACCTTGAAAAATTGGGGTAACAGCACTATCTTGTAACTCGCAAACAAATGAACCCCTATATGTTGTGTTTAAGCTACAATATATAGATAGACTTTGATCACAAAGCCGCCGCAAGTTTTACAAATTTTGCACATAAACAAACAAAAACACGGCTTTTATCAGTTTTCTTAGGGAAATAAAGCAGAATGAACCAACAACTTACCGTCACTAAGCGTGATGGCCGCAAAGAAACTATCGATCTGGAGAAAATCCATCGCGTTATTACTTGGGCTGCCGAAGGTCTTAACAACGTTTCAGTATCACAAGTAGAATTACGTGCTCACATCCAGTTTTATGACGGCATCACCACGTCAGATATCCACGAGACGATGATCAAGTCTGCTGCAGACCTGATTTCAGAAGAGACACCGGACTACCAATACCTAGCTGCTCGCCTAGCGGTATTCCACCTACGTAAAAAAGCATACGGCCAATACGAGCCGCCAACGCTGCATGACCACGTAGCTCGTCTTGTTGATATGGGTAAGTACGATAAGCACATCCTAGAAGACTACACAAAAGCGGAATTAGACGAGCTTGATGCGTACATCGACCACAAGCGCGACCTTGATTTCTCTTACGCGGCCGTAAAACAGCTAGAAGGTAAGTACTTTGTACAAAACCGTGTATCAGGCGAGATCTACGAAAGTGCTCAGTTCCTTTACATTCTAGTGTCTGCTTGCCTGTTCGCTAACTACCCGAGAGAAACGCGTCTTGACTACATCAAGCGTTTCTACGATGCGACATCGACATTTAAGATTTCTCTGCCTACACCGATCATGTCTGGTGTACGTACGCCTACTCGTCAGTTCAGCTCATGTGTACTGATCGAATGTGGCGATAGCCTTGATTCTATCAACGCAACAGCAAGCTCTATCGTGCGTTACGTTTCTCAACGTGCAGGTATCGGTATCAACGCAGGTCGTATCCGTGCGCTAGGTTCTGAAATCCGCGGTGGTGAAGCATTCCACACAGGTTGTATTCCATTCTACAAATACTTCCAAACAGCAGTGAAATGTTGTTCTCAAGGTGGTGTTCGTGGCGGCGCAGCAACGGTGTTCTACCCGCTATGGCACGGTGAAGCTCGCTCACTATTGGTGCTTAAGAACAACCGTGGTGTAGAAGAGAATCGTGTTCGTCACATGGACTACGGTGTTCAGTTGAACAAACTGATGTACCAACGCCTAGTGGAAGGTGGCAACATCACGCTATTCTCACCGTCTGACGTACCTGGTCTATACGACGCATTCTTTGAAAACCAAGAAGAATTCGAACGTCTATACGTGAAATACGAAAACGATCCTTCAATCAAGAAAGAGACCGTTAAAGCAATTGAGATGTTCACTCTGCTAATGCAAGAGCGTGCATCAACAGGCCGTATCTACATTCAGAACGTGGACCACTGTAATACTCACAGCCCGTTCGATTCAGAAGTTGCGCCAGTTCGTCAATCAAACCTATGTTTGGAAATCGCTCTGCCAACTAAGCCTCTGAAAAACGTTGAAGATGATTCAGGTGAGATCGCACTGTGTACGCTTTCTGCGTTTAACCTTGGCGCTATCAAATCGCTAGATGATTTCGAAGAGCTATCTGAGCTTGTAGTTCGTGCGCTAGACGCTCTGCTTGATTACCAAGATTACCCACTACCAGCAGCTTACAAGTCGACAATGAACCGTCGTACGCTGGGTGTTGGCGTTATCAACTTCGCGTACTACCTAGCGAAGAATGGCGTTAAGTACTCTGACGGCAGCGCAAACGGCCTAACTCACCGTACATTTGAAGCGATTCAGTACTACCTATTGAAAGCCTCTGTAGCGCTTGCGAAAGAGCAAGGTAAGTGTCCTTCGTTCCACGAAACGAACTACGCGAAAGGTCTACTGCCAATCGACACTTACAAGAAAGACGTTGACCTCATTTGTGAAGAAGAGCTGCACTACGACTGGGACAGCCTACGTCAAGAAATCATGGAGCACGGCCTACGTAACTCAACACTGACTGCGCTAATGCCATCTGAGACTTCTTCTCAGATCTCTAACGCAACAAACGGTATTGAGCCACCACGTGGTTTCGTGTCTGTTAAAGCGTCGAAAGACGGCATCTTGAAGCAAGTTGTGCCAGATTTTGCTGAGCTGAAAGACAACTACGAACTGCTTTGGAACATCGGTTCTAACGACGGTTACCTACACCTTGTGGGCATCATGCAGAAATTCGTTGACCAAGCGATCTCTGCAAACACAAACTATGACCCTTCTGGTTACGAGAGCGGTAAGGTTCCAATGAAGAAACTTCTTCAAGACCTTCTAACTGCGTACAAGTTTGGTGTGAAGACACTTTACTACCATAACACTCGTGACGGCGCGAAAGACGACCAGAAAGACGCAGTTCAACCACAAGATGACGATTGTGCAGGCGGCGGTTGTAAGATTTAATCTCCCGCACCCTAACAATCCGTAGAAACAAACAATCGAATACCTCCCCTTTTGGGGAGGTCTAAAAGGAATTGAGGCATTATGGCTTACAGTACTTTTAACCAGAACAAAAACGACCAGCTAAAGGAACCAATGTTCCTAGGTCAATCAGTGAACGTTGCTCGTTACGACCAACAAAAATTCGAGATATTCGAAAAACTAATCGAAAAGCAACTGTCTTTCTTCTGGCGCCCAGAAGAAGTTGACGTTTCAAGCGATCGTATCGATTACAACAAGCTACCAGAGCACGAGAAGCACATCTTCATCTCAAACCTGAAGTACCAAACGCTGCTTGACTCAATTCAAGGCCGTAGCCCTAACGTTGCACTGCTTCCACTTGTTTCTCTGCCTGAGCTAGAAACATGGATTGAGACATGGTCTTTCTCTGAAACGATTCACTCTCGTTCGTACACACACATCATCCGTAACATCGTGAATGATCCAAGTGTTGTATTTGACGATATCGTTGAAAACGAACACATCCTTAAGCGTGCGAAAGACATTGCACACTACTACGATGACCTAATTCAAGCGACAAACGACTACCACCGTTACGGTGAAGGTGAACATGTTCTGAATGGTGAAACGGTTAAAGTTAGCCTGTACGATCTGAAGAAGAAATTGTACATCTGTCTGATGTCGGTAAACGCGCTTGAAGCAATCCGTTTCTACGTAAGTTTCGCATGTTCATTTGCGTTCGCAGAACGTGAGCTAATGGAAGGTAACGCGAAAATCATCAAGCTGATCGCTCGTGATGAAGCACTTCACTTGAACGGTACGCAGCACATGATCAACCTGCTACGTAACGGTCAAGATGACTTCTCATTCATGCAAATCGCTGAAGAAGCAAAACAAGAGTGTTTTGACCTATTCAAAGAAGCGGCTGAGCAAGAAAAAGAGTGGGCTGAGTACCTATTCAAAGACGGTTCAATGATCGGTCTGAACAAAGACATCCTGAGCCAATACGTTGAGTACATCACTAACATCCGTATGCAAGCAGTAGGTCTACCAGCAGCGTACCCTGAAGCAACGTCAAACCCTATCCCATGGATCAACGCTTGGTTGTCATCGGATAACGTTCAGGTTGCACCGCAAGAAGCAGAAATCTCTTCATACCTTGTTGGTCAGATTGACAATGAAGTAAGTGCAGACGACTTCGAAGGATTTGAGCTGTAATGCCAAATATCAAAATCAACAAACTCGTTAGCATTGAGTCCAACCCATCCAATACGATTTTGGAGACGATGGAACAAGCAGGCTTATTACCTGAATACAACTGTCGCGACGGCCACTGTGGTGCTTGTCGTTGTAAGTTGGAGTCGGGTGAAGTGGAGTACGTTGGTTTTGCCATGGCTTATACTCAGCCTGATGAGATACTGCCTTGTATTTGTAAGGCGAAATCAGACGTTTCCCTGAACGGTGTGAACTATGCGATGAAAGAAAAACGCGCCTAGTCCAAACCAGCTAAGCAAATACAATAAAGCCAAGGCAACCGCCTTGGCTTTTTGCTATCTGTCGTCTCGTCCTGAGATGGGTATCTCGCCCTTAAATGTATTTACGCAATAATGTTGCGGTTTAAGGGCGAAAACAGTTAAAGCATGCTTCAAATCGCACTGCTCGGGATATGCATCTCTTTCACTTTCTCTAAGAAAGCATATTGAGCCGACATTGGTTTACGTTCTAGGTAACGGCGTAACAGGTCTAACGCGGCCGCACTGATAACTTTCACTTGGTCGTCGCGCTGATATTTTCTCGATAACTTATATAACGCCCCCCACTCGCCTGTTGAGGTAGAAAGGGCTACGGAAAATACTCCCTCTTCAAGCTTTCCGGTCACTAGCGCTAAATCCGTGCCGCACTTCTCACGCGTCGCACCCGCCAGCGCAAAGGTCGCTGCTAATGGGTCTCCCTCGTCGGTAATGGTTTGGCTTTGACCTGCTAATACCCAACCATGACCAAACTGCTTTTCGACGTTCTCATCACTGTTAAGCCAATAGGTTAAGTGGCCTGCACTGCTTTTCTCTGAAACGGACAAGGTCAGTCCTTTATCTGACAGCATTTGGCCTACATGCTCAACCATCGGCACGTCTACGCTCACCGTATTGGTTTCAAGGTGCTTGTGAATCAGTTGCATCAGCTTCATTCGCTGTTCTACCTGATTGGAAGGACCAAACAGCTTCACCTCGATAAACGGCAAGTAAGAGCGGTAACCGAGCTCATAACCCTGTGGCAATTTCATTTGGTCTAGTTTGTCTGAGATACCAGACTCTGACAGGCCAAAGGTATAAATACGACTGCAAGATGCGCTCTCAACTTCAGGGAATAGCTTCTTCAAGTCTGGCAGAATTTGCGTTTCTGCCATCAGTTTGAATTCGCTTGGCACACCCGGCGTAAAGTAGAACACCGCGTCATTAATCAGCATTTTAAAGCCACATGCCGTGCCTATTGGGTTATCCACGATTTCGGCTGTCTCTGGCAACATCGCTTGCTTGAGGTTATTATCCGGCATTGGGATACCACGACGAGCGTACATCGCCTCCAGATGCTCTAGCCAGCCTTTGAATAGCACTAGCTTACATTCGGCAGCTTTTGCCGCTGCAGCGGCGCTCATGTCGTCTGTAGTTGGGCCCAAACCACCATTAACGATCACGACATCGTTATTGAAGCTGAGCATAAGGAATTCTTCGATAAGGCTCGACTGTTTGTCACCAACGGTCGAGCGCTTGGTTAAGCCAAATCCATGCTGATAAAACAAACTCGACAGCCAAGCTGCATTTGTATCAACAATGTCACCGTGAAGGACTTCTTCTCCGGTACTAAGCATAGCAATTTTCACAACTGACTCCTGAAAATAGGCAAAATCCACATTTTTTCGACATTATGCCTATATCGTTTTCATTTTATTAGACTAATCTCTTAGTGAATTTGTTGAGATTAAATTTAGGTCAAGTATTTAAATGGCTGTTCTTTTAAGGGATAATTGTGAGCCCGATCATCAAACCAATAACTCGGAGACCTCTGTGTCAAAATCATCCATGTTCAAGAAAACGCTAAGTGGTCTTGTTCTGACTGCGTCTGCTGCGGCAAATGCGAGCCAGTACGATATGAGTAACCATATCGAGTTTTCTTACACGCCTGATTGCCTGTCAGGTTACTGCGAAACAACCACTCTGTATAGCTTCGAGCCACAAAATCCTCGCTATGCGATGGGGTTAGATAGCGATGATTCTTTAAATCTCGACGCAGGTCTTCAACCAAAGCATCTTATCGTTCCAAAAGACAAAGATTGGGACTACCTTATGGGTCAAACTTACACCATTCTTGGTTTGAGTGTGGCGACTGTGGGTTTGATGACATTGCTGCCTGAAAGCATCACTAAGTGGGACGACGAAGATCGTGACATGAGCAAACTCGGTAGTAAGTGGAAAGACAACGTTTCTAGCGGTCCGGTTTGGGATCGTGACGAACACTTCCTAAACTACGTCATGCACCCTTACTTCGGTGGTGTTTACTATACAGCAGCACGCCACGCGGGCTACAACGAATTTGAATCCTTCCTGTACTCTGCGACCATGTCGACGTTCTTCTGGGAATACGGCGTAGAAGCATTTGCGGAAATCCCATCATGGCAAGACTTGTTTATTACTCCATTTTTTGGTGCTGTGGTCGGTGAAATGATGTTAACTGCTGAGCAAGACATTATTGCTGGCGGCGGTGAAGTAATGGGTTCAGAGACGATGGGTGACGTATCTTTGTTCTTCCTTAACCCAGTTGGCCATATCCATTACTGGGTATCCGATGCTTGGGGTGGTAGCGCAGAATTCCAATTCAGCTCATCGCCTTGGTTCGGTAACCAGGACGCCGCGAAATTCGCGATGGACTCTGGCGCAAGCTACGACAATGTCTTCTACGGTTTTGAAATGAAGGTAACCTTCTAAAACCAAACGGTTAAAGAGCAGCTCACGAGCTGCTTTTTTTGTGCCCCAAGCAAAGTTTTCATTATTTGCGTCACGAATTAGCGTCAAAAATTGACCTCTGTCAAACATAACCCTCCCCCAGCACCTACACTGAAATTAAGAAAAAATTCCAATAACTTAAGTTCTTGAACCTTAAGCCCAAATAACTATAGCGATACGTCTACCCGTGCCGCGTCCAAACCTTATTCCGGGAGGGGACATTATGAACACTGTGTTTATCGTTAATTTCGTCGGTCAGGCATCACCAGCGACCATCAAACAACTTGCTGCTGTTACACATGAAAACGAGGGAAAATGGCTCATCAGTAAAGTGAACTTTATTGAAGACCAAGTCGCTGGCGTAATCAAAGTGGAGCTTCCTGAAGAAAACGCCGACACAGTAAAAGACGCGTTTTCCGCTTGCCAGACTCTTATCGTCAAGTTCGTCGATTCTGAACCGTACTCTCATCGAGAAGATACGGTTTTCCAATTACGTCTCGACGCCAATGACCGCGCCGGTATTGTCAACGAGATTACTCACGTGCTCGATGGACAAGGGATTTCAATCTTAGATATGGACTGCCAACGTGTGTTCATTGCCGGCGGTGGTGGGGTCAGTTCTAGCCTATTCAGTGCGAAGATGGCCATCAAGCTGCCTAGTGAATTAGAAATCGATGATGTGGCAAACGAGCTGGAATCACTCAGTGAAGATACCCGTGTGATTGTGGAAGGCTAACCTCCGCCCCCGATGCACATTCCAATATCAATGCCCAAATAAAAAAGAGCAGCGTTGTGCTGCTCTTTTCACGTTCAACCACTTTTTACGTCAAGCAAAGATAACTACTTCACTGACCATTGAGATAAAGAGCGTTTGAAATCTGAGTAATCAAACTCGTTCAGTTTTTGAATCTCGCCACTTGAACGCTCACAGTATACAGATGGCATGCGCAGACCGTTAAACCAGTTTAGCTTCACCATGGTGTAACCCGCACTGTCCAGAATGTGCAGACGCTGGCCAATCTCTAATGGCTGTTCGAAGTTCGCCACACAGAACTGATCACCCGCTAAGCAAGAGCAAGAACCAATCACGTATTCGTGCTCGCCGTTTTCTGATGCTTCTAGGATAGACGCAGGCTCATTGTAGATAAGGGTATCCAAGCGGTGCGCTTCTGTTGCTGAGTCAACAATCGCCGTCTTCTTCACGTTCTCAACAATATCTACCACGGTCACGACAAGGTCGGTCGTTTTTGTGATGATTGCCTCTCCTGGCTCTAAGTACATTTGTACGCCGTGTTTTTCAGAGAAGGCTTTCAGCGCTAGGCCTAATTTCTCGATGTCGTAGCCTGGCCATGTGAAGAATACACCACCGCCCATGCTTACCCAGTCTAGCTTGTTTAGGTACTCGCCAAACTGTTCTGAAATCGAATCAAGCAAACCAATAAATGCGTCTACGTCTTTGTTCTCACAGTTCATGTGGAACATCACGCCATCAATGCCATCGAAAATTTCTGGCTTGATGTGGTCAGCTTGTACGCCAAGACGAGAGAACTGACGAGCAGGATTCGCTAAGTCTTGACCTGCGTAGCTTACGCCAGGGTTCAGGCGAAGACCAATAGATGCTTTGCCCTCAACGATATGACGGTAAGCTGCTAGCTGTGACTGCGAGTTGAAAATCATCTTGTCACAGATATCCGCTACTTCACGCACATCGTCTTCGCTGTAGCCAACGCTGTATGCGTGAGTCTCACCACCGAAAGTTTCGTAGCCAAGCTTCACTTCAAACGGGCCAGAGCTAGTCGTGCCATCTAAGTAAGGCTTGATGATGTCGAATACGCCCCATGTTGAGAAGCACTTCAGTGCCAATACCAGCTTCACACCAGAAATGTCTTTTAGCTGCTTTGCTTTTTCTAGGTTCTCAACCAACTTGTCTTCATTGATCATGAAGTACGGGGTTTTAAGTTGTTCTTTGCTCATAACTCACCATTTATCAACGATTAATCCCCTCTAACTCCCCCTTAAAAAGGAGGATTAAACCAAGCCACCTCTACTCTTGCCAAAAAGTGGAAAGATTGAAGCCACGAACAGTCTGTTTTTGCTCCTCCCTTTAAAAAGGAAAGTGGAAACTGTACTCGGTTTGCCTCAACTTCCCCTCTTTTAAAAGTGGAAGATTTGAAACTAAGCTCGGCCTATCTTTGCTCCTCCCCTTTTTAAGGGGAGGCTGGGAGGGGTTAACCTCAAATACGACAAAAGCAGCCACGACTTTACGCCATGACTGCTCAAATTATCTAAACAAGTTTAATGATTAAACTTATTTGTTCAGTTCGTGAATCAGCGGTAAGCCTTGGCCTGCTTCCAACTCCTGAACATGCCAATCTAGACCGATCGTTGGCATCGTTTCTAGGAATGGATCTGGGTCTAGCTGTTCCATGTTGAACACGCCTTTATCAGCCCACTTGCCACGGAAGAATTGCAGTGCTGCAGTAATTGCAGGAACACCTGTCGTGTAAGAGATCGCTTGGTGTTCAACATCTTCGTACGCGACTTCATGGTCTGCGTTGTTGTAGATAAACACGCTACGCTCTTTACCGTCTTTCTTACCTTGAACCCAAGTACCGATACACGTTAGGCCAGTGTAGCCTGGTGCTAGAGAGGTTGGATCAGGCAACATCGCTTTTAGTACGTGTAGAGGTTGAACGACTGTACCGTCGTGTAGCGTTAGTGGTTCTGGACTTAGTAGGCCAATATCACGCATTACGTTGAAGTAGTTTAGGTAACGGTCACCGAAACCCATCCAGAACTCAATGCGTTTTGCAGGGATGAATTCTTTCATTGAGCGAACTTCATCATGCGCCATTGAGTAAACTTTGTGTGAACCACAGTTCGGAAAATCAAACTCTAGCATACGAGAGTGGCAAGGCACTTGTTTCCATTCGCCGTTTTCCCAGTAGAACGAGTCGCCTTGGATTTCAAGCATGTTCGTTTCTGGGTCAAAGTTGGTTGCAAACTTCTTACCGTGGTCGCCTGCGTTTACATCCATTACATCAATCGTATCGATTTCATCAAACAGGTGCTTCACTGCGTAAGCCGCGAATACTGATACCACGCCTGGATCGAAACCAGCGCCAAGAATGCCCGTGATGCCCGCTTCTTCGAACTTCTCACGGTAACCCCATTGCCAGTCGTAAGCTTCAGGCACCTGCTGACCTTCAGAACATAGGTCAACGGCCACTGATGTATCTAGGTATGAAACTTTTGCTCGGTAACACGCTTCCATGATTGGCATGTTAACCCACGGAGGACCCGCGTTGATTACTAGATCCGGTTTAACTTCTTCAATAAGAGCAACCAGAGAATCTACGTCGTCAGCATTTACTGCACGCGCTTCTAGTTTCTTAGCTGAATCTTTCAGGTTATTTTTCTTCTGAATAGACTCGATGATCTTCTCACACTTACCAATAGTACGTGATGCGATTGTGATATCACCCAGAACGTCGTTGTTTTGTGCTGCTTTGTGTGCAACAACCCAGCCAACGCCGCCTGCACCAATCTGTAGAACTGCCATAGTTTTCCGTTACCTTTATTAAACTAGCTCAACTGCTAGCGTGTTGATTTTCAAGAGCAAAGATTCAAAGTCCGCTGTCGTCAGACAAGGATTCAAAATCGTAAATTTAAGAGCGGTCTTACCATCAACGATGGTTTCACCGAGAACTGCGATACCGCGAGTCAACGCTTCAAGACGCAACGCTTTGTTTAGTTCATCTAAATCTGCAGACGCCTTGTTTGTGCTTACATTGGTTGCGCGGAATAGAACCGTAGAAAGTGCAGGCTCAGCCAGAAGCTCGAACTCTTCATGAGCGCGAACCATGTCGGCAACTTGCTGCGTTTGTACTAAAAGGTGATCGTACATGTCACCAAGCGCCTTAGGACCAACGTTTTGCATCGTCATAAAGACTTTCAATGCATCAAAACGCTTCGTCGTTGCGATAGATTTGTCTACCAAGTTAGGTAGCTCATCGTGTTCGCGGTTCAGGTAGTCAGCATGATGAAGTAGGAACTTAAAGTTCGACTTATCGTTCACCAACAATGCGCCACAGCTGATTGTTTGGTAGAACAGTTTGTGGAAGTCGACACTGATCGAGTGCGCACGCTCTACACCTTTCAGGCGTGATTTGTGGCTGCTAAGAATCAGTGCACCGCCATAAGCGCCATCAACGTGCATCCACATTTCATGTTTCGCTGCCATATCAGCAATGAAATCAAGATCGTCAATTGCGCCGTGATCGGTCGTACCCGCGGTGCCAACAATAGCAAATGGAATCAAACCTTCTGCTTTTGCCTGCGTTAGAACTTGATCTAACTGAGTAACATCCATCGTTCCGTCAGCGTTCGCATCGACAGTCATCACGGCTTTCTCACCCAGTCCCATCCAAGATGCTGACTTTTGAACCGTGAAGTGCGATTTCTTCGAACATACGATACGAAGTTTGTCCGCGTATTCTGGAAGACCCAGCTTCTGAATTGAGTGGTTACTTAGCTTGTCTGCAACCCAGTCACGCGCCAGCATTAGGCCCATCTGGTTGCTCTGCGTACCACCGCTAGTGAAGATGCCGTCCGCCTTATCACCAAGCTCATACTTGTCGCACAGCCAGTTAATCACCTTTTGCTCTACGTAAGTCGCAGAAGACGCTTGATCCCATGAATCCATTGATTGGTTCAACGCTGCAATCATGGCTTCTGCCGCTACCGCAGGCATCAAAGGAGGCGTGTGCAGGTGAGCAATACAATCAGGGTGTTGAGTGAAGATTGCATTCTTCGCGACAAGCTCAGCCGCCTCATCAATTACAGATTTGAGCGGTGCGTTTTTGTTGTCCAAGTCGATCGCGTTGATTGCCGTTTCCAGCAACTTAGGGTTCATACCAGAGTATGGCGCATTGACCTGTTCGAATACCGACTTCATCGCCGCAGTCGTATGGTTCATTACCGATGCAAATTCAGCGCTGCCAAGTTCACCAGTATGAATAAAGTGCTTTTTCCACTCTTCTTGTGGGTCTGCTTCAACATGACTACCGCCTGCAGCGATAATTGCGTCTTCCAGAACTCGAAGTGCAAAGTCAATTTGCTCGAGAGAAATGATAAGTGGCGGAAGGAAACGAATCACAGAGCCATCACGGCCACCCTTTTCTACCATCAAGCCACGTTCAAGAGCCGCGCGTTGAATATCAAGAGTAAGCTGGCCATCCGACAACGGCTCACCGAACTTATTGAGTTTGCCGTTTGGATTCTTAATTTCTACACCCAACATTAAACCTTTACCGCGAACATCCGCGATACAGTTAACGCGTTTTTGAATGCTCTCAAGCCCAAAGCGTAGGTACTGGCCTGCAACATTTGCATGCTCAACAAGATTGTCGCGTTGGATGATTTCTAGTGCTTTCGCACCTGACACCATTGCTAACTGGTTACCACGGAACGTACCAGTGTGCTCACCTGGCTTCCATGTATCGTGTTGCTTGTTGATCACCAATAGTGACATTGGCAAGCCACCACCGATCGCTTTAGACAAACACAAAATATCAGGAACAATGCCCGCTTCTTCGAATGCGAAGTTGTAGCCCGACTTACCGACACCACATTGAATTTCATCAAAAATCAGTAGGATACCGTGATCGTCACAGATACGGCGCAATTCACGTAGCCAAAATGCAGGAGCAGGAATAACACCGCCTTCACCTTGCACTGGCTCTACAATGATTGCAGCAGGCTTCATGATACCGGCTTCGTCGTCGTTCAGTAGACGTTCGATGTAACGAATGCTCGCTTTCGCCCCTTCGTCACCACCTAGACCAAACGGACAGCGCAAGCTGTAAGGGAAAGGCATGAAGTGCACGTCTGACATCAAACCAGTACGACGAGCTTTGGTGCCCAAGTTCCCCATCATACCCATAGTGCCGTTCGTCATGCCGTGGTAGGCACCGCGGAAAGCAAACATGGTGTTACGACCCGTGGTTTGTTTGGCCAGCTTGATTGCTGCCTCAACCGCGTCTGCACCAGAAGGGCCACAGAACTGAATCACGCAGTTGTCACTCAGTTCTTGAGGAAGAAAGCCTTTAACAGACTTAATAAAATGCGTTTTCGCAGATGTCGCGATATCCAGAGTTTGGTACGGCAGACCAGAGTCCAATTGTTCTTTTAGCGCTTGGTTAATTTCTGGATGGTTGTAACCTAGAGCCAAAGTACCCGCGCCAGCAAGACAGTCTAAGAAGATCTGGCCTCGCGTATCTTCGACCAAACAGCCATAAGCTTGTTTAATCGCGATAGGTAAACGACGTGGGTAAGAACGAACCTCAGATTCATGTTCAGCCTGCTCAAGAAGCACTTGATCAGGAGTTAGGTCATACGTTCCTTCAACAACAGGAACCTGAGAGGAAAAGTAATTTGCGATAGTGTTATCGACTTCAAAGGCAGTGCTCATACTACATAATCCCTTGAATTATAATGATTCTCTTTCCTGTATTTATTCTTGTTAGTATTAAATAACAGGAAATACAGATATACCTCCGCATTCATCGTTACTTAAACGACAAATACAGATAACCCGTCACGATGAACGCGACTTTTATTGTGCTTGGAGAGTAATCAAGGTTCCGTAATGCATCCGTTTTGTAAAACGGGACATTTCGGCAGTATGAAGCTGATTAGTGTGTGTTTGTTTAAAGGTTTCAATGTTGGGTTTCCCATTAACATGCTGCTTCTTACAGCACTAGTATCCCGTCTATCGACAAATGGCTTTGCCGATACCTACCCTACGCAATGTCACAATCAGCTTGAATGGTCATTACGCGTATCCCCCAGAGAATCAAAGTCGTAATAATACGCTCCGAGATTGCGCGCGAATTTATCACAAAATAAAATCTTCTGGCAATATGTTTTCACAGGTTGCATATTGATTTAGATCACAATCGGCAGCAAACGTTCACTCGGTTCATTTTCATTAATATTGATATGTATCGCAGAAAATCGTCTTAAATCCATCAACGGTTGAAAACAGAAAATATAAGGACAGCCCGCTTGTGCGGCTCTGAGAAGGCATTTTCTTACTACGCCATCAGAGTGTTAAAGCAAGTTCAGGGAGGGATTCTATTACGATTGGATGTATGAAGTCGCTGGGTAGAACTGAAGGAAGACTCAAACAGTAGAAACGAAAAAGCCCAGTATAAATGCTGGGCTTTCGAATCTGGAGCGACACACGAGGTTCGAACTCGTGACCTCAACCTTGGCAAGGTTGCGCTCTACCAACTGAGCTAGTGTCGCAGATTTTGAGATGGTGCCCCGGGCCGGACTTGAACCGGCACAACGCGAACGTCGAGGGATTTTAAATCCCTTGTGTCTACCAATTCCACCACCAGGGCACACAAATATTCTTTGTGATGCCTTTACAGAAAAGTAAAACACCATCTGATATCGCTAATCGCCATATCACTTTAATTTGGAGCGACACACGAGGTTCGAACTCGTGACCTCAACCTTGGCAAGGTTGCGCTCTACCAACTGAGCTAGTGTCGCATTTATTCTTGAAAGTCATTCACTCTCAAAAGAATAATGGAGGCGCCTCCCGGAGTCGAACCGAGGTCCACGGATTTGCAATCCGCTGCATAGCCACTCTGCCAAGGCGCCTCATCTGTGAAGAAAGTTTAACTTTTCTCACCACCCTTTCGAGACGTGCTCTCTTGGGTACGGGATGCATTCTACGGATTCGAGCGATCGAGTCAACACTATTTTTATTTTTTTAAATCGTTTGACCAGAATTTGTGCGAAAGACGGTAAATTGATTAGTTTTAATACTGAGAATATCCGAAATACACTTGTTTATCATGAATATTGGGCCAACCCCCTTACCCATTCCAAGGCGTTATTCTTGATTTCAAGTGCTGATAATCAGCGGAACAGACTTGAATAAAGTATGGAGCAGTTAAAAGTAAGACTTAGATCACACTCCTATCGCCCTTTGAGAATTAGATATAAAAAAAGCAGGCTACGTGCCTGCTTCTTAAAATGCTATTTGCGTTGGATTGTTTTAGTGATGCTCTTCATTAAGCAAATCGTCTTTCGCCGCCGCTAGATACTGAACCATTGACCAGTAGGTCAGGAAAGTCGCAACATACAAAGCACCAAAACCAAGCCATACCATCCAATCATCGTAACGCCAGATCAGAACCCAAAGTGCAAACATTTGGGAGACCGTTTTTACTTTGCCAACCCAAGAAACTGCCACACTGGCTCGCTTACCGATTTCTGCCATCCATTCACGCAATGCAGAGATGATGATTTCGCGCGCTATCATAGTCACGGCGGGGATGGTCACCCAAATACTGTGATAATGCTCTGTAATCAAAATCAGGGCCGTTGCAACCAGTACTTTATCTGCCACAGGGTCAATGAAAGCACCAAAGCGAGACGTTTGGCCTAGCTTACGAGCCAGCATGCCGTCAAGCCAATCGGTAAAACCTGCAACCCAGAAAACCATTGCTGCTGCAAAAGGCGTCCAAGAGTAAGGTAGATAGAAAACAACCACAAAAACTGGGATTAAGAACAGTCTTAGTAGAGATAGAATGTTCGGGATATTCAAACGCATTTTATTATTCTCTTACACATTGCGGCTTAATGTTGCGGGATTTTCCTTATTGTTTCAATGCTTGGAAAATAATTTCTGCCAAAGAGTGACTAATTCCCGGTACTTTGGCGATTTCTTCGACACTTGCACGCTTCAATTCCTGCAAACCACCCATGTATTTCAGTAAGGCTTGACGACGTTTCGGTCCTACGCCTTCAATCCCCTCTAAAGCACTGGTACGACGGGTTTTGCCACGTTTCGCTCTATGGCCTGCAATAGCATGGTTATGACTCTCATCTCGGATGTGCTGGATCAAGTGCAATGCCGGCGCATCACTTGGCAAGTTAAATTCCTCGCCATCTACAGTAATTAAGGTTTCAAGTCCCGGTTTCCGAGTAACGCCTTTGGCAATACCAATCATGATGGGACGCTTCGGCCAATCCCCCCAATATTGGGAAATAATCTCATGCGCTCGATTGAGTTGTCCTTTACCACCATCGATAAAGATAATGTCAGGAATCTTCTCTACATCTAGCTGCTTCGAATAACGGCGCTCTAATGCTTGTCCCATTGCAGCGTAATCATCGCCGCCAGTAATGCCTGTGATGTTGTAACGACGATACTCTTGCTTAACTGGGCCTTCACTGTTGAACACCACACAAGAGGCAATAGTGCTCTCGCCCATCGTGTGCGAAATATCGAAACACTCCATGCGAGCGATGGTTTCCATACCCAAGACTTCTCTCAGTGCCTTGAAACGCTGATTGATCGTCATCTTGTGATTGATCTTAGTGGTAATCGCCGTCAACGCATTGGTATTGGATAACTTAAGGTAACGACCGCGCGACCCTGTCGGTGAGGTATGGAACTGAACCTTACGCCCCGCCACTTCACTCAAGGCTTGTTGAATCGGCTCGATGTCACCACCCAGCTCTTGATTCAGGATAATACGAGACGGAATGGTGCGTGCCTCGTTATGACTCAGGTAGTACTGAGTAAGGAAGCTATCAAATACTTCTTGTTGACTGGTGTTCTGTGGGATCTTAGGAAAATGGCTGCGACTGCCTAGCACCTTGCCCTGACGAATCATCAAGATGTGGATACAAGCTATGCCGTTCTCTTGGGCAAAACCAAGTACGTCCATATCGTCCATACTGTCTTCTGAAACGTATTGCTGTTCTTGTACGCGTCGAATCGCTTGGATCTGGTCACGGAACTTAGCGGCATCTTCAAAACGAAGTTGCTGGCTTGCCACTTCCATCTTCTCAATGAGCTGTTCAAGTACTTGCTTATCTTTGCCCTGCAAAAACAAACGCACAAAACCCACCAGCTCGGCGTACTCTTCATCAGAAATAATCGTGCTGACGCACGGGCCCGCACAGCGACCAATTTGGTACATCAAACAAGGGCGAGTACGGTTGGAATAAACCGTATCTTCACACTGACGAACAGGGAGTGTTTTCTGCAAAAGGTGCAAAGTTTCTCGTACCGCACCAGAATCCGGGTATGGTCCAAAGTACTCACCTTTGCGCTTTTTCGCACCACGATGCATAGACAATCGCGGATGTTTATGGCCGCTAATGAAAATGTAAGGGTACGATTTGTCATCACGCAGAAGTACGTTGTATTTGGGCAAATATTGCTTGATGTAGTTGTGCTCGAGGATGAGCGCTTCCGTCTCGGTATGAGTTACCGTGACATCAATTTTCGCGATATTACTCACGAGAGCGCGGGTCTTCTCACTGTCGACTTTCTTGCGAAAGTAGCTTGAGAGGCGCTTTTTGAGATCTTTGGCTTTGCCTACATAAATGACAACAGCCTCGGCGTTGTACATTCTGTAAACGCCGGGCTGATGAGTTACTGTCTTGAGAAAGGAAGCCGAATCGAAGGGTTGATTCACACTAAAGGGTCTCGGTGTCCAGCATTCCGTGGCGGATCGCTAAGTGTGTTAACTCAACGTCACCATTGATGTCCAATTTGCTAAACAGACGGTAGCGGTAGCTGTTGACTGTTTTTGGACTTAAATTCAGTTGTTCAGAAATATCCGTTACTTTCTGCCCTTTAGTGATCATCATCATGATCTGCAGTTCGCGTTCAGAAAGGTCTTTAAATGGGTTTTCTGAGGCAGGTGAGAATTGACTCAATGCCATCTGCTGCGCAATCTCTGGCGAGATGTAACGCTGCCCACTGTTAACCACACGAATTGCGTTAACCATTTCATCAGGGCCTGCACCTTTGGTTAGGTAACCAGAAGCACCCGCCTGCATCACTTTAGTTGGGAACGGATTTTCCGTATGAACGGTTAATACGATGATTTTTACATCAGGATTCACGCGAAGAATCTTTTTAGTGGCTTCCAAGCCGCCAATTCCTGGCATGTTCATATCCATTAAAACGACGTCTGCATGATTACTGCGACACCATTTTACTGCTTCTTCACCGCTGTCAGCTTCTCCTGCTACGTTCATTCCACGGACGTCTTCAATAATACGTCGTATCCCTGTGCGAACCAGCTCGTGATCATCTACAAGGAAAACATTTATCAAACTTGTATCTCCACACTTTTATTGGCTCTGCACCCACATAACTTTATGTCAATGTGGATATCAGTATGAGTGCCTATATACTACCGCATTAGGCAAAAAATTGCTTTCTATGAATATGTGCTTAAACGCAAAGTTTGGCAAGAACTTATTCATAAACCACTCTATTATTTGAGTGTGTAGCGTGCAAAGCCGATTTTTAAGACAAGCTAATTAACAACATAAACTTCAATAAATCAAGCAACTAGATTTCACTTTGCTCAGCAAAACGCAATATCACCCATAAATGGTTATTCCATAAGCGAGATATCTCCGCTTTTGTACACCCTCAAGACACGCACTTGAACGGTGAAATTCAGCAGCGCTCTTTTACTGGTTATTTTTACAGTTCTTAATGATAGAATACGTGCTTCATTGATTTACAAGGTTTCTCTATTGAATATCCAACAAGGCTTCCTTCTCACTCGCCAAGCCCGAGACATCAAAGGTCAAACTCAGATTGAGCTTTGGCTTTCGACCGAGAATGGTCCAACCCAATTGTTGATTCAAGGAGAAAGGCCCGTCTTCTTTATTGAACAGGTGCACATCGAGCAAACCAAGCAACTTGCCAGCTCTAAACGCATTGCCGTCGACATTCGCGCGCTTGAGCTAAAGAGCTTTCAACTAACACCTTTAGCTGCGTGTTACACGCAAACGACAAAAGACGCGTTCGCTCTACAAGATGAGCTCAAGCAACATGACATCGTTCATTTCGAAGGCGACGTGCGTCTTGCTGACCGCTATTTGATGGAACGTTTTATTAAAGGCAGCATGGAGTTTACCGGGAATCTACAATCTCGAAATGGGTTCCAACGCGTCCAAAACGCAAAGTGTCGAACAGGCGAATACCAGCCGAAGCTACACGTGGTGTCCTTAGATTTAGAATGTTCAGAAAAAGGCATTCTCTATTCGATTGGTTTAGACAGCCCTGTCGATTCACGAGTGATCATGATTGGAGAGCCGGAACCAGCAGAGACAGCAATTCAATGGGTGAAAGATGAAAAGGCACTACTCGATGCTTTGATCGCTTGGTTCAAGCAGTTCGACCCAGACGTCATTGTTGGCTGGAACGTGATCGACTTCGATTTCCGCCTGCTACACAAGCGCGCAGAGTGGCACAACATGAAGCTGATATTAGGTCGTGCAGACCAGCCAAGTTTCTTCCGCAGCTCCGCGCAAAGCCAACAAGGTTTTATCTCAATCCCTGGTCGTGTGGTGCTGGATGGTATCGATACGCTCAAAACCGCGACATACCATTTCCGCTCTTGGTCACTTGAGTCTGTTTCACAAGAACTCCTAGGCGAAGGTAAAGAGATTCATAACGTTCATGATCGAATGGACGAAATCAATCGCATGTACCGTTCAGACAAGCCCTCTCTCGCTAAATACAACTTGCAAGACTGTGTGTTGGTCAACAAGATTTTTGACCACACTCACCTACTCGACTTCGCAATCGAACGCTCTCGCCTAACGGGTGTGGAACTGGATCGCGTCGGGGGCTCAGTAGCAGCTTTTACTAATTTGTATCTGCCGCAAATCCACCGAGCAGGCTATGTGGCGCCAAACCTGCATCCCGAAAACTGGATCGCCAGTCCAGGCGGCTATGTGATGGACTCTATCCCAAACCTTTACGACTCGGTATTGGTGCTCGATTTTAAGAGCCTTTACCCTTCTATTATTCGCTCATTCTTGATCGATCCTATGGGGTTAGTCGAAGGCTTACAGCTTGAAATCGGCAAATCAGACGATGAAGCCGTACCAGGATTTCGTGGTGGTCAGTTCCATCGCAGCAAACACTTCCTGCCAGAAATGATCGAAAAGCTCTGGGCAGCGCGCGATGTCGCAAAGAAGAACAACGAAAAAGCGTTCTCACAAGCCATCAAAATCATCATGAACTCTTTCTATGGTGTGCTTGGTTCTTCTGGCTGTCGTTTCTTTGATACCCGCCTTGCTTCTAGCATCACTATGCGTGGCCACGAAATAATGAAACAAACCAAAGTTCTGATTGAGGACAAAGGTTATCAAGTGATCTATGGCGACACCGATTCAACCTTCGTGTCTTTAAATGGCGCATACAGCCAAGCAGATGCCGATAAAATTGGTAATGAACTGGTCGACTACATCAACCAATGGTGGAATGACCATCTGCGCAGTGAGTACAACCTCAACTCGATTCTTGAACTCGAATACGAAACCCATTATCGCAAGTTCCTGATGCCAACCATCCGTGGTGCGGAAACGGGCTCTAAGAAACGCTACGCAGGTTTGATTGGTGAAGGCGAACAAGAACGCATTATCTTCAAAGGATTAGAAAGTGCACGCACCGACTGGACACCACTGGCACAGCGATTCCAAAATACTTTGTACCAAATGATCTTCCACGGCGAAGATCCAAGTGATTACGTGCGAGAGATGGTCGAAAAAACCAATAATGGTGAGTTTGATGATCAGCTGGTATATCAAAAGCGTTTACGCCGTAAGCTACACGAATACCAAAAGAATATTCCACCACAAGTACGTGCTGCGCGCTTAGCCGATGACATCAACGCTAAATTAGGCAGACCATTGCAGTACCAAAACCGTGGTCGAATCGAGTACTTGATTACCGTAAACGGGCCAGAGCCACACGAATACCGCAATAGTCCTATCGACTACCAGCACTATATTGATAAACAGTTGAAGCCAGTGGCCGATGCGATTTTGCCGTTTATTGGCACTGACTTCGAGCAGTTATCTGCGCCGCAGATGGGGCTGTTCTAACTCACATTCCAGGTTGAAGGGAATTAACGCTAGCTGACATTAGCCAATGCGAAATTCGGTCTTTTGATACTGAGTCACCAACCAATCACCAAAACCGTCGAGTAACCCAACCACAGAACGTTTTGGAATTGCGCGTCCAGAAAGCAAAATACTAAGGCGTTCTATCTCAAGCTGCTTTTCTGGGTGGTATCGTAAGAATTGCTCTCCACATTCAAGCGGGTCATCAAACCAACGTTTGTCTCGATACATGACAAGTGAGTACGACGCTCGGAGCAGTTTCTTAGCGATAGTCACTTGGGCACTGACCAATTCTTCAATGCTTTGTGCTTGTACTATCTTAGTGCGATACACCGATAGCCAGTCTTCCACATCCATGTTCCAGTGTTTGGCAATTTCCCAGCTTGGCACGTAATCACCAAAGCAATCCGCCAGATCATCTCCGTAAACACACACGCAGCAGTGTTTGAGCATAAAGCCCCAAGTAAAAATACTGTCTAGGTTTGCGACTTCACTCACCAAGGCGGTGCGGATCGATACACCTTTAACGTGAGGATGCCCCTGTTGAGCACGCCATTTGATGGTGTTCAACAAAGTAGCGCGATTGTTTTCAAAACTCGACTTAGTGACAACGACCATATCGAGATTCGATTTTCCTGCAACCGCCGACTTACGTGCCACACTCCCATAAACATAAACACTATGTAAGTTAGAACCAAGCCCACCTTTGAGGCACGCCAATACTTCTCTAAGCAGAGGTTCAAATTCTGGTTGGAAAGGATGTTTTGGATCGATAACAGGAAGAGACATTGAAGAAAACGCGATCTCAGGCTTTTAACGGACGATGGGCTATATGATCCACTAGCCTTGCATTTGAATCAAGCCAAATAACCCCCTTATTAAGGTGCAAATTACTGTGTGGAATTTTGGTGCCAGACAAGCAACTTAGCGCTATAATCACCAAGTTTTGCTTAATAAGTGTAAATAGGAAAATACAATGCCAAAGGCAAGTGAAATCAAAAAAAGGCTTCGCAATCGAGTCTAATGGTAAAACTCTTCTAGTTAAAGACATCGAAGTAACGACTCCTGGTGGTCGTGGCGGCGCTAAAATCTACAAAATGCGTTGTACAGATCTAAACACTGGCGCACGTGTAGACGAGCGTTACAAGTCTGATGACGTTGTTGAAACAGTAGAAATGAACAAACGTGCAGTTGTGTACTCATACGCTGACGGCGATGAGCATATCTTCATGGATAACGAAGACTACTCACAATACACATTCAAGCACAACGAAGTTGAAGATGAGCTTTTGTTCATCAACGAAGACACTCAAGGTATTCACCTTATCCTAATCAACGGTTCTGCTGTTGGTATCGAGCTTCCTTCTTCTGTTGAGCTAGTGATTGAAGAAACTGATCCTTCAATCAAAGGTGCTTCTGCATCTGCACGTACTAAACCAGCACGCTTTGCTTCAGGTCTTGTAATCCAAGTTCCTGAGTACATCGCAACTGGTGACCGTGTAATCATCAACACGACTGAACGTAAATACATGAGCCGAGCATAAGTATGTCTGATTTGATTTCTTACGACGACGTTATCGACGCTGCGTACGACATCTTCCTTGAGATGGCTCCAGACAACCTAGAGCCAGCTGATGTCATTCTGTTTACTGCGCAATTTGAAGATCGTGGTGCCGCAGAACTTGTTGAAACTGGTGATGACTGGGTTGAACACGTTGGCTTCGATATCGACAAAGAAGTGTATGCAGAAGTTCGAATCGGCTTAGTAAACGAGGAAAATGACGTACTTGATGACGTTTTTGCTCGTATGCTAATCAGTCGAGACCCAGAACATAAGTTCTGTCATATGCTTTGGAAACGCGACTAACGCTTTCCCTATCATGATCAAAAACACCAGCCTCGCGCTGGTGTTTTTTTATGTCGATAAGTTACGTGTAATAAAAAGAGAGGAACACGATAACGCCAGAGAACAAAATGCTGGATAAGAAAAAGGCTTGCCGAGTGGGCAAGCCTTTCTGATTTTTTGCTATCGATTAACGATGCTTGTTACGTGCACCTTGGTCACCCGCAGTCTTCTTCGGCTTACGACGAGAAGGGTTGTTGCTACGACCTTTCGGTGTATTTACGCGCTCTTCGTGACGCTTAACTGCGCGACGGATTTTTTGGCTACGAGCACGTTCACGCTTACGTGACGTGTTGTCTTTGTTCAGATCCAGCATGGTTTCTTTTTCTGGACGAAGTTCTACCAATTCACGTAGGTAGTTTACTTCTTTCAGATCAAGTTCCATCCAACCACCACGAGGCAGTTTCTTATCCAGATAGATGTCACCGTAACGAACACGTTTTAGGCGGCTAACCGTCGTGTCTTGAGATTCCCACAGACGACGAACTTCACGGTTACGACCTTCGTTGATAGCAACATAAAACGTGTGGTTCATACCTTCACCACCCGCATATACCACATCTTCGAAACGTGCCATGCCATCTTCAAGCTCAACACCACGAACCAAGTTTTTCACTTTTTGTTCAGTGACTTCGCCGAAAACACGAACAAGATATTCACGTTCAACCTGACGGCTTGGGTGCATTAGGCGGTTCGCCAGTTCACCATCTGTTGTAAACAGCAGTAGACCTGATGTGTTTGCATCAAGACGACCAACTGAAATCCAACGAGAACCACGGATCTTTGGCAGGCGATCGAAAACAGTGCGACGACCTTCAGGGTCGTGACGAGTACATAGTTCACCTTCTGGCTTGTAGTAAGCCAAAACACGACAGATCACTTCTTCTTGCGCCTTAGCAGACACAACGTGACCATCGATACGAACTACGCTGTTCTCATCTTCCAGTCTTTCACCAAGTTTAGCTACGATTCCGTTCACGCTAACGCGACCAGATTTAATTAACGATTCGATCTCACGACGAGAACCGTGTCCAGCACGTGCTAATACTTTTTGTAACTTTTCGCTCATTTATCTACCTATGTGTCGTCTTCACAGACGTCGAGACCAAGATTGGTCTTCATTGTGCAAGTTACCCAACCTGTTGGGATTTTTCGGTCGGTCATTATACGGGATTCTCTACTTTAATGTAAGCGAAATCGTCCATATTGTCGCAGCAAAATAACGCCCAAAAACTCACACTTAACTCATCACCCTCTCCCACTTAGTACCAGACACTCCCCAAATAGAACCGCACTATTATGGGTCGGAGCGAGCCTCTAAAACGCTGGCCTACCTGATAAAATTGTCAGGGTTATAAGAAAGATAACCCTACAGCTTGCTAGCTCCCTTAAACAGATGAAAAAGGAATAATAAATGTCTCATACAAATCTTGACCTAAATTGGATATTTGGCACCTCCGAAGATGACAACATGACAGGTACAAAAGGCTCCGATACAAGCGATGTATTTATCGGCTTTGGCGGCGACGATAAGTTTGTTGGCTTTGGTGGTGACGATTACGTCTTCGGTGGCTGGGGGGACGACACTCTACTCGGTGGTAGAGGTAACGACCTACTTGCCGGTGGTTCTGGCAATGACTATTTGTCGGGTGGTTTAGGTAATGACTCTCTATTTGGTGGTTGTGGCGACGACATAATTTTCGATTACTCTGGCAATAACTTCATCAACGCAGGTTGGGGTAACGATACTGTTGTGGTTGGCGATGGTAACTCTGTTATCGCAGGCGGTTGCGGCTCTGACACGTTCGTTATGACAAACCGTCTTGCTATTGGCGTTCCGGACCAACCGGTATCATCAAACGACATCGAAGTGAAAGCAGAGATACTCGACTTCAACATTTGTCACGATAAGTTGGTGTTTGATATGGGCCTTGATACGAACGATGACGGCATTCGCGATACCTTCTTAGACTCAGCAGATGACCTAACACTGTCTTACAACGACTTTGGATGGGCGGTATTCTCCAGCGATGAGTTTAATGTAGAAGTGACCCTGAAAGGGATCGATGCTGGCTACATGAACTACATTGAGCACTACAATATCGACATCTTTGACTTCGCATAACACGCGAATATAAAAACCTACACATTGATTCAAAAGACAAAGGGAGGCGTATTAGCCTCCCTTTCTTATTTCATCAAGAGTAAATCGAGTTACTCAAATGGCGCTGGATCACCAGAGCCAATACGCGCAACAACGGATTCACCTTCACTGAAGTCAATAACCGTGGTTGGCTGCTCGCCTAGGTAACCGCCGTTAAGAATCACGTCTACGGCATGCTCTAGTTTGTCACGGATATCCTCTGGGTCTGATTCCGTCACATCACTGCCCGGTAGAATAAGCGACGTAGACATCATTGGCTCGCCAAGCGCCTCTAGTAGGTCCAGCGCAATGCGGTTATCAGGAACACGGATACCGATAGTCTTACGTTTTGCGTTCATCAAACGACGCGGCACTTCTTTCGTACCTTTGAAGATGAAGGTGTAAGGACCCGGAGTATTGTTTTTCAGTAGTCGGAATGCAGAGTTATCCACTCGTGCATACAGAGAAAGCTCCGACAAATCACGGCACAACAAAGTAAAGTTGTGTTTATCATCCAGACGACGGATCTGACAGATTCGTTCCAACGCCTGTTTGTTCTCCAATTGACAGCCTAGTGCGTAACCTGAATCGGTTGGGTACACCACCACACCGCCGTTACGAATGATTGCTACTGCTTGATTGATCAAGCGAGCCTGTGGGTTTTCTGGATGAACGTAAAAAAACTGGCTCATTGTAATTCCTCATTATCGAACCTCTCGGCTCTATATTTTTATGGGTTCTCGACTTGGTCTTGTTGAGCATTATTCAACGAAGGATCAATACCCCAATCTTTCCAAACTGGTTCTACGCCCGCGGGTAACCAGAGGTTTCTTCCCAATTCCATCCACGGTGATGGATAGTGAAAGTCGCTGCCTTGAGAAGCTAATAGTTTGTATTGTATAGCATAATCCGCCAAGTTGCGTCTTTCTTGTTGCGCTTGTTGAGGTTGCGCAACTTCCATGGCATCCCCACCCGCTTCAACAAATGCCGCTAGCAGGCATTTTACCCACTTGGCAGTGAGCTGATAACGCCCCGGATGCGCCAGCACTGCTTGGCCACCAGCAGCATGAATAGCGTCTACCGCCTCTTTCATGGAGCACCAATTCGGCGGTACATAACCAGGGTTAGAGCGCGTCAGGAATTTCTTAAACACCATCTGCATGTTTTTAGCGTAACCATTGTCCACCAACCACTTTGCGAAATGCGCGCGAGTAATTGGCGCATCTCCTGCAATTTGCTGAACTTCTTCTAGTACACCTTCACGGGTGGCTTTCTGCAAGCGCTCGGCGATCAATGCTGCGCGCTCAACACGATGCGATTTTTGCTGTTGAATTAACTCCACCAGCGCAGGGCTGTTAGGGTCAATGTTCAAACCTACAATATGGATGTCTTTGTTCTGCCAAACGGTCGAAATCTCGATACCGTTGATGATTTTGATCGGGAGATTGTTCTCTTTAACGTATTGCTTGGCCGGAGCTAAGCCGTCAACCGTATCATGATCTGTGATCGCCAAAACCTCGATATCAAAACTCAGTGCCCTATCCACTAAATCATGTGGTGCAAAGCGCCCATCTGAAGCGGTGGTGTGGCTGTGTAAATCAATTCTCATCTTTTTGTCGTTTTAATGCTGTTTTGGGGTTGACTTTTTATCTCTGCACTAGTTAACTAGTACACAAATACGAAGTACCTAATTAAGGCTCACCATGTTACAAGAATTTAACCAAAACCAGAAAGCGAAAGTTGCGGTTCGTCTGAATAAGATGAATTCTGCAGACCTTGCTTGGTGGCGCACTTGGACAAGTTCTTGGTGGGCAAACGTGTACTTCTAGTTTAGAGAATTAAATGTCACAAAGCCCGCTACCTCAGCGGGCTTTTTGTTTTGTCGTCCATCTCACATTCAACTGCTTAAACATTCATCGGATCTGACCAAAACTTGATTGGGTGAACGTTTGCTTTATGCGACTATGTACGGCAGGAAGATGTAAACAGCTATAAGGAGGTCTTGTGAACAAGGCCATTGAAATTAAGAAACTTGGACAGCTTGAAGTGCTAACGGCTTCCGTCCCTTATACTCAAGACCCGACTCGCTTGTTCCACACGTTATGTGAGAACAAAACTGACAGCCTATTGCTGGAATCTGCTGAGATCGACTCAAAGCAAGATTTAAAATCCCTGCTAATTGTCGATTCTGCAGTGCGCATCGTTTGTTTCGGTCACACAGTTAGCATGCAGGCATTGACCAACAATGGTAAGAACCTGCTTTCTCATTTAAACCAGAACATTCGTGGTGAGGTTAAGAGTGAGTTCGTTGGCGAAACGCTGACTTTGAAATTCACCCAGCCTTGCGACACGCTAGATGAAGATTCTCGCCTACGTGAAGCCTCTTCATTTGATGCGCTGCGTTTAGTGCAACACAGCTTCGATATTTCAGAGCAAGATAAGCACGCGATTTTCCTTGGTGGTCTGTTTGCCTACGACTTGGTCGCTAACTTCGAACCTCTGGGCAATGCAGAAGCAACCAACCAATGCCCAGATTACGTTTTCTATGTAGCGGAAACTCTGTTGGTTGTGGATCATCAAACCGAATCTTGCCAACTGCAAGCGACTTTGTTTGTCGACGAATCAGAGAAAACAACGCTAGAAACTCGCATCGCAGAAATCAGCGCTCAATGCGCAGCGCCAAAACTGCTGCCAAGTGCAGAGCAAATCGCCGATGTCACGGTTGAACCTAGCGTGTCTGATGCAGACTTCTGCCAAATCGTTCGTGACTTAAAAGAGTTCGTAGTGAAAGGCGATGTGTTCCAAGTCGTGCCGTCTCGCCGATTTACACTCCCTTGCCCTTCTCCATTAGCAGCCTACAAAGAACTCAAACAAAGTAACCCGAGCCCTTACATGTTCTACATGCAAGACGAACTATTTACTTTGTTTGGCGCATCACCAGAAAGCGCGCTTAAGTACGAAACCGACACTAACCAAATTGAAATCTACCCAATCGCAGGCACTCGTCGCCGCGGTAAGCGCCCTAACGGCGAGATTGATTTCGACCTAGATAGCCGCATCGAACTTGAACTGCGCACCGACATGAAAGAAAACGCAGAACACATGATGCTGGTTGACTTAGCACGTAACGACGTTGCTCGTATTGCTCAAGCTGGCACACGTCACGTAGCAGACCTACTAAAAGTCGACCGCTACAGCCACGTAATGCACTTAGTATCTCGTGTGATTGGTCAACTGCGTGAAGACCTAGATGCGCTGCACGCATACCAAGCATGTATGAATATGGGCACGCTCACTGGTGCACCAAAGATTCGTGCAATGCAGTTGATTCGCGATGTAGAAGGCGCACGACGCGGTAGCTACGGCGGTGCGGTTGGTTACCTAACTGGTGAAGGCACACTCGACACATGTATCGTCATTCGCTCAGCTTACGTAGAAAACGGCATTGCTCAAGTTCAGGCCGGTGCTGGCGTGGTGTTCGACTCTGATCCGCAAGCGGAAGCAGACGAAACGCGCGGCAAAGCACAAGCGGTAATCTCTGCTATCCAAGCAGCGCATAAATCACAATAAGGAATAGGGTTCAGAGATGGCTAATATCATTTTTATCGATAACTTTGACTCGTTCACCTACAACCTTGTGGATCAGTTCCGCTCGCTAGGTCACTCAGTCAAGATTTACCGAAACAACATCCCAGCAGAAACCATCGAACAAGCGGTAAACGAGCTTGAAAACCCAGTGGTTCTACTATCGCCAGGCCCTGGTGCTCCTTCAGAAGCAGGCTCAATGCCAGAGCTGATCCAACGCATGAAAGGCAAAGTGCCGATGATCGGCATTTGTCTTGGTCACCAAGCGATTGTTGAAGCGTACGGCGGCACCGTTGCTGGCGCGGGCGAAATCATTCACGGAAAGGTCTCTATGATGGAGCACCAAGACCATGCGATTTACCAAAACCTACCATCACCACTTGCAATTGCACGTTACCACTCACTGGTTGCGACCAAGGTTCCTGAGAGCCTAACCATCACAGCAGAAGTAGATGATTTGGTGATGTCTGTTGTACATGAAGAAGATAAAGTTTGCGGGTTCCAGTTCCACCCGGAATCTATTATGACGACCTACGGAGCAACACTGTTGGCCAATGCCATTGAATGGGCACTTGAAGAACAAACTTCAGCGAACCCACTCACTGCTTAAAAAGCACTGGCACATAAGAAATTTAGGAGAGGAAATATGGAAGCAATCATCAACCCTATTATTACCAAACTGTACGAGCAAGAATCGCTTACTCAGGAAGAGAGCCAACAGCTATTCGACATCATTATCCGTGGTGAATTAGACCCAATTTTGATGGCATCAGCACTGACTGCACTAAAAATCAAAGGTGAAACGCCAGATGAAATTGCGGGTGCAGCGAAAGCACTGCTGGCAAATGCAAACCCATTCCCTCGCCCAGATTACGATTTCGCAGATATCGTAGGTACGGGCGGTGACGGTCACAACACCATCAACATTTCAACCACTGCGGCGTTTGTTGCTGCAGCATGTGGTCTAAAAGTGGCGAAACACGGTAACCGCAGCGTTTCAAGCAAATCGGGTTCTTCTGACCTTCTTGATTCATTTGGTATCAACCTAGCCATGAGCGCAGAAGATACGCGCAAAGCGGTAGACGATATCGGTGTTGCTTTCCTATTTGCTCCTCAATACCACGGTGGAGTGCGCCATGCGATGCCAGTGCGTCAAACCATGAAAACACGCACCATCTTTAACATTCTTGGTCCACTGATTAACCCTGCTCGTCCTAACATCGAATTGATGGGTGTTTACAGTGAAGAACTGGTTCGTCCTATTGCAGAAACCATGCTACAAATGGGTATGAAGCGCGCAGCAGTAGTACACGGTAGTGGTTTGGATGAAGTGGCGATTCACGGTGAAACAACGGTTGCAGAAATCAAAGATGGCAAGATCACTGAGTACACGCTAACACCAGCAGACTTCGGTCTAGAAGCGCACCCGTTAGAAGCGATCAAAGGTGGCGATCCTGAAGAAAACAAAGCCATCATTACCAATATCCTGACGGGTAAAGGTACAGACGCACAATTGGGCGCAGTGGCGGTGAACGTTGCTCTGCTAATGCGTCTATTCGGCCACGAAGATTTAAAAGCCAACACGCAACAAGCGATTGAGGCAATGAATTCAGGCAAGGCGTACCAATTGGTACAACAACTTGCCGCACACGCTTAAGGAATTGAAGAAGATGACTGACTTCAACACTCAGCAAGCTGACAACCTGTCTGAACACGTTTCTAAGAAAGAAGCAGAAATGGCAGAAGTACTGGCGAAAATTGTCCGCGACAAATATCAGTGGGTAGCAGACCGTAAGGTGTCTCAACCGCTAAGCACATTTCAGTCTGATTTGCTGCCATCGGACCGCAGCTTCTACGAAGCACTGAGTGGCGAAAAGACGGCATTCATCACCGAATGTAAGAAGGCATCTCCTTCTAAAGGTTTGATTCGTGATCACTTCGACTTGGATTACATTGCATCGGTTTACAACAACCATGCAGATGCAATTTCAGTCTTAACAGACGAGAAGTACTTCCAAGGTAACTTTGACTTTCTTCCTCAAGTTCGTGGTCAAGTCAAACAGCCCGTTCTGTGTAAAGACTTCATGGTGGACACCTACCAAGTTTACCTAGCGCGTCATTACAGTGCTGATGCTGTCTTGCTAATGCTGTCTGTCCTCAATGACGAAGAATACAAAGCCCTAGAAGAAGCAGCACACAGCCTGAACATGGGTATCCTGACCGAAGTCAGCAACGAAGAAGAGCTTCACCGTGCCGTTGAGCTAGGCGCTCGCGTTATCGGCATCAATAACCGTAACCTTCGCGACCTAAGCACCGATTTGAATCGTACTAAAGAACTGGCACCGACAATTCGCGAATTAGCACCAAACGCTACCGTGATTTCAGAGTCTGGCATTTATACGCATCAACAAGTTCGTGATTTAGCGAAATACGCAGACGGATTCTTGATTGGTAGCTCGCTGATGGCAGAAGACAACCTTGAACTGGCAGTACGCAAAGTGACGCTGGGCGAAAACAAAGTCTGTGGTCTCACTCATCCAGATGATGCAGCGAAAGCATATCAAGCTGGTGCGGTATTTGGTGGCCTGATTTTCGTTGAGAAGTCGAAGCGCTCCGTTGATCTTGAAGGCGCTCGCTTAACCATGAGCGGTGCTCCACTGAACTACGTAGGCGTGTTCCAAAATCATGATATCGATTTTGTTGCTTCCGTTGTGACCTCTCTGGGTTTGAAAGCGGTGCAATTGCATGGTCAAGAAGACCAAGCTTACGTAAACCAACTCAAAGCCGAACTGCCAACAACAGTAGAAATTTGGAAAGCTTATGGCGTGACTGATGCCAAGCCAGAACTGCTTGCAGACAACATTGACCGCCACCTGTTAGATGCGCAAGTTGGCACTCAAACAGGTGGAACCGGACAAGTGTTCGACTGGTCACTGATCGGCGACCCAAGTCAAATTATGCTAGCGGGCGGACTGTCGCCAGAAAATGCTCAACAAGCAGCGACACTAGGTTGCTTGGGATTAGATTTAAACTCTGGTGTAGAAAGCGCACCAGGCAAAAAAGATTCACAGAAGTTGCTTGCGGCATTCAGCGCCATTCGCAACTACTAAAGCTGGATATCAGCTAAAAAATTTAAAGCTATTCGTAGCGAAAAATACGAGAAGGAATATCACCATGGCAAAACTGAATGCCTACTTTGGCGAATACGGCGGTCAGTACGTTCCGCAAATTCTAGTTCCGGCATTGGAGCAACTAGAGCAAGCGTTTATCGACGCACAAGAAGATCCAGAATTCCGCAGTGAGTTCATGACCCTTCTTCAAGAGTATGCGGGCCGCCCAACGGCTTTGACTCTAACTCGTAACCTAACCAAAGGTACGAAAACCAAATTGTACCTAAAACGTGAAGACCTGCTTCACGGTGGTGCGCACAAGACCAACCAAGTGTTAGGTCAAGCGCTACTTGCGAAACGCATGGGCAAAAACGAAATCATCGCTGAAACTGGCGCAGGCCAACACGGTGTGGCAACCGCACTAGCATGTGCACTGCTTGGCCTTAAGTGCCGCGTTTACATGGGTGCAAAAGACGTTGAGCGTCAAAGTCCGAACGTGTTCCGTATGAAGCTCATGGGTGCAGAAGTTATTCCTGTCCACTCTGGTTCCGCAACACTTAAAGACGCATGTAACGAAGCACTACGCGACTGGTCTGCAACTTATGAAGACGCGCACTACCTATTAGGTACAGCGGCAGGTCCTCACCCATTCCCAACCATCGTGCGCGATTTCCAACGCATGATTGGTGAAGAAACAAAGAATCAGATTTTGGCACGTGAAGGTCGTCTTCCTGACGCAGTTATCGCGTGTGTGGGCGGTGGTTCAAACGCTATCGGTATGTTTGCTGACTTCATCGAAGAAGAAAGCGTTCGCCTAATTGGTGTTGAGCCAGCAGGTAAAGGTATCGATACCGACCAACACGGCGCACCACTTAAACACGGTAAAACGGGTATCTTCTTTGGTATGAAAGCGCCATTGATGCAAGATCCAAACGGTCAAGTTGAAGAGTCATACTCTGTTTCTGCTGGTCTTGATTTCCCTTCTGTGGGCCCACAGCATGCACACCTAAATGCGATTGGCCGTGCTGAATACGATAATGTCACCGATGATGAAGCGCTAGAAGCATTCCAAGAAATTGCGCGTCACGAAGGCATCATCCCAGCTCTAGAGTCCTCTCACGCACTGGCTCATGCACTGCGTATGGCTCGTGAGAATCCAGAAAAAGAACAATTGTTAGTTGTGAACCTATCAGGTCGTGGTGATAAAGATATCTTCACTGTACATGCCATCCTAGAAGAAAAAGGAGCGATCTAATGAGCCGTTATGCAAAGATGTTTGAGCGCCTAAACGAGAAAAACCAAGGCGCGTTTGTACCGTTCGTAACGGTTTGCGATCCAAACGCAGAGCAATCTTACAAGATCATGGAAACATTAGTTGAGTCAGGCGCTGATGCTCTAGAACTCGGTATTCCATTCTCAGATCCTCTTGCGGATGGTCCAACTATCCAAGGTGCGAACATTCGTGCTCTAGATTCAGGCGCAACACCGGATATCTGTTTCGAGCAGATTGGTAAGATCCGAGCGAAATACCCAGAGTTACCTATTGGTCTTCTGATGTACGCGAACCTTGTTTACTCTCGTGGTATCGAAAACTTCTACGAGCGCTGTGCAAAAGCGGGCATCGATTCTGTTTTGATTGCAGACGTACCAACCAACGAGAGCTCAGAATTTGTTGCAGCAGCAGAGAAGTTTGGAATTCACCCAATCTTCATTGCCCCACCAACGGCAAGTGATGAAACGCTGAAGCAAGTATCAGAGTTAGGTGGCGGCTACACTTACCTACTATCTCGTGCAGGTGTTACTGGCGCTGAGACCAAGGCAAACATGCCTGTTGACCACATGTTAGATAAACTGAATCAATTCAATGCACCACCAGCGCTGCTTGGTTTTGGTATTTCAGAGCCTGCACAAGTAAAACAAGCTCTAGAATCTGGTGCCGCTGGTGCGATTTCTGGTTCTGCCGTGGTAAAAATTATCGAAGCGAACGTCGAGCAACCAAAAATCATGCTCGATAAGCTTGGTGAATTCGTTTCTGCAATGAAAGCTGCAACACAAAAATAACGTATCACTGATTTGATAAATATGAGATCGATTCCTTATTAACCATCAGGAATCGATCTTTTTTTTTAACATTCCTGTCTAAAAACCTCCCTCTCTTACCATCTATTTTTCAAACGCCAGACAACCAAAATATCACCACAATCGATGGCAATCGTTTGCTATTAGTTAAAAAACTATCAGCAATCAATGAATTTCCAATTAGACGGTAAGTATGTACAGAAATTGTATTGCTAATTGTGAATGATAAGTGTAAAAAGCAAGGCGAAACAATTATCCAAATAACAACTTTATATTGGTGGGTAATTTTAGGATTTTACACATTATTAGCACAGAGGTTATGGAAGTGTTAAAACAAAAGAGTTTGCTAAACAACATTGGCGTGCAAGTCGTCATTGCAATGATCGTGGGTACTGCCGTTGGTGCCTTCATGGGTCAAAGTGCGACAGTATTCGCGCCACTTGGTGCGATCTTTATCAACCTGATTAAAATGCTCGTGATCCCATTGGTTGCGGTAGCCCTTATCTCGGGCGCAGCAGGCCTTGGCAACAGCCAATCTGCAGGAAAAGTAGGCTTGGTAACCCTAGGTTACTTCGGTCTAACGTCTGCCCTAGCAGTAGCACTAGCGCTGTTCATGGGTGAAGTATTCAAACCAGGCATGGGCATCGACGTTTCTGGCGTTGAAGGTATGTTCTCGGCTGAATACGCTTCAAAAGGTGAGCTACCTACTTTCTGGGCGACCATCACTGGTATGATCCCAACCAACGTTTTCCAATCACTTAATGAAGCAAATATTCTTCAGATCCTAGTGTTCTGTATGTTCTTCGGTATTGCGATTTCAAAACAAGAAAAAGCGCGCCGCGAGCCAATCATCAATGGTGTTAACTGCATCGTTGACGCGATGGTTTGGATGATCAATAAAGTGATGATCATTGCTCCTATTGGCGTATTTGGTCTGATGGCTGAAGCGGTGGGTACGTTTGGTTTTGGTGCCCTAATGGTGGTATTCAAACTGTTCGTTGTGTACGTAGCTGCAATCCTTGTGTTCGGTTTCGTAGTTTACCCAGCGATGGTACACATCTTCACTAAGACATCGGCGAAGAAGTTCGTGTCAGCAATGAAGAAACCGCAAGCCGTTGCCCTGTCTACCGCGTCTTCAATGGCGACACTGCCAGTAACGATGGATACGTGTGAAAAAGAGCTTGGCGTTAAGAACTCGACTGCATCATTTGTTCTACCGCTTGGCGCAACCATCAACATGTCTGGTAACGCGATTTACTACGGTCTAGTAGCAATTTTCTTTGCTCAGCTGTTCAACATCGACCTAGGCATGGGCGCGTACATCGCGATCATCGTTACTTCTACACTAGGCGCTGTAGGTCAAGCAGGTGTTCCTGGTCCTTCATTCCTAGTAGTAGCAGTACTGCTTGCTGCTGGTATTCCAATCGAAGGCCTACCACTACTGTTCGCTCTTGACCGTATCTTCGATATGATTCGTACCGCACTAAACATCACCGGTGACGCAGCATGTGCAGTGATCGTCGATGCTCTAGTGGAAGAAGAAGCGCAACAAGCTGAGCTTCAAAAGCAAGAAGCTTAACCCTGAACGCATTTTAAACAAGCCGCTCAAAAGAGCGGTTTTTTTCATCTCAAACCTGCCTTACGTAACCGTTTAAATAGAAACTAATGGCATATTTTTTCTCAAGTGATATAAGAGCGGCATAAATAAAAAAAACCATAAACCTGGCTAGGTTGACCCCATGAAATTAATGTTGTCTTTAGGCTCGCTGTCGGCTAACAGTTTGCCTATCGAAAAAAAACAGCAAGTGCTGATCGATCTTGTGATCCGCACTTATCAGTCACACGAACGAACGGAGCTTTTTAAGGCAATTACAGACCATCGTAAAAACCAGCTGACCGCTCTCTTTCCTGAACATGCTAACAAAAGCTATTCCATTATCTTTGAGTTGATGGACTATCGTGACCTTATTGAGCGATATCCTAGCACCCTGTCCGAAGAAGCTGCTTTGCTTGAAAAAGTCGTTGGTCAGTGCTTTATGCATTGGCTGGACTTCTGGTGTGAGTGCGAGATTGCCGCTATTAAAGCGAAGTTTCCGTTGAAGGAAAACGAATCACCAGCTCCACGGCTTCTCTTTGAAGACAGTGCTTACTATGGTGCTCTAGTTGAGCGAGTAGAAGACACTCAACTTATGGTACAAATCCCAAGCCACCCGCAGGCAATGCCACTCAGTGATGCGATCACATTGAGTAATCTTGAGCTTTTTATACAAGGTGAAAAGTGGTACGAGATGCTGTCGCTATTGTCTTTGTCTCAAGTTGGTAAGCACTTCATCGTACTGAAACACCCAGATCAGGAGTCTTGCCCTACTCTGGTGGCTTCCGCGCTTATTCAGGATTGGTCTATTCGCGATACTTGGCTCAGCTACGCGCCACAGTTTAGTAATGAGCAGTGGAATTACTGCTTTCCTAGTTATGGCTACTCTGAATTTACGCGTTTACAGCTATTTACACCCTCAACACTGTTAAAATGTTACTCTCTCCCAGAATTTGATAACGAATTCAAGTTACAATTGTCTGATACACAAGCTGTTTGCGAAGTGTTGCGCCTGACCGTAAGTGGAAACGCTCAACAAAAACTCTACTTCCTCTACCTCGCTCAGAAAGAGTTGATGAGTGTATTGCATCAGACAGGTTACAAAATTGGCTTCACTATTATCGAGCAACCTTTCATGCTCAACTTTTATCGAGCTATCGATGCGAAGGCGTATTTCCATTCGGGATGCTGCGACTTAAATGACGATGGCAAACAGACTTACCGTGGATTCTGGAATTTTGAAATGATGGTCAAAGCGTTCAGTAACATCGACTTTCGTGGTTATAAACGTGCTGTTCGAGCGAGCAGAAAACGCGGTTCATTAGAAAGGGATGAGCATGTTTGATTTTAGCCTAGAGGCTATCGTCTACGCCAAAGCCATTACGCTTCTCGCGACCGTGGCTGTCGTCATGATGTGGCTCTTCTATTACTGCTATCGACTTAAGCAAAAAAAATGAAGTGATCTTTGGTACTCACCACGCAGCTTATATTGCGTACTCGGTGTGTATCATTGCGTGGATCAGCAGCAATGCTTATTTCCATACCGATTTACTGCCCGAGCTCGGAGCTTCGGCTGGCATGTTCATGGCTAAGTTTGCCAACCTCGCTTCCTTCTTCGCATTTGCTTTTGCCTACTATTTCTCATGCCAGTTAGCGGCGGAGCAACGCAAAGGCAAAGTACACCGATGGCAGCAAGGCATCTTTGTTTCATTAACTGTGTACTCGCTGTTTATCAATTTGCGTCCCGGTTTGACCGTAGAGCACGTCGATATTGTCGGCCCAAGTCAATTCGTCATCGAGTTTGGCCCGCATACCTCTTATTTCTTTATCGGCCTAGTTAGCTTTGTTGTTCTGACTCTCGTCAATCTTGTCGCCATGCGTACGAACAGCAGTAAGCTGACTCTAGCTAAGACCAACTACATGATCGCCGGTATCTTAGTGTTCATGCTTTCGACGGCAGTTATTCATCTTGGTATGACATACTTTATGGGAGATTTCTCGTTGACTTGGTTACCACCAGCCTTGTCGATAAGTGAAATGCTCTTTGTTGGTTATGCACTGCTGACCTCCCGCTTCTACAGCGTAAAGTACATTGCTTACCTCGCTCTTAGCGCGCTGCTGGTCTGTGCTATTTTCGTTCTGCCTTTAGGCGCAATATTTATCCCACTTACGGACAGTAATCAGTGGCTTATCGCCACACCTATCTGCGCCCTTATTGGTATTACTTGGCACCTTTTGTATAAAAAGGTCAGCCGATATGCATCGTTCTTGATATATGGCGACAAGAAAACACCAGTACAACAAATCTTGTCACTTGAAGAGGATTTTAAGCTCTCTATTGATGATGCGATGCGTCGTCTGGGTAAGCTGCTGCAAATTCCCAATGACAAACTACGCCTCGTAACCAGTAACTACAACGAAACCTTTTACGAAGAGTACCTTTCATCAAACCGCTCGGTGTTGGTGTTTGATGAACTCTCTGAAGAGCTCGAATACAAGGTATCGGCAAAGCGCTCAATGAAGGCGCTGTATGACAAAATGAGCTCAAACAACACCGCTTTGGTTATGCCGCTGTATGGGCAAGGTAAATCGGTTACGCACTTATTGGTTTCTCCCCACAAGAGCAACAACCAAATGTTCTCGAATGAGGAAATCTCAGCAGTTCAAACGTTGCTTACTCGAGTACAAAGTACCATTGAAGCGGATCGCCGTATTCGACAAAGCCGTGCGCTAGCTAACTCTATTGCTCACGAAATGCGTAACCCTCTCGCTCAAGTTCAGTTGCAATTTGAAGCATTGAAACAGCATATTGAGAATCATGCACCCGTTGAACAGATCAAACTAGATATTGAAAATGGCCAAGCCGCAATTCAGCGCGGTCGCCAACTCATCGATATCATTTTGCGAGAAGTGAGTGACAGCTCGCCAGAGCACGAACCTATCGCTATGACCTCGATTCATAAAGCCGTCGACCAAGCTGTCAGCCATTACGGTTTTGAAAATGAGAAAATCATCGAAAGGATTCGTCTGCCACAGCACACTGATTTTGTGGCAAAACTCAATGAGACCTTATTTAACTTTGTCATTTTCAATCTGATTCGTAACGCAATTTACTATTTTGACTCGTATCCAGACAGTCAAATTGAGATAAGCACGAAAACGGGCCCTTACGAGAATACGCTGATTTTCCGCGACACTGGCCCGGGTATCGATGAAACCATCTCTCACAAGATCTTTGACGACTTTTTCTCTTACCAAAAGAGCGGCGGCAGCGGCTTAGGTTTGGGCTACTGCCAGCGTGTAATGCGTTCTTTTGGCGGCAGAATTGAGTGTGAGTCTAAACTTGGCGAATTCACAGAATTTCATTTGTACTTCCCTGTTGTCCCGAATGCACCAAAAGCAGACACATTACGCACGCCTTACTTCAACGATTGGAAGCAAAATAAACGAAGTAATGAACATAAAGTCGCGTCCAACGTACAAATGAATAACCAAGCACCAACAGTGCTCATCGTCGACGATAAAGAGGTGCAACGTGCGCTGGTTCAAATGTATTTGAACCAACTTGGCGTCAACAGCTTACAAGCAAACAACGGTGAAAATGCCGTCGAAGTGTTTAAGACAAACCGCGTAGACTTGATTCTGATGGACGTACAAATGCCTGTTATGAATGGATTTGATGCAAGCCAAAGAATTAAAGAGCTGTCTCCTCAGACCCCGATTATCGCTCTATCAGGGGAGTCTGGAGAACGCGAATTAGACATGATCAATAAGCTAATGGACGGTAGGCTAGAAAAGCCAACAACGTTAAACGCTTTACGTCATGTTTTAGGAAACTGGTTGAACAAAGACACTGCATCGAGCTCTTTTGAAGCTGAGAGAGAATAGTTGGCACCTGATATGCATTGCTGAAGTACAAATCGAATTATCCATAGATTCAAGTCCTCTACAGGATGGAGGATCAGCTTGATAAGGAGTGAACATGATGCTTCATCGACACACATATTACGGCTTGATTCATCACGGTATCAAAACACTTTTGCTTGATCGCGTGGGTCATTACACAGAAGAAGAATACCACCAATATCTTAACCTAATGACCGGAAAGTCTACCTGCTTCACCATGTCACATGATGAGCTGGAAGCCACCGTTGATAACCTATTACGAGAGGGTTACCTCGAAGACGTCAAGACATTGATCACACGCTACCAAAGCGTCGCGTAACCGCTACACTCTCCCCAAAATTGCCGTCTTGATTACGGCAATTTTTGTTTCCACTACGCTATAAATGTTCACATTGCCTCAGATTTCGCTAGACTGTCCTCAACTCAACAACTAGGTAGTGTTTGCCTCATGAAGCAAATCCTTGATTTTATCCCTCTCATCGTCTTCTTCGCCCTATACAAGATGTACGATATATACGTTGCAACTGGCGCCCTGATCGTTGCGACTGCTATTCAAATTGTATTGACGTTCGCGCTATACAAAAAAGTCGAGAAAATGCAGCTGATCACCTTTGCTATGGTGGCCATCTTCGGCGGCATGACCATCTTCCTGCACGATGAAAACTTCATAAAATGGAAAGTGACCATCGTTTACGCAATCTTCGCGATTGGTTTAGCCGTAAGCCACGCAATGGGCAAATCGGCAATCAAAGGCATGCTAGGCAAAGAAATCACCTTACCCGATGCGATTTGGACCAAGATTAACTGGGCGTGGGTCGCCTTTTTCTCGTTCTGCGCTGGCTTGAATGTCTACGTTGCCTTCGAGCTTCCATTGGATGTTTGGGTGAACTTCAAGGTATTTGGTTTGTTGATTGCGACGTTCGCTTACATGATTGCAACGGGCTTCTACATCTACAAACACATGCCAAAAGAACAGAAAGAGCAAAAAGAGAACTCATCCGATGTATCGCTTGATGATTAAAAACTCAGTTTTGCTATAATTCGTTCATATTGATAATTCACAGCGACCTTTTAGGTCGCTGTTTTGTTCTTGCTGTCTGGGCTTTTGGCGTTGCCTTATTGCAACCCTCTCAGACTGCGTTGCTAGATTTAATGGATGTCAAAATGAGTCAGGAAATTCAATCCCCTCGCGGCCAACTGCTGCTTCGCACCCTTGCTATGCCTGCCGACACTAACGCCAATGGCGATATTTTCGGTGGCTGGATCATGTCTCAGCTCGATTTAGCGGGCGGTATTCTTGCTAAAGAAATCTCTTCTGGTCGAATCGTAACGGTATCAGTATCAAGCATCACCTTTAAAAAACCCGTTCGAGTCGGCGACGTTGTATGTTGTTACGGCGAATGTACCAAAATCGGCCGCACTTCTATGAGCATTGATCTTGAAGTCTGGGTGAAGCCAATCAAAGAGCACGGTATCGAAGATCGTTTCATGGTTTGTGATGCCACGTTCAACTACGTTGCGATTGATAGCGAAGGCAAACCACGCCCAATTCAGAAGTAACGAATAACTCAATAAAACAGAAATGCTAGGAAGAGTCTCACAATTTTTCATGTTTACTTGTGAGTGGCACAAAAAAGGCGTTAAATTAAGGCTTTACCCTACCAATTAAGGAACTATGCTATGTGGTACGTCATCTTTTCTCAGGACGTCGAGAATTCGCTGGAAAAACGTCTAAGTGTTCGCCCTCAACACCTTGAGCGCTTGCAACAACTTCAAGACGAAGGCCGCTTACTAACAGCAGGTCCAATGCCAGCCATCGACTCTGATAATCCGGGTGAAGCGGGCTTTACTGGCTCTACTGTCATAGCAGATTTTGCTTCTTTGGAAGAAGCCCAAGCCTGGGCAGATGCCGATCCATACATAGCGGCGGGTGTTTACGAAAATGTCATCGTAAAACCGTTCAAGAAAGTGTTTTAAGTTATGAAAAAATTACTGTGTCTCTTCCTCGCATTTGGTGCGTTAGCTGGTTGTTCATCAAATGATGATAAACAGCGCCAACTTGAGCTAATGGCTTCAAACCGTGCGGGTGTACTTTCAGCGGGCTTACCGCTTGAATACGGTCCACTTAAGATTTTACGTATCTCATCCAACAAAAATGTGGTTGAGATGATGATGATCTACAACGACGATGCGCTGGGTGCTAAGCCATTAAACCAAGTGGTAAATACCAGTATTTACACTTACTGCAATACACCAGCAGTGCGCGAACAGATTGATATGGGCTTGATGTACCGTATTAAGATCCGCAACTCTCGTGGCCAACTAATGGCGGATGAGTTGGTATCTGAACAAACTTGTACTGCAACTCAGCAGCCACAGTAATGCGCTTATTCGTTCATTAGAATGAGTAAAAAATCAGATAAGAAGAAAGCGAGGCTCAATGTCCTCGCTTTTTTATTTCCATTCGCTAGTAATCATTACGCGAGCTCAGTTCGTAACTTTTTCGCAGCCGAAACCAGATTCGCTAACGCAGCTTCTGTCTCAGCCCAGTTTCTCGTCTTCAAACCACAGTCTGGGTTCACCCATAAGCGCTCTACTGGCACCTTCTCTGCAGCCTTCTTCAACAGTGCTTCAATCCACTCTTGTGTTGGAATGTTCGGCGAGTGAATGTCGTAAACACCAGGGCCGATTTCGTTTGGATAATTAAACGCTTCAAACGCTTTGAGTAATTCCATGTTAGAACGAGACGTCTCGATAGTTATCACATCCGCATCCAAAGCCGCAACGGAGTCAATGATTTCGTTGAACTCGCTGTAGCACATGTGCGTGTGAATTTGCGTTTCAGGTTTTGCACTGGCTGCCGAGATCTTAAATGCATCCACTGCCCATTGTAGATAAGCGTCATGGTCACGCTTTTTAAGTGGTAAGCCCTCACGAATTGCAGGTTCGTCTATTTGAATGATATTGATACCTGCATCCTGTAGGTCTGACACTTCATCACGAAGTGCAAGCGCTAACTGTTCTGCAATTTCTTTACGAGTGATATCTTCACGCGGGAAGGTCCAGCAAAGAATTGTCACTGGCCCAGTCAGCATGCCTTTCATTTGTTTACAGGTCAGTGACTGTGCATAGGTTGACCATTCAACCGTGATCGGTTTTTCGCGCTCAATGTCCGCGACTACAATGGCAGGTTTTACACAACGAGAGCCATAGCTTTGTACCCAGCCGAATTTAGTGGTTTGGAATCCAGCCAAGTTTTCTGCAAAATACTCCACCATATCGTTACGTTCAGCTTCACCATGAACCAAGACATCAAGGTCTAGCGCTTCTTGACGCTTAACAGCATCAGCGATGTGCCCTTTCAACGCTTGGTTATAATCCGTTTCTGAAAGCTTACCTGTTCTGTAAGCACAGCGCTGAACTCGAATCTCTCCGGTTTGGGGGAATGAGCCAATGGTCGTGGTTGGTAACAATGGTAATCCAAGTACCTCAGCTTGATGGGCGGCACGCTCTGCATAAGGAGCGCTGCGTTGAGTGAGTGGCGCCGTAATGCTATTGAGTCGCTCTTGCACGTGTGGCTTGTTCACATGAGTCGCCGTCTTGCGATCCTGAATAGGTTGGCTGTAGGTATCACAAGCTAGAATCGCATTATGGTCTCCGTCTAATGCACGGCCAAGCAACACCACTTCCGTGACTTTTTGTTTAGCGAACGCAAACCAGCTTTTGACTTCATCACTCAATGCTGGCTCTAAGTCTAAATCAACCGGGCTATGTAATAGAGAACAAGAGCTCGCGACCCAAAGTCTGTCACCTAGGCGTTCTTTTACAGACTGCAAACGCGCAAGCTGGGTGCTTAAGTCCGAACGCCAAACATTACGACCGTTCACGACACCAGCCGACAACACCCAATGTTCTGGTAGCTTAGCAATCACCTCATCCAATTGCTCTGGCGAAGCCGATAGATCAATGTGTAAGCCATCGACATTTAATTCGGCAATCTTATCGAGTGTTTCACTTACCGAATCAAAGTAAGTGGTCAGGAGGACTTTTACATCGCTGCGAATCACTTGATAAGCCAATTTGAACGCGTCAGCCCACTTGTCTTCAAGTTCGAGTGAAAGAATTGGCTCATCAATTTGTACCCATTCCACACCTTGGCTTGCCAACTTAGAAAGGATCGTTTGGTAGGCTGTCAATAATCTAGGTAGCAGGGTAAGGCGATCAAATCCCTCTTCCACTTCCTTGCCTAGATAGAGATAACTGAGTGGGCCAAGCAGTACAGGCTTTACTTTATGCCCCGCTTTGATTGCTTCGTTCACTTCCTCAAACAACTGCGGCCAACTGACTTCAAATGCGTCGTCCTTGCTGAACTCAGGCACAATGTAATGGTAATTGGTGTTAAACCATTTCGTCATGTCTGACGCCGCAGCACCTGCACAACCGCACCCCGACTGAGACTGACCGCGGCCAACTTTAAATAAAGTGTCTAAATCCGGGAATCCGTTGGCGTGGCGCTTTGGTATGTGTCCTAGGAGTAATGTGGTAGTTAAAACATGATCGTACCAAGCAAAATCGCCAGCAGTTGCAAAGCTCAAACCTGCTTCCGTTTGTGTGTTCCAGTTTTTCTCGCGCAGTCCAGCCCCGAACTGTTTAAGTTCAGCTTGATCGATCTCGCCTCGCCAGTATTTCTCTAGTGCAAATTTGAGTTCACGTTTTTCTCCAATGCGTGGATAACCAAGAATATGCGTTGTCGTAGCCATGTCCGTATTCCTTATTCTGTGTCTGATATTGAGGTCAGTACATCGGGAATAAAATTCACCAAGATGTCTGGATGGCTAAAACTATCTCTCTCACGCATAGATTGGACAACATCCAATTATTCAACTTGTTTATTAAAAAATTTCATATTGAGCGATCTCACTCGCACTAGATTAAAACAAATAGACGTCTAGACGTTTACATATCCACTTTTTCTCGTTAAGTTAATAAAGCTCATGGCAGATACATAAGGATGAAAGGGATTCATGATAGAGTTGAAACACTTACGTACCCTCACCTCGTTAAGAGATACAGGGTCACTCACTGCGACCGCGACGGCATTGCACTTAACGCAATCCGCCCTTTCACACCAAATCAAAGACCTTGAATCTCGTATTGGCGGACAGCTATTTTTACGAAAAACCCGCCCGGTAAAGTTCACGTCTGAAGGCGAAATCTTGCTTCGTCTCGCCGATGAAGTGTTGCCAAAACTCGCCAGAGCCGAAAACGAACTTGCCAGCCTCAAAGAAGATGTAAATGGCCGTTTGCATATGGCGATAGAATGTCACTCTTGTTTCCAATGGCTGATGCCTGCCCTTAAGGAATATCAACTCACTTGGCCAAGTGTCACGCTTGATTTCTCCTCTGGTTTTGGTTTTGAACCGCTTCCCGCTTTACTTGCTGGGGAATTGGATTTGGTCATCACATCCGACATACAACCGCGCTCTGAAGTGCACTATGAGCCACTCTTTGATTTCGAAATGCGTCTGATTACTTCCACTAGTCATCCGTTAGCCGACAAAGACATCATTGAGCCAAACGATCTGGCTGACCAAACCATGCTTTCCTACCCAGTTCAGAAGCAAAGGTTGGATGTAGTAAAACACTTCTTGCAACCTGCGGGAATTGAACCTGCCAAATGGAAACAGGCAGACAATACCCTAATGCTGGTGCAAATGGTGTCGGCGGGTTTGGGCGTAGCGGCATTGCCAAATTGGGCGATATCGGAATTTTCTCGCCAAGGGCTGATCACAAGTAAACCTTTTGGTGATGGATTATGGCGTCGCTTGTTTGCTGCAACACGAAACTCGGAAAAAGATAAGCGTTACTTACAAGCCTTCTTTGCAACCGCACGCCAACAATGCAAAAGCCACCTTGACGGCATCAAGATGGCTTAGAAAATTCGGAAAGAGAGACGAGATTAGCGTTCGTAAGATTTGAATTGATTGGTGAGTGGGTCATATTGGTAACCAAGCATATCAAGCTTGCCCACCACCGATTCCACATCCATCTCATACATGGAAACCAGTTCTTCAAAGCTGTCGCACTCTAAGCGCAGCTTTTCATTAACGATACCCAGCAAGATAATGCTGTCCCAGTTACTCACATTGCTTAAGTCCATAGCGACACTCCTCTAAAACAAGGTATTCGACCTCAATTCTGTTGAGCACATGCGTCTTGGCGCGCTCTAAACGAATAGAGGCTGTATTTAAAGCGTAGACTTAATCTAATGATTTGAAAGTGAGCTCGATCTAAATCCCGAGCTCACCAATAGGAATTCTGACAGGAGTGTTATGCTAAAGGGCTTACGCACCTAGCTGAAATAGACCTTGAAGGCTAGTCATTGAAGCAAGTGCAAGCAGTAGTGCCGCTGCTAACTGAACTTTGTTCGGTGCTTTATGAGTAAAGATATGCCAGCACCAAACCACAATTGCCATGATCAGCATCGCCAGTGATGCCAAGATATGCTGCGTGACCGAATTTAGTGTCGCTTCATCCAATTGATAAGCGGAAAACAAAGTCATCACCACCAACAACATCCCCGATACCACACCGGTCACAGGTAAAATACGGTGGAAAGCTTGCAGACGGCTACGTGCAATAACCAGAAGCAGTTGAGCAAATGCCGCACCTAAGAAGAAGATCATCAGCGCCATCGAAGCCGAAGCTGCCCAATGCGGTTGCTCGAACACTTGAATGCTCACATAAGCAAACGCCAAACCGTTAGCAAGGTGCAGCGCCCACAACGGACCTTTTTCACGAGTCTTTTTAGTTTGAACTTGAGAGTAGAAATAGAAGATCGCGAACACGACCATAAAGGCTTCAATACGCAATGAAGCCACTGCTAACCAAAGAATACCAATTGATGGCAACATCTTGTGCAAACGACCACGTTGACCCGGACAGATATCGCCTTTAATCAAAAGCAAAGTCAACAGCGCTTGCGCGCCAAACAGCATTGGAGGAAAAGTTAACAGCAGTTGTTGAATCATGTTGAATGCAAACTCAAAAGTCATTTTGGGGTGGCGATAATAGCAAATCGCCTACCGCCAAACCACCTAAACCCAATATGGCTTTTAGTTATTACTCATGGGTAAGCATACATTAGAGTGAAGCCAAATAACCCAGCACATCCTCTTGAGTCAGCAAGCCACGATACTCGTTTTGCGAGCCACATAAAATCCATGGGAATTTGACCCTCGCTTTAACTAAGGCTTTCACTTCTGATACCGGTAAGCTCGCATCCACTCGTTCGAACTCCGTATTCATCACTTGGTTAACTGGACGCTTCCAGATACGGTTCTCTCGCTCCGATTCCAGATCCGTCCCCATCGCGGGTGTTAAATGCAAATTGATCTGCTCCTTAGTCATCAAACCAACACAATGCTTTTCATTGATCACAACTAAGGGCGCATCGGGGCTAAGGTTCATGTATTCAACCGCTAGTGACAAAGGCTCGCCAGGATCTAAACGCCTCACATCACGATGGCTGAGTGAGAGCAGCGATTCATCATGATTAGGTTTCACCACTATCCCATCAAACAACGACTTGTGGCATTGCGGCTTATCCAATAAAACCAGAGGAACCGCTTGAGAGAACAAGTACCCTTGCATGTAATCAACACCAACGTTGGCTAGCACTTTCAATTCCTGTTCCGACTCAACGCCCTCAGCGACCACCTTTACATTGAGCTTATGGGCCAGCTCAGTCATCATCTTAACGATGTTGAATTTCGTGCTGCCTTCTTCGATGTTCTTAACAAATTTGCGGTCAATCTTGATCAGATCAAAATGCCCTTTCTCCAAGTAAGAAAATGAGGAGTAACCAGTACCAAAATCATCAATTGCTATCTTGATGCCCTGTCCGCGCAACTCCTCCAACGCTACCGTATGCTCTTGGTCTTGCTCAAAATACGCCGTTTCTGTCAGTTCAATCGTAATTCGACTCGGGTCCACATCACTCTCAGAAATTAAGTCTAAAGAACTTTGCAGGACTTGGAGAGCGTCTAATTTGGTATTCAACGAGCGATTGATGGTTAAGCCAACATCTTCGCCGTAAATCTTTTGGATATGAGTTAATTGCTTCAGTGCTTTCCGACAGACCACATCATCCAAGGCGGCAATCAATTCAAGATCTTCCACCATCGCAATCATTTCCTGCGTATCGTAGGTTTTATTTTGATGATAAAAACGCGCTAACGCCTCAAACTTCACCACTTTCCCACTACGAGTCTCAATGATAGGTTGGTAATAAACATCGACAAGTTGACTCTCAATTTGCGCTCTCAAAAATGCTTCAAGATGGGAACGCTTGACCAACTCATCGTGCAATTCACTGTTATAAAAACTGAAGTAATTTTGGTCATCAGACCGAGAAGAGATCATCGCTTGCGCGGCGTGGACTAATGCATGCTTGGGATTGTCAGTATCGTAACCCAGTACTGATATCCCGGTTTGCCCCTCAATAATGACATCATGCATACTCGAACCCAACTCACTCCTTAATTCCACAAAAAAGCCTCTCAATGCAATTTGAATCAATCTCAAAGGGCTGAGCCATTGGCAACGAGGCGTCTGCAAACAGACGGCGAAAATATCTTTAGATAACTGACCCACAATACTCGCGTGGCGACTTCGCATTAAAAAATCAGCGAACCCAAGTTGCTGTTCAAGCGCCGTTTTTTCCGAGAAACAGGGGCGCAGAGCCATAACAATGCTCAAGTCTTTGTTACTGTTTTCTCGTGCTAAATTTCCAAGCTGAGTTTCAAACTCATCACGTGGAGGCAAAAAGGCAGAATATTGTTGGGTTTGCTCGCCCGCTTTCTTCATCCAAAGCAGAGAAGCAGAAATATCCGTCGAAACGCCAAGATACAGGGTTCGACCAGACGTAAAGTTAAGACGATAAATACACAAATGGTGCGCTTGATGGTTTCCTTTTGAAGTGCGACTTAATAAGTTACCGCTCCAGTAGCCTGCTTGGTCAATCTGCTCCCACATGTCGTCGTAGAAAGCTTGACTATGATGGTCCGAGCTAAAAATGTTGGTTTTCAAACCGATGATATCGCGATTTTCGTACCCCATCTGTTGCTCAAAAGCCCGATTACAACCCAGAATTCGAGTATCTTGGTCAGCAATCAATATCCCCACATTGGGCAAGTCAAAAATGGTTTCGAGGATTTTCGCCAATTCCTCACTGCCAGTGATCGTCAATTGAGGAATGACGGTACCTTGAACAATGTGATCATTCAGGCGCTCAAAGCTCATATCGACGTGAACGAGCATGGCTTCGTTTGACATTAAGCAACAAGACAAGTTGCCATGTCCTCCATGACGCTCTATCTGAGCAATTTTTTCTCTTGCAGCGTCCTGTTGCCCTAACAACATATGCTCCAGCAATTCATCCAACCCGCTAATCGGTTTCTTTAAACCAAATGCGGACATCATGCCCTTTTGGTCACATTCAAATTCTCGGGTCTGGATATCGTAAGACCAATCGATAACTTGAGAATGACCGGATGCGGGCTGCACTTCTCCTTGTGCAATAGACACTAATTCACTCATAACCTAGCCCCCTGTTTGTATCAGCCATGACTACGAATATTGATTACCCACGGTGTCGCCTGATTTTGCTGTAGTTTTATGATTGCAAAGTGATCAAACACCATTTGGAACGTCGATACGCTCGGTCAATATTCAAAGTCAAAATGACGTGTGCATTAGCATGCACTTAATTAAATTATAGAAAGAGTTTCTGATAAGCACACTGTTGCTCAACAATAAATTTTCATCGTCTGCAAAGCCAATAACCATAAGGCTTTGAAGGACATAACGTAGTAAAAACCACCAGCCTAATTGCGAGTTATTTTCATCTAGCAATAAAACTTACTGAACTAAGCTTGATATGGGGACTTGGGTATAGATACCTGATTATCAAATCGCTATAATTCGCGCTCCCTGGAACAGAGAGCAAAATATGACCAACGACATTACTCCTATTCATGAGTACAAAAAATACTGGGCTGAGTGTTTTGGTACGGCACCTTTCTTGCCGACCAGCCGCAAAGAAATGGACGCCCTAGGATGGGATAGTTGTGACATTATCATTGTCACGGGTGACGCGTATGTAGACCACCCGAGCTTTGGTATGGCGATCATTGGTCGTCTTCTGGAAGCACAAGGCTTCCGTGTCGGTATCATTGCTCAACCAGAATGGAACAACAAAGATGCTTTCATGCAGCTTGGTAAGCCAAATCTGTTCTTCGGGATCACCGCGGGTAATATGGACTCCATGATCAACCGTTACACAGCGGACAAAAAGCTTCGTCACGATGATGCGTACACACCAAACAACGAAGGCGGTAAACGTCCTGATCGTGCAACCTTGGTGTATTCACAGCGTTGTCGTGAGGCCTACAAAGGCACGCCTATTGTTCTTGGTGGTATCGAAGCAAGTTTGCGTCGTGTGGCTCACTACGATTACTGGTCAGACAAAGTTCGTCGCTCTGTGCTGTTCGATGCGAAAGCGGACATTCTTCTTTTTGGTAACGCTGAGCGTGCCCTAGTAGAAGTTGCACATCGTCTTGCAGATGGCGAAGACATCTCGACCATGACCAACATTCGCGGTACTGCTGTTAACCTGCCAGCAGAGCCAGAAGGTTACACCGTTATCGATTCTTCTCGTATTGAGAAACCTCGTAAAGAAGCGTTCGTACCAAAGAACCCTTACGAAGTGGAAACTCAGTGCGATACCAAAAAAGAAGAGCCTGTTGCACAGCCAATCACGATTCGCCCATCACGTCATGATGCAGCGAACACAGCTGTGCGCCTACCAGCCTTCGAAAAACTGCACAACGACCGCATTCTTTATGCGCATGCCAGCCGCGTACTGCACTTAGAAACCAACCCATATTCGGGTCGTGCTCTACTGCAACGTCATGGTGACCGTGAACTTTGGGTAAACCAAGCGCCAATCCCTCTGACTACAGAAGAGATGGATTACGTATTCGGCCTATCGTACGCGCGTGTTCCTCACCCTATGTATGGCAAAGCAAAGATCCCTGCTTACGACATGATCAAAACCTCGGTTAACATCATGCGTGGCTGTTTTGGTGGCTGTTCTTTCTGTTCAATTACTGAGCACGAAGGCCGTATCATTCAAAACCGTTCACAAGAATCCATCATCAATGAGTTGGAGGAAATCCGCGACAAAGTGCCTGGCTTTACCGGTACGATTTCTGACTTGGGTGGTCCAACGGCAAACATGTACCGTCTTGGCTGTAGCGATCCAAAAGCAGAAGCAAACTGTCGTCGCCCTTCTTGTGTGTTCCCGGGTATCTGTAACAAGCTAAACACGGACCACAAGCACACCATCGATCTTTACCGTGCAGCGCGTAAAGTAGAAGGCGTGAAGAAAGTCATGATCGCATCTGGCGTACGTTACGACCTTGCGATTGAATCACCGGAATACGTGAAAGAGCTTGTGACCCACCACGTAGGCGGTTACCTGAAAATTGCTCCTGAGCATACCGAGAAAGGCCCACTGGATCTGATGATGAAGCCGGGCATGGGCACTTACGATCGCTTTAAAGAGATGTTTGAGAAGTACAGCGCGGAAGCAGGTAAAAAACAATACCTGATCCCTTACTTCATCTCTGCGCACCCAGGTACAGAAGACGAAGACATGCTGAACTTGGCACTATGGCTTAAGAAGAACAACTTCGAATGTGACCAAGTACAGAACTTCTATCCATCGCCAATGTGTAACGCAACGTCGATGTACTATTCAGAGACTAACCCTCTGAAACGCGTAAAGTACAAGCAACGTGAAGATGTGCCAGTGGCAAAAGGTGAACGTCAACGTCGTCTGCATAAAGCCCTACTTCGCTACCACGACCCAGCGAACTGGCCAATGATCCGCGAAGCGCTGATCAACATGGGTAAAAAACACCTGATTGGTGATAAGCCAAACTGTCTGGTTCCAGCAGAAGACATTGATGCGCAAACTCCAGCACAACGTCGTAAGTCTGGCCGTCACGGTGCAAACCGTTTTGCGACCAAGCATACCAAGAACCAACCGGGCTTCGGTGGTCACTTGAACAAACGCTCTGAAGGTGGCTCACGCGACGGCAAGCCATCTGGCAACCGCAACGGTTCAGGTAAAGCGCAAGGCGGACAAAACGGCCAAGGTCGTGGCCACCAAAACCGCGGTAATGGTGGCGCAAATGGTCAGCGTCCTAACTCGGGCTCTCGACCAGGCGGTAACAACCAAAACCGTTCAAACGGCGCAGGTTCACAAGGTCAAGGTCGTCCTCAAGGTCAACGCAAACCGAAGCGCCGTTAATTCAATAGAGCTTGAACAGTACACTTTAATAGAAAAAAGGGCTTCAGGGGTAACTCTGAAGCCCTTTTTTTTGTCTTTCGTTTATAAGTATCACTGCGACGCCGTAAAGAACTTCACACTAGAAACCCAATCGTCATAAAGCAGCCTTTTTGGAGCATCATGTTATGTCTTTCTATAATCGTAGTGAGGTAAGCAAGCACTTGATGTCTAGCCATCTATTGAGAGCAGGAACACTAATGAGTGAATTAACGCAATATTGACATAATTGATCTAAATCAATTTTACTGTGTTTCGCATAAGCAAAATAGGAAGTATAAGTATGTCAAACAAGAACTATGTAACCATCTTAATGCTGCTTTGCGCATTTTCCACGAGCGCGAGTGCAGAAAACAAAGACGACATTGATAACATAAAAAATAAAATCGGCGATATCCAAGATAGCATCTCTCAATCGCAAGATACCATGCAATTCGTTAGATCGGTTTCCGGCTCAACCTTTGTACCAGAACCTAAACACAGTAAAGATATGCCTTCTTACAGTTACTTCACGATAGAGAGCTACGACATATTCAGCAGCCCTTCTGGCAAGCGTATGATTCAAGCCGTTATCACCAACAACTCAGGCGGTGGTATTAAGCTCAAGACATCTCAAATCAAAGCATACTTTGGTGGCCAAGTGTACTTATCCCCTTCTTCGATTGAGCAGGACGATAAATTCGCTCAGGGAGAAACAAAATCCGTCACTTTGCATTTTGATGAGAATAGCGCTTCTATCCTTGGTTTAATGACTAGAAACTACTAAGCGATTTTGGGGCTCAAGCTTTTCTCTAACAATCGATAGCAGCTAGGCTGATGCACTATCCTTTTAAGTCATCAGCTTCTCCTAAAACTATGCTAGAAACAGATACTAAAAAGGGCTCCAGAGTTAACTCTGGAGCCCTTTTGTTTTGTCAGAATGAACTTGGATAACTAACTTATTTCGCCACGTTACCTGCAACGTTCAGTGCATCCCAAGTACGTGCGAATGGTGGTGCGTAACAGAAGTCCATGTAGCCTAGTTGCTGTGTTGTCATCTTCGCAGTGATAGCGACGGCTAGCGCGTTGATTCGGCCTACAGCGCCCTTCTTGCCCACGATTTCTCCACCAAGCAATACATTGGTTTCTGGGTGGTAAACCAGCTTCACTTTAATGTCTTCTTGACCTGGGTAGTAGTCAGTTTGGTTCTTATCTGAAATGGTTGAAACCTTCACTTCCAAACCGTGTTCTTTAGCTAGAAGTTCCGATACGCCTGTGCATGCCAGTTCGTAGTCCAGCACTTTCAAGCAAGACGAGCCCAAGAAGCCACTCATGTAAGTGTCTTTGCCAGCTAGTTTGTCAGCCATCATGCGCGCTTGCTTGTTCGCTGTGGTTGCCAGTGGAACATACACTGATTTACCTAGAGCCATGTGGTGAACCACTGCACAGTCGCCAGCAGCGTAAATGTGTGCATCTTCTGTTGCGCCAAACTCATCCACTAACAATGCGCCGTTCGCTGCTTTTGGTAACTCGAATGCTTCTGTGTTTGGTTTAAAACCAAGTGACATGATCACGACGTCTGCTTCCACATTGCCGTTGTCGGTTTCTACGATGTAACCGCCCTGCTCTGCGTCGCGAATGGCTGATACGCTGCAACCAGTTTTAAGCTCAGCGCCAGATTCACGAATCGCGCCTTCTACCACTTCAATCATTTCTGGGCTGAACTGACGACTCATCACGTGTTGTTCACGCTCAATGATGGTGACGTGTTTACCTAGTAGGTGCGCTGCATCGAACACTTCAAGGCCGATAAAGCCGCCGCCGATAACGCAAACGCGTTGTTTGTCGATGTCCTTAAGCGCTTCTTTTACTGCCAAGCCATCTTCCATGCTGGTTAGCGTGTATACGTGCGCAGGGTTAAACTCGCCAAACGATGGCACGATTGGGCGTGCGCCCGTGGCAATCACCAACATATCGTAATCGATGGTGCTTTCTTCACCTTGGTGACGAACTTTAATCTGCTTTTCAGTGCGGTCTAGTGCCACCATTTCGGTTTCAATGCGCACGTCTAAACCAGATTTAATCGCTTGCTCTGGCGTACGGGAAATCATGCGCTCAGTGTCATCAAACATACCACCAGCAAAGTAAGGTAAACCACACGCACCAAACGAGATGTAATCGCGCTTATCGAGCACAATCACTTCATCTGATGGCTGATTACGTTTGTATTTCGCTGCGAAACTCATACCTGCAGCGCTACCGCCTACGACAACAACTTTCATATTTATTACCTAAATAACCTGAACTCAGGAAAAACGGAGAGCACCCGTGTTGGGTGCTCTTTATTAAGTTTGGAAATTACACCGCTGCTTCTTTTGTTACTGTTGCAGCAACATCAGCGTTGTATTGCTCAGTGTTTAATGAGCCATTCTTCTTCGCGGTTAGTACACCTGACAACATTGAGCCAGAGATGTTAAGCGCGGTACGAGCCATGTCGATTAGCGCTTCGATAGAAACCAGAATCGCCACAACCGTAATGTCTAGACCCATGATAGTCAGCACCGCTACTGCTGCGAACGTTGCGCCGCCACCAACACCTGCGATACCGAATGAAGCAATCGCAATTACAGCAATCAGTTGTACGATGAAGCCTAGGTCAACTGGCATACCCATTACTTGAGCCGCCATGATAGCTAGCATTGCTGGGTAGATACCCGCACAACCGTTCTGACCGATACTGGTACCGAATGTTGCTGACATGTTTGCTGTTTCTTCGTCCACACCTAGACGTTGAGTTTGAGTTTCAACGTTTAGTGGGATTGCAGCCATGCTTGAGCGAGAACCGAAGCCGAACACGAGTACTGGCCAAATTTTCTTCATGAACTTCGCAGGAGACAGACCGAACATAGACACCATCACGAAGTGGATAGCGAACATTACACCGATTGCCACGTAGCTTGCTAGTAGGAAGCGACCCATTTCTGCTAGTGCGAACAAATCGTTTGTCATCATGAACGTGGTCATCAGAGCAAATACACCGTAAGGCGTCAGCTTCAGGATCTCACGTACCATTGAAAGTACTACTTCTTTTGCAGAGTTGATGAAATCAACGAAGTTTTGCACTTTCTCAGGCTTACGGTTTTTCACTTGCAGGATACAGTAACCAAGGAACATACCGAACAATACTGTTGATAGTGTTGAAGTACGCTCAGAGCCCGTTAGCATGTCGAAGATGTTAGTTGGGATGATTGACAGCGCCATACCTGACAGACCGCTGCTCGCCATTGCATCTTGCGTCGCTACTAGTGCATCACCACGAGCTTCAATCGCACCGTTGGTACCAATTGTGCTCACTAGTGCGTTTGCATCGATACCGAATAGGTAAATACTTGCGATGCCCACTGCCGCAGAGATAGCACAAGTGAAAAGTAGAATACCGATGATTTTTGGTGCGATACGTGAAAGTGCACCGCCGCCTTCTACGTTCATGATCGAAGAGATCATCGCCACAAATACTAGTGGGATTACGATCATTTGTAGAAGCTTGATGTAGCCTTTACCGAACACAGAAATCAGTTCAGCAAAACCTGCCGTTGCAACGTTGCCAACACCGAATACGAGTTGAATCGCACCGCCGAATAACAGACCAGCAGCAAGCGCACTCAGTACGCGGAAGTTAAAGCTTTTCTTTTGTTTTTTGAAGTTCGCAAGTAATGCGTAGAACCCAAAGAACAGGATGCTCAATCCAATAAATGAAACGCTCATGAGAATCTCCTATTGATACCCATTTATGTCCGAAAATCGGTTATTTTTTGTATGCAATGGCTTCAACTTCAACCAATGCGTCTTTTGGTAGTCTTGCTGCTTCAACACAAGATCGAGCTGGTGCGTTTTCTGTACCAAATACTTCTGTGTACACTTCGTTAAATGCGGCGAAGTTTTCCATATCTGATAGGAAGCATGTTGTCTTCAATACTGTATCTAGGCCCGCACCGCTTGCTTCTAGAACCGCTTTTAAGTTCTCCAGAGACTGACGAGCTTGCTCTTTGATACCGCCTTCAACAAACTGCATGGTTTCTGGAACCAGTGGTAGTTGGCCTGATGTGTAAACCATTTCGCCGTAAGCCGTACCTTGAGAGTAAGGACCGATAGCTGCTGGTGCTTGCTGCGTGGCAATGATCTGTTTCACAATGTAACTCCTAAGTTATTAACTTTATTCTGATTTAAATTCACGGATAAACTTGTAAACCGCCTGACGGCTGATCCCAAGTTGCTCTGATACTTGTGTTGTCGTCTCTTTAAGCTCGAATACGCCGTTATCAAACAGGCAGCGAATGATGGCTTTGTTACGACCTTTTGCTGAAATCGTCTCGTCTTGATCCACTTCTTTTGTCGCTGCACTCAACGCTTGCTTGATAACATCATTGGCGTTGTTGCTGAACGTTTCGCTAACTAGGGTTTGCGATACATTGCATTGCGGCATCAGTGTTTTAACGATTTCAGGGAATGGGAAAGATAAGTTCATGTTGATACACAGCATGCCTATCGGCTTTTGCTCTGGACCAGCCAAAATACACGTGGTCGATTTCAGTAGCGAGCCATCGGCTGCATTAGTGAAATAACTCTTCGGAGAGACCTCGCCCGTTTTCTCGAATGTGCTCCACATACGTAGACCCAAATCGGTGATAGGCGAGCCAATTTCGCGGCCAGTGTGGTGGCCATTCACGATCTTCACGACTGAATTTTCTAAGCTTTCAAATGAATGAATAACCACTTCACAGTACGGTCCGATCAAATCGGCAATCGTGTCTGCTAAACGAAAGTAGTTGCTTAAACATTCTCTGTCTTCGTCGGTGAATCGAACTTGCTTTACACTCATCATTTCGGTTTACATTTTTGAACTCAATGACTGAAAAGTACTCCTTTCGAGTTAGTTGAGCAATACAGAGTAAACTTCTGTAAACCTAAAAAATGCGCTTAAAACACCGTCAAAAATCGAATAATTGATCGAAATCACGCACAATAGTTGAGCACGATCACCAAAAACATATGAATTGGGTTTAATTTCTTAAACCTCATCAAAGTTTAAATATTTAAAACCAAAGATTGCATTTTTGAACACTTTAATGATCTAGAACAAGTTCCAAAACCCAGTAAAAACCGCATACGGTAATCATCGATTTGAAGCGCAACTTGATTTATAAAATCGACGTCAATTACAGCACTCTCAAAAACGCATTAGATGAATAAAACATCACCATCACCAGCGACTTAAATTCCATTCCATGCCTATAAGACGAAATAAGATTGGAAAAGACGCAGTGATTAAGGAAAAAGTTGAAATAGAAGAAATTGAGAAGAAAAAGCCGAGCAAGTGGAAACCCGACTTGAAGTACATTAAGCGTTGATTAGAAATGTGTTGAATTAAACAAAGGTGACGCGATGCATCTTCCTTGGTTGGTCCCCATAATCGATGACCGCGTAATGTTGAGTGCAACGATTATCCCAAATCGCTACAGAGCCTGGTTGCCACTTAAACCGAACTTGATATTCAGGCTGACGAGCAATCGCAAACAATTCGTTTAACAGCTGCTTACCTTCCATATGCCCCACTTCATTGATATGACGAGTAAACTGCTCATTAATAAATAGGGTTTCCTTGCCCGTTTCCGGGTGTATTTTTATCACTGGGTGCACAACGGGTGGATGTAGATGAGAAACTTCAAGCAGTCGATGATGCCAATCAAGCTCAATATCTTCCTCAGCAATCTCTTCAAAGGCAGTAAGAGAATGGGTTGCAGACAACTGTCTTAACTTCGTTTTCATCGTATTGTCGAGCGCATCAAAAACGGCAGTCATAGAAACCCAAATCGTATCTCCGCCAGTATTCGGGACGTGTTGAGCATGCAGAATCGCCCCTTTAGAAGGCTGCTCTCTCCAAGTTAAATCGGTATGCCAGTAACTCTCGAGTGGCGCATTGCCTTTGGTGGTTTCAATAATACTGACTTGAGGCGAGGACGCGACGTTGGGAAAGAAGGGATGAGCAGGCTCCAATTCCCCAAAGTACTGAGCAAGTTCTAACTGCTGCTCAGGCGACATAGTTTGACCATCAAAAAAGATAACTTGATGCTCGATTAAGGCTTGATAAATCGCTTCCAGATCTTCTGCATTGCAGTTGGCCAAATCTATGCCATGAATACGCGCACCGATATGCGGAGTGATTGGCTCAATCTCTATCATTACAACTCTCTTGATGTTGATTCTTATCAGACTACAAAGACCATAGCATGCCCGAATTACTTTCAAGCCACTTTTTATCTGCACAATTTAATTCAAAAATCGACGACCGAATGATACACCGACCTGTAGCCACGTTGATGACATAACAGAACACCAATCGATCCCCGTTTCAAATGGCCTGAAGCAATCAAATGGCCCGAAGTAATCAAATGGGAATGAGGCTACATGACTCGGTTCATTCAACGTTCAGTTCGAGACTGAAAGTTATTGCGGTTATCGACTTAGGCACAACTCAGTGCCTAAGCCTCATATTTAAAACTGTTCGCTGTTAAGCATCTCCCAATATTGATTCAACACTTGAATATCATCGGCACGTTCTACAGCTTTCGGGTGGCTCTCTCTGATGAAGTCGATATTTTCCTTCACTGCTGGGTAGGATAAAACCTCGCGCTCTTTCAAGATAGAGGGTTGGATCGCAACGCCAGAGGTGTCCAGATCTTCAATTGAATCTGGTTTATTTTTCATCCACATCTTCTTCATTAACACTGCCGCTTTGACCATACCGGAACGACCATCTCCTAGTGCACAGTGGACCAACACAATTCCATTGTTTTCATCGATCAAATCTACAATGCGAGTAACGATATTATCGATTTGTATACTCGTTGGCTGTGTGTTTGCTTGAACAGAGAAAAAGTCTTTTATGTACGTAGTCCGGTTCGAAATGTAGTCGATACCTTTTGCTGATAACTGCTTTTTCAGAGCAACGATTTCGCCTGATGACATACCTGAGTCTAGAGAAATCAAAGCCGACACATTTTTCGCTTTCAAGTTCTCCGCAAAATTTACCAGCCGAGCACCAGTCGAGTAATTCTTATTTGGTCTGCCAATCGAACCCAAACTTTCATTTGCGTGAATATTTATATTTTGAATTGCCTTTTTTTCTCCCGCAGCAGAGACTGCTGTTCGCTTGGTAAACACAGGCTTGTGAGAAGGCTTTAACTTATACTTTGCAGGAGTTCCGTTACTATAATTCGTATTTCCCCAATCTACCTGAGTAGGTACCGTGCCGAACTTCTTTAACTTGACCTCAACAGGTATGCCTAACTTTGAGGCGGCAATAAATCGATGCTGACCATCTAAAATATGAATCCTACCGGTTTTGGGCGCCCTCCAACCGGTAATACTCACAGGTTCATCAGCTTGTCTTACTATCGCGATCTTCTCATCAATAATAGATGGGAACACCTCTGGCTGCGCTGGCAGTGGGATAGAATCATCTAGGACACGCTTGCCTACGGGCCCTTTCCCGTTGTAACACCAGTCAACCGTCTCGAGAATAACGCTGTCGGTTCCTAAGCCAAAAGCCTTATTGACGGTGGCGCTACCCGCTCCCCCGCTCAAACCAAGCGTTTGTATCTTCTGTAATCGCTCTCTTGTTTCTTTCATCACTTGATAAGAGTGAATTTCTTTGAGCCTCGTTTTTATCTCGTTGATGCGGTTATTGGGTATCACCTTTGATCTTCGCAACAAATTATCTGATATGTCCTCGGCCACCGCTCTCAAGAACGCATTCTTAGAAACTCTTACTAATCTGATATTTTTGATAACTGAAGATGAAATCAAACTCGAAATTTTTACGTTTATCGCCCGAGCCAAAGGTGCAAAAACCGGAATGAAATCATAAACAAGTGCGATCGCGTCTATCAGAATCGATTCTGCATCAGACACATTAAACTCGTAGCCCGGATCGTTAATAACCTTACCTGCGAATTGAAAGAATGGCAGCTTCTCGCTCAATGATATTTCGACCAAACTCTGAGAGTAATACAACTCTTTCATCTCAATAGCTTTATCCTTCAGGGAAAGACCAAACTCTTTTTCTACCAGATTATTGAGAACATATTCTTCTTGGAAATCGACGACCGGTATCCCCTGCTTTTTAAAAGCATGGGCAATAAGGTTGAACTTAAGCATGGTAGATTCCTGTATCGCATCCCATGCATAGTTACTGAACCTATGATTCCTAAGTAGAAAAGGTTCAGGATCTTTTATCGATTTAAGGAATAAAGTAGAAATATCAAATACATCAAGTAGTTGCTTAAATTGGTCATAATTAACGCTTTTCCAGTTTTCATCGCTTCGAGGTAATAGTGATATGAAGTCTTGAATAGCTTGCATATGCTTTTCACGATTTAAATACATAACCTGATGCTGAAAGTTCAAAGTACTAACTAAAACATATTGACCTTTACTGTCTTGTGCTAATACCAATCGTCCACTTGCACCTAAATGTGTTTGCAGCATGAATATAGCGGGCTTTATAGCGAGAGAAATCGCTTCGGCTGTTGGTGATGACATAAAAGAATGAACAAAAAGAGCCAGGAAAGCCTTAATGCTTTCATCTGCATTCGGAAACTTTTCATTCACTAATTGAAAGACATCTGCCATTTTTTCAGCTTTGCTTTCTATATAATCATCTAGGATGTTACTTATCGCTTCCTCACTATAGAATGGGAGTATAAGATCCAGTGACGCAATCACTTTAACTGTATCTTTCAAGAGAGTTGGCGATAAATTTAGATTTTCAATTAATTTACTCGTATCTTCATGCACCTGACTCGTTTTATATAATAAAAATTGTTCATAATAAGATTTATCCGCGTCAAAGTGCTCCCTTGGTTTTAGTGATTCAATTTTAAGCTTGGAATCCGTTGTATTTGAGCCTAAATCAGTAACCAAAGATATTACTTTCAATAAAGTTGAAACTTCATTTAAAACATCGATATTTTTTGATGACTCATAGACATTCACACTATCAAAATCACCTTCTTCTCCGGTGATGATAGCCTTAGTATTAACCACTCTATATTTTAAAGGTGAATTTTCTTCATATTCACTGTCAATGAGCACTTTTAAAGGCACATTATTGGTAATCAGAACCTTTTCTATCTCGCTATCGGTTCCAGTCACGGGGGCATTTATATCGCTGTTCATCTGAAATATTACAGCATGAGCCTTGTCATAAATGTCTCGCTCGACCCCTCGCGAACATTTTTGATAAATTTCAATTTCACTCTGAGTGTCAATGAGAACTTGCTTAATGTCACTTTCTTTTAGGCTTTCAGTTAAGTTTCGCCCTAAAATCCTTTGAACAATCTTCTCACTTTTTTTCTTTATTTCTTTTGAGTCTAACTGACTAGACCAACTGTCACCAATAGTTACCTCTTCTTTAATGACCTTCCCATGCAAAATATCTATTATTATTTGTTTTTCTGATTTCATGAAAACATGAAACAATGCATTTTCCAATCTTGAAATAACATTAACCTTTTCTGAAGTCAGCCTATTAACATAATGAGTTATCTTTTCACCATACAAAATACCACTATCTTGATCGAAGCATTCCTGAAGGTGATTAATATAAACCATAGCTCTTGATAGAGTCGATTTAACGGCTAAGTTTCTGGATTTATTGTTGTTATCATACCTATCACTCACCACGGAAAATATACTTCCGACCATATTCTTAATATATTTAATCGAGTTTAACTCATCAATTATACTAATGATAAGATCTCTTCTAGAGTAATACTCATCTTTTAGGACAAGAACCTTTTCTTCTCTTATTCCTTCGTTAATTAGTTCTAGCACTTGAGATAAGCGAGATATCTTAGAATAAATATCCGTCTCATCGTTATAAATATCATCAATTACTTTTATGGTTATTTCTTTATAATCTTTTGTAAATTGCATCGTTTCTAATATTACTTTGGTGTTTTTTCTTTTAGCAGGCGTGCTCTTGATTTATAAATCACGACAAAGTATAAAACAAGTTGATAACAAATCAATGGAATATTAATTACATAAAACTTAACAAAAACAACAAAAACCAACAAAAGTGTAGGATTAAGAATTAATCATATTCACTTCTATTTTTTATAGGCAATTTTTAAATAATATAAAATAATTAAACATTAAGAATGGTTTATGCTAATTATAACTAATCGTCAGTTTGATCCTGTAACTCATAATTTCTCACCTACGAACAGCTTAAATGACTACTATCATTATTGTCTGTACCGAGGAAATAAACTCTATGACGTCGGCCGTAATTCCTGGCTAAGCGAGTTGTTGGAGATGAAACCCACCCACCTGTTCATCTATATCCATGGGTTTAATAATCAACCAGAAGAAGACATCATTCCGCAAGTGAGAAAGATGCAGTCGATTCTGGACAAGTTCCATAGTCGAAGTCTAGTTATCCCTATTATCTGGCCATGCGATAATGATCTCGGGCTTGTCAAAGATTATTGGGATGATAGAAAAACAGCGCGCCTTTCTGGGCTGATGCTTTCAGATGAGTTAATGGCTATGCTGGACGGTATAAAAGCCAACAGTCAAAGTGAACTAAAGATCTCCGTAATCGCCCACTCAATGGGAAATACAGTCCTATTAAATTGCCTTCACAATCTTAATAAGGCTCTCAGCACGAGCGAACTCCCAAGGCTCTTTGAGAATGTCTTTTTGATGGCACCAGACATCGCCAACGATATGCTAGAAGACGGAAAAAAAGGACGTTCTCTTATGCAGAGCGCGAAGAATGTCGTCTGCTTCTACGCCAGTGACGACTATGCGATGCCAGCTAGTATGATCATGAACTTTGATGAACGGTTTTTCACTCATCGCTTAGGTATGTACGGCCCTAAAACACCCGTGTCAGGCCTTGAGATAATAGACTGCTCAGGTTTCAATCAGCAGTTTGATTTTCCAACAGGACATACGTACTTTCTTGACGAAAACAGCCCTGTTTGGGAGAGAATAACTCGCGATTTGGAGTGATCAGATAGGGAAAATCGAACGAGAATTCTTATTATTGAATCTCCTCCGATGTTAGTAAGCTCTGCAGAGCTAGCCATAATCAAAGTAATTTGCTTTCTTTATGACGAATAGCATCGACATAACGAAAACAAAATGGCCGAGTGCACATTGCACTCGGCCTGATTGGATGAGAGCAGTAGTAGCGGGTTAAGAGAGCTTAAACTTACTCAGTTCACCGTGAAGATCGCTCGCTTTTACGGTAAGTTCGTTACTGATCTCTACTGACGACGTCATGGTGTCCATCACCTCTACTGCGGTATCGTTGATGATCACCACATTACGGTTGATCTCTTCCGATACAGAACTCTGCTCTTCTGCTGCCGAAGCGATTTGGTTGTTCATGTCGTTGATGACTTCAATCGCTTGGTTGATTTCAGACAGCGCTAGATGTGCCGCTTGCGTCTCGCCCTTAGTATCAGTCGCTTGTTTTTGGCTTTGCTCCATCAGCACAACGATCGATTGCGTTTCTTGCTCTAGTCGAGCCAGCATTGCGCGGATCTCTTCCGTCGACCCTTGTGTACGGTTTGCAAGGTTACGAACCTCATCGGCCACCACCGCGAAACCTCGGCCAGCCTCACCTGCGCGTGCAGCTTCAATCGCTGCATTAAGCGCTAGTAAGTTGGTTTGCTCAGCAATACCGCCAATTTCACTCAAAATGCCCTGAATTGCCGTGCTGGAATCCACCAGATTCTGCGTTTGTTGCTGCGCATCGTTAACTTGCATTGCCAAGCTATCCACCGCACTCGCAGCGTTATCCATACGCGTCATGCCGTTCAGGCTATTACTTTGTACTTGGCTTGCCGCAGCGGCTGCTTGAACCGCAGAGTTCGCAACTTCCTGTGCGGTTGCACTCATTTCATTGATCGCCGTTGCTAACGAGTTCACTTCATTAACCTGAGCATTCAATTGGTCGCGAGAAGCCGCAGCACGTGTTTGGCCTTCTGTTGCGTTCTTATCCACTTGATCTGCGGTTGCCATTACGGTCAATAGCATCTCTTGCATACGCGACAAGAAGGTATTGAACCAATGTGCCAGTTGCGCGGTTTCATCTTTACCTTTCACTTCAATACGGTAAGTCAGGTCGCCCTCGCCTTGTGCCGCATCTTTAAAGCGTTCAACCAAGTTGTTCAAAACTTTGCCAAGCGAGTTCGCAATGAATGCCATCGCGGCAATGCCTAAAATAGCAGCGAAGATCCCCGCCCACACACCTTTTTCAAGCGCTTCCGAACTCTGCCCATCACTCCATTGCTGGTACTCGTCGACGCTTTTTGTGAGGTGACTACTGGGAACCGACACCATGACTACCCATGGCGCATCACTGGTATCGATAGCAGTGATCGCATACTCATCACCATCAAAAGCGATAAGGCCAGCACCATCGCGCTTCGCGACTGACTGAATGTTTGACCACTCGGCAGCCAGGTCTGAAGAAACTTTCTTACCCACCATTGCACCATCTCGGCTGTTTGCCAAGGTAATACCTTTCCAAGAGGTGATAAGAATTTTACCCTTGCCATCAAACAAGTTACGCGCCGATTGTTCACTCTGGCTTTGTAATTCATACAGAGACAAATCAAAACCAAGTGAACCGATGATCTTGCCATCTTGTTTGATCGGTTGGCTGATGGTTGTAATCAGCTCTTGCTTGCCTCGAACAGGATAAAAGTACGGCTCCATGACGAAGGTTTTGCCCGTTTCGTAAGGCATTAAGTGCCAATCGTCTTTGCGTTCACCACTGCTGTTTAGCTCTGTATTGCTAAAGCTTTCCATCGCCACTGCATCAAAACTGTTTTGATCATTTGGCGAGAAGAAAGGCGCGAGGTAACCTTGGCTGTTAAAACCGTCTTCAGGGTTAAGCGTCACTTGCTGTGGCCAAGTTTTGTCTTGCCAAACCATGTAGCCTGCAAATACCGCTTTGTTTTGTGCTTCTAGCGCGGCAGTAAACTGTTTAACAATAAGGTCTGCACTTGCGTTAGTTTCTGAGCTCAACTCGATGATCGAACGTACTTGCTTCAAGTTTGCAAGTACAGGATCAAGCTGGTTCGCAATATTCAGACCTTGCTGAATCGCGGTGTTTTGCAGATCGGTACTGGTCGCATCCGTTAATTGCGCTTTTACTTTCTCGTTCACTTGCTTGTTCACGTCAGTAAATGCATCGGTAGTCATACCCATTGCAATCAATAAAGTGAACGCCATTGCACCGCCCGCACTGACTGCGATTCGAGTACGTATACTGTTAAACATAGTCACCTCTGTAACTGATGATAGATTGGCATTATTTTTAGAAATTTCATGGATTTTAAACAACAGAGGTGAACAGAAGACGTCAAGATATGAACAGAAAGAGAATAAAAAGATCAATATTATTAACAGGGTAACGTATGAGGTCAGTTTTATATTTTAAACGTATGAGCCCTACAATAAATAAAGCCTTCCAATAAGCTGTCTAAGTTATTGTATTTATAGAATATAGACTCAAATAATAAAATGCATTTTATACGAAAGTACTCATGCATTTTTACTCTTTTTTACTGAGTATTAGATTACTCAAACCGTGACTCGAGTCACAGTTAATTTTCTTCATATCCCTGTTTTTATTGCAGTTATTTACTCCCTGAAATGAAAGTAAAGCTCATTGTTGGCTAAAGACCCACTTTGAGCTGAGTAAGTAATTACTCATCATGCCGACCAATATTCCCAGAGCCAGAGCGAGGAACACCATATAGCCTTGTGTTCCGAACATAAGCGTCCAACCTTTAAAAGCGGCAAAGTTAGGCACTGCACTAATGCAAGCACTCGCCATAAATTTAAGCCACTGATACAACGGGTTATGTTTGTCTGCTTGAGAGAAAGTAAGCCAGCGATTGCCTAGCCAAGTCGTGGTTGCTGCAAACAAAAAAGCGATGCTGCGAGCAACCATCAACTCCAAGCCAGCCACATGGAATAACAAGGAAAAGATAAGGGTATCGACCACAAAGCCGATACCACCAACCAGAGCAAATCTTTCTAACGAAGAAAGCCTTGTTAACGAAGCAAATTTTAGTAATTTGCCCACTCCGTTACCCCATCACACAGGTATAGAGTGAACGTTTCGATTTGGCTGTGAAGTCGTTAGTACAGCTCAAAGCGTTATCGTGAATAACCACATCCACTTGTTGCGATTTACCAATCAGGTGGAATTTCTTCAGGTTATTTAAGTCATTGGCATCTTCCAGCTTTTTCGCCTGGCCATGGCTGTAAAACTGGCCAGAGAACGGTCGTTTGCCAATGTAGAATACAGGTGCACTATCATCAGTTTGCTCGAAGATAATACGGTCACTGCGGCTGTCGGCTTTGCCCATATTTAATACCAACATTGCAATCATAAGCAGTACCGGTAGCACCGCAGCAGCCCCGGTTACCCACTTAAAGTCGTTTTTATCCACCAGCATCGCAACCAAAATGCCCAGAGCTGGAATGCCCGGCAGAACGTAAGCAGGCAAGATATTCCCAGCCATCGTGAACAGAATCATTGGTGAAATCAGCCAACAGATCAGGAAGCTAAATAGACCTTGATGATCAGTTTCAATGGCTTTGAGCACCTTACGACGCTTCCACGCCAAGATAGGCAATACGATTGACCAAGGCGCTGCCGATTGCAGCCAAAATACCCAGATCATCCCACGTGGTTGATCGTGTGCTGAGCCGTACAAGTCCCCTTGCCAGCCACTCACGACAAAACGCTTAAAGTGTTCGCCAACAATGAAGTAATCAATAAATCCCGGTGTCGCCACCTCTGCCATGATGTACCAAGGCAGAGCAATCGCGAACATCAACGCCAAACCTGACACAATAGGAAAACGCTGCCACAGCGCTTTAAACGCCCCAAAAAAGCCATGCTGAATCACCAACCAAGGGAACACTGCAATCCCCATGATCACGATGGCTACCGGTCCTTTTGCAAGCAAGCCACAAGCCAAACCAAAGAAACCAACATATCCCCATAGGCGGCTGTGTTTATCTTTACCAAGCCAGCAGTAGTAGAACCCGACCATTGCCATCGTCATTGCGAGAGTGAGCGCCATGTCTGTCATCACCGCGCCCGCAGCAATAGAGAAGATGCCACACGTCGCCAATACTAGCGCTGCGATCAACGCGCTAGTACCTGCTCGATAAGCCATAAAAGCAACAAAGAAGATCGTCGCGACACCAGCCAACCAGTGTGGTGCACGCACCGCGAATTCATTCAATCCAAACAATTCTATGCCATAAGCACTCATCCAAGTGAACAGGGGCGGCTTCCCCCAAAAAGGGACACCGTAATCAAACTGAGGGGTGAGCCAATTACCCGTTTCCACCATCAAGCGTGCCATTTCGCCGTAGCGGGCTTCTGTGGTGTCCATCAAAGGGTAAGTCGCAAGTGAAATAAGACGGAGTAAAAGCGCAAACGCCAACAACAACCACAGATGGGTTTTATTAATACTCATGATTACGCGGTTTCTCCTAGTTTAAACTTCATGGTTTGGATGGATTGATGTTTCGCAGGCTGCTCGTAAACAGACTGGATAAGATAAAGAGGACGCTGCTTGGTCTCGACAAAAATACGCCCGATGTATTCGCCCAAAAGGCCAATCGACAGCAGTTGAACGCCTCCCAATGCGAGTTGAACCACCATCATGGATGGGTAACCCGTCACAGGTTCCCCAAACACCACGGTTTTCATCACGATGAATGCGCCATAAAGAAAGGCACTGAACGCCACTAACGCCCCCGCTAACGTCGCTAAACGCAAAGGACGAATCGAGAACGAGGTAATGCCGTCCATTGCTAGGCCAATCAACTTAAGGTAGTTCCACTTGGTCTCACCGCAGAAACGAGCATCACGCTCAAACTGCACCGTCACCTGTTTGAAGCCCGGCCACGAGAAAATGCCCTTCATGTACCGGTTGCGCTCTGGCAGCGCATTGATGTGCTTAACCACCTCTGCGCTTAGTAGACGAAAATCGCCAACATTCTCTGGCACATCGAGCTTAGCCATGCTGTTGAGTACTTTGTAAAAGCAGGCGGCCGAGAAACGCTTGAACCACGTCTCGCCATGGCGTTCACTGCGCTGCATGTTGACTACGTCATACCCTTCACGCCATTTAGAGACCATCTTCGGAATCAACTCAGGAGGATCTTGCAAGTCAGCATCAATCACGATCACAGCTTCGCCTTGGCAATGTTCCAAACCTGCACTCATGGCGGACTCTTTGCCAAAGTTACGGCTTAATGCAATACAACGAACGTCGCTAGAAGATTGAGAAAAGTTTTGTGCGATCATTAGACTGTCGTCTTTGCTGCCATCATCGACATACACGATTTCGCAACGTTCTGGCATCGTGTCCAGAACCGCGATCAAACGACGATGAAATTCCGGCAAGACTTCTTGCTCGTTAAAGAATGGCACCACCACAGACAAAACTGTTTTAGGCTCAGAGTGTTGGCTCACCTTCGAAAAGGTTGCAGCGTGAATGTTGAAGGTTGACATGCTACTCTTCCACTGTATCCGATGAATGGATGCAGTCTATTAATAGCAGCGTGAAATAGTTGTTGTTGACATCTTTTTCACACCCTTAGTGAATAATGTTCGGTTAAGGAAATACCCTTAATTTCGAAAACCTGTCTGATTGGAGAGAAATACATGAAACGCGTACTTTTGGTCGAAGATAATCGAGAAATTGCAGGCATGCTGTTCGATTATTTTGAGTGTGCAGGTATGGAACTCGATTACGCGGACAATGGTGAGCTGGGCTTGAAGCTGGCAATGGAAAACACCTTCGACATCATCTTACTCGACCTAATGTTGCCACGCATGGATGGCTTAACCATGTGCAATAAACTTCGCGATGCGGGCAACAATACACCAGTGCTGATGCTGACCGCGCTTGATAGCCGTGACGATATGCTCAAAGGCTTTCAGCACGGTGCCGATGACTACCTCACAAAACCTTTCGACTTGGATATTCTCGAAGCGCGCATGATGGCGCTGATCCGCCGTTACCGTGGCACAGTAGCTTCAAGTAAATTGGAATACGGTGAAGTCTCTATCGACCAAAAAACACGTCAAGCCTACCGTCAAGATAAGCTCTTAGCGCTCAACCCTACCACCTATACCATTTTAGAAATGCTGGTCAAAAACGCGCCAGACGTAGTAACACGTGAAGAGATCGCCTTTCAGCTGTGGCAAGAAAACGAGCCCAACAACGATGTACTGCGCAGCCATATTTACCAACTGCGTAACCAACTCGATAAACCCTTTGAAAAACATGTTCTCATCACGGTACCTAAAGTCGGTTTCCGCTTGGAGACCGGAGCATGATCCTCCGACTGTTAAACAGCACTCAAAGCACCCAGAGTATGACTGGGCGTTTAGCGCTGTTCTTCTCGTTTGTCTCTGTTGTTATTGGTCTATTCTGCTTTTTACTCATCACCGGCGCACTGCTTTGGTCAGAAGACCGCGTGGGTGAACGTCGTATTATGGTCGACAAAAAAGAAGCCATCGTTCATTTTCAATCTCATCCCGACCAAGGCACTATCAAGCTTGATTTGCTGACAACCGCATACAACGACATCAACTTAGTCCCAGAAGAATTTCGCAAATATCTGATCGGTAAAAAACACTTTCTTGATGAAATAGGCGACGAGCCAGATTCACGCATGATCTACATGAGCTCTTACACCAACAAAGGTGTTGAGCACCCGGTCATTCTGATTTCCCTCATTGATGAAATTGAGATCACCTCTGAAGAGTTCGTTCTCGTGGTCGCTACGGTACTTTCGATTGTCGCCGTTATGATTTTCTTATTTGGCAACCTATTGCTGCGTCTATCCCAACGATTGATAGAACCCGTCAATGCGCTTAAAAGCCAGCTAGACCAACACCAAGGCGACCCTTCTCAAATCTTCAATGTGCCTGAAGGCTCCGCCAAAGAGTTCCAAGCCTTGGCCGAAGAACTCAACCAATATCGCCACAAGATCAATCAAGTCATCAAGCGCGAACAAGCCTTTGCGCGATACGCAAGCCACGAGCTTCGTACGCCGCTGACTGTTATGAAAGGCTCAAGCAGCTTATTAGCCAGAAGTGCGAATACGGATTTCCAGACACGCCAAGTCAATCGAATTCAAGACGCGACACAACAAATGTCGACCATGGTAGATGCGCTACTAGGGTTAGTCCGTTACGAGCGCAATACGGATGATTCACCAGTGAGAACCATCTCTGAAGAAGAGCTCACGAGGATCATTGCGCAAAGCCAAGCGCAAGCAGACGAAAAATCACTGGCCTTGCAAATGAACGTCAGCGGGACACCTAAGACCAAAGCAACCAACGCGGTACTTACCATTATTCTTGGTAACCTTATTCGCAACGGCATCGCTGCGACAACATCGGGAGCCATTCATATCAGTATGGATGAACACACCATCTCGGTGCGTGACGAAGGTGAAGGTTTCTCCACCATTCCACACTCGGGGGGACACGGATTGGGTCTAATGATTGTCGATGATTTGTGCCAACGTTATGGCTGGCATTTTAAGATTGGTACGCATCCAGAGGGTGGATGTGAGGCAGTGATTGACCTTGCGTCAGAGCATCAAGAAGATTGCTCAGCGTAACTTCCTCGAACTAGATTCAATCAAGAGGTATCTCATTTGCTCAGCGCCAATAATTTGCTCAACATCAAAGCGGGCAAACCGATACCTCTTTCTCATTTGATTATTCGATTGAATGAACTATTACGCCGCGAGCGACGCAAAGCGATTCATCACTTCCAATGCTGCTTTCGAGTCTTCACACACAGAACACACATCTTCGATGAAATACGTCAACGCTCTGGATTCAATGGTTTTGATCGCCGCTTGCTGCTGCTCAGATAGGTAGCCGTAAATACTCGCCGCACCAAAATCACCGAAGATCATCTCACCTTGGTCATTCACCAAAGTATTGTGTGCATACAAATCACCGTGACACACCTTGTTGTCATGCAAGTGATTAAACACATCCACCATCTGTTCAACAATCGTATTTACTTGCTCGACAGTTAAGGTAAACCCTTGTGGGAAGGTGTCTCGTGTGCAGGTTTCCAGTGTTGGCGGCAAACCTAAGTTGTAGTAGCTGTCTGGAATCAGCTCCATCACCAACGCAAGCTCATTACCATTATCCACCTGCGCGATGGATTTCACCAAATTGTCGTGGTGCCCTGCTTGCAAACACGCTTCAAGCTCATCATGCGGGAAGCCGTCGCTGGTCACTTCCCCCTTAAACACTTTTACCGCCACTTCACTCGGGAACTCATACTGCGCGTCAGTCCAATTCGCATGAGAAATCACCCCACTCGCGCCTTGGCCGAGAACGTGGTTAAGCGAATAACTGCCAGTTGTAACCTTAGGCACGCTGTCTAGCGAAGAAGGATGCTTGCAAAATGGGTTACCCGCAAAAGCAAACCACGCAAGCTTAGGCAGCTTCATCAACACATCAGGGAAGTGCTCAAGCTGGTTAGCAGACAAACGAATCAATTCCAGATTGACCAAGTTTTCCATGCTGTTTGGCAGTTGCTTGATGCGGTTGCCTGCCAGTGCCAGTTTTCTCAGGCGCGGTCTTTCACCAAGGCTGTTTGGGAGAACTTCAATCTCATTATCCGTCAGAATCAACCAACGCAACTGGCTTGGCAGCGAGGCTTCACTCACCTCTTTAATCTTGTTGGTTTTGAACCCAACCATCTCAAGATTTGGCAACTTGCCCAGAACCTCTGGCAAATGGGTGAACTGATTGTTTGAAGCAAAGATGATTTTCAGCTTGGTCAGCTGCTCCAATTCTGGAGGTAGATCTGACAGTGCGTTGCCGGATAAATCTAATACTTCAAGCGTTTCTGCAAGCTCTAAAATTTCCATAGGAAACTCAGTTAGCCCTTGCGCCAACTTCAATTGTTTGATTCCTACCAATTGTCCTGTTTGTAATTGTTCTAGAGTCTGCAAAACCAAGCCTTCTGATTGAATGAAAATAAGCGGCGTAGTTTACGTGGCTTAAGGAAGAAACGCGAGTTGTGATGCTGTTTGGTTCATTTCTGCGGCAAACCTTGTTGGGTATGAAACCTTTTAAGACTCCAATGACCATCAGAAATAATCGAAAAGGTTGTATTGAAACACGGACTTTTTATCTGGGTTTATTGGCGTTACACTACGCGCCCTTTTTAACGGCAAGGTCGCGTGGTTGGACACGTCAGTAGTCGCATGAAACTCTCTGAAAGCCCGATAACTCAGCACAACTTTAACGGTCACACCTTTTTCCTTAAGCGTGATGACATGCTGCATTCTCACTTCTCTGGGAACAAAGCACGCAAGTTTATGGCGTTGATGGAATCGCAAAATAGCGCAATCAAAACCCTCATCAGCTACGGCTCTGCTCAATCCAATGCGATGTACTCCCTTGCCGCTCTGGCGCAAATCAAAGGTTGGAACTTTGAGTTTTACGTCCAGCATATCCCGTCTTGGCTCAAGGACTCCCCAATCGGCAACTACCGAGGTGCGCTGGATTTAGGGATGAACATCACGGCAATGCAAGAGATCGAATCCCCTCTTCATCCCACTGAATACATTGAACAAGTTCGTGGGTTAGACGATACAACCTTGGTTGTCCCTGAAGGCGGAAAAGCGAAGATTGCCGAAGCCGGTGTAAAACAACTGGCGCGTGAACTGCTTGATTGGACACGCCTTGAAGGCAAAAAGCAGTTTGTAGTGGCCTTGCCATCAGGAACGGGAACAACCGCACTGTATTTGAGCAAGCACTTACAGCCACACGGCATCGAGGTCATCACCTGCGCTTGTGTCGGCAATGCTGATTATCTAACTGAGCAATTCAACACTCTCGAAAGTGAAAACCACCCGACGATTCTCTCGGTGCGCGATAAGCATCATTTCGGACGTTTGTATCAAAGCGATTACGAAACGTGGAACGCGCTCTACGATCAAACCAACCTCGAATTCGATCTACTGTACGACCCATACATGTGGCAATGCTTACAACCGTGGTTGACAGAAAATAAAGACAAGACACTGATCTACATCCATCAAGGTGGATTACTTGGTAATGAATCCATGCTGCCAAGATACCAGCGAGAGTTTGAATAAGCGCATTCTGTGCTTTTCATATTCCAATAGCGCTAGTGAGTAATTAATATACCCAAGTGACTTCAAGATGCAGGATTCAGAGCGTTGTCATTGATTCGAGATCAAGGAAAACAACGCAGCGTAATAGCCAGCTATTTCCAAGTTGTTTGACGCAGAAATCGGGGCAATGACACGCTCCCGAAGGGCGAGTTGACTTGGCTTGTATACTTTGTTGTCGATTCTTGATTTGGCCCCACCAAACCTTTAAATCGCCGCCGCGTCTACAAACCAAGTCATTCTCGCTGAACCTAGCATCTCGAGGTTACTTGGGTATAAATACCTAGCGCTTAATGCTTCTCTAAAATAAGTCGCAAATATGGTTACACTTCAATCGCATTAATATCAATTATTCCCCTCTTCGCCCTATATTAATAACGCTTTTTATCATTAAAACCCTTACCTCTATCACTTTCGATATGCCTACAGTTTTAGTAACTAAGCAAATGGAATTGGTTATTCTGTCTATAGTGCGTTCGTTTAATTGCCGCTAAGCTATCACCAATTAAATCCAAGAGGCGATATAAATGAAGCGTCCAGCATCAAAGCGTGTGAGGGGAGCTGGCTACGCTCCACTTATCGATTCCGCACTAACTACGTCAAGTAATCGCTCCAGCGCAAACCAGTACTCATCGGCTAGCAGCCAATCACATTCAAAAAGCAGTGCTCAGGCGAGCTACAGCTCACTCGTAACCGACGCTCAATCACAAGCCACCGCTGAGTTTGAATGCCGAATAAAGATTCATGCTCCAAAGGATGACTTAAATACGCTTCAGCCTGGTGTATTTTCTCTGGCGAAAACACCAAATGAACCGCTTATTAAGCGCTGGGGAAAATTAGAACAAACACAGCCATCACCGTGTACCGTATTAACAGCAGAATGCTTCGAAGCCGAAGACAAAACCCTTTTACACGAACTTTTTCAAGACATCGGCTTACAGCAAAAATACACAATCACACCAAAGCCACTTGGCAGTGAATATACTAACGCGGAGTTCATTCCTTTTATTCCCGCAGTAGAAACAAAGAGCTTACTTGGGTGGGCAGCACAAGGGTTTTATTATTACTTCTATGATGGGAAGCTGATGTATGAAATGGCTATCCTTGGCAACGATAAGTTCTCTTGGCAAATGACTGAGTCTAGCCCGCATGGCATCACAGACAAGCTCGTCAGCAAAAAAACATTCAACGCCATGCTTGTCCCGGTTGCCATCGAAGGAAAAAAAGCCGCGCCCCAGCATATTTTCTATCGCCAAGAAAAACTCACCAATGATGAGCTTGCAGAAATCAATACTGCTTGGTTAAAACAGAACGCAACACTCATTGATATCGATGCGCTCAAAACCATCGTGAAGCAGCCTTTGTTGCCGCGAAAACAAGCCGCCACACAATCCACCAGCGAAACGAGCCAAGCCCAAAATCATAAAGTCCGCACTAATGACGATGGCTCTCCAGAGCAGTGGACAGACATTGCACCTCAATACGGTTTGTCAGCAAAAGCACTACTCAAACTCAATCCGAACTATGAAAGTGATCCCCTCGCTCTCAAAGTCGGCGATGTATTGACTGTCAGTGCGGCCGAGCAACCCCAAGAAGAGGCCAACTCTGAGCAAACTTGTCCTCAAGATAGCTTTTCCGTTGGTGAGGCCTACCCGCTTGGTGATGTGTGGGGCAAATATTCACAACGTGATGTTTGGGGAGAGTATGCCGATTTAACGCAGCCCTCTTCGGTGATCAACATCTTTAGCCAAGCTGGATTATCCCCAAACACGCCAGTATTGAATGTTCAAAAAATCGAAAACAGACTGCTGCGTATCACGGTTTCTTTTGTCGAAGATGAATTGCAACTGACGCATATAACCAGCATCCCTGCGGGCCAATAAGACGATTCACAACGTCTGTCATTCCGCCATCAAGAGCGAAAAAACCTATCTTCGACGATATTTAAAAGAAGTGAAAATACGTATGTTCGGTGACAATAATCAAGCGGCTTCTTCCTCAAACAAAGCCCAAAAGAGAAAAAGCGACCAGCTCAATACCACGCAAAATCCTGAATCGGCTAAACGCAAGCGAGATGCTGAAAACGATGCGACATGGACCACCTTTAAACAGGACTGGTGGGCATACGTTAATAGCGGTGAACTCGAGGTAAAAAACAAGCGGCCAGAAGCCCTAATTCGCTTTAACTATCGCTATGTCGTTAGCGATAACACGGGAGCACTTAAGTATGAGCCTGCCGTTGTCGATCAAATTCTCAACCGCAGTAGAGAGTTGGAGCGTGTTTACTATCGTCGTCAGATCAATGATCATAGCCCGAGACAAACTCGGCAACAAAGCCAGAATGCCGGCTTACCTACGGCCTCCCACTTTGAGGAAAGAATTGCTCCGCAATCCTCCACTGGCACCGCTTTGATCGTCCCTTCAGTCGGCATGCCGCAACAGTTTCTGATAAAAGAGAAACTCCAAGAGCTATATTGGTATACAGAAGGGACGAGTCGGCCCGTCTACTTGTTTGTGCATCAAAGTGAGCTAGCTCTGTACGATGAACAGATGGGAGCATACTTACGTGATGCGGGAGTTGGTCTCGTAGGCTGGGAGTTCGAATCAGGAACGGTTGGATTTGGTGCGACAAGAAAAGCCGTCGTCGATTTTTGCAAACAAAACCAGTTCAAAAAAGTCACCATGATGGACTGCAATGTGCTGATGTCTGACATGGACCTTATCTCTGCAGCCGAGCAAGCCACATCGAAAGTCAAAGATGACACCACTCTGTATTTTTCACTCGGTTCAACCAGCGGAGACACTTACGAGAAAGGGTCGAAGGCACCGAAGAAATCCACGGTCGAGTCAGATTCAGTGAAAGGACGCCCTATCGAACAATTTACGATGCTAAACACCAACGTACTGTTTGATCCTGCGTTTATCTCCTCTTCGGAAGATATCGATGTCTCCAACGATATGAAGTTCTTTGAAAGCATTAACAAAGAGGAATCCATTGCGTTTAAAGAGTTAAAGTTAAAACTGCAAGATGCACAAAAAATCCAATACCCGAGAATTAACAAGCTACGCCTAAACGCAACATCCGACATCTACAACGAAAAGTTTAAGGAGCATCTGACTCAGATCGCCAATAAGGAAAAAGATCTCGTTGTCCAAGTCAAAACGGACATGGGAAAAGGTACAGAGCCAAAATTCCATAACGTGACCATACAAACACTGAGTGAGTTTATTGCCCAAAAACTAGGTAAAGATGCCCTTCGCATTCAATCTCTGATCATTGAAAAGATGTTGGTGAAATACAAAAACATGAGTATGGACAAAGGTTATCAATACACCCCTGAAGGGCTGGAAGAAACGCAAACGGCACTTTTCCCGGAGAATGACAGCGCGGATAACAATCGCTAGGGCCAAACACGTCAAAAGACGAAAGCTCAGCGCTCAAAAACTATGCGTCCCTTGGCACTCAATTGCCAAGGGAGCGAGCTCGATTTCAAAGGGAGCGAACTACGAAATAGGCGGGGAGAAAGATAGGCGCAAAAATAGCTTTAAAATAGATAGTTACAAACGCTCTCAGTTCCATCTTTACCTCTACCGTGATTGGCGTTCTAATCCGTTATTCTCTACTTAATCAGCCCTAAGATCTCTTTAAACTCTGGTGCTCGGCAATCTTCTACCATTTCATACAAACACATCTCAACGCCTGTTAGGCCAACACCATTCGCAGTCAGTTTTGCCAGCGCTAAAGCTTTGTTTGCTGGCGTTCGGGAAGAGACACAATCCGTCACCAGTTCCACTCGGTAGCCCATTTGACGCAGCGACACCGCGGTTTGATACACACAAATGTGCGCCTCGATACCACAAACTAGCCAAGTATCGACTTTGGCGTTTTCTACCGCGAGTTTGAATGTCGGTTCTTTGCATCCATCGAAAGTGTGTTTAGCGATCGGCAAATGCTCCTTCGCTAACACTTCGCGGATCGGCTCAACCGTTGACCCCAAGCGTTCTGGGTTTTGTTCCAGCCATAGAATAGGCAAGTTAAGTGCTTTCGCTCCTTTGACTAATTTGGTGGTGCTTTCAATCAGTGCTTCGCTTTCGTGCATGAGCGTTGCCAACTTACCTTGCACATCGACAACAATCAGACCGGTGGAATTTTTCGATAACATTCTCATCTCCTATGAGCCGCTTGAAGGTGAATATACTCAAGCGTTTGAATAAAGAGAATGTACCAGAACTGCCGACTATTCTGATGAGTAAATTCGCAAAGTTATTGTCCGCTCACGCTATTGGAATTTTTCCCTAAACAGCTCAATCAAGGCTTTGACCTTGTTCGGCAAAAACAGATTGGATGGGTAAATCAACGTCAGATGTTGCTTAGGATGCGTGAACTCCGGCAACACCTCCACCAGTTGGCCGTCTTCCAAAGCGGGCTTGGAGTGCACTTGAGGAATGAATGCGATGCCATTGCCTGCAATCGCCATTAACCGCAGCAAGTTTAAATCGTCTGACCTGACCGCCACGTGTAATTCTGGGTCCAATAACCCTGCGTTGTATCGGTTGGTGAGTAAACGATGGTGTTTTAAATCATCCATACTTTTTAATGGCGAATGGGCATCGAGGTAAGCTTGGGAAGCGACAAAATGACTGCGATAAGGCAGCAAACTAAACTGTACATAGCTGTCGTCCGAGACTTTGGCCACGCTAGGAAGAAGCTGAAGATCAAATGCTTGACGCTTGAGATCGACACTCTCTTGGTGGTTCTCAATCTCTACCGACATATCCGGATAACGCGTGGTGTATTCGTTGATGATCCAGTTGAACGCAGCCGAGCTCATCAAAGCAGAAGGAATCGCGACGCGCACTTTGCCCGTCAACTCTTGCTCGTATTCGTGCATCACTTTCAAGCCTTGCTGAATATGCTCTATGGGTTGCCCCACCAGCTCAAACAGACGCTTGCCGTGCTCGGTAAGCTCAATGGTTCTCGTAGTACGAATCAGCAATTGGCAGCCCAACGCTTTCTCTAATTCTTGCAAACGTCGGCTCACTTTAGAGCGTTGTAGCTGGTTCGCCTCTGCCGCTGCACTAATGCCACCGTGCACGACGGTTTGGCTAAACAGGTGAAGATCATCAAAACTTACGTTCATTGTCCTACTTTTAGGTCATTCATGCGCTTATTGTCATTCTACTGAATTGTGATCGACTTCTCTATAATTCGTTATCTTATTTGCTTGCGAGCGCCATAAATTCAGGAATTTCTTATGACAGCGGATCATAAATTCAAACACTGGATGCGAACACTTATTGTCCTGTTCATTGTACTCTTTTTCTACATCATCATTGCTGACCGTCACGCGCCAATCACTACCGAAGGTCGCGTACAAGGCTATGTGGTGCAAGTCGCGCCAGAAGTGTCTGGCAAAGTGACCGACGTGCTGATCGAAAACAACCAAGCGGTGCACAAAGGCGATGTGCTGTTCAAAATCGACGACCGCAAATACAAGATCGCTTTAGAACAAGCGCAGCTTTCACTGCAATCCGCCTACGAAAAAGAAGCAACACTGTATTCGCAACGAGAAGCGGCGTTGGCAAACATTGCTCGTGCTCAAGCAACTTACAATAACGCGCACAGTGAGTACTCACGTCTACAAAAACTGTCGAAGCAAAAAGTGATTTCTCAATCCAACTTAGACAGTGCCTACGCACAAAACCAAGTATCGCGAGCAGCGCTCAAAGCAGAGCAACAAAACTTGAAAGTGATTGAAGCGCAGCTTGGTGACAAAAAAGGCCAAAGCACCGCGGTACGCATTGCGCAAAATGGCATTGAGAAAGCACAGCTAGACCTAACCAACACCGCGGTTCTTGCTCCAAGTAATGGTGTGGTGACGAACCTACAGTTGGAAGTCGGCACCATGGCAAACACCAACATGCCATTGCTGACGTTTGTACCAACAGGCTCAATGTGGGTCGCAGCGGATTTCCGAGAGAAGTCTGTGGCTGGAGTAAGTAAAGACTACCACGCCATGGTGGCATTCGATGCTAACCCAGGTTCTGTGTACGACTTCGATCTGGCTAGCCGAGATTATGGCGTTGCCGCTGCACAGCAAACTCCAAACGGCGCACTGACCAAAGTCGAAGTGAACAACCGTTGGGTACGTGATGCGCAGCGAACTCGCGTGAACCTGACCAGCGAAGAAGCCTTGCCTTCCTCTCTGTTCGTTGGTTCTCGTGCCACCATCGTGCTTTACCCAGACAACAGTCCGTTTTGGTCACTGATGGCACAAGTTCAAATCTACCTTGCTAGCTGGTTCCACTTTATCTACTAGGCGGCTGCGATGAAAACCTTACGTATTTGGTTTGGCTGCTCAATGGGTTTGGCGTTGAGCATGATCTTTGGTTGGTCTTACGGTTTCTTTGCCGTCATGCTGCCACTGTTTGTGCTCGGCCGCATGGACCACTTCAGTCTGCCACTCGTCTTGATGGTGCTGTTCTCGGCGTTTTGGACCACGGTTCAAGCCACCTTTATTCTCGAATACTTGCAGTTCCATCCTACTCTGATGTTCGCGGCAGTGGGCATTATGATGCTGTTTAAATGCATCGCAATGATGAATCCGAAAACCTACTTGTTTGGTTACATGGGACTGCTGGTTGGCTCTATCGTGCTGAACTTTGCGAGCTACGACTTCATGGATATTGAAGAGTTCAACGTCAACCTTTGGGTGATTTCGTTCAGCAATATCTTCGTCTGTGCCCTCGCCTATTGGCTATTTCCAGAGCCGGAATCGAAGATCTTACAAACAGAAATGACCACGCCAGTAAAAAGCGATATCGACTACATCAGCCAAGTAGCAATGGGCTGGGTGGTAGCGATGGCGGCGTTTTTGGTGTTCCAAATTGGTGATTTGTACGACTCGCTTTCGGCGCAGGCTTCGATCCTCATCATCCTAACGCCAATGACACTGGCAGGATCAATGGCCATGGCGAAAATCCGCATCATCGGCACAGCACTTGGCTGTATCGCCGGTATGGCGGTGCAGTTAATCTTGGGCAGTTGGTTTGGTCATGGGTTGTTGTTCTGGCTGGCGTTTACTATCGCTATGGGGCCATTCTGTTTGTGGCTAACGAAAGGACAAGTCAAAGCCGCTATTGCGTTCTCGGCGATGTCTGCCCTCTCCGTTCCATTGACCACATCATTGGTGCCTGAGCAGAAAGACGCGTTCTTCTCTATCTTGTACCGATTCAGTTCGATATTCGTAGCAGTGCTGCTGACCGCGATGGTGATGTGGGTAGTACACCACTGGATTCGCGTGATGTTGTTGAAGCATCCTGAGGTGAAGAACGTGGAATTGAATTGACGAGGAACGGGAAACGGGAAACGGGAAACGGGAAACGAAGTATGCCGCTCACTTTACTATGAGCGGCATTTTTATTTAGAACCGGTCACCTAAACGACGAGGAACGAGGTGATTCAGGATCTACCGACCGAGTGCTGTGAAGTTCGAAGGCTACGGCCATTTTCAAAGCGAGTGGTTAGCAGATTCCTAGTCTCGTCTAGACTCGCTGGAATGACCCAACTTTGGATACAGACCAAATATAAAAATATCGCGAGCAACATATCTACCGACGCCCGTCATCCTGAACAACGAGGAACGAGCGTAATTCAGGAACTACCTACAGTGTGCTGTGAAGTTCTGAGATTATCGCCACTTCCCAGCGAGAGGTGAGCAGATTCCTAGTCTCGTCTAGACTCGCTGGAATGACCCAACTTTGGATACATACCACATATAAGAACATCGTGAGCAACGTATCTACCAACGTCCGTCATCCTGAACAACGAGGGACGAGGTGATTCAGGATCTACTCACCGAGAGCTGTGAAGTTCGGAAGTTAGAACCATGCCCCAGCGAGTTGTTAGTAGATTCCTAGTCTCGTCTAGACTCGCTGGAATGACCCAACTTTGAATACATACCACATATAAGAACATCGTGAGCAACGTATCTACCAACGTCCGTCATCCTGAACAACGAGGGACGAGGTGATTCAGGATCTACCCACAGAGTGCTGTGAAGTTCTGAGGTTATCGCTATTTTCCAAGCGAGTTGTTAGCAGATTCCTAGTCTCGTCTAGACTCGCTGGAATGACCCAACTTTGGATACATACCAATATAAGAATATCGCAAGCAACGTATCTACCAACCTCCGCCATCCTGAACAGCGTGAGCAACGTATCTACCAACGTCCGTCATCCTGAATAACGAGGGACGAGGTGATTCAGGATCTACCCACAAAGTGCTGTTAAGCCCTGAGATTATCGCCACTTCCCAGCGAGTTGTTAGCAGATTTCTAGTCTCGTCTAGACTCGCTGGAATGACCCAACTTTGGATACACTCCACATATAAAAATATCGCGAGCAACGTATCTACCAACGCTTATCATCCTGCAAAACGAGGGACGAGGTGATTCAGGATCTACCCACCGTGTGCTGTTAAGGTCTCAGGTTATCGCTATTTCCCAGCGAGTGGTTAGCAGATTCCTAGTCTCGCTTAGACTCGCTGGAATGACCCAACTTTGAATGCAAGCCAAATATAAGGATATCGTGAGCAACGTATCTACTAGCGTCCGTCATCCTGAACAACGAGGGGCGAGGTGATTCAGGATCTACCCGCAAAGTGCTGTTAAGGTCTGAGGTTATCGCCACTTCCCAGCGAGAGGTGAGCAGATTCCTAGTCTCGTCTAGACTCGCTGGAATGACCCTGTCTTAAATTTCTGTATCGAAGATCAATTTCGATACTAGCCCGCCAACTCTTTACGAATGATCTCTGCGCCTGCGCTGAGTGCATTAAGCTTAGCAGTTGAAACTTCACGAGAGAGAGGCGCCATGCCGCAGTTGGTGCATGGGTAAAGTTTGTCGGCATCGACGTACTTAAGTGCTTCGCGCAATGTTTCTGCAACCTCTTCTGGTGTTTCAATCTCGTTGGTTGCTACATCAATTGCGCCAACCATCACCTTCTTGCCTCGGATAAGTTCTAATAGTTCGATAGGCACGCGCGAGTTATGACACTCAAGCGAGATGATATCGATGTTGGATTTCTGCAACTTCGGGAATACCTCTTCGTACTGTCGCCACTCAGTGCCCAGTGTTTTCTTCCAATCCGTGTTGGCTTTAATGCCGTAGCCATAGCAGATATGTACTGCGGTTTCGCATTTTAGCCCTTCAATGGCGCGCTCTAAACAAGCAATGCCCCACTCGTTCACATCATCAAAGAACACGTTAAATGCGGGCTCATCAAATTGGATAATGTCGACACCTGCCGCTTCAAGCTCTTTGGCTTCTTGGTTAAGAATCTTTGCGAATTCCCAAGCCAGCTTTTCTCGGCTCCCGTAGTGATCATCATACAGCGTGTCGATCATCGTCATTGGCCCCGGCAGCGCCCACTTGATCGGTTGTTTGGTTTGCTGACGTAAGAACTTCGCATCCTCCACAAATACAGGTTTGGTTCGGCTCACAGGGCCAACAACCGTCGGTACACTCGCGTCATAGCGATTACGAACGGTCACGGTTTTGCGGTTCTCGAAGTCTACTCCGCTAAGGTGTTCAATAAAGGTCGTCACAAAGTGTTGGCGAGTTTGTTCACCGTCGCTGACAATATCGACCCCTGCCAATTCTTGCTCTTGCAAAGAGACACGCAGCGCATCGCGTTTGCCATCAATTAGCTCGTCGCCTTGCAGTTTCCATGGTGACCAAAGCGTCTCTGGTTGAGCCAGCCAAGAAGGCTTAGGTAAGCTGCCCGCCGTTGAAGTCGGTAATAGTGTTTTCATCGTCATTCCCTTCTAGATTCTCGTTTTCTATTACGCGTAATTTGCAGACCATTGCTCAAGGATCGCTTGATAAGGTTTGATGAAGTGCTCCTCAGCAAACTTCCCTTGCTCTTTCGCAAGCTGGCTGCGCTCTTCGCGGTCATAAACGATTTGGGTTAACGAGTGATCGAGATTCTTCAAGTTCGGTTGGTAACACTGGCCGGCTACCGCGTTCGCGTTGTAAATCTCTGGGCGATAAATCTTTTGGAACGTCTCCATGGTGCTGACGGTACTGATCAGCTCTAGGTTCGAGTAGTCATTCAACAAGTCACCGAAGAAGTAAAACGCCAACGGAGCGACACTGTTTGGCGGCATAAAGTAGCGCACCTGTAAGCCCATCTTTTTGAAGTACTGCTCAGTCAATGACGATTCGTTTGGCTGGTATTCAAAACCCAACACTGGATGCTGGTTGTCAGTACGGCGGTAAACCTTGTTGTCCGACACACTCAAGCAAATCACTGGCGGCTTTTGGAAATGTTGTTGGTACGATTCCGACTTCACGAACGCTTTAAACAGCTTGCCGTGCAACTCACCAAAGTCAGCGGGAATACTAAATTGAGGCTGGTCTTTGTTGTGGTCTAACAGCAGAACGCTAAAGTCGTAATCACGCACATAAGAAGAGAAGTTGTTACCTACAATGCCTTCGATACGTTCATTGGTTTTGCGGTCAACAATGTTGGTTTTAAGCACTTCAATAGAAGGGAACGCTTCACCACTGCCTTGAATATCCATATCCACAGAGATGATTTCCAACTCGACACTGTAACGATCGCCATTTGGGTTATCCCAATGTGCCAAGGCGTTAAAACGATTGTCGATCATACGCAGTGCATTGCGAAGGTTATTCTGGCGGCTGTCACCACGAGCTAGGTTGGCAAAGTTGGTCGTGATTCGCGTGCTGTCTGATGGTTGGTAGTTCTCATCAAAACGGATGCTCTTGATAGCAAAATTAAAATCGTTATTCATGGTGAGTTGGTATCCTATTTCCTTAGATAAACGCTGACTGATTCCTAACTCTGCTTTGGGGATGGTTGTGTTTTTTTGATTTTCCCAATCGTCAGTGTGTGCAGCGTTTACTTCGAAAATTCAGTTCAAAAACAGCTGTCACAGTGCCTAACACCAGAGCAGTCTGTTTTTTATACTTGCTTCGTTACTTGAATAACATTGGTAATACTTCACGTTAAACATGAAGGAATTTCATAGTTTTAATTTTTTTGATTGTTTGAGACAAAGATAGTGAAACGCAGCGATTGCTGCACCTCAAGCTTGTAGATGGAGAGAGCGTTGGTTTTGAGTGTACTAAATCAAAGTTGGACAAAAATGCGTTTCGGCAAATCGAATATTAGAAATTCATGAATAACTTAAGGTATGGCAAAGTGAAAAAAGCCCACAGCTCGGAGTTAAGAAAGTGGGCAAAATATGGGTGACATGATGATATTAAAATAAGCAAGTAGATAATATGCGCATGGTTTTACACTGACAACAGTGTTTCTACGACCTACTGATTGCTTTGGGCATTAGCGGGTTAGATTTCCTGCACTATAATCAAGTTTTATGTCATATAATTGAGGAAAAATGTTTATGTCAATATCACTCACGACTACTCATGAAATTTCGAAAGGCATTATCGGCTTATGTGTTGGTATTTTCTGTGCCTTAGTTGGCTACAACAACATCGTGGACTTTAATAGTAACTATCAGTTTGTTCAACACGTACTCGCTATGGATTCATTAGAACCATGGTTTGATGGTAAAGCATTAATGGGGCGAGCGATTACTGATGAAACATTTCATTTCATAGGTTACTGTGGCGTTATCATAGGTGAAATATCTGCCGGTTTGTTCTGTATTTATGGTTCAATTAAAATGCTTCGCAATATTCGTCGCCCTGAATTTGAAACAGGTCAAGCCTTCTATATCATCGGCTGTACAATCGCAGCTTTAGTCTGGTATCTTGGCTTTGCTATTGTTGGGGCTGAGTGGTTCCAAATGTGGGCAAGCCAATGGAATGGCCAAATGAAAGCATATGCTTTTATCACATTTATATTATTAACCATGGTTTACATTATCATCCCCCCTCCAAGACGACACTAAAATTCAGTTCGGAAACGTTAGTGACCAAGGTATTAAACCAGTTAATGTGCTTACTTAAAGTTGCGTAGTGGCACTTTCGATCTAGAAAGTGCCACGGGTAAAAATTCAACCTGAGAAAATTTTGGACAAAAGCGTGTCAGTTATTTTGCTAATATAGTAAGAGATGAATTAGCTCAGGTATGGCATAAAACCAAAAGGTTCGGCCAAGCTATCGATAAAAGCAGCATGTTTTCTCTAGCTGCTTTTACCCTGATACACCGTTAACAGTGAACAATTTTCACTCTAAATCTCAGAGGCAATTACAGACAAAAGTACACAATTCTCTCGATTTACAAACTCTGTCTCAATCGCCTCTTCTGGTTGCATATACAGCACGTCTAAAGGCAGTTCACGCCCCGCAACAGCAATTTCTTGTTTCAAGGTAGAGAGCGTTGGACCTGATGGACCGACAACTAGAAGATCTATATCATGACCTACACCATATAGAGTCGAGCCAAACATATATGCCTCAAACAACTTTAACGTCGGGCATTGATCAATTATATGCAGTGCAACTTCTTTAGCTGTCATTACAGTGATTGTAGATATGCTTTCATCCCCTCATTTTTCAAAACCTTGCAACCTAACTCATCCCCGGCCCCTTTTGCCGTGGTTGATGGCTCGCCATTGGGGTTAATGTTCCACGCAATATCCACTGGACCAAATTCTGCCCAAAAACTTCGGATATTATCTGCCGTAGGCTCATAGTCAGGGATCATACCAACTCTAACCTGACGTCCATTTTTTAGAGTTACGCAAAAAACTCGATCAAGTTCACGATGAACACTCTCCACTATGCCGTATTGGTGAATCAGTCGAGCCGCAAATTTATATACTTTATGTTCTGCTGTATTTGCTGTACCTGTATTTGCCGCCGAGCACAGGGTTCCAAAATTACCCCACCCGACATTCTTACTTTGAAGGAATGCAATAGCTTCTCCCTGCCAAACACATTCTTTTCTATAGCCACAAATGAAGTCAATTTGGGGGTTGTCCGCTAGATATGCTTCGGCACTATCTTTGGTAATGGTTAGCGCATCAGATATTACAGCTAGAACATCTGGTTGTTCCTCAGTCGTAATCTTAATTACATCGCCATCAACATATTCCGCAATAGAACGGCTAAAAGGTTTCTTATTAATATTTTCTAGAGCGTATTTTACTTGCCAGTTCATTCAAAAATTGACTCCATTTTTTTAGGGAAGCGAATTGCTTGACCTGCAATACCACAAACATGCCGATCAGTTAGACCTCGTATGTGTTCTTTAAACTCAGCAAAAACTGCATGTTCTTCTGGCGTCATATGAGAAAGGTTAGCTTCCAAAACAGATTGAATATGATAGTTATTTGGTAAAATGACACTCTTCATACGCTGCTTCCAAAGCAGGGCTGTTTCGGATTCAGGGTCGAACTCAAAATCGAAGCCATCTACCGGGGCAAATCTTTCCCATATTGCTCTGTTTTCACTTAATTTACTCACAATAGCTACCCTTGCATCGGCTCTGCTCTCATACAGTTGTATACCTTGTTTCACTGCCAAGTTAGCTAAATGATCACGTTTCCATGCCAAAAGAGTGGCGCGTGGATAGGCGTCTGGGTTTTTATCAATAATGGTGTGACATTTAGGGCAGAGCAAAATCAAGTTGTCAAAGGAGTCAGGTTCAAACTCACCCTCTGGAATCTCTTCACTTCTCGGACCTGCTTCTCCATGAGGTAGCACATGCGCAATTTCAGCAATGTGTTTTACACCATTCAGTTCAGAGGGAAATAAAGGGTCTAAGCATTCTGGTCTTTGGCAGTGACCAGATGACTCTGCAAATAAGCGTAGCTTTGTATCTGTGGGAATAGCTTTACGTTTTGCCATTGTAAATCATTGCTCAACTAGTGGAGTATCGTCAATGTTACACACTAAGTTAGCTCGTAAAACTAGTCAAATAGTATCTATCTCAAACCCATTCCCTCAACACAAAAATCTTAGTCGCTGGGTCGGTCACACTAGACTGACCTAGCTATCATCTCCCAGTCCTTGTACTGTTTGACTTCCCCGACATACTTTATCCCGGACTCACAGCACCAACTTCTCTCGTCCGCTCCTCCTCAGGTCTTTGAGGTGATTTTTAATGGTCTTCCTGACGGCGTCAACGGTTTTGGCTCCGATAGCGAGCGATAGGTGAATCTAACATTAAAAAATGGGCTCAAGGGATTGAGCTGAGACATGACCATTCAGTGGGTTGAAACTCATTTTGGGGCAAAGGTGTGTTTGCCGTGATCACAGTTTGCCGTGATCGGCGCTCGCACACCTCTGGACAAAAATGAGTTTCGGAAAATCGAACATTAGCAAAGTATGAATAACTTGAAGTATGGCAAATTTGTTGTGAGGGGTTAATTGCTTGAAAGACAACGGAAATGAATGATAAGAACGCTCCGAAATATGCACCAATAGTGTTCAACCTACTACGATTGCCCGTTGTTTCAATCACTTTATACTGACCAGTACGTATCCAGCCATGAGATATTTTTTGATTAGGTTGGGTGAACCGCGTCGATAAAGACTATCGATTCATCCTTGCCACCGCTGCCTTGCAACTTACCAAAATAAGCAGGAATACTAAATTGGGGCTGGTCTTTGTTGTGATCTAACAGCAGAACGTTAAAGTCGTAATCGCGCACGTAAGAAGAGAAGTTTTTACCGACAATGCCTTCGACACGTTCGTTGGTTTTGTGGTCAATAATGTAGGTTTTAAGCACTTCGATGGAAGGGAACGCCTCACAACTGCCTTGGATATCCATATCCACAGAGATGATTTCCAACTCGACGCTGTAACGATCGCCATTTGGGTTATCCCAATGTGCCAAGGAATTAAAACGATTGTCGATCATGCGAAGTGCATTACGAAGGTTATTTTGGCGGCTGTCACCACGAGCTAGGTTGGCAAAGTTGGTCGTGATGTGCGTGCTGTCTGATGGCTGGTAGTTCTCATCAAAACGGATGCCTTTAATAGCAAAATTGAAATCGTTATTCATGGTGAGTTGGTATCCTATTTCCTTAAGTTAACGCTGACTGATTCCTAACTCTGTTCTTGGGGGTTGGTTGTGTTAATTGAGACATGAAGAACTACATTAGGGAATAAACTAAGCTCTTAAAATAGAGCATTTTGAAAGCTTAATATGTACCTATTACCTTCTTGTGCATTTTGTACCCCCTGTTTTTAAACGCATCGTACGCAAAAAAATACCGGCAGTGCCTAACTGAAAACGACTGCCGGGTTAAAATTTAAATAGAACAAAAGATCTTTTACTAAATGTTCATTACATAAATAGAAGCGCCCAGTACCGAACCTACAATAAATGCAAGAACTTTGACAGAATCACTTAAAGTCATAGTACCTCCTTATTTCATCGCCCAATGTATAGCACTAGCAAGACCGACGCCAAAACTTGTTCCTGCGACAAAATAGCCAACGACAGCAACTGCTGGGGCAATACCGCCATTCACTTCCTTTACTTCATCGAACGTTAGCTCTTTCATAAGATAATCTCCTTTATTTCAGCATGTTATAAATGGAAGTATACAAACCAGCACCAAAGGCAGCACCACCGCTAAATGCAGCAAGAGCTAAAGCTGGAGCAATACCTCCGCTCACCTTTTGAGTTTCTTGAAAGCTTAATTCCTTCATTGTTAATCTCCTTGTCATACATGGTTACGCCTAAGGCTGAGTCGCAACATTTTAGATACACAAAGCTCAAAGGTAAGACAACCTCCGAACTCAGAAGCATTAAGCTCCTAGAACATGTTACGCATCTTACAAATTACACAAACACATACAAACATCCAACATAAAAGCAACATAATGTGATAAGGAGTCACAAACTATAGACTTTGATGTGATGGACGCACCTCGCTTCTAGCACCTATGTACCAAACTAATGGTGCAGATCATCAAAGTGACCCCCAATGCAGATATGTGAGTAGGTTCACAAACCCCAAACTTGGTAGTTTATTAACATTGTAGCAACAATATTGGCATGATAAATATAATTAACCCAAATGAGGGGTTGTTTATATACAAAGTATCTTAATAAATGGATTTTAAAAAAAAGAAAGAACTTACTAGTGGAGAAATATCATTAGCTAACCCATTCTCATAGTACATCGTCGCGTTAGTAATAATATTTTTTATTATAAAGTAATTAATATTAAAGTCTCACCTTAATCCTTACCCTCGTTTGGTCATTATTATAGCCGCTAGCAGTATTATTATTGGTAATTACCTGCTAACTTTTTTAGTCGCACTTTTAGAAGGTGTTTTTGTGGAGTGTATTTAAGGACGTCGTAATGAGCTCTCTATTCAGACAGCAAGCAGTTGATGCTCAAAAGCAACGCCTTTATGGAAGTATTTCTTTAGCCCAACCGGCATCCATATATGGAGTTGCTTTAGTGCTATGCATGATTGTAGTTATGATTGCTGTGTTTTTATTCGTATCGGAATATACCCGTAAAGAAACTGTTCGAGGCTATTTAGTTCCGGAAAAGGGGGTTCTTAAAACCTATGCTTCCAGAGCAGGCACTATCGAACAACTTCATGTGAGCGAGGGTGAACTAGTGCTCAAGGGGCAGCCTTTGGCTACGCTAGTACTACGTCAAGGTACCAGTAGTGGTATACAACTTAGTCAAGTCGTTGTTGAGCAATATAAGTTACAACTGCTCTCGCTAGCTGCAGAACTTAAAATACAAGATGAAATTAAGCAAAAGGAACTACAGCGAGTCAAACAAGCGATTAAAGATGTTGATGCTAAGTTAGAGGCTTATAACGAGCTGATGCAAATCGCAGAAGATAAACTTTCACTACAAGAAAATAAACTTAGCCAACAAGACAGGTTGTTTCATGATGGTTATTTGTCTTTGTCTGAATACCAAGATAAGCAACAACAAAGTCTCACGTTAAAGCAAGAATTTCATAATGCCCGAACTAGTGTAATTAATCTACGTGCCGAACGTAATAGCTTATTGGCACAGTTGGCCTTGTTGCCTAGTGAGTATGCTTTGAAACGTTCTAATATTGAACGTCAACAAGCGGACTTACAGCGAGTTATTAGTGAGACTGAGACCAATTACCGCTATGTAATTGAAGCACCTGAGTCCGGTGTTGTTGCTGCTATACCGGTGGTTGAGGGAGAGTTTATTGCTAGTAGTCGTCCATTGTTAACTTTACTACCTGAAAACGCAGTTCTGGTTGCAGAATTATTGATGCCAACGCGTTCGTCAGGGTTTATGAAGGTGGGTCACACCGCCAAGTTACGTTTTGATGCTTTTCCTTACCAGCGCTTTGGCTCGATCACCAGTGAAGTTGTGCGAATTGACAAGTCATTGGTTGTTGATGGTGAAGCGGATTTGCCATTTCAGTTGACTGAACCGGTTTATCGGGTACGCACCAAGCTATCTAGTAAGCAGGTAGTTGCTTATGGTGAGACATTTCCATTAAAGGCAGGAATGTTGTTTGAAGCGGATATCATTTTGGACAAGCGTTCGCTAATTGAATGGATCCTTGACCCGATTTATAGCTTAAAAGGGAGGTTGGGATAATGTCACAAGATATAACGCAGAATAATCAGTTTCAGTCAGTTACTGAGTTACTAGAATACTCCGGCAAAACTCATGTCCCACTTGTTTTGCAAGCTGAAGTTGCTGAATGTGGGCTGGCATGTATTGCTATGATGTCGAGTTATTATGGTAACAAATTAGATATGGCATCAATGCGCAAGCGCTATCATGCTGATCTTAAGGGAATGAACCTTCATCAAATGATAGAGTTGGCTGATGGGCTAAACTTAGCTACTCGCGCTCTGAAGTGTCCACTAGAAGAGGTAGGTAAGCTGCAGTTGCCCTGTATCATCCACTGGGACATGAACCACTTTGTTGTACTTACAGGTGTAACTAAGAACAAAATCATGGTTAATGATCCTAGTGTTGGCAAGCGCAAGTTTACCCTGTCTGAATTTTCAGAGCATTTTACAGGTATTGCGTTAGAGGTGACCCCAACTAAGAGTTTTAAAAAACAAGATCAGCGTCAGAAGATGGAACTGAGTCAGCTTTGGAGTTCGATGACTGGCTTCGGTAAGGCTCTATTTTCATTAACCGCGTTGTCGCTACTGTTGCAGGTGTTTTCTCTCGCTACGCCATATTACATGCAATGGGTGGTAGATGAAGTACTCATCAGTCAGGACGAACCTTTACTCACGGTGCTAGCCATTGGTTTTGGCTTAATGGTGTTGATAAACGTAGTCACCACCGGTGCTCGTAGTTGGCTTATTCTAAGAGTATCCAGTTTACTCAATTTACAGATGGGGGTTAACCTTCTCAGGCATTTATTACGCTTGCCGATTAACTATTTCGAGAAACGTCATGTGGGCGATTTAGTGTCACGCTTTAGCTCATTGAATCAAATACGTGAACGTTTGACTACTGGTTTAGTGGAAACCATGGTAGATGGTGTGATGGCTTTAGCTGTGTTAGTGATGATGCTGATCTATAGTATTAAACTTACTTTCGTAGTACTGGCTGCCGTTGCTCTATATTGTATTTTCCGGCTGTCTTTGTATAGACCGCTGCAGCGGGCCACAGAAGAGTCGATTCAGGCTGCTGCTAAAGAGCAGACTAATTTCTTGGAAAATATTCGTGGCATTCAGACTATCAAACTTTTCACGAGAGAGTCGCAGCGTCAAGGTATATGGCAAAACCGTTTTGCAGATGTGATCAATGCTGATATTCGCCTAGGTAAACTAAACATCAGTTTCGACATGATGAATAAGCTGCTGTTTGGTATCGAAAATGTCTTGATTATCTTTCTTGCTGCTAGTTTGGTTATGACTGCCGAACTGAGTATAGGGATGATGCTGGCGTTTATTGCATATAAGAACATGCTTACAGAGCGTTTTGTTAGCCTTATTGAGCAACTTATTTTGTTCAGGATGCTACGACTACACTTAGACCGCATCTCTGATATCGCACTGCAACAGCAGGAGCAACATCGTGAAGGTAATAAATCATTAACAGATATCAAAGGTCGTTTGATATTGGAGAATGTGTCGTTCCGCTACAGCGACGATGCCCCGCTAGTATTGGATAATATCAATTTAGTTGTTGAGCCGGGTGAGTCAGTAGCCATTACGGGCTCTTCTGGTAGCGGAAAATCAACCCTAATAAAGCTGATGCTGGGGCTGTTACGCCCCACCAACGGGCGCATTCTTTTGGATGGTCACGACATCACTCATCTGGGATTAATTAATTACCGAAAATGCATAGCGGCGGTAATGCAAGATGACACATTATTATCAGGTTCGGTAGCTGATAACATCACGTTTTTTGACCCTGAACCAAATTATCTAAAAATGCAGCAGTGTGCACAAATGGCAGCAATAGATCAAGATATTGATAAGATGCCTATGAATTACAATACACTTGTTGGGGATATGGGTAATCAGTTCTCTGGTGGTCAAGTACAGCGACTATTGCTAGCGAGGGCATTATATCAGCAGCCATCGGTGTTATTCTTAGATGAAGCTACCAGTCATCTCGATACTGATAATGAGGCAAAGATATCAGAAAGGATCACTTCACTCCCTGTTACTCGTGTGATAATTGCCCACCGCCCAGAGACTATTAACAAAAGTAATAGGATACTTGTGATGCATTTGGGGAAGTTGTTCACACTAAAGGAGCTAAGTCAGCAAGATAGCAGTTAGCAGTTAGAATTATATTCAACTATGCAATAAAGTTAGCTACATAACGAAAACTAATGCAAATCACGTTAACAGAATATGAGTGAGTATTTGCCCTGAATGATAATGGGGCATTTATAAGTTACCCTAGGTTTAGATAGTCTTCCTACGCTCGACTAACCTCCTCACCACTCCTTCCCTTTTCCACCACTTTCAACGATACTCTTGCGCCTTATTGTTCAGTTGGAAAACTTCATGCCTCAAGCTAACTCCGTTGTCGTACTCGACTTTGAAACCACAGGTCTGTCTCCGAATATGGGTGATCGCGCGATTGAAATCGGTGCGGTTAAGATCGTTGATGGTGAGGTGGTCGATAGTTTTCAGCAACTTATGAATCCTGGCTTTCGTGTGAGCTCATTTATTGAGGGCTACACAGGCATTACCAATAACATGCTACGCACCGCGCCAAGCTGCAATGAAGTGATGGCATCGTTCAGTGAGTTTATTGCGGGTGAGAATCTTATCGCGCACAACGCGTCGTTCGATAAACGCTTTCTGGACGCAGAACTAGAACGAATCGACTGCGGTTATTCTGGCGAGTTCGCGTGTTCTTTATTGGTGGCAAGACGCCTTATTCAAGATGCGCCGTCACACAAGTTAGGTGAGTTGGTTCGTTACAAGAACATTGAAAACGACGGTGTGTTCCACCGCGCGTTAGCCGATGCACAGGTAACAGCAAAGCTATGGTTGCTGATGGTGGAAGAACTTGAGCAATCGGGCATTGTCGCGCCAAGCTTTAAGTTTATGCAGACGGTAAGTAAAACAGCGAAAGGAAAAGTGGACCAGCTACTGGCTAAAAGCCGCGCTTAAGCCACAAACAAGTAACGCCCAATCATGCGGGCGTTACTTATGCCCTGTGAATTTAGATTCTGGGGTTTACACCGAGATCATATGAGGTCGGATATTGGTTGGCTCAGCGCTTGCTGGCGTTGGCTCTACACCAGAAATCGCCGCCTGCTTTTCAATAAGATCTTGAATAAAGCACTCTGTCCACGCCTCTAACGCTGCGACATTTAGCATCGCCATCGGTTGTTGCGACCATAAAACGGCGCTGTTTTCTTGATGCGACACAATGTGCGCAGGCCAGTATTCACCAAAGATATTGCTCTTTGCCAGCTGCTCCGATATCGGGTTTGCCTCACCAAGTTCTGCATACAGTACCATCCACTCTTCATTCTGATGCGTGAAATGAAGTTGATACTTTTGGTCAATCAACAGGCTGTAGATACCATCTTGCGCGGTTGGGTTCTCTAGGCCGTTCTTTTCGAAAAAGTGTTTAACTAGGTGATCGAATGTGGTTGTCATTAGTGGTTAGCCTCCAAGTTGACGATGCTGAATTCTCCCGATAAGCCGAATTTCGGGAAGTCATAGCCTGATTTGTGCCAGAAATCCTGAACAAACCAGCTGGTGAAATCTTCCTTGCTTGGGAAAGAAAACTCACCGAAGTTCGGGTCAAAGAAGGTCACTTTTTCTCCATCTACCGCGGCGGCAACGGCGTGCGCATTGCTTGGACCTTCAAGGCCGATCTTCTTCAATAGCGATGTTTTAGGGCCGTTATCAACGATCTTCGCCGCAAGCTCTGCTGCACCATTTCGGCCACGGCTTGTTTGCCCATGCACACGTGATAATGCACCAAGTTCTCGGTAAGGTGATTCGATGTTGTTACTTCTTAGCCAACCTTCTGTGATCGCTTCTTGGTCATAACCCACCATGCCATCGGTTTGCAGTTTCGCGACAGACTGCATTGTCTCTTTGTTCAGCTTACCTTTGTCGCTTGCCGTTCCTGATTGAAATAGCTGTTCGCCAAGGTTAGAGCCTTCTGCTCGTGCCTTCATCCAATGAGCGCTCAGTGCTTCACAACATCCGCCAGAGGTGTTGGTGTCTTTTAGGATGGCATTTTTGATGCTGCCCGTTACCTGAGAGACCTTCATGGTCACTTCGCCGTTGTGTTTTGCTGCCGAGTTACGCAATGAAGCGGTTTTAGTGCTAACCAGAGCGTGCAAAATACGGTCGCCCAGCGTTTGTACCGCTGTTTTGAAGTTTTGTAGCTTTGAGCGGGGCTCTGCGCTTTGTTCTGGTGTCGCGCTTTGCAGAGAAAACGAACTGATTGGTGCTGGGTTTGCAGTAGCACCGCTACTCATCTGTTGCAGCATCAAGTTGCGAATGGCATCTGGCGTCATTTGCGTGCTTGCACTCAAACCACCAAGTTGACCTTGGTTTTGTGGTTGGCTGACTGGTGCAGAGATGATTGGTCCACTGATAGAGGAAATATTAGTAATACCTTGCATAACTACCTGCTTTCTTTGTTTATTTTTGTATGCAGCAAGGTTAACCAAAGCGATGAAGTTGGGCTGTTAGTCATGGTCGTTGTTTTGTTGATTTGATCAGAGAGCTTGTTTGAAGAGAGTTGGGACGGGTGTATTTTTGAGGCAAAGAAATCGTTGTAGTGGTTCTGTTTGAGTAGAGGGCAATGATGATTTTCGCAACCATCATTGCCCTCAGAGCTTTATTTCCCTATGCGTTGAGTTTTGGCAAACATAGAAACGGTTACTGCGGCACTCTATCCGAAATCACCTTACCATCTTTGATGGTGATGATGCGCTTGGTGCGTTCTGCTAGGGCGTTATCGTGCGTCACGATGATCAAGGTTCTGCCTTCAGCGTGGAGTTGATTGAACAAGGCTTCAATCTCTGCGCCGGATTTTGAATCCAATGCCCCCGTTGGCTCATCCGCTAAGATGATTTGTGGATCGTTGACCAAGGCTCTAGCAATCGCCACTCTCTGCTTTTGACCACCAGAAAGCTGGTTTGGTTTGTGGTCGAGGCGATCCCCTAGTCCGACTTGCTCTAGCAATTTAGCGGCGCGTTGACGGCGCTCTTTGGCTTTGATTCCAGAGTAAACCAACGGCAGTGCCACGTTATCCAATGCTGTCGCGTATTCCAACAAGTTAAAGCTTTGAAAGACAAAGCCTATCTTTTGGTTGCGAATACCAGCTAGTTCGTTCGGGCTTAAACTTGCGACGTTTTGACCACCTAATTGGTATTGGCCATCGGTCGGTTTATCTAGGCAGCCCAGCATGTTCATCAGAGTCGATTTACCCGAGCCAGACGGACCAAGAATGGAAAGAAATTCCCCTTGGTTGATGGTCAAGTCGACGCCATCTAGCGCACGAACTTCCGCCTCTCCGCTTGAGTAGTATTTACAAATGTTGGTCAAATCAACCAGTGGCGTGTTCGACATCTTGTCTCCAGAATTCTTGTTATTCACTTTGCAGCGCCTCCAACGGGCTCACTTTTGCGGCGCGGTTTGCAGGCAGCCATGCAGAAGCGACACCAATGAACACTAAGGTGGAAATCACTATCGCAACCACGAGCCAAGACAGCTCAGGGACGGGTTTTCCAAGGTGTTCATAGAAGGTGTTGCCTTCTAGGTTTATGGCGCTGATGGCCGATACAAGCGCGTACGTCACACCTAACCCCAGTACACCGCCGAGCATCATGGTCATCAGTGACTGCACTAGGTAGTGAAGACGAATGGCTGTGGGCGTGGCACCGACCGCCATGCGCACACCGATGTCTCGGGTGGAACGTTTTACGGTCGCGTACATGACATTCGCAATTCCTACGCCCGCCACAGCCAGCGTGACAAAGCCGATGATGCCAAGAAAGCTTTGTAAGCCAATCAAGAACTGCTGCATGCTTTTCTGTTTGAGGAACATGTCTTCCACTTGGACGACTTGCTCATCACTCACACTGGCGCCGTGTTTACGAGCAATCACCTGACGAATGGTCTTTGCCAGTTTTTCACGATCAGCATGAGCTTGCGGCTCGACGTTGATGCCTCCGATATCACCGTTAGTATGAAAGCGTTGCCACGTGGCTAACGGCACAAAGCTGGCGTAGTTGATTTGGTCACCCTGCTCAACTTCGGCGCTGTTCTTCTTCAACACGCCAATTACGGTGAACTCTTCCGTGCCAATCTTGACCTTTTCACCGACAGGATTGGTTTGCAGTGTCACGGGGGCAAACCAACTAAAGTCTTCATTAGGGTTAAACAAGTCCGCAGCCAGTGAATAGCCCAACACAACGACTTTACGCATCTCTTTTTGATCAAGTGGATTGAGCCAACGTCCGCCATCCATTGGGATTAAGTTGGTCATCGATGCGAAGTCTGTCGTGACGGCGAGTGGTTTTTGCCATATTCCTCGATCGCCGACTGTAATGCGCTCATCCCAAACGGCGGTTGGCGCAACGCTTTTCACCTCTGGCAGGGCTTTAATTACGTCGGTATCATCGGCTTTCAAGGTGAGAAACTTACCTTGGTGGAACACGCCATAATCGACGGTCGCCATGCCTCCGGTTAAGTAAATCAGGTTCCCATTCCCATCTTGCGCTGTTCTTAATACGCCTTGGCGAATGCCCTCGCCCACCGCCAGCATGGCAGCGATACATAGGGTCGCCCATGCAACAGCAAGAATGGTCAATCCCAAACGCAGCTTTTCTGCTGCCATTTCCTGAAAGATTTGTCTCATTGGTAGCAACATATTTACGCCCTCGCACTTAATGCTATTACGGGGGTGAGACGCGATGCTCGCCTTGCCGGAAAGTAAGACGCCAGCAGCGCCAGAACGAGAGTCACCAATAATGACCAAGTAATGGAATCTGGCGTAATCACAGGAAAACCTAACCAATCTGGTAAATGCATAGACCCGAGCAGTGCGACCACCAAGTAAGCCACCATTAAGCCAAGAGCGGTACCAACGGCCACCAATAACAATCCTTCAAGGATGAACTGGCTGAGTATGGATTTTTGCGTCGCGCCAATTGCCAAGCGTACACCGATTTCTCGCGTTCGCTCTGTCACAGAGAGGAACATGATGTTCGCAACGCCAAGCGCACCAACGGCCATGGTCATTGCGCCACTAGCACCCAGGAAGATTTGAATGCCGCGGAAAATACCCGTGATCACCGCCGCTCCCTCGCTAAAGTCTGGCAAGTTAATCGCTTCTTTGTCGGTCGGGTCAAAGTGCAATTGTTTGGCATAAAAGTTGACGATGGCTTGTCGGAATGCGTTGCCATCCATACCGTCGACAGGCTTGAGTAGCAGCATCCAAGGCTTGGTATCCCACAAATCGAGGTACGTGGTATGAGGGATGAAAACTCTGCGGCTGTCACCAAATGAAATGCCCGCATCTTCGTCTTTCATAATGCCGATCACCAAAAATGGAATGCCATTGACTTTGGTGGTTTGCCCGACATGAATTCCCCCCATCCTAGCGACTTGATCCCCCAAAATCGCAACGCGGGTGTGGTTGGCAATATCACTGGGTGAAAGGTTACGCGAACCTTGCTCTAACTTACGTTGAATCAACGAGAAATAATGGGAGTCAATACCACTGACGAAGCTCGTCAGGTTCTGCCCTTTTTCATTGGTGACGTTCGCATCCCACTTGGCATAAACACTGGATGCTTGTTTCACAAAACCCGATTGTTCGATCATATCGACCTTATCCTGCGGGATCTGGATCTGGCGTCTCAGTGGTAAGCCATGCCAAGGTTTGCTGGTGCTCGACGGAAAGGCGACTTGCACATTGTTGACCATAAATGACAACTGCTGAGTTTGATGGCGATAAAAACCTTCACCCAATGCAATCAACACCACAACCGAGATCACACCCCAAGCAATAGCCACGATGGCCAGCATGCTCTTCATGCGATGCGCCATCAGTGTTTGCCATGTTTGCTGCAATAAGGTTTGCTGTAATAAAGTTTGCTGCAATAGACGGATCATGAATTAAATGCTCGGGAGATCAGTACCATGGTGTCGTCATCTAACTTACCTGCGGTTTGCAACAAGCCGATACGCTGACGCCAGTAGTTGTACAGGTTGTTTTGCAGGCTGTTTTTAGCTTCAAACAAACTGTTGTGCGCACTGATCACTTCCGAGACTTCTAACAAGCCCGCATCGTAAAGTTTCTCTTTGCTGCGCAACACTTTCTCACGAGAAGTCACCAGCTCGCTCGCCATTAAGACTTGATTCCAGTTGATGTCGACTTGAGTAAATTGCTGAATCACGCGCTTTTGGATGTCGATTTCGACTCGACGTAAATCTTGTTTTGCGCTGAGGGTATTGAGTGACGCTTCGTCCACTCTGGCACGCGTTGCGCCGTTCAAATCAATCGGTACACTTAGGGTGATGCCAGCGCTGAACTCGCCGTCTTTGCGTCGGTCATCATCGTTATACCCAACGTTACCTTTCACCGTTGGGTAGTAACCACCTTGGGCTGAGTCTTTAGCAAACTCGCTGGCTTTGACGTTCTGGGCAGCCACCAGCAACTCTGGGCTGCTGTCTTTAGCAAGCTTTAACCATTGTTCTTGCGATTCCACCATCATTGGCGGTTGAACAAGGGAGTCTGTTCGAATTTGGTCAACGTCTTGTGGAACTTGGTTGATCAGAGCCGCCAGCTCTGCTCGTTTGACTTCTAAATCTGAGCGCGCATTCAAAATACCGGCTTTATCGGCAACTTGTGTCGCACGGATCTCTTCGACATCAACGGATTTCACTTTACCTGCTCGGTAACGCTTCTCGATGATCTTCAGCAGTTTGTTGCCTTCTTCCAGTTTGGACTGCGCCAGTTGCAGATCCCCCTGCGCGCTTGCCACATCCAAATAAGACGAGAGCAGCCTTTGTGCAAGTTCATTGTGTGACTGAGCGAGCTCTAGCTGAGATTTAATGTAGTTGGCATTGGCTTGATCCAAATCTGACCACAAGCTGCTGTCCCAGATGGTTTGAGAAAGCGATGCACCATAACTGTTGGTGTTGTCGGCGGATTCATTCCAATTCGCCGATGCCGTCGCACTTAAGCCGGGTAAGAGTGAGCTGCGGCTTGCATCAACACCCACTTCACCGAGTTGAACACCAATTTTGGCTTTCTCGTAGTTCGGGTCATTTTGCTTCGCCTGTTGCCATGCTTGTTCAATCGAGATGGCATAGCTTGGTAAGCTGAGTGTGGCGGCCAGAATCGCGCATCCGATTTTAGATAGATTTCGCTTAGCCATGCGCGGCTCCCATCATCATGCTGTTATCGATGATTTCTTCGTCTAGCTTAACGCCGTCCAATACTTCTACGTTGATGCCATCTGACAAACCAAGTTTCACTTTTTGTTTGTGGAAACCTTGCTCTGAGCTATCTGGGATCAATACGTTTGGTGTATCGCCATCAAATTGCAGTGCTCGTTCTGGCAAGGTTAAGACGTTTTCGGATTTCTTCAGTGTGATTTGTGCTGTGGACGAGAAACCCGAGCGCAGTAAGATCTCTTTCGGGATCTTCAGGTCACCAACTTCCACTTCAAATCCGTTATCAAAGCTTTTTGCCGTCGCGTTACCTTCTGGCGAGTTAAGGTTCTCTGATTGGATCGCAACTTTGGTTAACACACCGGAAATTTCCATATCAGGATAAGGCGCAACGGTAAGTAATACAGGCATGCCCGGGGAAAGCTGCGCGGCATCGTGCTCGCTGACGCTGCCTTTGAAGATCAGGCTGTTCATGTCTGCCAGAGACATCATTTCTGTCGCCGCTTGGCTGGATTCGGTCGAGATGATTGGCTCACCCACTTCTACTTTGCGGTTTAATACTGTGCCATCGATTGGTGCATAAATGGTTGAGGTTAAACGGGCGTCACCAATGGAAGCTTCGCCACTGCGGATCAATTCTAGATTCTGGCGCTTTTGCAGTACGTTCGCTTGAGCGGATTTTACTGCTGAGCGTGCGCTGACGTATTCGTCGTAGTTGTTTGGAATGATGTCTTGTTTCACCAAGCTTTCAAGGTTAGCCAGCTTTTGCTTAGCGGATTCTAAGTCGGCTTCGCTGCGCATGAGATCTGTTGATGCATCGGTTAATGCTTGCGGCGTCGGGTTTGGGCGAACCTTAATCAATGCTTGGCCTTGCTTGACCTTTTCACCGACCTGCACGTACATCTCGCCCACGATGCCATCGATTTGCGACTTAATAGACACCGAGTGTGCAGGGACAATATTGCCGACCGCTACCGCTTGTTTTTCAATGGTTCCCTTTTCCACCGCCAGCGTTGGAAACGCCTCTGGTTGAGTGGAAGATTGCAGATAAAAATATGCACCGCCGCCAAGCAATGCAACGCTCACAGCAGAGACAAGCCAAATTTTTGCCATTATTGATACCGATTATTTTTGTGTAGTCTTGTGACCATCTTATGAACATAAAGTTCTAGAATCATATCGGCTTTAATGTCGCGAATTTGTCGTATTTGGTATAGCTATGTCAGGTGCTATTGACAATAAACTAGATGGATAATCCACTAAGTCGTATGAGTCTAAACTTATAGGTTTACGCTTCTACCTGTCGGTAAATGCTCTAGACGGTCCCCAAGTATTTCTTTTAAAAGGCCATACGCTTTCATTCCTGTGCAATGGCCGGTGTAAAACTTATCAATTGGATATTTCGACAGCGCTCTGCCCAATGTTCTAATATCGTCTTTAGTGCCACCAATACCATTCAATACTGGTAAACCAACAAGATGAAAGCCCCCCACCACCGCTTTGATTTTGCAGTTTGGGAATAACTCTGTGGCGGTTTCAATCATGTTCAGCACACCGCTGTGCGCACAGCCCGTAAAGACAACCAAGCCGTCTTCTTCTTTGATGACAAGCAGCAATTCGTGCTCGAAGATGTCCTGCTCGTAGCCCCCACCATGCGATTGGGTATACAGGTACTGGTTGCCTTTTGGCTGTGCAAAGCGATCGCATATCTCGGTAATCACGTGAACATTGGGCGCAACTTCTGTCGTTCGATCAATCAGTACGAAACGGTTATTTGCGCTCTCTAACAGCGCTTTATCGATGCCAACATCGTTCTTAAAACCAAAGGCGCGAAAGTAGTAATCTTGCTCGCCACATGCCTTTAAATAAATCTTCGCGGTTTCATTCCGCTCAAGAAAATAAGAGGCACCGTTGCAATGGTCATGGTGTCGGTGAGAAACAACGCCAAAATCTACGGCTTGGATATCCACATTAAGTCGAGGCGCGTTGTCACAAAACGTTTGTCCACTCCCCATATCAAAGAGAATGTTCATTCCCGACGTCTCAATGTGTAGCGATAAACCACGCTCAACACAGAGATCATCTCTCCCCTCTATGCGTGAATTATCAACCAAGGTGGTCACGATCATAATGTCTCCTTACTGCGTTGAACTATATGAATCGCAGAGACAATAACGAGGTTTCATTCATCTCGGAAGCCTTGATTGAAATTGTGTGACTAGAGAGTGATTTACAACATGACAGAGAAACAAGGCCAACGCTGGCAAATGTTGCCGAGCGTTGGATGACTTGATAAAATGCATTGAGCTGAAGAAGAGAGCAAATCCGTTTCAGTTTTGTTATTTCTTCTCTTTATATTTGAGCTTATTTCGATCCTGTCTAGCGTATTTCTTCCACTTATCTAGATTCTCTCCAGAGAGTGTCGGAGTCTTACCCGTTTTGAAGTACGCATTGATGAGCTCTTTCTCTGTAGTACGGCCAGAGTCCACGATAAATTTCAGAAGGTTGCCGCCCCAGTGCATCGGCTTATTATTAAAGTCTTTGGTGAAATAAGCGGTTTTGTACACCGCTCCTGGGAACAGCTCGTCGTAGACTTGTTTGGCAAAATAGTCCGTCACATACTCATCGTAGTTGGTGTTGGGGACGGCCAAACTTTCTGGCCCCTGAAATCCCGTGTGCTTGCACGAAGAAGCATGCAAACTTTCGTGAACGATAGTCGATCGAATCTTGGCAGCGTCAAGTTTGCCTCCAGACGAATAATCCGGCGCGGTCGTTCCCATGTAGATAGTGCCATCAGGTGATGTCCATGCTGCTGGGTTCTCATTCAATTTCTCATGGTTGAATTCCATATTTTCGTAACCCGGCTGCGCTTTTATCTTATTGAACATCTCTTCATGAGATACGCTCTTAACCTTCACTCCCGGATTTGGTATACCAAACAACGCACTGATTTTCGCATTCAAACGATCTACATCAACGTAATCTTCCGTTTTCCACGTCTCTGATGCCTCATCCCCTGCCATCTCTGGCTTGCTCAGTACAATTGGGACAAACTCTTTCTCATCATCGACCGGTGCAGCTTTCTTCGCTCCTGGTGGTGGCGGTGCACCTGGCCCTGGTGGAGGTGGTGGAGCCCCTCCCCCCATCGGAGGCGGTGGTGGTGGCGGCATACCTCCTGCCGGAGGAGGCGGCGGTGGCGGTGCCATTCTTGGCGGAGGAGGTGGCGGTGGAGCCGGTTTAGAGCTAGTTGCAGCAGAACTCTGAGCCGCTCGCTCACGATTCGCAGCCCAACGCTCTTCATCTTCTGCTTTGTAGGTTAACTCTTCTTTACGCTCTCTTCGTTGCCGCTCGAGGCGTTCTTGAACCGTTTGTTCTAATTCGGGAGGCTTTGGTGGTGGTTTTACGGTGTCATCAACGGGCTTGTAGCCTCCACCCGTACTGGTTTTACTTTTTAGTTCATCAAGATTAGGCATGAAGTAACACTCTACAAAAGAAGCGGAAACTTCATCTTAAAGCAGTGACTAATCATCAATAATATCGATTTTATAAAACGCTCAGAATCACTAGGCAATCGTTTACTTACACACTAGTTATAATCATATCAACGTCAAAAATTAAAATGTGATTACACAATTAGAAAGTGACACAGTGACAATGATTCCAATTTAACAGCACTTAACTGGAGGATTACTCAAGGCGATAGGTTTAGTGACAGTGGTAAGGATCATGGTGTCTCCTAGTCACGTTGAACAGCTTTAGCGGGAGAGACAATAAAGCCTAAACATGTTTTGAGCTTGGTTGCGCCAGACTCTACTGGTCGCAATGTGCAAAAACTATTTGCCCGTCAGATAGATTCTTAGCGGCTTCTTTCGCTATCAAAACTTGTTCTTGGGTAACTGTGAATTCAGAACCCGTTCCCGGCCAGTAGTACCCTTGCTCATCATGACAGAGAGTGATGACTATTGGATCAACTCCAATTTTAGGGGTATCTCCAACCTCTGTGTACATATCGAAAGTGATTTTAGAAGTAATATGGCCTCGAATCCCATTCAGCACCTTAGCTTGAACTTTATAGTAGTTATCTCCGCCATCTTGCTCCGGTCCTTCAAAACCAGTGAGTAGCACAACAGCCGAATATGGAGTCTCTTCAACAGCAGTTTGAAGCCTCTCATTTGCTACTGCTTCATATCCAATGAGAGCCATTAAGCATATTAGCCATTTCATGCTTTCAACTCTTTTAGCCGCATATACCAACAATCCTGAGGTTCGTCGCTAAGGGCAGGAAAAACCGCATACTCTTTCAACACGCCTTGTTTCTTAAACCCACATTTTTCGAGCACGCGAATACTGGCTTGATGATCGATATGAGGAGCTGTATGAACCTCCTCGACTCCGATACTTTTTAGATACTCTATGCCCAGCATACAAGCCTGAGTCGCATACCCTTTACCTTGATAATTTCTAGAAATACCAAAATGAATTTCACTGCTGCTTTTTTCAGGGATTAACACCAAGCAACCAATGGGGACTTGAGAGACAATTTCTTCGATTGCGAGTACCAAGATATTAGGGTGAGCCACTCGTACTGGCTTCGCCATCTGTTAATAGATTGCAATGTTTGAGTTGAGCTTAGATGCGCTTGTCGGTTTAGATACAAACAGGCTTTCTCATCGCCGAGGTAATTATCAAAGAGAGGCACAGCATCCGATTCTTCAATATGACGAATTGCCACGTGTTGCGCTTCAAGTTTCATTCACTTCCCTCTCAAAAACGTTTTCGGGACGTTAAAGGGCGGGCACTAAAAGTCGAACGCAAAGCCAACCCCAAACGCGCTTTCATCGAAGTTGTAATTTGAGATTGTGAGACCGTAACCCGTTTCTGCCTTCATATAACCTCTTAACCCCTGACAAACGGGGAAGTTCCAAGATGCGCGATAGAACCCCTTTTCCCAGCCTTCAGTAAAAAGATTCGATACGGTGAGTTTCAGTTTGTGATCATTTTCAGAAATCCAAGCCGCCTCTAGCTCGCCATAGCCAAGGAAATCCACAATATCTGGATTGTAATGATTGCTACCAACATCAAACCAAGTTTTAAAGCGAACAAAGCCAGACTCAAAGCGCCATTTGTTATCGAGGTAGACGCGATTCCAACTGACTTCGTCGCTGCCACCCGCACCATTGGATTGATGCTCGAAACCAAGCGAAATACGCCAAGGGTTTAAGTTCCAACGATAAAAAATAGCAGGGTTGTATTGATCGTCCCTAAAGTATGCTGAGTCATCGTACGCTTCCCAATTTGAGCGCTGGGTATAGGCGACAAATAAGCCATCATCCCCAAACACTAGGAGTTTATACTTCATGCTTATTTGGAACTGGACCAACACGTCCTTTGCGTCGTGCCCATTTGGATTGGTTGGAGCAAAGCGTGCTTGGTTTACTTTAGACTCGGTATAAAACGGTAATAAATAGTTGTCTTCATGAGCAGAAAAGCGCTTTTCTTCTGCGTAGACGTCTGCTGTAACAGCTGATAAAAACGCCGTAAATAAACCTAACTTTTTACAGTGAAACATCATCATCCTTTTGATCTGTAACTTTCTGAATTCAATATAGAAGATAATTAGCAGCTTTCCTCTAATTTGCTGAATCAATCAAAGCTTCTCTGCAACGCAGATTAGGTTGTTTGAATTTTCAGAAAACTTCTCTTCTGCCCAAGAACTGTATTTTTCGGTAATACTTAAACCCGCCTGAGCAAGAAATGCTTCAATTTCAGATAACTTTCGATATTTCAAATCAATACTTGAGTGTGTTATTGAGCCATCTTGATAGTGACGTTCTTTCTTCAAATAAAGGATTGCACTTTCAGCGTCATAACGTTCGCTCATCCCCATGTACTTCACTTCGCCTTTTTCGGGCAATTCATAGGCCTGCCACAGCGACATTTCAGCATCAATTTCTAAGTTATCGGGCGTTGGTAAACGGGTATCAAAGATGAAACGACCACCTTTGTTAAGGTGATTAGAAATCGAATTAAGGACCCCAACGAGCATCTCATCGGAGAGGAAAGCTTGGAAAGCGTTGCCCGTCATGATCGCAATGTCAAAGCATTTATCGAGAGAGAATTGAGTGGCATCCTGCTGCAAAAACGAAAGGTTATCTAATCCCTGTGCTTTATGTTTAGCATGTTTTAGCATTCCTTCGGCAATATCAATACCGACAGCATTATCGAGTTTCTTGGCGACAGGTATCGTGACAATACCCGTGCCACAACACACATCCAACAAACTTCGAGCACTCATCGTGGTGATGTGCTTTTGTATCAGAGCGATATCATCTTCGTAATGTTTATCATACTGCGCATCGTATTCCATTCCCGATGCGAACTCACTCAAGTCTTGTGTCTTCAAAAACAGTCCCTGTTTATTTAATTGATTAACTTGGCTTTCTTAACTCCAAGAGCAAGTAACGGCATACATAGCCAGCACCTGATGTGTAGCCGACGAGGTTTTCTAAAGACACCACTTCAAGCCCTGCATTTTGGCTGAACTCACGGACTTCGCTCTCAGTGTAAGCGGTATGTACAACGGTGCCACTGTAGGTATTTCTCGGTAGGTCTTTTCCATCTGGGTCGTGACATTGGAAGCTGATGAAACAGCGTCCGTCAGCATTGAGCTTATTAGCGATGCATTGCAGTAGCGACTGGGGATTGGTAAGGAATTCCGTGAAACCGAGTGCGGTAATGATGTCGAAGGTTTGATTGAAAATCGGAGAGAAAGGTTGGTCTAGGTTATGAACGCTGACGCTTTGATAGAAGTTTGTCTCGCGTGCTTTATCGACCATTTTGGATGAAATATCCAAGCCGTGAAGAGTAGCTTCTGGGTAATGCGTTTTGATTACCTCCCCGATACTGCCTGTAGCACAAGCCAAATCGAGAGCTGAGACTTGTTTGAGATCGAGTGTTTTTAACTTTTCATCTACCCAATGTGGGCCAACGTATTGGCTGTCTTTAATTAACTTCTGATAGCGCTCAGATACTTCATCATACATTTTGGCAACGTCCATAATTCCTCCTTTATCATTGAACGCTGCCAATGTAGCACGCCATATTCACTTAAACACCTATGTTATTGTAAAAGCGTGAAAAAAGTCGACATGCTACACATTGATTTAGGCCATCCAGATCCTTGCTAAAATGCCTATTGGTGTCGTAACACCTGTGGTGATTGAGCTTACCTTTCCATCTTTTAATACATAGATAGTCGGCGTCACGCTGATGCTCCATTCTTGCATAATGCTGCTTTTCGGATCGTTGATGTTGTCGAACTGGTAGTCTTTCGCCTGCATGAACTTTTGGACGCGCTCTTCCGGTCCGGATGCGCCGGATACTGCAACCACTTCATAGTAATCGCTTAACCAACTCACACTTGGGCTAACAAACTTACACGCCGGACACCAAGTTGCCCAAAAGTACACAACCACCGGTTCTTCATGACTTTTGGCAATCACATCGACAAACTCGCCATCGGCCATGATCGCACTCAGAGGCGGCGCTTGCTCTTTAGGGATGTCTTTGGTGCGGTACCAATCCATGGCGACCGAAATCACGGTCACCATGAGCACCATTTGCAACGCTTGACTAAGCCAGTATTTGAGCGACTTGCGCTTTTTTACTGTGTTCACTTAATCGTGCCTCCGCTCGCTTGTTCGATGGCTTTCACCACAACATCGTCAGTCAGAATCACTGGTAGAGGAATCCCCTCTGGCGCAGCTGGACCATAAACGATATTAAATGGCACACCAAAGCGACCATGTGCACGCAAGAAGTCGGTCACAGAGCCGTTCGGATGTGTCCAATCGCCTTTCAGCGTCGCGACGTTAGGGCTTTGCAACAGTGAGTAAACCGGATCTTGCCAGATCACACCGATCTTGTTGGCTTTACAAGTCACACACCAATCGGCAGTCACATCGACGAACACCACCCGGCCATTCTTCACGTGGTCTGCAATCGCTTCGTTTGACAGTTTTTCCCAAGCCAAATCTTCTGGCAATGGCGTCGCCCAGTGATTTGCAGTCACACTGCCTAGTACCAGACCACCAGCAATCAAAATCAACGAAACCGTGCCGGAAATCGCTAACGCTTTATTGCCATAAATACGCTTAACACTCGCCATGATAACGATGAACGCAACCAAGCCGATCAGAATGACCCAAAATACCGGCAAGTGATTCGCCATCAGTGACAATAACCAAGCACTGGTTGCCAGCATCATGATGCCAAATACGATTTTCACGACATTCATCCATTGGCCTGGTTTTGGCAGTTTCAACGCAATGCCAGGGAAAATAGCCACTAAGATCCAAGGTAGTGCCATGCCTAACGCCAATGCAGTGAAGATAGCAAACAGAGTCACTACGTCTGCACCTAGCGCAAACGCCACCGCAGTGCCAAGGAAAGGAGCTGAACAAGGCGTTGCTAACAGAGTCGCGAACATACCTTGCACGTAATGCCCAAATAGCGAGTTATCGCCCTTCGACGCTAACCAAGTGTTGGTACCTGATGACAGGCGAATTTCAAACAAACCAAGCATGTTGGCACCAAACAGTCCAGTTACCAACAGCATTAAGCCTAAGAACCAAGGGCTTTGAAATTGCACACCCCAACCGATGGCATTACCCGTTAGCTTCAGCACTAAGATAAAGCCAGCCAGTAACCAGAACGACGTCAGAATACCTAGCGAAGAAGCTACGAACTGAGTACGAATTTGACGACGTGCAACCCCTTGTGCCGCTACGATGCTGCTTAGCTTCATGCCCAATACTGGTAGCACGCAAGGCATGATGTTCAGAATCAAACCACCGAGTAACGCGAACAAGAAAATGTTCACCAGTGATGTACTTGGTAAGGCTTCAGTAATCACACCCGCTTTGGCTTGCGCGGTTTCTTGCGCCAGTAAGTTGTTGTCTTTGATTGAGACATAAACCGATTGGTTATCCAGCTCTACATCACCCAACCAAGTATTCACTAGGTAGTTGGCAGTAAGCGTATTGCCCTCTTGATGCAGCCCTTCCAATTTGAAGCTGTAATCGTTGGTTGCTTCGTCGACACCATCAACCAACACTTCTGGTTTTTGCCAACCTTGTGAGTTAGTCAGTTTGATTTGTAGCTTAGATTGGTTTGCATCCCAGTTTGCTTCTGTCACTTCAACAAATGGTGAAGCTTGAGGCACACTGCTCACCGCTTGCGCGTAAGTGAACATAACTCCTTCATCAACTTGTAGGTCGGAAGGTAGGAAAGACAGTTGAATGTGGTAATCGGTTAGTACACAAATGGTGGTACATGAAGACAGGGTCAGCGTCGCATCAATCGTCACTGGTTTGTTCATTTCTTCGACGTGCAGCGTCATTGGGAAGACTGTGTCACCTTTGTAGCCTAGCGTCTCGATACCAAGCAGCTCGTATTTCTGCGGGTACGGCCATTGCCAATCCACTTTGGTGAGGTTTTGTGATTTTTCCCAATCAATAGATGGCGCAACACCGCCCTCACCCGGCGAGCGCCAGTAAGTTTTCCAATCACCGGTCAGTTTGACATCAAGGTAACCAGTGAGTGTGTTGGTATTTGGATCTTGCTGGCCCGTTAAGACAAAGCGCGTTTGCACAGGTGGATGCTGCGGGTTGGTCAGCCATCCCGTGTCTGTCGTTTGTGCTTGGGCAATTAGCGAGAATAAGCTCAGCGCCAGCGTCATGATAAGCATCAACGCGGCTTGAGTCGTTTTTTTTCATGTGGTTCATAGTTATTCCTAGTTAAAAACAAGTGTAGAAAATCGCTGACGAAACTCGTCAGAAATCACTTGTTATTCGCGGAATACACACAGGGTGAGATGGACTCGATACTTTTGGACTATCGGTTCGGTCCATTGTCTTTTGCTAGCGAACGCACAACAGCGCCACACGACAAGCGCGAAAATGCCAACAAATAATACAACGACCAAGGTTTCCAGTTGTTGCTGAGCAAATTGAATCAGCTTTTCAGACAATTCACATTTACTCGTGTCATGCCCACTTTCTGCTTTTACGATTTTAACTTCATCGCCGACAACCGCAGAAGTCGAGCTTGCGTCATATTGCATGGCACAACTGAACATCAAGCCAGAATTTTTCATCAGACACACCACAATTACCCAGCCTATTAGCGCTAGGAGCCATTTGCCCTGTTGTCGGGACGCAGCAGATTGTAAAGTGGATGAGTGCATTCTAACTTCGATAAATGTGGAAACGCGGGAAATCATACGCAAGTTAGCATAAACCTCAAGTGGTATGATTTTTTGAACAGCGCGTTTTCGTAACTAACTGTGATAGTCTTATGACTACCGTTTCTGTAAATAATTCAACATGCTCAATAAAGTTAATCTTGCTGATATTCGCTCCTTCGTTTTGATCGCTCAACTGGGTAACTTCACCAAAGCGGCAGAAGCGCTTTCCGTCTCTCGTTCTCATGTGTCTCGCCAAATCAGTGGACTTGAAGCACAAATGGGCGTGACCTTACTAACTCGCACCACACGTACTCTGCGTTTGACCCATGCTGGTGAACGTTTTTACCAAGAGTGTGAGAAAGCTCTGCGCGATATCGACCAAGCGTTGATCGCCGCAGTCGACGACACTCAAGAAGTGCGCGGCTTGATTCGCGTAAACTGCGTGGGTGGCTATATCGGCGAGGACATCATTGCCAAATACGTCAATGAGTTCATGTTGGAATACCCGAACATTACGGTCGACCTCGACTTCTCTTCGCCACGCATTGACCTGATTGAAGATCAATTCGATGTCGCGATTCGCATGGGGGAATTGGAAGACGCAGGATTCGTCGCACGTAAACTGATGATGATTGATATGGTGACGCTGGCAAGCCCGAACTACCTCAAAACGCATGGGGAACCAGTGACGCCAAAAGATTTGGCGAAACACCGGACTCTGACTGGCTCTGTCACTCGCTGGAGTTACCGTAATGTTGCCAATCCGAAAGAACACAGTGACGTCATCGTGAAAGGTAATCTGCGTTGTAAAAACGGCCGAGCACTCGTGATGGGCGCACTACACGGTAACGGAATTATCCGTGTGCCATTAAGTTACTGCGACGAAGAGGTCAAACAAGGCCAACTGGTTAAAGTAATGCCAGAGTGGGAAATCCCTTCTGTTCCTTTGTCTGCCATTTCCATCGCGACCGTTATCAACCGAAACGCCTACGCACCTTTATCGACTTCGTTAAAGCCAAATTTGAGCAGGAGTTTTAGTGTTCGTTCTGCCCTAACCTGATCACAAAAACGCCTCCATCTGGAGGCGCTTTATCTTAGTGACTAAATTGAGTTGGGGTACTTAACTGAAAACGTAACGATTATGCTTGTGCTGGAACGCTTTCAACTTGAGTTTGTTGCTCAGCTTCTTCTTTGTTGAAGCCTTCGTGTAGATGGTAGTAACGTTGGTAAATCACGCCACTGATGGTCATCATGATGGCAGGTAGACCAATCATCATAAATTCTAGGCCCATAATGGTGCTTGCTGATTGCTCTACGTTTGGTACGTAACCCACAACAGACAGACCAACACCCACGATGAAGCCACCTGCTGCGCCTGCGAATTTCACAAGCATGGTTTGTACTGAGAAGATAACGCTCTCGCTACGACGACCTGTTTTGTGCTCGCCGTAATCCACAACATCAGCCAGCATTACAGTTTGCAGCGCGTTCGCGATACCTACACCGAATTTAATTGCCGCACCCGCCATACCAATCATTAGCGCGTTAGCTGGAGCGATGAAGCCCATCAATAGTAGAAGTACACAAGACAGGATTGGGAAGCCACAAGCGATAGGCCATAGAAGTTTACGTGGTAATAGAGAAGCGATACGAGGGAACAAGAACACACCCGCTACTTCTGCTGCGCCTGCAACCGCCATGTAAACTGGGAATAGCTCTGCGTTACCCAGTGCGTAAGAGAAGTAGTAAATCGCGAAGCCACCAACCAATAGGTTCGCAATTTGGAAAGACAGAACAGTGCCGATTAGCGCTTTAAGCTGGTCGTTTTTACCGATGATAGTCAAAACGTCTTTGAAGCTGAATTTCTCTGCTGGTTTTGCGTTAGCTGGTGCTGCTTTCTCTTTTACGTTACGAGCAATCAAGAATGCACTCATCACAAACAGAACCGCAATCAGCATCGCAACATTGAAGAAGCCGTCGCCTTGGTTGCCATTACCTAGCTCACCCACGATGTGCAGACCGTAAGTACCAGTAATGAACCATGCAAGGCTCGCGAACAGACGTGGCCATACCACCAACTTTTCACGTTCTTGGCGAGAGCTTGATAGCGCCGGAATCATTGACCAGTAAGGGATATCCATAATGGTGTACGTTAGACCCCAAAGGATGTATGCCGCTGCTGCGTAGATGTAAAGCGTAGTACCTTCAAACATGTGAGTACTGAAAAGGCCAACCAGTACTACTGCGTTTAATAACGTACCAATCACAATCCAAGGGCGGAATTTGCCGAATTTTGAGCGCGTGTTATCCACGATCACACCCATCATTGGGTCAGTAATCGCATCAATAATACGAGCGGCTAAGAAGATTGTACCAACGAAAGCAGCAGACAAGCCGGCTACGTCAGTGAAGTAGAACATTAAGAAGATGTAGATAGGTGCACAGGCAAAGTCTTTACCGAGTGCGCCAAGACCGTAGGACAGCTTGGTTTGTAGCGTAATTTTATCAGACATAATAGTTCCTTAGTGTCGTACTGCTATTCATTCCCCTAACTAGAATTCATAACGTCGACGTCTTTTATTTATATTTCGATGCTAATGCTACTCACACACTGAATGCCTTACTGTGATCAAAAACCGCTTTATGGAAACGTTTACAGACAAGTTTTCAAAATGAGACATCGAACAATATTTAGACCTATTAATGCGAGGAGTTCGTGTTATTTATGCCATTTTATCAACACTTTACGCTCATTAAGTATGAGAACGATTTCAAAACAACCAATTAAAACCAACGCAAAAAGCCGTACAAACCTGATGTCTGTACGGCGATAGAAAACCAATGAGAAACGATGAAATCGTCTAAATAGCCATGATTTTAAATAGGCAAGGTTCTAAATAGATATGGCTTAGTGAATACGTTCGAACTTCACCAACATGGCACTTTCAGCATCAAGGATTGGCATGGTTAAGCCAACCTCTTCACACCATGCGCCAGATAGCTCACAACCCGATTCAGTCCAAGGTGGTTGATAATTCACGATGTCATCGTAGTTAGACGGTTTATCCAATACCGTCACTCGATATGTCGCTTGTGGATCCAAGCCCGGTACACGCAAATGCCCACTTAAAGAGTTCGTCGGCATCGCGAGCTGAGCAATCATCACCACCGCTTCCGATTGATCGTTTGAGACAACCGCATGAATTTGATGTGCTTTATCGTCCGTTGGGATTCGCCAAGTTCTGCCGCTGTGTAGCAATGGGCGAAGCATTTTGTGCAGCTTGATGTAGCGCTCAAAGCCTTCTTTTTCTGCTTGTTCTTCTTTCACTGGGTCAAGCTCAATCCCCATATGACCGAACAGTGCCGTAAGCCCACGGAACTCGATGCTGTGACGACGGCGCGTGCTATGACAATGGCTTGCACCAATATGGCTGCCCATCACTTCTGGCGGGAAGAAGTAGCTCATACCGCGTTGAATGGTTTGACGCTCAAGTGCGTCGTTATTGTCTGAAGCCCAGAATCGATGCGTGCGTTTCAGAACCTCAAAATCAATACGACCACCACCTGCCGCACAAGATTCAATCTCCACTTTCGGGTGCTTTTCACGAACTTTATCAACTAACTGGTAGTAACGTTGGGTTTGATTGTGCGCCGCAGCCTGACCTAAGTGCGCTGGCTGAACGACTTCACGGTTCATATCCCACTTGATGTAAGCGATATTGTAAGTCGAGAGGAAATGATCCAATCGCTCAAACAGGAAGTTAAAAGCCTCATCGTTTTGCAGGTTAATCACGTATTGGTTGCGACCGGTTGGCTGATCGTAACCGTTTACAGCCAATAACCAATCAGGATGCGTACGGAACAATTCGGAATCTTTGTTGATCATCTCTGGCTCAAACCACAAGCCAAATTCCATGCCCAATTTATTTACGTGTTCCACAATCGGGTGCAAGCCATTTGGGTACTTAGCTTCACACAGGAACCAATCCCCTAGCCCTGCTTTGTCACCGTTACGCCCTTTGAACCAGCCATCATCAATGATAAAGCGTTCTACACCCATCTCTGCCGACTGAGTTGCCATCGACATGATGTATTCTGGATCGTGGTCGAAGTAGATGCCTTCCCACGTGTTGAGGTGGATTGGGCGAGGTTTTTCGGTGAAATCACTCGGCAAAATCGTTTCACGCACATGAGAGTGGAAGTGATGACTCATACCATTCAAACCACAATTACTGTGGCTCGCGTACAGCCAAGGCGTCGTAATGCTCTCACCTTCTTTTAGCGCCACTTCACCAGGCAGGTAAATAACTTCAGCCTGCATGTAACGACGGCCATCGGCTTTCACGTCTACACGCAATCTGTGGTTACCACTCCATGCGAAATGGAAGCCCCACACATCGCCATTCATTTCATCAAAGTGAGTCGTACCAGCAACAAGCGCAGGATAATGCTCATGAGAAGTACGCCCACGACGGTTTTCTTGTTGGTAGCCGCCTTGCAGCAATGGCTGGCGCACCGTCTGGAATTCATGAACCCAGCGCCCGTAATAAGTCATCAACTCATTCGCACGAGCTGGCAAAGGCAACGTATTGGCAAGACGGTTCACATGATAAACACCTGCTTTTTTGTTGGTGAGCGTATGACGCGTTCTCACCACATCGTTGCTATCAAGCTTAAGCTCGGTTTGTAAACGAAGGCCTGCGATTGCATCTTCGCTCTCAATCACAATACTGTCTTGCTGTTGTTCAATATGGGAGATGACAAACACTGGAGCCCAATCTTGACCATCGCGATGCCCTTCCACACCAGGGCTGCTGAAAACGCCACGACCAAGCTCTGGGTGTAGAGTCATGGATACATCGCTGTCCAAACGGCCGTATGGCACGGGACGATGTAAAGCCATGCGGAAACCACTAAGGTCACCACTTACTTTTTGTCCCCAATGCAGAATCTCTGCATATTCGCCCAACTCTACAATCAATTGAGTTTGCTGACCGGTTAGCTCAATCAGTGTTTTGTCCGTCATCTTGTCTTACCTTGAAACTGGAAATTACGCTGCATCATAATGAAAAAAACAAAAGAATCTGTGAGCCACACCAAAATCATGGAAACGTTTACAGTTAATTTTTCAAACTTGTGCCACCGCCCGCTACGCCTTATTCCTTCTTATATTACGCTACGATCAGCTCCAAAAACCTCAGATTCTTTGGTAACTGAGTTCTTTAAAGCACGGCACGCAAACTCGAATACTCATCTGATTTATAAAGAATTTTTCGTTATTTAATTCATTGCCTTACAACAATAAAATCATCAATAAGGTTACAGAGCGCTCAGTTGAACTCCTCACCTCTTGAAGTGGTTAACCGACAACCGTATTCTTGAGGCTTCGAGATTCTTTATGAAGTGTCTCTCTTGGGTCCTAACTCAAAATCCCAGTTTGACGATACCGCAAATGCTCGTGTGCAGTGCGCCCGCGAATCACTTGTTGTATATGCTTCCTTGTCTCACATGCCCAGTTGATTTCAATTGGGCTCTCTTTCCTCTTCTTCCTAACAACTTCCTTTTTTTAGAAAAAATCATTTTAAATCAGCACCTTAAATAAAACAACCTTCCATCTACCAACTCAAACATCGTCCAAATAAAGTAAACGATTCCAACTAACGCGGTCAGAAATTAATCTAAAACCGCGCTTAAAACCTCGATTTAAGAGATCGCAATCACACAAAATAGTAATAAACCCCTCATTACGACAAAAATGCCAACCTCATCATGAAAACGTTTCCAGAGTTTATTTACACTGCGCAGCGAGTTAGGACTCAAACCAATAAAAAATAAATCCATAAAAATAGAATGGAGACACTTCATGAAACAAAAGACGCTTGTAAGAGCGCTTGGGTTAACCCTCGCCCTAGCACCGCTTGCTGGTATGGCTGCAGTGGAGAACATCACTTACTTCGGCTACGCCAAGTGGGGCAACATTTACACCGATAACGATGAACACAATGGTGGCAAAGGCGAACGCAACGATGTGATTCGTGCTGGTCAAGGTTACGGTAACTACCGTTTGGGTAACGAACTGAACTGGTGGGAAGCGGGCCTCAAAGCCGACGTTTGGCAGCAAGGCGACGCGTACTTTGATACCACACTTTACCTTGGTAGTGGCGAAAGCTGGGGTGACGTAAGCTTGATCCAAATGTGGTCGGCAGGTCATGGTCTGTTTGAAGGCCAAGCGGATGCCACCGTTTGGGCGGGCGAACGTTTTTACCGCCGTCATGAAGTGCACATGATCGACATTAAATACTGGGACACATCGAGCACAGGTATCGGTATTGAAAACTGGGATCTTGGCTTTGCTAAAGGTCACATCGCATGGATGGCGCCAAACTCTAGCGCAGATGGCCGCAGCTTACACAACATTGACGCACGTTTAAGCGGCATTGAACTGAGCGACAGCGCAGATCTTACGGTCGGTTTGAACTACGTGTTCACGCAAAACTCTAGTTATGACGAAAGTGACATCACCACTTCTGGCGCCATGCTTTCTGCTCTTTACCGTCAAGCTTGGAACTATGGTTCAAACACATTCGCTTTCCAATACGGTACAGATGCGCTTGCGGGCGGTTTAATGAGTGCTGAAGGCGGCTCAAACCGTAAATACAACACAGGCGTTGAGCACGATGGTTACAGCTGGCGTATTTTCAACTCTGGCGACCTTAACGTGAATGAAGATTTCCAAGTGATGTACTCCATCGCATACCAAGACAAAAACCTGGATAACAACGAAGGTGAGAAATGGTTCAGCGTGGGTGCTCGCCCTCAATACAGCTGGACAGAATACATGGCAACCGCACTTGAAGTTGGCTACGAATCAGTAGAAGCACAAAACGGCGCTGGCACCAACGACATGTACAAAGTGACGGTGGCACAAATGTTCCAAGCAGGCAAAGGCGTTTGGGCTCGCCCATCACTGCGCTTGTTCGCAACCTACTCAGAGAAAACCGATGAGTGGAACCGTGGCGGCGAAGTCTACGGCCATGCTCGCAGCACTGGTGGACAAAACGTCGACGAAATCACCTTCGGCTTTAACGTCGAAACATGGTGGTAATCCAAACCCGCTACTATTTATGAACCCAACGGGGTGAGTAATACGCTCACCCCACAAAGGACAACGCAGATGAAACTAAAACCGCTAGCAACTCTATTCATGGCTATGTCTCTTGGCGCGTGCAGTGGATTACCAGAGCAAACCTTTAATACTGATTTGAGCCAACCACAATGTTGCTCAACGTTAGATGCTTTGCCTCTGACCGCCCTATCGATTCCTTTCCACCAGCAGGTGGCTATAGATGCAAATCTGCCAAGTGTTAGCAGTGCGGTTTTACTTTCTTCAGATTCTGCTTCATCCAAACCGCTCCCAGTAATGAGCTACCAAATCACTTCTGACGCGCCATTCTCGCTACTTGTTCGCTCTTATGTTGATAACAATGCGCTATTTGCTGCGAACATTCTTATTTATGACACGAAATGGCAGCTTCTAACCGATTACTCGGCGAAAGACTTTAACTACCACACAACGGGTATGCGCGGCTTAGAACGTGTTGAACAAGTGATCACGGTGAACCCACAACTTAATGGCGCGCAATATGTGGTCATCGCTTCAGACTCGACACTGCTTGGCACCAAATTGACTCGTAAGCACCCAGAAGAAGTTTACGCAGAAACACAAAACGTCATTGGCAGTAAACAGCTTCCGCTCACTGCTCAGTTCCAACCTTTTGGCGTTATTGATGTTACGGCGAGTGCCTCCGACAACAACGCGGTATTAACGCTTTTGGCGGAATTGGGCACACAAACCAAGGACACCGCAAAAGCAGAGTTAACCCCTGCCTCATCGCCTGAAGCACAAGATGAATGGACGTTGTACCAATCTCAAATCGATGCAGCGCTCAAAGACAACGACGTAAAACAAGCTGCGGCGATTGCCAACCAAGCAGCTGAGCAAGGCTTTACCCAAGCAAAAGATTATCTCGTGAAGCAATTAGCAAAATAACGCTTCACAACAAGACCAAAGACACTCTCGCTACGGGCTCAAACTCCGTAGCGAAACAAGATTAGAAACAAAAAGTTAAGTAGGAAAACCATGAAGGCATTTTCAGAAATTCTCCAAAGACGCGACTGGGAAAACCCGCAATCAGTGAACATTCACTGTCTTAAGGCTCACAGCCCTCTTTCCAGTTTCCGCGATATTGACCATGCCCGCGACGGTATTCAAGCCCAGCGTCAATCGCTGAACGGACAATGGAAATTCAAACTGTTTGATGCGCCAGAGCAAGTTGACGGCGAGTTCATCGAGTCACAATTCAATGACAAAGACTGGGATGAGATTACTGTCCCTTCAAACTGGCAAATGCAAGGTTACGACAAGCCTATCTACGCCAACGTGAAATACCCATTCGAAGTAAACCCGCCGTTTGTACCAAGAGATAACCCAACGGGTTGCTACCGCACTACCGTGTCACTTTCAGCAGAAGATTTAGCCAATACGCAGCGCATTATCTTTGATGGCGTGAACTCGGCTTTCCATCTTTGGTGTAACGGTACTTGGGTTGGCTACAGTCAAGACAGCCGCCTACCTTCTGAATTCGACCTAACGCCTTACCTTGTTGCAGGTGACAACAGCCTTGCCGTCATGGTGATTCGTTGGAGTGATGGCAGCTACCTAGAAGACCAAGATATGTGGTGGCTAAGTGGTATCTTCCGCGACGTGACTCTACTTTCTAAACCACAACACTGCATTGAAGATGTGTTCATCACACCGGATTTAGACGCGTGTTACCGCGATGGTTCACTGTCGGTTGTGACTTCGATTTCTGCGCCAGACACCTACCAAGTTCAAGTGCAGCTGTTTAACGGTGAACAAGCTGTGACAGAACCTCGCATCGACCGCCCACACAACCGTCGCATTGACGAACGTGGCACATGGAATGACGTGGTATTCCAAACATTGCACGTACGCGAGCCAAAGAAATGGACGGCGGAAACACCGAACCTTTACCGCTTAGTCGTTTCATTGTTGGATGAAAATGGCACGCACTTAGAAAGCGAAGCATACCCTGTGGGCTTCCGTAAAGTCGAAATCACCGATGGCCAATTGAAGCTAAACGGTAAGCCCTTGTTGATCCGCGGCGTGAACCGTCACGAACATCACCCCGAGCTTGGTCATGTGATGACGGAAGAAGACATGATCCGTGACATCTGCTTGATGAAGCAATACAACTTCAACGCGGTACGCACAGCGCACTACCCGAACCACCCTCGTTGGTATGAACTGTGTGACCAATACGGCTTGTACGTGTGCGATGAGGCGAACATCGAAACTCATGGCATGCAGCCAATGAACCGCCTATCGAGCGACCCGCAATGGGCGCATGCTTACATGAGCCGCTACACCCAAATGGTAATGCGCGATAAGAACCACCCTTCGATCATCATCTGGTCTTTAGGTAACGAATCCGGTCACGGCAGCAACCACAATGCCATGTACGCTTGGTCTAAAAACTACGATCCTTCTCGCCCAGTGCAGTACGAAGGTGGCGGTTCAAACACCACGGCAACCGACATCATTGCGCCAATGTACGCGCGTGTGAATACGGTCATCGAAGACGAAGCCGTGCCTAAATGGGCAATCAAGAAATGGGTGTCGTTACCAAACGAAACACGTCCTTTGATCTTGTGTGAATACGCACACGCGATGGGCAACAGTCTGGGTAGCTTTAATGACTACTGGGATGCGTTCCGCGATTACCCTCGCCTACAAGGTGGCTTTATTTGGGATTGGGTCGATCAAGGCTTGAGCCAATGGGATGAAAACGGCCAACACTTCTGGGCTTACGGCGGCGACTTTGGTGATGAAATCAATGACCGTCAGTTCTGCATCAATGGTTTGATCTTCCCAGATCGCACGATTCATCCAACGTTGGAAGAAGCAAAATACTGCCAACGCATGATCACCGTATCACTGCAAAAGCAAACCAACGATGCATGTACGCTATTGGTGACTAACGAGAACTTGTTCCGCGCGACCGATAACGAGCAATTGAACTGGTCTCTGTTGCAAGATGGCAAAGTCATCCAAACCGGTTCATTGGCGCTTAACGTAGAAGCGGACAGCCAAGCAAGTATTGAGATTGCCCTTAACTTCACGCCAAAAGCGGAAGCGCAATATCACTTAAATACCGACATTACTCTGATTGCTGCAACGCCTTGGGCTGACGCAGAACACGTCGTCGCTTCTGAGCAAATGTCACTACGCAATACAGCAGGCCTTGCTCTGCCAACATTGGAAACGCAACCAGCACCAATGCTAACGCAGCAAGACAACGCCGTTTTGGTGTCTAGCTTGGATGAAAAACATCAATGGCGTTGGGATAGCCAAACTGGCTTGATGACCGATTGGCGTGTCGATGGCGAGGCACAAATGCTCGCGGCACCACAAGATAACTTCTTCCGTGCGCCACTGGATAACGACATCGGTGTGAGCGAAATCGACAACGTCGATCCAAACGCTTGGATGTGTCGTTGGGACATGGCGGGTATCGGCCAGTGGGAACGCCAATGCGTCGCTTGCCACAGTGAAACTCTGGCGCATGCAGTGAAAGTGACTTCGACGTTCGCTTACCACTTTAATGGTGAAGTACAGGCGATCACGACTTGGACACACACACTAAGCAATAACGGTGAGATGGCATTAGCTGTCGACGTGAAATTGGCTGATGATTTACCACCAATGCCACGTATCGGTTTGGAACTTGAACTGCCATTGAACGAGCAAAACGCGCCGATCACATGGCAAGGCTTAGGTCCATTTGAAAACTACCCTGACCGTTTGGCAGCAGCGCGCTTCGGCCAGCACACACAAACACTCGAGCAGATGCACACGCCATACATTTTCCCAACCGACAGCGGTCTGCGCTGTGGTACGCAATGGCTGAAAGTGAATGAGTTAGAAATCACGGGTGACTTCCAGTTCAGTGTGAGTCAGTACGCTCAGCAACACTTAGCAGCAGCGAAACACACCAATGATTTGGTCGCAGAAGAGAAGATTTACGTGCGCCTAGACCATAAACACATGGGCGTTGGCGGTGATGACTCTTGGAGCCCAAGTGTGCACAAGGAATTCCAGTTAACGGACAATCAATACGCTTACAAAGTGACGTTTAAACCCGCTCAGTAATCGATTGATACCCTAAACAAAAAACACGTCAGTGTGGCTTAATCCCCAAGTTTCGGCTTGGGGATTTTTTATTCAAGCTAGGTTCGATTTGCTTTAAAAGCTTGATACACCGCCACTATTCTCAATTGGGTGTTTGAGTTCATCCGCTGTGCATTGTTAAATGAAGCAAATTTCAGATCCTGAGTTCCCTATGGCTACCATCAAAGACGTCGCAAAAGAAGCTGGCGTATCCATTGCAACCGCGTCTCGCGTCATCAATAACGCACCTCACACCAGTGAATCCGCGATTGTCGCCGTCAAAGAAGCAATGACGAAACTAGGCTACCGCCCGAACGCCAATGCGCGCGCACTGGTCAGTAAATCGTCCAACGCGATCGGGGTATTGGTGAACGACGTTTCTGCGCCCTTTTTTGGCACCATGGTCAAAGCCATCGACACCATTGCCAGTGAACAAGAGAAACAGCTTCTTATTGGCAGCGGCTATCATGATGCCGTGAAAGAGCGCAACGCAATCAACTTGCTGATCAACAGCCGCTGTGAATCTTTGGTCGTGCACAGCAAAGGCATGACGGATTCCGAGTTAACCACGCTTGCCAATGAAATTCCGGGCATGGTGCTGATCAACCGTATCGTGCCAGACATCGCTTCACGCTGTATTGCTTTGGATAACCGCAAAGGCTCTTACATTGCCACTGAGCATTTGATTCGCAATGGACACGAACACATCGGTTATATCTGCTCAGGTCATGATATTGAAGATGCAAGAGATCGTCGCGACGGTTACCTTGATGCTTTGCGAGATAACGGCATCAAGATTCGTGAAGAATACATCGAGTACGGCGAGCCAGATGAAACCGGCGGCGAGCAAGCTATGGTTAACCTGATGGCGAAGAACACCCCCATCACTGCTGTTGCTACCTACAACGACTACATGGCTGCGGGCTGCATGACCTTGCTACAAGAAAATGGCATCCGTATTCCTGAAGACATGTCAGTGATTGGATTCGATGATGGTCATATCGCGCGCTACATTTACCCTCGTCTCACGACCATTCGCTACCCAATTCAAGTGATGGCCAACGAGGCGGTAAAGCTCTCACTTCAGTTGGTCAATAATGAAGAGACAGAGCGTACTGAACACAAATTGTTCATGCCAATTTTGGTCAGACGCTCTTCCGTTGGCAGTATCAAATAAAGCTCAAACCAGTCTCCGAGACTGGTTTTTCCATCTAAACAGGTTAGAAGCTTGTAAAACATCCCCGCAAAAACAAGCGTCTAAGAAGAAAAAGAGTTATTCTTAGTTATTAAAAGTACGAAATAATAACTGAATGAGCACTCAACCTAATTCACGTCAACTGATCTCCTGTGAGGAGTGCGGCTTGGTCGTTCGTATCCCTGATATTGAACAAGGTCAAAAAGCCCAATGTCCTCGCTGTGAGCATTCGCTAACCAAAGTCAATGCCAAGCCGTATCAAAGCGTTATCGCTGTTTCGGTTGCGTGTCTGATCATGTTGGTTTTGAGCATCTCTTTCCCGTTTATGTCGTTTAGCGTTCAAGGTTTATCCCAAGAGATCACCTTAATGCACGCGGCGAAGATGTTGGCGGAATTTCATAACGCGCTACTCGGTGCGTTGCTGCTCGCGACTGTGGTCGTGTTGCCCGCTATCTATGTTGGTTTGATCCTCTTTCTTCACCTTGAAGCCCTAAAATCACTCAAGCTCCCATTAGGGAAAAAACAAATCCGCATGGCGAAAACGCTTTGTCGACTCTTATTCCGAGTCGAGCCTTGGCTGATGGTTGATGTATTTTTGATTGGCGTTTTGGTGAGCTTGATTAAGATTGCCTCGCTGGCAGAAATCGGCATGGGCAGCTCATTCTGGGCATTCTGTGTGTACACCGTGCTGGTGGTGAAGTGCATTTCGATGGTCGACAAGAGTTGGCTATGGGGACACTTCATTCCTGCGATTGAATTACCAAACGTGAAAGAAGGTGACACACACCATAACGAAAACCACATCGGTTGCCACACATGTCATCAACTCAATCCAATTGAAGATAAAAAGCACCAAAAGTGTCTTCGTTGTGATAGCCCAGTGCACAGATACAACCCAAAAGATAACATGCAGAAAGCTTGGGCTTTACTGTTTGCAGCGGTCATTTTCTACATTCCTGCCAATTTATATCCAATGATGTATACCGTGAGCCTTGGTCATTCCGAAGGTTCCACCATCATGGAGGGTGTGGTTCTCCTGTGGCAGCTGGGTTCTTACCCTATTGCAGCGGTTATCTTCTTCGCTAGTGTGTTTATCCCTATGGCCAAAATGCTGGCATTGGCGTGGCTTTACTACAACGCTCAAAAAGCACAGTACTTACCACCGGAAGAAAGCATTTCCCGTTTAAAGGTCTATCGAATTACAGAATTTATCGGTCGTTGGTCAATGATTGATATTTTTGTTGTCGCGATTTTGGTTGCGCTCGTACAGTTGCAAAACCTAATGGCGATTTACCCCGGTCCAGCTGCACTCTCATTTGCTGCAGTGGTCATACTAACCATGCTCTCTGCAATGATTTTTGACTCGCGTTTGTTGTGGCAATTACCACAAAACGAAGCGCAGGAGCCAATGAACAATAACTTAACTGAGAAAGCCAAATATGAGTGATGAGAACAACGCAACCGCTCAAATAAAACCTCAAAAGCAGGTCTCTGCGATTTGGATCATCCCGATCCTTGCGCTAGCGATGGGAGCGTGGATGCTGTTCCAATACATCAACAGCACAGGACCAGAGATCACGTTAAAACTTCCTACAGCGGAAGGCATTGAAGTCGGCAAAACCGAAATCAAAGCTCTGAACGTAAAGGTGGGCGTTATCACTGACGTCAAACTTAGCGAAGACTATGACCATATCATTGCTACCGCACAAATGAACAAAGACGCCGATCGCATGCTGCGTGAGGACTCTATGTTCTGGGTGGTGAAACCACGTATTGGTCGCGAAGGTGTATCTGGCTTAGAAACATTACTATCTGGCGCTTATATTCAATTGCAACCGGGGAACTCCAAGGTAGAAAAAGAGCACTTTGATGTGCTTGACGTTCCACCCGTTGCCTCTCCCGATGCAGAAGGCCTGCGTATCGTTTTAACTCACCGTGAAGCCGGAAAACTTGGTGTTGGCGATCCCGTTATCTACAAAGGTTTTACCGTAGGCCGAGTGGAAACAACCAGCTTTGATGTCGAAACTCGTCGTGCGCTATACCAACTGTTTATTTTCAAACCATATGACAGCTTAGTGCGCACCAAAACCCACTTTTGGCTAACATCTGGCGTTGACTTGCAGTTGAACGCGGAAGGCTTTGAGGTGAAATTTGGTTCGTTAGAAAGCCTAATCACAGGCGGGGTCACTTTTGATACTGTGCCTGGTTTAGGTGCTGGATATAAAGTCACTGAGGACATGCTGCACTTCCGTCTTTTCGATGATGTGAAGCAAGTACGCGAAGGCATGTACGACGAATACATCCAATTTGTGATGATGTTTGAAGAATCAGTTCGTGGCCTAAAACGCAAAGCACCTGTGGAATATCGTGGTCTTCGTATCGGTACGGTAATGAAAGTACCGATGCGTATGCCAACACCTGAAGAAGATTTCTCAGCGAAGAAAATCCCAGTACTTGTGCGTATTGAGCTCGGTCGCGTTTATGAAAACCTACCGTCTAGCCAACTGCCAAGGTTCAAAGAGAAGCTTAAAGAAGAGTTTGCTAAGGGGCTCCGTGGCACACTGAAAACCGGTAACTTGTTGACCGGTGCGTTGTACATCGACACTGACTTCTACCCAGATGAAGAGCCGTATGTGCCAAGCAAGTTTGAAGACTATGATGTATTCCCAACGAAGCAAGGTGGTTTCGCCCAAGTTCAACGCCAAGTCAATGACTTCCTAACTAAGCTGAACAGTTTGCCGATGGAAGACACGTTGAACTCACTGAATAAGACACTGAAGAACTCAGAAAAAACACTGGCTTCGGCAGAACGCGTAGCGAATAGCGTGGATCGTCTCCTTAACCAAGAAGACACTAAAGCAATTCCAGCGGATATTCGTAAGAGCTTGGAGCAGTTACAAAAAACGTTGGATGGCTATGGCCCGAACTCCACTATGTACAGTGAAATGGAGTCAACGTTGAAAGAACTAGAGCAAGTGATGACTGAGTTTAAACCGGTTCTCAAGCAGTTGAATGAAAAACCAAACTCGTTGGTATTCGGTGAAGATGAAGTCAACGATCCAACCCCAGTTAGAGGGCAAAAATAATGAAACGCAGACTTTTATTGATCTCTGCCCTTTTGGCAGGTTGTAGCAGTGCACCTGAAGACTCTGGTGCTTTGTATGTCTTACCGGAAGCAAGTTCTGCTAAGGTAAGTGACACCGCGATTGCTCAGCGTCCACAGCTGGTGGTTCGCCCTGTAGAACTTGCTAGCTACCTTGCTGACAGCGGTATCGTATATCGAACCTCTGAAACAAAAATCGTTCAAGCGAAACACAATCAGTGGGCGCACAATATCTCTGAGCAAATAACACAACGCATTATTGACGAGCTGCGCAGCAAGCAAAGCCAATACTGGCCGGTTGAAGTAAATAACCTGCTTGACCAAAGTGGTGAGAGCAAACTTTTACTTTCACTGAGCAAGTTTAATGGTAGCTATCAAGGCAACGCTGAAATTGAAGGTGAATGGTTGATTGTTGATGAAAATGGCAAAGTGAAAAATAGCGCACCAGTCAAAATCAACATGCCTTTGCAAGATGATGGCTATGACGCACTTGTTGATGCGCTGTCAGTGGGTTTGAACAACCTAACAGACCAAATCGCAGCCCAACTATAATCCCCCCTCCTCGCCCATTCAGTTCTCTGAGTGGGCGATTTTAATTCTCCTCTCCCTTTATTCTGAATTTTCACGCAAACCTCACTCCTCTCAAGTTCGTCACCTCACTAGCTTGATCTTGCATGACTTTGAATTCCCTCATTCCATGCCCTACGCTAGTTTTATGCAACCTATCAAACACATCGAAAATACGGACGTTGAGATGGCTAAGATGACCTTACCTTTTATCGCTATTACCTCTTTACTTGCTGCGGCTCCGAACGCAGTCGCAGAAGAAATGCAACCATCACAAAGCAGTTGGCAGCATAGTGTTGAAATCTACATGCAGGCTCTGAATATTAATGGCGACTCTACTATGGGGAATTTCTCAACGGACCTCGATGTTGATCCTAAATTCATCATGGATCACTTGGATATTGGCGCAATGGCAAGGCTTGAAGGGGTGTACAACGAAAAATGGGGCTACTACCTCGATTACAGTTTTATGAACTTAAATAGCGGTGCAAATAACTTATCTGGCCTTCTTCCTAATGTCAGCTATCGCGCGGACTTAGACGTACGACAAGGCGTGTTAGAGGCAAAGGCGTTCCAGCGCAGAGCATACTCGTTTGGTATGATTGATTACATGTTTGGCTTACGTTGGTGGGATAACGACATCAAAGGTAAAGTTTATCGGAATGACAATCGCATTCTCGTCGATAGACTCAATATCAAAGAAGACTGGGTTGATTTCCTAATGGGCGTCCGTTGGCTGAATGACCTTAACGAGGATTGGCGCTTTCACGCAAGCATGGACGCTGGCTTAGGTGCCGACACCAACTTCACCTACGCGACTCAAATTGGCTTGCGTTATCACATGAATACATGGTCAGACATCAACCTCGCCTACAAATCCACTTGGATAGATTATGTGAATGAAGGAACCTTTGAGTACGACACCGCATCACATGGCTTCTTAATCGGTCTTGGGCTTTACTTCTAAGTACTTTGTGGGGCGAAGCGTTTCGGCACTTTACGCCACACTCTCCTAAGCTAATAAGAACAAGAGCTATTAGGAACCACCGAGATGAATAAATCGGAAGTTATCTGGCCAGATTATTACCACCCCAAACATGCCCAGATTCATGTTCGTAGCCAAATTGAAATCCCAGAGCCTCCTGAAGTCGTTTGGCAACATTTAGTACGAGCGCCAGAATGGCCGGCATGGCGACGTGCAAAAACCATGGTTCAAATCCTTAATGGCGACAACACCTTATGTAAAAACACTATGTTTCGTTGGAAGGCCTCTGGATTTGAAGTGAAGTGTACCGTCGTAGAGTATTTACAGAACCAACGCTTAGCATGGAAGGGGAAAAAAGGAAGTATCGATATTTACCATGCTTGGGTGCTAGAACCGACGAAGCACGGTTGCTGTATTATTACAGAGAGCACCCAGCGCGTTGGAATCACGTGGTTAACGAAGTACTTTGCGCCAAGGCGGTTAAGGAAGTATCACCTCAGATGGTTGGAAGAACTATGCCGTCAATCTCATGGTCATTGCGAAAAATAGCGCGATGGCCTTTCAAACCCAATGCTCAATAAATGCACTCGGCCTGATCTCAATCATATTTGAGACACACCGCTTAAGATACCCTTAGCGAAAATTAGAAATTCCAATCCTATGGCCTATAGGCCAAGAGAAAGGCGTTAAATTAGCAATGTCGATTAACATTTCAGATCTTACCGCTGCTTTAAGCAAGGTCGAGCATATCCATAAAGTTCAACTGGAAAACGTACACCAGTTTTTTAAAGCAAACGAGGCTTTCTCGCTGAATACATTTAGCCAGATCGTTTCGAGTAGCTCTATCGATGAACGTTTTAAGACCATCGATGCAGCATTTGCTTCACTTGGTGACGTAAAGACTTACCTATTGGAAGCCTCTTACCTAGTAAGCTAGTAAGCTAGTAAGCTAGTATTTTGAAATGAAAAAAGCCCCGACTCAATCAAGTTTCGGGGCTTTTTGTTGTTTGCTATTTAGCAACTAGTTCGATGACAACTTGTAACGGTCGTCGATAACCGTCACTTCAGGGAACGATTTGCCCGCCTTCATTGCTTTCTCGGTCTCTTTCTTCACAGATTTATCAATCCAGAAGTTCGCAATGTCCATTGGGTGCAGGATCCACTCAGTATTCTTTGTCATACCGTTTTTCGGGATCTTAACCCAACGCCAGTGAGCATCACGGGTGTAAGGCACCATGTAACCAGGAACGATCACGTTCGCATCACCGATGTATTTTTGAATCTGACGAGACAAGTCGTAACGTTTTTGCTGCTCAAACTCGTTGTCATACGCTTCGATCAACTTGTCTAGCTCTGGGCTGCTGTAATTTGTGTGCGCATTCGTTTGTGGTTTGTTAGCGTTGTCTGAGTGGAAGTACTCCCAGTACGCAGGGATCTCACCAGAACCCATGTTCAAGAACGCTAACTGGTGTTTCTTCTCAAGAATGTATTTGAACGCAGAAGAACCATCAACCAAGTTCAGAGTAAACTCTAAGCCTGCTAGCTTCGCTTGCTCTTTCAGGTACGCGATACGCGGCGTATGTGAGTTGTAACCGTAAGTGATGGCAAAGCTTAGACGCTCACCTTTATCGTTCACACGGATACCATCAGAGCCAACTTTGTCGAAGCCCGCTTTCTCGAAGTGTTTGACCGCTTCTGCTGGATCAAATTTTGGCGGTGTGTTGTTTGGATCGTCGTAATCACCATGGCCAAAACCAAGACCATGTGGCTTACGAGAATAGTCACCACGCATGATGTTTTCGATCATGCCGTCATAGTCGGTTGCTGCCATGACACCTTTACGTACTTCTAGGTTATCCAGCATTGGCATAGCCGTGTTCATCCAAAGACCGCCCGCACCTTGAGGCGACTGGTTAAAGCCCCAGTACTTTTGTACATAGCCTTTCTTGTACACTTCACTGTCTGTTTTATCGTGCCAGAAGTTTGGTAGTACCATCTCGAAGTAGTCTAAGTTGCCCTTTTCAAAGTGCTTCATTGCGATATCTTCATCACGGATAACTGTGATACGCACTTTGTCTACGTTGTAACGATTTTTGTAGTAACGGTTGTTATAACCCCACCAATCTTCGCCAACGTGTTTGAATGTCACGCTCTTACCTTTCTTCACTTTATCGATGTAGTAAGGTGCTGCTGTCGGCTCAGATTTGAAGTTAAACTTGCGAACAAAATTATCTGGCATGCCATCGTTATTTTCGTCTTTTTCTTTCTTAAAGAAGTGCTCAGGACGAGGCTGGAAACCGTTACTTGGCATGTTGATTAACACCATTAACGAATCTTCACTTTGCGCGACAGCTAAGTTGACTTTGATGGTGTAATCATCGATTTTCTCAACACTTACAATGCTCGTTTTAAAGAAGTCGTTGTACCACGGATCGATGATGTCTTCCGACGTGTAGTACTTCATCATAAACACGTAATCATCTGCGGTGATCTTCTCACCATCTGACCATTTCGCCGTTTCATCTAATTGAAAGTAAACCGTTTTGTTGTCATCACCAAATGCCCATGCTTTGGCAAGCTGTGGAATCCATTTACCTGTGTCAGGGTGGCGCTGCGCCAGTTTCGGCGTGCCATCCATTAAGTACTGACGAAGGCCAGAGTTCGCATCTGGGCCTACACTACGAAGTGTCTGTGGGAAACTGCGGATATAGGTGCGGTAAGTACCACCTCGTACTGCTTCTTCTGAAGCAAATAGCGGTTCGTTATTATTCGAAGTCCATTCGATATCTGCAGGTAGTTCAGCCGCATTTAGTTGAAAACTGCTCGCAACCAACATTGCCAGTGCCGAAAATGGCAGGGTCTTTATCATTGTTTTCTTCCTTGTTGTGTTTGCGCAGTACGGCAGGAAGAGTGACGGTAGTGAATCTCGAAGTGACCACGCGCAAGGCGCGGTAAAGGAAATAATGAGAGCAAATACAAAGTGAAGTCCTATCCACTTCCGTATTAATATCAGAGAGTTTCACTAGGTCATCCTGACCTTACAACGCAGTGAATGCATCAACCCCATACTATTCGTTACACATTTGTAACGCAAGCTACCCATAACACATGGTTGCACTTTCCGAGTATCACAGCCATTTATGTTAGTAAAATGTGATCCTAGCAGTACCATCAGCCACAGCGTTCATCTGGCACGATATGAATAACATCACTCCTAGAGATTTTTACGTGCTGCAAAAACAAAAAAAGGTGAAGCGTCCCACTTCACCTTTGCGCTCAATTCAAAGCAACATTACATGTTTGCTAAGCTGTCGTTGATTGACTTAAGAACCGATGCAGGATCCGCCGCCTGAGTAATAGGACGGCCAATAACCAGATAGTCTGATCCCGCTTGGATTGCATCGACTGGAGTCATGATGCGGCGTTGATCGCCTTGCTCTGAGCCCGCAGGGCGAATACCAGGAGTTACTAGCTTAAACTCTTTGCCAAGTTCATTCTTCAGAAGTGATGACTCTTGAGCAGAACAGACTACGCCATCAAGACCTGAATTCTTTGTCAGCGTAGCTAGACGAATCACTTGCTCTTGAGGCGCAACGTCCAAGCCAATACCTCCCAAGTCACTTTGCTCCATGCTTGTAAGCACAGTCACGCCGATCAGCAGTGGACGGTCTTTACCGTAAGGTTCAAGAATCTCACGAGATGCCGTCATCATACGTTCACCACCACTCGCGTGAACGTTCACCATCCATACACCTAGCTCAGCCGCAGCGCGAACTGCTTTTGAACACGTATTCGGGATATCGTGAAACTTCAGGTCTAGGAATACAGAGAAACCACGTTTATGAAGCTCACGTACGAAATCAGGACCAAATAGCGTAAACATTTCCTTGCCTACTTTTAGGCGACATGACGCAGGATCAATTCTATCTACAAATGCAAGTGCATCCGCTTGGTTATCATAATCCAGTGCGACAATAACTTTTTGGTCGATCATTTCATCTCCTAACTAGTTTTGGTTCTTATTAAAAAGGTTAAAAAAATGCAGCGGACAGAAACTCTGCCAGCTGCATTAAAATTATTCACCGTCCAATCCTCGGATTGGCTTGATCGTCCCCCATCCTTTACATGATGGACAATGCCAGTAAAGGGAATGCGTGGAGAAGCCACATTTCCTGCATCGGTAATGCGGTTTTACTTTTAACTGTTCTCCAACCATCGCTTGCAGTGTAGAAAGACTGTCTTTCGCACGACCATCTTCTGCTTCCGCGATATGGTAGTCGATAAGGCGGTAGAAGCCCTTCATGGTTGGGTTTTTCAATAGTTGCTTGGTCAACAGCTCTTGCGCTGCACCAACGCTCTCATGATGTGCCACAAGCTGTGCTAGCATCAGTTCAGACGATACACCGGCTTTCTTATCGATACACGCACGCAAGAACTCTACCAGCTCATCTTCTTGACCAAGGTGGTGATAACACTCGGCAATGGTCGGCAGTACATCACTGATAAAGTCTTTATCTTGTTCAAGTACACCCGTGAGGTATTTAATGGTGTGCTTGTAATCTTCTGACTCCAAATAAACACGGCCCAGCGCAATGCTTGCACGCACACATTTCGGGTCTTCTGACAGTGCTTTCTTGAAGTGTTGAATTGCTTTGCTGGTGTTGCCATCTGCTTGGTCAAGCATCGCTAGTTCACACCAGAAGTGTGCGATGTTGGCACGAATACGAGTACGCTTCTTGCCCATCTTCGCCAACTGGTTGGCGTAATGAATGGCTTTTTCCCACTCACGCGTCTGTTGATAGATAGTAACCAGTTGTTGAAGCGCGCTTTCACGATGGTCTGGCTCCTCAACTAGCTGCTCAAAGATTTTCTCTGCGCGGTCTAAAAAACCAGACGCCATGTAGTCTTTAGCCAGTTGCTGAAGAGCAAGGTTTTTCTGGTCCAGAGTCAGGCCAGAACGAGAAATGAGATTTTGGTGAATGCGAATTGCGCGGTCGACTTCGCCACGAGAACGGAAAAGATTACCCAACGCTAGGTGTGTATCTATCGTTTCGTTATCGACTTGGAGCAATTCAATAAAGTGGTCAACCGCCTTATCTGACTGATCAGATAGGAGCAGGTTAAGACCCGTCACATACTGACGGGATATTTGATGAGATTGCTTCTGCTTGTCTTGCTGAGCGCTGCGATGGCCCATGTACCAGCCATAGGCGGCGGCTATCGGCAATAACAAGAAGAGTAGTTCAAGCATTAAAGTTAAGCCTTATCCTTATGCCTGTTTTTCTACTGCTGGTTTTGCAGGTTTCTCTGCTTCAGCGGGCTCATACTTTTTAAGTTTCTTTTTCAGACGGCGAACTTGAAGCTGAGTCTTGAATTGGATGCTAGCAAAGATAACCCATGCCAGACCAAAGCCAACGACAAAGACCACACCCAGTAGCGTTGATAGGTGGAACTCACCTTTCGCTAGAAGGTAATTGAACGTCACGATCTCTTGGTTTTGAGAACCTAAAGCCAGTGCAATTAAAAAGAGAGCTAAAACAGCAATGATTTTTATAATTTTCATGTTACATCACCCTTCGAGGAGTAAGTAGGTAAGATTATGCAGTAAAATGTTTCTTCAGACCATGTATATTACCAATAATCTAGTTATAAAAAAGCGGCATACACGAGAGTATGCCGCTTTTTCAAACTAATAAGAGAGCCTTAGCTACCGAGATTTACGCGTTCACGAAGCTCTTTACCAGGTTTGAAGTGAGGAACGTATTTACCTTCCAGCTCCACCTTATCACCCGTTTTAGGGTTGCGACCTACACGAGGTTCGCGGTAATGAAGAGAAAAACTACCGAAGCCACGGATCTCAATACGGTCACCGCTCTCTAATGTAGAGGCCATGTGCTCCAAAATATCTTTTACAGCATCTTCTACCTCTTTCGCTGATAAATGTGTTTGCTCAGCGCAGAGTCTTTCAATCAGTTCAGACTTAGTCATAGTTGCCCTCTTTGAGTATCTTTATCACTCATTATAGTAAGTAATACTAATTCCAACAAACACTTGCTATCAATTCTAGACAAATTTTACACAAAATGCGCAATCAAAAAATGTCTTTTTTTAGCATAGTTTATCAACATTAGTATTACTACTCACAAAGTAGCAAGCATAAAAAAGGAGCCTTGCGGCTCCTTTTTAGCTTAAGCGAGTAAATTATTCGCCTTTAGCAGCTTTGAAAGCGTCAGCCATTGCATTACCAAAAGCAGCTTCGTCTTGCTTGTTGATAGATGCCATTGCTTCTTGCTCATCAGCTTCATCTTTAGCTTTGATAGATAGGTTGATTACGCGGTTCTTACGGTCAACACCTGTGAACTTCGCTTCAACAACATCACCAGCGCTTAGGATTAGAGAAGCATCTTCTACGCGATCGCGAGATACTTCAGAAGCACGGATGTAGCCTTCAACGCCTTCTGCGATTTCAACTGTAGCGCCTTTAGCGTCAACAGCAGTTACAGTAGCGTTAACTAGAACACCTTTCTTGTTATCAGCAACGTAAGCATTGAATGGGTCGTTTTCCATTTGCTTAACGCCTAGAGAGATGCGCTCACGCTCAGCGTCTACTGCTAGAACAACTGCAGAGATCTCGTCGCCTTTCTTGTACTCACGTACAGCTTCTTCGCCAGCAACATTCCAAGAAATGTCAGATAGGTGAACTAGACCGTCGATGCCGCCTTCTAGACCGATGAAGATACCGAAGTCAGTGATAGACTTGATCTTACCAGTAACTTTGTCGCCTTTAGCTTGTGCTTCAGCGAATGACTGCCATGGGTTAGCTTTACACTGTTTCAGACCTAGAGAGATACGACGACGTTCTTCGTCGATCTCAAGAACCATAACCTCAACTTCGTCGCCAACATTAACAACTTTAGATGGGTGGATGTTCTTGTTAGTCCAATCCATTTCTGAAACGTGTACTAGACCTTCAACGCCTTCTTCGATTTCAACGAAGCAGCCGTAGTCAGTTAGGTTAGTTACGCGACCAGTTAGTTTGTGACCTTCTGGGTAACGCTTAGCGATTGCTACCCATGGATCTTCGCCTAGTTGCTTAAGACCTAGTGATACGCGAGTACGCTCACGGTCGAACTTAAGAACTTTAACTTGGATCTCGTCACCAACGTTAACGATTTCAGATGGGTGCTTAACGCGCTTCCAAGCCATATCTGTGATATGTAGAAGACCGTCAACGCCACCTAGGTCAACGAACGCACCGTAGTCAGTAAGGTTCTTAACGATACCTTTAACTTCAGAACCTTCTTGTAGAGTTTCTAGAAGCTCGTCACGCTCAACGCTGTTCTCAGATTCGATAACTGCACGACGTGAAACAACTACGTTGTTACGTTTTTGGTCAAGTTTGATAACTTTGAACTCTAGCTCTTTGTTTTCTAGGTGAGCAGTGTCGCGGATTGGACGTACGTCTACTAGAGAGCCAGGAAGGAAAGCACGGATACCGTTTAGTTCAACAGTGAAACCGCCTTTAACTTTACCGTTGATGATACCAACAACAGTTTCAGCTTCTTCGTAAGCTTTCTCAAGAACGATCCAAGCTTCGTGACGCTTAGCTTTCTCACGAGAAAGTTGAGTTTCACCGAAACCATCTTCAACAGCGTCTAGAGCTACGTCTACTTCAGCGCCAACTTCAACTTCAAGTTCGCCAGCAGCGTTCTTGAACTGTTCAGCAGGGATAGCAGATTCAGACTTAAGACCAGCGTCAACAAGAACGAAACCGTTCTCGATAGCTACTACAGTACCTTTAACGATGCTGCCTTGTTGGAATTCTGTTTCGTTTAGAAACTCTTCAAAGAGTTGAGCAAAAGATTCAGTCATTTATTTAATCTTCAATAAATTAAACGTCCACGGGTATCCTACCGCATGGGGTTATTAAATTCGCCAGTCATCATCCTTGCGACCAACGCTCTTAGCCTAGCCGAGCGTAATTACTCAGCTAGCTTCGATTCGATATATTGTAGTGCCTTTTCTACCACTTCGTCGATAGTCATCGACGTAGAATCTAGCACAAGCGCATCCTCTGCAGGGCGTAGTGGCGCCACTGGGCGGTTACGATCGCGATCGTCACGCTCTTGGATCTCGCTCAAAAGGTCAGCAAATCTAACATCTAACCCTTTATCTTGCAACTGTTTAAGGCGTCGATTTGCACGCTCTTCTGCGCTCGCATCAAGGAAAATTTTCGCTTGTGCACCTGTGAATACAACCGTACCCATGTCACGACCATCAGCAACCAGACCCGGAGCGGTCTCAAATGCACGCTGACGACGCAATAATGCTTCACGAACGCGTGGCAGTGCTGCCACTTTAGACGCAGCCATACCGGTTTCTTCTTTACGAAGTTCACCAGAAACATCTTCGCCTTCTAGAATCACTTTTACTAGGTCACCTTCAGCAATAAACTGAACGTCTAGGTGAGTAGCAAGTGGGACAAGCGCGTCTTCTGACTCTGTGTCTACACCGTGGTGAATCGCTGCAAGTGCAAGTACACGATAAATTGCGCCAGAATCCAGAAGGTGGAAGCCCAACTTCTTCGCTAGCAACATACATAAAGTGCCTTTACCTGCACCACTAGGTCCATCTACGGTAACAACCGGAGTTTGAGAGGACATGTTCTTCTCCACCTATAATTTCTTTTTCAGCAATTTGCTCGGTTTTCGAGGCGCGTATTATACGGGTAATCGTCCTCTGGAGCGAGGAAAAATGTCGTGTAAAGCATTACACCCAATGCGCAGTTGGATTCACACTATTGAGGAAAGTTCCAATAAAAACGGCGAGAGTTTCCACCCTCGCCGTTTTAAGTTTGAATCGTATCTTATCGATTAAACAATTGGCTTTTGACCGCGTTCTGCAAGTTTAAGTACTACGCTGTCTGCCACTTTACCTGCCACACCAGCAAGCTTGTCTGCCAGTTTTTTCTTCTGCACATAATGTACTGCTAGTACTGTTTTCTCTTTGCATGCCGCGACAACCAGATCGTCAGAAGTGCTGATTTCATCCACCAGCCCTAGCTCTTTTGCTTGCGTGCCAAACCAGTGCTCACCGGTTGCTACTTTTTCAAGCTCTAGCGCAGGGCGACGCTCACGGATGAAGTCTTTGAACAGTACGTGCGTTTCTTCAAGTTCTTGCTTGAATTTATCACGCGCTTTGTCGGTGTTCTCACCAAACATGGTCAATGTGCGTTTGTACTCACCTGCCGTTAACTGCTCGTATTCGATGTCATGCTTTTTCAACAGTTTGTTGAAGTTAGGGATCTGTGCAATAACGCCGATAGAACCCACAATCGCAAACGGCGCAGACACAATCTTGTCTGCCACACACGCCATCATGTAGCCACCACTTGCAGCTACTTTGTCGACAGAAATCGTCAGAGGCAAACCAGCTGCTTTGATTCGATCAAGTTGAGAAGATGCTAAGCCATAGCCATGAACCATGCCACCACCAGACTCTAGGCGAAGCAGAACTTCATCGCCTTCGCGAGCAACGGCTAATACTGCTGTCACCTCTTCACGTAGTGATGCTACTTCTTTAGCATCGATACTGCCGTTAAAGTCCAGAACGAACAGGTGTGGTTCGCGTTTGCTATCAAGAGAACCTTCTTTGCTCGCTTGTTTGATTTCCTTCTCGCGAGATTTGTTCTTTTCTTTTTCTTCTTTCTTAACCGCTTTATCACGCGCTTTGATGAAAGCGTCATCGTGTAAGTGGTGTTCTAGCTGCTCTACCGCGTCTTTATGGCGCTCAGAAAGATTAGTGACTTCTAATTCACCTTTTGCCGCACCCGACTTACCACCCGCTGATTTTGCAATAATCAGCAGCACAACGACTGCCGCTACAACGGTGACAATCTTGGCTAAAAACAGACCGTAATCTAATAAAAATTCCAATGAGAGTTCCTCTATCTCATACCAGTAATGGTCATCAATATGTTACGTAGAAAAATCAGAGAGAAGGCGAGAAAATCGGTAACCTTTTGTTCTGATTGATAGTGTTCAAATAACATACCGAACAACCGTTCTGGAATTGGTATAACACATGAATTGGTGTATTGTAACCAACTTGTCACGATTACCAAGATTTTCCATTGAGAAACAGGCGCATTTCTACACAAACGAACATGAAGCCTGTACGTCGGAACTAGATACAATAATAAGGATTTACTACCGTGAACTACTCCGTTTCAGCAGATGCCCTAAAAGGTAAAGTCATTCTTGTCACTGGTGCAGGTAATGGCATCGGTCGCCAAGCCGCACTTTCTTACGCTCAGCACGGTGCGACTGTGATTCTACTTGGTCGAAACGTTCAGAACCTTGAATCCATTTACGATGAAATCGAATCTGCGGGCTACCCTCAGCCAGCGATCATCCCACTTGACCTGAAAGGTGCAACAAAGCAGCACTACATCGATATGGCAGAAACCATCGAAGGTCAATTTGGTCGCTTGGATGGCCTATTGCACAACGCCGGCGTTCTCAGCACGCTATGTCCGTTTGAGCAAATCAACGAAGAAGACTTCGACGACATCATGCAAATCAACGTGAAAGCCGAAGTGCTGATGACTCAAGCTCTGCTACCTATCATGCGTAAATCAGATGCGGGTCGTATTGTCTTTACCTCTTCGACAGTTGGTCATTCTGGTCGTGCTTTCTGGGGCCCATACGCCATTTCTAAGTTTGCCGTAGAAGGTATGATGCAGGTATTGGCAGATGAGCTAAGTGACACACCAATGCGTGTTAACGCAATTAACCCGGGAGCAACTCGTACTCGCATGCGTGAAAAAGCCTACCCAGGTGAAGATGCGAACACACTAAAAACAGCACTGGACATCATGCCGCTTTACTTGCACTTGATGGACCCAACAGTGACTGATGTAAATGGTCAGTGTATCGACGCGCAGCCAAAGCGTAAGTAATCAACTCAGGTTACCTCACATAATCGATTGAAAAGGCAGCAAACGCTGCCTTTTTTCGTATTTCTGCCTATAAAAATCTTGCGACTTTCCATCACAGAAATATACTGTACATATATACAGGTACTTTATTTATGCAAGACATTATCCAACACTTAAAAAGCCAACACCTTGTTTGGCAAGCAAATTTAACCAAAGCGGACGACCATCAGTTCCTCCATAGCTCTGGTTTTCCTGAACTCGACGCACTGCTTGGCGGCGGCTTTCCTCCTCACGGCGTGGTGGAAATGGAATCCGTTGGCAGTATTGGCGAACTACGTTTGCTTGCGCCTTATTTAGAAGCGTCTCTTTCGAGAGGAGTGACGGCCTTTATTCAGCCACCTGCGTTAATGAATTCATTGTTCCTCCACAGTATTGGATTGGACATCAACCAAGTGTGGGTAATCACGCCTGAACATCAACGCGATGCGTTATGGGCAGCCGAGCAATGCCTCAAGAGCGGCGTGTGCACCAACGTTTTGTTATGGCAGGATGAACTAGAGATCCATCAAGTAAAACGTCTACAAGTGGCGAGTGAACAAGGCTCTTGCCCTTTGTTTATGCTCAAGCCTAACATGACCAACCGTTTGTCTTTACCTGTGTCACTGAGTTTAAAACTGCAAGGTCATGAACAAGGCGTCAGCGTGGAAGTTCTCAAACGAAAAGGCGGCTGGAGTAAAGGTAGTGTCGATATCAGCTTCCAGCACCACTACCCGCAACTGGTAATGCCAAGCACAACTCACATTCCATCGACTGTGGTCAACTTCCCATTGGCGAGCCAGGGTTAATGATATGGTTTTGTGGATTTACTTGCACTTCCCTCGCCTACAGTTAGATGCCCTCTTTGGTGATAACCAAGAGCAACCCGTGGTAATTGTAGAAAGCCAACGTTGTCGGATCATTCAATACAATGAGATTGCCGAGCAACAAGGCATTAAGCCAAATATGGGCTTGGGTAGCGCGGCTTCTTTGTGCCGAGATTTACAAGTGCATCCTTATCATCCGCAAACCGAATTGAGCAAGTTACAAGAAATTGCTCAATGGCTTTATCTGATTACTTCTGATGTCGTATTGATGCCAAACCAAGGTATTCTGCTACGCGCAACCCCGATGCTTAATCTGTATGAAGGACTACAAAACTATTGGACTAAAGTCAGTGCTCATTTATCAGAGCTGAAACTGAGTTTTCAATTCGGGTGTGGCTTTTCGCCTTTTTCTGCCAAATTGATGGCATTAGCAGGGACGAATGTCATCAACGAAGACAAATCTGCCATACAACAAGCCTTATCGCCACTGCCGCTAACACTGACGGATTTATCAAGCGCTACCGTAGAGAAGCTACAACGTGTCGGTGTCACCACTTTGCAAGGCTTGCTTGAGTTGCCATTGCAAGATATCGCACGCCGATTCGACATTGATTTGGTGAACTACGTTGGTCGACTGACTGGGCAGTTTAAGCATCCTGTCGACTTTTATCATCCAACCGAATCCTTCCAAGTCTATTTAGAACTGTTGTTTGAGATTGAAAACGTTCAATGGGTGGAGAAACCACTGGCTAAATTACTTCGTCAGCTCGAAACCTTTCTCAAGCTACGCGATAAAGTCGCGTTTGAGCTGTGTTTAACCCTCCACCAGCGAGACAAACAAACACAGCACCTTCAGCTCACATCCGCACAAGGCGATTACTTGTGCCAACGCTGGCAACAATTGGCGAGTTTGAGTTTGGAATCTGTCACGTTAAACGGTCCTGTTATTGGTCTGACATTACAAGTAGAACGCCAAGGTGAACCTTTAAGCTCTGCACGCGACTTCTTTGCCGGGCAAAAAGGACAAATGAACGCGTTAGAACTGCTCTCTTTACTGCAAGCTAAATTGGGCAAAAGCGCGGTGCTCAAACCCAACATTGCCTGCGACCCAAGGCCAGAGAAAGCCAACCAATATCGCCCAGCCGATGAGCCGGATGTCCCGATTAACACCATCCCTGCTCTTCTGCGACCCGCGATGCAATTACCCGAACCTATCGTGCTACAAGAGCAAGTCTCTCTAGTTCATGGGCCAGAGCGGATTGTCTCTGGATGGTGGGATGGCGATGAGATCATGCGTGATTACTACATTGCACACACCAAGCAAGGTCGCTGGTTATGGGTGTTTCGCGATCAGCACAAGCACTGGTTTCTCCATGGCTATTTTTGTTAAATCGACGGTTATTTTTGTTAGGTCGTTATGAGTTACGCAGAACTGTTTTGTCAGTCCAACTTCTCCTTTCTCACCGGCGCTTCTCATGCAGAAGAGTTGGTATTGCAGGCGGCGTTTTATCGCTATCAAGCCATTGCGATCACCGATGAGTGCTCAGTTGCGGGCGTAGTGAAAGCCCATGCCACCATCGAGCAGCATAAACTCGACATCAAACAAATCGTCGGCAGCATGTTTTGGCTCAATGATGAATGCCAAGTGGTGCTGCTTTGCCCTTGCCGTAAAGCTTATGCTGAGCTGTGCCGGATCATCACCAATGCGAGACGCCGAAGCGAGAAAGGCAGTTATCAATTGTCTGAGTGGGATTTGATGTCGGTTCGCCATTGTTTCGTACTGTGGCTCCCAACTCATCAAGAGAGCGACCATTATTGGGGACGCTGGCTCCAGCAGCATCACGCCCATCGTTTATGGGTCGCGATTCAGCGTCATTTAGGTGGCGACGACGATGCCTATACCACGCACTGCGAGTTACTGGCAAACGAGTTCCAATTGCCAATTGCCGCTTGTGGCGGCGTCTTAATGCATGCCGTTGAGCGCTTACCTTTGCAACATGTCCTGACAGCAGTAAAGCACAGTTGTAGCGTTGATAAGCTCGGCTTTGGTCGTTTATCCAATGCTGAGCGAGCATTGCGCCCACTGAATAAACTGTCTCGAATTTACAAATCTGAATGGCTAGAAGAAAGCACCCATATTGCGGACTTGTGCGAATTCAAACTCTCAGATTTGAAATACGAATACCCAACAGAACTGATTCCAGATGGTTACACCCCTACTTCTTATCTGCGTCTGTTGGTCGAGCGTGGTAAAAAACTGCGCTTCCCTGAAGGTGTTCCTGCAGACATTCATCAGACCATCGAGAATGAATTAACCCTCATTGAAGAGCTGGAATATCACTATTACTTTCTCACCATCCACGACATCGTGATGTTTGCTAAACAGCGAGGCATTCTCTACCAAGGGCGAGGCTCTGCGGCAAACTCGGTGGTGTGTTACTGCTTAGAAATCACCGCCGTCGATCCTAGACAAATCTCGGTTCTGTTCGAACGCTTTATTAGCCGAGAGCGAGAAGAGCCGCCAGACATTGACGTCGACTTTGAACACGAGCGTCGTGAAGAAGTCATTCAATATATCTACAAGAAGTACGGGCGCGAGCGTGCCGCTTTAGCAGCTACCGTGATCAGCTATCGCTTTAAAAGTGCCGTACGTGAAGTGGGCAAAGCGTTGGGGATTGAAGAAACTCAGCTAGACTTCTTCATCAAAAACGTGAATCGACGTGATCGCACCCAAGGTTGGCAAGCGCAAATCATCGAATTAGGGTTGCAACCAGAATCGTTAAAAGGCCAGCAGTTTATCCAGTTGGTGAACGAGATCATCGGCTTTCCACGCCATTTATCTCAGCACGTGGGCGGCTTTGTGATTTCATCTGGCCCTTTGTATGAACTGGTGCCAGTCGAGAATGCTTCGATGGAAGATCGCACCATTATTCAATGGGATAAAGATGATTTAGAAAGCTTAAAGCTGTTAAAAGTCGATGTTCTTGCTCTCGGCATGTTGAATGCGATCCGTAAATGCTTTCAATTGGTCGAGAAGCACCACCAGCGATCCCTGTCGATTGCCGAGATCACGCGTCTGCAAGATGATCCACACGTATACCGCATGCTCCAAAAAGCCGACACCGTTGGCGTGTTTCAAATTGAGTCTCGCGCACAAATGAGCATGCTGCCACGCTTAAAGCCTGCACGTTACTACGACTTAGTCGTACAGATAGCTATTGTTCGTCCGGGGCCAATCCAAGGTGATATGGTCCATCCTTTTCTAAAACGACGAAATGGTGAAGAGCCGATCAGCTATCCATCGGAAGAAGTGAAAAGCGTACTAGAGCGAACCATGGGCGTACCAATTTTCCAAGAACAAGTGATCAAACTCGCGATGGTTGCTGCGGGGTTTAGTGGTGGAGAAGCCGATCAGTTACGCCGTGCGATGGCAGCATGGAAGAAGAACGGCGATCTTGCCAAGTTCAAGCCGAAGTTAATCGACGGGATGCGTGAACGTGGCTATGACTTAGAGTTTGCGGAACGCATCTTCGATCAAATTTGCGGCTTTGGTGAGTATGGCTTCCCAGAAAGTCACTCAGCCTCTTTCGCAGTGCTGGCTTACTGCTCTGCATGGTTGAAGTTTTACTATCCTGCTGAGTTCTATACTGCCCTACTAAATAGCCAACCAATGGGTTTTTATAGCCCTTCGCAATTGATTCAAGATGCGCGCCGACATGGTGTCGAAGTGCTGCCTGTTTGCATCAATCACTCTTCGTATCAGCACCATTTGGTTCTGCGTCCTAATGGCCGTCTTGGTGTGCAACTGGGCTTTCGTTTAGTAAAGGGCTTTAATCAAGAAAGCGCTTCTCGACTGGTTGAGCGCCGACCAACTACTGGCTATCGCGCTATTCAAGAGGTGAAAAAGATCTTAAGAAACCGCCGTGACATTGAACTGCTCGCTTCTGCCAATGCGTTTCAGATCCTTTCAGGTAATCGCTATAACGCTCGTTGGGCTGCGATGGATTCGTTATCAGATTTACCCTTGTTCAACCACATGGAAGAACCAATGGCGAATTACCAAGCTCAACCTTCTGAATACGAGAACTTGATTGAAGATTACGAAAGTACTGGATTATCACTGAGCCGACACCCGATTACTCTGCTGGAAGAAGCAGGCAAGTTACCACGCTTTACTCGGATGAAGCAGTTGGTAGAAAAGGAGCACAAGTCTTTAGTGACGGTCGTCGGTGTTGTGACAGGTAGACAATCTCCAGGCACGGCAGCAGGTGTGACCTTTTTCACTTTAGAAGATGATACGGGCAACATTAATGTGGTGGTCTGGCGAGCAACCGCGCGCGCTCAAAAGCAAGCTTATCTCACTTCGAAAGTCTTGATGGTCAAAGGGATTTTAGAAAGAGAAGGAGAAGTGACGCATGTAATTGCAGGAAAGCTCATCGATTGCACACACAACCTTGCTGAGCTAAAAAGTAAATCTCGTGACTTCCATTAAACCATCGCGTTTTGATGGCGGGAAAAAGCGTGCGCCGGAAAAAGTAAAGGGAGGTCAAGCCTCCCTTTTTGATTCTGCTGAATTAATCTTCAGCCATCGTTTCCGTACGCTTACTCTTGTATTTCCTATACAGTAACAAAGACAAAGTCATGATGACTTTTGATGTTAGCCATATCATTAAATGGAAGTACCCTATGTTAATAAGTCAAAAAAGACTCATAGGTGAAAAGTGACGTGATATACCTACATATTTCGTTGTCAGAAATATGTAAAAAAGTATAGCAAGTTGCGACACATATATCACCGCTACTTATGGGTGACTTTGTAACAAGATAAGAAATATTTGTTTATACGATTTGGCGCATCCGCTCTTGTGCTACTTGAACCAAGAGATCGGGCTGGAATTTAGAGATAAAACGATCACATCCAACCTTTTGCACCATAGCTTCATTAAAGCTTCCACTTAACGACGTGTTCAGCGTAATAAACAGTTTCGACATGCGAGGATCAGAACGCACTTCATGCGTGAGTCTGTAACCATCCATTTCTGGCATTTCCGCGTCTGTAATCATCATCAACAGTTCTTTCTCAACGTCTTTGCCCTCATCACACCAACGCTTGAGTACTGTTAAAGCTTCTAGGCCATCACGACACTCAATGATGTTCAAACCAAGCTGAGATAGCGTGTCACGAACTTGATTACGTGCTGTTGAGGAATCATCAACAATAAGCACGTTACGACCAACCATAGCGTGAGCGAGATCTTGGTCTAAAATGCCATCGGAGATAGTCACATCATAGTGAACAATTTCCGCCAGCACTTTCTCGACATCAATGATTTCAACGATTTGAGATGAATCACCATCTTTCACTTGGGTGATGGCAGTTAGGTAATTAGAACGGCCAGATGTAGACGGCGGTGGCTGAATCTCAGTCCATGCAGTATTGATGATGTTACGCACAGGCCCAACAAGGAAGCCCTGAATCGAGCGGTTGTATTCAGTAATGATCAAGTTCTCTTCTTCTGCCTCTCCACGCAATGGTGGAAAGCCAATCGAACAACGCAAATCAATCACTGGTACCGCTTCACCACGTAAAGAAGCCACTCCACGGATGTTATAGTGAGAGCCCGGCAGTTTGGTCAGTGGAGGCAGCTTGATCACCTCTTTCACTTTAAAAACGTTAATCGCAAACAACTGGCGACTATTTAACGTGAACAGCAAAAGTTCTAGTCGGTTTTCACCCACCAGATTTGTACGCTGATCAACCGTATTTAACACTCCGGACATACCACTACCTAACCTTGAATCACAACCTTCCACTCTTTACAGAAAACCGTGTTGAAACAACAAAGTAAACTTTTTTATGAGTGTTCTACCATACTTACGGAAATTACATTAATGCCATGGATATAGCAATGAAGCAGCGCTCAGATTGATGTTTTCAGCACTGGGAAGATCAAAAAAGGTGAACGACACCGATCACCCCTTAAAACTAAACGCTATGAATGTAGGAAAGATTAGCCTTCAATCACCTTCATCAGCAGCTGACCATCGTACAGCGCTTGCTTAATCAATGCGGCTCCGGGCATAGTCGCTTGTTTGTAGAAACGAGATTCCACCAGCTCAAGATCTTGATGGTAAACAGGAAGACTTTGCTCTTCTATACAACGTCGAACGGCTGGATAAAGCACATCCTTCGCTTGGTTGATAACCCCACCGATGAGAATTTTTTCTGGGTTGAACAAGTTAATGACTATTGCAATGGCCGAGCCTAAATAGCGACCCAGTTTCTCAATCACGTCAACCGCAAGAGGATCGCCGTTCGCAGCAGCTTCACAAATGCTCTCGATACTCATCTCTTCTTGCTCTGCAAGGATAGAAGCTTCGCCATTTGCAATGCGAGTAACCACTTCTTCACGGATCGCCTGTGAACTGGCTACGGTTTCCAAACAACCAATATTGCCACAGTGGCAGCGCTTGCCGTTCGGGTCAATTTGGATATGCCCCAATTCACCAATGTTACCGTGTCGGCCTTGCAGCACTCGACCGTCCAAGATGATGCCGGCGCCCAAGCCGTGATGGATGGAGATAAGAACCGAGTTATCGTTATCTTGAGAATGACCAAACAGTTTCTCAGCTAACGCCCAAGCTCGTGTATCGTTAGCAATAAAAACAGGTAAGCCTGTTGCTTTATAGATCTCTGGACCTAGCGCTAAATTCTCAACATTGTAATGTGGCATCTGCAATACGATGCCCTGCTCTGAGTTCACCAGACCAGGTAACGTAATGGCGATACTGGTCACACGGTCAAGTTGATCGGCGTAGGTTTGGAAGAATTCATCAATTTCGTAGAGTAAGCGTTCCAAAACATCATCTTGATCGCGCTCGTGGATATCGATTTTGGTATCAATCAGAACGTCACCGCCAAGCTCATGAAGAGCAATGGTCAAGTAACCGCGACCTAAACGCATCGACAAGAATTGCCAACCTTCATTATTGACCTGCAAACCCACCGCTGGACGACCACGACTGGTGGCTTCCTGAACGGTTGTTTCATGAATCAAATGGGCTTCAATCAACTCTCGAGTGATCTTAGTGATACTCGCAGGCGCAAGCTCACTTTGCTTGGACAAATCGATTCGAGATATTGGACCTTGAGGTCAATTAGTTTGTATACACGACCAGCATTGACCTGTTTGATATGATCAATATGGCCCGGTTGAGCCATGTACATCTTGCACTCCGAAATTTTATTACGGGATAATTTTTTTACTTTGCGAAGTAATTGTGAAGTGAATTGATAAATCCCCGTGACAAGCATCACGTATAAACATGTTTGTTTGTGTATTCAATCAAATAACGAGAAATCTACTCCTGTTAAATTGTTTGAAAAATGACTTATTTTATTCGTCAAATTAGGTAGCAATACCTGCGACAGGATGTTTTTTCAGTACTTTGACCTGAATACGAACAATCTGTACACACTATGCATATACTTAGCGAGAATAGAATTCGACTTATCTCACCCTACACCTGCATTCTTCGGAGAATCTATGACTTCTATATTAAGAAGAACAAAAATTGTCACAACGCTTGGCCCTTCAACCGATAAAGACAATGTCCTTGAGGAGATCATCAAAGCGGGAGCCAACGTCGTCCGCATGAACTTCTCTCACGGTACCAGTGAGGATCACATCCTACGTGCGCAAAAAGTCCGAGCCATCGCCGCGAAACTTGGTCGCCAAGTCGCTATTCTCGGTGATCTTCAAGGCCCTAAAATTCGCGTTTCCACATTCAAAGATGGAAAAATTCACCTCAGTGTGGGTGATAAATTCACGCTAGACAGCGACTTACCAAAAGGCGAAGGCAACCAAGAGTCCGTTGGCTTAGATTACAAAGAGCTGCCACAAGACGTCTCACCTAACGACATTCTGTTGCTTGACGATGGTCGAGTACAGCTACAAGTAACCAGCGTTGAAGGCAATAAAGTTCATACCCGCGTCACTGTTGGAGGCCCTCTTTCCAACAACAAAGGCATCAACAAAAAAGGCGGCGGTCTGTCTGCAGATGCACTAACAGACAAAGACAAGGCCGATATTCTAACAGCGGCTGAAATCAAAGTTGATTACTTAGCAATCTCATTCCCTCGCAACGGCGAAGACATGAACTACGCACGACGCTTGGCTCGCGATGCCGGTTTGGAGGCAAAACTTGTCGCTAAAGTAGAGCGCGCAGAAACCGTCGCAAACAATGAGTCGATTGATGACATTATCCTTGCTTCTGACGTAGTCATGGTGGCGCGTGGCGACCTTGGGGTAGAAATTGGCGATCCAGAACTTATCGGCGTACAGAAAAAGCTGATCCGCCGTGCGCGTAGCTTAAACCGCATTGTTATCACGGCAACCCAAATGATGGAATCTATGATGGCCGCACCGATGCCAACTCGTGCAGAAGTGATGGACGTTGCCAACGCCGTGCTTGATGGTACAGACGCCGTTATGCTCTCAGGTGAAACGGCTGCGGGTTTATACCCAGTAGAAACCGTTAAATCCATGGCAGAAGTCTGCATGGGTGCAGAAAAGATGTCGGAAGCAAGTCTGTCGACTTACCGATTGGACCGCACGTTTGCGACCGCAGAAGAGACCATTGCGATGTCGACCATGTATGCCGCTAACCATATGGAAGGCGTGAAGGCGATGGTGTCGCTCACAGAGTCGGGCCGCACAGCACTCATGATGTCTCGCCTAAGTTCTGGCCTACCGATTTTTGCCCTGTCTCGCAATGAATCAACGCTAAACCGTGCAGCATTATACCGTGGCGTTACACCCGTATTCTTTGACTCAAAAGGCGGTGCTGGTTTGACAACAGCTCATGCTGCGATCGTGACATTGAAAGAACAAGGTCTATTGGATGAAGGCGATCTAGTCATCTTCACACAGGGCGATGTGATGGACGTTGTGGGCTCAACAAACTGCATGCGTATCTTGTCGGCATAAGCAGAGTTACTCCCCTCTCAAACAAAAAGAGCCCTTTATTTTATATACTCAATTAAGGGGCTCTTTTTATCTCGTTCGAAAAGCTTAGTATTTCTTACGTCTCCGAAGGATAGGAACGCGATATCAAAGTTGGGCGATTGAAAAAACCACCAGTGATTAAGACAACGTCTTCGCTGAAGAACTCAACAGAAATAGGTCTCGAACTGTCTCTTTTTAAATCAGTGACCACCTGGGACATATCAAAAAAGTGTTTCTCAATTAGGCTTTCACTGAATGCTTCTTTCGTATTCTTAACGGCAATATTGTAAGAGCAGAACTCAAACTTATTCTTGTTGCGATCGAGTATCTTGGCGTCAAAAGAGAGCAAGAGTGAGTCTTCGGTGCCCGGCGAGGAGAACTGCATAACAGAAAACTGATTATTGCTAAACTCCATCGAGCTCAAGATATCCAGTTTTATCTTCCCATGTTCTTCTTCATACACTTTGTAATTGTAAATAAACTTGAGATTGTGTTGCTCGCCCTCCGATTTGCTGAGGAAAAAACAACCTAAAAGTAGCAGTGAGCTCAATACGAGAGCGGTATGCGCCTTATTTAAATTGGCTAAGAATTTCTTTAATTTTTTCATCAGCAGTGTCTATCGAAAGTGTGTAGTTATGTGCATATTTTTTACTTGAAGAGTTATTAATGAACAATGAAAAATAGACCTCTCCTTCTTCTTGGCTATAGAAAACAACCATATTCTCATTAATACTTTCTAATGCTGACCATAAGTACTGAGGAACATGGTCACGTTTAGCGTAAATCAACTTCACGCTCGCTACTTCTCCCTCATGAGTAGTGACCACCTCATAACTAGGAGAAATTAGCATTTCCTCTAAATAAGGTTTGGTCTGTGAAAGTCCGGGCTTGAATAAATGATCGAATAGAAAATAGGCACTTGCAGAAAGGTTAAATGCAATCAACAGAAGAATTATCGTCTGTGCTTTAAGCTTGAAAAATGAAAATGTCCCTGATGCAACGCTCTCAATATTGTCCAGTTTGATAAATGAGCCATCGACAAAAACATTCAAAGGTGTATTTAAGCTATATCCCAACCCTCTGTGCGCGATAATTTCAACGTTCGCACCAATTTCGGATATAGACTTCCTTAATAAAGAGATACTTCTTTTAATTGATCCCTCTGTAACGACTTTATCTTTCCAAACGGTTTGTAAGATTTCTTCTTTAGAAACAATATCCCCTTTATTCTTTAAAAGTAATAACGCCAGATTTAGCTCATTGGGTTGTAAGAAAACACTTTTTTGACGATAAAAGATACGACTCCCAGAGCTGTCAAACTTAACATCCACGAATTAATACCTTACTGAAAACATTGTTATATTTTTGAGACGAGCGGCATGATACCCACATTAAAATACCTAATCAACCACACATAAAATCTAAACTTTGATAAGAGTAAAAATGCATAACCGATAAAAATCACATAAAACATCGTGGAAACAGGATTGTTCAATGAATAAATAAGCAACAGAACGCTCAATAAGGCTCTGTTAAACCGAAAAAATTACGGTAAATTACCGTAAATTACCATAATTTAATTTTTTACCTGCACTAATTCATAAAAAAACGCCCCAAAATACCACCAATCAATAACTCAAATAAATATCAACAAAAACAGTGAAAGAAGAAGTTTTTCGTAATTTATAATCATTCCCAACAAGCAGTACGCCTTCTAAGTGCCAATATTCCGTTGATGTTTTTCATTAAGATATACATTGTATTTTATCTCGGAGAGGTGACCATCAACTTCTTTAAAGCTTGAGCCTGCGTTACCTATATTCTTTCTCCTTTTCCTTACCACTAAATCTTCAAGGCTTTTTACCAATTTAATATTTAAATTTATTTTTTCAAAAAAGAATTCAAAAGACATACTTACGACAACTTTAAAAATTTAAAATATAAAAAATGGCAGCAACCCAAGCTGCCATTTAAAGTTTATGATATTGATAATTAGCGTTAGTAAAGCTTAGTATTACTGTTCATTATTTCATTAACTTGAGAACACACATTACCATTTTTCGTATTATCCCAATCACCACTTACATTAAAGTAAGCTTCTTCGTTAAATACCGTAATATTGTCTGTCTCTTGCGAATATGGTTCGAATGTCTTCGACTTCAGCCAGTTGGACATAAGAAGGTCTTTCGCTTGGTGATCCTTTTCAGAAAAAACGGTAGGGCCAGATACTGCATTCACCTCATTTCCGAAGATGAAAGACAGTTCAGCACCATGACAAGATGTTTCTGACGGTGAGCATGTTTTTGTAAAGCTCTCCACGTAGTAATCCGGCCATAAGGCAAAGTCTGGTTGATAGTTAAATTGGTACAGCGAGGTTGTTGTTTGGTTTGACGACAAGTTTTGCGCAACATGTTGGGATGAACACATAAATAAAACTTGATTCATCAATTTTCGGGCGTTGTTTTTTCGCTTTTCAGGCGTGCTGTTCCACCAGTTTAAGTGGAATGCAGGCAAATTGCGCAACTGCTCTCCTTTGTCTGAACCAAAGAATGCATCAACCAAAAGATTATAGCTACCAGGCGCGTTGAGTATCACATCGAAAGGAGCGACAAAGATGTTGGATTCATCTTTGTTAAAGCCTAGAGTCACATCTACCCCATCTACTTTTTGTAGGTCAATCGGCTGATATGGGATGGTCTCTCCATCGACATACGGCGCCCAAGCCAACAGGCCAGATGTACTTGGCGTAATTGTCATCAAGTTATTCATTTGCGTTGTCGCCGCCTTCATTTGAGACTGTATATTGATGATCTCTTCAAAAGGTACCGTTTTAATATCTTGATCATTACTGAGTTTGTCTTTTACCTGCTCAGCTAACCATTGCGCCGATTTGGCATCTTTGTATTTCACACCATATGGGTTGCTTTCCATGATAGCGCGTTGATATAGGTGCGCATTTTGTTTCTCATCCATTAACTGAATGCCGATTGACATCGCACCAGCGCTTTCGCCAAACAAAGTAATATTCTCAGCATCACCACCAAAGTTACCAATGTTGTCATGAATCCAACTTAACGCTGATTTTTGGTCTTGGATGCCATAGTTACCCGAGTGCTCGCTGCTGTAGAAACTACCAAGAATGCCAAGACGATAGTTAATGCTGACGAGAATAAATGGATTTCCTTCATCAGCGTTTTTTGCAACCAGTTTAGCGCCATCAAACTGCTTAACGGTGCTAGAACCTAGCTCAAATGCGCCACCGTGAATGAACACATAAACAGGCAGTTTTTCATCGTTAGCAATGTCAGATGGACGCCAGATGTTTGCATTCAAACAATCTTCGCTTTGTGCTTCTTGTACAACACCATTAGCTTCCATTGTATGCGGCACTTGTGGACAAATATCTCCCGTAACCGTCGCATCATAATGCTCGCCAGTAATAAAGTGATGACGCTGTGGTGCACTAAATCGCTCAGCAGATGCGTATTTTACGCCAAGAAATGCATCAACTTGTGCAGAATAATCAGCCGGTGAATTGATGAGGCCCTGAAGCGTTGCACCGTCAATTTCCGCCAGTGGCGAAGCAATTGCTGAAGAACTAAGAGCCAAAAGCGAGCTGGTAATCGAGATATAAAGTGTATTTTTCATGGTTTACCGAACCTATAAATCAATGAGTAAAATGACTAAGAAAATAAGGGGAGGCTTTCATCCCTCCCCCAAAAGAACAGATCAATTATTCTGGTAGCTCAGTCCAAGCGTTGTAGCCTTTCTTAGTCTCAGTGAAATCTAGTGCCGGTCGGCCATAACCAGTTTCACAAGCCGTTTCATTCGCAGGTAAAGAGAAGAAGGCGTTATGTGGATTGAATTCGGTAAAGAAACGATATACTTGGTCGAAAGCAACAGGCATAGACATTCTGCGCTGATCAACCTTTCTGGTTGTGCCTGCACGAACCAGCTCCCAACGCTCATTCCAGTTAACACGAACATATGCATCGTAATCTGAGTTGTTGGTTGCGGTTAGAGAGATCGTGCTCCAGTAGCTGAATAGCTCTTTACCTGTTTGGCATCGCATCGTCAGATCAACAGGAACAGTTTTCGGTTTATTGCTGTCTTGAACACCAAAGCGAGACACAAACATATGCTGGTTTATCGATCCTTTGTCACCATTTTTCGGGTACACAATTAAATCGCCCCAAACACTGCCACCAGCACCACCACCGCTGCGGTCAAAGACACGACCATTTTTAAGCGACGCGATCGTCATCTCGGATGTGTTACCTGAAGTCACAATCGACTCTTCTAAGTGTTGATCGCTTTGGGCTTTGAAAGAGAACAACTGCGAGACACCGTAATCGACGTCACATCGCTCAGCAGTCACGTTATAGCCATTCACCGTCAGACATTGAGTATCATCAGAGAATGGACGAACTTGGAATACGTTCGTTGGATGCGTAACTGTGCCTAATGCAGCTGGGACAAACTTAAATAGGACGTTTGGATCTGTGTTTTCATTTACAACTTTAGAAGCATTACAGTCTTGGAATGCAAACTTGCCACCCATGTTTGTCAAACATTGGGTCGTGCCGTTGCCCGTAAAGTTAATAATGCGCTTACCACGATCACCGATCGCAATGTTAAAACGCTTTGATTTCACTTTATCAACGCCATGAACACGGTAATGAGCAACAAGATCCAGAGGTAAAACAACATTAGCAAAACGAGGGAAATACTTTTCGTATTGGCTGCCTAGATTAGCAATCGCATCAGTAATACCGTCGTTAACGGTTGCAACATCTAGGTAGAATTGACCATCTTCAGAGAACTCAACCGCATTCGCCAAGATGTTATTGTTAATCGTCTTCTCGACTAGCTTTAAGCCTTCTTCAACTAGGCTTGGAAGATCTGGGGCGTAGACTTTCACAAACTCAACAAGCGGATATTCCGCTGACCACGTCACACTCTCTAGACCTGAAATCGCGCTTTGGTCCAGCGTATCTAATGCTAAGCGAATGCCAGTGTTTCTGGCTTCACGGATATCGCTGCGGCTGCCTTTGTTCGTAATTTTTGTCACTGCACCATTGATGTATGCATTGTCGTAAACAACGTTGTTCACCGGATCAATGTCTTCAACGACGATCTGACGCGTATCCGTGTTGTAAGTCACGACCGTTGTGACATTGTTCCACTTGAATGTCTTTTGTCCTGTGGTTTCAATATCAAAAGGGACATCTGTGGTCACATAGCCACCTGTTAGCGTCTGCTTGTGATTGCCATTGACGTCAATTGTTTGGGGATGATCGGCATCTTGCCAGACGTTCACGCCTGTTAAACGTACTTCGCTACCATTAGCAACCAAATCACAGGTTTGTGGATTACCTTGTGTCAGTACACACTGGCTGTCTTGGTTATTTGAATCGACAATGCGCATCGGAGAAGCGTCTAAGTATGCACCTTGACCTGTCATCGTCGTCAAACCTTGTGGGTCGACAAAAGTGATTGGCGTGTCGTTATCATTCAGTTTGTAGCCAAGAGTTGCAGTGTAAAACGCCTCACTATCCCAACCCTCTGACGGTTTGATTTGTCCCGTTATCTTGTTGTGACCACTCACTATGCTTTGGCTTTGGCCCATCAATGTTACCCACTCTGCAGTGGTGTTATCTTCACCAGTACCAACGGTCTTTTGCAGCAGGACTCGAATAGGTTGATTAGCAAAACTGCTTGCATTGCCTTTTACCAGATCAAAATCTAGCGTCACCTCGATTGGCGTTTCAGTAGCAAGCCACATTTTACCGTTTCGGATCAGCTTCTCGTCTTTCGCCGGTTCAAATGTTGCAGATGCATTTTCAATTTCAGGTGCGTCCGGCACTAAGTCATCGATAGTCAGGTCACCGCCCCAACCTGCGCGCCAGCCTTCGGTGTGGATTTCAACACGTAGACCACTAGGATGAAAACCACTGTTCGGTAAAATACAAGACCATTGGTTATTGCCTAAGTTTGAACACTCAGAGCGACTCTCATCTGTTCCATGCAGCTTAACAGCGCTTGGTGACATCTCATCCCACCAACTCATAGCTGGGAATGACACAGGCGTGGTTACTTTGATCTGTTGACCCGGTTTCAACGTCAAACCTTCAGGGTTTATATTGGCGATACAAAAGTTGCTGGCGCCATTTGGGTTATTATTGAGACATTGTTGACTTGGGATGATATTGGTTGCTCCATAGTTAATAGCAATATCTTGAGTCACTGTAGCGGCATACGCCGCTGAGATGCCAGCAAAACTGGTCAGCAGCGCCGCGTATATAGGGGTTAATCTCATAAAAATTTAAGTCTCTCTAGTTGTAAACAACAGTATTTAAAATGGGTATAAAAACCGTCTTTAAACCACATAGAGCACGATGTTTTTTGTTAAGCAGTACAGGTTAAAAGGTGCAACTAACTCACCCTACTTCACAATAAAATCTAAAGGTAAGATGCAATTTAAAGACAGGGCAAGTATCCCCCTTTCCGTTCTAGGAAATACAGCGATTCACCGTTAGTTTAGGTTTTATGAGATTCTTTTATAACTATGTAATTCAATACGTTAGAGCCAGACAGCCCAAAGAATACAGATCGGGCTAACTAAGAGAAATGACTTGTGATGTTATGGGCAAAGGAGCACGGGCAACTCGTCACTTTGTAGCGCACAAGTGTGTAAAATGCCCAGAATCAGGGCATTTCATCGATGGATAATTGGTGGCAAGACACTAGTTAAATTGAGTACAGTGCACCATGTTCGTGCGATAGTCGGTACTGGATTGGGCTAATATTTGAAAGTTGAAACTATCTACAGCAATGCCATCGGATACCAAGCCAATATTATGAGCCTCATAGATAGTCGGCGCCCCCGGCCCAGGATGTAATTTAGCCACATTAAACTCGACCCACTCTTTACAATCATCATGACAGTATTTGACTGTCAATTTTTCAGGCAATGCTTTTTCTTGAAACGTTGGAATAAAGCCATTCACGGTTTTGGTAAAATCCACCGTAAGGTCAACAACTCCAACTTCAATCAATCGCCCAGGCAATGACCCCAACGCCATCTCAGGAAATTCTAAATAATGGGTATGTCCCTTTGAAGGACTTACTCCGAGTACCATCACCTGCACCGCTTGATCACCGGCCTCATAACAGATCCCTTTAGTGCCATCTGGCGGATACTCTAGCGCCACGGGTAACGGTTCACTTTCAAAGGTGCGTGTTGCTTCCGGATAGCCCTTTTCAACTTTGCCGCTGTATTTCACGGTCAGAGGCTTAAAACCCACTCCTTTATCAAACACCCTGTCAATATCCGATGGAGTGATGGTCAGGGTTGGCGAATTCGCGAAGCAGTCTCCCTTATCATTACACCACTGGTAGGTTTTTGAATCGGCAATGACCTTATCACCATCAGGATCGAGTTCTTGAATCGGAAGAACAGAAATTGAGCCGGTACCTATGGTGTTATTTTCACTCGGCGCGACACTCCATTCAGGCATACCAGTTGGATAGCCGTGGCCTGTGATGGCTGACGTATTGTTCGAACACACTTGGTTTTCAGGACATTCTGCCATCGCAGACCAAGAACAGATAAGAGCCAAAATAGTGATGAATGATTGACGTATCATGGTTGTACCCTCATAGAGAGAAAGCGGGCTGAAAACAGCCCGCTTGGTAATTGGTTAAAGCTTAATTAAACGAAATTAACGCAGTGAAGCACGAGTGATTGGCGCCTCGTTCATAGACGCAGTGATGGTGTAACCTTGAAGCTCTTTGGTTAGTTTGAATGTTAGGTCATTACCAGAATCATTCAGCTCACTTTGTAGAGCCGCTTCTGCTTGCTCCATTGGGTATAGACCCGCTGTGTCACCGGTCTCATTTTCTGCCAGCGTGAACGTCACATCTGCGATATTCAGATCGACATCAGCGCCATCGAATGCGTGTACCGTCAATGTTTCACCAACTTCATAAACGCCACTGATGGATAGATCCATTTCCGCAGCGACATTGAATTCATTAGAGGTCATTTCATCAGACACAAGCGTTTCTGAAGGGTAACCATATTGAGTATGAACTTTCCAAACGAGTGTTAGTTTTTTGTTTTTTAGCTCATCGAAGTTTGAGAACTCAATTGCTCCGCCATTCAACTTACTAATGTCAGCTTTCTCTTCCTTGCCGTATTGGGTACCTCCGGCATCTTGTAGCCAATACGTCACAGAAGTGATGTCATCATTGTCAGTATCTTCATGAGTCGGAACACTGAACTCCACTTTGATAGGCGCCGGCGTCCACTTGATATCTGTTTTTGTAATGACCGGAGCCGTCACGGTTGGTTGATGACCCTGTACTGGTTCAGTGACATTACTTTCAATCGCCCAAGCTGCTGTTGCTGTGAAACCACTGATAAGAAGCCCAAGTGTAATGGCTGTTTTCTTCATAATACTCTCTTTTTATTTGATTATTTTTTGTTGATTGGTTGTTGTTTTCTGATTGGCCGTAACCTTGATCTGGAAGCCCTGATCAGCACCAGTCAATTGGTAGTTTTTCCCTGAAGCCCCTGCAATCTTTTCAAAATCACCTGACTTATCATGGGCTCGTCGCCACCATTGAAATGCAAAGTTCGACGTATCATTAATCGACTCACCATCTTCAAACAGCTCTGCTGTCAATGTGTGATGAGTAAACAAAGGGTCACTACTCTCATTCCCTGAGCCAATGATCTCTTGCTGCCCTCTGAATATTTTGATCTGGTATTGCTTCGCCTTAGTCCATTCGACTATCCCCTGCTTAGCGTGGTTTCGGTCATCGTGGTAAATGGCCGTAATTTTCACTTTATTGGCTTCTTCACTAAAAAGAACCAATTCAGCCACGCCCTCATCATCGGTTGTCGTATTCACGATAATCGTGGTTTGGCCATCTTTGAGAATTGGGACTTCACCATTAATATTGAGACCGAGTAAGCTCTCAGCAGAAAGCTCAAACGCAATCGGCGCGCTTGCTGCCGCTACGCTTAATTTCGCGGTTGCAGTAATTCGCTCACCGGCAACGGCTCTAGCAGGTGAAAAGTCCAAGGATTCAAGAACTTTGCTGTCCGTTACTGTGATTTTCATTGTGTTGGACTGCTTTATTTGCCCACTACGCAACTTGTAAGAAACGGACAGTGACAAGGTATTGTTAGCATCATAACGATAGGCTGGCGCGATAAATGTTGGGCTTGAGGCTTGTATGTCATTAAGATAGTTCGCCGCATCACCTTGCCACTGGTATGACACAATATCGGCGCGCCCCTTGACTTCCACCCAAGACGAGAGCATTTGCTGACTCAACTCTGTAACGAGTGCATTTTCCGGTAGGCGAATACTTATCTCAGCAAACTTCTGTTTGTACTCCAGCACCATGTTATGGTCACGCTGAACAAAATCAGTCAATCGCTCCGGTTTCGGTAGTAAACTCTGTTGAGACAAGCGTCGCTCACCCTCGTAGAGACCACTCAACGATAAGGTATAATTGATCCCTGCAATCCATTGCTCCTTTGCGCCTTGCTCAGTTTGATAGCCCAGCGAGAACGCCCACGCAGGATCGGGACGAAACTCTGTACTCAAGCTGAAATGGTATGGATTTTTCGATGGCAAACTGCCATCACTGTGTTCCACGTAACGGCCAAGGTATTGACCCGCCGTTAAACCAAACTTCCAGCGCGTATCCAAAGGCAGATACGTCTCCAAGTTCAAATCCCAGCCCTTCGCTGCCTTCTCAACTAGGCTGTTCATTCCTTCATAGTGATCCGGCGAGTCTTTCCAATTGGAGAGCGGGAAATAAGCATTTGTGCTAAATGTGCCGTAATCCAAGCCATATTCAGCACCAACACTGACACGCGTATGCTGACGCGATAGATCGTAATCAAAAAAAACTATTCACCCCGAAGAACTGGCTATCATCCAACTGACGATAACCTAACCCTAGGTGCGCAAAATCTCGCCCGTGAAAGTTCTCACGATTGAACACCGCCCCTGTTTGCATGAACCATAATGCTCGACCGTTTTGATCCCAGAATGGAAGTAGTGTTTCGAAATGATCAAACGCCCATTGATTACCTTTGTTTAGCGAAAGACCAATATCAAACTTGGCATCTCCCCATTGTTCAGATAACCACTGCTCAGTCGTGCTAACACCATCGGCCACGAACCTTGACGGCAGCTGCTCTTGGTATGCCTTTGTATTGCCCATTTCATACTGCTGCTGACTGATCGCAACCAACTCAGAAGTAAAAATGTTTAAGTAAGGACTCACCTCATCACTAGAGTGATCTTGTAAGCCTAAGTTGGGTAAAGCATCAATCAACGTCTCAGTAACTTGATAGTTGTTGTTCGTGATTTCATACACCAAAGGCTCCGCTATCTTCCATAATTCCGGTGTGTATGGACCGCATTGAATTAAGGTTGCACCACTTGGTTGAATATCCTCTCGACAATAGGTACCCAAATTTAACAGCGCTTGTAGCTGTCTCTCTTCGTCTCCATAAAATGAAAAGGTAACAACGGTGTTTTTCTCAACTTTTGAAGCAGAGTGCGACACTTGCTCGCGGCTTGCTTCATCAACAATATTTTTCTCATGAGCTAAAACCGAATGACTGGAGATAGGCAAACAGGAAAGAACAAATAAAGAGTGAATAATTCTTTTCAATAGCATGGCGTATAGAACGATAAAAAATTTATACGCAATCTAATGCAAGGATGGTGAATCACTAGGTAATTCAACGATAAAGAAAGTTAAAGCATTATAAATCAATAACTTGAATTTATTTGAAGGGAGTTTCGTAAACTCTTTTGAGAACTTTCAGATAGGTTTTATAGGTTAAAGAAGAAAAAACAGCCCACAATCCGAGCAACCCAATGAAGTGCTCATGCTAAAGGCTTACTGATTAGATAACTCGTCATACAACCGAACAAGATTAAAGCCTGTTTGTAATCCGAGTTGATAATCATGCTCTAATGCTTCTGGGTCGCTCATTAAAGAGGAGGATTGCAATTCTTCTCTTGGGCCGAGTTGTAGGATAAACGTGTCATCCGGAGGTGTAGATAGGAATGCTTGAGTCAGCTCGAAGGTTTGGTAGTGAATCATCAACATATCCGCTAAGCCGGAGTCAAAGTTCTCCCCAATTAGGTGACTTAAACGGTATAAGTTATCAGCCCCAAACAACCAGCGTCCGCCATTTAACAGCTTACCACCAGTTAGTTTAGAGTCATGCGCAGCATTAATTTTCTGCTGAAGAAAGCCACTCCAATCTTCTTTCCATTGATTCACTTTCACTTGCCAAGACTCTTGTACTGAATTGATGGATTCGCGATACCATTCGACTTTGTCATCACCAATTTCACTTTGTACTTTTGCTTCGGATTCAGAGAAAGGTTCGGTACGAATCACAATAATATTACGCGCATTTTGCCGCCAAGCTTCTTGCACAGGAATAGAGGCAGAAACGCCACCATCGACAAAACGCTGACCATTCACATCTACAGGACCTTGATACAATTTTGGGATTGCACAAGTCGCCACCATAGTGCTTACCCAATCCGCACCGAGTATTGGAAGATACTGATCAGAGAGCGTATCGACATTGGTTACTGCAGCAAATGCTCCACGGTCGCCTAGTGCCAAACGGCCAAGGTCTAAGTCCAGCTTGTAAGGGTAATCTTGAATTCTTTCTAAAGCCCACTCTAAGCCAAGGTACTGCTTCTTACGGATATAGCGAAATAGATTAAAGAATTGATCAGATGTGGTGAGGTCTGTAATGAAGGACTTACCCATGCCATGTTGACGACAAAGGAAAGCACACAGGTTGAGTGCACCAGCAGAGGTGCCATAAAACTCGTCAAACGGGTCAAAGTTAGAGAGAAGGAATGCGTCTAGTACTCCAGCGGTAAAAATCCCTCTCTGCCCTCCTCCTTGCGTGACAAGGGCTGTTTTGCCATTTCTAAAGTGCTCATAAACGTCGACGTTTAGCTCTGTATGGCTGTCAGTGATAATACCGCTGTTACGTATCATAGGCGCAGTGCCAGTGATTTAAGCCGTAGTAATCGCAATAATGCCAAAAGAGAGTAAAACTGCGAATACCGTGACGACGATGAGTAGGGCTGATTTTAGATCGTGTTCCATAGACACCTCCTTTTGTTGTAACAAATTAATAACACCAGTGTGAATTATGTTCAAGATTTGCTTAATTTAGTCGCACGATTTTGACTAAGGCATCACAATTAGCTTAGTCATAATAAGGAGATAGCAAATGAACTATAAAATTGGCTGGCTAATGGGGAGTGTATTATTGGGTTGTTCTATGACTGCTCAAGCAAACGTTATCGTTACCCCCTATGTCGGCTTTACAGGAGGTGGGGAAGTCCAGGATCAAAAGGAACGTACCTACGATTTAGACCCTTCTATTAACTACGCGTTATCGGTAGAAACCCCTTTTGAAATGGGTCGTATTGGTTTGTTTTACTCTAATCAATCTTCTGAATTACAAGACATCAATAACTCGATAGATGTTCACTACCTGCAGTTTCAAAGCAGTATTTACTACCCACTCTCTCAAGGATGGCAAACCTATGTCGGACTTGGTTTAGGTGGCTCTTATACCGATGCGGATTGGGTTAGTGACAAATATGGTTTTTCGGCCAGTGCTTTCGCTGGTCTCGAATATGAATTTTCAAAAAACTTTGCAATGACGGCTCAGATCCGTTGGTTGGGCACCGTTGTGGATAATGATACCTCTGGTGCATGTGTCCTTCCGACTGATGGCTCATCTTGCATCATCAAGTTTGAGACCGACTGGATGAACCAATTCCAGTCCAATATTGGCTTTAGTTTCCGCTTCTAATAACTTTCACTTTCAAAGAATGATTTTGGCGAAAAATCCTCTATAGGGCGTATCGAATACAGGGATACGCCCTAATAAATAAAAATAGTTAATTTGACCAAGCTCACACTCAAGAATCAGTATTTTATTTCAAAAACTACCCACAATAACTGGTCAGATAGCCTAGCAAACCACTAATTAACAATATTTATACCAGATAAAATATCACCATTAACATTTAGAATCTATTGCGCTAAATAATGTAAAAAGCTAGTCTGACAACATAAAGCAGAAGAATGTTTCGGCTTTCACAAACACACATCAAATCTTAAAGCATTTAATTCTATTTCTTGTTAGGTAATACAAAGCAAAACTCCAGAATTTAATAACAATACCGAATATTGGACAAAAGACTGACGGATAACAGTTGTTCTTTATTCTTCTGGATTGCAGGTTGCCGAGAAGAGCTTCATTCCTTAGGGAGTCGTACAGGAGTCAAATATGAAGCGAGAACAATGGGGATCCCGTGCGGGATTCATCTTAGCCGCAGTCGGTTCAGCCATCGGTTTGGGTAACATCTGGCGTTTCCCATACATGGCCTACGAAAATGGTGGTGGTGCCTTTTTCATTCCTTACCTTTTTGCCATGATCACTGCTGGTATTCCTTTTATGATCCTTGAGTTCAGCATGGGTCAAAAATACCGTGGTTCTGCACCAAAAACACTGGCCAAAATTCATTCCAAGTTTGAGTGGCTTGGCTGGTTCCAAGTGGGTGTCGCCGCTGTTATCGCCGTTTACTACGTAGCCGTGATTGGTTGGGCAATTTCTTACTTTGGCATGTCGTTTACCCAAAGTTGGGGTTCAGATACCAACGCTTTCTTCTTCAGTGAATACCTAAAGCTTGGTGATAACTCTCCAACGGATTTAGGCAGCATTCAATGGAAGATCGCAGTGTCTATGCTCATTGCTTGGGCCATTACCTACACAGCGATTGTGAGTGGCGTAAAATCAGGGATCGAGCGTGCGTCTAAGATCATGATGCCTATCTTATTCTTTATGGTGATCTTCTTGATTGGCCGTATGATCTTCCTTCCTGGCGCACTAGACGGTGTGAACTATATGTTCGAACCTGACTTCAGCAAAATCTGGGATGTGAAGGTATGGGCAGCCGCTTACGGTCAAATCTTCTTCACGTTGAGTATCGGCTTTGCCATCATGCTGGCTTACTCAAGCTATCTGCCAGAGAAATCAGACATCACCAATAACGCCTTCATGACGGTATTGATCAACTGTGGTTTCTCGATTCTATCAGGCATCATGATTTTTTCTGTGTTGGGCTACATGGCTCAAGAACAAGGCAAACCTCTGACTGAGGTTGTATCAGCGGGTGTAGGTTTAGCATTTGTTACGTTACCTGCGGCAATTAACTTGCTACCAGCACCATACATTCTTGGTCCCCTATTCTTCTTTGCTTTGGTTGTGGCTGGTTTAAGCTCGCACATCTCAATCATGGAAGCAGTAACGTCAGCGGTTATCGACAAGCTGAAGTGGAGCCGTAAGAAAGCTGCGAATGTTGTGATTGGTACGGGTTTTGTGGTCTCAATGGCATTTGCAACCAATGGCGGTCTACTTCTGCTTGACCTTGTTGACCATTTCGCAAACAACGTCGGTATTATGGTAGGTGGCCTAGTAGAAATCCTTCTGATGGCATGGTTGCTGAAACAAGTACCGGAAGTTCGTCGCTACGTAAACGAACGCTCTGACTTCTCTGTAGGTCAATGGTTTGAAGTCTGTCTACGCTTCATCACTCCGATCATGCTAGCGATTATCTTGGCGACAAAACTGTATGCACTTCTAACAGAGGGCTACGGCGGCTACGACCTTACACTAGGTTGGGCAATGATTGCCGCGCTGTTTGTGTTTGGTGTACTGATTAATGTTGCGAGCAAGGAGAAAGCATAATGACTACAAGTGCAATCATCATGATGGTTATCGGTCTTGGCATCACTTGGGGTGGCGCTGCGGTATGCATCAAAAGAGCAATGAATAAACAGCAATAACGCCGTTAATTCACAGAACAGATAAGTTTTACAAACAAAATGCCGGCTCTACGCCGGCATTTTTTGTGTCCATTTAGAAACTGTACTTGATACCAAGTGCCCCACCGATTTGTAGGTCCGGCCCTTTGTAAAGTTCTAGCTCTGGGTGAATTTGAGCGTAAAGGTCCCAGCCTTTCGATAGGTCCCAGTTCAGACCTAATGGCACACGAACGCCAAATTCGTCATCCCATTCATACCAACCACCGATACCTACGTACCATGTTAGCGGCATACTCTGATCAAATGACCCGCGCTTGGCGATGTAGTCAAACGCCATACCATCGTTACCAATAATACCGCGATACTTATCTTCAATTTCAATCACAACACTTAGCTGCTGATCCACTGCCATACCGACAGAGAAGTTTGTCGGTTGATTTGCTGCAATGCTAACACTCGGGAACAGTGCAGCTGCCAACATTATTTGCTTTTTCATACACGTCATCACTCTTAAAAAACGGCGTACATAATTCAAACATGGTGGCATTTTATTATGTCAGTAATTAGTAAGAATGACGTACGAAAAAGGCCACAAACGTAAGGCTGAGTCAGGGATCACAACAACAATGTCAGAAAGTAAGCCCTAAGAAGCGAGAAGAATACGCAACGTTGGATGGAGAACGAAAAGGATAATACGCAAAAAGGAGGCCGAAGCCTCCTTTCTATCATGAATGACTGAGATTAGCCGTGGTTACGAATCCACTCATCCATTTCAGTTTTCAGGTTGTCAGACTTAGTACCGAAGATAGCCTGAACACCACCTGCTACAACTACAACACCAGCAGCGCCTAGTTGTTTTAGTTTGTCTTGGTCAACTGCAGCTGTGTCAGCTACTGCTACACGTAGACGAGTGATACATGCGTCTAGACCAGTGATGTTTGCTTTGCCGCCGAATGCTGCAACAAGCTCACCTGCCATGTCAGAACCAGAAGTTGCAGCAGCTTCTTCAGATTCGTCTTCACGACCTGGAGTTTTAAGGTCAAGAGCAGTGATTACTGTGCGGAATACTACGTAGTAGATTACTGCGTAAACTAGACCAACAGCTACCATCAGACCCATCTTCTGAGCGTGACCAGATAGAACTAGGAAGTCGATCAGACCGTGTGAGAATGATGTACCGTGTACAAAGCCTAGCGTGTTAGCAACAACATACGCAGAACCAGCTAGTAGAGCGTGGATACCGTATAGTAGTGGAGCAACGAATAGGAATGAGAATTCGATTGGCTCAGTAATACCTGTTAGGAATGAAGTCAGAGCAGCTGACGCCATGATACCCATTACTTTCGCGCGGTTTTCAGGTTTAGCACAGTGAGCAATTGCGATTGCTGCAGCTGGTAGACCGAACATCTTGAACATGTAACCACCCGCTAGCTGACCGAAGCCATTACCAGCAGCACGAGAAGCTTCATCAGCAACTAGGTAACAAGTTAGTACGCCGTTTTGCGTTTCACCAGCAGCGTTCACACAAGTACCTGCTTCGAAGAAGAATGGTACGTTCCATACGTGGTGTAGACCGAATGGGATTAGAGAACGCTCAACTACGCCGTAGATACCGAACGCAAGTTGTGGGTTTTGGTGTGCAGCCCAGTCAGAGAATGCAGAGATTGCACCGCCGATTGGTGGCCATACGAAAGAAAGAACAACTGCAAGGAAGATCGCAGCGAAACCAGTGATGATTGGCACTGCACGCTTACCAGCGAAGAAGCCAAGGTACTCTGGAAGTTGGATTTTGAAGAAACGGTTGAATGCCCAAGCAGCAACACCACCGACAAGGATACCACCTAGTACACCTGTGTCGATTTTCTCAACGCCCATGATGCCAGCCATAACGCCTAGCGTTGCCGTCATGATGCCGTAACCAACGATAGCAGCTAGACCAGCTACACCGTCGTTGTTCGTGAAGCCTAGAGCTACACCAACAGCAAATAGAAGTGCCATTTGGCCGAATACTGAACCACCAGCTTGTTCCATTAGGTTAGATACAACCTCTGGAATGAAGCTTAGGTGGGCAGCACCAACACCTAGTAGGATACCTGCGACTGGCAACACTGATACTGGTAGCATCAGAGCTTTACCAACTTTTTGCAGGTTTGCAAAAAGGTTCTTAAACATGTTTATGCTCCTGATAAATTATAAGTATTATTTGGGCACTAACGGCACACCCCCGTAGCCTAAATGTTAGCACCCAATGAAAATGTAACCACACGAGGCATTATATTTTCCGGCTCTAAATATATATTGATGGCCCTCAAACTTTCCACACAGTTACGAAATTTAGTTTCAAAACAAGTCTTGGATCACACCGAAAAACAGCCAATGAAAAGGTTTGCATTAAACTTATGTTACTGTTTTATAAAGATTTTATTATCTACATAATTAATTTTAAGGCGTAAATAAAATAAAGGTCGATGTTATTTTTAGTAACAAAATTACATTTGATGAATTTGAATGCGCTTAAATCAACAAATTTAGTAAACATTAAACTAAATGATCTTTTTGGCGCATTTCTAAACAAAAAAGGGGCTTTCGCCCCTTTTTAAACCGTTTCTTGATTTTTCATCGCAAAAAAAGATTTCGGAAGTTTTCGGTGGTTTTTTGCCCGACTTCAGATAATGAACACCCTTTTAGCTGTGCAATGTAAGCCGCAACTTCCACTACAAAGGCTGGTTGGTTCTCTTTTCCGCGATGCGGAACAGGCGCAAGATATGGTGAATCAGTCTCTATAAGCAACTTTTCAAGGGGCAAAGCTTTTACAACTTCCTTCAATTCTGTTGCTTGACGGAAGGTCACAATACCCGAAATCGAGATGTAGAAACCTAAATCAAGCGCCGCCTCTGCAAAAGCTAGATCTTCAGTAAAGCAGTGGATCACGCCACCACATTTTTCTGCACCGCCATTGCGTAGAATTTCTAATGTATCTTCGCGCGCATTGCGGGTATGGATGATAAGTGGTTTGTTCAACTCTACCGCTAAGTCGACTTGTTGTTCAAAACGCTTTTGTTGTAGCGCTGCCATCTCTGGCTTGTAATGGTAGTCTAGGCCTGTCTCACCAATCGCAACGACTTTATTGTGAGAAGCATGCTGGCGTAACACCTCCATCGAGAAGTCACTTTCTACATCGAGAGGATGGACACCACAAGACGCGTAGACATTTTCATACGGCGTGATCAGTTCCAGCATTTTAGGGAAGGAATCTAGCGTAACGCCCACAGATAAAAGCTCTGTTACGTTCGCTTGTTTTGCTTTGTTAATAACGTCTTCAACATTGATGTGAAGATCATCGTAATTCAATTTGTCTAAATGACAGTGAGAATCTACGAACATAATGCCTCTCGTGATTCAATTAACCAATTCATTGATAGTAGCTCAAGGTTCAAGCCTGGGAAGGTTTGCATTTGAGCCTTTAACTCGAGTAATTTTTGTGCTGCTGAGTATAAACCGTTGTAGTTGTTCGGTTGAAACTTGTCAGCCCCTGGCAACTGGTCTGCCTCAGCCACACCAAATTGCGCTTTCTGTGCATCAGTTAATAAATACCAAGCCCAATCCAACGCTTTATCTGGGTTCTTGGCCATCAAAGACGCACATTGGAACACATCAGAAACAGGAGAAGACAAAGTCTCAATCAAACTGCGCTCAAATGCCTGGTACTCATCAAGGTCGCCATTTTTTACTGCTTCTAGTGTGTTAATTGGGGAGCCCATGTTCAGCTTAAGCGCGTAAGCTGGCACTTTCAAAGAACCCTGCTCGCTCATCCAACTCATCGCTTGTTCTGTCGAAGGTGGCGTCACCACCCACTGCTGACAACGGCTTTGGATGGTTGGGAGTAATCGTTCTTGGTTATGCGTGACGAGCAAGAACAAGCACTTCTGCCCAGGTTCTTCGAGTGTTTTGAGTAACGCGTTCGACGCTGATTCGTTCATCGCATCCGCAGATTCAATGATAAACACACGATAGCCATTTAGCTGAGACGATTCATGCGCAAGACGATTGCATGCTCGAATCTGGTCAACGGTAATGGATTTCCCTTCCTTCTCTGGTTTGATCCAGTGTAAATCAGGATGGCTGTTTGATTGCGTTAGCTGACAGCTGTGGCAAAAACCACACGCTTCACTGGTGTAGTTTTGGCACAAAAGCGAATGACTAAAGAGTTCGACCAACTTCTCAACGGCTAATCCTTGCGCACTTTGCAGCAGCAAGGCACCTGGAACTCTTTCGGAATCCAAACTTACTTTGAGGTTATCCCAAACGGGTTGTAACCATGGAAAGTCATTTAACATGAATTACCTCAATCCACACTCTGCTTACTGTGCTGCTAGCCATTCATTGAGCGCAGCTTTGATATCTTGTGCCACGTCTTCAATCGACTGTTCTGCGTTGATAATTACGATAGAGTCATCTGCGTTCGCAAGCTCCAAGTAACGCTCACGGGTACGCTCAAAGAAGCTGATGTCCATTTTTTCGATGCGGTCTAGTTCACCACGGCCACGTGCACGCTCAAGACCAACACGTGGATCGATATCCATGTACAATGTGAAAGCAGGCTTAAACTCACCTAGCGTTGTATCGCGCAGGTTCTTCATCAGTGATGCATCGATCTGGCGGCCACCACCTTGGTAAGCTTGAGAGGACAAATCATGACGGTCACCCACCACCCATTGGTCGTTTGCTAGTGCTGGTTTAATCACGTTCTCAACTAACTGAACACGCGCGGCGTAAAGCAAAAGCAGCTCTGTCATGTCTTTCAGGTCTTCGCCTTCGTGCTCTTCTTTGACTAGCGCACGCATTTTCTCTGCGAGTGGCGTACCACCCGGCTCACGCGTATTGACGATATTTTCGATACCCGCGGCCTTAAGTGTGTCTAAAACAGTTTTAATCGCAGTGCTTTTACCCGCGCCTTCTAGGCCCTCAACGACAATAAAGTTTGCTTTCATCATTTGTTCTTTCTTAGTTCTCTTAAATAGGCACGTACAGCACGGTTGTGCTCAGCAAGGGATTTCGAAAACACGTGTCCGCCCTTTCCACTTGCTACAAAATATAGATAGTTGCTGTTTTCTGGGTTTAAAGCAGCTTCAATCGACGCTTCACCTGCCATAGCGATAGGCGTTGGCGGCAAACCATTGATTGTGTATGTGTTGTATGGCGTTGGTGTACGCAAATCTTTTTTACGAATATTACCATCGTACGCATCACCCATACCGTAGATAACGGTCGGATCCGTTTGCAGACGCATACGTTTATTGAGGCGGTTAACAAAGACTGATGCGACACGTTCACGCTCAGCATCAATTGCCGTTTCTTTCTCAATAATAGAAGCAAGGATCAGCGCTTCGTATTTATCTTTCAGTGGTAACTTGTCCTGACGTCCTTCCCATTGTTCATCAAGGATCTTGTTTAGCTTGCTGTGTGCACGCTCTAAGATCTGACTTTCACTTGCGCCAGCAGTGTAATGGTAAGTCTCCGCAAGGAACAAACCTTCAAGCTTGTCACGTTCAATACCTAGCTTTTCTGCCATCTCTTTTTCAGACAGTCCAGTTAAGTCATGTTTTACATAAGGCGCAACGCTCAGCTGTTCAACCCACTCAGAGAAACGGCTGCCTTCAACAAAAGTAATCGCAAACTGATGTTCTTTACCTGTGTTTAGCTGCTCTAGCGTCTCGTATAAAGAAACATTCGGCTCAAGTTGGTAAGTGCCTGCTCGCACTTGAAGAAGCTCTGGGTAAAGGTGAGGCATTAAGCGAGTGTAATCAGAGGCTTCAATAATATTGTCATTCACCAAATCACGCATGACACGGTGGAAGCTAGTACCATTTTCAACGGTAAACAGTTGTGGCTGCTCTATTAGAATTGGCGAGTTAACGTATTGCTTAGTCTGTGAAACAACGTAAAAAACACCAGCTGCACCAATAACGGCAATCAGTACAACAAAAGCAAACAGTTTTTTAATCACGAATTTAGATTCCCTTGAAGTCGTCGTGTCAATTTTCCAATTGGAAATTCAATCTTGTTATCTGGTGTTGAAATACCGCAAACCGGCGCGACACCCAATAATGAGTTACACATCCACACCTCTTCTGCATCAAGCAAATCAGCCAGTGTGAACTCGGCTACCTGCACTGGGTAACCTTCAGCTTGGAGTAATTCCAATACCTGACGGCGCATTACGCCAGCCACACCAGACAAATTCAACTCCGGTGTGTAAACCTTCTTATCATTAACCCAAAAAAGGTTTGCCATTGTAGTTTCAATGACATGATTTTGCACATTTAACGTCACAGCATCGGCAAATTCAGAGTCATCAATTTCTGCCTTTGCGAGAACCTGCTCTAACCGGTTGTTGTGCTTATGGCCAGCAAGGATTGGTTGAATACCTAAGCGAGTTTCGCAAACCCCTAGCTGCACGCCATTTTCTTGCCATAAAGAGTAATGAGAAGGGAACGCAAAATTCGAAATAGTCACTACTGGCCCTTCAATACCACTGGGACTATACCCTCGCCCTCCAGTGCCACGACTGATATGAATTTTGATTCCAGCAAGCTCGTCACTCAAGACTGCTTTCATTACCCAATCGAACACTTGGCTCCAATCAGGAAAAGGGATGTGTAATGTTTTTAGGCACGCTTCCATTCGCTCAATATGCGCTTGCCAGAGCTCCAACTGACCGTGCTTAGTCTTGATGGTGGTGAAGCAGCCATCACCATATTGAAACGAGCGGTCACCAAGCGGAACATGCGTTTGTGGAAGTCCATTTACCCAGAACATTCAGATACCCTTTGTTTTCTGATCGACAAATAAAACAAAACGGCTCAATGCTAAGCATCGAGCCGTTAGAATACAAGTATCGCCACTCTAAAACAGTGTTAGAGATTTTTACTCAGCGAATTTTTTGAATACTAGCGAACCGTTCGTACCGCCGAAGCCAAACGAGTTACAGATTGCGTATTCCATATCAACTTCGCGCGCAGTATGCGGAACAAGGTCGATATCTAGGCCTTCTTCAGGATCATCTAGGTTAATCGTTGGTGGAACGATTTGGTCAACTAGAGACATCACTGTAATGATAGCTTCAACAGAACCTGCAGCACCTAGAAGGTGACCAGTCATAGATTTAGTTGAAGATACTAATACTTGTTTAGAGCCTTCTTCACCAAGAGCACGTTTCACGCCCTTGATCTCAGCAACGTCACCAGCAGGCGTCGATGTACCGTGAGCGTTCACGTAACCAACTTGAGTGCCTGTGATGTCTGCATCACGCATCGCCGCTTCCATTGCTAGAGCGCCACCTGAACCATCTTCACTTGGAGAAGTCATGTGGTAAGCGTCGCCAGACATACCAAAGCCAACTAGCTCTGCGTAGATCTTAGCGCCACGTGCTTTTGCGTGCTCGTATTCTTCAAGAACCATCATGCCCGCACCGTCACCAAGAACAAAGCCATCACGGCCCTTATCCCATGGACGAGACGCTTTTTGAGGCTCATCGTTACGAGTTGAAAGTGCTTTCGCTGCACCGAAACCAGCCATACCTAGTGGTGTAGATGCTTTCTCTGAACCACCAGCAACCATCGCCTCAGCATCACCGTATGCAATCATACGCGCTGCGTGGCCGATGTTGTGTAGACCTGTAGTACATGCCGTAGAGATCGCGATGTTTGGACCACGAAGACCACGCATGATAGATAGGTTACCTGCAACCATGTTTACGATGGTCGAAGGAACAAAAAATGGGCTAACTTTGCGAGGACCTTTTTCAACAAGCGCTGTATGGCCTGTTTCGATTAGGTCTAGACCGCCGATGCCTGAGCCGATTGCTACACCAACTCGAGCTGCGTTTTCTTCGGTAATTTCTAAGCCAGAGTCATCCAGTGCTTGGATACCCGCGGCAATGCCGTACTGGATGAATAAATCCATTTTACGAGCATCTTTCTTAGACATGTACTCTGTGCAATCAAAATCTTTCACAAGACCAGCAAAACGAGTCGAGAAGTTCGTTGCATCGAAGTGTTCGATGTTCACGATACCGCTTTGACCTGCTAGCAGGGCTTTCCAAGATGATTCTACTGTGTTGCCTACCGGTGACAACATACCCATGCCTGTGACAACTACACGACGCTTGGACACGATATAATTCTCCGGGAATTGAATGTTTCTATGAGAGGATAGAAGAAGTTAGAAAGAACACAGGCGGTCTAGGAGACCGCCTGGGAGAGATAATTACTGAGCGCTGTTTACGTAGTCGATTGCAGCTTGAACAGTAGTGATTTTCTCAGCTTCTTCGTCAGGAATCTCAGTGTCGAATTCCTCTTCTAGAGCCATTACTAGCTCTACAGTGTCTAGAGAATCAGCACCTAGATCGTCAACGAATGAAGCTTCGTTTTTAACTTCTGCTTCGTCTACACCTAGCTGTTCAACAATGATTTTCTTTACGCGTTCTTCGATGTTGCTCATTTTTCTTTTCCTTTACAGATTTCGCCTAATGCGATGATTCCGTAGTTTATTCGAACTATTGAAAGTTGCAAGGGGGTCCTTGCTGGTCAAACCACAAAATTAGCGAATTTAACCGAATTTCAATACATTTTTGACTTAAATCATGCACAAATGTTGCGCATGAGCATGACAACTTAATGACAGTTAACAGCAACTATAGGCTATTTTTCACAAAGTAAAGTAGCTTATTTTGCACGAACTGTGCATTAAACCATGTACATGCCACCATTTACATGCAAAGTTTCACCAGTAATGTAAGCAGCCTCAGGTGAAGCTAGGAATACAACTGCTGATGCAATTTCACGTGGGTCACCTAGACGACCTGCCGGCACGTTCGACAACGTTGCTGCACGTTGGTCATCATTTAGCGCCTTAGTCATGTCAGTTTCGATGAAACCAGGAGCCACTGTGTTAACCGTTACGCCACGAGAAGCGACTTCACGAGCCATTGATTTAGTGAAACCAATTACGCCTGCTTTCGCTGCTGCGTAGTTCGTTTGACCAGCGTTACCCATAGTACCAACAACAGAGCCTACGTTGATGATGCGACCTGCGCGTTTTTTTCATCATACCGCGCAGAACCGCTTTAGACATGCGGTAGATTGGCGTTAGGTTTGTGTTGATGATGTCGTTCCACTCGTCATCTTTCATACGCATTAGTAGGTTATCGCGAGTGATACCTGCGTTGTTAACAAGAATATCGATTGCACCGAACTCATCGTTGATGGTTTTTAGGGTTGCTTCGATAGACTCAACGTCAGTTACGTTAAGTGCTAGACCTTTACCGTTTTCACCTAGGTATTCGCTGATAGCCGCTGCGCCACCTTCAGAAGTCGCAGTACCAATTACCGTTGCACCGCGCTCAACAAGAAGCTCAGCAATCGCACGACCAATGCCACGGCTCGCGCCTGTCACTAGAGCGATCTTACCTTCTAGATTCATCATGTTGTGTTTTCCTTTTCTTATCGTGAACGAATTACTTAGCGGCTTCTAGCGACGCTACGTCGTTAACAGCTGCTGCGCTTAGTGTTTTCACGATACGTTTAGTCAGACCTGTCAGTACTTTGCCAGGACCAAGCTCAAGAAGATTTTCTACGCCTTGCTCGCTCATTAGTTGCACGCTCTCAGTCCAACGAACTGGGCTGTGAAGTTGACGAACAAGTGCATCTTTGATTTTTGCAGGATCCGTTTCCGCTGCCACATCAACGTTGTTGATAACAGGTAGTTGTGGTGCGTTGAACTCGATAGATTCTAGCGCAACCGCTAGCTTCTCTGCTGCTGGTTTCATTAGTGCACAGTGTGAAGGCACTGAAACAGGAAGAGGAAGTGCACGTTTTGCACCCGCTTCTTTACATAGTGCGCCCGCGCGCTCTACTGCGTCTTTGCTACCTGCGATAACAACTTGACCAGGCGAGTTGAAGTTTACTGGTGAAACTACATCACCTTGCGCTGCTTCTTCACAAGCTTTTGCAATCGCTTCATCATCTAGACCGATGATCGCGTACATTGCGCCAGTACCTGCTGGTACGGCTTCTTGCATAAGTTGACCACGTAGCTCAACCAGCTTGATTGCTTCTTTAAAGTCAATCACGCCAGCACATACTAGTGCTGAGTACTCACCTAGGCTGTGACCCGCTAGGTTTGCTGGTTGCTCAAGACCAAGCTCTTGCCATACGCGCCAGATAGCAACAGATGAAGCTAGCAATGCAGGCTGTGTACGGAAAGTTTGGTTTAGATCTTCTGCAGGTCCATTTTGAACAAGCGCCCATAGGTCGTAACCTAGTGCGTCAGATGCTTCTGCAAATGTTTGTTTTACTACGTCATATTGTTCGCCTAGATCAGCAAGCATACCTACAGCTTGTGAACCTTGGCCTGGAAATACGATAGCAAACTTGCTCATGTTGTTTTCCTTTAAGCAAAGTAAAAAGAAATAAGATGCACCGTAGCGCATCTTAAATTTTGAATTCTTGTGAAACTTAAAATTTCACCAGAGCTGAGCCCCAAGTGAATCCGCCGCCAAACGCTTCAAGAAGCAGAGTTTGACCACGCTTAATACGACCGTCACGTACCGCCTCATCCAGTGCTGTTGGCACAGTTGCTGCTGATGTGTTGCCGTGTTTATCAAGTGTAATCACGACTTGGTCTAGTGACATCGAAAGTTTCTTCGCTGTCGCTGAGATAATTCGGTAGTTCGCTTGATGCGGCACTAGCCAGTCTAGTTCAGACTTGTGCATGTCGTTCGCTTCAAGCGTGTCTTTCACTAGCTTAGATAGCTGAGTTACTGCCACTTTGAATACTTCGTTGCCTGCCATGTGCAGCCATTTGTCGGCATCTTTGCCACGCTCTGGCACAGGTAAGCTCAACAGATCGCCAAATTGGCCATCTGAGTATACGTGTGTAGAGATGATGCCCGGCTCTTCGCTCGCGCCAATCACTACCGCGCCAGCCGCATCACCAAATAGGATGATGGTTGAACGGTCCGTTGGATCACACGTTTTAGACAACGCGTCTGCGCCAATCACGAGTACGTTTTTACACATACCTGATTTGATGTGCTGATCAGCAACAGACAATGCGTATACAAAGCCTGAACAAGCAGCGGCTAAGTCGAATGCAGGACAACCTTTAATGCCAAGCTTTCCTTGCACCTGACACGCAGATGAAGGGAAAGTATGGCTACTGCTCGTGGTAGCAACGATAATTAGGTCGATATCATGTTTATCAATGCCGGCCATATCGATAGCGTTTTCAGCTGCGTAGAATGCCATGTCCGCAACAGTTTCATCTTCTGCTGCAATTCGACGCTCTTTAATACCCGTGCGAGCAACGATCCACTCATCACTTGTATCTACCATTTTCTCTAGGTCTGCGTTAGTACGCACCTGAGATGGCAGGTAGCTGCCAGTACCTAAAATTTTGCTATACATGAAGACTAATAATGCCTCTCGAGTAAAACCGCTTCCAAACGATCGCTAATACGGCTTGGTACTTGTCGTTTGACCTCGTGTACTGCCTCGCCAAGTGCATTGACAATCGCAGATACATCCGCACTTCCATGGCTTTTTATGACAATGCCGCGCAATCCTAGCAAACTTGCGCCGTTATACTGGTCGGGGTTCAGTGTTTTTAGTTCATTAAATAGCCGAGAAAACAACTTTCTAGCAATCCAACCCTTTATCGTCGATGCCATCATGCTGGTTTTTAATTTTTCGATAAAGAGTTGCGCTGTTCCCTCGCTGGCTTTTAAGCATACGTTACCGACAAAGCCATCACAAACGATGACATCGGCCACGTCATGCAAAATTTGATTACCTTCAATATAACCGACAAAATTGATTGCGTCGGTTTGAGAAAGCATTTCTGCACAGCGTTTGACTAAATCATTACCTTTAATTTCTTCTGCGCCGATATTTAGCACAGCAACACGAGGAGGTCGACCTAGGTGCTCTTCTGCTAATGCACTGCCCATCACGGCAAACTGAAACAACGAGTCAGCATCGCACGACACGTTCGCACCAAGATCTAACATCCAAGTACGTTTACCACTGATGGTCGGTAAGGCGGAAACTAAAGCAGGACGCTCAATACCAGGAAGCAACTTAAGAACAAATCGTGAGAGCGCCATCAAGGCTCCGGTGTTACCACCGCTCACACAAGCATCTGCTTCGTCGTCAGAAACGAGATCAATGGCCATACGCATGGAGCTATTTTGGCTATTACGTAATGCTAAAGAGGGCTTTTCTGAATTGGATATCACTTTCTCGCTGTGAAGAATGCTCAAACGAGAACTGGTAGAGGTACCTAGTTGAGATAATTGAGACGTGATCAGGGATTGATCACCTATAAGAATCACTTTTAGCTCTGGGAATGAGACAGTGCCTGCACGGCGGCAGGCACTGTTACGCGTGGACCGAAATCCCCGCCCATTGCATCAAGTGCAACGGTAATACTTTGCAAAGGTTCAACCTTACTTGTTGATAACCTTTTGACCACGGTAGTAACCTTCAGCAGTTACGTTGTGGCGTAGGTGAGTTTCACCAGAAGTCGCGTCTACAGATAGTGCAGCTGTAGTTAGCGCATCGTGTGAACGACGCATACCGCGCTTAGAACGAGTTTTACGGTTTTTCTGTACGGCCATTGACCCTACTCCTATACTATTGGGTTAAAAACCTAAAGAAGAAGCGGCTACCACACCAGTTACTTTTTCAGATTTTTCAAAACGTCGAATGGATTCGGTTTTTCTTCCTCAATTTCTTCAGGAATCTCACCAAAAACCATGTTATTTGAGTCAACGCTACAATCCGCATCATCGTGCATTGCGATTTGAGGTAATGTTAAGATGAACTCGTCTTCAACCAGTTGTATAAGGTCTAATTCACCGTACTCATTTAGATCTACCAAATCATAAATTTCTGGTGCTTCCTCTTCAGTCTTCTCACCGTAGTAAGGAGTGTAAAGGAATTCAACTTCACACATGTGTGTGAATACCTCATTACAACGCTGACACTCTAAATCGACTTCGATGTTAGCTTTACCAGAGATAACAACAAGTCGCTGTTCATCAATATCAAATGACAATGAGACTTCTGCGTCGCGTTTTACGCCTTCAGTTGTTTCCGCTAAGCGCTTGAAAAGACTAGCTTGGATGATGCCATCGTAATCTAATCGTTTCTGTGCGGACTTCGCCGGATCAACCGTTCGCGGTATTTTTACCTTTTGCATAGGGCGCGAATATTATCTTCCAAATCAAAATTAGTCAAAGAAAAAGGCAAAAAAGTTGTACTTTTTTACGCTTAACGTACAGAGCATTAGCCAGAATCGATTTTGATCGATTATCCTATCGGAAATGCTTTTGCGAATTGTAATTCAAAATGAAAAATTACCAACTGGTTTTAGCCTCAACCTCCCCTTTTCGTAAACAACTGCTGGAAAAACTAGCAGTACCTTTTACTTGTTTATCACCAGACTGTGACGAGACTCCTTTACCCAATGAAACCCCTTTAGAACTGGTTCAAAGGCTCGCGATGGGAAAAGCGACTTCTTGCCACACAACTCAGGACAGTTTGGTCATTGGCAGTGACCAAGTTTGTGTTATCGATGGCCAAATTATCGGTAAGCCACTAAATCGAGAAAACTCGATCAAGCAGTTATTAGCTCAAAGCGGTAAAACCATCACTTTTTATACCGGGCTTGCGGTACATAACACCGCGACAAATCATACTGAAGTCGGCTTCGATACCTTTGAAGTGCATTTTAGGGATTTGACTCGCGAACAAATCGAGCGTTACGTAGACAGAGAGGAACCGTTTTATTGCGCCGGCAGCTTTAAGAGCGAGGGAATGGGCATTTGCCTGTTTAATAAGTTAGTCGGTAAAGATCCAAATACGCTAGTCGGCCTGCCACTGATTGATTTGATCGACATGCTGCAAAAGCAAGGGTTAGAGGTTTTGTAGGGAATCGGGAATCGGGAATCGGGAATCGGGAATCGGGAATCGGGAATCGGGAATCGGCGATATTTTGCCTTTCTGGGAACAGATTCTGTCAACTCCCGTTAGAACTTAGTTTCTTTTAATTGCCTTCCAACGGAGCACTTCCGAGTATAGGAGCGCTGCACTCCGCACGCCCTTGTGGTCAAACTCGACGATCAAAAAAGCCGATGTATTAACACCGGCTTTTACATAGCTTTTTGCAGCCCCGAAGGATGTAGATACTCTCGCCTCTACTTCTTACGTAGACCTACCAACACTTTTTCAAGCTTAGCTTCCATCGGCGCGTTGATCTCCATCCACTCATCATTCGATGGGTGCTGGAACTTGATGTTCGCCGCATGAAGGAACAAACGGTCCAAACCAACTTGGCCAGTATAAGCATCAAAGCGGCGGTCACCGTAACGATCATCCCATGCGATTGGGTGACCCGTGTATTGAGTATGCACACGAATCTGGTGAGTACGGCCGGTAATCGGACTTGCTTGAATCAACGTCGCCTGCTCAAACCTTTCCAAAACCTTGAAGCGCGTTTCTGACGGTTTACCATTGGGTTCACACGTACGATACTGTTTACTTCATTTTTGAGTAGCGGCGCATTAACGACTTTGCAGCTGTTTTTCCACTCACCCATGACAAGCGCGAAGTAGAACTTTTTCACTGTCTTCTCACGGAACTGTGCTTGCAGATGACGCAATGCCGAACGCTTCTTAGCAACTAACAAAATGCCGGAAGTGTCACGGTCAATACGATGAACCAGTTCTAAGAAGCGTGCCTGTGGGCGTAACGCTCGAAGTGCTTCAATCGCGCCAAACTTCAAACCACTGCCACCATGTACTGCTGTACCAGATGGTTTATTTAGCACCAACATATGGTCATCTTCAAAAATGATCATATGTTCTAGTTCTGCCACTTTATTTAACTTAGTACTCGGTGCGACATCGTCTTCTTTCTTCTCGACCGTTACCGGAGGGATACGTACGAGGTCGCCTGCCTTAAGTTTGTACTCGGCTTTAATACGTTTTTTATTAACGCGCACTTCACCCTTACGCACGATTCGGTAAATCATGCTTTTGGGAATGTCTTTTAATTGGTTACGCAGAAAGTTATCAATGCGTTGACCCGCCATGTCTTCGTCGATATCAACGAACTGGACTTTTGTTCTTATTTCGCTCATGGGCGGTATTGTAAACCCAAATCTGTACGACTTCACATTATTCTTGCCGCAAAAGAAACACTTGTTGCCGTTCATCGAGCTAAAACACGCCAAGCTTTTGTTTAAATTATTAAAACTCTCTATCAACTTCTCGATTTAATTTGCGTCTTTCTCAGTTTGCGAGACTCAACTGCTTATGAAACAGCCAGTTATAAATTACAAAAATTGAATTTAGCGCCAAATTTTCCATCGTTTACGTTAAAGCAGATTGCTGATATCCACCTGCGCTGCTATAGTTCACAGCTGCTAAGGAAGGTTTGGTTACATTTTGTTCATTACCAATCATTTATCCCCAAGCAATGTGAGTAGACTGTTGAATGTCAGGTGCAGCATTGGCGTAAGACACATTGAGTTCAACACACTTGTCACTCTACTCCTCGCATATTCACGTTGAGTATCTACCGCTCCGTATAGCGGGTCACAAGTTTACGTTTCCAACGAAACCCAAAGAAGTTTGTGATGACTGAAGTGCCCTAGAGCATCCCCTTCCAGCCGGGAGGCTGCAAAATATAGCCATGGGATCAGGCACCGTGAAAGAGTGAAAAAACAGTGGCAAGTTGCAAAGAAAGATAAAGAAAAGACAACGAGAAATTTTCAATGAAAAGAATGTTAATCAACGCAACTCAAAAAGAAGAGTTGCGTGTCGCTCTGGTTGATGGCCAGCGACTTTTCGATCTTGATATCGAGAGTCCAGGTCATGAATCTAAAAAAGCGAATATCTACAAAGGACGTATCACACGTATCGAACCAAGCTTAGAAGCCGCATTTGTTGACTACGGTGCTGAGCGTCACGGTTTCCTTCCTCTTAAAGAAATTGCCCGCGAATACTTCCCTGAAGGTTACACTTACCAAGGCCGTCCTAGCATTAAAGAAGTGCTAACAGAAGGCCAAGAAGTGATCGTGCAAGTGGAAAAAGAAGAACGTGGTAGCAAGGGCGCAGCTCTAACTACTTTCATCTCTCTTGCGGGTAGCTACCTTGTTCTTATGCCTAATAATCCTCGTGCCGGCGGTATTTCTCGTCGTATCGAAGGTGATGAGCGTACACAACTTAAAGCTGCACTAAGCACTCTGGAACTGCCTCAAGGCATGGGCCTGATTGTTCGTACTGCTGGCGTTGGCAAGAGCGCAGAAGAACTAGAGTGGGATTTGAACGTACTACTTAACCACTGGAGCGCGATTAAGGGCGCGGCAGATTCTAACCCTGCCCCATTCCTAATCCACCAGGAAAGTAACGTAATCGTTCGTGCAATCCGTGACTACCTACGTCGTGATATCGGTGAAATCCTAATCGACAGCAACACCATTTATGAGCGTGCTAAAGAGCACATCAAATTGGTTCGTCCTGATTTCATCAGCCGCGTTAAAAAATACGATGGCGAAGTACCACTGTTCAGCCACTACCAAATCGAAAGCCAAATTGAATCGGCTTTCCAACGTGAAGTGCGCTTACCATCTGGTGGTTCTATCGTAATCGACCCAACAGAAGCACTGACTTCTATCGATATCAACTCTGCTCGCGCAACGAAAGGCGGCGATATCGAAGAAACAGCACTTAATACCAACCTAGAAGCAGCAGACGAAATCGCTCGTCAATTGCGTCTACGTGACCTTGGTGGTCTGGTTGTTATCGACTTCATCGATATGACGCCAGTACGCCACCAGCGTGAAGTAGAAAACCGTCTACGTGAAGCCGTTCGTCTAGATCGCGCTCGCGTTCAAATCGGTCGCATTTCTCGCTTCGGTCTCTTGGAAATGTCTCGTCAACGTTTGAGCCCTTCTCTAGCGGAAGCAAGCCACCATATTTGTCCTCGTTGTACGGGTACAGGTGTGGTTCGTGACAACGAGTCTCTAGCACTTTCTGTTCTTCGTCTTATTGAAGAAGAAGCGCTTAAGGACAACACAGCACAAGTACTTGCTGTGGTACCTGTGCCAATCGCGTCTTACCTTCTAAACGAAAAACGTCGCTCTGTGAACCACATTGAACGCACTCAAGAAGTGAAGATCACTGTTGTTCCTAACTCAGACATGGAAACGCCTCACTTTGAAGTTATCCGTGTTCGTGAGGGTGAAGAGTTCGACCTGCTTTCTTACCTACTTCCTAAGAAACTGGAAGCGATGAAAGAAGCAGAAGGCAAAGAACCTGCAGAAGTTGATATTAAGCCTAAGCGCATCGAAGAGCCTGTACTGAAAGGTTTCGCAGCGCCAACGCAAACAGCACCAGCTCCTGCTGCAACGTCTAAACCTGCACCAGCTGCGAAGAAGAAAGAAGCAGCGCCACAGGAAGAAAAACCAGGTCTCATCAGCCGTCTGTTTAAAGCGCTTGGCAGTTTCCTATTCGGTGGTTCTGAAGAAGTAAAAGAAGAGCCTAAGAAAGAAGAGAAGAAGCCAAACCGCGATAACAAGCGTAACAAACGTGACCGCAACGATCGTCGTCGCAACAACAACCAACGCGATAACCGCGAAGGTCGTGACAACCGCGATAACAAACGTCGCCGTAAGCCACGTGAAGAGCAAGCGACTGAGCAAAACGAAACGCAACAGCAGCCTAATAAGCAGCAAAACCGCAACCAGAAACGTAAGCCTAGAGCTCAACAAGCTGAAAAAGCACAAGAGCCAAAAGCAAATGCGAAGGTAGCAGAAAAAGGTCTGCAACTTGCCGCTGAAGCACGCACTGGTACAGAAGCGAAGCCGGAAGAAAGCAAAGCGAAGTCAAACGCGAAAGCAGAGAAAGTGAAAGAGCGCCGTCAGCGTCGCAAACTGAACAAATCTGTACGTGTTAAAGATCAGCAAGCGGCAGAGAAAGCTGAACAGGAAGTACCTGTACAAGCAGTCGTTGAAGCGGTTGAAGCACCTGTTGAAAAGCCAGTTGAGGCAGCAGCAGAAGCACAACAAGACAACAAAGCAGAATCTAAACAGCGTCGTAACCGTCGTTCACCACGTCACCTACGTGCAAGTGGCCAACGTCGTCGTCGCGGTCGCGATCGTCGCCCTAACCCATTCCGCCTACGCAAAGGTGGTGTAGCCTCTCCTGAGATGGCAATGGGTAAAGTAATGCCACGCTACATTCCAAAACCAGCGCCTAAGAAGGAAGAGCGAGTGAAGGAAGAAGCAGCGGTTGTTGCAACAGCAGTACCTGCAATCCAAGGTGGTTTTGCTTGTCCTGAAATGGCGATGGGTAAAGTGATCATTCGCCGTGAGCAACCTGCAGTCGTTGAAGCGCCAGTAGTTGAACCAAAAGTTCAACAACCTGTAGAAACGAAAGTAGAAGCTCCAGTTGTAGAAACACCGGTTGCAGCAGCACCAGTAGTTGAAGCAGCAGTTGTAGAGCAAGCTGAAACTGTAGCAGCAGAAGCGACACCAGTTGAGCCAATCGTAGAAGCACCTGTAGTTGAAACAACTGAAACTGCAGTAGCAGAAGCGGCGCCAACTCAAGAGCCGGTAGTCGAAGTAGTAGCAGAAACTGTAGAACAAGTTACAGCGGAAGCGAAAGTAGAAACACCAGAGCCTAAAGCAGAAGTTATCAAGGTAGCGACCAAGCCACGTGCTAGCGCACCGATGACAAAAGCGCCGGGTCCTCAAGAGCTTCGCGAAATCACTGTTACAGCAGCACCGTTTAAAGCTGAACGCTACGCACCAAAAGGCGCAGGTAGCCAAGTAGCAACAAACCGTGCGTCTGCAGGTATGACAAAGCCAAACTTTAGCTAAGTTGTAATTTGTCTTTACACAAAGCGAAAAGCTAATGAAAAGGCTGCCGATTGGCAGCCTTTTTTGTTATTTAGCCCGTTGGCTTTCATTGTTCATATTAATATCAACTACCGATCACATTTGTGCGTCAATATCCCCTTCTTTGTTGAACTTAATCACACTTTTCGGTAGCATTCGCCGACTCAAGTTTTCGACACCATTCTGATGCTGCTCTTTTTTTACTACGGTTTGTACTGTTAGAAGCGACTTCGCTTCCCCATCAGTACTTGTGCAATACGAATATGTGTCGGGAGAAATTCATCGCCAAGAGAACCCAATTTAAAACATGTTCGAATTTCCTCAATTTTCTAAGCACTCCGTAAAAAACGATGTGCTATCAGGTCTTACGGTTGCGCTAGCACTGGTTCCTGAAGCTGTAGCATTTGCATTCGTTGCTGGTGTAGACCCTATGGTTGGTTTGTACGCAGCCTTTATCGTCGGCCTTATCACCTCTATTTTCGGTGGTCGCCCAGGTATGATTTCTGGTGCAACCGGCGCTATGGCGGTAGTTATGGTATCGCTAGTGGCGACTCACGGCGTTCAATATCTGTTTGCCGCAATTATGCTCGCGGGTATTCTTCAGATCGCAGCAGGCCTATTCAAGCTGGGTAAATTCATTCGAATTGTTCCACACCCAGTAATGATTGGTTTTGTAAACGGTCTAGCTATCGTTATCTTCCTTGCGCAGCTAGGTCAGTTTAAAGCGCCTGACATCAACGGCATGCTGACTTGGCTACCACAAGACCAAATGCTGCTAATGCTAGGTCTCGTTGCGCTAACAATGGCGATCATTCACTTCCTACCAAAGATCACAACCGCGGTACCGTCTTCTCTAGTAGCAATCGTGACGGTGACGGCTCTTGTTGTGGGTTTGGATCTAGAAACGCGCACAGTTGTTGACTTCCTACGTACTATGTCTGGTGACGAAGCAGCGACTTTGGCGGGCTCTCTTCCGACCTTCTCTATTCCAGCTGTACCTTTCACTCTTGAAACACTGCAGATCATCTTGCCTTACGCAATCATTCTTGCTGCTATCGGCCTGATTGAGTCTCTACTGACGCTGACGGTACTAGATGAAATGACCAATACTCGTGGTCAATCAAACCGTGAATGTATCGGCCAAGGCATGGCGAACATGACATGCTCAGTGTTCGGTGCAATGGGTGGTTGTGCGATGATTGGTCAGTCAATGATCAACGTAAACTCCGGCGGTCGTGGTCGCTTATCAGGCATCGTTGCGGCTATTGCCCTACTGATGTTTATCCTGTTTGCTTCTTCATTGATTGAAATGATTCCACTGGCTGCGCTAGTTGGTGTTATGTTCATGGTGGTAATCGGTACATTCGAATGGGCAACGTTCAAACTTGCGCGTCGTGTACCTAAGCAAGATTTCTTCGTTATCGTTCTAGTAACAGTAGTGACTGTACTGACTGACCTAGCGGTTGCAGTTGCCGTTGGCGTGATTGCATCTGCGCTAATGTTTGCATGGCAGCATGCTAAACATATCTACGCAGACACGCGTCTAAACGAAGAAGGTTCAAAAGAGTACAAGATCCACGGCCCTATCTTCTTTGGTTCTGCTGCAAACTTCCTTGAGTTGTTTAATGCTCAAGACGATCCAAAAGACATCATTGTCGATTTTGCAGACTCTCGCGTAACAGACCATTCAGCTATTGAGGCAATTGAGACTCTGGCTGAGCGCTACGCTGTACTAGGTAAAACACTTCACCTACGTCACCTGAGCCCTGACTGCCGCAAGCTTCTAGATAAAGCGGGCAGCTTGGTTGAAATCAACGTGAAAGAAGACCCAAGCTACAAGGTTGCAACCGACGTACTTGCAGGTTAATGAAAACGAAAAAGGGATGAGCATGACTCATCCCTTTTGCTATCTGTCGCTTGTCACTACTTAGAGCTTTTTCAAAATCACTTCCGACGCATCTTCAATCAAATCCAGTACCAATTCAAAACCCGCATCTCCGCCATAGTATGGGTCCGGAATCTCGTCATAGTCTGAATCACCATGACTTAAGAATAACGACACTTTGTGGCGATGCTCTGTCGGACAAATATCCAATAGATCGGCAAGATTCGCTTTGTCGGCCGCTAACACCATATCAAATTCATCAAAGTCCCCTACCGTTACCTTACGAGAACGCATTCCTTTAAACGAATAGCCTCGCTGCTTTCCTGCTTGCATGGAGCGTGCATCGGGAGGATTTCCGGCGTGGTAACCTATAGTCCCTGCGGAGTCCACTTCCACTGAAATGCCCAGTTCTTTAGCTTTCGCTCTTAATACTGCTTCACCTGTTGGCGAACGACAAATGTTTCCCATACAAACAACGAGTAGTTTCTTCATTTTATTCCCTGAATTATCGATGGTTTTTCTTCACCAACTGTTGGTCTATCATAACGAGATAATTCGATGAACCCAAGTAACCACGGGCAAAGCACACAACGGAATTGAGGAAGTATTATGTCTATCGAAGAAAACAAAGAAGCACGCCATAAGGCTCGCCAACAGAAAGTAAAAGAGCAGGTAGACGCTAAAATCGCCGCTGCCCAAGAAGAAAAAGGCCTACTACTTATCATCACTGGTAATGGTAAAGGTAAATCGACATCCGGTTTTGGCACCATAGCGCGTGCCGTTGGCCATGGATTGAAATGTTCCGTCGCTCAGTTTATCAAAGGTACATGGGATAATGGCGAGCGTAACCTACTAGAGAAACTCGGCGTTGAGTTTCAAGTGATGGCTACGGGCTTCACTTGGGAAACGCAAAATAAAACAGCCGATACACAGGCCGCTCAATTGGTGTGGCAAGAGTGTAAGCGCATGCTTAAAGATGAATCTATTGATGTGATTCTGTTTGATGAGCTGACGTACATGGTGAGTTATGGCTATATCGACTTAGACGAAGTGGTCGAAGCGCTGAACAACCGCCCGAAGATGCAATCTGTCGTAATTACTGGTCGCGGTGCACACCGCACCTTAATTGAGATGGCAGATACCGTTTCCGAAGTGAAGAACGTTAAGCACGCTTTCGAATCCGGCGTAAAAGCCCTAAAAGGTGTCGATTGGTAATGGTTTAAAGATTTCTCCGAGCGAATAAAGCTCCAAAGAATTCGAATAATGCACAAACTAAAAAAGGGTTGGCTCAGGCCAACCCTTTTGCTTTAACGATATATAGCTAGGAAGCTTGGTTCGTTATTTAAATAAGTTCTTCAACAAACCATCTACGGCTTCTTTGGTTTTCTCGTCTTTGATCTTATCCGTTAGCTTGTCTACACCACGGTCAATTTCTTTCTGTGCTTTTTGCTTCAATACGTCATCGAAAACCAGCTTGAATTTAGGATCAGCCCACTTACCAGAAACGTTGATAGGAATAGTGATGTCCTTCAGTTCATCAATGTTCTTACCACCCTGGCCTTCTAACGAGCCCACAATCGAAGTGCTAATAGTGAAGTCGACCGTTTCGTTTAAGTAGTTCGCTTTACCCTTACCACGAACACGAAGAAGTGGAGACTGCGCTTTCATGTTATCGGTAGAAACCACACCTTTGTTCAGCTTCAACGTCGCCGTCATGGCACTAAAGTCTGTTTTCTTAACTTCATCCGTGCCTTCTAGGCTTTGACCTTTGAATCGTGCGTAGTTTTCTCGAATCAGTTGAGCAACGTTGATGCCATTCACAGCACCATCGGCAAAATTGATCACGATAGTGCCGGCCAGGTTCTTCTTGATGCCGGTTGGCGTTAGACTCTTACCACTAACGTTCACATCAATGTTACCAGTACCTTCCAACATGTCGTTGTTTGCCACATCGATTAACAATGGTTGAATATGGACACCTTTAATTGATTTCTTCGCTGAGTAAGTTGCTGGTGATTTACGTGCATCTAGCTTAGCGGTTGCAGTAATCGTACCTTGGTACAACTTAGAACTGAATGAAGTCAGATCGAACACACCGCGATTGACAGAGAAGCTTGCTTTTACCGCTTCCATCTTCGCATTAGCGGCTTTGAACTTATCAATCGTAATATCGCCCTTCACATCAAGCGTTTTTAGTGCAGACAGGTCTGGTTCAACTTCAGGAGCAGCAGGAGCACTGTTGCCGCCTGATGCTGGTTGATCACCCGCTTGAGCTTGCTTATTCAAGCCAAGGAATTCATCCAAGTCGATGTTAGGACTGTGCACAGCAAAGCGTACTTTCGGAATCTCACCCAAAGTCACGTCCGCTTTACCATCCAATGCAATTGCGTTTGCTGTTAGCTTTTCCAATACGAAGCTCAAGTGATTCTTAGTAAGATCGAAAGAGAGATCTGAAGCCATATCAACTTTCATTGGTGATTGTGGAAGCGCATCTCCTTCAAACGTTGAGTTCAACGTCAACTTGTTCAACTGCACTTTGCTGATAGCTTTATCGACGTTTAGCTCACCGCCACCTTGCATATCAAGCTTCATGCCACCGGCTTCGCCTTTCAATGCGTAGCTTAGGTTGTTTGCTTTATCGAATTCGAACGTCTCTAAACCGATGGTCGCAGATTCAATTTTGTTGGCAGGATCGCGGTAAGTTGCATCAAAGTTGATGTTTTTCAGAGCGTAGCTAGTCAAACCTTTCGCCAGTTTGAAATCCGCTTTACCTTGCGCTGTAAACGTCTGATCATTCATTTCACCTTTCACGCCAAAATCTGCCGTTGTCCAGCTATCAAAGGCAAACTGAGAAAGGTTTAAAGAAATATCCGACAGCTTAGTGTAGCTACCCGCTTGCTTGTCTTGGATTTCAACATAGCCATTAGAGATGGTGACGCCAGCTAGATTGATCGTCCAATCAGAAGCCGCACTCTGAGAGTCTGCCGCTTGCTCTGGCGTTGCTTCCGTGGTTTTTTCTGCTTGCTGGGTTTGTGCTTTGGTTAGCGCATCAATGTTCTTGGTACCATCTTTCAGCGTTTCAAGGTAGAACTCAGCACCATCAAGAGTGACATTCCCAATTTCCAGTTGTTTGCTGAACAAAGGAGTAACAGACACATCCACGCCGACCGTTTCAACTTTAAACAGGTTAGGTTGGCTGAAGCCTTGTGGATTTCTTAATTCAGTGCGGCCTAGCTCGAAGCCAATTGATGGGAAAAACTGCCAGCTAATGTCCCCGTCAATAACGAGTTCTAAGCCGGTTTGCTTTTGAGCTTGTTCCACTATCAGAGGTTTAAATTGGTTTGGATTAACAAAAATCACTAACCCTAAAATAACAGCCAAAATCGCCACAATTGGGATGGCAATGATTAAGAGCAGTTTTTTCATTCGCTTTTTCCTTGCTCGAGTGTTTTTACAATTATAAGCACAGACTTGATTAATCGCCGACAGTTCCACAAAAGCGTGAAAAACGTCCGATTTCCTATTGCAACTGATTAATTTAAAAACAAAAAAAGAAGTGGCACCTAAGGTGCCACTTCTTCATACAAAAATAAAGCGATATAGCCGTCTAAAGGCTTAAGCTTTCAGAAGTTTTGCAATGTGCGCTTTAAGAACGTCAATTGCGATACGGTTTTTACCACCGCGAGGTACGATGATGTCCGCGTATTGCTTAGAAGGTTCGATAAATTGCATGAACATCGGACGAACTGTCTGTTGGTATTGCTTAAGAACAGATTCCATTGTACGACCACGCTCTTCAACGTCACGTTTAACGCGACGAAGTAGACAGATATCCAGAGGCGTATCCATAAATACAGTTGCGTGCATTAGGTCACGTAGACGTGGATCAGTAAGAAGCAAGATACCTTCAAGAATGATGACCTTTTTAGGTGTCATTGGAGTCGTGTTGCTTGTACGAGTGTGCTCTGTGTAGCTGTACTCAGGAACTTCTACAGCTTCGCCACGTACCAATTTCTCTAGGTGTTCGCAGAGTAGGTCGTGGTCCAACGCGCTCGGGTGGTCGTAGTTAGTCTTTACACGCTCTTCCATGCTTAGTTGGCTTTGGTCGTTGTAGTAGCAATCTTCCGTGATGACACCGATTTGATGATCGCCCACTTTCTCGCGAAGCTCATTGTAAATAGTGCTCGCGATCAGACTTTTTCCAGAAGCAGAAGCGCCAGCAATACCTACGATGACGCATTGATTATTATCAGACATTAATTTGCACCCGATGATGATTTTCTAGTCACATAAAGAGATAAACTGCCTGATTATAGGGAGTTCCCCCCTTCGTTACTAGTTGGAATTAGGGTTTCGTTATAAGTTTCTGTCAGCTCAGAGGATCAACCTCCAAGCAAACGTTTATATGTACAATATTCAACCAGCGTTGATATTAAACTCAGTTCACCATGGTAAAACTGATTGCATCTGGTTTTGCTTTGCCTTGCCAATACATTGTACAACACACGCGATCAGCCAGCAGTTTGTAGTAGCCAGCGTGCTCGCTTTCTGGACGTCGTGCCACAGTTGGAATGCCAGCATCAATGTCTTCTCGCATTGAAATATGGAGTGGTATTTGCCCTAACAGCGCCAAACCAAATTCTTGCGACATTTTCTCTGCGCCACCAGTACCGAAAATATGCTCAACCGCTCCACACTGACCACAAATGTGGTAACTCATGTTCTCAACAACGCCTACAACTGGCACATTGACTTTATGGAACATGGCCGCGCCTTTACGCGCATCCGCTAAGGCAAGATCTTGCGGTGTCGTGACAAGCACTGTACCTGTTACTGGGATCTGCTGTGAAAGCGTTAACTGAATGTCACCCGTGCCTGGTGGCATATCAATAACCAGATAATCAAGCTCAGGCCAATCCGTTTCTGTCAGCAGTTGTGATAGCGCTTTGGAGGCCATAGGACCGCGCCAAATAGCCGCTTCCGACTTATCCACCAAGTAACCGATAGAATGAGTATAGATGCCATGAGCAAAAATAGGCTCCATCCATTTCGCATCACGGACTTCAGGCTTCGCGTCTTCTTGCCCCAACATCATAGGAACCGATGGGCCATAGATATCAGCATCTAACAAGCCAACTTTCGCACCCGACTGTGCAATAGCTAAAGCAAGGTTAACCGCTGTTGTCGATTTACCCACGCCTCCCTTTGCCGAGCTGACCGCAATGATGTTTTTCACGCCTTTAACAGCATTGGTAACTTGCGTCTCAAGCGCTTTAACCTTTAGCTCGATTTGGAAATCAAACGCAGGGACGTCGCCTGCTACTTGTTGCTCTTTAATCCAGTCGTTCAGCGCGATTTGAAGTTCGTTGCTCGCGAATGGCAAGGTAATTTGAATACCGCCTTGCGCAGGGATAGAAACCATCCCATTCATATCTGCCCAGTTTTCCACCAACTGTGGATGTTGGAACTGGTTTAGCCAATGACAAAAATCTTGTTTTGAAGTGAACTGATGCATGAGGCCTCCTTTATGCATCTAATCGTAGCACCCAGCGGCGAGATTCAGAACCCCAAAAAAACTAAGGCAATCCATGGTTTGATGCCTTGGCGTCAGGGAGCTCATGGGGTAGTATTACTCTCTATTTTTTATACCTATCAAAAAGCGATTATTAAGTATGGCAAACGATCCAAGAAAACTGCTGGTAACTTGTGCCCTTCCGTACGCTAATGGTTCGATTCACCTAGGTCACATGCTTGAGCACATTCAAGCTGACATCTGGGTTCGCTACCAACGCCTACGTGGCAACACTGTAAACTTCATCTGTGCTGACGATGCTCACGGCACGCCAATCATGCTAAAAGCACAACAGATGGGTATTACGCCAGAAGAGATGATCGCTGCAGTAAGCGAAGAGCATCAAAAAGACTTCGCTGGCTTTGATATTAGCTTTGATAACTACCACAGCACACACTCAGAAGAGAACCGTGAGCTAGCTTCTCACATCTACCTAGAGCTGAAGAAAAACGGTTTTATCTCTAGCCGCACTATCTCTCAGTTGTTCGATCCTGAGAAAGAAATGTTCCTACCGGATCGTTTCGTAAAAGGTACTTGTCCTAAGTGTAAGTCAGAAGACCAATACGGTGACAACTGTGATAACTGTGGTGAGACGTACAGCCCAACTGAGCTGATCGAACCAAAATCAGCAGTTTCTGGCGCAACTCCAGTCATGAAAGACTCTGAGCACTTCTTCTTCGACCTACCTCAGTTCGAAAGCATGCTAAAAGAGTGGACTCGTTCAGGCTCTCTACAATCTGAAACTGCGAACAAAATGCAAGAGTGGTTCGAATCAGGCCTGCAACAGTGGGATATCTCACGTGATGCACCTTACTTCGGCTTCGAGATCCCAGGCGAGAAAAACAAGTTCTTCTACGTATGGCTAGACGCGCCTGTTGGCTACATGGCTTCTTTCAAGAACCTATGTGACAAAACTGAAGGTCTAGACTTCGACGAGTACTGGAAGAAAGACAGCTCGACTGAGCTATACCACTTCATCGGTAAAGACATCGTTTACTTCCACTCGCTATTCTGGCCAGCAATGCTAGAAGGCAGCGGTTTCCGTAAGCCAAACAACGTATTCGTACACGGCTACGTAACGGTAAACGGTGCGAAGATGTCTAAGTCTAAAGGTACGTTTGTTAAAGCAAGCACGTACCTAAACCACCTAGACCCAGAGTGTCTTCGTTACTACTACGCTGCAAAACTAAACAGCCGTATTGACGACCTAGACCTTAACCTTGAAGACTTCACTCAACGTGTTAACGCTGACGTAGTAAACAAGATTGTTAACCTAGCTTCTCGTAACGCTGGCTTCATCTCTAAACGTTTTGAAGGCAAGCTTGCTGAAAACTTTGCAGAGCCTGAGCTATACAACGAATTCGTTGCAGCAGCAGACCGCATCGCAGAGCTTTACGAAACTCGTGAGTTTGGCCGAGCGATCCGTGAAATCACAGCACTAGCAGACAAAGCAAACCAATACGTTGACGAAAAAGCACCTTGGGTTGTTGCAAAAGAAGAAGGTAAAGATCAGGAACTGCAAGAAATCTGTTCTGTAGGTATCAACCTGTTCCGCGTTCTGATGACTTACCTGAAACCAGTGATGCCTGCACTAGCAGCACGTACTGAAGCTTTCCTTAACGAAGAGCTAACTTGGGAAGGCATCGCTGCACCGCTTACTGGTCACGAGATCACTAAGTTTAAAGCGCTGTTTAACCGTATCGATCCTAAGAACATCGAAGCGATGATCGAAGCATCAAAAGAAGACGCTGCAGCCGAAATGGCAGCAAAGGAAAAAGCGGAAGCTGAAAAGAACAAAGCGAGTCAAACTGAGCTAGACAAAGATCCAATCGCTGGCGAGATTGAGTTCGATGCTTTCGCAGCCGTTGATATGCGTATTGCTCGCATCATCTCGTGTGAAGAAGTGCCAAAAGCAAACAAACTGCTTAAGTTCCAACTAGACATCGGTGGCGAAACTCGTCAGGTGTTCTCTGGCATTAAGTCAGCGTACAAACCTGAAGAGCTAGAAGGCAAACTAACCGTAATGGTAGCGAACCTAAAACCTCGTAAGATGAAGTTTGGTATGTCTGAAGGCATGATCCTAGCAGCTGGACCTGGTGGTAGCGATCTATGGATTCTTGAGCCACACGAAGGTGCTCAACCAGGTATGCGTGTAATGTAATTCATTACTCCATGACGTAACTTAGAAATCCTCGCCCAACTCGGCGGGGATTTTTTTCGATTGAATTCACACTTTTGGGGAGAGCCCGCACCAAACTTGTACCAACCATTAATGCCAACCTTTATAAGTTGTTGTTTTAAAACAATTTAACTATTGGCATCAAAACTGCTCTTACTTAGTTGCTAGGTCAAAAGCACTAACAAGGAGTTGGTTATGTTTGTTTTGATTTCTACTCTGATCTCGATTGCTATTCTGGCTGGGATCTATCACTTGGCTGCGAAGCGAGAAAAGCAACATGCTCGTAAGTATCAATTGCTCACCTTATTACGCGATACCATCCATCTATTGCGCCGTCATCGTGCAGTGACCCACTACTCTATCCAACACCAACAAAATCATGAGAAAGAGATAGAGCACATCCATCAGGAACTAGGTTATAAACTGCACCAATTAGTGGAAACCTCTCGCTTTGAGAACAAACCCATGTATCGCGTGCTGCAAATCAAAATTGATAAATTGCTCGAGCAGTGGCAGGACAACACTGTTGCACGCAATCAGATGGAGCATGGCAAGCTGATTCGCCACAGTTTGTACCTAATGGATGAGGTCACCCTTGCTTGGCTCGCCATCGCTCAGAGGGACGAGCTAAATGATGAGTACCACATGAACTGGCAAACTGTCATTGATAGCTTAGAGACGCTGACACAACTGCGTATCAGCATTCAAGACATGGGGGATAAAGGTGCTCCAGAGCGGATGAAGAATTACGCTTCGGTAATGATAAGAAGACTGAACCAGTTGGCTGTGATTAGCCCTTTAAGTATTGCCTCTCCTATGTCAACTCGTTCGATTCAATCTTTAAATGAGTACATTGAGGGCGAGCTCACTTCGCTGAGTGAAGAAGAGCTTTACGATATCACTTCTGACTTGTCTCTCACGATATTTAATACCTACGATCAAATGCTATCGGATATTATCGAAACCCTTTATTTACCTTTACCCAGATTGTCCTTAGCTTAATCGCTAGGGTGAATAAGTATCAAAAAAAAACCGCAGGTTTATACCTGCGGTTTTTGTACTGAAATCGTTGGAATTCAAGGATTAATTAACTGTCATCTTCTGTGAAGTTAGTTGGCAGCTCTTGCTTCATCTCGTTCCAGATTTGTGCACTTTCCATACCGTAGTGACGAATCACGATTGGTAGTTGATCGCGCTGGCCTGTTTCACACGTTTCTAGAAGCTGACGGTAAAAACTCAGAGCCAAATCACGTGATGCTGGGTTTGAGAAGTAGTAGCTGCCTACGCGATCATAAAGCTTTCTTAGACCGTTGAAGATCAATCCGTAAATCTGGTTACCAGAATGGAACGCTAAGCGTTGGAACAACATGTAGTCGTAGAAGTTGAATGTCTTAGCTATCAGGATTTCTTGACGCTTCGCTTCATCTTTTTCGTTGTCTTCTTTTACGCTTTGCAGGATCTTGTCGGCGTATGGAGACGCAGCAATAAAGTCATCCCAAGAAGAGGCACTAACAAGCGCTTCACAAGACTCAATCACGTTCTGGATTGTGCGCTCAGACGCCTCTTTGTTTGCTTTAAACGCATAGCGCATGAAGATTGGACTGATGTTAGTACGTGCCGCAAGCAAATCTTCAACGATGTTTGTTGCGTTATCAACGTCTAGCGTCATTAGCGTGTCCAAGATATGCAGACCAGAGGTCTCCATGAATTGGTTAACTTTGGTTGGTTTACCGTGTTGGATAGTCAACCAACCGTCTCGCGCAAGACGCTGAAGCACTTCACGTAACGTAGTACGAGTAACACCAATAAGTTCAGATAGCTCACGTTCAGCGGGTAAGATTGAGCCAGGTGGAAAACGGCCGTTCCAAATGCTCTCGATAATGTATTTTTCTGCGAAACCCGCAGGGCTCTTAGCCTTAATGACCATTCTGTTTTTATCCAATATTGATTTCTAAGGGTCGATACCACTCATCATACCACTACTTAACGATTTGCGAAAATTAACGATCAATAAATGAAACGAAATCTCAATATAGAGTTAATACTCTACATATATATTCAATTCAAAATGTTAATCACTTTGAATCAAACTCGTAAAATTTATATTTTGGACAAATCCTACTGACCACAAACGTAGGAAAAATAAAGCCTACCTCGTCACATTTTTCTGCTCAAAATATGCAAAATAAATTTATGTTTTACGATTAATATTCTTTCTTAATTGATCTTTTCTCGTAATTGACTTGGTTTTAAATTCCAAGGTGATTTTTTTTAAGCTTTTCATGGTATAGTAACGCCGTTTTGATCGCGTTATTACAAATAAAAAGCAGTTTTAGTCGGCAGCATCACGTTTTGTTATTGACTATAAAATGCCGAAGTGTAGAGTTGCGGTCGAAAGTGAGCGGTGCTTAAGTTCAGGGGAAGTAACTTGGCAAGACTACAGTGAAACAAGGGATTGTTGTTTTTCTAAGTTATTGTTTTAAAAGGCTAAATAATAAGTCTAACAAACAGATACTTAAGCACTATTGTAGTGTCTATTCATAATTTTGTTATAAAGAGAATTATCATGCCGATGTCGCTCGGAAATGCCTTTATCAAGAACTTTCTTGGTAAAGCGCCTGATTGGTACAAAGTTGCCATTATAGCCTTCCTAATTATTAACCCGATTGTTTTCTTCCTAATTGACCCATTTGTTGCAGGTTGGTTGCTAGTAGCAGAATTTATTTTCACGCTAGCAATGGCGCTGAAGTGTTACCCACTTCAACCAGGCGGCTTGCTTGCAATTGAAGCGGTTGCTATCGGGATGACCAGCCCTGCCCAGGTGAAGCATGAGCTGGTTGCGAATATCGAAGTTCTTCTACTATTGGTATTCATGGTTGCGGGTATCTACTTTATGAAACAGCTTCTGCTGTTCATTTTTACGAAGATCCTGCTTGGTATCCGTTCTAAAACATTACTTTCACTCGCATTCTGTTTCGCAGCAGCGTTTTTGTCAGCATTTCTCGATGCACTGACCGTTATCGCCGTTGTAATCAGCGTTGCAGTGGGTTTCTACTCGATTTACCACAAAGTCGCTTCTGGTAACCCTATCGGTGACCATGACCATACTCAAGATGACACCATCACTGAGCTTACGCGTGACGACCTTGAGAACTACCGTGCATTCCTACGTTCATTGCTAATGCATGCTGGTGTGGGTACTGCGCTTGGTGGTGTAACAACAATGGTTGGTGAACCACAAAACTTGATCATTGCAGACCAAGCGGGTTGGTTCTTTGGTGAATTCCTGATCCGAATGGCGCCAGTGACTCTTCCTGTTTTCTTCTGCGGCTTGATCACTTGTGCAGTAGTAGAGAAACTAAAGATTTGTGGTTACGGTGCGCAGCTGCCTGATAACGTTCGTCAAATCCTTGTTGATTTCGACCGCGAAGAGCGTAAAACCCGTACTAACCAAGACGTAGCTAAGCTTTGGATTCAAGGTCTAATCGCAGTTTGGTTAATTGCAGCACTTGCTCTGCACTTAGCGGCCGTAGGTCTGATTGGTCTTTCAGTTATTATCCTTGCAACCTCATTCACTGGTGTGATTGAAGAACATTCAATGGGTAAAGCGTTTGAAGAAGCCCTGCCGTTTACAGCACTTCTTGCCGTGTTCTTTGCAGTCGTTGCTGTAATCATTGACCAAGAGCTATTTAAGCCGGTTATCGACGCTGTACTTGCAGTTGAAGACAAAGGCACACAGCTGGCGTTGTTCTATGTCGCCAACGGTCTACTTTCAATGGTCTCAGATAACGTTTTCGTAGGTACGGTCTACATTAACGAAGTAAAAGCGGCACTGATTGATGGCCAAATTACTCGTGAACAGTTCGACCTACTAGCAGTAGCAATTAACACAGGTACTAACCTACCTTCAGTTGCAACGCCAAACGGCCAAGCTGCGTTCCTATTCCTGCTAACATCCGCACTGGCACCATTGATTCGTCTATCCTACGGTCGCATGGTGATCATGGCACTGCCATACACTATCGTACTGGCGCTTGTTGGCTTGATGGGCATCATGTTCTTCCTAGAACCAGCAACCGCATTCTTCTACGATGCAGGCTGGATTTCGCCAAGCAGTGGTGATCTGGCTCCTGTTGTGTCGGGTGGACACTAAAAATTTGAGTTGATTAGGAAACTTATCCAAGTTAAAAAGCTCTGAGTATTCAGAGCTTTTTTATATTTCAGACAGGATTGTAACCGTGAGTATTTTTGCATCACTTAATCAGTTTTCGAAAGGACGCTTATCTTGGCTCCTTCTCCTTTTAGCGATTATCTTTTTTGAAGCCTGTGCCCTATTCTTCCAACACGTTATGATGCTAGCACCTTGTGTTATGTGCATTTACGAACGTGTGGCAATGATGGGAATTGGTTTTGCCGCGATGATTGGCCTTATCGCACCAAACAACCCTCTCGTTCGCTGGATTGCATTAACAGCATGGGGCGCAAGTGCTTACAAAGGTTTGATGCTCGCGATGCAGCATGTGGACTATCAATTCAATCCATCACCATTTGCAACATGTGACCTATTCGTGACGTTTCCAAGTTGGGCACCATTAAACCAGTGGGTTCCATGGATGTTTGAAGCATACGGTGACTGCGCGAAGATTGTGTGGCAGTTCCTTGGTCTTTCTATGCCTCAATGGCTTGTCGTCATTTTTGCGGGTAACTTAGTCGCTCTTGCATTCATTGTGATTGCGCAATTTGTTCGTGGTAAGCGCAAGAATCCAATCCAGTAACGTTTTTCCGACTTCTAAGTACTGAAAACGAATACAAAAAAGCCGACCATGAGGTCGGCTTTTCTTTGCAATTCGATTACTTACCGCAACATTGCTTAAACTTCTTACCGCTTTCGCATGGGCAAGGGTCATTACGCCCAACACCTTTGAAAGGGTTCAAACTCTTCGACTTTTTGCCGACCATCAATTCGTCTGCACCAAGTGCAACTTCGTTGATCATCAGGTCAAACTGCTCGATGAAGTCCACAAGCGCTGGCGGCGTTTCAATACCCACATCACGCATCTGTTGCTGAGTTTGCTCTTCATCAATCGCCAGCATCATCGTCGTCAAAAGTGCTTGCAGCATTCGCTCAAGGCCATCGTTCAATGCGACATCATGCCACTGCTCTTCAATCATCGGCCAGACAGACATAAAGCCTTCAGCAAAATCCGCTAACTGCTCTGGGCTGGCTTCTGTCAACGCAAGAATAGAGTATTCGTTACGCAGAATGTAGTTGTGCTGCTTGTGAATCTGCTCTTCAACCATTGGCTGAATCGCTTGAAAGCCCTCACCTAGAAGTGGCTCTAGCCATGTTTCCGGTGCTAACGGTTTCGTGGTCAGGTTCGCAGCTAGGACCGCCCCTTCCATAAACAGCGAAGATTCTTCGAGTTGAACTTCACCTTTCTCAATTAATGTGTATTGCATGTCATCTGGTTTCCCATGAATTTGGCGGCATTATACCCCACAGCTAATAAGATGCTAGTTGATGTCACTCGATGCTGATGAGTCTTTTAATGACAAACTTCCTTCACATCGCTACAATCGCCCTCCTTTTTACCACCAAACTGTATTAGGCAAGCTATGCGAGTTGTATTAGGCCCGATGGAAGGCGTTTTGGACCATTTAATGCGCCAAATCCTGACCGAGATAAACGACTATGATCTGTGTGTGACAGAGTTTGTTCGAGTCATCGATCAGCTATTACCTGATCACGTATTCCATCGTTTGTGCCCTGAGCTGCTCCAAGGCTCACAGACCGCATCTGGCGTGCCTGTTCATGTTCAATTGCTTGGCCAAGAGCCGAATTGGATGGCAGAAAACGCAGTCAAAGCAGCGGAACTGGGCGCACGAGGTATTGATCTTAACTTTGGTTGTCCGGCAAAGCTGGTAAACAAAAGTAAAGGTGGCGCGGCGCTTCTTCAGCACCCTGAGTTCATTCACAACATCGTAAAAGCATGTCGTGATGCCGTACCAAGCAATATTCCTGTCACTGCGAAAATTCGTCTCGGTTGGGAAAACCCTGAAGACTGTTTCGAGATTGTAGATGCGATTCAATCTGCTGGAGCAAATGAGCTGACGGTTCACGCTCGTACAAAGCAAGGTGGTTACAAAGCCTCGGAAATCAAATGGGAATACATTACCCAGATCCGTGAGCGTTTTTCTATCCCACTCATCGCTAATGGTGAGATTTGGAACTACGAAGATGGCCAACGCTGCATTGAGACCACAGGAGTGGATTCTCTGATGGTATGTCGTGGCGCATTCAATATTCCAAACTTGGGTAACATGGTGAAACACAACCAGCAACCAATGGCTTGGCCAGAAGTTGTCGAGCTGCTGATCTATTACTCTCAGTTTGAAATGAAAGGCGATAAAGGTTTGTATTATCCGAACCGCGTTAAGCAATGGTTCTCTTACCTACGCCAAGCCTACCCTGAAGCAAATGAGTTGTTCCGCGAAATTCGTACATTCAATAAAGCAGCGCCGATCGTTGAGCACATTCAACGTTACCGCGACGAGCTGCAATCTCGCGTCGCATAGTGGTTGAGATAATTTGAGAGTACAGTGAATTAAGAATAAGAAAAAGGGCGATGAATTCGCCCTTTTGTGTTTCTATCGCTCGCTAGTTCTAGTGACAGATTTTGTTTTTGCCCGTGCTTTTCGCTTCATAAAGCTTCTCATCGGCAAGCTTAAACAGCTCATCAAAGCTTTCCAGTTGAGCAGCAGACTTAAACTCCACACCACCAGAAACGGTAAAGCCACCAGCAACCACCTTACGTGAACTCTTAGCGATCGCCTTTCTTACTCGCTCTAAAATTCGAAGCATACTTTCAAAATCTTCGTCGTAGATAGCAAGTACAAATTCTTCACCACCGAAGCGTGATGCGACATCTGAATGACGAATATTGTCTCGGATGCATTTTGCCACCAAACGAATCGCATCATCCCCCACATCATGTCCATGGGTATCATTGATTGATTTAAAGTCATCAATATCGAATACCGCCAGCGCGACGTGTTTTTTAGTCATCTTATTGCGCCATACAGCCTGTATGCCACGTCGATTCAATAACCCAGTCATTGGGTCTTTCGCCGCCAACTCTTTGAAATAACGACGCTCTGTTTGAGTGTTGACTAGGAACAATGCCACTGTGCTCAAAACATAAATAAAGAAAGCCACCGCGACGCTGTACTTCTCGAACGCCAATAGATTCTTCAATTCACTCCAAAGGTCGTATTCATAGAAAATAAGGTGATTGGCACTCAAACGCTCATGTTCTATAGGCCTTAAACGCATCACATTGTCAGGAACATCCATTACAGCAGAAATAATGTGTAGCTTACCTGCCAGGTTTTCATTTGCTTTTAATAACCCATCAACATCGAAATCAATCGATAACACGCCTTGGTGCTCATCTTTTTCATAAATGGGCACGGTCAAACTTACGACTTGTCCATCATGTCTGTCTAACATAGGCGCAGGGCCTGACATGGTCACTTTCATCGTCTCTTGAGCTGTTTTTTGCCAGAATGGTCTCGCCTTTAGCGTCTCCCACAGCTGTTGAGAGAAATATTGAGCATAGGTATCTGGCGAGGAGATGATGTAGCCTCGTTGATCAATGTAATGAATCGCAACGATATGGGACTCAATGTCATGAAGGAAAGAGAGAGATGGGGCAAAGCCAGCTTTTTTTTCTGCCAACTTAAACAGCTTAGTGCCAGGTTGGCAAAGCGATTTTTGTCCCACGATCATGTAATCCAACTCCACTGCAGGTAACCCACCTGAGTGTTTGTTCTCTAATAGCAGAACATCTATCGGCCACACGTAACATAAGCCATTTTTTTCCATATGGTTATGTTCTTTAAATAGCGGGTGCGCGGGATTCGAGTAGTTAACAAAGCTGTAGTCCAACGCGGTCAATACTTTGATTGCGCGATCGATGGCACGGTCAACTTGAGAGTACTCTAGCGTGATGTAACGATTCATCGCATCGTAGTAGTTCTTTGCTGTCACCAGCATGACAACACAGAATAAAAAGAGTGGGAAGAAGATGACAAACTTGAGGCTAAATCGCCTTTTATTACCCATTGAGCACCATTGTTTCTAATAATATAAGCCCTTCGAAAGCTTAGATTATCGAAGGGCTGTTTATAGTTTTATATTTATGTATTCATAAATTTTAATAAAGAAGGCGCTCGAAGTCACTCGATCTGCCATATTTTGCAGTTCATTGCTGGGATATTGACAGAAAAATGACGTTCACCACTTACAACTTCACCTTTGTCTAATAATTGATGCAACTGTTTTGCATTTAAGCCAACTTGCCATAATGGAAGGTTAACATTTCGGTCGTATTCATCGAGGTTAAATGCCACAACTATTGCTTCTTCTTTCCATTGTCGAACGAAAACCATGACCTGTTCATCACAGTAAAGCCACTGCAAACTTCCGGACTGTAGAGCCTTGTATTGCTTGCGAATTCCTATCCACCTTTGATAAATCGGCAACCACTCAGAAGCCTCAATCAGCTCCCAAGGAAAGCAACGACGGTTATCAGGATCTTGTCCGCCTTCCAACCCAACTTCACTACCATAATAAAGGCATGGAGTGCCGACATAAGTCATGAGTAAACCCAGTGCAAGGCGCATTTTTTCCTTATCGCCATTCAAAAGCGTCAGAAAACGGGCGGTATCATGACTATCTAATTGGTTCAGTTGAGACAGTTGGTTGGCAAATGGCACTTTTGCTCGCGCTTCATCCACCCACTCTTTGAAATCTTGTGCGTTGATGTCGATTGGATCGTACATGATGTCTTGCTTAGCAATCAGGGCACGAACAGGGTGCGCGAACCCGTAGTAGTTCATCGCTCCATCTTCTTGTCCACCTTGCAGCCATTGAGTCGCTTCAAAGAAATGCTCTCCTAACACATAAGCATTAGGGTTGATCGCTTTGGTCGCTTTACGAAACGCTTCTACATAGTGAGCATTGTTTTTTGCCCCCTCGCCTTCTCCCAGCATATGGATTACATCAAAACGCCAACCATCGACAGAATATGGTGGTTTAAGCCAATGCTTAATCACCGCATCCTCACCTTGATAAATATGATCGCGGACTTGTTCGTTCTCAAAGTTCAAAACCGGCAAATTGCCGATTCCTTTCCAGCCAATGTAATTGTTGGTTTGGCCCTCAAAGAAGTAGTAGTCACGGAAGTCTGAACTCGGATTGCCGTACGCACCCTGACCTTCTTGCTTCAGGTCGAACCAAGGATGATGAACCGACGTATGGTTGAATACCGCATCCAATACTATTTTCATCTGTTTACCACGGATCTGTTCACACAACCGTGCAAACTGCTCGTTGGTGCCAAACATCGGGTCAATATTAAGGTAATCTTTTGTGTCGTACTTATGGTTGCTTGGCGCAGTAAAGATAGGATTGAAATACAGCGCAGTGACTCCCAATTCTTCCAAGTAGTCCAAATTCTGCTCAATGCCTTTCAAATCACCGCCGAAGAACTCACGCGCCCCCGTGTTGTGGTGAGCCCCAACGGCCTCGCCCCAAGATTTCACCATGGTATCCGGATCGTATTGGGCGTAAGCATGTCGAATCGTTTGTTCATCTTGGCTAGCCGCAAAACGGTCAGGAAAGATCTGGTAGAAGACCTGTTCTTGCACCCAACTCGGTGGCTGAGACTGCGTGTTCAACTTAAAGTGGAATTCTTTCGGCGGCATACGCTTATGCACACCTCTACCATCGAGCCAAAGTTGCTGATTACCCTTAAGTAGCTTGAATACGTAATGGGTGACGTCACGGTCTCGGTTTGCTGCAAACTGTGCTTGCCACAACTGAAGCTCACCTGCGTTACCACAAGGCTTCATCTCTATGAGGTATTCTTCGTTGTCTGGTTCACAACGCACGTGCACGCTATCAAACTCGATGTTTTCGGTTTTCAGAGTGACGGTCAGCAGTTCACCATCAAATACAAGGCCATCTTCGGTCTGGCTATGGAAGATAAATGGAAGGGTCATGGTAAGCGCTCTTAGTATTGGAATATTCCACTATTTTATTAAAGAGCAACCATCTAAAAATCCTCCTTTTAAAAATACCGTACGGGTCATTTTCTCAAGGAGGATCACATTTGGTAGGCGTAGTCGACAAACACTCTAAGCTAGTTCAGCAACAAGCTATCATCTGCCAACTCCTCTCCACGCACTTTAGAAAACATTTCCAATAAGTCTGGTACTTGCATATTCGCTCTTTGCTCACCTGCGACATCAAGAACAATCTCTCCTTGGTGCAACATTACTGTCCTGTCACCACAGGCCAGAGCATCCTTCATCGAGTGTGTCACCATCATTACCGTAAGATTAAACTCGGTGACAATGCGCTTGGTCAGGTCTATAACAAAAGCCGCCATACGAGGGTCTAACGCAGCCGTATGTTCATCAAGCAGGAGTAGTTTACTGCCTGATAGTGTTGCCATAACCAGACTGACTGCTTGACGCTGACCGCCAGAAAGTAGCCCAATGCTGTCCCCCAAGCGATCTTCAAGCCCTAAACCCAGAATGCTAATGCGTTCTTGGAACAGCTTGCGGCGTTTCGCTGAGAGCGCCATCCCCCAGCCGCGACGCTGACCTCGCATGTAAGCAAGCGCCATGTTTTCTTCAATGGACAAATCCCCACAAGTACCAGCTAGTGGGTCTTGGAATACGCGAGCACATTGAGTGGCGCGTTGTGCAACCGTCTTACGGGTTACGTCTTGTCCATCAATGATCACTTGGCCGCCAATCATCGGCGTATCTCCTGTCACGGCTCCAAGCAGGGTTGACTTCCCTGCTCCATTGGAGCCAATAACGGTGAGAAACTGATGTTCAGGCACTTCTAACGAAACACCTTTCAAGGCTCTGTTTTCCAGAATGGTTCCGGGATTGAAGGTCACTTGAATATCATTGAGTTCAATCATAGTGCCTCTCCTGAACCATTTTTTGATGTCGATTGCTTAGCATTGTTCAAGCGTTGTTTCGCTTTCATACTCTGTTTCAATTTCGGCGCAATCAACGCCACCGCAACGAGCACAGCTGTAACCAAGTTTAGATCCGAAGCTTGTAGACCAAACATGCCGGAACTCAGGGCAAACGCGACTGCGAGGCGATAAAGTACCGAACCAATAATCACCGCACAAACCGCGACCCAGATTTTCCGACCTGGGATGAGGGTTTGCCCAAGGATAACCGCCGCAAGACCAACTACGATGGTGCCCACGCCAGAGGTGACATCGGCAAAGCTGTTGGTCTGAGCAAACAAGGCTCCAGCAAAACCAACAAACCCGTTAGACAGCGCTAAGCCAAAGTAGGTGTAAAAGCCAGTACTAGCCCCTTGCGCTGCCACCATTCGGGCGTTCACTCCCGTCGCTCTTAACCCCAAGCCAAAGTCGCTGTTAAGGAGGCGTACAACAAACAGAGCGGAAAGTAAGACCAGCACACCAACAACCAAAGGTCGGATGTACATAGCGTCCCCCATGGCTTCAAACGGGGTGAGAATAGTGTCTTCCCCAAGTAGCGCCATGTTCGGCTTACCCATGATGCGAATGTTGATAGAGAACGCCGCAATCATGGTAAGAATGGAAGCAAGTAGATGAAGAATGCCACAACGAACAGCGAGAAAGGCGGTCACCCACCCAGTCATGCTACCAGCAATCACGGCCATTCCGGTGGCAATCCAAGGGTTGATGCCGGCAACAATCGCGGTTGCAGCAACGGCGGCGCCCATAGGGAAACTACCGTCAACACTTAAGTCAGGGAAATCAAGAACGCGAAACGTAAGGTAGACGCCCAAAGCGACTAAGCCATAAATCAGGCCTATCTCGAGCGCACCAAAAAAAAGCAAATGCAGACATAACTGCTCCTTTCTGCACATATCAGGTCGGCATCAAACCGACCTGAACATCACTATTACTGCATGCTAGTCGCACGTTTCACAACAGAACTCGGTATTTGAATACCAAGTTTGGTTGCGGCTCCTTCATTCACAACAAGATCAGAACCGGTTGCGACTTTCACATCCAGCTTGCCAGGATCTTGCCCTTCCAAAATAGCAGCAACGTAGTCGGCAGTTTGAACACCCACTTGGTAGTAATCAAAACCCAAGCTCGCAATAGCGCCTTTTTCTACGTAAGAGGTTGCACCGCCAAAGACCGGCTTCTTCGCTTGGTTTGCCGCAACGATCATGCCCTCAATAGCACTGGCTACCGTGTTGTCTGTCGGCGCATAAATCACATCGGATTTAGCCGCAATAGCTTGCGTCGCGGACTGAACATCGGCACTTTTGAGAGCCGTCGCTTCTACCACTTCAAGACCGTTGGCCTCTGCACTCTCTTTTAGCAGTTGCACCAGAGTCACCGCGTTTGCTTCACCTGGGTTGTAAACCACACCGATAGATTTAGCCGCAGGCAGAATTTCTTGAATCAATGCAACGTGCTGTGCCACAGGAGACAAATCGGAAAGACCGGTGACGTTTTTACCCGGCTGATGCATGGATTTCACAAGCTTTGCGCCCACCGGATCCGTTACCGCAGTAAACACCACAGGGATAGAACGTGTTGCAGACACCAAAGCTTGCGCTGACGGTGTGGCAATGCCCACCAGCACATCTGGGCTCTCGCCCACATATTGACGGGCAATCTGTACCGCTATAGCTGGGTTACCTTGTGCAGTTTTGTAGTCAAACTCTAGGTTCTTACCTTGCTCATAGCCCTTGGCTTTCAAGCCATCTATCAAGCCTTGACGAGTCGCGTCGAGTGCTGGGTGTTCTACGATTTGAGAAACCGCTACGGTCGCGGTATTGGCAAGCACACTAGCAGAGGAGAAAGCTGTGGTTGCGGCAAGAATAGCAGTGGCAAGTATACGTTTCGTTTTCATCATGACTCCTTGATGTCTCTTCGTCCTTGAACTGAAAGCCTCATCGAAAATGAATGCTCAACAGAAATAATCCGGAAGATGGGATGTTGTGTTTATAACTGTGCACTTTTTGTGCATCTGTTTTTCATTATTAACGCTAACTCTCGGGAAAGAAAAGCAAGACTTAACAACAATGTAACATTTGTGATCTCACAATCGGTACGAAAGGCGGTTATTGCAAATTAGAAAGGAGTGAAGTCAGAAGCGCAGGCATAAAAAATGGAGTGGCAATTGCACACTCCATTTCAGTAGTTGTGGTTTTGTTAAGGGTCTAGAACCAACGTTCGAGAGCCGTTTTGTCTAATTGACGGAATGCTCGGTTCAGGATGACCGCAAGCTCTTTGTATCGCGGGCGCGCTTTGACGGGCTCGAGCGCAAAACCTGTTTCTGTGATTTTTTGATGCAATTCGCGATACCAAGAGGCTAATGCAGGGGGCAATTTGGTGTTGGAACGACTGCCCAACCACCACATACCTTGCAGAGGCATACTGATTGCGAACAATGCAACTACGATGGCTTGAGGCAGTGCATCATAGTTATTGAAAGCCATTTGAGTGAGCACACTGATCGCGGCGACCGCTGGCATCACTTTAATGCCAAAACGCGTTGCTTTGATGATACGTTGTTCGGGAAAAATGGCGTTCAGCTCTTTACGAACCGGCCAGATCTCCATGTAACTTTGGCCGTCTTTCAGGCTATGGATTAATCCGACTTGTTTGCTCATACCGCTCTCTCACTAAAAAATAGTTGAACATTTCAACTAAAGGCGCAAAAAATTGATGAAAGTTAATATTCTTTCAAAATTTTTTTGTTATCATTGCCTATTATCGCTATCCTTTGCAGACCCTCAATCTCATTGTTGCCGTTATTTACAATTTAAGCAACTCCGAGATTTTATTCTGCACGGATCGCTTCATAGTGGTGGATGGGTTCATCACTATTCATTTATACGGAATTAGAACGATTTTTGACCAAGATTAGTACGCAGCCTTGCGGGTATCGTCTATTCTTGTGATTAATTTTTCATCCTTTAACTGATTTTGATCAGACGAATAAACAGGTAGTCATACATGTCTAAGCTAGTTTTAGTTTTAAACTGTGGTAGTTCTTCTCTTAAATTTGCTGTTGTAGATGCAGAAACAGGTGCAGAGCACCTAACCGGTCTTGCTGAGTGTCTTGGTCTTCCAGAAGCTCGTATGAAGTGGAAACTTGATGGCAAGCACGAAGCTCAACTAGGCGCAGGCGCAGCTCACGTAGAAGCACTATCTTTCATGGTAGAAACTATTCTTGCTTCTAAGCCAGAGCTTAAAGCTAACCTAGGCGCTATCGGTCACCGTATCGTACACGGTGGTGAGCAGTTCACTCAATCAGCACTGATCACTGACGACGTACTTAAGGGTATTCAAGACGCTGCAACTTTCGCACCTCTTCACAACCCAGCTCACCTAATCGGTATCGAAGCGGCTAAAGTAAACTTCCCTGGCCTACAAAACGTTGCTGTTTTTGACACTGCGTTCCACCAAACTATGCCAGAAGAGTCTTACCTATACGCTCTTCCATACAACCTATACAAAGAGCACGGCATCCGTCGTTACGGCATGCACGGTACTTCACACCTATTCATCACTCGTGAAGTTGCGAACCTACTAGACAAGCCAGTTGAAGAAGTAAACATCATCAACTGTCACCTAGGTAACGGCGCTTCTGTATGTGCAATCAAGAACGGTAAATCTGTAGACACTTCTATGGGTCTAACTCCTCTTGAAGGTCTAGTGATGGGTACACGTTGTGGTGATATCGACCCAGCTATCGTATTCCACCTACACGACGCTCTAGGTTACTCTGTTGAACAAATCAACAACATGCTAACTAAAGAGTCTGGTCTTGCTGGTCTAACTGAAGTGACTTCTGACTGTCGTTTCGTTGAAGACAACTACGGTGAGAAAGAAGAAGCAACACGTGCAATGGACGTGTTCTGTCACCGTCTAGCTAAGTACGTAGCGGGTTACACAGCTTCTATGGAAGGTCGTCTAGACGCAATCACGTTCACTGGCGGTATCGGCGAGAACTCTGGCCCTATCCGTGAAATGGTTCTAAACCGTCTAGGTATCTTCGGTATCGAAGTTGATGGTGAAGCTAACCTTAAAGCTCGTTTCGGCGGCGAAGGTACTATCACTACAGCTAACAGCCGTATCCCAGCAATGGTTATCTCTACTAACGAAGAGCTAGTAATTGCTGAAGACACTGCACGCCTAGCAGGTCTTTAATAGATTAAACTGGCTAGCCACTCCGGCTAGCCAGTTTTTCTTCCAAAGAATTTCTTAGGGGCTTAACTCCTATTCTCTGAATTATTCATGGAATAAGAGTTGAGCTTTTATCCCCCAATAGCTAAAGGTACTCTACGAATGTCTCGTACTATTATGCTTATCCCTGCAAGTGCTGGTGTTGGTCTAACTAGCGTAAGCATGGGTGTTCTTCGCGCAATGGAGCGCAAAGGCGTTAAGGTTTCTTTCTACAAACCAATTTCACAGCCACGTTCTGGCGGTGATCAACCAGATCTAACTTCAACTATCGTTGGCTACAACAGCGATATGAAGATCGGTCAACCACTAGCGATGTCTGTTGCTGAAAGCCTAATTGGTAACGACAACATGGACGAGCTGCTAGAAACTGTTGTTGAGCGTTACAACCAAATCAACAAAGATGCAGACGTAACGCTTATCGAAGGTCTAGTACCAACTCGTAAGCACCCATTCGCTAACCAAGTGAACGCGGAAATCGCTGCAACTCTAGGTGCGGAAATCGTTCTTGTTGCAACTCCTGGTACAGATAACCCAGCTCAACTTAAAGAGCGCATCGAAGTAGCATGTTCTAACTTCGGTGGTACTAAGAACAAGAACATCTCTGGCGTAATCATCAACAAGCTAAACGCGCCTGTTGACGAAGCTGGCCGTACTCGCCCTGACCTATCTGAAATCTTTGACGATGCAGACAGCGCGAAGCAAAACGAAATGAAAGTGATGGAAATCTTCAACACTTCTCCAATTCGTGTACTAGGTTGTGTGCCATGGAGCATCGATCTAATCGCTACTCGTGCAATCGATATGGCTCAGCACCTAAACGCTGACATCATCAACGAAGGTGACATCGCGACTCGTCGTATTAAGAGCATCACTTTCTGTGCACGTTCTCTGCCAAACATGATTGAGCACTTCAAACCAGGTTCTCTACTTGTTACTTCTGCAGACCGTCCAGACGTTATCGTTGCAGCTGCACTTGCAGCAATGAACGGTGTTGATATCGGTGCGGTACTTCTAACTGGCGGTTACGACATTCCTGAAGAGATTGCAGGTCTATGTAAGCCAGCATTTGAAACGGGTCTACCGATCTTCAAAGCACAAGGTAACACTTGGCAGACTTCTCTAAACCTACAGAGCTTCTCTATCGAAGTTCCTGCAGACGATAAAGAGCGTATCGAGTTCATCAACGAGCACGTTGCTGGTCACATCGACGGTAACTGGATCGAGTCTATGACTGAGGGTACTCAGAAGTCTCGCCGCCTAAGCCCACCAGCATTCCGTTACCAGCTAACTGAGTTCGCTCGTAAAGCTGGCAAGCGTATCGTTCTTCCTGAAGGTGACGAGCCACGTACAGTTAAAGCTGCGGCTATCTGTGCTGAGCGCGGCATCGCGGAGTGTGTGCTTCTAGGTAACCCAGACGAAATCCGTCGCGTTGCAGAGCAGCAAGGCGTAACACTAGGTGCTGGCGTAACTATCATCAACTCTGATGAAGTTCGTGAAAACTACGTTGCTCGTCTGGTTGAGCTACGTGGTGCGAAAGGCATGACTGAAGTTGTTGCTCGCGAGAAACTACAAGATTCAGTATTCCTTGGCACAATGATGCTTGAGAACGACGAAGTAGACGGTCTAGTTTCTGGTGCGGTTCACACCACAGCAAACACTATCGTTCCTCCGTTCCAAATCATCAAGACTGCACCTGATGCGTCTATCGTATCTTCTGTATTCTTCATGCTGCTACCTGACCAAGTATTGGTTTACGGTGACTGTGCGATCAACCCAGATCCAACAGCTGAACAGCTTGCTGAAATCGCTATCCAATCTGCTGATTCTGCAGCGGCATTTGGTATCGACCCTCGCGTTGCTATGATCTCTTACTCTACTGGTGAATCTGGTAAGGGTGCAGACGTAGATAAAGTACGTGAAGCAACTAAGATTGCTCAAGAGAAACGTCCAGATCTAGTGATCGACGGTCCTCTACAGTACGACGCAGCGATCATGGAAAACGTGGCAGCTTCTAAAGCGCCTAACTCTCCAGTAGCAGGTAAAGCGACAGTATTCGTATTCCCAGACCTAAACACTGGTAACACGACTTACAAAGCGGTACAACGTTCAGCAGACCTAGTATCTATCGGTCCAATGCTGCAAGGTATGCGCAAGCCTGTAAACGATCTATCTCGCGGTGCACTAGTAGACGATATCGTGTACACAGTTGCTCTAACTGCGATTCAGGCGGATCAAGCTGACCAAGCTCGCGAAAAAGCAGTTAACTAATTAACTGCACTTTCCTGAATGCAAAAACCTCGCCACGGCGAGGTTTTTTTTCACTTTGTGTTCGAATAAATCAATACAAAGCCAAAAACAAAATAGCGCCAGAAAGCACGCAGCCAACCATAACGGGCGCAACTCTTCTCCATAATGCCTTATCCCCTATTGCAACAACCATCCCCATTTTTACCACTGTATTGACTGAGGCCGCGATCAGAATACCCAATGCCGCGGTTTCCACGCTCAAGGTTTGGGTACTTTGCCGTCCAAGCGCAAGGGAAATAGCATCGACATCCGTAATACCAGATAACGCAGACAGTATTAGCACACCAGCACTACCAAACAGATCAGACAGTGCATGCGATAACAACATGATCACGGCGAGCACAACCCCAAAGAAAAGCGCCGATTGAAGGGCTAATGGGTTGGTTTGTTTATTCGGTTGTTCTATTTGCTCAACCTCGCTGCGACGCCATATCCACCAAGCAGGCAAATAGAGGGCAGCCATCATGACCAAGGCAATGGGTCCCAACAATGTCACTAATTGGGGATTAATCACCGAAAGAACGATCAGCAACCGAGGAAACATAGTCCCGCAACTTAGCAGTATGCCGCTGGCAAGCAAAGGACTGATATTCGCTTGCTCCCGTGAAAGGTGAGAGAACTGCAGTGTAAGTGCAGTAGAAGAACTTAGCCCAGCAAAGACAGACGTAAACAAAATACCCCGCTTTGCACCGCCGATCTTAATCGCGAAATAACCGACAAATGAAATACTAGCAATCAGCACCACCATCCACCAAATTTCATAAGGGTTCAAAGCCTTCCATGGGCCGTAAGCTTGGTTGGGTAAAAGAGGTAATAGGACGATAGAAATGAGCAGCAGACGCAAAGCAGCATCAAGCTCGTACTCTTGGAGACGCTGAAGCGCCTGATGAAGCTCTTTCTTGTTATCCAGTACCACCGCAGTGATAACCGCTGCGGCCGCAGTGATAACCGCTGCGGCCGCAGCAAGAACAGGCTCCCCAGAAACAGCGAGACTGCCAAGAACAAAGGTGATCACCAAACTAACCACGCCAGTAATGCTGATGTCCTCACTCTTTCTTTGTTGAATAACAAACGCAATACAGGCAAGAATAACCAAAGCAATCAACGCAAAGCCAAGCAATAACGATGTGTAGATGTTGGCAAGAATCCCAACTAAGCCACCCAGCAAACCGACCAAAGAGAAGGTACGGATACCCGCAACGCGACTGCCTTCAACGCTATTACGCATTACCCAGCCACGTTGGGTTCCGACAATTGCCCCCAATAACAGCGCAATAAACAGATTCCAAATTAGATGCTCGCCACTGACAAACTCATTGATATCCATACCCCACCTCAGTCCAAGATCGGCCGTTATATCATCAGTTTATGTTATGAGCGGAAAGAAGTTGTGATGATTGGAAGATATTGGAAAAAAGAAAAAGCGCTATATCAAATGGCGCTTTTCTCGGAGAGCTTGAAGTTAGCTTAAATCTCGGTCATGAGGTGAATCCAAATCTAACTCAGGCCCTTTTGGTACGACTTGCGTCGGGTTGATACCCGTATGACTGAAGTAGTAGTGACGCTTAATGTGGTAGAAGTCGGTAGTCTCTGCCACACCTTCCACTTGATAAAGCTCTTTCAAATAACCCTGAATATTTGGGTAATCCGCAATGCGTTGTTTATTGCACTTAAAATGACCTACATACACAGCGTCAAAACGAACAAGAGTAGTAAATAGGCGCCAATCCGCTTCGGTGATTTTATTGCCTGCTAGATAACGATGCGTTGCAAGGTGAGCATCGATTTTATCCAGTGCGGCAAACAGTGAATCAAACGCTTCTTCATAAGCTTCTTGCGTTGTCGCAAAACCACAACGGTATACGCCATTATTCACGTTCGGATAAATGTAGTCATTCCACTCATCAATCACGCTTTGACGTTGCTCTGGGTAATAATCATCATGGTTGCCCGTTAATTCATTGAACTCGGAGTTGAACATACGGATGATTTCAGACGATTCATTCGACACGATCGTGTTGGTCTTTTTATCCCACAGAACTGGAACGGTAACGCGACCAGTGTAATCGGACTTGGCTTGAGTGTAGATCTGATGCATTCGGGTGTGACCGAATAGTGGCTCTGGGAGTCCCATTTGCCAGCCTTCACCTAGCATATCTGGACACACAACGGTGACGTCAATGTGCTTTTCCAAGCCTTTGAGTTTACGGAAGATCAGTGTGCGATGCGCCCACGGACAAGCGAGTGAAACATACAAATGGTAACGGCCCGACTCTGGCTGGAACGTTGCATCAGGTTTGTTCTTTATCCAATTGCGAAAGCCTGCATCTTCACGAACAAACTTACCACCGCTTGATTTAGTTTCGTACCATACGTCGTGCCAAACGCCTTCAACTAACTTACCCATGACTGCTCTCCTCATATTCTGTTTTCTACTATATTAGCGCTTCATGTACAGCTTAGAATCCGACCATTTAGTCCATCTTGTTCAAGAATTTCGAATGAACTAAAACTAAGAGAAATCGTAGGCATAAAAAAAAGCGCGACCCTATAAAAAGGAGCCGCGCTTAAGCCCGTCACAGGCCGAATTTAATTACACTGCTACGTGTAGACAAGATACTGCGTGAACGTCTGAACCTTCGATGTGTGGCTTAGTCTTCGCACACTCTTCTGTTGCTTGTGGACAACGAGTACGGAACACACAACCAGAAGGAGGACTAATTGGTGATGGTAGATCACCTTCTAGCATCTGAATCTTCTTGCTGCGTTCAATTTTCGGATCCGGAATTGGAACCGCTGACATCAACGCACGTGTGTATGGGTGCTTTGGATCAGCAAACAATGCTTCCGATTCACCCAGTTCAACAGCGTTACCTAGGTACATAACCAATACGCGGTCTGAGATGTGTTTCACCACTGACAAATCGTGCGCGATGAATACCAATGAAAGACCTAGCTCTTTTTGCAGCTCTTTCAATAAGTTAACTACCTGAGCCTGAATCGATACATCCAGTGCTGAAACCGGTTCGTCACAGATGATCATCTTCGGCTTTAGAATAAGCGCACGAGCGATACCAATACGTTGACACTGACCACCTGAGAACTCGTGTGGGTAACGGTTGATCACGTTTGGCAGTAGACCTACCTTCGCCATCATCTCTTTAACGCGGTCTTTCACTTCTTGCTTAGTCAGTTCTGGGTAGAACGTCTCTAGTGGTTCAGCGATGATGTCGCCGACAGTCATACGCGGGTTCAAAGAAGCCAAAGGATCTTGGAAAATCATTTGGATTTCTTTGCGCGTTTCACGGCGTTGGACGTCTTTCATCTTCGTTAGATCTTGGCCTAACCAAACGACTTCGCCATCTGTTGCTTCAACCAAACCAATGATCGCGCGAGCAAACGTCGACTTACCACAACCAGACTCACCTACTACACCAAGAGTCTCACCTTCGTATAGACGAACGTTTACGCCGTCTACCGCTTTTAGGCTTGAAGGTTTTGCCCAAGGCCATGCAGATTTTGATGCAATGCTGAAGTGAACTTTCAGATCAGATACATCCAGAATTAGTTTTTTGTCTGTACTCATTTGCTCCAAGCCTCCCATTCAGAAAAACATGCACGCTGACGGCCATCACCAAACGGCGTCAGAATTGGTGCTTCACGCTTACAACGATCCATCACACGGTGGCAGCGATCTTGGTAAGGACAACCAGGTGGTAGACGAAGCAAGTTAGGCGGGTTACCAGGAATCGTTGGTAGAATCTCGCCTTCTGTATCCAGACGAGGAATCGCCTTCAATAGACCTTCCGCGTAAGGGTGGCTTGGGTTGTAGAAGATTTCGTTCACCGTGCCGTACTCCATGGTACGACCTGCGTACATCACTAGCACTTTGTCACATGAACCCGCAACAACACCAAGGTCGTGCGTGATCATGATGATTGCAGTGTTGAACTCAGATTTCAGTTCGTTCAGCAGATCCATGATCTGAGCTTGAACCGTAACGTCCAATGCCGTCGTTGGCTCATCCGCAATAAGCAGTTTTGGACGACACAGCAGCGCCATTGCGATCATTACACGCTGACGCATACCACCCGAGAACTCGTGTGGGTACATGGTGATACGCTTACGAGCTTCTGGGATTTTTACCGCTTCAAGCATGCGTACCGACTCTTCGAACGCTTCTGCTTTACCCATACCTTTGTGCAGCATCAGTACTTCCATCAGCTGATCGCTCACTTTCATGTACGGGTTAAGAGACGTCATTGGGTCTTGGAAGATCATTGCGATCTGTTCCGCACGAACCTTGTTCAGCTCTTTTTCTGGAAGGTTAAGAATCTCATTACCTTCGAATTTCGCACTACCAGAGATAATACCGTTCTTAGCCAGTAGACCCATGATTGCGAATACAGTTTGTGACTTACCTGAACCAGACTCACCTACGATACCTAGGGTTTCACCTTGATTCAGAGAGAAGTTCAAATCATTTACTGCGGTTACGATACCATCTTGCGTGGTAAATTCGACGCGCAGATCTTTGACATCTAATAAACTCATCATTGCTTCCTTTATTCTTTCTATTTTTAATTATCTGTCTTTTGGATCCAGCGCATCGCGCAGACCGTCACCAACGTAGTTGAAGCAGAATAGAGTCACAACCATGAATGCTGCTGGGAACGCCAGCTGCCAGATTGCCACTTCCATTGTTTGCGAACCTTCTTGTAGAAGTGCGCCCCAACTTGTCATTGGTTCCTGTACACCAAGACCAAGGAATGAAAGGAATGATTCGGTCAGAATCATGCTTGGGATAAGTAGTGTTGAGTAAACTGCTACGATACCCAGTACGTTTGGTACGATATGGCGAGTGATGATCTTCCACTTGCTCACACCACAAACGTGCGCCGCTTCAATAAACTCTTTACTACGCAGACTTAGCGTTTGACCACGTACGATACGAGCCATATCTAGCCATGCGATAGCACCGATAGCGACGAAGATAAGAACAATGTTACGACCGAAGAATGTTACCAGTACGATAACTAGGAACATGAACGGAACCGCGTATAGGATTTCAAGAATACGCATCATGATACGGTCAACTTTACCGCCGATGAAGCCAGAAGCCGCACCGTAAAGCGTACCAATCACAACCGCAACCAATGCACCTAGAACACCAACCATCAGAGAGATACGACCGCCAATCAGCGTACGTACGTAAAGGTCACGACCTAAGCTGTCAGTACCGAACCAGTGCTCAGCACTTGGACCAACGTGCATTGCGTACCAATCTGTATCATCAAATGTGTAAGGTGCCAGCATTGGCAGGAAGATTACCGCAAGGGTCATCAATGTAAGAATGAACAAGCTCACCATTGCCGCTTTGTTACGCATAAAGCGGATGCGTGCGTCTTGCCATAAACTACGGCCTTCAACTTCCAGGTTCTCTGCAAATTTCTCGACCGCTTCAAGATTCTCTTTTTTCGTTAACATAACCATACTTCCCTGTTAGTAGCGAATTTTCGGGTCAATCATTGCTAGCAGAATATCAACGATAGCGTTGAACAAGATGAATAGGAAACCAATCAGAATGGTTACACCCATTACTAGCGAGTAGTCACGGTTAAAAGCTGCGTTTACGAACAGCTTACCGATACCTGGCAGACCGAAGATGGTCTCAACAACTACCGAGCCGGTAATAATGCCGACAAACGCCGGTCCCATGTAAGACACTACAGGAAGCAGAGCTGGTTTTAATGCGTGTTTCAGGATGATGTAACGGTAGCTTAGACCTTTCGCACGGGCAGTACGGATAAAGTTACTGTTCAATGTTTCGATCATTGAACCACGAGTGATACGAGCAAACGTGGCGACATAAAGCAGTGACATTGCGATTACTGGCAGCACCAAATATTGCCATGAACCATCATGCCAACCACCAGCAGGGAATAAATTCCAGTGGAGCGAGAACAAGTAAATCAAAGCTGGCGCCAACACGAAAGATGGCATTACGACCCCAAGCATCGCCGTAGACATAATGGTGTAGTCAAGCCAAGAGTTTTGTTTGAGCGCGGCTATGGTCCCGATCGTCACCCCCAGAATGACCGTGAAGATAAAGGCGATGAAACCCACCTTCGCCGATACTGGCAGTGCTACCGAGATTAGCTCGTTTACTGTGTAATCTAAGTATTTGAATGAAGGACCAAAATCGCCTTGGACAACGTTAGTCAAGTACGTGGTGTACTGCTCAAATACTGGCTTATCTAGACCGTATTTGGCTTCAATGTTCGCCATAACTTCTGGCGGTAATGGACGCTCGCTCGAGAATGGGTTACCCGGTGCGAAACGCATAAGAAAGAAAGATACGGTGATCAAAACCAACATTGTTGGGATCGCCTCAAATATCCTTTTTGCGATGAATTTAAGCATAAACTCACTCTTTCAGTCTGTGACAGTTAAAAAAAATTGATAATAGGCACCGCACGTCCCTTTCTTGGGACGTGTGGGCCTTATTCTTATAGTCTTGAAGCGACTTTAATTAGTCTGCTTTGATGTAAAGATCTTTGGTGTAGATCTTTTCTTCCGCGTTGTTAGCAGGGAAACCACCAACGTGCGGGTTTAGTAGACGAGAACGAACGTACTGGTAAATAGGCGCGATAGGCATATCTTTCGCCATCAGTTGCTCAGCTTCTAGGTAGATCTTGGTACGCTCTTCTTCTGAAGTCGATTTGATCGCTTTGTCGATCAAAGCATCGTACTCTTTGTTACCCCAGTGCTGGCCACCAGTTGTGTTCGAGCTAACCATAAGGGTTAGGAATGAAGATGCTTCGTTGTAGTCGCCACACCAACCTGCGCGTGCTACTTCGAAATCACCTTGGTCTTTCGTAGATAGGTAAGTTTTCCACTCTTGGTTTTCTAGCGTTACGTCTAGACCTAGAGTTTTCTTCCACATAGAACCAAGCGCTACTGCTAGCTTCTTGTGGTTCTCATCTGTGTTGTATAGAAGAGAGAATTTAAGAGGGTTGTCTTTGCCGTAACCCGCTTCCGCCAATAGGCGTGCTGCTTCTTCGTTACGCTCTTTTTGCGTCATCTTACCGTAAGTTGGAAGCTCAGGGTTGAAGTGCGCTGTGATTTCAGGCGTTAGGAAGTACGCAGGCTTCTGACCTTGGCCAAGAATCGCGTTTGCTACGATGTTACGGTCGATCGCGTAAGAAATCGCTTTACGAACGCGAACGTCGTTGAAAGGCTCTTTCTTAGTGTTGAATGAGTAGTAGTAAGTACACAGGCTGCCTTCAACCGATACTGACTCTGGGTGCTCTTTCTTCAGACGCTTAAAGTGCTCAGTCGGCAGTTTAGACGTGAAGTCGATTTCACCAGATAGGAAACGGTTCATTTCAGCAACGCCGTTTTCGATTGGAAGGTACGTTACTTTGTTGATAACGGTTTTGTCGTTATCCCAGTATTCGTTGTTACGAACAAGCTCTAGACGCTCGTTCACAACCCAGTTATTTACCACATAAGCGCCGTTACCTACGAAGTTTTCTGGTTTCGTCCATTGATCACCAAACTTCTCAACTGTCGCTTTGTGTACTGGTTTCATTGTTGTGTGACCAGCCATCATTACAAAGTAAGGAACCGCTGTGTCTAGTTCAACCACCAAAGTGTGGTCGTCAGTCGCTTTAACACCTAGCTCGCTCTTGTCTTTTTTACCCGCAACGATGTCTTTCGCGTTTTTCATCTTGGTGTATTCCATGTACCAAGAGTATGGCGAAGCGGTTGCAGGATCGACTGCACGCTGCCAGCTGTATACGAAATCTTGTGCTGTTACAGGATCGCCGTTAGACCATTTAGCGTCTTTGCGCAGGTGAAAAGTGAAAGTTTTGTTGTCTGAGGTTTCCCAGCTCTCTGCTACACCAGGGATAGTGTCGCCGTCTGCATTTTGGTTCACTAAGCCTTCAAGAAGATCACGAATCACATGTGATTCAGGAACACCTTGAGATTTATGCGGGTCAATTGTTGCAACTTCAGTACCGTTACCACGAACGATTTCTTGTTTTTCAGCTAGTTTAGTGCCTGCCGGAACGTCAGCAGCGAAAGCGGTAGTAGAAGAGGCAGCCACTGCCAGACCAGCACCTAGAAGAAGGGCTTTGGTGATTTTATTCTTGTACATGCGTAAAACTCCAAGTTTTTCATTAGCATCCATGACTTCTCTGCAAGGGACTGGAACGGTCAGTATTTTAGAAGTTTTTAGTGCACTTTTTGAGCACAAAATTCTAAAACCTTACAAAGACTGCGGCACACATTAGCAACCATTGAAGTAATTTGCAATAAAGAGGTAGCAAAAAAACTAATAATTCTGTAAATAGTGCACATATTTAGCAATAAATACCGCAATAAAAGTATTGAATAGAGAAATACTGATTCACCCGCTTATTTGACAGGTGAAACTTTCGATAAATCTAATTTCAAACTTATTGATAGCATCTTATGCTAGATATATGTAAAAAAGTTAACATTTATGACACATTGAGTCTAATAAATAATTGCATATATTCCGTTAGATATTTTTTATTGTGAACAAGGTCACCGAGAGGAGAAAGAAAGGAAAGGTGGTGATTTTGAAGGCAAATCACAGAAGGAAATATAGGCGGTTTCAGCCCTAAAAAAAAGAAAAAGCCAGACGTTATTAACATCTGGCTTTGAAAGGGTTGTTAGCAGAATAAAAAACTGCCCTACTTTTCCCAGCGCTGTGCAGCTTGATGATCGGTATCGCGCGACTCAATCCAGCGGTTTTCACTAGTCGTGCGCTCTTTTTTCCAAAATGGCGCTTTGGTCTTTAGAAAGTCCATGATGAACTCACAAGCATCAAATGCCGCACCACGGTGTGCACTAGAGACACCAACAAACACAATTTGGTCACCCGTGTCGAGATCACCAACACGGTGAATAACGCGAACGCCTAACAGAGGCCAACGTGATTCCGCCTCATCACAAATGTCGATCAGGCTTTTCTCCGTCATACCCGGGTAATGCTCTAGGTGAAGACCAATCACGTTGTCGCCAAGGTTCATATCACGAACTTTACCGATGAAGGTCACTACCGCACCAGAAGATGTGCCTTCTGATAGACGTTGGTATTCTTGATCAACTGAAAAGTCTTCAGCTTGTACAGAAACGCGAGGATCCATATTAGCCCCCTGTTACCGGTGGGAAGAAAGCAACCTCATCACCCGCTTTCACTGCTGTATCTAAAGGCACGATAGACTGGTTTACTGCTGCTAGTAACTTACCTGGTTCTAGCGCTAAATCCCATTTACCTTCTTTATCTGCACCAGTTTCGACCAAATGTGCACGAATCGCTTCAACATTGCTGAACTGCTCTTCGAGTTCTAAGCCATCGATACCAACAAGCTCACGCGTTTGAGCAAAGAAAAGTACTTTAATCATTATTCCGCCTTGAAGTGACCCGATTTTCCGCCTGTCTTCTCAAGAAGACGAACTTGACCAATAACCATGTCTTTTTGCACTGCTTTACACATATCGTAAATCGTCAGAGCCGCCACAGAAGCAGCCGTTAGCGCTTCCATCTCGACACCGGTTTTGCCTGCAAGCTTACACACAGACTCGATACGTACTTTGTTTTCTGCTTCGATGGCTTCCAGTTGAACTTCAACTTTAGACAATAGAAGAGGATGACAAAGCGGGATCAGATCCCAAGTTTTCTTCGCGGCTTGGATACCAGCGATACGAGCTGTGGCGAACACATCACCTTTGTGGTGCTGGCCAGACACGATCAATTGCAACGTTTCTGGAGCCATGTGTACGAATGCTTCAGCACGCGCTTCACGTACCGTTTCCGCTTTTGCAGACACGTCGACCATGTTAGCTTCGCCAGACGCGTTGATATGGGTAAATTGGGTCATTGTTTTTCCTTCGCTTTTAGGAAAGGTTATACAGATAGGTGTGGCATAAAGTTACAAGGACGGTGACTTGCATCTAGCTGTTGCTTGATGATCTTCGTCCAACCTGTACGACACGCACCAGTAGAACCTGGCATTGCGAAAATAACCGTGTGGTTAGCAAAGCCTGCAATTGCGCGAGATTGGATCGTTGAAGTACCGATCTCTTCGTAAGAAACCAAACGGAACAACTCACCAAAACCTTCTACTTCTTTATCAAACAGCGGCTTAAGTGCTTCTGGCGTGCTGTCACGTGAAGTGAAACCTGTACCGCCAGTGATCATGATTGCTTGTACGTTTTCGTCAGCAATCCACTGAGAAACGATCGCGCGGATCTTGTACATGTCATCGATAACGATTTGTTTATCAACAACGTTGTGACCCGCTTCTTTCGCGTGTTCAACTAGGTAACCACCAGAAGTGTCGTTTTCTTCAGTACGAGTGTCAGATACCGTTAGAACGGCAATGTTTGCAGGTTGAAATTTGCTTTCAGCGTGACCCATTTGTTCACCTATTCTCTAAGTTTGCTTTGATACGTAAGGTATCGATTCTGGAAAAATCATCAGAAGCCACGTCAGCTCCCGATGTAAAATCTGATTGGAATTAGCCGCCGATAGACGCAAGATGTGGCGTCATACCTGTATTGCCATCGTGCAAGAAGTGACTAACGGATTTCGTTTGCAGTTGCGCTTGAATACGTTCAATCAATTCATTTTCTTGCTCGTCACGTTCTAACAGGTCTCGCAATTCCACGCCATGATCACCAAACAGGCATAAATGCAGTTTACCCATAGCCGATACACGAAGTCGGTTACAGCTCTCACAGAAGTCTTTTTCGTATGGCATGATCAAGCCAATTTCACCCTTGTAATCTGGATGAACGAAAACTTGAGCAGGGCCATCGTTGTGAGAACGAACTTTAAGTAACCAACCATTGGCAATTAATTGATTGCGAATAGCGACACCAGAGACATGGTGCTTAGCAAACAGATCATCCATTTCTCCCGTCTGCATTAATTCAATGAAACGCAGTTGGATAGGACGATCTTTTATCCAGTTAAGGAAAGCGGGCAGCTCGTTGTGGTTGAGGTCTTTCATCAGCACCACGTTGACTTTGACTTGCTCATAACCCACTTCGAACGCACGTTCGATACCATTCATCACCTCGGTGAACTTATTTTCACCAGTGATTTGATGGAACATACGTGGGTCCAGGCTATCCACACTCACGTTGATGTGCGTAAGGCCAGCTTCACGCCAGTCTGCAACTTGCTTCGCCATGCGGTAACCATTCGTCGTTGTGGCGACTTTTTTTGATACCTGGCGTGGTTGCGACTGAGTGAATAATGTCAGTAAAGTCTTTGCGTAAACTCGGCTCACCACCGGTGATACGTACCTTTGAGGTACCACAATCTGCAAACGCTTTTACGACACGTTTGATCTCAGGGAGAGATAAGAAAGACGAGTTTTTATTGCCCGATGGCTTGTAGCCGTCAGGAAGGCAATAGGTACATTTGAAATTACAAACGTCAGTCACAGACAGACGCAAGTAATAGAACTTACGATGAAATTTGTCTTCGAATTGTTGCGCCACGGAACACCTTTCCAAACACGGGAGGCATAATCATTTCCAATTATGCCCTTGTGACAGTATGTCACTGGCTCAAGACGCCTATCCTTGGACTTAGCATAGTGAGCTCGGAGTTATGGCAACCAGAGGAGATAACCCCCTGATAGCTTTGCCGTGTAAAATACTTAATATTTGTAATGGAATCCAGACTTGAGTGATAAAAAACTCTCTGGAAACACAATTTACCGCTTAGTGAGTACCTCTTTGGCACTCATTAAGTTAAATTGTAGTCGTTTTTTACAAGATTATTAGAAGAACGTAATGAATATCTACACCGATAAGAAAGTGGTCGCAGTTGGCGGTGGTCACGGTTTGGGCCGTATGTTAGCGGCATTAAAAGATTTTGGCGGCAATGCGACTGGCATTGTTGCGACAACAGATAATGGCGGTTCTACGGGCCGTATTCGTCATTGTCAGGGGGGGTATTGCTTGGGGTGATACTCGTAACTGTATCAACCAGTTAATCACCGAACCATCAATCAGCTCGATGATGTTTGAGTACCGATTTAAAGGTACTGGCGAGTTAGATGGACACAACCTAGGTAACTTAATGCTGACGGCATTGGACAACCTATCGGTACGACCACTAGATGCGATCAACCTTATTCGCAATATGCTGAAGGTCGATGTAAACATTCTGCCTATGTCTGAGCACCCTTCCGACCTAACGGCTCTATCAGTAGATGGGCAATGGGTCACAGGTGAAACCAATGTGGATGAAATGGAAACCGATCTGCGTCGTCTTGATCTGTCACCGGAGGTCCCTGCAACCAAAGAAGCCGTTACGACGCTTTCAGAGGCAGATGTCATCATTCTTGGTCCAGGCAGCTTCTTAACGAGCATCATGCCGCCGCTATTGCTGCCTGAAATTGGTAAAGCGATTGCTGCTAACCAAAAGGCGAAAGTCATCTTTGTGGCAAACTTGAGCCCAGAATATGGCCCTGCTGGCCGTATGACGATGAAGCAAAAGCTTGAATGGTGTGAGCGTGCGTGCCAAGGCCGTAAGATCGATGTGGTACTGGCTGAAGAGACTGAGCAAGACGTGCTGGATAACTGGAACGTAGTCACGGAGTCATTGGCTTCAACGAACCGTGATTGGCGCCACGACCGAGACAAACTAAAGCTCGCGATTGAAAATCAACTACTGTCTGACTAGACGAAAAGCATTGAGAAAGAGGCTTCGATTCGGAGCAAACTCCCTAAACAAAAAAGCCCTTCCACACCGGAAGGGCTTTGTGTTTTTGCGTTGCGCTTAATGTCTTGCTCGAAACGTTAGTTTGTCCAAGAACGGTAGGCGTCACGAGTGATACGAAGTAAATCGAGCATTTCGCTCGTCTCCATCCCCTGCTCTTGCAATTGATTCGCTTTTGCTTTCTTGTCGATGGCAATCGCTAGTTCACACAATCGATCTGCGCCAAAGCTTGCAGCACTGCTTTTCAGTGCATGACTGATCTCTTTTAAATACAACAGCTGCTCTGAGCCCTGAAGTTCAGTTAAAGTGCCAATGTAGGAGTCCATTTCCCCAAGAAAAATATCAAGCAAAACAGGAACATTATCGCTGCCAATTTCCGCAGACAGTTCTTCAATTTTTTGCTGATTTAATACGTCCGTATTCATACGTTTTGTTTTTCGTCCTTGCTATTCCAAGCTTGCAACTTGCGATAAATCGTTGATGGGCTGACATCCAAATAGCCAGCAGCGCGTGGAATGTTGCCTTCACACGCTTGAATTGCCTGCTCGATGGCCATTTTCTCCGTCATCCAAAGCGGCATAATATCTGACACCGTCATGATGTCAGGTTCAATAAATTTTGCTACCGATTGGCGCACAACAGGCTGATTCAGTGGTGGCGGTAACATATCCAGCGTGATCTCTTTGCCATTGTTCAGTACCACGATATTACGTAATACGTTTTGCAATTGGCGAACGTTACCCGGCCATTCGTAGCTGTTGAATCTTTCAATCACGTCTTGTGCGAAACGGACGAAACTCTTGCCTTCCTCATGAGACATATAACCAAGCAGCGAGTATGCAATTTCAATAACATCTTCACCACGCTCACGCAGCGGCGGAAGGTGCAAAGGAATCACGTACAAACGGTAATACAAGTCTTCACGGAAACGGCCTTCTTGCACTTCTTTCCAAGGGTCTCGGTTAGTTGCACACACAAAGCGTACATCCACGCTCTTCATTTTAGAAGAACCGACTTTTTGGAATGTACCCGTTTGGATAAAGCGCAATAGCTTAGTTTGAAGATCCAGGTCCATTTCACAGAGTTCATCAAGGAACAACGTGCCGCCATCAGCAAGCTCTGCCGCACCTTGTCGGTCATTCGCAGCACCAGTAAACGCACCTTTTACGTGACCAAACAGCTCACTTTCAATAAGGTCTTTCGGGATTGCCGCACAGTTGATGGCGATAAACGGCTTATCACCACGTTTGCTTGCTGCGTGAATCGCCTCCGCACACACTTCTTTACCCGTACCACTTTCACCCGTGATGAAAATACTCGCTTTACTGCTCGCTGCCGAGTCAATGGTACGGTAAACCTGCTGCATCGTTTGGCTACTGCCGATGAAGCCTTGGTAATTTTGGTTACCAGGGTTGTCAGCTTCATTCTTTAATTTGGTTGCTTTGCGGATCGCATTGTTCACCGTGACACGTAAACGGTCTGCTTCACATGGTTTGATTAGGAAGTCTTGAGAACCGTGACGCATCGCCTCTACCGCAGTATCGATAGAGCCATGGGCTGTCATGAAGATGATTGGCACGTCTGGATGGCTTTTCTTCACCGCGTGCAATACGTCCATCCCCGTCATATCAGGTAGACGAAGATCGAGCAGAATAAGATCAGGTAGACGAAGATCGAGCAGAATAAGATCAGGAATGCGATGGTTCAGGCTTTCAATGGCGTCTCTGCCTGTTCCAACAATATTGATATCGATGCCAAGTGGCGTGAGGTAAGAACGGTAAAGTGCCGCAACGGATGCGGTGTCTTCTACCATTAGTAGATAACGAGACTTTTGACCTTCTGTTATTTGTTGCATAGCCTAGCCGATTTTTCGTTGTGTTTTAAATAATAATCGCATTACGCTTTGCATTTTGCAAATAATCATTTGTTAGACTGTGGGTATTCTAAACAAAGTAAACCGAATATCAACAGGTTAAATTATGGCATAAACCATGCTGTATACTTTTTGACCCCTCGGGTCACCTAGCCAACTGACGTTGTTAGTGAACGACATGTTCACAGAACGAGCCAATAGATCCGACTGCCTATTGGCTTCTTTTTTGTCTGCAGATTTGGGCGCGGGACATGCCCGAGCTATGGTCGTAGACATAATCACTCGGGCATTAGATGTGGCAATGAAATTACGGTTAGAGAAGAATTAACTGTTCGCGATAAATTGAGCGCGCAGCTTTTCAATCTCGTCACGTTTCTGAGCCGCCAATTCAAATTCAAGATCTTGAGCGTGTTGGTACATCGCCGCTTCCAAACGACTGATCTCCTTCTCCAGCTGTTGTGGAGACATGATCTCGTAAGTCTGAGAAGGCTCTGCCACTTTCGATAGCGGTACTTGCTTAGTATTACGCTGACGCTTCGATTTGGTGATATCCCCCAACTCCATAATGTCTTTAATATTTCGCTTCAAGGCTTGAGGCTCAATACCCATCTGTTCGTTATACGCTTTTTGCTTCTCTCGACGACGATCAGTTTCGTCCATCGCTTTCTTCATCGACTTAGTGATCGAATCTGCGTAAAGAATCGCTTTACCTTTGATGTTACGAGCCGCACGACCAATGGTCTGAATCAATGAACGCTCTGAACGCAAGAAGCCTTCTTTATCTGCATCCAAGATTGCCACCAGCGACACCTCCGGCATATCGAGACCTTCTCGCAATAAGTTGATCCCAACCAACACATCAAATTCACCCAAACGAAGGTCGCGAATGATTTCTACACGCTCAACCGTGTCAATGTCTGAGTGAAGGTAACGAACTTTCACATCGTGCTCGTGCAGGTATTCGGTTAAGTCTTCTGCCATACGCTTGGTTAGCGTCGTCACAAGAACACGCTCGTCTTGCGCTGCGCGAATTCGAATCTCAGATAACAGATCATCAACCTGAGTAGCAACTGGGCGAACTTCTAATTCCGGATCGAGCAGACCCGTTGGACGCACAACCTGGTCCGCAATCTCATCGGCTGACTTCTCAAGTTCGTAGTTACCCGGCGTTGCAGAAACAAATATTGTCTGTGGAGAAATCGCCTCGAACTCTTCGAACTTCATTGGGCGGTTATCCAATGCAGAAGGCAAACGGAAACCAAACTCCACCAGCGTCTCTTTACGTGAGCGGTCACCTTTATACATCGCGCCAATTTGCGGTACGGTAACGTGTGATTCGTCGATGATCAGCAAGCCATCGTGAGGTAAGTAGTCAAATAGCGTTGGTGGCGGCTCCCCCTCCGCTCGTCCGCTTAAGTAACGAGAGTAGTTTTCGATACCGGAACAGAAACCCAGCTCGTTCATCATCTCAATGTCAAATTGAGTGCGCTGGCTGATACGTTGCTCTTCTAGGAGTTTGTTGTTGTCTAACAGCTGCTTCTTACGCACTTCAAGCTCGTCTTTAATGCTTTCAATGGCATCAAGAATACGCTCACGTGGCGTGACATAGTGCGTCTTTGGGTAAATCGTATAACGCGGCAGGTCTCGCTGTTTGACCACACCAGTCAATGGGTCAAATACGCTGATACAGTCGACTTCATCGTCAAACATCTCTACGCGCACGGCGTCTTGGTCTGATTCCGCAGGGAAGATGTCAATCACTTCACCACGCACGCGGAACTGGCCACGCTCAAACGCAACATCGTTACGTGAATATTGAAGTTCTGCAAGACGACGCAGCATGTCGCGCTGATCAATCACATCACCGCGGCGCAAGTGAAGCATCATTGTAGGTACGACTCTGGGTCACCCAAGCCATAAATGGCCGAAACCGATGCAACAATGATTGCATCTTTGCGTTCCAATAATGCTTTTGTTGCCGATAAACGCATCTGCTCTATGTGAGCATTCACCGACGCGTCTTTTTCAATAAAGGTATCCGTCGTTGGCACATAAGCTTCGGGTTGATAGTAATCGTAGTAAGAAACGAAGTATTCAACGGCATTATTTGGGAAGAAGGCTTTCATCTCACCGTACAGTTGCGCGGCAAGTGTTTTGTTTGGCGCGAGAAGAATCGCCGGACGCTGCGCTTCTGCAATTACGTTTGCCAGTGTGAATGTTTTACCCGAGCCCGTTACACCCAACAGAGTCTGATGGGCAAGGCCTGAGTCTAAACCCTCTAATAACTGTTTGATGGCGGTTGGCTGATCACCGGATGGTTGATATTCAGAGACCAGTTCATAAACTTTACTCATACCCTTCCTCAAATTTCCTGCACTTTGGCTGTATATATATACACCTTATTAGATGAAATCTACGTCTATTTTAGATTTATAGCTCATTACGATTAATTTTTGCGCTTTCTCTATTTTGGTCTAGCCTTAGTTTGGTGACTCTGTTATAGTCTTCCGCCCTACTTGATGAAGCTTCCCAGATCATCTAAATTCAGTTTCCACAACTTTTCCCCAAAAATAGCCAATATTATCCTTTATCCCCAAAAGGCTGAATCTTATCCACTTTGCGCAATTCTGAGTTAATTTAAATAAATTACTGTTTTATCTGATTATTCATTGCATATTTCTGCTTAAAAACTCAAACCAAAGCAATTCGGTTGCATATAAAAGATCTTTACTCAGATCTCATCAACATAGTTATCCACAATTTTAGTGGATAAGTAACTCTAGCCCTTTACTGACAAGGACTACAAAAAAGTAAAGAATAAAATGCATGATTTTTTGCTAAAAATGTGTTTTTTGGGTGTTGACAGAATTAGGGCTGCTCGGTAAGATTCGACCCGCTTTCAAGCAAAGCAATTCCTCCTTAGCTCAGTTGGTAGAGCGACGGACTGTTAATCCGCAGGTCGCTGGTTCGAGCCCAGCAGGAGGAGCCAAATTTAGAAAAGCCGCATCACTCGATGCGGCTTTTTTGCGTTTTAATTTTTTGATTTGTTCATCGCTAGATGTTGATCAAAAAAGCCACGGATAAATCCGTGGCTTAGTTAGGCTTTAAAGCTATCAGTTACTCGTCAAAATGCGTTAACTCCAAATAGAGTCAATTCATTTACAATTAAAGTCGACGAGCGATCGTATCCATTAGCACTGCGGCAACTTTATCATCACCAGCTTCATCACCTTTACTGTAGGTATTGATCTGACGCTTTGATGAGTCGTGGATATTAGTAATCGCTACCACTTCCCTCTCGATACCAAATCCAACTAGCTTGATCATCAACTCTTTGTTTTTAAAAGAATCGCCAACGATCACGATAGAGTTAAAATCTTTAAGCAGCTCTTTGGTCAAATCTTCAACTTGAATATCATTACTATTAATGAAAAAGATATCCGCAGACTTCGAAGAGCTTCGCTCTCTAGCAGACTTAAGTTGGATTTGCTTCATCTCATTGAAAACACCATTATCTTGGGTTCCAATCGTAGATAGGCTTGCAGCATGAGAAGCCAAAGACAATAACAGTGTACTTGTAAAAATAGTACTTTTAACAAAATTCATTCTCTTTACCCTCTAATAATTAAAGAATTGTTTCTTTCATAACGCGGAAGGTTTGACCCTTGTCATCAACAGTACAATCGGTATCTATCGTAATACCGTAGTTAGATTCTCTTTGGTACAACGTCGACTCGTTCTCATTAATTGTCCAGTTGTCGCCATAAGTATTGAGGTAAGCACGCGAAACGGTGACGGCGTTACCAAAGACAAGTTTTTGATCTTGGCAAGTATTCCAATCAGAAGTGTAGTTTTCCTGCCACGTCTCATAACTCTTTAGGTCGTAAACTCGGTAAAGGTCTTCACCCCAAATTTCAGCAGCGTTCTTTACATGCCAAAACTCACTTGATGGATTATCTGCACGCCAGCCAGCTTCTCCCACCGCACGTGTATTAATCGTTTGAACAACTGAGTGGCCAATATCATTACCTTCATCAACCGATGTGTAATTCAGCATACTGTGCGTCTGACTAGATTCTTTTGTTTGACTAAAGCCAAAACCTACAGCGAGACCAGCAGAAGGGCCGTCTGATTTGCTTGCTTCAAAAGAACCCGTAATATCAAAGCTAAAAGATGTACTCTCAGCGAGAGAAATCTCTTTATTCACATTACTCGAGCTTGGAAAGCTTTGCTGATTCACAAACAGATTTCCATAACGGTTCTGAGGAAGACAGTAGTCGTTACCTCTATCGTTTTCACACTCTTCAGCCAAATACTTCCAAGTTAGCCTTGATTGCTCTTCAACATCATTTGGCGCTTCATTAACTGCTTTTTTACGAGCGAATCTATAAGCATTTTCGCCAGACATGAAGTTAAATTGAGAGTTTCCATGGAACATCTGCCCCATGTAGCCTTCTCCGTACCAAAAGTGCGGAGCAACTTCTTCATCTACCCATTCAAAGTAGTAGCCACCGTCAGCAAGGGTTTGGCGAGTCACATTCATGCTGCCATCAACCGCCATGATATAGTTCGTCTTGTTTGACTGAGAAAACATCAACAGATCAATAGTTCGAGCGACATCAATCTGTTCGCGAATTTTATAGTCTTCCTTGCCATAGTGATACGCGCCATTCTGAGAAGTGATGATAAATTGCTCTTCAATTTGACCATCTTCTATTCTTGCATGCTGACAAAGATTCGCAATTTTCCCCGGTAATCCCTGCTGCTCTAAATGATTGTTAATGTACGCTACTTTGGCATTGAATATGTCACATGCTGTCGCCGGATCGTCGTAAGCAACATATTCATCAGCTCCCTTAAAGTAAGCATCATCAATTCCTGGGATAGGAGATGCATGAGCGTAACCCGATAACATAGAGACTGTTATCAAGCTCAGGCTGAAACTTTTTATTTTCATCACTTGTTCCTTTTAATCGTGTTTGCACCAATGTCGATACCTCACTAATTTAACGAGTAAAAATAATCTATTCACAAATAATTGGTAATAAAAGCATCAATTCTATTTTTGATTTTTCCTGAGTAGCTATGAACGTATTAATAAGTATTTAACAAGCATCAACAAACTGAGAATTTGATATAAAAACCTAAAAAGATTTAGATTTTTCCTCCTTAACTCTTCGGTAGCTATGGGAAGTTAGTCGTCCTCGTTTAGTTCTAAATGAAAGCCCGGAGTGACCGATATTCGTCCTTTTTCGCCATATAAGTAGCTCTTCAAGTGATTCAACTTTCTTTATTTGATTTTTTATTTTTTCAAAATATCCGTCAAAGTTCATAATTCCACACCTTACAGAGCAACAAACCGCTCTAACTTTTAATCACTCATTCCCAGCTTAAGGTTTCCTATACCTTTGGCTAAAAATCACAGTAATCGATTAACTAAACAACTTAATGGTTTAATAAATTATTTATATAAACAAAAAGCCACAAACTGTGGCTTTTACTTTGAAAATGTTTAACTATCAGGCTTCAAACAACAGATTAATCGTCCTGAAGAATACTTTATTTCAAATAACAATTAGACGACGTTTACTTGTAAGTTAGCGTCGGTTTCCAATCAGAAAATTTAAAGTCGTCCATTTCAACAATAAATAGCCCATTATCACCAACTGGCAGTTCCTTGGTTGCTTTAATGTACGAGTCGCTAGGCTCAAGATATTCATTCGCTGAAGCCCATAGCAGATGTGCATGATCATAAATATAGACGACATCACCACTCTGGATACAGTCATCTGACTCCACTTGGCGGCTGATTTTCATAAAGTCAGAAGAGTCGCGATCTTCGGTATAATACTTACTACCACTATAAGTCCAGTAGTAGTCTTTATAATCATCTCTTCGTGAAATTTGTACGTAGTCATGGTCGTGAATACACGTGCCGTTGTAAGGATACCAATTATCTAATTTAAACTCTGCATTCGGCACGCTGCCATCGTGACCGTAAGTAAGATAACCATTCGAGACATTTGCATCGGCGTAAACATATTGCCCCGTCAATTGATGCTTTAGACGAATGGCATTATAGGGTTTATTTTGGGGACGAGCGCTTTGGGTTGGCGTGCTTTCATCCGCGTACTCGAACGCGGCAACGGGGAAGTGGTCGGAATACTCGTAAAAGTAATACGGCTCCTGTGTACCAGGTAACTCCACTCTCTTTGAAACGACATCCAAGACTTGGTTGTGCCAATTTTTGGGTTGCTTATGGCTTCGCTCGACAAAGACATAGTCAAGCAGTTGGCCTTTTAAATCTGCATAATTCGCGTGTGCTAAGCCATTAGTTGCTGGGTCCCAGGAGTAAGGCGCACCAACATAATTAGTCGGCTCTGAAACATTTAAAGTCTCAATCATTGTAGGAAACTCTTGTGAGTCCTTCGCTACATTTAAATCACCGGCAATAAAAAACATTTCGTCAAATGAACGATTTGCACCTGAAATATAGTTCTCTATTTGTGCGAACTGGTCTTGTCGAACAACAGAAGGAGGAATGCTGCAGGTGTTGTCATCCGCTTGCACATGCGTGCCAACAATATTGTATCGCTCTCCGTTTTTGTTAATGACCGCATGAATAAAACCTTTTTGAGACGCCCAATCAGCGCCACACCCCTCTCTAAAGATAACTTGCGACTTGTACTCAATAGGATACTTACTGAGTACAATCACACCGCCATCATCGAGAGAAGTCGAGCGCCAGCCTTCGGTATGGTCCCAACCGCTTTTAGTACGGCCAAGGACAGGAGTCCTATACCCAAACTTCTGAGCTAGTGCATCAATCAGTATTGTGCTTGCTTGATTATCAAACACCTCGTTAAATACGAGCACATCAATATCGTCAAAAACCGGTGAGTTCGATAATAACTCCGCTCGCTTATTTGGGTTTGTTCCACCAACGAAAATGCCAAGGCGGTGGTCAAGCATATAAACGTTGTAGCTCATTATTTTTGGTGGAGCACTAATCTCATCTGCCTCTACAGCCAGACTGATCAGCAAATAAATTATGGGTAAAATATATCTAATCATGATACGTTGCCTCTTAATAAATTACAGAGGCATAGTTCCATAATGACCCAATTATCAATAGTAAAATATATCTGAAATTAATCTCAAAATACTATTAAAAGAATCAGTAGCTATTATAAAATTTGACTTCTTCTTGCCTTCCCATCTTTATCGCAATCATCTTTTTCACAGGGCTATTAGAGATTATGAGCTTATAGTTGTGTGGTAGTTTCTCCACGACCTGGACAGATTTAAAGAAAGATAATTTTCGTCTTGCGTCAAGGTATTTATTATAAAGTAACACTTCGTTATCTCGAGTGCTTAATTCAATATTACTTATATACTCTTCACTTATACTTACATTGAACAACCCCGCATCTTTATTATGAAACTCACCTTTCGTAAAAATATCGAGAGGCTTGTCTAATCCAGCTTCTTTAATGACGGTTACCGCTTCAAATTTGTTGTCGCTAATGACAACTTCCATATGTTCTTTTGCAAGAGATTCGCCATCCATGGACATATAAAGAGTGGTGGCACTAACAAGAACATTATTTTGTGTTTGAAGACTAAGCACAATGGAAGCCAGCATTAAGCACAGTGCGAAGAAAAGAAAATAAACACTTTTATTTTTAATATACATAATCGTTTAATTCTACCTGAATCATATCGACCAGACTCTCACTTGATTGGGGAGAGTCAAACATAACAACAAGGTTGATAGGAGGTGAAAGTGGCTTGAGTATCACAATGGATAATGTTTCATCTGAATGAGCGAGGACAAGTCGATCTAACTTACCTTGCGCAACCTTCTCTCTAACCAAAGGCGCTACGCCTTTAGCAACGGCCTTGGCTTCTTCTTCATCATCACAATAAACGGTGATGTGTTGAGTGGAGAATATTTTTGTTAACGGTAACCAACCGCCTAACCTTGAGTTCTTTTCGGTAAACACAAACGGAAAAATCACCGCAATAGACACAAACAAGCAGCCAGCGGCGATGTACATGTGATTACGACTCAGTTTAAGTCGAAGTCTGTCAACAACGGTGGACACCAACACGCTATCTTCTGAATCAGACTCTTCAACCAAAGAATTATCCTGATTCATCAATCCATCTTGTTCTTCCCCTTGCCATGAAACCGCATCACTTTCTAGTTTATATCCAACCTTAGCGACGGTCTTAAGATGCTTTTGAGCTTTACCGTCATCTTCAATTAAGGTACGTATCGCACTAATAGATTGAGTCAGTGAACCCTCAGAGACATGCTTTCCTGGCCAAGCGCCTTTTAATAGCTCTTCTTTCGTGTTTATTTTTCCAGCATTCTCACAAAGCATCAAAATGACCAGATGGTCGTGGTAACCAATACGTTTCTCTTCATTTGTGATTAAATTAGTAACGAGTGGATGGTCAGAATGTATTAACCAGTTTTTAATTTTGTACATGAATCAACCTTTAAACCACAATTTTTATACCTATATATTTTTCATGGGTAATAAAGTCTTAAATAAAATAATACTCCAGTGCCACGAACACATTTAAACCAAATGAGTTTGGAAATAATAATATTGTTATTTTTATTTAGCAAATAAGCGACATTGCTCACACAATAAGTATACATAACAAGCACATAGCTATAAAATAAAAAAAACTAAACGGCTAACTTATTTGAATTGACAGATAATTCACAAAAAAAAAGAGAAGAAACCAACCCAATAACGGAATAGGTAATTAGTAAATATGAAAGTAAATTAAGTAAAACGTATAATTTAAAATAAAACTGAAAATTTATTCACAAATGCAAATACACACAAAAATATTAATATCGGTTCATATAAATATGGTTTTCCCAACCCTATAATAGACTATTTTTCCATCAACCAAGGTTCAGGTTGCATATTTTCTGTACTCAAATACCCCACCCTTAACCCAATAATTTTTACAACTATCAAAAGTCCAAAACCTTGGTACTTCTCTTATCCGTCGCTACTACCAGTAATTACGAACTCAGGCCCACCATTACCAACGTTAAAATTGTCAATATCTGTACAAGGCACGTTCAAACAAAACCATTTGATGTTGTTTCAATGCGCATAACCAGTTGAATTTAAAATTAATGCACAATAGTCATCAAGAAAATGAAAAGCATTCATTTTACTCATAAACTGTAAATCCATACGATTGACAGGGTTAAGAATGGTTCCGTCCTACTCGTCGCCTCCATTCTATTTATCAATAATTTAGGGATTTACTAATGACTATTCCGACGACTGATATGCTAGACGCATGGGCTGGATTCACTGCTGGTGAATGGCAAAACTCTGTCAACACTCGTGACTTCATCCAAAAAAACTACACACCCTATGAGGGAGACGAGTCCTTCTTAGCCGAGGTTAGCGCATCCACTTCAGCATTATGGAACCAAGTGCTTGAAGGCATTAAGCAAGAAAGCCGCACACACGCGCCTGTTGATTTCGATACCGATCTGCCATCAACGATTACTTCTCACGATGCGGGTTACATCAACAAAGATCTGGAAAAGATCGTTGGCTTACAAACCGATCAGCCTCTAAAACGTGCAATCATCGCTAATGGTGGTATTCGCATGGTGAAAAACTCGTGCGAAGTTTATGGCCGCGAATTGGATCCAGCAGTCGAAAAGATCTTCACCGAATACCGTAAAACTCACAACAAAGCGTGTTTCGATCTTTACACCAAAGAAATCTTAGCGTGTCGTAAATCAGGCATCATCACTGGTCTCCCTGATGCCTATGGCCGTGGTCGTATCATTGGTGACTACCGTCGTATCGCTCTTTACGGTATCGACTTCTTAAAAGCGGACAAAAAAGAGCAATACAACTCGACACAAACTTTCCTAGAGCGCGGTGGCGATCTTGAGAAAACGCTTCGTCTACGCGAAGAAATTGCAGACCAAGTTCAAGCACTTGAAGACATTCGTCAAATGGGTTTGAAATACGGCATTGATATGTCGCTACCTGCAAAAACAGCGCAAGAAGCGATTCAATTTACCTACTTTGGTTACTTGGCCGCAGTTAAATCACAAAATGGCGCAGCAATGTCATTGGGTCGTACATCGACTTTCCTAGATGTTTACCTAGAACGTGATATCGCAAATGGCTTGATTGATGAATCACAAGCGCAAGAGATGATCGACCACTTCATCATGAAACTGCGCATGGTTCGCTTCCTTCGTACACCAGAGTACGATTCATTGTTCTCTGGCGACCCTATCTGGGCAACAGAAGCAATGGCAGGTATGGGTGTTGATGGCCGTACACTAGTATCTAAAACGACATTCCGATACTTACATACACTACATACTATGGGCCCAGCACCTGAGCCAAACATGACGATTCTTTGGTCAGAGCAATTGCCAGAAGCGTTCAAGCAATACGCGGCAAAAGTGTCAATTGATACCTCTTCTGTTCAATACGAAAACGACGATCTAATGCGTCCTGATTTCGACAATGACGACTACGCGATTGCATGTTGTGTGAGCCCACAGATTGTTGGTCAGCATATGCAGTTCTTTGGTGCACGTGCCAACCTTGCAAAAGCGCTGCTTTACACTATCAATGGTGGTATCGACGAAAAATCGAAAGCGCAAGTGGGTCCGGTAGTGGACAAAGTTCAAGATGAAATTCTCGACTTTGACGCTTTGATGCCACGCTTCGACAACATGTTGGAATGGCTAGCAACCCAATACGTGACAGCGTTGAACATCATCCATTACTCGCATGACCGTTACAGCTACGAAGCATCACTGATGGCATTGATGGATCGCGACGTGCACCGCACTATGGCGTGTGGTATTGCAGGTCTGTCTGTTGTCGCTGACTCTTTGGCGGCAATTAAATACGCGACCGTGAAACCTGTTCGTGATGAAGATGGCATCGCCGTTGATTTTGAAATCGAAGGTGATTATCCAAAATTTGGTAACAACGATGCTCGTGTCGATGACATCGCTTGTGATCTGGTTGAACGCTTCATGAAGAAAATTCAGAAGATGCACACCTACCGCGAAGCTGTGCCAACTCAATCAATACTAACGATCACATCTAACGTGGTTTACGGCAAAAAAACAGGTAATACACCAGATGGCCGTCGCGCAGGTATGCCTTTTGGCCCAGGTGCAAACCCAATGCACGGTCGTGATGAAAAAGGTGCGGTTGCGTCTTTGGCATCGGTATCTAAACTGCCGTTTGCTTACGCAAAAGATGGTATTTCTTACACCTTCTCAATTGTGCCTAACGCACTAGGTAAAGATGAATTAAGTCAGAAGAAAAACCTTGCCGCGCTAATGGATGGTTACTTCCATCACGAAGCAAGCAACGAGGGTGTCGCGATTGAAGGTGGCCAACACCTTAACGTCAACGTTCTGAACCGAGAGATGTTATTGGATGCGGTTGAACATCCAGAGAAATACCCTCAGTTGACGATTCGAGTGTCCGGCTACGCGGTACGTTTTAACTCGCTAACTCGAGAGCAACAACAAGACGTGATCAGCCGAACTTTCACAGAAAAACTGTAATCGCGAGATTATAAAGTAATCGAAGCTCATCCCTCTAACTCATTAGGGGTATGAGCTTTTGTCGTTTCTGGCGAACCATACGAAGTGATACCAAAACCATCAACAACGCGTGCGTTAAATCAGTGGCGGTAATTGCGTTTTTCTTTGTTAACAACCATTCACCAAACTTTTCAATTTCTTATTAATTCATCCGCTCACATCACATACACGTATAATTTTCCATCGGGTGCATAAAACCACACCGTTCTCTGGTTGTTATTGGTGTCACAAAACACGATAATATTGGGATCGGATTTGAAGAACGTAATAACTATGACCGAATATATTTTGTTGTTGGTCGGCACTGTGCTGGTGAACAACTTTGTACTGGTGAAGTTTTTAGGCTTGTGTCCTTTTATGGGCGTGTCTAAAAAACTGGAAACAGCAATTGGCATGGGCTTAGCTACAACTTTTGTACTAACGCTCGCGTCTGTGTGTGCATACTTGGTGGAAAGCTATGTTTTGCGTCCACTGGGCATCGAATATTTACGAACCATGAGCTTTATTTTGGTGATCGCTGTTGTTGTACAGTTCACCGAAATGGTCGTGCACAAAACCAGCCCGACGCTTTATCGTCTATTGGGTATCTTCCTACCACTGATCACAACGAACTGTGCGGTTCTGGGTGTTGCTCTACTTAACATCAATGAAAACCACAACTTTATCGAATCGATCATTTACGGTTTTGGTGCAGCGGTTGGCTTCTCTTTGGTACTTATCCTATTTGCGTCAATGCGTGAACGTATTGCTGCAGCTGATGTACCTGTGCCATTTAAAGGCGCATCGATTGCAATGATCACCGCAGGCCTTATGTCTCTTGCCTTTATGGGCTTTACAGGTTTGGTGAAGTAAACGATGAGTACGATTTTAATTGCGATCATCGCTCTTGCTGCCCTCGCAGCTGTATTCGGGGCAATACTCGGTTTTGCATCGATTCGCTTCAAAGTCGAAGCGGATCCAATTGTCGATCAAATCGATTCTATCCTACCGCAAACTCAGTGTGGCCAATGTGGCTACCCTGGTTGTCGTCCATACGCAGAAGCAATCGCGAATGGCGATAAAATCAATAAATGTCCTCCAGGTGGTCAAGCGACCATTGAAAAACTGGCGGATCTAATGGGCGTCGAAGCCGAAGAGTCGGCACACGATCTCGACAGCAAAGTCAAAACCGTTGCTTTCATCCATGAAGACATGTGTATCGGTTGTACCAAGTGTATCCAAGCGTGTCCTGTGGATGCGATTGTTGGTGGTACTAAAGCCCTTCATACCGTAATCAAAGACGAATGTACAGGTTGTGACTTGTGCGTTGCGCCTTGTCCAACTGACTGTATTGAAATGATTCCTGTGGAAACTACCACAGAGAGCTGGAAGTGGAAGCTTAACGCCATTCCAGTCGTTAACATTACGGATGCTGCCAATGCAGCGAACGTGACTGATTCAATTAAATAAGGTTTCGTATGTTGTCTTTGATTGAACAAATTCGTACTGGTTCTCTATGGGATTTCCCAGGCGGCGTGCATCCGGCAGAAAACAAAAAGCAATCCAACAAAACTGAATTGGTTCATGCAGCCATTCCGTCGGAAATCGTCCTACCTTTAAAACAACACATCGGTAAAGCAGGTAATCTATTGATTGCTGTTGGTGACACAGTGTTGAAAGGTCAACAGCTGACGGCGTCAGACAGTGGTTTCACCGTTCCTGTTCATGCTCCAACTTCTGGGCAAGTAACAGCTATCGAGCCACGAACCGTAGCTCACCCATCGGGGTTAAGTGAACTGTGCGCAGTTATCACACCTGATGGTAATGATACTTGGTGTGAGAAAACGCCAGTAGCCGATTACACCCAAGAATCCGCTGATGCATTGATCGACGTGATCCGCCTTGCTGGTATCTCTGGCATGGGTGGCGCAGGCTTCCCTACAGCTAAGAAGATCCAATCGGGTATTGCACGTACCGAAATTCTTATCGTTAATGCGGCAGAATGTGAACCTTACATCACCGCCGATGACAAACTCATGCAGGAACATGCAGACGAACTGATCCAAGGTATCGAGATCGTCGAACATATCCTTAAGCCAAAACTGACCATCATCGGTATTGAAGATAACAAGCCAGCAGCAATCAAAGCGCTGGAACAAGCGGCGATGAACAAAGACATCGTGATCCGCGTTATCCCAACCAAATACCCTTCTGGTGGTGAGAAGCAACTCATCAAGATTTTGACCAACAAAGAAGTTCCTAGCGGCGCTATCCCTGCCGATATTGGTATCCTGGTTCAAAACGTTGGTTCTCTCTACTCAATTAAACGTGCAGTGATCGATGGCGAACCTGTAGTAAATCGCATCGTGACTCTAACGGGTAAGACCTTCAAGCAACCACGTAACGTTTGGACGCTACTTGGTACGCCAGTACAAGCACTTTTAGACGAGTTTGGCTACAAAGCAGATAAGAAACTGCAGCGCCTGATCATGGGTGGTCCAATGATGGGCTTTACCCTCCCCCACGCTCAGGTTCCTATCACTAAAACGGCAAACTGTATTCTGGCACCTAAGCGTCGAGAAATCGCTTCTGACCAATACGAAATGGAATGTATCCGTTGTAGCCAATGTGCGGAAGCGTGCCCTGCATCGCTATTGCCACAGCAGCTTCAGTGGTATGCAAAAAGCCAAGAATACGAAAAGCTGGAAGAACTGAACCTTAAAGATTGTATTGAATGTGGCGCGTGTGCATTTGTGTGCCCGAGTGAAATTCCGCTGGTTCAATACTATCGCCAAGCGAAAGCTGAAATCCGTACACGCGCTCAAGAAGCCGCAGCAGCTGAACGAGCTAAGCTGCGCTTTGAAGAGAAGAAAGCGCGTATGGAACGCGAAAAAGCAGAACGTGAAAATCGCTTTAAGAAAGCCGCAGATGATCGTCGTAAAGACATGAAAGCCTCTGGCGGTGACGATGCTATTGCTGCAGCCATCGCTCGCGTGAAAGCACAAAAAGACAATGCCGAAGCCAAAGCGGAACCAGCAGTGAAACCAGCGGTTGCAGCCGCGATTGCCAAAGCAAAAGCCAAACAAGCTGCAGCAGCTCAATCTGGTGCAGCCGAGCCTGATAACTCAGAAATGGCGAAGCTACGCGAAGAACGCAAACGTCTTGCTCGCGAACGCAAAGCACAAAAAGAGCAAGGTGACACATCTACGGATAATGCTGACGATAAGAAGTCGGCGGTTGCAGCAGCAATTGCCCGTGCTAAGGCGAAGAAAGCTCAACAAGAAGACGCATCAACACCTGCTGAATCTGGTGACAAGAAAGCAGCCGTCGCGGCAGCTATCGCCAGAGCTAAAGCGAAAAAAGCACAACAAGCAGATTCAACCGAATCTGTAGAAGCTGAAACACCTGTTAAACAAGCTGAAGATCCGAAGAAAGCCGCAGTAGCTGCAGCGATTGCTCGTGCAAAAGCGCGCAAAGCTCAGCAAGAAGACTCTATGGAATCTGCAGAAGCGGAAACACCAGCAGAACAAGCTGAAGATCCAAAGCAAGCTGCTGTTGCTGCAGCGATTGCTCGTGCCAAAGCACGTAAAGCTCAGCAAGAAGGTTCTACAGAATCTGCAGAAACGGAAGCACCTGCTAAACAAGCTGAAGATCCGAAGAAAGCAGCAGTTGCCGCTGCCATTGCTCGTGCTAAAGCGCGTAAAGCTCAACAAGAAGGTTCTACTGAATCTGTAGAAACGGAAGCGCCTACAGAACAAACTGAAGATCCAAAGAAAGCTGCGGTTGCCGCAGCCATTGCTCGCGCTAAAGCACGCAAAGCTCAGCAAGAAGAATCAACTGAGTCTGCAGAAACGGAAGCGCCTACAGAACAAACTGAAGATCCAAAGAAAGCCGCTGTTGCCGCAGCTATTGCTCGTGCTAAAGCACGCAAAGCTCAGCAAGAAGCACAAACAGAATCTGTTGAAGCGGAAGCTCCTTCTGAAGAGCCAGAAGTGGATCCAAAGAAAGCTGCTGTTGCCGCTGCCATTGCTCGCGCTAAAGCACGTAAAGCTCAGCAAGAGGCACATACAGAATCTGTTGAAGAAACGCCTTCTGAAGAACCAGAAGTGGATCCGAAGAAAGCCGCGGTTGCCGCAGCCATTGCTCGTGCTAAGGCACGTAAAGCTCAGCAAGAAGCGAATAAGAACAATACTGAGGAGAACGAGTAATGTCGTTTTTTATTGCCAGTTCACCACACGCTCACAGCCGTCGCAGCACGCCTGATTTGATGAAATGGGTAGCCCTGTGCGCTATTCCTGGCTTAGTGGCTCAAACCTATTTCTTTGGTTGGGGCACCATCATTCAACTTGTGTTCGCTATTGCGGTCGCAGTGTCACTTGAAGCATTAGTCATGCTTGTGCGTAAGCGTTCTCCAATACGAGCACTACGTGATAACAGTGCCATCGTGACAGCATGGCTATTAGCCGTAGCAATCCCACCATGGTCCCCTTGGTGGATCATGGTTATCGGTTTGATCTTTGCCATCGTTATTGCAAAGCACTTATACGGTGGTATTGGTCAAAACCTATTTAACCCAGCAATGGTCGCTTACGTTGTATTGCTTATCTCCTTCCCTGTCCAAATGACAAGTTGGAGCGCGCCTGTTTCATTGATGTCTGAGCATGTGACTTTTGCAGACGCGTTGTCTCTGATCTTCACTGGCTATGACTTTGATGGTTTGTCGCTGCAACAAGTTCGCGCTGGTGTGGATGGCGTGACAATGGCAACTCCATTAGATGCATTCAAAACTGGTATTCATACTGGTGCAACGCCAAGTGAGGTGCTTTCACAGCCAATGTTTGGTGGGCTTGCGGGTATCGGTTGGCAATGGGTAAACCTAGCTTACTTGGTTGGTGGCCTAGTGATGATCAAGAAACGCATCATCCAATGGTACATTCCTGTTGGTTTCCTAGGTAGCTTGGCACTGTTTAGTACCGTGTTTAGCTTGATCATACCGGGAGAAACCGCGTCACCAATCTTCCACCTACTTTCAGGTGCAACGATGTTAGGCGCGTTCTTTATCGCTACCGATCCTGTTTCAGCATCAACGACCGTGAAAGGTCGCTTGATTTTCGGCGCTCTGATCGGTGCGTTGGTATTCATTATTCGTAGTTGGGGTGGCTTCCCAGATGGCGTTGCATTCGCTGTTCTGCTTGCCAATATGTGTGTACCGCTGATCGACTACTACACCAAACCAAGAACTTACGGTCACTGAGGTAAACATGTTAACCGCTATTAGAAAAAATGGTCTGACATTGGCGATCTTCGCCTGTGCTACAACCGGTCTTGTGGCACTGACTCAGTACCTAACAAAAGATCAAATTAAGCTTCAGGAACAAAAGCAATTGCTGTCGGTTCTTAACCAAGTGATTCCGGAAGAAATGCATGACAACAACCTTGTCGCGGCATGTACTATGGTATCTGCGCCCGATCTAGGCACAGTTCGCTCGATGCCAACTTACATCGCCACTAAAGATGGCCAAACGACGGCAATGGCGATTGAGTCCATCGCACCAGATGGCTACAACGGTGAAATCAAAATCATCACTGGCATCGATAACGAAGGCAAGATCCTTGGTACTCGTATCCTAAGCCATCAAGAAACGCCGGGATTGGGTGATAAAATTGATTTACGCGTTACGGATTGGATCTTGAGCTTCACTGGTAAGCAAGTCACCGAAGGCAACTGGAATTCTTGGCGAGTTCGTAAAGATGGTGGCGATTTCGATCAGTTTACTGGCGCAACTATTACCCCTCGTGCGGTAGTGAAAGCGGTGAGAAACACAGTAAACTACGTAAATAAGTCTCGTGATGAGATTCTAAATCAGCCCCTAGACTGCGCAGGAGGCAACCATGAGTGAAAATAAACTGCTAATGAAAAACGGCATGTGGAGCAACAACCCTGCCCTAGTGCAACTTCTGGGGTTGTGTCCTCTACTTGCGGTTTCTTCCACTATTACCAACGCCCTTGGTTTGGGTATTGCAACCTTATTGGTGCTTGTTGGTTCGAACGTGACGGTTTCACTGATTCGTAACTACGTACCAAAAGAAATCCGTATTCCCGTTTTCGTTATGATCATCGCCGCCTTGGTAACTTGTGTTCAACTCTTGATGAACGCTTATGCCTACGGACTGTATCTATCTCTGGGCATCTTCATCCCACTGATCGTAACCAACTGTATTATCATCGGCCGTGCGGAAGCTTACGCTTCGAAGAATGATCCATTGCCAGCAGCATTGGATGGTTTCTGGATGGGGCTGGGTATGACAACGGTATTGGTTGTACTTGGTGCTATGCGTGAACTTATCGGTAACGGCACCTTGTTCGATGGTGCAGACCTGCTATTGGGTGACTGGGCTGCGGCACTGCGTATTCAAGTTTTCCACTTTGATAGCAGCTTCCTATTGGCATTATTGCCGCCAGGGGCTTTTATTGGCGTAGGACTTTTGATTGCGTTGAAAAACGTTATCGACAGCTCAATTCAGGCACGTCAGCCAAAAGAAGAAAAACCAGCCATTGAGCGCGCTCGCGTAACTAACGCATAATATAAGAATTCAAAAATCAAGGCTCTACCACTCGTAGGGCCTTTTTCATAAACCGCAAAGACGGGTTTGGAAGTCAGCAATGAACAAAGTCAAAAGAATTGAAATTCTCGAACGACTACGAGAAAACAATCCCAATCCTCAGACGGAGCTTAACTGGAGCACACCGTTTGAGTTACTTATCGCAGTACTGCTTTCTGCGCAGGCGACAGACGTAAGTGTAAACAAAGCAACAGACAAGCTTTACCCTGTAGCGAACACACCACAAGGCATTCTTGATTTGGGTATCGATGGTTTAAAGGAATACATCAAAACCATCGGTCTGTTTAATTCAAAAGCCGAAAACACCATCAAGACTTGTAAGATCTTGCTAGAGAAGCACAACGGTGAAGTGCCAGAAGATCGTGCAGCACTTGAAGCTTTGCCGGGTGTAGGTCGTAAAACCGCTAACGTGGTACTGAATACCGCCTTCGGTTGGCCAACTATCGCGGTGGACACGCACATCTATCGTGTATCTAACCGTACAAAGTTTGCGATGGGTAAAACCGTCGACGACGTAGAAGAAAAACTTCTTAAAGTGGTGCCAAAAGAGTTTAAGCTTGATGTACACCACTGGCTGATCCTTCATGGTCGCTATACCTGTGTGGCGAGAAAGCCTCGCTGTGGCAGCTGTATCATCGAAGATCTGTGTGAATTCAAAGAAAAAGTGTACCCAGACGAATAACCCCGTCTGAAACAATCGCTAGGAGCAAATAATGTCAAACGGTCGAATTCTTCACACCATGCTGCGCGTGGGTGATCTAGACAAATCTATCAAGTTCTACACTGAAGTCATGGGCATGCAGTTGCTTCGTACTAATGAAAACAAAGAGTACGAATACACGCTGGCGTTCCTTGGTTACGGTGATGAGTCTCAAGGTGCCGTCATTGAGCTAACTTACAACTGGGGTAAAACCGAGTACGACCTAGGCTCTGCATTTGGCCACATCGCAATTGGCGTAGACGATATCTACTCAACTTGCGACGCAATCAAAGCAGCTGGCGGTAACGTGACTCGCGAAGCTGGCCCAGTTAAAGGCGGAACGACTCATATCGCTTTCGTTAAGGACCCAGATGGCTACATGATTGAACTGATTCAAAATAAACAAGCATCAGCAGGCCTAGAGGGCTAACTCAGCCTCTCCTACTGAAACTCGCTATTATTTGCAGGCAGGTCTGAGACCTGCCTTTCTTTTATCAACAAATTACTTTACTTGATAATAATTATCGTTTAGATTCACCACCAACATCGACATGTGGGATAACGATAATGATCAGTGAATGGGAAAAACACACACTTCTAGCCGATACGGCACTTCAACTAGATGACCCTGTTCGCAGCATTCTTCATTACCAGCAAGCCCTTAGCCTGAGTGAAGATATTAGCGAATGCGTGGAAATAGAGGCCGACGAGCGATTATTGATTTCGGTGATTTCATGCCACAACCTTGCCCAATTTTGGCGCTGGGCAGGCGACACAGAATATGAGCTCAAATATCTTCAACTCGCTTCTGAGAAAGTGCTGACGCTGATCCCTCAATGTCCGAATAGAGATTGCGCAAGCTTTATTGATTCAATCGGCTGCTGTACTAAGGCCCTCATTGATTTCATGAAGCGCCATCCAAACCCTGTAATCGCAAAACAGGTCGAGAAAATCGACACAGCAACCAATTGCGAAATCATTGCTAAGTTCCGCTTAAACTAGCATTCATTATATGCCTTAAGCAGCAAGCAACTCTAAGCGACAACCAATAGAATCAAACAGCGTCAAACGGATAAAAAACGCCAGAGTCAGACTCTGGCGTTTTTGTATTAGTGAATATTTAAGATCAAACCTGGGTACGCCCTAGTGAAATCACCACGCGACGGTTCTTGTCTTTACCTATTGGTGACCCATTATCTGCAATCGGACGACGCTTGCCGTAGCCTTGCACTTGAATACGCTCCCCAGATAAGCCCAAAGATTCGAAGTAACTGCGCAATGATTCCGCTCGTCGTTCAGATAAGCTTTGGCTCGTACTTTTACCATCTGTCGAATCTGTGTATGTCGCCACTAACACCAAATCGATATCTTGGTTATGGCGAACGTAATCAGCGATTTGCGCTAAACGTTTCTTCGAAGCTTTAGTTAACTGATCACCTTGACGCTCATAATGAAGAATCGTGAAGGCAATGTCTTCAAAACTATACTTCAGCAAGTTAGCAATGCAGCTGCTAAAGGCGTTGTATTTGTTTTGGAACAGTACCGAAGACAATGCGACCTCAATACGCTGATCTCGACTCTGCCAGTCTTGGTAGCTAAACGTTGGATAGCGGCCTTTTTCTAGCTCAGAGAGAATGCCCCAAGCGGTTTGTCCGCCGACGTAACCATCAAACTGTTTGAAGAATTTAAGGTTACTAATGCGATCCGCATTCTCTCCCGGACGCCAAGGTGGCGGCATAGAAATCAAACTGACATTGCGCGTTTCACCCATAGGGCGGAGCATCTTCAATTCAAAATCCAAATTGATTTTTTTACTTGCATGAGATGAAAATACCGCATCACCAAATCCTGGGATTGGATGCACCAGCTGACACTCCAACGGCGTATTCATCACCATTTCCCACTGTGATTGCTGCGGTGTGGCAACGTAGCGCTTTCCCATCGACGCAAAGCTGTTTGCGCTGAGTAAAGACATCAGGACACCACTGGTTACTAGCCATTTATTCATCTAGGTTCTTCTCTCAAACGGCAGTCTATTGCCGCTTACTTGAATCAATTAAAAACATGCAAACTAATGCAAAAATCCCGCCAACATAGAATTTGCAAGGGGATATAAGGAGTTAACGCTCACTTTGGCAAGTGCATAAAATGGTAAATAACATCGCGAGAATAACAGGTGCACGTTAACCTTGTTTTTAGTTATAACCCTTACTGGTTAACGGGAAATAGAATTTTACATTTCTCCCAAATTGCGGTTTTTCTCATCGGTAGAATCTGCAATAATGCAGCCTTCGTCACACAAATATAAGCCAACATGACAATAGAAAATGAAGCTCTGACCCTGAAAAAGCGTTTTCGTGGTTATTTTCCAGTGGTAGTAGACGTTGAGACCGCAGGTTTCAATGCTCAAACTGATGCACTTTTAGAAATCTGTGCCGTCACCCTTAGCATGGATGAAAATGGCGATCTGCATCCTGCCTCAACCATTCATTTTCATATCGAACCATTCGAAGGCGCGAATTTAGAAAAAGAAGCGCTTGAATTCAATGGCATTCGTGACCCATTCAGCCCTCTTCGCGGTGCAGTATCAGAACAAGAAGCACTCAAAGAAATCTACAAACTGATCCGCAAAGAGCAAAAAGCGGCAGACTGTTCCCGTGCCATCATGGTGGCACATAACGCTGCTTTCGACTTAAGTTTTGTTAATGCAGCAAATGAGCGCTGCAAACTCAAAAGAGTCCCTTTCCATCCATTTGCCACTTTTGATACCGCAACATTAAGTGGGCTTGCTTATGGTCAAACTGTTCTCGCTAAAGCATGTAAAGCTGCAGGGATGGAATTCGACAATCGTGAGGCACACTCAGCCCTCTACGATACACAACAAACTGCAGAGTTATTCTGTGGCATCGTCAACAAATGGAAGGCCCTAGGCGGTTGGCCGCTTGTCGACGAAGAATAATAAGTAAACACAACATATTAGGAAAAGTATGAATCCTGTCGTTATATCTGTGTGCGTCATGCTCGTATTAGCATTGATGCGCGTAAACGTGGTGGTTGCCCTCACGTTTAGTGCCATCGTTGGTGGCCTTGTTGCTGGCATGAGCCTTGGGGATACGGTTGCCGCATTTGAAAGTGGCCTAGGTGGCGGTGCGACTATCGCACTAAGCTACGCAATGCTAGGTACTTTCGCTGTTGCAATTTCTCGCTCTGGCATCACTGACCTTCTTGCAAAAAGCGTTATCAAGCGCCTAAATGGTAAAGAGAGCTCTGCGTCGACTACGGGTCTAAAATACGCAGTATTGGTTGCTCTTGTACTTGTTACCATGTCATCTCAAAACGTGATTCCGGTACATATCGCCTTCATTCCAATTTTGATCCCACCTCTTTTGGGCGTATTCGCTAAGCTGAAGCTGGACCGTCGTTTAGTTGCTTGTGTGCTTACCTTTGGTTTGATCACGCCATACATGGTTCTGCCTATCGGCTTTGGTGGTATCTTCCTTAACAATATCCTTCTGAAGAATCTGCATGACAACGGTCTAACCGATGTTGTGGCAAGCCAAGTACCGACAGCAATGCTGTTGCCGGGCGCAGGTATGTTGTTTGGTCTTCTAACTGCGATCTTCTTTAGCTACCGCAAACCTCGCGAATACAAAGAAACTGAACTGACCGTTGTTCAAGAATCAGAAGCGAAGCTAAATAAGAAGCACATCATGGTTGCAGGCTTGGGTATTATCGCAGCGTTAAGCGTTCAGCTTTACACAGGCTCGATGATCATTGGTGCATTAGCTGGCTTCATGGTATTCACTTTCGGCGGCGTTATCGCGTGGAAAGAGACGCACGATGTGTTCACTAAAGGTGTTCACATGATGGCAATGATTGGCTTCATCATGATTGCAGCGGCAGGTTTTGCGGCAGTAATGAAGCAAACTGGCGGCGTTGAAACACTGGTACAATCGCTATCAACCAGCATCGGTGACAACAAACCTCTTGCAGCACTATTGATGCTTATCGTTGGTTTGTTGGTAACAATGGGCATCGGCTCATCGTTCTCTACGATTCCAATCCTTGCGACTATCTATGTTCCGCTATCACTAGCATTCGGCTTCTCACCAATGGCAACTATCGCCCTTGTTGGTACGGCAGCCGCTCTTGGTGATGCCGGCTCTCCTGCTTCAGACTCAACGTTAGGTCCAACATCAGGCCTAAACGCAGACGGTCAGCACGAACACATTTGGGAAACCGTAGTACCGACATTTATCCACTACAACATCCCTCTGATCATCTTTGGTTGGATTGCTGCAATGGTGCTGTAATCGCATCATCGGATGGATACAATTCGTTACGAAAAAGCCGCTCAATGAGCGGCTTTTTGTTGTCTGTTTTTTAGAAAATCGGTTTCAACTTACTGCGCTGGCATATTGTCGATAATACGTTCGCGAATGAGCTTCAACGTGTTTTCTGTCGACACATAATCTACTTCAATTGGGAAGTAAGCGTCGTTAATTTGCAGTACCAGACTCGGGTAAGAGTTAACACCTAAACTCTTAGCAAGACTCAGTTGGTCTTGGAAAACACCTTCCAGCAAAGTGCCATCCATATCGTTCTTAAACTGCTGAACGTTTAAGCCAATCTCTCGTGCTAGTTGCAAGTGCGTTGCTTCTTCATGAGGTGGCATCGCACGTAAGTAGTAAGCGTGTTGAATCGCTTCTAGCATTTGCTCATAAGAGTCTTGGAAGCCTGCGGCAATAACAGCGCGGCAAGACTGGTAAGTGCTGCGCACTGGCGTACACAACGTCCAGAAATCGTAGTTAAACTTGGTACCAAGCTGGCTTTCAATTTGCTTCCAAATCTGCTCAATTTTTTGCTGCATTTCCGGAGGCATCGGCAGATTAGTATCTGGCGCAAGCCCACCCACAACATACTCAAACTGAATCACACCCGGCAGTTGCTGCTTCAATTTTTCGATGGTTGGTTTGTAGCCCCAACACCAGCTGCACATTGGATCATGTACGTAGTATAGCTTCAAGTTCATTCCACTAACCTAAAAAGAAAAAGGAGCCAATGCGGCTCCTTTGTATTCTATCGCCAAATGTGAGTATTTACGAATTACTCAGCGTCACCTTCAACGCGTGCTGCAGCTTCTTTGATAAGAGGCTGAAGTTCACCTTTTTGGAACATTTCCAAAATGATGTCACAACCACCGATCAGCTCGCCTTCAACCCATAGTTGTGGGAATGTTGGCCATTGAGCGTATTTTGGTAGCTCAGCGCGGATGTCTGGGTTTTGTAGAATGTCTACGTAAGCGAACTTCTCGCCACATGCCATTAGTGCTTGTGCAGCTTGAGAAGAAAAACCACAGCTAGGCAGTTTCGGTGATCCTTTCATGTACAGCAGGATTGTGTTTTCAGAGATCTGCTGTTTGATTTTATCGATAGTTTCCATCGCTTCCTCATTCATGGATGTGAACTTTAATTATTTGCCACATTCTACTCAATAACCACAGAATAAAAACCATATAATTAGTAAGTCTTTAGCCTTGGTATCTTAAAATATTTTCATATCGGGGTTTTAATAAAGTAAAAACTTGCTAAAATACTTCTCAAGTCAGTCGTAACGACTACATATAAATAAAAACACTGGAAGCAATCGAAAGGTAACCCTTTCATATCTATGGAGAATCGAGCAATGGCATTTGAACTACCAGCTCTTCCTTACGCGAAAGACGCACTAGAACCACACATCTCTGCAGAGACTCTAGATTTCCACCACGGTAAGCACCACAACACTTACGTTGTTAAGCTAAACGGTCTTATCCCTGGTACTGAGTTCGAAGGCAAAACACTAGAAGAAATCATCAAGACTTCTACTGGTGGCGTATTCAACAACGCAGCACAGATCTGGAACCACACGTTCTACTGGCACTGTCTAGCGCCAAACGCGGGCGGCGAACCAACTGGCGCAGTTGCTGAAGCAATCAACGCAGCATTCGGTTCTTTCGAAGAATTCAAAGCGAAGTTCACTGACGCAGCAATCAACAACTTCGGTTCTTCATGGACTTGGCTAGTTAAGAAAGCTGACGGTTCTCTAGAAATCGTTAACACTTCTAACGCAGCAACACCACTAACAGAAGAAGGTACTACTCCACTTCTAACTGTTGACCTGTGGGAACACGCGTACTACATCGATTACCGCAACGTACGTCCTGATTACATGAACGGCTTCTGGGCTCTTGTAAACTGGGACTTTGTAGCTGAGAACCTAGCGAAGTAATTTACTTCCCCCTAAGTTCAATTTAGTCATAGTTAAAAGCTCGCATTACTGCGGGCTTTTTTATTGCTTCTCAAACCTATTTCTTCAATTAATCCCCTCTTTTCTCTAAAGTTCTTCCTTCTGTTGCCGTTAAAAGTGCATCAAGCGAGGAACACCATGCAAATCCATACTGTAGACAAAGCAGCAATCATCAACGAACTTCAGTTCGGTAATGGTATCAACCATGCCGTGCACGAAGGCCGTCGTGCTGATTTCTCGTTAATTCTGTCTATGTTTTCGAATGATGTTCGAGATGTGGTTCCAGTTGAAGAAGTACAAGAAGTCATCACCAGTGACGACATTCTTCGCCAGCAATTCGGGCTGTCTCAGCCTCAAGCGCTTCGCTCTGATAGCAGCAGCTATGAACTTGCAGCGGAACAAGCAAAACAGTTCCATGATGCAGGCTTACCATCTGCGAAGTTGAGCCATTACCTAAAACCAGACGCGCTAACTTACCTGCCAGAAGACACATTCAACCTGCCAGAAGAGGTTTACCACAACCTTTCCGGGCATGAGCGTCGTAGCTTAGGAGAGCGTAATAAGCAGTTGATCCCTGAAGCGGGCTTGTACAACCAACTAGTGACGGCTCAACGTCAGTATCAAATTCAAGTACAAGCTTAACGATCTTCTTTTTCTCCAAGCACTTACATTTGAAGCACGTCAGAAATGTGACGGCTTACAAATTCCTAGACAATAATTCCGACTCAAAAGCGTTACTTTGAAGCTTTTCACACTGAGCTCAAAGAAATTCATCCATGCTGTTAGCACAAACCACTGATGTATTGTTTAACACAAGAAATTACAGTGAAGGTGCTATGGATATCAAAGAATCAATCATTCTCGTTACGTCTGCAGGCTCAGTCTTAGGCAGGACTTGTTCCAACCACTTTGCCCACCTTGGTGCGACGTTGGTGCTCTGTGACCAGAACCCTCATGCTTTAAAGGCGAGCTACGAGCAAATCCGCGCCTTCTCCGACAAGGTTTATGCGATAAACGTGTGTAGTGATAACACCACCTCAATCAATCTATTGTTCGATCAAATTGAGTCACAGCTAGGCGCAACACCCGACGTCATCGTTAATTGTTGGACCAGCTCTCCAATGCCGAGCTTGATGGCACCAGAACCAATGAGTACGTACATCGATCACCTTTCTTCTGCAGCTCGCTTTCTATATACCTATGGGCAAGTCAGCGCAGAACGATTCCGTTCAAAAGAGAAAAAAGGGGTTATCGTGAATGTAATCTCACATGACAACCATGAGGATTTGACCGGTGTGGAAAGCATGGCGGCTTTGGTCTCTGGTTTTACTTACAGCTGGGCAAAAGAGCTGACCCCTTTCAATATTCGTGTGGGTGGTGTCATCCCATCAGTAAACCATACCAGCGAAGATCTAGACGAGCGACATTGGGCTCAAATCCAAGATGAGTTGGTAAGAAATACCGCCTACATTGTCGCAAATGAGTACTTTAGCGGACGCGTTGTCACGACCGAAGTCTAACTCTCCACGATTGATAATCACCTTCTGCTGCAAAACGGCTAAATAGAGAAACAAAAAAAGCCCCAGTCTTTCGACTGGGGCTTTGAGTTTCCCGATTGTAAGTTTCGTGCTAGCGAAAACCTACTTCATAACTAACGTCTTACTTATGCGTTAGCTTTTTCTTTCTTAGCTTTTGGTGCTGCTTCTTTCGCTACTTGGTCTGCTTTCTTCTTGATAACAGTTGTACCTTCGAAAGTTTCGCCTTCAACGAACGCTTTACCGTAGTAAGAAGCCATTAGTACTTCTTTTAGCTCAGTGATTAGAGGGTAACGTGGGTTAGCACCTGTACACTGGTCATCGAACGCTTCAACAGCTAGTTCGTCTAGTTTCGCTACGAAGTCAGCTTCAGAAACACCTGCAGCTTGGATAGACATTGGGATGTCTAAGTCGCCTTTCAGCTCGTCCAACCATGCTAGTAGACGTTCAATCTTCTGAGCAGTACGGTCACCTTCTTGGCTTAGGCCTAGGTGGTCAGCAACTTCAGCGTAACGACGACGTGCTTGTGGACGGTCGTATTGAGAGAACGCAGTTTGTTTAGTTGGGTTGTCGTTCGCGTTGTAACGTACAACGTTCGAGATTAGTAGTGCGTTCGCTAGACCGTGAGGTAGGTGGAACTCAGCACCAATCTTGTGCGCCATTGAGTGACAAACACCTAGGAATGCGTTAGCAAACGCGATACCAGCGATCGTTGCCGCGTTGTGTACTTTCTCACGAGCGATTGGGTCGTTTGCACCGTTCGCGTAGCTTGAAGGTAGGTACTCTTTAAGCATCTTAAGCGCTTGTAGAGCTTGACCATCTGAGTACTCGTTCGCAAGAACAGATACGTAAGCTTCTAGAGCGTGAGTTACTGCATCGTAACCACCGAATGCTGTTAGAGACTTAGGCATGTTCATTACTAGGTTAGCATCAACGATAGCCATGTTTGGCGTGATTTCGTAGTCAGCTAGTGGGTACTTAGCACCAGTCTTGTCGTCTGTAACAACAGCGAATGGAGTAACTTCTGAACCAGTACCTGAAGTTGTAGTGATACATACAAGCTCAGCTTTCTTACCCATTTTAGGGAACTTGTAGATACGTTTACGGATGTCCATAAAGCGCATTGCTAGTTCAGCGAAGTGAGTTTCTGGGTGCTCGTACATTACCCACATGATCTTCGCAGCATCCATTGGTGAACCACCACCTAGAGCTAGGATTACGTCAGGTTGGAAGCTCTTCATTGCTTCTGCACCTTTCTCAACAACAGATAGTGTTGGATCCGCTTCTACGTCGAAGAATGTTTGAACTTCGATGCCTTGCTCTTTAAGCAGTTTAACTACTTCATCAGCGTAACCGTTGTTGAATAGGAAACGGTCAGTTACTAGGAATGCGCGTTTCTTACCTTCTAGGTCGCTCATTGCGATTGGAAGGCTACCACGACGGAAGTAGATAGACTTAGGTAGTTTGTGCCACAACATGTTTTCAGCTCGCTTAGCTACAGTTTTCTTGTTGATAAGGTGCTTAGGACCTACGTTCTCAGAGATAGAGTTACCACCCCAAGAACCACAACCTAGAGTTAGAGAAGGTGCTACGTTGAAGTTGTAAAGGTCACCGATACCACCGTGAGTAGTCGGGATGTTTACAAGGATACGTGCAGTCTTCATCTTGTCACCGAAGTAACGGATGCGGTCTGCGTTTACGTCTTGGTTAGTGTAAAGACCAGATGTGTGACCGATACCACCGATTTCAACCATTGTTACCGCTTGAGCAACTGCATCTTCGAAGTTGTCAGCACGGAATAGACCTAGAGTTGGAGATAGTTTCTCGTGAGCGAACTCATCATCGTAAGAAACTTTACCTAGACCTTCACCTACAAGAACTTTTGTGTCAGCAGGAACTTTAACGCCAGCCATTTCAGCGATTGCTGGAGCAGGTTGACCTACGATTTTCGCGTTTAGCGCGCCGTCGATAAGAAGTACTTTACGTACTTTATCAGCATCAGCTTTAGATAGAACGTGAGCTTTGTGAGAAGCGAAACGCTCTTTCACTTCGTCGTACACTTCGCTAACTACGATTGCAGCTTGCTCAGAAGCACATACTACGCCGTTATCAAAAGTTTTAGACATTAGGATAGAAGCAACAGCACGTTTGATGTCAGCTGTTTCATCGATAACTACAGGAACGTTACCTGCACCTACACCGATTGCTGGCTTACCAGAAGAGTAAGCTGCTTTAACCATGCCTGGACCACCAGTTGCAAGGATAAGAGCGATGCCGTCGTGCTTCATAAGAGCGTTAGAAAGCTCTACAGATGGTTGGTCGATCCAACCGATGATGTCTTTTGGAGCACCAGCTGCAACTGCTGCGTCTAGAACTAGTTTCGCGGCATCGTTAGTTGAGTTCTTCGCACGTGGGTGTGGCGAGAAGATGATGCCGTTACGAGTTTTTAGAGAAATTAGAGATTTGAAGATTGCTGTAGAAGTTGGGTTAGTCGTTGGAACAATACCACAGATGATACCTACAGGCTCAGCGATAGTCATTGTGCCTAGGTTGTCATCTTCTTCTAGGATGCCACATGTTTTTTCGTCTTTGTATTTGTTGTAGATAAATTCTGAAGCGAAGTGGTTTTTGATTACCTTATCTTCAACAATACCCATTCCAGATTCAGCAACTGCTTGTTGTGCTAGTGGAATACGAGCATGGTTAGCTGCAAGTGAAGCTGCGCGGAAGATTGCGTCTACTTTCTCTTGAGAAAATGTTGCGAACTCTTCTTGTGCTGCTTTAACGCGTGCTACTAGAGCATCTAGTTCAGCTAAGTTAGTTACAGGCATGGTGGATCTCCTAAAATAATAAATATTAAAAACTTTTTAGTAAGGCTATTGTCTTTCGTTTTTACTGTTTATCAGCGACTTAACTAACAACCATCTTAGTAAATTGCTTTCAGGGCTGAGTATAATATTTCAGAGTATGAAAAAAATTGACTTGGATCAGTTCTCACAACTGAAATACCCCCAAAGTAGTGGTTTACCACAACAAAACCACATAACTCATTGATAAACAAATAAATTAAACTTCATTTTTTATTGAACAAAAAAGAAGCAAACGAACTAAAAACTAAAAGAAACAACAACAATCTGTAAAAAAGTTTCATTTTTAGCCAACAAAATTACATGTGGACCCTAATTTTTGTGCTACTGAGAGTATATCGAATACGTCTTATCTCTCTACAAACCACCTTTATTTTTGCGAAAAATGTGCGAATGTTAACGTTTGTGTAAATCAGTATGCTCTCTCACCAACTTTCTACGTAACAATTCGTTTCCAGGTTGAATACATTTTCTTCAATAATTAGTTTTTCTCACAAATACTAGCCCAAATACGTTAGTTTTTTTCATTTCTTCCAGCCGCAGTTTTGCCTTACATTACCGCCTAAAATTACCCCCTCTCTTTTTCACTATTGTGAACGTTTACGAGTAAGCAACATGCAGACTTTAGAGTTAGCTATTTTCCTACAGTTTTTCTTAGGTTTGGTCGCAGCAGTGAACCCTGTTGGTATCATGCCAGTGTTCGTGTCCCTAACCGGACATATGACTCCAGAAGAGAAAAACAAAACCGCCACGACAGCAAACGTTGCTGTTGCAGTGATTTTGATCATTTCTCTTTTTGCTGGTCAGTTACTGCTGGATATGTTCAGCATCTCGCTGGACTCTTTCCGTGTTGCTGGCGGCTTGCTACTTCTGAGCATCGCGTTCTCAATGATGAGCGGTAAACTGGGTGAAGATAAGCAGAACAAACAAGAAAAGACTGAGTATGTAAGTCGTGAACAGATTGGCGTAGTGCCACTGGCGATGCCATTAATGGCAGGCCCTGGCGCAATCAGCTCAACCATCGTATATGGTGCACGCTACCCAAGCGCACTCGACACAGTTGGCATTAGCGTTACCATCATGTTGTTTTGTTTCTGCTCGTGGCTACTGTTCCGTTCTGCACCTTTGATCGTACGTTTCCTTGGCCAGACGGGTATCAACGTAATCACGCGTATCATGGGTCTTATCCTAGGTGCATTGGGTATCGAGTTCATCGCAAACGGCCTAAGAAACCTCTTCCCCGGCTTAGCCTAAGCTTCCAAACTTCTGGTATGATGTTGCAATTCGTTTCATTTTAACGCTGACAGTGCAACATCATGCCTCGCAAGTCTATTAAGCATCATTTATACGTCATCATCTTCGGCACTCACACACGTGCCGGACGCGCCTTCGATATTGCGCTTATTATCGCGATCATTACCTCGTTATTAGTTCTCATCCTAGAGTCACTGCCATCGGTCATGACGGAATGGTCACGTGAGCTGCGTTACATTGAGTACACCTTTACTGCCATATTCACTGTCGAATATCTGTTAAGACTCTACTGTTCACCAAAACCTAAGTCTTACGCCACCAGCTTTTATGGCGTCGTCGACTTGCTGGCCATTCTGCCTACCTACTTAGCAATATTCTTCCCCGGCGCTTCATTTATGGGCGTGGTGCGACTGCTTCGTGTGATGCGAATCTTCCGTATTTTGAAATTGGTTCGCTACCTGCAGGATTCAAACATCTTGTTGCGCTCCCTTTTAATGGCGCGTCGTAAGATTCTTATCTTCTTTAGTACTGTAGGTATTCTGGTCACCATTTTTGGCGCGCTGATCTTTGTGATTGAGGGCCCCATAACGGTTTTACGAGTATTCCGAAAAGCATCTACTGGGCGATCGTAACTATTACTACGGTTGGCTATGGCGACATGGTACCGCAAACTCACTTGGGTAAAGCCATTGCATCCCTCACTATGTTGCTTGGTTACTCGATACTTGCGGTTCCAACCGGCATTATCACCGCAGAACTGAGTAATGAGATGAATGCGCATAAGCAATTGGTTAAGTGCCCGAACTGCAATCGCTCTGGTCATGACTCTGATGCGATGCACTGTAAGCATTGTGGTAGTGAGTTAGCGGATCCTGATAATCGCGTCGTGAGTGCGGACGAGGAAGAATAAAATCGGGAATCGGGAATCGGGAATCGGGAATCGGGAATCGGGAATCGGGAATCGGGAATCGGGAATCGGGAATCGGGAATCGGGAATCGGGAATCGGGAATCGGGAATCGGGAATCGGCTATATTTTGTCTTTCTGGGGATAGATTCTGTCAACGCGTTTTAGAACTTAGTTTCTTTCGCTTGCCTTCCAACGCAGCGCTTCCGGTTATTGGAGCGCTGCATTCTGAACGCCCTTGTATTCCAACTCCACGATCAAAAAAGCCGATGAATTCACATCGGCTTCTACATAACTTTTGGCTCTCAAGAAACAAACATTTCCTGTGGGCAAGGTCTATTCTCGATTTAACAACCGTCAGTAAACACTTCCACTTTGTATTCATCACCCGGCTCCATTGCCGCGGTGTACTTCACGTAGCAGTTACTCGCTTTGATTGCTTCGCGGTCATACTTTTGAACCCATTCTGATTGGGTAATAACTTTATAGTCTGGGTCTGCTAAGCTACCACCAGTATTATACGCATCCCAAACCCAGTCTTTTGTACCGTCTTTGTAACCCAGATCCGCATCTAGGAAATCTTCCAAGCCATTATTTTCCACTGCGGGATAACCAAAGTGGACATTACCCGCTCCTACTACATGATACGACGGTGAATTCTCTTCTCCTTCAACAGCCGCTTTCCCATATGCTATTTCAGCAGCGTTATGAACAGAAGCCGCCATACCTTGAATGGAAGAAGCTCTCGCGTCATGTTGAAGATTTAGAAACTTCGGAGCGGCAACAGCGGCTAGAATACCGAGAATTACAATGACAACCACTAACTCGATAAGAGTAAAACCTTTTGTATTTTGTTTCATTACCGTACTCCAATAGATTGAATTCGCGGCAACGTTATGCAATCAAAGTCAACTTACTGTCATTGAAATATAAAAAAGCGCCCGATTGGGCGCTTTCAAAATTGGCATCTCAAACTTGAGACAAATTATGCTTTCTCAGCAAGGATGATTCGTAGAGTACGACGTAGTGGCTCTGCTGCACCCCATAGAAGCTGGTCACCTACAGTGAACGCGTTTAGGAAATCATCACCCATTGCCATCTTACGTAGACGACCAACAGGAATAGAAAGCGTGCCAGTTACTTTTGCCGGCGTTAGCTCTTGAGCGGTGATGTCACGATCATTTGGAATCACTTTCACCCAGTCGTTGTGCGTCGCGATGATTTCTTCGATTTCATCCATTGGCACGTTTTGCTTAAGCTTGATAGTCAATGCTTGAGAGTGACAACGCATCGCACCGATACGGACACAAGTGCCATCGACTGGCACTGGCGCATCTTGGAAGCCAAGGATCTTGTTCGCTTCTACACCTGCTTTCCATTCTTCCTTGCTCTGACCGTTGTCGCGTTTAACGTCGATCCAAGGAATCAAAGAGCCCGCTAGCGGCACACCAAACTTATCGGTTGGGAATGAAGAGCTGCGCATTGTATCCGCTACTTTTTTATCGATATCCAGAATAGAACTTGCTGGGTTTGCCAATTCAGAGCTTACAGAGTCGTTGATTACGCCCATCTGAGAGATCAGCTCACGCATGTTTTGTGCACCTGCGCCAGACGCAGCTTGGTACGTCATTGCACTTGTCCACTCAACTAAGCCTTTCTCGAACAGACCACCAAGGCCCATTAGCATCAAACTTACTGTACAGTTACCACCAACAAACGTATTGGTGCCACCGTGAATGCCTTGTTGAATTTGCGCTAGGTTTACCGGGTCTAGAGTGATGATAGAATCTTCTGCCATACGCAGTGTAGACGCTGCATCAATCCAGTAGCCTTTCCAGCCAGCCTGGCGTAGTGCTGGGTAAACTTTCTCTGTGTAACCACCACCTTGACACGTAATCACTGCATCAAGCTGTTTTAAGCTGTCAATATCGAACGCATCTTGAAGTAGACCAGCTTCTTTACCTAGGTTTGGAGCCGGGATACCTATTTGAGACGTGCTGTAGAAAACTGGCTCAATTAAGTCGAAATCTTTCTCTTCGACCATGCGCTGCATCAGTACCGAACCGACCATGCCGCGCCAACCAACTAAACCTACTCTCATCGCATTAACTCTCCATGTATATTTTTGAAACTTTCTCCATAGTTCAATTTTCGACACAAAATCTCAAGCCCTAATTTGCAAATAAACGCAACTTTTTTAACGTTTGCCGCGGTTTTTTATAATCCAAGTTATTTTCTTCTCTTTTCTTCTTGATTATTCGCCTGATCCTGCCTGGTAAAGTGCTAACTCCCCACAATAAGGTCTTACCACTCAATGAGAAAAAAACATTTGCGGCACATATTTTTTACATTACAAAACATTTCCAACCATTAACATTAAAGTTTTTTAGTTATTAATTTCACAAGCAAACGTTTTTGCGGATGAAAGTCAAGATAAAGCACCAAATGTTCGAAATATAATTTTTGTTAATGTATGTTATGCCCGATTAAAACAGGGAGCGGCCTTCCTCTATTGCTCCATGAACGACAGAGGCACATATGAAGCAAGTTACAACACGTCTTCCTAGTCTGATACAGGTATTTATCTCGCTAGGTTTGTTTCTTCTTTTGGCATTTTCATTTACTGCCAAATTAGACCTTCCAATCCAGCTCGCGCTGTACATCGGTTGGTTCATTATTATGCTATTGGGCCTAAGATTAGGTCACCAATACAAAGACCTTGAAAAAGCAGCCTTAAATGGCATTTCTAATGGCCTTGGTGCCGTGCTTATTCTTCTTGCTGTTGGTGCCTTGGTCGGTACTTGGATCTCAGGCGGTATCGTACCGACTATCATCTATTACGGTTTGAAAGCGATTCACCCTTCTATCTTCTTGCTAGCAACAATGATCATCTGTTCTTTGACAGCACTAGCAACTGGTACATCTTGGGGTGCAGCAGGTACAGCTGGTATTGCGATGATGGGTATTGGTCAAGGTCTTGGTGTTCCAGCACCAATCACAGCAGGTGCGGTGCTATCGGGCTGTTACTTTGGTGACAAGATGTCTCCACTTTCAGATTCAGTGATCCTTGCTTCTTCTATGTCAAATGTAGAAGTGGTTGAGCACATCAAAGGTATGCTACCTATCGCGCTGATCAGCTACATCATCACTGGCATTATGTTTACCGCATTTGGCTTCCACTTCGCTGGTAAAGTTGACATGAGCCAAGTGGATTCGGTTATTCAGGCAATGGAACAACAATTTTTTATTACGCCGTACTCCTTTGTCCCTGTGATCATCGTATTGGCTTTACTTGCGATGCGTATGCCTTCTTTCCCTGTGATTAGCTTTGGTTCTCTGCTAGGTATTATCTGGGCAGTGATGATCCAGGATGTAGACTTCCTGACAGCATTCAACACAGCTTGGGCACCATTTGCGATTTCTTCAGGCGTGGATTTCATTGACTCGATTCTAAACCGTGGTGGCATGTCTTCTATGCTAGGTTCTGTTGCGGTGATCGTGTTTGGTCTAGGCTTTGGCGGCCTACTAGATAAGGTTGGCGTACTAGAAACGATTGCAAAGCTGTTCGAACGACGTGTTCAAAGCGCAGGCTCATTGGCAACCAGCACAATTGGTACGGCCTTCATGGGTAACGTATTCGGCTCTGCGATGTACGTATCACTGATTCTTACTCCTAAGATCTGTGCGAAGAACTACGACCGCCTTGGCTACAAACGCAAGAATCTATCTCGTAACGCAGAGTTCGGCGGCACATTAACATCTGGTATGGTGCCTTGGAGTGATAATGGTATCTACATGGCGAGCATCTTGGGTGTGGCAACATTGTCGTATGCGCCGTTCATGTGGCTGAGCTTCGTGTGTATCATCGTGACCATCTTTACTTCTTATATGGGCTGGTTTGTTGATAAATGCGAACCAACAGCTCCAGCAACAGAAGAACAAACAGAAGCTGAACTCAAACAACAAACAGCTTAAGGCTTCAGCTTTCCATAGATAGAAACCTTCCATAAATAAAAAGGACCGATGATTCGGTCCTTTTTTGTATCTGCTATTTCGTGTTGTGACTTCTAGATGATTACGCCGATTTAGTGCTGGCTCTTACCGCTGAGCGTTTACCCAATGCATAACCAAGAACGAGAGGAGCAAAGAAAATCACTAGGATAAACAGAATAAAGTAGATGATGGTGCTCTTTACTAGCTCAATCAACTTATCCATTGCTAGGTTCACCACTTCTTGCGAAACATGGTCTAGGTCCTGAGCAAACTTCTCGCGCTCGTTTGTGATGATTTGAGCAATCTCTTGGCGCTCTCTTGCCACCATTTGCTCTAAAGCCTGACGCTCTTCACTCAACTGAGACAAACGTTCTTCTGTTTTTTGGTCGATATCTTCCACTAGAGGTTGAAGTTGCACAGCCATCTGCTCCGCTAAGTTGCGCATGTACTCAGGGTTGTTATCGATAAAGTCTTTCAAAGACTCAGAAGTCACCTTCAAACTGTTTAGTGCTGCGTTTACTTGTTCAATGCTTGCTGAGCTGTTGAGCGCCAACAACTGAGCTTTCCACGTCATGATCTTTGGTGTTTGCTCAGAGACTAAGCTCAAACGGTCAGACACGTCACCGATGGCCTCTGGCATCGTACCTAGAGTCGTTACCGCCTCTTCTTCGCTAATTTGGTTAGCTTCTAACCAAGCACGATATGCAGGCGTACGAATCATGCTTAGATCCGCAAATGGATACTTCTCAACAAAGCCAGCGACAAACACTTTGGTGTTTTCGTATACGTCTTTCTTCAATAGCGATTTGGCTAACTTGTCAACTTCTTTAGCTAGGTGTACAGACACTTGTTTGGCTTCACCTGTCGTGAATAAGTCTTTGCCTGCTCCTTCACTGTAGAACTGGTTCATCTGGTGAGTGAACACCCACGTATCGATCAGCGCAGCCATTGGCGACACTTGGTAAGCCGCAGCTTGAAGCCCCTCTTCCGCATTGATTTTCCAAAGCAAGATATAAGATTGGTTTACTTTATCGCTTGGTTCGTAGTTTTCGTGCAGCACGTCGGCGGCTTGCTCAACTTGAGCAAAGAATTGCTGAGCATATTCACGCGTCATAATGCGCATATTCAGCTCTTGCTTGGTTAGCGGTACAGTTTGGCTGTCGATCTTCACCTCTAACAGAGAACACCCTGAAAGGCTCAAAACTAAACAAGCCACCATCAATGAGGACAGTCGGCGGATGGACATGAAATTACCTATGGTCAAAATATGTAGAACAGGAACAGTAACGAACCAAGGCATCAGGTTCGCGAGCGCAACGTGATACCTTAGTCTTTGGTATTTTAAGTCAGAGGAATATCAATCTGTTAGTACTTCTCGAATGTTTTCACTATTGAGAACTTTATCTGCAAAAAGTGTCGTTTCCTGCAATACCTGTTCTAGCAAATCAAGCTTGTCATCCGTAACCCGCTCTCCCTGCTTTATCAACGCTTCAATATCACCAGAAATATAGTGCAGAGGCATGGCGCCTATACTGCCAGATACCCCTTTCAAACTATGAGCGATCCGCTGCGCCTGGTCTTTGTCTTTACCTTCTGTGAGCAATACGCGAAGCTTTGTACCATCTTCTGTATGGTCTTGGATAAAGACCTCTAGCAGCATGCGTACCGAATCTTCGTCGTCAGATAAAGAATCCAACATTTTCTCGATATCAATATATGGCTCATTGACTGAGGGAGCATCATCCTCAGTGTTGACGCTCTCAACGGAAGGTTGCATCACGTTTTGTTCTTTCGGGCAAAGGAAATCAGCATGAGTTTCTTGTTCATTTTGCCCAACAAACGCAGGTTTCCTTTCTTCGGAGCCGGATTCAACAGGAGATGGATGAGGTGGCTCCCCTTTCTCCTGAACTGAGGTTAAGGCTGATTGCGAGGTGGGTACTTTTTTAGCAAACACTGCCCACGAATAAGCAGCGAGTAAGGAACCACTGACTAACGTTAAAAAAGTAATATAAAACGTCAACTTGCGTTCAAGAGAGCCAATGACAGAAGCCAATTGATTTGGTAGTTCAGGATTAAGCAGTTGATTCGACAAATGGCTGCCTTGCGCATGAGCAGCAAGCACACTGGAAGTTTGGTCTAATCGGCGTTGAAATGAAGCTTGCTCTTTTACATCGAGACCTTGGGACGCCGTGAACAACAAATCTAACTCTTGGTAGGTATCTGTACTGGTCGCAGCATCGCTAAACATCGCTTCCAATACCATGGCGCCCAACCGGTAATACATTGTACGCAGCTCAAGCGAGTTGCTGCCTGATTCACGACTGTTATGTAGCTGATCGGCCAACGCAACCAATTCACTGTCACTGCCAATAAAGGTTCTCGCACCTTCAAGAAAACGGTCGGTTAAGTAGAAGAGTTGCGTTAAGTCTGGAGCCCCCAACCGATGAGAGTACTCACTTTCTAATTGTAAGCGCACAGCATACACAAGCTGAAGTTTGAGGGACACTTCATCGACATGTTGAGCACGATAAGGAAGCTCAAAGTTAAAAATATTACGAACTTCATCAATTTTACTGCTGAGTTCATCAACCGTAGAGATTGTGCGAATGGTCTGCTGCGCTTGTAACCAAATACCCACCGCGAATACGCACCACGCGGCAAATAAAAACCAAGCAGATCGTCTTATTCCCTCTTTGAATTGCAGCAACGCTTATCCCTCAACTCTTTGTTTTTAATCACAAGCATATACCATGAATTACACCATAACTGTGCGCACTTCACAGAAAAAAAGAGAGCATCACGCTCTCTTTCTTAAATTAGTTACGGCTTAACTGATCTTTTAGGTTTGGTGGCGTCCCTTTGATCGTCAGCGTGTCTGTCTCTGGATCGTAGAAAATACGCTCGCCAAGTAACAGGCTATCAAAGCTGATGTTCAAACCACCGCCGGCACCAACGTACTTTGTTAACTTGCGTACCGTTGAGCGGTCACCGGGGAAAGATTCTTCCAAATCGTATCCTTGCTCTTTGGTAAAGTCCATAAAGCTGGTGCCATCTTGGCTCGGAGGCAGCTCTCCAGACAGTTCAGAAATTTGTACTTCGTCGCCCGATTTGATTTGCTCATTGCAGTAGTTGTAAACCTGCTTTTTGTACTCGTTCGCTTCTTGCTTCTCTAATTTTGAGTCTGCGCAGAAGTCTTCCACCGCCTGCATCAGTACTTGGTTTTGCTGTTTAGTGTCTAAACCAACATCCGCCTGCAGAAAATCTAGGAAGAAGTCTGCCACTTTACGACCCACACGACCTTTAATGTAAGAAAGGTAACGGTTTGACTCACGGTCAGTATCGTAGCTTGAAAGATCGATACGTGCAGCGATGTCCATCTTAGTAATGTCTAGGTAATCCGTTGCATCAATATCTAAGCCTTCTGTGACTTTCAGGCTTTGATTCATTGGTAAGATACCGATAAACAGATAGTCCGTAGCTAAGCTTTGGTACTCAGCAAACACTAAGATACCTTCGTCAGCAAATGGGTACTTAATCAGCTCTTCTTTCAGGCGATTTGCACTAATTTGTGAGAAATCATAGAAATCTCTCTCTCCTTTGCGCATTTCTTGAAGCCAAAATTGAAATTCGCTGTCAGATTGGAAAGAGCCGAAACCTTTACCTGCTTTAGAGTGGAATACGCGATGCAGTTCCGCGACAAGGTTTTCAGTAGAGGTATCGTTTTCTAACGACGCCGGGCGAAGTTTAACAACCAGTTCGTCCTGATCGTTTTTGCACAATTGATGCAGAATAACGTTTGAAAGATGAAGGCTCATAGTGATTTTATCTTGCTACAAGGTTTAAGTTGTTGGGCATTGTAGGTTATCATAAGCCGCTTTTACTATCATTATTAGAGTCTTTATGCCGATTACATCTAAATATACTGACGAACAAGTAGAGAAAATTCTTGCTGAAGTGGGCGCTGTTCTTGAGAAACACGCTGCCTCTCCTGAGTTGACGCTAATGATTGCGGGAAATATCGCAACGAATGTCTTAAATCAACAAGTTGCTGCTTCACAACGCAAAGTTATTGCTGAAAAATTTGCTCAGGCATTAATCTCTTCTCTTGAAGTGCCAAAAGCACACTAATAACGGATAATAGAACAAGTACATGGTAGACAGCGGAAACTCATACGGCGAACGCGTATCCCGACTAGTTGGTTGGGGTCACTGGTTTGCATTCTTCAACATCGTCGCTTCGATGTTGATTGGTACACGCTATATCGTTCAATCCCCTTGGCCAGAGACCCTAATGGGGCAATTCTATCTGGCAGTGTCTTGGGTTGGTCATTTTGGCTTCCTTGTTTTCGCCCTGTACTTACTGGTTCTATTTCCGCTGACGTTTGTCCTGCCATCTCGGAAGTTATTCCGTTTGGTGGCAGTGATATTCGCAACGGTCGGCCAGACCGTCCTTCTGATTGATACTCAAGCGTATCAGTCGATTAATTTGCACCTGAACCCTGTGGTTTGGGAGCTGTTGTTTAGCGAAGATAAAAGCGCGATCAGTTCTGATCTTCAGCACCTTTTCGTGGTAATGCCGCTTATTTTCCTCGTTCAACTTGCTCTGTCTGAGTGGGTTTGGCGCAAACAACGTAAACTGTCTCACAAACACGTTGGTCGTCCATTGGCTGCCGTGTTCTTCTTAAGCTTTATGACCAGCCACTTGGTTTACATCTGGGCTGATGCTTACTTCTACAACCCAATTACTAGCCAGCGCTCTAATTTCCCACTGTCATACCCAATGACAGCGAAGAGCTTTATGGAAAAACATGGTCTTCTTGACCGTGAAGAGTACCTTAAGCGTTTGGCAGAAAACCAAGGTAACATCGACTTAGTCAGCTACCCGCTTGAGAAACTAGAATTCAACCGTCGTGGTAACAAGTTAAACGTGCTGATGATCAGCGTGAATAACCTGCGGGCAGACGCGCTAAACCAAGACGAAATGCCGAACTTGTACAAATTTGCACAAGATAATCAAAATTTCACTAATCATTACAGCTCAAGCAACGACACTTACGGTGCGTTTGGTTTGTTCTATGGCTTACCAAGCAGCTACGCGAGCAGCATCAAAGCGCAAGGCAGTGCACCAGTGCTATTAGATGTATTAAAAGATCAGGATTACAGCTTTGGTCTATTCAGCGGTAATGGTTTTGAAGACGATCTGTATTCAGAGGTCATCTTCCGTGGCTTGAATCTGGCTAATGATCTCGATGGTACACAAGCTCATACCGACAAGCAGTCTATCGCGGCTTGGAACTTATGGCTGACCGAACAAGCGAAACAGCCTTGGTTTAGTTACATCGAAGTCACTACCGTCGATAACTTTGAATCAGAGCCAATGGCGGCGAATGAAGAAATGCCTGCTAGCGAACGATTCAAGAAAGCTTACGAGCAGTCGGTGAAGTCGGCAGATAAAACGGTTGCAGAGATCATCGCCGATTTGGAAGCAAAAGAGTTGCTGGCAAACACGATTGTGGTCATTACCTCTAATCACGGCAGCGAGTTCAACGAAACCAATACCAACAGCTGGGGTGCAAACAGCAACTACAGCCGTTACCAACTGCAAGTTCCTATGGTTATTCATTGGCCAGGTATGCTACCTGCAGAGTTTACACACAGTACTAGCCACCTAGACTTGTCTGTGACCCTTCTGCAAGACATGCTGGGCGTTTCTTCAAACCCATACGATTACAGCAGTGGACGTAATTTATTTGATGAAAGCCGCCGTCGTTGGATCCTAGCGGGCGATACTCGTGAAATAGCGCTGATTACTGGCTCTCAAACCACAGTTATCGACAAATTTGGTAACTACAAGCTGTATGACAGCAATTACAAGCGCTTACGTGAAACATCACCTAAGCTTCCTGTACTAATGCAAGGTTTGACAGAACTTCAACGCTTCTATTCGAAAAGTAATTAATTGAACAAAAGCTCTCCACTGGGCGAGCTTTTTTGATTCTTTTCTCTGCAAACAACACAAAATCGAGCAGTAATCATCCAAACGATTCATTTTGGGGTTTACAAGATTTTCAAAGCCTTATATTATGCGCCTCAACAACGGAGAGATGGCTGAGTGGTTGAAAGCACCGGTCTTGAAAACCGGCATACGTTAATAGCGTATCTAGGGTTCAAATCCCTATCTCTCCGCCACATTTAGAAAGCTCGCATTTATTGCGAGCTTTCGTCGTTTTAGCGCTTAGAAAATTTCGGGATTTCTAAATCCCTAGTTGAACGCAACCCCGGCTCTCAGCCACATTTAGAGAAAGCCCGCTAAGAAATTAGTGGGCTTTTTCGTATCTGAAGGCGTAAGAGGGATTTAGACAAATCCCTCCTTGAATGCAAGCCCAGCACTCCCCCACATTTAGAAAGCTCGTTGAGAAATCAACGGGCTTTCGTCGTTTTGGCACTTGGGAAATTACGGGATTTCTCAATCCCTAGTTAAGCGCAACCCCGAATCTCAGCCAAGTTTAGACCAAGCGTCACCGCACTCAGCCACTTCCAGAAAAACCTGTCTAATCCTCGAAGCACTTTTCAATACGCAAGAAAAAAGCCCACTAATATTTAGTGAGCTTTAATCGTTAGGTATTCGAATGGAAAGGTTAGTTTCCTTTTGCCGCTTTAATCCTTTTATCAAGGTCTGGGTGGGTACTCAACCATTCAGGCAACTCTTCATAACTTTGGTTACGGAACAGTTCAAACATCTCAGCCATCGGCTTTGTGTCGCCATAAATCTTGAGCATCGCCTCTCTTGCAAATGCATCGGCTTGTATTTCGGCATCTCTGGAGTAACCACTGGACAACACAAACACACTTGCGCCGGCAAGATTGTCCACGATGCCAGAGCTTTCACCAGTTAAAAGAGCGACACCAACAGAAAGGACACTCGAATACACCAACCTCTTTAGCATGTGGCGATGATGAATATGACCAAGCTCGTGAAGAATAATACTGTCCAGTTGTTGCTGGTTTTTAGACAGCGAAACTAATTCATCGAGCAACACAATCTTTCCACCGGGTAAGGCAAACGCATTCGCTCCTAGCTCAGAAGATCGAAAAACAATCTCTACTTGGTAAGGCAGAGCCTCTAACTGTGTTAAGTGCTGCTCTACCCTACTTCGAATGGCTTCTTGTTCGGCCTTACTCAGCTCGCTCGGTTCCCAACGGGAATCCAAACTTTCGAGTACCTTTTCACCAAGTACAACTGAGACACTGTCAGGAATCGCGTATGCGACTTTGTTGCTCACCCAAGGAAGCGCGTAATAATACCCCCCGAGCACAACGGCAATACATGCCATCACAGACACTACCCACGCAAGCCAGTTTGATTCTATTTTGTCAACGAAGCTCGATCTTTTATTTGCCTGTAACCATCGAGACACTTCATCAGTCCGTTCGGTAACAAAAACCCAACCATTGGGCAGCTTAAATCTGACGGGTAAGTTACCAACTGGAGCAGTAACCTCTGCATGCTGCTGATCACAGCTGAAGATATTGTCAGCAACAATCAAGCTCAGCGAGTTGGTTTGAGCGACATTCAATATGGCTTGATGTCGCTCAGAGCTTTTTGGTGGAAACGCGGTCCCTTTAAACTGCATTAACCGATCCCAACTCCAAGATCGAAGGCTTGCGCCACTTCATCAGAAATCGCTGATTTCACTTTTGAATCTTGGTCTGCTGCTTTAAGTTGGCTCATGTCTCCAACGACAACCGTCTTATCAGCAACATAGCGAGAAGTACGAACCATTACCCATGGTCTCGCAATACTCAAGGTCACAACTTGTAATAAGAAGTTTGAGATAATCAGCCACATGTAGCCATCAACTGTATAGGTAGACTTAAACGTAAAGTTATTTTCTTCTTGTCCTTCTTTTTCTAGCTTCATTTGAGAGAACAAGTAGTTACGAGTTCTTGTTGCTGTGTATGCCGTCAAGCCGATGGTTAGGCCAATCATACCAAGGTACATGACAACCATCGTAATGACAGGGCTAGATTTATTCAGTGAAGCCAAGTCGCCCGCTGCAGCTTCCATGAGCCCTGAGCTCCCAACCATTACAATGACCGCCACAATCGCAATCGCGACAGCCGTGCTAAGACCAATTGCTGCGGCTTTCAGGTAAGTTTTTACAAAGAAACTGGTTTCAAGTTCACCACTAAACTGCCAATCACCATAACGGTAGCCATTAACAAAGTAGCGTTGAACGCCAACCACAACCCAACCATAAAGTGCGGCCATAACAACGACTGAACAAAGTCCTAAAATAACCGACGCAGCTTGCGAAACGCTCGCAACCGCTACACAGATAACAATGAAAACCATGACCGCCAGCGCTGCACCGAAGCCTCGGCCAAGTATGGTGATGTATGCATCTTTCAGTGACGAATTAAAAGAGAAGTGAACATTGCGGTAACTCGTCATTGCAGAATCAAATCTTGCGTTGCTCCATAACAACCAAGGAAGAGCAACATAAAACAGAAGTAATAGCACAAGTGCAAGTTGGGGAATAAATGAGTTTGCGATACCCCACACCAATATAATCGCCAGCGCGACTAAACGCCCTTTTAAGATTTGCATTGGCTCGGCATGATACTCAAAGTTATCACCGTCGATGTACGTGTTACCGTAGAAGTAGCGTTTTGTTCTTACTTTGGCCCAAGCAGAGTAAATTCCAAGTGTAACGATAGAAAGTAGAACATTGACAATCCAGATGCCAAAAAACTCTCCCCCTCGTCCTTTAAATGAGATGGTATTGGAAATGCGTTGATGGTTCATATACAGTCCGAATAGTTTATTTAATTTTATGAATTTAAAGGTATTATCCTATCTCATTCATAAATTGATAAACTTGACTGCCATGAGCAAACTAAACGTCATTTATCTATAAAACACATATTTACCACACCCCATAATTCACCTGAAAAATAATTTAATAGCCAATTTCGCGCAAATGAAAGCAGTTAAAGTGATAAAAACCATCTATTCAGTGAATTTAATCAACAATAGTTCATTATAACTAAAAAACTCAAAACCTGAGGTGTCACCTTACCAATCAACAGGTTAGTTGCTGATTACATTTTCTGTCAGGTGAATTATAAAGTGTTTGTAACTACCGAAGAGTTATCAGACGGCCTATTATTCTCCTCGGCATATCGCAGAAGCATCTTACTGCATAAGCTAAATCCATCCATTTGTTGTTTTAGACAACGTCAAAGGCTAGGAAAATAAAATTGGGAAAGGATTCCCAGCTCTAAATCCCATTCGAATATTCAAAGCCATTACTGGCTAATATCGCCTTCATCGCGCTCCGACGGTACAGGTAACACTGGTTGATTCTGTTTTTCATGCAACGCTTCTATCAGCTTCCGATCAACCTCAGCAAAATATAGATCTTCGATTGCTTTTTCCCGTAGTCGTAACTTTTCCGTAAAGTCCATATGCAGCAACCTCACTTTTGACCTTGCCCACTTTAAGTATAGGTTCTGATCGTCACCCAATAAAAAAGGCGAGACTTCTGAGTCTCGCCTCTCCACTATTGCAGGGTTTTTATCGATGTTTATAAACCCGTTCTGCTGCATCGATAAGCTGCATATGAATAGGCACCAAATCCGCGTGCTCACTTCGGTAACCACCACCAACAACTGCGGCAACAGGAATGCCTCGGTCTTTCATCAACTGCATTAAGAAGCGGTCTCGCTCAAATATCCCTTCTGTTGACACGTTGAAATAGCCCAGTTCATCGTCAGTATGAATATCCACGCCTGCGTCATAGATGACCATATCGGGACGGTGTAAGTTGATCGCCATTTGGACGACTTCTTTAAACGTCATCAGGAAGGTTTCATCGTCAGTATCACGACGAAAAGGAACATCAAGATCGGAATCTGGCTTCCTCGCAGGAAAGTTCTTATCACAATGAAACGATAACGTGATGATATCTGCCTCATCCTTACACAAGGTGGCAGTGCCGTCACCATGATGTACATCGCTGTCAATAATCATCACTTTGTCGACATGCTCATGATCAAGCATGTGCTTCGCCGCGATAGCAAGATCATTGAAAAGACAAAAGCCGCTGCCAAAGTCTTTATGCGCATGGTGATACCCACCACTGAGATGAATGGCGATACCATGCTCTAGTGCTTTCTCTGCCGTTAACACTGTACCCGCTGTTGATGTCAGCGTTCGTGTTATCAAAGCTTCACTCCACGGAAAACCGATCCGACGCATTTTTGCCGCGGGCATGGCACCAGTCACTAATAGGTCTACATACTCTTCACTGTGAACACGTTTAATTTCATCCGTACTTAGAGGGGTTGGTTGGAAGAACTCAATTTTCCCTCCCCAACTTTCGTTCGCTAACTTCTCCAACACCGCTTGATGCAGGTGGTGATATTTCATGATTGGGTAGCGATGGCCTTCCGGCAGATCAAGTTGTGAGTAAATGGGATGATAAATCAGAGGCAGCATGAGACATTCTTTTCATAAATCGTTGTGAAATAGTACCAACTCCAAGCGTTGATTAAAAAGGAAATTAATTGATAATGATTTTCAATATCAATTAATTTCCTTTTGCTATGAATAAAACCCTATACACGATTCTTGGTGCTTTCTTTGGCTCTTTCTGTGCGATGTCCCTGTTTATGTCGATGATGTTCAGCGCGTGGTGGTTGGTTGATTTTATCGCTTTGAGCTAACACAATGGTCCTGTATTAAATTAACCTCACTGAGTCAAATAGATAGGTACGAACATGAGTCAAACAGTCTTTATTACTGGTGCAAACCGTGGGATCGGCTTAAGTTTAACTGAACTGTATTTGCAACAAGGCGATCAAGTACATGCGACTAGCCGTAACCTTGCAGAAAGCAAAGAGCTTCAAGCATTAGCGTCGACCTATGCCACACTGACGTTACACGAATTAGATGTGACGAATTACCCGCAAGTTGCCCAACTAGCAAAAGAACTCCCAGCCATCGATCTTCTGATCAACAATGCAGGCTACTATGGGCCTAAAGGCTATGGCTTTGGTAATACAGATGTTGAGGAATGGCGAAAGGTCTTCGAGATAAACACCATCGCACCACTAAAGTTGGTTGAGGCTTTTTATCCGCTTTTACAAGCAGCTAGAACGAAGAAGATTGCCTGTATCTCATCTAAAGTCGGCAGCATGACAGAAAACACCTCCGGCGGTGGTTATATCTATCGTTCTTCTAAAGCGGCGCTCAATTCTGTTGTGAAAAGCTTATCTAATGATTTAACAAGTGAAGGTTTCTCCGTACTTGCGCTACACCCGGGTTGGGTACGCACTGCAATGGGAGGGCCTAACGCCCTTATCGAAACCCAAACCTCTGCGGCAGGGTTAGCAAAAGTGATTGCGCAAAGTACCCAAAAAAACTCCGGTCAGTTTATTAATTACGACGGAACTCAACTGCCTTGGTAGACTTTACAAATCAATGGCTTATGAAGAATTAATGAGAAGCGTGTTGTTTCATCACTATACCCTGCCAACCTTACTCCCATGACTTAGCTTGATTTTCACCACTTTCAAACCAGACTTAGTGATGACATCCACCATTAAGGAGAGTAAATATGGCTGCAGATAAAGATCTGGTCAATTTCAGTGAAGATCATGAGCTCAATTACTGCTTAAGAAGTGCAGGGAAACGTCAGACTCAAGAGAACAGAGATGCTCTTGTCGACTTGGGAAGACAAGTAAAACAGAATTTAGGGAAGCGTGTCTTAACGCAAGACGACGTGCGTGGTGCAATCCAAAACAATGATGACTTGTTTGATTAGAGCTGTTTGAATACAGATAGGTCATTACATTGAAATACAAGGCGGCATTCTTTGAGCTTATACGCATTAGATTGCCGCTTTTACTTCATTCAGCTGTTATGAAGACTTCCGCTTCCCTGAGCTTGATTTCGACGCACCGCCCTTCGAATAGCTGCGTTTTTTACGCTTGAATGCCGGGCGCTCGACTTTAGGCAAATGACGTAACGAATCAGGAATCGGGCCCGATTTCACCTCTCCCATTAATCCATCAATGCGCTGCTCTAACGCTTGCATGAAAGGCTGATAGGCTTGATTTCGTTCTGCCATTCCTTGCAACTGGTGTTCCCAGTGCGCCGTCATATCAGGATAGGTCGCATCCATTGGTAGGGCATGAATCAAGCCTCGCCCCGCTGGTGAGCTCAAAATTGATTTACCCTGACGAGTCAGCAACTGACGTTTAAAAAGCGTATCCAGAATACCGGCTCGAGTCGCTTCTGTTCCTAAGCCATCGGTGTCGCGCAGGATCTTCTTCAGTTCTTTGTCTGCAACATAACGAGCAATACCCGTCATGGCCTGAAGCAGTGTTGCTTCTGTAAAGTGCTTTGGCGGTTCAGTCTTACGGTCTTTGATTTCACCTTCTCGGCAGGTCAACACCGTGCCTTCTGCGAGCGGCGGGACAGCATCAATGCCATCGTCTTCTTTATCCGTTTTTCCCATTAACGCTTTCCAGCCTGGAGAAACCAGTTGGCGACCTTTGGCGATAAATGTACCACCAGCAATATCAAACACCAATTTAGCCTCGGCATATACCGCCGCTGGATAAAATTGCATCAAGTATTGACGAGCAATCAGTTGATAAACCTTCATCTCATTGCCAGATAACGCATTCACATTTGCCTGCTTCGGCGTTGGAATGATCGCATGGTGGGCATCGACTTTCTTGTCGTTCCACGCCTTGGACTTAATCGATAAGTCTGCACCTTGCACTGCGCTTTGTAGTTCTTTGGCATTGTTAGCGATAGCCGATGTAACAGAGCCTGCTTGCGAGTAATGCTCCAATGGTAAGTAACGACAGTCCGAACGTGGGTACGTAATGAGCTTATGCTTTTCATACAGCGCCTGACAAGTATCCAATACCTGCTGAGCACTCATGCCATAGCGTTTTGCCGCATCAATCTGCAGTGCGGATAACGAATACGGAAGCGGTGCTGATTGCTTGGTTTGCTTCTGTTCAGACTCGGTCACTTTGGCAGGTTGATTGGCTATGCGGTTTGCTACGTTCTCAACCAACTTTCTGCTCAATACCCGTCCTTCTTCGTCCTGCCAAGGCTTACAAGCTTCACTTGGTTTCCAACGAGCGCGAATATCAAATGCGCCATTTTGATCTTGATAAGGAATTAAAGCATGCAGAGTGAAGTAATCTTTCGGTACAAAGTTTTCGATTTCTTCATCGCGGCGAACCACCAAGCCAAGTACCGGAGTTTGAACTCGCCCTACTGATAAGACACCTTGATAGCCCGCTTTTTGGCCCAACAAGGTATAGGCGCGAGACATGTTCATTCCATAAAGCCAATCAGCGCGAGAACGCGCCAGAGCTGAAACAGAAAGAGGTATGAAGTCGCGATTACTGCGCATCGAGCTCAAGGCACGCTTGACCGCAGGTAAGTTCAAGTCAGAGATCAGTAGGCGTTGTGTGGCTTCTTTTTTGGTTTTGGAAAGCTTGCAGTAATCCAACACCTCATCCACCAACAATTGCCCCTCTCGGTCGGGGTCTCCTGCGTGGATAACTTCTGTCGCATCTTTGAGGAGTTTACGTATTACCGTGAGCTGTTTGCTGGCGCTTTTTCGCGGTCTCAGCTGCCACTGCTGTGGGACAATCGGCAAGTCTGCCATATTCCATTTTTTGTAGCGTTCGTCGTAAGCATCTGGTTCGACTTGCTCCAACAAGTGGCCAATACACCAAGTCACCACATCGCCATTACCACAGCGGATAAAGCCTTGATCTTTCTTTTGGGGATTTGGCAGTGCAGCCGCAATCGCACGGCCTAAACTTGGTTTTTCAGCAATAAACAGACGAGACATAACGTTTTGGAAATCATAATAATTAGGGCCACATTATCTAATGTAGCCCTAACAAATCAAGAAAAACTGTACAGATAAACAGTAAATGAGTCACCAATCGCTCTTATTGGAACTCGACAAATTTGGATAAGTCGCGCTCTGGCACCTTCATCGGCGTACACCCAGGCGTGCCTAGGTATAAGAAGCCTACAATTTGGTCTTCGCCTTTAAGGCCAAAAGCTTGGTGTACTTCTGGGTGGAACATCCACTTGCCTGAACGCCAAAAACCTTGGAAACCCTGTGCGACTGCGGCCATTTGCATCGCTTGAGCAGCGCAACCAGCCGAAAGGTATTGCTCTAGCGCAGGGACTTTCTCATGTTGCGTTACTTTGGCAATAACCGTAATCACCATTGGCGCGCGGAAAGGGGCGTTTTTCACTTTTTCGATCACGGCCTCTTCGCTGTTTTCTGCTTCAGCCGCTTTCACAAGAATGTCTGATAATTTCTTTAAACCGTCACCTTGTGCAATGACAAAGCGCCAAGGTGTCAAGCCTGCATGATCCGGTGCACGTAGGCCCGCGCGAATGATGTTTTCAAGCGCTTTACCTTCTGGTGCAGGCTCAGACAACTTAGCAATAGAACGACGATTGAGCAAAAGATCGAGAGCTTCCATGAAAAGGTCCTTATTAAATTGAATTATTATTTTTTACGCAGCTCACTTTAACATAATCCACATTGGCAAATAACACTCTGTTTTATAGGGACTTCAAAACAAAAAAAGCTGCGCACTTGGCGCAGCTATAAAAAGTTAAGAACGAAAAAGACTAAGCGTTAAGGTTATGATTTAGAGTTTCACGGCAAGCTTTACACCTTGACGAATCGCTCGCACGGCATCAAGCTCACCCGCATGGTCTGCACCACCAATGATATGCAGCTTCTCGCCCAATTCATGCCATTTGTCTTCAAATGGGCGAACCGATTCTTGTCCTGCACAAATCACCACTTTGTCGGCTTCTAGCAACTGCTCTTTACCATTCACATGGATGTGCAAACCAGCTTCATCAATCTTATCGTAAGACACTCCGCCATATAGATGCACACCGCGCTTCTCTAGCGTACGTTTATGAATCCAACCTGTGGTTTTACCTGGCCCTTTACCGACACGACCTTTACGACGCTGAAGCACCCATACTTCTTTATCGCTAACGGCATCTGGATAAGGATACAGGCCACCCGGTTGAGACATTTCTTTGTCGATGCCCCATTCATGCAACCAATCATCCAGCGTTTGACCGACAGGCTCAGTGATCATGGTAGCGACATCGACACCGATACCACCAGCACCGACGATTGCGACTTTCTCGCCCACAGGCGTTTTATCTCGAATCAGTGTTTGGTAATCGATCACTTTTTCAGGATTATCGATACCATCGATTTTCACTTTGCGTGGTTCAACACCCGATGCCATGACGACTTCATCGTATTCGGTCAACAAGTCGTAATTGGCTTCTGTCTCTAGGTGAAGGTTCACCCCTGTTTCTTCAATGCGGTTAGCAAAGTAACGAATGGTCTCACGGAACTCTTCTTTACCCGGGATCTGCATCGCTAAGCGGAACTGACCGCCAATGCGATCGTTCTTCTCAAACAGATCCACTTTGTGTCCGCGTTCTGCCAGCGTCGTCGCACACGCTAAACCAGCAGGGCCTGCGCCAACAACGGCGATGTTCTTCTTCTTGAAAGCGTCTTCAACAACGATTTCCGTTTCGTAACACGCAAGCGGGTTAACCAAACAGCTTGCGCGCTTACCTTTAAACACATTGTCCAAACACGCTTGGTTACAGCCAATACAAGTGTTAATCAGCTGCGACTTTTCTTGCTCTGCCTTAGCGACAAAATATGGGTCTGCCAGAAACGGACGTGCCATCGACACCATATCTGCGTGACCTGAAGAAAGAATTCGCTCAGCTTCATCTGGAGTGTTGATACGGTTACAGGTGATAATTGGCACAGACACATGAGGTTTGACTTTCTCTGTTACCCACGTGAACGCACCACGAGGAACCTGAGTAGCGATAGTTGGAATTCGTGCTTCATGCCAACCGATACCCGTGTTAATGATGGTCACGCCTGCTTCTTCTAGCGCTTTTGCTAACTCGATAACATCTTCAAATGTGCTGCCTTGCTCAACCAAATCAAGCATCGAAAGGCGGAAGATGATAATGAACTTCTCACCCACGGCCTTGCGTACGGCTTTGACGATTTCAACTGGGAAGCGCATGCGTTTCTTATAGCTACCGCCCCATTCGTCATAACGCATATTGGTGCGTTTACAAAGGAATTGGTTAATCAAGTAGCCTTCCGAACCCATCAGTTCGACACCATCGTACCCAGCCAGTTGCGCAAGCTCAGCGCTGTTAGCAAAAGCGTCGATGGTTTTCTTGATTTGACGATCGCTCATTTCGCTCGGTGCGAACTTAGCAATCGGTGCTTTCATGCCCGACGCACTTTGCGCGAATGGGTGCATCGCGTAGCGTCCAGCATGAAGGATTTGTAGGGCAATTTTACCGCCGTGTTTATGTACTGCTTCTGTCACTACCTTGTGTGCTTTAGCATGTTTTGGCTTACTAAATTCTGCACTCAAAGGATGTAATCGACCACGTAGATTAGGGGAGAAACCGCCTGTCACGATAAGACCTACACCACCTTTTGCACGTTCTTCGTAAAACGCCGCAAGCTTCTGTAGACCTTCTTTATGCTCTTCTAGGCCTGTGTGCATTGATCCCATCAGGACACGGTTTCGTAGTTGTGTAAAACCTAAGTCCAGTGGCTTTAACAAATTCGGGTACATGGCAGACATCACTAAACATCCATTTTTATTGTTGTGGTCTGACCACAGTACGCCGCAAAAACCAAAAGATCAAACAGCCGTTTACATTTTTGCAACACGCGTCAATCTCACGTTAAAATATGCCAATTGTTGAATTGCCGTGATAAGCTAAAAAAATTGTTATCTTTTGAGATCTTAGAGATAAGAACCCATACTTTGTAAGATTAGGGAATGACTATCTCGTTATGGAGACAAGATGAAAAAACTCTTCAAATTTATTGGTCTGATATTTAAGGGGATATGGAAAGCCATCACCTTTGTCAGACTTGCTCTGGCAAACTTGATCTTCCTGGTGATGATTGCCGTCTTCTACTTTGCCTTTACCTACACTGGCGAAGGTCAGCCAACCGTGGAAAAAGAATCCGCGCTGGTAATGAACCTTTCTGGGCCTATCGTTGAGCAGCGCCGTTACGTAAACCCGATGGATTCGATAGCTGGCTCTGTGCTCGGTAACGAGATGCCGAAAGAGAACGTATTGTTCGACATCGTCGATACCATTCGCTACGCGAAAGACGATCCTAAGGTATCTGGCCTAGTTCTGGCTCTGCGCGATATGCCTGAGACTAACCTGACCAAACTTCGTTATATCGCCAAAGCGCTGAATGAATTTAAAACGTCTGGCAAACCTGTTTACGCAGTCGGCGATTTCTACAACCAAAGTCAATACTACCTAGCGAGCTACGCAGATAAAGTCTTCCTCGCTCCGGATGGTGGTGTGTTGATTAAGGGCTACAGCTCTTACTCGATGTACTACAAAACATTGCTAGAGAAGTTAGACGTATCGACGCACGTGTTCCGCGTGGGTACTTACAAGTCTGCAATTGAGCCATTTATTCGTGATGACATGTCTGATGCGGCAAAAGAGTCGGCGACGCGCTGGATCACTCAGCTTTGGAGTGCCTTTGTTGATGACGTAGCAACCAACCGTAATATCGATGCCAAAGCACTGAATCCAACCATGGATGAATTGCTTGCTGAGATGAAATCAGTCGATGGTGACCTTGCGCAACTGGCCGTTAAAATGGGCCTAGTCGATGAGCTAGCAACGCGCCAAGACGTACGCAAACTGTTCGCAAAAGAGTTCGGCAGTGACGGTAAAGACAGCTACAACGCAATTGGCTACTACGATTACCTAGCGACCATGCGCCCTAACCTAACGCCGTCTGAAAATGACATTGCTGTTGTCGTAGCAAGCGGCGCCATTATGGATGGCCAACAACCGCGCGGTACCGTTGGCGGTGATACGGTGGCAAGCCTACTTCGTCAAGCTCGCAACGACGACAAAGTTAAAGCGGTTGTTCTTCGTGTCGACAGCCCAGGAGGCAGCGCTTTTGCCTCTGAAGTGATTCGTAACGAAGTAGAAGCGTTAAAAGAGGCAGGTAAACCGGTTGTGGTTTCGATGTCTAGTTTAGCGGCTTCCGGCGGTTACTGGATCTCAATGAGTGCAGATAAGATTGTTGCTCAGCCAACCACGCTAACTGGCTCGATAGGCATCTTCAGTGTTATCACGACATTTGAAAAAGGCTTTACCAAACTTGGTATCAGTACCGATGGTGTTGGCACATCACCATTCTCTGGTGATGGCATCACGACGGGTCTTTCAGATGGTGCATCTCAAGCATTCCAGCTCGGTATCGAACATGGCTACAAGCGCTTTATCTCTCTGGTTGGCTCAAACCGAGATATGTCACTAGACGAAGTAGATAAAGTCGCTCAAGGTCGAGTTTGGACAGGTCAAGATGCAATGTCATTCGGCCTTGTAGACCAAATGGGTGACTTTGATGACGCAGTGAAATTGGCAGCGAAACTGGCTGAAGTAGAAAACTATGAGCTCTACTGGGTTGAAGAACCATTATCACCAACAGAACAGTTCGTCCAAGAGTTCATGAACCAAGTGAAAGTGTCTTTGGGCATCGATGCGACGAGCTTCTTACCAAAGAGCTTACAGCCTGTGGCTCAACAGCTTGAGCAAGATGCAAGCATGATGCAGAGCTTCAACGATCCAAAAGGTCAATACGCTTTCTGTTTGAACTGCCAAGTGCAATAGCTTTCCTAGCTTAGTCAAAAAGGGGCATCTCTGTGCGAGATGCCCCTTTTTATTAGGTTTCATTTCGCTATAATCCCCGCCACTGTTCCCCTACATGAAGTAAAGTAGAACGATGACTAGAAAACATATCTACATCGCTTACACCGGTGGCACCATCGGTATGCAAAAATCGGATCACGGCTACGTGCCTGTGGCTGGCTTTATGGAAAAGCAATTAGCCAGTATGCCCGAGTTCCACCGTCCTGAAATGCCGGAATACACTATCCATGAGTACGAGCCTCTGATCGACTCATCAGATATGACGCCAGCTGACTGGCAGCAAATCGCAGACGACATCCGTGACAACTACGACAAATACGATGGCTTCGTGATTCTGCATGGTACCGACACCATGGCATACACAGCTTCTGCTTTGTCTTTCATGTTGGAGAACCTAGGTAAGCCAGTCATCGTAACAGGCTCACAAATTCCACTGGCAGAATTGCGCTCAGACGGTCAAGCAAACCTTCTTAACGCACTGCACATTGCGGCAAACTACCCTATCAATGAAGTGACGTTGTTCTTCAACAACCAGTTGATGCGCGGTAACCGCAGTACCAAGTCTCATGCTGATGGTTTTAATGCCTTCACTTCACCAAACCTACCTCCACTTCTGGAAGCAGGTATCAACATTCAGATCAGCAGCAACATTACTGTGGGCGCAAAACCTGAAGGTGACTTCAAAGTACACAACATCACGCCGCAACCAATCGGTGTGATCACCATGTACCCAGGGATTTCGCACGAAGTGATTCGCAACACGCTTCGCCAGCCAGTGAACGCAATGATTCTACTGACGTTTGGCGTGGGTAACGCTCCGCAAAACCCAGAACTACTTGGTCACCTTAAAGAAGCATCTGAGCGTGGCGTTATCGTAGTGAACCTGACTCAGTGCCTAGCCGGTAAGGTAAATATGGGTGGCTACGCGACGGGCTGTGCTCTGGCTGACTCTGGCGTAATCAGTGGTTTCGACATGACACCTGAAGCGGCATTGGCAAAACTTCACTACCTTCTGAGCCAAGATTTGTCTTACGAAGAAATAAAACAGAAGATGCAAGAAGTCCTACGTGGTGAAATGAGCCTATAACCAGGTTCACAGTGCAAAGAATGACGCTATAGCACAACAAGTGATTCCAATGCACAACAAGTAGACCCATAGCCCAACAACAAGATACGAAAAAGCCCAATTCACGTGAATTGGGCTTTTTGCTTTAACGGAGTTATCCGGTGAACAGAGATGCACCGTTTAGTTCAGGTTTGGGTTCACGCGAACGATGTCTTGCTCTTCTTGGCTGAACTGTTTCTTCAATTCTTGCTTAGATTTAAAGCTAATTTCGCCACCAGCGGCAACCGTCATGTGCTGTGCATCTGTGTTGTGTTTTGATTGATACAACATCACAGCTTGCATACATGAGTCTCGCTGCTCTTGAGAAAGTGGTGTACCCTCAGGCCATCTTCCTGTCTCTACTGCGTAAACCAATCGATCATAGACTTCTGGAGTTATCGCATTTAATAATTGTTCTGCGTCCATAATGTACCTTCTTATTACATTCTATTTACAGAACATAACGGTATAGAAAGCAGAGTCAAGAACCCGAAAATGAATTGGTGTAACGGATCACAAGCAAAACCATGAAACGAACATACTGGTTACTAGCAGGGCTTGCCAGCCTGACATTAACAGGTTGCTTCGAAGGCAACGTCACCACAGAAGAACTGTGCGAGAAAAATCCGCAGCTTCGTTGTGAGAACCTCAATATGGACGACGGTCAATGTCGTATTCCACGAACGAATTTGGTTTGGCATCGCTTTGAACTTCTCAAAGATCCATCAGAAGCTAATCAAGTAATCGAATATGGCTTGGTTGCTGAGTATCGCAAATGTCTAGAACTCGCCTCGCAAATCACACCTATCGACCAAAGTGCGTTAAAACGTAAACGCTTTGATGCTTTGGTGCACAGTATTGATGAGTTAGATCGTATCGTTGCGGAACTGAAAGGGTCGAAAGCTCCAGCCACGCTGTATTTCTTGTGGTCTCAAACCGGCGATAATCAAGCACGTCGCCAGTTTTTACAAATGGAAGGGAAACCAGAGTTAAATACTGCCGAAATGCAATATGCGCTCGCAACTTTCTATACGAACCGCGATCCACAAAAGACACTAACATTGCTGCATAACGCGCTCTCGATGTCGAATGAGAAATCCTTAAACCCTGCGATCTTGAAATCATTAGCGAGCATTAACCAAGGTATGGGTAACAAAAAGCAAGCTTACTTATGGGCGATGGTTGCTAAACGCTTCGATGTTCCCCTCGCCGATGAACAACAGTTAAAGCGCATGTTCAACTTTTCCGACCAAGGACAATATGAACAGTTAGATGATCTGGCTAAATCTATATCGAAGGCGATCGATAAAGGGAACTATTCACCAAAGATGATTCCTGTCGATTTATAAAATAAAAAGCTCCCGTTCATATCGGGAGCTTTTTTATTTGCACGGTAACCGCTTAGTATTTTATTAATTGAAAGGATGAAACATTCTTTCAGCCTAAAATGGCGTTATTGGTCGGATTTGTTGAAAATTAACGACACCGAGTTTACACAATAGCGTTCGCCTGTCGTTTGTGGCCCATCTTCAAAAACGTGACCTAAATGGCTATCACAAGCCGCGCATCGAATCTCAGTTCGCACCATTCCGTGGCTCAGATCCTTAAGATAACGCACCGCTGTGTCGTTAATTGGCGCATCAAAACTTGGCCATCCACAGCCAGAATCGTACTTGTTATCGGAGACAAATAGAGGGGCATTGCAGCATGTGCAAGCATAGACACCCGTCTCCTTATTATGAAGCAGTTTACCGGAGAACGGAGGCTCTGTTCCTTGCTCACGACAAACGCGAAACTCTTCATCAGAGAGCTGTTCACGCCAATGTTCATCGGACTTCGTTACTTTTCTTCCGCTTTGTTCTACCAATTTCTGTTCCTTATTTCTTATTTTTGGCAATGACTTTTTTAGCAAAAAACTTGCTTCTCGTAACAGTTGTAGCACATACTTTCTCACCAGGACACCATGTGTAATTAATTTGATACGAGTTCTTATCTCGAAAGTTATATTACGCCAACTGGGATGTAGAATAACCAGTTAAAAGTTTAAAAAACGAGCATTTGCGAAGAATTGTTAAAAAAAGCGTCGCTTTTTTTTGACTTTAAACAAGTTAAGTCCGATTATCTGTTGCAGATGTTTACTGGATTCTGTAATTTTACTACCAGTTATCTTTAATCAGAAATTAAGTTGTGGAGCAACTATAATGACTATCAAAGTAGGTATTAACGGTTTTGGCCGTATCGGTCGTTTCGTATTCCGTGCAGCGCAAGAGCGCAACGACATCGAAGTTGTAGGTATTAACGACCTTATCGACGTAGATTACATGGCATACATGCTTAAGTACGACTCAACTCACGGCCGTTTCAACGGTACTGTTGAAGTTGAAGGCGGTAACCTAATCGTTAACGGTAAAACTGTACGTGTAACTGCAGAGCGCAACCCAGAAGACCTAAAATGGGACGCTATCGACGTTGACGTAGTAGCTGAAGCAACTGGTCTTTTCCTAACTGACGAGACTGCACGTAAGCACATCACTGCTGGCGCGAAGAAAGTTGTTCTAACTGGTCCTTCAAAAGACGCTACTCCAATGTTCGTAATGGGCGTTAACCACGCTACTTACGCTGGTCAAGACATCGTTTCTAACGCTTCTTGTACTACTAACTGTCTAGCGCCTATCGCTAAAGTTCTTAACGACAAGTTCGGTATCGAATCTGGTCTTATGACTACAGTTCACGCTACTACAGCAACTCAAAAAACTGTAGACGGTCCTTCTGCTAAAGACTGGCGCGGTGGTCGTGGTGCTTCTCAAAACATCATCCCATCATCAACTGGTGCTGCTAAAGCTGTAGGCGTTGTTCTTCCAGAACTAAACGGCAAACTAACTGGTATGGCTTTCCGCGTACCAACAGCTAACGTTTCTGTAGTTGACCTAACAGTTAACCTAAAAGAAGGCGCATCTTACGAAGCTATCTGTGCAGCAATGAAAGAAGCTTCTGAAGGCGAACTAGCTGGCGTACTAGGCTACACTGAAGACCAAGTTGTTTCTCAAGACTTCATCGGTGAAGTTCAAACTTCAGTATTCGATGCTAAAGCTGGTATCGCTCTAACTGATAACTTCGTTAAAGTTGTATCTTGGTACGACAACGAAATCGGTTACTCAAACAAAGTTCTAGACCTAATCGCTCACATCTCTAAGTAATTATTACTTAGCTGAAAAGCAATTAGCGAAGCTTGTGTTTGAAACATAAGATTTGAATAAAAGGCGGCTCTAGAGTCGCCTTTTTTGTATCTGGAATTTGAGAGAATGAAGACTCGAAGTTGCATTCAATATGCGAAGCTTGTCGAAAGCTCTCTCCCAGCGATAGGAAACTATACATGGATTTAAAAACTCTCCCAGCCCTAACCGTGCTATCTGATAACGTCACTATCGTCGAAGTTGATCAGATTAAAATCGTCCGCGTTATTCATGAGAAAGCAACAGCAGGTATCGCACTACATGGTGGTCATGTCGTATCGTTCGCTCCTGCAGGCCAGCAAGATCTGATCTGGATGAGCGAAAAAGCTATCTTCGATGGTAAAGCAGCCCTTCGCGGCGGTATTCCGGTTTGTTGGCCTTGGTTTGGCCGTATCGCAGCACCAGCTCATGGTTTTGCGCGCACGGCAGAATGGGAATTGGTTGAACACCGTGAAAACGACAATGGTGTGATCGTTGAACTTGCTCTCTTCCCAACTGAAGAGATTCATAACATTTGGCCACACATGTTCGATGCTCGTCTTGTCGTTGAAATCAGCGATGAACTAAAAGTGACATTGAAAGTCATGAACATTGATGATGAAGAGTGGACATTCTCTGGTGCACTGCACACTTACCTAAACGTTGGTGACATTAAGCAAGCACAAACGACGGGTATGGGCCCTGAATACATCGACAGTCTAAAAGCAGGCGAAGTCTGCCAAGGTGGCGAAGTTCTTCAGCTAACCGATACTATCGACCGTGTTTACACTCAGCCAGAAGCACAAATTTTGGTTAAAGATCCAGTATTGGATCGCACTCTTAGTGTAGAAAACCAAGGCCATAACTCAGCAGTGCTGTGGAACCCTTGGGCAGAAGGCGCACAAGGCATGGGTGACATGGCAGACAACGGCTACGAAACCATGCTGTGTGTTGAGTCGACAGTGCATTCGCCAAGTATCGAGCAAGGCAAGACGTTACAGCCAGGCGAGACACACGAACTTATCACTGTGATTTCGGCGCAGTAATCCAGTTTAAAGGCCGGTTAATCCGGCCTTTTTTACAACGCCAAAGCATAACACACGAGCTACTCATGCCATACTAAGACCAACCAAAATGAGTCGAGATGATGGCATAACCATGAAATACCGCATTTATTCAATATCACTTCTTACGGGCTTATTGTTTGGCTGTGCCAACACTGAGATCTCATTACAACCCACGAAGAACGTCGCCGAATACAAGCAGTTGTCGCCAACTCAATATCATGTGTATTGCCCTACGGGTATTTGCCGTTTCCAAGTTTCCGCAAACCAAAAAACGGCAGTAAGCATTGAGATGTTCTATACCGAGAACAAACCATTCAAGAAGATTGAAGGCCTAACCTACGACAATCAAAATCAATATCCAACGTCGAATGCTTTTACTCTTCCCTTACAGCAAGACAGCGAGTGGATATCCGTGCAAGTCATCGACTATTACCGATAACCCCACTCCATTATCGCTTTGAATAACGAATAATCGACTCTCGATACAGTGAAAGCAGTGTATCGCTTTTCACACCAACCCCAACGTTTTGCGCGGAGAAAGCACTCCACTCATCGTGCATGTATTTGCGTTGATCCGTTTTCTGAATCGTCATCCCCTCTGCGGGTCCATCGGTAACCACCCTGACGGCACCACTGCGTAAGGTGAATAGCTCAGGTTCAATCACATAGGCAATCGCGGAAGGATCGTGGACATGGCAACCATTCATTCCAACCTTCTCTGAGTAAAACTTCAAATAGTAGCGGCTGACATCCCAAATAAATTGCCCTACTTCACCCGCCTCTTCTCGCAGTTGGTCTAAGTATTGCCCAGTAAAGAAGCTCTCTTCCGTTACATCCAAACCAATAATCACCACAGGCCAAGACGCAGTGAATACTTTATCGGCAGCATGAGGGTCATCATGGATATTTGCTTCCGCAAATGGCGTGACATTGCCTCGATGGTCGTTCTCTCCGAAAGCGCCGCCCATCACAACCACTTCTTTAACCAAGTTAACGATTTCTGGGTCCGCTTCCAAAGCAAGCGCAAGGTTCGTTAAAGGGCCTACGGCCACCAAGGTAATTTCTCCCGGCTCCGCTCTAACGCTATCAATGATGTAACGATAAGCAGGCGTATCAATGGCACTCACATCCAGTAAACTTGGCGCTTTCACATCACCAAAGCCGGCTTCACCATGCACAACAACCGTTGCTCCGACCGGCGCTTTTACTAAAGGCTTATCCGCTCCTTTCGCAACCTGCGCTTTCATACCAAACTTCTGTTTTAGGTAAAGAGCATTCTGTGTGGCATTGTCTATGGTCGCATTGCCATAAACTGTCGTAATGCCCATTAGCTCAATGTCTGGATGCGCTTCTGCAAAAAGAATCGCCATTGCATCGTCAATGCCAGGGTCTGTGTCTAAGATAATTTTCTTTGTCATATCGGCTTCTATCAAACGCTAGGAAAGCCTCAACCATACCCAGAAAAAACAGCGATAAACGTGACCTAAACCTAAGGTATGATTTTTCCTCCAGTATGCCGCTCATTCACCACCCAAAGCGCGACGACTCGAGCGCTTTTTTGTTTCGCTTGCCGCATTCCTTTTTGATAGAATTTGCCGCCCTACTTCCAGTCCAGAGATCGTCATGAACTATCAATGTCCTCTATGTCACCAACCTCTTGAGCTCACAGCTAAGACGTTTAAGTGTGAAAACAATCATCAATTCGACTTAGCGAAAGAAGGCTACGTCAACTTGATGCCTGCACATCACAAACGCTCAAAAGATCCAGGTGACAACAAAGAAATGATGCAAGCACGTCGTCGTTTCCTAGAAGGCAACCATTACGATCCAATGCGCCAAGAAGTTGCTCGCCTGTGTGCGAAGTACACCGAAGGCACACGCCATCAGCTATTGGACATTGGTTGTGGTGAAGGCTACTACACCGATCAAGTTCAGCAGTCTCTGCATGCTCAAAATGAAGGGGCAAATGTTTACGGCTTGGACATCTCTAAAGTCGCTATTCGTTACGCCTCTAAGCGCTACCCTAACTGCGATTTCAGCGTGGCATCAAGTCATCGCCTACCTTTTGCAGAGCAATCTCTGGATGCGATCTTACGTATCTACGCACCATGTAAAGCGGAAGAGCTGCAACGTGTAATTAAAGATAGCGGTGTGGTCATTACGGTAACGCCAGCAGGTCGTCACCTATATCAATTCCGCGAGCGTATCTATCAGGAAATTCGTTTGCACAACGAAGAACCAGAAAGTATCGAAGGATTCGAACTTGAGCATCAACAAAAACTTAACTACGTCATGGATTTAAAAGATGGCGTGGCATTCGATTTACTGCAAATGACCCCATTTGCATGGAAAGCCAGCGATGAACTTCGTGAAGAGCTAAAGTCATCTACACTTTTCCAATGTGAGGCTGATTTTATGTTACGAGTTTATCGTAAGAAATCAGCTCAATCTGAGAATGAAGAATAAACTGTAACGCAAATTATTCTCATTACCATTGATTCATTTATCAGCCTCCATTAATATCATTCGGACATTTTTGGAGGCTTTTTAATGCGCTTTTCTACCCTAGGCCTGATTTTTACGGGCTTACTGACAGGTTGTGCGTCAAACGCACCGACCGCTCCCAACGCTGTTGCTCCCAACGCTGTTGCTGACAACGTGACCAGTTTCTATGACTACCAACTTCATGCCCCTTCTGGTGAAGCTATCTCAGTTAATCAATTAACGCCCGAGATACAACAAGCCGATGTAATTCTGATTGGTGAATGGCACACGCACGCTGGCATCCACCGTTTTCAGACCGACATGTTAAAACAGTTATCTTCTGCGAATCGCCCTCTTGCCCTTTCAATGGAGCAAGTGACACGTGACAAGCAAGCGATATTAGATGCCTACTTAAACGGTGAAATTGGTGAGCAGTACTTCATGAAACAAAGTAATGCATGGCCAAATTATGAAAGTGATTACCGCCCATTAGTTGAGTTTGCTAAGCAGGCTGAAATTCCAGTCATCGCCTCAAACGCACCGAAAAACATTGTGCGTTGTATTGGCCGCCAAGGTGTCGATTACCTAGATAAACTCGATAGCGATGAGCGCAGTTTTGTTGCAGATGACGTCAACACTGCGAACAGCCCGTACAAAGAAAAGTTCATGGCATCTATGCACCATGGCAAGCCTGAGCAGACCGAAAAACAATACGCAGCTCAGGTAACATGGGATGAAACCATGGCGGAATCCATCGTCAAATACTTGGAAAAGCATCCAGGTACTCAAGTGGTTCACGTTGCCGGAAAATTCCATACTGAAGGTGGCTTAGGCACAGCAGCTTCTATCTTGAATCGCAATCCAAGCTTAAAAGTGCTGGTGATTACCCCAACGGCAAAAATCACTTTAGATGGCTCCGATTATCAGCTTGAGGTGCTCGAACCGCCCGTGCGCTATGTACAAGACGCAAATCGCATGGCTGCGTACAAACACTTAGCGCCACGTAACAGCGATCTACAATGTAAGTGATCAGAATCGTCTGACAAAGGATGAAGAAAAATAGGTCTGCTTTTTGCTAGCAACTTTGTTTATACATAGGAAGCGGCAAAAACAGACCTAATTTTGATTTGATTGATTCAAGAAATGTCTGTCGCCGTCGATATAAAGATAACTGCTTTTTACCTGCACTCAATGAGCGAGTGTCGTTGTTCGAAGGGGTAACAGATGAATCCAGTAGGAAGCAATTCAGTCAATACATACGCGGCGCAGCAAAACAAAGTAGACCAAGCCAAAACGGCAGAAAACGTTGCCGACGCAGCCCCATTAAAAGTGGAGCAAAACAAAGTCACGCTCTCCTCAGAAGGAAAAGCGTTGCTTGCGGCGCTAAAGCAAATCGATCACGAAAGTAAAAAAGTCGAAGCGGAAAATAAAACCGTCGGTGACCAAGTAGAGTCTTTTGCTCATGGAGCATTGGGGATGGATCACCCTGACACCATTGAAGAAGAGGAAGATGGCTCATACTCTGCTGGCCAATACCTTTCAGCGGCGTTGACTGTGGGTGGAATCATCTTGGCTCTAGTCTAGCTTTTGTGCGACATGAGTTTAAAATTCAACCAATAATCAATTGATTAAACAAGAGTTTCTTTCGTTACGACAACGAACCTCATTTGAACGCGTTTTTTATCCAAGTCCATAATGGATCACTATTCATTAACGGATGATGAACTGTGAAAAACGCATTTTCTCTTATAGACAAACCCACTTTTTTTGGCGCAATTGCGCTTCTCCTTTCTATTGTTTTCCCTCTAATTTTGTTTCCAACAGAAGGTGCAGAATGGATTGCGGTTGCTAAGACCTTTATGACCGACAAGCTCGGTTTCCTCTACCTTGCACTTGGCCTTGCTGCCTTTATCTTCATGATTTACGTTGTGTTCAGCGACATGGGGCAAATCAAGCTAGGTGATCCAGACGAAAAACCAGAATTTACCACCGCATCATGGGCGGCCATGCTTTTCTGTGGCGGTATCGGTGCCAGCATCCTTTATTGGGGCTGTATCGAATGGGCTTACTACTACCAATCACCTCCTTTCCAGCTTGAGCCTGGCAGCGAAGAGGCGGTCCGTTGGGCTGCAACCTACGGTCTTTTTCACTGGGGACCAATTGCTTGGTCTATCTACCTGATTCCTGCTCTACCGATTGCGTACTTCTTCTACGTACGTAAACAGCCTGTACTGAAAGTATCCAGTGCCTTGATGCCCGTCCTTGGTGAAGAGCGCAGTAAAGGTTCAGCAGGTAAAATTGTTGATGTACTATTTATCTTTGGTCTACTTGGCGGCGCGGCGACCAGCTTGGGCTTGGCAGCACCTCTGATTGGTGAAGGCCTACATTACTTGTTTGGCATGCCTAAGAACACCTACAGCCAAGTACTGGTACTGCTTATCTGTACGGCGATTTTTGCTTACTCCTCTTACGCGGGTATGGAAAAAGGCATTAAAGTTCTCAGTAACATTAACTTCTGGGGTGCAATGGGATTGCTTGCCTTTGTACTTGCCGTTGGCCCGACCATCTTCATGCTTGAAACGGGCTTAGACTCGATTGGTCGTATGCTGTCGAACTTCTTTGTGATGGCAACATGGGCGGAACCATTCGGCGGATACGGTACGTTCGACAACACCCACTTCCCACAGGATTGGACGATTTTCTACTGGGCATGGTGGCTCGTGTTCGCGCCAAGTATGGGTCTATTTGTAGCGCGTATCTCTCGCGGGCGCACAATCAAACAAATGGTCTCTGGCTCCATCTTCTTCGGCTCTCTAGGTTGTTTCCTATTCTTCATGATTCTGGGCAACTATGGCTTGTCTCTGCAGCTATCAGGGGAATTGGACGTCGTTGGCATCTTGAATGCTGAAGGGGCAACCGCTGCCATCTTCTCAATGCTTAATGCACTGCCAATGAGCTACTTGGTCATCGCGGTCTTTACATTGCTTTGTATTATCTTTACCGCAACCACATTCGACTCAATCTCTTACATTCTTGCGTCTGTGGTACAAAATAACGTGACCGAAGAACCGATGCGCTGGAACCGCATGTTCTGGGCATTTACGCTGTCTTTCCTACCGACAGTACTCATGTTCATGGGCGGCCTAAGCACCTTACAAACCGCAGCGATCGTTGGTGGTTTGCCATTGCTTGGTATTTCCATCATGTTGATGGTGTCAGCCGTTCGTGCCACAACGTTGGACATTCGTCATCAAGAAGATTATGTAGAGCCAACCATCAACATCGAAGAACTGCCAGAGTTCGATCCTTGGTCAACCGAAGGGATGGCGATGGCAAGGTTTGAGCGTGCGCGTGATGCAGCCCAAGAAGCAGCAGAAGATGAACGTGACGCACTGGCTGAGTTGATGAAGCTTCGTAAACGTATTCGCGCTTTTGCTCTTGAGCACAGCGACGACAACGATTTTGCAGACCATCACTTACCTCAGGAGATGCAAGAGGAGTTGCAAAACCTACTGGATAACGTGGTAAAAGCAAAAGAAAGAAAACTCGAGTTATCCGAAACTGCTCAGCAGTCTAGAGCCGAGTTTAATCAAATCGTGGCCCAAAGTACTGCGTACGCGGTGTAACTTTAGCTCATGACTTTCAACTCCTAAACCTAGTTCAAAGCTCACTTCGGTGAGCTTTTTTTGTATTAGGCTTAGAGCAGAACCATGGCTTTCATATGAATCTTTTATGACTGTAGTATTTCCGTCATAAATCCTTGTTTTAATGCGACCGCTTTTATAAATAAGGAATATACAATGAAGCACTTAGTGACCCCAATCGTAACCGCAGTGGCGGCTTCGACGCTCTCTTTCAATGCCCTATCGGCAGAAATCAAAAACGTTATTTTAATGATTGGCGATGGCATGGGCCCACAACAAGTTGGCCTGCTAGAAACCTACGCGAACCATGCGCCGCACTCAATTTACAAAGGTGAAACCACCGCGATATATAAGCTGGCACAAGAAGGTGTGATCGGTTCCTCTTTGACAAACCCTGAAGACGCGATTGTTGTCGATTCAGCCTGCTCTGCGACAATGTTAGCGACAGGCATTCCAACGGCTTCTGAAGTGATTGGTATCGACAGCCAAGGCAACCATGTTGAAACTATTTTGGAAAAAGCGAAAGCAAAAGGGAAAGCGACTGGCTTAGTATCAGACACCCGAATGACGCACGCGACACCTGCAGCTTTTGCCTCGCACCAACCACATCGTTCACTCGAAAACAGCATCGCTGTAGACATGCTAGAAACTGGCGTCGATGTGATGCTATCTGGTGGCCTTCGTCATTGGATTCCAAAGTCAACCAACGACAAAGGCGATACATACAAGCAACTTGAGCAACTCACTCAAGGTGATGTTTACCTAAAATCAAAGCGTAAAGATGAGCGTAACCTGCTGACTGAAGCTCAACAACAAGGGTATAGCTTAGCGTTCAACCGAAATATGCTTGAAGAGGCGAAGGGCGACAAAGTCCTAGGCCTATTTGCCTACTCTGGAATGAATGATGGCATCACTTACAGCCAAAGCAAAGGCGATCCAAAGCGCACCCAACCTTCTCTCAAAGAGATGACCGAGAAAGCGTTAGATGTGCTTTCAAAAGACAAAGACGGCTTCTTCCTAATGGTTGAAGGTGGACAGATTGACTGGGCTGGCCACAGCAATGATGCGGGTACCATGCTGCATGAACTGATCAAATTCGATGAAGCGGTAAATTCTGTTTATGAATGGGCAAAAGGCCGCGAAGATACTCTTGTGATCGTCACCGCCGATCATGAAACCGGCTCTTTTGGCTTTAGCTATTCCTCATCTGATGTGCCGAAGCCAGAGAAACGCAGCGGAGAAGCATTTGCCAAACGCGATTTCGCACCAAATTTCAACTTCGGTAAATTTGATATTCTGGATGGCCTCTACAATCAAAAGCAAAGCTACTACGGTATGATCAGTGAGTTCCAAAAGCTTGATAAAGCGAAACAAACCCCAGAAAAGCTGGCTGAAATTGTGAACGCCAACAGCGACTTTTCGATCACAGCAGAACAAGCAGAACGCGTATTGGCCAGCAAACCAAACCCTTACCGTTTAGCGAGCCACAAATACTTGAGTGAAGAGAATGTTCCTGCCATTAACGACTTTGATGCCTTCTTCCCATACAACGACAGAGGCAATTTACTAGCGCGTGAACAGGCAACCAAACAAAACACCGTTTGGGGCACAGGAACGCACACCCATACGCCTGTGAACGTCTTCGCATGGGGGCCTGCTGATACCATTCTACCAGTTTCAAAAATCATGCATCACTCGCAACTTGGCGAATACCTTATCAAGCAAATCAACTAATCCATGCTCCGCACTGACTATACTGGTGCACTTTCACGCCCTCATTTGAGGGCGTTTTTTATACTCAAAATAGTTGACGCTCTGCGTCTCAAACGCCAATATCTGCAAGTCATTTATAAAACAAACAACATCACATGTGCGAAATATTTGCTAAACAACCTCAGGAAAATTATCAATTTATCACCCGATCTATCCGCATTGATGGCCATTCCACCAGCGTCAAATTAGAATCGAGCTTTTGGCTAATTCTTGAAGAAATTGCTTCTGCTCAAGATATGACAGTGCCTAAGTTTATCAGTACGGTTTACCAAGAAGCGTTAGAACACAATGGTGAAGTCAATAACTTCGCATCACTACTACGCTGTGCTTGCCTTACTTACGCGCGTCAGCCACAAGCGACCCTTTCTCAAGCCCTTAACGAGCTCAGCTAAGCCCTGATTTTATTGTCGTACCCGAGTACTACCTATTGCGCGCTAAAACTGATTAGTCTTAGCGCAATATTAAGGAGTACTCATGACAAAAATGATTCATACCATGATCCGCGTAAGCGATCTGGAGCGTTCCCTTAAGTTTTACCGCGACGCACTTGAGCTAGAAATCAAAGACCAATACGTATTCGACGGCTTTTCTCTTACTTATCTAGCCAATCCTGAAACGGACTTCGAGCTAGAGCTCACCCATAATCACGATCAAAGCGAGCCTTACACACACGGCAATGGCTATGGCCATCTTGCTGTCAGCGTAGAAGACATTGCCGCAACTCACCGACGCCTCACCTCGCTGGGTATTGAAGCCAGTGACATCAAAGTCTTTGATCATCAGGAAAGACACTTAGCGACATTTTTCTTCATTACTGATCCGGACGGCTACAAGATTGAGTTCTTGCAGCGTCAAGGTCGGTACCTTTAGTAACGGTATCAGTCATAAAGATACCTTCCATAACAACAAAGAAGTAAATACAACTATGATTCATTTAACTGCTGCATTTCACGCAAAAACAGACACCATCACACAACTTAAGCAAGCGCTAGAAGCCATGCTAGAACCGACTCGAAACGAGACCGGCTGCCTACGCTACCAATTGTTCCAAAACAAAAACGATCCAAGCCAATTCTTGTTCCAAGAGCAGTTTGCAGACCAAGCTGCGTTTGACGCACATTGCAACACGGCACATTTTCAATCGCTTCTGGCTGAGATTGATGGCTTGCTTGTCTGTGAACCTACGATCACTTTCTTCAACGAGATCTAATCTCGAAGCCCTATCAATAAACCAATAAAAAAAGGCGCTCATGTTGAGCGCCTTATTTGTTGGTAAGATTTATTGGATAGGTAACAGAAAAAGCTTACGCCTCTTTCTTTTCTACCATATGCAGATGCACATCTTGTTGTGGGAACGGAATCGAAATGCCTTCGCGATCGAAACGCAGTTTCACTTCTTTAGTCACATCCCAATACACATCCCAGTAATCGTCAGTCTTCACCCAAGGACGAACAATAAAGTCCACTGATGAAGTATTTAGCGTGTGCACCTTAATGTTTGGCTCTGGTGAACGTAGTACTGATGGGTGTGAAGTAAGAATATCGTTCAACACTTCTTCAGCTTTTAACAGGTCATCCGCGTAACCAATACCAAATACCATATCAACACGACGAATACGCTCGTGCGTCACGTTCTTGATCACATCACCCCAGATCTTGCTATTTGGCACGATGATGATTTGGTTGTCGAACGTTCGGATTGTAGTGTTTACCAAGCTCATGTGGCTAACTTTACCATCGACACCACCCGCATAAACAAAATCACCGACATCGAATGGACGGTAAATAAGCAGCATCATACCCGCAGCAAAGTTCGATAGCGTATCTTGTAATGCAAAACCGATGATCACACCGGCAATACCGAAACCGGTAAGGATTGGAGCAAGGTTAAGACCGATTTGTGACAGGCCAACCATGATACCGATGATCCACACTGCTTTACCCGACATCGAGATAAAGAAGTCTTGCATCAAATGCGACATTTTTAGGTTCTTCGATGCAACCGTCTTACTCACCACTTTGCGGGTTAATTTCGCTAAAGCGCGGGCGATCAAAAGAATCAGAGCAAACACAAACAGCTGGAAGATGTGCTGCGGAGCATTTTCTGCAAACCAGTCGACGGCTGAATTTGACCAATGACTTAGGATAGACAGAATGACTTTTGTATTGAGCAAGTCATGAGTGATGCTACCTGTCACCTCAAAGATCTGACGTTTGTATTCAGACGTCTCAATACCTACTTTATCGCCAATTGAAATCAGCGTACGTAGGCTGTCAGTGGCAATGTTTAGACGCTGCTTAAGAATCAGTTGGCTCAGTTGCAACGACGCTTTTTCTGACTCTGGACTAGAAGAAACTTGTGAACTGATGATCTCACTTTGCTGCTTTAAGTATTGAATCGATGCAGATAGCAGACGCATGCGCTTATCAACGCTGTCTTTAAAGTCAACGTCCGCATCTTCATCTTGCACGCCCAGCATCTTCAACCAATTCAGGTTTTGCCAGCTCGACTCGTAACTCACATCAAGGTATTGCTGAAGTTCACGGTACTCGTTAACCAGTGAAAGCTTATCTTCGTCTTTTGCAGAATTAAGCTCACCGTTCAGCGTTTTGATCTTGTCATCAAGGTACGCGACAGCGCCTTCTGAGTACTTCTCTTGAGTTTGTACTAACTTAATAAGCTGCTCATGAGGAATCGATTTATTACTGATCGCGGTTGAAAGGCGGCTTCTCAGCTCTTCATTTTTTTGAAACAGTTGAAGCTGAAGCGCGTCACGCTCGTCACCACTGGCTAGTTTTAACGTTTCAGATAAGTCAATGATATCTTTATTGATATTATCAATCGCTTGTTCAGCAGCAGACACTGTTGGAGCCTCAGCAGGCGCTTCCGAACTTTCTGTCGCACGCACAATGAAAGAGCTCATCGTTAACGCCAACACCGTAAATAAAACCACCAGCGGTGTAAAACGCACTTTTAGGGGAGATAGTAACGTCATTTTTACCTCGTAAGAGACACTACTCGATCTAAGCGATCAAGAATCGGGATATAAAGCCTTGAAATTATATGCTCTAAGTTTACAACACTGAACATAAATTAGAGCGCCTTCTTTAAATAACATGCCTCACTCTTCATAAAAGCACCTTTATAGCAACCTTTTTCTAACACCAAACACCATACTTTTACGATATCTGTTCTTTAGGACACAAAACCGAACAAAACATCGCCAGCAATACGCATCCTGACACATAAATAAGGCTATTTTATAAATGCCTGCTATATCTATTTTGCTGCCGGCGTTGTTAGTCGACCAACCAATAGAACTAACAATAAAAACAACAAATTCAATAAGATAAAGGATTAGAAGATGCCACTCCATAAAAAATCGGCCTTGAAAGGCTCTATTCTCGACGACGTCTACTGTTCTAAAGATCTCTCTATTGTGATGCCCAAGTATCGCATTCCTGAAAACGAGCATGCGGCCTCTCACGCTTATCAAGTCGTCCACGATGAACTCATGCTAGATGGAAACTCCCGCCAAAACCTAGCGACGTTCTGCCAGACCTGGGCGGAAGACGAAGTTCATAAGCTGATGGACGAGTGCATCGATAAAAACATGATCGATAAAGATGAGTATCCACAAACAGCAGAGATTGAGTCTCGTTGTGTGCACATGTTGGCTGACCTTTGGCATGCTCCTCATGCAGAAAACCCAATGGGTTGCTCGACAACAGGATCGAGTGAAGCAGCCATGCTAGGCGGAATGGCGCTCAAGTGGGCGTGGCGCGAAAAAATGAAGAAGCAAGGCAAACCGACTGACCGCCCTAATCTCATCTGTGGTCCAGTACAAGTGTGTTGGCATAAGTTTGCTCGCTATTGGGATATTGAATTACGCGAAATACCAATGCAAGGCGATCGCTTAATCATGACACCAGAGGAAGTGATCAAGCGCTGTGATGAAAATACGATCGGTGTGGTGCCAACACTTGGTGTGACTTTTACGTGCCAATACGAGCCTGTAAAAGAGGTGCATGATGCACTGGATAGGCTCCAAGAAGAAACAGGCTTAGATATCCCCATTCACGTGGATGGTGCAAGCGGCGCGTTTCTCGCTCCATTCTGCGACCCTGATTTAGTCTGGGACTTCCGATTACCTCGCGTGAAATCGATCAACGCATCTGGGCATAAGTTTGGTCTTTCACCGCTTGGCGTTGGATGGGTTGTATGGCGCGATGCGGACGCTTTGCACGAAGACCTGATCTTCAACGTCAACTACCTTGGTGGCAACATGCCAACCTTCGCCCTCAACTTCTCTCGTCCTGGTGGGCAAATCGTAGCTCAGTACTATAACTTCCTTCGCCTTGGCCGTGAGGGTTACCGCAAAATCCATGAAGCCTGTTATGACACTGCTCGTTACCTTGCTCAAGAGATCGAGAAAATGGGTATGTTCCACATTATCTATGATGGACACGGCGGTATTCCTGCACTGAGTTGGTCAATAAAAGAAGGGGCAAATCCAGGGTTTAATCTTTACGATCTTTCTGATCGTATCCGGTCTCGTGGTTGGCAGATCGCAGCGTATGCGATGCCGGCGGAACGTGAAGACTTGGTCATCATGCGAATTTTAGTCCGTCACGGTTTCAGCCGTGATTTGGCTGACTTACTGATCACGGATTTGCAGCACTGCGTGGACTTCTTCGACAAGCATCCAGTCGTAAACGGCAGCGATGCAGACGAGTCTAGTAACTTCAATCACGGCTAATTGTCCCCTTCCACATAGAGCAGGGAGCCTCGTGCGCTCCTTGCTTTTTTAACGTTTAAAATCACAGGTGACAGTATGTCTTTTCTTTTTAGTTACTTGTCCGAAAACCCATTCGTATTTCTGTTTTTATCACTCGCTATTGGTTACCCACTTGGCCGATTGACCTTTAAAGGGGTGAGCTTAGGCACCACAGCAGGCACATTGGTGGTGGGCGTTGCTCTAGCGCTGACTTCGTTCTCTGTCTATGGATTAAAAATTGAAGAACCCGGTCTGGTCTCAGACATCTTCCTAATGATGTTTATGTATGCCATCGGGATGAAAGTTGGCCCTCAATTCTTCTCTGGGTTGGCTCGCGGTGGCATCGACTTTGTCGTAATTGGCTTGATTGTCGTATTCAGCAATTTCGCAATCGTGGTCATCGGCGCCAAACTGATGGGGTTAGAGCCCGGATATGCCGCCGGAATCATCTCCGGTAGTTACACAGTGACGGCAGTGATGGGGGTCGCGCAATCAGCCATCAGCTCGGGGGCATTTACGCCACCAGAAGGTATGAGTATCGACCATGTTAGTGCGAACATTGCTGCAGGCTACGCGATTAGCTACGTCTTATCGACCGTACTCATTATCCTATTTATCAAGTACCTTCCTTCCCTTTTTGGTATCGACCCTGTGCAAGCAGGTAAAGACGCCGAAGCGGAATTCTCGACGGGCGACGACGATGAAAAGCTACCAAGTACGTTTGGATTTTCAGATGTTGGCGTCCTTCCAATTGATGTTCGCGCCTATAAAGTGACACATCAGGAACTCGTCGGGCGTTCAGTCCAGGAGCTGTACCAGTCTTTCCCTGACGCAGCGGTCCTAAAAGTCGTACGAGGCGATGAAGTGATCGACGCTTCACAGAATCCAACTCTAGCTCTTAATGACGTGATTGGTATTCGCGGTGAATATCGCGTGTTAATTGCGGAAGGTGAGGCCGATATTGGGAACGAGGTTGATGAGCCGCGTGCGAGAAATGTCGACATTGAAGTCGCCGACATCCATGTCGGTAAGTCAGAGCATGCTGGTAAAACCATTGCTCAATTACATGCTGAAGTTGGTTTTGGTGTTTATTTCAAAGCGATATTCCGACAAGGCCACCAGCAGCCTTTATTGCCTCAAACCAAAGTCGAAGTTGGGGATGTCATCCGTATCGCTGGTTCCAAATGGTGTGTCGAAAAAACCGCGTCACAACTGAACAGTATTGCCATTGTTGAGAGCACGGTGACAGAGACTTTTTATCTCGCCTTATCATTGCTTGTTGGCTATATTTTCGGTCACTTTAGCGTCACGTTAGCGGGAATTCCATTTGCACTTGGTACCTCTGCAGGCTGTATGTTGACTGGTATTGTGTTCTCCTTCCTACGAACACGAAACCCTGCCTTTGGCGGACCAATGAGCGAAGGCGCAAGAAGCTTCTTACAAGATATTGGTCTTAACCTGTTTGTTGCTGTGCTTGCCGCTACAGTAGGTCCAAAAATCTTGGCCTCGTTTCAAGGCATTATCGTCATAAAAATAGCGTTACTTGGTGTGACAGCCGCTTTGGTGCCTCCGTTGTTGGCTTGGTTGTATGGTTTGTACTTCCGTAAAATGAACCCGGCAATTTTGGCAGGCGCCTGTGCTGGAGGCCGAAACAGCACTCCTGCAATGAAAGGGGCTCAAGATGCAAGTCAAAGTGATATGCCAGCCATCGGCTACCCTGTCCCTTACGCCCTGACTTCTGTCTTAGTGTTGATTTTGGGCTACATTGCAATGGTCATTAGTTAATGAAGAATCTGCACATTACCCACAATGAACTATCATTTAAGCGAACTGAACGCTAATTGATTAAAGATTAAGGAGAAATCATGGGCTTTCTATCTTGGATTATTCTAGGCTTGATTGCTGGTGCATTAGCTAAATGGTTGATGCCAGGTAATGATGGCGGCGGTTGGATTGCAACTATGGTACTGGGTATCGTGGGCGCTTTCGTTGGTGGCTTCTTAGGAAGCTTTATTGGCCTTGGCGCTGCAGACGGCGTGAATATAGGCAGCATCATCACCGCAACGTTAGGTGCTTTCGTTGTATTGTTTGTCTACAACCGCTTTATTAAAGGTTGAGCGAGTTTCAGTCCCTTAAAAACAAACAAGCCTTTCATAATGAAAGGCTTGTTGACGTTCGGCTATGGGCGATTTGGGTGATTCAAAATGTGATCTTCCCAGTCCACCACATCGATTTCATACACCACTTTGTTTCGTACACTTTCTCCTGCTGCGTGCATTGCAGACTTAGAGCCAGTGATTAATGGGTGCCACTCTGGCAGCGGTTGGTTTTCTGCCAACAAGCGGTATGCACAAGTGTGTGGCAGCCATGTAAAGTCATCAATATCTTCACGCGTCAGCTTGGTGCACTCTTCGCCTGAAGTGAAACGGTTCGGGTAGTCTTTACACGAACATGTTTTGCTGTTCAGCCAACTACACGCCACGTTGGTGTAATAGATTTCATCCGTATCTTCATCCATTAGCTTGTGCAGACAACACTTGCCACACCCATCACAGAGCGATTCCCATTCTTCTTCTGTCATGTGCTCTAACGATTTACTTTGCCAAAATGGAGTGCTCATACGCTTACTACTTATTACTGAATGGGATTGAATTGGGTGCGTTTTATACCCCTCTGAACGGCAAAATTCAAGTTTTACGGCCTTACTGGAGTGATAGGAGCATTGAGTAAGATTTGTTCGTATTTAGCCAAGTGATCTTGTGGATAGGAATTTACTCACACCTCTTCCAATCTGGCGAGAAATGTCCATAATGCCCCCTTCATTTTTACGAGGGCTTTTAGATGGATTGTCGATTAGGTTGTGGGGCATGCTGCATTGCACCGAGTATCTCTTCCCCTATTCCTGGCATGCCAAATGGCAAACCAGCGGGCGAACGTTGCGTTCAATTGAATGACGACAACCTATGCAAGCTATTCGGAAAAGCTGAGCGACCAAAAGTTTGCCACGAATTCAAACCGTGTCCGATCGTGTGTGGCAAAACCAATCAGGAAGCTTTGAGCAACATTACTGAGCTAGAACTGCTCACTTAATCGTTACCCAATTCTCTCAGGTAGAGGTAAATCGTATCACGCGAGATACCTAGGTGGTTGGCCACCATTAATACCGCATCTTTGTATTTGAAAATCCCCAAACCTTGTAAGCGTGTCACTAGCTCTCGATTGCGTTTAGATGGGCTAATTGCTTCGTTCGACCACACTTCTGATTGAACCGTTTCAATCGTACTAATGATGGTCTCATCAATATTACGAGCAAACGTTTCTGGGGATTGCGACCCAGTACAACACGGGTTCTGCTGTGGTGGCATGATGGAACGCAAGAAGTCTTGCATTGGCACATCCATATCCACGTTAATACAAAGCAGGCCAATCGGCTTGTTTTTTGGGTTGCGGACGATAGTGGTGATCGAGTGCAAGGTCTTTCCGCTCGCCGTTTTAGTCAGATACGAGTCTGAAACGTCCTTGCCCTCAAGTAGCTTCATTCTTGCTAAGTTGGTAATTGGCGCGCCTTCTCCACGTTCAGTGATATGGCCATTGGCAATTTTGATGATTTCCGGTGCTTCTGCATCAAGACTGTGAAGAACGACTTCAGTATGCTCACCGTACATACGGGCAATGCCATCGACAACGTTCTTCATTGAATTCAAAATATCTAAATCACTTTTGGTGAGTTTCTTAAGCTGCAATTTACTTCCCTTAGCAAAAACTTTGAGGCTAGGCCGACATGATATCGATAATAGATTTATCAGTATACGGCATACCAAGCCTAACCATAGAGCCTACGTTTCTTATTGTTTGTTCAACTTCGTCGCCTACTATACCTTGATTCTTCACACTGTGGTTACCCATCGCCATCAAATATGAGCGTACTGCCGTAGTAGAAGAAGTGCAGACTTTCATCGCACATGAGGATTTTGCGCCATCGCACACCATGCCCGAACTATCACTGATAACGTTTTGAATCGCATCACAGGATTGCTCGAACGAACCACCTGCTAGGTATACCAACGCCATGGATGCTGCAGCACTGGTTACCGTGTTGCCACAAAAAGCAGACAGTGGTGGGTAGTAAGACTTTATGTATATAGCGCCTAGATGGCTCATGATCAGAGCTCTTGCTAATTGCTCTTCACTACTTTGGAAGGCTTCAGCTGCAATCACCACTGGCATAGTTGCCGCGATACCTTGATTACCACTGCCGAAATTACTCATGGCTGGTAATGTAGCGCCGCCCATTCGAGCATCTGATGCGGCAGAAGTCATCATTTGGATTCTGCTCATCAGATCATTGCCAAGTAAACCTTGTTCGATATTGCCTTTTAATGTCCGGCCAATTTCTAAACCGTAACCTCGGTCAATACCCTCTTGCGCTAAGGAAGAGTTGAGTTCCGCTGCTTGCAGAATGAATTTGATGTCATCAAATGGCGCTTGAAGGGCAAAGTCGTAAATCTGCTTAATGGAGATATCAACCCCTTCACATACCGATCCTGTCGCAACACGTTGCTGCTGCGGGGCATCAAACGTCACCACTCCATTTCGAGTGATCTGAATGATGTTAGTGTGCCCACCGCTGATGGTCACCGAGACTGTGTCTTCTCCAGCGCTCATGGTCACGCTGCAAAAGATAAATTCTTGTGTATCAATGCGAGCAACACTGACTCGCTCTTCATCAATAAGTTGCTGGGCAGCAGTCACATCGTCTTGATTAATTTTAGCGAGCACTTCCAGTTCTGCGTTTGGGTCTCCCGCTAATGCGCCAACTGACGCCGCGATCTTAAGGCCAATTTTCCCGGTACCGGGAACGTAAACCCCCATTGAGTTTTTAAATAAGTTATCTGAGACACGGACTTCAATCGTATCCGGGGTTTGGCATCCAAGCTCACGCTTTGCAACTGCTGCCGCATATGCAGCAGCAATGGGTTCTGTACATCCGAGGGCAGGTTTTACAACTTGCTTAATGATTTGGATATATTGGTTCCATTGCTGATTCATGCTTCTTCTCCGTATTACTTTTTACTAGCAATCGCTTCAACTTCAATCAAAACACCTAGCGGAAGATCTTTCACCGCAAAGCAGCTTCGTGCTGGGCAATCTTTTTGGAAAAATTCTGCATACACTTTGTTGAATTCCGCAAAGTCGCTAATGTTTGCCAAGTAACACGTCGTTTTTAAAACCGTATCTAAACTGCCGTTACCAGCTTCAAGCACATGTTTTAAGTTCGTTAGAGATTGATGACTCTGAGCAGTAATCCCTCCCTCTACTACTTTACCTGTCGCGCTATCAACTGGGAGCTGGCCAGAAGTAAAAATCAAATCCCCGTAAGTGGTACCGTGTGAATATGGGCCAATTGCGGCAGGGGCGTGCTCTGAAGCGATCAATTCTTTCATGTTAATCCTCACATAGTTTTTAGTTTTAGTCGTAAAACTCAGCTTTCGCTTTCGTTTTTCAAAGCTATTCTTTCAACTATACATGAGCAAAACAACCACTACAGATCACACAAATCGATCTAAATTCAGATTTTATTGAGTATTTTTGCCGAGATCTCAAATTTATCTGAATTTTCCACAAAAAAATTGTTGTTAATCTTTTTCTCAAATAGATTTGAGAAAAATTCATACTAACAAAGAGAAAACGACAATGAGCGTTACTGTACCTACACAAACTCTTCCAATAACTAAAGAACCACCTCACGTTAAAGCCGGAATGACAGCCACGGAATGGAAAGCGGCGACTAAGTTTGATAGCACTGACTGGGGCTGGGTAATCATGAGTATCGGCATGGCAATCGGTGCTGGTATTGTTTTTCTTCCAGTAAAAGTGGGCGTACTTGGTATATGGGTATTTCTTGCCTCCGCGGTGATTGGTTATCCAGCGATGTACTTGTTCCAACGCCTATTTATTAACACGCTTTCCACCTCTCCTAAGTGTCAAGACTATGCGGGGGTTATCTCAGGCTACCTTGGTAATAAATGGGGCGCTTTGTTAGGCGTACTCTACTTCATCATGTTGGTGATTTGGGTATTCGTATACTCGACAGCAATCAATAATGACTCAGCCTCTTTCCTACACAGCTTTGGTATCACTGAGGGGCTGTTGTCGGAAAACCCGTTGTATGGTCTAGCATTGGTTTGCGCTTTGGTGGCGATCGCGTCTCGTGGCGAAAAGATCTTATTTAAAGTCAGTACGGGCTTAGTGCTAATTAAGCTTTGTACCGTTGCCCTGTTGGGTTTCATGATGGTAGAAAAGTGGGATTTAGCTAATATCGGTACGGTACCAACGGCTGGTGCTGGCTTAAAAGATGCGATTGAACTGCTGCCGTTCACCCTTACTTCTATCTTGTTTATCCAAAGCTTGAGCCCGATGGTGATCTCTTACCGTTCAAAAGAGAAGTCTATTGAAGTTGCCCGTTTTAAAGCGATGCGCGCCATGAATATCGCTTTTGGCATTTTGTTTGTGACTGTGTTCTTCTACGCGATTTCTTTCACGTTGGCGATGTCTCATGAACAAGCCGTCCGTGCAGCAAACGAGAACATCTCTGCGCTTGCGATGGTTGCTCAAGGCATGGACGGCACAACTTTGAAGCTTCTTAGCTTGATGCTAAACATCTTCTCTGTGATGACGGCATTCTTCGGTGTGTACTTAGGTTTCCGCGACTCTTGCCAAGGCCTTGCCATGCTAGCGCTGAAAAAAGTGATGCCAGAAGAACAAATCAATCGCGAACTCGTCACCAAAGGCATCATCTTATTTGCCATCCTAATGGCTTGGGGAGCAATCGTGCTCAACTTACCGGTGTTGAGCTTCACTTCGGTATGTAGTCCTATCTTCGGTTTGATCGGCTGTTTAATCCCAGCTTACTTGGTATACCAAGTGCCTTCTTTACATAAATACAAAGGCGCTTCACTTTACCTGATCATCGCAACGGGCATCCTACTTTGTATTTCACCATTCATCGCATTTAGCTAACGATTAGCATCACTAGTCGAACAATTCCTCTCACCTCGGTTATCCATCTTTATGATGATGACCGAGGTTTTCCTTTTAACTCATTTACCTACCCATTCCGTTTCATATCTGAGACAAAATCACTCCAAACCTATATTTAGGTTAATTTCCGTGCTTCAACTCACACTTTTCTGACAATTCTCTACTATGTTCAGCGGGTAATCTAAATCCGATATAGGAAACAACATGAATAAATACATGGCAGAGGTTTTTGGTACTTTTTGGTTAGTACTTGGTGGTTGTGGTAGTGCAGTATTAGCGGCTGGTTTCCCAGATGTAGGCATTGGTCTACTGGGCGTTTCTCTTGCTTTCGGTCTAACCGTTCTTACTATGGCATTTGCAATTGGCCATATCTCAGGTTGTCACCTAAACCCAGCAGTAACCATCGGTTTGTGGGCCGGCGGTCGCTTTGATACTAAAGACGTAGTGCCTTACATCATCGCGCAAGTGATTGGTGGTGTGATTGCAGGTGGCATACTTTACGTAATCGCAACGGGTCAAGCGGGCTTTGACGTGGTTGGTTCTGGCTTTGCTGCGAACGGTTACGGCGCACATTCTCCAGGCCAATATTCAATGGTTGCGGCTTTAGTGACTGAAGTTGTGATGACGATGATGTTCCTAATCGTGATCATGGGTGCGACAGACAAACGTGCACCACAAGGCTTTGCACCTATCGCTATCGGTCTATGTTTGACACTGATTCACCTAATCAGCATCCCTGTGACAAACACATCGGTTAACCCAGCGCGTAGCACTGGTGTTGCGGTATTTGTTGGCGACTGGGCGGTTTCTCAGCTTTGGCTATTCTGGGTAGCACCAATCGTTGGTGGTATTCTAGGTGCACTTATCTACAAAAATCTACTTGGTACAGAATCAAACGATTAATCGATTCTCGAACCTCAAGATCAAAAAAAGCCGCTGAATTCAGCGGCTTTTTTATTAAATCTTGTGTCGACCCAGAAGGGAGTGTGACAAGGTAGTCCCGTCCACGAGCTCAAGCTCGCCGCCTACTGGTACACCGTGTGCAATGCGGCTTGCTTCCACTTGGTGTTCTTTACAAAGTTCTGCGATGTAATGAGCCGTCGCTTCCCCTTCTACCGTTGGGTTGGTAGCGAGAATCACCTCAGAGATATCTCCGCGGCGCAGACGGTAATCCAATACATCTAGACCAATATCACTTGGACCAATTCCGTCCAGCGGTGATAAATGTCCCATCAGAACAAAGTATCGACCCGAGTATTGACCCGTTGCTTCTACTGCTGCGATGTCTGCCGGACTTTCTACCACACAAATCTGACCATTTTCTTGGCGTTTTGGGTTAGTACAAATATGACAAACTTCTTCTTCAGTGAAAGTACGACACTCGGTGCAATGGCCAATTTCTGTCATTGCTTGGCTCAGCGCATCTGCCAGTTGCAGACCGCCTTTTCTATCACGCTGTAACAAATGAAAGGCCATACGCTGCGCCGACTTGGGGCCAACCCCAGGTAGACAACGTAAGGCCTCCATCAATTGTTCCAGCATATGACTGGTACGCATTGAAAATCCGCTTAGTTAGAATTCAGCAGATTAGAATGGCATTTTCATGCCTGGTGGTAGTTGCATACCGCCAGTTACTGAAGCCATTTTCTCTTTTTGAGTTTCTTCAACGCGACGTGCTGCATCGTTGAATGCTGCAGCGATAAGATCTTCTAGCATCTCTTTGTCGTCTTCCATCAGACTTTCATCGATTTCTACACGACGCACACTGTGACTACCAGTGATTGTAACTTTAACTAGACCAGCACCAGACTCGCCAGTTACTTCCATATTCGCGATTTCTTCTTGAAGCTTTTGCATGCGATCTTGCATTTGCTGGGCTTGCTTCATTAGGTTGCCCATACCGCCTTTACCAAACATGTTTATCTCTCTGGTTTAATTAGGTGTTGCATCTGTTAATGGGGTTGTCACTTTGGGTTTTCAACCCCATTCCGTTCAATTTTTAGATAGGGCGTACACTATCTTTATCAAGCTCTGCAGCGAATCGACGTTCGATGAACTGAACGTGTGGATCGTTTTCTAAACTGTTCAGCGCTTGCTGTAATTTCTCTTGGTAGAGTCTATCTCTCAACTCTAGTGGCGTCTCACCACTTTCGCTAACATCAATACTCAGGTGACACTCTTCACCCAACACATGGTTTAGTGCACTGTGCAGCTCACTTTGCGCTCTGTCGGTGTTCAAGTGTGCCTGACTGCCTCTTAATTGTAGCGAAACTGTCGAGCCTTCTTTGTTGAAATGCGAGTTTAATGCAAGTTGTTCAACCAACTTAGGCGTATCCATCTTGCTAATCAGGTTCGCCCACTCGCTTTTCTCTAGTGATTCATCAACCAGTTTTTGCGCCATTTCTGGCGTCTTTTCGTGCTCTAGCGCTTGCTTGAGCTGCGTAGGTGTCAATTGCGTATTGGCTTTCTTTTCAACCGGTTTGGTTGGTCGCCAACGGTACGCTTCATCCTCTGGAGCTTGTTTTTCAGCTTGAGGAGCAGACTTAGGCGACACCTGCGCGGAATTGCCATGCAATTGCGCTAGACGGTCAATAACCGATTCTTTTTGTGCAGATGTCGCGTTAGACTTTTTTGGACCACCACTTTGTCCAGGTGCTTGTTGTTGCTGTTGCTGCCCCTGACGCTGTGAACGCAATTGGTGACGCAGGCCACTCAAGTTACTGCGAGCTGGTGCCGGGGCACTTTCTTGTGGCTGAGCCTGTTGAGGAGCTTGCTGCGTTGGTGCAGGGTTCTCACTCATTGGTGGTGCCATATCATATTGTGGAGCCATGTCGTAGCCACCCTGATATTCAGGTTGGTACTGTGGCGCTTCATTCATCGTAGCTGGATTATGGGCCGCTGGCTGGCTCGTTGGCTGAGATACGGCTTGTTGTTGCGGTACCGATGTCATCGGGCGACTTTGCATTTGCTGTGCAGGCGCTTGAGACACTGGTTGCTGTTGCGATGATGTCTGTTGAGATGGCTGCTGTGGAGCCGCTTTTGGCTGACTCGTACTCGCAGCTGGCGCGACTTGTGGCTGTGATGACGTCGAAATTACGTTTGCACCGTTACTGGCTGATGGGCGGAATGCCATCATACGCAATACAATCATTTCCATGCCGACGCGACCATTAGGTGACAACGTCAGATCTTCACGCCCTTTTAAAGCAATTTGGTAGTAAAGCTGAACATCTTGTGGCGTTAGAGCTTTACTCAGTAATTCGATTTTTTCAGCATCAGGTTGAGCCTGACCCAAGGTCGATGGCAGAGCTTGGTACATCGCGACACGATGAAGCTGCGATGCCAATTGTTGTAACAGCCCATCCCACTCCACACCGTTTGATGCAAGTTGCTGGATTTTGTCCATCGCCTGTTGAGGTTGCTTACTGCTGATCGATTCCAGCAAGTGAATCGCTTGGTCTGTATCAATCGTTCCAAGCATGTGACTCACGATATCGGTTTGAATCGTACCGTTACCTAGGGCGATAGCTTGGTCAGTAAGGCTAAGTGCATCACGCATACTGCCATCTGCAGCGTGCGAGATCATGCCAAGTGCTCTTGCTTCTGCAGAAACTTGTTCTTTTTCCAGAATATGGTCAAGTTGCTGATGAATATCATCAACACTGATTGGCTTGAGGTGGAACTGCAAACAGCGCGACAAAATCGTCACTGGCAGTTTTTGTGGATCCGTCGTAGCCAACAAGAACTTCACATACTCTGGCGGCTCTTCAAGCGTTTTTAACAGCGCATTGAAAGAGTGACGCGAAAGCATGTGTACCTCATCGATGAGGTACACTTTAAAACGTCCACGAGCAGGTTTGTATTGAACGTTGTCTAACAGTTCACGAGTGTCTTCAACTTTAGTACGAGAAGCTGCATCGATCTCTAATAGGTCAACAAAGCGACCTTCATCAATCTCACGACAGGTATCACACTCACCACAAGGGTTAGCAGTAATCCCCGTTTCACAGTTCAGGCCCTTAGCAAACAGTCGGCCAATCGACGTTTTACCAACGCCTCGCGTACCGCTAAATAGGTACGCATGGTGTAAGCGATTTTGCGCTAACGCGTTCTCTAGAGCCGTCAGGACATGGTTCTGCCCGACGACTTGATCAAACTTGTTAGGACGCCATTTTCGCGCTAAAGCTAAATAACTCATTGAATGTATTAGTGTCCTTCAAACTCGCAAATGCTGTATACGTTCAGACCTAGACCTTCTAGGCGCTTATCACCACCAATTTCTGGTAGGTTGATAACGAAAGCAGCGTGCTCTACCTCACCACCTAATTGGCGGATCAGTTTTGTTGTTGCTTCAATTGTGCCGCCAGTTGCTAGCAGATCGTCAACAACCAATACTTTATCGCCTTCTACGATTGCATCAGTATGAATTTCTAGCGTATCAACACCGTACTCAAGCTCGTAAGATTGAGCGATTGTAGGGCGAGGCAATTTGCCTGGCTTACGCACAGGAACAAAGCCAACACCGAGTTCAAGTGCTAGAGGTGCACCAAATAGGAAACCACGCGCTTCTGTACCAACCACTTTTGTAAAGCCCATGTCTTTGTATCGCTCAACCAATAGGTTAATCGTTGCTTGGTACGCTTTTGCGTCTTCAAGAAGGCTAGTTACGTCGCGGAAAAGAATGCCTGGTTTTGGGTAATCTTGAATGCTTTTGATGCTAGATCTGATCAGTGAAATTGTTTCTGTAGTCATAATACCGATTTACTTAGATTGGCTCATCACCCTCTGTTCTTATCGCAGTATATATGAGGGCAACAAACAATAGGTTTTCACCGCTATGAGCTCAATTGAATCGAAGTCACAGACGCTGAAAATACAAACGCCCACTCGAAGAGCGGGCACACTATTCTCTACAATCTTAGTGATTTTCTTCCCTGTCAGCAACCAACTCAGTCACAGGCAGGCGCATAAACCAACTCAGTAAAACGATTAGCATCACTAAAAGCGCAATTTTCACCCAAGTAATGGGCGCAACAATGATAGAAACGGTGAAACTCAGCACGATGAAGAACGCACCACGTTGTTTTACCTTGCGCGTGACAGCGCGGTTTTTGTGCCAATTCTCCAGCATAGGGCCAAATGTGTTGTGATCATGCAACCAACGATGAAACGCAGGGCTACCACGCATAAAGCAAGCGCTAGCGAGAAGAATAAAAGGTGTTGTGGGTAATAGAGGAAGGACGATACCGGCAATGCCGAGCATCATGCAGAGTCCACCAGCAATATTGAAAAAGTAACGCTTAATACGAATAGTGGACTCCAGTAGACAATCGTTCGATTAAAAACCTGCGTAACCGTTCATTACGCGAATCCAAGTTAGCGTTGCAGGTAAAGTTGGGATCAAAAGGACTGCAATGAAACCTAGAAAGTAAAAAATATTATAAGGTTCTTTAAAATCTTTGTCTGCCATGTTGCTTCTTCTCACTTGTTGACTTTACTTCTCCCACCTACGCATCGTTAAATTATCGTTGCATAAATGGGTCATTATTGTTTTAAGCGCTGACTATACCTTAAACAACAAATACTAAACACCAGTAAAAAGTAAGGTTATTGAGAAAAATGCGCTCACTAAATGGTTGCGGCAGGCAATAAAAAAGCAGCTTCAAAAAGCTGCTTTTTTACAGTGATTATTAGCTGCTGTGGTTGCTAGTTACATCAGGCGGTTTAATCGGATGATGTTAAGACTAAAGCTCGATGAACCAAGACAACCGATAGAGAGTTGCCCGTTGGTTTTCAGAGGCAAATCTCTTGTAATGAAATTTTTCAAACTTCCATCACCAAGTTTATTTGCAGCTGCTATGTGTTGATTTTCATGGCCATCAGACCACTGACTATCAAGCCCCGCAGGCAGAATCGAAACCGAGGCAGAGGCTAGATCCGCAATACCAAAAACGGCATCTACTGCGCCCGCACACTCAGAGCACTGAATGCCCTTTTCGATGATTTCAACCATGTCTTTCAGATCGGCGCTAAAGCTTTTTAAGTTACGTAAGTAATCATCGAACAACGCACGAACTAATAGCGTAGTCGCCACACCGTCTTTGTCTAACGAAGCTGAATCCACCAAGTAGAAAGCGAATTGACCGTTCATCAACCATCGATAATCAAACACCAAAGGCATGACATCGGTAGATTGAAGTAAACGATACGAGCACTTCCAATCACCCTGCGAAGTGTCTTTCTCAGGGAGCAGAGCATGAAGCAAGTCCCGCGCTGCATTTGGGTTTTGTTGTAAATACTCTAAATGCCAATGCAGTTCTTGTTCATCTGGCATTTCCCCACCGTCATCAACACGGAACCACTGACTTGAAAAGTCGCGTTGCTCCGCAAAATGACAGTCTGAGTCCTCAAGCGTGTTTTCTATCGCTTGAGACAAATGTTCATAGTTTCCGATTGGTTTTGGTAAAAAGTCTTTGATGCCGAAACGCAATGCTTTCGCAACGTCTGACATCTCATCAGTCCCAGAAACGACGATTAATGGCATCGACGGATACTCTAGACTAACTTCCTCGACAAATTCGATCCCGTCTAACACGGGCATAGATAAGTCACACAAGACAAGATCTGGGTGGCATTCCCTTAGTTGTTGAAGCGCCTCAAGGCCATTCTCAGCTTCGACTACCTTAAAACCCTGACTTTCCAAATAAGCACTAGTCACTTTACGAAATATCGGGTCATCGTCCACCAACATGATGAGTTTTTGATTGACCATTTCTTGCGCCGAGACCATTGCCGTTTGACTGTGAGTCTTAAACATACCTTTGCACCTCACAAAGCTCAGTCAAAAAACAAATTTCTACGTTATTATTTTTGTTGTATTTACATCTTACAAAACGTTATGCAGCAAGACGTCAGGCCCTTTCACCTTGTTATAAACCGTAGCCTTAAATTGACGTTTATACAAATATTCCATGGTTTATCAGTGTTTACTAAAAGCGCTATGCTGTGTTCAAATGGTGCAACATGTTGACTTAAAGCAAACTTTGATCACAAAGTTAATTATAAATTAGCCATAAACGGTAGTTTAATGTGTCTGGAAATATGAAATTAGATGATCTAAACCTATTTCGATTGGTTGTCGAAAATGGGAGCTATACCGCAACTTCGCGAAAAACCATGATTCCGGTGGCAACCATCACCCGACGCATTCAAGCGCTAGAAGACTCTGTCAATCTTCGATTGCTGAACCGTCATGCGCGTAAGCTTTCTCTGACTGAAGCCGGGGAACGCTTTTACCATGAATGCTCACCACTGTTGCAACGCCTAACCTCAACCGCTGAAGAGATTACGGATGACTGTCGTGGGGCATCGGGCAAGATAAAAATCTCTGCCCCGTACAACCTGACAAAGCGCATGATGATGCCAATGTTCAATGCGTTCATGAAACAGTACCCAGATATCAACATCGAACTGACAACGGAAAGCAATGCCGATCAACTTGATCCTACTGAGTGGGATGTGATCTTCCGTGTTGGTCCACAACGTGATTCAAGCTTGATTGCACGTAAAATCGGTGAAGTAAAAGACATCCTGGTTGCTAGTCCTGATTACTTGAACGCAAACCCAGCGCCAAATCATGCTGAAGAGCTTTCTAACCACTCTTTGCTAAAAGGCTCACCACTTATCAAGTGGACCCTGATCAACAGCAAGGGCGAGTCTGTGGTGAACGTAGAACGCGGACGTTTCCAAGCTAACGCACTGAACGTAGTACGTAGCTCTTGTTCAGAAGGTTTAGGTATTACTTTGATGCCTGACGTGATGATCAAAGAGTACATCGAAAGTGGTGACTTAGTGCGTATACTGCCTGATTGGAGCGCAAACCCGCGCGACATTTACATGCTGTACAACCACAAAGATCACTTGCCAGAGAAAGTGCGCTTGTTCATCGACTTCGTGATTGCTTACAACATTCACTAAGCTGAGAAACATAAGCGAATAGAAACAAAAAACCAGAGCCTAGGCTCTGGTTTTTTTATATCTTGAGAAGTGCTATTTAAGCGCCTTCATTGTGCAGCTCTAGGTTCGCTAGGTCTTGCTGGATCTCACGCTGTACTTTCGCATCGTCATTGCGAAGACCGTCCAGGAAATCAAGGTATTGTTGGTCAATATCACCCGTTACGTACTCACCGTTAAATACCGAAGTGTCGAACTGAGTGATGTCTTGGTTGCCAAGACCGACTGCCTCAACTAAGTCATCGAGACGCTGGTAGATAAGAGCATCCGCACCAATTTGTTTACAAATAGTATCGTTATCACGACCATGTGCAATCAGCTCTGCCGCACTCGGCATATCGATGCCGTAGACGTTCGGGAAACGAACTTCTGGCGCAGCAGACACCATAAACACTTTGTTCGCTCCTGAGTCACGAGCCATCTCGATGATCTGCTCAGATGTGGTGCCACGAACGATAGAGTCATCGACAAGCAGTACGTTCTTACCTTTGAACTCTGAGCGAATCGCGTTCAGCTTACGACGTACCGATTTCTTGCGCTGCTGTTGACCAGGCATGATGAAGGTACGGCCTACGTAGCGGTTTTTCACGAAACCTTGGCGGTATGGCTTATCGATCGCTTGAGCAATTTGCAGGGCAATATCACAAGAGGTTTCTGGAATTGGGATAACCACATCGATGTCGAGATCGGCGTAGTCTTCACTGATGCGCTCACCAAGCTTCTTACCCATTTCAACGCGCGCACTGTAAACCGAAATCTTATCGATGAATGAATCCGGACGAGCAAAGTAAACGAACTCAAAAATACATGGGTTCAGTTTTGGGTTGTCTGCACATTGCTTAGTGTAAAGCTCACCGTCAAATGTCGCATAAATCGCTTCACCAGGCGCCACATCACGCATGAAGTCAAAACCAACCGCATCAAGTGCAACAGATTCAGAAGCAACCATGTATTCTGTTTTGCCATTTACTTCGCGCTTGCCAAGACAAAGCGGACGAATACCGTGTGGGTCGCGAAATGCAATCATACCGTGACCGATGATCATTGCCGTTACCGCGTATGCACCACGGATGGTTCGATGCACGTTAGTGACAGCGCGGAACACATCTTCTGAAGTGACGTTGCCTTTGACTGTGTCAATTTCATGAGCCAATACATTGAGCAGCACTTCTGAATCTGAAGTGGTGTTAACGTGGCGGCGATCTTTTTCAAACAGTTTCTGACGAACTTCGTGTGCGTTAGTCAGGTTACCGTTGTGGGCAAGTGTAATACCGAAAGGAGAGTTTACGTAGAAAGGTTGAGCTTCTGAGGCACTTGAACTGCCAGCGGTAGGGTAACGAACATGGCCGATACCTACCTCACCTTGTAAGCGTTGCATGTGTCTTGCTTCGAACACATCCTTCACTAAACCGTTCGCCTTACGCAGACGAAAACGATTGCTTTCTATGGTACAAATACCAGCGGCATCTTGGCCACGATGCTGTAACACCGTTAACGCGTCATAAATAGACTGGTTTACAGGCGTTGTGCCCACGATTCCAACAATACCACACATGTCCTAATCCTCGATTTGCGACAGTAGCTGGCACTACTAGATAGTGCCAGACAGAAAACTTGATGTTGCTTTTAAATGCTCGAAGAATGGGGCGATGATACGGCTGAACTCTGGGACCAACTGTGACTCTTTCCACCAATCCGAGCTTGGGAATGCAGTAAACGCATCCATAAAAAACAGCACCGCAGAAACAATCAGTACTCCGCGTAAACCACCAAACACCACACCGAGAATTCGATCGGTACCTGACAGTCCTGTTTTTTGTACCAGTTGACCAATGACGTAATTCACCACTGCACCAACCACTAGGGTTGCGACGAATAACGCCGCAATTGCGGCTCCGTTTCGAAACATTTCGTCTTCGATGTTGGTGAAATACACCGCCAATTTGGCGTAGTAGTTACTGGAGATAAAAAATGCTCCGAACCAAATCACCAAAGACAAAGCTTCTTTAGCAAAACCGCGAACTAAACTGATCAGAGCTGAAAATCCGATCACACCTAAAATGACAAAATCTAACCAATTCATGTTTTCTTCATCTTAAGTTGGCGCGCATTTTAACAGAAAAAATGCTGACGCAAACGTTTTCTTATGGATTTAATGGCTTAAATTTAAGCAATTGACCTTTTGAGCCTGTAATTTTTTGTAATTCCTTGACCTGTCGTTCAAGTTTACTTTTTGATACATCAGGACCAACAATCACTCGAGTAAAGGCTGTCTCTTTTTTTACATGAGCTTGGTAACCACGCTTCTGTAAATCCTCTACCAGTGCAACTGCATTCTCATGATTTTTCAGTGCCATCAACTGAATGATCCAGGCGGAATCTTCATATTGATTTTTTTCTTCAACCGGACGAACAGCAACTTCAACTTGTTCAGGCTGTTTGACTTCTTCCGGTTGAATCGCAGGCTCCGATTCTGGCTGTGAAACTGCGACATGAGGCTCTTCAGATTCATTCACCGTTGCCGTTACCGGAGATTCAGGCAAAGAGACATCATCTTCTACAGGCTCGAGTATTTCGAAGTTCTCCACATCGCTATCAAGCTCAGGTTTGATAGGAATACTGGCAAACTCTTCTTTGTAGTGCAGTTTCTTACCATCTAGCACGTCTGGAAGTACGATGACCCCCACTGCCACTAGAATGATGGTGCCGACTAAACGACTTTGGAATTTACTTGCCATCAAATTACCTTTGATTACTCATTATTTGATTGCCAATGCTCCAACACTTCGCCCACAGTATGGAAGGATCCAACCACCAGAATGACATCATCTTGAGCCGCGTGAGTTTTCGCACTCTCAAACGCCTCTACTGGGGTTTGGAACTGAACTTGACCTTGAGGTAAGTATTGGCACAATTCATCTGCTGTTGCCGCACGTGGGCCAGTCAGCGATGCTGGGTACCATTGTGTTGCAATTGGGGTTAATGCTTCGATTGTTGCCTTGATGTCTTTATCGTGCAGCATAGCCACCACAACGTGGATGTTTTTATCCGCGTATTGGCGTTTGACCTTCTCAACTAAGTATTCTGCTGAGTGAGGATTGTGCGCGACATCAAGAACGATTTCTGGACCCGTTTGCAAAACCTGCATTCGGCCAGCTAGGCGAGCATTATTCAAGCCATTAACGATATTAATGTCAGTGATTTGCAATTCTGAAGCGCCAAGAGCCATTAATGCTGTCGCCGCATTTGGTAACGGTAGCGATGGTACCGGCAGGTCTTCTAGTGCAAATGCGCCACTGGTCCACTTCCAACCTTTCTCAGTCAACTGGTAATCAAACTGGATGCCGACTTGGAAGAATTCAGCTTGAATGTCATCTGCGTGTGCTGCAACAGTTGCTGGCGGCGTTGGTTGGCCACAAATCGCCGGCTTACCCGAGCGGTAGATGCCCGCTTTCTCAAAGCCAATCACGTTGATGTCATCGCCCAGCCAATCAACATGATCGATAGCCAAGCTGGTAATCACTGATACATCGTGATCAACAACGTTAGTCGCATCTAAGCGGCCACCGAGGCCAACTTCTAACAGAACCACATCGACTTTCTCAACTTGGAAAATACGAAGTGCGGCTAGCGTACCGAATTCAAACAAGCTTAGGCTGATGTCGCCGCGTTGTTGCTCAACGTAGTCAAACGCTGCACAGTGCTTGCTGTCTTCTGCATCGACTCCGTTAATACGAACACGCTCATTGTAACGAATTAGGTGTGGTGAGCTGTAAACGCCCACGGAATAACCTGCATCTAATAGAATCGCTTCCATTAACGCACACGTCGAACCCTTGCCATTGGTGCCGGCAACAGTAATCACAGTAGGAGCTGGTTTGGTAAGGTTGGCTTTTTGTGCTACCGCTTGAACGCGGTCTAAGCCAAGGTCGATAGCTGAAGTGTGGAGATTTGTTAAATAATCAAGCCACATCGTTAGAGGGGATGTGGCTTGAGGAATAGAGTTTTGGGTCATCTAACTTTAACCATTAATTTCTTTGGTTTTTATGTTAGCTGATACTTTACCCTTTTTCGTCCGCTTCTGGTACAGAATATGGTTCTTCATTTGGAGATTCGTTAACCGAAACCACCATAGGAGACTTGTGGTTAGTTAGCTTAGCCACTAGACCACCCACACGCTGACGCATTTCACGACGGTCAACGATCATGTCAATCGCACCGTGCTCAAGAAGGAACTCACTGCGTTGGAAGCCTTCAGGAAGGTCTTCACGCACTGTCTGTTCGATTACACGACGACCTGCAAAGCCGATAAGTGCTTTAGGTTCACCAATGTTGATGTCACCTAGCATCGCCAAACTCGCTGATACACCACCCATTGTTGGGTCAGTCAGTACAGAGATGAATGGTAGACCTTTGTCAGAAAGACGCTCAAGTGCTGCACTGGTTTTCGCCATTTGCATTAGAGACATCAGAGCCTCTTGCATACGCGCACCACCACTTGCTGAGAAACAAACAAGCGCGCAGTTGTTTTCAATTGCTGCTTCTACCGCTTTAACAAAGCGTGCACCAACAACTGAACCCATTGAACCGCCCATGAAAGAGAATTCAAACGCACACGCCACTAGTGGCATGCCCAACAATTCACCTTGCATTACGATCAGTGCATCTTTCTCGCCACTGCTCTTTTGTGCAGCAGAGATACGCTCTTTGTAGCGTTTAGAATCTTTAAACTTCAGTTTATCTTGTGGCTCAAGTTCAGTGCCAAGCTCTACGCGTTCACCTTCATCTAGGAATGTTTCTAGACGACGACGCGCTTTCATGCGCATGTGGTGATTACACTTAGGACAAACTTCTAGGTTACGCTCAAGCTCAGCATGGTATAAAACCTGCTCACAAGAAGTACATTTGGTCCACACGCCTTCAGGGATAGAAGCTTTACGTGAACTTACTAGGTTGCTTTTCTCTAAAATCTTTTCAAGCCAACTCATGGAAGACCTTTTCTCTCAACTCTTCCGCTTCATTGCGAAAGATATAAATTCGGAATATTGCGGATGGATTAAAACATATCTTGCCGCGACTGTAGATAAAAAACTGGTTGTACCTATTTTTGATATCATTAATAACGCACAGTTTCTGTACGTATCCAGTCTAAAGTACCGATATTTTGAAACAAAATCGCAAATTTAGTTCAAATTATCGGGCAAAAATAACGGACCGATCGGCACACGTGGCAATCCGAACTCTTCTGGGTAGTCCACATCCACCAAATATAGGCCCTCAGCTTTGGCCGTTGCACCTGCTAATTTGCGATCTTTCGCTTCTAAAAGTGACTTAATCCACTCTGGCTTTTCTTCGCCTCGACCCACTTTAATGAGACTACCAGTAATGTTGCGCACCATATGGTGTACAAAAGCGTTCGCTTTAATATCAATCACGATGTAATCACCATGACGAGTCACGTTCAAGTGCATCATGTTTCTGCATGGGCTTAATGATTGGCAATGTGCCGCACGGAATGAACTAAAGTCATTCTCACCCAGTAGGTACTGCCCTGCTTCATGCATCTTCTTCTCATCGAGTTCACCATGGTAGTGGCTCACACCAGAGTTCAAAATACCTGGGCGCAGTGCGTGGTTGAAAATAATGTAGCGGTAACGACGTGCGGTTGCAGAGAATCGAGCATGGAAATCATCGTTCACTTCCACAGCCCAACGGACAGCAATATCACTTGGCATGTTCGCGTTTGCGCCCATGGTCCAAGCCACCATTTTACGACTCACGTTGGTGTCAAAGTGAACAACCTGACCAGTGCCATGTACGCCAGCATCGGTACGACCCGCACACTGTACTTCGACAGGATGATTCGCGACCACGGACAATGCTTTTTCTAGCTCTTCTTGGACACTTTTCACTTCTCTTTGGCGTTGCCAACCAAAGTAGTTTGTACCGTTGTATTCGATACCTAATGCGATTCTCATTTTAACCTTCGAACTCTAAAATGGGGCGGGAAGTATATACGTAAGTCTTTCCAGATACAAAAAAGGGCAGCGTTTGCTACCCCTTTTTACTTATCGACCGTTAATCGTATCGATGAGACTCTTAGCCTCTCGGCGAATATCATCTTCCCCGTAGACGATAGCTTCCTCTAACAGTTTAATCGCACCTTGAGGATCGTTCATTTCAAGGTAGATTTTTGCGAGATCCAGCTTACCTGCGGCTTCTGCATTGGTATCTACGTCGACATCACCAATATCGCCAATCACATCCGGGAACTCATTCAAACCCACGTCAAGTTTAAGCTCTTGCTCTTCAAACTCACCACCGTCTTTGTCTACCTGAGCCATCAACTCATCAATGGTCATGAATTGATTTTTCTTCGGATCAAAATCGGTTAGGTCGTCTTGCTCACCCCAGTTTTCTTGCGCGATCTCTGGCTGTGCCAGAGCTTCTGATGAACTCCATACTTCACGCTGGTCTTCTGGAACCTCTGCCGTTGACGAGGTGTTTTCTGGCGACAGCTTAAAGCCATCCCAATCGTCACCAACATCCAGCATGGTTTCAAAGTCCATACCTGCACTTGCAATGGTGTCACTGTCTAACTTGCCATCAAATACTTCAGATTCAGCATTTTCAGATAACAAGTTCGCCATCGCAGACTCTTCAAAGTCATTTAATTCCGATTCCAGGTCATTGCTCGGCTCAGGCTCTAAATCGGCACTGAAAGCTTCTGGTTGCGCGAAAACTTCAAACAGAGCGTCATGGTCATTCTCTGCTTGTTGTACAGCTTGAGAGACTTCTGAGTGCTCTTTAACAACCTCAGGTTCAACAGTGTCAGAGTCAGAACTTGCTACCTCTTCTGTCACTGATGCCAAAGCATCTTCTTCATTGAACTCTGGTAGTTCGAAGTCATCGAAGTTGAACTCTTCTTCTGCTTCCGCAACCGGCGCTTCTGGTTCAGCGATTTCAGATTCCGCAAGCGCTGGCTCTTCGGCCATCGAAGCTAATGCGTCTTCTTCGTTGAACTCCGGAAACTCTAACTCATCGAAGTTGAACTCTTCTTCTGCTTCCGCAACTGGTGCTTCAGGCTTAGCGATTTCAGATTCCGCTAGCGCTGGCTCTTCGGCCATCGAAGCCAATGCATCTTCTTCGTTGAACTCTGGAAGCTCTAACTCATCGAAGTTGAATTCTTCTTCCGCTTCCGCAATCGGCGCTTCAGGCTCAGCGGTTTCAGATTCCGCAAGCGCTGGCTCATCGGCCATTGAAGCTAATGCGTCTTCTTCGTTGAATTCTGGCAGCTCTAACTCATCGAAGTTGAACTCTTCGTCTGCTTGCGCAACTGGCGCTTGAGGCTCAGCGGTTTCAGATTCCGCTAGCGCTGGCTCTTCAGCCATCGAAGCTAATGCATCTTCTTCGTTGAACTCTGGAAGTTCTAACTCGTCGAAGCTGAACTCTTCTTCTGCTTGCGCAACTGATGCTTCAGGCTCAGCGGTTTCAGATTCAGCTAACGCAGGCTCATCGGCCATCGAAGCTAATGCATCTTCTTCGTTGAACTCCGGAAGCTCCAACTCATCGAAGTTGAACTCCTCTTCGTCAACATCAGCATCAGTTGAGCTTGCCGCCACCGGCTCTTGTTCAACTTTGCTCTCAGATTCGATCTCATCAACCAGCCAATCCTCTTCTTGAGGAATTCCAAATTCGTTTTCAACCGTATTTGGTGTTGGCGTGAACGCTGGAGCTGGTTCTGCGCCCGGTTCTACGATCGTTTCTTCTTGTGGCGCTAATGCTTCAGGCAGCTCAGGTAAATGCTCTTCAGCGTCCGTTTCTGATTCTTCTTCACCGATCAAAGCATCCAGTTCTGCGGCAAAGTCTGAACGCTCTTGTTCACTTGGTAACAGAGCTTCATTGTTACTTTCGAATAGCTCATCCAGTTCCGTCATTAACGGATCATGCTCAGGCGACGCGTCTTCTAGATCACCAAGGAAATCGTTGCTATCAAAGTCGGCAATAGATTCGGCTGCTTCTGAGTCAAGTTCGTCGTTTGATGCTTGTTCTAACGATTGTGTTTCAGCCTTTGGCTGATTTTCACTCAATAACGCATCGATATCCAAACCAGAGTCTAAACCCAGCGCAGCCTTTTCATCTTCTAGATCAACAACAGGCTCAGCATCCATCACTGGTTGAGATTGAGGCAGTACTTCCTCTACTGCTGGCTCTAAATCATCAAAACCTAGCGAAGCGAGAAGATCGTCATCGCTCTGTGTAGCCGCTGTTTGCTCTGTCTCGTCATCTTCACGAATCAATTCATCAAATGGGTCGATTTCACTGCTTGTTTCGTTCTGCTCTTCTTCTACGCTCTCGTCGCTGAGCAGCTCGTCCAACAGGTCAACACTGTTTTCATCAATGTCTTCTAGAGTATCGTCACCATCAAATCCCGACAGCTTTTCTAGCTCATCAAGCGGGTCAAAGTCATCATCGAATGAATCTTCATCATCAAAGCCAATGAGCTCATCAAGTAAATCTGTGCTGTCTTCATCAATGGTTGGTTCTTCACTTAAACCTGCGATGTCTTCCAACTCTTCAAGCGGATCGAGTTCGTTAAGTGACTCGCCATCGTCTTCACCGATCAATTCATCAAGTAACGCCGATGCGTCCTCTTCATTTGAGTCGTTTTCTGTTAGTCCAGAAAGTGCTTCAAGTTCATCAAACACATCCTCATCTGATTCGCCTGATGTTGGCTGCTCGTATTGTGCTAGCAGTTTATCGATGTCATCGTCTGTCGCTTCACCTGCTGAGAACGCACTCTCAGACACCGCTGACTTGTCATCTTCAACGTCTAAGTTGAGATCATCACCATCAAGATCGGCGAATAGGTCATCCAGCATAGCTTGGTCGACGGCATCATTTTGTAGCGCTTCTTCTGGCTCATCTGCGGCAAGCAATTCTGCGAAAGCATCATCAGACAATGCATCCGAACCGTCTTCGTCAGAAAGATCGAAGCCTGCATCATCATCGTCATCCAACACTTCCAGCTCTGGCGTGACTTCATCAAGCGCACGTTCCATCTCTTCAAGACCAAGGGCTTTTTCTTCACCGTTGACCTTGATGCCGTTGCTAGAAGAATCGAATTCATCGAAACCAACGTCTAGTTCACCATCATCGCCGATACCAGCAAATGGATCTTCGCCATCATCACCCTCTAGGTTGAAGTCGAGGTCATCGCCATCTAGGTTACCGAAAACGTCTTCTTCTTCAGGTTGCTGTTCTTCTTGCCCAAATAGGTTTTCTGTTTCGTCGTCATCGCCAAACAGATCGTCATCAAGGCTTAGCTCTTCATCTAACTCATCCGCAGCAGCTAGACCAATAGGCGCAGCGAGAGGATCAACGTTTTGCTGTTCTTGCGTAGCCGCTTCTTCCTCTTTCGCTTTAGAACGACGACCAAGTAGCATAACGACTAGCAACGCAATCAAAGCACCAGGAATTAATGCAGCAAGACCGACAAGCCAACCATTCGATAGGATTTTATCCATCGTACTTGGCTGCATACGTTGTTGCTCAGCAACACGCTGACGCTCCTCAGCCAGCAGTTTTTCTACTTCTGAGCGAATGCGTTCTTCGTCATTCAACGACGTTTTTAGCGTTTCAACTTCGCTTTGTACCTCAGAAAGCATCAAACGCAGACGATGGTTCTTCTCTTCCAGTGACTCTAACTCACTGTGCGAACCTTGCAGCTTGTCTTTTAGCTCGCTGATCTGCTTCTCACCCTCAGGTGATGTGGTCACCGCTGGAACCGGTGTTGTTGGCTCAACCACTTTAATCGGTTGCGGTTTTGGTAATTCTGGCTTAACCGTTTCTGGTTTTGGTTCAGGTTTTGCAACTTCAGTAACAGGCTTTGGTTGCTCAACTTTTGGTTTTACTGGTTGCTTTGGCTTCGGTTGAGTTAAGCGAACTTCGTGCGCTTTCATGATCGCGACGGCTTGCTCTGTCGTCGCACTTTGAACCTGGTCAAGAGAAGGCACGCGAAGACGACTACCAGGGATCAATTCATGGATATTTTGGTTATCAAACGCTTGAGGGTTGATACGGTAAATGGCGAGTAGCGTTTGTTGTACAGAAACATTTCGAGATGGTCGCAATTCAGAAGCAATCGACCAGAGAGTCTCGTTTTGACCAGTTGGACCGAAGAAACGCGACGGTTGGTCATTTTTAGGTGGAGCGGGCAACGCTCGTTCAATCTCCTCAGCATAGCTTGGAGACGCTTGCACTTCACCAGAGGGTCCTACAAGACGAATACCTTCGGCTTGAACCGCTGACGATGTCTGAGTCGCGCTCATCAGCACAAGGGCTGCTAACAAACGCTTATAATTTTGACGCATAGAAGGCTCAGTTAGGTGCTAGTAACAATTTGAAATGGTGATCGGTTAAATATATCGGATAAAGCACGCAAAACTATAGCGTTGAGGGCAAAAAATGTGTGGCTCTCACCATATTCGTACTAATCTCACACAATTTTACGCCGTTCGAACAAAAAAGCCCCGCATAGTGCGAGGCTTAAAGGTTCTTAGCGATGTCGACTTAGTAGTAGTCGCGGATCAGAACTTCTGCGATTTGAACCGCGTTAGTTGCTGCGCCTTTGCGTACGTTATCTGCAACAACCCATAGGTTTACGCCGCTGTGATGGCTGATATCATTACGAATACGACCTACCATTACATGGTCTTTACCGCCCGCATCGCGAACTTGTGTTGGGAAGTCTTCACCGTGGAATACTTCGATACCGTCAGTTTGCTCAAGTAGGTTAACCACTTCTTGTGCATCGATCGGTGAACGAGTTTCAATGTGAAGTGCTTCTGCATGACCGTAGAACACTGGTACACGAACACACGTTGGGTTTACGGTGATTGATGGGTCGTTAAAGATCTTTTGCGTTTCCCACACCATTTTCATTTCTTCTTTGGTGTAGCCGTTTTCCATCATCTGGTCGATTTGTGGAATACAGTTAAAGGCGATCTGCTGAGAGAATTGCTTCTTGTCAGCTGGTAGGCCGTTTAGCAGCTTCGCTGTTTGACCTGCTAGCTCATCAATACCCGCCTTACCCGCGCCAGAAACCGATTGGTACGTTGACACGTTAATACGCTCAATACCCACTGCATCGTGAATAGGCTTTAGTGCCACCAGCATTTGGATGGTTGAACAGTTCGGGTTCGCAATGATGTTACGGTTACGGAACTCTGCAATCGCTTCTGGGTTTACTTCTGGCACAACAAGAGGAATGTCGTACTCGTAACGGAAGTGTGACGTATTGTCGATAACAATCACGCCTTCGTCTGCTGCGATTGGTGCCCATTTCGCTGACAGTTCACCACCAGCAGAGAACAGAGCGATGTGCGCTTGTGACCAATCAAACTCTTCCACGTTTTGTACGCGAATTGTTTTACCATTGAAGCGGTAAGTCTTACCTTCACTGCGTTCACTTGCCAACAGGAAGATTTCGCCTACTGGGAATTTGCGCTCTTGAAGCACTTCCAAAATTGTTTCACCGACCGCACCGGTCGCACCTAATACGGCAACATTGTATTGCTGGCTCATTGACTTACCTCAACCTGAAAACCTAGTTCTGCTAATGGCGCAAGATTGCATGTTTCGTTCCCCACTAGCTTGACAGCGCTGTACTCGCGGCGATCCCAGTAATTTTTACGCATCAGGTCAAAAGAACCTGGCTTACTGATTTCGCGGCGGAAAAGAGCGTCATCTTTACGCACATCATAGATTAACTGCGTGATGTTGTGCAGCGTTGCTTCATCCCATGCTCTGTCCAATACCATAGTAGGAACAGGCGCGGTTGGCAGTAAATCGCTGGCATGCGCACGTAATTCGTTATTTAAGAACTCACAGTAGCTGTTGAAAATCATCGTCGTACCGCGAGCTTTCCCTTCCAGACCATAGCCTGCAACGTGAGGGGTTGCGAATGCTAGCAGAGGCAGAAGCTCCATATCAACCTCTGGTTCAAATTCAAACACGTCGAGTGCCGCTGTAAAGCCGTCGTTTTTCAGTAAACGTTGCTTCAGCGCTTGGTTGTCCACAACTGGACCGCGTGCCGCATTGATAAGAATTTGATCGCTACGAAGACCATTTAACACCTTCTCATCAATCAAATGATGCGTTGGGTGTGGGCCATCTTTAGTGATAGGTGTGTGCAGCGTGATGATGTCAGAACGTTCGATGAGCTCTGCTAGCGGAGTGAAACTGCGAGAATCGCCCTCTTCTTGTTTGAATGGGTCATTGATGAGCACCTTGATACCCATGCCTTTCAAACATTTTTCAAGGTAACTACCCACTTGGCCCGCACCGATGATACCAACGGTTTTATCGAAAACTGAGAAGCCTTGTTGTTGCGCTAGCACCATCATGACGCTGAACGCATACTCGGCAACGCCAACTTTGTTACAACCTGGCGCAGCAGTGAAGAAAATACCTTTCTCTTGCATCAACGTTTGGTCGACATGATCCATGCCCGCCGTCGCCGTACCCACGAACTTCAGCTTGTTTGCTTTGCTGATCAGTTCTGCGTTTACTTTAGTAACCGAGCGAATCATTAGCGCATCTACATCCACTAAATCATCGGCGGTGAGTGTGCGACCGGGTTTTAGAATCACTTCACCGAGTTGGCTGAATAGCTCTTCAGCGTACGGCATATTTTCATCAACAATAATTTTCATAGCGCCAGCGTTTAACATCCATTTGTATGAGTTCGTTTATTCGCAAGATGCGAAGCTAAAGCGATTGTGCCCTTTTCTTGAAAAATCTCAACAACTAGAGCGAGCAAAAACAGGTTTCAGAAAAGAAAAAGCCCGGCTAAATTAGCCGGGCAAAGTTCCAGAACAAAAGGATCCTATCCCGCTCTCCTTGGGATAGAGTCTGCGTCTGTTCGATCAGTTTGACTGATCAAGCTCTGGAAACTGGTTTGTTGGTCCGTTTGCGCCGCTTGGGAAATCACAGTGATATTCCGACCAACAAATTCAGTTAGCTTTGGGTCGCTTACGCTTGGTACTTTTTGATTACCAATGTCGCGTTTGTACCACCAAAACCAAAGCTGTTTGACATAACTGTCGTTAGCTCAGCGTCACGAGCTTCCGTTACGATGTCTAGACCTTGTGCTGCTTCATCCAAGTTAGAGATGTTCACACTTGGCGCAATGAAGTTGTTGTCTAGCATTAGCGTTGAGTAAATCGCTTCATGAACGCCAGCTGCACCTAGTGCGTGACCTGTCATCGCTTTTGTAGCAGAAATCGCAGGGCTGTTATCACCGAATAGTTCTTGGATAGCGCCTAGCTCTTTCACGTCACCTACTGGAGTAGAAGTGCCGTGTGTGTTGATGTAGTCGATAGCGTCAACATCTTGCATTGCCATCTTCATACAACGAACTGCGCCTTCACCTGATGGTGCTACCATGTCGTAGCCATCAGAAGTCGCGCCGTAACCTACGATTTCACCGTAGATTTTCGCGCCACGTGCTAGTGCGTGCTCTAGTTCTTCGATAACCAGCATGCCGCCGCCACCAGAGATAACGAAACCGTCACGATCTGCATCGTAAGTACGAGATGCTTTTTCTGGCGTTTCGTTGTACTTAGTAGATAGTGCGCCCATTGCATCAAACATCATAGTTTGAGACCAATCTAGCTCTTCACCACCACCTGCGAATACGATGTCTTGTTTGCCAAGTTGGATAAGCTCCATCGCGTGACCGATACAGTGTGCAGACGTTGCACAAGCTGAGCTCATTGAGTAGTTCACACCACGAATCTTAAATGGTGTTGCAAGACACGCTGATACTGTTGAAGACATAGTACGTGGAACCATGTAAGGACCTACGCGTTTTACGCCTTTCGCACGCATCGTGTCAGTTGCTACTGTTTGGTTTAATGCAGAAGCACCACCAGAACCAGCAACGATACCTGTACGATCGTTTGAAACTTGTTCTTCAGATAGACCAGCGTCTTCAATTGCCTGCTGCATTGATAGGTATGCATAAGCAGCCGCATCACCCATAAAGCGCATCTGCTTACGGTCAATAAATTCTGCAGGGTTGATTTTCAGATCACCCCATACCTGCGAACGCAGACCGTTTTCTTTAAACTGCTCAGACGCAGTGATGCCAGATTTGCCCGCTTTAAGAGACGCTAGAACTTCTTCGACGTTGTTACCGATACTTGAAACAATACCCATACCGGTGATTACGACTCGTTTCATTATGACATTCCTATAATTCAAAAATCCGCTAGATAATAACCAAGATAGTCAACAAAAGTGGTCAGCTTTCCCAGAAATTCGTACAATCGCCGAATTCTAACCGCGCCAAATCACATATTTGCACCATTATGACTTCGATTAAAAACGCAGAACTTGGTTGGAACGAAGCTGGTACACCGGTTTCTGACCAATTTGATGATGTTTATTTCTCCAACGTAAACGGTCTCGAAGAGACGCGTTACGTGTTCCTCAAACAAAATCATCTACCAGAAAGATGGCAGGAATTTGACCAAAGACGTTTTGTTATTGGTGAAACCGGATTTGGCACAGGGTTGAACTTCTTAGCCGTGTGGCAATGGTTTACCGAATTTCGTCGCGAATATCCAGAGGCAACGCTAAAAGAATTGCATTTCGTTAGTTTTGAGAAGTACCCACTTAGCAAAGCTGATTTAGAAAAAGCACATCAATCTTGGCCAGAATTGGCAGAGCTTGCCGAAAAGCTGCAACAGCACTACCCAGCTGCTGTGCCTGAGTGTCATCGCATTGTTTTAGAAGACGGCGCTATCACGCTCGATCTATGGTTTGGCGATATCAAAGACTGCATGCCGCTTGTTCCTTATGCTGAGCAAGGCTTGATTGATGCTTGGTTCTTAGACGGGTTTGCTCCAAGCAAAAACCCTGAGATGTGGAATCAAAACCTATTCAACGGCATGGCAAAATTGGCGAAACAGGATTGTACGGTCGCAACCTTCACGGCAGCGGGCTTTGTGCGTCGCGGCTTAAACGAAGCGGGCTTTGCAATGAAGAAAGTCAAAGGCTTCGGCACCAAGCGTGAAATGATTGCAGGTTCGATGGAGCAACGTGAAGCGCATTCAAACCACCTACCTTGGTTCAACCGCACAGCATCGACCAATCATGATTCCATAGCGATTATTGGTGGCGGCATCGCCAGTGCAGCTCTGGCTAAAACGCTGGTTCGCCGCGGTCAGAATGTCACGCTTTACTGCAAAGACGCTCAACCCGCAGAAGGCGCGTCGGGCAATCGACAAGGTGCTGTATACCCATTGTTAAATGGTCCACACAAAGGCGTTTCACGCGTGTTCGCTCCGGGCTTTTTGTTTGCTCGTCAGTTTGTTGACCAAGCTGCGCAAGATATCCAGTTTGATCACGACTGGTGCGGCATCACTCAGTTAATGTGGGATGACAAATCCGCAGACAAGTTAGAGAAAATGCTCGCAGGTAATTTCACGCCAGAGTTGATTCAAAAGCTATCTGCTGAAGAGACGGCAGAGAAGATTGGCTTGCCGATTGATATGGCATCGGTTCACTATCCTCTTGGCGGTTGGTTATGCCCTGCTGAACTCACCCGAGGCTTGATAGCTCAATTGGATAAAACAGAACTTTTTGAAGCGAAGTTCGAGCATCAAGTCGAGTCGCTCACTTGGGACGAATCGCGCAAGGTTTGGATATTGAAAGCGAACGGTCAAAGCTTTGAACATTCAACTGTAGTGGTTGCTAATGGCAATGAGTTCCAAACACTAAGCCAAACCGCTGATTTACCAATGGGTCAGGTAAAAGGTCAAGTTAGCCACGCACCAGCGACAGAAACTTTGTCCAAGCTGAAAACGGTACTGTGTTACGACGGTTACATGACACCTGTTAACCCGAATAATCAGCACTTGTGCATCGGTGCAAGCTACGACCGCAGCCACCTCGATTACGAGTTTGACGAGGATGCGCAAAAAGACAACGCTGAGAAATTGGTGAAGTGCCTGCCGAACCAAACTTGGACGAAAGAGGTGGATACCTCTGGTAACTTGTCACGCCAAGGTATTCGCTGTGTTAGCCGTGACCACCTTCCGTTTGTAGGGAACGTAGGCGACTTTGAAACCATCAAAACGCAATATGCGGATCTGCAAAATCAACAAGAGCAAGACGTTGACGCGATTCACCAGTTCCCTAACCTATTCTGTTTCCTAGGTTTAGGCTCTCGTGGTTTGAGCTCAGCACCTCTAATGGCAGAAGTGTTGGCTTCACAAATCTGTGGCGATCCGTTACCACTGCCTGTTGATGTCCTGACTGAGCTGCACCCTAGCCGTATGTGGGTTAGAAAACTGCGTAAAGGTAAGGCGATTACTGAGTTGTAACGCGTTTCGAGTGCGTAAAGAACCCCTCCTAGCCTCCCCTTAAAAAGGGGAGGAACAAGTTCTTAGCCCCACATTCGTCTTCCCTCTTTCCAAGGCTGATCTCGTGAGGGTTGTTCTGAGTCCCCCCCCCCTCTTTGTCTCGTCTTGAAAAGTGGAAAAGCAAGTTATGAACTCCGTATAGTCCTTCCCCTTTCCAAGGGGGAGTTAGAGGGGGTTACCAGTTTTTAGTTCAATGCTGCCACAGCCGCTTTCACTTGCTCTGCAACTTCCGCATTACGGAACTGACCTGTTTCCAAATCAAAGTTATCGTAGAAGCTCGGAATAGATTGCGATGCTTTCACTTCAGCACCAAAGTAAGGCGCAGAGCCTGTCGCCGCAGCGAGAACCGTTTGTGCGCCACCAGGGCCAGGTGAAGTCGCTAAGTACACCGCTGGTTTATTTTGGAATACGTTGCGATCGATGCGTGTCGCCCAATCGAACAGATTTTTGTAAGCCGCTGGGTAAGAGCCGTTATGCTCAGCAAAAGAAATCACCAAAGCATCCGCTGTTGCGATGTCAGCAAGAAAAGATTTTGCGCCTTCCGCCTGACCAATTTCTTTCTCTTTGTCTTCACTGAACAAAGGAACATCATAGCGGTTGAGATCTAATACTTGCACGTCTGCACCTTCAACAAGGTTGGCAGCGTAAGTCGCGAGGGTTTTATTGATAGAGGTAGAGCTAGTAGAAGCGCCAAATGCGATAATTTTCATGGTTGTAATCCTTGTTCACGTTTTGTACTCACTAGAGTAAAAGGTGAGCCCAAGTGCCACAACCACAAAAATTTTAAGGAGAGATTCGAAAATTTCGAAGGAGTTTATTTCAACTCTCTATTGCTTCAACCAGAAACTTAGAGCCGTCAATCGAAGCATATATAACTGAATGAGACTTAAGCTTGCGCTTGAAGCTCTTGCCATAGATCGCTCACGATCACTCGATCGGCAGGCGTCAATTCTGAACGCGCTTCTTCAAGGCTGTTTTCAATGCGAGACTTCAGCTCAGTCACATCGTTAATGCCTTCTTCTTCACACGCTGCGGCAGACAGAGAAATGTGACCACGCAAATAACCACCAGCAAACAATTCATCATCCGATGCCGTTTCAATACGAGCATCAATCAGTTCTAGTAGTTTTTCTTCAAATTCAATAATCATGGAGCTTCTCTGAGGTTATTTAACGATAAAGTCAGACGTTTCCAGCGGCTTGGTTTGGTAAAAGGCACACAACGCATCCGATAGCATTTTCACGCGAGGCGGAAGACCGTTTTCTAGAATACCCATTACTTCATTGTGCACTTTGTGCATGAAACCAAGACGATCTGGTTCAAAATCGCCGTGTAGATTGTCACAACTGACGTTAAAAGGGAAGTCAGCACTTTTCGCTAGAATCCACTCATACGCTTGAGGGCGAATTTCCACTTTTTCAAACTCAGCTTGAACCTCGGCTGTACGGCCGTCAGGTTCATACCAGTAACCAAAATCTTCCAGCAAACGACGTTCTGGTCCTGCTACGCACCAATGGGCAATCTCGTGCAGCGCTGACGCGTAAAAACCACGAGCAAAAATAATCCGATGATGCGGATGCTCTTGGTCTGCTGGTAAATAAATTGGCTCATCACCACCAAGCTCCAACTTGGTATTAAAAGTTTCAAGAAACGTGTCGTTGAAGATGGCGATAAGGTCTTGATATTCGTGGTTCATCATCGATTCTGTACTTCAAATTGATATGCGGTGCGCATTGTCGCTGTTTTTCTTCAACAGGTAAAGCCACACAACAAGTTTGGTTATTAGCTGGATTTATCTGAAAGTCGCTTTCTCCATACTATTTCTCATTCGTCACAGATCACATTTCCCACTACACTCACGCCTTATTTTTAAGCTTAATGATGGCGACATCAACGCCACTTAAAGCGAGATTCTTTTAGGGTTTAAGCCCCTTCCTCAAGGCTTAAATCTTGTTGGTAAGTTTTGCTGCTGTTTTCCTTAATCTCAAGGACTAAGACAGCGCCCTTTTATTTGAGTGTCCCCTTATGCTGCTAAGTGTGTTGTATATCATTGGTATCACGGCTGAAGCCATGACTGGTGCGTTGAGTGCTGGTCGAAGAAAAATGGATTGGTTTGGTGTTATGTTGGTAGCCAGTGCAACGGCAATTGGCGGTGGTACGGTGCGCGATATTCTTCTTGGCCACTACCCATTAGGTTGGGTGAAGAACCCAGAATTTTTGGCAATCACTTGTGTAGCTGGTGTTCTGACAACTGGCTTAGCGAAATGGGTGATTAAATTCAAAGGGCTATTCATTCGTTTGGATGCTCTTGGCTTGATCGTATTTAGCATTATCGGCACCAAGGTAGCAATTGGTATGGGCTTACACCCTGGCATTTGTATGGTGTCAGCGCTAGTCACTGGTGTATTTGGTGGCCTGCTACGCGATTTGATTTGTCGTCAAACACCGCTTGTGTTGCATGAAGAGCTTTACGCATCGGTGGCACTTATCGCATCAGGTTTGTACCTAGCGCTACTTGAGTTCAACGTACCAGATGTAACCGCGACGATTGTCACTCTGATTACTGGTTACATGCTGCGAATGGCTGCAGTACGCTTCAAATGGCGCTTACCTTCATTCCACTTGGAAACAGAAGGCTCGATTCACTGATTCGACTCGAAAGCTATTGAAAAGACATGAAAAAAGGCTGCTCACTGAGCAGCCTTTTGTGTATCTATCGACTTACGTTTCAAACTTAGATCTTTGGAGTCTCGGTTTGTACGCCATGGTTTTGACCACGGTGGCGTAACAAATGATCCATCACGACAATAGCCAGCATCGCTTCTGCAATAGGCACAGCGCGGATACCCACACATGGGTCGTGACGACCTTTAGTGATCAACTGAGTTGGTTCACCTTCTTTAGTGATAGTCTCGCCTGGAACCGTAATGCTTGAGGTTGGCTTAAGCGCGATGTTTGCCACAATCTCTTGGCCGGTAGAGATACCGCCAAGAATGCCACCCGCGTGGTTGCTACCGAAGCCTTCTGGAGAAAGCGTATCACGGTGCTCGCTGCCTTTTTGGTTTACCACATCAAAACCGTCGCCGATTTCAACACCTTTCACCGCATTGATGCTCATTAGCGCATGCGCAATGTCGGCATCCAAACGATCAAATACAGGCTCACCAAGACCAACAGGTACATTCGTTGCCACAACCTGAATTTTAGCGCCAATAGAGTCGCCTTCTTTTTTCAGGTCACGGATAAGTTGATCAAACGCTTCCACTTTGTCTGCATCTGGGCAGAAGAACGCGTTGTTTTCGATTTCATTCCAATCCACTTTATCGATTGAAACGTCACCCATTTGTGACAAGTAAGCGCGGATTTCAACACCGAACTCGTCTTTCAGGTATTTCTTAGCGATTGCACCAGCCGCCACACGCATTGCCGTTTCACGAGCAGACGAACGGCCGCCACCTCGATAATCGCGCACACCGTATTTCTGGTGGTAAGTGTAATCAGCGTGTCCTGGACGGAACTTGTCTTTGATGTCTGAGTAGTCTTTAGAACGCTGGTCTGTGTTCTCAATCATCAGACCAATTGAAGTGCCTGTAGTTTGACCTTCAAATACGCCAGAAAGAATTTTTACTTCGTCCGGTTCACGACGTTGGGTAGTGTAACGTGATGTGCCAGGACGGCGACGGTCGAGATCCGTTTGCAGATCTGCCTCAGTGATTTCCAAACCTGGAGGGCATCCGTCTACGATACATCCTAGTGCGATACCGTGACTTTCTCCGAATGTCGTTACTCGGAAATGTTGTCCGATACTGTTTCCTGCCATTACTTCCTCAAGTTCTTGTCGCCACGCTCTCCATGAGCGCAACTGCTTTTCAATTCTTCGTGGAATCATAGTGGCGGTATTACGTTTTGATGTAAAGCCCGATTTGGTGGAAAAAACAAAACAGCCGAAATTTTCCAAGCTCAGTGCGAAGCGGATAAAAAAAACACCGAGCACTGGGCTCGGTGTTTTCATTGTTTATTCGAATGGTGTATTTCGACAGACTTAGTCTTTGTACAGTTTGAACTCTTCTGCACACTCAACCAGCTGATCACGTGTTAGCATGAATACGCCGTGACCACCGTTCTCGAACTCAATCCAAGTGAATGGAATTTGTGGGTACTGTTCCATCATGTGAACCATTGAGTTACCGACTTCACACACAAGAATACCATCGTCTGTTAGGTAGTCTGGTGCGTTAGCAAGAATACGACGAACCAGTTTTAGACCGTCAGTACCTGCAGCAAGACCCAGTTCAGGCTCGTGCGTGAACTCGTCTGGTAGGCTGTTCATGTCTTCTTCGTCCACGTAAGGTGGGTTAGACACGATCAGGTTGTACTTCTCTTTTGGAAGATCGCGGAACAAGTCAGAGCGAATTGGGAACACTTGCTGCTCCATGCCGTGATCTTGTACGTTTTGCTCAGCCACTTGTAGAGCGTCTGTAGAGATGTCGATCGCGTCAACTTCTGCTTCAGGGAATGCGTGTGCACAAGCAATTGCGATACAACCAGAACCCGTACATAGGTCCATGATGCGCGTAGGCTCTTCCACCAACCAAGGCTGGAATTCCGCTTGAATCAATTCGCCGATTGGAGAACGTGGCACAAGTACACGCTCATCAACGAAGAACTCAAGACCACAGAACCACGCTTTGTTGGTTAGGTATGCAGTTGGTGTACGCTCGTTGATGCGTTTTACTACACGCTCAACAATACGCAGACGCTCGCTTGTCGTTAGGCGAGAGTTCAATACGTGCGGAGGCACATCAATCGGCAAGTATAATGTTGGCAGGATAAGCTGAACCGCTTCATCCCACGCATTATCAGTGCCATGACCGTAAAACAGGTTAGCGGCGTTAAAGCGGCTTACCGTCCAACGAATCATATCTTGAAGGGTATGGAGCTCCGATACCGCCTCTTCTACAAAAATCTTATCCAAAATTGCCTCCGAAAAGCGCTACAATACTGCCATAAGTTGTAAAAATGAAATTGTTTACCTAATGAGCAAAAAAGACACCGAACACGATGACGATTTCGCCTTGTTTAAGGATGCAGTACAGGGCGTAAAAAAGTTGCGACAGGATACCATAATCCAGCAACCAAAAAAAAAATACTAAGCAAAAAGAAATCACACGCTCAAACCGTGAAGCGAGTGATTCTGAATTTTACTTTTCCGATGAGTTTGTCCCGCTCTTAAATGCGGATGGACCAACTCGCTACGCGCGTGATGATGTTTCGACTTATGAAGTGAAACGTCTTCGTCGTGGCGTGTACGTGCCTGACGTCTTCCTAGACATGCACGGCATGACACAACAAGAAGCCAAGCGAGAACTCGGTGCGATGATCGCGTACTGCGTGAAAAATGAAATACACTGTGCGTGTGTACAACATGGCATCGGTAAGCACATCTTGAAGCAGAAAGCGCCGCTTTGGTTAGCTCAACATCCAGACGTAATGGCATTCCACCAAGCGCCTCTAGAGTTTGGCGGCGATGGTGCCCTACTGGTGCTGCTTTCTATTCCTGAGAAATAACCCACCGACTCCGAAAAGTATTTCGCTGACGAGCAAGAACGACAAAGGCAGGTTAACCCTGCCTTTTTGTTTTTCTCGAGCCATCATCCCGAGAACTATTGTTCTATGGCGTGATATGCCAAAGCACTTCACCGCGTCGTGTTTGCGGGTCAAACTCAATACACACCAAGCCAGATGTCGGGAACATCGGCGGCGTCATGTCTTTCACAAATTCCGCAGTAAGGTAGCCCACCAGCGGTAAATGTGACACAAACAAAAGAGATTCAAGCTTCTCAACTTCAATTAGCGCATTAGCGAAATCAAACACTTGATCGGATTGACCATAAGGCGTGATGTCTTCACACGTTTCGATGCTTTTTGCCGAAAAGTGTGCGCTGATTTCTTGCCAAGTTTGCTGCGCTCGAATGTACGGGCTCACCAGTACTTTGTCGAATTGAGCAAAACCTTGCTCTTTACATGCTCGGGCAACTGCTTCCGATTCAGTTCTGCCTCTTGGGGTCAGTTGTCTTTCTGCGTCGGTGTTCGCAAAATGCTCTGCTTCACCGTGACGCAAGATAAATATTTTCATGTTATTTCCTAGGGATAGCTAACGCTACCAAAAGGTTGACTGCTATCTTTATACGGATAGCGGGCTAACTTTAATAATGTCGAAACAAAAATACTGATATAATTATCGGTTCATTATACCAATTCGCTTGCTAAAGATAGCGACTTTCTTAACAATCTATTAAAAAGAATATACTCAGTTCATCACATTCTACGATGAAGTTATGAACTCAGTGCATTCCTTCAAATAGCTCGAACCCCATAGCAATTTGCTGATGGGCTTATGCAGTACTCTTACGAATAACAAAAATGCGGCAAGCAGTATTTGTCGAAGCGCAAACTTTGCGCCTCCCCGCTCGGGGATCATAATTACTGTAATGCGAAATCTGGAGACGCATCGTGCACCTAAGTCCAAACGATTCAAATCAATACCGCTACATTACATTGAGTAATGCACTGCGCGTGTTGCTGATTCATTCCGACACGGCTCAACAGTCGGCAGCAGCCCTAGCAGTAAACGTTGGACACTTCGATGATCCGATGGATCGCCAAGGTCTGGCACACTATCTAGAACACATGCTGTTTTTGGGTACGGAAAAATACCCTAAAGTGGGCGAGTTTCAAAGTTATATTAGTCAACATGGTGGCACCAACAACGCTTGGACAGGTACCGAGCACACTTGTTTCTTCTTCGATGTGACACCAACCGCCTTTGAGAGCGCACTTGATCGCTTCAGCCAATTCTTTACCGCACCACTGTTTAACGAAGAAGCGTTAGACAAAGAACGCCAAGCGGTCGACTCCGAATACAAGCTCAAACTGAACGACGATTCTCGCCGTCTGTATCAAGTAAATAAAGAAGTCATCAACCCAGAGCACCCGTTTTCTAAATTCTCTGTCGGCAACTTGGATACGCTTGGTGACCGCGAAGGCAAATCGATTCGCGACGAAATTGTTGAGTTTCATCACTCACAGTATTCCGCTGATTTGATGACGCTGACTTTGTTTGGTCCACAATCTCTCGATGAGCAGCAAGCTTGGGTAGAGGCCATGTTTGCCGACATTCCAAACCACCAACTGCGCGGCAAATCGATTGATGTCCCTATTGGCAGCGAAGATAGCACTGGTATTTTGGTCCAAGTCGAACCAATCAAAGAGTTCCGTAAACTGATCCTCACGTTCCCAATGCCAGGAATGGACGCACACTACAGCGTGAAGCCTCTCTCCTACTTTGCTCACCTGTTGGGCTACGAAGGTGAAGGCAGTTTAATGCTTCAACTCAAAGAGAAAGGCTGGATTACTTCCCTCTCTGCAGGTGGCGGGGCGAGCGGCAGCAACTACCGCGACTTCACAGTAAGTTGCACCTTGACACCAAACGGTTTGGATCATGTCGATGACATCGTTCAAGCGGTATTCCAGTACCTCACCATGATCAAACAAGATGGCATGGATGAATGGCGATACTTGGAAAAACAAGCGGTATTAGAATCGGCTTTCCGCTTCCAAGAGCCATCACGCCCAATGGATTTGGTCAGCCATCTGGTGATCAACATGCAGCACTATCAACCGGAAGACACGGTTTATGGTGACTACAAAATGGCAGGCTACGATGAAGAGCTTCAACGTTCATTGTTGCAGTACCTTTCGGTTGAAAATGTTCGCGTCACATTGATTGCACAAGGTTTAGAATACAACCGAACCGCAGAGTGGTACTTCACGCCTTACTCAGTCATCCCGTTTAGTGAAAACCAGCGTCGCTTCTATCATCAAATTGATCCGAGTTGGCAATTCGTTCTGCCAGAAAAGAACCCATACATTTGTTATGACCTCGACCCAAGACCATTTGAAAACGGCGGGTCGTTGCCAGAATTGGTTGAAGATCTCGAAGGTTTCCGACTATGGCACCTGCAAGATGATGAGTTCAGAGTACCGAAAGGTGTCGTTTACGTCGCTATCGACAGTTCACACGCCGTTGCATCGCCGAAAAATATCGTGAAAACACGCCTATGTGTCGAGATGTTCCTCGATTCTCTAGCCAAAGAAACCTATCAAGCGGAAATCGCGGGGATGGGTTACAACATGTATGCTCACCAAGGCGGCGTCACGCTTACATTATCGGGCTTTAGCCAGAAGTTACCTCAACTTTTAGAAATGATTCTGCATCGCTTTGCAGCTCGTGAATTCAACCCAGATCGATTTGAAACCATTAAACAGCAGCTTCTTCGTAATTGGCGCAATTCATCTCAAGATCGCCCAATTTCGCAGCTTTTTAATGCACTGACAGGTTTGCTCCAACCTAACAATCCACCTTTTGCAACGCTGGTTGAAGCATTGGAAGAGATTGAGGTGGATGAGCTGTCTGTGTTTGTTGAATCGATTCTTGCCGAGTTGCATGTTGAGATGTTTGTGTATGGCGACTGGCAACGTCAGCAAGCTCATGACATGGCAACCACATTAAAAGATGCATTGCGTGTAAAAGAGCAGCGTTACGAAGAGGCACTTCGCCCACTCGTCATGCTGGGTGAAAATGGCAGCTTCCAACGCGAAGTAAACTGTAACCAACAAGACTCGGCGGTGGTGATTTATCACCAATGTGAAGATATATCGCCGCGTAACATTGCGCTTTATTCCTTGGCGAATCACTTAATGTCGGCAACCTTCTTCCATGAGATCCGAACTAAACAACAGCTTGGCTACATGGTGGGAACGGGGAATATGCCGCTTAATCGTCATCCGGGGATTGTGCTTTATGTGCAGTCACCAAATGCGGCGCCAGCTGAATTGGTTACCTCAATCGATGAGTTCTTGAATGCGTTTTATATGGTGTTGTTGGAGCTTAACGAATACCAATGGCACAGCAGCAAGCGCGGATTATGGAACCAAATTGCAACGCCTGACACCACATTACGCGGTCGAGCGCAGCGCCTATGGGTAGCAATTGGTAACAAAGACACCGACTTTAACCAGCGTGAAAAAGTGTTGGAAGAGCTTAAAGAGTTGACCCGTACCGACATGATCCGTTTTGTGGTCAATGAACTAAAACCTCGCACTGCCAATCGTTTGGTGATGCATTCGCAAGGTATCGCTCATGAAGACGCGCCGCGTATCAACCTTGGTTTAGAAATTGGGTCGATTGAAGAGTTTCAGTTGCGCCCGAAAGATTTCGGTCTCGGATAAGAGACATAACCAAAGAAATGGCGCCAAATGGTAAAAATACTAATTTAGTTTATGCTGTAATAGCGTCGTTCAATAAACATACGTAAACACGGGGACAATATGAAAAAGCTACTTTTACTTGCTGCTGTACTGATGCCACTTGCTCCTGCAGCATATGCAGATATTACAATTAAAGGTGACGACTTCGAGCTAAGTGAGGACTGTTTGCGTCTTAGTGGTGATAACGTATCAATCAAATCTGATGACTGTTCATCAGGTAAGCATGATAAAGACCACAAAGGTAACGCAAGCGTCCATGGGGACGACAACCCTGGCAAAGGCCATGACAAGGGCAAAAAAGACAAAAAGAAATAATGTCTTGTAACCTCGATTACAAAAAAGGCTTGCATCATGCAAGCCTTTCTATTTTTAGCGCTAGCCGTTAATCATAGAAGTTACGACCTTCGCCAGCTCGAGTTAACAAACCATCACACGGTGCGTAACGATCACCGTATTTCGATGCAAACTCGTTCATTTTCTCAACCAGTTCTTTCAAACCGAATTGATCCATGTAACGGAATGGACCACCTAAGAATGGTGGGAAGCCTATACCAAAGATCGCACCGATATCACCATCGCGTGGAGAACGGATAATACCGTCATCTAAACAGCGAACCGCTTCGTTTAGCATTGGCAGCACACAACGCAATGCAATGTCATTGTCGCTTAGCTTGGATTCTGGTGTCAGGTTCAATAGCTTATAAACTGACTTATCGACCTCTTTCTTCTTACCTTTGTAGGTATAGAAGCCTTTACCAGTCTTACGACCTTTGCGGCCATCGTTCAGTAGTGTGTCGAATACGTCTGGACCTTTGAATCGCTCGCCCAATTCGTTAACCAAGATTGGCATGATCTTAGCACCAATATCAACACCAACTTCATCCAATAAAGTAATTGGACCCACTGGGAAACCGAAGTCAAGCAGAGCACCATCAAGTTGTTCGATTGGCTCATTTGCCAGCAAGATGTGCGCAGCTTCGTTCATGTAAGGTGCAAGAATACGGTTTACATAGAAGCCCGCTTTATCTTTAACAACGATTGGTGTCTTGCCCTGCTTCTTAGCAAGTGCAACAACCGTAGAAATGGTCTCTTCTGACGTAGTTTCGTGAGGAATCACTTCCACCAACGGCATTTTTTCTACCGGGCTAAAATAGTGCAAACCAACGATGTTTTCTGGGCGCTCTGCTTTTTCCGCAATTTTGTGGATTGGCAGAGAAGACGTATTGGTCGCAAAAATGGTTTCCGGTTTAGCGTTCGCTTCGATATCCGCAACCATCTTTTGCTTCAGATCGAGGTCTTCAAACACCGCTTCTATAACCACATCAATATGGTTGAAGCTTGTAAAATCAATACCACCCGAAAGTTGCAGCATCTTCGATTGCAGACCTGCTTTCGAGATAATGCGGCGCTTACGCTGTTTTTCGAACAACTTGTAGTTGTAGTTCAATGCGTTAAGCACACCATCATTGCTGACGTCTTTAATTCGTACTGGCACTGTCGCTTTCGCAACAGAAACGTGGCTGATGCCCGCCCCCATTAAACCGCCACCCAACACGCCAACTTTATTGACTGTAGCTGGGTCTGCTTCCGCACCGTTTTCTTTCTTCATTTCAGTGGTAGCAAAGAAAATAGAACGCAGTGCTTTAGATTCTGAACTCATCACCAATTCGCCAAAGCGCTTCGCTTCAAGTTCTTGACCTTGGGAAAAGCCCTTTTCAAGGCCATGCTGGATCACTTCTAAAATCGCAACCGTTGCTGGGTAGTTACCACGGGTCTTTTCATTGGTTTTCTTCGCGGCTTGCTCAAACACAAACTTACGACCTAAACCACTACCCGACATCAACTTCTCTTTTGTCGATTGCTTTTGTTTACCTTTCTTCTTGCCTTTTTCGACATGCATCTTCGCAATATCGAGCAAGACAGTCTCTGGCACACATGCGTCAACCACACCCAACTTTTTCGCTTTCTTTGCACGCAGTTGTTTACCTGTAAGGATTAAATCCAACGAAGGTAATAGACCAATCAAACGCGGAAGACGTTGAGTACCACCGGAGCCTGGCAGCAAACCAAGTTGCACTTCTGGCAAACCAAGACGCGTTTTATCGGAATCAGTACACACACGGTAATCACACGCTAGAGCAAGCTCTAAACCGCCACCTAGACATGGACCGTGAATCGCAGCGACAACCGGATAAGGCAGATCAGATAGCTGTTGGAACAAGTCTTGGCCTTGCTTAGCCAATGCCTCCGCTTCACTCGCCGTTGTGCACGCTTCAAGCATACGAACGTCAGCGCCCGCAACAAAGTTATCTGGTTTTAGGGAGTGAATAATCATCCCTTTCACGCCGCTGGTGTCTTTCAGTTGAGCGAAAATTTCTTTCATCTCATCTGCAAACGCCGCTTGCAGCGTGTTCATTTTCTCGTTTGGCACATCGATGGCTAGCCAAGCAATGTTCTGCTCATCAATCTTTAGACTAAATGCTTTTTGCTCGCTCATTACTCAACCTCCAAAATCATTGCTGCACCAAGACCACCTGCGGCACACGCTGTATTCAACGCGAGACCACCGCCACGACGTTTAAGCTCACGCAGTGTTTGCGTCATCATACGAGCGCCAGTTGCGGCAAATGGGTGACCGTAGGCAATTGAACCGCCAAGGACGTTGAACTTATCCATATCGATTTCACCTATCGCTTTCGAGCGACCTAGGTTTTCTTGGGCAAATTTATCAGAAGCAAACATCTTCACGTTCGCAAGAGCTTGTGCAGCAAACGCTTCGTGCATATCGATAAGTGTCAGGTCTGAAAGCTCGAGACCAGTGTTCTCCAACACTTTTGCCGTCGCGTATGTTGGCCCCATTAGCATGTCCATTTCCACACCAATGGCTGAGAATGCATAACCGCGGATGTAGCCAAGTATTTCCATACCAAGCTCTTTCGCTTTGCCTTCACGCATTAACATCACTGCCGCACCACCATCGGTTAATGGCGTACTGTTCGCGGCTGTTACGCTGCCGTATTGACGGTCGAAAGCCGGACGCAGTTTTGCGTAGCCCTCTAATGTCGAGTCATGACGAATGTTGTTATCTTCAGAGATCCACTTTTTGTAAGGTTCAGGGAAAGCGGTCATCACTTCGTCTTGGATCTTTCCGTCTTTCCAAGCTTGTGAAGCTAAAGAATGAGAGCGGTGCGCCAAAGCATCTTGCTCTGCACGAGTAATGCCGTGAGATTTCGCCATTTGCTCGGCAGTCTGGCCCATAGAAAGACCCGTCGAATATTCAGCCACTGCCGGCGGCACTGGCATTAAATCTTTGAAGCTGAGTTTTTTAAGAATGTTGAGCTTTTGACCCAGCGTTTTGGTTTTGCTTAGCGCAAGCAAGTTAGCGGCAAGTTTCTTCGAAACACCAATTGGCAGAACAGATGAAGAATCCGCACCACCCGCGATACCAACATCAATGCTGCCCGCCATAATGCTCTCTGCCACGTTGACTGCAGCTTGGAAGCTAGTCGCACATGCGCGAGTAACACTGTAGGCATCAGTATGGATGTGCATTCCTGTGCCAAGCACGATTTCACGCGCAATGTTTGGTGCTTCTGGCATTTGAACTACTTGTCCAAATACCACTTGTTCGATGAGTTTCGGGTCGATGTCTGTACGAGCAAGCATTTCGCTCACTACCATTTTGCCTAAATCGACCGCTGGCACCTGGCTGAACTCAGTGCTTTGACGAGCAAAGGGGGTTCGTAGCCCTGCGACAATAGCAACACGTTCACCATGGCGTGTTTTCACTTCCTGCTTGCCCATTGTTTCTCCTTAAATACAAGAGGTCTGACCTGATGTATTGTAATCAGCTTGTTAAATTTATCAAACGTGCGTTTAAATAAACGTGAAGCGAGTAGATCTATTGCTCTAGTTCATTGATTCTTAGGCGATTAAGAATGATTAACTATAGTGAGTAAAACAGAGGAGAAGTGTGCGGAAGGTAAAATTGAAGCAAAAAAAAAACCACACAAAACTGTGTGGTCGGAATATCTATAAAACAATTAACCTACGCCAATTGTAAAATTAATCAGTTTCCTGATTAGGAGAAAGTAAAGTCAGCCTTCAAAAGGAAGTGTCACCTTGCTCAACATGTTAGTCGTCAATGACTAACTAGATGACAAGATGTACTATAGCCCCTTCACTGCACGAGATTTTGAAATAGATCAATTTTATGGCGATTTTACGAATTCCAACCGTATCAAAGTTCGAATAACTTCAAATCGCCTAACAATAAGTGTAGGAAAACACCCGAATAAAAAGATATAGAACAAATTATCATCACTTCAAATAAGTGTTTGATCGTACAAGATGTATATTGTGCTGCTGCTAAACTACATGGTGTGTACTCAGAACAACCATAAATACAAGCGGTACCCATGACCTCACAGAGCAAGACGGAGGCTCCTGTGGCAATATTTAAAATGTTTGGAAAGAAAAATTCCAACAGTCCGGTCAACTCTGATATGGACAGACAAAGAAAATACGAAGCTCTTGTACGGGGCTATCACAGAGATTTGTATCGCTACGCTTACTGGTTATGCAAAGACAAGGCAATTGCAGAAGATTTGGTTCAAGAGACCTGTCTGCGCGCATGGAAGTCACTGGATAGTCTTCAAGATGAAAAGGCCGCGAAATCTTGGCTTATTACTATATTAAGACGAGAAAACGCACGCCGCTTTGAACGTAAACAATTTGATTTGGTTGATATCGATGACTATGGCAATGATGCTAAAGTCAGCGATGACCCACATCATCAACAGGAATGGCTTCAAGCTCAAATCATGAAGCTTGATGTTGAATACCGTGAGCCTTTGTTTCTTCAAGTTGTAGGCGGTTTCAGTGGAGAAGAAATCGGCAGCATTCTTGATCTAAACAAGAACACAGTAATGACACGCCTATTCCGTGCACGTAATCAATTAAAAGAGATGTTGGATTCTCAAGATACTCAGAGAGGACAAAAAAATGGATGATTTAGAATTTCGTCGTCGTATTTTGTCGGATCCAAAACAGAAGGATGAAGAGATTCTGCAAGCTTTAGCTGAGAGCGACGCTAACAGTAAGTTTGCTGATGATGTTTTGGATCTCGACCTTAAGATTAAGCAAGCCATGAATGTGGATGTGCCTGAAGATCTTGCTGATAAAATTCTGTTTAACCAGACATCGAGTGCGCTAGATGACGAGAAAATCGTAAGACCGAATTTTGCTCGCAAAGCGATGGCGTTGGCAGCATCAGTTGCATTTACTGCGGGTCTACTCGTAGGTCAAATTAACTGGGGTAACGTTATTGTTTCTCCAGCGCAAGCAAGCCTCGCAGACACCGCAATGAAACACGTCGTGGCGGAAGAGCCGTTTGTTCGCAACATCGATGAAGATGTTTCGAATAAGCAAGTCAATGCGAAAATGATGCCTTTCCATTATCAGCTAAACGGTGATTTCCCATATCACGTCTACTACCTAAACCATTGTGGTTTTGGTGAGTCGAATAATGCGCTTCATATCGTCTTCCAAGGCAAAGAAGGCAAAGTCACCATGTTTGTGACTGATGTGAAGAGCGACCAGAAAGTCGACTTTGATAAAGATGGTATGAGTGGTGTAGTGAAACCGGTGGGCAAAGCCAGCATGATTCTTGTTGGTAGCAGCGGCGAAGATATCGATGCTATCGCAGCGAAATTAGCGCCAATGATGGAGCCAATGTAGTAACTTCATCGAAAGCACGTAACTGCACAGTAAAAAGCCGCTAAATTTCGAAATTTAGAGGCTTTTTGTTTATGTATAAAACAAAAATCATTCACACCAATTATTTACTTTAGAGTCAAAACTCTAAATTATGCACTTTAGATGCAATTTCCCGACATTTAGACATCATTTCTGCAATTTTTATTCAAATTTATCCAATGGTCGGATTTGTATGGTCCACTCTTAATACTACTATCTGCGCCACTGAGCAAAAGCTCAACTTATCGTCCAAAGAGACGAAACCCATAAGGAATAAAAAATGACTCAGAATACGCGTCTGTTTAAAAAGACTCTCCTAGCAGTGACGGTTGCAATGGCATCCGGTCAAGCAATGGCAGCTGGTTTCCAGCTAAACGCACAATCAGCGACTGGTATCGGTCGTGCATTCGCAGGTGATGCAGTAATTGCAGATAACGCATCTGTAATGGCTCGTAACCCAGCAGCAATGGCTCTATTTGACAAAATGGAACTATCGCTAGGTTTTGAAACGATCACTACTGATATCACAGCAAAAGGCGTTCAATATAACGGCTCAGCAGCAGAGTCTTACGATGATGCTGGTAGCACTTCAGTTGCACCGAACATCCACCTTATCGTGCCAGTAAACGACAAGTTTGCATGGGGCGTAAACGCATACTCTAACTTCGGTACCAAGACTGACTTCTCTAACAGCCTATCTTGGTCTGAGTACGGCGGCCTAACTGACGTTAAAAGTGTAAACGTTGGTATTGCGGGTTCTTACCGTCTAAATGACCAATGGAGCTTTGGTGCTGGTATCGATCTAATTTACGGTGCGGGTAAACTAGAGCGTTATGCTGGTAATGGTATGTGTATCGCAGCTATCTCTGGTAACTGTGTAATGCCAGTTCCACAAGGAACAACTCTAGTTAAAGCGGATGCATCAGGTTTTGGTGTAGGCTTTAACGTTGGTACTGTATTTGAACTAGACGAGAATAACCGTTTTGGTCTTTCTTACCGTTACAGCCCAGAGATCGAAGCAGAAGGCGATGTCGAATATTCAGGTAACGCAGATAGCAACGGTAAACTGCACATGCCTCTCCCAGATATTGCAGAATTCTCTGGCTACCACAAAATTCAAGATACTCAGTTTGCTGTCCACTACAGCATCCAATACATTGGTTGGAAAGCATTTGACACACTAGATGCAACAATCAATGGCTCGACGGCACCACTAAACGAATATAATTGGCAAGATGGCTGGCACTACTCTATTGGTGGTACGTACTACATGAACACTGACTGGACGCTACGCGCTGGCTACATGTACGACACTAGTGCTCAAGATGAAACAACGTCTATCTCTGTTCCAGACTCAGATCGTCAATGGTTCTCAGCGGGTGCAACTTACCACATCGACAACAAATCGAACGTAGATATCGGCTTTACCTACCTACTTGGCGATGATGTTAGTGTGAGCGAGTCTACTCCGAACCCTATCGGTGGTAGCCTATCGACGATCGAAGCCACAACTCGTGCAAATGCGATTCTATTCGGCTTACAATACAGCCGCAGCTTCTAAGCATTACGCGATAAGCTAATATAAACACTCTCTATATAAAAGGCTGGAATTCCAGCCTTTTTTCTTATCTATTGTTTCCCATTCACCGCGATTGGGCGCACATGTGTAATCAAAAGCCGTAATTATAACTCACAGGTGTTAGCTGAAATTTTTTCACACAGCCGTTACAGTTAGATAGATCATCTACATATCTCTATATAAATAGATTATCGGACTGAAAACACTGTTTTATTGGCTTTTCATTTTTAAAGTAATAACTCTAGTCGTAAAATTTCGCTCCACGTTATAAATAACTCAGCGAACATTACAATGAAAACCAACAAGACTCTCCTTTCAGCAGCAGTAGCATTTGGCCTACTAAGCACTTCAAGCGTTGCAAACGCAGCAGGTTTCCAACTTGCGGAATACTCTGCAACGGGCCTAGGTCGTGCATACGCTGGTGAAGCGGCAATGGCTGATAACGCAAGCGCACAATGGCGTAACCCAGCGATGCTAACTTACCTAGAAGGCACACAAGTGTCTGTTGGCGCTATCTATGTAAATCCTAACGTTGATGTTGATGGTCAAATGCATGTTGGTGGTGGTACTACTCTTCCAGCAAGTTCACATGACTTTGCACACGACGCTGTTATCCCTAACTTCTACCTATCTCATCAGTACAACGACAAGTTTGCTATTGGTCTAGCGTTTGGTACTAACTACGGTATGGAAACGGATCTAGGTAAAGATTTCGCGGCCGCTAACTTTGGTAACGAAGCAAGCGTAATGTCAATGGAAGCGAACCTGAATGCGGCTTACAAACTGAATGAAGCGCTAAGCATTGGTGGTGGTATTCGTTACATCATCGCAGACGGTAGCATTGGTGCGGTAATGCCTCCTCAAATGGGGCTAGTAAAGCCTACCCTACCGGGTCAAACTCTTAAATACATGGAAGGTGATGATACCGCTTGGGGTTGGCAAGTTGGTGCAGCTTGGCAAATCAACGACAACAACCGTCTTGGTTTTGCATACAAGTCAGCAGTAGACCTTACTCTTGAAGGTCACGCGAATGGTCTTGCTTTCAACCCAATGAACCCTAACGCTAAAAAAGCGGGCTCAATGGACCTAACACTGCCAGCGACAGCGGAACTAGCAAGCTTCCACCAACTAAATGATCAACTAGCAGTACACGCTAGCATTAACTGGACTGATTGGAGCAGCTTTAAAGAGCTAGTGGCAGATTTCCCAGACAAATCAGATCTAATCAAGTCTGAAAACTGGGAAGATAACTACCGCTTTGCTGTAGGTACTACTTACAAGCTTGACCAAAAATGGACACTGCGCTCAGGCGTTGCTTATGACATGTCAGCGGTTGATGACAAGTACCGCACAACGACCATTCCAGAAACTGATCGTCTATGGCTAAGTGTTGGTGCAGGCTATGAATGGTCTAAGAACCTAACACTAGACGCGGGCTTCACTTACATTTTCGCAAAAGACGCGCCTATCAGCGAACCTCGCGATGCTTCTGATAACGAAGCAGCTGGTTTCGGTGGCGCATTCGAAGGTGAAGTGACTGGTAACGTATGGCTAATCGGTGTTCAAGCGAACTACACGTTCTAATCTGAACGCGAATTATCGATAAAAGAAAGTTAACGATAAAAAGAAAGGCTTGGTGAAAACCAAGCCTTTTTATTTTGCTATTTACTGAAGCGATTAGAAGTCTTCTTCTAAGTACTCATCCAAGTATGCTTCTTCGTCTTCATCCACTTCATCAACATTGTTGATTTCCGCTTTAAAGTCTTGGCGCTGTAAGTAGACATCACGCGTTAACACGTAAGGATCTGGCGATGCATCGAGCTGTGCTTCTTGTGGCACCAATAGCGCACGTTTCTCCATGCCCTCTAGTGCCCACTTTCCAAGACCAGCCCAGAAGTTAAGGTAAGACAAGGGGACGTACATACCATCTACAGTATCTGTCACTTCACGTAGCGTATATGGACCATAACCAGGAATCATAAAGTATGGGCCGTTACCAACGCCATAGTGCCCGACTACGCTGCTGAATTCTTTGTTGTCGTACTTAGTAATACCAGCGGCCGTTGCAATATCGAACAAACCGAAAACACCGAACGTCGAGTTAATCCAAAAGCGGTTAAAGTGATCGACAGCTTTAGTGCCATTACCCATTACAAGGTTGTTTACCACACTCGCTGGTTCATCTAAGTTCGCTAAGAAGTTAGCAATACCAGAACGAATCGGTACTGGTGTGTAATCAACATACGCAAGAGAGATCGGACGAACCAAATACGGGTCTAGATAGTCGTAGTTGATGTCCCACATAGCGCGGTTGAAGCCTTCTAATGGGTCATAAACATCAGAAGTTGCTTGATTCGTTTCGTTTTCTTCAGTCACTGCCTCTTCGGGAGCACTTGAACAGCCAACCAGTCCAACTGCAAACAGCAACAAGAAGATGGATTTACCCTTGTTATACATTCTTCGTTCCATAACGACTATTAATATACCTAAGCAACCTGTGTTGTCGCTCTTTAGCGCCGAAACAAAAGTCACTTGGGTATATAAATAAAGGCCAGCGATTGCTGGCCTTTGTATATTCTACTCGATAGTTGCAAGTCATACCACAAAACCGATGTGGCGCTCACTGAGTGTCAACTATCAGAGACAATGATGTCTATTGATACTGTTTATCAATCATTACTTCAACTGGCTGACCGAAATCTACCACAGCGCTCTCACCGTGCCAATCTTGGTCACGAGTCGCCACGTTGCCATCAGAGTCTACGCGGACACGGACTATCAGCTTATCCAATGAAGAAAGCTTCTGGCCATCCATCATCGCATTCCCATCATCCAGTACGACTGTGCGAGGGAATGTACCTAATGGGTAACGAGCCGCCGCAACTGGCATTGGAGAACCATCTGCACGATGAACTGAAACGATCAAGACTGCGTTTGGATCCAACTGAGCTTCTGGAGCAACATTAATGGTCACAGCTACACTCTTATCTGGAGAAACCGCTTCGCCCATTTGTTTGCGCGCGCTCTCGATACTACGGCCAAGCATTTCATAGCGGCTGTCTTCAGGACCGATCATTTGCTGCATGATGCCCCAGTATTTAATGGCCGCAGGGAAGTCTTGACGCTCGAATGCATCAAACGCTAGAAGCGAGAATACACGTAGATCAACGTAATCCTGCTGCATCAGTTTTCCAAGTAGAGAACGAGCCGTCGCTTGATCCATCTCGTCTTGAGAAAGCATCAGTGCTTGCGCATAACCAAGTTGAACATCAGGGTCTTTTGGCTCTAGCTTGTACGCTTTTTCCATCGCATCAATAGAAGTCGTCACGTCACGGTTAGCCAAAGCAATACGACCTAGTAGCAACCAACCGGTTGAATCTTCAGGCTGGTAATGCAGACGAGTACGCAGTGCTAAAGACAGATCGGCCATTTCGTCTTCACTTAACGGCTCAGACGCAGCAGACATTAGCTTCTTAGAAAGCTCAGGAAGGTTAGCGTTAACTTCTTGCCACTTGATCACATCTTGAGATGCACCAAACTTGTAGTACAAGCCGTAACTCAAGACTACTGTCAGAATGACCGATGGGATTAATACAGCAATAGGAGAAACCTTGGTTTCTTTTTGAGCTTTATCACCCGGGATATCGTCAAGTAGAGACTGCTTTAGATCCGAAATCAGATCGTCTTCGCTTTCCACCAGACCTTCGTCTGTTTCTTCAGCAAGCTCAGATAAACGGTCTTTATAGAACGCCTTGTTGAGCTCATCACGTAACACTTCATCGTTGTTGGCTTTTTGCTTAAGCAATGGCAATGCAATCAGTGCACACGCTACTAGCGTAAGAACAACGGTTGAAACCCAAAATAGTGTCATTACTTCTTATCTCCGTTGTTCTCTTCATCAAGTAATGATTTGAGACGCGCTTCTTTCTCTTCGTCCCATTGCTCATTGCTTGCTTGAACTGCTTTTGCTTTAGATTTGCGGCTACGTAGCACGATCAAACCAAAACCGCCTAATACCACTGCAAGCGGACCTAGCCAAAGAATTGCAGTCGCAAAAGTAAACGGAGGATTGTAAGTTACGAAGTTACCGTAACGAGCAATCATGTAGTCGACGATCTCATCTTTCGACTTACCTTCTTTGGTCATTTCGTACACCTTGTGGCGTAGGTCCTGAGCCAGTTCCGCATTCGAATCTGAGATAGTGTTGTTCTGACATTTTGGACAACGCAGAGTATGGCCTAGCTCTTTGAACTGCTGCTCTTGCTCTAGGTTATCAAACTCATACACTTCAATCGCTGCGTGGGCAGCAAGAGAGAATGTCATTGCAGCCAATGCCGCTAAGATAAACTTTCTCATTGCTTCGCCTCCTCAACCAACTTGGTGTAAAGCGGCTCTAGTTTTTCCGCCCAGTTGCGAGGGTTTACGTCACCAACATGGCGGTAACGAATTACACCGTTAGCATCGATGATAAATGTCTCTGGAGCACCGTATACGCCAAGGTCTAGACCTAGCATGCCGCTGCCATCAAACAGGCTGATTAGGTATGGGTTGCCTAAGTCATTTAGCCAACCCACCGCTTTGTTGCGATCATCTTTGTAGTTCATACCGATGATCTTCACACCTTTACCAGCAAGCTCGTTTAGGTATTTATGCTCTGCGTAACACGTTGGACACCAAGTCGCCCACACGTTAAGCAGTAAAGGCTCGCCTTTAAAGATCGATTGATCGTATTGCTTACCAGGCTCCGCCAAATCTTCTAAGTGAAACTCAGGCACTGGCTTACCTACCAGTACCGATTCCAATTTTGTTGGATCATCACCCTCTTGGTTACGAACCAACTGAGTTGCGAAGATACCCGCCAATACCATGAAAGCCACCAACGGGATAAATAAGACCTTCTTATTCATTTATTATGCCTCCTTCTCCGCTAGCTTTGACTTTTCGTCTTTCTTAGCCGTTTTGCGGAAGCGGTAGCGTCTATCAGAGATAGCCAGTGCACCACCTAAAGACATGATCAATGAACCAGCCCAGATCCAACGAACGAATGGTTTGTAGTAAATACGTACTGCCCAAGAACGGTTGTCGTCTAGACGCTCACCCATTGCGATATAGAGGTCACGAGTGATGCCGCGGTCGATGGCCGCTTCTGTCATCATTGACTTAGCCGTGCGGTAGAAACGTTTTTCAGCGTGCAGCGTGTTCACGTACTTACCATCATTGGTGATTTCGAAGTCCGCGATGTAACCATCGTAGTTTGGACCGTCTTTGTCACGTAGGCCTGAGAAGTAGAAGTCGTAACCGTAAATCTTGAAGTGCTCACCTGGTGCTAAGCGTACATCACGTTCGATGCTGTAGTTTTGCACCATCGCAATACCAATCACGGTAACCGCAAGACCGATGTGACCTAGCATCATTGCCCAGTGGCTACGTTGAAGTTTACGAACACCTTCGCCGAAACTGTGACGGTGCGTAGCACGCTCGTACAACTCAAAGCCATGCATTGCAATGATCCAGATTGCCATCACCCAACCGATGTAGGCCATCACTGAGAAGAAGTCAGCGAATAGGAACACGCATACTGCAGCCAATGCGAAAGCAAGCACACCAGAAACAATCATTGGCTTAATAAGCTTGGATAGATTGTCGCGCTTCCAGCGAATCATAGGACCAATACCTAATAGGAAGGCGAACGGCATCATCAGCCACGCGAACAGCATGTCGAAGAATGGTGCACCGATAGATACTGAACCAAGACCAATTTGTTTGTGAACCAATGGCAACAAGGTACCAACCAATACTACAACTAGCGCAGCAATCAGAAGGACGTTATTAGCAAGCAGCGCGTTCTCACGCGACACCAAATCGAAATTACCACGTACACGAACCGCTGCCCCTTTCACTGCGAATAGCAGGAGTGAGCCGCCGATAACGAAGACTAGGAAACCAAGGATAAACATACCGCGTGATGGATCTGACGCGAACGCGTGCACCGATACCAAGATACCGGAACGAACCAAGAAGGTGCCTAGCAAACTTAATGAGAATGCTGAGATCGCCAGAAGTACTGTCCACGCTTTGAACGTACCGCGCTTTTCAGTTACTGCTAGGGAGTGCATCAGCGCTGTACCCGCTAACCAAGGCATGAATGATGCGTTTTCTACTGGGTCCCAGAACCACCAGCCACCCCAGCCAAGTTCGTAGTAAGCCCACCAAGAGCCTAGTGCGATACCTAGTGTTAGGAATACCCAAGCTGCGGTTGTCCAAGGACGAGACCAACGAGCCCAAGCCGTATCAAGACGACCAGTCATCAAAGACGCAATTGCAAACGAGAACGCTACCGAGAAACCTACGTAGCCCATGTAAAGCATCGGTGGGTGAACGATCAAACCCGGGTCTTGAAGAAGTGGGTTCAAGTCACGGCCATCTACCGGGAAGAATGGCAACGTACGTAGGAATGGGTTAGACGTCAGAATGATAAACAGCAGGAAGCCCACCGAAATCATACCCATTACTGCAAGTACACGAGCAACCGATTCTTGTGGCATGCCACGGCTGAAAGTAGCAACTGCCACTGTCCACGCAGCTTGGATAAGTACCCAGAGCAACAATGAACCTTCGTGCGCGCCCCAAACCGCGGTCAGACGGTAGTACCAAGGCAGTTGGCTGTTTGAGTTACTTGCTACATATTGCAGAGTAAAGTCGTTGGTATAAAAACCCCAACATAGAATAACGAAAGAGAAAAACAGCATGATGAACATCGACCACGAAAGCGGTCGTGCTGTATTCATCAGCATGGTGTTGTTGTTTGATGCACCCCATAGCGGCAATACGCTGAGCAATAATGCCATTGCTAGCGAGAGTATGAGGGCAAAGTGACCGATTTCAGCAATCATTGGCCGCTTCCTTGTTTCTGTTCAGTTGTGTACTGCAGAGGCTCATGAGTCTTCTTCATTGCTTCTGCAATCTCAGGTGGCATGTATTCTTCGTCGTGTTTTGCCAACACTTCAAAAGCTTTTACGGTTGTTGCGTCTTCAAGAACACCTTGCGCAACGATACCTTGACCTTCACGGAACAAGTCAGGAAGGATACCTTCATAAACGATGGTAACTTTAGGGCCCACATCGTGCAGATCAAAGCTTACTTTTAATGATTCAGGGTCACGGCGAACCGAACCTTCAACCACCATGCCACCGATACGCAGGCGTTGGCCTACTTCAGGTTTAGTACCGTCTGGCTTACCGTTTACCAATTCCGTCGGCGTGTAGAATAGATCCATGTTTTGGTTCAGTGCATATAGCATTAAACCGATGGTTGCACTAATACCGATAAAGATTGCTAAAACAATGCCTAGCCTCTTTTTACGTCTCGGGTTCATAACGTGTTCTCCATATTCTTCGCCGCGTCGATACGCGCTTGACGATCAATTTTCGCTTTCACCTCTTTCAACAATGCATCCCCACGACGGATGCTCGAAATCAGAAGAATAAGCATAGATAAGAAGGTGATACCAAACGCGCTCCATACGTATCCTGCGTAGCCACCCATGGCAAATAGTTCGCTCAGAGAATCAAAATGCATAATCAATTACCTCACTGAGTTTTTTCAGTTGCGAGTTTGCGCACCCAAGGGCGGTGACTCTCTTTGCTGATAATTTCGTTACGGAAACGCACCATCGTGACTGCGCCAAAGAAGAACGCAAAACCAAAGATGTTTAGCAGTAGAGGCCAAAGCATATCGGATGAGATGGATGGTTTTTCAAATTTAGTGATAGTCGCGCCTTGGTGAAGCGTGTTCCACCATTCTACTGAAAAGTGGATTATCGGAAGGTTAACGACACCGACGATAGCCAAAATACCTGCCGCTTTCGCCGCTGTTTTTTGGTCGTCAAACGCGTGGTACAACGCAATAACACCAAGGTACAAGAATAGAAGAATTAATTCTGAAGTCAGACGTGCATCCCATACCCACCAAGTGCCCCACATAGGTTTACCCCAAACGGCACCCGTTAATAGAGCAATAAAGGTGAATACTGCACCGATTGGCGCCATCGCCAATGCTGCCATATCTGACAGGCGTACTTGCCAAACCAAGCCGATAAATGCGGCAATGGCCATCGACATGTAAACGCCCATCGACCAAATAGCCGAAGGTACATGGATGTAGATGATTCGGAAACTGTCGCCTTGTTGATAGTCAGAAGGCGCAAATGCAAGGCCCCAGACAGTACCAACCGTTAGGCATACGAGAGCCAATACAGAAAACCAAGGTAGGAACTTACCACTCAGGTGATAAGCTGTTTCAGGCTTGGCATAAGGATGTAGCCATTTCCACATGTTAAGTTCTCACTCTTACTTCAGGGACACTGTCCATTGGGCCGAGACCGTAGCAGTGCTTTAATAATAATTCTTTGATCAAACGTCGCTTAAATCGCATTTATTGAGTTAGTTAACACTAACTCGCAATGCTGCGCTTATGGCGAATGGCGTGAGGGTCATCGCCCCCATCAGCATTGCGCCTAAAATTGCCAGTTGTCCGTTATACGACATACCTAATGCCGCAGCATCAATCGCGGACGTAGCGAAAATCAGAATCGGGATGTAGAGCGGAAGAATGAGCAAACTCAAAAGAACGCCGCCTTTTTGCAACCCAACCGTCAGTGCCACACCAATGGCACCGATAAAACTCAGCGTCGGGGTACCGATAGCAAGTGTCAGCACTACAGACAACCAAGTATTGAAATCAAGAGAAAGCAGAATCGCCAACAATGGACTGATCAAAATCAGAGGCAATCCCGTCAGCAACCAGTGAGCTATGACCTTAGAAATCACAACAAGTTGCAATGGAATTGGCATTAGCATCATTTGTTCAAGTGCGCCATCTTGATAATCATCACGGAATAAACGCTCTAATGATAATAAGGCAGACAGCAGCGCAGCAACCCAAACAATGCCAGCTGCAATACGTGCTAACAAATTAGGCTCGGGACCAATGCTGAGAGGAAAAAGTGTGATCACGATGATGAAGAACCACAACGGGTTCAAGATGTCCGCTTGACGGCGAAATGCGATCAGAAGCTCACGGCGGATAATGGTTGTCATGGCCGAAATCATATCAATCACCCAGTTTTATTTTTCTAAGTTTCGGGCTGTCTGCAAACATATCTTGGTGTGTAGTAAGTACAACAATGCCGCCATTATCTGCATGACTGGCAAACAACGACTCCAGCACTTTGACACCTTGTTTGTCGATGGCAGTAAGAGGTTCGTCCAGAATCCACAAGATTTGATTGCTTAACCACAACCTTGCCAACGCCACGCGACGTTGCTGGCCTGCAGAAAGTTGTGCTACAGGCACATCTTCTCGGCCTGCAAGTCCCACTTGGGCAAGTGCGGCAAAGATTTCTTCTTCAGAGGAGCGATTATTGTGGATAGATTGGTAAAAGCGCAGGTTTTCTAATGCGGTCAGTTCGCGTTTAACGCCAGTTTGATGCCCTAAGAACAGCAAGTCTTGATGGAATACGTCGCGAGATTTCTCAACCTCTTCACCCTTCCATTTGATGATGCCTTCTTCTCTGTCCCCTAACCCTGTCACGATGCGCAATAATGTGGTTTTACCTGTACCGTTACGTCCCTCAATCTGGACCAACTCACTAGGCTTGATTTCGAATTGCAGGTTTTCAAACAGGACCCGGTCATCACGGATCGCAGTTAGGTTAGAGACTTCTAACATAGGGCTTCAACTAAAAAATGAACGAGTCGCTATATTAGCACAGCTTAGATATGACAAAACAGGATAAGAAAGCGTTGATGTATGTAAGTTCGTGAGTTTTTGTTAACTTATAGTCACATTTTAATAAAAATAACCATAAGTGATTATAAGTTTTTATTTTAAAAATAAAAAAAGAAGCCGGAGCTTCTTTTTTCAATCTTTATCGACGTCTTCCGCGAGAGGAATATGTCGGGTCATCGGAGGGTTGACTGCTTAGCGGTGGGATTTTCTCTTTCCCTGCCAATTTTTTCTGCAGAGACAACATCAATTCAGCCTCTGCTTTCGGCAATTCACACTCTTCAATCAACTCATTGATGTCAGCACCAAGTTGAACCATTTTTGAAGCGCGGCTGTACAAACGTCCGTCTGTATCAGCGTGTTCAAGTTCACGAATGCGCTCATTAAGATGTTGAATAACATCTTGTTGTTCAGTGACTTTCTGACCTAGGCCAACCACCACTGAACGCACTTCCAACAGTTGTTTATTCAGCTTTTGCACTTCTTTTTCCGCATGACGCGCTTGAGCACGTTGCTGATCCATCTGCTTTTGCAAACCCGCACGCACGCGCAGCTGAAGCAAAAGCAGCACCAAGAAGACAAACGCTAGACCGCCTACAATAAACGGTAATGATAGGAAGGTTTCTTCAGCCATGATTCATCAGCCAATTACAGGTGAGCCATCTCATCCCATTCGTCATCGGTTAGCAGCTTGTTCAAATCAACAAGGATAAGCAGCTTACCGTCACGGTTGCTTACACCTTGGATGAACTTCGCGCTTTCGTCAGTACCTACAGAAGGTGTTGTATCGATCTCAGAAGAGCGTAGGTAAACCACTTCAGCAACGCTGTCTACTAGGATACCAATTACTTGACGCTCAGACTCAATCACGATGATACGCGTGTTGTCTGTTACTTCGCCTTCCATTAGGCCAAAACGTGAACGTGTATCGATAACCGTTACAACGTTGCCACGTAGGTTGATAATACCTAGCACGTAATCTGGCGCACCTGGAACTGGAGCGATTTCTGTGTAGCGAAGAACTTCACGAACTTGCATTACGTTAATGCCGTACGTTTCTTCTTCTAGTTGGAACGTCACCCACTGAAGAACTTCGTCGTTCGATGTATCTTTCTTCACTTCTACTTCAAAAGCTTGAGACATAGTTAATCCTCGTTAATGTCGTTCCCGACCAAAAATCTAATTCAGTGATTTTACATCTAAACCCGCGTTTAGCATGTCTATAAGTGCTTGGACATGAATTAAAGCACACATTTTTTCTTTCACCATGCCCGCTAGCCAAGGGCGTTTGCCCGCTTGTTCACGCCACCGGACTTTGTCGATATTGAGCGTCTCAGTCCCCATCAATTGGTTACTGGCCAGCCCCCACATGCTTTCACCAAGCATGACGACGTATTGGTAGTTATCTTTGTAGTTGTCGTCGCGAAGCTTATCCGCCATCACCCACTTTGCAGTGTCGACAACATCAAATTGTTGCTCACGACTGGTTTGCAAACCCAAGTACCATGCAGGACGGCCAATCAAGTGGTTCAGCTCTGTGATGCGGTGAATACCCCCTAACTCATCAAGCGGCACCGCAAAAGTCACACCATTTACATCGAAGTAAAGCACTTGAAAGTCTGCACTCCGCTGCGTACTTTCCCAAGTATTGGGTAACTTTGCACCCGCTTCGGTTTCCAGTTCTGTTTCTGTCTCAGTGTACTGTTCAATCTCCACTTCAACATCAACTGTGGGTTCAACCATTTCAATTTCTGGTTGCTCCCAAACTGGCTCAGGTTGTTCAACCTCAACAGTCGGCATCGGCTCTTCGTCGATCACCCACTCTTGAATTTCTTCAACGGTTTCCACCGCTGTTTTGACGTCAATTTCCGGCTCCATTGCTTTTGCTTCAGTCGCAATATCAATGGTGTTTTGTTCCAGAATGTCATCGATATCCAACTCTGCCACCACATTGGTTGACTCAAGTTGGCTAAGCAATCGCTGAACGTCTTCCAGATTAGGCGCTTCTAATTCTGGCGAGTACGAATCACTGTATTGATACGACTCCGGTTCTGCGTATTGCAGCTGTAATTTTGGCTCTGGCTCTGGCTCTGGCTCTGGCTCTGGCTCTGGCTCTGGCTCTGGCTCTGGCTCTGGCTCTGGCTCTGGCTCTGGCTCTGCAGATGATAGTTCTTGAGCGAGCAAGTCAAGCTCTTCTTCTTGCTCAATAACTTCGACCTCTTCGCCAAGCAAAGCACTGAAGTAATCATCAAGTGCTTGTTCACTGGAAAGTACGTCGTTATTGCTCATCGAACGCTAACCTCTCCAAGTAAATTAACAGTTGCTTATAAGCAAACACGCCACGACTGCCAGAAGCAAAATGCGATGCAGGCAAATGCTTCAAGCTCGCATCGCGGAATTTGGTGTCAATCGGTACTGCCGAAGTCCACACCTGATTCGGGTAGTCTTTCTTAAGCTGAGTCAGTGTCTGCAACGAGGCTTTCGTGCGCTTATCGTACATAGTCGGAACGATAGTCACTTTGAAGCCACCCGGACGAGACTTTTGCATGATGGTCAGGGTGCGAATCATGCGCTCCAGACCTTTCATTGCAAGGAATTCGGTTTGAACCGGAATCAAGATTCGGTCACTGGCTGCTAGTGCGTTAACCATCATCACACCTAGAATCGGCGGACAATCAATCAAGACATAATCGTAGTCTTGAGCGACAGCTTGTAATGCGCGCTTCAAGATCAAACCCATTCCACTGCGGTTGCCCATTACGCGATCTAGCGTAGCAAGCGACATGTGCGCGGGAATGATGTCCATACCTTCAAGCTCGGTTTCTAAGATCAACGGTTTCACCGTCTCACGTGAAAACGTCTTGAGTTGGAAAAGATCGAACAAGCTTGATGTTACTGCATCCGGATCATAACCAAGATAAGTCGTCAGCGACGCGTGCGGATCGGTATCCACCATCAAAACACGATGACCTTTTTGGCTAAGTAGACCGGCCAATGTCACGGTTGATGTGGTTTTCCCTACCCCACCTTTTTGGTTAGCTACACTCCAAACGATCATGATCTTTCCTACGCTAAGCCCACTTCCACCAGCATGCGCTCAGCAATGCGATCGAGTGGTAAGTCTTCAGTAGAGATGCCCGCTTTCGCAACCGCTTGTGGCATGCCATAAACCACACAGCTTTCTTCATCTTGCGCCCAATGGTAGAGCCTGCTGATTTCAGCATGCGTGCACCTTCACGACCATCAGCACCCATGCCGGTCAGTACCATCGACAGAACTTTGTCGCCGTAGACTTTTGCTGCCGAGCCGAAGGTCACGTCAACACATGGTTTATAGTTCATGCGGTCGCCGCCATCGATAATACGAAGACGAGCAGCACCTGCACGACCGTCAACCATCATCTGTTTGCCGCCTGGGGCAAGATAGGCCACACCCGCTTGCAACACATCACCATCTTGCGCTTCTTTCACTTGGATTTTGCAAAGCGTGTTGAGACGGCTTGCAAACGCCGCGGTAAATGTCGCAGGCATGTGCTGGATAAGCACAATTGGGTGCGGATAGTTAACTGGCAAACGGGTCAGAATTTTTTGTAGCGCGACAGGACCGCCAGTCGACGTACCAATCGCCGTTAGCTGATACTTCTTACCTGATGCGCGGAATTTCGCTGCCATCGGACGGCTTGGCGCAGATACAATCGGCGCAGCAGTGCGAGAAGCCAAAGGGCGCGCTGTTGAACTGGTCGCCGTTGCTGCTGGTCGGGCAATTGGACGGCGCATAAACGCTCGTTTAGAAGCGATTTGAATCACACGCTGTTGAAGCAGTGATACCGCTTCATCACGGTTACGAGCAATGTCTTCAAATTTTTTCGGTAAGAAATCCAGCGCACCAGCGTCTAGTGCGTCAAGCGTTGCTTTCGCCCCATCGTGAGTCAGGGACGAAAACATCAGGATTGGCGTAGGAGACGCAGCCATGATTTCACGAACGGCAGTGATGCCGTCCATGACTGGCATTTCAATATCCATTGTGATGACGTCAGGTTTCAGAGTTTTGGCTTTCTCAACCGCTTCTCTACCGTTAACCGCAACGTCAATCACTTCTAGGCGCGATTCTGAGTTGATGATTTCGCTTACGCGACGACGGAAAAAACTCGAATCATCAACGACTAGTACTTTAATCGCCATCTTATTCCTTTTATCGACTCCAGCTTCGCTTAGATGCGCGAAGCTGCAGCGTATTGCTTAAGTAGGTCTGGCACATCAAGAATCAATGCGATGTGTCCATCACTGGTGATCGTCGCACCTGCCATTCCTGGCGTGCCTTGCAATAGATTGTCTAGTGGCTTGATCACCACTTCTTCTTGGCCGATCAATGTATCCACAACAAAACCAACACGTTGACTGCCGATCTGTACGATAACGACATGGCCGTGGCCTGTACGCTCTTGTACACGAGGAGACTTAGACGCCAACCAGTTCTGCAAGTAGAACAGTGGGATAGACTTATCACGTACGATGATCGTCAACTGACCATCCACCACGTTAGTACGGCTTAGATCTAAGTGGAAAATCTCGTTCACCGACGCCAATGGCAGAGCGAACGGATGACCGCCAACGCCGACCATCAATGTTGGAAGAATTGCCAGTGTCAGTGGAACCTTGATGGTGATCTTGGTGCCCTTGCCCAGCTCTGAATCGATATCGATAGAGCCGTTTAGCGTGTTGATCGCAGTCTTCACCACGTCCATACCTACACCACGACCAGAGATGTCTGAGATCTTCTCTTTACTTGAGAAACCTGGCGCAAAAATCAGGTTGAAACACTCTTTGTCTGATAGACGCGCTGCCGCATCTTCGTCCATCATGCCGCGTTTCACTGCGATGCCACGAAGTTTGTTCGGATCCATACCGCCGCCATCGTCAACGATAGCCAGCTCGATATGATCGCCTTCTTGTGATGCCGACAGGATGACTTTACCAGTACGAGATTTACCGGCTTTCGCGCGGTCGTCTGGCATTTCGATGCCGTGGTCAACCGAGTTACGCACCAAGTGGATCAATGGATCCGCTAGCGCCTCTACTAGGTTTTTATCTAGGTCGGTCTCTTCACCGCGCATTTCAAGCACGATGTCTTTATTTAGGTTACGCGCCAAGTCGCGAACAACGCGTGGGAAACGGCCAAATACTTTCTTGATTGGCTGCATGCGCGTTTTCATCACTGCACCTTGAAGGTCTGCAGTCACGACGTCTAGGTTTGCTACCGCTTTCGACATTTCTTCGTCGTTGCTGTTCAAACCAAGGCTTAGTAGACGGTTACGCACCAATACAAGCTCACCAACCATGTTCATGATGGTGTCTAACGTCGAAGTATCAACACGTACCGTTGCTTCCGCTTGTGGCTTCTTAACCGCAGGTGCTTTTGCTTCTTCTTTTACCGCAACCGGTTTTGCTTCTGGCTTAGGAGCCGGAGCAGGTGCTGGATAAGGCGCAGCCGCTACTGGAGCTGGCTGAGGTACTGGTGCCGGTTTTGGCGCTTCAGGTACCACATTTTCTGATGCTGGTTTGGTCGCAAAGTCTAATTCTTCGATAGATGGACCTTTACCCGCACCATGCAATTCGTCGAGCAGCTTTTCAAACTCTTCGTCAGTCATCAGATCGCCGTCAGTGGATGCTGACATTGCTGGAGCAGCTGGCTCTGGCGCTTTAGGCGGCTCTACTGGAGCAACATCTGATGCTGATGGGCTCTTACCCACACCGTGCAGCTCGTCCAATAGACGTTCAAATTCATCATCAGTGATGTCGCCGCTGTCCGCTGCAGGCGCACTTGCCTGAACAGGTGCAGCTGGAGCTACTGGCGCTGGTGCAGACGCACCCGGAGCAGAACCTTTACCGTGCAGCTCGTCCAATAGCTTTTCAAATTCGTCTTGGGTGATTTCGTCAACAGAGCCAACGCTTGAAGATGCAGGTGCAGACTCAACTAGCGCAGCTGGTTGCTCGATGACAGGCTCAGGAATCACAGGTTCTGGCGTTACGACTGGCGCTTCAACTGCAGCGACCACTTCGTCTTCAGACTCTGGTTTGCATAGGCGGTGAAGCTCTTCTAGCAACGCAGGATCTGCCGCGTCTAGAGGTTCACGATCTTGTACCGCTTGGAATTGATGGTTAACCGTATCAAGCGCTTTCAGCATGGTGTCCATCAGGCTTGGCGTCACTGAACGTTGACCGTTTCGCAACACGTCGAACACGTTCTCTGCACCGTGACAAGTATCCACCAGCTCCGCTAATGATAGGAAACCAGCACCGCCTTTCACTGTGTGGAAGCCGCGGAAAATCGCGTTTAGGAGATCTTTGTCTTCTGGATTGTTTTCCAGTTCAACAAGCTGCTCAGACAGCAGCTCTAGGATTTCTCCAGCCTCAATGAGAAAGTCCTGAAGAATATCTTCGTCTAAATCGTAGCTCATACGTTACCTTTAAAATCCAAGACTGGACAACAAGTCGTCGACTTCGTCCTGCGACGAGACCGCATCTTCCCTTTGCTCAGGATTAAGAATTGGGCCTTCTGCTTCGCTTGATTGTTTTATCTTTTTATCTGACGGTTCTGGCAAAACTTGAGTCTGTTCTTCTGGTTTATTGCCAGAAAAGACGGTCAAGATCTCAACCAGGCGATCTTCCACTTCATTGACAAGCGTGATCACGCGACGAATGATTTGACCCGTTAAGTCTTGGAAGTCTTGTGCCATAAGAATTTCGGTCAGCTGACCGCGCAATTCAGTGCTATCACCTTCGACCTGAACTAACAGCTCGTCAATACGATGGCAAAGCGCTTTAAAATCGCTTAATTCAATGCGTCCGTGCATGAGTTCGTTCCACTGAGGGCGAACTTGTTGAAGGCACTCATGCAGGTTATCGGCGATAGGCAGACAGCACTCTACCGCGTCCATCGTTTTATTTGCTGCTAACTCAGTTTTATCAATCACGTATTGCAGACGGTCTCTTGCATCAGGGATTTCCGCCCTGGCAATTTCTGTCATGCGTTGATCAATATTGAAGTGCTTAAGTGAATCATGAAGGTCGCGGGTTAATGTTCCGATTTCTTTTAACATCGGATTCCCATCGCTTTCATATATCGAGGCAACAAGCGCATTCGCTTGATCTTGTTCCCCGCTTTCTAGCATCTGAACGAGCGACTTCGCCTGCTCTAGTGAGATCATCCTGAATAGACCCTTTTTTACGTTTAGTTCTTCCTTTTCGCTTTTTTAGCGTCAAACGAGCCACCCTTTAGTATTAAGTATTAGGAGTGATGACTCGGTTAACAAAGAGAAAGAAAGAGTTATAAACGTTCGAAGATTTTATCTAGTTTTTCTTTTAGCGTTGCAGCCGTAAATGGCTTAACGATGTAACCGTTAACGCCTGCTTGAGCTGCTTCGATGATCTGCTCACGCTTTGCTTCCGCTGTGATCATTAGAACAGGTAGGTGCTTAAGTTCTGCATCGGCACGGATGTGTTTCAGCAAGTCGATGCCCTGCATACCTGGCATGTTCCAGTCAGTTACAACAAAGTCGAAGTCACCTTTTTTCAGCATAGGTAATGCGGTTAAACCATCGTCCGCTTCCTGAGTGTTATTGAAACCCAAGTCACGAAGCAGGTTTTTAACAATACGGCGCATTGTTGAGAAATCATCAACAATAAGGATCTTCATGTTTTTATTCAAAATTGCCTCCACTGAATCGTAAAATCAGTGTGTTTAGTCATTTTGTGTCCACGCACTGAGCTTGGTGCGTAAACGTTGCATCGCTTGACTCAGTATTTGGCTTACGCGAGATTCGCTTACACCCAACACGTCGCCAATCTCTTTCAAATTGAGTTCTTCGTCATAATAAAGCGAAAGTACTAGCGCTTCACGCTCTGGAAGTTGTTTTATTGATTCAACCAGTGCTTTTTTGAACGATTCATCAGCAACGCCCTTAAATGGGTTGCTGTCATCAGTTTCATCAGCCGGTGAAATCACATCATCAGAGACGCCTAAATCTTCAATTCCCACCAGTTTTGAACAGTTTATGTCGGTAAGTGCACTATGATATTGGTCTAGTGTCATACCAAGATGCGCTGCTACTTCTGAGTCCGATGGGTCACGATTTAGTACGCCTTCCAGCTCTGCGATCGCTTGGTTAATTTCGCGATTGTTCTTATGAACAGAACGAGGCACCCAGTCGCCTTTGCGAATGTCATCTAACATTGCACCGCGAATTCGGATACCTGCATAAGTTTCAAAGCTCGCACCTTTAGAACCATCATAATTCTGCTGAGCTTCGATAAGGCCGATCATGCCGGCCTGAATTAAATCTTCTACCTGAACACTCGGCGGTAAACGGCCTAACAGGTGATGAGCAATACGCTTAACCAACACCGAGTAACGTTCAATGAACGCCTGCTGGCTGTTAAATTTGCCATGTTGGTCATAGGTAATCGCTTTATTCACCAAAAGGGTCCTCTGTGAATTCAGTACGATTTAACAGTCTTTCGACAAAAAACTCTAGGTGTCCACTTGGTGTTTTTGGCAGTGGCCACGTCAGAGCTTTGTTCGCTAATGAGCTGATCGCTAAAGCCGCAGGAGAACGAGGGAATGCATCCACAACAATCTTCTGTCTTTTCACGGCTTGACGTACTTTGTCATCCAATGGAATACATGCTACGAGTTCAAGGCTGACATTCAAGAAGCGCTCTGTGACTAGTGTCAACTTTGCGAATAATTCTCTGCCTTCACGGTAGCTTCTGACCATATTTGCAACAACTTTGAAGCGCTGAACTTGGTGTTCTTTACTCAACAGCTTGATTAATGCGTAGGCATCTGTGATGGAAGTCGGCTCATCGCAGACAACAACCACAACATCTTGAGCTGCACGTGAAAAGCTAATCACCATGTCAGAAATGCCCGCTGCTGTATCAATCAGCAGGACGTCCATTTCTTCTTCAAGGCTACCAAATGCACGGATGAGTCCAGCATGTTGAGCGTGAGACAGCTCGGTCATGCTTTGTGTGCCAGAAGTTGCAGGGACTATCTTTATACCATAAGGACCTTCAACAATCGCATCTTTTAGCTCACATTCACCCGCAAGGACATGCCCTAGGTTACGTTTTGAACGGATTCCGAGCATAACGTCCACATTGGCTAGACCTAGGTCAGCATCGAGAACCATCACCTTTTTGCCTTGGCGAGCCATACAGATCGCCAGACCCAGTGTTACGTTTGATTTACCCACGCCACCTTTGCCGCCAGTAACAGCAATTACTTTAGTCAATGATGGTTGTGTTAAGCGACGGAGGCCGCTTGCTTGATCGTGTATCATATTCTCAGTCATAGTAGTCCGCCGCCCTAGAGTCCTTCGCTGTCACTGTTCCAAAAGTGAGGTTCGTTCTCTGTCGACTTCTCTAACAGTTCATTTGCTTTCGCAATCATGTATTTTGGTTGTGCTATCACAATGTCTTCTGGCACGCGCTGACCATTGGCAATGTAGGCCACTGGCATCGCGTTCTGAATCACCACGCTGATGAATTCACCTAAACTCAACGATTCATCAAGCTTAGTCAAAATACAGCCCGACAACGGAATGCGTCGGAAATGATCCAGTGTTTCTTGTAGAACACGACGTTGTGCGGTAGCTGGCAAAACAAGGTAGCTGTGAATCACTTCTCCGCTCTCTTGCATTAGGGTATCAAGCTGCTCAGAGAGTCTTACATCTCGTTGCCCCATCCCTGCCGTATCGACCAAAATCAGTCTTCTGTTTCGTAGCTGATATATAACATCGGCTAACTCGTTAGAATCTTTAGCAACTCTTACGGGACAACCCATAATTCTTCCGTAAATTGAGAGCTGCTCATGTGCACCTATGCGATATGTGTCGGTTGTCACAAGGGCCACATTGTCGGCACCAAACTCCATCGCCGCACGCGCTGCAAGTTTTGCAACCGTGGTCGTTTTACCAACACCCGTTGGGCCCAGCAGTGCAACCACACCGCCACGCTTGAGGATGTCTTGTTTTGGAATGCTGATTTGATCCGCCACGAGAGAAAGCAGTGCCTTCCAAGCTCGCGCCGGTTTGGTATCTTCTGGAATGTAGCAAGCCATCTGGTCTGCAAGCTCAGGTGATACACCCATGCGTTCCAAACGCTTAATCAACATCGCACGCAATGGCTCACGACGCTCTACCTCTTGCCACATTAAGCCTGACACTTGATGCTCCAACAGACGACGAATCGACGTCATCTCTTCGCGCATGTTCTCCAGCTCACTTTCTGAATCTTCTCGCTCATCCGATGGACGACGACGGTCATAGCGCGTTGGATCCAACTTAGGCGTTGGGCGGTCGAATCGGTTATCTTGCGCAATCAGCTTCGCCAATGGCGAGTCTGGTTGATAGGGCGCTGGCTTCTCTTGGTTATAGCTTTCACGGTGCTTATTTTGGCGCTGCAGCAATGCCGACAAAGAGTCTTCGTTCTCTGCCACATGGTCATCGGATTCTGCTGCCCCGCCGCTGTATTGCTTGAGCATGTTGGCGAAACGTTGCGTCATTGAGCCTGATTTTTCGCTGTTTGCGTTTAGGCTAATTCTGTCTTCATCCAAACGGCGATCTTGATAACGCTCTGCTGCGGATGACGGCAATTGACGTTGTTCGCTATAACGATTTGGTTGAGCTGCGCCACGATTAGGAAGAGAGTGTGCTTGCGAAGTTGGTGCTGCGTTCGACTCACCATCGATTGCCGCTACGATCTCTACACCGCCTGCCACTTTCTTGTTCGACATGATCACCGCTTCTGCACCAAGCTCTTCTTTCACTTGGAGCAGCGCTGTTCGCATGTCTTTGGCAAAAAATCGTTTAATTTTCAAACTATAAATCCATTAATGATGCGCAGGCTTAGTTGCCCACGGCTTGCACAATTCTGATCTGCTTTTCGTCCGGTATTTCTTGGTAAGACAGTACGCGGAGGTTCGGTATTGTGTTCTTAACGAACTTCGCTAATGTGGAACGCAATACGCCAGATGTCAGCAGAACCGCAGGCTCGCCTTTCAGTTCTTGCTCTTGTGTCGCTTGGCTCAGAGAGGACTGAAGTCGCTCAGCTAATCCCGGTTCAATACCAGCGGATTCGCCGCCTGAAGCCTGCATGGTTTGATGCAAGATTTGTTCCAGTTCAGGAATGAGTGTTATCACTGGCAATTCAGGCTCTATACCATTGATTTCCTGAACAATTAGACGTTTCAAACTGATACGAACTGCGGCAGTCAAAATGTCAGGTTCTTGACTCTTACTCGAGTACTCCGCCAAGGTTTGCACGATGGTTCGAATATCGCGAATTGGGATAGCTTCGTTAAGCAGGTTTTGCAACACTTTCACCACCACGCCAAGTTGCAACTGATCAGGAACAAAGTTCTCCACCAATTTAGGCGCACTGCGACCGAGCATTTCCAATAGGTTCTGTACTTCTTCATGACCAATCAATTGTGACGCGTTGTTGGTCAGTAGTTGGCTCAAATGGGTGGCCAGTACCGTCGATGAGTCCACCACGGTGTAACCTAATGCTTGAGCATGTTCACGTTGCTCTTCACGAATCCAAACTGCTTCTAAGCCGAATGCAGGGTCCATGGTCGGCTCGCCTTCAATCATGCCGTAAACCTGACCGGGGTTAATCGCCAGCTCTTGATCTGGGCGAATTTCTGCCTCACCCACGGCAACCCCCATCAAGGTAATGCGGTAGCTGTTCGGTGTAAGTTCTAGGTTGTCACGGATATGCACCGCAGGAATCAAAAAACCGAAGTCTTGAGAGAGCTTTTTACGCACCCCTTTCACGCGCTCTAGCAGCTCGCCACCTTGGTCACGATCCACCAATGGAATCAGGCGATAGCCTACTTCTAGACCGATGATATCGACGGGTTGTACGTCATCCCACGACAATTCGCGTTGAGAAATCGGTTCACTGCCATCTTCTGCTTTAGCGGGTAAGGCGGGTTCTTTGGCTTTTTGTTTTTGCTTCTTGTCGAGCCAGTAAGCTGCACCACCAGCTAAAGCAGCTAATGACAAGAATGAGAAGTGAGGCATGCCCGGTACGATACCCATCACACCAAGGATGGCTGCAGTGATCATGAGGGCTTTCGGGTTGTCGAACATCTGGAAAATCAGCTGTTCGCCCATGTCTTCATCAGTATTTTGACGCGTTACCATCATCGCAGCCGCGATAGACAATAACAGCGATGGAATTTGTGCCACCAAGCCGTCACCGATAGTCAGCAAGGTGTAGATTTGCATTGCTTCAGAGAAGCCCAAACCGTATTGCGCCATACCAATCGATAGACCGCCAATGATGTTGATGAACAGGATTAAAATACCCGCAATCGCATCACCTTTTACGAATTTAGACGCACCGTCCATTGAGCCGTAAAAGTCCGCTTCTTTGGTCACTTCAAAACGGCGTAAACGCGCTTGGTCTTGGTCAATCAAACCAGCGTTCAAGTCCGCATCGATCGCCATCTGCTTACCCGGCAAGGCATCCAAGGTAAAGCGAGCACTTACCTCAGAAATACGACCCGCACCTTTGGTCACAACCATGAAGTTAATGATCATCAAGATAAGGAAGACCACCAGACCGACGGCGTAGTTACCACCGATAACAACGTTACCGAAGGCTTCGATTACGTTACCAGCCGCATTGCCCCCTTCATGACCATACAGAAGTACGACACGGGTTGACGCTACGTTCAGCGCCAAACGTAATAACGTCGCGATAAGCAGAACGGTTGGGAACGCCGCAAAGTCGAGTGGACGACGTGTGTAAACGGTCACTAACAACACCACCATGGCCAAGGCGATGTTAAAGGTGAAGAATAAATCCAGCAGGAATGCAGGTATAGGTAGCACCACCATTGCAAGGGTGGCCAATACCATAACAGGCGCACCAATGGCAGGCATGGAACGCTGTGGAATTCTTGGTAATTTATCTGCAAATGGCAGGCTTAACTTCATACTGCGAGGTGTCTCAATCGGTCTGGAGCATCACGTAAAGAAGCATGTGAGTACACACATGTCACTAGTATTACGCGACGGCTTTCGCCTAAAAGTTTAGGTATTGTTGTTGATTAGCACGATATAAGCAATGTGTGTACCATGATTAACGCCAAAATAATGACTGGTTGCTCAAAGAAATCACAATCCTTTGATCTAATGTGAATTTTTGTCTAATCACACCATGCAATTATTTTCATTAGTGACGATGTTCAGGTGGGATTGGTAAGTCGTAATCCTGAATTTTCGGTCGTTGCCCACCACGCTTACGGTACTGTTTAAGTTGGAACACAAACGCCAGAACTTGTGCAACGGCAGTAAATAAACCGTCTGGAATTTCCTGCTCTAACTCTGTGGTGTGGTAAAGCGCACGCGCCAATGGCGGAGCTGGCACAATGGTAATGTCGTGTTCACGTGCCACTTCTCGGATCTTCATCGCCATATGGTCGGTACCTTTGGCGATCACCACTGGAGCTCGATCGGTTTTCTGCTTATAACGCAACGCAACAGAAAAGTGCTCCGGGTTGGTAATAATAACGTCGGCCTGCGGCACATCGGCCATCATTCGACGTTGAGCCGCTTCTCGCTGTAACATACGAATACGACCTTTAACTTCCGGCTTACCTTCGGTCTCTTTGTATTCGTCTTTGATCTCTTGTTTGGTCATTTTAAGCTGATCAGCATGTTGCCAAATCTGGAACGGAATATCGATCGCCACGACGATAAGCAAGGAGCAACTGATCAGCAGGATGAAGTTGAGCAAAATATCCAAAGCGTGGAAGATATTTTGCGGGTACACATCCATGCTTAGCTGAATCAAATCCGCTTGCGACGCTTGGATCAGATAGATCGCCATCCCCGTCACCAATGCGACTTTCAGAATTGATTTAATCAGCTCGACCCAACTCTGCATCCCTACCATGCGCTTTAAACCACTAAGCGGGTTCATCTTGGAGAGCTTTGGCATCGCCGCTTCGGCAGAAAAGCTAATACCACCGACGCCCGCTGCACCAATCATGGCGGCAACAAACAAAGTGATAAGAATAAGGAACAATGGGAACAGCAGATCCGTCATTGCTCCAAAGGCAATATCGAATAGCTTTGCGGTATCGAAGATTTCATCACGAGTAAGGTCAAACAAGCGACTCATAATTGAAAACAACGAGCGCGCCAAAGACTCGCCAAACCACATCAAGGCGATAGCGCCCACGATCAGCACTGATGCCGATGCGAGCTCTTTAGACCGAGCAACCTGCCCCTTCTCTCTGGCTTGTTGTAACCGTCGGGGCGTGGCTTCTTCGGTGCGTTCCTGACCGTCTGACTCTGCCAATCCAGCCTCCTAGCAATCCAAGCGAATGAGGTTACAAATCTGTTCCTCACCCACTGCCCAGAACAATTCATAATGACTGTATAAACCAGCCAAGATGTACCAACAAAGTAACAAGCCCACCATCAAGGCGAAGGCAAAACCAAGCGAGAAGATGTTCAGCTGTGGTGCGGCACGTGTCATTACACCGAAAGACAAGTTAATCGTCAGCAGCGCGATAATGCCCGACAACGACATACTGAGTGCCGTCTTAAACATGATGCCAAGCCAACTTGCCATTTCACGGAAGTCGACCGCATTGAGCGAGCCGGACCCAATCGGCAAGGTTTTAAAACTGAACACCACCAATTGCAGCATTTTTAAATGCCCGTCGGTAGCGAGGAAGAACATGGTCGCCAAAAACATAAACAGCTGACCAAGCAAAGGCGTGTTTTGACCGTTCGCGGGGTCCACCATCGAGGCAAAACCCAAGCTCGATTGCATACCCAAGATCTGACCAAGTAGAACAAAGGTTTGAATCATAAACTGGGTCACCATGCCCATCGCAACGCCAATAACGATTTGCTCTGCAATGGTCATAAAACCACGGAAAGAGAGTAATTCAATGTCTTGAGGCACGGCAGGAATCGCAGGCGCGACCGCAAAAGTAATCGCGAGACCAAGATAGAGCCGAATTCGAGGCGAGACGAAGCGTGCCCCAGTTACCGTCATCACCATCAACATGGCAGAGATACGGGTATAGGGCCAAAAGTAGTTTGCGATCCAGTCGAGGACGATATGGGTCGGATACTCCATACGCGCCTCTAGTAAAGCACCTGTGGCAGACGTTCAATCAAACCAAAGAAGTATTCCATCAACATCTGTGTCATCCAGTGGCCAAACAGCATCAGTGCCAACAAGGTGACAATCAAACGTGGTAAGAAACTCAACGTTTGTTCGTTGATAGAGGTTGCCGCTTGGAAAATAGCGACGACAAGACCAATAAGCAAACTTGGGATAATGATGGCACAGACCATGATCAGCACCATCCACAGTGCATCACGGAAAAGCTCGACAAACATTTCAGGAGTCATGTCTTACCCTCTTCTCTCTGTGCCAATCTAATGGGCAAAACTGCCGGCGAGTGTCGACAATATCAGATTCCAACCGTCCACCAGCACAAACAACATCAACTTAAATGGCAGCGATACGATCATTGGTGAAAGCATCATCATACCCATCGCCATCAACACCGATGCAACAACCAAGTCGATGATCAAAAACGGCAGGAACAACATGAAGCCGATTTGGAACGCAGTCTTGAGCTCAGAGGTAATGAATGCCGGAATCAATACTGCCATAGAGACATCTTCTGGGTTCGTTACCTGCTCACCAGACATGTTCACAAAGGTCTCTAGGTCTTTGATTCGTGTCTGCTTAAGCATAAAGGCTTTCATCGGAACTTGCGCAGCATCGAACGCTTGGCGCGCCGTCACTTGCTCATTCAAATAAGGCTGAATCGCGTTGTCATTGATCTCATTCAGAACCGGCGACATCACGAAGAAGGTAAGAAAGAGTGCAATACCAATGATGACTTGGTTCGAAGGCGTTTGTTGCAGACCCATTGCTTGTCGCAAGATGGACATCACCACCACGATACGGGTGAATGAAGTCATCAAAATCACCATCGCTGGCAAGAAGCCAAGCATGGTCATCAACGCAAGAATTTGCAGCGTCACCGAGTAGTCTTCGCTGCCGTCGGCATTGGTCGTCATGGTAAAGGCCGGAATGCCTCCACCATTGCCCACCGACATGCTGCGGCTGGAACTCGACTCGTTCTCCATCGCTTTTACTGTCACGCTATCGCCTTGAGCCAGATTAGCAGGAAGCGCGGATTCCTCTGCTTGAGCAAACGAAAGCGAAGAAAACAGTACGCCAATCAGCAACACAAAGGTGCTGAGCATCAGGCGGATTGAGTTATCCTTTGTCATGTTTTTTTATTAGTTGGCTGAACTGGCTAGCAAAAGCACCGGAAGCCAACTCTTCCTCTTTCAATGGCGTTTCAAGTTTGGCAAGCGTTTGAATAGATTGGCTAGTGATGCCCACCAAAAACTGCTCTTCACCGACTTGGACGACCGCAATTCGTTCTTTCGTACCAACGGGTAGCTGACTAACAATGCGCAGCCCTTTTTGCTGACCTAGTGCTGGCACTTGCATGCGTTTCAACATCCAAGCAAGCAGAAGAATCACACCAATAACCAACACTAAAGAACCCAGTGTTGTCGCCAAATCTAAATTACTTGGCGCGGCAGCAAATGCATAAGGAGCACTTAGCGTTAAGCCAAGTGCTCCTGTGATTTGCTTCAATCGAGTTTTGATTGAACTGCTCATATTAACGTAGCTTTTTGATGCGTTCAGTTTGGCTGATCACGTCGGTAAGACGAATACCAAACTTATCGTTGACGACCACGACTTCGCCGTGTGCAATCAAAGTGCCGTTCACCAATACGTCGAGCGATTCACCCGCAAGGCGGTCAAGCTCGACAACCGAACCTTGGTTCAACTGCAGCAGGTTACGGATGCTAATTTGTGAACGGCCCACTTCCATCGAAATGGTCACTGGAATATCCATGATGGTGTCGAGCTTACGACGCTCATCATCCGTGATTGGGCTAGAGGTGTCTTTCAACTCTTCCAGTGGCGCTGCCAATACTTCATCAACATCAATTGAAGGTGCAGACGGGTCTTCGCCAAGAGCGGCTGCCCATTCGTCTGCTAGCTTTTGATCGTCACTTGGTTCCATTTTTCTGTCCTGTGTTAAACCTTACTTGCGCCCTATTTCTTACTTCGTGACCGTTTGTTTGAGAGTCAGAAGCGAGGCGATGGTATTGAGTAAGGGTTTTAATCGTCTTTATCGTCGTCGTGCTCAAGTTCAGACATGATGTCTTTGCCCAAGAACGCTAAATCGGTTTTTACCACGTGAGGGCGTTCAATCTCTTCGGAGATTTGTACCGCCATCTTATCTTCGGAGCGACCCATCTTCACGCGGTAAGTCGGTAAATCTTCGATGAACATGGTCGCGTGCTCAGGCATCTCAATCGGGATGACATCGCCTGGTTGCAGCTCCATCAAATCGCGCAGTGAGATGTCCTTCTCTAGCAGATTCACACGGAAGTTAACTGGGCAATCCATGATCTCTTCACGCAGAGCAGAGCTCCAACGTACGTCGGTTTCCATCTTGTCAGATTGAACACCCGCATCGAGCAATTCACGGATCGGTTCCACCATTGAGTACGGCATGACAACGTGGAAATCACCACCGCCGCCATCGACTTCAATATGGAATGAGCTCACCACGATCACTTCGGTTGGGCTCACGATGTTAGCCATGCTTGGGTTCACTTCAGAGTCGAGATACTCGAATTCCACACCCATCACTGGCGACCACGCTTCTTTGTAGTCTTCGAAAACAATTTTCAGCAGAAGCTGGATAATGCGACGCTCAGTTGGGGTAAATTCACGACCTTCAATTTTGGCGTGGAAACGACCATCGCCACCAAAGAAGTTCTCTACCAGAATAAACACTAAGCGTGCTTCCATGGTGATCAGCGCCGTGCCTTTTAGTGGACGGAAGCGCACCATGTTCAAACTTGTCGGTACGTACAGCGTATTTTGGTATTCACCAAACTTCATCATCTGTACGCCGTTAATCGACACCTCAGCGGTTTTACGCAACATGTTAAACAGGCTGATTCGCATGTGTCGGGCAAAGCGCTCGTTGATAAGTTCGAGCGTCGGCATCCGACCACGGACAATCCTGTCTTGAGACGAGAAGTCGAAACTGACGGCACTCTCGTCGCCGGCATCCATGGGTTCATCAACGTCATCAACGTCGTCAACCCCGTGCAGTAGCGCATCAATCTCGTCTTGGCTTAATAGATCGGTCACGTTATACCTATTGAATTACAAAATCTGTAAACAGTACTTTTTCAATCACTGGCTTACCCACCGCAGCGTTCAATGCCGCTTTGATGTCATCAGAAGCACGGTCTCGCAATTCCACACGACCGGTTGGTGAACGCAGTTGCTCTACCGTCGCAGAAGCAAACGTCGATAGCAGTGAGCTTTCGATCAGTGGAGAGTGATAACGAGCTAGTTGCTCATTCTCACTGCCGCGCACCATCAGCTGGGCTTTGATTTGTACTAGTCTGTCACGACGGTCACCCGTCACGTTAAAAATAAACGGTTGTGCGATGTTCACATACGCGATTGGCGCGGCTGCCGTTTGCGCTTGTGTTTGCTCCGCTTGTGCGGCTTGCGCAGGTTCATCAGACCCCATCAAAAAGAAGGCTGCTGCACCACCACCGAGGAGCAAAACCACCACTGCGATAATGATGATCAGTAACTTACTTTTTCCTTTTGGTGCATCCGCACCTTGTAGCTGTTCTTCTGCCATTACTGTCTCTTATTGTTCTGTTTTTAGGCCGCTATTTTATGCGTAAAAACTAATTCCATCACGCTTTGAAACCACATTCAAATCAAGATTCGTGTCGGCATCAAAGTTTTCATCTGACTGACCAGAAAATCCACGACCTTGAGAGCCTTGACCGTTTTGTTCCGCATTCGCGTAACCACTTTGTTGCTGACCACTGCTTTGTTGTTGAACCGAAGAATCTGCCAATTGCATGCCTTGCTGAGCCAACATTTCTCTTAGTCGAGGCAGCGTTTGTTCAATCAAGTCACGAGCTTGTGGGTTTGCCACCGTGAAATGAACGTTAGCGAGATCGTTGTTCATTGTCATGCGGATCTGCATACGACCAAGTTCAGGCGGATCAAGACGGATATCGAGGTTCTTTAAGTTCTTCGACATCATCATTTGTACTTTCTCGGCAACTTGGTCATTGGCCAGTTCTTTGGTTAGTTGCAACGGTAGTTGTGCTTGCTGGGCAGCATCGACACGAGCTTGTTGCTGAGCTGTCACGCCTTGTTGACCCGCAGCCGCTTGAATTTGTCCCGCCAAACCATGTTGTGGGTCAGGCTTATCTTGCTTATTCGTTGCACCTTTCAATGCGCCTGCCGCAAGGCCAGCATTCATCACTTTCTTACTCAGCTCTGCACTAGAAGCCGCTTGCGCTGCTGGGTTTAAATTCGCTGCCACTAGCGCTTCTGGCATAGCAGATAACGCGGCTTTGTCAGCATTTGGGGATACGACTACCTGCGCACTCGCTTGAGCTGCAGCGTGCTTCATGTCCTGCGTGGCTAGCTGATGAGCTTGTTGAGCCGCCACAGTTGAAGCGGCGACACGAGTTTGGTTATGGGCAGCTTGATGCTCCGCCATCGCCACTTTGACATCACTTGGTAAAGCGACGAATTGCGCTAATTCTTGTACCGGAATATCAGCCACCAGCTCACCCGTTTTTAACCCCTCAATCACATCAAGTTCTTGCTGAGACAGTGGCTTTCCTTGAGCAAGTTTAGTGTCGATAACTTGCAGCTCATCCAGTGAGATAAGCTTTACGTCCGCAACCTTGGTGTTCATTGTCTGTGCATCTGCTGGCAATACGGATTGTAGCGCTTCTGTTCCCGCTAACACCTGCGCGCCTTGTGCCACAACTTGGCCGTTAACCGCCGCTTGCGTCGTAGCATTTACCATCGCTTCATTATGGGCGGCTTGAGAGCTTGGTGAATTCCAGTCAATTTGTGTAGACGCAGTACTCTGCGCCACGTTGCTTGTTTGTGCATTTGGTGAAACCTCTACCGCTGTTGTAATAGGTTTACCATTTGCATCCAATGCTACTTTTTCTGCAGCACGGATTGGTAAAACATCACCTTGCTCGACAGATTTCACGAAGGTTGATGCCGCTTGTTGATCTGAAGTAACCAGATGGTCTTTGACTTGTTGAGAGGCACCTTGGGTTTGGGCTGCCTCTGGTGGCAATGCTTTGCCGCTATCAACTAATTGCTCATTAGGCTTAAGCGTTTGGTTTGCTTGCTCTATGCGACCCAATAACTGCTGTCCCTCTCCCATTGCATTTTTTACTTGAGAATCGGAGGCTTGATCAGAGACACCAGTTTTACTCACTTTCGTTTCACTTAGGCTTGTGTCGTCTGATGAATTTGATGCCTTAACATTGCTAGAAGAGGCGGCATTTTCTGAAGATTCAACAGAACTACTCGTCGCTTGTTTCCCTTCCCCTTGAGCAAGCAACTCATCGGTTGATTCTGTCGAGGTCGCATTGCCTGTATCTTGCGCGACTTTTTCTTGGCTCTCACCTTGTGAGTTCTGGGATACCACCTTCCCAGCCTCCTCCGAGGTTTCTGCAGCAGCGTCTGGTGCATCAGATTTCGCAACTGCTTTTTCGGCTTTTTGTGAATCAGTGAATACCCCGGCTAAGGTTTCAAAAAAACCTTTGCTTTCAGGGTTTTCTGCATCAACTTTATTTGAAGAATCGGAAACCGACGCCTTATTGGTTGCAGAAACATTGGATAAATTCACATTCATATAGAAACTCTCGTCATCGGCAGCGTTGAGCAAGTCGCTGTCGGATTGCACATGGGCGGCAAACTTAGGTCAAAAGACCCGATACTGACGGATAAATTGCAAAAATCACGCCAACGCTCAGCGTGGATTTTCTGACGGTACGAATCAGGGATACTGATGGAACAAAGATCAAACTTGCAGCAGACACAAAGGCCTTTGCAATTTGACTGGCGGTTCGTTAGAGAGTAAACAGAAGCCTTGCTCAGCCAATAAGGAATCGCTTTGAAAGTCACAGAACTCCGCCAATATAAAATTAAAACTGGCAAAACTGAACAATGGTTAACGTGGATGAAAGACGAGTTGCTGCCCTACCAACGCTCCAAAGGCATGCGTGTCCTAAACACCTATGTTCACACGGGTGAAGATGGGCATGATTACTTTGTCTGGTTACGTGAGTTCGACAGTGAACAAGCGCGACAAACGATATACGCAGAGACTTACAATGAGTGGTGGATTAGCGAGATTCGACCAAAAGTGTTTGAGTTGATAGAGCAAGACTCCGTCAAAGTAACCTTGCTTGAATCAGTAGAGATGTAACCAGCAGCACTAACGCAATATAACCATGAGAAACGCTTAGAAACGTTGCGGGTTTCGGCTGTAAAGCAAGGTAGAAAACTCATCCATTTGTTTTTGTTCACGCTTCGCTTCCGCCATTTGCTTTTCTTTCTCGCGCTTTTCAATCATCCACTCGTAAGACATCCGTTCTTTGCGCATGTTTAACCAGTAATCTTGGCAGTTCACCACCTGCTCTTTAAAGTGGTTTTCTGCCTGTTTTTGCTTGGAAAGCGTTTCATCGAGCTGGGTTAAGAAGCGGTTTAAGTGGCCGTATTGGCTTGCGGTGAGTCCCGCCATACCGCGGTCTACCAACTGCTGGCAGTAATCTAAGCGGTACTTTTCAATTTGCTCTACTTGGCGGTAGTAATCATCTAGCTCTGAGCGTGCTTTGTTGAGCGCCAACACCGCTTGGTCTTCGCGTTCTTTTGCTTGCTCGAGTAGGAATTCCATCGCGTTATTCATACGCTATTACCCACCCAAGATGCTCTTCAACATGTTGACGCACATGTCATAAGGCACAGACTCTTTCATGCGCTGCTGCAAGTATTCGTCCAGTTTTGGCTTGAGGGTAAATGCGCCATCGATAGCAGGGTCAGTCCCCGGTTTATAAGCGCCAATCGACACCAAATCTTGGTTTTTGCGGCAAATCGACAATACCTGACGTACCGCTTTCGACATCAACACGTGCTCTTCTGTGGTGATTTGTGGCATAACACGGCTCACCGATTTCTCGACATCGATGGCTGGGTAGTGACCTGCATCCGCCATTTCACGAGACAAGACAATGTGACCATCAAGGATCGCACGTGATGCATCGGCGATCGGATCTTGCAGATCGTCACCTTCGGTCAGAACGGTAAAGAACGCAGTGATCGAACCTTGATCATCGCCACCGTTACCCGCTCGCTCTACCAACGCTGGCAGTTTAGCAAATACCGAAGGCGGGTAACCTTTGGTAGCAGGCGGCTCACCCACAGACAATGCAATTTCACGCTGTGCTTGAGCAAAACGCGTCAAAGAGTCCATCAGTAGAAGAACATCTAGTCCTTGGTCACGGAAGTATTCCGCAATCGTCAGTGCAGTTTGGCAGCCCTTCAAGCGCATCAAAGGTGAAGCATCGGCAGGTGCAGCCACCACCACAGAACGGCGGCGTCCGTCTTCACCCAAAATTTCTTCGATGAATTCTTTTACTTCGCGTCCACGTTCACCAATCAGACCAACGACAACAACTTGCGCCGTCGTGCCTCGCGTCATCATGCCAAGGGTGACCGATTTACCCACACCAGAACCGGCAAACAGACCGATACGCTGACCTTTACCCACCGTCAACAAGCCGTTGATGGCTTTTAAGCCCACATCAAGTGGCTCAGAAATGGGCTTACGCGCTAGTGGGTTAATTGGCTCAGCATTGAACGAAGCACGGTGATCGGTATAAAGCGGGCCAAGGCCATCCAGTGGATTACCCACACCGTCAATCACACGCCCAAGTAGCTCCATACCAACGGGCAAACCCGCCTCACTGGTCAACGGCGTCACTTTCGCGCCCGGTAAGATGCCCGTGATCTGCTCACTCGGCATCAAGAAAAGGTTATCACCAGAAAAACCCACCACTTCCGCTTCCATATGACCGGACATGGTTTCGACCAAACACAAACTGCCAATCGGAGCACGACAACCTGTCGCTTCCAAGGTTAAGCCAACAACGCGAACAAGCTTGCCTGAAGCAACCGGACGCGTGGTCAACCCTTCAACTTTGTAGTTCTTTAAACGGTCAGCCAAGGCTTGCATGGATTATTCGCTCCCTTGATGGCGATTTGCGCCACAGAAGCTGTTCAGCACGCTTTTCACGCGCTCTTCCATGCGGTAGTTAATGCTCGATTCGCCAGCAGCAATTTGCACATCACCGCGATTTAATGCAGGCTCTGCAACCAATGTCCAATTACGACAATCAAGCTCTTCTTCGCCGTATGCGGAGCGAATGATCGCCACATCGTCTGGGTTCAGGTGCAAAGTAATTGGATGGCCAGAAATTGGCAGCGCTTCGACAGATTGTTTTACAGTATCGAGAATAATTTGAGGGTTGGTTTGCACTTCCACATGCACAACTTCTTTAACTAGGCACAGCACCATGTCCACCAGCTGCTTTTCAACCTGAGCGTTCATCAGCTCCAAAGGTTGAGCGAACTGGTTTGCCAAGTTCATAAAGCTTTCCACCTGTTGCTGAATGTACTCTTGCCCAGCGGTAACACCTTCCGCTTTTCCGAGTTCGAGACCTTCTGCATGACCAGCTTGAATACCTTCTTCCTTGCCTTTGTCGTAACCTTGCTTGAAGCCCGCTTCTTGACCTTGATACAGACCTTCTTGATAAGCACCTTGCTTGATCAACTCAATCTGTTCTTCTGTCAACTCAAGAACTTGCTCTTCTTCTGGTTCGTCAAAGTTTGGTACCCAACCTGGATCGTAGTTAAACGCAGTTTGTTTGGCTTGCTTTGCTTTCGGCTCACCGTAATCAGGCAAACCCCAGCGTTGAGGTTCGATCATCGCATCGTCTTCATCAGGACGGATAAATCCACGTTTTCTATCGCCAGCCATGCTTAACCTACAATCTGTCTATGTTGAAATTGATTTTGAAAATAAAGTGCTTTGAAAAAGTGCATTACTACAGAAGTGCGCTCCTCCCGCCTAAACAGGAGGAACAAGAAAGGATTATAAGAACTCGTCTGCGCCGCCAGACAGCATGATTTCGCCAGCGTCTGCCATACGACGAGCAATCGCCAAGATTTCTTTCTGCGCCGCTTCTACGTCTGCTACGCGAACCGGAGGCATTGCTTCGATATCGTCGCGCATCATCTCAGCGGCACGTTTAGACATGTTCTTGAACACTTTCTCACGTAGAGAATCGTCGGCACCTTTAAGTGCTCTTTGCAGAACGTCTTGAGGAACGTCACGCAGCAATTTCTGAATACCTTGGTCGTCCACTTCCACCAAGTTCTCGAATACGAACATAAGATCTTGGATTTGTGTCGCCATGTCTTCGTCTTGGTCGCGAATCTGCTCCATCAAAATACCTTCGACGTTGTTGTCTAGGTAGTTCATGATTTCTGCTGCTGCCTTCAGGCCGCCAATCTTCGCCGCTTGTGCACCCGCTTGACCCGCGAACTGCTTCTCCATAATTTCGTTCAGCTCTGCCAGTGCTGATGGCTGAACTTCTTCTAGGTTGGCAATACGCATCATCAGATCCAGACGCACACGCTCTGGGAACTGAGAAAGGATTTCTGCCGATTGGTCCGCTTCCAAGTACGAAAGTACGATGGTTTGGATTTGAGGGTGTTCGTTGACAATGATGCTTGCCACTTGGCGAGGATCCATCCACTTCAGTGAATCCAGACCTTTCGAGCCAGTACCCAATAGGATTTGGTCAACCAAGTTGTTTGCTTTGTCCTCACCCAGAGCAGCCACCAGCGCATTACGCATAAAGTCTTCGCTGCCCATACCGATGTTGGTGTATTTCTGGATGTCTTCTAGAAACGCGCGATGCACACCAGACACTTTGTCTTGGCTTAGGTCTTTCGCTCGCGCCATTGCGCTACCCACACGCTGAACCTGTTTTGGTTCTAGGTGACGGATGATGCCAGCCGCGTCGTTTTCGTTCAGGCTCAGCAGCAAAATCGCCGCTTTCTCTTCGCCTGTCATGCTAGAGACATCAAACTCCGCTGGCAAACCTGCGCCGTTTTCATCTTGAGGTACGATATCGTTAGCCATTTTCGTTCATCCAGTTTTTCACAACTTGAGCAGCAAGCTCTGGCTCGTTTGCCACCAGAGCACGTACTGCTTTGAGTACATCTTCATCTTTGTGAAGGTTAGGCAGATCAATGCTTGAACCAAACTCAAACAGTTCACCGCTTTCGATGTCGCTACCAATCAAGCTGGTTTCGCCATCCGCACCAATTGGCAAGCCATCTGGTCCGTACATTTCGTCTTCGTCGCCACTTGCTGGGTTGAGCAATTTCTTCATTGCAGGGCGAACCAGAACCAAGATAACCACGATGATCACTAGCGCACTTGCAAACCAACGAACCCAATCGTTGAAGTTTGGATGTTCCCAAATAGGTGGATCAACCATTTGCTCAAGCTCTGGCTCAGCAAACTTCACACTCAGTACATTGAGCAAGTCACCGCGGTTCTCATCAAAGCCAACGGTACCGATCAGCACCTGGCGAATCGCGTTGATTTCAGATTCTGATAGCGGCGTGTACGTCACCTCACCCGTATCTGGGTTTACGGTGCGACGGTCTTTGATCGCTACCGAAACGGTCTGACGAGCCAACGTGCCGGTTTGCTTGCGTTCATGACTGATGGTGGTATCAAGCTCGAAGTTACGCGTCGATTCTTTACGTACTGAGCCTTGACCAGTCAATGTGCCGTCTTTCATCTGCGCCACATCTTGAGGAATAGACGCATCCGCTGGCGGTTGGTTACTCAATGCACCTGGAATGCCCGCAACCATGTTGCCGTTGTTGTAATCTTCCAGCGCATATTCACTGCGCGTAGACGGCGTATTCGGATCGAAGTTTTTACGAGTTTGCTCGACGGTGCTGAAATCCATCTGGATATCTACTTGAGCGGTGTAGTTACCAAAACCTAGAATAGGCAGAAGTACTGAATCAATCTTTTCGCGCAGCGCTTGCTCTTGGCTGCGTTCTAGCTCTTGCTCTTTACGACGCGCAGCAGATGCTGGGTCTTGGGAGCCTGAGCTCAGTAGACGACCGTGTTGATCGGTTACCGTAATACGAGAAGTCTTCATTCCCGGAACAGCACTCGCCACCATATCAACGATGGAATCCACTTCTTGTTGTTTCAGGTTTGCGCCTGTAGAGAGCGTCAAAAATACCGAAGCAGACGCTTCTTGGTTGTGACGAACAAACACACTGTGTTTTGGTAGAGCGAGAAGAACACGCGCTTTACGCACCTGCTTCATCTCTTCGATGGCTTGTGCAAGTTGACGTTCACGGCTGAGTTTCAAACGCTCTTGTTCCAAGCGCTGTGATACACCAAAGCCCATGTCTTGCAGCAGAATGTCATCGCCCGCCGCTGTTGCTTGGTTGACACCTGCACGCACCATGCCTAGCTTAATCGAGTTGTAATCACTCGATTCAACCGAAATGGTATTGCCATCTAGCTTGTAATTGATTTTTTGCTGGTCGAGGTAATCCAGCACAGGGATCAGTTCTTCCGTTTCGTATGCACCAAGTGGGCGCATTTCCGGCTCTTTCACCCAGAAGAACAGCATCACGATCAACGCAACACAGATAGAGATAGACAGCACTAATACAACCTGACGAAGTAAATCGAGGTCGCCCACTGCCATATCGAATTTTGACGCACTGCGCTCTTCAAGATCTGGGTTTTGGCTTTCCACATCCAGATCTGAGCCAGCAATCAGTGCACCATCAGCGCCGCCATCAGTGACGGTTAAATCTGTAGACTTTTCTGCCACACTTATTACCTAAATTACACTGGCATGTTCATGAGATCCTTGTAGGACTCAACGAGCTTATTACGGATTTGAACAGTGGCGTCGAAGGCAACACTGGACTTGTTACGAGCAATCATAACGTCAGAAAGGGAAACATCGGCATCACCACGGTCGAAGCGCGTTTGCAGATCGCCCGATGCTTTTTGAAGTGAGTTTACGTTATTGATGGCTTTTGTTAGGAGATCGCCAAAATCTGCCCCAACTTTCGCACCCGTTGCGGTAGGCGCGGTGTTGGTCGCTTCTACCATCATGGCGCGCATTTCTGCTTGAATACCATCAACTTTCATTGTCACCTCTAAGCCAAAAGTTTGACTATTAACTAAAACTGATTATTGACACAGCAATTAATGTGCCATAAGACAAATAGTGCCGTAGTGTACCCACACTTTTGTCCTATGGCTATTGATGTGGAGACTAAGCCGGAATATCGATACCAGCGTCACGCATTTTGGCGAGTTTGTAGCGCAAAGTACGCGGACTGATGCCCAGTTTCTCTGCCATTTCTTTACGGCGACCGTTACACTCGATCAAGGTTTCCAAAATGATCGCGTATTCTTGATCGCGCAGTTCACCGCCGAGACCTTCGCCACCAGCGGCAACACGGTTGATTGATTCAACTTGTGCTACAGGCTTAACGTCGGGCACCAAGACTTCAGCGTTTTGAACCACAGATTGCAAGCTGCTCGCATCTTGCCAATCTACACCTTCCAGCAAAATGTGTTCTGCATCAATGTCACCGTTTTCGCTCAAAATCAGAGCACGTTGAACCACGTTATCCAGCTCACGAACGTTACCCGGCCAAGGGTATTGAAGCAGCTTATCTAACGCGACTTGAGAGAACTTCGGCACAGGCATGCCCATCTTGCTGCAATGACGTTCTGCTAAGTGCTGAGCCAATGGCGAGATGTCACCTTTACGTTCACACAGTGCAGGCCATGAGATTGGGAAAACATTCAAGCGGTAGTACAAATCTTCACGGAAGTTGCCTTCCGACACATACTGCTTAAGGTCACGGTTACTGGTTGCCAATACACGTACATCCAGTTTGATGCTCTTACGACTGCCCAAACGCTCCACTTCACGCTCTTGAAGAACGCGCAGCAGTTTCGCTTGTAGGTTTAGGTCCATCTCACTGATTTCATCCAGCAAATAGTACCGCCTTGGGCTTGTTCGAATTTACCCGGACACGCTTGTACCGCGCCAGTAAATGCACCTTTCTCGTAACCAAATAGTGTCGCTTCCAGCATGTTGTCTGGAATCGCTGCACAGTTGATCGCAACAAAAGGGCCGTCTTTACGGTTTGAAGCGTTGTGAATGTAGCGAGACATGACTTCTTTGCCCGAGCCGCTTGGGCCCAAGATCATCACGTTAGCATCGGTGCGCGCCACTTTGTCAGCCAAAGCCAATAGACGCAGACTCTTCTCGTCTGCTACGACTGCATCACCATTGTCATCACTTTTGATTGGTGCGTAACGACTCACCATGTTGAGCAAAACTTCTGGTGCAAATGGCTTCGCCATGTAATCAATCGCACCTTCTTTCATTGCCGACACAGCGTCTTCAATGTTTGCGTAAGCCGTCATAAGAAGAACTGGCATGTTTGGCCAATTCTGTTTGATATTGCGTAGCAGAGCCAAACCGCCCATGCCTGCCATTTGCACGTCAGAAACCACAATGTCTACCGCGTTCGACTTCAGCTTAACCAACGCGTCTTCCGCACAATCGGCTTCTAACCACTCGTACCCTGCCAGAGCCAGAGTATCCACTAGGGCTTCACGAAGACCTTCATCGTCTTCTACGATCAGCACTTTGCTTTGCGCCATTATGATTCTCCAGTAATTGTTATCGACAAAAGCTACTTACTGCGCTTCTGCTTGCACTCGCTCTAGCGGAATGCACATGGTAAAGCAGGCTCCATCACCCTGCTCTGAAATAAGTTCCAATCGGCCGTCATGGGCACGGCAAACCATTTGAACCACAGCGAGCCCTAACCCGGTTCCTTGAGAACGCGTGGTAAAGAATGGCTCCATAATTTTTGCTTGCAGTTCTTTTGGTACACCCGGACCGCTGTCTTGCACAGAAATGCGCAATTCACCGTTCACAGGGCGGAAAAAGACATCTATCTGCGATTCCTTTCCTGACATCTGAATCGCGTTCATCACTAAGTTACTCAGTGCTGAAGCAATGGCGTTAGCGTTGCCTAACAGCTCAGTGTGTTCTTCTTCCACTTCTAGGAAGTAGTCAATGTTGTTGTTCTTCAGCGCGGTTTCGACCATTGGCTGATATTCAGCAACTAACTGAGAAATGTTAAAAGGCTTAATGACTTTATTATCACCACCTTTAGCAAAAAGCAGCATATCATTAACCTGCTTTTCCAAATCGTGCAGTCGATCCATTAATTTGCTTTGAAATCTATCTTTTGTCGCCGGAGGGAGATTTGGTGCTGCTAAATTAGATGCATACAACATGGCGCTCGATAATGGTGTTCTGACTTGGTGTGCCAAAGACGCCACCATACGGCCTAACGATGACAAACGTTGTAAGTCACTCACGCGAGATTGCAGTAAACGCGTTTCCGTTAGATCGGTGATCAAAATGAGTTGGCCAGTCGCCGATGCCGAGATCGCTAGACGAACTTTACGACCATTGCGCAGTGAGACTTCATGACCATCATCTTCGCGCGGATCAAACACCGCTTGGATGATGTTGAACCATTTCTCGTCGACCAGTGGAATTTCAAGAATGCGGTGCGCCTCTGGGTTGGCTTCACGCACCACACCGTGGGTATCTAGTAAGATCACACCAGCGGGCATCACGTCCAAAACCTGCTTATAACGCTCTACTTGATTCTCTACTGAGTCTAAATGGGATTGGTTGGTGTTATTGTCCATTCACTGCCTGTCGAAATATCGCCATTTAAATACTAAAACAGCTTGGCAAGCAATTAGCGTACCAAGCTGTTTTCTATATTTATCATAGCGTTATGTCATCGACAAGAAGTTGACACTAAGAAATGTGCGGTTTTATTGTCAGAAAAGATAACAAGTTGCCTGAGATTCAACCGCTTTAACGCCAGGGTGACCCTAGCGTTGAAGGTTGTACTTGCGCATTTTCTCAACCAGTGTTGTGCGTCGCATCCCTAGCATATCTGCAGCTCTTGCTACCACACCACCCTGTGCTTCAAGCGCTTGGCTGATCATGTTGACTTCCATATCCGCAAGCAGCTCTTTCAAGTTCACCCCTTCTGGTGGCAATCCTTGAGGTGCATTCATGTTGTGGTCCAGATCGTTCTGCTCATCAAAGCTGAAGTTCTCAGAGAAGATATCTTGGAACACATCGCGTTCTTGCTCTTCCACAGAGGTGAATGGGTTACCTTCTGGCTGGAATTCTGGGATATCGCTGTAACGGTATTTGGTGGGTAAGTGATTCACGTCCACTAGGCTATTCGGGTACAGGATCACCATACGCTCAACAAGGTTAGCAAGCTCGCGGACGTTACCCGGCCAGTTATGCTCCATCAATGAGTTGATTGCACGAGGTGTGAAGCAAATTGGTTGCCCGCCTTCTGCTTCCAAACGCGTCATTAGCTCTTGTAGCAACAAAGGGATGTCTTGCTTACGCGCTTTTAGCGCTGGCATTTCAATTGGGAAGACATTCAAACGGTAGAAAAGATCTTCACGGAATGTGCCATCGTCGATCATCCCTTCTAGGTTTCGGTGTGTTGCTGCTACCACTCGAACGTTCACCTTGATCGTCGTATTACCACCAACACGCTCGAAGCAACGCTCTTGCAGTACACGCAATAACTTCACTTGCATCGACATCGGCATATCGCCAATTTCATCAAGGAAGATAGTGCCACCCTCAGCCAGTTCAAAACGGCCTTTACGCGCTGTTAAAGCGCCAGTAAATGCGCCTTTTTCGTGACCAAACAGTTCACTTTCTAATAGTTCTGGGGGAATGGCGCCACAGTTGATAGGCACAAACGGACCATTGCGGTAAGCAGAATGGTAATGAATGTTTCGTGCTACCACTTCTTTACCTGTACCAGATTCACCCAAGATAAGTACGTTTGCTTCAGTACCTGATACTTGTTCGATCAAATGACGAACTTCTTGAATGCCTCGGCTTTGGCCGACAAGGCTACGGAAAAGCGTGTTTTTGCGTGCGCTTGCTACCACGTTTACGCCTTTACGACCAAGGAAGTCTTTGCAATGACGTAACGCTTCGCTAAGTTGCGGGTAGTTGAGCGGTTGCTCTAATTCACCGACAAAGTTTGGCAAATCATCAACGGGCAATGGGAAAGAGCCCATGACGAGAAGTGGGATATGGTACGCTTCGTTGAGGTGAGCCATCACCGCCGTCGCAGAATGACCCGCAGAGATGTTACCGACAATGCAGCCTGACCAAACGGCTGACCAGTCAACATCGCCTAGCTGATCAGAACTGACCGCTTCGCAACTTTCTCCAACAAATTCCAATATATTGCTTATATTCAAACGACTTGGTGCATCGTCATCGATTACAAGCAGCTTTGCCAAACCTTGCATAAGTAAGAATGATTGCCTTTATTATGGGGTTGTTGCGGCCAGACCTTGATTTGCGCAATTGAGTGTTAGAAAGTGGGGACCACTCTCAATTAGCGATAGACAAAATAGGAAAATCAGCAACAAAAAAAGCAACTTAGGGCCACTAATGACTTCTATTTTATTTGAATAAAAAAATAAGGCAACCAAGCAATAAAGAGGTGTGAGCTCTATTGTAACTTTATCTAACTCATTTCTATGCAATTTGGCACAATACCCTACTCATTAAGTAAGGTATAGTTTTATCGATTAAATGCCGACTTCTGCTGCCGTTAGGTTGTGGAACTCAGTAGGAATCTGGTCCCAAGCCGATTTGATTTCGCGAATAATATCAATAACATCATCAATTGGTTGAGGATCATTCTGGTGGTTCGCAGCCGAGATCTGAGTGATCATAAATTCGTAAAGTGAATCTAAGTTTGAAGCAATGTCACCACCATCTTCCATAGATAGACAGCTACGCAGTGCGATGATGATGTCCAACGCCTTACCCAAGCGTTCACCTTTTGCAGGAATGTTGCCTGCTTGCATTGCTGCTTTACCTTGGATCAGACGCTCAATTGCACCTGCCATTAGCATTTGAATGACTTTGTGCGGAGACGCCGCACTCAGCTGGCTATCGACTGATACCTTTTTGTATGCTTGCAAAGAACCGCGCATAGTATTCCTCTTTTATATAAATTTTTTGTACTGCTGAAGCGAACGTTGACCATAACGGAACTTGTGAAGCTCTTTACCGACGTTAGTGGTTTCGTTTTGCATCAGCTCAACAATACTTTTGGTACGAGTGAGCAAGTCTTGCCACTCTGCTTCCTGCTTCACCAATGGATTGTTCTCAACAATGGACAGCAGGTTTTGCAATAACCGTTCCCTGATATCGACCAAGTGAAGGATTTCTTCAGTATTAAAGTCGACTTTTTCCAGCTCTTGCGTAATTAGTTGATCAATATCACTAATTTCTATGAGTGCATCTTTCATCTATTGGCCCAACGCGTTCATCAGCGCCCCGAGTTGGCCCTGCATCTTACCCGTTGCATCTTGCATCGCGGCGAACTTAGCGTGAGTACGCTTCTCTAAACTGTCCATGCGGCGATCTAATGCCGCTTGGTCGTCTCCAAGGCGGTAGTTTTGTTCAGTTAGGCTCTTCTCTCGCGTACGGATGCTACCCGTAAAACCGGTAATGCCTTGGATTGCGTCTTCAACGCGTTTCGCGAAACCTGTGTTACCGCCAAAGAACTTCTCCAACTCGTTAAAGTTGTTGTTCAATTGGCGATCCAACATGTCATAGTTGATTTCTAACGTACCTTGACGTGTAGTGGTGATACCGAACTCAGTCAAGGATTTCAGATCTTCCGGTGCTTTCTCTATCGAGGTTGAAAAGACCGATTTCAAACGTGCATCAGCGTTACGTACCGTACTGTCACCCGCTAACGGTCCTTTCTGGCCTGTCGTCGGGTCGACACTGGCAAGTGCTTTAGAGGTTTGATAGAACGAGTTGTACGCGGAAACGAAGTTTTCAATATCTGACCGTACACTCTGGCGATCATACTCAACGCCAATCTCAGCCGGGGGCTTACCCAGTTCCGATTTGCCCTTCAGCGTCAGGTTCACCCCCTCAATGGCGTCTTCAATCACGTTGTTGTGGCTCGAAAGCTGTGCAACACCATCAAGCATCACTTGTGAATCCTGCCCCGCTTGCACTTCAGTCATGCCTGAATACACTTCAAAGGCTTTTTGTGCTTCTGCGATCTTAGCCTCTGCAACGTCGATTTTCTCAAGACGCTCACGCTCTTCTGGCTCTAGTTTAGCGCGATGGATTTGCTTCGCTTGTTCTTCCGTCAGCTCACCACGAGCCACCTTTTGGTCAAGCTCTTGCTTTTCATCGGCAATCTTTTGCTCAATTTCCGCTTTCTCTTGTTCGAGCTGTTGTTTAGCTTCTTTGGTTGTGACGTAAGAGTCAGTCAGCGTACCTGAGGCTGCATTGTTCCAGCCCGGAACGTCTGGTGCTTTCGCGATGGCTTCTTCATCCAGCTCTAATTCTGGCGGACGGTAAGAATCGAGAAGTGTGCCTGAAGCGGTTTCTGTCCAACCGGGGATGCTGTCTTGCGGACGCATACCCGCTCGTTTATTGGCAGCATCAATTGCTTCTTGCCCTGCCTTCGCCGCAGCGGCACCCGCTGCAGAGATCGGTTCGTCCGTTGCGCCATCTTGCGCATTCTCTGCCGCTTTTTGTTCTTCAGGAGGTATAGGATTTCCGTCTGCATCCACCTGTTCAGGTTGGTCTGCATCGGTGTTTGACTCTGGTTCTTTAAGGGGGCCAAGTACGGCTTCTGCCGCTTCACGAGCTTCTTCAAGCGCGTTCACTCGGTCTTCCAGAGTTTTGTATTCGAAATGTTTCAGAGGATTGCCGGCTTCGGCATCCACACTGACTTTAATTTGATGGTCCTTGCCCGATAGATTCGAAGCAAGGATCAAACGCGGCCCTTCTACGTCGTTAATAACGGAAGCACGTACGCCAGGGTTATCCTTAGCGCCGTTAATTCCACGAACGACATCAACTAGCTTAGAGCTAGAACGGACATTAACGTCGAAGGTGTCATCACCAAGAGAAATCTGCAGCTTACCAGCGCCAAACTTGGCGTCTTCTGGCAAAACGTCAGAAGCCACTTTATGGCTCTGTGCAAGCTGCAACACATCGATAGCATACTTACCGGCTATAGCGTCTGTTGTTGCGGTCGCGGATACGACTGCGTCGTCCGTTGTCTCTACAGAACGAACGGCAAACGCCTTCTCCTGACGAAAGTTCGTCATGAGATTCTTCATCGTATCCAACGATTCTCTGAGTCGCCCATAGGCACTGATGCTGGCGTCAATTGTCGCGCGCTCGTTGTCGATGCGTTGCTGCTTTGGCACACGCTCGGCATCTACAATTTTGCTGACCATGGAATTGATATCCATGCCGCCAGACATCCCCAAAGGGCCTAAACTCATCAAATCACCTCAAAAACGACTTACACCTTTTCAACTAACAAACCGCGGTTAGCTGTGTGCTCAGCTAGGCGACGCAATACCACGAGCATTTCTTCATCAGGGATCTGACGAATTACATCACCGGTTGTGGCTTCGTAAATCGTCACAACGTCTCGGCCCGATTCTTCATCGACTCGAAACGCTACCCCTTTATTCATGGCGCTCACAAATTCATTCATTTGCTCGACCATTTTTTCGCGTTCTTCTTTGTTCAGCTCTTGGCGAGATTCCGCCATTTCAATAGCAGCTTGAACAGAGAGTTCGCGTTCGGCATCGTTCGGTTTTTCAACGGGAACGGTGCCGTTAGAACTTGCTGTGCTAGGCGTGCCTATGCCATTTTCTTTAGCAACTTTTGTGCCACTCGGTGTGCCGTAAGGCTGGATGTTCGACGTGTAGGAGGATATTTCCATTACAATCTCCCTTCCACCTTATGAGCTAACGATTAGGTCTATCGCTTTGGTGATGGTATCACTAGGCTGAGTCGACCCAATTAGCCCAACAAGCTTAGCGCTGCAGATGGTGACTGCTTCGCTTGTGCCAGGATTGAAGTACTTGCTTGTTGAAGGATTTGCGACTTAGTCATTGCTGTCGTTTCCTTCGCGTAGTCAGTATCTTTAATACGGCTGTTAGACGCGTTAACGTTCTCGTTAATGTTGTCTAGGTTGCTGATAGCGTGGTTGAAACGGTTTTGGAATGCACCAAGAGACGCACGTTGGCTGTCTACTGATTTTAGTGCGCCGTCAATGATCGCTACTGCTTCTTGAGAGCCTGCAACTGTGGTTACGTCGATGTCTTTAACCGTTACGTCTTTTGCATCGCCGAAGCCGATTTCACCCGCTAGGTTGCCAGAGAACTCTACATCGCCTGTTACTTTTTGAGTAGCAGCGAATACTTGTAGCTTGCCATCTTCACCAACAGATGCTTTTACATCTTCGCTTTGACCGTTGATGTAAGTTGCTAGCTGCTCGATATCATCGCCTTGTTTCGCGTTGATAGTCAGCTCTTTCTCTTCACCTTGCTTGTTGGTGTAAGTCATCTTAAGTTCAGTGTTATCACCTACTGCCCAAGATGCATCTTTGCCATCTTCTGCTGAGTAGCTCTTACCGCCCATTGCAGAAGTATCAGAACGTAGGTTACCCATAGAAAGCATTACTGCTTCACCAGAGTCCGCACCGATTTGGAAAGATTGAGTACCGTAAGTACCGTTAAGAAGCTTGTTACCACCAAATGAAGTTGTTTCAGCGATACGGTTTAGTTCGTCGTTAAGTGCTGTTACTTCTTCTTGAATCGCTACACGCTCAGAACGCGAGTTTGAACCGTTCGCAGATTGAAGCGATAGGTCACGCATACGTTGTAGGATGTTGGTAGATTCATTCATTGCACCTTCAGCAACCTGTGCAATAGAAATACCGTCGTTCGCGTTTTTCACAGCCATGTCTAGACCACGGCTCTGTGCGTTCAAACGGTTAGAAATCTGTAGACCTGCAGCATCATCTTTCGCGCTATTGATTTTATAACCCGAAGACAAACGCTCCATTGATTTTTGTTGACCTTCAGCCGCTTGGTTTAGGTAACGCTGTGCGGTCATCGCAGAAACGTTAGTATTAACGTTAATCGCCATAGTTGATCTCCTTAAGGCTTTAGTTGATGTACCGTCGTGTCTCTCACCTCACTTAGGTACATCTCATTTCTCTCAGTCCCTTTAACGGCGGCCTATAAATATCCTTTAGGAGAAATTTTCAATTTTTTGCGATTAATTTCTTTGGCTTACTGAAGTGTGATGCATCTCTAATATTGTAACTAGAAGTAACTCAAGCTTGTCCAAACCTCAAAAATAGACATAAAAAAACCCAGCCGAAGCTGGGTTTACTCGCTCATCTCTCACCACGAGCCAATGGGGTTCTCGCCTTAGGTTATTAACCTAGTAGGCTTAGCGCTGAGTTCGGCGCTTGTTTCGCTTGCGCAAGGATAGAACTTGACGCTTGCGATAGAATTTGTGACTTAGTCATTTGAGTCGTTTCTTTCGCGAAGTCAGTATCTTTAATACGGCTCTTCGACGCGTTCACGTTCTCGTTGATGTTATCCAAGTTGCTGATTGCGTGGTTGAAACGGTTTTGGAAAGCACCCAGCTCTGCACGGTGGCTGTCTACGTATTTCAGTGCCGCATCGATGATAGCCACAGATTCTTGCGCGCCACCTACAGAAGTCACGTCGATAGTATCAACCGTTACGTTATTGCCGTCGCTTAGACCTAGCTCACCAGATAGGCCGCCTGAGAATTCAACGTCACCTTCAACTTTGTTGTTGCCCGCAAACACTTGCAGTTTGCCGTCTTGGTCTACTGACGCTTTTACTAGGTCAGTTTGACCGTTGATGTAAGTCGCAAGCTCTTCGATATCGTCACCCGCTTTTGCGCTGATGTTGATTTCTTGCTCTTGACCAAAGCTGTCCGTCAGGCTGATTTTCAGGTCGTTTTTGCCTTCTTCAACGTTCCAGTTTTTGTCTTTGCCGTTTTCAGCTTGGTAGCTCACGCCGCCCATCATTTGGTTGTCAGAGCGCATGTCTTTTAGGTTCAGCATTACCGCTTCGCCGTTATCTGCACCGATTTGGAAAGACTGAGTACCGTAAGTACCGTTTAGAAGCTTGTTACCACCGAAAGAGGTCGTTTCAGCGATACGGTTTAGTTCATCGTTCAGCGCTGTTACTTCTTCTTGAATCGCAACACGTTCTGCTTTTGAGTTAGAACCGTTTGCTGATTGAAGAGACAGGTCACGCATACGTTGTAGGATGTTAGTGGTCTCGTTCATTGCACCTTCAGCAGTTTGTGCAATAGAGATACCGTCGTTCGCGTTACGAACAGCCACATCCAGGCCACGGCTTTGTACGTTCAAGCGGTTCGAGATTTGAAGACCCGCAGCGTCATCTTTCGCGCTGTTGATTTTGAAACCTGAAGACAAACGCTCCATAGAAGTTTGTTGTGCTGAGTTTGCGTTGTTTAGGTAACGCTGAGCGGTCATCGCTGATACGTTTGTGTTTACATTCACTGCCATGGTGATTTCTCCAATTGATTTTCCGATGTAGCGGTTTCCGACGTCTCGGAAAACCAAGTAGTTCTCTCAAAGTTACTTTTATTAACGGCGCACGCCCTGTTTTCTTTAGAAAAAATTTTAGATTTTTTTGAAAATAATTCGTTTGGAGGGGTAATCGTGACGAAGCGGATAAAAAAGCAAAAAAACTTTCATTTTTCGCTAAAGCTTCTTTTCGAATTGTCGATAAAGGCTGATTTTGCGTTGAATTCGTGTGGTACGAATCATTAACCAAGCAGCGTCAAAGCAAGGTTTGGCGCTTGTTTTGCTTGTGCCAGGATAGAAGTGCTGACTTGTTGTAAGATCTGCTGCTTCACCATTTGCGTGGTTTCTTTGGCGTAGTCAGTATCTTGGATACGGCTGTTCGAAGCCGCTAGGTTTTCATGGATATTATCCAGATTATTGATCGCGTGATTAAAGCGGTTTTGATACGCACCTAACTCAGCACGATGGCTATCAACGTACTTCATCGCAGTATCTAGGACAGCCACAGCTTGTTGCGCACCACCGACAGACGTAATGTCGATATTATCAACCGCATCGTAACCTTTTAGCTGCAACCCAAGTTCACTCGCTAAGTCACCTGAAAACGATAAAGTGCCTGAAGTTTCTTCTCCAGCCATAAATAGCTGTAACTGGCCGTCTTCGTTGACAGAGGCCGTGACTTTGTCAGTTTGACCATTGATATAAGTCGCAAGCTCTTCGATATCATCGCCAGCTTTAGCATTAATTTGAATGGTTTCCGTCTCACCAAAACGATTAGTAAATGACATGCTAAGCTCATTCGCACCGTCTTTTACTTGCCAATCAGAGTTTGCGCGTCCGTTTGCAATGTAACTAAAGCCGCCCATATCAATGCCATCACTGCGCATCGACTTTAATTCAACTTGCACAGCTTCACCTGACGCTGCACCAATTTGAAATGCCGACTTACCAAAGCTGCCATTCAGAAGTTTACGCCCCCCAAAGGAGGTGGTTTCGGCAATGCGGTTTAGCTCATCGTTCAGTGCCGTCACTTCTTCTTGCAATGCAGTGCGTTCCGCTTTGCTGTTTGAACCGTTAGCAGACTGGAGCGACAAATCACGCATACGTTGCATGATATTGGTCACTTCATTCATTGCCCCTTCTGCGGTTTGCATGATGGAAATGCCGTCGTTCGCGTTACGCACAGCAACATCTAAACCACGCATTTGCGACTGTAAGCGGTTGGAGATTTGCAGACCCGCAGCGTCATCCTTTGCACTGTTAATACGCTTCCCTGAAGACAAACGCTCCATGGATTGGTTCAGCATGTCAGTTGCACTGGTCAAATGACGCTGTGCGACAAGTGCTGCCACATTGGTATTAACGGTGATCGCCACAAATAAAGGTCCTGAAATTAAGGCTTTGAATACTTATCGACCAAATTGAAGAAAGGTTTAGTGTTTTATTGAAAAAGAGATCGGGGTACACATTTCAGGATGGGACAACAAATAGCAAAAAGCCTAGTGATGGCACACTAGGCTTTGCATTTATGAGCAATGGCGACTCAGATTATTTTCTTACTTCACTGCTTGAGTTGGCCGCAAGAGTAACTGTCACATAACTCACTCGTTGTCCATTAACGAGCTTGTGCTCAGCAGGAACAGACTGCCCATCAACAATAAGCGTCGGGTAATCGCCATAGAACCACACTTCCCACTCTAAGCTTTGCTTTGAAGTGTTAGTAAGCTTAGAGCGATTCAAACCATCATGACGCAAGGTTAGTTCATGCTCTCCCATTGGAAGCTGCTCGACTTGCAGCCAGTCGATATCGGTCGTTAGATGTGACGCGGTTATGACTCGGTGGTTTGCCGCATCAGGTTTGATGCCCATCAAGCCCTCAATGGTATTCGAGATAAAGGTAAAGGAGATTTCTGGATAATCACCATTTGTACCTTGAGTTGGACGCTCATGTGGCTCGTCTTTAATATCCATGATGTACTGCATCCACTTCCACGCTTCCGCATTGCGGTTGTAAGGGAAGTAGGTTTCTGGGATATAAGTGTAAGCCTCAATGTTGTATGGCGCTTCCGGCGTACTGCCTATCCCATCGCCAAGGTTTTCAGCAATGAAGTCTAAATAGCGGTCGTTACGCTCTCCGGGCTCGGTAATCAACTTCATTGGCATAAACCAGCTGTTTTCTTTGCCGAAGTCATTCATTCGGAAGCCATCACGCTGAACGATATTCACGTAATTGTCCTGCGGTTTATTTGGATCCACGATACTCCATTCTTTATTAAAGTAAGTTTTAAGCTGCTGCGCTTTCTCTTGCCATACTGCGGCCTCACTGTATTCTTCGCGAGCTTCTAGCATCGCTGCATACGCGACCGTTGCTTGGTATTGTGAACCGATACCATCCCCGGCTTCGATTGGGAATTCACCACGTTCATTGTAAGTTGCTGAGCCTTCAAAAATACCACCATAACCTTCGGCAATGCCGTTAGGGTCTTGATCATCATGAAGCGCGATATAGTCCGTCAAAACTTTGGTGTAGAAACGCCATAAATCTGGGTCTTTGATGTAGCGCTCATCTCCTGTCCACTGGTACTGTTTCCAGGCTTTTTCTACGAACTCAAATTGAGCAGGTACTTCACGAACAAACCAGCTGTCGTCTTTGTAATCAATAGTGTGCGGGGTACCATCAAAGTTAACCGCCCACAAGGTATACCACTTTCTTGATTCCGTAGAATGCTTCGCGAAGGTCTTAAACATCGAAAAGTTTTCGATATCCAAGCCAGCAATCTTGGCGCCGCTCGCTTGATGAAGGAAGTCACGGGAATAGAAAGCAGTACGGTCAAAATAGCCCGCCCAATAAGATGGGATGTAATCAGCCGTGCCATCGCCATCATTATTGTTCTCATCACGATTAACCAGATCATGCTGCCCCGTCATAACGAAGCGACGTGTCTTATCAATCGCCCACTCAAAGGAATCTTGCAGTTTTTGGTTGGAAGACGTGACCACGACCTGTTTCTCTTTTTCTATCGCCGTAAACGTCCATTTGTCTTGCTTGCCCGCTTCATCGGTTACGATCACTTCAACAGGCTGAGTAAAATCCACCACATCACCACTCTCAAGATTTGAACGGCTTTGTTCCGAGATCAAAAGGTTGCTTATCTTGATAGCACTCAGGTCCGTACCATATGGAACATGGAACGAGAGTGTATGTTGGTTTTTATCAATGCTGGAGACGCCCTCCTGCTGCTCGGCTTTAAATTGGATGATTTGATTGAAGCTAAGTGGCTTGTTCTTATTGCTCTTGACCAAGGAAACACTATCGACACTCACCCCACCCTGTGCAGAGCCAGAGAACCACACTTTCAGCATTTCACCTTTCTCTAAAGGAATGTGCTTTAGCTGAGTGCGTTTATATTTGTCACTTGGTTTAACAAATGCTTTCACCAGTACTTCATCTGTTAAGTTACTCAACCCGATAAAAGCATCACTCGCGGGGCTAATAAGATAAGCAGACAAATCATAATATCCGGTTTCAGGGACAGTGATCACCTGACTGATATGGTGGTTTTGTCCTTGGGCGATACGGCCTCGGTATTCCCCCTCATGGACACGGTCACTTTTGATATTTGCGAACCAATAGCTCCAACCTAATCCTTTATTTTCAAAGGTTGGGTTGGTGATCAGATTTTCGTTTTGATGTGCGTAGGCTCCAGCGGATAGTGTGATGGCACACGCTACGGCAGAAGCAAGGACGTTAAGTTTCATACTGTTCTCTTTATTGGAATTGAATCGTTGTTATTAGAGGTCTTTGATGCAGTCAGCATAAGCCACAAGCTTACGCTGACTGTTTAGGATTAGAGTGCTTCTGCCGGCTCGGCAGGTTTGCGCGTAAGATCTTTTGGCGTCTCTTGCGCAGTAATATGGTCGTACTTCTCCGTCAGATGATCTTGAATCTCCTGATGATAAGCGCCGTTGAGTTTGTAGAAGCGGAAGTACACTACTAAAGCGATGGCAAAGAAGAACGCAGGCAAGCCGACCATGATGCATTGCATACCAAATACTGTGTCTGGGCTCTGCTCCATGTTTGGAACATAGTCCACCGCAGTTAACGCGATACCGATGAAGAAGGCCGCAAAAGCAGAACCCGCTTTCACCACCAGCGTTTGAACTGAGTACGCGATACTCTCACAGCGTGAACCTAGCTTGTATTCACCATAGTCCACCGTATCCGCCACCATAATGACGTTCAGCACCCAGAACAACGCCGTACCGATCTGCAATAACACACCCGCAGTAGAGATCAGCAAGATGCTTTGTTTGTCGTACATGCCAACATAGATAAGGACTGCACTGCCTAAGATTGGGAAGCTCGATGCGCACGCCCATAAAACTCGACGAGAAAACATTTGAGCCAGTTTAGGGAAAAGAACCAGAGTAATTAGATTAGCAATACCAGCATACGCCATGTAGTAAGGGAAAAGCTCCTCATTACCGACCACATAGGTGAAGTAATACACCGCAAAGGCTGTGATGATGTTCGTGGCCAAGTTGTATGACAGTGCCATACAAAGCACGCTCGTTAACTGGTCATTTTTGTAGATAAGAGAGAGGAGTTTCTTCAGTGAGACTTTTTCTTCAGGTTTTGAAGTATCCAGTTTGTCCGTCGAATAGCGCTCTTTAACGTTACGTAGTGTGATGTAAGTTGAGACAAGGAAACAACCAATAAGTAGCAGTGCGAACACTTGGAACCCAAAGCCTTTGTCGTCGCCGCCAACATAGTTCACGAATGGCATTGCGATAGCTGCCGTCACAATCCATGCAAGACTGGCGAAGAATCGAGGGTATGGAACCAGCTCTTCACGCTCGCGCTTGTCTAGTGTCAGTGTTGGAACCAGTGACCAGAAAGGGATATCCATTAAGGTGTAGGTCATGCCCCACAAAATGTAAGTCACTGCAGCATAAGCAAGCAGCCATGGTCCCTCGATGTGATGCGCACTAAACAACATCAACAACACGACCGAGTTGGTAATGGTACCGATCAAAATCCAAGGCTTAAATTTGCCCCAGCGAGAGCGTGTGTTATTCACGATCCAGCCCATAATCGGGTCGTTGACCGCATCCCAAATACGCGCCACCAAAAAGATGGTTCCCACTGCGGCAGCCGAGATACCAACAACATCGGTGTAGTAGAACATCAGATACATGTAAACGATGGTGATAGCGAAGTCTTTACCAAATGCGCCAAAGCCGTAGCTTAGCTTGGTATTCATAGAGATACTCATTTGTTGCTCCTTACGCCTCCTCATCGAGAAGGCGCAGTATATTCACGTTATTGTCGTTTTTTATTGATATTGATTTTGTGATTCTGGATTTACTGATGCACCCACGCTGGCAACCAGCCTTCATGTGCCTCAATCAAGTCATCGACTAGTGCATAAATCTCTTCCAATCCGAGTACAGCAGCGGTGTGAGGGTCAAGCATGGCTGCGTGATAAATGCGATCGCGGTTTTCCGTCAAGATGGCTTCTGTCAGAAGGGTTTGAACGTTAATGTTGGTCTGCATTAATGCCGCCAAGTGATTTGGTAAGCGTCCTGCTTTGATAGGTTGAATGCCGTTTGCGTCCACCAAACAAGCCACTTCCACACAACAACCTTGTGGCAAGTTGTCAATTAACGCTTCGTTCTTCACGTTGCCGTAGATAACACTCGGCGTGCCTGTCCAAATCGAGTTCATGATGGTACTCGCGTATTCATGTGACTCTTTGACGGTGATTTGATCCGCGTTTTTGAAGTCTTCGAGGTCTTTTTTCCAGTCAGCAATTTGTTCTACACAGCGTTTAGGATATTCATCCAATGGCACTTTATAACGTTCAATCAAATCTGGGCGATTTGGTTTGATGAAATATGGTGTGTATTCAGAAAAATGTTCTGAAGATTCAGTCACAAAGTAACCCAACTTCTTAAACATCTCGTAGCGGACTAAGTTAGTACAACGGCCATTGTGGTGCAGACCCGGCTTCGGCGCTTTACCAGATTCAAATGCTGCCAACAGATCAGGGTAGATATCAACATACTCTCCTTGCTCATTTTTCTTTTCGAGCGTCAGGTAGTAAGCCATGTGGTTAATGCCCGCACAGGTATAACGAAGGTCTGAATATTCGATATCAAGGTCGCGAGCCAGCTCTTCCGCCGTGCCTTGCACTGAATGGCACAAACCCACTTGTTTGATATGCGGGTATTTCTCGTACATTGCCCAAGTGTTCATCGCCATTGGGTTAACGTAGTTGAGCATAGTGGCATTTGGACACACTTCCGTCATGTCTTCACACACGCTCCAAAGGTGAGGAATCGTGCGCAATGAACGCATAATGCCGCCAGGGCCTAACGTGTCAGCGATGGTTTGTTCCAAACCGTGACGCTTACAAACCTCAAAGTCCGTCACAGTACATGGCTCATACCCACCGATTTGGAACGCGATGACGACAAAGTCTGCACCTTGCAGTGCTTCTTTTTGGTTTAAGTGGCAAGTGATCGTGCCCGTAGCACCCGATGATTCCATCAGCTTACTCACTACAAGGTGCGATTCCTCTAAACGGATTTCATCAATATCCATCAAGGCAATTTGCGCCCCTTTGAAGGCCGGTTTGTGGAATACATCACCAAGAATGTTCTTCACAAAAATCGTAGAACCCGCACCGATGAATGTGATTTTAGGGCTTTTCATAGTTGAATCCTTTTTGCTTTCATACTTTTGTTTCGATGCATTCAAGTTACACCTGTCGCAAGACCGAATTCGTCTCAGATAAACCAATCACTCTCCTGTTTCCTAATATTTAAAATCAACCAATAAAAAATCTTAGGAAATGGGACATTTTTGTTTAAATCACGGATAAAAGAGAGGAAACCTAACGATGAGCCCAGCGGACACAACGATTTAAGTCACATAATAAAATCTTATAAAACGGAGTAGTCCGTGTTTTTGAGGCTGTTCTGAGTTTTGCTCTAGCAGATTTGCTACAAGGGAGTTATACAGTTTCCTAAGAGGTGGGTGATGTCTAAGTTAGAGTCCGATGCACTGAAAGTGGTCATTCAGGATAAATATTCCTCCGACAATGTCTCGGTGAGCCCTCTGTCGTTGTACTCATCTTATGAAAATATCGATATTGAGCTCAGGCCGCCCCACTCTATGCCGGGTTATCACTGGCACGGACAAGTAGAGGTAAACATTCCTTTCGGGGATGATGTCGAGTACATCATTAACGGCAGTCCAATAGTGGTGAAAGCAGGCTCGATAGGATTGTTTTGGGCGTCGGTGCCTCATAGGCTCACCGACCCGGGCAAGAGTCATAATATGGGGATCATCAATATTCCGATTCACCACTTTATGTCTTGGACGCTAAATCGAGACTTCGTCAATCAGATCACTCATGGCTGTGTATTGCAGTCCAGTTCGAATGCATTGGTCAGTGAATTTGAGTTAGCGCGTTGGACAGAAGAAATTAGTCACCCTTCAGAAAGCCGTCAGCAATTAGCGATAGATGAAATCGGACTCATGTTAAAGCGAATGTGCCTTGATGGCTGGGAGCAACTGGTCATCAATCGACAAGAGAAGTCGACCAAAAAAGGCGTCTCCAAACACTCGCAGTTTTACGTCAGTCAGATGCTGGAATACATTGCCACCCACCATAACCAGCCGATTACGGTCAAAGACATCGCAGAGCATATTGGGCTGCATACCAATTATGCGATGAACGTATTCCAACGAACCATGCAGATGACCATCAAACAATACATAACGGCGATGCGGATTAACCACGCCAGAGCACTGCTGAGTGATACCGACCGGACAATATTGGACATTGCCTTAACGGTAGGTTTTAACTCGAGTAGCCGTTTCTATGAGACTTTTCAGAATTATATTGGTGTGACACCAACGCAATATCGTAAGAAGTCACGCGAAGATCATCGCTGGAGCAGCCACAGCACCAGCCCACTTTACGAACTAGAGAAAGGCGCCATTGATGGCAAAAGACCGCTGACGGTCAGTTAGTCTTATCAGGCAAGAATGAAGGGAAACAAAAAAGGCAGATCACTCTGCCTTTTTAACCATTGGAGGGTTAGCGAAGAATTACTTAATCGCCAATTCCGCTAGCATTTCTTGTGATGGAGCGAAAAAGTACGCGCCTGTTACCGCTTTAGTGAAACGAAGCAGTTGGTCAGTCTTACCATCTGTCACACCGTACATGCTTTCAAGCATCACTTTGATGTTGTGGATAGTGTTGCAGTAAGAGATGAACAGCAGACCATGTGCACCAGTCGCTGTGCCGTATGGCAAGCTGTGGCGAACGATCTTAAGACCTTTACCTTCTTCTTTAATGTCTACGCGACCTACGTGAGAAGCAGCTGGAACGTCTTCTAGCTCGATAGAGTCTGGTTTAGTACGGCCAATGACTTTCTCTTGAGCAGAGACATTCAAACGGTTCCATGCAGGAAGGTTGTGCTCAAAGCGTTGAACCATCACGTAGCTACCACCAGCGAAAGCGCCGTCTTTGATCAATGCAACGTCAGCACGCGCATCACCTTTCGGGTTCTCTGTGCCATCTACGAAATCCGTCATGTCACGAGCATCTAGGTAACGGTAACCGTAAGTTTCGTCGACGACTGTTACATCTTCTGCTGTATCCACTAGGAATTTACGCAGTACATAGAAGTGCAAATCGTGACGAGTTGAGTGGCAGTGAATCAGTACATCAACATCAGATGCAGGCGCAATCACGTCGCCTTCACCTAGCTCAGGGAAGTCGATCAACTCTTCTGGCATTTGCATGTTTAGGTGCTGCCAAAAAGACTTAGTGAATGCAATAGAAATCGTTAGGTCTGCACCTGGTTGACTCGCATTTAGCTCATTTACTAGCTCAGGTAGCGCTTTCAGTTTCGCCAGTACGTTTTCACGGTTTTGGTTCACCTTTAACTGAGTGTAAAGTGCAAATGGTCCTGCTTCAGGCACAATCGCCGTTTGAGCTTGTGACATTGAGATATCCTCTTTATTGCCCCGTACGGGAAATTTTTGTTCTTAATTTTTTGATGGCTGTTCTTCTCTGTGCTCAACTTGTGGCACGTTGAAGCAGTCTTTCACCCATCTTCCATTTAGAAGATAGATCATAAACCAAGTTAACAGGGTAATTGTGAGCGCGTTCGCCCAGTTGAATACGCCATGTTCGAGGTAGACATGATACATGGTCTGAGCCAATTGAATACCGCACAAGATCAAAGTCATAGCGCGACCATGTCGGGTAATTTGATTCACCCAGCCTCTGTCAGGATGACGCAAGCCCATCAACCACATCAGCAACAGGCTAGGAATACCCATCGATAGTCCGAGGTATAACGTATTAGAGTCGGGATAAACAATCGATAGTATCTTGCTACCGCTGTCTCTACTTACTCCAGCCATGGCAAACACCACCCAAGAGCGTGCTAGGAACATCCAACCTAGCCATAACATAATTGGCGCTTTCAAAAATCCATGAGCGTCGTACTGATCAAATGAGTAACGCACAATATCGTCTTCTTAGTTTCATAAAAACGCCACTTTAACCGATCGCTTAAGAGTTGCAACCCAGCAAAGATGAGAACTAAAGTTCATTTCGTCATCTTACGCAGGTAAACTAAGTTAAGATTTACAGTGACGTCGATAAAAAAGCATGAAAAAGAAAAACACAGCAGCACCCGCTCCTTCTCAAGAAACCCAAACTGAAGCAATGAAAATTGCCAAATCAACCCAAAAGCCTGGGCAAACCAAAGAGCAGACGAAACTGATCGCTCAGGGGATTGAAAAAGGCATCGCTCAGTACAAGAAACAGCAGAAGGAACGTAATCGACAAGCCGATAAAGCGAAGAAAAAACAACAGAGAGAAAAACAGCGTCAACGTGATGACGTCGTTGAACAAGAATCAATAAATATTGAAGCACCAACGAGCAAACCAGCTGTATTACCTTGGGCACTATTGGTTCTGAGCTGGATTGGTTTTGTGGCTTACATCGTGATGGGGAAATAATATGCAACGTTATGTGATGATAGGAAGCATCGCACTAGCTTTGATGGGCTGTTCGTCACCATCTACGCTACCAACAGCATCAAGTAATGGCGTTCAGATTCGCTTTGATAGCCAGTTCAATCCGGAGCAATGCGAGTATTTAGGTGAAGTCACGGGCAGCGAAGGTCACTGGTACAGTTACTTGTTCTACACCAACGATGCCATGATGCATGGTGCGATGGCCGATTTGAAAAACAACGCCGCTTTGCTCGAGGCCGACACCGTTTACATGGTCTCCCCACAAGACTTTGTGACTTCTTTCAGCGTACTAGGTACTGCCTACCGCTGCCAATAAGCGTTTTCCAGACGTAAAAAAAGCCAGCAATTGCTGGCTTATGCACGAAATCCAAGACTGCTAGCAATATCTCCCTCTCGCTCAAGAACCCATTGACTGTCAAAAGGTCCCCAATCCGAAAGTTGGTAATAGCCGTCGTTATGACGTCGGCCATCTTGAACGAAGATGAGTTCGATGCCGATCCCCGGTAATGCCTTGAGTACATCTTGAATAGTACGACGAGGCCACCCCGTTCTTTCGATCAATTTTGGTACATTTGGCCTTTCTAGGTTTTCCACCAACAAGGCCAAATATAGCCGCCTTGCAAAAACAGGACTCAATTCCATTGACACCTCCTAAAATTGTGCTGATTCATTATTTCTTTTTTGCTCAGCAAGATGTTGCGTTTGATCAATAACTCGACTTTTCCGTGCTATTTAGCCAAGTTTTTTATCATTCTTATCGCTGTTTGGTGGAGGAATGAGCGACTGGGCACGGCCCAATAGAGCACTGACCTGTGAAATATTCGCCGCATGATTTTGTCACAGTGGTTGCTTCTTGATAGGATGCTTGAATAGCCAAAAACAATGCAAAATCGGGCGTTCCATAGCGCAAACCGATAAGTAAAGCACAAAGAGAAAAGGAAATAATATGACGATCACCATGTTCGGCATCCCAAACTGCGACACGATTAAAAAAGCCAAGAAATGGCTAGAAGCGGAAAACGTTGCTTTTGATTTTCACGACTACCGCAAACAAGGTATCGATGCGGCAATGGTGACTGAATTTTGTAACGCACTAGGTTGGGAGCAGGTTCTGAACAAGCGTGGCACGACTTTCCGTCAGCTGACTCAAGAACAAAAAGATGCTCTTAACGAAGAAAATGCAATCGCGCTGTTAGTAGAAAACCCAGCGATGATTAAGCGCCCTATCTTGAAAGTTGAAGACCAACTTCATATTGGTTTCAAAGCAGACCAATACGCGACCATTTTTAACTCTTAATTAAAGGAACACTCAAGGATGACAGACAGTCCAGTACTGGCACTCGCTAAAGACCTGATCAGCCGCCAGTCCGTAACGCCTGAAGATGCAGGCTGTCAGGATGTAATGATCGAGCGATTAAAGGCGCTTGGTTTTGAAATCGAAGTGATGGTGTTTGAGGACACCACTAACTTCTGGGCTCGCCGTGGTACAGAAGCACCACTGTTTGCTTTTGCCGGTCACACCGATGTCGTACCAGCAGGCAAGCTAGAACAATGGGACACCCACCCATTTGAGCCGACTATTATCGATGGTTACCTTCACGGTCGTGGCGCCGCAGACATGAAAGGCTCGCTAGCATGTATGGTCGTGGCGGTTGAGCGCTTTATTGCAGAAAACCCAGACCACAAAGGCTCGATCGGCTTCTTGATCACGTCAGACGAAGAAGGCCCGTTCATCAACGGTACGGTTCGCGTGGTTGAAACGCTAATGGATCGCGGCGAGAACATCGATATGTGTATCGTTGGCGAACCTTCAAGTACTGAAGTGGTTGGTGATGTCGTGAAGAATGGCCGCCGTGGCTCAATCACCGGCGATCTAACTGTGAAAGGTACGCAAGGCCACGTGGCCTACCCTCATCTTGCAAACAACCCAGTTCACCAGTCTCTAATGGCTATCCATGAACTTGCCACCACAGAGTGGGACCAAGGTAACGACTACTTCCCTCCGACTAGCTTCCAGATCCCGAATGTTTCGGCAGGTACTGGCGCGTCTAACGTGATTCCGGGTGAGTTTAACGTTCAATTTAACCTTCGTTTCAGTACTGAATTGAGCAATGAAGTGATTGTTCAACGCATCACCGAAACGCTGGATAAACACGAGCTAGACTACGATCTAAAGTGGACATTCAATGGCGACCCGTTCCTAACCGATACAGGTGCGCTACTTGATGCCGTCGTTGCGGCGGTTGATGAGGTGAACAGCACTAAGCCTGCACTTCTGACCACAGGTGGTACGTCTGATGGCCGCTTTATCGCACGCATGGGCGGCCAAGTGGTTGAGCTTGGTCCAGTAAACGCGACGATTCATAAAGTGAACGAGTGTGTGAAAGTCGATGACCTAGAGAAATTGACCGACATGTACGAGAACACGCTAAAGCACTTATTGGCAAAATAGCGCCTGCGAGTGCAGCAAGTAGTATTTAACGAGAACACCATGACACCAGAGCAACTTACCGGAATCACCGATTCGCATCTTCAATCCACGTTAGTGGGTCAAAAGGCGTTTATGCTTCATCCAGAAGTCGTCGATGGTTTGTTGAAGATGATTGAAGCCGCAACCGAAGCTGGCTTTAAGATGGAAATCGCCAGCGGCTTTCGCGATTTTCATCGCCAAAAAGCCATCTGGAACGGTAAGTTTGCCGGTGACTTAACAATCTTAGATTCCCACTCCCAACCTTTAGACAAAGCGAAGCTCAGTGATGAAGAAAAGCTGATGGCGATCCTGCGCTGGTCAGCCCTACCCGGCGGTAGCCGACATCATTGGGGTTGTGATTTTGATGTCTACGCGCGCAACTTGTTACCACCAGGCACGCAATTACAATTGGAGCCGTGGGAATACTTAGAAGGTCATCAGTTGGCGTTCTATCAATGGTTGGAAGCCAACCTAGATAGCTTTGGTTTTTTCTTCCCTTACCGCCAAGATTTGGGTGGCGTGGCGATTGAACCTTGGCACATCAGTCATAAATCGGTTGGGCTACAATGCTTAACTCATCTGACGCCCGAAGTGCTGAGAAATCAGTTAATTGAGCAAAATCAGATCGACAGCATTGCAGGGATCGACGTCATATTGAATAATTTGGATAAGGTCGTTACCAAATTCATTCACAATATCACGCCGCCGGAGGCTCTATGATCGAATTACTAACCAACCCTTGGGTCATTATCATCATAGTGCTCAGCATCGTGGTAGGTAATATCGCTGCTCTCAAGTACACCGCCAAAATGAAGTTCGGTCAGATGGATAAAGGTCGCAAGAACGATTTAGACAAACTGAACGAACTGGATAAAGAGCGCTACGATGAAAACGGAGAGAAGAAAGACGAATCTCGTTAACCTCTCTGTGAATTCAAGACAAGCTTGATAACACTTCAGGCGCTCTACCCCGTCGAGCATTCTCGTTAAAGCAAACAGCAAAAAGGGACCATTGAGGTCCCTTTTGTTTGTCTGTGTCTGACTACTTAGTTGTAGAGAGCAATTACTCTTTCACAACAGCAGCAAGTACTGGCGCCAGTGACTTCAAGAACTCTTCTTCTACTGGCTTACCAGCAGAGTCAGTAATGTTGATAGAAGTACGGTTACCCAAGTCACCAAGTAGGAAGGTGTACTTGCCAGGAGCTAGGTCGACTGGCTTCACGCCTATGTCATTCCAGAACGCGTCATCTGGTGATGCGTACTTCGCAGTCACAGTGCCTTGAGATTGGCTGCGTTCTTCAATCTTGAAGCCCATCTTAGGTAGCGTATCTGGTAGACGGTTCCAAACCACATTGTACTGAGCACGAGCAATGATAACTGGCAGACCGCTGCGGTCTTTACCCATAGTAATTGGGATGTGTTTCACGAGCTCTTGTGCTTTACGCTGGGCTTCTTCGCGGACATGTTGGTCGTAACGAGCCGTCACCAAGTTAGTCATAAACACGTTGTAACGCTCACGGTTAGTACGTGTTACTTCTTTCACTTGGTTGCCTTCACGCCAATCAATCAAGCTTACTTTAAAGCCATGGCGACCGTTCATCTCACCACGAGTAATTTCGTAGCGGCTACCGATTTCCATGTCTTCATCAGGTGAGTTCCAAGTGACCCAACCTGTCTCGATACGATTGTCCGTTTGGTTCTCTACCGGGATCTTGTTCTCTGAAACCATCTCTTGAACGGTTTGCCAAACTTTATCCAGTTCATCCTTGCGAAGCAGCCATAGTGTCACTTCACCGTCGTTGCTGCGGTCTAGGCGAGCACCAGGGATCAATTCCAATACTTGCTGAGGCGGACGAATATCAACTTCTTTACCGGTACCACCCGCATAGTTTCCTTGAGGAATACGGTAGTTAGGGTAAAACTGAGGTTGAGCACCTGCCGGTACACTCCACTCTTCCAGAGCTGGTGTGTTCAAATACTCGAAGTCGTCCTTTGCTTGACGACGCTGGTTGGCACCACCTGAACAGGCAGTCAATACGAATACAGCTAGTGAACTTAACACTAACTGGCTTGAAAGCTTCATTTATACTCCTAAAACACTGAGGGCCTACTTGCCCCCAGCATGAACTTCAATCCTAGCAACTCAATCTTAATAAATACCGGCGTCTGTTAGCGCCTGTTCCACGACTGGCTGCGATTTTTCAGAAAGTGGGGTCAAAGGAAGACGCAATTCACCCTCTTCAATTAAACCAAGCTTGTGTGCTGCCCATTTTACTGGGATTGGGCTTGATTCCACGAATAGGTTTTTATGCAGAGTCATCAAACGTTCGTTGATCACTTCTGCTTCGTCGAATTTACCTTCACTTGCCAAATGGAACATGTCTGCCATGTCTTTCGCTGCGATATTGTTCGTTACCGAGATAACGCCGTGACCGCCAAGTTTAACAAATTCTAGGCCAGTCGCATCATCACCACTTAGTAAGATAAAATCTTCGCCACAAAGTTCACGGTGAAGTGCAATTCGGCTCAAATCGCCTGTCGCGTCTTTCAGTGCCACGATATTATCAAGCTTTGACAAGCGTGCCACTGTCTCAGGAGACATATCTACTGCAGTACGACCCGGTACATTGTACAAAATTAGAGGTACGTCACTCGCTTCTGCGATTGCTTTGTAGTGTAGGAACAAACCTTCTTGAGTTGGTTTGTTGTAGTAAGGTGTTACGCTCAGGAAGCCAGAGATACCAGAATCAGCCAATAATTTGCTGAATGTAACTGCTTCGTGGGTCGCATTTGCACCCGTACCAGCAATCACTGGGATACGACCGTTTGCAAACTCAACGGTTTTATTTACGACCTTTACATGCTCTTCAATGGTTAGAGTCGCTGACTCACCTGTGGTGCCAACTGCGACAATACCGTCTGTACCTGCTTCAACATGGTACTCAACAAGCTTTTGTAAACTATCAAAGTCTACTTCACCATCTGCTTTTAGTGGTGTAATCAGCGCTACGATACTTCCTGAAAACATGTTTATCTCCCTCATTTTACTCTTTCTGCATGGTACTGTAATGCGATTGACAAACACAAGAGCGTAAACTCGCTTACAAAGTACAAATGAATGAATAATTATCAGTTGTTAGAGGTCTCGCAACTAAAATGTGAATTTTGTTCTCAATCCTAGCCATTCTGATAATTGTGTTTAATGGCGATACGCCGTGAGCAAGCTGAGCTCGCCACTTTAAATTAGGCGCGGAATATACTCTCTCGTCATGAGGCTCAAGTCAGCGTTGAGTGAATTAATAGAACGCCTCGCAAGCAAACTGTTCACTTAATCAACAAAGCGTTTTAACAAGTTTAAAAAAAGAACTGACTCGACATTTCTGTGCTGTATCTGTGCTACCATCTCTCTATTGAAAGAAAGGACAAGAAGCTCATTTATGAAGCAACATCTGGTACTTACAGCGGTTGGAAAGGATCGTCCGGGCATATGTAACCAAGTGGTTAAGCTCGTCACACAAGCTGGCTGTAACATTGTCGATAGCCGTATCGCTATCTTTGGTAACGAATTTACGCTTATCATGCTGCTTACTGGGAACGCCAGTAATGTCACTCGCGTCGAGACACAATTGCCACTTCTTGGGCAAGAACACGACCTCATTACCATCATGAAACGCACGTCAGCACATGAGTTGCTCGACAACAGCTACACGATGGAAGTGTTCATTGAATCTGAAGATCGCATCGGCCTAACTGAAAAGTTCACACAGTTCTTCGCCGATAAACAGATTGGCCTACATTCTCTTAGTGCGCAAACCATCAGTAAATCTAAAATCCAATTGGATGCGGATCAGTTCCACATCGCGATCACCGCTTCAGTGAGCGCTGACTGCAATCTGATGCAATTACAAGAAGATTTCGATGAACTTTGTAACACGCTCAACGTACAAGGTTCTCTGAATTTCATTAAAAATAATCTATAAGTAAAGGACATAACCATGAATACGCTGACAGCAGGCTCGCCAGCGCCAGCCTTCTCTTTGCTCGACCAAGATGGCAACACCGTTTCTCTCGGTGACTTCAAAGGTAAAAAAGTTCTGTTTTACTTCTACCCGAAAGCAATGACGCCGGGTTGTACCACTCAGGCGAAAGGTCTGCGTGATGTAAAAGCAGAGCTAGACGCACACAACGTTGTGGTATTGGGCGTTAGTATCGATCCAGTAAAACGCCTTGGTAAATTCATCGAACGTGATGAGCTGAACTTCACTCTACTTTCTGACGAAGACCATGCGGTTGCTGACCAGTTCGGCGTATGGGGCGAGAAAAAGTTCATGGGCAAGGTGTACGATGGTCTTCACCGTATCAGCTTCCTGATCAACGAAGAAGGCGTGATTGAACACGTGTTCAACAAGTTCAAAACTAAAGACCACCATGAAGTGGTTGTGAACTACTTAAAAGAAAACGCGTAAGCTTTAGTTTTCATCCGCATATCAAAAAGCCCAGCAATCGCTGGGCTTTTTATTGGAATTCATTTCTAGTCTTGTATCGGCTCGTTTTCTTCGGTGCTTGGCAAGGCGTTCCATACCGCCTTCACTAGCGTTGCCAATGGAATCGCAAAGAACACACCCCAGAATCCCCACAATCCACCAAATACCAGTACAGCAACGATAATAGCAACAGGGTGAAGGTTTACCGCTTCTGAGAAAAGCACAGGGACTAATACATTACCGTCTAGTGCCTGAATAATGCCGTAAGCGACCAATAACCAGTAGAACTGTGGTGTAAGACCCCATTGGAACAAACCGACAATCGCAACAGGCACAGTCACCGCAGCCGCACCGATGTATGGGATCAGTACTGACAAACCCACCGCAACAGCAAGTAATGCAGAGTAGCGCAGGTCTAGAATCGCAAACGTCACGTAGCTCACGCCACCTACGATAAGGATTTCTAAGACTTTACCGCGAATGTAGTTAGAGATTTGCTCGTTCATCTCATGCCACACTTTGTTCGCTAGCTTACGGTTTTTCGGCAGAATGCCACTTGCCATGCTCATCATCTCTTCTTTGTCTTTCAACAAGAAGAACACCAACAGCGGAACAAGGATCAGGTAAACCGCTAACGTTGCCAAACTAACCAAAGAAGCCAGTGAGCCCTTCACAACACTCTCACCCAAGCCAATCGCTTGGTTCTTCGCGTTAGTCACGACGGTTTCGACAATTTGTAAGTTTGCTAACTCAGGGTAGCGCTGTGGCAAAGTTGCAATAAACTTTTGCAGCCCCGCATACATATTCGGGATGTCGTTGATTAAGTTTCCGACCTGAGTCCAAATGGTCGGCACTAAACCAAATACGGCAATCAGCATCAAACCAATAAAGATGAGAATGACGGTAATCACAGAGAAGGTACGAGGAATACCCAAACGGCACATTTGTGTCACTGGCCATTCAAGTAGGTATGCAAGAACGATCGCCACCAACAATGGCGCAATCAAATGCCCGAAGAAGTAAATAGTGATAAAACCGAACAGCAAGATCGCCACTAGGCTCACTGCATGTGGGTCAGAAAAGCGTCGCTTATACCAACGACTTACCATTCAAGCATCTTATGAAGGTTCCTTATTGAATACTGTCAAAGTGAAGTGTTCTGGCGAAGCTTGGCAATCCACCGTATAACCTTGGTGACGCAAATACTTCACGATGTCGTGTTTAGAGCTTTTGTCCACCACTTGAATGACAAGCTGATGATATTGCGGTGTTTCTCCCTGAAACACATCTGCAGCGTGACGCTTAGCAAGTAACAGTGCCATAGGGCAGCGTTGCTCACGCAAATCGAGTAACATGGATTCCATTGTATTGCTCTGCACTTGTGATAGGGTTGTATTGTAACGGCTTTTTGAGCTGGTGCTAGTGATTTAAGCGTAGACGACAATGACTTCTAAATTAACAATTTAAAGTTATGTGTATGACAATTTACGAAACCAATTCGTTTATCTTCGGTCTTATTGCTAGCATATTCATCCGACACGGATGACCATAAAGCCTGTGCTGACGTTGAAAGGAATTCATCTCTCAAGCACAGACTCGGTATTTTGGAGAATCTTTAAACCGTATGTTAAAACGCACTCGCTCGCTAGTTTGTTTATGCCTTGCTGCTGCATTGAGTACACCTGCGCCGATTTACGCCAATAGTCTCGACCTCCCTGATATTGGTACGGCAGCTGGGGGCACGCTAACAATCGATCAAGAGTTGATTTACGGCGACGCCTACATGCGTATGCTTCGATCAAGCAGTCCTATTGTTAGCGACCCTGTCATCAATGAATACATTGACACCCTCGGTCACCGTTTGGTCGCGAATGCGAATGACGTAAAAACTCCGTTTCATTTTTTCATGATTCGAGATCGCAACATCAACGCATTCGCCTTCTTTGGCGGTTACGTTGCTCTGCACTCGGGTCTGTTTTTACATGCTCGTACCGAAAGTGAACTGGCCTCTGTTGTCGCGCACGAAATCGCGCACGTCACACAGCGCCACCTCGCACGAAGCATGGAAGAGCAAGCACGTCGTTCTCCGGCAACGATGGCTGCATTAGCTGGCGCGCTGTTACTCGCCATTGCCGCCCCAGAAGCAGGCATGGCAGCCGTAACGGCAGCAACCGCGGGCAACATGCAAAGCCAAATCAACTACACCCGCTCAAACGAAAAAGAAGCCGACCGTTTTGGTATCGCGACACTGGCAAAAGCAGGCTTTGACGCACAAGCAATGCCACGTTTTTTTGGTCGCCTAGCGGATGAATATCGCTACGCCAGCAAGCCACCACCAATGCTGCTGACTCACCCATTACCAGAAGACCGTATTACCGATAGCCGAGCACGTGCCCGAGCTTACCCGCCAATGCGCATCATGCCTTCGATTGACTACCATTTGACGCGAGCTCGTATCGTTGCGCGTTACGCAGGTATCGATGGACAAGCTGCGATGGGGTGGTTTAAACGTACTCAGAAAAAAGCCTCACCAGAAATCATGCCATCGTTTGATTATGGACGTGCGCTGGTTCACTTAGATAACAAACGCCTGAGCGAAGCAGAACCGCTGCTGAAAAAGCTGCTACAACAAGACCCTGGCAACCCATTCTACTTAGACGCAATGACAGATTTGTACATTGCGCAGAAAAAGCCACAAAAAGCGGTCGATATGCTGAGCAGCGCACTAAAACGTAATCCGCAAAACAACGTCCTAACCATCAACTATGCCAACGCATTACTTGAGGCGAAGAAAGACGAAGAAGCAGTACGTATTCTGCAGCGCTACACTCACGATAACCCAGAAGATACCAATGGTTGGCACCTGCTTTCAAAAGGCAACCACGCTCTGGGCAACAATGATGAAGAACTCGCCGCACGTGCCGAAATTTTGGCATTGCGAGCAAACTGGAACAAAGCGATCCAGTATTATAGTGAAGCAAGTAAAATTGCTGAGTTGGGCAGCTTGAAACAAGCTCGATATGATGCTCGTATCGACCAACTGATGATCCAAAGAGATCGATTCATGGCATTACAATAACGAAATGGAGAAAACCATGTCAGTCGTGATTTATCACAACCCTCGTTGCTCGAAGAGCCGTCAAACTCTCGAACTGCTTGAGCAAAATGGTGTAACACCGGAAGTGGTTAAATACCTAGATACACCGCTTAATGTTGAACAACTGAAAGCACTTTACGCTCAACTTGGTTTTTCTTCAGTACGCGAAATGATGCGTACCAAAGAAGACATTTACAAAGAGCTAGCACTTGGTGACGCCTCAGTGACTGATGAGCAGCTTTTCCATGCAATGGCGCAAAACCCTAAACTGTTCGAGCGCCCTGTTGTGGTTGCAAACGGGAAAGCGAAGATCGGTCGTCCACCAGAGCAAGTGTTGGAAATTCTGTAAATGGATTGCCAGATCCTCATTTTGTATTTCAGCCGTCATGGCTCAACAAAACAGCTGGCAAGACAGATAGCAAGAGGGGTCGAATCGACTCCTCATTGCGAAGCGATTTTGCGTACAGTTGAAGAATTGTCACCTCACTCACATACCCCTTCTGATCCAATTGTTACTCTAGATGAATTGAAGCAGTGCGATGGTCTCGCGTTTGGCAGCCCAGTATGGTTTGGCAATATGGCAGCGCCGCTCAAGCACTTTTGGGATCAAACCACACCTTTGTGGGTGAATGGCGACCTTATCGATAAACCAGCCTGTGTGTTTACCTCATCGTCTTCAATGCACGGTGGTCAAGAGACGACGCTGCAGAGCATGATGACCCCACTTCTGCATCACGGCATGATGGTGTTGGGTATTCCTTACTCAGAGCCCGAACTGCACACCACAAAGTCTGGTGGTACGCCTTACGGGGCAAGCAGTGTAGGACACGAACCAAGCCTTACTGCAGAAGAGATTCGTCTCGCACAACAATTAGGAAAACGACTGGCAACCGCAGCGCAAAAGCTCAAAGGAAGTCAGTAAGCTCAAGGATAAGTAAATCGATGTCTGACATTATCGACCAACCACCTCTCAGCACACGCACCCAAACCTATCGCTACATGGCACTATTTGGCAATTTGGCGTTATTGGCTTGGGTCGCAATTTGGCAACTAGCCCTTTCCCCTCACCCGCATCTAAGCAGCACTACGCTGGCGATTGCGTGGTGTATCCCTCTATTATTGCCGCTTCCGGGTATCCTTGCGGGCAAGCCTTACACGCACGCGTGGGCAAACTTCGTCTTAATGCTTTACTTCTTGCACGCCCTAACGATTCTGTATGTTGATGGCGGTGAGCGATGGTTAGCCGTTGTGGAGTTAGCGCTTACCTCACTTGGCTTCGTCGGCAATATCCTGTTTGCACGAGCACGAGGTAAAGAATTAGGTTTGAAGCTAAAACGCTTGTCTCAAGTTGAGAAAGAAGAGAAAGCGAAGTTCAATAAGTAATAAGTAATAAGTAATAAGTAATAAGCTCAGAGACATCCAGCTTCAGTGTCTGCATGATATTCACCAATGTAATGTTGGAAATGTAGCTACCTTATTTAGGACGGTACATACATAAAAAGAGTCGCACTAGGCGACTCTTTTTTGTTCGTTTTTTATTGAACACGAGTTAAGTCAGATGATCTTCAACCACGTCTGTTTCTAGCACTGGCGCGATTTCTGACTCTTCCTCTACTGGCTCAGCTTGAGTACGCACAGGCGCCTTCCACTTATAGATCAAGTCGTATTGCACTGGTGCTGGCTGAGCGATCACAGGCTGCTCTGGCTGAGCCTGCTCGTTCGCCGTATCGAGTTCAACCACATTCGCCGTTTGACCTTCTTCTGACTCTGCTGGCAATTGTGCTGGTTGAGCAGGTTCTACCGGAAGCTGCACTGGTGTTGCTGGTTCCATACCCACCATCGGATCTTCAGTCACTTCTAACGGACGAATCGAAGACGCTTCTTGCTCAAACGCCTGCTGTGAGGCCAATAGATGAATCGTTAGCGTCACTTGGTTGCCTTGAATACGCTTGATTTCCGTACCCGCTACCGAGTTAAGCTTGGTTAGCGAATTCTCTAGCTCAAAGAAATCAATTGCTGATTCAACGTTCAGTACTTTCACATCTAGGGCTTTAGACGATTTGCTTGAAACCACCACCGCACTCTTCTTCGCGTAGTAATCAGCAATACCGCCCATCATCGCAGGAATCGCATTCGCACCTGATGCAGAACCACTGCGTGGAGACTGCTTTGATTCAGACAATTGTGCTGGTGATTGGTCGTACAGAGTCCAGCGAAGCTTATCGCCTTGAACGCGTACGATCAGTACCGCATCGACCGGGTAACGTTGGCTCGCTTGGCTAATTGGATCAACGAAATCACCCCAAAGGTCAGACACGTTCACACCCGTCACATCATCAAAATCACCCACAGGCATAGTGACCGGTAAACCACGCGCTTGTGCTGCTTCACGCAACGCAGCTGCACTTGCTGAATCTGAGTGCTCCCACGTAATCGTGCGATCGTAGCCCTGCTCTTCTACCATCCACACCAAAATGTTGGCACGGTTTGGTGACCACAATGGAAGCTGAGCTTGAGTCAGCAGTGAACGGATTTGGCCGCTGTTAAACAGCATCTTCAAGCTGTTTTGACCATCAATTTGGCCGTAACCAAGTTGAGAAATATAGCGAGAACTTGAACCCACTGCTTTCTTAATTACTGGGTTGCTAAGGGAAGATTGGCTGCCTGTCGCACGCACAATCACATCTTGCATACCTTGTTGACGAGCGAGTTCTTCGCCGTCTTTTTGCTCACCGTCGATCGCCACTTCGGCACGATAGATATCCACCTGAGTTAATGCATAAACTGGCAGAGACAACCAACCTATCAATAAGAGAGCTAAATAGCGCATAGTTTTCATAATCCTCTGAACAAGAACACGCATGATAAGCAACTATCAAAACTTGAGCAAGAAGAGTACTGAGTGAATTGTCGGTATTCTGACCAAGTTAAAACCCACTATGAGAACAAACTATTCCTTTCAATTATCAATCCATCCAAAAATTTGATCTAAGTAACATTGCAATCGATTGCCGTAGTGATAATATTCCGCGGATTTGTCTGCGTATCTCTGAATAGGAAATAATTATGAAAAATGCGTTACAAGGCGCTCAGATGCTCTTTGTCGCTTTTGGTGCTCTCGTGCTGGTACCACTACTGACTGGCCTTGACCCAAACGTTGCGCTATTTGGTGCTGGTGTCGGTACCCTTCTTTTCCAACTGATTACTAAACGTTCTGTCCCAATCTTCCTTGCCTCTTCTTTTGCGTTTATTGCTCCTATCATGTTCGGTATCCAAACTTGGGGTATCGGTGCAACCATGGGTGGCTTAATGGCTGCAGGTTTGGTTTATGTGGCTCTGGGCGCAATGATCAAAGTACGCGGTGTTGGCTTCATCCATAAGATTCTGCCACCCGTTGTGGTTGGCCCAGTTATCATGGTGATTGGCCTTGGTCTGGCACCTACGGCAGTAAACATGGCAGTAGGTAAAACTGGTGACGGCGCAGTGCAGCTTATCAATGGCGATGCGGCAGTTATCATCTCAGCAGTATCACTGCTAACAACGATTGCGCTGAGCGTGTTTGCGAAAGGTTTCCTAAAGCTGGTTCCTATCGTTGGCGGTATCTTGGCAGGTTACTCTGTTTCTCTATTCTATGGCGTTGTGGATTTCACTCCGGTAGCGCAAGCGGCTTGGCTAGCAATGCCAAACTTCACCGCACCAGAGTTCAACATCAATGCGATCTTATTCATGATCCCAGTGGCTATTGCTCCAGCAGTAGAGCACGTGGGTGACATGCTAGCGATTTCAAACGTAACGGGTAAAAACTACCTCAAGAAACCGGGTCTGCACCGCACCATCGCAGGTGACGGGGTAGCAACAATTGCGGCTTCTATGGTTGGCGCGCCACCAAACACCACTTACAGCGAGGTAACCGGTGCGGTAATGCTAACGAAAGCATTCAACCCAGTGATCATGACATGGGCAGCTATTACAGCAATCGTCCTTGCTCTAGTCGGCAAGCTTGGCGCGATTCTTCAAACGATTCCAGTTCCAGTTATGGGCGGCATCATGATTCTACTGTTTGGCTCTATCGCAACCGTTGGTCTAAACACACTGATTAAGAACAACGTTGACCTGCACAAATCACGTAACCTAGTGATCGTAGCGGTAACGCTAGTATTTGGTATCGGCGGTATGGCTTTCGGCATTGGCGAGTTCAGCCTACAAGGTGTAAGCCTATGTGGTATCGTTGCAATCATTCTTAATCTAGTGCTACCACACGACCTTGGTGAAAACCACGTAGTAGATAATGCACAGATGGAAGAAGACAACGCGAAGTAAGTATGGTGCGGCTTGATTGATTTAAGTCGCCCTTCCTGATCTCGTATCTCGTATCTCGTATCTCGTAGCTAACTTTCAAATAGCAGAGACAAAAAAAGGCTTGGTTTTCACCAAGCCTTTATTTTTGAATTCAGTAAAAACAATAATGCTTATTGAGTACCGAAGATCTTGTCACCTGCATCACCAAGACCAGGAACAATGTAACCTTTGTCGTTTAGCTTCTCATCGATTGCCGCTGTGTATAGCTCAACATCTGGGTGCGCTTTTTCTAGTGCTTCGATACCTTCAGGAGCCGCTACAAGAACAAGAATCTTGATTGCCTGACAACCTTTCTCTTTTAGAAGATCGATTGTTGCGATCATAGAACCACCTGTTGCAAGCATTGGGTCAACAACTAGAGCGATACGCTCATCGATGTTAGAAGCAAGCTTGTTGAAGTATGGTACTGGCTCAAGTGTTTCTTCATCACGGTAGATACCTACAACACTGATACGTGCGCTTGGCATGTGCTCAAGAACGCCATCCATCATACCTAGACCTGCACGCAGGATTGGCACTACTGTTACTTTCTTACCCTTGATTTGGTCAACTTCTACAGGACCATTCCAACCTTCAATGGTTACTTTCTCTGTTTCAAAGTCTGCAGTCGCTTCGTAAGTAAGTAGGCTACCGACTTCTGTCGCTAACTCACGAAAACGCTTCGTGCTGATGTCACCTTCTCGCATTAGACCGATTTTGTGTTTCACTAGAGGGTGTTTAACTTCAACAACTTTCATTTCCATCTCCGGCTTTATTGGCAATATTTAAACAAACCTTCAGATTATACATGATTTTTGCAGGGATATCAGGATAGATCACCAAAGAAAAAAACCGACGCAAACGTTTGCTATCTGTATTTAACCACTGGTAGAATAGCGCCGTTTTCATATCCAACTTAAAAACCGAGGACTTCCCTGTGAGTGGTAACAACTCTTCTCTTAGCTATAAAGACGCTGGTGTAGATATTGATGCAGGCAACACGCTTGTAGATCGTATTAAAGGTGCGGTTAAGCGTACTCGTCGCCCTGAAGTGATGGGTGGTATCGGCGGTTTTGGCGCATTGTGTGAATTGCCGACAAAATACAAACAACCTGTACTGGTCTCTGGTACTGATGGTGTAGGTACAAAACTTCGCCTAGCGCTGGATATGAACAAGCACGACACTATCGGCGTTGACCTAGTGGCAATGTGTGTAAACGACCTAATCGTTCAAGGTGCTGAGCCTCTATTCTTCCTAGACTACTACGCAACAGGCAAACTAGACGTAGACACAGCGGCAGACGTGGTTTCTGGCATTGCTGATGGCTGTGTTCAAGCAGGCTGTGCACTTATCGGTGGCGAAACGGCTGAAATGCCGGGCATGTACGAAGGCGAAGACTACGACGTTGCTGGCTTCTGTGTTGGCGTAGTAGAAAAAGAAGACGTAATTGACGGCACCAAAGTAGCAGCAGGCGATGCACTTATCGCGGTTGGCTCAAGCGGTCCACACTCAAACGGTTACTCTCTTATCCGTAAGATCCTAGAAGTTTCTGGCGCAGATAAGAACGAAGAGCTAGCAGGTCGTACTATCGGTGAACACCTACTAGAACCAACGAAGATTTATATCAAATCAGCACTTAAAATGATTGAGAAGCACGACATCCACGCGATTTCTCACATTACAGGTGGTGGCTTCTGGGAAAACATCCCACGCGTACTGCCTGAGGGCACTAAAGCCGTGATCGACGGTAACAGCTGGGAATGGCCAATCATCTTCAAATGGCTACAAGAGAAAGGCAACGTTGAAACGCACGAAATGTACCGTACGTTCAACTGTGGTGTTGGTCTAATCGTAGCACTACCTAAAGACCAAGCTGAAGCGGCGGTTGCACTACTTAAAGAAGAAGGCGAAAACGCATGGGTGATTGGTGAAATCGCTCAAGCAGAAGCCAATGAAGAGCAAGTTGAAATCCAATAACTTGCGAATCAAGCTCAAAAAATAAAAAGAATGAGGACGCGATGTCCTCATTCTGCTATCTGGAACATCGAAAACCATTCTAATAGTAGGTAGTTTAGCGGATACGCACTTCAAACCTACAGTAGCAAGGCAGTCTCAACATCATGAAAAACATAGTGGTCCTCATTTCGGGTAACGGCAGTAACCTTCAAGCCATCTTGGAAGCTTGCGAAGACAGTATGCCAAATGCACAAGTCGCGGCGGTGTTCTCCAACAAAGCTGATGCTTATGGTTTAGAGCGTGCAAAACAGTTTGATGTGAATGGGCATTTTGTCGATCCAAAAGCATTCGAATCACGTGAAGACTTTGATGCTGAACTGATGAAACAAATCGATGAATACCAACCGGACGTGATTGTGCTTGCAGGTTATATGCGTATTCTCAGTGGCGCGTTTGTTTCCCATTATCTGGGTAAGATGATCAACATCCACCCTTCTCTATTGCCTAAGTATCCGGGTTTACACACCCACCAGCGCGCGATTGATGCAGGCGATAAAGAGCACGGCACTAGCGTACACTTTGTCACAGAAGAGTTAGACGGCGGCCCTGTGGTACTGCAAGCCAAAGTACCCGTATTTGAAGACGACGATGCCGATGCACTCGCTGCACGCGTTCAGACTCAAGAACACAAGATCTACCCAATGGTCACTAAGTGGTTAGTCGACGGGCGATTATCGATGACCGAAGGCAAAGCGTATCTCGATGGTTTTGAACTTGATGCTCAAGGCTACGCCGCCGAGTAGTTCTCACTCCAAACGACACATAAAAAAGGCAGCTATCAAGCTGCCTTTTGTTATTTTAAATCTTATAAGCTTGGTTCAATGAAGCCGTAGTCAGACTAGAAACCAAAACCAACAACCTAAAAGTCCCTGACACCACCTTGGCAATACAACACTCGGGCAGTAGATTCTGAATCTGACTCGTTCCTCGTCGTTCAGAATGACACTGTAGGTACAGAGAAATAAGCTTAACTTCAATCACTTACGTCATTCCAGCGAGCCTTGGCGAGACTAGGAATCTACTATCAGCACGCTAAGAAGTAAGAATGCTCATCCGTATCCACCCTCGGTTTAAAACGCATAAAAATAAAGCTCGTGATTAAGCGAGCTTTATTTAGTTATTCAGTGTCCGAAACCATTACTCCAACGGTTCGGTCGGTGCTTGGTTACCCGGCTTCGGCGCGGCAAACGGCACATCCGCTAACGCTTCAGCGTTATTCAGCACCAATTCACCAACATGGAACAAGCCGTACTCGCCCGGCTTCATGCGATGCCATGTCTCATTCCCCGTTAACGGTTGAGTCGCAATCACAGAAACCACATCGTTTGGCGTTGTCTCTTCTTGGAAGTTGATTTCTACATCTTCATCCAACAGCGAGGCCTTACCAAATGGAGCACGACGCGTGATCCAGTACAAATGGTTGGTACAGTAAGTCATCACAAACTCACCATCGCTGAGCAGCATGTTAAACACGCCCTTCTCTTTCAGCTTGTCGCAGCACTTTGCAACATAGATAAAGACCGCTTCCATATCCTGAGGAGGTTCAGGAAACTTATCTTCCATCTGCTTTAAGAGCCAGCAAAACGCCATTTCACTGTCCGTTTGCCCCACCGGACGATGACGCCCTGTGTGCAAATCTTGGTAATCAGTCAGTTGACCATTGTGTGCAAATGTCCAGTAACGCCCCCAAAGCTCACGCGTAAACGGATGGGTGTTTTCGAGATTCACACCACCTCGGTTAGCTTGACGAATATGGCTCACTACAGCACGACTTTTGATCGGGTAGTTTTGCACCAATTCAGCAATCTGAGAGTCACAACTTGGGTTGGGATCTTTGAAAGTACGGAACCCCTTTCCTTCATAGAAAGTGATCCCCCAACCATCACGATGCGGGCCAGTGCGACCACCGCGCTGCATCAATCCTGTAAAACTGAAACAAATATCTGTTGGAACATTTGCGCTCATGCCGAGCAATTCACACATGGTTTAACGAACTCCTTGCCTTAAAACACAACTAAGCCAGCATTTGGCTTAGTTGTAAATCTTATTCCATCTCTTTTTCGATCAACTGAATAATGATGTGGATGATCTTAATGTGCACTTCTTGAATGCGGTCTGCGTAGCCAAAGTGTGGTACGCGGATCTCGATATCAGCAAGACCAGCCATCTTACCGCCATCTTTGCCCGTTAACGCAATTGTCTTCATGCCTTTCGCTTGTGCCGCTTCAATCGCTTTTAGGATGTTGCCTGAGTTGCCAGAAGTCGACAAACCAAACAGAACGTCACCTTTGCGGCCTACTGCTTCTACGTAACGAGAGAATACGAAATCGTAACCAAAGTCGTTACTCACACAAGAAAGGTGGCTTGGATCTGAAATAGCGATACCAGCGTAACCTGGGCGGTTTTCACGGTAACGACCTGTTAGCTCTTCTGCAAAGTGCATAGAGTCACAGTGAGAACCACCGTTACCGCACGACAACACTTTACCATCTTGCTTGAATGAGTCAGCAATCATTTTCGCTGCTGCTTCGATTTGCGCGATGTTGTGGTCATCACTTAAAAACTTATTCAGAACTTCAGCAGCTTCGTTTAATTCACTTCTAATCAGATCTTGGTACATAAGACGTTCTCTTTATTATCTCGGCCACAGCAGTGAGGTTGAGCCTCTCGCTTGGCAAATTGTTCTGATGTGAAATTCACACCGGACAGTTCATTACTCTGAGTTTACCCACAAACGAGAATTAGTGTCGATAGCGAAGCAACAGATTTGGATTTATCACGGTAATAAACTTGTTAACTTGCTTACGAAATCATCACCCAACTCTCAACTTTAGAATTTTAACTCTACTTAGATCACTTTTTGCTCAATCTCAGAATTTACATTTATTTAATATTTTGATTACACTTATAGTACTGGTTAGACCTCTTACCAAAATACAGACGTACAACATAATTAAAGTCTGAAAAGGAAAAAACATATGGACATCTTGCTCTCAATCGTAGCGATGACAGTTGTATTAGGCATTACGCTTTACCACAGAATGTCACTCGTGAAATCCGTCAGCCTGCTAACAGCTGCCATGCTAGCACTGACAATCGCAGGCTCAGTTGGTTTTATTGGCTGGGCACTTTACGTTCTTGCCGTTGCAGTGTTTGCGGTTTCTGGCATTCGCCAATCCCTCATTAGCCGCAAAGCACTGGTGATGTTTAAGAAAGTCCTACCTGCTATGTCTCAAACCGAGAAAGAAGCACTGGACGCAGGTACAGTGTGGTGGGAAGCCGAGCTATTCAAAGGCAAACCTGAATGGCAAAAACTTCACGCAATTAAAGCGCCTAAGCTGAGCAAAGAAGAGCAAGCCTTCCTAGATGGCCCAGTAAACGAAGTGTGTGCCATGGTGAGTGATTTCCAAGTAACACACGAATTGGCCGATCTACCACCAGAAGTATGGCAATACCTGAAAGACAACAAATTCTTCGCCATGATCATCAAGAAGAAATACGGTGGCCTAGAATTCTCAGCGTACGCGCAATCTTTAGTACTGCAAAAACTGACTGGTGTTTCTGGCGTACTGTCGTCAACCGTTGGTGTGCCTAACTCATTAGGCCCAGGTGAGCTACTGCAACACTACGGTACTGAAGAACAAAAAGATTACTACCTTCCTCGCCTAGCAGAAGGTAAAGAGATCCCATGTTTTGCACTGACTAGCCCAGAAGCAGGTTCCGATGCGGGTTCTATCCCAGATTACGGCGTGGTATGTAAAGGCGAATGGCAAGGTGAAGAAGTCCTTGGTATGCGTCTAACTTGGAACAAGCGTTACATCACTTTAGCACCTGTCGCAACTGTACTTGGTCTTGCATTCAAACTGCGCGACCCAGAAGGCCTGCTTGGCGATCAAGAAGATCTTGGTATCACTTGTGCTCTGATCCCAACTGACCTTAAAGGCGTTGAGATTGGTAACCGTCACTTCCCGCTTAACGTACCATTCCAAAATGGTCCAACTCGCGGTAAAGACATCTTCGTACCGATGGACTTCATCATCGGTGGTGAAAAAATGGCAGGCCAAGGCTGGCGTATGCTGGTTGAGTGTCTATCGGTTGGTCGTGGTATCACGCTACCTTCAAACTCAACAGGCGGCATCAAAACAGCAGCGATGGCAACAGGCGCTTACTCACGTATTCGTCGTCAGTTCAAACAGCCTATCGGTCACATGGAAGGTGTGGAAGAGCCATTAGCACGTCTAGGTGGTAACGCCTACGTAATGGATGCAGCGAGCAACTTAACCGTGGCAGGTATCGATCTAGGTGAAAAACCTTCGGTTATCTCAGCTATCGTGAAATACCACTGTACGCATCGCGGTCAACAAAGCATCATCGACGCGATGGATATCGTAGGTGGTAAAGGCATCTGTATGGGTCCTTCTAACTTCCTAGCGCGTGGTTACCAAGGCGCACCAATCGCGGTAACCGTAGAAGGTGCGAACATTTTAACTCGTTCAATGATCATCTTCGGTCAGGGCGCGATTCGTTGTCACCCTTACGTTCTTGAAGAGATGAACGCAGCATATTCTGACGCGGGCGATGCCGTTGAGAAGTTCGACAAAGCACTAGCGGGTCACGTGAGCTTCACCATGAGTAACCTCGTTCGCAGCATCTGGTTTGGTCTAAGTGATGGTCTCGGTTCAACGTCGCCAACCAAAGACGCAACCAAGCGTTACTACCAACAATTGAACCGTTACAGCGCAAACCTTGCTCTGCTATCGGATATCTCAATGGCTGTTCTGGGTGGTTCGTTGAAACGTAAAGAGCGTTTGTCAGCACGTCTTGGCGACATTCTAAGCCAACTATACCTTGGCTCTGCTACGCTAAAACGCTTTGAGCAAGATGGCCGTCCGGTTGAAGATTTGCCACTAGTACACTGGGGCTTGCAAGACAGCTTGAAGCAAACTGAAGCGGCGATTGATGAGTTCCTAGCGAACTTCCCAAACAAAGTGATTGGTCGTGCACTGCGCGTATTGATCATGCCATTTGGCCGTGTACGTAAAGCGCCAAGCGACAAGCTAGACAGCAAAGTAGCTCGTATTCTACAAACGCCAAGTGCAACACGTTCGCGAATTGGTCGTGGTCAGTACCTAGAACCAACAGAGCACAACGCAGCAGGTAAGATTGAGCTGGCACTGTCTGTGATTCTTCAAGCTGAGCCTGTGTTTGACAAGGTATGTAAAGCGCAAGGTAAACGCCGTCCATTCATGCGTCTGGATATGATTGCTCAAGAAGGTCTAGAGCAAGGCTTCATTACTCAAGAAGAAGCTGATTTGCTGAGAGAAGCAGAACAGCATCGCCTAGACACCATCAACGTGGATGACTTTGAACCGGAGCTATTGGCCGCAAAGCCACTGTACCCTCAGATGGAAAACGTCGCTTGAGTGAATAATCGCTTAGACGATAAATAGGAAAGCAAAACGGGAGCCGCTGCTCCCGTTTTTTATTGAATCTCTGCTAAGCACAACACGGTGTTAGCAAAGAAGCGCTTATTGTTCGTTATTGTCTTCAACGATAAACGACTGTTCAATTCTGCGCAGTTCTTCCTGCTCTTTCAGCTTAAGTTCTTCTTGAAGCGTCGCTTTGCGTTCGTTCAATGCTTTCTTCTCTGACTTGGTCAGGAACTTCACAGCCTTTTTGTTCGCTAATGCGTACGCAACGACATCTTCACCTTTTTCACGACGTTCACTCACGCGTTGCGAGAAACGTTCGTTGTCACGTGCTTTACGTTCAGCTGAAGTTAATTTGCTCATTTTTATGCCTTTAATAAGAATACAGCAGCCCAATTGCTGCCCTCAGGTAAACAAATGAGAAGTCATTCATATAGCTGATGGCGTGAGTCTAGCATAGATATGTAAAGGAACAGCTAAGTGATTGTGTGTGCGTACTAGAACCTACTGCCGGGTGCTCTGTAGAGGGTGAAGAAACAAACGCCCCAGCGCGCTGACAATAGATTCTTAGTCTCGCTGGGGCTCGCTAGAATGACGGTTTACTTTGAGTTATCAGGTTACTACACGCACAGTGTTTCTAGATTTCCGTCATTCTGAACAGTGAGGAACGAACGTGATTCAGAATCTACTTTCCACGTGTTCCTTAGATAATGACGCCCCAAAGTCCTAGAGCGCTGATAGCAGATTCTTAGTCTCGCTGGAGCTCGCTAGAATGACGGTTTACTTTGAGTTGCTAGGTTACTATACGCAAAGTGTTCCTAGGTTTTCGTCATTCTGAACAGTGAGGAACGAACGTGATTCAGAATCTACTCACCAATAGAGCTTAACTAGGCAGATAAAAGATCCGGCTTGGAAAAACATCCGCCAAACACTCTTACTCCGTAATAGATGTACGTCGCTCTAAAACTCGACATTCCATGTTCAAGACATATTTGACGCAGAAGCCTATCCGCTTGCTCTCGACTGCTTTGCGGCAATACTTCCTCCCTCATGAGCTGATACAACGCATCATGTACCAAAGACGCCTTGAGGATGTTTTGAGTATCAATCGCTGGCCCACTCGCCCCATCCCATGAATAGCCTTTCTTAATCGTCAACAAACCTTGCTCAGATAGACTCAGAAACGGGCTATCGAAAGGCTGCGCGAGGGTGATACCGGTTTCAATCTGTTCTTCGGAATGAAGGTTGTATTTGTATGCCTGACGTTTTTTGTACTTCATCAGAGACCTCCCTATCACCGAGCGGGTGCGGCGACACTATACCTAGAGCCTGTCTGCTAGTTTCTTTAGGTAGTTTTTTGCCAACTCACTGTTGTCACGAATCAGCCATTAAACACTATCAAATAGTGCTATAAACAAATACACCATTACGGAATGGTTAAAATCGAAATTAAAAAAGGAAGAACTCAGGAGCCTTCCTTTTAACAAGACAGATAATTGACAAAGAAGCTTAAAACTTATTTACCATCATCCCAAGAGTTTAAGAAATCCGCCAAAACATCACCATGACAAGCTTGCGGTTTGCAAAAACAGCCCAATCGCTTACCAGACAAAGCATAAACCTTTGACTTATCGACATTTAAAAATTTGTCGTAATCAAAATCATACTTAAATTTCCTGATGACTTCGTCTCGATCACCATCCTCAAACATTGAGTATGGATTTCCCCAGTAGGAGCCCCGACCAATGTATTCATAATGAGGAGAATCTTTTTCAGCTTGATAGCTTTTGTCAGATTTTATATTGATAACTCTCGTGATACTAATGCGTATTAATCTGAAAGGAACTTTGGCATGCTTTAATGACTCGAGTTCAGTGTCAAATTCTTCACCATCATCAAAAATAATCGCATGTGTGATGTCCTCAGGTGACCAATCAGAAAAGATTGTATACTTCACTGAAGATATGTTTTCAGTACAAAATTTTTCTATAAGCTTATTCGGATCCTCAGGAAAGACCAACTCTACGTCATTCAAACTTGACGTTATCTTACTCACCTTCCTCGCAAATTTTGAATAGCAGTTAAAGAGCAGAGGGTATAAAACTAATATCTTTGCCATCAGAATAAGTGTTTAACCTTTAAGTCAAAGTCAGCATTGTCATTTAAATACTCTACCACTAAACGCCTATGGCATAAATGTGGCTCATGTTCACTACAAAGTAAGCAACCGTGATCTAATACTGACGGATTTACCAAGCGCTCAATATTACGTTTTGCCATCAAGTTCATGAACTGATCTTCATACTTCTCCCAACTCATGTCACCTTTCTTATAAGGATTGAGGATTTCTTTAGTCGGAGCCAACTCCGGCATATGAACGTACTCTGCGCTACAAAGCTCACGTAAGAAGATTAGTTCTACTCTTAAGAGCGTACTAATAGCTAAAATACTACTTCTAAATATCTGATATTAAGCTGGTCTGTTTTTATAGCTGAGTCATTTGAATTAGTGAGAACCATCAACTATATACTAAGTAGTATGTTAAGAACTCCTTAGTATTTGAGGTGATCTATGAACTATGAGAAGCGATGGACGGGTTGGAGTGAGTTTTTAGAGAATAGTCGTCGATTCCCTGATAGTAATGAGCAGGAATGTAAAAATGCACAGCAGTTTAAACATGTTCCTATAAATATGACCCGTTATTACGCCAAGAACTAGTCTGGATGGCGTGACTACTTCAAACAGGCAAAGAAATGAGCTTCGTAATCAAGCGCTCAGTGAACTACAAAGCTAGTGCAAGCCGGCCCTCATTTCGCTTTCCTGCGCTTTTTACTGAAAATGGTTTGCTGATTTCTCACTTGAGATTTTTGCATGAGAATCGCTACAAATCTCAGTCGTGGCTAGAGCGCAATACCTTCGCTGTAGAGCTTCTTTTAAAGTACATAGAGCGCCAATTATTAAGCGCCTCATCGGCTACAGATCTACTAAGAGCTTTTGTTGAAGCGTTACAGTTCGGAACGATTCAAGATGGGCAAGATAACTCTGGTTTGTTCTGGTCTCCTCGAAGAAGTGAAGATGTGAATGTTCTTCTTCGTCATATCACTGATTACTGCGACTACTTAGACACAATCCATGGTACTGATTTACCGAAGCTAAATCCCTTGAAGAAAGCCAATTATGTCGAAGAACGCTTGCAGTGGTGTGCTTACTACAGAAGGCACAGTCGTAGTTTCCTGAATCACTTAGCTAAACCATCCCGACAGCAATTCTCAGTTGTTAGAAAGATTCGAGGACCTGAGAGGCACCTAGTTGATATCGAAGCGGTATATCGCTTTCCAGAAGACCGAATTGAAGACTTACTGCTGCATGGGTTTGTTTCTGCTTCAGGAGAACCGGATTATGGTAGTCAGTTAATCGTAATGTTGATGCATTTTGGTGGGTTGAGATTGTCGGAGTGTTTTCATATATATGCTCATGATGTTCATCTAGATGAGAAATCCGGCTCAGCTCTCATATCGGTTTTTCACCCTAGTGATGGAAAATCTCCTGACAAGCGGTTTAGTAGCCGAAGAGAATATTTGGCTCATGTATACCAACTTAGTCCACGAACTGACTATCCGAGAAGCCATAGGCTCTACGCTGGCTGGAAAGGACCTTTGCTTACAAATCGCAATCTGTCTTTTGATGTCATGTTTTATCCACTAAGTAAAGCCGTTGAGTTCACTCTGTTACTACAAAAATACCTTTCGGTTAAGCCAGCTTCAGAATCTCCTTTCCTATTTGTTAACTCAAAAGGCGATACTGAGAGTAAAAAAAAATTTCAATCAAAAACACAATCGAGCAGTTAAACGAATCGGACTCGAACCTTCCAAATCGCGAGGGACGACCCCACATGCACATCGACATTCCTACGGCTATAGATTAAGCCAAGGAGGTTTCTCTCAACTAGAGATTCAAAAAGCGATGCATCATAAAAGCCCTGACAGTTGCTTGGTTTACTTGACACCTTCTGACGACGAGGTTCGTCAGCAAATGAGAGGCGCTCACTGATGAAAAAGTTTTACGCAACCATAAACCAAGCAAGTAAAGCGGCGATAGGATTGGGTATTCAATCGCTGACGGAATATAAGCAGCGTTACAAAGAAGATGAGCGTCTTCCCTCGCATCCAAATAAGGCTTATGCCAATGATTGGGTTGATTGGTTTAGTTTTCTGGATAAAGAAAAGCGGTCTTTGTATTCGACATATGCAGAGGCCAGCGAAGCGGTGATAGAATTGGGCATTCAATCGCTGGCGGAATATAAGCAGCGTTACAAAGAAGATGAGCGTCTTCCCTCGAGTCCAAATAAGGCTTATGCCAATGATTGGGTTGATTGGTTTAGTTTTCTGGATAAAGAAAAGCGGTCTTGGTATTCGACATATGCAGAGGCCAGCGAAGCGGCGATAGGATTGGGCATTCAATCGCAGCCTGAGTATTCGCAGCGTTACAAAGAAGATGGGCGTCTTCCCTCGAGTCCAAATAAGGTTTATGCCAATGATTGGGTTGATTGGTTTAGTTTTCTGGATAAAGAAAAGCGGTCTTTGTATTCGACATATGCAGAGGCTAGCGAAGCGGCGATAGGATTGGGCATTCAATCGCTGGCGGAATATAAGCAGCGTTACAAAGAAGATGAGCGTCTTCCCTCGCATCCAAATAAGGCTTATGCCAATGATTGGGTTGATTGGTTTAGTTTTTTGGATAAAGAAAAGCGGTCTTGGTATTCGACATATGCAGAGGCCAGCGAAGCGGCGATAGGATTGGGTATTCAATCGCAGCCTGAGTATTCGCAGCGTTACAAAGAAGATGAGCGTCTTCCCTCGAGTCCAAATAAGGCTTATGCCAATGATTGGGTTGATTGGTTTAGTTTTCTGGATAAAGAAAAGCGGTCTTTGTATTCGACATATGCAGAGGCCAGCGAAGTGGCGATAGGATTGGGTATTCAATCGCTGGCTGAGTATTCGCAGCGTTACAAAGAAGATGAGCGTCTTCCCTCGTGTCCAAATCAGTTTTATAAAGATGATTGGATCAACTGGATTCAATTCTTATTGCCCAGAGATATATCTAATCTGAAACAGTTCAAAACAGCATGTGCGATTCTAAAAATCAAAGACTCTGCTCAATATAGAGTTACGCAGAAGAACTATCCTCAATTACCCTCCAAACCTGAAAAAAGAATACCTGACTGGAGCAATTGGTATGACGCTCTCGATATACCACGACCTTATGGATATGACGAACTAGTCGCTTTAGTTCGAAGCAAAGGTGTTTTCAGTCTCGCTGAATATGCGAAGCTTCGATCAGAGTCCAACGACCCTAGAATGCCAGCCAAACCAGAAGAGTATTATCACGGAAAGGGCTGGACTAACACTTATGACTTCTGGGGAGTAAAACGACCGTACCAGGTAAAATACTTTACCGATGAGTGGTCTTTGTGGGCTGAGACGTTAAAAGAGTTTCTCAAGTCTGCACGTGGTGGAGATACCAAAGCGAAAGACCTGTGTGAATTTGTTCGTGAATACATTGAGCCAAATGGTTTTGAAACATCCCCGTTGGAGTTTCTTACTCGTGGCTCGACAAACATTCAACCCATGCTGAATCTGTTTGAACAAGTTCCAGTGACTCGAAGAAAAAAATGGGCATTCTCAATCAATGAGTTCTTAGATTGGATTATCTCGAGTTATCTTATTTTGGAAGACACAGAGACGGGAGAAATTACCCATATCAAGGGCGCTAAAAACCCTTTTAGTCACATCAACTTTAATGGAGAGACTGCTCCTCAAGTGATCAATGAAACAGACAAGATGGCTCTGCCCTATCAATATGTAAAAGCAGGGCGAGATTGGATATTTCCATTGGACTCTGTAGAGAAAAAGTTAAGCTATCGGGATTTAGCTCATTTGCAGCGTTTTTCATCAGATTGGGTGCAAATCAAAGACAGCTCTATCCTTGATGAGAGTGATCCTGACTGCGTTTTCAAAGTTGAAAATGGAAAAACCTACCTTTGGTTTCCAACATACTGGACCTATACATACTCACTAATGCAACTCCCCGCACGAGGTATGCAAATTATTTATTGCGATTCTGGAGAAGCCGATCAAGAACTCGCCGACTTTAAGAATAATAAAGTCGTTTGGAAGAAAAATAGGACTAAGTTAGCTGGCCTAACCAATCGGCAGAGCATGGTGAGTAAGTCAGGGCAAGGAGAGTTCGGTGTTCACTACACGTCCAACAAAACTAAGTTTGATGGTTCGGGTTACACGATTCCTTTCATGCCCATAGAGCTTGCGTATTGGTTGGTAAAGCTGAGAAAGTGGCAACAGAAATATAATCCACTTGAGGAGCCAACGAAATGGCTTGATTGTGAGCGCACCAATCTAAACGAAGTCCAGCGTAAGCAAAAAGGGTCTAATTGCTTTTTATTCCGAGACTATCTAGAGAAAGAGCCAGGGACATTTGGTGGCAGACTAACGACACGGCTCGCAGCTGCGCTATATTTCTCTGGCAAGAATGATATTAATACGGCTACCTACAAAGGGCTGAAATACGATCAATCGATTAAAGAGTTTGAAAATAGCCAAACGATACCGCTTTCACACTTCAAATCCCCTTATACTCCACACTCAATGCGCGTCAGTCTGATTAACGCGTACGCCTTTGAATTTGGTATTCCTTTGGAAGTCATTATGAAGTTGGTCGGTCACTCCAGCATTCTGATGACAATCTATTATACCAAGAGCGGTAAAACAGGCGCCAACTTGCGAGAAAAAATGGATGTGGGAGAAAAGGAGGCGATAAGCAAAGCAACTCAGACGCTCAAATCCTTTGTGGAGCAGCAGCGAATTGAAGAGGTGAAATCACAGTTGGTAGGCTCATCTGTGGATCTACTGAATTCACTAGACAATGCTCGGCCGGCCTCCAGCTATCTTTGGAAAGACTTTGGTATCTGTCCGGTGGGAGGTGCTTTTTGTTCAGAAGGAGGCTGCCCTGTAGCCACAAAAGCCAACATATATCACCCCGTGCCAGCAGGTTATTTAGGTGAGCAGAACTGTTTTCAGTGTCGATTCTTTATCACCGGTCCTGCTTTTTTGGTTGGACTTGCCGCCATGTTCAATGAGATAAGCCTAGCCGTAAATACGCAATCTATACGTTACACTGCACTTGGTCAGAAGCTTGATAATATTGCAGAGAAGATAGATGTCATTGATCACCAGCTTTACAAAATTAAAGCGGACAGCTCAGAGAAGTCAGCTTTAGAGTCTGATAGACGTGGGTTAGTTGGGAAACGTACGCACTTGAACTCGGAAATTGAAACACGAGCGAAGAAGCTAGATTTGTACCTCTCGGACATGAATGCGATTCACCGACATATCCATAATTGTCAAACCCTTATGCGTAAGCCTCAGGAAAACACGGAAAAGCACTATCAGCTTATTGTTCCGCATGAATTCACTCTAGGTGTTGAGCTAGATGAAGTAAGCAGCTTTCATCAGCTATCAGAGGTATGCTCGAACGCAGAGCTGTACCATAGTTGTAGTGATGATTTAGCAGTTACCAGACGCTCCCAAATGATCGACAAGATGATGGCCGAAAACGGTATTCAGCCGCAATTCTTCTTACTGTCAGAAGAAGAACAGCTTGCAGTGGGGAATCAGTTAACAGAGCTAATGCTGACACGGTTGAAAGGCTGGGAGAACGTTGACCGTCTCATGGATGGGAGTTTGACCCTAAAGGACTTATCGATAGATAACCAGTTCGACGAAAAGACGATTCGTGAATTGTTTGAGAAGTCGAAACCAGTAAAAAGGATCGGTTAGCATGTCAGAAATTACCCCTGAGCAAGTACTGAGTCAGCTAAAAAAGAAAGCGTCATCTCGGGTACAGAACTCATTAGAGGCCGTGTTTACCATATGCAAGGAACAACAAGAACGCGGATTGAACGACTTTAGTTATTCAACGATAGCTCGACTTGGAAAAGGGCGAGGTGTTCCAGCTGCACAAAGTATCCGGAACAAGACGGGAGAATCGTACCGAACCTTAATTGCTAGTTTCAACTCTTCAGCAAAAGACCAACCAAGGTCGGCGCGAAGCACTTCAAAAGGTAAGATGCACGCTTGGATTGATGAACTAGACGATCCAGTCGTTAAGCTTCAAGCCAATATTCTCTATGCTCAAAAAAAGGAAGCGGAACGACTACTTAATGAAGTAGTGCCTATCAATCAGGTCATTGAAGTGTTCGATAATGTTGATGTGTCCTTTGCGTCTATCAAGCTCACTGAGCTGGAGCGAAGCGCATTGGAGTACCTCATTTCTAGTGAGTTTTTACGCAGACACCAATTGGAGCTTGGAAAAAATGGCAGTATAGTTTCGACTGATACTCAAAAGTCTTTTTTCCCTGTCGCAACTTTGGATGCAATCAAAAAGGCTTTACAGAACTTATAAATAACTTGGATTGTAGAAGTGAAAACAAAACTAATCACCAGAGAAGGTTATAACAAACTCAAAGCGGAACATGACCATCTGTGGAATGAGAAGCGTCCAGAGATTACCAAAATCGTCACATGGGCAGCTAGTTTGGGTGATCGCTCGGAAAACGCTGACTACACCTTCAACAAACGCTTACTTCGTCAAATAGACCGTCGTGTGCGCTTTCTTCGTAAGTTTCTGCCTGAAGTGACCATTGTTGACTACTCTCCTCAACAAGAAGGAAAGGTCTTCTTCGGAGCTTGGGTTGAGATTGAGAATGAAGCCGGTGATGTTAAGACATTCAGAATTGTTGGTCCTGAGGAAATTTATGGCGGCGCAAAAGACTACATCTCAATTGATTCACCAATGGCGAGAGCATTGTTGAAGAAGGAAGTAGATGACGAAGTAACGGTACGCACACCTGAAGGTGACAAAGAATGGTTCGTTAACTCTATTAGCTACAACAAACCTTAACTCTCTTCGGAACCGCTCAACTTATTGATAAGCTCTTGCCTCTCTTCTTCACTCAATTTTGCAATCAGGCAGGCCAACTTGGCAGAGCTTTCTTCCTCACAAAAGAAATAGTTCAAAGGGACGCCTAGCTCGTTAGCAATGAGCTTTAGAGTCTGTATGTCTGGAGCGTGTTTTGCTTTCTCATACTGATTCATTCTGGCACTTGCCGAACCCTCATCCATACCTATTCGCACCCCCAAGGCTTTCTGGGAGAGTTTGGCTTTTTTGCGTGCTTTTTTAAGTCGCGCTGGGATTGGGCTAGTAAATGACATTTTCGGTTCATTTGTGAAAACCTATATTAACTAAGATTTTCTTAGTTTTATTCATTTCTGTATACTAAGCAATCCTTAGTTTTGTGTGTGGGCGGGAAATGAAACGTTCTATAAGAATCAGTGCAGTAATGCATAAGTTGTTGGTTGAAGATGAAATGGACGGGTTTTCTGTCGTTGAGGTGAGAGATGCTTCATTGAAACTTGAAGAAGGTACACAGAACTCTGATGAGGCTCGGAAGAAGGTTTATCGCCAAATATGGCAATATCAACAAAGGGGTTGGCTGCGAAGTGAAGGTAAAGGAAGAAACAAAAAGTACTTTCAAACCGAACAATTTAGAGAACTTCAGACAGTGCCTCGAAAAAAAGCCAAACGTGAAGTTTTAAGAAAAGAATGTTCTCCAGACTACTCGATTTTGCTTCGTGAGAGTAATGAATATAAAGGCGAATTAGAGATCGTACTTGGTGAAATCGATGAATATCAATCACTAAGATGCCGTTTCCCTGAGCTAGAGAATCGATTAACCCCATTGTTACAGCAAGCAAGAGAACGTTCAGCGCACTTGCTTGGCAAAATAAATGGATTAACGAACCTCCTTAATACTCTCTCAGAGGGGAGCCAACCGTGCTAAGACAGTGGCAGACAGAGTGCGCTGCAAAAGCTATCCAGAAATTTAGAGCAAAGCACCAACACTTTTTCTGCCAAGCGACACCGGGAGCCGGAAAAACCGTACTTGCGGCAACAGTTGCATCAAGACTACTTTGTGATGATTTGATCGACCTTGTGTTATGTTTTTCTCCATCTTTAACGGTAGCTGATGGAATCAAAAGAACTTTTTCTCAGACTCTGAATTGCACTTTTAATGGTGGCCTAGGCTCTATTGGGCAATCGCTAACATATCAATCAATCCAATTTCTCAACGACGAGTTTTGGCAGACGTTACGTAATCATCGAGTGTTTGTTGTCTTTGATGAAATTCATCACTGCTCTGGATCTGACTTTGAAAATGCAAATGTTTGGGGGCAACAAGTGCTAGCCAAGATACAGGGTTTAGCAACCTATACGTTAGCTATGTCAGGGACTCCGTGGCGCTCAGATTCTCTACCTATAGTCATGTCCGAATACAGTGATCCAGAAGGTAAGCTTTTGGTTGATTACCAATACACTTTGAGGCAGGCGATCGTAGACAAGGTTTGTCGAGTTCCAAAGTTGGTTTTGGTTGATAGTGAGCATCTCTCTGTGAGCAACGAAGATAAAGTGGAGTCGTTTTCTTCAATCTTAGAAATGCTCAAGCAGACCAGAACCTCATATCAAAGTGTTATACATAACCAGGAAGCGATGGAGTATTTACTCGGCCTTGGTTGTAACAAGCTTGCAGAAATACGTTCTCTCTCGCCCAATGCGGGAGGTTTAGTCGTGGCCTCTTCTGTTCAGCACGCTCAAGCAATCCAAAAGATACTCTCTCAAAAGTACTCTCAATCTGTATCAATCGTTACTTATCGCCATGAAGAGCCATTAGCTGAAATAGAACGCTATCGTCAAAGTGATGCTCAATGGATTGTCAGCGTTGGAATGATCAGCGAAGGCACTGATATACCTCGACTTCAAGTTTGCTGTCATATGAGCGCGGTGAAAACTGAGCTGTACTTTAGGCAAGTACTGGGGCGTATTCTTCGGGTAAATGGAATAGAAAATCAACAGGCGTGGCTGTTCACTTTTGCAGAGCAAAGTTTGATTCAATTTTCTGAGCGGATTGAGCAAGACATTCCTGACTCTTGTATGTTTGCGAAAATAGAGAGTTTGATAGCGTTTGAGTCAGAATCTCAACGTACTTGCTTAAGTGGTCATGGTCTCTTAGAAGATCGAGAACAAGTAAAATCAAAGTTGGTTTGGAGTAGTGCTATCAGCACCGAACTTAACTCAACCGGATCTCTTAGTGCAATCGATGAACTTAGATTGGGAGCTTTTAAGCAGCGCGTAATCTCAGCTTTTCTAGCCACTTCATAGTTTAAAAATGATCTCTGTACTCTTGTTAGCTTTAAGTTTCAGTTACAATGCGCTTCTTCATCATATGTAACTGTACTTCTATGGACGATAAACAAAAACAAGAACTTAAGAGCAAGATTTGGCGTGTTTCTGAATCCTTGCGTGGAAATATTAGAACAGAGGAGTTCCGTGTTTATTTTCTAGGGTTAACTTTTTATCTCTTTATTTCTCTGAAGCTTGAACGATATGCAGATGAGTTACTTCGTGGTGAGGGAGTTCGATTCCGTGATATCGAGGACTTGAATGAAGAAGGCAATAACTACATCGAAGATATTCAAGAAGAAGCCTTGCATGAACTCGGGTATTTCTGTCGACCTTCCGAGTTATTTCATAACGTGGTTCAGGCCAGCACTACAGATGATTATATAGCTGAGTTGTTGGATGATACCCTTAGAAAGATCGAGTACCGTTCACTGGGACATCTTTTTGATGGAGTGTTTACTAGCATAGACTTTTACTCCCCAAAGTTAGGCAAAACAACCAGAGAGCGTAATAGAGTCATTGCCAGTATTTTGATTGCTTTGAACGATTTTAATATTCAGGATGATCAAAATATTTCATGGGGTGACTTCTATGAGTACTTGATTAATATGTTTGCAGGCGCAGCGGGCAATCGAGGTGGGGAGTTTTATACCCCTAAATCGATTTCCAAATTAGTGTCGAAACTTGTCATAATAGGTGGCGATGATATTCAGTCGATTTATGACCCAGCATGTGGCTCAGCCTCTATGCTATTGAATGTTGCATCTGAAACTAACAATTCTGATGTGAAGTTATATGGACAAGAGATTAACTTTGAAACATATAACTTGGCACGCATGAATATCATCTCGCATGGTATTCCACAGGCTGACTTTGACTTAGCTCATGGTGATAGCCTTGAAGATCCGACTCATCTAGACCAAAAGTTTGATGTGGTTGTTTCTAACCCACCATTTTCTTCCTCCTGGTCACCCTCTCCTTTGCATTTTAGGGATGAACGTTTTGCTCGTTATGGAAAGCTAGCTCCGAAAAATAAGGCAGACTTTGCTTTCATTCAGCATATGCTTTGCCAACTTAAAGATGATGGTTTAATGGTTTCCATCGTTTCTCATGGTGTGCTATTTCGTGGTGGTTCCGAAGGTGAAATTAGACGTCACTTATTGGCTGGACTGAACTGTCTAGATGCAGTTATAGGGCTACCTGCTAACTTATTCTTAGGTACTTCAATTCCAGTTTGTGCTCTGATATTCAAGAAAAATCGAAATAAAGGTGATGGCGTTCTTTTTATAGATGCTAGTCAGCTTTTTGAGAAGAAAAATAGGCGTCGTTTCATTGATGATAAGTCGATAGATAAAATACTGACGGCAGTCGACGCACGTAAGACAGACAGCGGCTTTTCAAAAGTAGTTTCACTTAAAGAAATTGAGCAAAATGACTTTAAACTCTCAATCTCAGATTATGTGGATGTTATTCCCCATACCAATATCTCGAACTTTGCAGACTTCCATAGAGCGGTAAGTAAACTAAACCCAGATTTTGCAGTGTTCCGAGGTGTTGAAAATAAAGCATATAAGCTAGAGCCTTCTATTATGCGTTTGGGGTATGACAAAGAAGATGAGCTCATTAATGCAGAAAAAAGGCTGTTCAAACACTTTAAAGAACAAGCTATTCCTCATTTAGAATATAATCCAAGTAATGATTGGGAGTGGCTTGCACTCGCACAGCATCACGGTTTACCTACACGTCTACTGGATTGGTCTAGAAACCCTCTTGTCGCTCTGTATTTTGCGATTGAATCTGAGAGTGATACAGACGGTGCTGTCTATATCCTTACAGACAGAAAAGATCCTTTTGACATGGATAAGCAGATGAAACCCTTAGAGTTGACCTCAAAAGATGAGGTTAGGAAGTATATGCCAGCGAATTTAACACCAAGAATTATTGCCCAGAGCGGCTTGTTCACAGTGCAAACCAATTTGATGGCACCATACGAGCCTAAAGGGTTAACAAAGCTCATCATACCTAAAAATGCCAAAGTAAGGATTAGGAAAGACTTATCTCGCTACGGGGTAAACCGTTATACAATCTATCCCGGATTAGATGGGCTGTCATATCACTTGAAGTGGTCTAACACCAAGCAAACTCAAACGAATTAATTTGGACACAAGTAATGGTCGAACAACACCAACAAGAACTAAAGAAACAGCTTTGGAACATCGCCAACACCCTTCGTGGTAACATGTCTGCCGATGACTTTCGTGATTACATCCTTGGCCTAATCTTCTACAAATACCTTTCAGATAAGCTAAATCGCTACGCTAATGAATTGCTTTCAGAAGATGGTATTCAGTTCGCGCAAATCGATGAGAAGAGCGAAAAAGGCAAAGAGTACCTAGAGGCAGTCCAAGAAGAGGCGCTAGACAAACTCGGTTACTTCTTTAAGCCATCAGAGCTGTTTCATGTGGTTGCTGAAGCTGGTGCTAATGGTGAGTTCATTCTTGATGATGTGCGTGATGTTTTGAATGACATCGAGCAAAGCACTATGGGAGCAGACAGTGCCGACGACTTTAACGGCCTGTTTGATGAACTCGACCTAACATCAAACAAGCTAGGTAAAACGCCAGATGCTCGTAACAAACTAATTGCTAAAGTATTGGAACACCTAGATAACATTGATTTTCACTTAGAAAACAGTGAGATTGATATTCTTGGTGATGCTTACGAATATCTCATTGGCATGTTCGCCAGTGGTGCGGGTAAAAAAGCTGGCGAGTTTTATACGCCGCAGATGGTTTCTAAGCTGTTAGCTAAGCTTGTGACACTTGATAACCCAAATCTAAAGTCTGTTTATGATCCAACGTGTGGTTCTGGTTCGTTACTATTGCGTGTTGCGAAAGAAGCCAACAACCCAGACTTAAAGTTCTACGGGCAAGAGCAAAACCCAAGTACTTATAACTTAGCTCGTATGAACATGATCATGCACGATGTTCATTACAATCGCTTCGACATTCAGAATGACGATACGTTAGAAGCTCCAGCGCATATTGAGCAACGCTTCAGCGCAGTAGTGGCTAACCCTCCATTCTCTGCTGGTTGGTCAGCTAACCCTTTACACCTAAACAATGAGCGTTTTTCTGACTACGGTAAGCTTGCACCTAAATCTAAAGCGGATTTTGCTTTTGTTCAGCACATGGTTCATCAACTTGATGATGGAGGAACGATGGCTGTGGTATTGCCTCACGGTGTGTTGTTCCGCGGCGCGGCAGAAGGGCATATTCGGAAGCATCTAATCAAAGAGAAAAACTATCTGGATATGGTGATTGGTTTACCTGCTAATATCTTCTTTGGCACGCCCATCCCTACTTGTGTTCTTGTACTAAAGAAAAATCGAAAAGCTGACGATGATGTGTTGTTTATTGATGCCAGCAACCATTTTGAGAAAGGCACTAATAACAATTTTATGCGCGAAGAGGATTTACAGCGTATTTTAGATGCTGTCGCTAAGCGTCAAAAGATTGATAAATTCGCTTTTGCAGCAACCCCTGCTGATTTAAAAGAGAATGAATATAACCTAAATATCCCTCGTTATGTGGATACTTTTGAAGAAGAAGAAATTGTAGATTTGGCGGAGGTATCAAAGCGGCTAGTCACGAATGATAATGCCATGCTGGATACAAATAGTACAATTGCAGCGTATTGTTCAGAACTAGGTATTGATACTCCTTTTGAGGTAAAAGCATGAGTTTTAAAGAACCAATGCTATCGTTTGATAAAGAAGCGCATTACCCTATAACCACTAATGACGCTGTAAAGTCTATATCTTCAGGTGTAAGTGTTAACTCAGAAGATACACCTATAACTAGTGATACTCAGCTTGGAGTACTTAAAACTAGTTGTGTCTCAAGTGGCCGCTTTATTCCTAGTGAAAACAAAACCATTCTGGCTTCTGAGTTTTCTCGCATAAAGCAACCGGTTGAATCAGGGACGATAATTTTTAGCCGAATGAATACTCCACTATTAGTCGGAGAGGTTGGGTATGTTTCATCGTCTCATAAAAACTTATTTTTACCAGATCGACTCTGGGCAATAAAGACTAAAAGCGGCTACGATCCTCGATGGTTAGCCAATTACCTTACAACGCCCAAAATCAAGTTTCGATTAAAAGAGCTAGCTACAGGTACAAGTGGCAGCATGAAAAATATTTCACAGCCAAGTTTCTTAGGTATTCAATTACATTCGCCAAAACTTGAAGTACAACAAAAAATCGCTGACTTCTTAACTTCCGTCGATACTAAAATCAGCCAATTAACCGAAAGGCAACGCTTACTCAAAGAATACAAAAAAGGTGTAATGCAGCAGATTTTTAGCCAGCAAATTCGCTTTAAAGATGAAAATGGCAATGCGTTTCCTGATTGGGAAGAGAAACCTCTGAGCCAATTAGCATCAAAAATAACGACTAAAAATAAAGGTAGGTTAGTAAAGGCTGTACTAACGAATTCAGCAAAGTATGGGATAATTTCTCAACAGGACTATTTTGAAAAAGATATAGCGAAAGGGGATAATACCGACAACTATTGTGTGGTTGATATTAATGATTTTGTTTATAACCCGAGAATATCTGAGTTAGCGCCTGTTGGTCCAATTGGTAGAAACAAAATTGAACAAGGAGTGATGTCTCCGCTGTACTCTGTTTTTCGCTTCAATTCGAAAGTTTGTCTAGATTTCATGGAGTACTTTTTTAAAGGGACAACATGGCATAAGTACATGCATAGTGTTGCTAACTTTGGTGCAAGGCATGATCGAATGAATATATCAAGTGCAGACTTGATGGCACTTTCATGCCCATGTCCGTGCTCTGATGAACAGAAAAAAATAGCTCGTTTCTTAAAAACTATCGATCTCAAAATTGAGGGCGTTGCAGAGCAGATAGAACAAACCAAGCAGTTTAAAAAAGGCTTACTTCAACAGATGTTTGTGTAATTTCTTAATGTATAGCTCTGTCTGCTAGAGCTGTACATGAAAGCACTCAAGGATATTAAATCGTCAAATGGCTTATCAATCAGAACAACAATTAGAAGATAACTTAATTGCTCAGCTTGGCACTCAAGGTTTTGAAGTTATTGCGCCTAGAGACAATACTGCGCTTGAAGCTAACCTAAAGGCTCAACTTGAGAAAGTGAATGAATGCACGCTTTCGGATACTGAGTTTCGTCAGGTATTGGGTAAGCTAGAGAAGGGCAATATCTTCACCAAAGCGAAGACATTGCGTGATCAGCTTGATGTCACCTTGGATAATGGTGACAGCCGACATCTAACTCTGTTGTTTGATGAAGCCAGTAAAAACAAGTTTCAGGTTGCCCAGCAAATAACGGTGAAGGGTATCTATACCAACCGATATGATGTGACGGTATTGGTAAATGGTCTTCCTTTAGTGCAAATCGAACTCAAGCGACGTGGCATAGAGCTAAAAGAAGCATTCAATCAAGTTAAACGCTATCAAAAGCACTCGTATCATGCCAACCACGGTCTGTTCAATTATGTTCAACTGTTCGTGATTTCAAATGGGGTTAATACACAGTATTTCTCCAATAATAGCGAGATGTCCGCTAAGCAAACTTTTGATTGGACGGATTTTGATAATAAGAAAATCAGTCAACTTCCGAGCTTTGCTAGTGCTTTCCTAACAACACCGCATTTAACAGCGATGCTGACTAAGTACATTGTCTTGAACGAGACAGGAAAGTTCTTAATGGTGCTGCGTCCGTATCAGTTCTATGCGGTGGAAGAGATCATTAAGCAAGTCAGAACTACAGACTTGAACGGTTACATATGGCACACCACGGGTTCTGGCAAAACGCTGACATCTTTTAAAGCTGCACAGATTATGACTTCATTAAGTGAAGTCGATAAAGTCGTTTTTGTTGTTGACCGTAAAGACCTCGATTACCAAACAGCGTTAGAATTTAATGCTTTTGCCAAAGGTTGTGTCGATAGCACAGACAATACCAACATGCTGTTTCACCAGCTAATCGATAAGCCAATCAAAGGCAAAAAGATTAACGAAAATCGCAACAACAAACTTGTCGTCACTACGCTGCAAAAACTCAATAATGTGGTGACTAAAAAGCGCTACCTAAGTGAGATGGAAGCACTGAGAGATAAACGTATTATCTTTATCTTCGATGAGTGCCACCGAAGCCAGTTTGGTGATACACACCAGAATATTACCCAGTTCTTCCAAGGGGCTCAGTTGTTTGGTTTTACGGGAACGCCAATCTTTGCTAAAAACGCAGTGGCTAAAAAGTCCATAAAGAAAACCACAAAAGACCTTTTTGGCGAATGTTTACACCCTTATGTGATCGTTGATGCCATTCGTGACAATAACGTTCTTAAGTTTGCCATCGAGTATGTGGGGCGCTATCAATACAAAGATGGCTCGAACAACAACCTTGATATTGAAGTTGAAGATATCGACACCAAAGAGCTTTTAAGCTCTCCTGCGCGTCTTGATAAGATTACCGACTACATTATTGCTCATCACCGAAGAAAGACACACAGTCGCGATTACAACGCAATGTTCTGTGTATCTGGTGTACCAGAGCTGATCCAATACTACGAGTTGCTTGCTAAGAAGAAAGCGGAAGGTAAACACAACCTTAAAGTTGCGACCATTTTTAGCTATGAAGCCAATGAAGAGGAAGAGTACGAGCTAGGTAATGGTGATGCGGTAGAGATTCAAGAAGTCGCAGCGAAGTATCTTAATGATGGAGATGCTGTAAAACTGCACAGCCGAGATAAGCTTGAGTCTTTCATCGGCGACTACAACAAGATGTTCGGCACAAACTATACAACCAAAGATAGCGAGTCTTTCTATAACTACTACAAGAACATCTCTAAGCGAGTGAAAGCCAAAGAGATCGATATTCTTTTGGTAGTCAACATGTTCCTGACTGGCTTTGATGCTCCAAGGCTAAATACCCTGTATGTCGATAAGAGCCTGAAACACCACGGGTTGATTCAAGCCTTTTCGCGCACTAATCGCCTGCTGGATGAAACCAAGTCTCACGGTAATGTGGTGTGTTTCCGCAATCTCAAAACTGCGGCTGATGATGCTTTCAAAATGTTCTCCAATAAGCAGCCGACCGAAGTGATTGAAATGCCATCATACGATGATCTGATGGCCGATTTTGATAAGGCATATGCCGCACTCATTTCGATCACGCCAACGGTAGATTCAGTCGATAGCTTGCCAGATGAAGAGGCACAAGCGTGGTTTGTCAGACAGTTCCGCGAACTGATGCGTTTAAAAAACATGCTTGGTAACTTTGCTGACTTCGACATGGATGCCACTGAGATGAGCGAGCAAGAGTTTCAGGACTTCACCAGTAAATACGCTGACTTGAATCGCCAGTTGCGTGAGAACTCAACTAAAGAGAAAGTTTCGATATTGGATGATGTCGACTTTGAACTTGAGTTGATGCACCGAGATGAAGTGAATGTCGGTTACATCCTTCACTTACTGCGAGAGCTACACGAAGAGGAAAGTACGGAAGAGAAGGCTCGTAAACGTCAGGTTATCGCCAACCTAATCGGGTCAGATCCAACGCTTCTTAGTAAAAAGGCTCTTATCGAGAAGTTCATGAATGATCACCTCGAAGGTATCCCGGCACACGCCGATGTTGAAGAAGAGTTTGAGTTTTTCTGGGAAAAAGAGAAACGTAAAGCACTAGAAAGCATGGCTAATGAGGAAAATCTAGATACTGAGAAGCTAGAGATTCTGGTTAACCGTTATGAGCTTAGTGAAGAGATGCCACTACGTGATGATTTCGCAGGAACACTGCAAACAAAGCCGACAATATTACAGCGTAAGAAAATTGTTGGACGCTTGGCTGAAAAGTTTAAAGGGTTTGTCGATACGTTTATTGGTGGTTTTTAGAGTGAGTGAAACTGTAAAGGAACTCTTTGAGTCAGTTAGTAGCAATGTAAATAGCCGGATCACAAGTCCATTTTTCGGGGCTTTTATTGTGTCATGGGGCATTTTTAACTGGGATAAATTAGCTCTGTTATTTTTTGGGCGTCAAAGTGTTGATAGTCGTGTCTCCGTTTTCAAAAACTCCGTTGAATGGCTTTCTATTGGACATAACAATGTGTGGGATACTTTGTGGTGGCCATTAATTCTATCTTGCTCCTATCTACTTATTTCTCCTTACTTGCATCTAACTATTCAGCAAATCCAAAAACATAGTGAAAAACTAAGATATGGTCACAAAGTAGACCAAGATGTTGATAAAGAATTAGATCGTGGTCGATTAGTGAAAGCGACAGCAAAGGCCAACTTACAAGATAAGGTCGCGGAAGATGAAGTGCGAGCTGAGATTGAAAACTCAGTTGCCAGAACTAAAATGCTGCAAGAGCAAGCTGCCGCCTCTGAAGCCAGAAAGAAACTAATTGAAGAGAAGTACCTTGAGGCGCAAGAAAAAGCTAAAGAGTTGAGACTCAATAACGAAGCTTTGGCACGTAAAGAAGCTAAAAAAGCGCAAGAAGCAAAGAAAGCTGCGTTTGCTTTTGAGAGAAGCAAAGCTGAACATGAAAACGAACTAATCACTCTCCGATTGCCATTTGTATATCAATTCATGAATACCCTTTCGGATAGCTTGAGTGATGATGAAAGACGATACTCGTTATTCCATTTGTCAGAAATCATCGCTGCAACCTTCGGCTACAAAGATTTTGACCAATTGATCAACGATGCATCATTCACAGCCAAGAACATAAAAAAGATAAAGTACCTCTCGTACGACTCGGAAACTTTATTTGATTGTTTGAATAATGTAGTCGAATCAGAAAATGAAGAAGATTATGACTCAAGCTGGTTGTTCGAACATATCCAAATGACGTTGGATCAATATTCATTGCAGTTACAAGACTTAGACAGTGTAGCTGAAGAAGCGATCAATGAACTTTGGGATGCCGACTTGATTGGAGACATTGTTAATTCTGACGCAGGAAGTTCAGAAACAGCCACTACGAACGTTGATTGTTTTGACCAACTAGACGATTTAGAAAGAACAGGATATCGGTGGGTAAATGGTGAAGGGCTCTACATTCGTTACTCTTGTAATCTTTCAGGAGATAGTCACCCTGACAAACCGTTTTCTGGGGATACAATTCACGTAGACTTTGAAGTTAAACATCCGTTAGTAATTGGTGAAGCTGGTCTGGGTGAATTCGAGATGTGTGATGTTAAAGCTCGGGGAAAAGACTATTCAGATGAAAGTGACTGGGCACACTTAAATTTAGGTAATAAACCTGCTGAAGCCAGTACTGAGTTTTAGTTGACTTTCAAAAGGCGTCACGATGACGCCTTTACTCCTTACTCTTTGAAGCAGGGAAGCCCCTGGCTAACACGCCAATCTTTCACTATTTTTACTATCCCTTCAGGCGTATCCTCACCCGGGTTCTCTGGGTAGTAAATTAAGTCTGAACCCGCAGGATGCTCGGTTATTTCCTCAAAAATATCAAGCAGTTCGTCAAGGACTTCATCTGAATCTGATGCATTCTCTTTAAAAATATCTTCGACAAAGCGCAAGAACTCAGCTTCGTTGTAGTCCGTTATACTTTTTTTACTCACTTCATACCTCTATGAATATCAATATGATTTTTGGGTGTGGTCACTTTTAAATTATCTAAATCGTAAACCTTGCCACCATTCTGCACTTCATCTACATGATGTAGCTCAAAAGATTTTCTCTTTCCTACTTTATCTCGACTTCTTGCTTTAGGAGCCTTCCCTAACCCGATTCGAATTTGGTTTTGTGCATTAAATTGTCCCTTTAAATCGCTGTCTTTAGATACCTCTAACCAGAATGCTTTTCGAAACGCATCAAAGCTGCTGAATTCTTTTCCTCTCAGCTTATCAGCTATTTGAGAGGGTATTGGGGCTCCTAAGTCCTTACCTGCACCTGCCAACCAAATGCCAAAGATATCTTCGCCTTTCCCGGTAACGACTCCGGGCTTATCCCTCGGGCTTTCTTTGTAAACCACATAGAGCGGAGCAATACCTGAGCTTTCCGGGAATACCAAGATCGCATCACGCCAGTCTTTCTCTTCTGGCGCAGGCGTAACCGTGACGTTAGCATCGCTATCCGAGTGGATTGGCGTGACCAGTATATCGTCTTTTTCAAAGCCATCACTATGATCGGGCGTGCTTTGCCAACTTGCTTCACCGTTTTCTTCTGGTGTCCAATAGATGGTTGGTCCGTTCTTTTCAATCGCAACGGACAGTTGGCCATTATTTCCCTGTTTCACGTATTTGATGGGGATGCGCGTGTCGTCTACATGATAGCCCTGCACGTGCGGGTAAAACTCTCCATCTTGGGGCTCGGTAATGTGGACACGAACGCGGCTTTGCGCCGTGGTCACCTGGCGTAAATCTTGGTCTGTGTATTGGGTGTTATCGCCAAACAAGCTTTGCTGCATGGCAAACAAGGCGCCAATGCCTTCTACTTGCCAGCGGTAGCCCTCAACGATTTTATCTTTCAATGTACCTGCCAGTTTATCCAACTGCATCGCCGCGGTTTGGGTTTGTTGCGTTTGCTCTGGTGAGCCGGCGACAGCTGCGGAACTTCCCATGGCCATTTGTGCTTGTGTTGCTTGAATGGCGGGTATGACAGCGGCAGGATTTGCATTCGCTTGCGCAAAGAAGAATGACCAAGGGCCGAAGTTACTGATTGACTCTTGTTGGTCACCAATTTCAATACACCCTTCTGGCCTGGTGCAGGATTTAGCGAACACGAGCGAGCTTGTGGCGTCTTTTAAGTTAAGGATGGCGACATCACCTTCGACGAAATCGGCAGCGTTGATGGCTCTATGGGTGGTTAGCCAAAGTAATGCGTCGCTGTGCTGATAATGGCTGTTGCGGATGTTGTTGTAAGTTTGTGGGCGCAGTGGCGGAAAGGTGTCCTTTTTGTCCGGTGCTTGTTTTTGCTGTGCTTCTGCAACAACAATTTCATCACCAATTGCGAGTGATAGAGGGTCGGCCTCAAACACTGGGTTAAGCGAGAGCAAGGCTTTAGCTCCCATACCATACTGTTCAGCTATGCTCTGCCAGGTTTCCCCCGCAACTACGATGTGCGTTGCTGCGGTTTGTTCTGCTTCCGTCTCATCGTTGTTATCTTCTACGCGTGCTTCTTCCGGCTGTTTAGCTGCATCAAACAGTGCAGGAATATCCAACTTTATCCCGTTTTCGCTCAGCCAATCTTCACTGAGGTTATCGAGCTCTTCTCGTGTGATTTGGCGCTCAAGATAAATGATGAATTGGTTCTCAAGGACTTGGTTGGCCAACTTCCAATACACCAATATAGCGCTTTGGTCTTTGGTAAAACCACGCTCATTATTGAGCTTGTCTTGTGTCGATCGCGTAGCGTAAAACGCCCACTTTTCTTGTCCGAGAATTTTGTACTCTTGGACCAGTTCACCATCATTAAAGTGGTAGTAATAGCCCTCTGTCGGCAAGCCTAGGCGTTCGCCCAATCGTACAGCCGGAACGACAGGTATAAAACCTTCCTCAGTTTTATGGCTGCCAGCTTTTTGTAGTGTGACGGCTTCCAGTGGCGTCAGCCCGAGATTGTCATCGGCGATGTGGATATTTAAACGCTTTGGCTCATCAAACACACATAACGCTGTGTAGCGGGTACCTTGCTCGGTATTGGCTTGCTCCCAGCGGGTTACCGCGTTCTCTTTTTCAGTTTTCGCTAAAGCAAAGTCACTGTGCACCATTTTCTTTATGGTGGCATCCGAGCAGCCAACTTCGAAGCTGTACTCGAATTCCTTGGTGATCTCCTCTTCACTTTCGGTTGCTATTGGCTGCGGCGTGTAAGCTCGTTCGAGTGTCGCGGTCTCTACAATACGTGTGCTGTACCCTCCCGTTGCTCTGGGGATTTTAGTCTTTGCTAACAATTCCTTAGTCGCATCATCCGAAAATGCAGAGATAACCTCAGAGTTTAGGCGCCATGTTTTAGGACCAATTGGGTCGTTGTAACTCAGAAGTGCGGGAATTTGAGGTGTATCACTCACGAGTACGAGCTTACCCTCGTGGAGGTGTTGTTTTAGCTGCTCAAAGGTAAGATGAGCAGGAATAGCAGAGACGACATCTGCTTCCGCGAGGTTGTGGAAGTTGCCCTCTATCAACCCGAATTCATGGGACATCAATTCCGAAAGCGGGAGAACTTTGTATGACACGATTTAACCCAAGTTAAGCCAATAATGCCTCTACTTCGCAAAAATCACGCCATTTGCATTAGTCATTAAAAACAATGGGTTACATATACAGTGCTATTAGGTTGTTCAAAATATTGTCGAATTTTCTAATTTATTGGAAATCTAGCCAACTTATTGCGGAGACTTCGAAAGGTAGGTGGGAATTTTGAATAGTATGCCTAAAGGTTATGCATACTAATTATAATCGCTTTAAAATCAGTATCATATGAATAATATTATGAGAATTATAGTTCTATTTGATAACTTCAAATCATCACGCTTCGCAAAACCAGCCAACTGAGAAACATTATTTAGACGTACATCAATAAGTGTTTTTACCTCGGATTGCTTGAGGAATTGAAAAAACGTTTCTGCTTTTTTCTGAGTAAACCCAATTGTGTAAATGTTCATAATACCTCTCAAAAGATTGTAGCTACAAGCTTATAACAGTAGCCTTGATATGGCTCTCCTAAACTAATGCATAGGATTCCAGATGTTGGTAAGTGATTCTCTACAATATCATCAAAGCGAGGATCTGTAGCAGCAAGGTCGTACTCAATGTTCTCATAGGTAAATGAAGCTCTTCTTTTACCATCAGCATTGTGATAAAGCCTGAGATCTTCAACTCGTACTAGATAAAGAGACTGAGAGACATGATAAGTTCGATCTACGATTGAAGCATATTCCACTCGATTACCAATACCCCAAAGATCTGCGGGTACTTCCACTAAAGTGTTCAGTTGCCCAATATCAATTGAGTAATTTTGTATCCAAGCTGTATTATCAATTAAATAGTTCTCTGGTTGATGAGGGAGCGGGGCATGATGTGCTAGTCCTACACGAGCTTTTTGAAGAGGCTTAACATTGAAAGTTCCATGTGGATTTCGGACTCTAGCTTGTTGATGACTAAGCTCACCTCCTTGTAGATTTGAGACTGGTCTAATCCATCTACCCGTATTAACACATTTTCCCGCAACACAATGTTGACGATGCTTTATAGAATTGGCCAGTACCACGATTACAGATTGAGGCATATGTTCTCCTTGCAAAACCAGAATGGTTTAAAAACTAAGCAAACCTCTGTTAGTTAAGGAGTTATATCACCACCATTAATGACAAAACTTGAAAAAGATCAATCATAAATAAGAAACCAAATGCTATGCGCTAGATTTGTATCAACTGAATATTAAAAATACGCCTTTTGAATAAAAAACGGAGCCAATCGGCTCCGTTCCATATATAAATTCTTGCGCCCTACTTCTTAGGCACTTCCAACTGCATCTCTGGCATGGCTTGGCGTTTGGCTTTGAGCTTGCTCCAGATGATCCAGAATAGAATCACCAGAATCAGTGCGATGACGTTGCCGATGGCGATGATGATCATGCTGCGCTTACGTTCGGCTTCGCGCTCGGCGATGATGCGTTTTTCCATTTCGATGCGGCGTTGCTCGGCGATCTCTGCTTCTTTCGCTAAGCGTGCAGCTTCAAGATCCACTTCATCGACGACGCTGAATGACTGCTCTTTGATTGGGAAGACTAATGAACGCTTAGTCGCCAGGTCTGTGGCAAAGACTTCACCATGCCATGAGTACTTACCTAACTCTGGATCATTATCCATCTTAAGCGTCGTTTTGGTGCCGTCAGCAGAAACTTGGCCTTGGCTATAACTGATAAAGCCGTCTGGTGCTTCTTGCTCTACATTCACAGCGATAGAGCCCGGAGTAATCATGCCTTGTTCACCACTAACCACCAGCTGGTGTGGTTGGTCTGCATGACGTGATTGAATAAAGGTGCGTGTGATTGGCGATGGGTAAACCAGTACCACTTGTTCCTGTGCTCGCAAAAATACGCCGTTGCCAGAGGTAATGCGCGCGCGGTATTTGCCCGGCTCAACGTCAATCGGCAATTGAACAGTGAAGACACCATCGCCTGCTTTTTCATCCAAACCGCGGCCATCATCGGCAAACTCACCAATCACCATAGGTACTGGGCGAGCTTCTTTGATCAGTTCGTTCTCATTCTCCACAAACTTAGTGAAGGTGACGCGCAAATTGACGCGGTCTAGGAAATCTCTCAATACCAGCGGTTTATCGTCTGAGGTTAAACGCGCGGTGAACTTGAGTGCTTCGTTGTGGTAAAGGCGATTCGGGAACACATCAGTGCTGAGTTTGAGGTGTGAGATCAGGCGGATATTGTTTTTCGGGGTAACTTTACCTACGGCTTGCCAAGGGCCCGCCATAGGCTTATCTACAGAGATTATGTCGAGGGAAGGTTCTTGATACCAACGCACATTGTCGTAAGTACCCCATGCGTAATATTTTTTACCATCAGGGCGGACAAGGACGACAGGTTGAGAACTTTGTTCACGATAAACCAGAAAGGTGATTTGCTCGATGGTCGGGTCGACACGAAAGCGGTTATCTAACAAAGACATGGCGGACTCGCTCGCGGAAAACGCGAAACAACTCCAGAACGCTAAAATAGCGACTGACAAAGCCCTCAACATAGTCTCTCCTATTTACTACCAAATACTATCGTTCACCAGTTCGAGTCTTTTCTGGTGTGCTTCTACTTCATCGGCAGTTGCACGCAAAACCTTTAGCGCTTTTCTTCCTTCAACACGACGAATACCTTCGGCTTCGCCGTCTTTTTTGTTGGCATTAAATTCTAGGCTTGTTTGACCACCCGTCATTAGAAGGTAAACGTCGGCTAGAATCTCCGCATCGAGCAATGCCCCGTGGAGAGTACGGTGTGAGTTATCAATGCCGTAGCGTTCACACAATACGTCGAGGTTGTTTCGCTTGCCCGGGAAGATTTTCTTCGCCATGGCAAGGGTATCGGTCACCTTACAGTAATCATCCGTCTTACCGATGCTTGGATTGAGCATTTCAAACTCGTAATCCATAAAGCCGGTATCGAAGGGCGCGTTGTGGGCAACCAACTCGGCGCCTTTAATGAAATCTAGAAACTCTTGGTGTACGGCAGAGTATTCTGGCTTATCGACCAAGAATTCATCCGTAATACCGTGGACTCCAATCGCGTCTGGTTGGATTTCACGGTCAGGCTTTAAGTAAACGTGAAAGTGACGACCAGTCAGCTTACGGTTGATGATCTCCACGGCACCAATTTCGATGATGCGGTGACCCATGTAGTGCGGGCCGCCTTCTAGGTTCATACCCGTGGTTTCGGTATCGAGAACGACAATACGATTATGTTCAGAATTGCTGCTGGTATTCATAAGGTTATGTGTGTCAGACTATGCTTTATTAAATGTTTCGGCTAATAGTACCAAAAATATGACCAAACACGTTGAGATTTTCACTGACGGATCTTGTTTAGGCAATCCGGGCCCGGGTGGTTACGGCATTGTGCTGCGTTACAAGCAAACGGAAAAGACCCTAGCGAAAGGCTACACGCTGACGACCAATAACCGCATGGAAATGTTGGCTGCAGTGGTGGCATTGCAAACGCTAAAAGAGCCATGCCAAGTGACGTTAACAACGGATAGCCAGTACGTGCGCCAAGGCATTACGCAATGGATTCATAACTGGAAAAAACGTGGCTGGAAAACGGCAGATAAAAAGCCAGTGAAAAATGCCGATTTATGGCAAGCATTGGATAAAGAAACCGCTCGCCATAAAGTAGATTGGCATTGGGTTAAGGGCCACGCAGGCCATCGTGAGAATGAAATCTGTGATGAGCTAGCGCGCACTGCCGCGGAAAACCCAACTGAAGAAGATACGGGGTATCAAGCGTCTTAGTTTTTACTGCTTGAGACCTTTTTCACCGCACTGCCCTCTCTGTTCATCACACCCAGTGGTGTTAGCTTTCTCTTCAAGCGCCAATGTGGCTTGATAGGTTTGAGAGGGTACGTTCGTTTACGGGCAACGATGTAATACAAACTCCCCGCTGGTGATGCCCAATCACCCAAACTGTTCTCTAACCACGTCCACATGGTTTTGTAGCGCGTCATCGGAAACAACGCGTAACGATCACAATGAATCACCTGATAGTTGAGTACGCCCAGCCAATCTTTGATGCGGTTGGCGGTGAACATGCGCCCACTCCAAGGCAAATTGTTTCTACGCCAAGGTAATAAACTTGCTAAGCCAGTGAAACTAATCGGGTTAAAGCCCGTAATAATAAGATAACCATCATCCATCATGACGCGATCAACTTCGCGCAGCAGTCGATGGGGATCACTTGCATAGTCAAGCTGATGAGCAAGCACGACAACATCAAAGCTTTTTTCTAAAAAGGGTAATTCGTAACCATCTGCGATGACATTATGCAACGGGTTCTGGATATCTACGTTGACTTGGTGTTGAATGTTACAACTACAGCTGGTTAGCTCACAGCTCAAGCCGCCCAATTTCAGCATGTGGTAACCGAACAACTTCGGACACCATTCATCGAGTCGGGTTTGGATTGACTCAAGTACCCACGGCCCATTGTTCATCTCTGACCAAGTCGACGGGTGCTGTAAAGTTTTGTTGCTGAGTGCTGGTTTCATTAACCACCTGACTATTAAAAGGGTGACGGAGAACGAATCGTGTTAGAGATCAAAAGCATACCCGCATTTAATGATAATTACATCTGGCTGATACAAAATAGCGACAAGCGATGTGCCGTGGTTGATCCGGGCGATGCTAAGCCAGTGTTAGAATATTTGCAGGCTAACGAGTTAACTTTAGAAGCGATCTTAATTACACACCACCACAACGATCACATTGGCGGCGTTTCAGATTTAGTTCGTGCTTTTCCTCATGTTTCTGTCGTAGGTCCGAAAGCAGAACCTATCCCAACATTAACCAATGCCATGGAAGAAGGCGACAAACTTGAGCTTTTCGGTGAAATTTTCATGGTGCTAGGTTTACCGGGTCACACACTGGGCCACATTGGCTATGTAGGCGACGGTAAATTGTTCTGTGGCGACGTACTGTTCTCGGCTGGCTGCGGCCGTATTTTTGAAGGCACACCAGAGCAGATGTTCGAGTCACTGAGCAAAATCATGAAGCTGCCAGAAGAGACCGAAGTGTTCTGTGCACATGAATACACCGCAAGTAACGTAGCCTTTGCCCTAGCGGTTGAGCCCGACAATGAGCACTTGCGCCAGTACCGTGACGATGTAAACCGCCTGCGCGGATTAAACATTCCAACCATTCCTACCACACTACGCAAAGAAAAGTTAATCAACCCGTTCTTGCGCGCAACCAACGCAGAAGTGATTCAATCTGTCACGAACCGTATTGAAAATAGCGATCCGTGCTCGGTTTTTACAGCTCTACGTGAGTGGAAGAACGAATTTTAACCAATTTCTGCTTGTAAACTTGCACGACGCAAGTATTATCGTGAGCTGATTTTCATAGAAGCGCCTCTGGCGCTTCTATTGCGTTTGGGGCTGATATAAATCTGTTTGAATTTCACCCAAACGCATAAAGTAGCGGCAAACCCGCCTCTACCCTTAGTTAGTGTTACAAGATGTCTATTATCTTGCGACTGCCACGCACACTGTTGCGCGACAGGCAGGAGAAGATAACCAGGCCCTAGATAGGCTGAATCCATGCGTTTAAAGTACAGTTGGGCGTTGGCGTTACTACTTTCTGGCTGTCAATTGACACAGTCAGATTCAACAAACACTCCAACACCAGAAACCAATAAGTCCGAGCAAGCGGTAAAACAAGACGCGGCTCAAGCGGACTCCAAGAAAAAGCAATCGATAGCAAAGAAACCTGCTAAAGATACGCCGAAAACCCTTTCTCCTCAGGAACAAGAAGATGTATGGCGTCGTATCGGCATGCAGCTTGAAATGGACATCCCAGACAACAAGAAAGTGGCTTACTACCGTACATGGTATCTGAAGCACCCTAACCACCTGCGCACCGTTTCTGAGCGTGCACAGCCGTTTTTGTACATGATTACAAAACGCATTGAAGAACGTGGGCTTCCAATGGAATTGGCGCTTCTACCTATCGTAGAGAGCTCATTTGACCCATTCGCGTACTCACACGGCAGTGCGGCAGGTCTTTGGCAGTTCGTTCCTGGTACCGGCAAGATGATGGGCCTAGAGCAAAACTACTGGTACGACGGTCGTCGTGATGTGTACGCAGCGACAGATGCTGCTCTTGATTACCTAGAGCAACAAAGCAAGCGCTTTGACGGTAACTGGGATCAAGCGATTGCCGCTTACAACAGTGGTGGCGGTCGTGTATCAAGCGCGATTCGTAAGAACAAAAAGCTAGGTAAACCTACGGACTTCTTCTCTTTGGACCTTCCAAAAGAGACCAGCAGTTACGTTCCTAAGCTACTTGCACTTGCAGACATCATTGCGAACCAAGACAAATACGGCATCGACATTCCACCAATCGCGAACAAACCGGTTTTGGTTCAGGTTGATCCAAAAGAACAATTGGACCTAGCGATTGCTGCCGATTACGCAGGCATTGGTGTCAAAGAGCTGCAAGGTTACAACCCGGCTTACAACCAATGGTCTACGGCACCTGACGGCCCACACCAGCTTCTTATTCCTATCGAGAAAAAGGATCAGTTCCTTGCTCAGGTGAAAAAGAACCGTGGTAAAGGCATGAAGGTCGCACGCTACAAAGTGAAGTCTGGTGACTCGCTCAGCGTATTGGCTCAGAAGTACGGTACGACAACCAAAGTTATCCAACGTGCTAACGGCCTAACCAACAACAACATTCGCGTTGGTCAGTACCTAATGATCCCAACGTCAACTAAAGACGATGCTAAGTACGCACTTACTGCGGAAAATCGCCTAAACAAAACGCAATCTAAATCTCGCGGTCAATTCAAACTGACTCACGTTGTCCAATCTGGCGAGAGCTTGTGGTCTATTGCAAAAGAGAACAAGGTTTCTCATAAGTCTCTGGCGAAATGGAACGGCATGGGACCAAAAGACACCTTGCGCATTGGCCAAAAGCTGGTGATTTGGAAGAACTCAGACAAGGGCGCCGTCATTCGCACCGTTTTCTATAACGTGCGTTCTGGCGATACCATCAGTGGCATTGCGAGCAAGTTTAAGGTGAAGAGCAACGACATCGTGAAATGGAATTCTCTTCAAAAGCAGAAGTACCTGAAACCAGGTCAGAAGCTTAAGTTGTATGTTGACGTAACTAAGGTAAGTGTATGAACCCATCGAGTAACCCGCTTGTAATGTTGTTGGATATTTTCCGTTCTCCAACATCGTGCTTCCTAGCGCTGTATCAGCGTGGAGGCTGGGGGTGGCAACCGTTCATCTTTTTGATGCTCAGCCCATTCCTATTCTGGGGTGCCTATTTCTCGAATGTGGATTTCACTTGGCTAAGTGAACAATTAACGGCTCAATTCCAACAGGTCGATCCTAAGCAGATTGAACTGTTGGAACCAAACACGCTGATGGCAAGTGCGATCATTAATGACGTGTTCAACCGCTTTGCGACTCTGCTGCTTTTGGCGTTGTGGTTCTTCCTAGCGACTAAAGCAAGCAAACAACAATACGGCTATTGGAAATGGTTTGCAGCGGCTTCTGCAATCCTGTTCCCTGCGGTTTTAGGCGACATCGCAAGCTATGCGAGCCTGTTACTGAAACACGGTCAGGTAATGACGTACGCGGCGGATTTAAACAGCCTAAATGGTTTGTTGAAACTGCCTTTAACCAACGAGTGGTCGCACTTTGCTAGCTCACTACCGCTACTGCTGCCTTGGTACATTGTATTGGGCTATGGTGTGGTTCTGACTTGGACAGAGTTTGAACGCGGACAGGCTCTTGTGATTTCGAGCCTACCTTGGATTGCGTTCTACGTAATTTGGGCGTTGTACATCGTTATTGCTTAAGTTACTCAAGCGAGGATAAAACCACCCTCGCTAGTCGTTAAGCGTAAACGACACCAATAATGGATTATGATCGGAAGCGTCGCTCTGCGGCGCTTTCGCGTTTTTGAGGGTCAGACCTCGATAAAAAACGTGATCGAGTGGCAAGCCGGTAATGAACTGAGTGCGGTTGTCTTGGCTAAACGTCACTTCCTGCAAATTGGCTTTTTGCAGTGCTTTCTTCATCGCCGTTAAGCGTTCTTCGCTCCAGCTATTAAAATCCCCTGCAAACAGGATCGGGCCTTTATGCTCCTTCAGCACCTTCTCTAATACAGACAACTGTGACGTGTATTCCTCGGTGCCCACGGTAAAGTTGATTGCATGAATGTTCACCACCGCCAAGGTTTCACCGTTACTGAGCTGATACTTACTGTACAGCGCGGATTTAGGCAAACGCAGCCACGGTTCTTTAGACGTATACGCGCAAGCTCGAATGGGTTCTTTCTGCGCAATGCTGATCACCCCCGCCCCACTGCCAAGCGCTTTGAAAGCACTGACTTGGTTACTGACCCAGTGCCCATCCACCAGCCAGTTTTTGAATTCATCGGTTAAGCTTGCTTCTTGTAGTAAAAGCAGTTGTTTATTGGCAGAGAATGCATCGAGTGCTTGCCGCCAGTTGTCTCGGTTTTGTTTGTAGATGTTCCACACCAAGACATTTAACTCACCATCCTTGTCGAGCGCCTGTGGCTGTTTAAACTCCATACAGCGAATATCTTGAGTAATGTTCGTTCCTGTTTGAGTAATGATTTGTGGTTGCTCTGGCACCGTGAAGATCACCTGAAAGCTGACAAGTCCGGCGATAATAAGAAAAACTAACGCAAAAGCTAAACGCTGATACATAGACCTACCTAACAACAAAAATGGCACGCATAAAATGCGCATAATAAAAAAGGAGCCATTTACGGCTCCCTTTTAGCTTACTCAAATTTTCACCACATAATGAAGTGAAATCTTAAATCGCGTCTTCGTCTTCTTCGCCAGTACGGATACGTACTACGCGCTCGATATCCGTAACAAAGATCTTACCGTCACCAATCTTACCGGTTTGTGCCGTTTCAATGATGGTTTCAACACACTTGTCTGCAACGTCTTCCGTCACTACGATTTCTAGCTTCACTTTAGGCAGGAAATCCACCATGTACTCTGCACCACGGTACAATTCTGTGTGACCTTTCTGACGACCGAAGCCTTTCACTTCAGAGACTGTCATCCCTGTAATGCCTACTTCAGCCAACGCTTCTCGAACATCATCCAATTTGAATGGCTTGATAATCGCTTCAATCTTTTTCATGTTCATCCCTTAAGCTTCAATCGTTTGCGCATATTATCGGTTAGCACCTCACAACATTCAATCCTTGTTATCATCAAGCACCTGAAAATCCTGACACCGGTGGAATTTATTTGCGGATGAATGTAACAAAGTCGCGAAGTCAGCAATCCCACGTGCACCAAACGAAAAAGCCAGAGCGTTTGGCTCTGGCTTGATTTGAGTCTTTATCTGGCTTGTACCCGTGCTTATTACTTCAAGCTTGCGTAGTACGCTGCCAAGTTTGCGATATCTTCGTCAGACAGCAGATTAGCTTGTGCTTGCATCACTGGCGCTAGGCCACCCGTGCGTTGGCCCGCTTTGTAAGCCTTGATTGAACTCGCGATGTATTGCTCGTTCTGACCTTTCAGGTTTGGGTAACCAGGAATCACCGCGATACCATCCGCGCCATGACAAGCAGCACATACGCCTGCTTTTGCTTGCCCTGCTGCAACATCACCTGCCGCCAGAGCTTGCCCACTTAACATGGTTAGCGCCATCATTGCGCCCATGATTGTTTTCTTCATTGCTTCACCTAATCGATTCTTATTTAAGGATTTTTATATTTTATAATCGACATTGTGGCATGAATTACAACGACTTGCGCCAGATAAGTTCACAATCTTGACCACTGAAGGCTTGATCAACAAACAAATTGCCGACCGCCACCACCTTATCTTGGTACATCAGAATCGGTATTTGGCGACGCAGCCAACTCGGCACATTGTACTCTTGGAATAACTTCTTCAGCTTACGGCTATGGCTACGCGTGGTCGGGTGCGCAGAGAGCCCTTCTGGATTAAACGTCACTCGCAATAGCTCTGGATGAGGCGGCATAGCAATGGTGGCTTGCTCTGAGTTGGTACTCAAGGTGAGCTCTCCCAACTGCTCGGGCAACAGCAAAGCCGTATCGGTTTGAATAGCACTTTGCCACGTCGTGACATCAACCGTTTCGGTTACCCAATACAGGCGATTCTGAAAACGGCGAACTTCACCCTGCTTGAGCTGAAGCTTTGGATTGGCATCTTGCTGCGCCAGCGCGACCTCATTCCAAATCAAATTGAGCTGCACTTGCGTTGGCATATTGGCATTTAGCTTAGCCAACCACATACGAACCAATCGCGCACGAGCCAGTTCACTGTGCGTCGCTAATTCTTCAATACTCAGGCTAAAATCACTTTGTAGTGCGCGTTCAAACACTGCTCTAAGCAACTCGTCCAGCAAAGCTTCTTGCTGCGCGCACAAACTCGCACTGCGCTGCACCGCTTGATGGATGCTCGGCCAACGTTCAGAAAGTTCTGGCACAATACGATGACGGAGGAAATTACGATCGTAACGCGTATCTTGATTACTTTCGTCTTCTACCCAATCTAGCCCTTGCTCCTTCGCTACGGCCTCAATCTGCTCGCGCTTGATAGCTAATAGCGGACGGACCAAAGTGCCACCAGCAAACGGCATGCTTTCTGCCATTGAAGATAGACCTTTCGGGCCGCTGCCGCGCTTCAACGCTAACAAGAAGGTTTCCACCTGGTCATCGGCATGTTGACCTGTCAGCAATAAATCACCGGACTGGATGTGCTTCGCCAACACCTGATAACGCGCTTCTCGAGCCAACAGCTCGATACTTTCGCCGCTGTTAGTGTCTAGACTCACACGCTCAACAGAACAGGTAATTCCCGCTTGCTCAGCCCACACTAAACATTTATCCGCCCATTCGTCCGCGTTGGAGCTTAAACCATGATGCACGTATACGGCGTGACACTTGAATGAGTGAGAATCTGTTGATTGATTGTCTATCGAATACGCTTGCTGATAACGACTAAGCAGCTCGAGTAATAAACGCGAATCTACCCCGCCACTAAACGCCAAGACAATCTTGGTGCCTGATTGGTAATAACGATCAAGAACTTGAGCAAATTGCGAGTAAAGCGATTCCATAAATCATCCGATAGAAACAAAAAAGGGTTGGACGCACGCCCAACCCTTTCTATTTTATCTGTTATCTTGCGAGAATTCAGCTAGTGCCTAGCGGCAGCTGTAATTAGCAGTAACCGTAGTTCATTAGACGCTGGTAACGACGCTCTAGTAGCGTTTCGTGGTCTAGTTGCTCAAGGTCTTCTAGCTGGCGAAGCAGGTTTGCTTTCATGTTTGCAGCCATTTGAACGTGGTCGCGGTGCGCACCACCTAGTGGCTCTTCGATGATTTCATCGATAAGCTCAAGCTCTTTCAGACGTGGAGCGGTTAGACCCATCGCGTCTGCTGCTTGTGGTGCTTTGTCTGAATCACGCCACAGGATTGAAGCACAACCTTCTGGAGAGATTACTGAGTACGTTGAGTACTGAAGCATGTTCACGTAGTCACCTACACCGATTGCAAGTGCACCGCCTGAACCGCCTTCACCAACAACGTTACAGATTACTGGTACTTTAAGACCAGACATCACTTTTAGGTTCTTCGCGATCGCTTCAGATTGGCCACGCTCTTCCGCGCCAACACCTGGGTATGCACCTGCCGTGTCGATGAAAGTGATGATAGGCATGTTGAAACGCTCAGCCATTTCCATCAAACGTAGCGCTTTACGGTAACCTTCTGGTTTAGGCATACCAAAGTTACGTTTTACTTTTTCTTTGGTCTCACGGCCCTTCTGGTGACCAATGATCATCACTGGACGCCCTTCAAGACGAGCGATACCACCAACGATCGCTTTGTCGTCAGCAAACGCGCGGTCACCCGCTAGTTCATCAAATTCATCAAAAGCGTGCTTGATGTAATCAAGTGTGTACGGACGTAAAGGGTGACGAGCCAGTTGAGCTGTTTCCCATGCACCTAGATTGCTGAAGGTTTTCTTCTTAAGTTCTAGGCTCTTTTTCTCAAGCTGTTCGATTTCTTTATCAAGGTCAACCGCAGAATCACCGCCGTGACGAGATACGTCACGTAGCGCTTCAATTTTCGCTTCTAGCTCTGCAATTGGCTTTTCAAATTCAAGAAAGTTTAGGCTCATCTATGAATCCTTTTTTACTCAGCGTCTTACATATTGCGCTGAATTTTTAGTTAAATTCGAGTTCTACTTGGCCTTTGCCAAGCAACTGTTTTAAATCGTCTAGTAATGTATCTGTTGGCGTTACTCGCCATTCGGTGCCCAATGTTAACCGCGCTCTGGCGTCGGCACGCTGGTAGTATACATTGACAGGTACGGTTCCGGCTTTGTGCGGCTCTAAAATACGCGTAAATTGTTCAAAGAATTTATCGTTGATCTGGTTAGCATCAATAGATACCGACAAACCACGTGCGTATTTTTCACGTGCAGTACCCAGATCCATAACTTCACGCGCCGACATTTTAAGGCCACCGTTGAAGTCATCAAAGCTGACCTGTCCAGAAACCACCAGAATTTTATCTTTTTCGAGAAGTTCTGCATACCTATCAAGCGCATCCGAGAACAACATCACCTCCATTCGACCACTTCGATCGTCCAGAGTCATGATGCCGATTCGTGTACCGCGCTTGGTTGTCATCACCCGAGCCGCAATAACCAGACCCGCCACTGTCACGGATTGATCACGACGAGTTGGGGTTGCGTCTTTTAGTCGACAACTAACGTACTTATTTAGTTCCTTTATGTATGCGTTAACTGGGTGGCCGGTCAAATATAAACCGAGCGTCTCACGTTCACCCTCTAACCATACTTTCTCTGGCCATGCAGGCACTTGAGTATATTTGTGTTCCACCTCTTCTGGCGCATCAGTCAAAACACCGAACATATCGGTTTGACCAAAGGCTTCCGCTTGGTGGTGTTGGCTTGCTGCTTTCACCGCATCGTTGAGCGATGCCATCAATGCCGCACGGTGTGGACCGAGCCTGTCGAGTGCGCCCGCGTAAATCAGTTTTTCGATAACACGCTTGTTGACCTTTTTCAGGTCAATTCGCGCACAGAAGTCAAATAGGTCAATGAAGTGACCACCTTTGTTGCGCGCTTCTAAGATCGCATCGATTGGACCTTCACCCACACCTTTAATCGCGCCGATGCCGTAAACAATCGCGCCATTCTCATCGACGTTAAAGCGGTACAAGCCGGCATTGATGTCTGGCGGAAGCACGGTGAGCTTCATGCGGAAACATTCGTCAACTAGGCCAACCACTTTCTCAGTGTTATCCATATCGGCGGTCATTACCGCTGCCATGAATTCTGCCGGATAGTGCATCTTCAGCCATAGCGTTTGGTACGAAACCAGTGCGTAGGCTGCCGAGTGAGATTTGTTAAAGCCGTAACCCGCGAACTTCTCTACCAAGTCGAAGATCTTCATCGCCAACTCGCCATCGACGCCGTTGGCAATTGCCCCCTCTTCGAAGGTAGCACGCTGTTTCGCCATCTCTTCCGGTTTTTTCTTACCCATCGCACGACGAAGCATGTCCGCACCACCAAGGGTGTAGCCAGACAGTACCTGTGCGATCTGCATTACCTGTTCTTGATACAGGATGATGCCGTAAGTCGGATCCAGAATCTCTTTAAGCGATTCGTGTTGCCACTTTTCATCAGGATAAGAGATCGCCTCACGACCGTGCTTACGGTCGATAAAGTTATCTACCATGCCCGACTGCAACGGACCCGGACGGAACAGTGCCACCAATGCGATGATGTCTTCAAAACAGTCCGGTTGCAGACGTTTAATCAGCTCTTTCATACCGCGCGATTCAAGCTGGAATACCGCAGTGGTTTCTGAGTTTTGCAGCAAACGGAATGACGCCGCATCATCCAGTGGAATCGATTCGATGCGAACAGGATCTTTGCCTTCGCGTTCTAGACGCGGGTTAATCAGACCCAACGCCCAGTCGATGATGGTTAGGGTACGCAGACCCAAGAAGTCAAACTTAACCAGACCGGCCGTTTCAACGTCGTTCTTATCGAACTGAGTAACCGGGAAGTGGCCTTCCGAGTCAGCATAAATCGGCGCGAAGTCTGTAATGGTGGTTGGTGAGATTACAACACCACCCGCGTGCTTACCGGCATTACGTGTACAACCTTCAAGGAGGCGACACATGTCGATAAGCTCTTTCACTTCTTCATCTGCGTCATACAACTCAGGAAGTGCAGGCTCAGCTTTGAACGCTTTCTCTAGCGTCATGCCCGGATCAGGCGGAACCAATTTTGAAATACGATCAACGAAGCCAAACGGGTGGCCAAGTACACGGCCTACGTCACGGATTACCGCCTTCGCCGCCATGGTACCAAAGGTGATAATCTGAGATACCGCATCACGACCATACATTTCTGCAACGTGGTCAATTACTTGATCACGCTTATCCATACAGAAGTCGACGTCGAAATCGGGCATGGATACACGTTCTGGGTTCAAGAAACGTTCGAATAGAAGGTCGTATTCCAATGGGTCAAGGTCGGTGATCTTCAGTGCATATGCCACCAAAGAACCAGCACCCGAACCACGCCCCGGACCTACCGGAATCGCGTTGTCTTTCGACCACTGAATGAACTCCATTACGATCAAGAAGTAACCAGGGAATCCCATTTGGTTGATTACGTCGAGTTCGATTTGCAGACGATCATCGTATTCAGGACGACGCTGCTTGCGCTCTTCCTCATCTGGGAATAGGAACTCTAGACGCTCTTCCAGACCTTCGCGAGACTTCATGACCAAGAAGTCGGTCTCTTCCATACCTTCAGTTGGGAAGGCTGGTAGGAAGTATTCACCCAAACGTACTGTCACGTTACAACGCTTGGCAATTTCAACACTGTTTTCTAACGCTTCCGGAATGTCGGCAAACAGCTCGCACATTTCCTCTTCAGTACGCAGGTATTGTTCTGGGCTGTAGTTCTTTGGACGACGCGGATCTTCTAGGGTGTAACCATCGTGGATTGCAACGCGGATTTCATGGGCGTCAAATAAGTCTTCACTGATGAAAACAACTTCGTTGGTTGCAACGACTGGCAATTCAAGCTCTTCTGCCAATTCAATCGCAAAGTGCAGGTAAGTTTCTTCATCCGGACGACCAGTACGAACCAATTCTAGATAGAAGCGATCTGGGAAGTATTGGTTGTAGAACTCGACACAACTGTCGACAACTTTGCGGTTGCCTTTTAGCAATGCTTTACCAATTTCACCGTTTTTCGCGCCTGATAGAACGATCAAACCTTCTGATAGTTCAGCCAACCAAGCTTTGTCGAGCACCGGTTGGTGTTGTACGTGACCACGAAGGTAAGCTTTTGAGATCAGCAACGTGAGGTTTTTATAACCTTCGTTGTTTGCCGCAAGTAACGTTAATTGCGTCAGCTCCTCGCCAAACTCATCCGATTGCATTTTGAAATCAGCACCGATGATTGGCTTCACACCACTGCCGTGCGCAGTACCATAGTATTTCACCAAACCACACAGGTTAGTGAAATCGGTCAATGCCATTGCAGGCATGCCGAGTTCGGCGACTTTCTTAACGAGCGGTGGAACTTTGTTGATACCATCCACCATCGAGAAATCACTGTGAACTCTTAGGTGAATGAACTTGGGATCTGACATTAACAGGTACCGTAAAACTATATCTTATTTGGGATTCTAACCTAAAGCAGGCGTGGTTTATAACACCGATACGCCTATTCTATTACTTTGCTTTATTCTTCGATGCCGAGCGCTTTCTTCACGGGCTTGAAGCTCTTACGGTGTTCACTGATCACACCGTGTTGCTCAATCGCTTCGAAGTGCGCTTTGGTTGGGTAACCTTTGTGCTTAGCAAAGCCAAACTGTGGGTATTGTTTATCCAACTCTTCCATTTCTTGGTCACGAACCACTTTAGCAATGATTGACGCCGCGCTAATTTCCGCCACGCGCAAGTCGCCTTTCACTACTGCTTGGGAATCCATTGGCAGTTCAGGACAACGATTACCATCGATAAGCGCAAGGTCTGGCTGTACTTTCAAACCCGCAATCGCACGTTGCATGGCAACCATGGTCGCTTGCAGGATGTTGAGCTCATCAATCTCTTCAGGAGAACAGCGGCCTACCGCCCATGCCAATGCTTTCTCTTTGATTTCTGGCAGCAGTGCAAGGCGTTTTTTCTCACTCAGTTTTTTCGAATCGTTTAAGCCTTCAATTGGGTTATTTGGATCTAAAATAACCGCTGCGGTAACAACATCACCCACCAAAGGACCACGCCCTACCTCATCAACACCCGCAACTAGCTGATAGCCTTGCGGATATTCAAACGGTGGTAGTTCTACTTTTGCTTTGGTCGTTTTTGGTTTTACAGCCATGGTAAATCTCTATTTTTCAATCAGTTTTAGAACCGCGTTTGCGGCTTGTTGATCCGCATCTTTGCGAATCCAATGATGCATTTCAGTGAACTTATCCAGCATTTCTCGGTTATCGCTCTCTAGTAAGCGAGACACTTCGTCGAATAAATTGTCTGGCGTGCAATCATCTTGCAGATATTCTTTAACCAGCTCGGTATCAGCCAGAATGTTTGGCAGCGAAACATATTTCGTTTTCAGCAGGCGCTTAGCAAGGAAAGCCGTCACCGCGTTGACACGGTAACCGACCACCATTGGGCGTTTGAGCAACATACACTCTAACGCTACGGTGCCAGACGCCAACATCACGGCATCTGAAGCGGTAATCACGTTGCGTGCAGTATCGTCCACCAGTTTGAAATCAAGCTCAGGTGCATGCTCTTTCCACGCTTGCTCGAATTGTTCGCGACGTTTCTGGTTTACTAGCGCTACGACGAAGCCAAGATCGGGGAATTTCTGGTGCAATTTCTTACACGTTTCGATAAATGGCTGAGAGAGCATTTTCAACTCGCTGCCACGACTACCCGGAAGTACCGCTAACCATTGCTTATCTTGCTCTAAACCGAGTAGATCACGTGCAGGCGCTTTGTCTGATTGCAGCGGAATAGCATCAGCCAATGTGTGACCAATGAATTCACAAGGCACGTTGAATTTATCGTAGAACGCTTTTTCAAACGGTAAGAATGCCAGTACTAGGTTAGTGGCTGCTTCAATTTTAAAGATGCGCTTTTGACGCCACGCCCAAACCGACGGGCTTACGTAATGCACAGTTTTGATGCCAGCATTTTTCAGGTCTAGCTCAACACGTAAGTTAAAATCTGGCGCATCGATACCAACAAAGACATCCGGCGGGTTATCAGTGAAGTATTTCACGAGCTCAGCTTTGACTTTCAGCAGTCTTGGCAAGCGGCCTAGCACTTCAACCAAGCCCATTACGGCGAGCTCTTCCATGTCGAACAGAGACTCGCAACCTTGCGCGATCATTTTAGGGCCACCAATACCAACAAACTCTGCGTCTGGGTATTGCTGTTTTACCGCTTTGATAAAGCCTTCACCTAGCGTGTCGCCAGACAGTTCTCCGGCAATGATGCCGATACGTAATGGTCTTTCCATATCTACTTCGCTATTTTTCCTGTGCGCTATGGGTAACGATTTAAGCTAAACGATAAACTATGTATCCACATAAACCGCGGTAGCTGCACAATCTGCAGCGTACAAACCGTTATCCATAAAACACAAAAAGACCGCAGCCCAATTTGGGCGCGATCTTTTCAATTTAACCGCTCATTCGTTAATTAACGAATAATGCCACGTTCCGTTGTTTCCAGAATATCTGAGAAACGTTTCACTGCTGGCCACTCTTGTGCCATTTCAGCTAGGATTGGTTTCACTTCTTCCAGAGTCTTACCTGAACGGTAGATTTCTTTGTACGCTTTTTGCAGCGCACGAATTTCTGGTTTTTCGAAACCGTTACGCTTCAAGCCAACCAAGTTCAAACCAAATGGGGTTGCGTGGTTACCTTGAGCCAATACGTAAGCTGGTACGTCTTGAACAACCGCAGAACAGCCGCCAACGTAAGCATAAGCACCAACCGTACAGAATGGATGAATCGCAGAAAGCGCCATTACACCTGCGTGATCATCTACCGTTACGTGACCACCAAGGATCGCATTGTTACCAATGTGAGTATGGTTACCAACGACTACGTCATGTGCGATGTGTGCGTTTACACAAAGCAGGTTGTCGTCACCAATCACTGTTGTTGCTTTGTCTTGAACCGTACCACGGTGAACCTGAACCGCTTCACGAATCACGTTACGGTCACCGATAACCACAGTTGTATCTTCGCCACCGTACTTCTTGTCTTGGTTTTCTTCACCAATCACAGCATGTGGGAAAATGCGGTTATCTTTACCAATTTTGGTGTGGCCTTTGATCACTACGTGAGACATCACTTCTGTGCCTTCACCAATCTCCACCGTAGAGGTGATGTAAGTGAAAGGACCAACGGTCACGTTAGCGCCAATTTTCGCGCCTTCTTCTACCACCGCAGCTGGGTGGATTTTAGCGGTTTCATGAATCATATTAAAACTCTCGACGAGCACACTTCAGCTCAGCTGAACATACCACTTCGCCGTCAACTTTTGCCACACCGCTGAATGCAGCAATGCCACGACGCTCTTTCAGAAATTCTACTTCAATAATCATTTGATCGCCTGGTACTACTGGTTTACGGAACTTAGCACCGTCAACACTTGCGAAGTAGTACAGTTCGTTTTCCGTCGGTGCACCAAATGATTTAAATGCAAGTAGGCCTGTCGCCTGAGCCATCGCTTCCAGGATCAATACGCCTGGGAATACTGGTAGCTGTGGAAAGTGACCTGTGAACTGAGGTTCGTTAACCGACACATTTTTAATTGCGTGAAGGTACTTCTCTTCTTGGAAGTCAATCACACGGTCGATCAATAAGAATGGGTAGCGATGAGGTAGTAGCTCTTGAATTTCAGAGATGTTCATCGTTTTCTTTTCAGTAGTCAAAGTCGTCTTCCTATATCAATTCTCAACAACCAAGATGGCAAGGCAGCGGCAAATGCCACTTATGCAGTAATCGCCTGCAAAGTGTATACCAGCTTGGTGATAAATCTACTTATAGCGCGTCATTATAGAAGAAAAAGACCCGCATTTCGCGAGTCTTTGTTCAGAATGTGGAACTAAGATTCTTCTTTCGTTTCCAGCTGTTTCTCAACAGCTTTCAGACGTTTGTTCATCTCGTCAATGCGGTGAACTCGAGTCGCCGTCTTGCGCCACTCTCGGTTGGTTTGCAGTGGAATGCCTGATGAGTACAGACCTTTCTCTTCGATACTGCGCATAACCATGCCCATACCGGTGATAGCTACGCCATCTGCAATCGTGATGTGGCCATTCAGAACCGACGCGCCGCCGATCTGACAGTACTTACCAATTTTCGTACTGCCCGCAACAATAGTACCACCTGGCATCACGGTACCATATCCGATCTGCACGTTATGAGCGATTTGAAGTTGGTTATCAAGAATTACGTTGTCTTCAATGATAGTGTCTTCAAGTGCACCACGGTCAATCGTCGTACACGCACCAATCTCAACGCGGTTACCGATACGCACTGAACCAAGTTGAGGGATCTTAATCCACTCGCCTTTGTCGTTAGCATAGCCGAAACCATCAGAGCCAATGACTGTGCCAGATTGCACTAGACAGTCATCACCCATTGATACTTCATGATAGATAGTCACATTAGCCCAAAGCTTGGTGTTGTTACCTAGCTTTGCGTTTTTACCGATAAAGCAACCTGCGCCAATACTTACGTTGTCGCCCAGCTCTACACCCGTTTCAATCACTGCGTTTGCACCGATAGTTACGTTAGTACCCATCTTCACGTCTGCTGCGATAACGGCACTTGGTGCGATCTCGTCAGCTGGCTTCGGAGTGGTGTCCATTGCTTGTACTACTCGAGCAAAAGCAATGTAAGGGTCAGCCACAACCAATGCGTTACCCACACATTGATCTTTGTGATCGGCTTTCACCATCACAACTGTCGCTTTGCACTCAGAAAGGTGTTTTGCGTATTTTGGGTTAGACAAGAAGGTCACATCACCTTCTTGTGCTTTATCCATTGGAGCTACGCGGCTTACAACGAGAGACTCGTCACCAAATAGCTCACCCCCGGTAATTGTCGCCAACTCGGCTAATGTCAATGTCTTCATAACTTCTTATTTTAGAGCTTTAATTACGTCTTCAGAGATGTTGTATTCTGGCTTACCGTACTGAAGAGAAGAAATGTCGATTACCATGTCGTAACCTTTCTTCGTTGCTACTTTCTTCACTGCGTCTTGGATAGTCTTGAATAGCTTCGCTTTCTCTTCAGCTTCGCGACGTGCACTTGCTTTCTCTAGAGCTTGTGCTTTCACTTTGTATTCGCTGTCTAGTTTAGCGATGTCGATACGTAGTTTTTCAACTTCGTCTTGACCTAGAAGCTCACCATCACGTTGTAGCTTTTCAATTTTAGTCTTAGCACGTGCTTGGATAGATTTCAGCTCGTCTGCTTTGCTCTTAAAGTCTTTCTGCATTTTTTGTAGAACTACTTCGCGTTGAGGAAGCGCTTGGAAAACTTGAGCAGTATTTACATAAGCAATTTTCTGAGCAGCTTCAGCCGCGTTAGCAAACATTGAAGAGCTAAGTACTAGAAGGCCTAGGCCAGCTGCTTTGATCATTTTATTCAAAATATTTTCCTCTTTAGAAGGTTCTACCGATAGTGAACGTGAAGAACTCTTCATCGTCGCCATCATATTTCTTAATTGGTTTCGCTAGCGAGAATACTAGAGGCCCCATTGGAGACATCCATTGCAACGCCGCACCGTAAGATGAGCGGTAGTTGGTTGGATCTGAGTAATCGTAGTAGTAGCGGTCGCCGTATTCAGCACCTGAGCTACGGTAGTCGAACTCCGTATCCCAAACACTTGCCATATCAAAGAAGATACTGGTACGGATTTGGTTACGAACTTCGTCCGATGCAAATGGTGTTGGAACAATCAACTCAAGGCTTGCAAGTGCAACAGCGTTACCACCAACAGCATCATCTGTTGCTGTATCTGCACCGTTGTTCGAGCCAGAGTAATCACGATAAACCGCTTTCGGACCTACTGTGTTCGAGCCGAAACCACGTAGTGTTGTAAAACCACCCGCGTAGTAGTTTTCGTAGAATGGGAACAAGTTATCGTTGCCATCCGTTTGACCATAACCGTTACCATAACCTAGACGACCACGGAACAAGAGAGTGAACTCGTGTTTCTTAGTCAATGGCACGTATTGACGAACATCATACTGCATCTTGAAGTATTGAACGTCAGAGCCAGGTACGGTCATCTTATAGAATGCACGTTGGTGGTTACCCGCTGTTGGGAAGTAGCCACGGTTTAGGTTGTTACGTGTCCATGAGATGTTGAAGTCAAAGTCATTTGTGTTCAACGCGCCGCTAGAATCAATGTTGTCTTCTTGCGCCTGTAGGAACTGTTCTACCTGTAGGTAAGGTGACAAGTTACCGATCTTGTTGTGAGTGTAGCCAACACCAAACTCAAAGCGGTTCAGTTCGTCGAATGGGAAACCCCATGTCAAACTTGCGCCGTAACTTTGGTTGGTATAGTCAACGATACCCGCTTCAGATGCTTCGAACTCGTCGTAGAAGATCTTACCACCCAAACTTACACCATCTAGGTTCCAGTAAGGGTCACGGTAGTCCAAGCTCACGTTTTTCTGGTAGTCGTTCATCATCGCGTTAATACCAACGCGGTTACCACTACCAATAAAGTTGTCTTGTTGTAGGCCAACCTGGAAGCTCACACCCGATTCAGTACCATAGCCGACACCAAAGTTCACGCTGCCTGAGTTTGCCTCTTTCACAGAGTAAACTAGGTCTACTTGGTCATCGCTGCCAGGTACACGTACCGTTTGTACTTCTACGTTCTCGAAGTAACCAAGACGGTTTAGACGCGTTTTACCGGTTTCGATTGATTTCGAGTTTAGCCAGCTGCCTTCCATCTGACGCATTTCACGACGTAGTACTTCGTCTTTGGTCGAGTTGTTACCCGTAAAGCGAATGTCACGTACGTAAATACGGTTACCCGGCTCAACGTTTACAACAAGCGATACTTGTTTGTTTTCATCGTCGAACTCAGGGATGGTGTTTACTTGTGGGTAAGCGTAACCAGATTCACCAAGCACACGCTTGATGCCTTCTTCCATCGAAGTAACACGAGAGCCGTTATACGTCTCGTTGTCTTCGAAAGGAACTAGCTTTTCGAACGTTGCTTCTTCACCGATCAAATTACCGCGGAATTTCACGTCTTTAACGGTGTACACGTCGCCTTCTTCAAGACCAAGGGTAATGTATACGCCTTTTTTGTCAGGAGAAATCGCCACTTGTGTCGAATCAACGTTAAATTTCAGGTAACCACGGTCTAGGTAGTAAGACTTCAGCGCTTCGATATCACCAGCAAGTACTTGCTTCTGATATTTTTCGTCCGCTAGGAAGTTCCACCAAGGCACGTCAACGTTCAGGTTGAAACGAGAAAGAAGGTCTTCATCAGAAAAGACTTCATTGCCGATAAAGTTGATTTGCTGAATTTTCGCCGATACACCTTCGGTGAAGACAAATTTCAAGTCTGAACGGTTACGAGGCAATGGAGTAACAACCGCTTTTACGGTCGCGTTGTATTTACCAACACTGTAGTAAAAGTCTTCCAAACCTTTTTCGATGTTGCTCAGCGTTGTGCGGTCAAGCGCTTCACCTTCACGAACGCCAGAAGCATTCAGGTTTTCTTGTAGCTGCTCGTCCTTGATTGCTTTGTTGCCTGAGAAAGAGATGCTGGCAATAGTTGGACGTTCTTTTACTTGAACAACCAGAACGTCACCATTACGCAGTACTTTCACATCTTCGAAGTTACCCGATGCGTACAATGCGCGAATGATCTCTGCAACATCGCCTTGGTCAACGGTATCACCGACACGTACAGGCATTTTCAGCAACGCTGCACCCAGTGCCACACGCTGCAATCCATCGATTTCAATATCTTGAACTACAAAGTTCTCTGCTCCGTTTGCAGATACACTGGTCGCCAGTAAACTTGCAAACAGAATTCGCTTAATCGCCATACTTGTTCTAATTATTCCTTGCTACTGCTTTTGTCTCTGAACTATCACAGACGAGTAAAATCATTAAATAGCGCTAACGCCATGAGCGAGAAGATAATCGCACCACCAATTCGATAGCCCATTTCCTGTACTTTCTCAGGCACTGGGCGTCGGATGACTGCTTCGATTGCGAAAAACAGTAGATGCCCACCATCCAACATTGGTAAAGGAACGAGGTTAATAATACCTAGGTTAACACTAATTAGTGCCAGAAAACCTAAAAAGTAGACCAGACCGTAGTCTGCGGTCGCCCCAGCTCCTTTGGCAATAGATATTGGTCCGCTCAAATTGTTCAGACCAACGTCACCTACAATCAGTTTCTTAAGCATACTGATTGTAAGTCCAATAACTTGACCAGTCTTGTCAATCGCTTTGCCAATAGACTCGAATACACCAAACTGTAGTTCGAAGCGATAACTTTCTGGCCATTCTGCGACTTCAGGTGCGATACCCGCGAAGCCAACGGTTTCTTTGTTAGCTAGCTCACGACTACCTGGAATCAAGGTAAATGACTGCTCATCACCTTGACGCAACACGATCACATCAATTGGTGTTTCTGGGTTAGAACGAATGGCTTGAACCACGTCATCCCATTTAGAAATCTTTTCACCTTCAATCTCGATGATTTTGTCACCAGCTTGTAGGCCAGCTTTCTCAGCGGCACCACCTTCACTCACCTGCGCTAGCTCCGTGTAAATCTCAGGAGTGTACGGTTTGAAGCCTAGTGACTGCATCGCAGATTGTGTTTCAGGATCAAATTTCCAATCACGGATATCAAGTGTCTTCGTGACTTCTGAGCCAACTTCATTTGCTGAAGATAGCGTCACTATCATCGAATCATCACCGATATGAGAAACTAATCCCATGTTGACTGATTCCCAGTCCGGAGTTTTGATACCTGAGATGGATTTTAGTTCCATCCCTGATTCAATTCCTGCTTCTGCAATGATTGAATTGGGCGTAACTTCACCAATTACCGGCTTCACTGCTGGTACACCAATCAAAAAGACCAGCCAGTAAGCCACAATGGCGAAGAGAAAATTGAAAATCGGACCCGCAGCCACAATCGACGTGCGCTTCCAAAGTGGCTTTTGGTCAAACGCCAAATGCTTTTCGTGCTCAGGCACTTCATCAACACGGCTGTCCACCATCTTGACGTAGCCGCCCAGTGGAATCATCGAAATGCTGTACTCAGTTCCGTCTTTGCCTACTTTACTCCAAATAGACTTACCGAAACCGATAGAAAACTTTTCAACTTTTACACCGCAACGACGCGCAACCCAAAAGTGACCATATTCGTGCACGGCCACCAAGATGCCCAGTGCAACGATAAAAGAAACCAAATTCCACAAAATACCAGTCATTAGCTACGCTCGCGTAAAAATTCTAAGGCGATAGTTCGTGACATTCTATCTAGCTCTATCAAGCTTTCCAAGCTATTCACATTCTCACTTTTATGGCTTGCAGTGATTTTGTTCAAAACTGATTCATTGATGCGAGCGATATCAGTGAAACCTAAGCGGTTATTTAAGAAAGCATCCACTGCGACTTCGTTCGCTGCATTCAGAGCGGTCGTAGCATGTTGGCCTTCGTAACACGCATCAATCGCCAACTTCAAACATGGGTAGCGAGCAAAATCGGGTTGAAGGAACGTCAACTCGCCCACTTGAGTAAAGTCGAGTGGTTTCACACCAGCATCCACACGAGATGGGTAAGACATGGTTAGTGCAATCGGAGTTGCCATATCGGGTTCGCCCATTTGCGCTAAGACTGAACCGTCTCGGTATTGCACCATTGAGTGAATCACCGACTGAGGGTGAATAATCACCTTCAACTGCTCGCGAGCCGCATTAAACAGCCATTTCGCTTCAGTGTACTCAAGACCTTTGTTCATCATGGTTGCTGAATCAACCGAGATCTTAGGACCCATTGACCAGTTCGGGTGAGCAATCGCTTGTGCTGGGGTTACTTTCTCTAGCTCTGCGATGTCGGTATAACGGAATGGACCGCCAGAACCAGTTAGCAGAATTGATGAAATACCATGCTCTTCTAAGTTACAACGACCTAGGCTGGTTTGAACTTGCTGAGGTAAACATTGGAAGATCGCGTTGTGCTCGCTGTCTACAGGAAGTAGCTCTGCGCCATGTTCTTCTACTGCGTCAATGAACAGTTGACCGGACATCACCAGTGCTTCTTTGTTTGCCAATAGCACACGCTTGCCGGCTCTCACTGCCGCCATCGTTGGTAGCAAACCAGCCGCACCAACGATAGCCGCCATCACGCTGTCGACTTCTTCTAAGGCAGACACATGACAAAGCGCATCAACACCACCTAACACCTCAGTGCTTGGCGAGACAGAAGCCAGTTCTGATTGCAGAGCCAATGCCGCCGCTTTATCCGCCATCACAGCGTATTTTGGTTGCCATTTACGGCAGAGCGCGACCATCTTTTCAACGTTAGTGCTTGCCGCTAATGCGACGATAGAAAACAGCTCAGGGTTTTGTTCAACCACTTTAAGTGTGCTTGCACCGATTGAGCCTGTTGCACCAAGAATCGTTAACTTTTGCATGATGTAAGACCGTTAGAAAAATTCAGGAGCGACGAAGCCGCTCCCGATAAATTAGAATACGTAGTAAAGAAGAGCAAATACTGGGAAGGCAGCGGTCAGGCTGTCGATACGATCAAGAATACCGCCGTGTCCTGGAATAATATTGCTGCTGTCTTTGATGCCTGAAACACGTTTGAACATGCTTTCTACTAGGTCACCAAGTACGGAAATCACAACCGTAATCAATGTAATGATCACCATGTGGACTGGGCTGGTGAATTGGATATCAAACCAACCTGCGAACAACCAACCAACAATCAATGCTGCGATGATGCCGCCAATCAAACCTTCGATAGTCTTGTTTGGACTCACATGCGGCGCCATTTTACGTTTACCCATGCTTTTACCAGCAAAGTAAGCGCCACTGTCTGCAGCCCATACCAAGAAGCAAACATACAGCACAAGTTTTGCGCCGTGGTATGGATCTACTGAAATATCGGAAGCTCTAAGAATGATCACGCTCCAAAGGAAAGGGATCAAAGTCAGAAAACCAAACACATGACGAAGCGCTTTGCTGCCTTGCCATAGGTTGGTGGTTTTAGGGTAAGTAATGGCCATTGTGCTGGCGATAATCCACCAAACAAAACCGAGCGCTAAAACTGTGTAATGCGGTGCTGCCAGTTGGTTAAGGCTTACTGCATCAGGCGAAATGAATAGAAAACTGAGTCCGGTTACGACAACGGCTGGTACGAGGGCAGCGATGCGTGATTTGCTTTCTGTAAACTGGGTCCACTCCCAAAAACCTAATAGCGTAATCGCCGTCAAAGCGATGATGAAGCCGATTAGGGGTAATTTAAAAATACCTAAAATTACAAGGGGAGCTAAAATTAGTGCTGTTATTATTCTCTGTTTCAAACTAACTAGTCCTTATTGAGCAGCCATCAATGCCTTTACTTGCTCGCCAGTACAACCAAAGCGACGCTCTCGGTTAATAAACCAAGTTACAGCTTCTACTAAGCTGTCTTCGCCAAACTCTGGCCAGTACTCCGGAGTAAAGTACATTTCAGCATACGCCATTTGCCACAGCATGAAATTACTAATGCGACACTCTCCACTTGTACGGATCAAAAGATCCACTTCTGGAAGGTCTGCCATTGTTAGATGCTGGGTAATCAGCTGCTCATTGATATCCTCTACACGGATCTCACCGTTACGCGCTTTTAACGCCAACGTTTTTGCCGCCTCTGTGATATCCCATTTGCCGCCATAGTTAGCCGCAATGTTAATCACCATACCCGTGTTATTTGCCGTCAGTGCTTCTGCTTCCGCAATTTTACCTTGCAGTCGCTCACTAAAGCGGCTGGTATCACCAATGACACGCAGGCGTAAGTTGTTTTTATGCAGCTTTTTCACTTCGCTAGAAAGTACCGAAATGAACAGCTCCATCAACAGACCCACTTCTTCCTCAGGACGACGCCAGTTTTCACTACTAAAAGCGAACAACGTCATGGCTTTAATACCGAGTTTAGAAGCTGCAGCAACGGTCTTGCGAACGGCGTTAACGCCTTTTTTATGACCGAATACGCGAGGTTTTCCTTTGGACTTAGCCCAACGGCCATTACCGTCCATAATGATGGCAATATGCTTAGGGAGGGAATCAGAGAAGGCTTGAGAATTTTGCATAGGGAGTTAATTGAGTTCCATCAGTTGGATAGACTAACACAAAAAAACGCTGCACTGTGAGCACAGCGTTTTCCAACAGTGATGTGGGTGGGAGTATTAAACTTCCATCAACTCTTTTTCTTTAGCAGCAAGAACTTCGTCGATCTTCTTAACTGCTACGTCAGTCAGTTTTTGAATTTCGTCTTGTGCTTTACGATCTTCGTCTTCAGAGATTTCTTTATCCTTTAGAAGACCTTTTAGGTCGCTGTTTGCGTCACGACGGATGTTACGAACAGCAACACGTGCGCCTTCAGCTTCACCACGAACAATCTTAACTAGGTCTTTACGACGCTCTTCTGTTAGCGGTGGAAGTGGAACACGGATGATTGTGCCAGCAGACATTGGGTTTAGGCCAAGGTCAGACATCATGATCGCTTTTTCAACTTTTTGAGTTAGTTCTTTGTCGAAAACTGTGATTGCTAGAGTACGAGCGTCTTCTGCAACAACGTTTGCTACTTGGTTAAGAGGAGTAGGAGCACCGTAGTACTCTACAGAGATACCAGATAGTAGGCTTGGGTGCGCGCGGCCAGTACGAACTTTAGAAAGGTTGTTCTTTAGCGCTTCAACGCTTTTGTCCATGCGCTCTTGCGCGTCTTTATTGATTTCGTTAATCACGGTTTCACCTTAAAAATGTCATCTTTCCTGAAGAAAGCCTAAAAAGGTTGAGCAAAGCGAAACGCCATCCAACCTAGCGTGGATGGCGTTTAGGATTATGCGTCAGCGTTGATCAGCGTGCCTTCAGCTTCACCCATAACCACGCGACGTAGTGCGCCTGGTTTGTTCATGTTAAATACACGGATTGGCATTTTGTGGTCACGAGCAAGTGTGAACGCAGCCAAGTCCATTACTTTCAGTTCTTTATCCAGAACTTCATTGTAAGATAGCTTATCATACAGCTCTGCGTCTGGGTTTGCTACTGGGTCAGCAGTAAATACGCCATCAACTTTCGTTGCTTTTAGCACTACGTCAGCTTCGATTTCGATACCGCGTAGACACGCTGCTGAATCTGTAGTGAAGAATGGGTTACCAGTACCTGCAGAGAAGATTACTACACGGCCTTGGCGAAGTTCGCGGATAGCGTCTGCCCAATTGTAGTCGTCACACACGCCTTTTAGAGGAATTGCAGACATTACACGAGCGTTTACGTAAGCACGGTGAAGTGCATCACGCATTGCTAGACCGTTCATTACTGTTGCAAGCATACCCATGTGGTCGCCTACTACACGGTTCATACCCGCTTCCGCAAGACCAGCACCACGGAACAGGTTACCACCGCCGATTACCACACCAACTTGAACACCCAGTTCAACCAGCTCTTTCACTTCTTGAGCCATACGGTCAAGAACCGCTGGGTCAATACCAAAACCTTCTTCGCCTTGAAGAGCTTCACCACTCAGTTTTAATAGAATACGTTGATACGCTGGTTTAGGGTTCGTAGTCATGGAGTTTACCTTCCAAAAGAGAGTTGTCGATTAACAGTCATGAATAGACACAAGGTGACTTATAGCTATTCATCACGGCTAAGTTTTTGCCGCTCTTTTCGTAAAAAGACCGCAGCCTTGGCTACGGTCTAATATTTACACAAGTCTCTAAGGATTAACCTTTTTGAGCTAGTGCTACTTCTTCTGCGAAGCTCATTTCAGCTGCTTTCTCGATACCTTCACCTACTTCTAGGCGAACGAATGTAGCAACAGAAGCACCTTTCTCTTTTAGCATTTCGCCAACAGATTTCTTAGGTTCCATGATGAAAGCTTGACCAGTTAGAGAGATTTCGCCAGTGAATTTCTTCATGCGGCCGATAACCATCTTCTCAGCGATCTCTTGTGGCTTGCCTTCGTTCATAGCGATTTCAACTTGAACTTCTTTCTCTTTAGCAACTACGTCAGCTGGTACGTCTTCTGGGTTAACGAACTCAGGCTTAGAAGCAGCAACGTGCATTGCAACGTGCTTAAGAGTTTCTGCGTCGCCTTCACCAGCAACAACAACACCGATTTTCTCACCGTGACGGTAAGAAGCGATTGCAGTACCTTCAACGTAAGCAACGCGACGGATGTTGATGTTTTCGCCGATTTTAGCAACTAGAGCTACGCGCTCTTCTTCGAACTTAGCAACTAGCTCTTCAGCAGTAGCTTTAGTCGCTAGAGCGTCAAGTGCTACTTTGTCTGCGAATGCAGTGAAGTTACCGTCTTTAGCAACGAAGTCAGTTTGGCAGTTAACTTCAAGAAGAACAGCAACGCCGTTTTCTTCTTTGATGATGATTGCGCCTTCAGCTGCAACGTTACCAGCTTTTTTAGCTGCTTTCGCTGCGCCTGATTTACGCATGTTTTCAATTGCTAGTTCGATGTCAGCGTTTGCTTCTACAAGCGCTTTCTTACATTCCATCATGCCAGCGCCAGTGCGCTCGCGAAGTTCTTTAACTAGAGCAGCAGTTACAGTTGCCATTCTCTATTCCTCGTTTGATTCGAAATAAGGTAAAAAACAGGGGCCTACATTGTCGGCCCCCATTGCTAACTATAACTCAGTCTGTGCTACAACAAGGTTTCACATAGACTAAGTGTGACACAGAGCCGTTATTATTCAGCTTCTACGAAACCGTCTTTTTCAGCAACTGCTGCAACGTCTTTGTTGCGACCTTCAGTCACTGCAGAAGCTGCAGCGTTTAGGTATAGTTGAACTGCGCGGATCGCGTCGTCGTTACCTGGGATGATGTAGTCAACGCCGTCTGGGTTAGAGTTAGTATCTACCACAGCGTATACTGGAATACCTAGGTTGTTAGCTTCTTTAATTGCAATGTGCTCGTGATCAGCGTCGATTACGAATAGAGCGTCTGGTAGGCCGCCCATATCTTTGATACCACCAAGAGATTTCTCTAGCTTCTCCATTTCACGAGTACGCATTAGAGCTTCTTTCTTAGTTAGTTTTTCGAAAGTACCGTCTTGTGCTTGTGCTTCGAAATCTTTTAGACGCTTGATTGACTGACGAACTGTTTTGTAGTTCGTTAGCATGCCGCCCAACCAACGGTTGTTCACGTAGAACTGGTTGCTTGCGATTGCAGCTTCTTTAACAGCTTCAGATGCAGCGCGCTTAGTACCTACGAATAGAACTTTACCTTTCTTCTCGCCAACTTTAGCTAGTTCAGCTAGAGCTTCGTTGAACATTGGTACAGTTTTTTCTAGGTTGATGATGTGAACGCGGTTACGAGCACCAAAGATGAATGGCTTCATTTTTGGGTTCCAGTAACGAGTTTGGTGACCGAAGTGAACACCAGCTTTCAGCATATCGCGCATTGATACAGTTGCCATTTTAAAATCCTCTATGGGGTTAGGCCTCCACATCCCCCATAATTCCGACCAAGCTTCTGCTCAGCACCCCGGAACATGTGACGGAATGTGTGTGATTTAAAGATAAAAGTTAATCGGAAGAAGCCTGCTTCGCCACTTCTCTAACGAAAAGTAAAGAGAACAGTCCTCGATTCCGGCGCGCTTTATACCATATTTTAGCCCAACATGGCTAGTAAAAATTGTTTCTTACAATTCTAATTTACCTATCACACTCCCCCCTACTCTCTCTTAAATTCCATGACTAGACTACAAGTAAGAATGACTCATATTCTTAACTGGCTTGGGTTAACTGCAAGATGTCTGATAGAATGCGCGCATTCGCACGTTTGCGTGCTTACGAATAAATAGAGAAAGCCAATGTCAATCAAGATTAAAACTGCTGAAGAAATCGAACGCATGCGTATTGCGGGCAAGCTAGCCGCAGATACTCTAGAAATGATCGAACCCCATATTAAAGCGGGTGTGACGACAGACGAATTAAACCAAATCTGTCACGATTACGCTCTAGAGCGAGGCGCTTACTCTGCACCGCTTGATTACCATGGATTCCCTAAATCAATCTGTACGTCAATCAACCACATCGTTTGTCACGGTATTCCTGCGGCGCAAGACGAAAAAGGTGCAAACGGCCAAATGAAGCCAGCTGTACTTAAAGATGGCGACATCATCAACGTTGATATCACGGTTATCGTTCCTAACGATGAAAACGCAGATCTAAGCGTTCGTCCACAAGGCTACCACGGTGACACTTCTAAGATGTTCCTAGTTGGTGATGTATCACCTGCAAACAAACGTCTGTGCATGGTGGCTCAAGAGTCTCTGTACATCGGTATGCGTCAAGTGAAGCCTGGTGCAACGGTTGGTGACATCGGTACCGCTATCGAGAAGTACATCAAAGAAAACAATAAGAACAACCCTCGTAACAAGTTCTCTATTGTGAAAGACTTCTGTGGTCACGGTATCGGCGATGAGTTCCACGAAGAGCCACAAGTGGTTCACTACAAGAACAAAGACCGCCGCGTACTGAAAGAAGGCATGTGCTTTACTATCGAGCCAATGATCAACGCAGGTAAGTTCGGTTGTACTGTTGACGCTCAAGACGATTGGACGGTTTACACTGGCGACGGTAAAAACTCAGCACAGTGGGAACACACTATCGTGGTAACCAAAGAAGGTTGTGAAGTACTAACGCTTCGTAGCGACGATACCATTCCACGAATGATGAAAAACGTTTAATCGCCCATCACTTTCCATATCCCCGCCCATGCGGGGATATTTTTTATCTGCAGCAAATTTGTTAGATTGCTAATAGTTTTAGCTTGCACGGATAGCAAATATGACCCTTCAGTCTCCTCTTACGTTTACCGATGAACAGATCAACATCGGCGAACTTAAGCAAGAACTCGAAAAATTCAGTTCATACCAAAAAGAAGAATTTCTTCAACATCACCCAGTGACGAACCTCGTTTTGTCACGTGCTGAGTACATGGATTTACTCCTCAATCGTTTATGGCAACACTTCGGCTTTAAAGACATCCATAATATTTCATTAGTTGCCGTAGGTGGTTACGGGCGTGGTGAGTTACACCCTCTGTCTGATATCGACATTTTGATTCTGTCCAATAACAAACTGCCAAACGCGCTAGAAGCCAAAATCAGTGAGTTCATTACCCTGTTGTGGGATTTACGCCTCGAAGTGGGCCACGCTGTGCGTACTGTGGATGAATGTGCAGAAATAGGCCGAGCAGATTTAACCGTTGCAACAAACCTACAAGAAGCGCGTTTGTTGTGTGGCAGTGAAGATACTTTCCAAGCGTTGAAGAAAGTGGTGCTATCCGACTCTTTTTGGCCGAGCGAAACCTTCTACCGCGCTAAGATTCAAGAGCAGCGTGAACGCCATGCTCGATATCATGACACCACCTACAATCTTGAACCCGACATTAAGTCGACCCCAGGCGGTCTACGTGATATTCACACTTTAAGCTGGGTGGCACGACGTCACTTCGGTGCGACCTCATTATTGGAGATGAGTCGCTACGGATTCTTAACCGATGCGGAATACCGAGAGTTGGTCGAATGTCAGGATTTCCTATGGCGTGTACGTTTTGCCCTGCATATAGAGCTGCGTCGTTACGACAACCGATTAACTTTTGCTCATCAGGCACAAGTCGCTGAGCATCTTGGCTACGTTGGAGAAGGTAACCGAGGCGTCGAGATGATGATGAAGGAGTTTTACCGTACCCTTCGTCGTGTGGCAGAGTTGAATAAGATGCTGCTCAAGCTGTTCGATCAAGCCATCATCAATGGTGGCGCTTCCGAAAACGCTGAAATCATCGACGAAGATTTCCAACGCCGCGGCTCACTGATCGAGGCACGCAAACCAGCACTCTTCCAAGCGCGCCCAGAAACGATTTTAGATATGTTCCTGCATATCGCCAACGATTCAAGCATTGAAGGCGTCAGCCCACCGACTTTGCGTCAGTTACGTACCGCACGTCGTCGTTTGAACAAGTTCTTGCACACTATTCCAGAAGCGCGTGAAAAGTTTATGGCGCTGTGTCGTCATCCAAATGCGCTGCATAAAGCGTTCAGTCTAATGCACAAACTTGGTGTACTCGCAGCGTATCTACCGCAATGGAGCCAAATTGTAGGACAGATGCAGTTTGACCTCTTCCATGTCTACACAGTAGATGAGCACAGTATTCGCCTGCTCAAGCACATCAATACCTTTAGCTACGCAGAGAACCACAGCAAACATCCAATTTGCTGCGAAGTTTATCCTCGAATCCAGAAAAAAGAACTACTGATTCTGGCGGCGATTTTCCACGACATCGGTAAAGGCCGCGGCGGTGACCATTCGGTGATTGGCGAAGGCGAAGCGTATGACTTTTGTATCGAACACGGCTTGTCTAAGCCAGAAGCGAAACTGGTTAGCTGGCTGGTAAGGCACCATCTGTTGATGTCTGTGACGGCACAACGTCGTGATATTTACGATCCAGACGTGATTACCGAGTTCGCCAAGCAAGTTCGTGATGAAGAATACCTTGAGTACCTTGTGTGTCTGACCGTTGCAGATATCTGCGCGACCAACCCAGAGCTTTGGAACAGCTGGAAACGCACCCTGCTCGCCGAATTATTCTATTCAACCCAACGTGCGCTTCGTCGTGGCTTAGAGAACCCAGTGGATGTACGCGAACGTATTCGCCACAACCAACAAATGGCCTCTGCCCAGCTGCGCAAAGAGGGCTTCTCTGCGCGCGAAATTGAAGTTCTGTGGCAGCGCTTTAAAGCCGATTACTTTTTGCGTCACACCCATAAGCAAATCGCTTGGCACTGCGAGAACCTACTGCGCATGGAAGACACGAGCAAACCTCTGGTGCTTATCAGCAAAAAAGCCACGCGTGGTGGTACTGAAGTGTTCGTCTATAGCCCAGACCAACCCGCATTGTTTGCTACCGTCGTAGCGGAGCTTGACCGCCGCAACTTCAACGTACATGACGCGCAGATCATGACAAGCAAAGATGGCTATGTGCTCGATACTTTTATGGTACTGGATCAACACGGTAAAGCGATTGAAGAGGGCCGCCATAGTGCCGTGACTAAGCACATTACCCACGTATTGGAAGACGGTCGTCCGACAAAAATTAAAACGCGTCGTACACCAAATAAGCTCCAGCACTTTAATGTAAAAACCAAAGTTGACTTTCTGCCTACTAAGAGCAAAAAGCGTACTTTGATGGAGTTTGTCGCTCTCGATACGCCGGGACTATTGGCAAAAGTTGGACGTACCTTCGCAGACTTGGGCATTAACCTCCATGCAGCAAAAATCACCACCATCGGTGAGCGTGCAGAAGACTTGTTTATCCTAACCAGTGAAGCAGGCGGCAGGCTAAGTGAAGAGCAGCAAACAGAACTGCGTGAGAAGCTGATAGAGAAATTGTCTGACTCAGTTTCGGCCTAAGTAAAAACATAAGTTTCATCAACAACTAAGGTGGGCAAGAGTGATAGCGATCTTGCCCACAAGTTGAGCAATTTGATGAAATATCAGCTATCTAGCTCATAAATGGGCTGCTACAGTTGTATTGACTCCAATTCAATACACAGAGGTAGCCTATGTATCCCCACCTCACTGGTTTGGGCATCCACGATCCAAAACAGATTGAACGTTATTCCCTACGCCAAGAAGCACATAAAGACGTCCTAAAGATCTACTTCCACAAGCAGAAAGGCGAATTTTTCGCTAAGAGTGTGAAGTTCAAATACCCTCGCCAAGTCAAAAGCGTGCTGGTAGACAGCGGCAGTCACAAATACAAAGAAGTCACCGAGATCAACCGCAACCTCACTCTGGTTATCGATGAACTGAATAAGATCACCAAGCCAGCGAAAACGACTGAAGTGGATGTGAAAGAGAAAATTCTCTCTGATCTTCGCCATCTGGAAAAAGTCGTTTCTAGCAAGATCGCAGAGATCGAGGCGGATCTGGAAAAACTAAAATAGTCCGCTTCATTCCTAAATAATTAAAAAAGGGGTTGGTATACATACCAACCCCTTTCTCGTCTTATCTTTCGCCGGCACAGCTCAATCTAAGCGCATTATTTAACCAACGATTCATCCCACTCAAATCGAGTGAACAACTGCTGCCAAGTCTCATCGATATTGGCTTTCATCACGATTTCTTCATCCGTAAATGGATGCACAAAACGCAACTCTGATGCATGCAGCAACAGTCGATGAGAGTCGAATTCGGTACGGTACAACTTGTTGTGCTTACCATCACCATGTGTTGTATCACCAACAATAGGATGACGCAGGTGAGCCATGTGACGACGCAGCTGGTGCTTACGTCCTGTCTTCGGCTTCATTTCCATCAAACAGTAGCGCGTGGTTGGGAACTTACCTGTTGAATAAGGTACTTCCACTTTTGCTAGCGGTTTGTATGCCGTTACTGCTTCTTGTGCTTCTTTCTCTTGCGAAGCAAACTTATCGGCAATCTTATCGAGTTCAACTTTCAGAGCGTAATCTAGCACACCCTCTTCTTCGATCCAGCCACGAACGATCGCGTGATAGGTCTTCTCCATCTTATGCTCTGCAAACATTGGCATGACTTGCGATGCCACTTCACTGGACAAAGCAAACACAAGTACACCTGAGGTTGGGCGATCCAAGCGATGCAGTGGAAACACATGCTGACCAATTTGATCGCGTAGCGTTTGCATCACGAATTGAGTCTCATGCTTATCCAACCAACTGCGATGGACTAACATACCTGCAGGTTTGTTCACCGCAACAAAGTACTCGTCCTGATAAACGATCTCTAATACAACGGGGTCAACAGATGGTGATATTTCTTGTTCTGACATTGAGGTTACTTACATAGTTCGTCGATGGTTCGGATAGTCTCAAGCAATTCGCCATAATGCAGCTCTTGCTTCCACGCTTCTGCGAAATACGGCTCAATAGAAAAGCCACGTGGCAAAGGTTGGTTACTTTCCACTAACGCACGCATACGTGCAATAAAAATCCACTGTAACCACTCATGCGGATGCAGCGTATCAATCGCGAAAGGTTCCGTGCTCTGTAGCGCTTCTTCCGAGGGCATGGTTTGTTGCCACAGCTCATGGTGCTGCAATTGCGCTTCAAGTTGTTGAAGTAAGTCGACCAATTGGATGTTTGTTGCCATTAATTCCGTCTCGAACCTTGAATTAGCCGAGAATGATACCATTTCTTGTGAAAAGAACATTAGGATGTCGTATTTAATGGAAAACATTCAAACCCTCACTCAGCTGTTAAACAACAGTCAGTGTGAGTATCAAATCTTCGACCTTGGTCGTCGTATCAAGACCATCGAGCCACAAGTCTTTGCGGATGTGGAAAAAGGTCAATGCCCTTACCCATTCCCAATGCAACGCAAAGCGCATTTGGCTATTGCCTACTGGAATGAGCAAAAGCAGCCTTGGATTTGGTTCTTGAAATTCGAGTTGGATGAACGTGGCCTGCTCAAGCAAGCGGATATTGGTAACTTCATTAAATACGTCGTAGAAGCCATGGGTACTCGTTTAAGCGAGGAAATGTCGGAAGAGCAACACCAAAAGCTTTCTAACAACCCATACACTTTCAAACCTGCGGAAGAAAAGATGGCCGTCTTCCACAGCCAAGTTCGCGCTAACTTGGACTTACCCACCAGCCAATATTACGAGCACACCCAGCATTACTTTACCGGTGGTTTAGGTTGGGAAAACTGGCAAACTGTAGGCCTACAAGGCATCACAGATATGGCTGCACGCCTAGGCAAAGAACAAAATGCCGTCACCTTACGTAAAGCCCTGAATCATTTACCTAATGAACCGCTTTACGCTCTACTTGGTGCGCTTGAACATGTTGATCTGCAAGAACGTTTAGCAGAGCGCATTGCCGAAAAAGCGCAGCAAGAAATCGAAAGTAACGAGCCAGACCTATTCTTACTTTCTGCTCTGATTCGAGCTCTGGCGGGTGCACCGATCGAGGTGTCACAGCCCATCTTAACAATGATTTTGCAAAGCCCGCGCTTGAGCCACCAAGAAGTGTTGATCGGTATCGCTGGCCGTACTTGGCACTTATTAGCCAACGCAGATATCGCTGAACAATTTTTGCTGCGCCTCGCACAAACGGGTAACCAAGCCCTATTTAATCAGTTGTTTGCCGATTTAGTTATGCTTCCAGAGCTAAGAATGGTATTGCTTCCTTTGCTGCACTCTAGCCCATCGGAAGAGCTAGCGACGGCATTGGTAAAACTGCAGCAAGCAACAAAAGGATAATAAAGGATTAGGGATGATCGGTGACCTATTAGCCATTTTAGGACTGTGCTTCTTCTGTTTTTTGTTTTGGCAGCAACGACGTCAATCAGAGTTGGCAAAAGCGGCCATTACACGTAAATGTGAGCAGTTAGATCTGCAATTAGTCAGCATTGCATTTGGTGCGCATAAATTGAAAACGCCAGACGGGATCTGGCGTTGGCATACAGTGTATCAATTTGAGTTTTCATCCCTTGGCGATGACTGCTACCAAGGTGAGTTGACAATGATCGGGTTTAGGCCGCTGAACTTTCACCTACCGCCACATCGCTTGTGAATTCCATTTCAAAGTAAGGGCCGTAAAGGTCCTTGCTTTCTCTTTTCTTCGTAAATCCCAGTTTTTCCAGTACTGCCATGGATGCTTCGTGGTGGCTATTCACACTTGCTTTGACTTTGTGCAGCCCAAGCTCACGGCACGCTTTCGGGAAAAACGCCTTTAGCGCTTCTGTCGCTAACCCTTTGCCCCAATAAGCCTTATCAAAGATAAAACCTAGCTCTGGTTCATGATCTAGGTTTGAAATGAACACGTGTCCCATGTAATCACGGCTTGTACTCTCAAGCACCGCCATACTGTGGACATTCTCATCATCCAAGATCTTCTCAAACAACTGTTTGGCAGAAGATACGGTATGAGGTCCATTCATCTCTGCGCGGTTTTTAGCGCAGCAATTTAACATCACGAACTCTAGTTGCAACGACTCATTGTAGGGTAGAAGAAGCATTCTTCTGGTTACTATGGTCACATCTGTTCCTTGATTACAGCAAACTTAATTTATCCACATAGCAAAATTCAATAACGATAGTTTTGTTACGCTATGACATTGTTATGCGGCACATAACGCCTTTTGAGAAGCCGAAAGTTAAACCAACTGATTGGAAAGGATATTGATCTGGATTGTTTTTTATTCAGTGTTATGAGGAATTTATAAACTTTGTGATACTGACACTTTTAATTATTGTAAGTTGTGCAAGTACAAAATAAGAAAGACCCCGATACTAGCGTATCGGGGTCATAGTCTTACTCGCAGCAGTCCGGCTACTAATTAGTGCTCCATGCATCATCCATAATAGTGGCTGATTCCGTCAGCTTAGTCCTTACGTCGCCGTCCTAGCGGTGTCCTTATCATCCTGATAGCTAACATTCCTCGTTAGCGCGCTTCACTTGTTCCTTGAGCGGTGTCCTTTGCATCGTCCTGATGCTGTCCTTACCTCAATCCTATGAGGGGTCCATTGTCTTTCCTTAGTCATCAACATCCTATTGATGATTGTGTCCTTACAATGTCCTACGCTCCTTGCTTGATCACTCATCCTGAATAATCAAATCGTCGTCCTGACGATGACCAAATCCTTGGTGCTTTCCTGTTCCATGTCTGCTTCCTGCCGACAAGGTATAATTTACGCTTTTCCCTTTAAATCACAATCTACCCTAGGAAATCTTTTGCTGAAAAAACTTAGTTAACAGCATGTTAAAATGATATTTTTCATAGACTTAAAGATGAAAACTTCTGTTTGGCTGATGACGAAATCGTTTTCTCTCACAACCCGTGTGAGAGATCTCGCACAAGGCACTGCCGAAATTGCTATTCGCTAAAATGTGTAGCGCAAAGTATGATGATATAAGTCATTTTAGTAGGGACAAATTATGTTAACTCAAGACGTCACTAAAGAGCTGGAAGCCGTGATGGAACAGTTGCAACAGCAAGGTAAAGAGCCGACCGTTGCTCTCGTTAAAGCTCGAATGAAAACACCTGTACCGATGCCAGCATTAATCGCAACCATCAAAAGTTGGAAGAGCGCCAACCGCATTCCTAAAGTCGAGGTTGCGGTTCAAACGCCGAAAGAAGAAGATCGCATTGTTGCGCTGGAGAATACGGTGGCGAAGTTGGTTGCTCGAGTAGAAGAACTAGAAGCAAAGATGAGTGAGAAAACATCATGAAACTGTGGGTAGATGCGGATGCTTGTCCGAAAGTAATCAGAGAGACGATTGTACGTGCCGCTGAGCGAACCGGTGTTGAATGTACATTTGTAGCGAACCATGTGGTCCCTGTACCCAAGCGTGCCAATATTCACTCTCTGCAAGTACCCGCTGGCTTTGATATTGCCGATAACGAAATCGTCCGTCGCGTGGAAGCTAATGACTTAGTGATCACGTCTGATATTCCATTGGCAGACGAAGTGATCAGCAAAGGTGCTCAAGCACTAAGCTCACGAGGCGAGTTATATACCAAAGACACCATCAAAGCGCGTTTGAACATTCGTGACTTTATGGACACCATGCGCTCAAGTGGCATTCAGACTGGCGGCCCTGCTGCTTTGTCTCAAACGGAACGCAGAGAGTTCGCTAACCATCTCGATAGAATCCTTGCCAAGCGTTGATGACATCCCCCCTTCCTCTCTCACATCAGCGGATTAATAGGCTAGACCATGAAACAAAAAGCCTGCGATAGACGCAGGCTTTGATTGAGCTGAGTGAGGTTGCCAATTAAGGCGTGTAATACGTTGCCGCACCAGGACCTACTGGTAAACCAAATACGAATACCCATAGGTAGAACAGTACGCTCCAACCAACAATGAAGACGATTGAGTAAGGCAGCATGGTCGCGATCAGCGTACCGATACCTAGGTTCTTCATGTAGCGTGTTGCTACCGCAAGGATAAGACCGAAGTAGCTCATCATCGGAGTGATGATGTTCGTCGTTGAGTCACCGATACGGTAAGCTGCCTGAATCGTTTCTGGCGCGTAACCAACAAGCATTAGCATAGGAACGAAGATTGGTGCTGTCACAGCCCACTGCGCCGATGCCGAGCCAATCATCAAGTTGATGAAACCACACATTAGGATGAAAGCGAAGAACAGCATTGGACCAGTTAGACCGATTTCTTGCAGGAAGCTTGCACCCGCTACCGCGAATACTTGACCAAAGTTTGTCCACTTGAAGAAGGCAACAAATTGAGCCGCGAAGAATACCAAAACAATGTACATGCCCATTGAAGACATTGACTTCGACATTGCATCAATCACATCGCGATCATTTTTCATCGTGCCAACAACGCGACCGTAAACAAAGCCCGGTACTGCGAAGAAAACAAAGATGAACGCAACAATACTCTTCAGGAATGGAGAGCCTGCAACCGTGCCTGCATCAGAGCGCAGAACACCGTCAGCTGGAACGATAGTCCAAGCTAGTAGCGCAGAAACCGCCAGTACCGCAATACCTGCTAGTTTTAGACCTTTCTTCTCTACGTCCGTCAGCCCCCCCATCTTATCTTGAGATAGGTCTTCTGCCGCTTCTTCATCATTGTATTTGCCAAGTTTTGGCTCAACGATCTTCTCAGTAACAAATGCACCGGTAATCGCGATGAAGAAAGTAGAAACAAACATGAAGTACCAGTTTACCTCTGGGCCTACTGTGTAATTTGGGTCAATCATCTGTGCAGCTGTTTCAGTGATACCTGAAAGCAGTGGGTCAACCGTACCAATCAGTAGGTTTGCGGAGTAACCACCAGATACACCTGCAAACGCCGCTGCTAGACCAGCAAGTGGGTGACGACCTAGAGAGTGGAACAGCATTGCCGCCAGTGGGATCAACACCACATAGCCAAGCTCAGAAGCCGTGTTTGAAATGATACCAGCGAAAACTACCGTTACCGTAACCATGCGCTGAGAAGCGCCCATTACTAGGCCACGCATTGCAGCAGAAAGTAGTCCAGAATGTTCTGCAATGGCAACACCAAGCATCGCAACCAGTACAGTACCTAACGGTGCGAAGCCTACGAAGTTTTTCACTAGGTTAGTAACAATCAGTTGTAAGCCTTCAGCGTTTAACAGGCTAACGACTTGAATCATGCCGTCGGCAGCGCGACCAGGTGCACCTTCAGGGCGAGGGTCAACAACGGAAACTTCGAAGTAACCAGCAATGCCGGACATGACTAGGATTGCAAGACAGAAAATAGCGAAAAGTGTGATTGGGTGGGGTAATAGGTTCCCCAAATATTCAACTGTATCTAAGAAGCGCGTGAACATTGGCTTCTTTGGCGAGTTTTGTTTCATTGAAGCAGATGAACTCATCTGTTCCCTCCTTGTATGTATTCCTGCGCATATGTAACAAAAATGTCACTAAGCATGCGCAGGGTACTCGACACAAGGGTTAAGTGAAAGTTCAAAACGTTACAGAATGTAAACAATAGTCGAACTTATGACCTATAATCGATAAATATATAGTTATATCACCCACATATAGATCATAAATCAGAATTATAGGTAACTATATTCCATAAATTCTTGGGATGTTTAAGGTTATTTCTGAACGGCCTTAAAACGCGGGTTTGTCTTGCAGATAACGTACAAACGCCTTCTTCGCTTAACGATTTGGCAATCTGGGTGACGGCTTTTTGCGCTCTTCAATGATTTAACCACTTTCATGTCTTAATCCTTATCTTTGCTAAATTGCCCAAAACGGCGATTAAAGTTCGCGATACGGCCTTCTGCTTGAACGACACGTTGCTTACCTGTGTAGAACGGATGGGACTCAGACGAAACGTCTAAAGTGAAGTACGGGTAAGTTTTTCCGTCTTTCCACTCGATAGTTCGGTCGGTTTGCAGCGTTGAACCAACCACAAAATATTCGTCTACGCTGGTGTCGTGAAATACCACAGGTCGGTATTCGGGGTGGATACCTGGCTTCATAAAAATTGTCCTTTTGATTAATTGTTATGTTATAACATTATAATTAATAATCATTCTCAAAAAGAAAAGCAAGCGAAATTTGTGATACTTTTCTTCTCAAACCTTTCATCAAGACACAAACCATGTATTCCATAGAGCCAATTGGCATTATTGAAAGCCCGTATAAAGAGAAGTTCGCTGTTCCTCGCCAGCCACGTTTAGTGCCCGCAGCGCGATCTCGCGTCAAACTTCAAGGCGCAGCAAATAGCCCTGAAGCCGTGCGCGGATTGGAGCAGTTTTCTCATGTCTGGTTACTGTTTTTGTTTGATCAGAACTTAGAAGCGGGATGGAAGCCAACCGTGCGCCCACCCCGCCTGGGCGGCAACGAACGTATTGGCGTATTTGCTTCACGTTCTACCTTCAGACCCAACGGTATCGGCATGTCCGCAGTAGAGGTCAAAGGCATCAGCAAGAAAGGCGATCAGATCTATTTGGAGCTGGGTAACGTAGACTTGGTCGATGGCACGCCGATTGTCGATATCAAACCATATATCCCCTACTCGGATTCAATTGTAGAAGCGCAAGGTGGTTATGCCGAAAACGAGCCTGAAACTTCGCAGGTAGACTTCTCTGATATTGCACTGGCAACACTCAAAAAGCGTAGCGATACTGAGTATGTCAAAGCGGTAATCGAACAAGTTCTGGCGCAAGATCCACGTCCGGCTTACAAGAAAAACAAGCCTGATAGTAAGGAATATGCGGTAAATTTGTTCGATCTGAACGTCAAGTTCACAGTAAGCGATAACTTAATAACAGTTACTGCGATTGAAAGCTTTTGACAAAGGCATTTGGCTGATATTATAAGCGGCTAACAATTTTCCCTTCGTGGGACCTCCATACTCTTGTCCATTCCGGCTTGAGTATCTAACTTTAATAAACGGATAAATTTAATGCGTACCAGTAATTATCTTCTTTCTACTCTGAAGGAGACTCCAAACGACGCAGAAGTAGTGAGCCACCAGCTCATGCTACGCGCGGGTATGATCCGTAAGCTGGCTTCAGGTCTATACACCTGGCTGCCTACTGGTCTACGTGTGCTGCGTAAAGTCGAAAACATCGTTCGTCAAGAAATCGACAATGCAGGTGCAGTCGAAACTTTGATGCCCGTTGTTCAGCCGTTTGAACTATGGGAAGAGACAGGTCGTTCTGAGAAGATGGGTCCTGAGCTACTTCGCTTTACTGACCGTCATACTCGTCCGTTTGTTCTTAGCCCTACAGCTGAAGAAGTGATCACTAGCCTTGTGCGTAACGAAGTGAGCTCTTACAAACAGCTTCCGCTAAACCTGTACCAAATCCAGACTAAATTCCGTGATGAGCGTCGCCCACGTTTCGGCGTAATGCGTGCACGTGAATTCTGCATGATGGATGCATACAGCTTCGACATCGACAAAGAAGGTCTAGAGAAATCTTACCAAGCGATGCACGATGCTTACTGTAAAGCATTTGATCGCATGGGCCTTGAGTACCGTCCAGTACTTGCTGACTCTGGCGCTATCGGTGGTAGTGGTTCTCAAGAGTTCCACGTACTTGCTGAAAGCGGCGAAGACCTAATCGCATTCTCTACTGAGTCTGATTACGCAGCGAACATCGAAAAAGCAGAGGCGGCAGCACCTGCAGGTGAGCGAGCTGAACCGACTCAAGAAATGACGCTGGTTGATACGCCAAACGCGAAAACAATCGCGGAGCTTGTAGAGCAACACGGTCTAGCAATCGAGAAGACAGTAAAAACTCTATTCGTTAAAGCGTCTGATGAAGTTGATGCTGACATCATCGCTCTTATCGTTCGTGGTGACCACGAGCTAAACGAAGTGAAAGCAGAAAACCTACCTCAAGTTGCTTCTCCACTAGAGATGGCAACAGAAGAGGAAATGCGTGCACTTATCGGCGCTGGCGCTGGTTCTCTAGGCCCTGTTGGCCTTGAATTGCCATTCATCGTTGACCGCTCTGTTGCTGTAATGAGCGACTTCGGCGCAGGCGCAAACATCGACGGTAAACACTACTTCGGTATCAACTGGGGTCGTGACGTTGAACTAGGCCAAGTTGAAGATCTACGTAACGTAGTTGAAGGCGATCCAAGCCCATGTGGTCAAGGTACGCTAATGCTTAAACGTGGTATCGAAGTTGGTCACATCTTCCAACTAGGTAACGTTTACTCAGAAGCAATGAACTGTGGTGTTCTTGGCCCTGACGGTAAGAACGTAATCCTAGAGATGGGTTGTTACGGTATCGGTGTTTCACGTGTTGTTGCTTCTGCAATCGAGCAGAACCACGACAAATACGGCATCATCTGGCCAGACGCACTAGCGCCTTTCCAAGTGGCTATCGTTCCTATGAACATGCACAAGTCTGAAGAAGTGAAAGAAGCGGCTGAGAAGCTGTACGCTGAACTGACGGCTATGGGTATCGAAGTACTATTCGATGACCGTAAAGAGCGCCCAGGCGTAATGTTCTCTGATATGGAACTTATCGGTATTCCTCACACTATCGTGATCGGTGATCGTTCAATGAAAGAAGGTAACTTCGAGTACAAGAACCGCCGCTCTGGTGAGAAGACAGCCGTTGCGATGGCAGACATCGTTGAGCACGTTAAAGCTCAGCTACAATAAGCTGCACTAAGCACACTGTGCTGAATATAGCGATGAAAAGGGTTGGCTTCGGTCAGCCCTTTTTTACATCTGTTTTTTAAGTTTGCTGACTCCCTCTAATATTTGCGTTGTTAATCTTTGGTTCAGATTCATCACCTTACACTGGATTCAATCTAGTAAGGAGGTCACTCATGGATCTAAAAAGTCTTCTTAACCAAGCTCTCAAATCAGACCTGATCAAGCAAGGTGCCGATGCGCTTGGTAAACAATCGAGCAATATCAAATCTTCATCTAACTCTAGCCAACTAAAAACCCTTGGCGCAGGTGCGATCGGCGGCGGCCTTATCGGCATGCTGATGGGCTCGAAGAAAAGTAAAAAGATGGCGAAGAAGATGGGCTCTGGCGCACTTAAAGTCGGTGGCGCAGCGGCACTAGGTGCTCTGGCTTACAAAGTCTACAACGATTGGCAAGCGAAGCAGGATACACAAGGCGTTAGCGAAACCTTTGACCCAGATGACAATAAGCACGCGAAGTTGATCCTTAAAGCCATGATTGGTGCAGCCAAAGCCGACGGCCATGTCGATGAAGAGGAAATGGCTCGCATCGAGCAGGCAATGACAGAAATGGGCGCAGATGATCATGTAAGACAGTTGGTTCATCAAGAGCTGCATAAACCTCTCGATCCAGCAGAAATAGCCCGCTTAGCAACGTCGCCACAACAAGCATCAGAAATTTATCTGGCGTCGCTGATTGTGGCCGATGAGCAAAACTTTATGGAGAAAGCGTATTTGCAGGAGCTTGCAAAGCAGCTCAATCTTTCTCCAGAAGTCACACATCAATTGGAAGCCCAATTGCAGTGATGAATGTTTGCTCAAGTTGCTCGTTAACTTGAGCCAAAACAATTCTCTGCTTTGAGTTTCAAAACGGCTGTGTGTATATTTGAGAGCAGTTATCATTTCTTAAGGATTTAGCCATGCAAGTATACGGCTGTTGTGAATTAGTTCGTGAGCTATACGCTCAAATCGGTAGTGGCGATCAAGCTTACGTACCTCAAGCAATCTCATGTGCAGTAAGAGCATTGAATGACGTTGCGGCAGACGAGTCTTTACCAAAAGACGTTCGTGAAAAAGCCGCATTTGCTGCGGCAAACCTACTGATTTCTGATTTCGAGGATAAGTAATGAATCTAGCGAACTTCGAATCCATGGATCCAATCATGCTGATGAGCATCGTCAACATGAAGCTGCGTGACGACTTCGGTGGTGATCTGGATAAGCTGGTTGCATTCTTTGATATCGACCGCGCAGCACTTGAAGCAAAACTGGCGACGGCGGGCTTTGACTTTCTGCCTGAAGCTGGTCAGTTCCGTTAATCGCTCATCGCGACGGACAACGTAAACAACGAATAGAAAAAAGGGCTTGATGCATTCATCAAGCCCTTTTCTTTTGTGCTTTACGCAAGCCGATTAGCCAAATGAAGCCCAGATGACTGTCGCGACCAGAATCGGACAAACAAACTTCACGTATGCTGGCCACAACTTACCGAACCAACCTTGAGTGAACTCCGGACAACCTTGTTCAAGCTCTTTGATTTTCGAGTGACGATTCCATACCCAACCACCAAATAGACAGAACAATAGCGCCGCCATAGGCTGTAGGTATTGCGTTGCGATGGTTGCAACCATGCCAAACAGTGCACCAAAGTTAAATACGATAACCACACTGAACAGCGCAATCAGGCCACCCAATACCCAGCTTGTCGTGCTGCGTTTAGTATTGAATCGCTCACTTACTAGAGCAACCGGACATTCAAGCATCGAGATAGAAGACGTCAATGCTGCAATCGTCAGTAGTAAGAAGAACACGATTGAGAACAGTTGCCCAAGCAGACCTAAACTATCAAACATCAGTGGCAGCACTGTAAATACCAGCGTATCTGAACTAAGTAGCGAGCCATCTTCTGCATAGATTTGAACGCCTTTTTGCATCGCAACGAACATTGCCGGCATCACTACTAGGCCTGCAATAAAGGCAACGGCAGTGTCTACCATGGTCACGTTCATCGCCATCTTAGGCAAGTTCTCTTTCTTACTTAGATAAGAGCCATAGATAAGCATCGAACAGCCACCGATGGTCAGAGAGAAGAAGCCTTGGCCCATTGCGGCAAGGATAAGTTTGCGATCCCATACTTTCTCGAAATCAGGCACTAGGTAGTGCTTCAAACCTTCCATCGCACCGTTTTGCGTCATGATGTAGATGAACAGCAAACCGAACAGAACAAACAGTGCTGGCATTAGACGTGTCGACCACTTCTCGATGCCCTGCTTCACGCCGCCTTGTACGATCAAAATGGTTAATACATAAAATGTAATCGTACCAAACAAGTTGCGTTCAACGCTGAAGCCTTTCAACCATTGTGTCGCTGCTTCCATGCCCATGATGTCGGTAACCGCACCCAACATAAAGCAGATCAACCAGCCGCCTACAATCGAGTAAAACGCCAAAACCGCACTTGGTACACTCAGGCCAATCCAACCAACCAGGCCGCCAACCTTCTTACCCACAGGGTTGTCTGTTAGAGAACGCATACTGTCTACTGGGTTTGCTTGACCATGACGACCGATCGCCATTTCAACCACCAGCATTGGGAATGCAACGATAAGAATCATCACCAAGTACACCAACAAGAAGGCGCCACCGCCGTTACTTGCTGCTTGGGTAGGAAAGCCCCAAATGTTACCTAGACCCACTGCAGCACCTGCTGCCGCTAAGATGAATCCAAGGCGTGAACCGAAATGCTCACGAGGCTGAGAAGAAATTTGTTGTGTCATACCACTCACACAAAATATCAATGAACTAGCTGACTAGTACATTATAGCAATATCTTCTACTCAACAAGAGTGATTAGGTTAATTACTCGACAATCAGATCAATTAGCAGACATTCAGTTTGTAAATTTCCACGTACATCTCATATTCACCAAGTATCCCATTCGCCCCTTTTGATGGATTTATAAATCAGCGTGAAGTGAGCCGAAAAATAATGAGCCGCGTTGTAAAGCACGAATAGTTCAGCGTGATTTTGTGTTGAAAAGTAAAACAAATTGCTTCGATTTTTCCTCATCAGGTCTATTTATCAACTAGTTATCTAACTATACCCAAGTCATCTTGATGATACTTGGGGATGTATTTGTTCATGTTCTTTCGAACATCGAGTAACTCAAGGAGAGAAAAATGAAGGTCACGCTACTGCATGGCGCGGTCGTTGCAGCACTCAGTGTCAGCTACCAAGCTCAAGCCTACAATTGCCAAAATTTATCGGTCTGGGATAGCTCCACCGTTTATAATTCTGGCGATCAAGTACAAACTAAGGGCGCTGCGTATGAGGCAGCTTATTGGACGCAAGGCAATGATCCGGTCAATAACTCGGGGCCATGGGAAGCATGGAAAGGTCTTGGACAATGTGATGGTAGTGGTACAAACCTACCTCCGACGGTGTCCTTCTCTTCTCCTGCAGATAATGCGCAAATCCCAGAAGGCAGCGTGATCACTTTATTGGCGAACGCAGCTGACGAAGATGGTCAGGTCGCTCAAGTAGAATTCCTTGCTGGTAACCAGACCGTTGCTGTTGTTACCCAATCCCCTTTCCAAGCGGAATGGACAGCGGTAGAAGGTATCTCTCAGTTAACAGCTATCGCTACCGACAATGAAGGTGCGATCACCACAACCAACGTGTCTATCTTCGTTCAACCGCAAACCGAATTACCACCTCCAACCGTTTCTCTCACGAGCCCTACGGGTACAGAAACACCAAATGTGGGAGACATCATCGCGGTAACAGCCGATGCAGCAGACAGCGATGGCTTAGTCACACAAGTTGAGTTTTTCGTAAACAACCAATCCGTTGCCGTCGATACTTCGGCTCCATATGAATACGTCTGGACTGCAGCAGTTGGAACTCACACCTTTAAAGCACAGGCGACCGACGATTCGAATCTATCGACCATGAGCCAAGAAGTCTCGCTCGTCGTCAGTGATTCAAGCTCTGGAGGCTGTGCAGACGCAGTGCCTTACGTTGCCGGCAACCGCTATGAAGCTGGTGCGTTCGTCTCCAACCTAAACCAGAAATACCGTTGTGATGTTGCGGGGTGGTGTTCTTCCGATGCCGCTTGGGCTTATGCTCCGGGTGAAGGTTTGTACTGGCAAGATGCATGGACAGGCCTAGGTGCATGTTCGACGCCGCCTCAAGTGGCTATTACCGCACCGAGCGAAGGACAAGTATTACTCGCAGGCGACAACGTTGAAGTGTCCGCAGATGCCAGCGATGCAGATGGTAACGTGACTCAAGTGGAGTTCTTCGCCAATAACACCAGTTTAGGTGTAGTTGCTCAAGCACCATACTCAGTCTTATGGAATGCAACGCTAGTTGGTGCTAATCAGCTGAAAGCCGTTGCAACAGACAACGATAACAATACGTCCGAGTCTGTCGTTAACGTGACGGTGAGTGACCAAGATTTGGTGATTTCATTGACGTCACCGAGTGCAGGACAAACCGTCGGTTTAGGTAAGAATCTCGTTCTAAGCGCAGATGCAACTTCACTAACCTCTGGCGTGAAACACGTAGACTTTATGGTGAACGGTGCAATTGTCGCAACCGACACAGCCGCACCTTACTCAGCGAACTGGACACCTGCCGCGATTGGTAGCTTTACGGTAAGCGCTCAAGCCACTGATCTTGCAGGCACAACAGCGCTTTCTGATGCCGCTTCGATTACCGTGGTTGAGCAAACAGAGAAACGCCACAAGCTGATTGGATACTGGCATAACTTTGTGAACGGTGCGGGCTGCCCAATTCGCCTCGCTGACATGTCTGATGCATGGGATGTGATTGATATTGCCTTTGCCGAAAACGACCGTAACAGCGATGGTACCGTGCACTTCAACCTGTACTCTGGTGACATCTACAGTGACTGTCCTGCGCTAGACCCAACTCAATTCAAGCAAGACATGGCAGCACTGCAAGCTAAAGGTAAGAAGTTCGTTCTGTCTCTTGGAGGCGCAGAAGGTACGATTACGCTAAACACAGACCAAGATGAAGCAAACTTCGTGTCGAGCCTGACCGCATTGATTGCCGAATGGGGCTTCGATGGCTTGGATGTGGATTTAGAAAGTGGCTCTAACCTGCTCCATGGTTCGCAAATTCAAGCACGTTTAGGTGGTGCTTTGTTGCAAATCGAGCAGAACATGGGCGGCGACATGTATCTCACCATGGCGCCAGAGCACCCTTACGTACAAGGTGGCTACATTGCTTACAGCGGTATTTGGGGAGCGTACATTCCTGTGATTAACGAGACACGCAGTACACTCGACCTTTTACACGTTCAGCTATACAACAACGGCGGCCTACCAAATCCATACATGCCTGGCTCGGCTCCAGAAGGGTCTGTGGATATGATGGTGGCACAGTCTAAGATGCTGATTGAGGGTTTTGAATTGGCAGACGGCACCATGTTTGAACCACTGCGTGATGACCAAGTGGCGATTGGTTTGCCATCCGGTCCGAGCTCCGCTAACTCAGGCCAGGCGCCAACTCAGAACATTCTAGACGCGCTAGACTGTCTGACCAAAGGCACCTCATGTGGCACAGTGAAACCAGCATTCAACTACCCGAATTACGCAGGTGTGATGACATGGTCAATCAACTGGGATGAACATGATGGCTTTAACTTCTCGAAGCCAGTGGGTGACAAATTGACTCAGATGAATGCGCAATAATTCGCGGAGATTCTGAATAGCACCGAAGTAAAAAGAGCGCCTTGATAGGCGCTCTTTGTTGTTTGTGCTTCGCGAATTAAATCGTGAAGACTTGATAATCTTTTAGCTCGGGGATCTTCTTCAGCAGATCTTGTTCTTCAACCGCCATATCATCCAGAGATTCACACAAGTCTTCCGCTTGTTTTTCTACGTCTTCCGAGTGTTCAGCTAACCGTTCTTGCACCTTAGCTTGAAGTTCGGTCATGCTTTCAGACAGTGCGGTTAAGTTCAAACCACCGTCTTCTTTCATCTTGGCAGACAACGCATCAAATGCGCTGGTTAGGAATTCTTTGTTGAAGATTTCTTGTGCTTTTTCGAAGTCTTGTGACCATGATTCAGTCATCGAATCAAAGCTATCAGCAGGCAGAATAAAATCACCGTCTTTGTAGTAACGAGCCTCTACATCGGCAAAGAAGTCTTTTACTGCGACTTTCACGTTATCAAATGAATCTGGTGCATCAAGGCTAACCGCGATGTCATCTATAATGTCGTTTGCCAATGCTAAGCCATCACTTGCCAACTGTTTTGCTTGCGGAATGTAAGCATTCATCTTCTCGCGGTAATTCTCGATGGCCGCTTTCTGATCATCATCAAGCTCGATCAGCTCGCCTTTGATAAACAGGTTATTGTCTTCGTCGACAACCGCTTTTTCACCGTTGGTATGCACGATTTCTAAGTTCTGACCATCCATACGAACTTCGTTGTTAATATCGACGCGACACTGGGCTGCATAGCCACTGGCGCTGATGGTCAACAATGAGAGTGTGAGCAGTTTCTTCATTACTTTCTCTTTTTTCATGATTATTCTGTTTAACTATAACAAGCAACTATGGATAAGATGTCAGCAAACCGTCACGACTTCATAACAAGTTGTTTTATCGCCAATTTTCACATCAATGTCTTCCCCTTCTTCTTTGCCGACCAAAGCACAACCAAGGGGGGATTTCGGCGTGAGAACAAACACTTCTTTGCCTTGCCATTCAACGGTCAGTCCACCGGAGCAAGGGCCAATAAAGAAGGCTTTTTCAACATCGTTCTCGTCGACTAATTCCACATAAGCACCAACCGCGATACGTGCATCAACAAAATCACGCAACACAAGAGTGCGGTACTGGCGAAGCTCTTCTTCACTCTCTTGTACACGCATTGCTTGCCCGTGTGCCAGATACGATGCCTCAAGTGCTAATGTGTCGTACTTGTGCTCAGGTACGGTCTCTTCATCCGTCGCAGCGTCAATGGCTCTTTGCGTCGAGGCGTGAGCAACGTGCAGTTTGTCTTCGAGTTGTTGAATGATTATTTGGACTAAATCGGCTTTGTTCATACTTTTAGGACGCGCGTTAGGCACTCAGGGTGTGTTAATGTAATCCAGTTTATCATCAAACCAAGGTTTCCCTATTATGCAAAGTGACTCGCTTCAGCAAACGCTTCAATCCGTGTTCGGGTTTGACTCATTAAGACCCGGCCAACAACCGGTGATTGAAGCAGTAATGAACGGACACTCAGCCGCAGCCATCTTCCCAACTGGCTCAGGGAAATCGCTTTGCTACCAACTTCCTGCTACTCAGTTACCACATCTGACATTAGTGATTTCACCGCTTCTTGCGTTGATGAAAGACCAGCTTAGCTTTTTACAAAGCAGAGGCATTGCTGCGGCATCTATCGACAGCAGCCAAAGCCGTGAAGAAACACAGCAGGTGATGGCTGGCGTGAAGAATGGACATATCAAGATTTTGATGATCTCGGTAGAGCGACTCAAGAACGAACGTTTTCGCGAATTTATTCGTCAAATTCCGCTTTCTCTCATGGTAGTCGACGAAGCGCACTGTATCTCAGAATGGGGTCATAACTTCCGTCCTGACTACCTTAAACTGCCGCAATACCAGCGTGAACTGAATATCCCTCAAACCCTCTTGCTGACCGCAACAGCTACGCCAGCAGTTATCGAGGACATGCAAAGTAAGTTTGATATCGCTGGCGAGAACATTACGGTTACTGGTTTCTATCGCTCTAATCTCGATATCTCGGTGGTGCCTTGCGAGGAAGAAAATAAGCAAACACAGCTGAATGACATCATTGCTGCGGCCCCTAAACTGCCGAGTATCGTGTACGTAACTCAGCAGCAAACCGCGGAGCAAGTAGCCAGCTCACTGATTCGTTTAGGCATCAATGCTCACGCTTATCATGCGGGTATGAAGAGCGATATTCGAGAGAAAATCCAACAGCAGTTTATGGACTCGCAAATCGACTGTATTGTCGCCACAATCGCGTTTGGTATGGGAGTAGATAAATCCGACATTCGTCGTGTGATTCACTTCGATTTACCGAAATCTATCGAAAACTACGCACAAGAAATCGGCCGCGCTGGACGAGATGGGCAACGTTCGGAGTGTATTCTTTTGGGGAACACCTCTGGCTTAACAGTATTAGAGAACTTTGTTTACGGTGACACACCAGAGCCAAGCTCAATCAACTATGTATTAGAACAAATTCGCGAGAACACACCTCAGTGGGAAGTGATGGCGCTGCGCTTATCTCGCGACAGCAATATTCGCCAACTGCCACTGAAGACCTTATTGGTTTACTTAGAGCTGGCAAAAGTGATTGAAGCCAAATACAGCTATTTCGCGGAATATCGCTTCAAGTTCTTACAAGACCAGTCTTTCATCCTCAATCAGTTCCAAGGCGAACGACGTCAGTTTGTTGAAGCTATTTTTGCTTGTTCAACCAAAGCGAAAGTTTGGTGCCAAGTGGATTTAGAAGCCTTGTGGATGAACTATCAATCTGAGCGTAGCCGCGTGGTTGCGGCGCTTGATTACTTCCACCAAAACGGTTGGATTGAATTAGAAAGCAAGCAACTCACGGATGTGTATTCGGTTCTCCCTGCGACTCAAAATCAAGAAGTGATTTCTCAGCATTTGGTTGAGCTGTTCCAATCCAAAGAACAAAAAGACATTGAACGAATTCATACTATGTTGGATCTGTTCCAATCATCGGACTGCTTGAGCCATCAATTAGCGCATTACTTTGCTGATCACAATGCACCGACGCAATGTGGTCACTGCTCAGTATGTCGTGGACAAATCGCATCGTTCCCTCAGCCACAACAAGAGCAACCTGAGTTGACTCACCTATCCGCTTGGGTTGATGAGTTTGTTCAGCTTTCCCCAACGGCGATTAGCAATGCCGCCGTAGCTCGATTCCTATGTGGCATTAGCACGCCAATCATTGCTCAGTTAAAAGCCAGTAAACTACGAGGCTATGGCTCAATGGCGAATGTCTCTTTTGAACAGGTTCTAAAGCAGGTTGAGTTAGCACGAGCTTAGAAGAAACTCAATTGGCGTGCTTGTTGTTCAGGCTTGAGCATCACACTCAAGCCTAACAGCCTTATTTCTCGGCCGTTTTGGCGCTTAAGAATATCTCTCAACAGCACTTTGAAATCTTCAAGCTCCAGCTGAGGGTGAATGTGCTCAATCGTTGTGAGTTGAAAATCAGCAAACTTGAGCTTGATACCCTGCTTAATGATCGACTTATCCGGGCTGGCTTTCTCTAAACGTCTCTCTAGTTCAGGGAAGAGCTTATCTTCGATCACCTGCCAGCACTCATCATAAGTAGCAATGTTTTCGCTAAACGTACGCTCTACCCCAACCGATTTACGCTCGCGTTCCACCACCACTTCGCGGTCATCAATACCATGGCTGCGCTTCCACAATGAAGCGCCTTGGCGCCCAAATTGGCGCAACAACTCACGGTAATCACTGTTTTTGATATCTTCACACAGGTAGAAGCCAGCTTGGTGCAGCTTCTCCAAACTCACTTTGCCAACACCTGGGATCTTTTCCAAAGGCAATTTATCGACTACCTCTTGGACTTTATCGGGTGGAATCACAAACTGGCCATTGGGCTTGTTCATGTCTGAAGCAACTTTGGCAAGAAACTTAATTGGCGCAATACCTGCCGATGCCGTTAGTCCCAACTCCGTATGTATGTCGCGACGAATCGATTCTGCAATTAAGGTGGCAGAGCCTCGACAGGCAGTGGAGTCCGTTACATCAAGATATGCCTCATCAAGGGATAACGGCTCAATGAGCTGAGTGTATCGTTCGAAGATAGCTCGGATCTGTTGAGAAATTTGCTTGTACACGTGCATTCGCCCAGGAACGACAAGTAAGTTAGGGCAAAGCTGAAGCGCACGCGCTGTTGGCATTGCACTGCGCACACCAAACTTACGCGCTTCATAGTTGCACGTACTGATCACGCCTCGCTGCTTCTCATGACCACCTACAGCAAGCGCAACACCACGATAGCTCGGGTTATCACGCATCTCTACCGCGGCATAAAAGCAATCCATATCCACGTGAATAATTTTTCTGACTCGCTCAATCACGTTTTGCACACAAAAGCACTGTTTAAAAAAACAGTATAGCGATAAATAGACACATTGGAAATAGTGTTATCTGGAGTCAGAGATCAAGAATTTTTCATGGTATTCAAATTGCATTTCATTATTATTGATACCTATAACACTAAAGTTAATTTATACACAAAAGTAGGGAAACTTTTTGAGTAACAAAATACTGGTCGTCGAAGACAGCCGTGCCTTTAAAAACTACTTACAACAGCTGTTAAACCAAGCAGGTTATGAGGTACTCACGGCAGAAAGCTATGCTGAAGCCCAATCGATTTTAGCAACTCAACCAGAATTGCTTTGTGCCGTTCTCGACTATTGCCTGCCCGACGCACAAGATGGCGAAATCATCGACTTGGTACTTTCTCATCAGCAAAAAGTCATCGTGCTGACGGCTATGTTTCAAGATGATGCTCGCGAAAAAATGTTGGCCAAAGGTGTACTCGATTACATCTTAAAGGACAGCATGGCATCGGTATCCTACCTGCTTCCACTCCTCAAACGATTAACGAATAATCAGCACCATAAGTGTTTGGTGGTCGATGATTCAATGACGGTTCGTCGCCATGTGGTGCAACTACTAGAGCACCAATACATACAAACACTACAAGCTGAAAATGGCCAGCAAGCCATTGAGCTGATCGAGCAGAATCCAGATATCACCTTGGTGCTGACTGATCACGATATGCCAGTAAAAGACGGCATTACCATGATTCGCGAGCTACGCCAGAAACTAGATAAGAACCAACTTGCTATTCTTGGTATCTCAGGCAGTGACGATCACACAATGACTGCTCGCTTTCTTAAAGCAGGTGCGAATGACTTTCTATATAAGCCTTTCAATCAAGAGGAGTTCTTCTGCCGAGTTCATCAAATCTTAGACATGAAGGAAGCAACAACAGAACTGTTTAGAATGGCGAACCAAGATGCTCTCACGGGCCTGTGGAATCGACGTTTCTTGTTTGGGCAAGCGTGTAGCGGCTGCGAAAAGCGCAACATCGCGATGTTAGATATCGACTTTTTCAAGAAGGTCAACGATAACTACGGGCATGATGGGGGTGATGCTGCACTTGTGATGGTGGCGAATATCTTGAAGATCTATTTCCCAGACGATGTAATTGCTCGCTTTGGCGGGGAAGAGTTCTGTATTCAAGCCTGTGGCAGTTATGACGACTTCGTCATTCGATTAGAGCTGATGCGCCAACGTGTTGAAAAAACACCAGTCCCTTACCAGAACGATAGCATCCAAGTAACCATCAGTATTGGTGTATCGAGTGTTGAAGGAAACCTTGATCAACAGATTAAAGTGGCTGATGACCGTTTATATCAAGCGAAAGAAAGTGGTCGAAACCAGACTGTCTACCAATAGCGCCCTGTTTCTCGATTACAAAAAACAAAACCCAGCCGCTGGCTGGGTTTTTTCATTCTGACTATCGCTCAATTAAGCAATACGATCTTTTTCCCACGCAGCTAGCTTTTCAGCGCGCAGTGCTTCACGTGCTTCACGCTTTTTACGTGCATCACATGGTTCTGGGCAGTTACATACTTTTTCAATACCAACCGCACCAAGGCCGCCGCAGCTACCTTTTACGACCTTCTTTTGGAAGATGTAACCCACTGCCATCGCTGCAATTACCGCAACAAAGACAGCAAAAGTAATTAGAAATGTACTCATAAGGACATGCTCACTTCTGTTGTTATTTCTTCATGAACGGCTTGTATGCTTCCGAAGCCAGCTCTTTAAAACCATCATCCGTTTTCACGATCATGAAAACAGGAATGTTGTTCTCGTTCGCGATTTCCATGCCTTTGTCTTCACCTAGAACCATAAGGCCAGTTGCAAGACCATCAGCCGTCATCGACGATTTATCCAGTACCGTTACAGACACCACTTTATGATGGATTGGTTTGCCTGTTTGCGGATTGATGATGTGAGAGTATCGCACACCATTGCTCTCAAAGTAATTACGATAGTCACCACTTGTTGCAATTGCCATGTCGCCAGGCTCAATAATTTCTTGAATTGAGCGCTCATCAACAGTCGGCTTTTCAATGGCAATACGCCATGGCACACCTTCACGGTTAATGCCTTTCAAACGCATTTCACCGCCAACTTCTACCATGTAGTTGTGAATGCCTTGTGATTGTAGGTAATCCGCAACCACATCAACACCCCAACCTTTTGCGATAGTCGATAGGTCAACGTACAAGTTTGGAATGTCTTTCGACATTTTATTGCCTTCAACCGAAAGATGGTGAATACCTGTGTTTGCTTTACGAGCTGATAGCTCTTCATCTGTCGGAACCACATCTGGACGTGCTTCTGGACCAAAGCCCCAAAGGTTAACCAAAGGACCAACAGTGACGTCTAGTGCACCTAGAGTAAGACCGTTTAGACGAATCGCTTCTTTCACTACTGTTGCAGTTTGCGGTGATACCTCGAATGGCTCACTCGTTGTGTGTTGGTTAAAGCGGCTAAGCTCTGAATCTTCACGGTACGTCGACATTTGATCGTTCACTTCTTCAAGCAAGCGATCGATTTCTGTTTGCAAAACTTCAGGCGATGGCAGGCCGTCTTGCTCGATGTATTTAATGTTGTATGTGGTGCCCATTGTTGGGCCACTTAAATGAACTTGATCTGCTGGTTGTTCACAACCAGCTAGAACCAATAGAGAAGCGAATGCAACAAGCCACTTTTTCACTTGTTTACTCCTATTGTCGTTAAATTGATATGGAAAATGGGTCTCTCAAGACAAACCGATTTCCTATAGCAACTGTTGAATATGGTTTTTATTTCTACAAAAAAATAATGGCTAGCTCTTAGAGAGCTAGCCATAGATTCAATCACTTAGGGGAATTAACCACCAAAGTCATCTAGAAGGATGTTTTCATCCTCTACACCTAGATCTTTCAGCATGCCGATTACAGCAGCGTTCATCATAGGTGGACCACACATGTAGTATTCACAGTCTTCTGGCGCTTCGTGATCACGTAGGTAGTTCTCGTAAAGAACGTTGTGAATGAAGCCAGTGTAACCATCCCAGTTATCTTCTGGAAGTGGATCAGACAGTGCACAGTGCCATACGAAGTTATCGTTCTCAGCCGCTAAGCCGTCGAAGTCTTCTACGTAGAACATTTCACGCTTAGAACGTGCACCGTACCAGAATGACATCTTACGCTTAGAGTGCAGACGTTTCAGCTGGTCGAAGATATGAGAACGCATTGGAGCCATACCTGCACCACCACCAACGAATACCATCTCAGCGTCAGTATCTTTCGCGAAGAACTCACCGAATGGACCAGAGATCGTACACTTGTCGCCTTCTTTTAGAGACCAGATGAACGATGACATGATACCAGGTGCAACGTCTGGGTTGTTTGGCGGCGGAGTTGCGATACGAACGTTAAGCATGATGATACCGTGCTCTTCTGGGTAGTTAGCCATAGAGTATGCACGAATTGTCTCTTCATTAACTTTAGACTCGTAGCGGAATAGGTTGAACTTCTCCCAATCCTCACGGTATTCCTCAGGAATATCGTAATCCGCGTATTTAACGTGGTGAGCTGGCGCTTCAATCTGGATGTAACCACCAGCACGGAAAGGTACTGATTCGCCATCTGGGATTTGTAGCTTAAGCTCTTTGATGAATGTCGCTTTGTTATCGTTAGAGATAACTGTACATTCCCACTTCTTAACGCCGAAGATTTCTTCAGGAAGTTCGATGTCCATGTCAGTTTTCATTGCAACCTGACACGCTAGACGCTCACCTTCACGCGCTTCACCTTTAGTAATGTGGTCAAGCTCGGTAGGTAGGATGTCACCACCACCTGATTTAACTTTTACGCGGCACTGACCACAAGAGCCACCGCCACCACAAGCAGAAGATACGAATACGCCAGCGCCCGCTAGCGCAGATAGTAGCTTACCACCTGGTTGTGTAACGATCGCCAGTGATGGGTCATCGTTCACAGAAATTGTAATGTCACCTGTTGGTACAAGCTTAGACTTAGCGAAAAGAATCACTAGTACTAGCGCAAGTACGATCAGAGTAAACATCACTACACCAAGAATAATGTCCATTGACTATTCCTTAATTGTTGCGGTTTACCCGACTTACAGTTGAACACCAGAGAAAGACATAAAGCCTAACGCCATTAGACCTACAGTGATGAACGTGATACCTAGACCACGTAGACCAGGAGGTACATCTGAGTACTTCATCTTCTCACGGATACCTGCAAGAGCGACTATCGCTAGCATCCAGCCCACACCAGAACCGAAACCGTAAACGATAGATTCAGCAAAGTTGTAGTCACGTTGTACCATGAAAGATACACCACCGAAGATCGCACAGTTTACTGTGATCAGCGGTAGGAAGATGCCAAGCGCGTTGTACAAAGGTGGGAAGAAACGGTCAAGAACCATCTCTAGAATCTGTACAAGTGCAGCGATTACACCGATAAAGGTGATGAAGTTTAGGAAGCTAAGGTCTACGCCCTCAACTAACGCGTTCTCTTTCAGAACTAGGTTGTAAACTAGGTTGTTCACAGGAACCGCGATAGTTAGTACTACCACAACTGCAACACCTAGACCGAAAGAGGTCTTAACTTTCTTAGATACGGCAAGGAAAGTACACATACCTAGGAAGAAAGACAGTGCCATGTTTTCGATGAAAATCGATTTAACTAGCAGACTGATGTAATGTTCCATGACGCCCTTACTCCTTCGCTTCTACTTGTTCTGGCTTCAGAATACGGATTACCCAGATCAGGAAGCCGATTAGGAAGAATGCAGATGGTGCTAGTAGCATTAGACCGTTTGGCTGGTACCAACCACCGTTGCTCACTAGTGGTAGAACTTCCATACCGAATAGCTTGCCTGAACCAAATAGTTCACGGAAGAAGCCTACAGTGATAAGAACGAAGCCGTAACCTAGACCGTTACCGATACCGTCGATTAGCGATGGTACTGGTGCAGATTTCATTGCGAATGCTTCAGCACGACCCATTACGATACAGTTCGTGATGATAAGGCCTACGAATACAGATAGCTGTTTAGAGATATCGTATAGGTAAGCTTTAAGCACTTGGTCTACCACGATTACTAGCGATGCGATGATTGCCATCTGAACGATGATACGCACACTGTTAGGAATGTGGTTACGGATCAGAGAAACAGAGAAGTTAGACAGTGCAGTTACGAAAGTTACCGCTAGTGTCATTACAAATGCTGTTTCTAGTTTAGTTGTTACTGCAAGAGCAGAACATACACCAAGAACCTGCAGCGCGATCGGGTTGTTGTCCAACACCGGCGCCATAATGCTCTTTTTAATGTTTTGTGCGCTAGACATTAGTTCAGACCTCCGTCACGAACTTTTGCTAGGAAAGGACCAAAGCCCATGTCACCTAACCAGAAGTCAAATGTACCTTGAACACCGTTACCAGTTAGTGTCGCACCAGATAGGCCATCAACGCCGTGTTCAGAACCTTCTGGAGCACCACCTTTAACAATCTTGATTGCTGGTTTGTGGTTCTCGTCGAATAGTTTCTTACCAACGAATTGAGCACGCCATGCTGGGTTTTCTACTTCACCACCAAGTCCAGGAGTTTCACCTTGCTCGTAGTAAGTAATACCAGACACAGTGTTACCGTCAGTTTCAACCGCAACGAATGCGTACATCATTGACCATAGGCCGTTACCGTGAACTGGGATGATAACTTTAGAAATGTCATCACCATTTTTCACTAGGTAAACAATACCTGTGTTAGCACGACGTAGGATCTTAGCTTTGTCTTCATCAGCCGTTAGCTTGATAGACTCTGCTGGATCTTTCGCTGCTTTACGTTGGTCGTAGTTAGCTGCTGTAGAGCCGTCTTCTGCCTTCTCTACAAAATCACCAGTTTTGAAGTCAACTAGACGAGGTTCGATGTACTCAGCAAAAAGCTCAGGAACTTTCTTACCTTCAGCGTCGATACCCGCAACTTCTACAATCTTTGATTGCTTATCTAGTACAGCGTTAGCTTTTTGCTGGTCACGCAGACCTACTGCTGCTGTTGATACGATGATTGAACAAACAAGGCTCAACCCGACAACAACACCCAGCGTCTTTTTAATGCTGTCGTTATTACTTGCCATAGCGTGCTAGTCTCCGCTTGATGTTCTTCTCGATAACTACATGGTCGAACAGAGGTGCGAATAGGTTCGCGAATAGAATAGCCAGCATCATACCTTCTGGGTAAGCTGGGTTAACTACACGGATCATCACACACATTGCACCGATTAGGATGCCGTACCACCATTTACCGCCATTGGTAAATGAAGCTGATACTGGGTCTGTTGCCATGAAGAACATACCGAATGCAAAACCACCTAGTACTAGGTGCCAGTGCCATGGCATGTTGAACATTGGGTTGGTGTCAGAACCGATCACATTGAATAGTGTCGATACTGCAATCATACCGATCATTACACCTGCGATGATGCGCCATGAAGCGATTCGCATGTAAACGATCATCGCTGCACCGATCATTAGAGCAAGCGTTGATACTTCACCAATTGAGCCAGGGATGTTACCGATGAATGCATCCATCCAAGTGATAGGAGCGCCAGTGATGTTGTTGATCAACGCGCCGCTACCGCCGTGAGCCCATTGGCTAAGAGCAGTTGCACCAGAGAAGCCGTCAGCCGCAGTCCATACTACGTCACCCGAGATTTGCGCTGGGTAAGCGAAGAATAGGAAAGCACGACCTGCAAGAGCAGGGTTCAGGAAGTTACGACCTGTACCACCGAAGATCTCTTTAGCTACAACAACACCAAATGTGATACCTAGTGCCGCTTGCCATAGAGGTAGCGTTGGTGGAACGATAAGTGCGAATAGAATAGAAGTTACAAAGAAACCTTCGTTAACTTCGTGCTTACGCACCATACAGAAAAGTACTTCCCAGAAACCACCAACAATAAATACTGTTGCGTAGATTGGTAGGAAGTAAGTCGCACCCAGTAGCATCTTACTGCCAACGCCCGCTTCTGCACCGATGGTGCCGCCAAGCATTTCTGTTAGCCAGTAGTGCCAGTTACCTGCGATAACTGTCGCTAGTTGATCACCAGCGTACATGTGGTTAAGTGCTGCAATAGCTTGGCCACCCGCGTTGTACATACCCCAGAACATTGCTGGGAATACTGCGAACCAAACCATGATCATGATACGTTTTAGGTCAACGCTATCACGAACGTGCGAGCTACGTTTTGTTACTAGACCTGGCGTGTAGAATAGTGTTGCTGCTGCTTCGTACAGTGCAAACCACTTTTCGTGCTTACCGCCTGGTTCAAAATGATGCTCGATATCCTCAATGAATTTCTTAAGCATGGATTACCCTTCCTTCACGATGGTATCTAGGCATTCACGAAGTAGCTGACCGTACTCGTATTTACCAGGACATACAAAGGTACACAATGCTAGATCTTCTTCATCCAGTTCAAGCGCACCCAGTGTTTGAGCACTGTCTGTATCGCCTGCACATAGATCACGAAGTAGCAAAGTCGGTTCCATATCAAGCGGCATTACGCGCTCGTAGTTGCCGATTGGAACCATTGCACGGTCACTACCGTTAGTCGTTGTTGTCATGTTGAACAACTGACCTTTGAAGATGTGACCAAGGAAAGATTTCGTGATTGAGAACTTGTTTTTACCAGGTGTAGCCCAGCCAAACAGTTCTTTGTCACGACCTTCGCGTAACACAGAAACTTGTTGGTGGTAACGACCTAGGTAGGCATGTGGACCAGACGCTTGAGTACCAGAAAGTACCGAGCCTGAAATCACACGAACTTCACCAGGCATCAACTCGCTGTCAGTTAGGTCTTCAAGAGAAGCACCTACAACTGTACGAAGAAGACGTGGGTTGTTCACAACAGGACCAGCTAGAGACACAACACGATCAGTGTAAAGCTCACCCGTTAGGAAAAGCTGACCGAACGCGATAACGTCTTGGTAGTTGATGCTCCATGCCACATTTTCTGCATTCACTGGGTATAGGAAATGCATGTGGGTGCCAGCAAGACCTGCTGGGTGAGGGCCATCGAAGACGTGTTCTTCTACGTTTGACTGAGAAGAGCGTGGCAAGCTAGTGCCAGACTTACATACGTAAACCTTGCCTTCTGTCAGGGCTGAAAGAATGTCTAGACCTGCAACGAATGCTTCTTGTTGTTCATTGATGATCAACTCAGGCTGTGCTGCTAGTGGATTAGTATCCATCGCAGTTACGAAAATAGCCTTAGTAGCAGACTCGATTGCTGGAACCTTGCTGAACGGACGAGTACGTAAAGCGGTCCAAAGGCCAGATTCAACCAATTGAGTCTTGATCACTTCGCGATCTAGACCTGCTAGTTGAGCTGCTTCGAACTTATCAAACGTAACCTGCTCTTCGCCTGCCACTTCAATCACTACTGATTGAAGTACACGCTTAGCGCCACGGTTAATTTCGATCACTTTACCGGCTGCTGGAGCAGTGAACTTCACGCCAGGGTTCTTTTTGTCTTCAAAAAGAACTTGCGCTTTTTTCACTTCATCGCCAACGCGGACATGCATGGTAGGACGCATGCCAACGTACTCTTCGCCAAGCAAGGCGACTTTTTTGATGGTCTTACCATCATTAATCACCTGGGATGGAGCTCCTGCGATAGGAAGATCCAAGCCCTTCTTTATTGTAATCATACGCACTTGCACTACTTTTATCGGGAAAAAGATTCTTTTGATTGCGTAACTTTTAGACACGACATCAGTGTCCGGTTTTGATGCTGTTTAAAACATCAAAATCGCAACATCCTATTAATTATCTCGTCACAAATATTAGGCGAGATTTATCAGGTGCCGTAGTCTAGCATTTTTTGGGAACTTGATGCCATGACCAATCTTAGGAAAGGAGGGTTTATTTCGGAAGAACGAGCTCTAAAAGGTTAAAGAATAGTCATAAGTTTGACCGAACGCACAAATGCCAAATCCCATATATTCGTTATGGAAATAAAACATTCATGCTTTGAAACATGCATTAATTTTCATTCATTTGTTGAAACACTGTTAACACATTTTTTAACCTTTATTTGTGCCACATTGTTGTCCCGAAAAGATGTAAAACAAAAAAAGATGGCCGAAGCCATCTTTTTAAATCAGTGTTTTAATCGCTTTCTAGCGACCACCACCCATACACATAGGGCTATCTGGAGCACCATCTTGTTCTTGTTTCCACTCTTCATTGGTATAAGTGTGAATCGCCAAGGCATGGATGTGATTATCAAGCTCGTCGGCCAGTACAGTGTGTACCTGACGGTGACGTCCAATGAGGCGCTGACCAGCAAATGCATCACTGACCACAATCACTTTGAAGTGGCTCTCAGAACCCGGCGGAACATTGTGCATATAGCTCTCATTGATCACTTTCAAATAGTTAGGTTGCAGCTCACTATGCAGTTTCTTTTCTATGATTTCTTGGATCATATTCAGTCCTCATTAATACTAATCAGGTAAGTATATACTCTAGTTCAGCAAATGAAATCAACGAAACGTCCCTGCTCCGTCTTTCACAATCCACATAGTTCGCTAAAAGCCTGTGAAAATCAGTAAATTTGACAGCTTTTTGTATCTTGAGCCTTCATCATTTGCGACAATAATCACTAATTTCCAAATCGACTTACGTTTAGTTATGAAAACCGAATTAGACCTTCACGATCGTAGCCTCACGCTGCATCGTTTCCCAAAGCGATCCAACGAAACTCTTCAAGCATGGGATGCGGGTGACGAGTACCTTATCAATCACGTAGAAGAAATGGCGTTGCCAGATAATCAAAATATCGTAGTTATTAATGATAACTTCGGTGCGTTGGCATGCTGGTTTTCAGACAAGCACAATGTGACGTTGATAAGTGACTCTTTCATCTCACACAAGGGTGCGCAACAAAACCTTGCAGACAACCAATGCAATCAAGTGTCTTTTCTCTCTACGATAGATGACATTCCAGAGAATACAGACTTAGTTTTGATGCAACTGCCAAAAAGTAACCGCCATCTAGTTTGGTTACTCAGTCAACTGCGTAAAACGTTGCCAGCATCCTGCCCTATTGTTGCGGTCAACAAAGCGAAAGAGATCCATACGTCGACACTCAAACTGTTTGAGAAGTACTTAGGCGAGACTAAAACCTCTCTAGCGTGGAAAAAGCATCGTTTAGTATTCTCAACTGCCAATGCTCAACCAGTCATAGATGTCGACCCAATGACGATTTGGGGCATTGAAGGTGAGAGTATTCAACTGAAAAACCTGCCAAATGTATACTCAGGCGAAAGCTTGGATCTCGGCGCACGTTTTATGCTGCAACACCTTCCTCAAGATCCAACGTTGAAACACGTCATCGACCTTGGCTGTGGTAATGGTGTGCTGTCAGTAAAAATGGGGCAATTAAATCCTCAAGCTCGTTTAACCAGCGTGGATGAAAGCTTTATGGCTATCGAGTCAGCAAAACAAAACTTGATCGATAACCTAGGCGACGCCCGCGATATTCAATGCATTGCGAACAACTGCTTAGATGGTTTCACCCCAGACTGTGCAGACATGGTGATGTGCAACCCACCGTTCCACCAGCAGCAAGCGATAACTGACCACATTGCGTGGCAAATGTTCTGCGATGCGAAACAAATACTGAACCAAGGCGGTAAGTTATTGGTCATAGGTAACCGTCACCTTGGTTACGATGCGAAGCTGAAACGTCTGTTTGGCGACAAAAATGTGAAATTAGTCGCTTCTAACAATAAGTTCGTGATTTTACAGGCAACGAAAAATCCTGCTAAATTAGGCGCCAAGCAATAAAGTCCTGACTTTAGCAATATGTTTAAAAGGAATAATAAGATGAAAAAACTGGTACTCGCGGCTTCGGTTGCCTTGCTTGCTGCATGTTCGGCGCCACAACAACCTCAACTGAACCTGATGCCTGAGACGACGCTAAGCACGAACCCGATCGTACAAGGCAAGAGCTACAGTCTAACCAGTAAAGACGTACGTGCGGCTCAGTATGTTGCTCTTGTCGATAACGGTCGTTCAAATATTTTGCCTCTTCATGCGAAACAAAACCTACGTATTTCTCTTGAAGAAGCATTAGAGAAGCAATTCTCTTCTCAAGGTTTCCATTCAGATCTGAACAGCGACAACTCGATTGAGCTTGAAGTGCAAGAAGCGTTGGTAAACGTGAAGCACTCTGTAATGGAAAACGAGATGGATGCGAAAGTCGTTCTAGAAATTACCGCAGAAACTCCGCAGGGCAAGCTTGTTAAGACCTATACTGGTACTGCTAAACGTTCAGGCACACTAAGCGCTTCAGACTCTGACATTGAACAAACATTGAATGATGTCGTAGCTCTAACTCTAAAAGAGATCGCGAATGACCCTGAACTTCGCCAATACATGCAGGAGCGATTCTAATGCTACGTAAAGCTATTCTTTCTCTCGCACTTCTGAGCTGCAGCGTTTTTGCTGGTCCTAAAGTGGCGTTTGAAACTACGTTAGGTAACTTCACCGTAGAGTTAAATGAAGAAAAAGCACCCGTTACGGTCGCGAACTTCCTTAAATATGTGGAAGATGGTAGCTACGAAGGTACGATTTTTCATCGCGTGATTCCTGGCTTTATGGCGCAAGGTGGTGGCTTTAACCAAGACATGCAAATGGTTAAGACCTACGCACCAATCAAAAACGAAGGGAATAACGGTTTGAACAATGACCGTGCCACTATTGCAATGGCGCGCACCAATGCTCCTGATTCGGCAACACGTCAGTTCTTCGTAAACTTGGTCGACAATGACTTCTTAAACTTCGGTTCTCGCCCACCGGGTTATGCAGTATTTGGTGAAGTCACCGAAGGCTTCGATGTCATTCAAAAAATGGCGGCTCAGCCAACCAAATCCATCGGTCGCATGCGCGATGTCCCAGAGACACAAATCGTCATCACCAAAGCAACACTACTCAAGTAGCCAAAATCATAAGCCCTTTGAATATTCGAAGGGCTTTCTCTTTTAGTGGCTCTATTTTAACGGATTGATTTATGTCTTCATTACCTTCCATCACTTGGTTGGAAACGGTAAAAAGTTACCTCGATAAACGCTTACTTTGGGTTTTCATGCTTGGCTGCTCAAGTGGCTTCCCCTGGGTGCTTATTGGTTCAAACATGTCAGGCTGGCTAAAAGATGCTGGTTTGACGTTATCGGCAATCGGCTATTTTGGTAGCGTATTTGCTGTTTATGCGATCAACTTTTTATGGGCGCCATTGGTCGATCGCGTCAAGCTGCCTGTGTTGCACCGCTTACTTGGACAACGTCGTAGCTGGATTTTCCTATGCCAGAGTATCGTGCTTGTTGCTACTCTGTTTATTGCCGGTGTGAACCCCGCTGAAAACCTGATTTTCACATCACTTCTCGCATTGTGTATTGCCACAGCCTCAGCGACACAGGATATTGCGATTGATGCGTTCCGTATTGATACCTTTCCTAAGACGGAAGAATCGAAACTTCCGCAAGCTTCTGCTATGGCGGTGATTGGTTGGTGGACGGGTTATTCACTCCCAGGCTATTTAGCGTTCATTAATGCCGATGGCATAGGCTGGAATGGTGTCTATTACGGCATGGCTTTTATCGTTGTGCTCTTGATGATTTTCACTCTTTTAGTGGGTGAACCAAAAACACAACGTGAACAACTGCAGTTGGAAGCAGAGCAACGTCATAAAGAAGTCGTGGGCTCCAAACTGGTGGCTTGGTTTACCGTTACCGTTGTGGAACCTTTCTTGGACTTCTTCAATCGTAATGGCGTTCGTGTTGCCATCACGCTTTTGTTATTTGTTTTCCTATTCAAAATTGGCGAGGCGTTCTTGGGACGCATGTCGATTGCCTTCTATAAGGAGATAGGTTTTAGCAATGAACAAATTGGCTACTACTCGAAACTGATTGGCTGGGGCGCAACCATGCTGTTCACCTTTGTTGGCAGCATGTTTAACGTTAAGTTTGGTATTGTGCGCGGCCTGATGATTGGTGGTATCGCTATGGCAGCGAGCAACTTGATGTTTGCTTGGATTGCGAAAGTCGGCCCGAATGAGCATCTGTTCTTAGCGACGATCATTGTCGATAACTTCACAACCGCTTTCTCGACCGTCGCTTTTGTTTCGTTCTTGACAATCCTGACTGGACAAGCATTCTCTGCAACTCAGTACGCTTTGTTAGCCTCGCTGGGCAACTTTGGACGGACTACCCTAGCTTCGTTCAGTGGCGAATTAGTTGATTATCTGAATGACTGGACGACTTTCTTTGTGATTACTGCGGTAATGGTTGTTCCGAGTTTGATCATGCTTTATTCATTGCGACATTACTTCACTGAGTTGCTAGAAAAAGCGAGACAGAGAAACTAAGAAAAGAAATGAAAAACAAAAACCACCGAAATTCGGTGGTTTTTTTGTTTCAGATCCTGGATGCTCGTTAAGGGTACATACCTTTACCAAACATATTGAAGATTCTCGCCACACCTTGAGTAAACATCATCGGCTCGGTGAGTACCGTTAAACATAAACAATCTTCACCAGGCTTGGTGAATGGGCTGTGCTTGACAGAGGAATCCCTCACCAATAAGTCTCCAGCTTCATAATGACCGTCTTCATCACTAAAACCGCCATGCAGAACAAGTGTCGACTCTGACCCTTTGTGTGTATGCTGAGGTATGCGCACGTCTTCGCTGATGTACATCAGATTTACTCGCGCATCTTCCCCTAGTTCGATTTGTGCACTGAAAACCTTACCACCGTAGCTCTTCCATTCTCCGACAAGATCAGAGAAGCGACTTAACGTTTTAGGTAATTTAAAATCTTTACCCGCAACGGCGACACTGACAACGTCATTGATAATGACAGTATCTGGCTTCGTTTCTGCAGTGACGATGTCGTTAAGCATAGTGTCAAATTCAGCGTTGTAATCCCAAGATACGTCACTAACTTCGAACGTTGCTTGCTCGGCTTCCATTTCATTTACATACGCTCGGCATTTCGGACAAGTCTCTAAGTGCGTGGCAACCACCAGACCAGAAACTGCATCAATATTGCCCGAGGCGTATGCCTCTAACAAGTTGTTGTCTGGGTGTTTGTTCATAATTGCTCCGTATGCATTGAATGCCTTAGTTTTTCTACCGCTAGCCTTAAACGGGATTTCACGGTTCCCAGAGGTATGTCAAACAGTTCAGCGACTTGCTGATGTGGTAGCTCTTCCAAGTACACTGCCTGTAACACATCCCTTTGGTTTTTCGGCAGTATGTCTAAGAATTTGACAACCTGTTCTTTGAGCATGTCTTGCTCTGGTGAATAATGGTCGACCAAATCAGGCGGATAGTAATCTGATGGCCAAATGTCATCAGAATGAATATGTAGGTCTTTACCTTTCTGCTTTCTCAAAAGGTCGAAACAAAGGTTACGAATTATCGTGTATATCCATGTCGACAAGGCGCTTTTCGTTCCATCGTAAAGGTGCGCTTTTTGCCACACTGTTGCCATGGTTTCCTGCACCATTTCCATTGCCACTTGCTCGTTGCCGACATGTTTGTAGGCGAACTGTTTAAGCTTCGGTGCATAAAAACGAAATACAAAAGCAAAAGCGTCTTTGTCTCTCGCTTTCACCTTGTTCATATACTCGTTCCATTCGCTTCGCCCTAATTTTTGCGGGCTTTCACTCATCATAATCAGCCTTAATCATTGGGAGGAGTTGCCTCCTCCCCCTTAATCCTAATCGGTGATGTCATCAACAATAAGGTTGAAACCACCGTTGTTACCGTCGTCAATGGCAACCACTTGGTACACAACGCCATTCATTACAGTTACAGGCGCAGAATCAATCGCTACTGTAGATGGGTCTCCTGCCACGGTAACTGTCACGAAATAAGAACCTTCCGCAACGTAAACGCCTTGCACACTATCTTTATACGCAAAGTCCGCTATCGCTGGATCACTTCCATCAATGCCCGCGCTCGTTGTTAGGTAAATATCAACCATTTCTGCGACCGGATTAGCAGCCGCGTGCGTCACGTTTAATGTGGCACTGGTCGCTACCGCTCTACGCATGTCCTCTACAACGAGGGGCTCGATAGCAATTTCAGGACTCACTACACCTACTGCGTAGATACTGTAATCCATACCGCCTTTCACCTCTAAGCCGTCAACGTCGATGATCGGGTCGGTCGTAGTGCCGTCTACATATACGTCAATATCGTAAGCTTTAGGTGCAAGGTCTAAGTAGCCGCGAATTTCTTTGAATGCGAGGTCTGCCAATGGAGCAAAAGCCGCACCATCCACGTATACATCCACTAATGGTGCACCATCAACGAGGTGGCCGACACGCACCTCAGCTTGACTGCCCATATCTTCAATTATAGAAGAGCCTGAACCATCTAATACTAGTAGCTTCGCAGGAGAGGCGCTGTTTGAGTCCGCTGTGCCTATTGCTGCAATCGTAAGATTAGCGTTGGCTGGCAGAGCGATTGTACCGGAGTCAAACGCGACTGTATCACCAACCGCTAGACGAACTTGATAATCCCCAGCAGGAATATTCAACACGTCGGTCGAGGCTTTGTATGCCAAGTTCGTTAATGGTGTTGAAGAAGCTAGGTCAGCGCCTGGTGCTGTCACGTACAAATCTACAGCAGGAACACCAGATGCAGCGTGCACAACTTGGACGTCCAAGCTGTCATCATTTGCCATTGATTCGGCGCTTCGGGTAACGATTAAAGGTTCAACAGGGTTTGATGTACCAGAAGCATCGCCTACAACAAAGACGGTGTAATTGGTGTCAGATTCTAGGTCTAAAGATGTCTTGTCAACAACGGTCGCGACATCACCTCCAGGAAGCTGGACGTCCACTTGGACCGAGTTGGTTCCCTCTGGCAGCATCAAATAGCCCGAGCCGACACCATAATCAACCCCTGTTAACGTAGCTTCGTCATTAATCCAGACATTAGCTAAAGGCGCATCTGCAGAGGCGTGCACGGCTTGTAGGTTGGTAAATTTAATCGAGTCACTGTCAGAACCACACGCAGCGATCCCAAACACAGCAAGCAAAGTCACTGCGGTTTTGGTTAATCCTTTCATAATCTAGTCTCTCTTTTCGGTGGGACTTCTATCGCTTGGTTGAGAAATTCCAATGCGGGAAGGCAGTCTGTCGCACCAACCAGCTTTTCAAACAAAACACTGTCGAGAGGTAAAAGCTCTAGCCACCGTTGGGTAACCCAAGACGCATCGTCATAAAAACGATGTTGATAGAGTTTTCCCAGCTGTGGGAACTGCTCGTACACATGTGCAAGCTGCTCGCTTAGGTAGAGAAAATTTGGAGGGGTCATTGGTTCACACCAATTTTCAATCCAATCCACCTCAGCATGACGGAGACCATCAGAATCGGCCCTTACTCGTCTGACAGTGAAGCGCTTCTCACCGACAACGGTAATGCCAAGAAGTCCATCACTCAGTCTTTCAAAATCAACGATAGTGACCAAAGTACCGATAGACGACACATTCCCTACTGCTTTTGGATCGTCCCCACTGCCAACAAGACATACTCCGAAACCGACGTTTCGGACACTGCACTCCTTAACCATGCGCTGATAGCGTGGCTCAAAAATGCGCAGATTCATCTTTCCTTCTGGCAGTACAACTGAGGTTAAAGGGAATAACATGACTTCATTCATTAAATCGTCCTCTTTGATTCCCAAACTCATACGAACGCTGTATTAGAGAGATCACTAACGATTTATGTTGGTTAATCGACTGGCTTAAAAAGTCATAAAAACGATTACGCAAACGATCTGAGTCACATATTTATTGCAAATCAATGCAACAATCAAAAAGTTCCGTGAAATAAACTTATTTCGTGACGAACTTCACTAAAAACCTTCATTTTTGCATCCTTTATCACTTTCATTTGAGATTTTTATCGCTATTATTCCCGCCAATTGGAAAGCGCAGCACAGATTGCGTGTTCTGAATCATTACAAACATAGAGAGTCCCCTTATGCGTAAATCACTTTTAGCTCTTAGCCTTCTAGCGGCTACTTCAGCGCCAGTTATGGCTGCTGACTACTCTGACGGCGATATCCACAAGAACGATTACAAGTGGATGCAATTCAACCTAATGGGTGCATTCAACGAACTTCCTGGTTTCCCTGATGGTTCTAACCACGACTACCTAGAAATGGAATTTGGCGGTCGCTCTGGCATCTTCGATCTTTACGGTTACGTTGACGTATTCAACCTAGCTTCTGATCCAGGTAGCGATAAGTCAGGCGCAGAAAAAATCTTCATGAAGTTTGCACCTCGTATGTCTCTTGATGCTGTAACTGGTAAAGACCTATCTTTCGGTCCAGTTCAAGAGCTTTACGTTGCATCTCTAATGGAATGGGGTGGCGGTGGCGCTACTAACTGTGATTTCTCTACTGGTACTTGTATCCCAAGCACTACAGTAAACAACCAAAAAATCGGTCTAGGTTCTGACGTAATGGTTCCATGGTTGGGCAAAATTGGCCTAAACCTATACGGTTTCTACGATGGCAACAACAAAGACTGGAACGGTTACCAAATCTCGACTAACTGGTTTAAACCATTCTACTTCTTCGAGAACGGTTCATTCATTTCTTACCAAGGTTACATCGATTGGCAATTTGGTATGAAAGATGAGTACTCTTCTTCAAGCTACGGCGGTGCTATGTTCAACGGTATTTACTGGCACTCTGACCGCTTCGCAGTGGGTTACGGTCTAAAAGGCTACAAAAACATCTACGGCATCAAAGAAGTTGACGGTGTAGATTCAACTGGCTTCGGTCACTACGTAGCTGTAACTTACAAGTTCTAATTGAACCAATAAGTTCCCCAAAAATGGCGCCTCTCGGCGCCATTTTTATTTGCTTTCCTTTTTTCCCTCATTATCCTTGCAGCAAACCTTTTTAATGAGAGCGTTTGGTGAATATTCTCATCCTTGGCCCTGGGGCCGTCGGTTCACTCTGGGCGACTAAATTCAAACTTGCTGGGCACAATGTCTCCCTATGGGGAAGAAGCTCAAACAGCGAGCAGTTGCTCCAACTTGATGACAATCCAGCAATCAGTTTTTCTAATCAGCACATCCCTTCTGTTCAAAATGCAGATCTGATTGTTGTAACGGTAAAAGCGTGGCAAGTAGACGGAGCTATTGAGCTCTTCTTCCCTACATCAGCGAAGACACCATCATAATGTTGATGCACAACGGAATGGGCACTGCACCGCTACTTGAAGCAAAACTGCCTGATAACCCATTAATCGTTGCCACAACAACACACGGTGCTTACAAACCAAGTAAAGAGCAGGTTCTTCACACTGGTCAGGGGAATACTCAACTGGGTGGTTTTAATGCTAAAGGTGCTCAGTGTGACTTTCTTGCAGATGTGATGAACCACGCTTTGCCCGAGGTAAATTGGAACCCAAACATCAACGCTGCGTTGTGGACCAAGCTTGCGATCAACTGTGCTATCAATCCACTGACCGCGATCCATCAATGTAAGAACGGGGAGCTTGCCGCTCCTGAGTTTGCCATCGAGTTGACTAATATCACTCATGAGCTGGTAGCAGTCATGAATAAAGAAGAGATAGAGATCGATTTTGACTCTTTGCATACCACTATTATGCAAGTGGTTAACGCTACAGCGGCCAACTACTCTTCTATGAGGCAAGATGTTTTTCACCAACGTCGCACCGAAATTGATTTTATTACTGGCTATTTGCTGAAAACTGCTGAAAAACATCACATTAATACGCCAGAGAACGCCAAACTCTATCAACGCATCAAACAGATTGAACAAAGCTGGACAGAACAATGAATAAAAAGATCTTAGTACCTATCGCGCCGGGCACAGAAGAAATGGAAGCGGTAACCGTTATCGACTTGATGGTTCGTGCGGGCTATGACGTAACGGTCGCAAGCGCAGATTTCGATGGTGCACTGACTATGAAAGCGTCTCGTGGCGTGACACTAACCGCGGATTGCAAGCTGGTTGATATTGCCGATGACGAGTTTGATGCGATTGTTCTATCTGGTGGCGTAGGTGGTGCAGAAACCTTCCGTGATAGCACCATCATGATTGAGATCCTGAAACAGCATATGTACGAAGGTAAACTGGTTGCGGCTATTTGTGCTGCGCCAGCTTTGGTTCTACACCACCACAATCTTTACCCTGAAGCCCTGATGACATGTCATCCAAGCTTCCAATCTCATATTCCGGAAGACAAATGGCGAGCAAAACGCGTCACCATGGATGTGAATCACAACCTACTGACGAGTCAGGGACCAGGAACTGCTCTTGAGTTCGCGATGGAAATCATTATCAAACTTTCCGGTAAAGAACATGGATGGATGGTAGCTGAACCTTTAATCACTATTCCAACACTGCATTACCACGAACTCGGTGACGAATAATGTTTGACGTAAACGCTGTACGCGAACAGTTCCCTGCCCTGAATCAAGACGTAAACCAATCGCCTTTGGTTTACCTTGATAGCGCAGCTACAACACAAAAGCCACAGTGCGTGATCGATGTGATTAGCCGTTACTACAGTGCACAAAATGCTAACGTGCACCGTGGCAGTCACAGCTTAACAGCCAACGCGACCAGTCAATTTGAAGCGGCTCGTGACACCGTTGCGAAGTTCATTGGGGCGAGCAGTTCAAAAGAAATCATTTGGACTCGAGGCGCAACCGAAGCACTAAACCTAATCGCGCAAACTTATGCTCGAAGCTCACTCCAAGCGGGTGATGAAATCCTGATCAGTGAAATGGAACATCACGCCAACATCGTGCCTTGGCAAATTGTCGCAGAGCAAACGGGCGCGAAAGTCATTAAGGTTCCGATGACCTCCGATTGCCAGTTCGATATCGATGCGTTTGAAGCACTGTTATCGGAGCGCTGTAAAATCGTAGCGTGTGCACAAATCACCAATGTGACGGGCTCTCGTCAGCCTATTGAGAAAATCATCGCCATGGCACATGCGGTAGGCGCGGTTGTTGTTGTTGATGGTGCACAAGGTATTGTTCATGAACCGTTGAACTTGGCAGAGCTCGATGTTGATTTCTATGTTTTCTCTGGTCACAAACTGTATGCACCTGCAGGGATAGGCGTGCTGTATGGCAAGCTTGACCTTTTAGAAGCAATGCCACCATGGCACGGCGGTGGCAAAATGGTCGAAAGAGTCTCGTTTGAGAAAACCACTTTTTCTGCCTTGCCGGGTAAGTTTGAAGCGGGAACACCAAACGTCGCCGGCGCGATTGCTCTAGCGAAAGCCATCGATTGGTACCAAAGCTTCGACCAAGCCGCAGTAGAGGCACATCTGCATTCTCTGCAAGACAAAGCTTACCAAGCACTAAACCAGTTGGACGACATTCAAATCCTCGGTTATCAACCGAATGCTTCAGTGCTTACTTTTGTGATGGATGGTGTTCACCATCAAGACATTGCCACCCTGCTTGATCAACAAGGCATCGCTGTTCGTGCTGGTCATCACTGTGCTCACCCTCTGATGGATGCGCTCAACGTCAAAGGCACGGTGCGCGTTTCTTTTGGTATCTACAATACGTTAGAAGATGTTGAGAGGCTGATTGCTGCGGTCGAGAAAGCGGTCGATATGCTTTAACAATAAAAATACCACTGTAGATATATAGAAAAAGGGTTGAAACCGTTTGGCTTCAACCCTTTTCTTTATTCTGTTCGTTGTGCGATTTTAACTCACGCCAACTACTGAGCCTGTGTTTTGATCTGCTCAACAATCGCTTTCAAACCGTTGCCACGCGATGGGCTTAGGTGAGCAATTAAGCCCAGTTTTTCAAAGTAAGCATCAATATCAAACGCTTGGATTTGCTCTGCCGTTTTACCGTCGTAAGCCGCCATCACCAAGGCAATCAGGCCACGAACGATACGTGCGTCAGAATCAGCACAGAAGTGCCATACACCGTCTTGCTCTTTGCTCACCAGCCATACTAGGCTTTCACAGCCAGATACCGTAACTTGCTCTGATTTAAGCTCTTCAGGCATTTGAGGCAGCTTTTTACCCCATTGGATGACCTGACGGTAGCGGTCTTCCCAACCTTTAAATTGCTGCATGGTTGCGGCGATGTCTTCACTGGTGATGTCAGTGCCAAACGGCGAGACAGGGAAATCAGTCATGATGCGCTCTCTTCTTTGAATTACTTCTTATGTTTTTGGATCAGCTTTTCAACGATACGAGATACCGCAACAAAACCAAACGTTGCTGTTACAACCGTCGCTGCGCCAAAACCACTCGCACAGTCCATACGTTTTGGACCTTCTGCTGTCGATTTCACGCCACATACTGAACCATCGGCTTGTGGGTACTTCAATTGCTCGGTAGAGAACACACAATCGATACCAAACTTACGTGCCGGATTTTTCGGGAAGTTATGATGACGACGCAATGTATCTTTGATCTTCTTCGCCAGTGGATCTTGGATAGTCTTGGTCAGATCCGCCACCATGATTTGGGTTGGATCGATTTGACCACCAGCACCGCCTGTCGTGATCACTTTGATCTTGTTGCTACGACAGTAAGCCAGTAGAGACGCTTTTGCTTTTACGCTATCGATCGCATCCAACACGTAATCGAACTCTTTGCTCAAGTACTCGTGCTGGTTATCTGGCGTGATGAAATCGTCAATCAGATTCACCTTACACTCTGGGTTAATCAGCTTAACGCGCTCTGCCATCACCTCAATTTTGCTTTGACCAACCGTGCCAGTCATCGCGTGGATTTGACGGTTAATGTTAGTCAAACACACGTCATCCATATCAATCAGCGTCAGCTCACCAATACCAGTACGTGCCAGCGCTTCTACCGCCCAAGAACCTACGCCACCAATACCAATCACACACACGTGTGCAGCACGAAGAATTTCTACTTCGCTGTTGCCGTAGAGACGACGAGTGCCACCAAAACGTTGGTTGTAGCTGTCAGATGCCGGAGTATCGAGTTCACGCATATTGAAGTTCCAGATGATCGATAGAAAAACAAAGAGTGCGATTTATACGCACTCTTTGAGGAAATGTCTAGATGATGAGAGGCGATTCCTCTCGCTAGGCGTTTATTGTAACTTCTCTGGCGGCAAAGCCCAAGGTGCTTGCGTTGGCGTGTTTTCCAAGCCCAACTTCCATACTCGACCAAAGTGCTTGTAGTGACCCGCTTCTGTACCCGCGCGTGGTCCCATACCATGGTATAGGTCGAGATGATTTTGTTTCACCGCACCGCCAGTGTCTAACACAATAAGAAGACGAAGCTGGTGTGCCCCACTCCATGTACCGTCTTTATTAAGTAGCGGCACTTCCGCCAAAATTGGCGTACCCATAGGTAGAATCGAACGATCGCCTGCTACCGATGCCATTGGCAGTAAAGGAATGCCCGCAGAGCCCGTTACTGGCGCATCCGCTTGTGGCGCAAAGAAGACATAAGAAGGGTTCTGCTCTAACAACTCGCGAACCGTTGCTTCATCATTCTTCATTACCCAATCTTTGATAGCTTTAAGTGACATCTCTTCACGTGGCACTTCACCACGCTCAATTAGAATTCGGCCAATACTCACGTACGCTTTGTTGTTCTTGCCTGCGTAAGCGAAGTATTCCAGCGTATCGTCATCTTCAAAATGAACAAAGCCGCTCCCCTGCACTTCCATCATAAACGGGTCAATCATATTGGGTGCATAGCCAAGCTCTAGACCTTGCCCCTCTAGTGCACCATTATAGATCTCGGCACGTGTCGGACAGTTTGAGCTGCAAACCGGCTTGCCATACACCGGGTATTTAAACGTTTCGTTTGGTTCGTGACGCAATTCCATCACTGGTGAGAAGTAACCCGTGAACAACACGTTGCCCTTCTTGTCACCGCCACCAAGCTGCGCGGCTTGGATGCCGTAAGCACTGAGCGCAGTCGTGTCACCACTCTGCAATGCCCATTCACTCAACTTCTCATAAAGTGGCTGATACATTTTTGCCATTGAAGGCGACTTAGTCACAACCTGTTCTGCTTGTTTGTTGAACTCAGTGAAATCTTGTGGCTTGTTCGATTCAACGACATCGGCTTTATTCAAAATATGCGAAAACTCGCCATCGTAATCTTGCTTAGCAAGTAGGTTTTGTTCTGGCTCAGTCGCACAACCAAATAGCAGACTTAAAGAGACAATAGGAAGGAGTTTTTTAAACACGTGTTTTTTCCGTAAAAGAAGATAGCAAAAGGATGGCAAACAAATGCAAACGACGCAATTGAAAAGCTGCGACAAAGTGTATCAGCGTTAAGGCAAAGACTTGGTTTGCTGCCAATTTATCCATTTAAACTGGGTTGAGGATAATAACAGCAATGGAATCAAACGATTGTCCGGAAAATGTTTGTGAAAAGTCGCAAGAACATAAAGATGTGACAAAACGCGACTCCCTGCCACACGCAACGAATCACGCTTTGAGAAACAGTGGTTAGCGAACCGCTAAATTAGAATGACCTTCCAAACGAAACACGGGAAGGTAATGAGCATTTGAGTCCAGTTTTATCTCAGCGTAGTGCTGGTCTGTAAACTCAAATGTGCGCACCGTAGAGCCCACTTTATATGACAACGTATCACCATCAAACTCAAAGTCCGTCGCAACGGTAGAACCGCGTACCGTCACTCCTCTCTCACTCAGAACAAACTCTTCTCGAGCATAGGGAGCTACATCTTGCTCGACCCATTTTCCATAGATGGTCGATTTAGGGATCGGCGGATTTACATAGCGCGTAATCAAATCGCCGTACATCATCAAAACGGCAAAAGTACCGATGAGCGCCGTCAGCATAAGTGAACGTTCGACCCACTTTCGAAATGTCGATTTGGTTGAGGAGTTTTGCTCGGTTTGAGCAGCGATCGCAGCATTCTTATTTACAACTGAAGACATGAGGCTCACGTGTTTGAACTAGACCCATGCATTGTACCCCCATCGACCAAACACAACCAAGCACCACGCTCACGATGTTTGTGCTTTATTCCAAAAAATTGGCTTGCCAACAATTGAATAAAAAGACAATATTAAAGCATAAATAAACACAAGGAATGGCTGTAGTGAAAATTCGTAGTACTGCTCTGGTTAAAGGATTCCGTCAATCCACACCCTATGTGAATGCACACCGTGGAAAAACCATGGTATTGATGCTTGGAGGCGAAGCGGTTGCTGATAAAAACTTTGGCAACATTATCAACGACATTGCTTTAATGCATAGCTTGGGCATTAAACTGGTTGTGGTGTATGGAGCTAGACCTCAGATCAATCAACTACTGGAGAAGCAGGACCTTACCACGCCATACCACAAAAACGTTCGTATCACAGATGAAGCAGCCCTTTCAGTAGTTATGCAAGCCGCAGGGCAGCTTCAACTGGCCATTACTGCACGCTTATCTATGAGTCTAAATAATACGCCAATGGCAGGTACCCAACTGAACGTCGTGAGCGGCAACTTTGTCATTGCTCAACCGCTCGGTGTTGATGATGGCGTCGACTATTGTCACAGCGGCCGCATTCGTCGAATCGATACTGATGCTATCCATCGCACACTCGATCAAGGTTCCATTGTGTTACTTGGTCCCATTGCCAGCTCAGTCACAGGCGAATGCTTCAATCTGCTTTCAGAAGAAGTGGCCACCCAGTTGGCGATAAAGCTTGGAGCCGACAAACTGATTGGCTTCTGCTCAGAGCAAGGGGTGATTGACGATAACGGTAACGCCGTCGCTGAACTGTTCCCTATCGAAGCAGAGCATGTCATTAAGAAGCTTACTGAGAACACCGCACCAGACACCGACTATAACTCCGGTACATTACGTTTTCTTAAAGGCTCTATTGCAGCTTGCCGTGCAGGAGTGCCACGAAGCCACCTTATCAGCTACAAAGTGGATGGCGCACTCATCCAAGAATTGTTCTCTTTCGATGGTATCGGTACACAAGTAGTGATGGCTAGTGCCGAACAGGTACGTGAAGCGGACATCGACGATATTGGCGGTATTTTAGATCTAATTCGCCCATTAGAAGAGCAGGGCGTACTAGTAAGGCGTTCTCGCGAACAACTTGAGCAAGAAATTAATAAATTCACCATCATCGAGAAAGATGGTCTGATCATCGGTTGCGCGGCTTTGTACCCATATATTGAGGAGCAAAAAGCGGAGATGGCTTGCGTGGCGATCCACCCAGACTATCGCGACGGTAATCGTGGATTATTGCTACTCAATTACATGAAGCACCGCTCTAAGTCAGACAGTATCAATCAGATTTTTGTCCTGACAACACACAGTCTGCATTGGTTTAGAGAACAAGGTTTCTATGAGGTGAGCGTCGATTATCTACCAGGGGCAAAGCAAGGGCTGTACAACTTCCAGCGTAAGTCGAAAATCCTCGCGTTAGACCTATGAGGAGGAACGAAACTCAGTACGTTCTACGACTAAATAATTATGCAAAGCTTTACATTGATATTGGTCGCAATTTAACCTTTTCAATATACATACTGTTGGTTATACTCTGCGCAACAAACGGTCGTATTTCAAACAATCGACAAATGGATCTAGGTGAATAACTATCACCCTAAAGTGCGGAGCAAGCTTAGCTGCTCTGCATGACGCATCAAGGACAGTTGTTACTCTTACAATGAATAAGATGAGCACTGTTATGAAAACCATTATTTGTAACTCACTTCAAAGCTTCTGGGATATGGCGGATAACCATTTTCTGGAAGGGCTAGACGTCCACTGCGTATTTCCCGTCAATGACGCCATTAAAGATTTTATCTTGGCTTACCAACAGCAGTACAAAATTCGCAGCGTGTCATTTACCAATGCGTTTACACAAAATTAAAAAAGACCGAGCATGACGCTCGGTCTTTTTGTTTTAACTAGATAAGCGAGATACCAACCCACTCGCTCGAGTGGTTTTTACTTTAATACCGCGCTTGAGGACATTCATCTCGGCGTACATCGCAAGGCGTTTCTTTGCACGAGTAATACCTGTGTAGATCAGCTCGCGAGTAAGGATTGGGCTGAAATCTGGCGGCAAAATCATTAGCGTGTATTCAAACTCACTGCCCTGTGATTTATGAATGGTCATCGCATATGCGGTTTCATGCTCAGGCACTCGGCTTGGCAGCACCGACTTCACGCTGCCATCTGGCAGTTCGAAGAACACTTTAAGACGCGGTTCACCTTCGCTGTCGTCTCGCATACAAATGCCGATATCACCGTTATACAATCCCAAGCCATGATCATTACGCGTGACCATCACAGGTCTGCCGTGATACCAAAGTTCATCTTGGGTTTGAATCAACTTACGTGCAGCTAGTGCTTTTTCAATGCGTTGGTTTAAACCGGTCACACCAAAATCACCTTCACGGATGGCACACAATAATCGGCATTGATTAAAGGTATCCAACACGGCTTTGGCTTTGTGGGTCAGTGTTTCTGGTTCCCCAGTCCTCTGGTCAATCTCTTGCTGTCCGATGCGTTTTAAATAACGACCATATTCGGCAACCAAAGTCTGCATCATCTGATTGTAGTTTTGACTGCTCAGTGCGAAATGCTCGATATCAGCAAAATCACGATTCCAAACGTCGTCTACTTTTGCGGCTGAGCCAGCATTGACCGCTTTCGCTAGCTGACCGATACCAGAACGGGCATCGAATCGGTAACTCTTTTGCAGCATGCATAGGCTATCGGCAATCGAAGCATTACTGTTGGTGCTGTACGCCAAAGTGTCAAAACCTGTTAGCTTCGCGACTGCAGACGCCTGCTCTTTGCCAAAGCCAAATGCATGGAACGAACAGATATCACCTAGCACCGCACCCGCTTCTACCGATGCCAACTGGTCTTTATCTCCGAGAAGAATCAAACGCGCATGCTTTGGCAGTGCATCCACAACCTTGTACATCATCGGCAGATCGACCATGGAGGCTTCATCCACCACTAAAATATCGAGGTGCAGCGGATTTTGTTTGTTGTGACGAAACTCTGCACTGTTTGGGATCGCGCCCAATAGGCGATGCAAAGTGCTCGATTCGGTTGGAATTTTCGCTTTAAGCTCAGGCTCCACTGGCAACTCTTGAATCGCTTTACCAATAGACTCCGTCAAACGCGCTGCCGCTTTACCTGTTGGCGCCACCAGCTTGATGGTGAGGTTTTTCTCTTGTCCTGCTTGCTCAATCAGCGCGGCAAGCAATTTGGTTACCGTGGTGGTTTTACCCGTACCCGGCCCACCAGAAATCACCGCAAAACGACGCGTCAGTGCCACCGCAGCAGCGACCTTCTGCCAGTTAACACAAGCTGATAACGGTACAAGCTTGTCCAGGACTTGCAATTCATGAACCTGTTTTGCTTGGCAGACCGCCACATCAATGGCCGCCCAATCGAGACTGTCTACAGTGACCACATCCAAATGGTCACAGACTAATTGCTGGCGTAGCACCTGGTTGCTGGTTCCTGCCTCTACCGCTTTGGCTAATGCGTTGAACAGAAAGTGGTACTGACGAGCAAACAAATGATGTAGCAACTCAGACAAACGTGTGAACTCTTGAGGTTGTAGGTTTACAGCCGCACTGAGTTGATTAAGTTTGTCCGCCAACGTCACTTCATAGTGCCAGTAACGATGCAAGTAGAGACGCTCGCCATCAAACATCATTGGCAAAGCTTCACCTTGAGTGCCAACCAAAGGCGACGCTTGTAGAAGCTCAACCCAATTAACGCCTTGCAGCTGAGTATTAAGCGCTAACGCAGACTCCCCAAACAGACCGAGCTTACTGGCAAGGTCTGTTGGCTGCCCTTGGCTGTCAAACAGAGGCAAGCAGATGTGTCCTTTGCCTAATTCACTACTGATCACGCCAGCAATAAATGCCAGTTCTTGGCTGTTCGCTTGTTGCTCAACTTGCGAATAGATAAAGCGCGCGAACTGGAAATCCAATTGGCGAATCGCTCCTTTGTTTGCCAACGATTCTAAAGTTGCCAATAGATCTCGTGTTGCCACTGGGCTGCTTTGCTCAGAAAGAAGATCATTGTTTTTCATCAAATTAACTCCATCTGACCCGATTCACTGGATCGTGTGTCAGGTGCTTGACCATCAATCAAATGATCTATCTCTTGTAAAAATTCAAAGGTTGGCTTGGCAGAAAAAATACCGTGATCACTTTGCCCATCCATCCCACGCAAGAACAGGTAATAAACGCCGCCAAAGTGCTGTTCATAATCATAATTTGGCAATCTGCTGCGTAAGAAGCGATGCAGCGCCAAAGCATAGATTTGGTATTGCAGATCGTAACGATGATCCGCCATCGCCGACTTCAACGCATCGCCATGATAATGGAACACATCATCGCCTAAGTGGTTCGATTTCCAGTCGAGGACGTAGTATTTGCCTTGGTGCTCAAACACCAAGTCAATAAAGCCTTTCAACATGCCTTGCACGGTTTGGAAACCCAGATCGCCCGCTTTGGCAGACAGCGGATCATGTCGTTGAATCACGCGGTTCAATGCTGGTGCAGATAGCACTTCAATCGGTAATAAGAATTCCATCTCAACCAAACGTTGTGTCGGACCTTTCTGATTGAGTAGCAGTGCTTTTCTATCCAAAGGCGTTGCCAGCACGGTATCAATCAACTGTTGCAGGATTGGCAGCCACTCTTCATCAAGCTGCTCACTTTCCATTAAACCGAGGATAATTTGGGTGTTCTCTTCTGTCGTCGCTGGCTGAGTAAACTCAATTTCCTCAAATAAGCTATGCAGGAAAGTACCCGGGCGTGCACCACGTGGGAAGTTGAATATAGAGCGTTCTGGCTCAACCAATTCCGCCTCATCTTGCTCTTCTGAAGAGTCGATATCAAAGCCGGTAATTTCAATCGTCGCGTCATGCTCGGCATGATGAGAACCTTGTTTAACCAAGCCCGAGTAACTGGTGATTCGCCAGTTTCTATCAATCGGGTTTTGCAGCTCTTTAGCTGTCAGTGCATCCAACTCGGTTTGCTCCGCAACATACATCTCGTCGTGCTGCTTTGGGGGATCACAAATCACCACGTTATCGAGATTCTCTTGCTGCTTTTTCAGCCCCACAAACAGGTCGTTGATACCGCCTTCTTGACCGTTTTGCACCAAGTAACCAATCGCACTGTGATGCACGCCGGTTGGCTCTTTGGTTGAGCGACCATTGCGCAGCGGCGAAGCACCAATAAAGCAGGCATACACGGCACGCGTTAGCGCTACATAGATAAGGCGCAAATCTTCAGCAAGGCGCTCTTTATCTGCCTGTTTTAAAGACGCATCATTGCCCGTGATATCAAGTACGGTGCGATCGTTCTCAGCGTCGTAGTATTTGGCTTCACTCGCTTCTCGGTAACCAAACACAAATGGCAAGAAGACCAAGTCATATTCCAGACCTTTTGATTTGTGAATGGTGACGATTTGCACCAAGTTACGCTCTGATTCCAGACGCTGAATTTGGTCATCGCTGCCACCTAGCCCATGTTCTGCATCGCTGATGGATTGCGCTAACCAACGCAGCAAACCGTGGTCGCTGTCTAATTCGTTGCTCGCTTGCTGCAATAGCTCACCAATGTGCATCAGATCGGTAAGTATCGCTCACCGTTCTCACTTTGCGAGCTCGCCCCTTCTTCTAGCAAACGCTCAGCAATATGACGCTTACTGATCACTGCTCGCAGCATAGGAAGCACACCACGTTGCACCCAAAGCTTACGGTATTCTTTGAACTCGTTAACCGCGTTTTCCCACACGGTTTCATCGTTGTTGAGGGCGTCTAAGCTGGCAGCATCCAGAGCAAATAATTCTGATGCTAGGCTGGCACGTAATGCTCTGTCATTTTCTGGCGTTAACACCGCTTGCAGCAAACGCTGTAAGTCTTGCGCCACAGAGCTAGTAAACACGCTATCACGGTTGGAAAGGTATACGCTGGCAATGCCTTGGTCTGCTAACGCCTGTTTGACCATACGACCTTCGCTACCCGTTCGCACCAACACCGCAATGTCACCCGCTTTAACCGGCTTCTGCTTTTCTCCATTGACCAAACACGCTTGGCCTTGTTGCGCTGCGGTCAAGATGGTTTGAATTTGGCTCGCTGTCGCCTCTGCCATAGCGGTGAGATATTCGCCTTTTGGCAGAGGTTTATCTTCCGCTTCTTGCAGCCAATAAGTCAGTGCAGGTTGCTTGTGACCACCCATAGTCCAAACGCGTTTGTCAGCGCTTGGGCTGTAGTCCACAGAATGGAATGGAATGTCGGAATCATAAATAAACGGGCTATCTGGCAGAGCAAAAATCTGGTTCACTGCCAATACCATATCGGCACTTGAGCGCCAGTTGGTACCAAGGGTGTAGTGAGCACTAACTTGGTTACGAGCCTTGATGTAAGTGAAGATATCCGCCCCACGGAAGCCGTAAATAGCCTGCTTAGGGTCACCGATCATAAACAAACCGCACTCAGGATTATCCAAATAAATGCGGCTAAAAATACTGTATTGCAGTGGGTCGGTATCTTGGAATTCATCGATCATCGCTACCGGATAAAGCGTGCGAATACGCTCTGTCAGTAATGCGGTTTCATCGGTATCAATCGAGGCAGAAAGCTGAGTCAGCAAGTCATCGAATGACAACCATTGTTTCTGATTTTTTGCTTTTGCCAGCATCACGCGACAATGCTCAATCGCATGAGCTAACAATGGCGCTTTTAAGCTGATTGGGTTGGCAAGGAAGGCTTCTATCGCCTCAAACACCGGGTGCTGTGGCGCAGTGCCTTTCGGGGTTTTCTCAGTTAACACACTCTGCGCGAACTTCTCCAGCTTATCTGGATAGTCATAGCCCGTGGTTTCTGTCGAAGCCCATACGTTGACCGTTTCTAACCACGTCGGCAAAGACTTTTTAGTATAGCTGCGTTTGTTGACATCGGAATCAGAAATCAACGCGAGGAAATCATCTTGGTTATCACGCCACTGGGCTTTCAAAGCATCAATTTGCTTTAAGTTTTGCTCATGCAAATCGGCAAGGCTACCTTGCATTGCAGGAACAGAGAGACTTAGCGGCGCGCCTGTGAGGTAGTTACTGATGTCATACAGCAGATCCGATGGCGAGCCCCAGAGTTGGCGTACTTCTCCAGCCAAAGCGAATGGTAGAGGGTAGAAGTTACGACGCCAGTAATCGGCAACCACTTGCGCTTTAAGATGGCTTTCGTCCGTTACAAACTCATTGTTGAAACGACTACCGGATTCGAATGCGTTTTGCGTCAGCATGCGTTGGCAGAAACCGTGAATGGTGTAAACCGCAGCTTCATCCATTTGGCGCTCTGCTTGCAAAAGGATCTCAGCGGCTTGCTTATGATCCTCGATTTCTTCCAACAAAGGTTGAATCACAGGATCTGAGCTTTGTCCGCGAGCGAATGCGATCCTCGCGTCGTGAATACGCGCACGAATACGATCACGCAGCTCCGCCGTTGCGGCTTCGGTAAAGGTCACCACCAGAATTTGATCCACGGTCAACGGCACGCGGTGTTTGGTATCTGTCGTGCCATGCCCTAGTAGGAGTCGCAGATACAAACCCGCGATGGTAAAGGTTTTACCCGTACCTGCCGATGCTTCAATTAACCTTGCACCATGCAGTGGAAAAGTCATGGTTTGCAGTGGAGTTGGAACTGACATTTGCGCCATAACGCTGAATCTCTCCGGATTATCGACTGACCGAACTGTGATCTGTCGTTAAAAATTCTATTTATATGTCTAACAAGTTGGAATATTTAGAGGTTAGTGGGATCTCACTCACGGTTATCCTGATCTTCAACCGCTAGTATGCGCGTCACGAGATGAGCACTGATAACAGATCAATCACTTTAACGTATTGATAAATGATCAGGCTAAACACTCAAACGAATCATGGTCCCTCTGACCTTGTGGCCGTACAGCGAACGCCCTACAAAAAATAATGATTTTCTGGCGGCCACCCTACTCTCTTCTTTATCTAAATAATCCAACTTATTCTTATACCCAAGCGACTTCAAGATACAGGATTCAGAGCGTTGTCACTGATTCAAGTTCAAGGAAAACAACGCTGTGTAATAGATTACTCTTTCCAAGTTGTTTGACGATGAAATTGCTTCAGTGACACGCTCCCGAAGGGCGAGTTGTCTTGGCTCGTATACTTCGTTGACGATTTTTAATTTAGAGCCACTAGATCTTCAAATCATCGCCTCGCCTACAAGCCAAGTCAATCTCGCTGAACCAAGCATCTTGAGGTTACTTGGGTATACTTTCAGCATCCATCGCCGCCAGTCTTGCGCCTTGAAGAACCAATGCGGTCAGCATGCGAACTTCTGCTGCAAGCTCGTCATTCCAAGTAGACCAAATACGCGAAATATACGCGTTATTTCCTTCACCTGGACTCATGTAGCCATCATTGAATGCATCCGCCATTTTCTTCAGCGATTTCTCTTCGTCATCAGCCCAGTGGCCACGACTAAAGCCCGCCTCAACACACGCCAGTGCTGTTTTCGGGAAGTATGGTAATGGCTTGGTCATGCCTTCAAAAAACAGACGTACTAATTCAGCAAGTAGTTGTTTCGCTTGCGTAGCGTCTGCCATTGCTGGGTAAACTAAATGCACCGCGCCTTCCTTGCGGTCATAACCGATAACGTGGGTCTTTCTAGGCTGGCCAGAGGCAGACATAGAAAGATGATCAATCCATGCAGCAAGGTAATCCTGCGCACGAATTTTACCGCTGCGGTAGCGAATCAACCCAGACTGATAACACTGAGTGAGCCAACCGGTTAAACGGATATTTTTTCCTTCACCAAGCACATCGAAGGTAAGATCGATTTCTAAATCGTCTTGCGGCGCGCCGGATAAAAACGCCAACTTATCGACCAGCTCTTCCGCTTGCACACGGTTGGTCTCAAACTCGATATCACCAAATGCACCAACCGGTAATTTACCCTGCGCGCGTTGTTCACTCATAAAGTGCTTGAGCACGTCTGCTTTTGCGGACGGTTGAGTAATGGCGGTTTCAAGCAAGGTTTCCAGCAGCTCATCACGCATTTGATAGCTTTCTAAGCCACCTAATACAAAGGGCTCGTCATCTTCCATCACAGGCAATGGCGGCTCGAACATCACTTTTAAACGGCGGTTAAAGAAATACTGAACAGGCAAACGCCAGAAGCGTTGTAATTCCACCAAGTCCAACTCGATTGGGAAGGTTGCACCGAGTAAGTAATCATCCAATGCCCGGTTAAACTCGCCACGCGCATGACCTTGTGATTGGTTGCTTTGGGTCAACGCTGCCGGAATCCACTCTTTGGCATAGCTTGAGTGAGAACCTTGGAATGCACTTGGGCTGAATGGCACCATGGCATGCACATTCACTAACTCGTTGAGTAGTTTATCTCCGGAGTCATCAACAGGCTGATCTTGATCGCCCTCTAGGCAATAGTTCTGATGGCAATACTCCATCAATTCAGATACCAGCACAGACGGCACGCGCTCAGTGTTGTCTTGGATAGAACGCCCAACGTAACTGATGTACAAACTTTGCTGTGCAGACAGCACGGCTTCTAAGAATAGGTAACGGTCATCGTCTCGACGTGAACGGTCGCCCGGTTTAGTGCGCCCTGTCATTAAGTCAAAACCTTCTGGTGGCATTGAGCGCGGGTAAACACCATCGTTCATACCCAGTAGACACACGGTTCGAAATGGGATCGAACGCATCGGCATCAGAGTACAGAAGTTCACTTGTCCGGCAAGGAAGCGCTGGCTGACCCGTGTTCCTGACAGCTTGTTTTGTAGATACTGGCTAACAATAGATGGCGACAAGGCATCATCAAATGCCGCATCGGTTAGCTGTTCTTTCAGTTGGCTCAAGGTATCTCGAATCGACTTGAGCGCCATTTCCCCTTCTAGCTCAACAGAGAAGAAGTCATCCAACATTGCCACCAAGGTTTCACGCCATGCATCAATCGACTGAACATGGGAAAGTTTGCGGCGATATTGGCTAATTTGTTGAATAAAGTGAGCTAACTTACCGGCCAGTTCTGCGCCCATACCTTGCACTTCATTGTATGGCGAGAGGCTACCCTCTTGCGCTTCAAACAAACCAGCAGACTCTGGCATCGCGTAACCTAATAACATACGCTGGATACCAAATTGCCATGTGTTTTGGCGTGTTTCTGGCAGTTCAAATTCGCTGCCCGTATGGCTATCTAGCCCCCAGCGAATGCCAGATTCTTCCACCCATTGTTTGGCTTGAAGGAAATCATCTTCGCTTAAGTCGAATCGCTTCAAAATCGCTGGCGTTTCTAACAGCTCAAGTAATTCAGAAGCCAAGCAACGTGTATTCGGTAAATTAACAAGTTGCATGAAAGCCGCCAAAATTGGGCTTTCTTGATCGGCCGTTCGGTCTGAAATCGAGTAAGGAATAAATCGCTCACCCGGCGCATTGCCAAATACCGCCTGAATCGCAGGGCTGTAGGCATTGATGTCTGCCACCATGACAATAATATCGCGCGGTTTCAGTGTTGGATCAGCATCGAACATCGCCAAAAGCTGGTCATGTAGCACTTCCACTTCTCGCATTGGGCTGTGGCAAGAGTGCAAGCTCAGAGATTTATCACCCAAACTCACCACTTGTTTGTGCTGGCTACTGTCGATTTGCTCGTCGTCTTGGTGCTCTTCTAAATTAAGAATGTCAGCTTGAATTTGATGGAGCAGACTGTCGCGCTCGACATCAACAAAAGCTTCAATCTCATGGGATTCAAGCTGCGACAACAGATACATGTTGTCGCGCCCAAGTTTACCCATCGACGCCAACAAACTGTTACCCACCACATCGGTATGCAGCTCATCCACCACGTTTTCTTCTAGTGAACCTTTTAACTGCTCACTCTCACCTTGCACTTCAGAATGGTCTTCTTGCCACACCACGTGCTGACGATGTTTTGCTGCTAAGCGAGCTAGGAATTTACGGTCACGTACTTCACCCCAGTAATAACGACAAGGGTTGGTAAACATCAAATGCACATCAATGTGTTCACCAATAGCTTTGAGCGCATCCATGTAACGTGGCGGCAGTGAAGAGATACCAAACACAAACAGACGCTTCGGCAGATGATCAAAATTGCCGTTGAAGTTTTCGAGCGTATCAATGAAGTGTTCGTACAAATTGGCACGATGATAAGGCGATTGCCCAAGGGTAACCGTGTGATCGTACAATGCTTGCCACAAAACCGGTTGCCATGGGTGCTCGTCTTCAAGTTCGGGCACCATTTGCCCTGCTTCCCAGCTTGCAATCCATTCTGGACGATAAACCAAATAGCCATCGAAGATATCAGCAATTTTCTCTGCCAACTGATACAGCTTGGAGTTGTCAGTGTCATCTTGAAGATAACGAGCCAAAGGTTCGAATGACGCTTCGTTGAGCAAGCCCGGAAGCAAGTGCATCAGCTTCCACGTCATGGCTTCTTTGTTGAAGGCACTGCGCTTTGGCACATCAGCCAATACTTGGGTAAACATTTCCCAGATAAAGGTCGCTGGCAGCGGAAACTCTAGGTTTGCCGCAACACCAAATTCTTTCGCCAATTCCATTTTTAGCCACTGAGACATACCCGGGCTTTGCACCAGAATTTGCTCTTTTTCGAATGGATTTTCTAATGGATTGATGCGAATCAGTTCAACAAGAAGTGATTTGAGAACATCGACCTGATTGGAGTGATAGACAGTAAACAAAGTAAGTGCACCGAGCGCCAATGGAAACTGCTAGCAAGCTTAGCACAGCCGCATATATTCCTAGAGCGATCTCGATAACTTAAATAACAAAAGGTTAGAGAACACCCGAACTCTGCGTAAATAACCAGCAACTGACATTTGTAAGCCACGTCTTACATGCAAATACAAAGCGTGACATCAGTCACAACTATTTCATGATAAAAAACACTGTTTTATAATTAATGCAAATATTTACAACAATACCCATCAAATTGAATATTGAGTGGAAAACAAAGAACTGCGGGGGTCAAATCGTTTTGATGTCACGCTAAACCACACTTTGTTCTGATTTGATAGGGATGAGAAAAGCACTGGAATACCAAAACTATGTTGCGCAAATTTTCTTCAAATGGCGCTTGGCTGATTGCATTTTTTGCTTGCTTTGCGCTTTATCTGTCGATCGCTTGTTACCCATTTTTGCTGTCAAACAACCAAGCAGAACCGCTCACCTTTCTGCAAGAATATTATTTACTTGCCACACAATTTGGCTGGTTGGGTTTAATTGCTCTTCCGCTGATGTTGGGTTGTTTATTGCTGTCCTTTTTGCCGACGCGCATGTTCAGAGTCGTTGTGATCGCCATTGCAATCGCAATCTTGATTATGCTGAAAGTCGATATCCTCGTTTTCCAGCAATACAAACTGCACATCAATGGTCTACTGATCCGCATGTTCTTCGAAGGCGGTCGCGACGTATTTGAAATATCTTGGATGAGTTGGCTAGTTTTTATTAGCGACATTGCACTGCTCGCCATTGGTTTGGCATTCACTGTTTGGTTAGCCAATAAGCTGGCTCAGAGCCGAGCAAAGTTCGTGATCGTGGCAGTTTGGTTTGGCTTGTTGCTGAGTACTCAGGTTATCCACGCCTATAAGAACGCGCTCTATGACGACGAAGTCAGCCAGTTCTCGAACAACTGGCCTCTTTACTACCCGTTAACGGCACGTAATTTTATCTATCGCCATCACTTGGTGGATGAAAATATGGCCTCACAAAACCGAGTGGAGCTAAAGAATATTGAAAGCAGTTCACTGAACTACCCACTCGCCCCTGTAAATGTAGAAGCGAAAGACAAGCAACCGAATGTGTTATTCATCTTGATTGATGCGTGGCGCTACAGCGATGCAACACCAGAAATCATGCCAAATGTCAGCAAGTTCACCGAAAAAACGGTCAACTTCTCTCAACACATGAGCGGTGGCAACTCTACTCAAGCGGGCATTTTTAGCTTGTTCTACAGCTTACCTGCAACTTACTGGGACAGCTTTTATGCGAGCCAAAAATCCCCTGTATTCATGGATACCTTGCAAAGCCAAGGCTATCGAATGGGTATTTTTGGTTCGGCTTCCTTAACTAGTCCTCCACTATCACGCACAGTGTTCAAAAAGGTAGAGGATTTAACCATCAAACGAGAAGGTAAAGGCCAGATAGAGCGAGACAGAGAGATCACCGATGAATTTCTCGAGTTTCAAAAACAGGATAGCGACAAGCCATACTTTAGCTTCTTGTTTTACGATTCCGCCCATGGGACCAGTTTTCCAGAGCCTGAATTCGCTAAGTTCAAACCTTATTGGGAGCGCGTCGATCATATTCTTCTGAACAACGATTTTGACGCCTCGCTTTACCATAATCGCTATAAAAACTCGTTGTATTTCATCGACAGCTTGATTGCGAAAGTGCTCAAAAATGTCGACTTGGAGAACACTATTGTGGTGATCACTTCCGACCATGGTGAGGAATTTAACGATCATAAGATGAACTACTGGGGTCACACGGGTAACTACAGTGACACTCAAGTGCATGTCCCGTTATACCTTTATCTTCCGGATCATCAGGCAAAACAGATCAACTATCGCACCACACACTATGACATTGTACCAACCCTAATGAACAAGCTATTCGACGTTAAAGGCGACACCCAATCGTATAGCGTGGGACAAGATCTATTTGAGAATGCTGTTCCGCGTGATTGGTTTATTGCGGGCAGCTATTACAACTATGCGCTGGTAGGGAAAGAAACCATGTTAGTGGTAAACCCTGGCGGGCATTCTCAACAAGTCAATAATCAACTGAAAGTGGATAAGGAACATCAAGTGCCAGTGAACGTGATTCAAGATTCTCTCGATGAAATGTCACGTTTCTATAAAAAAGGATAAGAAATACGCACGCCCATCAGGCAGGTAGGCATAACAGAGGAGAGTAAATTTCGAATTGCCATCTTCTACTGAGCCACTCTGGTTACAATGTCTGCGGTTACTAAAGTTTGATGTATTAAAATTGTATCTAATTTTCCGCCACCCTATTTGGGTGGCATTTTTTTATCTTCAGATAGGCTTTAGAACCCACCCTACCGATACAAAAAAAGCCTCTTGGCGAGAGAGACCAAGAGACTTTGCTTTACGAGTAAGACTTATGCGTGGTGTGTTGTCACTAAACGCGGTTGAATCAGTAAGTTATTGATGTATTGCAAACCTACGTAAGTCACCACAATCGTTGCCACAATCAATTCGATACCTGCTAGACCGCGAACTTGTTGTACATAGTGCGCTGCTAGACCATTTGCTTCCATCCAATTTGCTGTTTTGAACAGAGCTGTCGCACCAATCACCATTGGGAAGGTAAACGCTGCGTAACCTGGGCTAAATGGCAGTCTTAGCAATTTAAAGAAGGCTAAGTAGATGATGGCTGTCATCAATACCGCGATACCAAATAACAGAGCAATAATCACTGGCGAAGGCGTCGCTGTTACAGTTAGGTAACCAGCTAACGATAGGCTCGCTGGTGCCGCCATGATTGCCATGGTTGGTTTTGCTGCATCTGGGATTTCATGGGTGAACATGAAACGGTAGATCATCATTGGCAACATCACCGCGTAAGCCACCATACCGAAGACCAACGCACCGTGTGCAATTGGTGCAAGCACTGGGTTACCAGAAAAAGACACGTCTGCAACGATAATACCCACTGGCGGTACGAACCAGCTTGGCACCATGTGATGTAGTTCGAAGTCTTTCGCGCGGTGGTACAAGAAGCTCACTAGGAACACGATATGCAGAGCTACCGCCACTAACCAAAGCACGTCACCTGCAACAGGGAAAAAGTGCCCTAGAGAATTTGAAACCACCATGGTTCCCATCGCGAAAGTTGGAACGACACTACCTACCACAGGGTGCGCAAGATCTTGTCTCAACAAATGATTGTGAAAAAGAAACTTAATCGCCAAGATTGCTAATAATACGCTTGCAATACCCGCGCTAATCCACTGTCCATAGCCATTTAATTCGGCGAAGTTTTCCCAACTCCAACCTAAGCTCGCAATACCAAGAGCCAAACCCGCCATTGGGGTTGGTGCTCCCATTACTTTTGCTTTTGTTCTTTGAATCATTACGACCTCAAATCTAGGCTAACTTTCTATGGGATGTATATTACTCTTGCACTTCGTTCCAATATATCTAATTATTTAAAACTAACGTTCAGATTTACTTAACGGAATATCATGCCTAGTCATATCTCTCTTAAACAACTGAAAGTTTTTACTACTATTACTCAGCACAAGACGCTAACTGCGGCTTCGGAAAGTCTGTTTCTTTCTAAGGCGGCCGTGAGTATGGCGTTGTCTGAACTAGAGAAACAAATTGGTCATCACTTATTTGATCGAGTGAACAACCGTTTGATTCTCAACCAAGAAGGACAAAAACTTCTGCCCCTCGCGGACGAACTTCTCAACCGAGCTCGGGATATTGAGAGTGTGTTCGATGGCGACCAAACCTTATCAGGGCTGCTTCGCATCGGTGCCAGTGACACCATCGGCAACCAAGTTGCACCTTACCTGTTAAGTGATTTTCGTGATGAAACGAATCACCAGTCGCAGAGTTTGTTCATCTCCAACTCTGCCCAGATTTGTGACATGTTGATCGCGTACGAACTCGACATCGCGCTCATCGAGGGCAAGACCATACACCCAGAACTGGAATCAACGCAATTCAGTGAAGATGAAATGTGCGTGATTTGTCCGCCGGACTACCCTAACTTCGACGCAGGGCCTATCAGCCTAAACGAGCTCGAAGACACAGAATGGATTCTGCGTGAGGCGGGTTCTGGTTCTCGAGAGTTCTTTATGCGCGCCATCGCTCCGCGTCTAGAACACTGGCACGAGGCTTTTCAGCTCAACACCACCGAAGCATTGATCAACTCAGTATCAGCAGGGCTTGGTTTAGGTTGTTTATCACGCCTATCTGCTGAACCTGCGATTCGCGATGGTCGTGTGAAAATGCTCAACATGCCACTGGATATGAAGCGTCGCTTCTGGCTTTTGATCCACAAAGAGAAGTATCAAAACCCGCTCCTGCGTACATTCATTGAATTCTGCCAAGATTGGGAGCGACCAGAGAACCCACACCTTAAAGATGGCTAGTTCGAGATGGGTCGTTCACGGGAGATAGTTCAAGGCAGATAGCTCAAATGCTGGTCACTTAGTTGTACACGGCTCTCATTCTGAGGCTTGTCTCTAGACTTAATTGGTCAAAAACTGTATAAAAAGCCAGTATAAAATTTAACAAATTAACTTAGAGGACCAACCATGGCTGTAATCGTCAAGTACGTGGTAGAACGCAATGGAGAAGAGAAAATGACTTTTACCTCTAAAGCGGAAGCTGACGCATACGACAAAATGCTGGATATGGCGGACGAGTTATTCTCACTGCTAGGTAAGAGTGAACTTCTAGAAGACGAAGGTAAACAAGAAGATCTTGCAATGTTCCTTGCGCAAAACAAAGAAGAAGTGCTTTACGCTCTGGGTGCAAAACGTAAACCTGCACCAAAAAAAGCAAAGAAGCTTGAAGCTGCTGAAGAAGATAGCGAACAAGAAGACGCTGCATAAGCCTCTCATTTGTTTCGAGAAAACGTCGCATTATGCGGCGTTTTTTATGCCATTCATTTATCGCCATATATCTCTAGCAATATAAAGAACCGATTTAATATCCCAAATTACTCTAAATTTCATGTTGCAGATTAATGTGACTTAGATCTACTCTAAATGCACACGGTGATGGGGTGCCACCAGAATCGAAAGATTCAAACCGCTTTTACAGCTGATGACTCCTACAGAAACGAGAACAGGTAAGCCCTGTTGGAAATGCTTTTGCCGCCAGCGTAAAAGTAAGAGTTCTGTAGTGAGCAAATCAACTCTCCTCCAACCCCGCTCCTGTTTTCTCAAGACATAAAAATACACTGGGAAAACATTATGCAATACTCACACGAAATCCAATCAATGTGCCCGATTCAACGCGGCGATCTTCATGCATCTGCACCGATCCCTGTTGAAGGCGCAATGATCAATCCAAAAGACGTTATCGCGATTTCTGGTCTTAGCCACGGTGTTGGTGCTTGTGCACCTCAACAAGGCGCAGCAAAACTGACCCTTAACGTCAAAAACGGCATCATCGAAGAAGCTTTGATCGAAACGATCGGCTGTTCAGGCATGACTCAATCAGCCGCGATGGCCGCAGAAATCCTAACTGGCAAAACCATTCTTGAAGCACTGAATACCGACTTGGTATGTGATGCTATCAACGTCGCGATGCGCGAAATCTTCCTTCAATTTGTTTACGGTCGTACTCAATCTGCTTTCTCTGAAGGCGGCTTGGAAATTGGTGCGGCATTGGAAGACCTTGGTCAAACTCAACGCAGCCAAGTGGGTACTAGCTACTCAACTAAAGCAAAAGGCGTGCGTTACATGGAGCTGGCTGAAGGCTACGTAACAAAACTCGCGCTAGACGAAAACAAAGAAGTGATTGGTTACCAATATCTCAACCTAGGCAAGATGATGAAAGCCATCAACGAAGGCGTTCCTGCTGCAGAAGCGGCAGACAAAGCAACAGGGACTTACGGTCGTTTTGACGAAGCCTTATCTACCATCAACCCACGCCAACAATAATTGCCACCAAGAGGAAAGAGATTATGAACACTCCAATTACTGAATCTGTACGTCGCACATTAGACGAAATGCAACTTTCTTCCCTGGAAGAGGCTTACCAATACTGTATGGATCGTGGTATCGACCCTAAAGCACTAGTGATGGACACTCAACCTATCGCGTTTGAAAGCGCGGCAGATGCCTACACGCTAGGTACCGCTTTGGCGATTTTCCGCGGTGCAAAAACAGCAGAAGAAGCTGCAAACATCATCGGTGAAGGTCTTCAGGCGTGCACAAAACCAGGCAGCGTCGCAGAACAACGCCAAGTGGGTATCGGTCACGGCGCATTGGCTGCTCGTCTGTTGAATGAAGAAAGTGGCTGTTTTGCTTTCCTTGCGGGTCATGAGTCGTTCGCAGCGGCAGAAGGCGCAATCAAAATCGCACTGAACGTGAACAAATCACGCAAAAATCCATTGAAAGTTATCCTAAATGGTTTGGGTAAAGACGCCGCTTACCTCATCTCACGCATTAACGGTTTCACTTACGTACGTACTCAATACAACTACCAAACTGGTGAGTTAGTGGAAGTAGAACGTCGCCGATTCTCCCAAGGTCCACGTGGTGAGATCCTTTGCTACGGTGCAGACGATGTGCGTGAAGGCGTAGCTATCATGCATAAAGAACAAGTGGATGTGAGCATCACAGGTAACTCAACCAACCCGACTCGCTTCCAACACCCTGTAGCAGGCATCTACAAAGCGGAACGCAACCGTGAAGGCATGCCTTACTTCTCTGTGGCATCAGGTGGTGGTACTGGTCGTACTCTACACCCAGATAATGTGGCGGCAGGTCCTGCCTCTTACGGCATGACAGACACTATGGGTCGCATGCACGCCGATGCGCAATTTGCGGGTAGCTCTTCAGTGCCAGCACACGTAGCAATGATGGGCTTTATCGGTATGGGCAACAATCCAATGGTAGGTGCTACCGTGGCACTTGCAGTAGAGGTCGGTGAGCTAAGCCTCTAATTCGATTTACTGGCTTTTCTATCCAAAGCCAGTAAATCCCACAAACCCAGTGTAGGGGGAGTGACTTCGGTCCTCCCCTTATTTTTTGCGATGTCCCCTTCTTCAACTTCACTGTGTCTCTGCCCAAAATCGGCCTGATATGGCTTTTGCGACACATTTCTCATCAGACAAACATATCTCTAAAAAGACAAAAGGTATCCATCTACAGACTTTCTCCATTTCCCCTCTTTAAACTCCCCAATACTCTCTTTATGATGGCTGACAACTTAATTATTTCTTGTCAGTGAACAGACGAGACACAAGACTCAACACATGGAGATCAACTATGGCTTTCTTCTCTCTAGCCTTTGGTACGGCAACTAAAAACCGCGACGGCAAAATCATCGAAGCGTTTTTCCCAAACCCAGTTCTTAACCCAAGCGAAGCGCTTGTTAACGCACTAGCTGCAGTAGCAGGTTACGAGCAAGGCAACCAAGCTATCGAGATCTCTGCAGCACAAAGCGCAGAACTGGCAGCAGCATTTGAAGCAAACGGCGATGCGGCAAACGCATCTTTCGCAGCAAAAGCAGCAGAATCAGCACAATCACTTGTACTGGTTATCCTTGCAACTGACGAGCAGCCACAAAGCGTTGCTGAAGGTTTCCTAAAACTTCAACTTATCTCTAACCGCCTAGTTCAACCGCACGGCACGGTACTAGACGGCATCTTCGGTCTACTGCACAACATCGCATGGACTAATGAAGGTCCAATCGACCTACCTGAACTAGCAGAGCGTCAAATCGAAGCTCGCCTAGCGGGTCGTGCACTAAGCGTAGATTGCGTAGACAAGTTCCCTAAAATGGTGGACTACGTGGTACCAACTGGCGTTCGTATCGCTGACACTTCTCGCGTTCGTCTTGGCGCACACGTTGGCGAAGGCACAACGGTAATGCACGAAGGCTTCATCAACTTCAACGCGGGTACAACTGGCGTGAGCATGGTTGAAGGTCGTATCTCTGCTGGCGTAGTAGTTGGTAACGGCTCTGACATCGGCGGCGGCGCATCTATCATGGGTACGCTATCTGGCGGCGGTAAAGTTGTAGTTTCTATCGGTGAAAACTCGCTACTAGGCGCGAACGCAGGTCTTGGCTTCCCAATGGGTGACCGTTGTACTATCGAATCAGGTCTATACGTAACTGCTGGTTCTAAAGTACGCATGCTAGATTCTGCTGGCCAAGAGGTAGAAGTAGTGAAAGCACGCGACCTTGCTGGTGTTTCTGACCTACTATTCCGTCGTAACTCTGTAACAGGTCAAATCGAGTGTCTTGCAAACAAGAGCGCGGTTGAACTGAACAGCGAACTGCATAAAAACAACTAATTCATTCGTGAATTAGCCCTACGAAAAATCCCCCAGCAGGAAACTGTTGGGGGATTTTTTAATTAGCAGTCTTAACTAGCGCTTTATCGGACGAATCCACATCGATAAGTCAGGGCATTCGGACTGCAAGTGCTCCATCAATTGTTTGGCTTCTGAATAATGGAAGTAAACATCACTGAACAAATAGTACGAACCATGAATGTGGTGCTCGTATAAAGGTGCAGTCGCACACTGTGCAAATACCTTGTTCGGTGGCTTAACACCAGAGTAGAGCTGAACAACGTAAGCCTTAGAATTTGATGTCGATGGTTGAGATGGTTTTGGCGGAGGCGCTGGTTTTGATTTCTTCTGAACCGATTTTTTCTCTAATAATGAACAGCTGGCAGCGTTGATATCAAAAGACATTACTTTCGATTTATCCGCCGCATCCAGAATATTAACGCGCTGAGCCTTCGCATCACCAAAACATTCTTTAGCCAAAGCGTAAGTCGCCAGTTCACTCAATACACAAGATGACGAATCGTAATAGATTTGCTGCACACCATTATTCAACTGCGCTTGCGGGGAGCATTTCACCATCTGACGAAACTCTGCCCCATCTAATATCCATAAATCGACCGCTTCTTGAATCATGAGCTCTGCCTGTGCACCAGAGGCAAACCCAAAACAACTCAAAAGTAAGCAATAAGAGAAGTAAGGCTTACTCATATTCGACGAAAACACTTACTCGTCTCCACCACCATCTTGATCAGACGATGCTGGCGCTTTTCGAGCATAGTTTGAGAACGTCTCAGGACCATCTTTCTCAGCCGCCAGCTTCTCGATTTTCTTATCCGTTTCGTAATTCATTAGTGCATAGACAGACCAAATAGCGGCAGGTAACCAACCAATTAGAGTCACCTGTAGTATCAAACAGATAATGCCGGCCCAGTAACGACCAATCGTAAAAAATTGAAGCCAAGGAATTAAAATGGCAAGTACTAATCTCATGTCATTTCCTGTTTAGTATTTTATTAATCATGATCGCATTGCGCACTGATGCTCGGCCTATCAGCGATAGAGATTGCCGTCGATAACATTAAGTTCAAAAGAAAAAGCCGCCTAAGAATTTGGAGCTACGAACCGACGTGTGAAGCAAAACTTAAGCGGCAAGCTGAAAGGGTAAACCAAGCCACTGGAACACAGTCTTCTCCACAATGGCTTTAGCAAAGGGCACCAATTTTACAATACGTCCATATAGTAACCATGTAGGTGGTAGGAATATTTAGCATCTGCAAATCAAGAACAATGGATATGCATACAAAATGAAGCATAGTCGTATGATATGGCGCACTCTTATCAGTATTGATACAAAAAATCCCCTAACAAATATTGCTAGGGGATTTTTATAGGCTCCATAAAGAGCACATTGTTACGACATGGCGTGTGACGTAATACTGAGCGTTTCAAACACTCAGTTTTTAGAACTTTACTTGTTCAGAAAGTTCACCGCTTTATCAGGGAAGTCAGTAAACAAACCATCCACTTTCACCTGATTGTAGAAGATATCCATCATGCCATCGAAGCTGTCGGTGTAAGCAGGAATACGTCCAGGGTCCGCTCGGAAAGTATAAGGGTGCACTTGCAAGCCCGCGTCTTTTGCCTCTTTCATCAAGGGTTTGATGATGATGTTATCCTTGGTGGATTTGTCATCCACCAACATTGGCTTCCAAGGACCGATCCCTTCCGCGTATTGTGCAACCTTCTTCATTCCATTGGCTTCAAACATCCAGTCATAACTGTATGGTGTTGCCTTGTCGCCTTTGTACTCCATGGTCTCGTTCCAGTCGGTGTAAGCCATGAGCTGAACGAGCTTTAAATCCATGTCCATTGCAGGCATGAGCTCACTGTTGATACGTTGAAGTTCATTGGCATCAAAACACTGAAGGTATACTTTGTCGTCTTGCGAGTCGTAGCCGTACTGCTTTAAAACTATAAGTACTGCTTTTGAGATGTCTTTACCTTCATGGCGATGGAACCACGGCGCTTTGATCTCAGGATAAATACCGATGTCATAACCCAGCGTTTTGTTTAAGCCTTGGATCAGCTCAATCTCTTCAGCAAAGGTAGGGACGGTGAAGTCTGATTTCCACATTGGGAATCGAGTCGGGTAACCTGCTACCTTGTCACCCTTATCATTGATTTTGAAGCCTTCTGTCACGCGCAGTGATTTGATTTCTGCCAACGTAAAATCAATCGCGTAGTAACGGCCATCTTTACGAGCTCGATCTGGAAAACGCTCAGCTACATCGGTCACGCGATCGAGATAGTGGTCATGCAGCACGACCAATTGATCGTCTTTAGTCATCACCACATCTTGCTCGATATAATCTGGTTTCATTGCGTACGCAAGGGCTTTGGCTTCCAATGTATGTTCAGGTAAGTAACCGGATGCGCCACGGTGAGCGATAACAAGGGGCTGGGCAATAGCTCCGGCAGATAGGCTACACGCCAAAAAAGTAATGCATACTGACTTTATTTTCATTGTTATTTCCTTAACTTATTTGAAGGGGCAGTATTCCACTGCCCCTTTAAGGTTTTATGACGCCAATGCTTCTTTCTCACGCGCTTTTTGTTCGTGGTGAGCACGCTCGCCAAGAAATGCGTAAGTCAAACAAACGATGGACGTGATACATGAACCGATAAGGATGATAAAGCCGCCATCCCAACCAAAGTGGTCTACGGTGTAGCCAAGAATCGCGTTTGCCGCTACTGCACCACCTAAGTAACCAAATAGACCCGTTAGACCCGCAGCCGTACCTGCCGCTTTCTTCGGAGCAAGCTCCAATGCGTATAGACCAATCAACATTACCGGACCGTAAATCAAGAAGCCGATTGCAACCAGCGCCATCATGTCTACTGCTGGATTACCTGCAGGGTTGAACCAGTAAACCAACACGGCTACCGTTACCAACGCCATAAACAGAATACCGGCAGGAGCACGACGACCTTTAAACAGCTTGTCTGAAATCCAACCACACAATAGCGTACCTGGGATGCCCGCCCACTCGTACAAGAAGTAAGCCCAAGATGATTTATCGACCGAGAAGTCTTTCGCTTCTTTTAGGTATACCGGCGCCCAGTCCAATACACCGTAGCGGATCAGGTAAACAAACGCGTTCGCAATCGCGATTGACCACAACAACTTATTAGAAAAGACATATTTGAAGAAGATTTCCTTCGCCGTCATTTCTTTTTCGTGTGACTTGTCGTAATCATCAGGGTAATCGTCTTTGTACTCTTCAATTGGTGGAAGACCACAAGACTGCGGTGTATCTCTTACCGTGAACCAAATAAAGACAGCAACGAGCGTGGCAAAAAATGCAGGAACATAGAAAGCGGTGCGCCAATCGTCGTTAAATGCCCAAAGGCCAAGAATGAACATAGGACCAATCAAACCGCCACCTACGTTATGTGCTACGTTCCAAACCGACACTATCTCGCCACGTTCTTTACGTGACCACCAGTGAACCATGGTTCGACCACAGGCAGGCCACCCCATACCTTGGAACCAACCGTTTAGGAACAATAGAATAAACATTGCGGTAATGCTGCCAGTCGCCCAAGGCATAAAGCCGAAGCAGAACATCACAAGTGCAGACATTAATAGACCGCCACTTAAAAAGTAACGAGGGTTAGAGCGGTCAGAAACACTGCCCATTAAGAATTTTGATAAACCATAAGCAATAGATACTGCAGCTAAGGCAACACCTAGATCACCACGGCTAAAGCCTTGTTCAATTAGGTAAGGCATCGCCAAGCTGAAGTTTTTGCGGACCAGATAGTAGCCTGCATAACCAACAAAAATGCCGATAAAGAGTTGCCAACGTAAGCGAGAATAGGTGCTATCGATCTTGTCGGACGACAAGCGATCAATGTGCGCCTTGGGTTTGAATATTCCAAACATAGGAACCTCATAATTATATTGAGCGATGGTAAGGAGTCTTAAATCGCGAACGAGCAAAAAGGAGTTTCGTTCGAAAGTGGATGCATTTTATGAAATTCGATTTTTATTTCTGTGATAAATGTTGCATAAGAATTAAATTTCAGTAAATACAGAAAATTAGAGACTTTAAATTAGACTGCGCTTCCACTTTCCCCAAATTTCGTTACTGTTCACATACAACATAAAATGCGCAAACGAACAAATTAACTGCAGTTTTAAGCAAACCAAGCGCTCAAACAACCACAGAATTAGGATAAAAGATTGAGTTTGAGCAACTTGGACACACTGAACACCACTCATCAAGGCTAAATACGTGGTGTTGCCACAATGTCATTCCATTAACAACTGAGGTTGATATCGCTCTCCCACTCACTAAAGCTCATGAGACATGTTTTCGAAGTAAAAGCTCACTCACCAGCTCTAAGGAAGGCTCCCTTCTCTTAGCCGTGTATGAAAGCAGAGTATCGAGTCAATAAATATCAGCAATCCCTTATCATTATTAGTGTTAGCTAGCTCTTTAGGGTTAGTTTTCAACCAATCATCTGAGCAATTTACCACCATTCACGAAGCAGCTTCACAAAACTCCTCTTACCAGTTTGTGCATTGATTTTCACATCGGTAGTTTTAAGCCGAAAAGTCGAAGTCGAAGCTTATAAATCGTTTTATCGAGTTTCCTTTTTGAGCAAAAGATGCGTCAATTAACAAAAACGAAGAGTTTGATTAACAAATTTATGCTCAAACGCCCATTTTTAACGCTCGTTTGTTTTCGCAAACGTTTATATATGCACAATAGAACCGTGCTAGATAAGCATAAATATTAAAGGACTCTTAACATGACAACGAACAAACACCCCTCACTGCTCGGAGAATGTTTGGCCGAGTTTATCGGTACAGGATTACTTATCTTTTTTGGCGTAGGCTGTGTTGCTGCACTTGTGTTGACCGGAGCTCAATTTGGTCAATGGGAAATCAGTATTGTATGGGGCTTTGGTGTCGCCATTGCTATTTACTGTACTGCGGGCGTATCCGGTGCACACATCAACCCTGCCGTTACCATCGCACTAGCCATGTTCCATGGTTTCGATAAGGCGAAAGTGGTGCCTTATATCATTGCGCAAATGCTCGGTGCTTTTTGCTCTGCCGCTTTGGTTTACAGCTTGTACAGTAACCTGTTTACTGATTACGAAATCGCACACAATTTCGTTCGTAGCAGCAAAGAGGCTCTCGCCACAGCAGGCATTTTCTCGACTTACCCACACGCTTCTCTCTCTTTCTTTGGCGCTTTTGCTGTGGAATTCGTGATTACTGCAGTGCTGATGTTTGCCATTCTTGCTCTTGGTGATGAGAACAACGGCACACCTCGCGGCGCGATGAACCCATTACTTATCGGTATTCTCATTGCGGTTATCGGTAGTTCTTTAGGCCCACTTACTGGCTTTGCGATGAACCCTGCTCGTGACTTCGGCCCTAAACTGTTTGCTTACTTTGCAGGCTGGGATTACGCACTGACCGGTGCACGCGAAATCCCATACTTTATTGTTCCAATTCTTGCTCCTATCGCAGGTGCTTGTTTCGGTGGTTGGTTGTACCCGAAAGCAATTGCTGCGTATCTGCCACAACAAGGTCATGGCTGTACTATTCCTAATCAGTGCGAGACCGAAGAAGAAGCAGAACAAGCTCAAGCTTAAAACCAACTCATTCGAACATTTACTAAAATATAAATAACGAAACAAAAGGATTCTTACCATGACTGAGCAAAAATACATTGTTGCCCTAGACCAAGGCACGACAAGCTCTCGTGCTGTCATTCTGGATCATGACGCGAATATCGTAAGCGTCGCTCAGCGAGAATTTACTCAGATTTATCCAGAGGCTGGTTGGGTTGAGCATGACCCAATGGAAATCTGGGCAACTCAAAGCTCTACTTTGGTTGAAGCACTTGCGAAAACCGGTATCCGTAGCGACCAACTTGCAGGTATCGGTATTACCAACCAACGTGAAACGACGATTGTATGGAACAAAGAAACAGGCAAGCCGGTTTACAACGCGATCGTGTGGCAATGTCGCCGTACTGCCGATATTTGTGAAGAATTAAAAGCGCGCGGACTAGAAGATTACGTTCGCGACAATACCGGTCTGGTTCTAGACCCTTACTTCTCTGGAACAAAAGTGAAGTGGATTCTAGATAACGTTGAAGGCGCACGCGAAGATGCCGAAGCAGGCAAACTGCTGTTCGGTACTGTTGACACTTGGCTGGTTTGGAAGATGACTCAAGGCCGCGTTCACGTAACAGATTACACTAACGCATCTCGTACCATGCTCTTCAACATCAATGACCTATGCTGGGATCAGAAAATGCTGGATGAGATGGGTATCCCTGCATCCATGATGCCTGAAGTAAAACGCTCATCAGAAATCTACGGCCAAACCAACATTGGTGGTAAAGGCGGTACTCGTATCCCAATCGCTGGTATTGCAGGTGACCAACAAGCAGCGCTTTACGGTCAGATGTGTGTAGAAGCAGGTCAAGCGAAGAACACCTACGGCACAGGTTGTTTCTTGTTGATGAACACGGGTAAAGAGAAAGTAACCTCGAAAAATGGTCTACTGACTACCCTAGCATGTGGTCCAAAAGGCGAGCCAGCTTACGCTCTTGAAGGTGCAGTATTCATGGGTGGCGCGTCCATTCAATGGCTACGTGATGAAATGAAGATCCTGGCTGGCGCTGAAGATTCAGAATACTTTGCAACCAAAGTGGATACTTCAAATGGTGTTTACGTTGTTCCTGCGTTTACTGGTCTGGGCGCACCATATTGGGATGCTTACGCTCGCGGTACGATTGTCGGTCTGACTCGTGGCGTAAACTCTAACCACATTATCCGTGCAACTTTGGAAGGCATCGCTTACCAAACTCGTGATGTGCTAGATGCAATGCAAGCAGACTCTGGCATCAAACTCGCAAACCTTCGCGTGGATGGCGGCGCAGTGGCGAACAACTTCCTGATGCAGTTCCAATCTGATGTTCTTAATACCGAAGTTCACCGTCCTCAAGTGACCGAAGTGACCGCTTTGGGTGCAGCCTACCTAGCTGGTCTAGCGGTTGGTTTCTGGGATAGCATTGATGAACTGCAAGACAAAGCCGTGCTCGATCGCACATTCGAACCACACGATGATGAAGAAAAACGTAACCGTCGTTACAAAGGTTGGAAGCGCGCAGTCAAGTGTGCTCAAACCTGGTCTGAGCTTCACGACGAAGACGATTAATTTCTGATAAACGATTAGTTTCCCCCTGATTAATCGTCAAGAGCGCCTAATTGGCGCTCTTTTTTTGCGTTCGATCGCGGATTCCACACTCCCACAGCTTCTCACAATGCGCTAATTCGAGCACAATAGAGCAAGTTTCTATTTTCGATTTTGAAGCATTGGCGATTACCAGTGCACAAGGGAGTGCTAAGTGAAGCAAATACCACGACACCAACAGATTGTTGAGTTGGTGAAAAAACAAGGCTATGTCAGCACGGATGAGCTGGTAGAAAAATTTAATGTTAGTCCTCAGACTATTCGCCGCGACCTAAATGATCTCGCAGATGAAAACAAGATTCGTCGCTACCACGGTGGTGCGACCATTCCTCTCAGTTCAGAGAACACATCATACAACACGCGTAAAGCGCTTAACTTCAATGAAAAAGATGTCATTGCGGAAGAACTCGTAAAACACATTCCAGATGGCGCAACCTTGTTTATTGATATTGGCACGACCCCAGAAGCCGTCGCTCGAGCGCTCAATAAAAACCACAAACAGCTTCGCGTGGTGACCAACAACATTAATGTTGCCACCATTCTTTTACCAAACCCGGAAATCAAAGTGATTTTGGCGGGCGGTGAAGTTCGCAACCGAGACGGCGGTATTGTCGGTGAAGCGACACTCGATTTCGTCAAACAATTCCGCCTCGACTTCGGTATTTTAGGCATCAGTGGTATCGATTTTGATGGCTCACTACTGGACTTTGATTACCACGAAGTTCGCGTTAAACAGGCGATTATCGATAACAGCCGCAGCGTGTTCCTTGCGGTTGACCATTCGAAGTTTGGTCGTAATGCGATGGTGAAACTGGGCAATATCGCGCAATTGAACATGGTATTTACCAACAAACGACCACCAGAAGAGATTCTCGCGATTCTAAAAGAAGCAGCCGTTCCGCTCGAAGTGGTTGATACGCAAATGGAAAGAGCCATAACCGAATAGCGTTTACACTCACTATTTACGCGCATAAATGACCTCTGTCTTAATTAGGCAGAGGTTTTTTTGTGCCCAAATCACACAAAACGCTCATAAACGAAAATAAATAATGACCACAAACGAAACCTAAGCTAGGATAAACTCATGTTCCAAAATGCTCGTTCGCTCACCAAGAGGTCAAATTTATGAGTATCCAACAAAATGCTTCCACGACGAATTCATCCCCTACTCTAGATATGATCGTGATCGGCGGCGGCATTAACGGGGCTGGTATTGCTGCTGATGCTGCTGGCCGTGGTTTAAGCGTCGGTTTGTACGAAGCTAACGACTTCGCATCGGCAACCTCTTCAGCAAGTTCAAAACTGATCCACGGTGGATTACGTTACCTTGAACACTATGAATTTCGTTTGGTTTCGGAAGCGCTCGCTGAACGTGAAGTGATCTTACGCAAAGCGCCTCATGTGGCTCTACCAATGCGCTTCCGTTTACCTCATCGTCCATTTTTACGCCCAGCTTGGATGATCCGCTGTGGCTTGTTCCTTTACGATAACTTGGGTAAACGAACCACTCTTCCAGGCAGCAAAACCGTCAACCTAGCAAAATCAGGTCTGTTAAAACCTGAAATGAAAACCGGTTTCGAATACTCAGATTGTTGGGTAGATGACGCGCGCTTAGTGTTGTTGAACGTTCTAGCGGCTAAAGAGAATAACGCAGAAGTTCGCAACTACTGCCGCGTAGAAAAAGCACACCGTGAAGGCGGCATTTGGCATGTCACTATTCATGACGTCACCACAGACCAACGTTTCGAACGCAAAGCGAAAGCTCTGGTTAACGCAGCAGGTCCATGGGTGAAACAGTTCTTTGATGAAGGATTAGAGCAAACCTCCCCTCGCAACATTCGTTTGATCAAAGGCTCGCACATCGTTGTTCCTCGTATCCACAACGAGCCGCAAGCCTACATCCTACAAAACAAAGATAACCGCATCGTATTTATGATCCCTTACCTAGATAAGTTCTCGATCATTGGTACAACAGATGTGGAATACAAAGGCAATCCGCGTGAAGTCGCGATTTCCGAAGATGAAGTCGATTACTTGATCGATATCGTTAACCAACACTTTGTCCACCAGCTAAGCCGCGAAGATGTGGTGTGGACATACAGTGGTGTACGTCCGTTGTGTGATGATGAGTCTGACTCACCGCAAGCGATCACACGTGACTACACACTAGAACTGGACGCTGAATACGACCACGCACCTTTACTTTCAGTGTTCGGTGGCAAGCTCACGACTTACCGTAAGCTTGGTGAAGCAGCAATGAAGAAACTTGCCCCGTTCCTACCTGAAATGGGGAAAGACTGGACGGCAAACCAAACCCTTCCTGGCGGTAACTTCAGTTGCAGCCGTGAGCAATTGGCGAAGATGATTCATGCGAAGTACTCATGGGCATCAGAAGCGATGTTGCTGCGCTACGTGACTCAGTTTGGTACACAAACTTGGGATCTGATGGAAGGCACTAACAGCGTAGAAGATCTTGGTCACTGCTTCTCAGAGCAAGCAAGCGGCGTATATCAACGCGAAATTGATTACTTGATGAATCACGAAATGGCGCTAACCGATGAAGACATCTTGTGGCGTCGTACAAAACTTGGTTTATACATGAACGAAGAGGAGAAAATCGCACTGGCAGAATATCTAAAAGAGAAGCTGCAACAGAAAGTCCTTAGCCTCTCACAAGTAAGTTAAATTGGACTCTCCTAATACAAAGCCTGCATCCCGCAGGCTTTTTCTTTTTCCGGTGAACACTCAGCATCAAACGCTTCTATCGAAAGCACAAAAAGTTTTAATTTCAGGCAATTAGCACTCTTACTTATTATTTTCTTCAGTCGGCAATTGCCCTCACCTCTAATTAAATCGGTATCCGATGAAGAAATCGCTAATCCTGAGCTTACTCCTTCTCGGTGGTTGTTCTGTAGCTCCCGAAGAGACACCACCATGCGCATGTGATGACTACGTTCCTCCCTACGTAAAACCACCAAGCGCGTCGAACGAAGATAACATCAAACAGTTACTGGCTTACATTGCTCAAAAAGCCAAAGATCGCTGGGGTGAAGATGAGTTCGTTGAAGCAGGCAAACACCGTTACGTGAAGTATCTTGATGGTTACAACACCCGAGCACATATCGACTTCGAAACGGGTAAGATCTATGTTTCGACGATTTCCCAATACCAGCCAACGGAAAAGCTACAAAAAGCGATTGTACAGACACTACTCATGCCTGCCGATCCAGCACATGCGGAGTTGTTTAGTGACAAGGAAGCGGTATTACGTGGTAAGCCTTTTTTATTGGGGCAAGTTCTCGATCACGATGGAAAGCCGATTGAATGGGAATGGCGTGCTAATCGCTACGCGGGCTACCTGCTCGACAATAAACTGCAGAAGAAAGCCATCAAACGCGGCAATGCTTATTATGTCGAAATCAACATGGTGAAAGATCACCTAGAACAGCGAGAATACCAGTACGCAGGCTTGGTACGTGATGCAGCTAAAAGATATGACTTGTCTGAAGATCTAATCTTCGCCGTGATCAAAACCGAAAGTAGCTTTAACCCTTATGCGGTCTCTCATGCTGGGGCTTACGGCTTAATGCAGGTGATCCCAAAAACCGCCGGTGCTGATGTGTTTAATTTGGTGAAAAACAAACCGGGTATTCCAACCAAAGAGTACTTGTTCGATCCTGCCAATAACATTGATACCGGAGCTGCGTATTTCTATATTTTGAAGAATCGCTACCTACGAGATGTAAAACATCCTACTTCGAAACACTTTAGTATAATTTCAGCTTATAACGGCGGCACAGGCGGCGTGCTTTCTACCTTCGATAGTGACCGAAAACGTGCGATGAATGAGCTTAACAGCCTTAACCCAACTCAGGTTTATGATGCGTTAACCACTCAACACCCAAAAGGGGAAGCAAGACGCTACCTACAGAAAGTGCTGTATTTCCAAAAAGACTTCAGCGAAGGGAATATCTAATTTTGCCTAGCCACAAAACGAAAAACGCCGCTTAGTTCCACGGAGGTATAGAACTAAGCGGCCATGTAATTACACGAAAAGACACCTATGGGTCTAAAACGTCAATTGGCTAGTTAATCACTCATGTGCATACGAGCAATAACACCTACAGAGTAGCGGAGTCCGCACCTTCTAGCACGCTCAAATCCCACTCTAGAATTCAACGTTTTTCACATTCTTAACAATTACCTTACTAATTGTGGGTCATTTGCGGAAGCAATCTCAAATAAAAGGGCTCACACCATTGGTTGAGCCCTTCTTTTATCGAATCTGTACTGAGACTATCCGGGATGGCCATCCACTCTTGGTTTCATCAGCATCATTCCGAATCGCCATACGAACATACCGAATGCCAGAATCCACAAGGCGGCACTGACATCAATCCAAAGTAGCATGTGTGAAGGGTCAAAAATCACACCTAAGCTTCTTGCTAACGCCGCGCCAATCACCGCAGCAAAAGCGATACTCATGTTTGGGCCTTTGTAAATCATGCGACCTGTGTGCCCCATGGTCACTCGAGCGATCATCGCTAAGATCAATCCACCTAATGCGCCGATAGCAAACAGATGAATTAAGTTGTGGTTCGCAAACGCATTATCCCAACTGCCACGTAGAATCAGACTCAAAGGCAGACACAAATAAGCCGCATGTAACGACCACACCAACGGCTCGCTAAGTGTCAGCCAAGGCTTCCAGCGCAGGAATCTAACCAACTGCGCCACACCGGCGAACAACATAAGTGGCTGACCAATTTCCGCAAACGTCACGGGGAAGAAGCTCAATACGAACAACATGACCAAAGGTAGGTTTGCTAGCCAATCCAACCACAGTAGCGGCTGAGCCTTTTCGAAGTTAAAGCGACGGGCTGTGAAAAATGGAATCACTCGTCCGCCCATGACAGAAAGCAACAGAGTGAACCACCAAAGCATCGCTTGCCATACCGCAGACGAGGTAAATGGCGGCATGCCTTTCACCGTTGCGTAACTGGCAAAGTTGGCAAAGATGGCGAGCAAGAATAACGGCACAAAGAATAGATTACGCCAGCCTTTCGCGCGGTAAACACGAATGCCCACTTCGTACGCCACAAACAGCAAAAACAGCGCTTCAATGCTGCTGATTAACCAAAGTGGTGCTGGTGTCCAAAGCAGTATTCTCGGTGCAAGCCACAATGTAAATATCGCTAACAAGGTGTAGTGTTTCGTGCCGTTAATGCCCGTCCAGTTTTGCACTGCAGTCAGCACAAAGCCAACCACTATTGCCATTGAAAAACCAAACAACATTTCATGAACGTGCCACCACAACGCCGGAACACTCAACGCACTTGGCTGTCCGGTTTGGAACATCCATACCCATACCGCAATTGCGACAACGGCATAAATAGAGCCAAACAGGAAAAACGGTCTAAACCCTAATCGCAGCCATGCAGGGATTTTTTCTTCCACTTTTTTATCGGTGATATTCAGCATTGTGATGCCCTTAAGTACCCATTCGGTACTATTCAAAAACTCAACGTGGTCATACTAACACAAACATGCATGAAAAATACATGTTATGAAGTTCAAACTACTCTTTTGAGGTAAAATCTGCGCTTCATAAATTGCTCAGCTAGTCATGTTTAGGTATAACGGACAGAAGTGATTTCGTCGAAGTAAGGGAAGCAATCGAGATGTATATATTTGGCTACGGCAGTTTAATCAATGCCGCCTCGCGCAAGTTAACCGGGCAAACGGGAGAAGCCATCCCAGTCATCGCTCATGGTCTGGTGCGCTATTGGGGCAAAGTTGACGACAGCTATATCTTGTCACCCTTGGTTGTGAATGAAGGCGAAGGGCAAGTCAATGGCGTACTGCTTGAAGTCGACGATCAAGCGCTAGCGGAGTTTGACCGACGCGAACGTGGCTACCATCGCATTCAAATCCGTCCAGATCAGATTGAAACAGAGGCCACTTTTAACTCTGAGCACAGCATTTGGGTTTATGTGAAAAACGATCCGTTACCACCCTGCTCGCTCAGTCCCATCATGCAAAGCTATGTTGATACGGTGCTCGCTGGATGCTTGGAAGTCTCTCACGCCTTTGCTGAGCACTTCGTTCACCATACCGTTGGTTGGCATCATGCCAAAGAAAACGACCGCCACCAGCCAAAATACGGCAACTTAGCGGGCGTACAAGATCATCATTATGAATTGATTGATAACCTAATTGCTCAACACTCTTAAGAACAGAATAAAAAACAGCGCTCTATCAGCGCTGTTTTTTATTTGAGTAAGCTTAAGGATACTAAACGATTCTCACACCAGCAGGCATCGCGCGTTCCGGCGTCAGCAGAACACTTTCTGATTCATCATCGGTTTCAGCACACAGCAACATGCATTCAGAGGTTTCACCACGCATCTTAGCTTTCGCGAGATTACACAGCACCACCACTTGTTTCCCCATCAACTCTTCTTCTGTGTAGTGAGGCACCAAGCTGGTGACGGTTTGCAGTGTTTTCTCACCGATATCGATCTGCACGATATACAGCTTATCTGCGTTTTCGTGACGAGCCACTTCGATGATTTTTCCGGTGCGAATTTCTAGCTTTGCAAAGTCTGAGTAAGCGATCGTTTCCATTGATTAAAACCTCAAGTAAAATTTTACTAAAACAAATTCTACATTATCAGTTAGTACTTTAAATACAAGAGGTGAAGATCGCATTTTGATGAGCAAAGATCGCGCTGATTACAATTGCCCTTTACCAAATCTCACTCAACTTCGGCCAGCCCCACGCCGTGATCTCTACACCTTTGAATATGTCTTGGAAGCTAAGTGTTTGTCGGTGGTGAAGCATCGGACTAACCACACCTTCATAGATCAGCATAGAGCCAAGTTAAAGCTGCTTAAGACAATATCTCAATATCCAGTGAATGCTTGTTTAGTTGTTCCGGTGATTGAACGTAGGGCTGCAGTCACCTGTGCTGGCTCTATCATCAACCAAAGTCCACTCCCCAAAACAGACCATCGCTTTTTATCTCCTTCATCAAGAAATAAGAAAACAAATACATATATAGCTCTAAATCGATCTGAATGAGCGATAGCAAGACTTTCATGCAGGCAAATGACCTTATAGCTTTGAACGTAAATGCTCTTAGATTGCTATAGAGATAATTTTTCTCTTTTGTGACGGCATGTTGTGGAACGCTTGGATGACAAGCAATAAAGTCGCATATGAACATTTACGCACAAAGAGATTACTATGGAAAACCCTAGGCCTAGATTAAGAAAGCTTTCAATTAAGAACTTTCGCTGCATCGGCAATACTCCTGTAGAAATAGAACTAGATGAAATTGTTGTTCTAGTTGGACCAAATAATGTCGGTAAAAGCTCAATCCTTAGAGCATATGAAGTCGCAATGGAAGAAGCCTCTAAAACAGGTCACCTGACCATCCATGACTTCCCAAATGAGTCTATAGACCCTGAAAACCTCCCAGAGATAATTATTGAAACCGTTATATTTGATGAGGGCCAACCGGGCAAACAATGGGTACTGACCGACGAGAAAACTGAAGAGAAATACGTAAAAGAAAAATGGACTTGGGAAGCCCCAGGAAAACCGACAAGAGTAGGCTGGGATGTCAAAGCCAACGACTGGCACCCAACTAAACGTCCTTGGGGAGCTCCAAATGTTGCACAGGCATACAGGTCAGAGCCTCACAGGGTTGATGCTTTCTCAGATCCTGAAACCCAATCGAAAGAGATCATTAAGTTACTACAAAGTGCTTTGACAGAGAGAGTTAAGGCACTTTCTGAAGAAGAGCTTCCAGATGGTGAATTAACCCCATATCAGAAACTACTGCACAACGTGATGGAACTACAAAAGATTGTAGTCAAAGACACAGAGCAGGAAATTGAAGCTGTCCAAACCGAAATGAAGAGAATGGTCAGCGAAGTATTTCCGGGATATGAAGTTAAATTTGATGCAAAACCAGAAGATGACGTTGAAAAGTGTATCAACCTGTTCAAAAACGACCCCGAGCTTCGAATGGGTCACGAAGATGGCCACCAAACATCAATTGAAAAGCAAGGTAACGGTGCCAGAAGAACATTATTGTGGTCAGCATTAAGAATCATCTCTGAACAAAAACGGGCAAAAGCAGGAAAAGGAGCAGAAAGACCTCACCTTCTCCTACTCGATGAACCTGAACTGTGCCTGCACCCCACAGCCATTCGTGAAGCCTGTAAAGTCCTTTATGACCTACCGAAAAGTGGAAACTGGCAAGTCATGGTAACTACCCACGCTCCCGCTTTTATCGATCTATCTAGAGATAATACTTCAATAGTCAGAGTAGAAAGGTCCGGGGATGGGAATATAAAAGGTACCACTATTTTTAGACCACACAGAGCTAAACTAGACGAAGATGACAAAGCAAGATTGAAGCTTCTTAATGTCTTTGACCCTCACGTAGCAGAATTCTTCTTTGGTGGTAAAACCGTACTTGTAGAGGGTGACACAGAATACACAGCCTTCAAACACGTCATAGCAAAACATCCTGAAGCTTTTAAAGATACCCATATCGTTCGAGCACGAGGGAAAGCAACATTAGCCTCTCTAGCTAAGATATTAAATCAGTTTGGTGCACCATATGCGTTACTCCATGACTCAGATAGACCTCTCTGCAAAGCTAAAGAAGGCAAGAAGCCAAAAGCTAATCCAGCATGGGGAACTAATAAGAACTTGTTAGAAGTGGTTGGGCAAGCTCCTGATACAGCAAAAGTGCGACTGGTTGCTTCTGTCCCAAATCTTGAAGAAGCATACTTTGGTCAAGAGGTGACATCTGAAAAGCCGTATTCTGCATTGCAGATCATCAGTGATGAAAATGGGCAAGAATTCGCAAACCTTAAAAAGCTACTGGAAGCTCTGACAGATTTCACTAAACCTCTTCCAGGCAATGCCGTAGAGTGGAGTGAAATAGCTGATTTAGAGAAAGCTCTTAAATAGCATCATAACGAGGCATAACTCGTAACACGTTATGCCTCGACCTTGCGATGTGGATAGTTCTACTCTTCTTTTTTATTCCTTTTTAAACAAGCACTTAACATATCACTTCTTGAATAAACGTAATCTTTTTAGCTCTTCGCTGCTCGTGATCACGGGACGCTATTTCTTCGCTTACCCCAATACCTCTATTTTTCACCTACCTTGTGTGCTCTCTGAGTTACAGTTAGCACTTGCCAGCAACAGCGATGTGTACAAAACCCAAATGGTTGATTGGATGAACAACAACTAGCTTTCAAGGCGCCATTTTCTATGGCCTGTAAAGAGAAATAGAAACGACAAATCGCGGTCATATCAGTGGCCGCGATTTTTTGTTTTCATACTACTAATCAACGCCCCATCTAAGATAACGTTTACACATCACATATATCCAATAAATTCATAGAGTAAGGCCAAATTCATCGCAATATAAAAACGGTGTTGATTGCACTTATTACACAATGGGTGTTTAATACTCCGGTTAACGTTATTTAGCCCACGAAAGGTCCCTCATGGCAACAATCAAGGATGTCGCGAAAGAAGCCGGCGTATCGGTCGCGACCGTCTCTCGCGTGATCAATAAATCACCGAAAGCGAGCCAATCTTCTATCAACGCAGTGACGCAAGCAATGAGCAAACTGGGCTACCGTCCAAACGCAGCAGCGCGTGCACTCGTCAGCCAAAGTACTAACACCATGGGCGTGCTTGTGGGTGATGTCTCAGATCCGTTCTTCGGTACACTGGTGAAATCGGTGGATAATGTGGCGCGAGAAAACGGCAAACACATTCTGATAGGTAATGGCTACCACAACCCAGAAGACGAACGCCAAGCGCTAGAACTTCTGATTAACAGCCGCTGTGAAGCCATTGTAATTCACTCTAAAGGCTTATCAGACGAAGAACTGATTGGTTACGCCAAAGAAGTCAAAGGCATGGTGTTGATAAACCGCCATATCCCAGAGTTGGCAGAGCGTTGTATCTCTCTTGATAACCGCAAGGGCGCGTACTTAGCGACGGAATATCTGATTCGTCATGGTCACACCAAGATCGCTTGTATCGCCTCATCCCATGACATCGAAGATATCGACGAGCGTTTGCAAGGTTACCAAGCGGCGCTGAAAGATCACGATATCGAGCTATCAAAAAGCTATGTTGAATATGGCGAGCCAAACAGTGACGGCGGCGAAACAGCCATGACCAATCTGCTGACCAAATCACTCGCAATCACTGGCGTGGTGGCGTACAACGACTACATGGCAGCAGGTGCGCTGGCAGCGTTAGACCAAAATGGTATCGACGTACCAGAAAAAGTGTCCATGGTTGGCTTCGACGATGGCTTAATTGCTCGCTTCGTCAATCCAAGTTTGACCACGATTCGTTACCCAATCGAAATGATGGCAGAGCGTGCTGCGCGTTTGGCATTAGCGTTATCGCGTGATGAACAAGTGGAAGATGACACCATCATCTTTAGCCCAACTTTAGTGCGCCGTAACTCGGTGGATCGTCTTTAGGATATCGCGCTAGTCAGTGCCAAGAAAGGTTACAAAGTAAAAGCTCTGCCACCGAAGTGACAGAGCTTTTTCTTTTTGGGGTGTTTGTAGAGAGCGTTATTTTGCCAACTTTCGATGAGCTTTTGACCTACTGTGAGCAAAAAGCCTACAGTAACCCAAAAGCTCGAAAATGCTCAGTTTACCTAGAAAGCAAACTGATAAGTGGTGCAGAAGCGGTACTCTTGTTCAGGCTCAAAAATACAGCTTGGCTGCGCCCACTCAGCATGGTTTGGCGAATCTGGTAAAAACTGCGTTTCTAACGCCAGACCCGCGTAATCGTTATATTCACCGCCACGGCGATTTGGTGCGCCAGCTAACCAGTTGCCCGTGTACAATTGCATCGCAGGCTTGTTTGTTACCACTGACAGGTGCACTTTTTCATCTGGAGAAACCACCAGCGCAACCGGTTTTGAGACATCGCGATGAGCATCAAATAGGTAGCTATGATCATACCCTTTGGCGGCAATCTGCTGTTCATCTTGTAAGAAGTGTTCTGAAACTGGTTTTTCACATCTAAAGTCAAATCCAGTGCCTTTCACATCTTGCAATTCACCCATAGGAATACCGACCTCAGAGGTTGGTAAGTATTGGCTTGCAACGATGGTTAAGCGATGCGAACGACAATCTAAGTCAGCTTCTGCCCCCAACAAATTGAAGTAGGCATGGTTGGTCAAGTTTATCGGTGTTGCTTTATCTGTCTTAGCGAAGTACTCAATGCTCACTTGGTTATCATCAGTCAGCGTATACGTCACTTGCACTTCTAGATTACCCGGAAAACCTTGGTCTCCATCTTCAGACAACAGCGAGAACGTCACTTGCTGATTCGAGTGAGACTCAATCTTCCAACGACGTTTATCAAAACCTACTTCACCACCATGCAGACAGTTGCCCGCTTGGTTAGTAGACACTTGAAATACTTCGCCATTCACTTCAAAAAGACCATTGGCGATGCGGTTTGCGTAGCGACCAACAGTGACACCCATGTAACACTGTTGCTGCATGAAACTCCCCATCGTCCCCACTCCGAGAAGCACTTCACGCAACTCCCCATTCGCCAAAGGTAAACGACAACTCAGCCATGTCGCGCCAATATCCATAAAGGTAACGCTCATGCCTGTGTTATTTTTCAGTTCGACCACGTTGGCAGGCGCGCCATCAAAGGCGGCCTGCTGTGTCATCGTGATAGTTAATGGCTCAGTCATCTCTCGCTCCTACTGCGTCTTAAAGCACTTTGAACTTAAAGCAATTTTTCACTTAAAGTACTTCGACTAAACCAGCGCCGTTTTTCGCTTGGCACACGTAGATGGATTCTTTTAGGCCCGTTGCTGCTTGGTACTTCGCTTCTACCGTTGCTTTCACTTCGTCAACCAATGCTGGCGGTACAATTGCAACGATACAACCACCAAAGCCACCGCCTGTCATGCGCACGCCGCCTTGCTCGCCAATCACTTCTTTCACCATCTCAACTAACGTATCGATTTCTTTGACTGTGATTTCGAAATCATCACGCATGGAAGCATGAGACTCAGCCATCAGTTCACCCATACGCTTCATGTCGTGCGCGCGAAGTGCTTGCGCCGCTTCTACCGTGCGGTCGTTTTCTGTGATTACGTGACGAGCACGTTTTGCGACCATTTCGTCTAGCTCAGAGACTTTCTCGTTGAACTGTTCAATGGTCACATCACGCAGTGCTTTCACACCGAAAATGCGCGCCGCTTCTTCACACTGCTCACGGCGCGTGTTGTATTCACTGTCTACCAAGCCACGTTTTTTGTTTGAGTTGATGATCACCACGGCCATGTCTTCAGGCATTGATACCGCTTCAGTTTCTAGGCTACGACAGTCCAACAGCATCGCGTGGTTTTCACGACCTTCTGCCGAAATCATTTGGTCCATAATGCCGCAGTTACAACCAACGAATTCGTTCTCTGCTTGCTGGCCGTTTAGCGCGATTTCCGCTTGGCTGATTTCTAGATTGAACAGCACTTTGAACGTTTGACCAATCACCACTTCCAACGCTGCCGACGAGCTTAAACCCGCACCTTGAGGCACGTTACCGCTAACAGAAATATCCGCACCAGAGAATTGGTAACCACGAGCAAGAAGACACTTCACCACACCGCGAATGTAGTTCGCCCACATTTTGTCTTGTTGGAATGTGATTTCTTGCGTGATGTCGAATTCATCAACGGCGTTGCCGTAATCCACAGAAACCACGCGTACTAGGTTGTCTTCACGCTTCGCTGCCGCCACAACGGTTTGGTAGTTGATCGCACATGGCAGTACAAAACCGTCATTGTAATCAGTGTGCTCACCAATCAGGTTTACACGACCAGGGGCTTGAATAATGTGGCTTGGCGCGTAACCCAGCACTTGTTCAAAAGAGGTTTTCACATTTTGGATTAGATCAGACATAGGGACGTTCTCTTAAATTATAAATTTGGTATTGGGATAGCGCGTTGAGCCTAACTTTCTATCTGTAAAGTCGCGCTATCCCGTTATTCGTTATCAATCTACTTTGAGGCGTTATTGCTCTTTGTAATGCACATCGCTTAGGTCACGCAGACGCTGCGCCGCTTGTTCTGCGGTTAGGTCGCGTTGGCTTTCTGCCAGCATTTCATAACCAACCATGAACTTACGAACCGTTGCACTACGTAGCAGTGGCGGATAGAACAACGCATGCAGTTGCCAGTGGTCGATATCGGTGCCTTCCTCAAAGAACGGCGCGTAATGCCAACCCATTGAGTAAGGGAAAGAGCATTGGAATAGGTTGTCGTAACGGCTAGTTAGCTTTTTGATTGCAACCGCAAGGTCATCACGTTGCTCATCGGTTAACTCACTCATTCGACGAATGTGCGTTTTAGGAAGTAGCATGGTTTCGAATGGCCACGCCGCCCAGTAAGGAACAACAGCAACCCAGTGTTCGGTCTCAACCACGGTGCGTGAACCATCTTTAAGTTCAGCTTGCACGTAATCTACTAGCAAGTTGCTGCCATGCTCTTGGTAGTACGCTTTTAAGTTGTGTTCTTTGCGCTCGATTTCGTTTGGCAAGAAGCTGTTTGCCCAGATTTGACCGTGTGGGTGAGGCTGAGAACAACCCATAGTCTCGCCCTTGTTCTCGAATGCTTGAACCCAAACGTAGTCTTTACCCAGCTCTTCGATTTGATCATTCCACGTGTCAATCACACCACGGATTTTGTCGACCGGTAGCTCAGGCAAAGTTTTGCTGTGATCAGGCGAGAAACAGATCACTCGGCTCAACCCGCGTACACCTTGCGTTTTGAACAATGGGTTATCTGACTCAGGCGCATCTGGAGAGTCCACCATCAATGCTGCGAAGTCATTTTGGAACACATACGTGCCTTGGTAATCTGGGTTTACATCACCAGAAATACGCTCGTTGGTTGGGCAAAGGAAACACTTCTCGTCGTAGCTTGGTAGCTCATCAATCGCAGGTTTCTCGTCAGCACCACTCCAAGGACGTTTTGCACGATGCGGTGACACCAAAATCCACTGACCCGTTAGAAGGTTGTAACGACGGTGTGGGTGATCCACTGGGTTAAATTCAACATTCGACATCTTACTTACTCAACTTTTAAAATTTCTTTCATCTGCATTCCCCAATGAAATTGGAGTTGCAGCTAGGCGGCAAGCTTTCCAATATCCATGCGCATAGGTTTTCTATGTGATTGGAATTGGAAAGTGCAGGCAACAACGCTCAGCTTCAATTACGCAGGGGAATAGCCTTGCGGGTTATTTGACTGCCACTTCCAAGTATCAGCTGTCATTTCCGCAACACTGCGCGTCGCTTTCCATCCAAGGTCTCGCTCCGCTTTATCTGTACTTGCCCAGCATTCTGCAATGTCACCTGGGCGACGAGGACAAAGTTCGTAAGGCACTGGGTTACCGCAAGCCGCTGCGAACGCTTCTACCATCTCAAGCACGCTAGAGCCTTTGCCCGTACCTAGGTTGTAAATGTGCAAGCCAGCTTTTTCACCTACCGATTTCAGCGCTGCGATATGGCCGTCTGCCAAATCCATCACGTGGATGTAATCACGCACGCCTGTGCCATCCGGCGTCGGGTAGTCATTGCCAAATACCGACAGTTTTTCGCGGCGGCCTACTGCCACTTGCGCGATAAACGGCATTAAGTTGTTCGGGATGCCCTGAGGGTCTTCACCCATGGTGCCCGATGGATGCGCACCAACTGGGTTGAAATAGCGCAGCAAAGTCACGCTCCAGTCGTTTTCTGCATTGAACAAATCGCTCAAGCACTCTTCCACCATGTACTTGCTGCGACCGTATGGGTTAGTGGTCGCCCCCGTTGGCGAGTCTTCCGTAATCGGCACAATGTCAGGATCGCCGTAAACCGTTGCCGATGAGCTAAATACAATACTTTTCACGCCCGCCTTACGCATGCTGCGCGCCAACACCAATGAGCCATTCACATTGTTGTCGTAGTATTCCAATGGCTTCGCGACAGATTCGCCCACCGCTTTCAGGCCAGCAAAGTGAATCACAGCTTGAATGTCATGCTTGGCAAATACTGAGTCCAAAAAGACTTCATCGCGAATGTCGCCTTGGTAGAAAGCCGGTTGCTTCCCGGTTAGCGCTTCAATGCGGCTTAACACTTCCACTTTGGCATTACACAAGTTGTCGACAATGATTGGCTCCATACCTGCTTCAATCATCTGGACACATGTGTGACTGCCGATGTACCCCATACCGCCTGTGACAAGAACTTTCACTTTTGCTTCTCCACTTTTGCTGCTCGATGCTTGGAAATTGGTTGAGCCTGATCACCAAGCAAATTCGCTCATCTCTTAACTGGCTAAAAGTCTACCAATCAAAACCGATCCAGATCCGTGATCAAACTCAAAATAGTGTAAACGTTTCCACAAAATTACACCACGATTCAAAATCAATAAAAATAAAGAAAATTTGGTTAGATCAGGAAAATGGGAAAGATTTATGACACTTACATGTATAAACGTTTACACAATGTAAGAAAAACACGGTGATTCACGCAAACCAGAAAGATGATTTTCCGCAATCGATACCTGACATTGCTCTTACAAAACGAGAGATAAAGCCCGCTACAGTAGCCCCGCCCCAAATGTAACCTTTTGTAACAAGACTCGAATCGCGTCTTTTCCTTTTATCGGGGCATGCAAAGAATAAAAACAGATCTGAAGGGCCCTCATGCTACGCAAGCGAAACGAATTTCGAGACCACAACCAAGAAGTGCGGTTGTTTAAGAACCGTGCCATCGTTGCCTTCCTCGGCATGGTTATTTTGCTGGGTGGATTGGTCGCGAACCTGTACAACTTGCAGGTTAACCACTTTAAAGATTATCAGACTCGCTCTAACGACAACCGAATCAAAATCCTGCCTATCGCGCCAACACGCGGCTTGATCTACGACCGAAATGGCGTATTGCTGGCGGAGAACCGCCCGGTTTACAACCTTGACATGATCCCAGAGCAAGCAGGCGATCCGGATGCTCTGATTGAAAAGTTGCGCCATTACGTCGACATCACCCCAGAACAAGTAGACGCTTTTAAAAAACGCTACAAGCACACTCGTCGCTTTCGCTCTGTCACCATCATGAATGAGCTAAATGACGAACAAGTCGCGCGCTTTTCTGTTCATCAGCATGAGTTTAATGGCGTGTTTGTGACTGCCGACCTCAAGCGTTTTTATCCTTACGGTGAAAAGCTGACGCACGTACTGGGCTACGTTTCGCACATCAACGACCGAGATTTACGTCGCCTTGATGAAGAAGGCAAAGCGCAGAACTATCAAGCAACGCAAAACATTGGCAAGTTGGGCGTTGAGCGCTACTACGAAGACCTTCTCCATGGCACCAAGGGCTACGAAGAAGTCGAAGTAAACAGCCGCGGCCGTGTCATTCGTACCATCAAATACGTACCGCCGATTCCGGGTAAAGACATCGTGCTAAACCTTGATATCGAGTTACAAGAATACGTCTACAAAGAGCTCGACCATCGTCAAGGTAGTGCTGTGGTACTCGACCCACGAGACAACAGCGTACTCGCGATGGCATCTAGTCCAAGTTATGACCCCAACCCATTTGTGAACGGCATTTCCAGCAAAGCGTACCGATCACTATTGAACGATCCTGCTCATCCCTTGGTAAACCGCACTACGCTTGGTGTTTACCCTCCGGCATCCACCGTGAAACCATTCATGGCAGTGGCGGGGCTTGAGGAACATGTGATTACGCCAACGACGGTGCGTAACGATCACGGTTCTTGGCGTATTCCGGGCTCGAAACCAAATTCAAAAGCATGGCGAGATTGGAAACGTTGGGGGCATGGTAATGTTGATGTCACCAAAGCGATTGAAGAATCCGTGGACTCTTTCTTCTACCAAACTGCCTTTGACCTTGGCATCGACCGCATCTCGAAATGGATGAACAAGTTCGGCTTTGGCTTGCCAACCGGTATCGATATTTATGAAGAGAGCAGTGCGAACATGCCGACCCGCGAGTGGAAAGTCGCACGCCACCGCACGCCTTGGTATCAGGGTGATACTGTGCCTATCGGTATTGGCCAAGGCTATTGGACAGCGACGCCAATGCAGATCGCCAAAGCCACGTCTTTCCTTATTAACCATGGTGAAATGAAAGCACCTCACCTACTTAAAGCCGTGATTGAACATGGTGAAGAGTTTGAAAACCAAGTCGACGTTGCACCGAAAGATCTGCCGCCAATTGAAGGTGTGCCAGATAAATACTGGGACATTCCAATCAACGCGATGCGCTTGGTAAACAATGGCGCACATGGTTCTGGCCGCCGCGCATTTAAGGGCGCAGAGTACAGCAGCGGTGGTAAATCGGGGACGGCGCAGGTATTTGGCTTGCGTAAAGACGAAGTCTACAACTCGAAAAAGCTCGCAAGCCACCTGCTTGACCATGCGTTGTTCACTGCGTTCGCACCGTACGACCATCCAAAATACGTCGCGACCGTTGTGATTGAGCACGGTAACGGTGGTTCAAAAGTCGGGGCACCATTCATTCGCCATGTGTTTGATCACTTGCTTGTCGACCCAGATAAAACCAAAGGTAAAAAGTCTTAGGTTTAACCTTATCGCCTTACCACTCGTGTTAAGTGGTAATGATAAATAACAAAGCCCGAACGGATTGTCCTAGCCGTTCGGGCTTTTGTTTGCCTAAAATTCCGCTTTCTCACGGTGATCGCTTCATTTCACTCCTCGCACAGTTTTACTAAAAATTTGTGCATCCATAAGTAGCTGTTTACAATGGTGGGATTATTGCTTATCTCACTGGGACAGTGAGCTTTGCCAACGGGAAGTGAACATGGCAACACTAAAAGATATCGCTACAGAAGCGGGCGTCTCACTTGCAACCGTCTCACGCGTGTTGAATGACGATCCGACTCTGAGCGTAAAAGAAGAAACTAAACACCGCATCTTAGAGATTGCTGAAAAGCTGGAATACCGCACTAGCAGTTCGAAAAAAGCCACCAAAGAGGCGAAACAAAAACACCACTTTTTAGCTTTGTATAACTACAAGCAAGAAGCAGAGGTGAATGACCCCTACTACCTGTCGATTCGTCACGGAATTGAAACCCAGTGCGATAGATTGGGCATTACATTAACCAACTGCTACGACAGCGTCATCGATGTCGAAACGCAAAAGATCACCGGTATCCTTTTGGTTGGTAAAACCGATAAAGCGATCATCAATAAACTACCTAAGCGCCTCGCAGACAGCATTTGTTATATCGACTTTTCAGACAGCGACAGCGTGTACGACAGTGTTGATATCGATCTGGCTCGCATCAGTAAGCAAGTCGTCGACTTCTTTGTCGAACAAGGTTATCAGCGTATTGGTTTCATTGGCGGACAAGACGAACCCAACACAGCGGACATTCGTGAAAACGCGTTTGTAGAATACGGCAGCCTAAAAGGTGTTGTATCAGAGAACGACATTTACCGCGGCGATTTTTCTAGCCTATCGGGTTACGACTTAGCCAAAGCGATGTTGGCAAAAGGCGACTTTCCGACAGCACTCTTTATCGCATCAGACTCGATTGCGATTGGGGTTTTACGTGCCATCCATGAGTTCGGTTTAAACATTCCACAAGACATTGCCTTGATCAGCGTGAATGACATTCCAACCGCGCGCTTTACCTTCCCACCGCTCTCTACCGTGCGAATTCACTCAGAGATGATGGGCATACAAGGGGTAAACTTATTGGTAGAAAAATACCGCGATGGCCGTGCGCTGCCATTGCAAGTTCACGTACCAAGCAAACTCAAACTGCGCGGCACGACTAAGTAGTTCTCCCACTTCATTCTTATTTTATAAAGCACTGAATCCTCAGTGCTTTTTTATTTCCCTTATCTAAATTCCCGTCATTTTTTACTCGTTTTACCCAGCAAATAAGCTTGGGATGCTATTCCTTTACCCTGATCACATCTTGCTCACCAATCACGTATTAAAACGTGATCGAGTTAAAGTTAAACGTTTTCACCAATTTATTTTAGTAAAACTTTTACTAATATCTTTCCCAGATAACTCATAAGCCTTTTCACAATACATCGGCTGCATTTCTTTTGGGCATATTCGACGCTGACGATACCGCGCCGAAATGACCAAACTAAGCCGAGGGGAGAACAAACGTGAACAACTGGGAAAACTTCCTTCACCTACATGAGAACCGTATGGCACCACGTGCTTACTTCTTCTCATACGATTCAGTTAAAAACGCACAAACGTTCCAACGCGAGCTGAGCAGCCGCTTTAAACTGCTGAGTGGTCAATGGACATTCAACTACTTCACTAACCCGCTTTTGGTACCTGAAGCGTTTTACTCTCAAAAAATGGAAGACTGGGGACGCATTACCGTTCCGAACATGTGGCAAATGGAAGGCCACGGTGACCTTCAATACACTGACGAAGGTTTCCCATTCCCTATCGACGTCCCGTTTGTCCCAACCGACAACCCAACTGGCGCATACCAACGCACTTTCACGCTTGGCCAGCAATGGGACAACAAACAAACCATCATCAAATTTGATGGCGTTGAAACTTACTTCGAAGTTTACGTAAACGGTCATTACGTTGGCTTTAGCAAAGGCAGTCGCTTAACTGCTGAGTTCGACATTTCTTCTTACGTTCAACAAGGTGAGAACTTATTGTCTGTGCGCGTCATGCAATGGGCAGATTCGACTTACATTGAAGACCAAGATATGTGGTGGACGGCGGGTATCTTCCGTGATGTTTACCTTGTGGGAAAAGAGCACGTTCACGTCCAAGATCTGACTGTTCGTACTGATTTCGCCGACGATTACCAAAGTGCCACTTTAAGCTGCCAAATTGAGCTAGAAAACCTGTCTACTACGGCTGCGTCTGGTTACACGCTGGAATACGCACTACAAGACAAAGGTAAAGTGATTGCTAGTGGTCAATGTGATGCACTGACTATCCAAGACAACAGCCAAACAAGCTTTGCCATTGATGTAGTGAACCCAACCCATTGGACAGCGGAAAATCCATACCTATACCAACTGTTCATCACACTGAAAGATGCACAAGGCAATGCGATTGAGGTGATCCCACAGCGCGTTGGCTTCCGCGACATCAAAGTGCGTGATGGTCTGTTCTACATCAACAACCAATACGTGATGCTGCACGGTGTGAACCGCCACGATAACGACCACCTAAAAGGTCGTGCAGTCGGCATGGAGCGCATCGAGAAAGATCTGATCTTGATGAAGCAACACAACATCAACTCAGTTCGCACCGCGCACTACCCTAACGACCCACGCTTCTACGAACTGTGTGACATTTACGGTTTGTTCGTAATGGCAGAAACCGACGTAGAAACCCACGGCTTCGCGAACGTTGGCGATCTAAGCCGCATCACCAACGACGCTGCATGGGAAAGTGTGTTTGTAGACCGCGCAGAACGCCACGTTCACGCCCAAAAGAACCACCCTTCCATCATCATGTGGTCACTAGGTAACGAGTCCGGTTACGGCTGCAACATCCGCGCAATGTACGACGCAACCAAAGCGATTGATGACACCCGTTTGGTGCATTACGAAGAAGACCGCGATGCAGAAGTCGTCGACGTAATTTCTACCATGTACTCACGTGCGCAGCTCATGAATCACTTTGGGGAGCACCCACACGAGAAACCACGCATCATTTGTGAATACGCACACGCAATGGGTAATGGCCCTGGCGGTCTAACGGAATACCAAAACGTGTTCTATGCGCACGACCACATTCAAGGTCACTACGTATGGGAATGGTGTGATCACGGCGTATTAGCACATGATGAAAACGGCCAAGAGTTTTACAAATACGGCGGTGATTACGGCGATTACCCGAATAACTACAACTTCTGTATGGATGGTTTGATTTACCCAGACCAAACACCAGGACCGGGCTTGAAAGAGTACAAACAAGTCATCGCTCCAGTGAAAATTCAAGCCGTAGAAGGTACGACAAACACCTTCACCGTAGAGAACAAATTGTGGTTTACCAACCTTGATGATTACACCATCACAGCGGATATCCGATCGGAAGGTGAAACGCTGCGCAGCGTGCAGTTTAAGGTCGAAGAACTTGCTGCAAACAGCGCGCGTGAAATCACAATTAACCTGCCAGAGCTGGACGAACGCGAAGCCTTTATCAACTTCACCGTGCGTAAAGACAGCCGCACTTTGTACAGCGAAGCGAACCACGACATCGCGGTGTACCAATTCCAACTGAAAGAGAACACAGCAAGCGAAGCCGAATTTGTTAGCCACAATGCACAAGCGTTAATCACCTCAGAAAGCCGCTTGGAACATGTGATTGAAGGCCACAACTTCACTCTGACCTTCTCTAAAGTCAACGGCAAGCTGACCTCTTGGCGCGTCAACGGTGAAGAGCTGATTCAATCAGAACCTAGACTGAACTTCTTCAAGCCAATGATTGATAACCACAAACAAGAGTACGAAGGTTTGTGGCACCCAGCGCACTTACAAATCATGCAAGAGCACTTCCGCACACTACAAGTCGAAGCAACGGATGAATCGGTTTCGATCACGACCACCAGCATCATTGCACCACCGGTGTTCGATTTTGGCATGCGCTGTACCTACCGCTACCAAATCAACGCACAAGGTCATTTGAATGTGGAACTGAGCGGTGAGCGCTATGGCGATTACCCGCACGTTATCCCTGTAATTGGCTTGGATTTGGGCATCAATGGCAACTTTGACCAAGTGAGTTACTACGGTCGTGGCCCTGAAGAAAACTACCAGGACAGCCGCCAAGCGAACTTGATTGATGTCTACCACAGCACAGTAGCCGACATGTTTGAGAACTACCCGTTCCCACAAAACAACGGCAACCGCCAACACGTTCGTTGGGCATCACTGACGAATCGCCACGGCACGGGTTTGTTGGTGAAACCACAGCAAGAAATCAACTTCAGCGCTTGGTTCTACACCAACCAAAACCTGCACGAAGCGCAACACACCATTGAGCTAGAAAAGAGCGGCTACATCACGCTCAACCTTGACCATCAAGTGATGGGATTGGGCTCGAACTCATGGGGCAGCGAAGTGCTTGATTCATACCGCGTGTACATGGACCAGTTCCGCTATGGGCTAACACTGATGCCACTTCAAGCGGGCGATTGCAGTGCACAGGCCATGGCAAACCATGATTTCGACAATGCGTTCTTCACTCAACCTAATACTCAAACAGCAAACGAGGCGTAATCCATGATCGTGTTAGACAACTTAGAACAATTCAAAGTCGTGTACCGCGACGGTCGTAAATGGAACCGCTGCGTGGAAGCGATTGAGAACATCGCCAACATCAAAGACGGCGTGATGTATTCGATTGGTGACTCTTTGGTTTACATGATTGAAGACGGCACAAAACAAACCGAACTGTTTGAAGGGAACCGCCGCTACTTCGATGTGCATTACTACCTAGAAGGTCGCGAAACGGTGGAGTTCGCCGACAAATCCGATTTACGCCTAGAGCAAGCATATCGAGATGAAACTGACCGCGAATTTCTCTCCGGTCAAGGTGAGACTCGTGAGCTTTGCGAAGGCCAAGTTGCAATTTTTGATAACGATAAAGCGTACCGCTTCCACGGTGACAACCGAGTAAGAAAAGTGGTGCTCAAAGTGACCATCGAAGATGGCTATTTCCTAAATAAATAACGGCTTACAGGCAAGGCCAGACAACGCGTCTGGCCTAACAACAAAATAATTAAATAAACCCAAAGTAATTCAGATCACAGATCAGTTGTAGACCTCAGCAATCCAACGCGATAACGAATAGTATTCGCCCAAGGATGATAAAACGGTCAATAGCACTATCACTGAGTTACGAAGGGAATTGACGTGATTCATCGGAGGACTCTATGTCTGAATCTATGCGCGGCACCATTGGCAAATTCGCCTTGCTGTCGATGACATTTGCGGCGGTATTTAACGTCCGTAACATCGTGAACAACAACATTGAGCTTGGCCTTAGCTCTGCTCCTATCTTCCTTTTCGCGACGATCGTTTACTTCATTCCATTTGTATTCATCATTGCTGAGTTCGTTTCGGCGAACAAAAACTCTGAGTCAGGTATGTACGACTGGCTTAAACAACCGCTTGGCTCTAAAGCCGCTTACCTAGGTTCGTTCCTATACTGGTTCGTGAACCTATTTTGGTTTGTGTCTCTGCTACCAAACGTGATTGCTTACGCGTCTTACGCGATGCTTGGTTACGAATACACCTTCTCACCAATGGTGACATCGGTGATCTCGATTGTTCTGTTCGCAGCGGCGACCCACATATCAACCAAAGGCGCATCTTGGTTGGGCAAAATTTCTGAGCTGGTTGCTTACGGTGTGTTTGCCCTATTCGGTATTTACGCTCTCGGCGCGCTAATGGCTCTGGGCGGCGACACTTACACGCCAGCAGAACCAATCACACTAGAAGCAATGAGCCCAACCATTAACTGGGCAACGCTAGGCATTATGTGTTGGATCTTCCAAGCAGCAGGTGGTGCAGAAACCGCAGCGGCTTACTTGAAAGATGTCAAAGGCGGCCAAAAAGCCTTCATCAAAGTGATCATCATGGCGGGCGTCTTGATTGGTGCGATGTACGCTATTGGCTCACTTTTGGTGAACGTGTTCGTTCCGCGTGAAGACCTAACATACGCAGGCGGCATGGTAGAAATCTTTACTGGTATGGCGCAATACTTCGACATTTCAACAGTATTGGTTGGACGCTTCGTTGGCATCATCTTGTTCATCGCGATGTTTGGCTCAATGATGATGTGGACTGCAGCACCAGTAAAAATTCACTTCTCTGAAATTCCAAAAGGTGTATACGGCGAGAAAACCACAGAGCTAAACGAACACGGTGTACCAGTGCGTGCAGCATGGTGGCAATTCGCATTCGTTGTGGTGATGCTGATCGTTAACGGCTTTGGTTCAGAATCCGTGCAAGACATGATGAACCAAGCGATCAACCTAACCGCAGGTACGGCGATGCTACCGCCAATCTTCATCATGATTGCGTACTTTGTATTCCGTCTAAAACACGACGATACACCGCGCGACTTCCGTATGGGTTCACGCAAAGTGGGCATGAGTGTGGTGTCGGTATTGATTGTAATCTTCGTGGTGAGCATGACCGCATCGGCATTCCCAACAGGTGTTGATTTGGTACGTGCGTTCTTCATCAACGTGTTTATGACTGCCGTCTTCTCTGCTCTGGCTTGGTGGTGGATCTCTCGCTTTGAAAAGAAGCAAGCTATCAAACAACAAGCAACGCAAGAAAAGGCACAAGAGCCAGTAACGCAAGTATAAACGACCTATAGCTCGGTTACTTAAAGGGCACCCTCGTGGTGCCCTTATAAGATCAATTACCTGTAATCAATTCTGCCACCAGCTGACGCAGCCAAATCCCTTTATCCTCGTTATTGCGGCTGGTATGCCACAACATAGCGATATCAAAATCCGCCACCGCAATCGGCGGCTGCACACTCACTAAGTCGTCCGAGAACCCTTCCGCTTGCGCCATTTTCTCCGGCACAATCGCAACCAACTCTCGCTGTTTAAGCAAGTTTCGAATCGTCAGGAAGTTACGTGAGGCAACGGTGACTTTTCGGCTCAAGCCATGTTCAGCAAGCTTTTTGTCTACTTGTGTACTCAAGCTGCCATCAGGGCTCACTAGGGCTTGTTCAATATTGGCAAAAGCGTGAATCGACAATTGTGTTTCACCTTTCAGTACTCGCTTATCACACAGACATACGTGCTTTTCTGTGTAGAGATACTGGCTCTCAAAGTTATCGTCGAGCACAGGCATACTGCCGATGATGACATCTAACTTATCGTGTTCCGTGATCGCTACGTAATTGCTGCGGTTGACGTTAATAAAGCTGATTTGGGCTTCTGGCGCACGCTTACGGATTTCATCATAAAGCAGTGGGGCGAAGATGAATTCGGCGTAGTCGGTTAAACCGATGCGACACACGCCGGCGTAGTTTTCTGGCAGGAAAGCGGACTTCGTCAGTAAGTCTTTGGCAATCGAGTCCAATAAATGATGCACCGTCGGCGCAATATAATGCGCGTGCTCGGTTGGGTCCATCTTATGGCCTTTACGCTCAAACAATGGGTCATCAAACAACACGCGCAAACGCGACAAGCTGTGGCTCATGGCAGACTGACTGACAAAGCTTTTCTCGGCCGCCAAACTCACACTGCGATAGCGATATAGGTAAGAAAAGGTCACCAACAGATTTAAGTCGATATTGCGCCACTGGATGTCATCTTTCACAGAACAAACCTCGTCCCATTTCATTCATAGATGAAATTAAAACTATTAATTTGAGTCATCTTAGTACATTTCTTACAGTAGATGCAGTTTTATTGGAGATTTAACAGGCTCAACATGTTTACCATTTTTAAAACCTTTTTTTGGCTTGGTTGGATCAGTTTCGGTGGCCCTGCGGCGCACATCGGTTACTTCCGCCAAACGTTCGTTGAAAAGCTCAAATGGATTGATGACAGCGAATACGCACAGATCGTGGCTTTGAGCCAATTCTTGCCGGGCCCTGGTTCTAGCCAAGTTGGCTTTGCTCTGGGTTACAAACGCGGAGGCCTAGGCGGCGCATGCATGGCATTTATCGGCTTCACGATGCCTTCCGTGATCATCATGTTGGCGCTTGCGATGGTAAGCAGCCAGATCACCGATACGGCGCTGTTCCAAAACATCGTTCATGGCTTGAAGTTGCTTGCGGTCGTTGTGGTGGCGGATGCAACTTGGGGAATGTACAAAAACTTCTGTCAAAGCAAGCTAACAGCCGGCTTGTGTGTGGCAACCGCAATTGCGTTATTGGTTGCACCGAGCATCGCAACTCAAATGCTGGTACTTGTAGTAGCGGGCTTGATTGGTACTCAATATCTAAAGAAAGAATCCTCAGCACCTGCCGAACCTTTTAAACCAACCATTGCACCATTGGCACTGTTCGCGGTACTTCTGATTGGTTTGCCGTTTGTGGCTCACACCCTGCCAATGCTTGGATTGTTTAGCGATTTCTTCCAAGCGGGTAGCTTAGTGTTCGGTGGCGGTCACGTGGTACTTCCGCTACTGCAAAACATTGTTGGCGATCAACTCAGCCAAGACGCGTTTCTAACGGGCTACGCCGCAGCGCAAGCAGTACCGGGACCGATGTTTACCTTCGCGACTTACATTGGTTACGAGCTGTCTGATGCACCTATCCTAGGCGCGTTGGTCGCAACATTGGGTGTATTCTTACCGGGCTTCTTATTGCTGCTTGGCGTGCTAAAGAACTGGCAAGCGCTGGCTGGTAAACCTGCAGTGTCAGGCGCAATCAACGGCGTAAACGCATCGGTCGTTGGCTTGCTATTAGCTGCACTTTACCAACCAGTATTCAGCAGTGCAGTGGTTGCCCCAATTGACATCGCTCTCGTGATAGCTGGCTTCTACTTACATAAGAAACTTAACTTGTCGGTGCTTTGGATGATTGTGTTCTTTGTCGCGGCAGGTATTGTGACTGGCATGATGTAAGTTATTTCGCTTACGCCTCGTTATCCAACAGCAAACAAATCATCCAATCATAAACAACGGGCACGCCAACACGAGTGCCCGTTTTCTCAACTACGCTTATATAAGGTGGGGAAAATCAGGGTGATGGATCATCTATGGCGCAAGATAATAATTACGAATGGCCACTTAACTGGCAGCAAAAAGTGTCGCTTTGGTTTGGTGAGTTAAAGGTACATTTATACCAAGATAGAGTGCTTTATTACTATTGCATAGCAGCAACCAGCATTCTTTATCTTAGTTCTCTCTATTTAAATTCCCCCATCGACTATTCCTTCACAACTTACTTAGAAACACTCGCCCTCGCGTTTTATGTCACCTTTCTGAGCTGCTGTCTTTATTACTACTTTTATCTGATCATAAAGAAGGAAAAACGCCCTTCACGCCAGTTTTTCACCAAGCTCAAACAAATCTTTTTGCCGTTAAGTCGAACCGTTTCTGTCTTCATTCTGATGCTGTGTATGAACCTCGTTTTTTCGAATCATACCTTCCTAAAATCACTGATCCCAAGCATCCATCCATTTAGTTTGGACAACGCTCTGGCCAATATTGATAAGCTACTTCACTTTGGCATTGCGCCATGGGAACTTACGCACTCGTTACTCCCTAGTGCATGGGCCTCTTGGGTTATCAACATCGCTTACAACGCATGGTTTTTCTTTATGTGGGGCGTGCTGATCTTCTTTTTAATCTACAAAAAGCAACCATTATTGAGGCAACAGTTCTTGCTAACGTTTGTCTTCTCTTGGTTATTCATTGGCGCCTTTTTTGCCACTTTGCTTTCTTCCGCTGGCCCATGCTTTCTTGAGCTCTTAAATGGCGACAATCAATTTGCACCACTCATGAACAAGTTAAATCAACAAAGCGAATATTTGCAGAGTGTAGAAGCGGGCCCTCTTTGGGCTCTCCCAACTCAAGACTATTTATGGGAAGGGTATATTGAACCTAGCAATATTATCGGCGCGGGTATCTCAGCCATGCCTAGTATGCATGTCTCTATCGCCGTCCTATTAGCCTTGAGCCTTTACCGTGTAAACAGCATATTGGGTTACTTTGCCTATGCATTTGCAGTGCTTACCCAGATAGGCTCAGTGCACCTAGCGTGGCACTACGCAGTTGATGGTTACATGTCGATTATATTGACGGTCTTGCTGTGGAAGTTGGTGGGTAGATTCATAAAACGCTTTCCGACTCTATTCCAATAAGCTCCAGTCATAAAAAAGCCACTCTTAGTATCAAGAGTGGCTTTGATTATTGCGTGATTCTTATTAAAAGCGCTTATTGAAGAAACGCAGTAGAAGTGTCTTTTTGCTCTCTCACCATCGATAACGCACGCTCTAAGTTCTTATTCGCTAAATCGTAATAAGCTGGATTTTTGTCTATCGCCTGCTGAAGGTAAGGTATCGCCTCATCTGGTTTACCATTCAAAATCAAGAAATAGCCTACGTTGTTCAAAGCTTCAGGTTCTGTCATGTGGCGACTAAAAATATTCAATGCTTGACGCGGTTGCTCCTTAGCAATCGCAATGAGCCCTAAGTTATTGATGGCTTTTTCGTTACTCGGTTGGAGGCCCAACGCCGCTTTAGTAAAGTGCGTCGCTTTTGAATACTCCTCTTCCATGTAGTACGAATAGCCCAAGCTCACAAGTGCATCCACATCCCTCGCGTTAATGTCCAACGCTTTTCTAAACAAGATCTGTGCTAAGTCATGATCGCCACGAATGTCGTACAGCACCCCAAGTCCTGAATAAGCACCAACAGGCGATTTATCATCGTAACGGTAAGTGGCGACGCTCTCCTTAGAGATATTATCTTTGGTAATATTCGGGTCGCCCTTCAAGCGGATTTGATCTGCATTAAGCGCTCTAATGTAATAGGTTTTACCCGCTTCACGGTCACCGCGTTTGGTGTACATTGCACCTAACTCTTGTAAAGAGCCAATATGTTCTGGATTCTCTGCTAACGAAGCGCGAAACGATTTATCTGCCAGTTCTAAGTTATTACGAGCCAAGTGAATGCGACCGACGGTATACAAGGTTTTATCTTTGTGTTGAGCGTTTGGAAATGACAAAGAACGAATGTACTCATACAAAGCCAAGTCGGCATTCTTGTTGCTCAGCGCAATATCACCGCGAGAAATTGCCTCTTCCTCTGTTTTTGGTGGTTCGTCATTAGTGAGCGATTCGACTGGCTTACCAGCGTAGAGTTCCGAATCAAAATCGGACGACGAGTCTGTTGTTGAACACGCAGTAACCAACAACAACGATATAATGACAAATTTCTTAATCCACATAACGATCCCTATTTGTGTTTTATTTAGAAAAGGCCTCTGCCAACGTGATCAATGCAGGACCAACCGCCACAATGAAAAAACATGGCCAGATAAAGAGCACCATAGGAAACATCATTTTTACTGGGATTTTTGCCGCGACTTCCTCTGCCGCCTGCTGACGCTTATCCCGGTAATCTTCCGTGTACTCACGCAGAGAGTTGACTAAACTCCCACCAATCCTTGAAGCATGGCTTAGCATGCTGACAAGCCCCATAATCTCCTCTAAACCCGTTCTCACGACCAATTCTCTAAGCGCCTCTGGCATGGGCTTACCTGCTTGGATCTTGTTACATACGGTATCAATCTCATCAGCCAGTTCTGGATGTGAAATCACTAATTCGTCAGCAACACGTCGTAATGCGGCATTGAAACCCAAACCAGATTCGGTACACACCACCAATAAATCCAACATATCTGGGATACCCGCTCTAATGGCTTTTTGTCGTTTGTTCACCATACGACGTAAGATCATGTCCGGTGTAATCAGACCAATTAATGCAGCCAGTGCCATATAAGTGTAGAGGTATTTTGACTCAGGTATGGTCAAATAAATTAAAGTCGCCACCATCACACCAATGATGGTCGTGATCGATTTAATGGCATAGAACATCGATAACGAGTTACTTTGATGGAAACCCGCATGCATTAATTTATTACGTGTCGTCTGACGTTCTTTTTCACTGGTTGGGGAAGTCAACGGTGCGAGGGACTCAAGCGTATCTGTCATTTTGTTATTCGTTGGTAGCGCTTCTTTCTTGTCCCCTGAAAGCTCTGCTAGCTTTCTTTTGATTGGAGAGTTTACGCCCATCACAACAGAACCGACCGTCATAACCACCAGCACAGTGGTGATCAAAATGAGGGCAAATAGCAGTGTTTCTTGGTTAACCGCCAAACCACCTAACCAACCTTGAAGGCTTTCTAAGTTCATATCTACACCTCAATGTTAACGATTTTACGAATCCACAAAGTGCCAATAAACAGAGAGATCATTCCGCCTATAACCATTTTGATTCCCATTGGGCTGGTATGCAGAAGCTCGATGTAATCTGGTCGCACGAGAGAAATGATGATGTAGAGGCCAAAGGGTGCCAAAACTAACACCCAAGCAGACATACGAGACTCAGCAGAAATGGTTTTGATTTTACGCGCCAGCTTAAAACGAGCTCGTAAGATTCGAGATAGTTTTTCAATATTCTCAACTAAGTTACCGCCCGTTTCTTTCTGCAACAACACCGCACTTGAAAAAGCCAGCATGGAGACCGTAGGTGTACGCTCAGACATTTGCATAATGGCCAGTCTTAAGTCGTAACCGTAGTTAAGCAGATTGAAGGTATTGAGAAATTCTGGCCCTAATGGAGCACTCACTTCCCGACCTACTTCGCCAAAGGCTTGGGTAATAGGTTGGCCGGCTTGGAGAACACGTTTGATAATATCGAGCGCTTCCGGTAACTGCTCCTCAAATTTCATCAAACGATCGGCGATCATCTTTTGCAGGTAGAAATATATTGCTACCCAGCAAGCAATGGTCACTCCAAGGCACATATACCAGACTTGGCCAAAGACAAAAATAATCAGACCTACTGCGGTACCGGCAAGAAAAGACAAAACTAGAAATCGGGTAAAACCCATTGAAATGCCAGCCAATTCCAACTTCTTCTTCAATCCATCAAAAAGGCTAAAGTTGACTAACCATCTCTCCAGAGGTGATAAGTTCTTAAGCGAGTTCTCTCTAAGTAGTGAAATACTCTCTTCATCAATGTGTTTATGACTGTCATGAATTCGCTTAATTAACTGCTTGTGTTTCACCTTCTTACCCGCAGAAGGCAATATTAACGCTTGGCTAATAAAGAAGACGGATAAAAACAGCAGTACTAGAAATAGTGGGAATTGGCTTTCCATAGCGCCCTCTCCTAACGGCTTTTTTCGTTAAAGATCTCGAATGGTACGTCTAAGCCTCGTTTAATCAGATGGTCATGGCAGCTAGGCACAATTCCGGTCGCTTCATATTCACCAAGAACATTGCCATCTTTGTCTACACCTTGTCGGCGGAAAGTAAAGATCTCCGACATGGTGATCACTTCCCCTTCCATACCGTTAATTTCCTGCAAACTGACCATACGGCGTTTACCATCTTCCTGGCGCTCCATTTGGACTACGATATTTATCGCGGAGGCAATCTGCGCTCTTAAGTTTTTTGTTGAGACATTCCACCCGGCCATTGAGAACATATTCTCAATTCGGCTTAAGGCATCTCGTGGCGTGTTGGCGTGGATGGTGGCCAGAGATCCATCATGACCGGTGTTCATTGCAGAAAGCATATCCACCGCCTCTGCACCACGAACCTCACCAATAACAATTCGGTCAGGACGCATACGCAGTGAGTTTTTCACCAAATCCCTTTGAGAGATCTCCCCTTTGCCTTCAATGTTCGACGGACGCGTTTCCAAGCGAATAATGTGTGGCTGTTGTAGTTGAAGCTCTGCAGAGTCCTCAATAGTGACAATACGCTGATCACTTGGAATAAAACCGGAGAGGATATTCAATGTGGTGGTTTTACCCGAACCCGTACCACCAGAGATAAGAATGTTCATTTCCCCGACAACCGCGGCATTAAGGAACTTACCCATTTCTGGAGACAAAGAGTTGAGCTCCAGTAGGTTATCCATATTGAGTCGTTCGACAGCAAAACGACGTATTGATACCGACGGTCCATCAATGGCCAGAGGTGGGATAATGGCATTAAAACGAGAGCCATCTTTCAAACGCGCATCCACCATCGGTGAAGCTTCATCAATGCGTCGCCCTACTTGGCTAACGATTCGGTCAATAATATTGCGAAGATGGCGCTCATCTAAAAAGGTATGTGGTGTTCTTTCAAGCTTACCAAAACGTTCTACGTAGATGTTTTTGGGGCCATTTACCAAGATATCTGAAATTGTCGGATCATCCAGAAGTGGCTCTAGTGGGCCAAGGCCAAACACTTCATCTTCGATTTGATGAATGACACGATTGCGAGCCTCAGAACTCAGGGGGTGGGTTTGATCTTCAGCTATCAGCTGTACGACAGCTTCACGTAATTCTTCTTTGGCTCGGTCTTCCTGAAGATGAGAAAGCAAACCGAGATCTAAGGTGTCCAATAGCTTCTTGTGATAATAGTGTTTGATAGCAAGGTCTTGTTCAAGCTGCTTCTTTTGCTCTTCAATGGCTTTGATCTTTGCTTCAACAGGAGACAAGGCTGTCGTGTCAGTATTAGTATTAGCAGCATCACCATCTACACCAACAAGGTCCTCACTTTGAGCTCTCTGCTCTTGCGTATCATCGGCAGTATTAAACGCACTCCCAACGCTTTTTCGTTTGAAAAACATGACTCCCCCTTATTAAGAAAAAAACTTCTTAATCCAACTTTGATCTTTCTTGGTTGGGCTTTCTAATAAATGTGAGATTTCAGCCAAAGAAGCTTTTATCGCACTATTTTTTGTAGATTGAACAATTGGGTTACCTAAATTTGCACTCTCAATCGCAATAGCGAAGTTATTAGGAACTAAATGTATGGAGTGGCCACCAACGGCGTTTTCAATATCTTTCAATGATATGGTCGACTTTTTCTCAAATCGATTCACAATAAGTTCAACCTGGTGATTATTTAAACCATAGTCGAGTTCTAATGCTCTAATATAATTAACTGCATGCTTCACTGAAGTAACGTTTTGCTGCATAACCAAAAATACATGAGTAGCTGGCGAAACAATTTGTTGGAATGTATGTTCAATACCATGTGACATATCAACAATAATATGAGAGTAAAACTGTCTAAGTATTGGAAGCAACTTACTGACTTCATTCGCGTACTTATAATTATTCTTTAAATTACCTTGTTCGAAACAAAGGTAATTGAGACCAGAAGGATGTTTATGTACTAATCCTTCAAGAGACAGTTCATCTAAATCATTAACCGATTCAACGACATCGTTAATATTATATTTTGGTTTGCAATTGAGATAATCCGCAGAATCACTAAATTGCATATCAAGATCGACTAACAACACATTACTTTTAGCGTAACTTGATAGCTCTATCGCGGTATTGAGCGCAAGTGTCGTAGAGCCAGAACCTCCTTTCGTGTTGATGAATAAGGTTAGATCCCCCATCTTCTTGTTGTAGATTTTTTCTTCTGCGATTGATTTTAGTAGCGGGTAAATCTCCTCTAGATCCGCAGAACGAGAGAAATAATCCGTTGCACCCAGGCGCAACGCCATTTTTAAAGACGCGGTATCCGCCTCATCACCAAATACGATTAAAGCAGTATGGTTATGCTGTAAATTGCTGTCACTGGAGTAGACATGTGCAACTTTTTGAGCCCAACTATCTCCCGTTTCGATATAGATCAAGTCTGGAATTTTCTTGCTCTTTACCAAATCTAAGTTAAATAACTCAAGCTCAATCCATTCAATATTGACGTTCACACATCGTGATAATTCGTCTGTCAAATGAAGTTTAAAGTTGGTAGTAGAATACACTACCCAAACAATCAAGTTTGTTTTTAAACTTTTGTAGTTGTCATCATTTATTTTCACTGGCTTCAACATTTCACTACTCCATTAGCAATCTTCTATCACATCAGATCCTTCCGGCCTTAATATTCCTAAACTCTCTGCTGGCAATATAGTTTCGAAAGCAGGAGTAGTCCCTACAGCATTAATTAAAGCAGCCAAAACAAAAAACTGAAATGTATAATCAACTGCTCTCGCTCTTACGTATCGAATTTGTGCAAACTGAGTATTTAATGTTGCCGAGTCTGCAGGAGGTGTCGATAGAAACCCTGAAACATCCACATCAGCGCCAGTCGCATCTAAATACGTAATTTCCAAGTTAGTTGCAGTAAAGCCTGATGGGTACAAATCTGATACTGATGATAAGTTAGGAATATCATCTCGATCAGCGATGTAACACACGGTTGCCAAACGTGCGGCTCTTCGTGTTACCTCATTGACCATCTGTACAGAAAAGAAGTAAACCGCAAATTCCATGATTAAAAACAAAACTAAAATGACGGCGAGCGCAATTAATGAAAATTCTAATTGAGTCACGCCTTTTTGCTTAGTTAAAAGTCGTCTCATGGCCCCGTCCTCATTGTTGTTGTAGCACCAATGCTGAACTGCAAGGACTGATTAGAAAAAGGCAATGTAGAAAAAATGGGGACGTAATTGTACGTTGCCGATAACGTCACCTCTTTGTTTGTCTCTGTAGGCTGCGTGATCGTAATGTCTCCCACTTCTATGTAATCGATAATGGGAGTGGTACTCGCGGTTGGAGACCCGTAAACAACCACATTTTTAATGCTGGCTTCATCCGCAATCGAGTCAAAACTCAGCGTTCCATAGGTATCAACAACCGCATAACGCGCACCATTTTGCAGTGCCTTATTCACCTCTGTATATTGAATAAACGCTCGACACACATCGATGACTAACACACTTAGCATTAGCAAAACTGGTAAAGCAAGGATGAACTCAATTATGGCAAGACCACCTTGCGCTTTAGCTTTTGGGTTAAGTTTCCACATATCACGATGCCCCACTAAATGGGTCTTTGTAGAGCTGGATACGATAGAAACCTTTGTCTGTCGGATCTGTCCCTGTAGAGCCGTTATTAATTAAGCAATCATATAAGAACTGACCAAATACCGAAGCTTGCCCAGAGTTCTCTACGCGCTGCAGCAAAAAGAAACAGCCAAACCCAAGTACGTCAAATTCTGTTTTACCCGTTGACGCGGTGCAATCTACAATCGGAATACGCAGAATGCGTCGGCCATTTAAGCCGGAATCTCCGGTATAGCTCGATGCATCACATGGTGAGCCGCCCCCCTCACATGCACTCAGCTCTTGAAGATAATTGGCATAATACAAATCCCCCGCATATACCGTATCAGTCTCAGCAAGCACATTTGGTTCGCGAACGTATTTATCAGGCTGAACGGTCCCATCATCCTTTATTGGTCCTGAGAAATCATTGAGACGAGTATTCAAGCCCTGAGCCACAGGACCTGCGCTGTTACCTGGCTTCGTTATCACAGTATCGCCAATAGCAGCGCAGCCATTGTAAGCACCAGACAACGCATCACGCACAAGCGCTGCACCACTGTTGCCGCCAGCTTGACCAAAGTCGAGCAACTGGAAGTTACCCGGCCCCATATCCGTGTTGTCTTGATCGCCCACTTTCAACTCATGCACCAGTGATGGATCCGTGTCTACATTCGGATCATAACCTGGTGGTTTGTAGCCCCATGCGTTACTCGCGTCTCCTAGTGGATCCCCACACATCGCTATCGGTGTTAAATTACAGCTGTAATTGATCGCAGCGCTTCTTCCCGCTACCGCGCTAGCAGAAATATTTTTGTTTATGCCAAAAATACTACTCAAAAACTGAGTTAATCCGATATCGGATACCGCAACGCGCACGTAAATATCGTATTCACCTGCTGGCGTTGAGAAACTGGCTGCATCAACAAATGTTGCCCTATCAGAAGAAAACGTTACGGCAGTATTACTATCAGTAAAGGTCAACTCTGAATTACCCGCCGAAGCCGAAATATTAGCAAGTGTCGTCACAGCCGCCGCCTCTGCCGCTGCTACGTCACTTGTCTCATCAGCAACAACCGCGCCCGCAAGTGCTGCTGCATCAACCGCATTTTGTAAGCGAGTCTTGTTTAGGACTTGGTGGTTTAGGTCAATACCGAATGCCGCCACGCCCAATAAGATCAGCAATACCATGCTGATCAGCACCAAGGTGATCCCTTTTTGGGAACGTCTTGGTGCGATTTGCATGTTCCTTCGCATAGCCCCTCCTAAGCGATAGAATCACTTAATCATCTTTGGCTACCCCGTTGTTGTCATATACCTCTAAACTAGTTTGTGTGCGTTGGCCGCTTCCCTCTGGTAAATAGCCCAAATTCTCATACCATGCTTCAGGGTTCAGCGTTTGCTCTGCACGTAACTGGCTCACTGAGATTCCAAGTTCAGGGTCATTCGCACAACCAAACAAGCCGAATGAAGCAAAACAAATGGTCATTATCATTATGTTTTTCATCTTATCCTCCACTTATAGGCTGTGCCCAAATTTGCCCTCAGAGCCACCATCTGACGATCCGTATTGGTCGAAACTATCCGTTGTTTCTTCTTCTCTAATTTCATTGAGCTGGTATCTATCAAAATCCAACTCAGCGCCCTTGCCTAATAAATAAAACTCCACATCATTAGGGCTGACAAAACCATCGGTCGGCAAGGTAATCCGACGTCGGTCAATAGGCGTCGCAAGCCTTGGTGTAACCAAAATCACGAGTTCGGTTTCACCAGAGGTAAATTCTTCACTCTTGAACAATCGCCCAAGTACAGGTAGGTCACTTGCCCCCGGAATACCATCGGCTACATTACGTGCGTTTTCACTCAATAAGCCCGCAATACCAATGGTTTGGCCGTCGGCAAGTTCAATTGTTGTGCCAGCACTTCGCTTGGTAATTGGCGGAATAAAGAAAGTGGCGTTGACTTCGTTAGGGTTAAAGGTCAATACACCTGAGTTGGCGATTTCACTGACGTTGACGTTCATCTTTAGATTGATGCGCTTATCACTCAAAATGTACGGAACGAAGTCGAGTTGCACACCGTATTCTTTGTAGTCAATGGTAATACCATCTTCATTTGGCACAGGAATTGGGAATTCACCACCAGCGACAAACTCAGCTTGGGTACCACTTAACGCAGTCAAACTTGGCTCCGCTAGGACTTTTGCCACACCATTTTGTCTTGCGACATCTAACGCGAAAGTAAACAGGGTATTGCTGTCAATGAATGATCCCAAAAAACCAAAATCATCAACCGAAGGGATGTTCAGAATCGGCCCAATATTGTCAATACCACCACCAGCCGTTGTTGCACCCCAGGTAAAGTCACCGCTTTTTTGGAAGAAATGGAAGTTCGAATCAAAGCGACGGACTAAAGTGCGCTGTACTTCCGCTACCGTGACTTCTAAGGTGACTTGTTGTGCACCACCGATACTCAAAAGGTTAATGACCATGCTGTCATCTTTAGAGTCATCTTCCCCTTCATCCGCGGCCTCACCAGCAGCAAAGGTTTCTGCGATCTTGACGGCGGTATCCATGTTCTGTTGAGTACTCACTAACCCTCTCAGTACGACCTTTTCTTGAGCGCTGTGTACTTCTATGCTTTCATCCGGCAGGAACTGATACAGCTTGGATTTGAGAGTGTTTAAGTCATGCGTCACTTCAACATTAAATTGTTCAATCAAGCGCCCCCGACTATCCCAAACAGACACGTTGGTTGTTCCAAGTTTCTTACCCACCAAGAACAGCTCATTAGAACGAAGCACAATAATATCCAGAACTTCCGGATCCCCTAACGTCACCTTTTTCGCTTTACCCGAAATCATCAATTGAGTGGATTGATGATGTGCAACACTCACGACTTTCCCTGACTGCGCAGGTGCTGCGTTTACAGACAAGCTGACAAAAAGCAATTGACTAATAAGTAGTATTATTCTTTTCATAAGTCACCTAATTACTGACTCGGACATTGGATGCCTGAGATCCCTTAATAATGGTCACACTAGGTCGGGGGGTATATCTTCGAGCAACAACAGGCTTATCCACTTCGTGTGGGTTGCGCAATGCAAGTTGAATCTTACCTTTGCTATTTTCAGAAAGAAGCTTCTCTGCTTCTTTTGGAGTGACTTCTAATGTCACCGCTCTCACGATAACTGGCTTGTTATCGTTAGTTTTAGCGGTTTGGTCCACAGCCAGAACTTTAATGTTCTTCAGCACAGTTTTGGTCGACGCACTTTTCCCTTTGCCAGAACTGATGGTATTCAAGATATCCACCTTGTTTCCGGGAAGTAGGAAACCTGCCACACCGATAACGTCATTAACCCGAATGGTAATCGCACGTTTGTTCTCCGGAATAAGAGCGGCTAAGGTCGCCCCTTCTCCTGGTAGCGCAAGTCGATTTGGGTTTACCATTTCACCTGAGTAAATCGTATTGGCAACAATGCGACCCAACGCTTGCTCTGAAACTTTCAACGTACTCTCTTCAATCCAGTCCACTTCCATCAACTTGGTCGTCAGGTGTTTTTCTTCCAAAATTGTTCCTGGTTCCAGCTCCATGGCAGCAACTAATACTGGGTGCCTTTCTACTTCTTCAAGCTCTACTGTTGGTTGGTTCTGCCCATCAATCCATTGTTTGGCAATCAAAACGGCGGCAAGGCCAAAAACAATAGAGAGCAGCAGTAGCATGACAATTTGAGTCTTACTCATGATTTAAATCTCCCTATTCATCCACTGTGAAATACAGTGCCCACGCACGAGTCAATATGTCTGACGAAACCAGCTTTCTTTTACCTTCAAACACTAAAATGTCGCGGCTTATCCCGAGTAAATCTTTAGGTAAACATGGGAAAAACTTAACATCATTGTCTCGATGTAATTGGTGTAACGTGTCAAAAAAGTCTGGAGCAAGAGCCATCTCATACTCACCAGACAGTGATAGCCATAACGCTTTGTAATCTTCTTTCTCAAGGGGTGTAAATTCGATTTTGTAACCAAGTCGACGTAGGAAAGCAGGGTCAGCGATCTTGCTTGGCGCAAAGTTTGATGAGAACGCCAGAGTCAACATGAATGGCACGGTTACTTGCTGACCGTTTGGTAAAGCCAAATGGTCATACAGATATTCCATAGGAACAATCCAACGGTTTAGTAAAGCATCAACGGGCATGGCCTGACGCCCCAAGTCATCGATGACCAAAATGCCATTGTTTGCCATCATTTGCAGCGGTGCGTTCCATACACGGTTGTGCTCGCTGTGATTCACCTCAAGCATGTCCATGGTAAGCTCACCACCGACTTGAATGTTTGGACGCTCACACAAGACCCAGCGTTTGTCATAATGGGTTTCGAGTTTGACAAAAACCTGCGAATGAGAGTTGTCGATGCGACGATGGTGGTATTCAGAAAAGACTTTGATGATGTTGCCATCGGCGTAGACCGAGTAAGGAATAAACACCGAAGTACTCATGGCATTTAAAACTCGAGCCGCGACATAACTCTTACCCGTACCGGCATGCCCGTACAACAACATGGCTCGCCCTGAATTGATGGCAGGACCGAGAATGGGAATCAGGTGCTCAGAACCAAAAACGTCTGAAAGCGCGCGTTCAACATCGACACGCGTGATGGGATGTTTACGCAGATCCTGACCTTGCACCACACTCCAATATTCCTCCATCGATACTGGGACTGGACCTATGTAAGGATCTTTTCGAAAGGCGATATCCGCCTCTGCCAAACCCAACTCTGTCAGGCTGTAGCGAACATTTGAGTACGAACTGCTTAGTTTGTCCGCGGTAGGTTGATATACCTCCACCCAGCTACGCTTCCTAAGTTGAGCAAGTGCAAGCTCGGCAATAGTCGACACGATACCCAACCTCTGAGTTAGTTCAACCAGATCGATTTTTGGGTAAGCAGAAAGATGTTTGAGCACCAAGTTTTCAACAACGGAGGCAGGGATTCCCAAGCCTTCGATGCTTGATGGAACTTTGGGTGGCGTTATTTGTGGCACTAGATTTTCCCGATACACGGACCCCATGACAATTCCCCTCTGTACGTTGCCTAGTCAACTTATGCCTTAAGCCAGTCGCGTTTGTAATTATCAATGTGTGTAAGAGAAATAAGCCAATCCAATAACAATCACCGGTGCAAAAGGAATCACCATTGGCTTCGCTGTTTTTATCCCTGGAGTGACTTTCTCCAAGCAATATCCTTTAAACTGCTCAGCAAGACTGGTGGTTGAAGATGATACGTACAGCGCTAAATAAAATAGGCCAACGACACCACCCGCCAGAATAATGCCGACAGTTGCTTCTCCAATGTTACTCAAACCAAGCCATGCCCCAATGACGGCGAGTAACTTCACATCGCCTCCGGCCATCACCTTAAACAGATACAAAACAAAACAAGCTGCAAACGTGACTAGACCACCATACAAATGGTCTAGTCCGTCAGAATTAGCATTAAACGCAAGGTTTGCAGCAACGGCAGTAAAAAGTAATAAAACCGCTTTATTCGGTATTCTGTGTTTTTGCGCGTCAGATACGCCAATAGCAATGAGTAACGACCAGATAACCAGTTCGCTTGTCATTACGAGCTGCTAATACGACCAGCAACAGAACTGAATTTAGCGGAAAGTGTGGTCCAGAACCCTGAAGTTAGGAATGCAGTAACGATAAGTGCAGCGCCTAGAATGTATTCTAAAAGCGTTAGACCTTCTTCATCTTCCATGAAGTCCTTGATTAGGTTGCGAAAGTTTTCCATAAGATATCCCCTCTTTAACTATCTCGCTTGTCAATGACTCGGCTGTAGTTGTGCCTGAATCATGACTAAACCTTAGTCATCGAAAAATTGGGGGGTTAGGACTTTTTTGCCAAGCACTAGCACTTTCTTGTTAGATAAGTCGACAAAGCTCATATGTAGCAATTGTGAGACACCGGCAAAGTGAATATGTGACACATTTCACACTTGCAGTCTGTCTATATAATCCTAAGCTTAATAAACGAAAGGTTTAGTTTTTGACCTCATGGATGTAGGTCAACAGAAGCCTTTTGCAAAACCCCTTCGGCAAAGTTCACAATAAATGGACATAATATGACAGAACTTATCAAGGCCTATTGGATTGGAGACACCCCACAATCTCTCACCAACGACTTTCGCTCAGAATTGGAAAAGTCTTTTGTTCTTGTGGAAAGCGGAGTAGATGTTTCTGTCTTAAGTGATAAAGAGTTCAGCCATTTCTTTTATTACCCAGCACCAGAACATCAATACTTGCAGAAAAGTTTGCTCACCTTATGCGAAAATCTCGATAAAAAGCTCATTGTTATTTATCGCGGGGATGGGGCCGTTGGGCTACCACCAAAGCATATTGTTGCAGAGTACTGTCAAATCGATACTTGTACTGCTGATGAATGGGTCTCACAAACCAAGCTCAAATATTTCGCTTTAGATGAATTTGACAAGCAACGCCTTACATCAGAAGACATGCTAACCAAAGGAGCGAAAACAAATTTCGTCGATGTGGTTCACTACATCGCAAATAATGTCCACAAAGACTTAAGAGAAGAAGAAGCTGCGGCACTTTGCCACTACTCTCCTACCTATTTTTCTAAACTCTTCCATCGAAAAGTTGGAATGTGTTTTCGTGATTACGTTACAGATAAACGCATTTCCCTTGCTAAAAAGATGTTATTGGAAGAGGACTCAATGAAGATTGCTTATATTGCTTACCAGTGTGGCTATCGAGACGTGTCGTATTTTTCACGTATCTTCAAAAAGAAAACCGGACTTTCACCCGCCAGCTATCGTCAGCAGTTTTAAATAGTGATGACTGAGGAAGCTTTCTTTCTCTAACGCTACCTTTCCCACAGATTTCACCAAAATGCATTCCCGTATAATGATTTAACATGCTAAAGTTAACAATGTTTTAACAACTATAAGTACAAACGAGAGAAGACATGGAGTCATCTACAATGAATCAGCCTAACCTAGAACAGACCGCTGGTTGCGCTCTCCCGCCGCCAAATGAAATGATCCTAAAATGGGCAGAGGAACGCCCAAATGATGTTTATTTAAAACAAATCATTAATCGACAGTTTGTGGAGTTCACCTACGCAGAGGTTGCAGATAAAGCACTTAAGCTGGTAACTGCGCTTAGAAACTTGGGGGTTCAACCGGGTGACAAAGTAGCATTAGTCTCAAAAAACTGTGCCGAATGGTTCATCTGTGATTTGGCAATGATGCTAGGTGATTACGTTAGCGTGCCTATTTTCCCGACAGCTGGAGCGGATACTATCGAGTACTGTGTGACACACAGTGAGAGTAAAGCTCTGATCGGAGGTAAGTTAGATGATCCAGCGGCGACGCAACAAGTGATCGATTCAATGCCAGATTTAATTAGCATTGCACTTCCTTACGATACTGCGCCGAAATGCCAATATCAGTTTACTGAGATTATTGCCGATGTAGAACCAAGCGCAGAGCGTCCGCAACACCATGATGACAAGCTCATGTCTCTCGTGTACACCTCAGGAACGTCAGGGCTACCGAAAGGGGCAATGCTGACATACGGTGCGTTCAGTTGGTCAGTTCAGCAGTTGATTAATCATATTGGTATTCAAGAAAACGACCGTTTGTTCTCTTATTTGCCACTTGCTCACATTACTGAGCGTGTATATATCTTCGGCTCATCCATTATGGGTGGTGTAACTACGGCTTTCCCAGAGTCTCTCGATACGTTTATCGAAGATGTAAAAATGCATCGTCCGACACTATTCATCTCTGTACCGCGATTGTGGACACTGTTCCAGCAACGTATTCAAGACAAACTTCCGCAGAAAAAGCTCAATATTCTGCTGAAGATCCCATTCGTTAATTCACTGATTAAGAAGAAATTGGCGGATGGTCTCGGCTTAGATCAAGCGCGTGTTCTTGGTTGTGGCTCTGCGCCTGTATCACCAGCATTGCTCGAGTGGTATCGCAGCGTAGGCTTAAACATCACGGAAGCCTGGGGCATGACGGAGTCATTTGCCTACAGCACACTTAACTACCCATTCCGTGCCGATAAAATTGGCTCAGTAGGTAATGCCGGCCCAGGCATTGAACTGAAGATCGCTGATGATGAAGAAATCATGGTCCGTGGTAAAGGCTTGTTCTCAGGTTACTACAAAAACGATATCGCCACACAAGAGTCGTTTGACTCCGAAGGATGGCTGCATACAGGTGACATCGGCTCAATCGATGCGGATGGTTATCTCACTATCCAAGGCCGCAAGAAGGACACCTTTAAAACTTCAAAAGGTAAATTTGTTGCACCTGTTCCTATTGAGAAGAAACTGTTCGAATACAGCCGCGTCGAAATGATGTGTTTGATCGGCCTAGGCTTACCAGGGCCTATTTTGTTGGTTGTGCCGCACGATTTCCCTAACTTCGACAAAGAACGTTACGCACGAACAACTCGCAAAGTGATCGCTCGCATGAACCAAGAGCTGGAATCGCACGAGCAAATAAAAGGTGTGCTGATGATTCAAGACCCGTGGAGTATCGAAAACGGTATTCTGACTCCTACCTTGAAGATCAAGCGCCATGTCCTTGAGCAGAAATACCATGAAATTGGTCACAACTGGCCAAAAGGCGAACTGGTTGTTTGGGAAGAAGACCTGTAATCGCTCTATCACCCCACGCTGAATTGTCAAACGCTCCCTAGTTAGGGAGCGTTTTTATTTCTTAACCTAATCAATCACGCCAAAACGGTTTTTGAATTTCCTTTCGCACTTCACTTTCACTATAACCAATGTCATCCAAAAGATGTTCTGGCAGCTCTGCGAGATGGCGCCGTGTTCGGTAGTTCTTTCTCCAAATAGAGAGTTTAGAAAAGATATACTGAACCAAGCGTTGCTGTGGCTTCGAGGCTAATCGCCCACAAGTTTGCGTAGTATTGCTCATATCTTCTCCTTTTGATTCACATTGACCACTTAATAATCAGCGACTACCCTGTTAATCTCAAACGATAGAATCTGACATTGAGTTAAGGAAAACTAATGTGAAAGAGCGTATACCTCCGCTACAAGGTCTGTACTACTTCTACATCGCGGCAAAAGAAGGAAGCTTTAAAGCGGCAGCAAAGCACTTATTCGTCACCCCTGCCGCGATTAGCCAGCAAATACGCCAGCTAGAAGAGTCTCTTGGTACTGACTTGTTCGTACGCCAACATAGGAAAATTCACCTCACTCCAGAGGGTAATTTGCTTTTTGCTCAAGCTGAGCGAGGATTTAGCCACCTCCAACAAGGTGTGCGGTTGATAAACCAAGACCCCAATCCAAATCATCTTTCCATTTCAACCTTGCCCTCTTTTGCACATCATTGGTTGATTCCTCGAATTACTGCTTTTAGGCAGAGACACCCTGAGCTATCACTACTGATGGAACCCACCAATGAACTGGTCTCATTTCAAGACAGCCAGATAGACCTTTGCGTTCGCTATGGGCAAGGCGATTATCCAAATCTTGAATCTCAGTGGTTGATGGATGAAGTTTTCTATCCTGCTTGTCATCCGGTTTATCAGAAAGAGCACAATATCTACCAAATCGAAGACTTGGAGAAAGCGGAGTTAATTGAAGATTTATGGCCTGATCTGGATTGGAATCTATGGCTTGAAACGCTAGGCCATAAAGCAGCGAAGCCGACGCTGAAATACAGTGGTTCGCATTTAGTACTGGAAGGCGCCCTTTCTCTGCAAGGCGTGGCTTTGGTTAAGCACAGCTTGGCGTATCGTTATATTCAAGAGGGTAAGCTGGTTCGTATTGGCAATGTAGGAATTCAACCCAAATATGCCTATTACCTCTGTGCGCCAACAGGGTATTTAAAGCGTCAAAAAACGCAGTTATTTAGTCAGTGGATAAAAGAAGAGATTGCCGAATTTGAACGCAATACCATTCGTGACTTTGAGACGATTCAATTAAAAGAAGAGTAAGGTAAACAAGCAATATAGGACCACTTGCCTATCGAGAGATATTAAAAAGCCCCGCACTAGGCGGGGCTTTGATATATTAAAGCGTTAGCTTAAGAATTACTTCTTAGCTTCGCGCTCTTTAACTTCTGCGATTACTTGCTCAGCAACGTTCGATGGACATGCTGCGTAACGAGCGAATTCCATAGAGAACTGACCACGACCAGAAGTGATAGTACGTAGGTGACCGATGTAACCAAACATTTCTGATAGAGGAACGTCTGCTTTAATACGAACGCCTGTAGTACCAGCTTGTTGGTCTTTGATCATACCACGACGACGGTTAAGGTCACCGATTACGTCACCAACGTTGTCTTCTGGAGTGAACACGTCAACGTTCATGATTGGCTCAAGAAGTTGCGCGCCTGCTTTAGGCATAGACTGACGGAATGCACCTTTAGCTGCGATTTCGTAAGCGATTGCTGATGAGTCAACTGCGTGGAAACCACCGTCGAATAGTTCAACTTCAACGTCTAGAGTTGGGAAGCCAGCTAGAACACCAGTATCCATCATTGACGCAAAGCCTTTCTCAACTGCAGGCCAGAATTCTTTAGGTACGTTACCACCAACAACTGTTGATTTGAACGTGAAGCCTGAGTTTGGCTCACCTGGTTTGATGCGGTAGTCGATCTTACCGAACTGACCAGAACCACCAGACTGCTTCTTGTGCGTGTAGCTATCTTCAACTGCTTGAGTGATAGTTTCACGGTAAGCTACCTGTGGAGCACCTACTTCTAGCTCAACGCCGTAAGTACGCTTAAGGATGTCTACCTTGATGTCTAGGTGAAGTTCACCCATACCTTTCAGGATAGTTTCACCTGAATCTTCATCAGTCTCAACTTGGAATGATGGATCTTCTGCAACCATTTTACCGATCGCGATACCCATTTTCTCAGTAGAACCTTTGTCTTTTGGAGAAACAGCAATAGAGATTACTGGTTCTGGGAAGATCATAGCTTCTAGAGTACATTCGTGCTTAGGATCACATAGAGTGTGACCAGTTTGAACGTTCTTCATACCTACTACAGCGATGATGTCACCAGCTTGAGCTTCAGTAAGTTCGTTACGTTCGTCAGCTTGCATCTCACACATACGACCGATACGCTCAGTCTTACCAGTTGCAGAGTTAAGAACAGTATCGCCCTTCTTCATGCGACCAGAGTAGATACGGATAAATGTTAGAGCACCGAAACGGTCGTCCATGATCTTGAACGCAAGTGCTTTTAGTGGCGCGTCAGCGTCAACTGTAGCAACTTCACCTGTTGGCTCACCAGTTTCTGGATCTGTTAGAGGCTGAGGATCAACTTCAGTTGGAGCTGGTAGGTAATCTACAACAGCGTCAAGGATAAGTTGCATACCTTTGTTTTTGAATGCAGAACCACAGAACGTTGGGAAGAACGCTAGGTCACGAGTACCTTTACGGATACAAGCTTTTAGTTGCTCGATAGTTGGCTCTTCGCCTTCCATGTAAGCTTCCATTAGATCGTCGTCTTGCTCTACAGCAGTTTCAACTAGCTCTTCACGGTACTGTTCTACATCGTCAACCATGTCAGCTGGGATGTCTTGGATTTCGTAGTTTTCTGGCAGACCTGTTTCGTCCCAAACGTAAGCTTTACGGTTTAGTACGTCTACAACACCAACGAAGTCGTCTTCACGACCGATTGGTAGAGTCATAACTAGTGGGTTTGCACCTAGTACGTTCTTAACTTGGTCAACAACGCGGAAGAAGTCTGCACCCATACGGTCTAGTTTGTTTACGAAGATCAGACGAGCAACTTCTGAGTCGTTCGCGTAACGCCAGTTTGTTTCTGACTGAGGCTCAACACCACCAGAACCACAGAATACACCGATACCACCGTCAAGAACTTTAAGTGAACGGTATACTTCAACTGTAAAGTCTACGTGTCCAGGAGTGTCGATTACGTTCAGGCGGTGACCGTTCCACTCACAAGTTACTGCTGCAGACTGGATTGTAATACCACGCTCAGCTTCTTGCTCCATGAAGTCAGTTGTAGACTCGCCGTCGTGTACTTCACCAGTCTTATGGATTTTACCAGTAAGCTTCAGGATACGCTCAGTTGTGGTAGTTTTACCCGCATCAACGTGCGCGAAAATACCAATGTTTCTGTATTTTGATAAATCAGTCATTGTCTTACTCTGTTAATAAGGTATAAAGTGCGCGCAGAGTATATCACAATCTGTCAAGACGGATACCTTTGCGTGCTATTGGAACAAAAAAAAATTTTAACGTCGATTTTCCACCCTCAAATAATAGTCAAACTTCGCAATTTGTCTGCTAATTCGATAATAATGAGGATAGATTCAACATTATTGTTACCCCTTAAATTGGGGCACAAGATGGCGTTTACAACTCATCAAATGCTTCGATAGCCTCCGACAGTTTTTTAACACCATGGATTTGCATACCAGGAATACCGCCCTTTGGCATATTCGCTGCTGGTACGATCGCTTTCTTAAAGCCGTGCTTGAATGCTTCATTCAAACGCTCTTGGCCACTCGGCACTGGGCGAATCTCTCCCGCTAAGCCAACCTCACCAAACACCACCACATCTTTTGGTAGTGGGCGATCGCGAAAACTCGACAAAAGCGCCATAACTAGCGCAAGGTCAGCACTGGTCTCTGTGACTTTTACACCACCAACGACATTCACAAACACATCTTGATCGGCCATTTGTAGGCCACCGTGCTTATGCAGCACCGCCAATAATAAAGACAGACGGTTTTGTTCTAGGCCCACCGCGACGCGACGTGGGTTTGCCAATTGTGAGTAGTCCACCAGTGCTTGAATCTCTACTAATAGAGGGCGCGTACCTTCCCACACCACCATAACGGACGAACCCGACGTCTCTTCTTCACCGCGGGATAGGAAAATCGCCGAAGGGTTATTGACCTCTTTCAGTCCCTGCCCTGTCATGGCAAAGACGCCAAGTTCATTCACCGCACCAAAACGGTTTTTGTGGCTACGTAAGGTTCGGAAGCGGCTATCAGTACCACCATCGAGTAGAACTGAACAGTCAATAATGTGCTCAAGTACTTTAGGGCCGGCAAGGGTACCATCTTTTGTTACGTGACCAACAATAAAGACTGCCACATTATTTTGCTTTGCATAACGCGTCAGCGCGGTTGCCGATTCACGTACCTGAGCGACACTCCCCGGCGACGACTGAACATCAGACACGTGCATTACCTGAATCGAGTCAATCACCATAATGCGCGGCTGTTCTTTCTCTGCAATTTGGCAAATCTTGTCGACGTTCGTTTCCGACAACATCTTCAGGTGCTCTTTTGGCAACCCAAGTCGTGAAGCACGCATTGCCACTTGCTGGAGCGATTCCTCACCCGTCACATAGAGAGTAGGCATTTGCGAAGACAACAGACACATGGTTTGCAAAAGCAAAGTCGACTTACCTGCGCCGGGGTTACCACCGATAAGAATCGCAGCGCCCGGAACCACACCACCACCAAGTACTCGGTCTAGCTCTTTAAAGCCACTCGTAAAACGGGGCACTTCTTGCAGATCAATCTCTGACAGGGTTTGAACTTTTGATTCCGTTGCTGAGCCTGCGTAACCAGATAAGCGTTCGTTGCGTGCTACCGTTGGCGATGCAGCAATACGAACTTCAGTAATCGTGTTCCATGCACCACACGCATTACACTGCCCCTGCCAACGTGGGAAATCCGCGCCACAATCATTACAAACATACGCTCGTTTTGCTTTCGCCATGATGCCTCAATTCTTAAACACTCGGTTTTTTCAACAAATGTGACCAAGCACCGCCATGTCATGACCGTATCGAAGATGAACTCTTGATATACTCAAGCTTTGCTTTGCTTAGCCGATATAATTCGAATAACGACATACTTTAACAGAAATAATGCAGCAATCTGAAATTCTCTCGCTCGCAGAACGCCTCATCCCTGTTTACGGCGCTGATGACTTTGATTTCGTCCTGGGTCAATTGACCGAAGGAGAACCACCATCGGCCAAAATTCTAGTGAAGATGGAACTCAACCGTGTCATGGCTCCTTGTAAAAAGAGCATTGATTTGCGAGGTCGAGTGAAAGGCGAATGTCGTGAATACTTATTAGATGGCATTCCACATTGGTTGGATGACGTCGCCTTTAACGCTTACCACAAGAACCTAAAAAAGTATGGTGGTTACACCGAGGGCATGTGGGAAGCCTTGGTCAATACACGTAATAACTTCCGTGTAATGAGCAAAAACAATGGTAAGAGTGAAGAGCGATCGCTTACCGATCCGAAAAGCCCTTTTCTCGCAGAGCCTGTGCACCTTGGGTATGACTTAAAACGTCAAGAGAAACGCTTAAAAGTACAGTCTCAAGTGGAAATCGTTCGTTCAAAAGAACAAGTGATCCACGGTCTGAGTATTGACCTTTCTTGTTCGGGAGCGAAATTCAAAGTACCTAGCGCCTTCAAGTACAGCTTGGGTGAAGTCATTCAAGTTACCTTTACCGAGTTTGCCAGTAAGTCTCAAGTGGTGGGCGTCGAAAAACCGATCACCTATCGTGTGCTGGCGGTAGACGACTGCTACGAGAATGATTCCGTTCGTTACCTAAGAACCATTCGGTTAACGGAAACCAATGTCATTGCTCGCGTGATTGATGAAGCACTCAACAGCGCAGCGAAACGCGCTCGCCATGACAATCAGGACAAAATCATTCGTGCTCGCACGCGCGGCTATGAGCACATTGCGCTTAAGCACACCAGTAATCTGCCGCTGTTTTTTGAAGGCAGCGAGCTCAAACTCGCCATGCTCACACCCAATAATCAAAAGATGTGGCAGTACTGGCATGATGAGCGCAACCAACAAGTCTTCGGCTCGCTATTCAACCCGAAGAGAATGGCTTCGTTAATTGCTCCCGGCGTTAAAGGAGCAACCAATGTGCTGTACTCTTTTACCCATGAGCATGAAGGCAAAACCTACTTCTATTCGATGCTACGTCCAGAGGCGACAAGAGAACAGCGTCAACTCTTCTGGCATTTAGGCGCCAAGCGAAAAAGTTGGCGCGCTTTCCGCATTTCGATCTTCGAGTTATCTGAGCAAGAGAAAAATGATCTTGCGGCCTTTTCCTCTGAGTTAGCAGAAAGTTCACAGAAGCTGACACACGTTGGTATCTTACAAGAAATTGCCGATGAAAAATCGGGCCAAGATTACCTGCTGACTGAAAAGCCAAGAGTGCCAGCAAATACCCTGAATGAGTTTCGCCATCCAAGAAAAATCCTTGGTAGTCCAAAAGGAATTTACTTCGATGCACAATCGCGCCGTAAAGAGCCTCGTTATCGCTTCAAAACGCCTTTGGAGCTAGACATTGGCAACGCCAAAGCAACTGGCTTCACTATGGACATTTCCAAGCGAGGCCTAGGGCTGAAATTGGACGAGCCCACTGCGCTGCGTTCAGGGCAAGAAGTGCAGATTAACTTTCGTGAATTGCAGCTTTACGATAAAAAGCTACCACTCTCGGATGTGCCATACCGTGTGATTCGTATTAGCCCTGACGGTCGAAGTGTCCAATTGGTTATCGATGAACAAAGCAAAACCATGCGTGTGATTGCTTTTTTTAATAGCATTATTGAGCACAACCAAGACAAGCTGATCCCACAAAAAGAGATGCTACCAAGTAATGCCCTCTTAGAACGGCTGCACAGCGTGTTGCTCTCAAGAACGTTAAGTACCCCGATCTTTATCAGCAAAAGCGCCGCTTCTTCGGTCAAGACACCGGTGATCGGAGTGAACTTACCGTTGGCAAAACACATCGAGTTGTACGCACGTCTCGGTCACAACCAACAATACTCGCTCGAACCACTGTTTAAAGGCCGCTCAAATACTTTGATTGCCGATCCGATCAAACGTATTGATGGCGCGCAGGCTCGTCACCAAGATATTTATATTAGCGTGAATAAAGTCGGTCATAAGATCACTGCGATTGAGTCAAAAATGCAGCAAGACTTCACCAGCGTGAAAGAGCGGATTCAATTCATCAAGAAAGCGCGGATGATGGGTGAGTTCTATGCTACACGCATCTCCACGGCGCCGATCTTCGATCCAATGACATCATTACTGCGTCAAGATCTGAGCGATTTAACCCAATTTGGGGTTCATCAAGCCAGTAAGTTAGAAAAAGAGTTAACCGCCTTAGTTGGCTACAGTGAATTTGAAGATATTACCGAAGAAGTGATTGTTCGCTTAGAGCTAACGGAATAACAAAGCACCGCCGAGATGGCGGTGTTTTTCTATGTTAATTTGGAAGAAGCGCCAACTAAGGTTTCGCTTTCCAGCTGATTTTCTGCTGCTTAACCAACGCTCCAGAAAGAATACACAGTACGCCACCTAAACCTGCGAATCGAACAGCGGTTTGTGCTTGTTCTTCAACCTTAGGTTTGGCGTGATAAGCAACACCAAGGCCTGCCGCAGCCATCATCACCAAGTCGTTCGCACCATCACCGACGGCAACCGTATTGTGCTGCTCAATATCGTACTCTTCAGCAAGCTCAACCAAAATATCTGCTTTCGTTTGGGCTGACACAACATCGCCTAGCACTTCACCGGTCAGCTTACCATCAACAATTTCCAGTTGGTTGGACTGCGCAAAGTCTAATCCTACTTTGTCTTTAATGAAATCTGAGAAGTAAGTAAAACCACCGGAAGCAATAGCAGTCTTCCACCCAAGCGCTTTAAAAGTTGCAATCAGCGCTTCGAAATCTGGCATGAATGGCAGCTGGCTGCGCACTTGTTCAAGAATCGCTTCATCGGCACCTTTCAGTTTACCGACACGTTGACGTAAGCTTTGCTCGAAATCCAACTCACCTTGCATGGCACGCTCAGTCACCTCTGCGACTTCTTCGCCAACACCAGCAAGTTTAGCAATTTCATCAATACACTCGATTTGAATTGCCGTTGAGTCCATATCAAACACAACCAAACCCGGCGCAGACAGATCCGGCACCTCGTTAAGAGAAGCGTAATCCAATTTTAAGCTTTTTAGGATGGTTTCATGTTCAGGCGTAAGATTGCCCGCCATTAATGCCACTTCATATTGGCCGACTTTCCACGTATCCAGAATAGGATTGTAGAAACCGGTAAAGAAGTCGATGTCTTCGAAGTTACGAGGCTCAAGATGGTCGCCAAACACAATCCAATTCGCCTTGGCTTTATCGAGTTGTGTCGCAAACCGAGTTTCGGGTAGTCGTTTTAAATGAGTCGTATGCCTTCTGATAGGCAAGCTTTTTGACGCGTCCATGTATATAATCCCTTGTGACTTTGCTAAAACGTTACCTTAACAAGCTAAAAAGGCAAGTCTTTGTTTTGATTTGAATGGACGAGTAAAGAGCATGAGTGAATCCTTGTTCTCAGTAAGGAATGCCCTACGAATTCTGGCTCTGATCCTGTTGTGTGTGATGCTTTTCATCACCATCAAGAACAGTGTCGTGATCAGTAAGGGTAATGAGAAGATACAAGCACAGCAGCTTGAAACCCTGACCAAAGTTTTGATTTCGCAGGCATCATTGTCTGCCGGCGAGATGATCATCAATAAAGACCAAGAGCGTCTATTGAAGCTAACCAACCAGCTTGCTCAAGACCGCTTGGTATTCGACGCGACTATTTACGACGCACAAGGCGTGCGCTTAGCATCGAGTGAAGAAGCACTGTCGGTGCGTGAAGTTTTGGGGCTAGATACCCCTCTTGCAACCGCATCCATTGGCCGACAACAGCTCGTAGAACCTGTGTTATCGGATGGTGCCGTGATTGGCTTTGTGCGAGTGACATTTGAAACTGGTCGAGTCACCGCCATTTCTGATCACCATTACCGCAAGAGTGATCGCTACATGTACATGATGGTACTGATGAGCTTTGTGTGTGGCATGTTGTTCATCATGATCTTGCGCAGACAGCCGATCCGCCGCAAGAAAGCAGAAAACCTGTTGCTAACCAAATAATCCAAAAAGCGAATTTAGAAAATAAAACAGCCCGCATGATGCGGGCTGTTTTTTTATGCTGATAAGCAAAAGAATACAAGGCTGCTCGCCCTTATTCTTCATCACCTAGCAATACTGAATCTAGAGCGATCAGCATCATGTCGTTGAACGTAGTTTGACGCTCGTCAGATGTCGTTTGCTCACCAGTTTTGATGTGGTCAGAAACAGTACAGATAGTTAGCGCTTTTGCACCGTACTCTGCTGCAACACCGTAGATACCAGCCGCTTCCATTTCAACACCAACAATGCCGTACTTGTCCATTACATCGAACATTTCTGGATCAGGCGTGTAGAACAGTTCCGCTGAGAATAGGTTACCTACTTTCACATCAACGCCGCGAGCTTTTGCTGCTTCTTCTGCTGCACGAACCATTTTGTAGTCAGCGATAGCCGCAAAGTCATGACCTTTGAAGCGGATACGGTTCACTTTAGAATCAGTACAAGCACCCATGCCGATAACAACATCACGTACTTTGATGTCTTCGTTCACAGCGCCACAGCTACCTACACGGATCACTTTCTTCACACCGAAGTCTTTGATCAGCTCAGTCACGTAGATAGAACAAGATGGGATACCCATACCGTGGCCCATTACCGAGATCTTGCGACCTTTGTAAGTGCCTGTGTAACCAAACATATTACGAACGTCACACACTTGAACTACATCTTCAAGGAAAGTCTCTGCGATGTATTTTGCACGTAGCGGGTCACCCGGCATCAGAACGACGTCTGCGAAAGCACCCATTTCTGCGTTGATATGTGGAGTTGCCATGTTTCTTTTCCTTAACCTGTTTCTAGCGATCCGCACTGCTACTGGCGGTTTGGCTAGAATAATCTCATTTCCGACAAGCAGCACTTCCATGCTGCCAACATAAAACTAGGAGCCATCAAGCTCCTAGTTTTCAAAACCTAACTAATTATAGGAAGTTCTTACCGTAATCCATTGGAGAAGTACCGAAGTAACTTGCCAATGTTTGACCGATATCAGCAAAGCTATCGCGACGGCCTAGTGAACCTGCTGGTACTTTCTTACCGTAAACAATCACTGGGATGTGCTCACGAGTATGGTCAGTACCTGGCCATGTTGGATCACAGCCGTGGTCTGCCGTTAGGATCAGCACATCGTCTTCTTCCATAATCTCTAGCACTTCATTGATGCGACCATCGAAGTATTCAAGCGCAGCAGCGTAACCCGCTACGTCACGGCGGTGACCGTAAGCAGAGTCGAAATCTACAAAGTTAGTGAACACGATCGTGTTGTCACCCGCTTCTTTGATTTGCTCTAGCGTTGCTTCGAACAATGCAGGGATACCTGTCGCTTTCACTTTCTTAGTGATGCCGCAGTTTGCGTAGATATCCGCAATCTTACCGATAGAAACCACATCACCTTGCTTCTCTTCAACTAGCTTCTGAAGCACAGTTGCTGATGGTGGCTCAACAGAAAGGTCACGACGGTTACCGGTACGCTCGAATTGACCTTTACCAGCACCAACGAATGGACGCGCGATAACACGACCGATGTTGTAATCTTCTAGCTCTTCACGTGCAATTTGGCAAAGCTCTAGTAGACGGTCTAGACCAAAAGTCTCTTCGTGACATGCGATTTGGAATACAGAATCAGCAGATGTGTAGAAGATTGGCTTACCAGTCTTCATGTGCTCTTCACCAAGATCGTCAAGAACTTGAGTACCAGATGCGTGGCAGTTACCTAGGAAACCGTCAAGACCTGCACGCTCAAGAATGCGGTCAGTCAGCTCTTTCGGGAAGCTGTTCGCTTTATCAGTGAAGTAACCCCAATCAAACAGAACAGGAACACCTGCGATTTCCCAGTGACCAGACGGTGTGTCTTTACCTGAAGAAAGCTCTGCAGCGTGACCATATGCACCGATGATTTCAGCGTCTGCATCTAGGCCAGGGGCAAAACGACCGGTTGACTCTTTGTGCGCCATTGCTAGACCTAGTTTAGATAGGTTTGGAAGACGAAGCGCGCCTTCACGCTTATCGTTATTTGCTAAGCCTTGCTCACACTGGTCAGCGATATGACCTAGTGTGTCTGAACCTACATCACCAAATTGCTCTGCATCTGCTGCTGCGCCGATGCCGAATGAGTCTAGTACTAAAATAAATGCTCTTTTCATTGCTCGTTCCTTAGGCCCACTCGGCTTCTTATTATGGTTGAGTAGGCCTTGTGTAATTACTTATTCGATTAAAGATCTTCTGCACGGATTTGACGGTAAACCTCTGGAGTTGGTGTGTACTCACCACCTACAGTGATTGCACTGCGAAGTGCTTTTGCTGCTTCTTCCCACTGCTCTTCAGTGCGAGCGTGGATAACCGCAAGAGGTTTGTCGCTATCAGCTACTTCACCAAGACGGATGAAGTTATCGAAACCAACCGCGTAGTCGATTTCATCTGTCGCAACGCGACGACCGCCGCCCATTGAAACCACAGCCATGCCGATAGCACGTGTATCCATCGCAGATACAACGCCAGTTTCTGTTGCGTATACTGGTTTAATGATTTCTGCTTTTTCTAGGTAGTTATCGTAGTTTTCTACGAAATCCACAGGACCACCTAGACCAGCTACCATCTTACCGAAGCACTCAGCCGCTTTGCCGTTATCTAGCGCTTCCATCAGTTTCGCACGTGCGTCTTCTGTGTTCTCAGCTAATTTGCCAAGCACCAACATTTCAGCACATGAAGCCATGGTCACTTCAAGTAGGCGAGGGTTACGGTATTCACCCGTTAAGAAACGAACCGCTTCGCGAACTTCCACTGCGTTACCCGCCGAAGAAGCCAATACTTGGTTCATGTCCGTAAGAATTGCCGTAGTCTTAGTGCCAGCACCGTTTGCTACTGCAACGATAGATTTTGCTAGTTCTTCAGATGCTTCGTAAGTTGGCATGAATGCGCCAGAACCTACTTTCACGTCCATCACTAAAGATTCAAGACCTGCAGCAAGCTTCTTCGATAAAATCGACGCTGTGATCAGTGAGATGTTGTCTACTGTTGCTGTGATATCGCGAGTCGCGTAAACGCGCTTATCCGCTGGCGCTAGGTCACCAGTTTGACCGATGATTGCTACGCCTGCATCTTTGGTTACTTGACCAAATACGTCGTTTGTCGGAGTGATGTTGTAGCCAGGAATAGACTCAAGCTTATCCAACGTTCCGCCAGTGTGGCCAAGACCACGACCAGAGATCATAGGTACAAAACCGCCACATGCTGCCACCATTGGGCCAAGCATTAGAGAAGTCACGTCACCCACACCCCCAGTAGAATGCTTATCGACAATTGGGCCACCAAAGTTCATGTGGCTCCAATCGATAACCATACCTGAATCACGCATTGCACACGTTAGTGCGATACGCTCTGGCATCGTCATTTCATTGAAGAAGATTGTCATAGCAAATGCGGCGATCTGACCTTCAGACACACTGTTGTTTGCTACGCCTTGAATGAAGAAGTTGATTTCGTCGGCTGTTAGAACTTCGCCGTCACGTTTTTTACGGATAATTTCTTGTGGTAAATACATTAGTGCCTCCCCAAGCTCATTATGAGCCATGGAAAAAGTAGGATAGAAGAGGATTGGTAGCACCAAAGCTGGTGCTACCGTTCAGACGTATTGTTGGAATTAGTACGCTGCTGGATCAGCGACTTCGTCCGATACTTCTAATGTATTAAGTAGGTTTGTTAGCAGGCTAGACGCACCGAAACGGTAGTGACGAGCATCAACCCAGTTGTCGCCAAGGATTTCGTCAGCCATTGCTAGGTATGCCGCTGCATCTTCAGCAGTGCGCACACCACCTGCTGGTTTGAAACCAACAGTTTCTGCAACACCCATGTCACGAATAACTTCAAGCATCATGCGAGCGTATTCTGGTGTTGCGTTTACTGGCACTTTACCAGTTGAAGTTTTAATGAAGTCAGCACCTGCTTCGATACAGATTTGAGATGCTTTCTTGATTAGTGCTTCTTCTTTAAGCTCACCTGTTTCGATGATGACTTTAAGAAGGATATCACCACAAGCTTCTTTACATTGCTTAACTAGTTCGAAGCCAACTTTCTCATCACCCGCCATTAGAGCGCGGTATGGGAAAACTACGTCTACTTCGTCTGCACCGTAAGCAACCGCCGCTTTTGTTTCAGCAACGGCGATTTCGATGTCGTCGTTACCGTGTGGGAAGTTCGTTACCGTTGCGATACGAACTTCAGGCGTACCTTGCTCACGAAGTGTCTTCTTAGCAATAGGAATAAAGCGAGGGTAAATACAGATTGCAGCTGTGTTGCCTACTGCTGATTTCGCGTCATGACATAGTGAGATCACTTTTGCATCAGTGTCATCATCATTTAGCGTAGTAAGGTCCATAAGTTTCAGTGCACGTAGCGCTGCTGCTTTTAAATCGCTCATTTCTATCTCCGATCAATATTCAAAAAATTCACTACTCAGCCTCACATCACTTCTCTAACTATAATCAACAAGTCGAGACAGTGTGAGAAATTGGCTAAACAGTCTATTTATGAACGGACTTGGTTCCCTGAAGACTCGGCATATACTGCGAAAAATTATATACCAATTGCTATCCTTGTCACCGCACAGTACCAGTTTGGCCTATGGCACAACAATCTATGATTGCGGTGTCTTTAATATCACATCAAACAATAAAACGCTTGTTTGATTTGATATTGAGGGCAATTCATTTGCCCATCGAGTATGTAATATTCACTCTGTGATTAGGTGGTATCCATTACCACGATATCGTGATTACTACATTATAGATATTCACCGCAAAACTGTAGCACCAAATAGAGCGCAAACGGTTTGTATCTCAAAATTTTCCAGCCCCTATTCCACCAACTGCGTAAGCTACTCACGTAGACCTACGTGCGGTTAATTTTTTAGGCCCGAAAAACGAAAAATGCCCCGCAGCAATCTCTTGCTACAGGGCATGATTTAAAACGGCGTCTATATATTAAGAACCGATTCTAATTAAAGTGCTGCAAGGCTAAGGCAGAAACCTGCGATAGTCGCTGCCATTAGGTTAGACAACGTACCAGCAAGAACTGCTTTAATACCCATGCGAGCGATATCTGAACGACGGTTTGGTGCAAGGCTACCTAGACCACCAAGTAGGATCGCGATAGAAGAAAGGTTCGCGAAGCCACATAGTGCGAATGAGATGATAGCTGTTGTCTTCTCAGACATTACTTCACCAGTTGCCGCAACTACTTGAGCGCCTTCACCTAGGTAAGGTGTGAAGTTCAAGTATGCAACGAATTCGTTGATTACTAGTTTCTGACCGATGAATGAACCAGCAACAACTGCTTCGTCCCATGGAACACCGATTAGGAATGCTAGTGGAGAGAACGCGTAACCTAGGATAAGTTCTAGTGTTAGTTCAGGCATACCGAACCAACCACCGATGCCACCTAGCATACCGTTGATAAGAGCAATAAGACCTACGAATGCGATTAGCATTGCACCAACGTTTAGTGCTAGTTGTAGACCAGAAGCCGCACCGCCCGCTGCTGCGTCGATTACGTTAGCTGGCTTGTCGTCGCCACCGTCCATTGCTTCTTCGATGTCTTCGTGAGGCTGGTCAGTCTCTGGGTGAAGAATCTTAGCGAATAGTAGACCACCCGGTGCTGCCATGAATGATGCAGCTACTAGGTACTCTAGAGGAACACCCATTGAAGCGTAACCTGCTAGTACACCACCAGCTACAGATGCTAGACCACCACACATTACCGCGAATAGCTCAGATTGAGTCATTTTTGGTACGAATGGACGAACAACTAGAGGTGCTTCAGTTTGACCTACGAAAATGTTAGCTGCTGCAGACATTGATTCCGCACGAGAAGTGCCAAGCGCTTTTTGTAGTGCACCACCAAGAATCTTGATAACCCACTGCATTACGCCAATGTAGTAAAGAACTGAAATCAGTGCAGAGAAGAAGATCAGTGTAGGAAGAACGCGGAATGCGAAGATGAAGCCGCCGCCGCCGAATACTTCGAACATCTTGTCAGAAACAAGACCACCGAATAGGAAAGATGAACCATCGTTACCGTAGTTGATAACGTTAGAAACACCAGTAGAGAAACCGTTTAGTAGATCACGGCCCCAAGGTACGTAAAGAACAAATGCACCAAGGATGAATTGGATAGCAAATGCGCCACCCACAGTTCTAAAGTTGATAGCTTTGCGGTTAGATGAGAATGCAAATGCAATAGCAAGAAGCACTACCATACCGACTAGGCTCATAAACAGGCTCATAGTTTATGACTTCCTTATAAGTTATTTATTGGCGTGTTACAAAATGGAGCTATAAAGCGGGGGCAATTATACTCATGCAGAATCAATTAAAGTAATGCCACCCTCACACTTTCTTATAAGATTCATCATTGATTCACTCCCGTTTGTGAGTTATCTCACAATAAGCAGGAAAACGTTTTCGCTTTTAAACACCATCTTTAGATTTTATTCACATATAAAGAAGGCAGAATTGCTATTTTCCCATAGCTGAGAGGCAATCGATTGCTTGCTTTCTGTATGCAACTTAGAGAGCTCATTCAATACATGAATCAGTTTTGAAGGGTGATTAGGCTCGCCCTGATAGCCAAGTATAGGCATATCCGGAGCGTCCGTTTCTAAAACGATATTCTCAAGTGATAATCTTTGAATCGCGTCGCGAGTTTTATTGGCTCTTGGATAAGTAATCGTCCCTCCGACTCCGATAAGAAAACCTAATCGAACCCATTCCATCGCCTGCTGATAACTGCCTGAAAAAGCGTGCAACACGCCACCTTTCGGCAATTTAGCAGCTTTGACCATTTGGATAAGACGATTGTGTGCTTTTCGGCTATGTAAAATAACAGGCAGATCGAACCGTCTTGCCAGTTCGAATTGCAACTCAAGTGCCTGCTCTTGAAGCTCGGTGGCAACATCTATTGCAAAATCCAAACCGCACTCTCCTATCGCAACGCATTGTCGCTTGGACGAGGAAAGTAACGATTCCAGCTCTGGGGCAAACTGCTCAAACTCTGGTTGTAGAAAATAGGGATGAAAGCCCAGCGCGTAATAAAGGTGAGAGTATTGGTTGGCCAGCGCTTGAATACGAGCCCAGTTACTCGGCCCGACAGAAGGAATCAAGATTCGCTCTACTCCTTGGTCACGCGCAAGCTCAACTTGATGTGCAAAGTCATCCTGAAAGACATCGAAGTCAAAATGGCAGTGGGTATCAAACAGTTTCATTGCTTGCTTTCTCTTGCTCTGCTTTTTTAGCAGGCTCGTCTTCATGAACCGGGTCTTGTTTATACGGTACACAACTGCGCTTTTGATCAGGCGTCAGTCCCATCTCTTTGCACCAATCGTCATAGCGTTTGAGTCCTTTCTTAAACCAGTTCATCACACACCCTTTTTAGCTAATAAAATTCGCGCTGCGCCAAATAAAAAACCGCCGTTAGCTAAGTGTATAGCTAACGGCGGCTTATGATCTAGTACGCGAGATAAAGCGAGTTAGATTCGATTAGTGCTCACGAGTCGCACGGAAATCGATATCTGGGAAACGCTCTTGCGCTAGGTTTAGGTTAACCATAGTTGGCGCGATGTACGTTAGGTTATCACCACCGTCCAATGCTAGGTTAGTTTGATTCTTACGTTGGAACTCGTCCAGTTTCTTCGCATCACCACACTCAACCCAACGAGCGGTTGCTACGTTTACGCCCTCGTAAATCGCTTCAACGTTGTATTCTGACTTCAAACGAGCCACTACCACGTCAAACTGAAGCACACCAACCGCACCTACGATCAGGTCGTTGTTTTGCAATGGACGGAATACCTGTACCGCACCTTCTTCAGAAAGCTGAACCAGACCTTTCAGTAGCTGCTTCTGTTTCAATGGATCTTTTAGACGAATACGACGGAACAGTTCTGGCGCAAAGTTTGGAATACCAGAGAACTTCAGCGCTTCACCTTGAGTGAATGTATCACCAATTTGGATAGTACCGTGGTTGTGTAGACCAATGATGTCACCCGCGTAAGCGTGTTCTGCACGAGAACGGTCACCCGCCATAAAGGTAACCGCATCTGAGATACTTACTTGCTTGCCAAGACGAACGTGGTTCATCTTCATGCCTTGTGTGTAAGTACCCGATACGATACGCATGAAGGCGATACGGTCACGGTGTTTTGGATCCATGTTTGCTTGGATCTTAAATACGAAGCCTGAGAACTTGTCTTCTGTCGCTTCCACATCACGCTCTACCGCTTGACGAGTTTTCGGCGCTGGCGCCCACTCAGTTAAGCCATCTAGCATGTGGTCAACACCAAAGTTACCTAGTGCTGTACCGAAGTAAACTGGCGTTAGTTCACCAACAAGGAATGCTTCGTGATCAAACTCAGGGCAAGCGCCCATAACAAGCTCAAGCTCTTCACGAACGCTTGCGGCTAGGCTTTCACCTACTTTCTCATCAAGTTCTGGGTTGTCTAGACCTTTGATGATGCGAACTTCTTGGATCTCGTGACCGTGGCCAGATTCGTACAGAATCGTTTCGTCACGGTGAATATGGTAAACGCCTTTAAACTCTTTACCACAGCCGATTGGCCACGTAATTGGCGCACACATCATGCCAAGTTCGTTTTCTACCTCATCCAATACTTCCATTGGATCACGAACGTCACGGTCAAGTTTGTTCATGAAGGTTACGATTGGCGTGTCACGCAGACGCGTTACTTCCATCAGCTTACGAGTACGATCCTCGACACCTTTCGCCGCATCGATAACCATTAGACATGAGTCAACCGCCGTTAGAGTACGGTAAGTATCTTCCGAGAAGTCTTCGTGTCCAGGAGTATCAAGTAGGTTTACCAGACAATCGTTGTAAGGGAACTGCATTACAGAAGTAGTAACCGAGATACCACGTTCCTTTTCCATTTCCATCCAGTCTGATTTTGCGTGCTGTGCGTTACCACGACCTTTAACCGTACCTGCTTTTTGGATCGCGTTTCCGAATAACAGTACTTTTTCAGTAATGGTGGTTTTACCCGCATCCGGGTGAGAAATAATAGCGAACGTTCTACGCTTAGAAACTTCGCCTAGAAAAGGTGTATTTGACATGAAACTGGTCTTCTTTGATGTCTGATGGCTTGCTCAAAATTCAAACAAGCTTTATTCGATTCAATATTGCGCGGTATTCTCGCTTATTATTGCTTTAGGGGCAACTTTCCTAGCATGTTTAGAGTAAGCTACGTTGCTGGACCTCATCTTGCCAATCCAATGCTTCCGATTTGCGAAAAGCTATTGACGCCACTACAACTTGGTCCCGCCCATTTTGTTTTGCATCATACAAAGCAATATCAGCGCGTTTTAGCCAAAGATCAGGGGTATCGTCTTCTAATAAGCATTCAGCCACGCCAACACTGAGCGAGACATGTGCATAACGTGCAAAATGTTTTGAACGTACCTTGTCACAGATGTTGCTCATCATAAATTGCGCAGTTTGCTCAGAAAGCCCTTCAAACAAGAGTAGAAACTCATCCCCACCTAAGCGAAACAATAAGTCGTACTCACGGGAATAGTCATTGAGAATCGCTACGGTTTGATTAATGACTTCATCACCCACATCGTGCCCATACAAATCATTCACCTGTTTAAAATGATCGATATCAATCACGGCGATCGTCGACGCTTTCCCTAAGCGCTTGTCCTCTAATGCTCGTTGCAAAAACGCCTCTAACTGCCCACGATTCAATGCCCCTGTCATCGAATCTCGTGTGGAGAGAAACGTTAAGCTCTTTTGCAACTCTACAATTTTGTGCACCGCAACATGCGCGACCACAACGCAACAAATAACGGCAAGAACAAAGCGTAAGGTGATACTCCACTCTAGCTGATGCCAAGCAGAGAGAGCGCATCCAGTGATGATTGCACCGTTGGTTAATAACGCATCCTTAGTCGGGATAACAAACACCAAGGCAATAATCACAGGAAAGACCCAGTATGTCGCTATAATGCCAAAGATGTGCACGCTCAATACCACCGATAACCAGAGTAAACACAGTGGAATGCGGTAGCCAATTTTGCTTTGCCCTGATGTCAGTAGTGAGGCGAACTCAATGATAAAACTTAGCTGAAAGGTCAGCAGGACACAGCCGAGAAAAGTCTCTCCAATCCACAGATTTTTGATACCTAAAGGCACAAACGTAAGAAAAGAGACCAACATTAAAACTTTAAGGACGGTCCCCCGACTCTGCTCTTCAAATAACTGCGCGACGGGAGTGTTAAATGTTCGCGGATACGGCTTCGTCAATTATCCCTCCCTAGATAAATCAGACTGGTTTCATATTATTTATAAATCTATAACTTCAAAGATAATAACGCGAACAAAAACGGATAATCAGAAGATATAACTGTGACAAGGCGAGGTTTTAGACATAAAAAAGCCTTGGCTTTACCAAGGCTCTAGATACGTAAATCTTAGGGCAGCTGACATTAGCTCAAAAATAAGTAACTCATAATGATGGCGTCCTCTTTACCATTGCCCGTTTTGGCAGGGTAATAGTTGTAACGACGGTCCACTTCATTGAAGCCTGCTTGCTCATAAATATGGATAGCTGAGTGGTTACTTTCACGCACTTCCAACCAGGCGCTCTCTGCTTTCGCTTGCTCGCAGTGTTCGATAAATGCATCCAGCAATTTTTGCCCTAGCCCTTTCCCCTGTTGAGAGGGCGCGATGGCAATATTTAATAGCGTCACTTCTCCGACAATATTCTGTCCGTAGAAGTAACCAACCACTTGAGCACCTTCCAGCATCACATGATGGCAAGCGCCGCGACTGGATAAGTCACGCACCAAAGATTCTGCCCAAGGGTGAGAATGCGCTTGCTGCTCGATCTGCCAAACTTGGTCGAGGTGCTCAGCACGCATCGGCGTAATTTCAATTGTCACGCGTTAGCTCCGTGAAGAGTACGAACAGATTTGTTGCCACAATGCGCGGCGTTGTTCGTTGTTGCCATCAATATCTTGTAATAGCGGTGACGTCAGTTGCTTAGCATTAATGCTGGCATCTGCCTCACAGCCTGCAAACCACACCCATTCTAGTTGATGCTCACCCAGCATGGATAAGCGCTCAGGCTCTAGGTGCAGAGCGTCGTCGAGCGTGAGCTTAATGCTTTTTAATACACGCTCAAACATTAAAGCTGTCTCGTTTTCTGGACACATTGGCGATACCAATAGGAGTTTACAAGAACTTTGCAAATCCAATAATGGCGATTGATAGCCTTCCAGTCTTTCTGGGTGACTCAGCTCCCAAGTGCTGATCCCCATTTCGTGTAAATATTGTTTCTCGTTAATTGACATCTTTTGTCACCTATTTGAACGAGGCAATCCTATCAAAATTTCGCATTTAAAGTCAGAGGTGTTATGAAGCTTTTCCAATCACTCGCTATTACGTTACTTATCGCAACCACCAGCTTTACCACTTTCGCTAAGGATAGCAACGATGGTTGGGAGCTGATCGCCGAAAAAACCGTGAACTTCCAAACTGAAACCGACACAGTAGAACCAAACGGTCTGTTTAAGAATCGTCAGTTCAGCAAGATCAAAATCAAGTGCACTCAAGGCACCATGAGCATTAAAAACATGAAAGTGACCATGACCGACGGCAGTGAGAAAAAGCTCAAAACTATGGTTGGTACTCTGACAAAAGGCATGTCGACACGCGCTTGGACATTGCCAGGTTCTGAAGACGCGAAGTTCAAACGTCTAGAGATGGAATACAAAAGCTGGGGCAACATGACACTGAATGCCGCTGGTATGAGCAAAAAAGCAAAAATCGAAATCTGGGGTAAGAAGCGCGTTAAAGAGCAGGATTAATCTACTCTTCCTACGTACTTATTAAAACAAAGCCCGCTTTTTACAGCGGGCTTTGTCGTTGAATATTAGCGATTATAGCTCAGAGAACTCTGGAGAATAATCGATGCGACCAGAACGTCCGTCACATTGCCCTTCCACCAATTCTGCGACGCGAAATGCACCTTGTGGTACTTCCCACGCACAATCGAAGCCCATCTCTTCGCTGGCTCTAAAACCTTGACGCCCGTAGTAGTCAGGATCGCCCAACACCACACACACTGGGTAACCAAAATCACGCAGTGAATCAAAGCCTTCTTTGATCAACTCGGCTGCAATGCCTTGACGACGGTAATCTTCATGTACAGCCAAAGGCGCAAGACCTTGCCACGACAAATCTTCACCATTCAACGTCACTGGGCTAAACAGCGCATGACCAACCACTTCACCTTCATCGGTGCATGCCACCAAAGACAAAGTGAGCTTACCGTTTTCACGTAAACGCATCACTAAGTTGGCTTCCGCTTCCGTTGGGAAGGCATGTTTTAATAAGCGGTCAATGGTGAGAATGTCCGCAGGGGCTTCAGTTCGAATAAGCATTCGCTACTCCGGTTTCTTGTGCAGGCGCTTGAACCCCTTTCTGAACAAAGTCAGCCAATTGGTTCAGTGCTACTTGCATCGCTTTTGGTAACTGCTCTAAGTCGACACTGTCCATCAGGTTTTTCACTTCTAAGCCTAGCTCAGTGTCGCCTTCAATAGAAAGACGACGTTGGAAGAACAGTGTATCAGGGTCTTCTTTACGACCAGCAATAAGTACTAGGTCGTTAAGGTTACCACTAAAACTCACATCTTCCTGAACCGGTTTCTCTGCTACCACTAATTTTTCGTCTTGGTAGCTGATATACCATGCTAAGTTCAAGTCTTTAATCGCAACTTTCAGCCACTTATCTTCAAGGAATTCAAAATCGCCATCTTCAAGCGCTTCTTTAAATACCATTTTCAAACCTTCTAACAAGGCTTTTTTCTGAACAGTTTGTGGCAATAACTGGACTGGAGATCGCAAAATTGATGCTGCGTTCTTTACTAGTTGACTGCGAATCTTGTTTAACACGCTAATTATCCGTTACTTTGTCATAAGGTCGCCTATATTACGCAATAGCGTAATACCAGTACCTGTTATGTATCAATAAATCTGTTTGTTTTAGAAGTAGGCAGTTTTTCTCACTCAAGCGTCGTTTTTTTGACCTTACGTGTATTATTGACGCTAAGTCGTGGATAAACGCTTTAATAACGGTATGTTCAAAGTTATAGTTATCAAAATAGCGTTTTTATTACACGGACGAATAATCAGGCTCATTGGAGATCGGTAACACCTTAATGCCTTCCCAGCAATTACAACATTGGTTTGCAACGCTTACCTCAAATAGCCCATTCTTTTTCGCCATTCTTGATAATAAACACAATTATCGAATGGTGAGTGATCGCTATTGTGACATTGCAGGCTTAAGACACGACGACATCGTTGGTCTAAACGACAGCCAAGTACTGGGAGAGCAGTTCTACAAAAAGCTCACGCCCTACTACCAACGCGCGTTCAAAGGCGACCATGTTGAAGCAGAAATCACGCTAGACGAGACCGACCTTGAAACCAGCCTTCACTTCAGCCTTTCTCCGGTTCATGAAGAAAACGAAATCCGCTTCGTGGTTTTCCATGCCATCGATACGTCTGAAAAACAAATTCTGGTTCGCTCGTTAGAAGAGTCAGAAAGCAAATTCGCCAAGTTAACTCAACTCCTACCTGACGGTTTGTTATTGGTGGAAGATGACATCATCATCTCAGCCAACCCAGCCTCCGCACGTTTACTCGGGTTGAATTCACCACATGAGCTACTTGGTGAAGAGCTGACTCGGCTGTTTATCGATGAAAACAGCAAAAAAGTTTTCACCCATCGCATCAGTACATTGCTTTCTGAAAAACCTTTCGTGTGTCTGACTAGCGCGCGTTGTGGGTTCGAACGGAAAGTACAGTTGCATGCCGATACCACGGCGATTCTCGGTAGTGAGTCTCAAATCATTTTGATTCAAGACGCCGATGACGCACCAAAGTTGCTCTCTTCCAACTCCAACGAAGACGCGCACATCGATTCGCTGACTAAGCTGTATAATCGCTTTGGCTTTACCAAGCGACTAGAACAACTCATCAAGAGTCAGACACCGCTACTGGTTTTCTACCTCGATATCGATAACTTTAAGAACATTAACGACTCACTAGGCCATCACATCGGTGACAAAGTGATTCAAGAAGTCTCCGCCCGCCTAAAACGTTCTTTACCTAATCAAGCCATCATTGGTCACTTGGGTGGCGACGAATTTGGCATCATCCTGCCTGAGCCAGAAAACACTCGCATGGCGGAGATCCTCTCTGAGCGCATTATTTCTTTGATTAACCAACCTTTCGATCTGCATCATTTCAGTAAACGCCTTGCGTGTTCTATCGGTAGTGTCCGCTATCCAGAAGACGGGCAAGACGCGCGCATTCTACTGCAAAACGCTGATACCGCGATGTACGAGGCAAAAGACCGTGGTCGTAACCGCCTGATTAAATTTAACGATCAGATGAACAAAGAAGCGCGTATGCGTTTGTGGTTGGAAATCGAGCTACAAAAAGCGTTACAGCAAAACGGCTTGGAAGTATGGTACCAACCAAAAGTTAACGCCCGCGACTTCAGCATTAATGGAGCCGAAGCGCTAGTACGTTGGAAGCATCCGGTCGAAGGTTACATCAGCCCGGGCGCATTTATCCCTGTAGCTGAGCGTGCAGGCTTGATTGAACACCTTGGTCGTGTGGTCATGCGCGATGTGTTTAACACAGTAAAACGCTGGAAACTGCAAGGCATTCTACCAGGACGCGTGGCGATCAACCTCTCTCCAGAACAGTTCGGTAACCCACAGCTGATCGACTACATGGAGAAGTTACTGCGCACGACCGAACTTGACCCAAGCTGCATTACCTTCGAGCTAACAGAAAGTGCGGTAATGAGCGACAGCGAACATACGCTGCAAATGCTTAATGCGATCAAGAAGCTTGGTTTCGCATTGTCTATCGATGACTTCGGTACTGGTTACTCTTCCCTTTCCTACTTAGCACGCTTCCCTATCGATGAACTAAAAATCGACCGCGCGTTTATCAACGATATCGATACGCTCCCGAAACAGGTAACAGTGATTGAGAACATCATCAACCTTGGTAAATCATTGGATTTGACCGTGGTCGCCGAAGGTGTGGAAACCCACCAGCAAGCGACACTGCTATCGAACCTGCAATGTAACTCGATCCAGGGCTTCCATTTCTACCGTCCTCAACCTAAACACGAAGTGGAAGAGTTGTTTGCGCAAAACCGCCGTCATAAGAACTGATCTCAACTGCAACAAAATCTGAGTGTTACCCCTTACTCTCAAGGGGTAAATCTCAACTTTATTGCGCTAAACCTAACTTAGGTCAATTTCGCTATTCATAATTCTTCATAAAATGCGGGCACCTTTTATTCTCTATGATTGTGAGCATATGGAACTCTTGTGTCCTGCGGGTAACTTGCCTGCGCTAAAAACCGCGATTGATTGCGGTGCAGACGCCGTATACATCGGCTTTAAAGACGACACCAACGCTCGTCACTTTGCTGGTCTGAACTTCAACGGCAAGAAGCTAGAAAAAGCGGTGCAATACGTTCATGACCGCAACAAAAAGATCCACGTTGCACTTAACACTTTTGCCCACCCGAATGGTTTTGAACGTTGGACAAACGCTGTCGACAACGCAGCGGCACTGGGTGTCGATGCACTGATCGTGGCTGACATTGCGGTACTTGAGTACGCTGCTCGCAAATACCCAGAGCTAGAACTGCACCTTTCTGTACAGGCATCAGCGACCAACGTTGCTGCGGTAGATTTCTACAAGCAAAACTTCAACGTCAAACGTGTTGTACTGCCTCGTGTACTGTCTATCCATCAGGTAAAACAGCTTTCTCGCAACATCACTAGCGATGTCGAGCTAGAAGTCTTTGCTTTTGGTAGCCTGTGCATCATGTCAGAAGGTCGTTGCTACCTGTCTTCATACATGACTGGCGAATCACCAAACACCGTTGGTGCGTGCTCTCCGGCAAAATACGTTCGCTGGCAAGAAACAGAAAGTGGTCTGGAATCTCGTCTTAACGACATCCTGATCGATCGCTACAGCGCTGGTGAAAACGCGGGCTACCCAACCTTATGTAAAGGTCGTTTTGAAGCTGAAATTGAAGGCGAGAAAAAACGCTACCACGCACTGGAAGAACCAACCAGTTTGAACACCCTTTCTATGTTGCCTGAGCTGTTTGCTGCCAATGTCGCTTCCGTAAAAATTGAAGGTCGCCAACGTAGCCCTGCTTACGTAGAACAAGTAACGCGCACGTGGCGTGCAGCGATTGATCGTTACCAAGCAAATCCAGAGGCTTACCAAGTAGAAGCGGCTTGGGATGCAGCGTTGGCAAACGTGTCTGAAGGTACGCAAACCACACTTGGTGCTTACCACCGTAAATGGCAGTAGAGGTTAAGATGGATAACTCAATGAAATACGCACTTGGTCCGTTGTTGTACTTCTGGCCAAAGCAAGACGTTGAAGCGTTTTATGAACAAGCGAAATCAAGCTCTGCGGACATCATCTACCTTGGTGAGACCGTATGTTCAAAACGTCGTGAAATGAAGCCTGCACATTGGTTTGATATCGCGAAAGAACTGTCTGCATCTGGCAAACAAGTCGTGCTTTCCACGATGGCGTTATTAGAAGCGCCAAGTGAAGTGAACATCATGAAGAAGTACATCGACAACGGTGACTTCGCGATTGAAGCCAACGATGTGTCTGCGGTTCAACTGGCTTCTGGGCACAAAGTGCCTTTCGTCGTTGGCCCAGCGGTTAACACTTACAACGCGCACACGCTTAACTTGTTCCTAAAACAGGGCATGATCCGCTGGTGTATGCCTGTAGAGCTGTCTCGCGAATGGCTAAGCAATACATTGGTTCAATGTGATGAACTTGGTATTCGCAATAAGTTTGAAGTGGAAGTATTTAGCCACGGCTACCTACCGCTGGCTTACTCGGCGCGCTGCTTTACCGCTCGTGCAGAAAACAAAGCTAAAGACGACTGCGAAACTTGCTGTATTAAGTACCCAACAGGTATCCAAGTAAGCAGCCAAGAAGGTCAGGAAGTGTTTAACCTCAACGGCATCCAAACTCAGTCTGGTTACTGCTACAACCTGATCAACGATCTGCCAAGTATGGAAGGTTTGGTTGATGTAGTTCGTCTAAGCCCACTTGGCCTTAGCACCTTCTCTGAGCTAGACCAGTTCCGTTCCAATGAGAAAGGCACCAACCCAGGCAAGATCCAAGACCGCCAATGTAACGGTTACTGGCATCAACTTGCTGGCTTAGAGGTGAAAAACATCTAAGCCCTACTCAGGGTTTCAAGCCAATAAAAAAGCGAGGTACTGACCTCGCTTTTTCGTATTAATATTCGGTTAAGAGACTTGAACACTCGGCTCTGGAGAGCTCTCATTCATTATCTTCTTAATATCACGCCACAACATTGTCATCACCACCAGACTCAAGGCGATGTTAGACAATGGGAACGCAATCCAAATACCCGTCACTCCCAATAACTTCGGCATGATGAACAAGAAAGGCAATTGAATCACCATATTACCAATGGTCACAAACATCGCTTTGCTGCCTTTGTTTACCGATTGGTAGTACGCCGCCGCAACCACCAAGAAGCCATCTAAGAACAGCGCAAACATGTGTAGACGGATACCGACCACCGTCGCATCAATCAGATGTTGGTCTGCGTTGTTGAACACCGACACAAACTCGTAAGGGAAGATGTTCATGAGAATAACAAACGCGACACCACCGAGTACTGACGTGCCCATTGCGACCTTCAACAGCTTACGAATATTGTCTTGATTACGAGCACCATGGTTGTAGCTTACTAAGGGCTGCATACCATTGGCGATGCCTTCAGCGATCAAGTAGTAGACTGTCACGATATAACCCAAGATGGCGTAAGCACCAATCAACAACGCACTACCGTACTGGGCAAATAATGCATTGTGCAGCGCAACCATCATTGAGCCATACGCATACATAAAGAAGCTAGACGTGCCGATCATGACGATCTTAGGAATGACATCAAACTGCATCTTCAAATCGCTGAAAGACAAGCGCATGTTTGCTCTGGAAGTAAAGAAGTACCCTACCCCCAAAATCGTCACAACCATCTGCGCCAGAGCGGTCGCAATAGCAGCACCGGTAAGCTCCCAGCCCAGCCAAGCGATAAAGATATAGTCGAGCACGATGTTGATTACCGCGCCGATCACCATCAAGATGGTGGCTAAGTTAGGGCTATCATCATTACGCAGCAAAAACGGCACTGCAATCGAACCCAGCGAGAACACACACGCGACACTCAGGATATGCAGGTACTGCAAACCAAGCTCGTAAACACGACCTTCAGCGCCCTGCCAGCGAATAAAGTCATCGGCGAAGAAGAACAAGGTTGTCGCCACTATTGGCATCAGAGCGACTAAAAGCAATAGACCAGTTGAGAGAATGCGTTTCGCGCCCTCACTGTCTTTTTCACCTTGTTTGATAGAGGCGAGTGCGCCCGTACCTACACCCACCATCATACCGATACCTAGTATCGAGCCGATAATTGGCCAAGCAACGTTGATCCCCGCTAATCCGTCAGCACCGACATACCGACCGATAAAGATACCATCCACCACTTGATACAAGCCGTTAACCAGCATGGCTGCGACTGTCGGAATTGTGTATTTCCAAAACTGTTTATAAATAGAGTTTTGCATGACTACCACCAATAGTTAGCAAAGCTAACTAAATTGATAAAAGAATAAAAAAATAGGTTTAGTTTCCGAGCGCTTTATCTAATAGCACTTTCAATTGCTGTGCTTCTTTCGCATCCAACTTACGCATAAGCTGCTGTGAAATATCTTTATACACCACTTGTTCCAAAGACATTTCAGCTATCACTTCTTCCGTTAATAGCACACGTTTAGAGCGAGCATCTTCGTTACAAGCAATGCGCCTTACCAAGCCCTTTTTCTCCAAACGAACCACCATATTTGAAGCCGAAGGTTTGGTGACTTGAAGCTCTTCCGCTAAGTCGGTAATGCGTACACCTTCTGGGTGCAGTTGAATCACTCGCAAGTAATCAAACTCATTAAAACTCAGGTGCGAAAGTGGATCTTCTTTGGCATAAACACGCCACGCTTTGGCACAAAAGCGTTCTAAATCAATCAGGCTTTTTTCTAATGCCATTATGCTTTGCCCATTTAGTTAGCAAGGCTAACTATTCTAGTGAAGCCATCCAAATTCTTCAAGCACAAAAAAGCCGCTCTGATTGAGCGGCTCATGGTTATTTTTCTTCTTGTTGCTCTTGCTCGGCTTTGAGCTTAGCAAGTTGTTCTTGCTGCAACTGATCGTAGATTTGCGCCAACTCCAAGAAAGAGTAACGGTGCTCTACGTATTCATAAACGTTGAAAGAGATCGCCAGCTTGTACAACGAGATCGCGTCAGCAATATCCCCCTCGAGTTGGTAACGCTTACCAAGGTAGAAGTAAGTTTCTGTCAAACGCTCAGCAAGGCGGTAGTTCTCACGCGTGCCATCCATGATAGCTTTTAGTGCGGCATCATCAGACACGTCACGCAGCATAATGGCAACCAGAACCCAGCCCCACTCTTCACTGCGGTCGCGCTGGTAACGCTTCTCTAGGTTCGCTTTCGCTTGCTCAGGGTTTTGCTCTGCTTCGATGATGTAAAGCCATAGTGCACGGAACGGGTCACTCGGCATTTCTTGATAATGCTTGGTCATGTCTTCCAAAGCTAGGTCGATGCGGCCGCCGTAATACAAAGCTATCGCACGGTTACGCTCTGCGTATGAATTCTCTGGTGCTAGCTCTAATGTCGAATCGAACGCTTCGTAAGCCGCATCAAACTCGCCGACTTGAGTGAAATACACGCCTAGTAGGTTAAAGATGTCTGGTTGAGCAGGGTTAAGTTGCAAAGACTGATTGAAGTCCAAACGAGCAAGATCACGCAGGCCAACACTGTCGTAGTAGTTACCACGCTCGTAATGCATCTTAGCGCGAACTTCATCACTCAGGTCTGGGCGCTGTAAAAGCTGGGAAAGACGCGCAATCTGAACTTCTTGTTGCACGCTTGGTTGTAGCGGTACCGCCATCGGAGGGTAGATCCACTGTTGTGCCGATTGTTGAGAGGTATTAGCACAACCGGTCAGCGCGATAGCAACACATAAACTTGCGGTTTGAAACCATTTCACTAATTGGTACTCCTGTTTGGACCGCTCTGGGTCTGTTTCTCTTTATGCACTATAGGCTAGTTAACTTCGCTTGAGGCGATAATTGGTGAAACAGGCCAAAAAAAAGGGGAGCGAAAATGCTCCCCTTTTATAGCATGCTTTCAGGCTCTTAAGCTAATAAAAGACCAAAAGTCGAAACTTAGATTACTCGCCTTTTGCTTCAGAAGCGTCGTTTGCTTCTTCTGCTGGCTTCTCTACTGCTTCTTTCATACTTAGACGTACACGGCCTTGGCGGTCAATTTCAAGAACTTTAACTTGAACTTCTTGACCTTCAGTTAGGTAGTCAGACACTTTCTCAACGCGTTTTTCAGCGATTTGAGAGATGTGTACTAGACCATCTTTACCAGGAAGAACCGTTACGAATGCACCAAAGTCAGCTAGACGTGCAACTTTACCAGTGTAGATACGGCCTACTTCAACTTCAGCAGTGATCTCTTCGATACGGCGGATAGCTTCTTTCGCTGCTGCACCTTCAGTTGCTGCAATCTTGATAGTACCGTCGTCTTCGATTTCGATAGTTGTACCAGTCTCTTCAGTTAGAGCACGGATAACTGCACCACCTTTACCGATAACGTCTTTGATCTTCTCTGCGCTGATCTTCATTGTGTGAATGCGAGGAGCGAATTCAGAGATGTCTTCACGAGCACCAGAGATAGCTTCATCCATTACAGATAGGATGTGCTTACGTGCACCTTGAGCTTGGTTAAGCGCAATTTGCATGATCTCTTTAGTGATACCTTCGATCTTGATGTCCATTTGAAGTGCTGTGATACCAGTGTTAGTACCTGCTACTTTAAAGTCCATGTCACCTAGGTGGTCTTCGTCACCAAGGATGTCTGAAAGAACAACGAAGTCGTCGCCTTCTTTAACAAGACCCATTGCGATACCCGCAACAGAAGACTTGATTGGCACACCTGCGTCCATAAGAGCAAGAGAAGTACCACATACAGAAGCCATTGAAGAAGAACCGTTAGATTCTGTGATTTCCGATACAACACGTACTGTGTATGGGAACTCATCAACAGAAGGCATTACTGCTGCGATACCGCGTTTAGCCAGTTTACCGTGACCGATTTCACGACGCTTAGGAGAACCTACAAAACCAGTTTCGCCTACACAGTATGGAGGGAAGTTGTAATGTAGTAGGAAGTGATCTTTACGCTCACCTGTTAGCTCATCGATGATTTGAGCGTCACGCTGCGTACCTAGAGTCGCAGTTACTAGCGCCTGAGTTTCACCACGAGTAAATAGTGAAGAACCGTGAGTACGAGGAAGAACACCAGTACGTACGTCAAGCGCACGAACCATGTCTTTTTCACGACCGTCGATACGTGGGTTACCAGCGATGATGCTGCGACGTACAACTGTCTTCTCTAGATCGTGGAAGATAGTGTGGATTTCTTTTGTGTTTGCTTCTGGATCTTCAGCAAGCAGCACTTCGTTAACTTCACCAGCGATCTCGTGGATGCGGTCGTAACGAGCCATCTTCTCTGTGATTTGGTAAGCTTCAACCAGTTTTGCTTCAGCAAGTTCAGCAATCTTAGTTACCAGCGCAGTGTTCTCTGCTGGAGCAACCCAATCCCAAGCAGGAGTAGCAACTTCAGCTTTGAATTCGTTGATTGCTTTGATCACAGCTTGTTGTTGATCGTGACCGAATACAACAGCAGATAGCATTTCTTCTTCAGTTAGGTTGTCAGCTTCTGATTCAACCATTAGTACTGCAGATTCAGTACCTGCAACAACTAGGTCTAGTTTAGATGTTTCTAGCTCAGTGTTGCTTGGGTTAAGTACTAGTTGACCGTCGATGTGACCAACACGCGCAGCACCGATAGGACCGTTGAACGGAATACCAGAGATAGCTAGCGCAGCAGACGTACCAATCATTGTTGGGATGTCTGGTTGAACGTCTGGGTTCACAGATACTACTGTTGCAATAACTTGTACTTCGTTTTTGAATGCATCTGGGAATAGAGGACGGATTGGACGGTCGATTAGACGAGCCGTTAGCGTTTCGCCTTCAGAAGGACGACCTTCACGCTTGAAGAAACCACCAGGGATTTTACCTGCTGCGTAAGTACGCTCTTGGTAGTTAACTGTTAGAGGGAAGAAGTCTTGACCTTCAACCGCTTCTTTTTTACCAACTACAGAAACGAATACTGCTGTATCGTCCATAGTAACCATTACTGCAGCCGTAGCTTGACGTGCGATAACGCCAGTTTCTAGAGTAACTGTGTGGTTACCGTACTGGAACGTTTTAACAACTGGTTTTTCGAACATTGTTATTCCTTGTTTCCAAGCGCATCGATTGATTTGCTTAGAGAGTATTGATTGATACCCAAGGCATTACGAATCGCGACTAGTAAAAACAAACTAATGTGGCGTTCAGTTCACTTTTAATAGTCGCGACCTTTTGGTCGACGTGGTTGACTGTAATGCAATGAGCCTAGTGAAAATCTCTAAACGAGATTTAGCCGCGTGTAGTATAACGGCATAAGTCTGATTTGGCTAAGCTATAGCAGTCAAAATAAGTAACAGGCAACAAAAAAGGGGCATAAAGCCCCTTTTAGACAAACTGCTATGCAGTCGCTGATTAGCGACGTAGGCCTAGACGCTTGATTAGGTCTTGGTAGCGAGCTAGATTTTTACCTTTTAGGTAATCTAGAAGCTTACGACGACGAGAAACCATACGTAGAAGACCACGACGGCTGTGGTGATCGCCTTTGTGTGCTTTGAAGTGACCTTGTAGGTGGTTGATAGAAGCTGTAAGTAGAGCTACTTGAACTTCTGGTGAACCAGTGTCGCCTTCGCCTTGTGCGTATTCTGCAACGATTGCTGCTTTAGTTTCTGCATTCAGAGACATAATTCTCTCCTAATAAGAGTAGGTTTAAAGTTGTAGCAGCCAATCTCTGATTCAGCCGCTACGCGAAGCGCGAATTATAGGGAAGTTTCCTCACCCGCGCAATATAAAAATACCGGCATTATCGCCGGTATTTTCTAGAGCTTAGTGAAGTTACTCTTCGTCGCGGAAAACCACCAAACGTTTTGGTGCCACTTTTCCATCGTCGTTCACTTCAGCAACGCCAATAAACAGCTTATCTTCACCAGAAGTCATACGAATTGGCGTACCCTCTGGCGCACCCAGTACCTGCACTGGCATACCATGCTGTACTAGGTTGGTTAGCTCAGCGTTTAGGTTTACCTCAGGCAAATCTTCAACGGCAGTGTCCATTGGCAACAGCAGTGGATCAAGCAACTCTTTCGGTGCTACTTCATCGCGATGTGCTTGCTCAAGCAACTCATTAAGTTGTTCTAGCGTCACCATTTTTTCGTATGGGTACTTAGCAACACCAGTACGACGAAGCATAGTCACGTGTGCGCCACAGCCAAGCATTTCACCTAGGTCATCAACGATAGTACGGATGTAAGTGCCTTTTGAGCAGTGTACTTCCATCTCAACTTCATCACCTTCAAAGCGGTGAAGTACGATTTCGTATACCGTGATCTTGCGAGATTCACGTGGCACTTCGATGCCTTTACGAGCATACTCGTACAATGGCTTACCTTGGTACTTCAATGCTGAGAACATTGAAGGAACTTGGTCTGATTCACCACGGAACGTATCAATACACGCTTCTAACTTCTCTAGGTTCACATCAATAGGACGCGTCTCTACCACTTCGCCATCAGAGTCAGACGTATCAGTACGCTCACCTAACTTTGCGATTACGCGGTAGCGCTTGTCTGAATCTAACAAGAACTGAGAGAACTTGGTTGCTTCACCTAAGCAGATTGGCAACATGCCCGTCGCTAGTGGGTCCAATGCACCCGTATGACCCGCTTTCTCAGCAAAGTAGATACGCTTTACTTTTTGCAGTGCATCATTGGAAGAAATACCTGTTGGTTTGTCCAACAAGATAACGCCATTAATTGGACGACCTTTACGACGACGAGCCATTACTCTTCCCCTGCCTGATCTTCTTCGCGACCTGAATCTTGCTGTTTACGTTTATCTTCGTTCACAACCTCAGAAACTAGGTTCGACATGCGCATACCTTCTACTAGTGTGTTGTCGTAGTAGAAACGGATTTCAGGCGTTAGACGTAGGCGAATACGCTTACCAAGCATCATACGGATGTGCACTTCGTGCTCACGTAGTGCTGCTAGGCATGATTCTGGTGTTTGCTCGCCCACACATAGGAAAGTAACGAATACTTTTGCGTAAGCAAGATCGCGTGACACTTCTACGTCTGAAATCGTAACCATGCCTAGGCGAGAGTCACGAACTTCACGTTGAAGGATCATCGCAAGTTCTTTTTGCAGCTGCTGTGATACGCGCTGCGTGCGGCTAAATTCTTTTGACATATTCATTCTCTTAAATAGAAAGAATGGGGGGATGGTCAAGCCAGCCCCCCATGGTGTATTCAACAACCAATTACTGTTTGTCTTTCAGACGGTTAGTAATTTTAGTCAATTAGTCTAGAGTACGTTTGATTTCAACGACTTCGAATACTTCGATCTGGTCGCCAACGCGAACGTCGTTGTAGTTCTTAACGCCGATACCACACTCGTAGCCATTCTTAACTTCTTGAACGTCATCTTTAAAGCGACGAAGTGATTCTAGCTCACCTTCGTAGATAACAACGTTGTCGCGTAGAACGCGGATTGGGTTGTTACGCTTAATTAGACCTTCAGTAACCATACAACCAGCGATTGCGCCCAGTTTTGGTGACTTAAATACGTCACGTACTTCAGCAAGACCAATGATTTCTTGCTTGAATTCTGGAGCAAGCATACCGCCCATTGCTTGTTTAACTTCGTCAATCAATTGGTAAATGATTGAGTAGTAACGTAGGTCAACACTTGCTGCTTCAATCGCACGACGAGCAGATGCATCCGCACGTACGTTAAAGCCAAGGATGATTGCATTTGAAGCTTCTGCAAGAACTGCGTCAGTCTCAGTAATACCACCAACACCAGAACCAACGATGTTCACTTTAACTTCGTCAGTAGACAGTTTCAGTAGAGAGTCTGCGATTGCTTCTACAGAGCCTTGTACGTCAGCTTTCAGTACTACGTTTAGTTCAGCAACTTCACCAGCAGTCATGTTAGAGAACATGTTCTCTAGTTTAGATTTCTGCTGACGAGCAAGTTTCACTTCACGGAACTTACCAGCACGGTAGTTCGCTACTTCACGCGCTTTACGCTCGTCACGTACTACTGTTGCTTCATCACCTGAAGATGGTACGCCTGAAAGACCTAGGATCTCTACAGGGATAGATGGACCAGCTTCTGTGATTTCTTTACCTAGTTCGTCACGCATTGCACGAACACGGCCGTATTCTTGACCACAAAGAACGATATCGCCTTTGTTTAGCGTACCTGATTGAACAAGTACTGTTGCTACTGGACCACGACCTTTATCTAGACGAGATTCAACAACAACACCAGATGCCATGCCTTCTGCTACAGCTGTAAGCTCTAGAACCTCAGATTGAAGAAGGATTGCTTCTAGAAGACCGTCGATGTTTGTACCCTGTTTAGCAGAGATGTGAACGAACATGTTCTCACCGCCCCATTCCTCAGGGATTACGTCGTATTGAGCTAGCTCATTCTTAACGTTGTCTGGGTTCGCGTCTTCTTTATCGATCTTGTTCACAGCAACAATCAGAGGAACGCCTGCCGCTTTCGCGTGCTGGATCGCTTCAACTGTTTGTGGCATTACGCCATCGTCTGCTGCAACTACAAGAACAACGATATCTGTCGCTTGAGCACCACGAGCACGCATAGCAGTAAACGCCGCGTGTCCAGGAGTATCAAGGAACGTGATCATGCCGTTGTCAGTTTCAACGTGGTAAGCACCGATGTGCTGTGTGATACCACCCGCTTCGCCTGAAGCAACGTGAGTACGACGGATGTAGTCAAGTGTTGACGTTTTACCGTGGTCAACGTGACCCATGATTGTTACTACTGGAGCGCGTGGTACTGCTTCTGCGTTTGTATCACGATCAGATAGTACTGCTTCTTCCAGTTCGTTCTCTTTACGAAGAACTACCTTGTGACCCATTTCTTCAGCAACAAGTTGTGCTGTTTCTTGGTCGATCACTTGGTTGATAGTCGCCATAGCGCCCATCTTCATCATTACTTTGATAACTTCTGTCGCTTTAACCGACATCTTGTTAGCAAGTTCAGAAAGAACGATTGTCTCACCGATTACTACGTCTTGTTTTGCTACAGTCGCAGACTTATCGAAACCGTGTTGCATTGAAGTTGGCTTAGCAAGTTTGCCTTTGTTACGGCCTTTGCCACCACGTTGGTTACGACCACCGCGTGATTGCTCTTCTTTTGCTGGTTTCTTCTTCTTACGACGAGCACCACCTTCTTCTTTACGGTCAGCTGCATCTTCAGCTTCACGAGCGTAACGAGAAGTAGTTACGTGGTAGTCAGAGTTTTCAAGCTCTTTCTTTTTAGTCTCTTCTTCAGACCAACGAGCTTCGTTCTCTTCTGCAAGTTTACGAGCTTCTTCAACTAGCTTAGCCGCTTCTTGCTCAGCTTTACGTTGGGCTTCTTCTTCCTGACGACGCTTTAGCTCGTCAGCTTCTTTCTTCGCTTGCGTATTAGCATCCGCGTTTTTTGCATTCATTTCTTTCTTAGCCTTATCAGCTTGTGCGCGTTTTGCCTTTTCTTCAGCTTCACGTTTTGCATCCGCTTCACGTTTCGCTTTCTCATCGGCTTCGCGCTGTGCTTTCTCTGCAGCTTCACGTTTGGCTTGTTCTTCAGCCTCACGCTTCGCAAGCTCTTCAGCTTCACGTTTTGCTGCTTCCTCAGCCTCACGTTTTGCGTCGTCTTCGATAGTGCTGCGCTTCACATATGTGCGCTTCTTACGCACTTCTACTTGAACATCCTTACTTTTGCCGCCACCTGCTGCAACACTTAGCGTGCTACGAGTCTTACGTTGAAGCGTCAGTCTAGTAGGTTCAGATTCGCCCGACTTATCGCCGTGCTCTTTCTTCAGGTGAGAGAGAAGCTTTTGCTTCTCTTCATCCGATACATGGTCAGAACTCGCTTTGTTCATGCCAGCGTCAGCAAGTTGTTCCATTAAGCGGTCGACTGGAGTACCAATCTCTTCACTCAGAGCTTTAACTGTTAATTGTGTCATGCCGCTTCCTCCTTGCTGATATTATGCTTCTTCGCCGAACCAACAGATGTTACGTGCAGCCATGATAAGCTCACCTGCGCGTTCTTCTGTCAGGCCTTCAATACCTTCTAAATCGTCGATACCTTGGTCGGCTAGATCTTCTAGTGTTGCTACACCTTTTGCTGCCAACTTGAATGCCATCTCACGCTCTAGACCTTCAAGGCCTAGTAGGTCTTCAGCAGGCTCTAGACCTTCAAAAGACTCTTCTTGCGCTAGGGCAATTGTCGTTAGTGCGTCTTTCGCACGGCTACGAAGTTCTTCTACAAGCTCTTCGTTTAGGCCGTCTACGTCTAGCAGTTCATTAACTGGAACGTATGCGATTTCTTCTAGCGTTGAGAAACCTTCTTCAACAAGTAGTTGAGCGAAGTCTTCTTCAATGTCTAGGTACTTCATGAAGTTTTCGATAGACGCTTGAGACTCTTCAGCGTGTTTCTTCTGAAGATCTGCCACAGTCATTACGTTCAGTTCCCAACCAGTTAGTTGAGATGCTAGACGTACGTTTTGACCGTTACGACCGATAGCTTGCGCTAGGTTGTCAGCTTCAACAGCGATGTCCATTGAGTGTGCATCTTCATCAACGATGATAGAAGCAACATCAGCTGGTGCCATTGCGTTGATAACGAATTGAGCTGGGTTATCGTCCCAAAGAACGATATCGATACGCTCACCACCAAGCTCACCAGATACTGCTTGTACACGTGCACCACGCATACCAACACACGCACCTACAGGGTCGATACGCTTGTCGTTTGTTTTAACAGCGATCTTAGCGCGAGAACCTGGATCACGTGCAGCGCCTTTAAGTTCGATGATTTCTTCAGCGATCTCTGGCACTTCTACACGGAACAGTTCAGCCAGCATTTCTGGCTTAGAACGAGTGATGAACAGTTGGAAACCACGCGCTTCAGGAGCAACTTTGTACAGAAGACCACGAACACGGTCACCTGGACGGAAGTTTTCACGAGGAAGTTGGTCATCACGTAGGATTACCGCTTCTGCGTTGTTACCAAGATCAAGTACAACCGTCTCGCGGTTTACTTTCTTAACAACACCAGTGATCAAATCACCTTCGTTGTCGATGAACTGTTCTACGATTTGCGCACGCTCAGCTTCACGTACTTTTTGTACGATAACTTGCTTAGCAGTTTGCGTCGTAATACGGTCAAATGTAACCGATGGGATATCGTCTTCTACGAAATCACCTAGTTGAATGTCTGCATCTTCGTATTGTGCAGCTTCTAGAGAGATTTCTTTTGTTGGGTTTTCAACATCTTCTACAACCAACCAACGGCGGAATGTTTCAAACTCACCCGTTTTACGGTCGATAGCTACGCGTACATCGATTTCGATTTCGTACTTTTTCTTTGTAGAAGTTGCTAGAGCAATCTCAAGAGCCTCAAAGATACGCTCACGAGGTACCGCTTTTTCGTTCGATACCGCTTCTGCTACCGCTAAAATTTCTTTACTCATTGTATTTAGCCTCTAAGCTTCAAATTTTTTAGGGAACTAAAATTTAGGGATCAGGTTAGCTTTTGAAATGTTACTTAGAGCAAACTCTTCTTGTTGCCCTTCACAAGTAACTGCAATTGTCTCACCATCAACGCTGTGGATAATACCTTTCCACTTACGACGGTTTGCAACAGCCATTTTCAATACGATGCTGACCTCGTGACCAATAAATTGCTCGTAATGTGCTGCTTTGAAAAGTGGTCTTTCTAAGCCTGGAGAAGAAACTTCTAGGCTGTAAGCAACAGAAATTGGATCTTCAACGTCTAATACTGCGCTTACCTGATGGCTAACTTCTGCACAGGCATCTACGTTGATACCATTTTCATGGTCGATGTAGATACGCAACGTTGAGTGCGCACCCGCACGAATAAATTCTAATCCAACCAACTCGTAGCCTGTTGCTTCTACAGGAGCTTCAAGCATTTCAGTAAGTTGTCTTTCTAAACCAGTCATTTGAACCACTCCAGAAACAAAAAAAGGCGTCAGAGCCAACATCAAAAAAACCAAGCAGTGATCCGAGTTAAATTACAAAAACTCAGATAACAAAAAACCCCGAAAGTCGGGGTTTTATGCTGCTGGACCCTGATACGTTAAGAATAGCCAAAAACTGCTTTTCTTAACTCACAGTGTGGTTAGCACTGTGCAAACTTGCCAATCGAATCATTCTTTCCAAGTGAAAGAAGAGATTGGTTGCGGGGGCCGGATTTGAACCGACGACCTTCGGGTTATGAGCCCGACGAGCTACCAAGCTGCTCCACCCCGCGTCCGACTTGCTGAGCATTATACGCTCAACTAAGTGATTTACAAGTTTGTAAATTCATGGTGCCGAGAGAGGGACTCGAACCCTCACACCTAAGGCACTAGCACCTCATGCTAGCGTGTCTACCAATTTCACCATCTCGGCTACATAAACCTTTACAGCTTATTGTGGAATTTCATCACCTGTTGGTGCTGGAACTTCACTTGCTGCATCTTTAACTTGTTCTACAACTGGTTGACCTAGTGTTGGGTCTACCCATTGTGACTCAGTCTTGTGCGTAGACATACGACCAAGTAGCAAGCTAACGATAAAAAATACGGTTGCTAAAATAGCAGTTGTTCGGGTTAAGAAATTACCTGAGCCGCTTGCACCAAACACTGTGTTTGAAGCACCTGCACCGAACGAGGCTCCCATATCTGCGCCTTTACCTTGTTGAATCAACACAAGGCCAATCACACCAAGCGCCGCCAACAGGTAAATCACAAGTAGAACTGAAAACATTTTTTTCCACCTATGTTCCAAATTGTTGAGCCAGCGCCGTTCAAAAACAATCGCGTTTATTTATGAACAAGGCTAGCGACCTCCTAACGGGAGGCGGAGCAATACTAGCGAAAGCCAGTAACGCTGACAAGGGAAAATTAGTAAAAAGTCACCACCAACGCATTAAGCGCTCAAAAAAAGGGCAAAAGTTGCCCTTTCCTCTAGCAAAATGGGTTAAGGCAATGATTAACAACTTGCTTTTACAGCTTCTGCAATCTTAAGCGCAGAGCTTTGAACAAGTTCCGCATCTTCACCTTCCACCATTACACGAATAAGTGGTTCAGTGCCCGATTTACGTAGTAATACTCGGCCTTTGTCGCCCAACTCTGCTTCTACTTCTGCAACTGAGTCTAGCACTGCTTGTGCTTCTAGTGGGTTGCTGTCACCAGCAAAACGTACGTTCTCTAGTACTTGTGGGTAAAGCGTCATACCTTGAGACAGGTCGTGCAATGTCATTTCGCTACCGACAACAGAAGCAAGCACTTGCAACGCTGCTACGATAGCGTCACCAGTAGTCACTTTATCTAGCAAGATAACGTGGCCTGAGTTTTCAGCACCGATCTTCCAACCTTTAGCAAGTAGTTGCTCCATCACGTAACGGTCGCCAACCGCAGCACGTACGAACGGAATACCCAATTGCTTCAGGCCATTTTCCATACCTAGGTTAGTCATTAGCGTACCAACGACACCGCCTTTTAGTTCGCCGCGACGCAGTGCATCACGAGCGATGATGTAAGCAATTTGGTCGCCATCGATCTTGTTGCCCAAGTGGTCAACCATGATAATACGGTCGCCGTCACCATCGAACGCAAGGCCTAGGTGAGCTTGCTCTTCTACAACACGTTTTTGTAGCGCACGAACGTCAGTCGCACCAACTTCAGCATTGATGTTAGTACCGTTTGGCTCAACGCCCATTGCAACAACGTCAGCACCTAGCTCTTTAAATACGTTAGGAGCGATGTGGTAAGTAGCACCATGGGCACAATCAACCACAATCTTCACGTTCGCTAGGCTAAGATCTGATGGGAAGGTACTCTTACAAAACTCGATGTAACGACCAGCCGCGTCGTTCAGGCGGGTTGCTTTACCAAGCTCAGCTGACTCCACACATTCAATGTCTTTATCTAGCTCAGCTTCAATAGCAAGCTCGATATCATCCGGAAGCTTAGTGCCTTCAGACGAAAAGAACTTGATGCCGTTGTCGTAGTATGGGTTGTGAGAAGCTGAAATAACGATGCCCGCTTCCGCTCGGAAGGTTTGTGTTAGGTAAGCAACCGCTGGGGTTGGCATTGGACCAGTAAAGGTTGCTTTCAGGCCAGCAGCGGCAAGACCGGCTTCAAGAGCAGATTCAAGCATGTAACCAGAGATACGCGTATCTTTACCGATGATAACTTTTTTTGTGCCTTGTTTCGCTAGTACACGACCAGCTGCCCAGCCAAGCTTCAGTACAAAATCTGGAGTAATTGGGTATTGTCCAACTTTACCGCGTACGCCATCAGTACCGAAATAACGTCTTTTATCAGACATAAAACTTTCCTTAATTCTTTTAGATATTTTTGTTCGTCATCTCAACCACTTTCATTGCTTCAATGGTTTCTTCAAAGTCATGAACTCGAATAATTTGCGCGCCTTTCATCGCCGCGATAGTCGCACAGACGACACTCGCATTGGTGCAGTCAGCCGCTGGCTTATCCAACAGCTTGAAAATCATGGATTTACGCGACATACCAGCAAGGATTGGCAAGCCAAATTCATGGAACTTATCGAGATGAGCGAGCATATGATAATTGTGTTCTATGGTTTTGCCAAAACCAAAACCTGGGTCAAGGATAAGTTGAGACTTATCGATACCCACAGCCTCACAAGCAGCAATTCGTTCTTGAAGGAATGCAGAGACATCCTCCATCAGATCATCGTATTGAGGATTGGCTTGCATCGTACGTGGCTGGCCTTTCATGTGCATCAGGCAAATTGGCAACTTAGCTTCTGCTGCTACCTCTAATGCTCCTGGCTCTTGAAGCGCACGAACATCGTTAATAAGGTCTGCACCAGCAGCAACCGCTTGGCGCATCACTTCAGCTTTACTGGTATCAACAGAAATCCAAACATCGTGCTTATCACGTATCGCTTGGATAACAGGAATCACACGTTGCAGTTCTTCTTCTAATTCAACATCAGGGGCACCTGGTCGTGTTGATTCACCACCGATATCGATGATGCTCACACCAGCGGCGATCATTTTCTCAACTTGAGCAAGCGCTAATTCAAGTGAGTTAAATTTACCACCATCAGAAAATGAGTCAGGCGTGACATTGAGGATTGCCATAACATGAGGGCGAGAAAGATCGAGAGATTTGTTGTTTGCTTTAATAATCATAGCGTTAATAATCACAACAGATACAAAAACCCCGAGCTTAACTCGGGGTTTGTTATCAAAGGCTACTCTTTATTCAGAGTCTTTCTTTTCTGGCGCTTCGCTTGAAGTCGCTTCTTGAGACGTTGATTGCTCTACAGGTTTTGTAGGCTCAACCGGCTTCTCTTCTGCTTTTACTTCAGGCTTCGCTTGAGGCTTATCGTTATCTTCTGGTTTGTTTGGCTTGTCGCCCCAACCAGCAGGTTCACGGATCTCAGCTTTACGCTCCATTAGGTCATCAATCTGGTCAGCATCAATGGTCTCATACTTCATTAGCGCATCTTTCATCGCATGCATGATGTCCATGTTATCTTCCAAGATTTTCTTCGCACGGTCATAGTTGCGGTCGATGATCTTACGAACTTCGTCGTCGATCAGCTTCGCTGTGTCATCAGACATGTGTTTAGTCTGAGTCACACTACGGCCAAGGAACACTTCACCTTCTTCTTCCGCATACAGTAGCGGACCAAGTTTCTCAGAGAAGCCCCATTGCGTCACCATCTTACGAGCGATGTCTGTTGCACGTTCGATATCGTTCGATGCACCTGTCGATACTTTGTCAGCACCGTAGATCAGCTCTTCCGCTAGACGACCACCGTACAAGCTAGAAACCATTGATTCTAGGTGTTGGCGAGACATACTCACACGGTCTTGCTCAGGTAGGTACATAGTCACACCCAATGCACGACCACGTGGAATGATAGACACTTTGTACACTGGATCGTGTTCCGGAACTAAGCGACCAACAATTGCGTGACCCGCTTCGTGGTATGCTGTTGATTCTTTCACTTCTTCAGACATCACCATTGAACGGCGCTCTGCACCCATCATGATTTTGTCTTTCGCCAGTTCAAACTCAACCATAGAAACGTTGCGCTTGTTGCCGCGTGCAGCGAATAGTGCCGCTTCGTTAACTAAGTTTGCTAGGTCTGCACCAGAGAAACCTGGAGTACCACGTGCAATTAGAGATGGCTCTACGTCACCCGCTAGAGGCACTTTACGCATGTGTACTTTAAGAATCTGCTCACGACCACGTACGTCTGGAAGACCAACAACCACTTGACGGTCAAAACGGCCAGGACGCAATAGCGCAGGGTCCAATACGTCAGGACGGTTAGTTGCTGCGATAACGATGATACCTTCGTTACCTTCGAAACCATCCATCTCAACCAGCATTTGGTTTAGGGTTTGTTCACGTTCATCGTGACCACCACCAACACCAGCACCACGCTGACGACCTACCGCATCGATCTCATCGATAAAGATGATACAAGGTGCTGCTTTCTTCGCTTGCTCAAACATGTCACGCACACGAGATGCACCAACACCCACGAACATTTCTACGAAGTCAGAACCAGAGATAGTAAAGAACGGTACTTTTGCTTCACCGGCAATGGCCTTCGCTAAAAGCGTTTTACCAGTACCAGGAGGACCAACCATTAGAACACCTGTTGGAATCTTACCGCCCAATTTCTGGAAGCGGCTTGGGTCACGTAGGTAATCAACCAGTTCTTTTACGTCTTCTTTTGCTTCGTCACAACCTGCAACGTCGGCAAAAGTTGTCTTGATTTGCTCTTCGCTCATCATGCGAGCTTTGCTCTTACCGAAAGACATAGCGCCTTTACCGCCGCCGCCTTGCATTTGACGCATGAAGAAAATCCATACACCAATCAGTAAGATCATAGGGAACCAAGAGATGAAAATTGTGCCAAGTAGGCTTTGCTCTTCAGGAGGCGTACCTTGCACTTTCACGTTTTGATTAATTAGGTCATCCAGAAGCTTTTGATCATACACCGGCATGTAAGTAACCATTTTGGCACCGCCGCCGCGACGAACAAAGCTAATCTCACCGTCTTTAAAAGTTGCTTCTTGAATCTGGCCTTGGCCAACTTCCTGTACAAACGTGGTGTAATCCACGGTTCTGCCATTGCTTTCTCCAGGGCCAAAGCTCTGGAATACCGACATCAATACGACAGCGATAACAAGCCACAGAATTAAATTTTTTGCCATGTCACTCAAGGTGTCAGCCTCTCGATAACTAATTGTAATTAAAGGTAGGGTACTACAGTTCATTACCTGTAGCTATAGTGTTAACCATGCTCTAAACGAGCGAAATAGTTAACCTTTGTAACCAGTGGCTACAACAAAGACTTCTCGTGAGCGAGCTCGCGATGAGTCTGGTTTTCTGATTTTTACGACTTTAAACATGTCTCGGACTTCTTTCACAAATTGATCGAAGCCTTCACCCTGGAAAACCTTTACGACAAAGCTACCATTAGGTGCTAGAACTTGTCGACACATATCTAAAGCCAATTCAACTAAATACATAGCTCGTGGCTGATCTACAGAATTATTACCAGCAATGTTAGGCGCCATGTCAGACATTACTACGTCCACCATTGAAGGTTGGATTCTTTCTAACAGGGCATCTAATACTGCCTCGTCACGAAAGTCACCTTGTAGGAAGCTTACGCCAGCGATTGGATCCATAGGCAATAAGTCACATGCAATGATTTGACCTTCTTCACCTATTATCTTAGCAGCATATTGAGACCATCCACCTGGAGCGGCGCCTAAATCGACGACAGTCATCCCAGATTTCAACAATTTATCTTTTGTTTGGATCTCTTCAATTTTGAAGTAAGCACGAGAACGGTAGCCTTTTTTACGAGCTTCGTTTGCGTATTTATCATCAAAGTGTTCTTTCAACCAACGACCAGAACTAGCCGAATGTTTTTGTTTACTCATTTTAATCCCAACAAGGCGTAATTAGGAGCTATTGTTTTAATAGGCTCAACCTATTACTCAATAAATTATAGTCTTCAGCAATAGATGGCGTTAAAATAGCTTTTTTCAACCCTTATTTTAAAGAAAATTGGCCGCGTAATGAACCTAAGCACCAAACAAAAGCAGCACCTAAAAGGCCTGGCTCACAGTTTAAAACCTGTTGTGCTAATGGGCGCAAATGGACTTACAGAAGCCGTGCTAGCAGAAATTGAAATCGCTCTTGACCACCACGAACTGATCAAAATTAAAGTTGCATCAGAAGACCGTGAGACAAAACAGCTGATCATCGACGCTATCGTACGTGAGACGGGCGCTGAAAAAGTTCAGACAATTGGTAAAGTACTTGTGCTATACCGCCAGTCTGAAGAGCGTAAAATCGAAATCCCACGTAAGTAATCCCTACTTACGCAGCGGAAGAAGAAAAGGTCGCCATGGGCGACCTTTTTTGCATCTACTGTTTACATCAGCGAATAGACAGCATCGCCTAATTAGATGTACTCAACGCTGTCAATTTCGAAGTCTTTCGCACCACCAGGGGTTTGAATAACCACTTCGTCACCTTCCATCTTACCGATCAGGCCACGAGCAATTGGAGAACTGATTGAAATACGACCTGCTTTAATATCTGCTTCGTCGTCACCAACGATTTGGTAGGTTTTCTCTTCTTCTGTATCACAGTCAATTAGAGTAACCGTTGAACCAAAAATCACCTTACCAGTGTTGTCCATCGATGTTACGTCAATTACTTGAGCAACAGACAGTTTGTACTCAATGTCACGAATTTGTGCTTCACAGATACCCTGCTCTTCACGAGCTGCGTGGTATTCAGCGTTTTCTTTCAAGTCGCCTAGTTCACGCGCTTCTGCGATTGCTTCTGAAATTTGCGGGCGAAGCTTTAGTAGACGATCAAGCTCGGTACGTAGCAATTGTTCGCCACGTAGTGTCATTGGAACTTTTTCCATTATATAACCTCAAGGCCAAAGGTGTCTTTGGACAAAAAAAGCCTACCCAATCATGATGATTGGGTAGTACGTTCAAAGATTCTGTTTTGATTAGTTTAAACAAACTGGGATATGAAATCACCCTAATTCGATTTTGCCATCCAGTTGCGTGCTTAATACCTTGTCATCAATGGCTTTTAGATTTAACCATCATCGCAGTTTATTGAAAAACAACACTGTTCATTACACTAAAAACATCAAAAAAGATAAAAACAAATCAATGTCAGGCCAATGTCATCGCGATACAAACCATTATTTAACAAAAACTTACAAAACAAAAGCAAATAATTGAACACTGTTCATTAGTTGGATTTATATCATTTTACTAACTCATAAGGAAACTTTAGCAGTAAAACATGTCCGGCAAGTTGTTACGTCATCGGTTTTTCGAATGTGGGCGATTCTCACGAATGAAACCATACGCATAACGATAACTTGTGAGAGATAACCTCTCCCCCATAAAACAATGATTATGGACAGCTAACTAGGACAAATAAGATGAAAAAGACTCTAATTGCTCTTTCTGTATCTGCAGCAGCTATGGCAACTGGCGTTAACGCAGCTGAGCTTTACAACCAAGACGGTACTTCTCTAGAAATGGGCGGCCGTGCTGAAGCACGTCTATCTATGAAAGATGGCGATGTAGCGGACAACTCTCGTATCCGTCTAAACTTCCTTGGTACTCAAGCAATCAACGACAACCTATACGGTGTTGGTTTCTGGGAAGGTGAGTTCACTACAGCTGAAAACGGCGGCGTAGACGGCAACAGCAATCTAGACACTCGTTACGCATACGCTGGTCTTGGCGGTGCTTTCGGTGAAATGACTTACGGTAAAAACGACGGTGCACTAGGCGTTATTACTGACTTCACAGATATCATGGCTTACCACGGTAACTCTGCTGCTGACAAACTAGCTGCAGCTGACCGTTCTGACAACATGTTCTCTTACAAAGGTCAATTCGAAAACCTAGCAGTTAAAGCTAGCTACCGTTTTGCTGACCGTGTATTAGTTCTACTCTTAAGAGCGTACTAATAGCTAAAATACTACTTCTAAATATCTGATATTAAGCTGGTCTGTTTTTATAGCTGAGTCATTTGAATTAGTGAGAACCATCAACTATATACTAAGTAGTATGTTAAGAACTCCTTAGTATTTGAGGTGATCTATGAACTATGAGAAGCGATGGACGGGTTGGAGTGAGTTTTTAGAGAATAGTCGTCGATTCCCTGATAGTAATGAGCAGGAATGTAAAAATGCACAGCAGTTTAAACATGTTCCTATAAATATGACCCGTTATTACGCCAAGAACTAGTCTGGATGGCGTGACTACTTCAAACAGGCAAAGAAATGAGCTTCGTAATCAAGCGCTCAGTGAACTACAAAGCTAGTGCAAGCCGGCCCTCATTTCGCTTTCCTGCGCTTTTTACTGAAAATGGTTTGCTGATTTCTCACTTGAGATTTTTGCATGAGAATCGCTACAAATCTCAGTCGTGGCTAGAGCGCAATACCTTCGCTGTAGAGCTTCTTTTAAAGTACATAGAGCGCCAATTATTAAGCGCCTCATCGGCTACAGATCTACTAAGAGCTTTTGTTGAAGCGTTACAGTTCGGAACGATTCAAGATGGGCAAGATAACTCTGGTTTGTTCTGGTCTCCTCGAAGAAGTGAAGATGTGAATGTTCTTCTTCGTCATATCACTGATTACTGCGACTACTTAGACACAATCCATGGTACTGATTTACCGAAGCTAAATCCCTTGAAGAAAGCCAATTATGTCGAAGAACGCTTGCAGTGGTGTGCTTACTACAGAAGGCACAGTCGTAGTTTCCTGAATCACTTAGCTAAACCATCCCGACAGCAATTCTCAGTTGTTAGAAAGATTCGAGGACCTGAGAGGCACCTAGTTGATATCGAAGCGGTATATCGCTTTCCAGAAGACCGAATTGAAGACTTACTGCTGCATGGGTTTGTTTCTGCTTCAGGAGAACCGGATTATGGTAGTCAGTTAATCGTAATGTTGATGCATTTTGGTGGGTTGAGATTGTCGGAGTGTTTTCATATATATGCTCATGATGTTCATCTAGATGAGAAATCCGGCTCAGCTCTCATATCGGTTTTTCACCCTAGTGATGGAAAATCTCCTGACAAGCGGTTTAGTAGCCGAAGAGAATATTTGGCTCATGTATACCAACTTAGTCCACGAACTGACTATCCGAGAAGCCATAGGCTCTACGCTGGCTGGAAAGGACCTTTGCTTACAAATCGCAATCTGTCTTTTGATGTCATGTTTTATCCACTAAGTAAAGCCGTTGAGTTCACTCTGTTACTACAAAAATACCTTTCGGTTAAGCCAGCTTCAGAATCTCCTTTCCTATTTGTTAACTCAAAAGGCGATACTGAGAGTAAAAAAAAATTTCAATCAAAAACACAATCGAGCAGTTAAACGAATCGGACTCGAACCTTCCAAATCGCGAGGGACGACCCCACATGCACATCGACATTCCTACGGCTATAGATTAAGCCAAGGAGGTTTCTCTCAACTAGAGATTCAAAAAGCGATGCATCATAAAAGCCCTGACAGTTGCTTGGTTTACTTGACACCTTCTGACGACGAGGTTCGTCAGCAAATGAGAGGCGCTCACTGATGAAAAAGTTTTACGCAACCATAAACCAAGCAAGTAAAGCGGCGATAGGATTGGGTATTCAATCGCTGACGGAATATAAGCAGCGTTACAAAGAAGATGAGCGTCTTCCCTCGCATCCAAATAAGGCTTATGCCAATGATTGGGTTGATTGGTTTAGTTTTCTGGATAAAGAAAAGCGGTCTTTGTATTCGACATATGCAGAGGCCAGCGAAGCGGTGATAGAATTGGGCATTCAATCGCTGGCGGAATATAAGCAGCGTTACAAAGAAGATGAGCGTCTTCCCTCGAGTCCAAATAAGGCTTATGCCAATGATTGGGTTGATTGGTTTAGTTTTCTGGATAAAGAAAAGCGGTCTTGGTATTCGACATATGCAGAGGCCAGCGAAGCGGCGATAGGATTGGGCATTCAATCGCAGCCTGAGTATTCGCAGCGTTACAAAGAAGATGGGCGTCTTCCCTCGAGTCCAAATAAGGTTTATGCCAATGATTGGGTTGATTGGTTTAGTTTTCTGGATAAAGAAAAGCGGTCTTTGTATTCGACATATGCAGAGGCTAGCGAAGCGGCGATAGGATTGGGCATTCAATCGCTGGCGGAATATAAGCAGCGTTACAAAGAAGATGAGCGTCTTCCCTCGCATCCAAATAAGGCTTATGCCAATGATTGGGTTGATTGGTTTAGTTTTTTGGATAAAGAAAAGCGGTCTTGGTATTCGACATATGCAGAGGCCAGCGAAGCGGCGATAGGATTGGGTATTCAATCGCAGCCTGAGTATTCGCAGCGTTACAAAGAAGATGAGCGTCTTCCCTCGAGTCCAAATAAGGCTTATGCCAATGATTGGGTTGATTGGTTTAGTTTTCTGGATAAAGAAAAGCGGTCTTTGTATTCGACATATGCAGAGGCCAGCGAAGTGGCGATAGGATTGGGTATTCAATCGCTGGCTGAGTATTCGCAGCGTTACAAAGAAGATGAGCGTCTTCCCTCGTGTCCAAATCAGTTTTATAAAGATGATTGGATCAACTGGATTCAATTCTTATTGCCCAGAGATATATCTAATCTGAAACAGTTCAAAACAGCATGTGCGATTCTAAAAATCAAAGACTCTGCTCAATATAGAGTTACGCAGAAGAACTATCCTCAATTACCCTCCAAACCTGAAAAAAGAATACCTGACTGGAGCAATTGGTATGACGCTCTCGATATACCACGACCTTATGGATATGACGAACTAGTCGCTTTAGTTCGAAGCAAAGGTGTTTTCAGTCTCGCTGAATATGCGAAGCTTCGATCAGAGTCCAACGACCCTAGAATGCCAGCCAAACCAGAAGAGTATTATCACGGAAAGGGCTGGACTAACACTTATGACTTCTGGGGAGTAAAACGACCGTACCAGGTAAAATACTTTACCGATGAGTGGTCTTTGTGGGCTGAGACGTTAAAAGAGTTTCTCAAGTCTGCACGTGGTGGAGATACCAAAGCGAAAGACCTGTGTGAATTTGTTCGTGAATACATTGAGCCAAATGGTTTTGAAACATCCCCGTTGGAGTTTCTTACTCGTGGCTCGACAAACATTCAACCCATGCTGAATCTGTTTGAACAAGTTCCAGTGACTCGAAGAAAAAAATGGGCATTCTCAATCAATGAGTTCTTAGATTGGATTATCTCGAGTTATCTTATTTTGGAAGACACAGAGACGGGAGAAATTACCCATATCAAGGGCGCTAAAAACCCTTTTAGTCACATCAACTTTAATGGAGAGACTGCTCCTCAAGTGATCAATGAAACAGACAAGATGGCTCTGCCCTATCAATATGTAAAAGCAGGGCGAGATTGGATATTTCCATTGGACTCTGTAGAGAAAAAGTTAAGCTATCGGGATTTAGCTCATTTGCAGCGTTTTTCATCAGATTGGGTGCAAATCAAAGACAGCTCTATCCTTGATGAGAGTGATCCTGACTGCGTTTTCAAAGTTGAAAATGGAAAAACCTACCTTTGGTTTCCAACATACTGGACCTATACATACTCACTAATGCAACTCCCCGCACGAGGTATGCAAATTATTTATTGCGATTCTGGAGAAGCCGATCAAGAACTCGCCGACTTTAAGAATAATAAAGTCGTTTGGAAGAAAAATAGGACTAAGTTAGCTGGCCTAACCAATCGGCAGAGCATGGTGAGTAAGTCAGGGCAAGGAGAGTTCGGTGTTCACTACACGTCCAACAAAACTAAGTTTGATGGTTCGGGTTACACGATTCCTTTCATGCCCATAGAGCTTGCGTATTGGTTGGTAAAGCTGAGAAAGTGGCAACAGAAATATAATCCACTTGAGGAGCCAACGAAATGGCTTGATTGTGAGCGCACCAATCTAAACGAAGTCCAGCGTAAGCAAAAAGGGTCTAATTGCTTTTTATTCCGAGACTATCTAGAGAAAGAGCCAGGGACATTTGGTGGCAGACTAACGACACGGCTCGCAGCTGCGCTATATTTCTCTGGCAAGAATGATATTAATACGGCTACCTACAAAGGGCTGAAATACGATCAATCGATTAAAGAGTTTGAAAATAGCCAAACGATACCGCTTTCACACTTCAAATCCCCTTATACTCCACACTCAATGCGCGTCAGTCTGATTAACGCGTACGCCTTTGAATTTGGTATTCCTTTGGAAGTCATTATGAAGTTGGTCGGTCACTCCAGCATTCTGATGACAATCTATTATACCAAGAGCGGTAAAACAGGCGCCAACTTGCGAGAAAAAATGGATGTGGGAGAAAAGGAGGCGATAAGCAAAGCAACTCAGACGCTCAAATCCTTTGTGGAGCAGCAGCGAATTGAAGAGGTGAAATCACAGTTGGTAGGCTCATCTGTGGATCTACTGAATTCACTAGACAATGCTCGGCCGGCCTCCAGCTATCTTTGGAAAGACTTTGGTATCTGTCCGGTGGGAGGTGCTTTTTGTTCAGAAGGAGGCTGCCCTGTAGCCACAAAAGCCAACATATATCACCCCGTGCCAGCAGGTTATTTAGGTGAGCAGAACTGTTTTCAGTGTCGATTCTTTATCACCGGTCCTGCTTTTTTGGTTGGACTTGCCGCCATGTTCAATGAGATAAGCCTAGCCGTAAATACGCAATCTATACGTTACACTGCACTTGGTCAGAAGCTTGATAATATTGCAGAGAAGATAGATGTCATTGATCACCAGCTTTACAAAATTAAAGCGGACAGCTCAGAGAAGTCAGCTTTAGAGTCTGATAGACGTGGGTTAGTTGGGAAACGTACGCACTTGAACTCGGAAATTGAAACACGAGCGAAGAAGCTAGATTTGTACCTCTCGGACATGAATGCGATTCACCGACATATCCATAATTGTCAAACCCTTATGCGTAAGCCTCAGGAAAACACGGAAAAGCACTATCAGCTTATTGTTCCGCATGAATTCACTCTAGGTGTTGAGCTAGATGAAGTAAGCAGCTTTCATCAGCTATCAGAGGTATGCTCGAACGCAGAGCTGTACCATAGTTGTAGTGATGATTTAGCAGTTACCAGACGCTCCCAAATGATCGACAAGATGATGGCCGAAAACGGTATTCAGCCGCAATTCTTCTTACTGTCAGAAGAAGAACAGCTTGCAGTGGGGAATCAGTTAACAGAGCTAATGCTGACACGGTTGAAAGGCTGGGAGAACGTTGACCGTCTCATGGATGGGAGTTTGACCCTAAAGGACTTATCGATAGATAACCAGTTCGACGAAAAGACGATTCGTGAATTGTTTGAGAAGTCGAAACCAGTAAAAAGGATCGGTTAGCATGTCAGAAATTACCCCTGAGCAAGTACTGAGTCAGCTAAAAAAGAAAGCGTCATCTCGGGTACAGAACTCATTAGAGGCCGTGTTTACCATATGCAAGGAACAACAAGAACGCGGATTGAACGACTTTAGTTATTCAACGATAGCTCGACTTGGAAAAGGGCGAGGTGTTCCAGCTGCACAAAGTATCCGGAACAAGACGGGAGAATCGTACCGAACCTTAATTGCTAGTTTCAACTCTTCAGCAAAAGACCAACCAAGGTCGGCGCGAAGCACTTCAAAAGGTAAGATGCACGCTTGGATTGATGAACTAGACGATCCAGTCGTTAAGCTTCAAGCCAATATTCTCTATGCTCAAAAAAAGGAAGCGGAACGACTACTTAATGAAGTAGTGCCTATCAATCAGGTCATTGAAGTGTTCGATAATGTTGATGTGTCCTTTGCGTCTATCAAGCTCACTGAGCTGGAGCGAAGCGCATTGGAGTACCTCATTTCTAGTGAGTTTTTACGCAGACACCAATTGGAGCTTGGAAAAAATGGCAGTATAGTTTCGACTGATACTCAAAAGTCTTTTTTCCCTGTCGCAACTTTGGATGCAATCAAAAAGGCTTTACAGAACTTATAAATAACTTGGATTGTAGAAGTGAAAACAAAACTAATCACCAGAGAAGGTTATAACAAACTCAAAGCGGAACATGACCATCTGTGGAATGAGAAGCGTCCAGAGATTACCAAAATCGTCACATGGGCAGCTAGTTTGGGTGATCGCTCGGAAAACGCTGACTACACCTTCAACAAACGCTTACTTCGTCAAATAGACCGTCGTGTGCGCTTTCTTCGTAAGTTTCTGCCTGAAGTGACCATTGTTGACTACTCTCCTCAACAAGAAGGAAAGGTCTTCTTCGGAGCTTGGGTTGAGATTGAGAATGAAGCCGGTGATGTTAAGACATTCAGAATTGTTGGTCCTGAGGAAATTTATGGCGGCGCAAAAGACTACATCTCAATTGATTCACCAATGGCGAGAGCATTGTTGAAGAAGGAAGTAGATGACGAAGTAACGGTACGCACACCTGAAGGTGACAAAGAATGGTTCGTTAACTCTATTAGCTACAACAAACCTTAACTCTCTTCGGAACCGCTCAACTTATTGATAAGCTCTTGCCTCTCTTCTTCACTCAATTTTGCAATCAGGCAGGCCAACTTGGCAGAGCTTTCTTCCTCACAAAAGAAATAGTTCAAAGGGACGCCTAGCTCGTTAGCAATGAGCTTTAGAGTCTGTATGTCTGGAGCGTGTTTTGCTTTCTCATACTGATTCATTCTGGCACTTGCCGAACCCTCATCCATACCTATTCGCACCCCCAAGGCTTTCTGGGAGAGTTTGGCTTTTTTGCGTGCTTTTTTAAGTCGCGCTGGGATTGGGCTAGTAAATGACATTTTCGGTTCATTTGTGAAAACCTATATTAACTAAGATTTTCTTAGTTTTATTCATTTCTGTATACTAAGCAATCCTTAGTTTTGTGTGTGGGCGGGAAATGAAACGTTCTATAAGAATCAGTGCAGTAATGCATAAGTTGTTGGTTGAAGATGAAATGGACGGGTTTTCTGTCGTTGAGGTGAGAGATGCTTCATTGAAACTTGAAGAAGGTACACAGAACTCTGATGAGGCTCGGAAGAAGGTTTATCGCCAAATATGGCAATATCAACAAAGGGGTTGGCTGCGAAGTGAAGGTAAAGGAAGAAACAAAAAGTACTTTCAAACCGAACAATTTAGAGAACTTCAGACAGTGCCTCGAAAAAAAGCCAAACGTGAAGTTTTAAGAAAAGAATGTTCTCCAGACTACTCGATTTTGCTTCGTGAGAGTAATGAATATAAAGGCGAATTAGAGATCGTACTTGGTGAAATCGATGAATATCAATCACTAAGATGCCGTTTCCCTGAGCTAGAGAATCGATTAACCCCATTGTTACAGCAAGCAAGAGAACGTTCAGCGCACTTGCTTGGCAAAATAAATGGATTAACGAACCTCCTTAATACTCTCTCAGAGGGGAGCCAACCGTGCTAAGACAGTGGCAGACAGAGTGCGCTGCAAAAGCTATCCAGAAATTTAGAGCAAAGCACCAACACTTTTTCTGCCAAGCGACACCGGGAGCCGGAAAAACCGTACTTGCGGCAACAGTTGCATCAAGACTACTTTGTGATGATTTGATCGACCTTGTGTTATGTTTTTCTCCATCTTTAACGGTAGCTGATGGAATCAAAAGAACTTTTTCTCAGACTCTGAATTGCACTTTTAATGGTGGCCTAGGCTCTATTGGGCAATCGCTAACATATCAATCAATCCAATTTCTCAACGACGAGTTTTGGCAGACGTTACGTAATCATCGAGTGTTTGTTGTCTTTGATGAAATTCATCACTGCTCTGGATCTGACTTTGAAAATGCAAATGTTTGGGGGCAACAAGTGCTAGCCAAGATACAGGGTTTAGCAACCTATACGTTAGCTATGTCAGGGACTCCGTGGCGCTCAGATTCTCTACCTATAGTCATGTCCGAATACAGTGATCCAGAAGGTAAGCTTTTGGTTGATTACCAATACACTTTGAGGCAGGCGATCGTAGACAAGGTTTGTCGAGTTCCAAAGTTGGTTTTGGTTGATAGTGAGCATCTCTCTGTGAGCAACGAAGATAAAGTGGAGTCGTTTTCTTCAATCTTAGAAATGCTCAAGCAGACCAGAACCTCATATCAAAGTGTTATACATAACCAGGAAGCGATGGAGTATTTACTCGGCCTTGGTTGTAACAAGCTTGCAGAAATACGTTCTCTCTCGCCCAATGCGGGAGGTTTAGTCGTGGCCTCTTCTGTTCAGCACGCTCAAGCAATCCAAAAGATACTCTCTCAAAAGTACTCTCAATCTGTATCAATCGTTACTTATCGCCATGAAGAGCCATTAGCTGAAATAGAACGCTATCGTCAAAGTGATGCTCAATGGATTGTCAGCGTTGGAATGATCAGCGAAGGCACTGATATACCTCGACTTCAAGTTTGCTGTCATATGAGCGCGGTGAAAACTGAGCTGTACTTTAGGCAAGTACTGGGGCGTATTCTTCGGGTAAATGGAATAGAAAATCAACAGGCGTGGCTGTTCACTTTTGCAGAGCAAAGTTTGATTCAATTTTCTGAGCGGATTGAGCAAGACATTCCTGACTCTTGTATGTTTGCGAAAATAGAGAGTTTGATAGCGTTTGAGTCAGAATCTCAACGTACTTGCTTAAGTGGTCATGGTCTCTTAGAAGATCGAGAACAAGTAAAATCAAAGTTGGTTTGGAGTAGTGCTATCAGCACCGAACTTAACTCAACCGGATCTCTTAGTGCAATCGATGAACTTAGATTGGGAGCTTTTAAGCAGCGCGTAATCTCAGCTTTTCTAGCCACTTCATAGTTTAAAAATGATCTCTGTACTCTTGTTAGCTTTAAGTTTCAGTTACAATGCGCTTCTTCATCATATGTAACTGTACTTCTATGGACGATAAACAAAAACAAGAACTTAAGAGCAAGATTTGGCGTGTTTCTGAATCCTTGCGTGGAAATATTAGAACAGAGGAGTTCCGTGTTTATTTTCTAGGGTTAACTTTTTATCTCTTTATTTCTCTGAAGCTTGAACGATATGCAGATGAGTTACTTCGTGGTGAGGGAGTTCGATTCCGTGATATCGAGGACTTGAATGAAGAAGGCAATAACTACATCGAAGATATTCAAGAAGAAGCCTTGCATGAACTCGGGTATTTCTGTCGACCTTCCGAGTTATTTCATAACGTGGTTCAGGCCAGCACTACAGATGATTATATAGCTGAGTTGTTGGATGATACCCTTAGAAAGATCGAGTACCGTTCACTGGGACATCTTTTTGATGGAGTGTTTACTAGCATAGACTTTTACTCCCCAAAGTTAGGCAAAACAACCAGAGAGCGTAATAGAGTCATTGCCAGTATTTTGATTGCTTTGAACGATTTTAATATTCAGGATGATCAAAATATTTCATGGGGTGACTTCTATGAGTACTTGATTAATATGTTTGCAGGCGCAGCGGGCAATCGAGGTGGGGAGTTTTATACCCCTAAATCGATTTCCAAATTAGTGTCGAAACTTGTCATAATAGGTGGCGATGATATTCAGTCGATTTATGACCCAGCATGTGGCTCAGCCTCTATGCTATTGAATGTTGCATCTGAAACTAACAATTCTGATGTGAAGTTATATGGACAAGAGATTAACTTTGAAACATATAACTTGGCACGCATGAATATCATCTCGCATGGTATTCCACAGGCTGACTTTGACTTAGCTCATGGTGATAGCCTTGAAGATCCGACTCATCTAGACCAAAAGTTTGATGTGGTTGTTTCTAACCCACCATTTTCTTCCTCCTGGTCACCCTCTCCTTTGCATTTTAGGGATGAACGTTTTGCTCGTTATGGAAAGCTAGCTCCGAAAAATAAGGCAGACTTTGCTTTCATTCAGCATATGCTTTGCCAACTTAAAGATGATGGTTTAATGGTTTCCATCGTTTCTCATGGTGTGCTATTTCGTGGTGGTTCCGAAGGTGAAATTAGACGTCACTTATTGGCTGGACTGAACTGTCTAGATGCAGTTATAGGGCTACCTGCTAACTTATTCTTAGGTACTTCAATTCCAGTTTGTGCTCTGATATTCAAGAAAAATCGAAATAAAGGTGATGGCGTTCTTTTTATAGATGCTAGTCAGCTTTTTGAGAAGAAAAATAGGCGTCGTTTCATTGATGATAAGTCGATAGATAAAATACTGACGGCAGTCGACGCACGTAAGACAGACAGCGGCTTTTCAAAAGTAGTTTCACTTAAAGAAATTGAGCAAAATGACTTTAAACTCTCAATCTCAGATTATGTGGATGTTATTCCCCATACCAATATCTCGAACTTTGCAGACTTCCATAGAGCGGTAAGTAAACTAAACCCAGATTTTGCAGTGTTCCGAGGTGTTGAAAATAAAGCATATAAGCTAGAGCCTTCTATTATGCGTTTGGGGTATGACAAAGAAGATGAGCTCATTAATGCAGAAAAAAGGCTGTTCAAACACTTTAAAGAACAAGCTATTCCTCATTTAGAATATAATCCAAGTAATGATTGGGAGTGGCTTGCACTCGCACAGCATCACGGTTTACCTACACGTCTACTGGATTGGTCTAGAAACCCTCTTGTCGCTCTGTATTTTGCGATTGAATCTGAGAGTGATACAGACGGTGCTGTCTATATCCTTACAGACAGAAAAGATCCTTTTGACATGGATAAGCAGATGAAACCCTTAGAGTTGACCTCAAAAGATGAGGTTAGGAAGTATATGCCAGCGAATTTAACACCAAGAATTATTGCCCAGAGCGGCTTGTTCACAGTGCAAACCAATTTGATGGCACCATACGAGCCTAAAGGGTTAACAAAGCTCATCATACCTAAAAATGCCAAAGTAAGGATTAGGAAAGACTTATCTCGCTACGGGGTAAACCGTTATACAATCTATCCCGGATTAGATGGGCTGTCATATCACTTGAAGTGGTCTAACACCAAGCAAACTCAAACGAATTAATTTGGACACAAGTAATGGTCGAACAACACCAACAAGAACTAAAGAAACAGCTTTGGAACATCGCCAACACCCTTCGTGGTAACATGTCTGCCGATGACTTTCGTGATTACATCCTTGGCCTAATCTTCTACAAATACCTTTCAGATAAGCTAAATCGCTACGCTAATGAATTGCTTTCAGAAGATGGTATTCAGTTCGCGCAAATCGATGAGAAGAGCGAAAAAGGCAAAGAGTACCTAGAGGCAGTCCAAGAAGAGGCGCTAGACAAACTCGGTTACTTCTTTAAGCCATCAGAGCTGTTTCATGTGGTTGCTGAAGCTGGTGCTAATGGTGAGTTCATTCTTGATGATGTGCGTGATGTTTTGAATGACATCGAGCAAAGCACTATGGGAGCAGACAGTGCCGACGACTTTAACGGCCTGTTTGATGAACTCGACCTAACATCAAACAAGCTAGGTAAAACGCCAGATGCTCGTAACAAACTAATTGCTAAAGTATTGGAACACCTAGATAACATTGATTTTCACTTAGAAAACAGTGAGATTGATATTCTTGGTGATGCTTACGAATATCTCATTGGCATGTTCGCCAGTGGTGCGGGTAAAAAAGCTGGCGAGTTTTATACGCCGCAGATGGTTTCTAAGCTGTTAGCTAAGCTTGTGACACTTGATAACCCAAATCTAAAGTCTGTTTATGATCCAACGTGTGGTTCTGGTTCGTTACTATTGCGTGTTGCGAAAGAAGCCAACAACCCAGACTTAAAGTTCTACGGGCAAGAGCAAAACCCAAGTACTTATAACTTAGCTCGTATGAACATGATCATGCACGATGTTCATTACAATCGCTTCGACATTCAGAATGACGATACGTTAGAAGCTCCAGCGCATATTGAGCAACGCTTCAGCGCAGTAGTGGCTAACCCTCCATTCTCTGCTGGTTGGTCAGCTAACCCTTTACACCTAAACAATGAGCGTTTTTCTGACTACGGTAAGCTTGCACCTAAATCTAAAGCGGATTTTGCTTTTGTTCAGCACATGGTTCATCAACTTGATGATGGAGGAACGATGGCTGTGGTATTGCCTCACGGTGTGTTGTTCCGCGGCGCGGCAGAAGGGCATATTCGGAAGCATCTAATCAAAGAGAAAAACTATCTGGATATGGTGATTGGTTTACCTGCTAATATCTTCTTTGGCACGCCCATCCCTACTTGTGTTCTTGTACTAAAGAAAAATCGAAAAGCTGACGATGATGTGTTGTTTATTGATGCCAGCAACCATTTTGAGAAAGGCACTAATAACAATTTTATGCGCGAAGAGGATTTACAGCGTATTTTAGATGCTGTCGCTAAGCGTCAAAAGATTGATAAATTCGCTTTTGCAGCAACCCCTGCTGATTTAAAAGAGAATGAATATAACCTAAATATCCCTCGTTATGTGGATACTTTTGAAGAAGAAGAAATTGTAGATTTGGCGGAGGTATCAAAGCGGCTAGTCACGAATGATAATGCCATGCTGGATACAAATAGTACAATTGCAGCGTATTGTTCAGAACTAGGTATTGATACTCCTTTTGAGGTAAAAGCATGAGTTTTAAAGAACCAATGCTATCGTTTGATAAAGAAGCGCATTACCCTATAACCACTAATGACGCTGTAAAGTCTATATCTTCAGGTGTAAGTGTTAACTCAGAAGATACACCTATAACTAGTGATACTCAGCTTGGAGTACTTAAAACTAGTTGTGTCTCAAGTGGCCGCTTTATTCCTAGTGAAAACAAAACCATTCTGGCTTCTGAGTTTTCTCGCATAAAGCAACCGGTTGAATCAGGGACGATAATTTTTAGCCGAATGAATACTCCACTATTAGTCGGAGAGGTTGGGTATGTTTCATCGTCTCATAAAAACTTATTTTTACCAGATCGACTCTGGGCAATAAAGACTAAAAGCGGCTACGATCCTCGATGGTTAGCCAATTACCTTACAACGCCCAAAATCAAGTTTCGATTAAAAGAGCTAGCTACAGGTACAAGTGGCAGCATGAAAAATATTTCACAGCCAAGTTTCTTAGGTATTCAATTACATTCGCCAAAACTTGAAGTACAACAAAAAATCGCTGACTTCTTAACTTCCGTCGATACTAAAATCAGCCAATTAACCGAAAGGCAACGCTTACTCAAAGAATACAAAAAAGGTGTAATGCAGCAGATTTTTAGCCAGCAAATTCGCTTTAAAGATGAAAATGGCAATGCGTTTCCTGATTGGGAAGAGAAACCTCTGAGCCAATTAGCATCAAAAATAACGACTAAAAATAAAGGTAGGTTAGTAAAGGCTGTACTAACGAATTCAGCAAAGTATGGGATAATTTCTCAACAGGACTATTTTGAAAAAGATATAGCGAAAGGGGATAATACCGACAACTATTGTGTGGTTGATATTAATGATTTTGTTTATAACCCGAGAATATCTGAGTTAGCGCCTGTTGGTCCAATTGGTAGAAACAAAATTGAACAAGGAGTGATGTCTCCGCTGTACTCTGTTTTTCGCTTCAATTCGAAAGTTTGTCTAGATTTCATGGAGTACTTTTTTAAAGGGACAACATGGCATAAGTACATGCATAGTGTTGCTAACTTTGGTGCAAGGCATGATCGAATGAATATATCAAGTGCAGACTTGATGGCACTTTCATGCCCATGTCCGTGCTCTGATGAACAGAAAAAAATAGCTCGTTTCTTAAAAACTATCGATCTCAAAATTGAGGGCGTTGCAGAGCAGATAGAACAAACCAAGCAGTTTAAAAAAGGCTTACTTCAACAGATGTTTGTGTAATTTCTTAATGTATAGCTCTGTCTGCTAGAGCTGTACATGAAAGCACTCAAGGATATTAAATCGTCAAATGGCTTATCAATCAGAACAACAATTAGAAGATAACTTAATTGCTCAGCTTGGCACTCAAGGTTTTGAAGTTATTGCGCCTAGAGACAATACTGCGCTTGAAGCTAACCTAAAGGCTCAACTTGAGAAAGTGAATGAATGCACGCTTTCGGATACTGAGTTTCGTCAGGTATTGGGTAAGCTAGAGAAGGGCAATATCTTCACCAAAGCGAAGACATTGCGTGATCAGCTTGATGTCACCTTGGATAATGGTGACAGCCGACATCTAACTCTGTTGTTTGATGAAGCCAGTAAAAACAAGTTTCAGGTTGCCCAGCAAATAACGGTGAAGGGTATCTATACCAACCGATATGATGTGACGGTATTGGTAAATGGTCTTCCTTTAGTGCAAATCGAACTCAAGCGACGTGGCATAGAGCTAAAAGAAGCATTCAATCAAGTTAAACGCTATCAAAAGCACTCGTATCATGCCAACCACGGTCTGTTCAATTATGTTCAACTGTTCGTGATTTCAAATGGGGTTAATACACAGTATTTCTCCAATAATAGCGAGATGTCCGCTAAGCAAACTTTTGATTGGACGGATTTTGATAATAAGAAAATCAGTCAACTTCCGAGCTTTGCTAGTGCTTTCCTAACAACACCGCATTTAACAGCGATGCTGACTAAGTACATTGTCTTGAACGAGACAGGAAAGTTCTTAATGGTGCTGCGTCCGTATCAGTTCTATGCGGTGGAAGAGATCATTAAGCAAGTCAGAACTACAGACTTGAACGGTTACATATGGCACACCACGGGTTCTGGCAAAACGCTGACATCTTTTAAAGCTGCACAGATTATGACTTCATTAAGTGAAGTCGATAAAGTCGTTTTTGTTGTTGACCGTAAAGACCTCGATTACCAAACAGCGTTAGAATTTAATGCTTTTGCCAAAGGTTGTGTCGATAGCACAGACAATACCAACATGCTGTTTCACCAGCTAATCGATAAGCCAATCAAAGGCAAAAAGATTAACGAAAATCGCAACAACAAACTTGTCGTCACTACGCTGCAAAAACTCAATAATGTGGTGACTAAAAAGCGCTACCTAAGTGAGATGGAAGCACTGAGAGATAAACGTATTATCTTTATCTTCGATGAGTGCCACCGAAGCCAGTTTGGTGATACACACCAGAATATTACCCAGTTCTTCCAAGGGGCTCAGTTGTTTGGTTTTACGGGAACGCCAATCTTTGCTAAAAACGCAGTGGCTAAAAAGTCCATAAAGAAAACCACAAAAGACCTTTTTGGCGAATGTTTACACCCTTATGTGATCGTTGATGCCATTCGTGACAATAACGTTCTTAAGTTTGCCATCGAGTATGTGGGGCGCTATCAATACAAAGATGGCTCGAACAACAACCTTGATATTGAAGTTGAAGATATCGACACCAAAGAGCTTTTAAGCTCTCCTGCGCGTCTTGATAAGATTACCGACTACATTATTGCTCATCACCGAAGAAAGACACACAGTCGCGATTACAACGCAATGTTCTGTGTATCTGGTGTACCAGAGCTGATCCAATACTACGAGTTGCTTGCTAAGAAGAAAGCGGAAGGTAAACACAACCTTAAAGTTGCGACCATTTTTAGCTATGAAGCCAATGAAGAGGAAGAGTACGAGCTAGGTAATGGTGATGCGGTAGAGATTCAAGAAGTCGCAGCGAAGTATCTTAATGATGGAGATGCTGTAAAACTGCACAGCCGAGATAAGCTTGAGTCTTTCATCGGCGACTACAACAAGATGTTCGGCACAAACTATACAACCAAAGATAGCGAGTCTTTCTATAACTACTACAAGAACATCTCTAAGCGAGTGAAAGCCAAAGAGATCGATATTCTTTTGGTAGTCAACATGTTCCTGACTGGCTTTGATGCTCCAAGGCTAAATACCCTGTATGTCGATAAGAGCCTGAAACACCACGGGTTGATTCAAGCCTTTTCGCGCACTAATCGCCTGCTGGATGAAACCAAGTCTCACGGTAATGTGGTGTGTTTCCGCAATCTCAAAACTGCGGCTGATGATGCTTTCAAAATGTTCTCCAATAAGCAGCCGACCGAAGTGATTGAAATGCCATCATACGATGATCTGATGGCCGATTTTGATAAGGCATATGCCGCACTCATTTCGATCACGCCAACGGTAGATTCAGTCGATAGCTTGCCAGATGAAGAGGCACAAGCGTGGTTTGTCAGACAGTTCCGCGAACTGATGCGTTTAAAAAACATGCTTGGTAACTTTGCTGACTTCGACATGGATGCCACTGAGATGAGCGAGCAAGAGTTTCAGGACTTCACCAGTAAATACGCTGACTTGAATCGCCAGTTGCGTGAGAACTCAACTAAAGAGAAAGTTTCGATATTGGATGATGTCGACTTTGAACTTGAGTTGATGCACCGAGATGAAGTGAATGTCGGTTACATCCTTCACTTACTGCGAGAGCTACACGAAGAGGAAAGTACGGAAGAGAAGGCTCGTAAACGTCAGGTTATCGCCAACCTAATCGGGTCAGATCCAACGCTTCTTAGTAAAAAGGCTCTTATCGAGAAGTTCATGAATGATCACCTCGAAGGTATCCCGGCACACGCCGATGTTGAAGAAGAGTTTGAGTTTTTCTGGGAAAAAGAGAAACGTAAAGCACTAGAAAGCATGGCTAATGAGGAAAATCTAGATACTGAGAAGCTAGAGATTCTGGTTAACCGTTATGAGCTTAGTGAAGAGATGCCACTACGTGATGATTTCGCAGGAACACTGCAAACAAAGCCGACAATATTACAGCGTAAGAAAATTGTTGGACGCTTGGCTGAAAAGTTTAAAGGGTTTGTCGATACGTTTATTGGTGGTTTTTAGAGTGAGTGAAACTGTAAAGGAACTCTTTGAGTCAGTTAGTAGCAATGTAAATAGCCGGATCACAAGTCCATTTTTCGGGGCTTTTATTGTGTCATGGGGCATTTTTAACTGGGATAAATTAGCTCTGTTATTTTTTGGGCGTCAAAGTGTTGATAGTCGTGTCTCCGTTTTCAAAAACTCCGTTGAATGGCTTTCTATTGGACATAACAATGTGTGGGATACTTTGTGGTGGCCATTAATTCTATCTTGCTCCTATCTACTTATTTCTCCTTACTTGCATCTAACTATTCAGCAAATCCAAAAACATAGTGAAAAACTAAGATATGGTCACAAAGTAGACCAAGATGTTGATAAAGAATTAGATCGTGGTCGATTAGTGAAAGCGACAGCAAAGGCCAACTTACAAGATAAGGTCGCGGAAGATGAAGTGCGAGCTGAGATTGAAAACTCAGTTGCCAGAACTAAAATGCTGCAAGAGCAAGCTGCCGCCTCTGAAGCCAGAAAGAAACTAATTGAAGAGAAGTACCTTGAGGCGCAAGAAAAAGCTAAAGAGTTGAGACTCAATAACGAAGCTTTGGCACGTAAAGAAGCTAAAAAAGCGCAAGAAGCAAAGAAAGCTGCGTTTGCTTTTGAGAGAAGCAAAGCTGAACATGAAAACGAACTAATCACTCTCCGATTGCCATTTGTATATCAATTCATGAATACCCTTTCGGATAGCTTGAGTGATGATGAAAGACGATACTCGTTATTCCATTTGTCAGAAATCATCGCTGCAACCTTCGGCTACAAAGATTTTGACCAATTGATCAACGATGCATCATTCACAGCCAAGAACATAAAAAAGATAAAGTACCTCTCGTACGACTCGGAAACTTTATTTGATTGTTTGAATAATGTAGTCGAATCAGAAAATGAAGAAGATTATGACTCAAGCTGGTTGTTCGAACATATCCAAATGACGTTGGATCAATATTCATTGCAGTTACAAGACTTAGACAGTGTAGCTGAAGAAGCGATCAATGAACTTTGGGATGCCGACTTGATTGGAGACATTGTTAATTCTGACGCAGGAAGTTCAGAAACAGCCACTACGAACGTTGATTGTTTTGACCAACTAGACGATTTAGAAAGAACAGGATATCGGTGGGTAAATGGTGAAGGGCTCTACATTCGTTACTCTTGTAATCTTTCAGGAGATAGTCACCCTGACAAACCGTTTTCTGGGGATACAATTCACGTAGACTTTGAAGTTAAACATCCGTTAGTAATTGGTGAAGCTGGTCTGGGTGAATTCGAGATGTGTGATGTTAAAGCTCGGGGAAAAGACTATTCAGATGAAAGTGACTGGGCACACTTAAATTTAGGTAATAAACCTGCTGAAGCCAGTACTGAGTTTTAGTTGACTTTCAAAAGGCGTCACGATGACGCCTTTACTCCTTACTCTTTGAAGCAGGGAAGCCCCTGGCTAACACGCCAATCTTTCACTATTTTTACTATCCCTTCAGGCGTATCCTCACCCGGGTTCTCTGGGTAGTAAATTAAGTCTGAACCCGCAGGATGCTCGGTTATTTCCTCAAAAATATCAAGCAGTTCGTCAAGGACTTCATCTGAATCTGATGCATTCTCTTTAAAAATATCTTCGACAAAGCGCAAGAACTCAGCTTCGTTGTAGTCCGTTATACTTTTTTTACTCACTTCATACCTCTATGAATATCAATATGATTTTTGGGTGTGGTCACTTTTAAATTATCTAAATCGTAAACCTTGCCACCATTCTGCACTTCATCTACATGATGTAGCTCAAAAGATTTTCTCTTTCCTACTTTATCTCGACTTCTTGCTTTAGGAGCCTTCCCTAACCCGATTCGAATTTGGTTTTGTGCATTAAATTGTCCCTTTAAATCGCTGTCTTTAGATACCTCTAACCAGAATGCTTTTCGAAACGCATCAAAGCTGCTGAATTCTTTTCCTCTCAGCTTATCAGCTATTTGAGAGGGTATTGGGGCTCCTAAGTCCTTACCTGCACCTGCCAACCAAATGCCAAAGATATCTTCGCCTTTCCCGGTAACGACTCCGGGCTTATCCCTCGGGCTTTCTTTGTAAACCACATAGAGCGGAGCAATACCTGAGCTTTCCGGGAATACCAAGATCGCATCACGCCAGTCTTTCTCTTCTGGCGCAGGCGTAACCGTGACGTTAGCATCGCTATCCGAGTGGATTGGCGTGACCAGTATATCGTCTTTTTCAAAGCCATCACTATGATCGGGCGTGCTTTGCCAACTTGCTTCACCGTTTTCTTCTGGTGTCCAATAGATGGTTGGTCCGTTCTTTTCAATCGCAACGGACAGTTGGCCATTATTTCCCTGTTTCACGTATTTGATGGGGATGCGCGTGTCGTCTACATGATAGCCCTGCACGTGCGGGTAAAACTCTCCATCTTGGGGCTCGGTAATGTGGACACGAACGCGGCTTTGCGCCGTGGTCACCTGGCGTAAATCTTGGTCTGTGTATTGGGTGTTATCGCCAAACAAGCTTTGCTGCATGGCAAACAAGGCGCCAATGCCTTCTACTTGCCAGCGGTAGCCCTCAACGATTTTATCTTTCAATGTACCTGCCAGTTTATCCAACTGCATCGCCGCGGTTTGGGTTTGTTGCGTTTGCTCTGGTGAGCCGGCGACAGCTGCGGAACTTCCCATGGCCATTTGTGCTTGTGTTGCTTGAATGGCGGGTATGACAGCGGCAGGATTTGCATTCGCTTGCGCAAAGAAGAATGACCAAGGGCCGAAGTTACTGATTGACTCTTGTTGGTCACCAATTTCAATACACCCTTCTGGCCTGGTGCAGGATTTAGCGAACACGAGCGAGCTTGTGGCGTCTTTTAAGTTAAGGATGGCGACATCACCTTCGACGAAATCGGCAGCGTTGATGGCTCTATGGGTGGTTAGCCAAAGTAATGCGTCGCTGTGCTGATAATGGCTGTTGCGGATGTTGTTGTAAGTTTGTGGGCGCAGTGGCGGAAAGGTGTCCTTTTTGTCCGGTGCTTGTTTTTGCTGTGCTTCTGCAACAACAATTTCATCACCAATTGCGAGTGATAGAGGGTCGGCCTCAAACACTGGGTTAAGCGAGAGCAAGGCTTTAGCTCCCATACCATACTGTTCAGCTATGCTCTGCCAGGTTTCCCCCGCAACTACGATGTGCGTTGCTGCGGTTTGTTCTGCTTCCGTCTCATCGTTGTTATCTTCTACGCGTGCTTCTTCCGGCTGTTTAGCTGCATCAAACAGTGCAGGAATATCCAACTTTATCCCGTTTTCGCTCAGCCAATCTTCACTGAGGTTATCGAGCTCTTCTCGTGTGATTTGGCGCTCAAGATAAATGATGAATTGGTTCTCAAGGACTTGGTTGGCCAACTTCCAATACACCAATATAGCGCTTTGGTCTTTGGTAAAACCACGCTCATTATTGAGCTTGTCTTGTGTCGATCGCGTAGCGTAAAACGCCCACTTTTCTTGTCCGAGAATTTTGTACTCTTGGACCAGTTCACCATCATTAAAGTGGTAGTAATAGCCCTCTGTCGGCAAGCCTAGGCGTTCGCCCAATCGTACAGCCGGAACGACAGGTATAAAACCTTCCTCAGTTTTATGGCTGCCAGCTTTTTGTAGTGTGACGGCTTCCAGTGGCGTCAGCCCGAGATTGTCATCGGCGATGTGGATATTTAAACGCTTTGGCTCATCAAACACACATAACGCTGTGTAGCGGGTACCTTGCTCGGTATTGGCTTGCTCCCAGCGGGTTACCGCGTTCTCTTTTTCAGTTTTCGCTAAAGCAAAGTCACTGTGCACCATTTTCTTTATGGTGGCATCCGAGCAGCCAACTTCGAAGCTGTACTCGAATTCCTTGGTGATCTCCTCTTCACTTTCGGTTGCTATTGGCTGCGGCGTGTAAGCTCGTTCGAGTGTCGCGGTCTCTACAATACGTGTGCTGTACCCTCCCGTTGCTCTGGGGATTTTAGTCTTTGCTAACAATTCCTTAGTCGCATCATCCGAAAATGCAGAGATAACCTCAGAGTTTAGGCGCCATGTTTTAGGACCAATTGGGTCGTTGTAACTCAGAAGTGCGGGAATTTGAGGTGTATCACTCACGAGTACGAGCTTACCCTCGTGGAGGTGTTGTTTTAGCTGCTCAAAGGTAAGATGAGCAGGAATAGCAGAGACGACATCTGCTTCCGCGAGGTTGTGGAAGTTGCCCTCTATCAACCCGAATTCATGGGACATCAATTCCGAAAGCGGGAGAACTTTGTATGACACGATTTAACCCAAGTTAAGCCAATAATGCCTCTACTTCGCAAAAATCACGCCATTTGCATTAGTCATTAAAAACAATGGGTTACATATACAGTGCTATTAGGTTGTTCAAAATATTGTCGAATTTTCTAATTTATTGGAAATCTAGCCAACTTATTGCGGAGACTTCGAAAGGTAGGTGGGAATTTTGAATAGTATGCCTAAAGGTTATGCATACTAATTATAATCGCTTTAAAATCAGTATCATATGAATAATATTATGAGAATTATAGTTCTATTTGATAGAAGACAACGGCGAATACAAAGACAACGGCGAAGATGGCTACTCTCTATCTGCAATCTACACACTAGGCGACACTGGTCTTGACCTAGGTGCTGGTTACGCAGATCAAGCTGACGCTAACGAATACATGCTTGCTGCTTCTTACACTATGAGCGACCTATACTTCGCTGGTGTATTCACTGACGGTGAAAAAGAAGCAACATTCAAGAACACTGTAGATTACACAGGTTACGAGCTAGCAGGTGCTTACACTCTAGGTCAAACTGTGTTCACTTCTACATACAACAACGCAGAAACTAACGGCGAAACGTCTGCAAACAACTTCGCTGTTGACGCGTCTTACTACTTCAAGCCTAACTTCCGTGGCTACGTATCGTACAACTTCAACCTAATTGATGCTGGCGATTCAATGGGCTCAACTACTGCTTCTAACTACAAAGCTACTAAAGCTGACGCAGAAGACGAGCTAGCTCTAGGTCTACGTTACGACTTCTAATTCAGTCTTACGACTTGAAGATAAAATGCCCGCACAACGCGGGCATTTTTTATATCCAGAATTCTGCAATTTTTCGGTATATACTCAATTGCATAACTAACCTCACGAACTGTCATTATGCGCTTACGTTGGTCTTTATTACTTTTTTCTAGTCTCGTTCCACTCACATCAATGGCTTATCCTCATCAAGAGGTTTTGCCAGAAGGCTCTCGTGTCAGCTTGATTGCTGAAAAACTCAATGACCAAAGTGAGCTAACAGGTATTCATCCAACCGATCAGTATTTCCCACCAGCCAGCACGCTAAAAGTCGTCACTGCATTAGCGGCAAAACTTGAACTGGGAAACAGCTTTGCGTTTCGCACCACCTTAGAGAGCTCAAACTCAGACGCGGTACTTACTTTTTCAGGGGATCCAACGCTACTGACTCAAGATCTAAAGACCATGCTGACACGAGCCAAGAAAAATGGTTTGAGTCAAATCAAAGGCGACCTTTGGTTAGATAACAGCGCTTTTACTGGTTATAACCGTGCTGTAGGTTGGCCATGGGATATTCTGGGGGTTTGCTACAGTGCCCCAGCTTCTGCGATTACGTTGAATGATAACTGTGTCCAAGCTTCTATCTACACGCAGAAAAATGGTTCTACTCGCGTCTACGTGCCAGAACACCAACCAATAAACGTAAAAACCAGTGTTCAAACCGTCTCTAGAAGCGTTCAGAAGAGCCGTCACTGTGATTTAGACCTAATAGCTAACCCAGACAACCAATACGAACTGACTGGCTGTCTGGTTGACCGAGGCGACAAACCGCTTCCTCTTAAATTTGCTGTGCAAGATCCTGAACGCTATACCAGCCAAAAAGTACAAAAGTTACTCAAGCAAGTTGGTATCTCATTAAAAGGCAATATTCGAATTGGTAAAGCACCAGAAAAGCAGCGTAAGTTGCTTGCAGTACATAAATCTAAACCGTTGCCACAACTTTTAGACCAAATGCTCAAACGCTCTGACAACTTGATTGCAGATACACTGACTAAAACTCTTGGTGCGAAGTTTTTTGTTCAACAAGGAAGCTTTACTAACGGTACAGAAGCCATCAAACAAATCATCTTTGCGAATACCGGTGTCGATATTCGTAATGCAAGACTGGAAGACGGCTCTGGCTTATCACGCAATAACCGAATTTCAGCCACTTCTATGGCGGCCATTTTGCGTTACATTTGGCAGCATGAGAAGGAGCTTAACCTGATCGCAATTATGCCGAAGTCTGGTGAGTCGGGCACTTTGCAATACCGTAAAAGTATGCGCAAAGCGCCGATCAAAGGTCAGTTGATAGCGAAGAGCGGTTCGCTGTACGGAACCTATAACATGGCAGGCTATGGATTAGATAAGAACGGAAAACCAAATACTTTATTTGTTCAGTTTGTATCGGACTACTTTCCAGAAAAGAGGGACGATAACAAGCCTGTCGTCCCCCCTATTACGCAGTTTGAGAAGTTGTTCTACCAAGACATTGTGAGTTTCAGTCAGGCAATGCCTAAGAAGTAGTTCACCACGGTAAAGTAGATCCACATCCCTGAAATATCGACAATCGATGCTAAGACTGGGCTCACCAAAACGGCTGGGTCCAGTTTACAAGCTCGAGCAATAATAGGAAGTAATCCGCCAAGCGTGGTTGAAATAGTCACCTGAATAAACAGCGCGACGGCAATTGCCAACGCGATATCCTCAATCGCAAAGCCTCCTGTCGATTGCCCCCCACTGAATAACATGATGCGGCCGACCATCACGATAGCAATCGCTAGCGCAATAAACAGAGCTACACGGCTTTCTTTCCACAAAACCTCCAACCATTGACGCTTCTTGAGCTCCCCTGTTGCAAGAGCACGAATCACCAAAGTTGCGGCTTGAGTTCCTGTATTACCACCAGCGGCTGCGATCACCGGCATGTAAACCGCCAGCAAAACGAGTTGGCTCAATGTGTCTTCATATTGAGCAATGATTAAGCCAGACACAATCCCAAGTAACGCAAGAGCAACGATCCAGCCAATACGCTGCTTCACATGCCCTAGCACGCTCGTAGAAAGATAACCGTCTGGTGTATCAACCTCAGACATATGCAGACCTAACTGGTGAGCATAGTGACGAGCACGTTTGTCATGCCCAGCTTGTTCAAGTTGAGCAATCAAGCTATTTACATAGCCAACTGAACAGTGCTGCAAAATACCAACCGCCTCATCGATAGGCATAATGGTGAGTAAATGCAGTTGCTGCTCTTGCTCGTATCGCAAAAACGCATTACGAGCGGCACCAATTTCTACTTCAGAAAAGTTTGGTGTTGTTTCAATAAAAGTGTTGTTCATTACCGTCATGGCGAATCTCCCGATTGGCATTGGTAACGACCATCGACAACGCACGCAAAAAGCCTTCAGCACAGTCCATGCGTGTATTAGAAACACTGGATATGCGAAAACATCAATGCCAAAGCACTGTCTATTCAGAATTTATGAAAGGAAATAACAAGAAGGAAAAATTAGAAAAGATGCCTCACCACTCAGGTAAGGCGGAGATCGCCAATACCGAAGCGGGTTATTTCGCTCCCTTAATCTTACTCACCCAACAACTGGGAGGATGGTCGGTATTGTTCATGTAAATCTCCGATAAAGCTGCTCACCTAGCAGCGCGCGTATAGTAGCAAAAATGTGTCACTTTTACAGTCAATCTCTGTGGATTCACCAAATTTTCATACAAAAAAAAGCGCCCAGTGGGCGCTTTCATTTTGGGCAGTTATGGATTACTTGATAGTAATACGTGCGAATTTACGTTTACCTACTTGGAATACGTAAGTGCCTACTTCAGGAGCAAACTTCGCATCAGCAACTTTCTCGCCTTCAATCTTAGCAGCACCTTGCTTAACCATGCGCATTGCTTCAGAAGTTGAAGCACATAGACCCGCTTCTTTCAGTAGGTTTGCTACTGGCGTGCCAGCCTCAAAATCAAACTCTGGCATTTCGTCAGGAATTTGGTTCTTAGCAAAACGGTTCACGAACTCTTGCTCTGCTGCATCTGCATCCGCTTCACTGTGGAAACGAGCAATGATTTCTTTCGCTAGCAGAACTTTAATATCGCGAGGGTTCTTACCCGCTTCTACGTCAGCTTTAAACTGTGCAATTTCTTCCAATGGACGGAAAGACAGTAGCTCGTAGTAGCTCCACATTAGAACGTCAGAAATAGACATGATCTTACCAAACATTTCGCTTGGAGCTTCGCTGATACCAATGTAGTTACCAGAAGACTTAGACATCTTCTTCTCACCATCTAGACCTACTAGAAGCGGCATCATCAGTACAACTTGAGGTTTTTGACCGTGAGATTTTTGCAGTTCACGACCCATTAGTAGGTTGAACTTCTGGTCAGTACCACCAAGCTCAACATCTGTTTCCATTGCTACTGAGTCCCAACCTTGAAGTAGTGGGTACATGAACTCATGAATAGCGATTGGCTGGCCACCAGCGTAACGCTTTTTAAAGTCATCACGTTCTAGCATACGAGCAACGGTTTGGTTCGCTGCAAGGCGAATCATACCTTCTGCGCCAAGCTCAGATAGCCACTCAGAGTTGAACTGAATTTTTGTCTTAGCTGGTTCTAGGATTTTGAACACCTGCTCTTTGTACGTTTCAGCGTTACGCAGAACATCTTCACGGCTTAGCGGTGGACGAGTTGAGTTCTTACCTGTTGGGTCACCAACCATTGCAGTGAAGTCACCGATTAGGAACGTCACTTCATGACCTAGTTCTTGGAACAAGCGAAGCTTATTGAAAATAACCGTATGGCCTAGGTGAATGTCAGGTGCTGTTGGATCGGCGCCCAATTTAATACGTAGAGGACGACCTTCTTTTAGTTTTGCGATCAGCTCTTCTTCTGGAATCAGCTCTTCAACACCGCGCTTAATCTCGGCTAATGCAGCTTCAATGCTCGCCATTCTTGTTCACTCCCACAGATTTGGCAAAAATATAATAGCTGAACATCTTACTTGAATAGCGATGCATTTTGAAACACGTTAGACTAGGTAGTTGTCAATTTTTACGTTTAATTTAGTAATCAAGTACCTCATGCATTCGATTTTTGTCCGACTACCGCTCTTGCACAAAGTACTGATCGGTTTTTTTAGTGCGCTGATCATCGTCGCGCTGTTTTTCTTACCCGATCCGCAAGACCTCGATCCACAGCAAAGCCGACTCAAAGTCGGTGAGCATTACTCGGTACCGATTTCTGTGGAATCACCCGAGCGCAGCACTTCTTCTACTCTTCCTTCTGTTTTGCGCTGGGAAACATACAAAGTCAAAAATGGTGAAAGTGCCGCTGTACTTTTCAACCGCGTCGGTTTATCTCCTCGCCTTCTGCATGAACTGATTACTTCAGATAAAGAAATCAAAGAGCAACTCACTCGACTACGTCCTGGCGACAGGCTGCAATTTGGCTTTGATGAAAATAACGACTTTATTCAACTAAAACGCACACTCAATGCCTTCGAAACGTTCCGCATTAAACTGCAAGGTGGCAAATACGTTTCTGAGGTGGACAAAAAAGAAGTCGATTACCAATACAACTACGCTGAAGCAACAATCAAATCCAACTTCTGGAATGCGGGGATTTCATCCGGTTTGAATGCAAACCAAATTATGGAACTGGCGGGAATTTTTGGTTGGGATATCGACTTTGCGTTGGACATTCGTAAAAACGATACCTTCCGCGTGCTTTACCAAGAGGAAGTGGTTGAAGGTGAAGTGATTGGACGCGGAAAAATCATTGCTGCAATCTTTCACAACCAAGGTGACACCTTTACCGCAATCTTAGATGAGAAGAGCGGTAAGTACTACGATGAAAATGGCCGAGCTATGAAGAAAGCCTTCTTACGAGCACCTTTGGATTTCCGTCGTGTTACCTCTAACTTTAATCCTCGTCGCTTACACCCAGTTACCGGGAGAGTTCGCCCTCACAGAGGTACCGATTATGCCGCGCCTGTAGGCACACCAATTTGGGCTGCGGGTAATGGTGTTGTGCAAAAATCAGCGTACAACAAATTCAATGGTAACTACGTGTTTATTAAACACAGCAATACCTACATTACTAAATACTTACACTTAACTAAGCGAACAGTAAAAACGGGACAACGCGTTAAGCAAGGTCAAACCATCGGTACGTTGGGTGGTACTGGCCGTGTAACTGGTCCACACTTGCACTACGAATTCTTGGTTAACGGCGTTCATAAAAACCCAAGAACGGTAAACTTACCGCAGTCGAAATCTCTGACCGGTAAAGCAAAACAAACATTCTTGGCGAACGCAAAGATCAGTATGGCTAAGCTGGATCGCTACAGTAAATTACTCGCGATGAAGTAGCTAAAACGATTTAAATTGAACAATGACAAAGAGGCAGCCTAAGCTGCCTCTTTTGTTTCGGGGTCTGGTTCATCAATATTGTGTGCACGGCCAAGCATCAACAGACACGGTGTCAGTACCAAGGTCAGCACCGTCGCAAAAGCCAAACCACCCGCAACGGCTGTAGCCAATTGAGACCACCACTGCGTGCTTGGCGCACCAAATTCAATCTTCTGGTTAACTAAGTCGATGTTCATCTCTAGCACCATTGGCAGCAAACCCAGGATAGTAGTGACTGTGGTCAGTAACACTGGACGCAGGCGCTGTACGCCCGTACGTAGAATTGCGTCTGATTTTTCTAACCCACGCTTGCGCATTTGGTTATAGGTATCAATTAATACGATATTGTTGTTCACCACAATACCAGCCAATGCGATCACCCCAATACCCGACATAATAATACCGAAAGGCTTCTGGAAAATAAGCAAGCCAGCAAACACGCCAACGGTAGAAAACAGCACTGCGCTTAAAATCAAAAAGGCTTGGTAGAAGCTATTAAATTGAGTAATCAGGATCAAAGCCATCACGCCAAGTGCAACCATGAAAGCACTTTGTAAAAACGCAGAAGAGTTTTCTTGTTCCTCGTTTTGCCCGCGAATTTTAAACTCAATACCAGCAGGCAAGCCCAACTGCTCTACTTCTGCGGTTATCTTGGGCAATTCAAGGGCAAGGTTATAACCCTCAACCATATCAGCTTTTATGCTCACTACACGACGACCATCAACACGGCGAATCGTATCTTGCTTATGATCTGGTTTAATCTGCGCAAAGTTTGTGATCGGCACTAAACCTGCCGCCGTTTTTACACGTAACTGGTCAAAACGTCCGATATCCCGCTTATCTTGTGGGTAGCGCACTAAGATATCGACTTCTTCATCGGCATCATCTGGCAAATAGTCGCCAATCTTCAAACCATTGGTAACGAACTGGACAGTATTACCAACCAAAGTTGCATCAGCAGCAAAGCGAGAGGCATCGTCTCTGCGGATATCAATCTGCCAATCAATCCCTTCTTTATTGGTTGTATCACTCAAGTTAGTTAAAGCAGGATTACGATCAGCCCAGTAACGAACCATTTTGGCTGCACTGTCTAACTGGTCAATGCTTGAGTTTTGCGCCGACATTTCAATCACAAGATCGTGTTCAACCGGTGGCCCTGCATCGGGAAACTTGTACTCCAGCTCAACACCCGAGAATTGGTTAGTGGTTTGTTTGAGTTCTTCAATGATGTCTTTCACTTTGCGACGATATTGCCAATCGACGGGCGTTATTTGAATCTGGCCAATCTCATCACCATCATTTGAATCCGTTCCGGTGCGCGTATAGACACTCTCAAATTCATCATGCCCTAACATGACTTTTTCAATCTCTTTCATCACGACATCTTTTTCGTTGATCGATAAATCGCCGTAAGAACGCACCTTGACGGTAAAGAAAGCGGGGTCCACTTCTGGGAAGAACTCTGCCCCTAGTCCTGCTTTGTTATAAGTAAAGCCGACACCACCAGCGAGTAGTATGGCACTGAACAGAACTTTAAGTGGATGCTTGATAGCGACCGAGAGCGTTTGATAGTAGAGCTTGGTAATACCAGTAGCCTTATCAAACTCGCCATTATGAAGATCAATCATCTCTTGCTGGCTTTTAGGGTTAACCACTTGTGGCTTACCAATAATCCCACCAATAACCGGAACAAAAAGCAGCGCCATCATCAACGAAGCGGTGAGCGTTGCGATCAATGTTAGCGGCAGATACTTCATGAACTCGCCAGTAATATCCGGCCAGAACAATAGCGGAGCAAACGCAGCAAGGGTCGTTGCCGTCGAGGCGGTAATAGGCCACGCCATTCGTTTTGCCGCGTCCCGATACGCTTCTTTGCGTGGCGTACCTTCTTGCATCCGCCTATCAGCAAATTCGGTCACCACGATAGCGCCATCCACCAGCATACCTACGGCCATGATCAGCGCGAATAGCACCACAATGTTGACCGTTAAGCCAAACACCGAAAGCACTAATAAGCCGGTAAGGAATGAGCCAGGAATAGAGATCCCCACCAAGAGAGCGGTCCGCACACCAAGTATCGCGATAATGACGATAACCACTAAGATAATCGCGGAAAGGATGTTGTTTTGTAGGTCATTGAGCATCAATTTGACGTCATCGGACTGATCCCACGTATATTTGACCTGCAAGTTGTTTGGCCAATCCGCTCGCTTTTGCGCTTCAGTCAGAACCTGTTTAACGAGTTCCACCGTTTCAATGATATTCTCGCCAGCACGCTTTTTCACATTCAATACAACAGCAGGGTCACCATCCAAGCGAGCAAAGCTTTCAGGATCACGGAAGGCTCGGCGCACAGTCGCCACATCGCCAAAAGTAATCACTTCTTTGCCGTTTACCTTAATCGGTAACTCTAATACGTCTTTGAGAGAATCAAATACGGAAGGAACTTTGACTGAAAAACGGCCATAGCCAGTATCCACGAAACCCGCTGCCACAACTCGGTTATTGAGAGCAATCAAGTTGTAGATGTCTGCTTGATCCAGACCATAGTTTTCCATCAACAGCGGATCGACCACGATCTCAACAATGTCTTCACGATCACCGGCAATATCAACTTCAAGCACCTGACGGTAGCTTTCTAGCTTGTCACGCAGTGCTCGAGCAATTTGTACTGTTGTGCGCTCAGGGACGGTGCCATACAGAACCAAAGTGAGGACAGGCTCTTCTGATGCGAACGTCACTTCATTTACTGTTGGCTCATCACTGTCTTCAGGCAATTTAGGTTTGGCAAGATCGACGGCGTCACGCACATCTGCCATTGCTTCAGCCAGATCAACACCGACACTAAATTCAAGCGTAACCGAGGCATGGCCTTCTGAAGCAACCGCGGTCATTTCTTTTACGCCTTCAATCGAACGCAGCTCTTGCTCTATTGGGCGAACTAATAAGCGCTCCGCATCAGTTGGCGAAATGCCTTGGTGACCTACCGAAACATAGATAATAGGGATGGTGATGTCTGGACTCGATTCTTTAGGAATCGTAATGTAGGTGATCACACCAGCAATCAAAATCATCACCAACAAGGTGAGCATCGTACGTGCACGCGATAACGCAGCATCAATCAAAGCAAACATATTGCCTCCTTATTGCTGGTTCGCAGCTTCAATGGCGTCATCCACTTTGGTCGCCATCACTAAATCACCATCACGAGCAAAGCCCTGCCCGAGTACGATGATGTCCACTTGGTCGCCCAGTCCTGAGAGCCAAACGCCATCTTTTTCGGCTTTCACAAGTTGAATAGGAACAAAGTGGACATGCTGATCGCGTAATGTCTTGATGCCAAGGTTGCCTTCTTCATCGAGCGCGAGCATTGCAGCGGTTACTTTCACTGCCATCACTTCACTTAGCGACAATACCACCTCAGCGCTAACACCCGCAGGCATTGCACTTTCATCGTTACTGATTTCAATCTCAATCGGGAAAGTGTTGGTCGAAGTAGAAGATACGCGCCCGATATAACGGATAACACCTTGATGGTGGGTGTTATCAATGGTTCTGACATCAGCTTGCTGGCCTTGTTTTAAATATTGGATATGACGCTCACTCACATCCGCTTCAATGACTAACTTCTCTAAGTCAATGACGGTCGCAATAGGATCGCCAACACCAACAAAATCCCCCACTTCAACGAATCGATGGTCAAGAATGCCGTCAAAAGGCGCTCTGACTTTGGTGTTTTTAAGTGCGGTTTCAACATTACTCAGGTTTGCGCGAGCATCAACAAGTGCAGCTTGTGCCGTGGCAAAGGCAACTTCACCTTGCAAACCTCGGTTTTTCAAAGATTCTGCCGCTTTAAATTCTTTCTCTTTGACACGCAACATTGCTTTAGCGCGCTTAAGTTGAATATCGAGATCGCGCTCGTCGATGTTGGCAATCACCTGCCCTTGTTTAACACGTTGCCCTTTCTGAACGTTCAAGCGAATGATCTTACCCGCAACTTCTGCCCCTAAGCGAGCTTGTCGATTTGGCGCAGTTCGTCCATATAACTCTATGGTTTTACTGGTTGGCTGGGCGGTAAAAGAGTTGAACATCACCTTAGCAACAGGCGTGTCATCGGATTGAGGGGAGGATAATAAACTCGCTTCGTCTTGCGCCTTAAGTTGGCCTATTGCAAGCCATGCAGCAAGTACGAGAATCAGTGTTAAAGAAACTAGCCATGGACGTTCGACAAGGCGTCGTCCGAGAGAAACTTCAGACATACAAAGTCCTTTTTATTTTTAGCTCACAGCCCTCTGTGGAACTGGAGTGCGTTTACGTGACTCCCTGCTACGTAAAACTCAGGCAGCCAATTGGCTGCCTGTTGTCGTGTTAATTAAACACTGAATGATGCACCACAACCACAAGTTGTCGTCGCATTTGGGTTATTAACGAAGAAGCGTGCTCCTTCTAAACCTTCCGTGTAATCAACCACGCCACCGATTAGGTATTGCAGGCTCATTGGGTCTACAACCAGTGTTACGCCACTGTTTACGATGGTTGTGTCGCCTTCATTTACGCTCTCATCAAATGTGAAGCCGTATTGGAAACCACTACAGCCACCACCAGTAATGTATACGCGCAATTTCAATGCTGGGTTTTCTTCTTCTGCAATCAGCGCCTTAACGCGTGATGCTGCAGCATCAGAAAAAGACAATGGTACGTTTACTTCGCTCACGAAGACCTCTCTCACTCGTGTAATGCGTCAAGCCTAAAGCGAGACGTCAAATTTTTGCTAATTAGAGCGATTATCCAATACCTGACAAACTCGTTCAAGTATTCACCGCTGATTCTTTAGAACAGATGCTGATATGTAAGTTTACATCGCCCGTGCCCACATAAATTACCCAAAACGTTTCTAACTTGAGATTAGCTAGGTACAATGCGCTCCACTTGGTCCGAGCAATCAAAAGAGGATAACCCCATGACCAAATCATCAGAGCTATATCAAAAGGCTCAGCAAACCATTCCTGGCGGTGTGAACTCACCAGTTCGTGCATTCAACGGCGTTGGCGGTTCTCCGCTATTTATCGAACGAGCAGACGGTGCACTGATTTTTGATGCCGATGGTAAAGCGTACATTGATTACGTTGGCTCTTGGGGTCCAATGATTCTAGGTCATAACCACGCGGTTATCCGTGAAGCTGTTATCGATGCTGCACAACGTGGTCTGAGTTTTGGTGCGCCAACTGAAATGGAAATTGCCATGGCTGAGCTAGTGTCTGAGCTAGTGCCATCAATGGAACAAATCCGCATGGTGAGCTCTGGTACAGAAGCGACCATGAGTGCAATCCGTCTTGCTCGTGGCTTTACTGGCCGTGACAAAATCATGAAGTTTGAAGGCTGTTACCACGGTCACGCAGACAGCTTGCTAGTAAAAGCTGGCTCTGGCGCACTAACTCTTGGCCAACCAAGCTCTCCTGGCGTTCCTGCTGACTTTGCTAAACACACACTAACCGCAACATTCAACGATCTAGATTCAGTGCGTGAGTTGTTCGCAGCAAACAAAGGCGAGATCGCATGTATCATCGTTGAACCAGTAGCGGGCAACATGAACTGTATCCCACCAGTAGAAGGTTTCCACGAAGGTCTACGTGAAATCTGTGACCAAGAAGGTGCCCTACTGATTTTTGATGAAGTAATGACAGGCTTCCGCGTAGCACTGGGCGGCGCACAAGCACACTACAACATCAAGCCCGATCTAACGACGCTAGGTAAAGTAATCGGTGGCGGTATGCCAGTAGGTGCTTTCGGTGGTCGTAAAGAAGTCATGCAATACGTTGCGCCAACAGGTCCAGTTTACCAAGCTGGTACACTTTCAGGTAACCCAGTAGCAATGGCTGCGGGCTTTGCATGTTTGAACCTGCTAAAAGAAGAAGGCAACGAGAAACGTCTTGCAGCAAAAACCAAACAACTTGCTGAAGGCTTCAAAGTACTGGCAGAAAAGCACGGTATCCCAATGGTAGTAAACCAAGTGGGCGGCATGTTTGGCTTCTTCTTCACTGACCAAGAAACCGTAACGTGCTACGAAGACGTGACTAAGTGCGATGTCGAGCGCTTCAAGCGTTTCTTCCACCTAATGCTAAAACACGGTGTATACCTTGCACCATCAGCATTCGAAGCAAGCTTTACTTCTCTTGCTCACGGTTCAAAAGAAATCGATGCAACACTAGAAGCTGCTGATCGCTGTTTCGCAATTCTGGCTGAAGAAGCAAAATAAGCGCTCTCCACCAGAACACCAATCGCAAAAAAGGACCTTCAAGGTCCTTTTTTATTATCTGGATTAGGCTTGCCAATTAACAATCACGAGGATAGCTAACACGCCAAGAACAATACCAAACCAAGGGATACGTTTGGCTTTCTTTTCACTTTTGCACTTCTTATCGCCGCTACAACAACCCATTTTTCTATCTCTTGATTGATAACCGTCTGATTTGTGGTCATTATAACAAGGTCAATTGCCCCTTCCCAATTCAGCTATGTCATAAGCTTGAAAGAATCGTAGGTGCAAAGTAATAAAGATTTTGCGCTGTGGTATAAGGCGTAAAACATAAATCATCCGTAAGTTGGATTAATCACATGCCGAATAATGTAAAAATCACGTCGAGTCATCGAGTGCTAGTTGTTGCGCTGCTCGCCGCTGCTTTTGCCTGCTATTTATTGGTCGAGCCTTACATCAACTCGATCGTAATGGCGTTTATTATTTCTCTACTCATGTTCCCAATACATGAGTGGTTTGAACGAAAACTGCCAAACCACAAAAACTTGGTTTCACTGCTCTCTTGTGTGGTTCTCACCTTTATTATTGTGATTCCATTATTGTTTGTATTTGCTGCTATCGTGCAGCAAGGGTCGGTATTTTCGCAAAACACCTACAAGTGGGTAAGCAATGGTGGTATCCAAGATATCTTCCAACACCCTTGGGTTGTCAAAGGGTTAGCACTGGTTAATGAGTACTTACCTTTCGACAAAATCGAACCACAAGCCATCGCTGAGAAAATTGGCCAATTCGCCACATCATTTGGTTCAAACCTTGTTGCTATCAGTGCCAAAATCCTAGGGGATGCAACCAACTTCCTGATGGACTTTTTCCTGATGCTGTTCGTGTTGTTCTTCCTATTGCGTGACCACGACAAGATCATCTCAGCGATGCGCCATATTCTGCCGCTCTCTCGCAGCCAAGAAGATAAGATCCTGACAGAGATTGAACAGGTCTCGAAATCAGCTGTAATGGGGTCATTCTTAACCGCGATTGCTCAGGGCTTTGCTGGTGGTATTGGTATGTGGCTCGCAGGTTTCCCTGGCTTGTTCTGGGGCACTATGATGGGCTTTGCGTCATTTATCCCTGTAGTTGGCACGGCGCTAATTTGGATTCCAGCAGCCGCTTACTTGTTCCTAACTGGCGACACAACTTGGGCTATATTCCTAACAGTGTGGAGTGTTCTCGTCGTTGGCTCGATCGATAACCTGCTGCGCCCTTTGCTGATGCAAGGCAGTGCAGGCATGAACACGCTCATGATCTTCTTCTCGCTGTTAGGTGGTCTGCATCTATTTGGTTTGATTGGTCTTATTTACGGGCCATTGATCTTTGCCGTGACAATGGTGCTATTCAATATCTACGAAGAGGAGTTTAAAGACTTCCTCAATCAACAAGACAATAGCTAACGACCGCTTATTCACTTCAAGCTTGGGCCAGATTATGCGAAAATCTGGCCCTAATTATTTCTGATGAACCAAATTTATGTCTGCTTATATCGCTCCTAGCCAAATAGCTCAGCGCCAACTTGAATACTTCAACGGCAAACACGTTTTAGTTGCTGGAGAAGTTGAAGACCTGTTCCCTCTTGAGTTAGTAGCTCATTGTGAGTCTGTTGAAGTATTTACTTCTAACTACAGCTACTACCGTCAAATTCGCACATCGGACAAAGTGAAGAGTCACTTTGGTTCAGAGTTTGATATTGAGACTCAAGCAGACATGGTGCTTTTATACTGGCCAAAAGCCAAGGCGGAAGCAGAATACTTACTGGCAATGTTGATGGCTAAGTTAGGCATCAATACAGAAATCGTCGTCGTTGGTGAGAACCGCTCAGGCATTAAGAGCATTGAGAAGATGTTCAAAGAATACGGCCCGGTTAAAAAATACGACTCTGCTCGTCGCTGTTCATTTTACTGGGGCACTTGCCTTAACCAACCAAAACCGTTCAATCAAGCCGACTGGTTTAAATCTTACGAAATTACACTCGGTGAACAATCTCTTACCGTTAAGAGTCTACCTGGTGTATTTAGCCATGGTGAGTTTGACCTAGGCAGTCGTCTTCTGCTTGAAACCTTACCTAAGCTTTCAGGCAAGGTACTCGACTTTGGTTGTGGTGCTGGTGTGCTGGGTGCATTTATGGCTAAAGCAAACCCAGAGATCGCGATTGAGATGTGTGATATTAACGCTTATGCCATTACCTCTAGCCAAGCAACACTCGAGGCGAATGGGTTATCAGGTCGTGTTTTTGCCTCAGATATCTACTCAGACACGGCTAAAGACTACCGTTTTATTGTCAGTAACCCACCATTCCACAGTGGCTTAGACACCAACTACAACGCAGCAGAAACTCTGTTAGGTCAAGCACCAAAGTACATGACGGCCAACGGTGAAATGATCATTGTGGCGAACAGTTTCTTGCAGTATCCGCCAATTATTGAGAAAGCCTTCAATAATTGCGAGACGCTAAATAAGACCAACAAATTCTCTATCTACTACGCGAAAAAATCCTAACCCTTGGTTGCGCAGGTGAAATCCTGCGCAACTCTTTGCCAAAAACCGCCCAACTCAACGAAAAACTGCGTCGCTCCCCACGCTTTGCAATCAACTTTCTTGTCAAAGAAAAAAAACTCGTTAATTTTGTTAATTCTATCGCATTTAACTTCTTGTCCGTTTTAACGAGAACCTCGGTAAGCCCCAGTAAATTGGTCGCTACCCTTTAATGAGTTGTAATCTTATCCATGTTTAAATTCTACAAAAAGCAGAAATTTAAGCGCCTGCAAAGCACGCTAATGACCGCGTTTTTGGTTCTTAGTATTACGCCACTGACGATCACTGCTATTTTCTTCCTCCAATCCCACAGTAAAGATTTGGAAGAACAGAGCACATCCCATCTGCTCTCAGTCCGTGATACCAAACAACAACAGATCATCGACTACTTTGCAGCTCAAGAAACCGAAGTTATGGGCTTTGTTCGCTCAGAATTGGCTTATGCCAGTGGCGGGCGCTTCTACGGTTTGGTCAATGCCTTTAGCCGATTAGGCCACGACATCGATGAAGCAAGAGAGAATGCACAGCAACGCTATATCAAAGGCAGCGGCGATCAAATCAAAACGTCGATTTTACCGGAATCTTCCAACTACGTTGGCAGTGAGCGTTATCGTCTTCTGCATAAACGTTATCACTGGGCTTACCTAGAGCTATTAAAGCGCTCTGATTTCAACGATATTTTATTAGTTGATATCGACGGTAATGTTACTTATTCGATCAATAAAGATGATAACTTCGGCACCAACCTCCTCAGCGGCCGTTACAAAGACACCGCTTTGGGAAAAACATTTAAACGCCTCTCCGAGGATGTGAGCGCGCGCCGAAAAGTGAATGAAGATTACACGCCTGTCGTGGTATCCGACTTTGATATTGAAAACGGTAAGCAAGTCGCTTGGTTGGGTGCGCCTATTGTTCAGCAAGGCTATCTGCACAGCTATGCAATGTTCCGCTTGCCGAACAATGGCATCACAAAGCTGATTGCAGAAATCAATCGTGACTCTTCAATTGATACCTTATTAGTTGGCAGTGACCACAAACCTCGTACCATCAACACCAAGCAAGAAGACATCCAAAACAGTTTAGAGATCGTCGACAAAGCTTTAGCTGGCGAAACGGAAGTGGGCACTTACAGCAACCGTTTAGGCGAAGAGATGATTGCGGCATTTGCACCTATTGAGACTCGCGGTCTCACTTGGGCTCTCGTTGTACAGCTTCCTGAGAAAGAGGCCTTTGCACGTGTCCATCAGCTCGAGAAGCTGTTTGTCATTGCGATGCTAATAGCGATCATCTTGGTTGTGATTGCTTCACACTACTTATCTAATTTCATCACCTCTCCGCTGCTTAAGCTGACTTGGGCAGCAGAGAAAGTATCTGCCGGCGATCTGGACGAAACCACCTTTAATACAGAGCGTAAAGATGAAATCGGTCGACTCGCAATCAGCTTTGAGCGTATGCAGCGTTCAATTCGTGAAAAGATCCAAACCATCAAGCAACAAAACGAAGAGCTAGAGAGCAACATCAAACTGATCCAAAAGCAAAACGAAGAATTGCAGTTGGCAGATAAGCTGAAAGATGAATTCCTAGCGACAACCTCTCACGAGTTACGCACACCATTGCACGGTATGGTTGGCATTGCAGAGACACTGGTGTCTGGTGCAAATGGCGCGATACCTGCGAGCCAGAAGTACCAATTGGACATCATCATCAAAAGTGGTCAGCGCCTAGCAAACCTCGTTGATGATCTATTGGATTACCACAAGATGCGCTACGGCAGCATGGATATCCAAAAGTCTGCAGTGAGCCTAGCCAGTGCAACACGCTTGGTGCTGGAGCTTTCTGGTCACCTATTGGGTAACAAAACCATCCGCATCATTAACCAAGTGCCAGCGGATCTGAAAGCAGTCTCAGCAGACCCTCAGCGTTTGGAACAAGTGCTGTATAACTTGATTGGCAACGCTATTAAGTACACTTCAGAAGGCAAAATCGTTATCTCAGCGACCGTTGTAGACGATCAAGTCCGAGTACAAGTGGTCGATACTGGTCAGGGTATTCCAGCTGAACACCTAGAACATATCTTCGAACCTCTCATCCAAGCAGGTCAAGATGCTAGTCGCTACCGTCAAGGTGCAGGTCTAGGTCTATCAATCAGCCGTCAACTTATCGAGTTGATGGGCGGTTCATTGTATGTCAGCAGCCAACCTATGGTCGGAACGACATTCAGCTTCACCTTGCCACTCGCTAGTGAAGAAGAAATCAAAGCGACTGAAAGCCTTGCCGCTCGCGGGCATTTCCAAATTCCAGAAGCGAACTTTGACAACAATGACGACTTGTCTCTACCTGAAAACCCAGATGGTCCATTGCTGTACGTTGCTGATGATGAGCCCGTCAACCTGCGCGTTCTTGAAAGCTTCTTAAGACTTGAAGGCTACCGAGTTCGTACCATTTCAGACGGCCCTGAGACACTCGCTTTAATTGAACAAGAGAAGCCTGAGTTGCTGCTACTGGATATTATGATGCCAGGCATGAGTGGCTATCAGGTTTGTAGTGAACTGCGTGAAACTTACGATCATGCAGAGCTGCCAATCATTATGCTCACAGCGCTAAGCCAAACCGAAGACCGCGTTAGGGGCTTTGAAGCGGGAGCGAACGATTACCTAACCAAACCATTTAATAAGCAAGAGCTCGCGGCACGTATTCAGGCCCACTTGACGGCAAGTCAGGCTGAAATGCGCCACATCGAGAACAAGTTACTGGAATCGGAGCTACGCCAGCGTGCTGAAGTCGAAGCCAGCCTGCTCGAGACACAAGGTAGACTGCTAGAACAGCTAGAATCGGCACCTGAGGCGATTATTTGTCTTCGTGAAGATCAACGTATTCGCTTTGCTAACGAAGCAGCATGTAAGCTATTTAAACGTAGCCTAGAACAGCTAAAACGTTCTTCCGCTGATGAGCTAATTGCACCTAAGTTCCTTACGGTTAAGCAGCCGCACTACTGTGGCAAGATTGATATCTACATCGAAGATATTCGTCAAAACATTGAAGCAGACATCCTCAAGCTGCCTGAAGGCTCTGGTTTAGATGTCATGTATATCTTCAATGTAGGAGGCGGCGCGAATGCAGCTCGTATCCATAACCTCGAGACGGCCGTTGAAGTACTTTCAAGTTACGCATTTGATGGTGACAAAGACCAGTTGCAGAAGCTGAAAGAACTTGGCGGTGAGTTTACTCGCCTTGCTGATAAAGCATTGGGTAACAAGAAGGACAAACAAGAGCTGATGCGCGAAGTATTAGTCGATACGATGACTCATGCATTGGAATATTGGGAATCGGTGACTGGAGAAACCAAGTTTGCCTTTGCTGAACAAAGTGGTTTATGGCGCGTCTACCTCGACCGCAGTACATTGCAAACACGTACGCTCGATAAATACATGCGTATTGAGACTTTGCCTAAGACACCGCGCTGGAGGACAGTACTAAGCTCAATTGAATTCATTCTGGAGCACTGTAAAGAACAAAGCCCAGAACGCGCTTACATAGAGGCACAGCGCGATAAGATGCAAAGACTCCTTACGAGCTAACGAAAATCACCAAATACCAGCCCCGCGACTCAGCGGGGCTTTTTTATCCCTGCCTTTATCAATTGCACTGCCATGCTTCCCCTTACTCGTAGTAAGAAACAAGCGATTTAGCGTACAGAGCAAAGATGAGGCTGAGCATTTAGCGTATAAGAAGCTGGAAGCAAGCTATCAAAAACACGTATGAAGCGCTTAACCAAAGCGATTCCAATACCACACTTTTCATCGTCATTTTTAACTCATAACTTTCTTCAAAAGTGCCTTCAAATCACTTCCTTTCCTGAATAAAAAAAGCATAATCAGTAGCCAAATTTTGCTGTCAAAACTTACTTATTTTTCCTCTACAAGGGAAAATTGAGCAACATTTGATACAGATTGCGAAGTCAATCACAACAGAACGGCAGATTAAATTTCACCTAGTTAATTAACAAAATTTTCAGGTGTGAGCCAGATCGCCAATACCGTACAACAACAGAAAACACTGACCGGTATTTACCAAGCGGGTAAGTAACCACTAACACACAACATTAATGAGGATATAAACTGCGACGCATATCAACGTTTATTTTTTCATCTGGATTGACTTAAAAACAAGCAAAATGACGTTTATGACGTAGTTGATGTGGTTTTTAACGTTTTTAACGGGAATCGAGTTTGATTATTTTGTGGATAAGGTGTTTTCTTACTCCTGCCTAAGGCCTACAGGCCACTCTTAGAGCGACGCAAATTGAAGTGAAGCAAAGAGGTGGGCCTTAGAGAGTGTTTATCAATTGATGACATTCAATTCCATTAGTGAAATGAAAGCAAATAGTAAGGAACAGCTATGCTTGCCAATATTAAAAAAACAGCACTAGCAACAGCAATTATTGCAACGGCTACTACAGGTTTTGCATCAGTAGCTACAGCCGCTGAGCGCAGTGAACTGACTATCCACCCTAAAGAGTTTACAACTTTTGTTCGTAACTTTAACCCTTTCTTGGGTGCAACTAACCTGCACACAACTACTGACTTTATCTACGAGCCGCTAGTTGTTTTCAACGAAATGCACGGCAACACGCCAGTATTCCGTCTAGCAGAAAACTTCCAAATGTCTGACGACCTAATGAGCGTAACTTTCGATATTCGTAAAGGCGTGAAATGGTCTGACGGTCAAGCGTTTACCGCTGATGACGTTGTTTACTCTTTCAACCTAGTTAAAGATAAGCCAGAACTAGACCAATCTGGTATCAACTCTTGGGTTACTGGCGTAGAGAAAGTTAACGATTACAAAGTTAAATTCCGTCTAAGCGAAGCAAACTCAAACGTTCCTTACGAAATTGCTAAAGTACCTGTCGTACCTAAGCACGTATGGAGCAAAGTGAAAGATCCTTCAACGTTCACGAACGAAAACCCAGTAGGTACTGGTCCATTTACAGAGATCGACACTTTCACTCCGCAACTATACATCCAGTGTGAAAACCCGAACTACTGGGATGCAGCGAACCTAGACGTTGACTGTCTGCGTGTTCCTCAAATCGCGAACAATGACCAGTTCCTAGGTAAGATTGTTAACGGCGAAATGGACTGGACTTCTTCATTCGTTCCAGACATCGACCGCACTTACGCAGCAGCGAGCCCTAAACACCACTACTGGTACCCGCCAGCAGGTACTCAAGCGTTCGTAGTAAACTTCAAGAACCCAGATGCAGCGAAAAACGAAGCACTAACTAACGTTGACTTCCGTCGCGCATTCTCTATGGCTCTTGACCGTCAAACTATCATTGATATCGCATTCTACGGCGGCGGTACAGTGAACGACTTCGCATCTGGTCTTGGCTACGCATTCGAAGCTTGGTCTGACGAGAAGACTCACGACAAGTACAAAGGTTACAACTCGTACAACGCTGAAGGTGCTAAGAAGCTTCTAGCGAAAGCTGGCTTTAAAGATGTAAACAAAGACGGTTTCGTTGACACGCCATCTGGTAAGTCTTTCGAGCTACTAATCCAATCTCCAAACGGTTGGACTGACTTCAACAACACTGTACAGCTTGCTGTTGAGCAACTTGCAGAAGTAGGCATCAAAGCACGTGCTCGTACACCAGACTTCTCTGTGTACAACCAAGCAATGCTTGAAGGTACTTACGACGTTGCGTACACCAACTACTTCCACGGTGCAGACCCATACACTTACTGGAACAGTGCTTACAACTCAGCACTACAATCTGGTGACGGTATGCCTCGCTTCGCGATGCACTTCTACAAGAACGACAAGCTAGATGGTCTTCTAAACAGCTTCTACAAGACAGCTGACAAGCAAGAGCAGCTAGAAATCGCTCACGGTATTCAGCAAATCATCGCTCAAGACCAAGTGACTATCCCTGTGATGTCTGGTGCTTACATGTACCAATACAACACAACTCGCTTCACTGGTTGGTGGAACGAAGAAAATCCTAAGGGCCGTCCAAACATTTGGGCTGGTATCCCAGAACGTCTACTTCACGTACTGGACCTAAAACCAGTTAAATAAGTAGAAGTTCATTTCTAGCGGCACACATCCCGTGTGCCGCCTATAAAAATCCCCTTGTTACTAAACCAACATATGGCGCTCGTCGTCAGGGGATTTTTCGCTCTAAATTTCGCTAGGAGCGACCTGAAACCAGAAACAGGGAAAAAATCTGGGTGAGTAAGGTGTGAGTTATGGGTTATTTTTTAAGACGTTTGTCGTTCTATCTTGTCGCGCTCTTGGTTGCAGCGACGTTAAACTTCATTATTCCGCGAGCAATGCCTGGTGACCCAGTTACCATGATGTTTGCTAACGCATCAGTACAGGTAACGCCAGAGCGAATCGCAGCAATGAAAGAACTGCTGGGTTTCGTAGATGGTCCAATCTACATTCAGTACCTGTCGTACATCAAAAACATTCTAAGCTGGGAGCTAGGTACTTCTATCCAGTTCTACCCGCTTTCAGTTAACTCTCTACTAGGTGGCGCATTCGGTTGGTCATTGTTCCTAGCAGGTACTGCAGTTGTACTATCATTCTCGATTGCTTCTGTACTAGGTATCTTCGCAGCTTGGAAACGTGGTAGCCGATACGATGCATTCGTAACACCGGGCACACTGATCATTCAAGCGATTCCACAAATGGTTATCGCGATGCTAGCGCTGTTCATCTTTGCCATCGGTCTTAAGTGGTTCCCATCAGGCTACGCCTACACCCCGGGTACTGTGCCAGATTGGACAAGCTGGGAGTTCCTAAAAGACGTGGGTTACCACGCTATTCTTCCATTGTTCTGTGCGACGATTGTTCAGATTGGTGGCTTCCTAGTAAACATGCGTAACAACATGATCAACCTTCTTGCTGAAGATTACATCACAATGGCAAAAGGTAAGGGTCTGAGCGAAAACCGAGTAGTATTCAACTACGCAGCTCGTAACGCACTTTTACCAAGTGTAACCGCACTTTCAATGTCTCTAGGTATGGCAATCGGTGGTCAGCTAATCATCGAGATGATCTTCAACTACCCAGGTCTAGGTACGGTTCTTCTAAACGCAATTCACGCACGTGACTACCAAGTACTTCAAGGTCAGTTAATCATCATGACGATGTTCATGCTGTGCTTCAACCTAATGGCTGACATGCTGTACATGATTCTAGACCCTCGCCTACGTAAGGGAGGCAAATAATCATGAAAGAACTATTTAAACTGATTTTAGGTAACGCGTTCGCACGTGTTGGTTTGGCAATTATCTCAGTATTCATCTTTGTGGCAGTAGCTGCACCTTTGATTACTCAACACGCGCCAGACAAACGTACTGGTAACCCACACGAATACCCTGGCTTTGTTGTAAAACAAGCACAAAACAACCCTGATGGCTGGGTTGCAAAAAACCTAGCAGATGATCGTCGTACGCTGCTTATGTCGAAAAAGGCAGACCACGTTCTAGGTACATCTCGTATGGGTCGTGACATCTGGTCTCAAGTTGCTTACGGCGCTCGAGTATCGCTGGGTGTGGGTTTTGGTGCGGGTGTTATCGTGTGTTTCTTAGCAACAGTCATTGGTATCTCAGCAGGTTACTTCGGCGGCCGTGTCGATGACGTACTGAGTGCTGCAATGAACATCATGCTGGTTATCCCACAGTTACCACTACTGTTCGTACTCGCTGCGTTTATCGGGGAGGCAGGACCGCTCACCATTGCATTGATTATCGCCGGGACCTCCTGGGCTTGGGGTGCACGTGTTGTGCGAGCTCAAACCATGGCACTACGAGAAAAAGAATTCGTTAAAGCCGCAGAGGTTCTTGGTGAATCATCCATGCGTATCATCTTCGTTGAGATTTTGCCAAACCTTATCCCAATCGTAGGCGCAAGCTTCATCGGTTCAGTAATGCTAGCAATTAACACAGAAGCGGTAATTTCGTTCCTAGGTCTAGGCGATGCAAACACTATCAGCTGGGGCATCATGCTGTACAACGTACAGACTTCATCAGCGATGCTTATCGGCGCATGGTGGGAAGTACTAGCTCCTTGTATTGCACTGACTCTACTGGTGACTGGCCTTGCTCTACTGAACTTCGCAGTCGATGAAATTGCCAACCCGCAGCTTCGTTCTCACAAAGGTATGAAGCGCTGGAAGAAAATGGCAGAACAAGACAAGAAAGAACGTGAGCCAGAATTGGCACCACAAAATGCACTATGGAGCGGAGATAAATAATCATGACTGCACCACTAATTTCTATCCGTAACCTATGCGTGGACTACATTACAGACGCGGGCGATGTCCGCGCTTGTAACAACGTCAGCTTCGACATTGCACCAGGCGAAGTATTTGGCCTAGCTGGTGAATCAGGCTGTGGTAAATCAACCGTTGCATTCTCGCTAATGCGCCTTCATAAGCCGCCAGCGTTTATCACCGGTGGTGAGGTTATTTTCAATGGTGAAGATATCCTCAAATACAGCGATGAGCGTATGCAGTCGTTTCGCTGGAGCGAAATGTCGATGGTATTCCAAAGTGCGATGAACGCTTTGAACCCAGTACTGACGATGGAAGAGCAGTTCTGTGACGTAATCATGCGTCATACCAACATGACTCGCGCTCAAGCCAAAGTACGTGCAGAAGGTCTATTGGAAATCGTAGATATCCACCCTAGCCGTTTGAGCGATTACCCGCACCAGTTCTCTGGTGGTATGCGTCAGCGTCTGGTTATCGCTATCGCTTTGGCTCTGAACCCGAAAATGATCATCATGGATGAACCTACTACAGCGCTAGACGTGGTGGTTCAACGTGAAATTCTGCAAAAGATTTACGCGCTTAAAGAAGAATTTGGCTTCTCGATTCTGTTCATCACCCATGACTTGTCATTGATGGTCGAGTTCTCTGACCGCATCGGCATCATGTACTCGGGTGAGCTAATTGAAGTTGCACCTTCTAAGCAAATTTTGGAAAGTCCTTACCACCCTTACACCAAAGGTTTGGGTAGCTCTTTCCCTCCACTAACTGGTCCTAAGACCAAATTAACTGGTATTCCGGGCAACCCTCTGAACTTACTAGAAGTTCCACAAGGCTGCCGCTTCCAAGCTCGCTGTGACCGCGTTCACGAAGCTTGTACACGAGTACCGACTCAGCTACGTCAAATTGAACCTGGTCGTCTCTCAAACTGCCACTTGTACGGCGACACCATTGCTCAAGCTAAGGTTTAACAACAAAAAATAACGCTAGCTAAGAAGAAAATTACACTGGAGAGAATTATGAGCAAACAATTCGGCGAACTGCTGATTGAAGGTAAAAATGTCGTTAAGGACTTCCCTTTAAACAGTAACTCAATCAAGCAATCTAAGATGCGTGCAATCAACGACGTATCTTTCAAAATGTACAAAAGCCGCGGTTTGTCAGTAGTAGGTGAATCTGGTTCAGGTAAATCTACTACCGCAAAAATGATTGCGAAAATGTACGCACCAACGGATGGCATCATCGAGTACAAAGGTCGTGATATCCAAGACATCACCTCTCGTCACGATTTGATGACTTACCGCGAAGGCGTGCAAATGGTATGGCAAGACCCGTTTGGCTCGCTAAACCCAACACACAACATCTTCCACCATATTGCTCGCCCACTGTTGATCCACAAGAAGGTTTCACCGGGCAACAAGAAGGAACTGGAAGAGCGAGTGTACGACCTACTAGAACAAGTTGGTCTGATTCCGCCAAAAGAGACCGCGCAAAAGTTCCCACACCAGCTTTCTGGTGGTCAGCGCCAACGTGTGAACTTGGCTCGTAACATTGCGGTCGGCGCAGAAGTTGTTCTGGCTGACGAACCAACGTCAATGCTCGACGTTTCAATTCGTGCCGGTGTTCTTAACCTGATGGAAGAGATGAAGTTTGAGAAGCAAATGTCTCTGCTTTATATCACTCACGACATCGCAACAGCGCGCTACATCGCTGAAGATCTCGCGGTTATGTACGTGGGCCACATGGTTGAATGGGGTGATACAGAGGAAATCATTCATGATCCTCAACACCCGTACACGCAGCTACTGGTTTCAGCAGTGCCAGATCCATCGAAGTCAATCCACGAGAAACTGAAAGGCAACAAAGGTGAAATCCCGCTGTGGACACCAGAATCCGTGGGCTGTCCATTCGCTGGGCGCTGTGTTCATGCCACAGAAAAATGTCGCGAGCGACTGCCTGGTGTGACGCAACTGTCCGATAACCACTTTGTTCGTTGTTACTTATTCGAAGATTAATCATAACGAGGGTCAGGCATCAACCTGACCCCTTTTTCCCTTTATATTTTATTGTTTCCCGGAGAAATTGAATGCTGCTACTGACTAACCATATTGGTTATGAGCGTCTGGGCCCTAAAAAAGCGATCATCCAGACGAGCCGATCACGCCTGTCTTCTTATACGGCTTTATTGGTTTGCGCCAATAGTCATCAGACGGTTGCCACCCTAACCGTAGAGAAGCAAGGCAAAGTAGCGAACTGGCATCAAGGTCATTTCTACCTGATCGACTTTTCTTCATTTAATACTCCAGGTCACTACTATCTTCGTTTCGATCATTTACGCTCATCTCACTTTGAGATCGGCGAACACATTCTTCTCGATCACACTCTATCCGATGTGATCCACTATTTTAAATCGCAACGCTGTGGCGGTATTTTCGATCAACAAGATCGTCAAGCACCACTACTTAACTCTAACGAGATGGCGGATGTTCATGGCGGTTGGTATGACGCATCAGGTGACGTCAGCAAATACCTAAGCCACTTGTCCTATGCCAATTACCTCAACCCTCAACAAACCCCTATGGTGGTTTGGAATATGTTGAAAGGTTTGTCTCTGCTCCAAGGCAACGAGAAACTGGCTAAATTCACAGCAACTCGTCTCATTGAAGAAGCACTATTCGGCGCTGATTTCCTTGTCCGTATGCAAAACGAAAAAGGCTTTTTCTACATGACGGTGTTCGACAAGTGGAGTAAAGATACAGCTCAACGTGAAATCTGCGCCTACGAAACTCAACTTGGTCATAAGTTTGATGACTACCAAGCTGGTTACCGACAAGGAGCCGGCGTTAGCATTGCGGCATTAGCATCAGCAGCACGCCTAGACTTCCACGGTGAGTTCGACCAACAAAAATATCGCAATGCGGCAGAAAATGGCTATTGGCATCTAAAAGAACACAACACCCAATATCTAAACGATGGTGAAGAGAACATCATCGATGAATACTGCGCACTGCTTGCCGCTGTCGAGCTATTCAAAACAACGAAAGAAGCACGCTACCTAGAGGAAAGCCGCTTGTGGGCAAAACGTCTTTCAGCTCGTCAAACAAGTGATGAACACATTCAACACTTCTGGACTGCGAACCAAGATGGCAGTCGACCGTACTTCCATGCAGCCGAAGCGGGGCTTCCTGTTATCGCACTATGTGAGTACTTGTCGATTGAAGACGACTCTGAGCGCGCATCATCAGTAAAACAAACCATCAATAACGCTTGTGAATTTGAAGTTTCTATCACCAACAAAGTGAAGAACCCATTTGGCTACCCTCGCCAATATGTAAAAGGTGTGGATGAAGCCAAACGTGACGCATTTTTCGTGGCGCACAACAACGAGTCCGGTTATTGGTGGCAAGGTGAGAATGCTCGTTTAGGTTCACTGGCAACCATGGCGTATTTAGCACAACCTTTTATCGAGTCAGAAATTCTAAAACAACAGCTTTCTAAACTTGCACAAGATTCTATCAACTGGATTGTGGGTCTAAACCCGTACGACATGTGTATGTTGGACGGTCATGGCCGCAATAACCCTGATTACCTTCCTCAATATGGTTTCTTCAACGCAAAAGGTGGCGTGTGTAACGGCATCACTGGCGGTTTCGAAGATGAGGAAGACATTGCATTTAATCCACCAGCACAAAAAGACGACATGCTTCAAAACTGGCGCTGGGGAGAACAATGGATCCCACATGGTGCTTGGTACCTACTCGCCGTAATGAGTCAGGCTCAGCACATCTCAACTTTAGCAACCAATCAAGCATTGAAGGAGCAATAAACATGGGGATGTATTTTGTAGGTATTGATGGCGGCGGCACCTCATGTCGCGCTCGTATCAAAGACGCACAAGGCAACTTCATCGGCGAAGCAAAAAGTGGCAGTGCCAACATTATGTTGGGAGCAGAAGTCGCAATGGCATCGATTCTAGAATCTATTGCTTCAGCAGCACAGCAAGGCGGCCTAACTCAACAAGACTTTGCCTCAATGCACGTAGGTTTAGCGCTTGCGGGGGCTGAACATAAAACTTCTTGGCAAGCATTCATGGCTTTAGAACATCCTTTTGCCAGTATGACACTCAACACTGACGCATACGGTGCTTGTATCGGCGCACACAATGGTGAAGATGGCGCAATCATGATTGCAGGAACCGGTTCTTGCGGCATTTTCCTTAAAGGCCTTGAGCAACATGTCGTCGGTGGGCGTGAATTCCCAATCTCAGATCAAGGTGGCGGTGCAGTCATGGGGCTGCGTCTGATCCAACAAGTATTACTAGCAGAAGATGGCATCCGTGAAAAAACACCTCTAGCCGCACACGTCATGAATCATTTTGAAAATGACGTCGACAACGTGGTGGCGTGGTCTAAACAGGCTTTGCCTCGCGATTACGGTCAATTTTCTCCTGCTATTTTCCAACATGCAGAACAAGGTGACGTGTTGGCAATAGAAATGCTTAAGCAAACCGCAGCGGATATTGAGATGTTTTTAGTGGCTTTGAATAAGCGCGGTGCAACTCGTATTTGTTTGATGGGTAGCATTGCCGAGCGAATCTTGCATTGGTTATCTCCACCGGTCCAACAATGGGTGGTAGAGCCTCAGTTTGATGCGATTGAAGGAGCCATTATGTTTGCTGGCAAACCAGAGCATAACCTTTACTCAGTGAGTGTCGAGTAGGAGTGAAGATGGAATACCGTGTTGATTTAGTGGTCCTTTCTGAGCAAAAACAAAACTGCCGCTTCGGACTCACCTTTCATAACTTGAGTGACCAAGACCTAAACAGCTGGAGCTTAACTTTTGCTTTTGATCGCTACATCCTTCCTGATAGCGTTTCAAATGGCCACCTGACTCAAGTTGGTAGCTTTTGTACGCTCAAGCCTGAGGGCATGGTACTGGCAGCCAACCACCACTATTACTGTGAATTTAGTATTGGCTCCAACCCATTCCGTTATTACTCGGATGGCTTTAACGAAGCGATGATCGACTTTGTGGTTGATGGTACTCCTCAACGTGCACAAGTGGATGTCACTCCTATCGTTCTCGCTTCACCGTATCGTGAACGCAGTGAGATTCCTGCAAGCTTGACACATGCTCAACCTTTACTGCCTAAGCCAAATCATATTGAAGTTAGCGATCACTCTTTTACCTTTGATGAGCAAGCTGGTGTCGCGATTTATACCGACTTAGCCACTTCTGCCAAATCGTGGTTACAGGATGAGTTGAAGCGAATCTATCAATTTGAGCTACCTTCTTCAAACAGCGGAAAAATCCTGTTCAAAAGTAATCCAACCTTGGATGAAGGCACCTACAAGCTAAAAGTCTCTGAAGAGTCGATCAAGATCGAAGCTGGCTCTTCGTCAGGTTTTACTCATGCTTGCGCGACCTTATTGCAACTTCTAAAACGAGACGAAACGACCAATACCATGGACGTGGTGTGTTGCTCTATTAAAGACAGCCCTCGTTTTCGCTACCGCGGCATGATGCTGGACTGTGCTCGCCATTTCCATTCAGTTGAGGAAGTAAAACGTCTGATCAACTTGTTGGCGCATTACAAGTTCAACACGTTCCATTGGCATCTCACTGATGATGAAGGCTGGCGCATCGAGATCAAATCTCTGCCTCAGCTTACGGATATTGGTGCATGGCGCGGTATTGATGACACCATCGAACCGCAATACACCCATTTATCTCAACGCTACGGCGGCTTCTATACGCAAGAAGAAATCAAAGACGTTATCGAATTTGCAGCGCAACGCGGCATCACCATCATTCCTGAAATTGATGTTCCTGGTCATTGCCGCGCGGCAATCAAGGCTCTGCCACACCTATTGGTTGAAGCAGAAGACACCACTGAGTATCGCAGTATTCAGCACTACAACGACAACGTCATCAACCCTGCTCTGCCGGGTAGCTACGAGTTTATAGACAAGGTACTTGAAGAAATCGCAGCGCTCTTCCCTGCCCCATATGTTCACATTGGTGCAGACGAAGTGCCTAATGGAGTCTGGTCGAAAAGTCCCGCTTGCCAAGCGTTTATGGAGAAGTTGGGTTACACCGATAACAAAGAACTGCAAGGCCACTTCCTACGTCATGCTGAAGACAAACTGCGCAAACTGGGTAAACGTATGCTGGGTTGGGAAGAAGCTCAACACGGCAACAAAGTCAGCAAAGATACGGTGATCTACTCATGGCTAAGCGAAGAAGCGGCATTGCACTGTGCTCGCCAAGGCTTCGATGTAGTGCTGCAACCCGCACAAACCACTTACCTAGATATGACCCAAGACTACGCACCTGAAGAACCGGGCGTGGACTGGGCAAATCCACTGCCACTAGAAAAAGCTTACAACTACGAGCCGTTAGCAGAAGTCCCTGCTGACGACCCAATCAGAAAACGCATTTGGGGCATTCAAACCGCTCTATGGTGCGAAATCATCAACAACCCATCGCGCATGGACTACATGATTTTCCCTCGCCTGACTGCCATGGCAGAAGCATGTTGGACTGAAAAACAACACCGCGATTGGACCGACTATTTATCACGTTTGAAAGGTCACCTTCCTCTGCTCGACTTGCAGGGAGTGAATTACCGCAAACCGTGGAAGTAATACCAAGCCAGATGCCAACGCATCACGCTTAAAGAGTTTTTAAATTTTTGGCTGCAGGCGCAGCTTAGTAAAAAGGAAATACACAAATGAAATACGGCTATTTCGATAACGAGAATCGCGAGTACGTCATCACTCGCCCTGACGTACCAGCACCATGGACAAACTACCTAGGTACTGAGAAGTTCTGTACGGTTATCTCGCACAACGCGGGTGGCTACTCGTTCTACAACTCTCCAGAATACAACCGTGTTACTAAATTCCGTCCAAATGCGACATTCGATCGCCCAGGACACTACGTTTACCTACGTGATGATGAGACAGGTGATTACTGGTCAATCTCTTGGCAACCAGTTGCGAAAAGCCTTGACGAAGCAAACTACGAAGTTCGCCACGGTTTGTCTTACTCTAAGTTCAAATGTGAATACAGCGGTATTACCGCAACAAAAACACTGTTCGTGCCAAAAGGCGAAGACGCTGAAATCTGGGATGTAGTGATTAAAAACACCTCAGATAAGCCACGTACGATCAGCGCATTCTCATTTGTTGAGTTCTCATTCAGCCACATTCAATCTGATAACCAAAACCATCAGATGTCTCTGTACTCTGCTGGTACGTCATACAACGAAGGTGTGATTGAGTACGACCTGTACTACAACACCAACGATTTCGAAGGTTTCTACTACCTAGCTTCAACGTTTGACCCAGATTCGTACGACGGTCAACGTGACAGCTTCCTGGGTCTATACCGTGACGAAGCAAACCGCTAGCGGTAGAACAAGGTAAGTGTTTCAACACAGCACAAACGTGTTACAACCACTGTGGCTCTCTGCACAAGCAATTCACTATCCAACCGGGTGAAGAAGTTCGTTTTGCTTACATTCTAGGTATCGGTAAAGGCAACGGTGAGCGTCTACGTGCTAAATACCAAGACCTTGCAGAAGTCGACAACGCATTTGCAGGCATCAAAGCACACTGGGATGAGCGTTGTGGCAAGTTCCAAGTGAAATCGCCAAACGAAGGTCTAGACACCATGATCAACGCTTGGACACTGTACCAAGCGGAAACTTGTGTGGTGTGGTCTCGTTTTGCTTCATTCATCGAAGTTGGTGGTCGTACTGGTCTTGGTTACCGCGATACAGCGCAAGATGCGATCTCAGTTCCTCATGCTAACCCTGCAATGACGCGTAAACGTATCGTTGACCTGCTACGCGGCCAAGTGAAAGCGGGTTACGGTCTACACCTATTCGATCCAGATTGGTTCGATCCAGAGAAAGCAGATGTTAAACCATCTAAATCTCCAACCGTAGTTCCAACACCTTCTGATGAAGACAAGATTCACGGCATCGAAGACACGTGTTCTGATGACCACCTATGGCTAGTACCAACCATCTGTAAGTACGTAATGGAAACCGGTGAGCATAGCTTCTTCGACGAAGTGATCCCTTACGCAGATGGCGGTGATGCGAGCGTTTATGACCACATGAAAGCAGCGCTAGACTTCTCTGCGGAGTACGTGGGTCAAACCGGTATCTGTAAAGGTCTGCGTGCAGACTGGAACGACTGTCTAAACCTAGGTGGTGGTGAATCTTCAATGGTGTCGTTCCTACACTTCTGGGCACTGCAAGAGTTCATCGACCTAGCGAAATACCTAGGTAAAGAAGCCGACGTTGAAAAATACACGGAAATGGCAGCAAACGTGCGTGAAGCGTGTGAAACACACCTTTGGGACGACGAAGGCGGTTGGTACATCCGCGGTCTGACGAAGAATGGCGACAAGATCGGTACTGCGCAACAAGCAGAAGGTCGAGTACACCTAGAGTCAAACACGCTTGCGGTACTTTCTGGTGCGGTATCTCAAGAGCGCGGTGAAAAAGCGATGGACGCAGTCGATGAGAACCTCTTCTCTGAATACGGCCTTCACCTAAACTCACCATCTTTTGCAACACCAAATGATGACATCGGCTTCGTAACTCGCGTTTACCAAGGCGTAAAAGAGAACGGTGCAATCTTCTCGCATCCAAACCCATGGGCTTGGGTTGCTGAAGCGAAACTGGGTCGTGGTGACCGTGCAATGAAATTCTACGATGCACTAAACCCATACAACCAGAACGACATCATCGAAAAACGTATTGCAGAACCTTACTCATACGTGCAGTTCATCATGGGTCGTGACCACCAAGATCACGGTCGTGCAAACCACCCATGGTTAACAGGTACATCTGGCTGGGCTTACTTCGCGGTTACCAACTTTATCCTTGGTGTGCGTACAGGCTTCGATGGTCTGACTATCGATCCATGTATCCCAAGAAACTGGCCAGGTTTCGAAGTGACTCGCCAATGGTTAGGCGCAACGTACAACATCAAAGTGGTTAACCCAGACTCAGTAAGCAAAGGCGTTAAGTCAATTACTGTGAACGGTGAAGCAGTAAATGGTGCATCTGTACCAGTTCAAGCGGAAGGTTCAGTAAACGAAGTTATCGTTACTCTAGGTTAATCATCTTTAGGGGAGTTCTTCTCCCCTTTTGATTTATCCGATGCACTTGAGATTGATGAGTGCATCGGTTCGCTAGCAAAGATTTAAGAGGCGGTGGGATGCCGCTCTTATCGAGGATCGAATCATGATCAAATTTGGTACAGGCGGTTGGCGTGCATTTATTGGTGAGGAGTTCACCAAAGATAATGTACGCTCAGTGGCTCAAGCAGTAGCAAACATTACCAACAACGAATCCGCTGCTGATCGCGGCTTTGTCATCGGCTATGACCGTCGTTTTCTTTCTGATAAAGCTGGTCGCTGGTTTGCAGAAGTATTAGCAGCAAACGGTATTGTGGTTAGCTTTATCGACAAGTTTGTCCCAACGCCTATCGTAATGTTTAAAGCGAAGGAAATGGGCTGCGCGTACTCTGCATGTATTACCGCATCGCACAACCCAGCCGATTACAACGGTATTAAAGTCTTCATTGAAGGCGGTCGTGACGCAGATGAAATCATCACCCAAAAAATTGAATCACAAATCGCTACGCTAACTGCGCAAGATGTTAAAAGCGTCGATTTTGAGCAAGCGGTTGAAGACAAGCTGATTCAAATCATTAACCCAATGAACGAGTTTGTTGACTCAATCATCGACTTTATCGACATCGAAGCGATCAAAAAAGCGAATCTACGCGTGTTGATCGACCCTATGTTTGGTGTTGCGAAAAACGCGCTACAAACCGTGCTGATCAACGGCCGTTGTGAAGTCGACGTGATCAACGACGGCAAAAACCCAGATTTCGGTGGCTTAATGCCATCACCAAGTGCTGCAACCCTTTACCGCTTGATGCACCTAGTGGAACAAGAAGGCTATGATATCGGTATCGGTACCGATGGCGACGCAGACCGTCTTGGTATTATCGACGAGAAAGGTAACTTCATTCATCCAAATGAAGTACTACTGCTGCTTTACTACTACCTACTTGAATACAAAGGCTGGACAGGCTCAGTGGTACGTAACATCGCAACCACTCACCTGTTGGATAAAGTTGCAGAAGATCACGGCGAGAAATGCTTTGAGGTTCCGGTAGGCTTTAAGCACATCAGTTCTCAAATGGAAGCTGACGATTCACTGATTGGCGGTGAAAGCTCTGGCGGCCTAACTATTCGCGGCCACATCAAAGGTAAAGACGGCGTATTCGCATCAAGCCTATTGGTAGAAATGATTTCAGTAACTGGCAAAAAGCTGTCCGAGTTGCTGGATGAGATCTACGGCAAGTACGGTTATGCCTACATGGCGGAAGGCGATTGCAAATTCAAACCGGCGCAAAAAGAAGTACTGTTCAACAAGATTTATGTTGAGAAGCAGTTGCCTGAGTTTGAGTTTGAAATCGAAAAAGTCAGCTACGAAGATGGTGCGAAAGTCTACTTCAAGAACGGCGGTTGGATCATCGCTCGCTTCTCAGGTACTGAACCATTACTACGAATTTTTGCAGAGATGCAAGATAAAGACACTGCAGAACGTGTTCTTCAACAGTTTAAAGACTTCTTGTCTCTATAACTGACACCTTGTGCCCGCTTCGAGCACATTACCTATAGGTGAAGAACACTTGCCCGGCATTAACGCCGGGCCTTTTCTATTGGGGCAACCAAATTAGGCGAAAGCTAGCACGCCTTGCGTTTCCACTTTTACCGTCACACTATCACCAACATTCAACGCTTGAGTTGAAGTTGCTAACAGTCGGTCACCATTGACATCAATCACGTAGCGGCAGTGGTCACCCATAAAGTGCTGCTCAAGTACTTTTACTGCACTCTCTTCATCCGCCGCGATTTGAACATGTTGAGGACGTAACAGTAATGCACATTCAGCATCCACTTGGATTTCTTGCTGAGCATTAGCTTCCACCACACCGAGATGAGTTTCAAATTCACTGTCAGAAATGCGCTTCGCAGCAAGGTAACTACCACCACCTAAGAAGTCTGCGACAAACTTACTTGAAGGTTGGTAGTAAAGTTCCGATGCCGTGCCATACTGTTCGATCACACCATGATTCATGACTGCCATCTTATCGGCAAAAGCAAACGCTTCTTCACGACTGTGAGTAACGAAAATCGCGGTTACGCCTTGCTCTTTAAAGATCTTGCGAATTTCACGGATCAGTTCATGACGAACTTGAGTGTCGATATTGGAAAATGGTTCATCCAACAACAGAAGATCCGGTTTGTAAGCCAGTGAACGGGCAATCGCCACGCGCTGCTGCTGACCACCAGAAAGTTGGTGAGGATAACGATCACCGTAACCTTTAAGGTGAACCAAGCCGAGCATTTCTTCTACTTTGAGGAGCTTTTGCTGCGCCGTTTCATTTTTCAAGCCAAAAGCAATGTTTTCTGCCACGGTCAGGTGCGGAAATAAGGCGTAGTCTTGGAAGATCATACCAATATTACGCTGCTCTGGTGGTAACCAGTTTTCGCCGTCATCAATAGTCAGGCAGTTCAAACTCATTTGACCTGAACTCAGAGGAAGCAGGCCTGCAATGGCTTTCAAAAGCGTTGTCTTACCGCAACCACTCGCGCCAAGCAAGCACACGATCTGCCCTTGTTCCACTTCTAAAGAAAGCGATTCAAGGACGGTCTGATCGTCATACTGACAAGTTAGGTTTTTAATGGATAGTGCGCAGCTCATCAGTGATTTTGCTCCAGTGAACGGTTAACAACAACAAGCGGGATTAACCCAACAAGGACCAGTAATACTGCTGGTAGAGCAGCAAGTTCCAAATGCTCGTCCGAGGCGAAGTTGTACACATACGTCGCCAAGGTTTCAAAGTTAAATGGTCGCAGTAGTAGTGCAGCATTGAGCTCTTTCATCGACTCAATAAACACCAACAAACCAGCAATTAGGGCACCACGCTTAACCAGAGGGAAGTGCACTCGCCAAAGCATGGTATTAGGCGTACAGCCCATGGTACGGGAAGCCATATCCAGTGACGGAGAGATCTTATTTAAGTTACTTTCGACACTACCAATCGCCACAGCGGAGAAGCGCACCACCATCGCGAAAATCAGCGCAAACATAGAGCCAGAGAAAATAAGCCCAGGTCTGCCCCATTCCATCGCTTTAGCAATATCGTTAACACGGTGATCCATAAATAGCACTGCAACCATCACACCGATAGCCAGCACCGTACCAGGGACGGCATAACCCAACGAAGACAGACGCATGAAAGCTAAACTTGAACGACTGCCATTAACGCGTTGGCTGAAATTCACAGTCAAAGCAATCGCAACACCGATGATGGCAGCCACGACTGACACCACCAAACTGTTCCATGCATATTCACGAAACTCCGGTGTCCAACTTTGTGCAAAGTAAGTAATCGCGTAATCAATTAACTGTAGCAATGGGAAGATGAACGCAATAGCAACCAACCCCCAACACCAAATCAACGCGCCCCATTTTCGCCAACCTTGAAGTTCATAGCGGAAGTCTTCATGACTGTTAAACTGGCTTTGAAATAGCTTTTGCTTGCGGCGGCTATAGCGCTCTGCGCTCAGTAATAGCACCACGATCATCAACATCATTGCAGAGATCTTCGCGGCTGCATTTAGGTTCGAGTAGCCTAGCCAAGTATCGTAAACCGCCGTAGTAAGGGTGTTCACTGCAAAATAGCTGACGGTGCCGAAGTCACCAATGGTTTCCATTGCAACCAGAGACAGGCCAACAGCGATAGAAGGCCTTACAAGGGGTAAAGAGATGCGCCAAAAACTTTCCCAAGGAGAACACTTCAATAAGCGTGCACTTTGTAGCAAAGAAACGTTCTGCTCCATAAATGCCGCTCGACAAAGCAAGTAAACATATGGGTAAAGAACAAGAGAAAGAACGAAAGTTGCACCGCTCAAAGTACGGATATCTGGGAACCAATATTCGCCCGGTCCCCATCCGGTTATATCACGCAAGAAGATTTGAATCGGCCCAGCAAAATCAAACCAATCCGTAAAAATGTAACCAATGATATAACCCGGCATCGCGAGCGGCAGAACTAATGCCCACTGCAGCCACTTCTCAGTTGGCAATTTACACATCGCCATAAACCAAGCACTTGGAATACCGAGAATTAAAGAAAGGAGCATCACACCAGCAGTCAGAACTACGGTGTTATAGATGTAGGTAGGCATGACCGTCGACATCAAGTGTGTGAACAGGTCATCCGTCTCGCCAATGGCGGTATAGAAGATCGCTAAGATCGGCAAAACCAGTAACAGGGTAATCACCCCACTACTGGTTTTCCATAGAGAATGTTTATTCTTCATTGCCTAAATACTGCAAGGCTGTATGAAATACAAATGCGGCTGCAAATACATCTCATATCCTTTAATCAAATGGGGGTATAGTTATACCCCCACATGGAATTAAAGGTCAAATTTCACTTCATCTAGTAGCTTAATTGCCGCTTCGTGGTGAGAAGCAATGTCATCTAGAGAAATCGTATCTGCTTTGAAGTCACCCCAAGATTCCACAAGTTCAGAACGCTTAACGCCTTCCTTCACTGGGTACTCGTAGTTTACTTCTGCGTACATTTGCTGCGCTTTGTCACCCGTTAGGAATTCCATCAGCTTCACAGCGTTGTCTTTGTTTGGAGAGAATTTCGCCATCGCCATACCAGAGATGTTTACGTGCGTACCTGTTGTCTCTTGGTTAGGGAAGTTGATGTATACCGCATCAGCCCAAGCTTTTTGCTCTTTGTCGTTAACCATCTTACCTAGGTAATAGCTGTTACCTAGAGAAACGTCACATAGACCTTCTTTGATTGCTTTAACTTGAGCACGGTCGTTACCTTGAGGCTTGCGAGCTAGGTTCGCTTTTACGCCTTCTAGCCATTCTTTTGTCTCTGCTTCACCGTGGTGTGCGATCATAGAAGACACTAGAGATACGTTATAAGGGTGCTTACCGCTACGAGTACAGATTTTGCCTTTGAATTCTGGCTTCGCTAGATCTGCGTAGTTGAAGTCGTTACCTAGTTTGCCAACACGGTCACGTGAAGAGTAAACGTTACGAGTACGTAGAGTCAGAGCAAACCACTCGTTTTCTTTGTCTTGGTACTGTGCTGGTACGTTTTCTTCGATGATTTTGCTGTCTACCTTTTGAACTAGACCTTTGTTAGTCAGTTCAGCAAGACGGCTGATATCTGTAGTAAGGATTACGTCAGCTGGGCTGTATTCGCCTTCTTGAGCCAACTTCTCTGCTAGGCCTTTTTTGGCAAACTTCACGTTTACTTTAATGCCAGTTTCTTTAGTGAACTCGTTGAACATTGGTTCAACTAGGAAAGGTTGACGGTAAGAGTAGACGTTCACTTCTTCAGCAGCCATTGCTGTTGGAGCCAGAGTAGCGCAAGTAATCGCTGAAAGAGTTAGCAGTTTTTTCATTGTTTAATCCTTTACCATGCTAATGATAACGTTTATCAGTTGCGTTATTATATGCATGTTCAATAAGAAAACAATGATGCTGCACAAAAAAACCTGCTCTTTCGAGCAGGTTATTGACTGTTTACTTTGTAACTAATTGTTTCGATATGTCGATTATTTCACAGTTACGAATTCTGGGTAAGCGCCGACACCACAGTCGTGCATATCCATCCCTTCTAGCTCTTCGTCTTCCGATACTCGAATGCCAATGGTTGCTTTCAAGATAGCCCATACCACTAGGCTTGCACCGAACACCCAAGCAAAGATAACAGCCGCACCTAGAAGCTGTGCACCAAACGTTGCATCACCGTTGCTTAGTGGTACAACCATAAGACCGAAGAAACCACACACACCGTGCACTGAAATTGCACCTACTGGATCATCAATCTTAATCTTATCCAAGCCAATGATGCTGAATACTACTAGCGCACCTGATACCGCACCAATCGCCACAGCATAAAGCGGTGATGGAGATAGAGGGTCAGCCGTGATAGCAACAAGACCAGCTAACGCACCGTTCAGAATCATAGTCAGGTCTGCTTTGCCCCAAGTCGTTTTACATACTAGTAGTGCCGCGATTGCACCTGCTGCCGCTGCAGCGTTTGTATTAAGGAAGATTTGGCCTACCGCTGTTGCGTTTTCAAAATCAGATACCATCAGCTGAGAACCGCCATTGAAGCCGAACCAACCAAACCAAAGGATAAAGGTACCCAATGTTGCTAGAGGCATGTTTGAACCAGGAATTGGGTAGATTTCGCCGTTTTTACCGTATTTACCTTTACGAGCACCCAGAAGTAATACACCTGCAAGAGCTGCTGCTGCACCCGCCATATGAACGATACCTGAGCCTGCGAAGTCACTAAAGCCAGCTTCTGATAGGAAGCCACCACCCCAAGTCCAGTAACCTTCCATTGGGTAGATAAATGCCGTCAGTACCGCTGAGAAGATTAGGAAAGACCAAAGCTTCATGCGCTCTGCAACCGCGCCAGATACTACCGACATTGCTGTTGCTACGAATACGACTTGGAAGAAGAAATCCGACTCTAGAGAGTGGTCGGCTCCTTCAGCCTGTGTGCCGATTAGCGCACCAAATGATGGCAACCAACCGCCTTCACCGTTATCGACATACATAATGTTGTAGCCAACCAATAGGAACATGGTACAAGCGATCGCGTAAAGACAAATGTTTTTAGTTAGAATTTCTGTTGTGTTTTTAGAGCGAACTAAGCCCGCTTCTAGCATGGCAAAGCCTGCAGCCATCCACATTACCAACGCACCGGAAATGAGGAAGAAAAAGGTGTCGAGTGCGTAACGTAATTCAGTTACTGTTGTTGTTAATTCCATGATAATTCTCCAATCCCTTGAATTCTTAAAGTGCTTCTGCGTCCATTTCACCAGTACGAATACGTACTGCTTGATTTAGGTCGTAGACAAAAATCTTACCGTCACCAATCTTGCCGGTTTGAGCGGCTTTAGTGATGGCTTCTACCACGCGCTCCACATTGTCTGCATGTGTTGCGATTTCTAGTTTTACTTTTGGTAGAAAGTCGACTTGATACTCGGCGCCACGGTATAGCTCCGTGTGGCCTTTCTGACGACCAAAACCTTTAACCTCTGATACTGTCATCCCTTCAATACCGACATCAGCCAATGCTTCACGTACATCGTCTAACTTAAAAGGTTTTATAATGGCATTAATGATTTTCATTGAATCTTCTCCGCAGCTTTCATCCTGAAACACTTTTAATAATCCAAGCGGCGTGCCAACTTTTTATCTCATTGATTTATATGAACTTAGTAAAAATAACAATCTTATAAACAAAAAGGGCGCACCATATCGGTGCGCCCTTTTCACAAATATAAGGCAATCCCACTTCAACTACCCAAAACTGTGCATTAAATGTTCAAAAAGTCTTTCCATTGCTCTATCAGGGTACAAAAGTCCTCAATACCACAACTTGCTGTACTCTCTGCATCGTAGAAGTCAAACTCGCTTTCCATTTCCACTTCATACTCATGGCCCAGTGCGTTTTCTTGCACTAGCACCTCATCACCGTGGATCATCAAACTGATCTCTGCACCAGTTAATCTATGCTCTTGAGATGGCGAAGAAAATGCCTGATCAATTACAGCTTCAACTTGCGCAATTTTCGCTGGGTCTTTACCAATTTCTTCTTGCAACCAACGACCTACAATCTCATGCCCCATGCTGCATTTGACATAGTATTCGCCCATCAATGTGTTGCGGATGAATTCAAACTCCATCGTGATCGCCTTTTCGTATCAATTTGGTGCGGAGTATACAGGGAGATTTGAGATGGGAGAAGCGGGACACGGGACACGGGACACGGGACACGGGACACGGGACACGGGACACGGGACACGGTTTCATTTTTTCTTTTGAGGGGCAAATATTATCAACGTGTTTTGAGCCCTTACGTTTATCTTTAATATTCCAGCGCTTACCTCCCGATTCCTAGAGCGCAGCTTTCTGCAAAGAAAAAAGCGCCCACCAAATGGTGGGCGCTTAATCAAGTATTAGCAAAGCTCGCTAAAATTATGCTGGCTCTTGGAAGATAACCTCTGCCGCTTTCTTGGTGTACTCATCCATCTTGTGGAAGTTCAAGTAACGGTAAGTATCTGCAGCTGTCGCATCGATTTGCTTCGCGTATTCCAAGTACTCTTCCTTCGTTGGAATCTTACCTAGAATTGCACCAACCGCCGCTAGCTCAGCTGAAGCAAGGTATACATTTGCACCTGTACCTAGACGGTTCGGGAAGTTACGCGTTGAAGTCGACATTACTGTTGCTTTGTCTGCTACACGTGCTTGGTTACCCATACATAGCGAACACCCAGGAGTTTCAATACGAACACCTGCGCGGCCGTAAATACCGTAGTAACCTTCTTCCGTAAGTTGATCGCGGTCCATCTTCGTTGGTGGCGCTACCCATAGACGAGTATCTAGTTGACCACCGAATTGCTCTAGCAGTTTACCTGCTGCACGGAAGTGACCAATGTTAGTCATACAAGAACCGATGAATACTTCATCAATCTGTGTGCCTTGCACTTCAGACAGAAGACGCGCGTCATCTGGATCGTTTGGTGCACATAGAATTGGTTCGTGAATATCCGCTAGGTCGATTTCGATGATGTGCGCGTATTCCGCGTCTGCATCCGCTTCCATCAACTCTGGGTTAGCCAACCACTCTTCCATCGCAGTGATACGACGCTCAATAGTACGACGGTCGCCGTAACCTTCCGAGATCATCCACTTAAGCATGGTGATGTTTGAGTTTAAGTATTCCTCGATAGACTCTTGAGATAGCTTAACTGTACAACCTGCCGCTGAACGCTCTGCTGACGCATCTGATAATTCGAATGCCTGCTCAACCGTTAGGTGCTCAACACCTTCGATTTCTAGTACGCGACCAGAGAACTCGTTAATCTTACCTGCTTTCTCAACCGTCAATAGACCTTGTTGAATTGCGTAGTAAGGAATCGCATGCACAAGGTCACGTAGTGTGATACCTGGCTGCATTTCACCTTTAAAGCGCACCAAAATTGACTCTGGCATATCCAGTGGCATAACACCTGTCGCTGCAGCGAATGCAACAAGACCGGAGCCTGCTGGGAATGAAATACCTAGCGGGAAACGAGTATGCGAGTCACCACCTGTACCTACAGTATCAGGCAGAAGCATACGGTTTAGCCATGAGTGGATTACACCATCACCCGGACGAAGTGATACACCGCCACGGTTCATGATGAAGTCAGGTAGAGTATGGTGCGTGTTTACATCGACTGGTTTTGGATACGCAGACGTGTGACAGAATGACTGCATCACAAGATCAGCTGAGAAGCCCAGACACGCAAGGTCTTTTAGCTCATCACGAGTCATAGGACCGGTTGTATCTTGAGAGCCAACTGTGGTCATCTTAGGCTCACAGTATTGGCCTGCGCGTACACCTTCAACGCCACATGCCTTACCTACCATCTTCTGAGCTAGTGTGTAACCTTTGTCAGATTCTGAAGGATCAACTGGCTTAGCAAACAGGTCTGTTTCTTCTAGGCCCAGTGATGCACGAGCACGGCTTGTTAGGCCACGACCAATGATAAGTGGAATACGACCACCAGCACGAACTTCATCAAGCAGTACTTTGCTCAGTTCAAAGCTAGAGATCTCTTCACCGTTTTTACGTACAACGCCTTCGTATGGGAAGATATCAATGACATCACCCATGTTCATGTTCTGTACGTCTAGTTCGATTGGGAGTGCGCCAGAGTCTTCCATTGTGTTGTAGAAGATAGGAGCAATCTTACCGCCTAAACAGATACCACCAGTGCGCTTGTTTGGTACGTATGGGATATCTTCACCCATAAACCAAAGCACTGAGTTAGTCGCTGACTTACGAGAAGAGCCAGTACCAACAACATCACCCACGTAGGCTAGTGGGATGCCATCTTTTTGTAGCTCTTCAATCTGATTAATAGGACCAACGCTGCCTGGTTGATCTGGCACGATGCCATCACGTTCCATCTTCAGCATCGCTTTTGCGTGTACTGGGATATCAGGACGAGACCAAGCATCTGGTGCTGGAGACAAGTCATCAGTGTTGGTTTCACCAGTAACTTTAAATACTTTAACAGTAATCTGTTCCGCGACTTTCTTCTTCGATGTGAACCATTCTGCGTCTGCCCATGATTGCAGGACTTGTTGCGCGAATGCGTTGCCAGCTTTGGCTTTCTCTTCAACATCATAGAAAGCATCAAACATCAGTAGGGTATGAGATAACGCTTTAACTGAGATTGGTGCCAGTAGGTCATCATCTAGGAATTCAACTAGAGGCGCGATGTTGTAACCGCCTTGCATCGTACCTAGTAACTCAGCCGCTTTTTCACGGCTTACTAATGGTGATTCCACTTCACCTTTTGCTACCGCCGTTAGGAAACCCGCTTTTACATAAGCAGCTTCATCTACACCCGGTGGGATACGGTTCTCTAGTAGGTCAAGAATAAAGGCTTCTTCACCTTGTGGGGGATTTTTCAGAAGTTCAACAAGTCCAGCAACTTGTTCAGCGTCTAGCGGTTTAGGAACAACTCCTTCGGCAGCACGCTCTTCGACGTGTTTACGGTAGGCTTCAAGCACGACTTTTTTCCTCTCATTGCGGTTCCTCCTTTTTAATTACTATTTTTCAAAGTAAAGGAGTGAACATCCTTGGAAACTTGGCTCTCCATTGCCCTTGTTTTCATTCAATTCTGATTGAGAAACAGCGCCGTAGAGGCCAAACTGTGGGCGAAAGGATAGCAAATTTAACGTTAAATTAAAATCTCATCATTTTGACCAACATAGCAACTTACGACTAAAGTCCGGTAAATTTTGGCTAAATATGCGGAGATCTTGCTGTCCTATTCCCGGTTATTTAAATGATGTTCCAACGATCAGGTACACAGCATCTAAATCTTGCTCTGTACGACCGTATGCCAACATGATCGGCCCAATTGGAGAGTCTACTCCAAAGAAAACCGACGCAGCATTATACAGTGGCGCCTCATGCAACTTGAGATCGTTGTCTGACCAAACACCACCGTGTTCAAGGGATGCACCTAAATATACTGGTGCTTCAAACAGCCCGAAGTCGTTATCCATCCATTTATAACGATACACCAAGCTGGTATAGAATAAGTTCTGCCCAATGAGGCTGTTACGTGGAATCCCTGACAAATTCAAGAAGCCGCCAAGCTCACGAGGATCAAGAGGGATAGAAGAGTTTTTGCTCTCAACAAAGCTGTATTCTGCTTGTCCGACTAAAGTATGACGGGAGTATGTCGCCGCCCCTTTGAAACGCGCCGTAATTTCATACACGGTATCTTCAATTTCACCGCTTGGGCTGGTTTGACGGAAATCCTCTGGGCTCTTGTCGTGAGACACTAAGTAATCCAAATCAATCAGCATACCTCGCGTTGGGAATGCAAAATCATCTAGCGTATCCAAACGGTAGTTGGCAAACACCCCTAAACGCTGATAATCAAAAGTTCCTGCAGAACCAATGGTTGATGCTTCGATGCCACCTTTGGTGTAGCGACCACCAATACGGAATTCTTGCCACAGTGTCGGTTGCACACCCGCAGCGAGCTCGGTAATGAACTCGGTATAAGAAACCGGAAGGAAGTCATACACTGAACCGATGTCTGGGTTTTCTATTTCAGTAAAAGGCCAGTTACGGTTTTCATTGTTGTAATTGAGCTTACTGGAAACAAATAATTCTTGGCTCGAAAGGACCGGAGAGTAAAGCTCCGCTTCAATCAACTTATCCGTTCCCATATCAACGTTGAATGTCAGTTCTGCTCCATGAGAGTTCAAATTGGTAAAGTTGGCCGACATACCAATGCCGTACTGACTATCCGTATCGAAGTCGTCTTCCAAAAAGAAGCGGAAGTTAAGGTAGTTTGGTCCCCAAGATTTTTCATTCACCTCAAAGACGAGCAGGTTTACCCCGTCAATTTCTTCAAAGTGGTAGGTGATCAATTCAAAACGATCTAGGGCATACAGATTTTCAACCGCCTTTTCGATCTCTGCGGTTTTCAATGGGCGCCCAGTATCCAGCTCCAAACGGTTTGTCAGGAGTACATCGCTGTAGTGGGTGTTATTTACTAAGACGATCTGATCAACAACGCGCTGATCACCATATTTGAGTTCTTTTCGTATCTCTTGTTTGTGATCGATGTATTGCTGGTACTCAGCATTCGACACACTCAAGCTTTCAAGTTTAGATTGAAGACCTTTGGTAATGTCATAGCCCGCTTGAAAAGCACTTGGCATTTTTTCGAACTCTACCGTCTCCATTTGTCCCACATCAGGACGAATGTATACATCATCCCCACTTAAGGTTTCAGCTTGTTCTTGAGTGCTGCGACGGACAAGATAGTTGGAGAGTTGGTCGGCAACCGTGAATAACCCTGTGAAGTCTTCTCTGCTTTTGTAGTCGGTGCTGATATCTACCGCAATCACAATATCGGCACCCATTGAACGAGCAATATCGACTGGCATGTTATTGACAACACCACCGTCCACTAGCATATGACCATTGAGCTCATAGGGAGGGAGCGCACCAGGAACCGACATACTCGCCATCATGGCATCAACCAGATAACCGTTATCGAGAACGACCTCTTCTAACTCGACAATGTCAGTCGCTACCGAACGGTATGGGATCGCAAGATTATCAAAAGAGCTGAATCGGCCTAAGTTACCCGTTGTTTCACGTAGAATGCGTAGCATGTTCTGCCCTTGCACTACACCGGTTGGTGAACGGATTTCCCCGAACCTTAAGCCAAGGTCTGTGGTGATTTGATAACGGTCTTCGTATTCTTTGTCGCGGACACGACGTTGGCTGCGGTCAACACGGTCTCGGTAACCGCTGTTCCAATCGACGCTGTAGATAAAACTTTCGATTTCATCCGCGCTCATGCCAGTAGCGTACAGGCCACCAACATAAGCCCCCATGCTCGTGCCCGTAATAATGTCGACCGGAATGTGCATTTCTTCGAGTGCTTTTAGTACACCGATATGAGCCGCACCTTTCGCCCCACCGCCAGCTAATACCACCGCGATTTTAGGGCGAGAGTGATCATCATCAACGTGCTTTGCAAAGGAAGGCGTCGCGATCAAAAAGGAGCAGACCCATAGCGCAACATAACGCCCCCACGGGTTTGAAATCGACTTTTTGAACATTCACTTCTTCCTTTGCTGAATATTGAACAGTTACTTTTACTAAGATTTGAACAACTTCACAAGTCAGTGATGGTGTTTTTGGTAGCCCTACCAATCAAATAAGCTATTCAACCAGTTTGATTTTTTCTCACACTGCTGTTTGATTTGCCCAGACTTGTCCCACACTGGCAGCTTGTATTCACTGCGACAGTTCATTTCCAGCGCGCCATTAGCAGCTTTTTGGAAACCTAATGTGGTCACTTCTTTTGGCCAAGGTAACTCTAGTCGCTCAGGGATGCGTTGCTTTAGGTATTCCGCGTAAACACGTAATGCACCACTTGAACCAGTCAGTTTGGTCGACTTGTTATCATCGCGACCAAGCCACACTGTGGTTACTTCACGGCCATCGACACCCACGAACCAACTGTCACGACTATCGTTACTGGTACCCGTTTTTCCGGCTAGCGCAGCCCATGCGAACTGGCTTTGTAGGAAGCGTCCCGTACCTTGAGCAACACCTTGCTTCATCGCGTAAGTCGTTAGCCATGCAGCTTGCTGATCAACCGCTTGAGATGAGCGCGGCAATGACTGGTAAAGTACATTACCATCCATGTCGATCACCGAGCGTAATGCCGATAACTTAGCGCGCTTGCCCGAGTTAGTGACCGTTTGATACATCTGTGCCACTTCAAATGGTGTCAGTGAGAATGAGCCAAGGAACATCGAAGGTACTGGGCGAATTTCGCTCTTATCAACCCCCAATCGCTCTAAAGTATCCGAAACTTCTGGAATACCCAGCTCCATACCCAAACGTACCGTCGGTACATTGAGGGATTTTGCCAAAGCTAAGTACAACGGCACATCGCCACGGAACTTACGGTCGAAGTTGCGTGGCGACCAAACTGAACCTTTACTACCCTTTAAGCTTAATGGCGTATCGTGAAGCGTCGTTGCAAGATTGTACTTCTCAGGTTGCTCTAACGCAGTTAAATAGATGGCAGGTTTAACCAAAGAGCCAATCGGACGACTCGCATTCAAGGCACGGTTAAAGCCTTCATAACCAACGCGTTTACCACCGACCATGGCACGGATTTCACCACTATGGCGATCTACCGCAACGGCAGCGGCTTCTAGATCTTTTCCGGCACGTTTAGCAAGCTCAGGGACTTTCTTCGCGATCGCTTGCTCTAACTTACTTTGAGAAACAGGATCGAGAGAAGTAAACAAGCGTAAACCGGTTTCCGCTTTAAAGTTATCACCCACCTTCTCTTTCAACTCGATATTAAGCTGTTGGAAGTACGCAGGCTGACGACTTGCAATGCGAGGTTTGCTCTGTGTATCGAGCGGGCGATTTACCGCTTGTTCATACTGCTCTGCTGTCAACATGTCTTGTTGCATCAACAGACGCAATACCAAGTCACGACGTGTTTTAGTGCGCTCAGGGTAGCGAATTGGGTTGTAGTAAGACGGTCCTTTCACCATACCTACCAACATAGCGAGTTGGTCAATACGAAGCTCTTGAATCGGTTGACCGAAGTAGTAACGCGATGCCAAAGCAAAACCATGAATGGCATCCCCACCGCTCTGACCTAAGTAAACTTCATTCAGGTAAGCTTCAAGAATACGGTCTTTGCTGTAGCGGTAGTCCAGAATCAGAGCAATGTATGCTTCACGGACTTTTCGCCATAAGGTTTTATCGCGTGTCAGGAATAAGTTTTTCGCTAGCTGCTGAGTCAGGGTACTGCCACCCTGAACAGTGCGACCCGCTTTGATGTTAGCAACAAGTGCACGGCCAATCGCCAGCGGCGAAACACCATCATGCTGATAAAAATCACGGTCTTCGGTTGCTAACAGTGCATCGACAAGCACTTCTGGGAATTGATCTCGACGTAAGAACAAGCGCTGTTCATTCTGATCTTTTTCCAACATTCCTAGCATCTTAGGTTCAATGCGCAGATAACCAAGATCGCCTTTGGATTCCAAAGATTGAATGCGTTGTAAACCACTGCTTGAGAAATGCAGCATGACGTGACGATCAGGCTCAGGGCCATCAGCAAACTCGAACGGACGACGAATGAGCTCAATACGCGTTGAAGAAGAAGAGTATTCACCAGGGTAACGAGGCTGACTCACCTTACGGTAGTTCAATACATCAAGCTCATTACGCATCTCTTTGATGGTAATGTTCTCACCCGGACTCAAATTGAGGATACGCGCATAAACGACAGTTGGCAGATCAAACAGCTGGCCGTCAAAGCGGTCTTTCACCACACTATCAAGATAGATACCGACAAACAGCAATACCGCTGCAAGCGCGACACCCGCCTTCCAGCTAAATGACCAAATGATTTTAAGCCAAGAGCGCTTGCCATTACTCGGCTTTTTCGATGGCGATTTTCTCGGTCGCTTCGCGCCGCTTTTCTTAGCGGTTGTCGTTTTACTTGACGTTGTTTTCTTCGCTGGTGCTCGTTTTGCACCGGGCTTTTTAGTATCAGTCATTATTCAATTGTCTTTTTGTCTTCGTTGTCGCTACATGAGTGGCAGGATCGTCAGGCCAAACGTGTTTTGGATATTGGCCTTTCATCTCTTTCTGCACTTCTTTGTAGCTTCCTGCCCAAAAGGCAGCTAAATCCGTTGTCACCTGAAGAGGACGTTGTGCTGGAGAAAGTAACTCTAACACCAATCGCTTACGACCTTGCGCCACAGTTGGAGAAGCACTTTCGCCAAACACTTCTTGCATACGCACTGATAGCACGGGCTCATGACCAAACTGGTAGCGAATGCGCTTTTTCGATCCCGTTGGTAGGCGATAATCTTCTGGCAACCACTCATCAATATTTTGATTCAAAGGCCAACCGAGTCGAGCATTCAGCGCTTCCACTAGGTTCACTTTTGCCAAATCTTTTACCGATGAGACTGTGCTCATGTAAGGCTCTAGCCACTCTTCTAAACTATCAAGCAAGTGAGCTTCATCGAAACTTGGCCAATCTTGCTCTGGTAACCATTCCACTGCGCAGCGAATACGTTCTAACAAATTTTCCGCTGCCGGTGTCCAGTTTAGACTCTGTAAGCCCTGACGGCGGACATACGTGAGTAAAGCTTGTGTCATTTTTTCTTTACTCGGACTCGGCAAGGCTTCGCGCTTAATCACCAGTTGACCGAGCTTGATTTGGCGTTCGGCAATCAAACGGCCTTTTTTCTCATCCCAATCAACCAGCTCAGCCGTCGTGAAAAGGTGTTCGAACGTTTCTTGTAATGCGTTGATATCTAAGTCACAAGCTAGGTTAATTTGGCTTGAGTTAGAATGCGAACGCATTAAATCAATCGCGACTAAGTAATCACAGCCACCGAGCGTCTCTTCTGGTCGACACTCTGCACCATGCCCATTCGACAACGTAAAACGACCATACTGATTGACACGTTGCTGCGCAATGCGATCTGGGAAAGCCAAGCTCAATACTAACGCCAGCACTCGCTCATCAACTTTAGCTAGGCTGAATGCCGTATCCAGTTTGTGCGCCAGTGTTTGAGAACGCTTGTGTAATATGGCTTTCTTTGTGTGTGTTCCACTTACCCAGCGATGCAGGCTATGCGCGATGTTAGTCACATTGCGCTCTGGCTCTTCAATTAGGGCGACCGCAGCCAAGGCGGTATTTAGCATTTTTTCACTGTGCTGCTGCGTCTGAATCAGCATTGCTGCTGAGCGCGGTTCTACACCAAGAGCGTGAGCCGTCTTACCTGCAGAAGTAAGCTGGCCTTCTTCGGTGAGTAACCCTAACGAAATTAACAGCTGTTTGGCCTGAGCAAGCGATGCAGAAGAAGGAATATTAAGCCACTTCAGCTCAGAGATGTCCCCAGCGCCCCAGAATGCCAGCTCCATCACTAAGCTTGCTAAGTCTGAATGTAGGATTTCTGGTTGAGGTACTTGCGGTTGTTGCTTGAATTGGCTTTCAGAATACAGTCGAACACAAATCCCCTCTTCGATACGTCCTGCACGACCGGCACGTTGAATCGCAGAAGATTGCGCCACACGCACTTGCTCTAATCGCGTCAGGCCATTTTTCAAATCAAAGCGTGCCACACGCTCTAAGCCCGAATCCACCACCAAGCGAATGCCCTCAATGGTCAAAGAGGTTTCGGCAATATTGGTCGCCAATACGACTTTCCGTTTGCCAGAGGAAGCCGGTGAGATGGCTTTTTGCTGCTCGGCAAAGCTAAGTTGACCATACAGAGGACACACTTCGACGTTATCAGGTAAGTGCGACAAGCGCTCTTCGACCTGTTTGATCGCAGCAACACCAGGAAGGAAAGCCAGTAAAGAGCCGGATTCTTTTACCATCAAGTTCTCGATCGTTTTTGCCATGGATGTGGGCAGATGGTCATTCGCCCCAAGCGGTAAATAACGCGTTTCCACCTCAAAACTACGACCTTCCGACTCAATGTAATCCGCCTCTGGCAATAAGGATTGCAAAGCATCTTGGTCTAGCGTTGCCGACATGACCACCAGCTTTAAGTCGTCTCGCAGCGCTTCTTGCACCTCTAAGCTAAATGCCAAAGCCGTATCCGCATGAATACTGCGCTCGTGAAATTCATCAAAGATCAGTAGCTCGATACCATCTAACTCTGGGTCATTTTGGATCATGCGCGTCATGATCCCTTCGGTCACGATTTCCAACTGAGTATGATTACTCACCTTTGTCTCGCCGCGCACACGGTAACCCACCCGCTCGCCAACTTGCTCCCCCAACTGCTGCGCTAAGTAACGTGCAATGTTTCGTGCAGCAAGGCGACGAGGCTCTAGCATCACGATTTTACCCGTTACGGTTTGGCTTTTAAGAAGTTGCAGCGGAAAGTAAGTAGATTTACCTGCACCAGGGGCGGCTTTGAGGATCACTTGATGTTGATTTTTGACCGCCGTAAGTAATTGTGGCATCACGGCTTCAATCGGCAATTGTGACAAAGGAAATACCCTATGTTGTAATGTTGGCCACATTGTACATAAAAACACTCTTGGCTAAATAAGCAAATGCAATTCAAACCCGCTCTAGAGTCAGCGACTCTGCTCAAACGCTACAAACGCTTCCTTGCCGATATCGAACTAGATAGTGGTGAAATTCGTACCATCCACTGCGCAAACACCGGCGCAATGACAGGCTGCGCAACACCGGGCAATAAAGTTTGGTATTCCACTTCTGACAACCCTAAGCGTAAATACCCAAACAGTTGGGAACTTAGTGAGACCGCACAAGGGCACAGAATTTGTATCAATACTGCTCGTGCTAACCAATTAGCGGTAGAAGCCATTGAAAATGATGTCATTTCAGAACTCGTTGGATATGACCAACTTCAAACTGAGGTGAAATACGGCAATGAAAATAGCCGAATTGATATCTTGCTCAGCGCAAGTGACAAACCAAAGTGCTATATAGAGGTGAAAAGCGTCACGCTGCTTGATGAAGAAAGCCCATCAGGACAAGGTTACTTCCCTGATGCCGTGACTACTCGGGGGCAAAAACACCTGCGAGAGCTCACAGAAATGGCACAAACTGGAAGTAGAGCCATACTTTTATTCACTGTTTTGCATTCAGGTATTGAAAAAGTATCTGCGGCGCACCATATAGACGCGAAATATTCAACGTTACTAAAACAAGCACAAGACGCTGGAGTAGAAGTTCTCTGCTACAAAGCCGAACTGAGCAATACTGAAGTCAAGTTAATCTCTGCTATTGAATTTATCAATTAAGAGAAAAAATGATGTCGTCTTCACATTGACGATAAGTTTGCGATTCAGTAATTGCCTGCACCGCCTCTTTTTGCTATAGATACCCGCCTTAAATTGACTGCAATGCAGTTGACTAGGTGTAAGTAGGAGATGCTGTATGCCAGAATCAAAGAAGAAAACGATAGGCATCCTAGCCATTGCCGGTGTGGAGCCATATCAGGAAAAGCCTGGTGAAGAGTACATGTCACCAGAGCAGGTTGAACACTTTACAAAGATCTTAACAGCTTGGCGTAATCAGCTCAGGGAAGAAGTCGATCGCACTGTACACCACATGCAGGACGAAGCAGCAAACTTCCCAGATCCAGTTGACCGTGCTTCTCAAGAGGAAGAGTTCAGCTTAGAACTGCGTAACCGTGACCGTGAGCGTCGTCTGATCAAGAAGATCGAAAAAACTCTAGACAAAATTACTGAAGACGATTTCGGCTTCTGTGAATCTTGTGGCGTAGAGATTGGCGTTCGTCGCCTAGAAGCGCGTCCAACTGCTGATCTTTGTATTGACTGCAAAACACTTGCAGAAATCAAAGAGAAACAGATGCAAGGTTAATTGACCTAGCATTATGATTATTGAAAGGGAGCTCAGGCTCCCTTTTTGTTTTGATTAGCTTTTTAACACTAAGCTTGTAGTTTTACCCGGATATTTCGAGATACACGCATGACACGCTATGTGGGTCGATTTGCCCCATCCCCTTCTGGTCCATTGCATTTTGGCTCCTTAGTGGCCGCTTTAGGCAGCTACTTTCAAGCAAAAGCCAATCAAGGCACTTGGCTGGTTCGTATTGAAGACCTTGATCCACCAAGAGAAATGCCAGGCGCTTCTGAAATGATTCTAGACGCGCTTAAGGCGTACCACTTGCATTGGGATGGAGAGGTGGTTTATCAAAGCGAGCGACACCAACTCTATCAAGCACAAATCGATGCTTGGTTAGAAAATGGGGATGCCTACTATTGCCAGTGCACGCGTAAGCAAATTAAAGAGCACGGTGGTTATTATCCCGGCACTTGCCGCGACAAAGGCTTGAAAGAAGGCGCGATTCGCCTAAAAATGACCAAGCCTATTGCCGACTTCCTCGATCAGAAGCACGGTTTGATGACCATTCCTGAAGCGTTAGTAAATGAAGATTTCATTATTAAACGCCGAGATGGATTATTTGCCTATAATCTTGCGGTAGTATTAGACGACATTGACCAAGGCGTGACTGAAGTTGTCCGCGGCGCTGACTTAATTGAGCCCACTGGCCGTCAAATCAGCTTGTACCAAATCCTTGGGCAGCCTGAAGTCAGCTATTTACATTTACCATTGGCAATGGACAGCAACGGCAATAAATTGTCGAAGCAAAATCATGCGACAGCCATTGATGTCGATAATCCGAAGCCTGCTCTGCTGCATGCTATGACGTTTTTAGGATTCGATATTCCTGAAGATATGAAAGCCGCTAACCTAGACGAAATCCTACGTTGGGGCTGCGAAAATTGGCGTTTAGAACAGCTTCCAGCAGAGATCGAGATCACACCGTGATTCTCAAACGGGACTGTGTAAGCTATTATTAGCCGCAAAATTGGCCCTAGTGGCGTAAAAAACTAACCAAAGCAAGATTGGATTAAACCCAGTTATTGCCAGATGCACATGAATACAAACGACTATACAACAAGCGAATCTGCCATGATCCCAGAACTCGCTCTCAATGTAATTACTCGTGAAGAGCACAACATTTCGCGTAAGCAGATCAGTGACAATGCACTGAAGGTGCTATACCGACTAAACGGTGCCGGTTTCGATGCTTTTCTTGTGGGTGGCGGGGTTCGAGACTTACTGCTTGGACAAAAACCAAAAGACTTTGATATCGCAACCAACGCGACACCAGAACAGATCAAACAGCTATTTAGAAACTGCCGTTTGATTGGCCGTCGCTTCCGTCTCGCACACATTATGTTTGGCCGAGACATCATCGAAGTTGCGACCTTCCGTGGTCACCACCAAGAGCAAAAAAACAAGAACGTTTCTCAGCAGTCAAAAGAAGGCATGCTGCTTCGTGACAATGTTTACGGCACTATTGATGAAGATGCAGAGCGCCGTGACTTCACGATTAACTCGATGTACTACAACATCGCAGACTACTCAATTCACGACTATGCACGTGGCATTGAGGATCTAGAAGACCGTCTTGTTCGCCTGATCGGTGATCCAGAAACCCGTTACCGCGAAGACCCAGTGCGCATGCTGCGTGCGATTCGCTTTGCTGTGAAGCTCGACTTCGACATCGAAGAAGACACTGCAGCACCGATTGAAGAGATGGCACCGCTGCTACGCGATATCCCATCGGCGCGTCTATTCGAAGAATCGTTGAAGATGCTTCAATCTGGTCACGGTCTAGAAACTTATCACCTACTGCGTGAATACAACCTATTCCAGCAGCTTTTCCCTGCGATTGCTGAACACTTCACTGAAGATTACGAATCTCACACTGAGCAAATGCTTGATTTGGTGCTTGATTCGACCGATATGCGTATCGAAGAAGGCAAACGCATCAACCCAGCATTCATGTTTGCTGCCATGCTGTGGTACCCGCTATGCGCAATGGCTGACAAACTGATGGAACAGCATAACCTGTGCCATTACGACGCCATCATGGAAGCGAGCAACATTATTCTTGATGACCAAGTACGTACCATTGCGATTCCACGCCGTCATACCGCGACAATTCGTGAAATTTGGCAGCTGCAATTACGTCTTCCACGACGCAATGGCAAACGCGCATTCCGCCTCATGGAGCTCAACAAATTTAGAGCTGGCTTTGATTTTCTTGAAATGCGCGGTGAAATTGAGGGTGGAGACACTCAGAAGCTTGCCAAGTGGTGGGAAACTTTCCAAAATGCGGGCCGAGAAATGCGCCAAGCCATGGCTAGCGATCTCGATGGCCAAGCGCCTAAAACTGGCCAACGCCGCCGTAAAACCTATCGCAAGAAAAAGAGTAAGCCGAAATCATGATCACAGCGTACATTGCGGTAGGCAGTAACTTGGCTGATCCCGTCAGCCAAGCGAAGCAAGCGATCGAGGCATTAAAAACGCTACCAAACTCCGAGTTTGTGCAAGCCTCTTCGCTCTACAGTAGCACGCCGATGGGACCACAAAACCAACCGGATTACATCAATGCGGTGGTGGCGATTAAAACCAATTTGACGCCTCTTGAACTGCTCGATTGCACCCAAGCGATTGAGCAGGAACAAGGGCGTGTCCGTAAAGAAGAACGCTGGGGCCCAAGAACCTTGGACCTCGACATGATTCTGTACGGCAATGAGGTGATTGATTCCGAAAGACTGACAGTTCCACACTATGGAATGAGAGAGCGCGAGTTCGTACTCTACCCTCTTGCGGAAATTGCACCAAGTTTACAACTCCCAGACGGGACCGAGGTGTCGTCACTACTTGAACAAGTAGATCGCAACGGCCTCAATATTTGGCAGTCATAGCCAACTCCTAGTGAGGATAAAACAATGAAAAAAATGACCATTAACGACCTGATTAAGTGGAAGCAAGAAGGTCGTAAATTTGCTACTTCAACTGCATACGATGCAAGCTTTGCCCAACTTTTTGAAAGCCAAGAAATGCCAGTACTACTGGTCGGCGACTCTCTAGGCATGGTTCTGCAAGGTAAAACAGATACATTGCCAGTAACCGTTGAAGATATCGCTTATCACACGCGCTCTGTACGCGCTGGTAGCCCAAACTGTCTATTGATGGCTGATATGCCATTCATGAGCTACGCAACGCCAGAACAAGCATGTGAGAACGCAGCAACGCTAATGCGTGCTGGTGCAAATATGGTAAAAATCGAAGGCGGCGATTGGTTAGTTGATACCGTTAAGATGCTAACTGAACGCGCGGTTCCTGTTTGTGCTCACCTAGGCCTGACCCCACAATCTGTAAACATCTTTGGTGGTTACAAAGTACAAGGCCGCGATCAAGAAAAAGCCGATCGCATGGTGAAAGACGCATTGGCCCTGCAAGAAGCCGGCGCTCAAATTGTTTTGTTAGAATGTGTACCTGCTGAATTGGCAGCTCGTATTACTCAAGTTCTTGATGTGCCGGTGATCGGCATCGGTGCGGGTAATGTGACCGACGGTCAGATTCTTGTTATGCACGATATGTTTGGAATTTCGGCGAACTACATGCCAAAATTCTCGAAAAACTTCCTTGCTGAAACAGGCGATATGCGCAAAGCCGTGGCTCAATACATGGCTGAAGTTGAAAGCGGTGCATTCCCAGACGAAGCTCATACCATTGCCTAGAGGATAAATGCATGCAAACTTTTGCGGAAATCTCAGCGATTCGTGAACAGGTAAAAACCTTTAAGCGTGAAGGTCGCAAAGTAGCGTTTGTCCCAACGATGGGCAACCTACACGAAGGTCACCTTACGCTTGTTCGTAAAGCTCGCGAATACGCAGATGTCGTTGTCGTAAGCATCTTTGTAAACCCGATGCAGTTTGACCGTGCAGACGATTTGAATAACTACCCTCGCACCCTAGAAGAGGACCTAAGCAAACTAGGTGGTGAAGGCGTAGAAATGGTGTTCACTCCAACACCAGAAATCATCTACCCAGAAGGCTTGGACAAACAAACGTTTGTTGATGTTCCTGGCCTATCTACCATTCTTGAAGGCGCGTCTCGCCCAGGTCACTTCCGTGGCGTGACAACCATCGTCAACAAGCTGTTCAACATCGTTCAACCTGATGTGGCTTGCTTTGGTGAGAAAGACTTCCAGCAACTTGCGGTGATTCGCAAAATGGTTGAAGACTTGGCGATGGACATCGAAATCATTGGCGTACCAACCGTACGTGAAATGGATGGCCTTGCAATGAGCTCTCGTAATGGCCTTTTGACCATTGATGAACGTCAACGCGCACCAGTACTTGCTCGCACCATGCGTTGGATCAGCAGTGCGATGCGTGGTGGCCGTGATGATTACGCTTCAGTGATTGAAGATGCGAGCGACCAACTGCGTGCAGCGGGTCTACAGCCTGATGAAATCTTCATTCGTGATGCTCGTACACTTCAAGCCATTACTGCAGAGACCACTCAAGCGGTGATCCTGATGTCTGCATTCTTGGGTAAAGCACGCCTAATAGACAACCAAACGGTTGATATGGTCGTAGAAACCAAAGAAGAAGAATCAAGCGAAGCGAACTCAGCAAGCGCTGAATAAGCGAAATACATAAACGAAAAGGTCGGCACTGAGCCGACCTTTTTTGTATCCGAGGAAAGGAGTTACGAATAAACGCATTGAAGCCCTTCAGGCCGTGTCTTGAATCGCTTATGCAGCCACATCCATGCTGGAATATCTCTTCGGATCATATCTTCAATCTCTTGGTTTAAAATGCTCGCTGCTTTAACCGGGTTACGTCGTTCAAATTGTTCACTCAAGTCACCACCAACATATAAGGTGTATTGATTGTCGCTTACTACTGTTACACCAGACATCACCGCACACTTGGTTGCATCAATCAATACACTCGAACCCGCCGTACTTGCAGCCTGATTGACAGCGAAGAAAGGTGCAAAGACCGAGCTATCCGCACCATAATCGTGATCCGGTAAATACCATAATCGCTGGCCATTCTTTAGGACTTTGAGCATCGACTTTACGTCTTTGCGATCTATCATTTGATGCCCACAACGCGTACGGCCTCGATGTTGAATAAATTCATAAGCGGGATTTGAGTTCGGACGATACACGCCATAGCCTTTTGCAAACTGGCTAAAGATTCTCGCCGTCATTTCCAAGTTAAGGTGATGGCTGCATACTACCAGCACACCTCGCCCATTCTTTTCTTGCTCAAGCAGGCGCTCTTTACCCACAACTTGAGTTAGACGCTGCACACGCCAATCAGGCCAAAACCACGCCATTCCAGTTTCTATCAACGCCATGCCAGTGTATTTAAAATTTGCCTTTACCAGCTGATCACATTTGGCATCGCTGTATTCAGGAAAACAGAGTTTAAGGTTTCGTTTTGCGATGTTTCTGCGGCGCTTCATCAGCAACATAGCAAGTGAACCAATACCTCTGCCTAATGCACGGAGCACTGTATAAGGAAGCAGATTAACGATCAGCGCTAATAAACCAAAAGCGAACCACACAGACCAGTATTTGGGACGCAGTAATTTTAAAGAGAAAGGGGGAGATGGGACGACATTCATGGCTTCACTCATTTACAGCAGATGTATTTACGAAAGATGAGTGAAACCTAGCATGTAAAAAGTCGAAAATTTGTATGGGAATGTATTGATGTGCATAGGAAAAGAGCAGCTCTGATGGCTGCTCTTTCGATTACTTTTTGTATTAGCTTCTTAGGCCTATCCCTTTGGTGACTAGATAGTGAGCCGCAGCATAAAGCGCAATAACAAATACCGTCAGTACGCTAAACGAGGTGACAATACCCACGTCGGACACACCAAGGAAGCCATAACGGAATGCATTCACCATGTAGACGATAGGGTTCAGTTTAGACACCCCTTGCCAAAACTCAGGCAATAGGCTGATTGAGTAAAACACACCGCCAAGGTAAGTCAGTGGTGTCAATACAAACGTCGGGATGATGGAGATATCATCGAACGTTCTCGCGTAAACTGCGTTAATCAAGCCACCGAGTGAGAACACAACCGAAGTCATAAATACCGTCGCGATAATGATGCCCCAGTGGTCCACTTGCAAATCAACAAAGAACAACGACACGAAAGTAACGATAGTGCCCACCAGCAAACCACGAACAACGCCCCCCATAACAAAACCAAGAATGATGACGTAGTTTGGTACTGGCGCAACCAACAACTCTTCAATATTGCGCTGGAATTTAGAACTAAAGAATGACGATGCGACGTTGGAATACGAGTTGGTGATCACCGACATCATGATCAAGCCCGGCACAATGTATTCCATGTAGCTAAAGCCGTTCATTTCACCAATACGAGAACCAATTAGGCTACCGAAGATGATGAAATACAGCGTCATCGTAATCGCTGGCGGCACAAGGGTTTGCACCCAAATTCGTGTGAAGCGATTAATCTCTTTCGTCAGTAGGCTACAAAAAGCGGTCCAATATAACTTGTACATTATTGGTTACCTCCACGTACGATGCTGACAAACAGCTCTTCCAAACGGTTTGCTTTATTACGCATAGAGAGTACTTTCACCCCACTCTCTGAAAGTTGACTAAATACTGAATTCAGACCTTGGCTCTTGTCCAATTCAATCTCTAATGAACCATTAATCATTGTTTGGCTATTCACACCCGCAAGCTCTGGCATCTCACCATTAAACTCGACATCAAGAATGAAGGTTTCAACACGCAGTTTACCAAGCAGTGCTTTCATGGTCGTATTCTCGATTAGCTCACCTTTATTGATGATACCGATGTTACGACACAGCATTTCCGCTTCTTCAAGGTAGTGAGTGGTTAGGATGATGGTGATGCCCTGCTCTTGGTTAATCTCTTTCAAGAAATCCCACATAGAGCGACGCAACTCGATATCCACACCCGCCGTAGGCTCATCAAGAATCAACAACTGAGGTTCGTGCATCAGAGCGCGAGCAATCATCAAACGGCGCTTCATACCACCGGACAAATTACGCGCGCGCTCTTTGCGTTTTTCCCACAAATCGAGCTTAGTTAGGTATTTTTCCGCACGAACTTTAGCAAGCTCTTTGGATACGCCATAGTAGCCCGCTTGCTGCATCACAATTTGCTCAACCGTTTCAAATTGGTTGAAGTTGAATTCTTGTGGCACCAAGCCTAAGTTCTGCTTTGCTAATTCAAGATGCGTATCGATGTCGTAGCCAAAAACCTTCGTCGTACCCGAGGTTTTGTTTACTAAAGAAGAGATAATGCCAATTGTTGTGGATTTACCCGCACCATTTGGCCCTAGAAGTGCGTAGAAGTCGCCTTTTTCTACTGTTAGGCTGATGCCCTTCAACGCTTCAAATCCGCCCGCATAAGTCTTGCGAAGCTGTTCTATTTCTAATGCGTACATTGCGTAATCATTGCCATCTGTTGATGAATCGTGAATGCCAATACCGTTGGGGATCATTGATAGCGACTCAAGAGTCGAAAGCGATATTGCACTGAAGTTGAATTAGTTTATCGTTGAATAACGATGAATACAAATAAACCTTTCTATAAAATTAGAAATAACTATAAATCCTCGATTCCATTTACCAAAAAAGCGCCATCAAATCTCTCTGATAGCGCTTTTAAATAAATGACTTAGATTACATCGTTAGCATTTGATGCTCATCGGTTTCTACATGTTTTACCGCTGCATTCAATGCTTCGTAGCGGAACTTATAAGTGTTCTCATCAGGTACCAAGTCAATCACGTGGAATTTCTCTAACTGCTCACGCGTACGTTGGTTTGGACACAGCAAATAGACTTCACACTTCGCATCCAAAGCATCTTTGATGGCGTTCTCTAGCGCCAACCCAACGGTCACATCAATCATAGGTACATCTGTTAGATCGAGGATCATCACTTCGTAATCCGAGATACTGGAGTGCTGACGCGAAATTGCCTTCGAAACACTGAAGATCATTGGCCCAGAAAGATAGAAGAACAACACTTTGCCATTGGCTCTGTCTAACAGTCCTCGCTCACTGTCAGTCAGCGGAACATCGTCTTCATCTGCATCACTGATCGCCTTAACTTGACGTGCTTGTTCACGGCTCAAGCGCTCAATGATAATGATGTTAGAGATAAACACACCAAGACCAACGGCGACAATCAAATCCACAAACACCGTCAATAGCATCACGCCATACATGACCGCCATCCCCGGGAAGCTCACCTTATGAGCACGTTGGATAAAACTCCAATCAAGAATATTGAAACCGACATAAACCGCAATGCCCGCCAGTACCGCCATTGGGATTGGCTCGGTTAATCCACTTGCAACCAGTACCACCAACGCCAGAATCAATGCGCGAATGACTCCGGATAATGGTGAACGAGCACCGACTTGGATGTTGGTTACGGTCCCCATTGTAGCGCCAGCACCAGGCAGTGCACCAAACAGGCCAGAGATCATGTTTGCCAAACCTTGCCCGCGCAGCTCCTTGTCCGAATCGTGCTCTTTACGCGTCAAAGAGTCGCCAATCACTGCGGTTAATAAGGTATCAATACAACCTAGTGTACCCAGTACCAATGCATCAATAACCATCTCAGTGAACATAGCAGGATCGATATGTGGCACGACCAAAGAAGGCAAACCTGCTGGTATTTCACCAATTCGACGAATGTCTTCTGCATCAAACAGAATCACCGATAACAAAGTAACCGCCACCAGCGCGACAAGTTGAGCGGGAACGTATTTACGATACTGCTTCGGGAAGAAGAATAAGATGCCTAACGTCAGCAAGCCTAAAAACAACTCACTAAACTTTAAGTTAGAGATTGTGTCGGGCAATGCCGATAACGTCCCGATTACCCCACCAGACGGTGCTGCATGACCAAGCAAAGGCGACAGCTGCAAGATAATAAGAATCACACCAATCCCTGACATGAATCCTGATATCACACTGTAAGGCATTAACGTAACGTACTTACCCAGCTTTAACGTACCAAGCACAATCTGGAAGGCACCCGCCATCATAACCACAGTGAACGTCATGGCCATTCCCGTTTCTGGATACTTAGCCATCATGCTAGTCAGTACCGCGGTCATGATCACCGTCATTGGACCGGTTGGCTCAGAGATGAGGGTATTAGAACCACCAAATAACGAAGCAAAAAGCCCCACCATGATCGCGCCCCATAAGCCAGCTTCCGCGCCCGCGCCAGATGCCACACCAAAGGCTAACGCAAGAGGAAGTGAAATAATGGCCGTCGTGACACCACCAAACAGATCCCCTTTCAAGTTGATATCCTTAAAGCGACTACCGAACATTGAATTTGCTCCCTGCATTAAAAAGACAAAATGCCATCAATCTAACAAATATTTCGTCAAAGAAAAAAACACAATAAACCCGCGAATTAGCTAGGTTTATTCGCATACTGAATGATGTCTGCATATTTTATGATTTTAACTGCGAGAACTCGTCAGATGAGTCATCTTTGATGAATATTTAACGGGATCGAAATTGTAACATTGTGTATAGTTACAGCGCTGATCGCTTTATAAGCAATAGTGAGTGGTTGGTTTTTTTAATTTTTAGGGAAGTAGATGTCAGATGCCGGAAATTAAACAATTATTCGAAAATAACTCTAAGTGGTCAGAAGAAATTAAATCTGATCGTCCAGAATATTTCGCAAAGCTAGCGGAAGGTCAAAAGCCCGACTTTCTTTGGATTGGTTGTTCAGACAGTCGCGTTCCAGCAGAGCGATTAACTGGGCTTTTCTCGGGCGAGTTATTTGTTCACCGAAATGTTGCTAATCAGGTCATCCACACCGACCTAAACTGCCTCTCTGTAGTGCAATACGCGGTCGACGTATTGAAAGTGAAGCACATCATCGTTTGTGGTCACTACGGCTGTGGTGGTGTTAATGCTGCCATTGATAACCCTCAGCTTGGCTTAATCAATAACTGGCTACTTCACATTCGTGACCTGTACTTTAAACATCGCACTTACCTTGACCAGATGCCCCTTGAAGACCGCGCTGATAAACTGGGTGAAATCAACGTTGCCGAGCAAGTTTACAACTTAGGTAACTCCACCATATGCAAAACGCATGGGAACGTGGTCAGGATGTGGAAATTCATGGCGTGGTATACGGAATTGAAGATGGCCGCCTAGAGTACTTAGGCATCCGTTCTAACTCAAAAGAGACTGTGGAAGCTTCTTACCAAAAAGCACTCTCAACGATTCTGAATGCAGATAACAAATTACTTTGTCGCTAAGCAATAAGCTTAACCAGACTGAATAAAAGAAAACGCCCGTTAATTGCTTAACGGGCGTTTTTGTATTCTTTAAACAAAAAGTAACGATTACTCTTGTGGTACCACTTTACCGATAATGGTAAGTGGCGGTATTTTTGAGCGTAGTCGATACCCACACCAACAACGAACTCGTCAGGAATCGCAAAACCGACGTAATCAACTGGCACTTCAACTTCACGACGTGATGGCTTGTCTAGTAGTGTACAAATCGCAATAGACTTAGGCTCACGTAGAGATAGGATTTCACGGATCTTGTTTAGCGTGTTACCTGTGTCGATGATGTCTTCAACGATCAGTACGTCTTTGCCTTTGATGTCATCATCAAGGTCTTTCAAGATACGTACGTCACGAGAGCTTTCCATCGTGTTACCGTAGCTAGAAGCGGTCATAAAGTCGACTTGGTGAGTCAGTTCGATTGCACGAGCCAAATCGGCCATAAATACAAATGAACCACGTAGCAAACCAACCATTACCAGATCTTCGCTGCCTTGGTAGCGTTCTGTAATTTGCTTGCCTAATTCACGAATACGTTCCTGAACTTCTTGCTCAGAAATCATGACTTCTACTGTATGTTTCATACTGTGCTCAATTTTCTTTGTGGGTTGAGGTAGGTCGTACGCAAACGATCACCTTATCTTGCGGCGTGTAGTGTAACACCCCACACCATGGGTTAAAAGCCGCTTACCATTGCTTTGATTTATTGAATGAAAGTCTTAATTTTAGAACTTATCTAGTTGAATGAAACATCAATAATGACATTACTGTCTATAAATTGTGCATCAGATGTTGACCTCGCACATATGCACCATTACACTCATCAATGCTTTAAGCAACTATTAAAATAATCAATTAGGGGATTATCCCCAAAACATCAACTCAAATGGCAAGGAAAAAGGATTATGGACTCAATTGCAAAGAGACCTCGTACTAGGCTTTCCCCTCTAAAACGTAAACAGCAACTGATGGAAATCGCTCTTGAAGTGTTTGCTCGTCGCGGCATTGGTCGTGGTGGTCACGCGGATATTGCAGAGATCGCTCAAGTTTCTGTTGCGACAGTATTTAACTACTTCCCTACTCGTGAAGATTTGGTGGATGAAGTTCTGAACCACGTTGTGCGTCAGTTCTCTAACTTCTTGTCGGATAACATCGACTTAGACATCCACGCGCGCGAAAACATCGCCAACATCACTAATGCAATGATTGAGCTAGTAAGCCAAGATTGCCATTGGCTGAAAGTTTGGTTTGAGTGGAGCGCATCGACACGTGATGAAGTATGGCCATTGTTCGTGACCACAAACCGCACTAACCAACTTCTAGTGCAAAACATGTTCATCAAAGCGATCGAGCGTGGTGAAGTTTGTGACCAACATGAACCGGAACACTTGGCGAATCTGTTCCACGGTATTTGCTACTCTATTTTCGTACAAGCAAACCGCTCTAAGAGCGAAGCTGAGTTAACGAACCTAGTAAGTGCATACTTAGATATGCTATGCATCTACAACCGTGAACATCACTAAAAAATAATTAGGCTTAAAAAATCAAAGGCTGATACTTAGGTATTGGCCTTTTTTGTTTTTGGGAAACGGGAAACGGGAAACGGGAAACGGGAAACGGGAAACGGGAAACGGGAAACAGGAAACGGGAAACGGGAAACAGGAAACGGGAAACGGGAAACAGGAAACGGGAAACGGGAAACGGGAAACAGGAAACGGAAACGGGAAACGGGAAACAGGAAACGGGAAACGGGAAACGGGAAACGGGAAACGGGAAACAGGAAACGGGAAACGGGAAACGGCTTTATTTTGTCTTTCTAGGGACAAATCCCGTCAACTCCTTTTAGAGCCGAGCCTCTTTCAATAGCCTCCCAGCAATCGCCTCTCGATTCCTAAAGCGAAGAGTTACCGAATTTCCAAGCGCAGCGTTCTTTTCTTCCAATAAAAAAACCGCTGACGAATCAGCGGTTTTTATCATTCAACGTTCAAGAAAAATTACTTTTTCTTTTTCACTGCTTTTTTGTTTGGAAGGTCAGTGATTGAGCCTTCAAATACTTCAGCAGCTAGACCCACAGACTCGTGTAGAGTTGGGTGAGCGTGGATAGTTAGTGCGATGTCTTCTGCATCACAACCCATCTCGATAGCTAGACCGATTTCACCAAGCAGTTCACCACCGTTAGTACCAACGATAGCACCACCGATTACGCGGTGAGTCTCTTTATCAAAGATAAGCTTAGTCATACCGTCTGCACAGTCAGATGCGATTGCACGACCTGATGCTGCCCATGGGAATGTTGCCACTTCGTAGTTGATGCCTTCTGCTTTCGCTTCTTTCTCAGTCTTACCAACCCATGCTACTTCTGGCTCAGTGTAAGCGATTGAAGGAATAACTTTAGGATCGAAGTAGTGTTTCTTACCAGAGATAACTTCTGCCGCTACGTGGCCTTCATGCACACCTTTGTGAGCAAGCATTGGTTGGCCAACTACGTCGCCGATTGCGTGGATGTGAGGAACGTTAGTGCGCATTTGCTTATCAACGTTGATAAAGCCACGCTCGTCCACTTCGATACCCGCTTTTTCAGCATCAATTAGTGCGCCATTTGGTACACGACCGATAGCAACAAGAACTGCATCGTAACGCTCAGCTTCAGCAGGAGCTTTTTTGCCTTCCATTGAAACGTAGATACCGTCTTCTTTCGCTTCAACTGCTGTCACTTTAGTTTCAAGCATTAGCTTGAACTTGTCTTTGATACGCTTAGTGAAGACTTTAACGATGTCTTTATCCGCAGCAGGGATAACTTGGTCAAACATCTCTACTACGTCTACTTTAGAACCTAGAGAGTGGTAAACCGTACCCATTTCTAGACCGATGATACCACCGCCCATGATAAGCAGTTTTTCTGGTACTTCTTTTAGCTCTAGCGCATCCGTTGAATCCCAAATACGTGGGTCTTCGTGTGGGATGAATGGCAGTTTGATTGGGCGAGAACCCGCAGCAATGATAGCGTTGTCGAAGTTAACCGTTGTTGACTCGCCTTCGCCTTCTACAAGGATAGAGTTAGGGCTTGTGAACTTACCGTAGCCGTTTACTACAGTAACGTTACGCATCTTAGCCATACCGCTAAGGCCGCCAGTTAGTTGGTTTACAACTTTCTCTTTCCAGATACGGATTTTGCTGATGTCAGTTTGTGGTTCGCCAAACACAACACCGTGTTCAGCCATCGCTTTCGCTTCTTCGATAACTTTAGAAACGTGAAGAAGTGCTTTAGATGGAATACAACCAACGTTTAGACATACACCGCCAAGAGTGCTGTAACGTTCAACTAGTACTGTTTCTAGACCTAGATCCGCACAACGGAATGCAGCTGAGTAACCAGCAGGACCAGAACCAAGTACAACAACTTGGGCTTTAATTTCTTTGCTCATTGTGACCTCTTGTAGTCATTATCCCTAACAGGCTGAGTAGATGTTCTTAAATTATTAGGCTTTCAAACGGTCAATATTTTACAGAGATGTTAACAGTGTGAAAGCAGCTTTAAGTTAGCCTGTGAGCTAGACAACAATTCATCTTTCAGTTTCTGAACGATGGAAGAAATTGTCGTCTAAAAATAGTCTTTTATATAAAGAATTAAGGTGACCCGAAAGCCACCTTAACTATTACTTTCTCAATTACAGTACTAGGCGACGAATGTCTGATAGTGCACCGTTTAGGAAAGTAATGAAGCGTGCACCTTCTGCACCATCGATCACACGGTGGTCGTATGATAGAGACAGTGGAAGTTGTAGGCGTGGTTCGAATTCTTTACCGTTCCACACAGGCTTCATTTCAGATTTTGATACACCTAGGATACCAACTTCTGGCGCGTTTACGATTGGTGTAAACGCTGTACCGCCAATACCGCCAAGGCTAGAGATTGTGAAACAACCGCCTTGCATGTCAGCAGCTGTTAGCTTACCAGCACGTGCTTTCTTAGAAACTGCCATTAGCTCTTCAGATAGCTCGTAGATGCCTTTCTTGTTCACGTCTTTAAATACAGGAACAACAAGACCGTTTGGCGTATCTACTGCAATACCTACGTTCACGTACTTCTTAAGAATGATGCTTTCGCCATCTTCAGAAAGTGAAGAGTTGAACGCTGGGAACGCTTCAAGTGCTTTAGCAACAGCTTTCATGATGAACACAAGAGGAGTGATCTTCATGCCAGTGTCTTTCTTAGCTTCGATTGCGTTCTGCTCTTTACGGAATGCTTCTAGCTCAGTGATGTCAGCGTTGTCCCACTGTGTAACGTGAGGGATCATTACCCAGTTACGGTGTAGGTTTGCACCAGAGATCTTCTTGATCTTAGAAAGCTTCTGAACTTCAGTTTCGCCGAACTTGCTGAAGTCAACTTTTGGCCAAGGTAGTAGACCAAGCGCTGCACCGTCGCCTTTGCCAGATGCTGCTGCACCTGCGCCAGACTCAAGACGCTTAAGTGCATCTTTAACGTAAGCTTGAACGTCTTCTTTTAGGATACGGCTCTTACGACCTGTACCTTTAACCTTAGATAGGTTAACGCCGAATTCACGAGCAAGACGACGAACAACTGGAGATGCATGTGCGTAGTCGTTGTTTTCTTGGAAATCGTTCGCTGCAGGTGCCGCTTCAGCTTTTGCTGCTGGAGCAGGAGCCGCCGCAGGTGCTGGAGCTGCTGCTTGTGCAGGTGCTGCTACAGGAGCTGGAGCTGCGCCTTCAACAACGAAAGTCATGATTAGAGAGCCAGTCGTTACTTTATCGCCCGCTGCAATCTTGATTTCTTTAACAGTACCAGCGAATGGTGCAGGAACTTCCATAGAAGCTTTATCGCCTTCAACAGTGATTAGAGATTGCTCTTCTTCTACTGTGTCGCCAACCGCTACCATTACTTCGGTAACTTCAACTTCGTCACCGCCGATATCTGGAACGTTTACTTCTTTCTCAGCTGCTGCCGCTGGAGCCGCCGCAGGTGCCGCTGGAGCTTCTACTGCTGCTGGAGCCGCTGCTGCGCCTGAACCTGCAGTTTCGAATACCATGATTAGAGAACCAGTTGTTACTTTATCGCCAGCAGCAACTTTGATCTCTTTTAGCGTACCAGCGAATGGTGCTGGAACTTCCATTGATGCTTTGTCGCCTTCAACCGTTAAAAGAGATTGCTCTTCTTCGATGCTGTCGCCAACTGCAACCATGATTTCAGTAACTTCTACTTCGTCGCCACCGATATCAGGAACGTGAACTTCTTTAAGCTCTGCCGCTGCTGCTGGAGCTGGAGCTGCTGCTGGAGCCGCTTCTGCTGCAGGAGCAGGTGCAGCTGCTGCTGCACCCTCGGCTTCGAAAATCATGATAAGAGAACCTGTAGTAACAGAATCACCTTCCGCTACTTTGATTTCTTTAACAATACCTGCTTGAGACGCTGGAACTTCCATAGAAGCTTTGTCGCCTTCAACAGTGATCAGAGACTGCTCTTCTTCAACCTTGTCGCCAACGCTTACAAGAATTTCAGTAACTTCAACCTCATCCGCACCGATGTCAGGTACATTAATTTCGATTGCCATTGCTTATTTACCTTCTAGTTAAGCGCTGTATTAAGCGTATTGTGGGTTAGTTTTTTCAGTGTCGATGTTGAACTTAGCAATCGCTTCAACGACTACTGATTTCTCAACATCACCACGTTTCGCTAGCTCAGTAAGAGCTGCAACTACTACGTAGCCTGCGTTAACTTCGAAGTGACGACGTAGGTTCTCACGGCTGTCAGAACGGCCGTAACCATCAGTACCAAGTACTTTGTAAGACTCAGAAGGCATAAACGCACGAACTTGCTCAGAGTAGTTCTTCATGTAGTCAGTCGCTGCGATTGCTGGCTCAGTACCCATTACTTGTGCAATGTAAGGTACTTTCGCTTCTGCTTCTGGGTGAAGCATGTTGTAACGCTCTACGTCTTGACCGTCACGAGTTAGCTCGTTGAACGATGTTACAGAGAACACGTCAGATGCGATGCCGTATTCTTCGCTTAGGATAGTCGCTGCTTTACGTACTTCGTTCATGATAGTACCAGAGCCCATTAGCTGAACTTTAGACTTGTCACCAGCGTAAGACTCAAGCTTGTAGATACCCTTACGGATGCCTTCTTCAGCGCCTTCTGGCATTGCTGGCATTGCGTAGTTTTCGTTCATTACAGTTAGGTAGTAGAACACGTTCTCTTGGTTCTCACCGTACATGCGACGGATACCGTCTTGCATGATTACTGCAACTTCGTAAGCGAATGTTGGGTCGTAAGAGATACAGTTAGGAACTGTATTCGCCATGATGTGCGAGTGACCGTCTTCGTGCTGTAGACCTTCACCGTTTAGCGTTGTACGACCTGCAGTAGCACCTAGTAGGAAACCACGAGCTTGTTGGTCACCAGCCATCCACGCCATATCACCTACACGTTGGAAACCAAACATTGAGTAGTAGATGTAGAACGGGATCATTGGTAGATCGTTCGTGCTGTAAGAAGTCGCAGCTGCAACCCAAGAAGCCATTGAGCCTAGCTCGTTGATACCTTCTTGTAGAACCTGACCTGAAGTTGCTTCTTTGTAGTAAGAAACGATGTCGCGATCTTGAGGTGTGTAGTTCTGACCGTGCGGGTTGTAGATACCGATCTGACGGAACAGACCTTCCATACCGAATGTACGAGCTTCGTCACAGATGATAGGAACGATGTTCTTACCAATGTTCTTGTTCTTAAGCAGGATGTTAAGAGTACGTACGTAAGCCATTGTTGTAGAGATATCACGCTTCTGCTCGCTTAGTAGCGGAGCGAACTCTTCTAGCTCAGGTGTTTTGAATTCTTGAGTGAACTTAGGTAGACGCTGTGGCGTGTAACCTTTTAGTTCTTTACGACGAGCGTGTAGGTATTCGTATTCCGCTGAGCCTTCTTCAAGTTTCAGGTATGGAAGTTCTTTCACTGCTTCGTCAGTTAGGATGTCTTGAAGACCTAGGCGATCACGTAGGTGTAGTACGTGAGTCATGTCCATCTTCTTAACTTGGTGCGCGATGTTCTTACCTTCAGCCGCTTCACCCATGCCGTAACCTTTAACAGTCTTAGCTAGGATTACTGTTGGACGACCTTTAGTTTCTGCTGCGTTCTTGTAAGCTGCGTACAGCTTAGAAGACTCGTGACCACCACGCTTAAGTGCGAAGATTTCGTCGTCAGTCATGTCTGCAACTAGTGCAGCTGTCTCTGGGTACTTACCAAAGAAGTGTTCACGTACGTAAGCACCATCTTTAGATTTAAATGTTTGGTAGTCACCATCTACAGTTTCGTTCATCAGCTGTAGAAGCTTACCTGTTGTATCTTTAGCAAGTAGAGCATCCCAGTTGCTACCCCAGATAACTTTAACAACATTCCAGCCAGCGCCTTTAAATAGACCTTCTAGCTCTTGGATGATGCTACCGTTACCCATTACAGGGCCGTCTAGACGCTGTAGGTTACAGTTGATTAGGAATGTTAGGTTGTCCAGTTTCTCACGCGCAGCGAAAGATAGAGAACCACGTGATTCCGGCTCATCCATCTCACCGTCACCTAGGAACGCGTATACACGCTGTGCAGACGTGTCTTTTAGGCCACGACCGTCTAGGTACTTAAGGAAACGCGCTTGGTAGATCGCAGAAATTGGACCAAGACCCATAGATACTGTTGGGAACTGCCAGAACTCAGGCATCAGTTTAGGGTGCGGGTATGATGGGATACCTTTACCGTCTACTTCTTGACGGAAGTTATCTAGCTGCTCTTCAGTTAGACGACCTTCAACGAATGCACGAGAGTAGATACCCGGTGAGATGTGACCTTGGTAGTAAACTAGATCGCCACCGTCCGTCTCGTTTGGAGCACGGAAGAAGTGGTTGAAACAAACTTCGTAGAACGCTGCTGCTGACTGGTAAGAAGCCATGTGACCACCAAGGTCTAGGTCTTTCTTAGAAGCACGCAATACGATCATGATTGCGTTCCAGCGAATAATCGAACGAATACGACGCTCAAGAGTTACATCACCAGGGTAAGCTGGTTCTTGTGCTGCTGGAATAGTGTTGATGTAGTTTGTGTTGATGCCAGTTGGCATATCAACGCCGTCTAGACGTGCTTTTTCTAGAACGGTTTCTAGTAGAAACTGTGCACGTTCTACACCTTCTTCACGAACAACGGATTCAAGGGCTTGTAGCCAATCTTGAGTTTCCAGTGCATCTACGTCATGCTTCATGTCAGACATGGCGATCTATCCTTCTGTTGGTTGGATCTACTTATTTAAGTAAGCGGTTCTTGTATTAAGAATCGTTACCTTGCTGAATTCGACGCAGAGAACGCTCTCGTCGAGACTCTTCTCGAGTCAAATCCAACAATGTTTCTTCAATATAAGCTAAATGTGAGTGAGACATTTCACGTGCCTTTTCAGGCTGACCAGAAACAATCGCATCCACGATATTAGCTCTGTGTTTACTTACTTTATCGACCACTTCATCGCGGCGATGTAAGAGCTTTAGATTCTGTAGAACATTTTGCTCAAGCAAAGGGGCAAGGCTACGAACGATATGAAGTAACACAACATTGTGTGCTGCTTCTGTTAGAGCAATAAGGAACTGCATAACTGCCGCCGCTTCTGCTTCAACGTTGTCGCCTTTTTGCTCTTCACTGATTTGATTCAAGCATGCTTGAATACGAGCAAAATCTTCATCGGTACCACGCAATGCTGCAAAGTACGCTGAAATACCTTCCATCGCATGGCGCGACTCAAGCAGGTCTAACTGCGTTTCGGAGTGAGATGACAATAGGTTCAACAAAGGGTCTGAGAAACTCTTCCAGATGTTTTCGCTAACGAATGTGCCACCGCCTTGACGACGAGTAAGCAGACGTTTTGCTTCTAAACGCTGAATGGCTTCACGGACAGATGGGCGAGACACATCGAACTGCTTAGCGAGTTCGCGCTCTGGTGGCAATTGTTGCCCCGGAGAGAGTGTTCCTTCCACAATCAACCTTTCTAGCTCTTGTTCAATAACATCAGAGAGCTTTGGCTGACGAATCCTTTGATAAGCCATAATTTATTGTTCTTCTACTCTTGCAGGTAATTGGTAATACCAATTTTAAGTTGGTGCAGAAATTAACATAATTAAAACGTCACTGTCCAGCCAAAAGTTGACCTAAATCATAGAACGGACTTGCAGCCAACACTTTGATAACAATCGACCATTAAAACAGCAATAAAATTGGTATGACCAATTACATAAACAAAACAGATGGGAAGTCTGCGTGCTAGTAAATTTGATCAACAAAAACAAAAAATGACAAAATTATCTGTACAGTTATGCACCACCAGCCGTTTTAAACCTTCAAAATGTAGTTAACTTTTAACAAGCGCTCATATTTCTTGTATCAAAAAAAGGCATAACTGAGTGTATGCCTTATTTATTTCTGTTTTTTGAATTTACACTTTCGCTACAAGTTAGCTTTGTAATTGCTGTCTGTATTTGACCCAGTCAAAGCTTAGACCAGGATCCGCTTTTCTCAAGGGAGCAATGTACTGATGCCCTGTAATTCGAGGTAAAGTGATTTTCGGGTAGGTCTGCATGACCACATGGGTCAAAGCAGTAAGTGATTGATATTGTTCTTCTGTATAGGCAACAAACTCAGTCCCTTCGAGCTCAACACCAATGGAATAATCATTGCAACGTTCACGACCAGCAAAGCTAGACTGCCCTGCATGCCATGCCCTATCAAGAAAAGAAACAAACTGGACTATTTCGCCATTACGCTTTATTAAGCAATGTGCCGAAACGCCCATTTTGTGAATCACCTCAAAAAACGGATGGGCGTTGGGATCGAGGTTACCCGTGAAAAAGTCTTCTATATAAGAGCCACCAAATTGACCCGGTGGCAGACTGATGTTGTGAACCACCAGCAGAGAGATGTCATTTTTATCAGAACGAGCATCAAAAAATGGCGATGGGACGTGCTTAGCCTCCGTCAACCAACCATTCTCGATTTTTAGGCACATATCAACCTCTCTACTTTGCAAATTAACTGCTGAAATTATTGACACCGGAGAGTATCATTCGTTGCCATCTCCCTTTCAAGACAAGATTTGCGATGAAGAACACACACAACAGCCAAGAACGCCTAGAATACCTTAAGCAACAGCTTCCATTAGAAATCACTCGCGCCGTAGCCGATACCCTAAAAGAAGATCTAGGTGGTGTATTGGATGCCGACAAAGACATCACCGCATCGCTTATCCCTGTTGACGCTGTTAACACAGCAACCATCATCACCCGTGAACACGGTGTGTTTTGTGGTCAAGCATGGGCAGATGAAGTATTCAAACAACTAGGTGACAAAGTGACCATCGAGTGGCACGTCAAAGACGGTGACAAAGTTGAGCCTAACCAAACGCTTTGCACACTGACGGGCCCTGCTCGTGATTTACTCACTGGCGAACGCAACGCAATGAACTTTATTCAAACCCTTTCTGGTTGCGCGACCATCACTGCTGAATACGCAGAAAAAATTGCTCACACTGAGTGTCGTCTATTAGATACACGTAAGACTATTCCGGGTCTGCGTAGTGCCTTGAAATATGCCGTAGCATGCGGTGGCGGCTTTAACCATCGTATCGGTGTGTTCGATGCCTACCTTATTAAAGAAAACCACATCATTGCTTGTGGCGGTATCACTCAAGCGATTACCACCGCAAAACAGTTGAACCCAGGTAAGCCAGTTGAAGTAGAAACGGAAAGCTTGGATGAACTAAAAGCAGCGATCGAAGCGGGCGCCGACATCATTATGTTAGACAACTTCACCAAAGATATGATGCGTGAAGCAGTTGCCATCAATGCTGGCCGTGCTGCGCTAGAAAACTCTGGTAATGTAACCTTAGAGACTATCGCTGAATACGCAGAAACGGGCGTAGATTACATCTCCGTAGGCGCTTTGACTAAGCACCTAAAAGCGATGGATCTTTCGATGCGCTTCAAGTAAACCAGTGTGAATAAACACAAGTAACTCTCTTAATCTCATAGAGTTACACTTATCAAAAATCCAATAAAGAGCCGTAAGGCTCTTTATTTTTATCTGTTTAAAAAATAACACCACTCGCAAAACCTTGCACACAATATGCAACCAGAGTGCAAAGATCTTTATCTCACTCGAGAGCCCCTTCGTTTCCAGTTTCCACTTGTTTCTACTCTTTTTACTCTTCTGTGCCATGCATAAGCATTAACTAAATTTATCTTAAGGAAAGAAGATGAACACGAATAAACAGAAGAAGCAGCAAGGTTTTACACTGATTGAATTGATGATTGTAGTAGCGATTATTGGTGTCTTGTCTGCAGTAGCTATCCCTGCTTACAAAAACTATGTAAAAAAATCTGAAGCTGCTGCAGGAATGGGTACAGTACGTGCTCTTTTAACTAATATCGATATGTACATTCAGGAAAATGGAGCATTTCCCGCGACTAATAACCTTGCAGATCTTGGAGCCTCTGCTGGTATGAATACTCTTGGTACAATCGCATTAACCCAAGATGGAAGCGTCTCAGAGGCAGGAAGCGTTGCATTTAACTTTGGTACTAACGCAACACTCAACAGTACAAACATCACATATACTCGAAGTGCCTCAGGCTGGTCTTGTAATAACACTACAGGACAAACCATTAAAAGCTGTAACTAAAAAAATAGTGCTAACCAACCTTTCAACGGTTCTTCGCCAAGCAGGAATACTGACCTTTTCCCAAGAAGAATCGTTACTTGAGCAAGTAAAAGCTTCTGGCATTTCGATGCCGGAGGCTTTACTCAGTTCTGGCTTTTTCCAATCTCACGAATTGACAGAACACCTAAGCTCAGTATTCGGGCTTTCTTGCACTTCTCTTAACCAATACGAATACGCTTCGCTATGTCAAACGCTCGGCTTACGCGATCTCATCACTCGCCATAACGCTTTGCCGCTTAACCGCACCTCTTCAACTTTGATTCTTGCTGTTGCCGACCCAACAAACCTTCAAGCCGAAGATGACTTTCGTTTTGCGACAGGTTTGCAAGTCGAACTTGTCCTCGCTGACTTTCGTGAGCTAACAGCAGCCATTCGACGTTTATATGGCCGATCGCTTGGGCAAGAAAAATCCGGTCTTAAAGAAATCAACCAAGATGAACTGGCGGGTTTGGTTGATATTGGTGAGGATGAAATTGAAAACATCGAAGATCTCAGCCAAGATGAATCGCCGGTCAGTCGCTATATCAACCAAATTTTACTCGATGCTGTCCGTAAAGGGGCTTCCGATATTCACTTCGAGCCTTACGAAAATATGTATCGCGTGCGCTTGCGTTGCGATGGCATCTTAATTGAAATTCAGCAGCCTCCGAGTCATTTAAGCCGTCGCCTTTCAGCTCGGATAAAAATCTTATCTAAGCTTGATATCGCCGAGCGCCGTTTACCACAGGATGGACGCATCAAGCTCAAATTAAACCAAGACACTGCAATTGATATGCGTGTCTCCACACTACCAACTCTTTTTGGGGAAAAGATTGTTCTGCGTTTGCTCGACAGCAGTTCTGCAGCATTAGATATCAATAAGCTAGGTTATAGCGACTCACAGAAACAACTTTATTTGGATGCCCTGCGCCGTCCGCAAGGTATGATCCTGATGACAGGCCCAACAGGTAGCGGTAAAACGGTCTCGCTCTACACTGGATTGAGCATTCTTAATAAACCAGAGATCAATATCTCAACCGCTGAAGATCCCGTTGAGATTAACCTGCCCGGCATTAACCAAGTTCAAGTTCAGCCAAAGATCGGCTTTGGTTTTGCAGAGGCGCTTCGCTCTTTCTTACGTCAAGACCCTGATGTAGTCATGGTGGGCGAGATCCGAGATCTCGACACAGCAGAAATCGCGATCAAAGCATCACAGACTGGCCACTTAGTTCTCTCCACTTTACACACAAACTCAGCTGCCGAGACTGTCATTCGCTTGTCTAATATGGGCGTAGAAAGCTTTAACCTCGCCTCTTCTCTCAGTTTGATCATCGCCCAGCGTTTGGCTAGAAAACTTTGTCCATATTGTAGACAACCTCAAGAGCCAAACAGCCAACTTCAACATATTGGAATCACCAGCACCGAACAGATCTTTCAAGCTAATCCCGACGGTTGTAACGAGTGTACCCATGGTTATTCAGGGCGAACCGGCATTTACGAAGTGATGAAGTTTGATGAATCCCTTTCAGAAGCACTCATCAAAGGCGCCTCGGTACACGAATTAGAAAAACTCGCCATTGCCAATGGTATGCAAACCTTACAAATGTCTGGCATCGAAAAACTCAAACAAGGCATTACCAGCTTCAGCGAATTGCAGCGCGTTCTCTACTTTTAACATTTATAAGAATTATTAGGCAGTCACTCAGTTTATGAAAACCATCGCTCCTCAACTCAAGAACTACCGTTGGAAAGGCATTAATAGCTCGGGTAAAAAAACCTCTGGAAACGTGCTCGCAATGACCGAAATCGAGGTAAGAGAGCGCCTCGATGCTCAACACATCAAGATAAAGAAACTGAAGAAAGGCAGCATTTCTTTTATCACCAAGATCAGTCATCGCGTCAAAGGCAAAGACATCACGATATTTACTCGCCAAATTGCCACCATGCTAATGACGGGCGTACCGATTGTTCAGGCACTTAAGTTGGTTTCAGAGAACCACAAAAAAGCCGAGATGAAATCGATTCTGATGAGTGTCACACGAGCGGTAGAGGCAGGGACACCGATGTCGAAAGCCATGCGCACTGCCAGTACACATTTTGATCCGCTTTATACAGACCTAATCGCGACTGGTGAACAGTCCGGAAACCTATCTCAAGTCTTTGAGCGTTTGGCAACTTATCGAGAAAAGAGCGAGCAGTTGCGCGCAAAAGTGATTAAAGCGCTCATTTACCCAGCGATGGTGGTTTTAGTAGCGCTTGGGGTTTCCTATTTAATGCTGACTAGAGTTATCCCTGAGTTTGAAAAGATGTTTACAGGTTTTGGAGCCGACTTACCCGCCTTTACTCAGATGGTACTCAACCTCTCTGCTTGGACCCAAAACTGGGGCCCTTTTATTGGACTGAGTTTTGTGAGCCTGCTTATTTCCGGCAAAATTATGTCGCAGCGATCCGATTCATTTCGCCTTTTAGCTGCGCGCTCGAGTTTAAGAGTCCCTATCTTGGGGCCAGTATTATCCAAAGCCGCCATTGCCAAGTTTAGCCGTACTTTAGCAACCAGCTTTAGTGCGGGTATTCCAATTCTCACCGCATTAAAAACCACCTCAAAAACCTCCGGTAACATGCACTATCAATTAGCAATTGAAGAAGTGTATCGAGACACTGCAGCTGGTATGCCGATGTATATTGCCATGCGTAACTGTAACGTTTTCCCTGAGCTAGTACTGCAAATGGTCATGATAGGTGAAGAGTCAGGTCGATTGGATGATATGCTCAACAAGATAGCCGCTATTTATGAGTTTGAAGTGGATAATACCGTTGATAATCTGAGTAAGATTTTAGAACCATTGATCATCGTCTTTCTTGGCGTGGTGGTTGGTGGTCTAGTCACAGCAATGTACTTACCAATCTTTAATTTGATGAGCGTATTAGGATAGAATGATCCTTTAGCAAATTAATACCATCAAAACAGCATCTTGCTTATTTGATTCATCGCTCAAGAGACAGATATGGAAGTATTCCAGTACTACCCATGGCTATTCGTTGTGTTTGCCACAATTTTCGGTTTGATTGTGGGTAGTTTCCTCAACGTGGTTATTTACCGTTTACCCAAGATCATGGAACTAGAATGGCGACGTGAGTGCGCTGAATCCTTCCCTGAATATAAGATTGAACCACCCAAAGAGACGCTGACGTTAAGCGTACCGCGCTCATCTTGTCAGCAATGCGGAACTCCCATTCGCATCCGAGACAACATTCCGGTGATTAGCTGGCTATTACTGAAAGGCAAGTGCCACAACTGCCAAGCGCCTATCAGTGCTCGTTACCCTCTTATTGAACTGCTTACTGCGTTTTGTTCGGGTTTTATCGCTTTTCATTTCGGTTTTAGCTACTTCACTGTAGCGCTGGTTTTCTTTACCTTTGTATTGATTGCTGCCACGTTTATCGACCTCGATACCATGTTGTTGCCAGACCAACTGACTCTACCATTGATGTGGGCAGGTATCGCACTTGCTCTTGCTGGTATCAGTCCTGTCAGCCTACAAGATTCTATCATTGGTGCAATGGCAGGCTATCTGTGTCTTTGGAGTGTTTACTGGCTGTTTAAACTTCTAACAGGCAAAGAAGGCATGGGCTATGGTGACTTTAAACTCCTTGCGGCATTGGGCGCTTGGCTGGGTTGGCAATCTCTACCGATGATCATTTTGCTCTCTTCGGTGGTTGGCGTCATCTTTGGTCTTATCCAACTGCGCTTGCAAAAACAAGGTATCGAGAAAGCCTTTCCTTTCGGCCCTTACCTTGCGATTGCTGGCTGGGTAAGCCTAATTTGGGGCCATCAAATCCTCAACTGGTACTTTACGTCGATTCTAGGAGTGTAAATGGCTTTCGTTATTGGCCTTACTGGTGGTATTGCAAGTGGCAAGACTACGGTGGCAAACCTATTCAAACAGCAGTTCAAGATCGACATTGTCGATGCTGATATCGTGGCTCGCGAAGTCGTGGAGCCAGGAACTCCAGGGCTAAATGCCATCATTGAGCACTTTGGCGCTGATATTGTCCGCGATGATCAAATGCTGGATAGAGCCAAGCTAAGAGAGAGAATTTTCTCTAATCCAGAAGAAAAGACTTGGTTAAACGGCTTATTGCACCCAATGATTCGTGAAAAGATGATCGAAGACTTGGAGCAAGTCACATCGGACTACGCGCTTTTAGTTGTACCTTTATTGGTAGAGAATAAGCTTGATAGCTTATGTGATCGCGTTCTTGTCGTGGATGTTGACCCACAAACCCAGGTCTCAAGAACCGTAAAGCGCGATAATGTCAGCGAAGAGCAAGCAAAAGCTATCTTGGCATCCCAAGCTTCTCGTGAGCAACGACTTGCTCTGGCCGATGATGTGGTGAAGAATAATCCAGATGACCCAGATCTTTTGCTTCAAATCACAGATTTACACGAAAAGTACCTAGCCATGTGTAAGAAAAATCTGCGAAAATAGGAATGAAACTCACCAAGGCTACTGTCGATGACCACGCACAAATTTGAACATCCGTTAAATGAAAAAACTCGCATCTACTTAAGAGTTGAGTCTTTGCTGCGTCAGGCTCACCTAGCCTCTGGTTTTGCTGATAACCACCAATATCAGCTTTTCTTCCGTGCGCTTTTCGATATGGTCGAAATCTTCGAGCAGATCCAGCTGAAAAGCGAATTGGCGAAAGATCTAGAGAAGCAGCGTTTAGCTTATCGCAACTGGCTAAATGTTGACGGTGTCGATCAACAGGCACTTGGCGAACTGCTTAATGAGATCGATGTCGTTCATAGCCAACTGATGACGGCTGAGCGTTTCGGTCAAGCGCTTAAGGAAGATCGTTTCTTAAGCTCAATCCGCCAGCGTTTTAACTTACCGGGTGGTTCATGTTGTTTCGACCTACCTGCTTTGCATTACTGGCTTCACTTACCGATTGAGCGTAAAAAGCACGATGCTGACCAGTGGCAAGCAAGCTTAAAGCCGCTCTCTGATGCCTTAGCTTTATGGCTGAAACTGACTCGTGAAACGGGCCATTTTAAAGCCCAAATTGCTCGCGCAGGGTTCTTCCAAAGTGACGCGGATGAAGCCAATATCCTACGTTTACACATCCCAATGGAATACGGTGTTTACCCGATGATTTCGGGCCATAAGAACCGTTTTGCCATCAAATTCATGGCCTTTGAAAGTGGTCAAGCTTGCACGCAAGACGTCGAGTTTGAACTTGCGGTTTGTAGCTAAGCACAACACGCACTACTATTGCCTTAATACCTTTGAACACCGAATAAATAGGACGAATGACGATGTCTAAAATTACTGTCGTTCCATGCCCACAATGTGGTGCAGACGTTGAATGGGGCGAGCAAAGTCCTCACCGCCCTTTTTGTAGCAAGCAGTGCCAAATGATTGATTTTGGTGAATGGGCTGATGAAGAAAATACCATTGCTGGTGCTCCGGATATGTCGGACAGCGATGGTTGGTCTGAAGATCAGTACTAAAGAATTGAGAGGCTAGAGTCGAGATACGACAGCGCTACGCTTCGAAAATAAAGAGAAGGGTTGATGTGAGAACATCGGCCCTTTTTGTTTTTCGGGATTCGGGATTCGGGATTCGGGATTCGGGATTCGGGATTCGGGATTCGGGATTCGGGATTCGGGATTCGGGATTCGACTTATTTTGCTTTTCTAGGAACAAGTTCCGTCAACACCTTCTTATCTCTATACTCTCAACGAGTACCTCTCGATTCCTAAAGCGAAGCGCTCTGACTCTCGGAGCGTAGCGTTTCCCTATCTCGCATCTCGAAGGACGAAGTCCGTTCCCGAAGCGAAGCGTTCTCGAATCAGAAAAGCCGTAAAACGCAAAAAGCCGCAACATTTCTGTTGCGGCTTTTCTAAAAGTGGTCGGTGAAGAGGGATTCGAACCCCCGACCCTCTGGTCCCAAACCAGATGCGCTACCAAGCTGCGCTATTCACCGAGATGTTTAACTGAGGACTTATCCCCGTCAACGGATGCGTATATTACGGATTCTTTAGAGAGACGCAAGCGCTTTTTACAAAAAAAACGTAATGTCTTAATTCGTTTGATGATTTACTGAACACTAGCACGTGAAATGTGACTAAGAACCCACAATAAAATACAGATTATTAACCTCGGCAACATAATTGATCCAGATCAGTGTGCAAAAAAACACCACCCATTAACGTTATCCATGTCGGAAATATCTTGGAGGAAACATATGGACTTTTGGCTTGATCTCCTATTTGGTAATGCGGTGGGACTATCGTCAATGATTGTAATCTTTGGGGCAATTGGTCTAATGCTATTTTACGGCGGTTTCTTCGTGTACAAGGTTATGAACGACAAATCTCCTCACTAGATCTCGCTTAGCTCTAGAAACGCTTTGCACCGGAGTTGGTTACTTGCCCACTCCGGTTTTTTATTTGATCCCAATACACCACTCATTGATATAATCTTACTATTCCTACCCTGTTCTTTATGAGATTGCCGTTATGTCTCAAGACGACGATTTTGATCTGTTCCAACAGATGATGGGCGATGTAAAACCTATCGACCAAGACACCGCTAACCATAAAAAAGTGCATCACGTGACAGATGCTCAATTGGCGAAGCGCGAAGCCGCGATTTGGCTCACTGAAGATGATCCTGAATACTTGTCGATTGACCATGCAGAAATGCTCAAACCTGATGACTTTATCGAGTTCAAACGAGATGGTGTACAAGATGGCGTATACCGCAAACTGCGCCTTGGTAAGTACCCGATCCAAGCTCGACTTGATCTGCACCGTAAAACGCTAAAAGAAGCGCGTGACGAAGTCGTTAAATTCCTCAAACAATGTATTGAGATGGATATCCGTACCGTGGTGATCGTACATGGCCGTGGCGAACGCTCGAATCCACCAGCATTAATGAAGAGTTTTGTCGCGAGTTGGTTGCAACAAATTCGTGAAGTGCAATGTGTTCACAGTGCACAACGATTCCACGGTGGCAGTGGTGCTGTGTACGTTCTATTAAGAAAGAGTGCTGAAAAGAAAATGGAGACGCGTGAACGTCATCAAAAACGTTTAGGCTAACCGGATTCTCGGTGCTAGAATGCCCGACCTTATCTCGCCTTGCTGCTTTAATTCGCAGCAGGCACTTCTATTAACCGCCGTTGTGAAACGTTAGGAGACTCACATGTCACAAGACAACGCAAAACGCTTAAACAAATACATCAGCGAAACGGGCTTTTGCTCGCGTCGTGAAGCAGACCGTCTTATCGAGCAAGGCCGTGTCACTATTAATGGTCAACAACCAGAGATGGGCACAAAAGTACTGCCAGGCGATGATGTTTGTGTTGATGGCAACCCTGTTGCAGCGAAAGAAAAACCAATTTACATCGCGTTGAACAAACCAACCGGTATCACTTGTACTACTGAGCGTGATATTCCGGGTAACATCGTTGATTTCATCGGCCACAAAAAGCGTATCTTCCCTATCGGTCGTCTGGATAAACCTTCCGATGGTTTGATCTTCCTTACTAACGATGGCGACATCGTAAACAAGATTCTGCGTGCGGGTAACAACCACGAGAAAGAATACGTAGTACGTGTCGACAAACCAATCACGGGTGAATTCCTCAAGCAGATGTCGAGCGGTGTGAAGATCCTCGATACGGTTACTCTGCCTTGTAAAGTAGAGAAAGAGACCAAATTCTCTTTCCGTATCGTACTGACTCAAGGTTTGAACCGTCAGATCCGTCGTATGTGTGAAGCGCTAGGCTACGAAGTATTCAAGCTGCGTCGCGTACGTATTATGAACATCTCACTTGATGGCATTCCTAACGGTAAATGGCGTTACCTGAGTGACGACGAAGTGGCAGAGATCCTAGCAATGTGTGAGGGCTCTGTGGGTACAGAAGAAGCATCAAAAACAGATTCTAGAGGCCGCAACATCCGTAAAGCGACCGACGCGAAGCTGTACGATAGCCGTGAAGAGAACCAAGGTTCAACGGCGCGCCGCAACCAAAAAACACGCACGTTCCGTGGTAACAACGCGGATGAATTCCGTCATGCCCCGAACTCGAAAAAAGGCCAACAGCGCCGTCAGCGTGATGATGAAGATGGACGCCCAGCAAAAGAGCATTACAAAGCGAAACCACAAGGTGAACGCAGCAGACCGCAAGGCGAGCATGGTAAATCGCACCGTAAACCAGATGCATCGAGCAATACGCAGTCAGCAAACAAACCTCAATCACCGAGTAAGCCGAAGCAGCATTACATGAACCCAAATGCCGCGAAGCCAAGCAAACCAGCTAAACGCACTGGTGGTACATTGAGTCTGAAGAAGTAACGCTTCACTGACTGGATAAATCAAAAAAGGACGCTCATGGGCGTCCTTTTTATTTGTCATGTATTTACAGGCAAAGAGGGGCAAACTGCCCGCGAGTTAAGCTCAGTAAATCTTTCGGTGCTAACTCGATTTCTAAACCACGTTTACCTGCGCTCACACAGATGGTGTCTTGCTCTGTTGCGCTTTCGTGCAAAAAAGTCGGCAGCGCTTTCTTCTGCCCCAGTGGGCTAATCCCACCCACAACATATCCTGTGGTCTTTTGCGCGATTTCCGGATCGGCCATATCAGCCTTTTTGCCCTTCGCTGCTTTCGCCGCCAGTTTTAGGTTCAGCTTTTGATCAACAGGGATAATCGCAACCGCAAGGTTCTTTGGCTCGCCGTTCAAACAGAACAACAAGGTTTTGAATACTTTCTTTGGATCTTGTCCCAATACCTCAGCCGCTTCTAGTCCATAGCTGTCTGCTCTTGGATCGTGCTCGTATTGGTGAATGGTGTGTGTAACTTTTTTCTTTTTCGCAAGATTAATGGCCGGAGTCATCAAGATTCTCCTTATAAAACAAAAAACGCTGCCCCTGAGTGAGGAGCAGCGCTTTAAGTTAATGGTATCAGCTACTTTGAGTCAATCGCTTTTTACTTGTAAACAATATCACCAGAAGGCGCGTATTCGTTTACGTCAATTGGGCTGTGTGATTCCAAGAACTCTTTCAGTACCTCTGCATCCGTAAATCCCGTGTTGACGTAACCCGGATGAGTATTCACTTTCGGGTAACCATCACCACCTGACGCGTTGTAACTTGGTACGGTAAAGCGGTATTGACCATCTAGGCGAAGCTGTTTTTCACCAATAAAGACATTCGATACTTTGCCATTTTCAACCGTCATTGAGATACCAGCAAACTGAGCGTAAGCACCAGAATCAACGGGCTTCGTCGCTACAACATTTAAGTAATCAAGAACTTCTTTACCCGACATATCGACGTAAGACACCATGTTGCCAAATGGCTGAACCGTCAGAACGTCCTTATAGGTGATGTCGCCGGCTTCAATCGAATCACGCACACCGCCCGAGTTCATCACAGCGAAATCCGCTTTAGCGCGCTCCATGTGGGCAGTTGCAATCAAACGACCAAGATTGGTTTGTTGGAAACGAACAACGTTGCGGTCTCCTTCCAGCTTGCCGTTAGATTCAGCAATTTTCACACTCAACTGGCCCTGACCTTTTTCTTGGTAAGGACGAAGGAAATCCAGCATTGCCGAGTCTTGTACGATTTCATCTTGAACCAATACACGTTGAGATTCGCCATTCACTTTGATTTTCTTCTTCAAATTAACCGGAATCAGATCGTAGCTCACCATCGATAGTTCGCCGTTGCGGAACTCGTAATCAGCACGACCAACGTACTTACCCCACTCGTACGCTTGCACAATGTAAGTGCCGTTTTGCTCATCTGGCTTACATTCATCACCCGGCTTAAAGTTCTTCTTAATGACGTTAGGGCCTTCCATACATACAGGCTCTTGTGAGTGGCCACCCACAATCATGTCCAAGTCACCCTCGTTTAGGTAGCGAGCCAAGGCCACATCACCAGGCGCATTCACACCACGGTTGCCGTTTTCGTAGTGACCCATGTGTGTCACTGCAAAGATAAGGTCTGGCTTTTCAGTTTGCTTTAGTTCAGCAATCAGCTTTTTCGCTTCTTCTTTCGGGTCGCGGAAATCAACCTCGCCGATGTACTCTGGATTACCCAGTTTTGCCGTGTCTTCTGTCGTGAGGCCAATCACAGCAATCTTGATGCCCTGCTTGTTGAACATGGCATAAGGTTGGAACAGACGCTCGCCAGTTTCTTTGTCGTAAATGTTGGCAGACAGCATTGGGAAGTTTGCCCACTCTTGCTGTTTGAACAACACTTCCAGTGGGTTATCGAATTCATGGTTACCCAGTGCCATCGCGTCGTAACCAATCTTGCTCATGCCTTTAAAGTCAGGCTCAGCATCTTGCAGGTCAGACTCAGGCACACCTGTGTTGATATCACCACCTGATAGTAGAAGCACGCTACCGCCTTCGGCTTGAATCTCTGCACGCAGTTCATCAATTAGCGTCTTACGTGCCGCCATGCCGTACTCACCGTACTTGTTTTGCCAAAAACGACCATGGTGGTCGTTGGTGTGCAGTACGGTCAGTTTGTAAGTTGTGTCTTCATTCCATTCGTGTGCTGGTTGCGTTGCACATCCGGCAAGAGTTGCCAAGATAGCCGCGCTCAAAGCGGTCTTTACAATCAGGCGTTGCTTCATTGTTTTACCTTTTTATCGTCCGGGTTCCACTGCATTGCGCGCTCAGCAGCCAAGAAACGGTCCTCTCACTGGGCTAAAACGCGCAAACTTAGCACTAGTGTAAAACACTAAAATATTGATTTCATGTTTCTGCGACGCAGTTTGCTGATGACAAGTTAGATAGCCTTAAATCTAAGCAAATTATAGACATAATCAAGGTGGTGTAAGGAAGCGAGAAGCGAGAAGCGAGAAGCGAGAAGCGAGAAAAGGATAGTGAGGCAGAATGAATATGTCGATACAAAAATGGCCAGCACATAGGCTGACCATTTCATTCAAACATTCACAGTAACCGATTATTTGATGTCGATGTCTGCAAAGCTCTTGATTAGATCGTCTAGCGATTTCATTTGCGCTAGGAATGGTTCAAGTTTGTCTAGAGGCAGCGCTGATGGGCCATCGCAACGTGCTTGATCTGGGTTCGGGTGCGCTTCAATAAATAGACCTGCAATACCTGTTGCTAGGCCTGCTTTCGCCAGTTCAACCGTTTGCTCACGACGACCGCCAGATGCCGCGCCCGATGGGTCACGCATTTGTAGTGAGTGCGTTACGTCAAAGATGATTGGGCTGCCTTTCGATGCGTTTTTCATCACACCAAAGCCAAGCATGTCAACAACTAGGTTGTCGTAACCGTGACAAGAACCGCGCTCACAAAGGATGATGTTTTCGTTACCACACTCTGCAAACTTCTCAACGATGTTACCTACTTGGCCAGGGCTCATGAACTGAGGTTTCTTCACGTTGATCACCGCACCTGTTTTCGCCATTGCTTCTACAAGGTCAGTTTGACGAGCTAGGAATGCAGGAAGCTGGATAACGTCAACGACATCAGCCACTGGTTGAGCTTGTGCCTCTGTGTGAACGTCAGTGATGATCTTCACGCCGAATGTATCCTTCAGCTCTTGGAAGATTTTCATGCCTTCTTCCAGGCCAGGGCCACGGTATGAGTGAACAGAACTGCGGTTTGCTTTGTCGAACGACGCCTTGAATACGTAAGGGATGCCAAGCTTGTCCGTCACTTTTACGTAGTGCTCACAGATCTGCATAGCAAGATCACGAGACTCAAGAACGTTCATACCTGCAAATAGGGTGAATGGCTTGTCGTTAGCAACCTGAATGTCGCCAATATTAACGATTTTCTGTTCCATTTTGATTCTCTTTTGTCTGTCTTCGGCACGCCGGTTTCAGCATGCCGATAAAATTAGTGAAGCGTAACGTGCTTTTCGCTCATGGCGTTAACTTGTGATTTTAGTAGTTCTGATGCCGGATCGTCTGGGCATTGGTCAATAAAGTACTGAAAATCTGAAACCGCCACCTGATGACACTCTAACTGCTGGAAGATGAAACCACGGTCACGAATCTCGTATGGGTCATCCGGTACGAAAGTCAGTGCGAGATTGGTGCATCGCAGTGCCAGTGTGTAACGCTCTTCACGTAGCATCGCGCTTTTAATTAACGCGAGCCAACGACCAATCACTGTCGGGTTGTCCGCTTCTTCAAAGTGTTCAGGCTTCAATGTTGCCAGTGGGCCTTCTTGACCAATCAACCAAGCTTGAAGGATTTTCTCACCAACATACTCACCGTTAAACGGGTTAATGTAGTCTGGTGTTTTGTGCATCCAATCCACTTTGATCAAAAACTGAGTCGGGAATGTCACCCCTTTCATCGGGAAGCCAAGACGGTTGCCCAAGTAAAGCAAGATGGCACCAAGGCTTACCGGAATGCCTTTTTTACGCTCCAACACCTTGTCGATAAAGCTGTTGTCAGAGATAAAGTATTCTTGTTCGTCACCTTTAAAGCCCCATTCGTAAAAGAATAGGCGCAAGAAAGAGTCAAAACGCTGTTCTTCGTCCGTCTCATGAACCAGAATCGCTTCGGCCTCTTCGTAGAGACGTTCTAGTTCAAGTTTTGCCCAATGCACATTAGTGTCTGGGTTGATGGAATGGTTCAGTTCTAACGCGCCTTCCACCAACGCCATGTTGTCAAAATCTTCGTCAAAAAACTCAAGCATTGAGATTACCCAAATAGGTTTGGATTTTTAGATACGGCAATATTAGCGGCCATGACTAACCAGCCTAGAGCGCCAAAGAAGGCAAAAATTCTCAGCAGCTTGTTTTTCGCCATTTTCAAAGCGAAGAAACCAAGAGCGATGTACGCAAGCACACATGTAATCTTGTTGGTTAGCCAAGGCGCAGCATCCGTAAACGGAATGAAACCAGTCACCATGATTAGGCCGATACCTGACAGCAATAGCGCCGTATCAACAATGTGTGGGAAAACTTTCAAGAAGCGATTGTTGCGTTTTGGAGAGTCCATCATCAACAACGCGAATCGGATCGATAGTAGCGTCGCGCTCAATGCGATCGTTACTAAGTGAATGTGTTTTAGAGCTACGTACATTTTCTTTCTCTTTTATAAGTTACTGCTGACTTGCTCGTTATTATTGAGGCTTGTAACAACCGAGCGTCACTCGGTCATTACCACCATAGTCTTTTTCCGTGACTACTTGCTCATAACCAAAGTTCGTCATGATCTCACGAACGGCGTCGCCTTGATCATAACCATGTTCAAATGCGAGCCACCCACCCTCTTCCAGATATTGACGTGCAAGATCAGAGATATGGCGAATATCTGCCAAACCATTTTCATCAGCGACCAGCGCAGATTTTGGCTCAAATCGCACATCACCTTGAGAGAGATGCGGATCTTGTTCGTCGATATACGGTGGGTTGGAGACAATTAAAGCAAACTTTGTTCCGCTGACAATAGGTTCGAACCAGCTACCTTGATCAAACGTCACATTTTTGATGTTTAACTGCGACGCGTTGTACTCGGCAAGCTCTTTTGCTTCTTGCTTTAAGTCAACGCCCATCACTTGGCGTTTCGGCATCTCAGACGCGAGCGCTAACGCAATCGCCCCTGTGCCAGTACCCAAGTCAAGAATTGGTCCAGTCTGCTCGTAAGTTTTATCCAATGCGACTTCAACCAAACGTTCAGTGTCTGGTCTTGGGATCAGCGTGGATGGAGAGACTTTCAGTGGCAGCGACCAAAACTCACGCTCACCGATGATGTAAGCTACAGGCTCACCAGCAATACGTCGCGCTAAAAGGTCATCGAACTGAGCTTGTTGCTCTGCTTCTAATGCTTTTTCTGGCCAGGTCAGTAGGTAGGTTCGTGGTTTGCCAAGGACATGGCAAAGAAGGACAGCTGCATCGAGAGAAGGCGACTCTTTGCCGCCTTCTGTCAGAATTGCCGTCGCACTTTTGAGTGCTTGCTCAATAGATTGAACTTGGCTCATTCGATTAGCCGTTCTCAGCTAGCGCCGCTAGTTGGTCTGCTTGGTGCTCTTGAACAACTGGGTCGATCAAGCTTTGTAGGTCACCTTCCATCACTTCATTCAAACGGTAGATGGTTAGGTTGATACGGTGGTCAGAAACACGGCCTTGTGGGTAGTTGTAAGTACGGATACGGTCACTACGGTCACCAGAACCTAGTAGGTTACGACGTGTGTCAGACACTTCTGCCGCACGACGCTCTTCTTCCGCTTGAACGATACGCGCAGCAAGTACTGCCATCGCTTTCGCTTTGTTCTTATGCTGTGAACGCTCGTCCTGACACTCTACTACTGTACCAGTTGGTAAGTGGGTAATACGGATTGCCGAGTCAGTGGTGTTAACGTGCTGACCACCCGCGCCAGATGCACGGAATGTATCGATTTTTAGGTCTGCTGCTTTGATTTCAGGCAGATCCGCTTCTGGGATTTCCGCCATAACCGCTACGGTACACGCAGAAGTATGAACACGACCTTGAGATTCTGTCGCTGGTACACGTTGTACACGGTGACCGCCTGACTCAAACTTCAGCACGCCGTATGCACCGTCACCGCTCACTTTCGCGATCATCTCTTTGTAGCCGCCGTGCTCTGCTTCGTTTGAAGACATAACTTCGATACGCCAGCCACGCTTTTCTGCGTATTTACTGTACATACGGAACAGGTCACCAGCGAAGATACCTGCTTCATCACCACCCGCACCTGCACGGATTTCTAGGAAACAGTTACGGTCATCGTTTGGATCTTTCGGAAGAAGAAGAATTTGTAGCTCATCAGTCAGACGCTCGATCGCTTCTTTTGCTTCTTTGATTTCTTCCTGCGCCATTTCACGCATTTCTTCGTCGTCTTCGTTCGCCATATCTTCAGCAGCCGCAAGATCGTCTTGCGCTTGTTGATACGCTTGGAAGCACTTAGTAACTTCTTCTAGCTGAGAGTACTCTTTTGATAGAGCGCGGAATTTATCCTGATTTCCAATTACATCAGGATCACCAAGAAGATGTTGAACTTCTTCGTAACGTTCTACTAGCGTTTCTAGCTTAGTCAGAATAGAGGCTTTCATAGTGTCGTTTTCTTAATAAAAAGCGTGAGTTACAGATCATCCAAACCAAGGGTCTGGCGGATAACCGTTAATTTTGCTGGTTCGCCCTGCTCTGCCGCACTTTGCAGCGCACGAGTTGGGGCGTGAATCAGTTTGTTGGTGAGTTTATTACTAAGCTCGCGCAGCACTTTTTCTGGGTCTGCACCGGTTGCCAATGATTGTAGGCTCTTACTTAGTAAGTCTTCACGAATTTCGTTAGCCGATTTGCGATAATCACGAATACTGTCCACGGCTTGGAGTGAACGCAGCCACGTCATAAATGCCGCGCTTTCTTCGCTGACGATCGCTTCTGCTTGAATCGCTTCTACTTTACGTTGTTCGATGTTGCTATCGATGATCGATTGTAAGTCATCCACCGAGTACAAGTAAGCATCACTCAATTCACCCACCTGCGCTTCCACATCACGTGGGACCGCAATATCCACCAAAAGCATTGGCTGATGACGACGTTTCTTCAACGCAGTCTCTACCATGCCCTTACCAATAATAGGTAATGGACTCGCCGTTGAGCTGATGACAATGTCTGCCCTTGGTAAATGGTCAGGAATTTCATTCAAGCTGATCACTTCTGCGCCAAATTGCTCACCCAAACCAAGAGCACGCTCTCGCGTTCGGTTAGCAACAATCATCTTAGTACAGCCGTTAGACGCTAAGTGCTTCGCCACCAGTTCGATGGTTTCACCCGCACCAACCAACAATACCGTTGAGTCAGACAGTGATTCAAAGATGTGTTTCGCCAATGTACAGGCAGCATAAGCCACCGACACCGCGTTACCACCAATATCAGTTTCTGTTCGAACACGTTTTGCGACTGAAAAAGTCTTTTGGAACAACTTATCAATCGACGTATCCACCGCCTGATGATCTCGGGAATCAGAAAACGCTTGTTTTACCTGACCCAAAATCTGAGGCTCACCAAGTACCAGTGAATCAAGGCCGCAAGAAACACGCATCAAGTGCTTAATCGCCGCTTGCTCTTCATGGACATAAAGGCTCGGCATCAAGTCTTCTTGATTAACTTGATGGAACTGGGCTAGCCAGTCGATAAGCTTATTTCGCGCTCCTTGCTTCACGTCGCAGTACACTTCGGTACGGTTACAGGTAGAAACAATCACACTGCCATTGACGGCTTCGTGCTCTCTGAGTTGCTCAAGTGCTGGGCCCAATTTATCGGGTCCGAACGCCACTTTCTCTCGCAAGTCAACAGACGCTGTATTGTGATTGATTCCAATAGCAAGCAAGGACATCTAACGTGGTATCTCTGAGATCGGTTATAAAATAGGTTCAGAATTTTACTGTAAGCACGCATTTATTGAAAGGGTAAGCCGGATTTGTTTTCCTTCGCTCGGCTTTTCAATGCTATAGTTGTGAGCGATTACCGATGAAACTGATTAATAAGCCATCAAACATGACCTTACGCTCCTTTCTCATCTTGCTCTTATCGAGCATAGTACTCGCGGGTTGTAGTTCTGTTCCTGAAAGTGTCACCAGCGTAGAGTGGCAAGCGCATGAACAGCGACTGGAAGCCATTGATAACTTTCAAGCTACAGGCAAACTTGGCTATATTGGCCCTGATCAAAGACAAAGCCTGAATTTTTTCTGGAAGCACTCTTCCGCTTTAAGTCAATTGCGTTTAACGACCCTACTTGGTCAAACCGCATTAAAGCTCACCATTACCCCACAAGGTGCGACGGTCGAAACTTACGACGACCAAGTCCTCTCCGCACGTGATGCTAACCAACTGATTTACCGATTAACCGGCTTAATGATGCCAGTTGACCATTTACCTGATTGGCTACTTGGCTTACCTACAGATGCCGACTCTTTCCAACTATCACCGACCAATACCCTCCAAGCACTAGATAAACAGATTGGCTTGAATGATTGGAACATCGCTTACCAGCGTTACGGTGACATTGAATGGCATGAGCAGACCTTGCCGCTGCCGAATAAGTTAAGACTGAGCACATCTGACGTAAAAATTAATTTAGTGATCACAAAATGGAACATCACCCAATGATCGATCTTTCAACCCGCTGGCCATCACCAGCGAAATTGAATCTCTTTCTTTATATTAATGGCCGAACAGAAAACGGCTATCACGAGTTACAGACCTTATTCCAATTCGTCGATCACGGCGATGAGCTAACCATTCAAGCAAACGATTCTGGTGAGATCACGATTTCGCCAGAGATCGAAGGTGTTCCTCTAAAAGACAACTTGATCTGGAAAGCAGCAACTGCACTTCAACGTTTCGCGAATTGCTCATACGGTGCACATATCAATCTACATAAGATCCTACCGATGGGCGGCGGAATTGGCGGCGGTTCTTCCAATGCAGCAACGGCGTTGGTTGCGCTTAATTACCTATGGCAAACTAATCTGAGTGATGACGAGTTAGCCGAAATTGGCCTTGCGCTTGGTGCGGATGTGCCAGTATTTGTGCGTGGTTTTGCCGCATTTGCTGAAGGAGTTGGCGAGAAACTTTCTCCCGCTCATCCAGATGAGAAATGGTATTTAGTGGTACGCCCGAACGTTTCCATTGCAACTGCCGACATATTCAGACATCCAGATTTGACCCGAAATACGCCAAAACGCGATTTAGAAACGCTTTTAAACACGCCAAGCGTAAACGATTGCGAAAAAATTGTACGAATGCTCTACCCAGAGGTTGATAAGCAACTTTCATGGCTGCTACAATACGCGCCGTCAAGATTGACGGGGACAGGATCTTGCATTTTTGCTGAATTTTCGAGCAAATCCGAAGCAGAAACTATCCTTGCACAACTCTCTGATAAAGTCTCGGCATTTGTCGCTCAAGGGCGAAATATTTCGCCACTAAAAGAGACTTTGGCTGAATACCAATCAGCCTCACACCGACCTATTTAAACTGGACGCAAACCCGAGGTTTCCACCGTGCCTGATATGAAGCTATTTGCTGGTAACGCAACACCTGAACTAGCCCAACGTATTGCTGATCGTCTTTACATCTCTCTTGGTGATGCATCTGTTTCTCGCTTTTCTGATGGCGAAGTTGCAGTTCAAATCAACGAGAACGTTCGTGGTAGTGATGTTTTCATCATTCAATCCACTTGTGCACCGACTAACGACAACCTAATGGAATTGGTTGTTATGATTGATGCAATGCGCCGTGCTTCAGCAGGTCGTATCACTGCAGTAATTCCTTACTTCGGCTACGCTCGCCAAGACCGTCGTGTACGTTCTGCGCGTGTGCCAATCACTGCAAAAGTTGTTGCTGATTTCCTATCTAACGTTGGCGTAGACCGCGTTCTAACTATCGACCTACACGCAGAGCAAATCCAAGGCTTCTTCGATGTACCAGTTGATAACATCTTCGGTACGCCAGTACTTCTAGAAGACATGCAATCTCGTGGTCTAGAAAACCCTGTAGTGGTTTCTCCTGACCTAGGTGGCGTTGTTCGCGCTCGTGCAACTGCAAAAGCACTAGGCGATATCGACATTGCTATCGTTGATAAGCGTCGTCCACGTGCAAACGTTTCTGAAGTAATGAACCTAATTGGTGACGTTGAAGGTCGTGACTGTGTGATCGTTGATGACATGATCGATACCGGTGGCACACTATGTAAAGCAGCTGAAGCGCTAAAAGAGCGCGGTGCTAAGCGTGTATTCGCTTACGCAACTCACGCTGTATTCTCTGGTAACGCTGCGGACAACATTAAGAACTCTGTTCTTGACCAAGTTATCGTAACTGACTCTATCTCTCTATCTAAAGAGATGGCTGCAACTGGCAAAGTAACCACACTAAGCCTTTCTCGCATGCTAGCTGAAGCGATTCGTCGTATCAGCAACGAAGAGTCAATCTCTGCAATGTTCAACTAATCCGAACATTTCAGCTAGACTGATTTCAAAAGCACCCCTCTATGGGGTGTTTTTTTATTTGTATCGATAGGCAGAAAATCCCTTGGTCGCCCACTGCGAGAATTCTGTGCTATCATACTGCGCTTTTTGAGATTCCAGAGAGATCCTAACCTTGACTCAACCAATCAAACTTCTTGTTGGTCTTGCTAATCCGGGACCAGAATACGCCAAAACTCGCCACAATGCGGGCGCTTGGGTTGTAGAAGAACTAGCACGCGTTCACAACGTTACCCTGAAGAACGAACCAAAGTTCTTTGGCCTAACAGGACGCATTTTGGTCAATGGCCAGGATCTCCGTTTGCTAATCCCAACTACCTTCATGAACCTATCTGGCAAAGCGATCGCAGCACTTGCGAAGTTTTACCAAATTAAGCCAGAAGAGATCATGGTTGCTCACGACGAGCTAGACTTACCGCCAGGTGTCGCTAAGTTTAAGAAAGGTGGCGGTCACGGTGGCCACAATGGTCTGCGTGACACCATTAGCAAACTGGGCAATAACAAAGATTTTTATCGTCTTCGTATCGGCATTGGCCATCCGGGACACAAAGATAAAGTGGCGGGTTTTGTACTAGGCAAAGCTCCAGCGAAAGAGCAAGAGCTACTAGACGCCGCAGCTGACGAATCAGTGCGCTGTCTAGACATCCTAATTAAGGATGGTCTATCAAAAGCACAAAATCGCCTCCACACGTTCAAAGCTGAATAAGGTTACTATCATGGGTTTTAAATGTGGCATCGTTGGTCTACCTAACGTTGGTAAATCAACTCTGTTTAACGCACTAACTAAAGCGGGTATTGAAGCAGCAAACTTCCCGTTCTGTACCATTGAACCAAACACTGGTGTGGTTCCTGTGCCAGATCTACGTCTAGATGCTCTAGCAAAGATCGTTAACCCACAGAAAGTTCTGCCTACCACAATGGAATTCGTAGACATCGCTGGTCTAGTTGCAGGTGCATCTCGTGGTGAAGGTCTAGGTAACAAATTCCTAGCGAACATCCGTGAAACTGACGCAATCGGCCACGTTGTACGTTGTTTCGAAAACGACAACATCGTTCACGTTGCAGGTAAAGTATCTCCAATCGAAGATATTGAAGTTATCAACCTTGAGCTAGCGATGGCTGACCTTGATTCTTGTGAGCGCGCTATCCAGCGTAACGCTAAGAAAGCAAAAGGCGGTGACAAAGACGCGAAATTCGAACTAACCGTTCTAGAAAAACTGCTTCCTGTACTAACAGAAGGTGGCATGGCGCGTACTGTTGATCTTGCAAAAGAAGAGCTAGCAGCAATTGGCTACCTAAACTTCCTGACGCTAAAACCAACAATGTACATCGCTAACGTGAACGAAGATGGTTTTGAAGACAACGCATACCTAGACGCAGTACGTGAGTTTGCAGCGAAAGAAAACAACGTTGTTGTTCCTGTATGTGCAGCTATTGAATCAGAAATGGCTGAACTAGAAGATGACGAGCGTGAAGAGTTCCTAGCTGACCTTGGTATCGAAGAACCAGGTCTAAACCGCGTTATCCGCGCAGGTTACGAACTATTGAACCTACAAACTTACTTCACAGCTGGCGTGAAAGAAGTTCGTGCATGGACTATCCCTGTTGGCGCAACGGCACCAAAAGCGGCAGCGAAGATCCACACAGACTTCGAAAAAGGCTTCATCCGTGCTGAAGTTGTTGGTTACGACGATTTCATCCAATTCAACGGTGAAAGCGGCGCGAAAGACGCAGGTAAATGGCGTCTAGAAGGTAAAGAATACATCGTTAAAGATGGTGATGTTGTACACTTCCGCTTCAACGTATAATTAAGTGAATGAATTCTAAACACTTCATTTACATAAAAAGCCAGCCATAGTGCTGGCTTTTTTTATACCTTTCAGAAAAGACAAGAAATTAAGTCCCTTATTGCAAGCCATTTTATTTCCAGTTTTAGATCATAAACGCGCCTCTTTGTTTAAAAAGGAAGCGAACGATGGATTTTGCAGGATTTATTGAAAAAAACTGTTGACGGATCTCACTCAACTTCGCATAATGCGCGCCGTTCCCGACGACAAGGCAACTTGGCGACGAGAACAAGAAAACATGGTTTTGGCTACGTAGCTCAGCTGGTTAGAGCACATCACTCATAATGATGGGGTCACAGGTTCGAATCCCGTCGTAGCCACCATTCCTAAAGGTTCTTTTTTAAGAGCAATTAGGAATAGATGCGGAAGTGGCGGAATTGGTAGACGCACCAGATTTAGGTTCTGGCGCCGCAAGGTGTGAGAGTTCAAGTCTCTCCTTCCGCACCATGTTTTAAGTAGTCTTAAGACTACTGCCTGCAGGTCTATCGCCAAGCGGTAAGGCAGCGGCTTTTGATGCCGCCATTCCCTGGTTCGAATCCAGGTAGACCTGCCATTATTTAAAGTGAGATTCCTTTGATAAAAAGGGTTGTCACTTAGAGCGTGAAGGTTTATATTGTCTCGCTCAAAAAGATGGCTACGTAGCTCAGCTGGTTAGAGCACATCACTCATAATGATGGGGTCACAGGTTCGAATCCCGTCGTAGCCACCATTCTTTCTTTTGAAAGACAAAATTTAGTTATTAGTTTTTACCAATTAACTGATAACTGATAGCTTATAGAGTTCAAGATGCGGAAGTGGCGGAATTGGTAGACGCACCAGATTTAGGTTCTGGCGCCGCAAGGTGTGAGAGTTCAAGTCTCTCCTTCCGCACCATCTTGAAATGCTCTAAACAATATATGCGGAAATGGCGGAATTGGTAGACGCACCAGATTTAGGTTCTGGCGCCGCAAGGTGTGAGAGTTCAAGTCTCTCTTTCCGCACCATATATTGAATAGTCTTTTGACTATTGCCTGTAGGTCTATCGCCAAGCGGTAAGGCAGCGGCTTTTGATGCCGCCATTCCCTGGTTCGAATCCAGGTAGACCTGCCACTATTTTGATTATTGAGTTTACTCAGTAATTATGCGGAAGTGGCGGAATTGGTAGACGCACCAGATTTAGGTTCTGGCGCCGCAAGGTGTGAGAGTTCAAGTCTCTCCTTCCGCACCATTATTAAAGTCTCTTTTATTAGAGCGCTGTAGGTCTATCGCCAAGCGGTAAGGCAGCGGCTTTTGATGCCGCCATTCCCTGGTTCGAATCCAGGTAGACCTGCCATTATTCTTCCTTGAAACATAGGAATGCTATTGATGTTTTACCAATTACATCAATAACTACAGATCAAGTTGCGGAAGTGGCGGAATTGGTAGACGCACCAGATTTAGGTTCTGGCGCCGCAAGGTGTGAGAGTTCAAGTCTCTCCTTCCGCACCATCTTGATTTAAAGAATATAGTGTTGGCTACGTAGCTCAGCTGGTTAGAGCACATCACTCATAATGATGGGGTCACAGGTTCGAATCCCGTCGTAGCCACCATTTATTTCGTTATTTAGGTTTTTACCAATTACCTTTATGACGACAGAAAAGTTGCGGAAGTGGCGGAATTGGTAGACGCACCAGATTTAGGTTCTGGCGCCGCAAGGTGTGAGAGTTCAAGTCTCTCCTTCCGCACCATACTTTTCTAACTTGATTAGTCTTTATGACTATCGCCTGCAGGTCTATCGCCAAGCGGTAAGGCAGCGGCTTTTGATGCCGCCATTCCCTGGTTCGAATCCAGGTAGACCTGCCACTATTTTGATTATTGAGTTTACTCAGTAATTATGCGGAAGTGGCGGAATTGGTAGACGCACCAGATTTAGGTTCTGGCGCCGCAAGGTGTGAGAGTTCAAGTCTCTCCTTCCGCACCATTATTTGATATGTCTTAGGACTATCGCCCGTAGGTCTATCGCCAAGCGGTAAGGCAGCGGCTTTTGATGCCGCCATTCCCTGGTTCGAATCCAGGTAGACCTGCCATATTCAATGTTACTGATGTTTTACCAATTACATCAATAACTACAGATCAAGTTGCGGAAGTGGCGGAATTGGTAGACGCACCAGATTTAGGTTCTGGCGCCGCAAGGTGTGAGAGTTCAAGTCTCTCCTTCCGCACCATACTTGATTAAAGAATATAGAATGGCTACGTAGCTCAGCTGGTTAGAGCACATCACTCATAATGATGGGGTCACAGGTTCGAATCCCGTCGTAGCCACCATTAATATAGATTTTAGATGCGGAAGTGGCGGAATTGGTAGACGCACCAGATTTAGGTTCTGGCGCCGCAAGGTGTGAGAGTTCAAGTCTCTCCTTCCGCACCATCTAAAAATAATCTATACTTTGCGGAAATGGCGGAATTGGTAGACGCACCAGATTTAGGTTCTGGCGCCGCAAGGTGTGAGAGTTCAAGTCTCTCTTTCCGCACCATACTTTCCTTTACAGGAAAGCACTTAGTTGAAAGGCTAAGATTAGTAGGGCTATCGCCAAGCGGTAAGGCAGCGGCTTTTGATGCCGCCATTCCCTGGTTCGAATCCAGGTAGCCCTGCCATTACACAACGTTGTTGAGGTTTTACCAATTACCTTGATAACTACAGAATAAGTTGCGGAAGTGGCGGAATTGGTAGACGCACCAGATTTAGGTTCTGGCGCCGCAAGGTGTGAGAGTTCAAGTCTCTCCTTCCGCACCATTCTTGAAAAACCCAGCATTAATTTGCTGGGTTTTTTCTTTTTTCTGATTCTGGACTCGGTAGATCTCTGATTTATCGAATTAAAAAAGCGAGCTCATGGCTCGCTTTTTTTCTATCTATTGCTTTTTATCGACTGCTTTCTATGTGCTCTGAAGTCTTTTACATACCTAGCGCATACTTCAATACTTGCGCTTTGATCGGCCCTGAGTTTTCTGCCAGCTTCAATGCTGCATTACGAGCGAACTTCAACGGACCTAAATCATTACTGAAGCCTTTGTAGAACACATCCATGCCCGTTTGCATTAACAAGTTATCTGGTCGACGAGCGCGCTCATATTTGGCAAGCAATGCATCGTTAAGTTGTTCTTGCTGCTCGGTCACTGAAAGCAGAACATCAACATCTTTAAAGCCGAGATTCACACCTTGCCCAGCAAGTGGGTTGATTGTATGAGCAGAATCCCCCACTAACACACAATTCTTGTTTGAATAGCTTTGGGCATGGCGACGAGTGAGTGGGAATGAGCCAAATTGTAGAACTTCAATATCACCCAACTCGGCAGGGAAATGACGTAGGATCTCTTCTCTTAACTGAGGTTTCGTCATCGCGCATAATTGTTTAATACGTTTTGGCGAGTCATACCAAACCAACGAACCCTGCCCGACTTCTTTACCGTCTTCAGTTAATGAGCATAACGGCAAGAATGAGCGTGGACCTGACGGACTAAATTGTTGCCAAGTGATGTCTTGTTGCGGAAGTTCAGTTTTTACGTTGATCAACATACAGTGTTGACGGTAGTCCCATGCGGTTACACCAATACCCGCCAATTGACGAACTTTTGAGTTCGCGCCATCGGCACCAATCAGCCAATTAGCTTCAAACTGCTTGCCGCTTTCTAGCGTTACACGGTTTACCTCGGCAAATTCTATATCTTTCAATCGCTCTGGGCACATCACCGTTAAGTTGTCGTGTTGTGCGAAAGCTTGCCAAAGACCAAGTTGGATTAGTCGATTTTCAACGATATAGCCTAACTGCTCCAACGAAAGCTCATCAGAGTGAAAACGTGTACGGCACTCGGGATGTTCCCACGTTTCCAAACGACGATAAGGGCACACTCGCATGCTTTCAATCGCAGACCATGCACCTAATGAATCAAGTAACTTCACCGACTGATGAGAAATCGCGGAAACGCGAACATCCAACGCTTGAGAAGCCTCAAACGCCTTTGGCTCTGCGCCTTCGACCACTACAACACTTCTGCCTTGCTTGGCAAACCCAACAGCCACTGCTGCTCCGACCATGCCGCCACCGATTACGGCGATGTCATACTTGTTCATTTTTTGCTCTTCATCGTATTGATTAATTGGCGTTTTTTAATTGTACGTTCCATGGCTATTTTTACAAAATTGTTTAACAAAAAAACCTTGCTGTATATAGGGCAAAAAACTAGATTTCATCAGGGTTTGCAGAGAATTCGTCAGATCACTAGTCAGGTGCTTTTTAAAGCAGTACAATACGCCGCTTACCGCCGAGATGGCGGCTATAATTTGAGCAATAGCTCTCCGATTTAAGTACAACTGAACGAGCGAAAGTGAGATGAGTAAGAAACTGCTAATTAAAACCTGGGGCTGCCAGATGAACGAATACGATTCATCAAAAATGGCCGACCTGCTTAATGCTGCAAACGGCTATGAGCTGACCGAAGAGCCAGAGGAAGCAGACGTACTTCTACTTAACACCTGTTCGATCCGTGAAAAAGCGCAAGAGAAAGTTTTCCACCAGCTTGGCCGTTGGAAGACACTAAAAGATAAAAAACCTGGCGTAGTTATCGGCGTAGGTGGTTGTGTAGCAACTCAAGAAGGTGATCACATCCGTCAGCGTGCTCCATACGTTGACGTAATTTTTGGTCCACAAACTCTTCACCGTCTTCCTGAGATGATTAAACAATCTCAATCGGATGAAGCACCAGTAATGGACATTTCATTCCCAGAAATCGAAAAGTTTGACCGTCTACCAGAGCCTCGTGCTGAAGGTGCAACGGCATTCGTTTCTATTATGGAAGGCTGTTCTAAGTACTGTACTTACTGTGTAGTACCGTACACTCGTGGTGAAGAAGTAAGCCGTCCAATGGATGACGTACTGTTCGAAATCGCTCAGCTAGCAGATCAAGGCGTACGTGAAGTAAACCTACTGGGTCAAAACGTAAACGCATACCGTGGTCCTATGCACGACGGCGAAATCTGTTCATTTGCAGAACTGCTTCGTTTGGTTGCGTCTATCGATGGTATTGATCGTATCCGCTTTACAACAAGCCATCCATTAGAGTTTACTGATGACATCATCGCAGTATACGAAGACACACCTGAGCTAGTGAGCTTCCTTCACCTACCAGTACAAAGTGGTAGTGACCGAGTGCTGACTATGATGAAACGTCCTCACACTGGGATTGAGTACAAGTCGATCATCCGTAAACTGCGTAAAGCACGTCCTGATATCCAAATCAGTTCAGACTTTATCGTTGGTTTCCCTGGTGAAACAGACAAAGATTTCCAAGACACAATGAAGCTAATCAAAGACGTAGACTTTGACATGAGCTTCAGCTTCATCTTCTCTCCACGTCCAGGTACGCCAGCGGCAGATTACCCTTGTGACCTATCAGAGCAAGTGAAGAAAGAGCGTCTATACGAGCTACAACAAACAGTAAACACGCAAGCAATGCGCTACTCTCGTCAAATGCTAGACACTGAGCAACGCGTTCTGGTTGAAGGTCCTTCTAAGAAGAACCTAATGGAGCTACGCGCTCGTACAGAAAACAACCGTGTAGTAAACTTTGAAGGTAGCGCAGACCTAATTGGTCAATTCGTTGACGTGAAGATTACGGACGTATTTGCTAACTCACTACGTGGTGAGCTAGTGCGTACAGAAAAAGACATGGACCTTCGTAGTGTGATTTCACCAACGCAAATGATGGCGAAAACACGTCGCGAAGATGAGCTAGGTGTAGCTACTTTTACGCCATAAGCTCGTACAAATAGCCATTGAGAGCCTGGTCGTTATCAGGCTCTCGTTAAGTGGCATAAAATGAGAGGCAACATTGAGCAATAAAATCGTAACGCTAGAAATCAATCTAGAACCTTCAGACAACCGCCGACTAGCAAGCCTGTGCGGTCCATTCGATGACAACATCAAGCATTTAGAACGTCGTCTAGGCGTTGAAATTAACCACCGTAGCGACCTTTTCACCATTGTCGGTAAACCTCATACCGCAGCAGCTGCGCTGGATATCCTGAAAACCCTTTACGTAGACACCGCTCCTGTCCGCGGCGAAACCCCTGATATCGAACCAGAACAGATCCATCTGGCAATCAAAGAATCGGGTGTTCTGGAGCAAAACACCGAATCGAATTTCGAACACGGTAAAGAAGTCTTCGTTAAAACGAAAAAAGGCGTGATCAAGCCTCGTACACCAAATCAGGGCCAATACCTGATGAACATGGTGACGCACGATATCACTTTCGGTATCGGTCCTGCAGGTACAGGTAAAACTTACCTAGCGGTTGCAGCAGCCGTTGACGCACTAGAGCGCCAAGAGATCCGCCGTATTCTACTTACTCGTCCTGCGGTTGAAGCAGGTGAGAAACTGGGCTTCCTACCTGGTGATTTGAGCCAGAAAGTCGACCCTTACCTACGTCCGCTGTACGATGCCCTCTTTGAAATGCTGGGCTTTGAGCGCGTAGAAAAGCTGATTGAACGTAACGTGATTGAGGTAGCACCTCTTGCTTACATGCGTGGTCGTACTCTAAACGACGCCTTCATCATTCTTGATGAGAGCCAAAACACCACCGTCGAGCAGATGAAGATGTTCCTGACGCGAATTGGCTTCAACTCTCGCGCAGTTATCACTGGTGACGTCACACAGATTGACTTACCTCGCGGTGCGAAATCGGGTCTTCGTCATGCGATTGAAGTGCTAAACGAAGTTGAAGACATCAGCTTTAACTTCTTCCAAGCTGACGACGTGGTGCGCCATCCAGTGGTTGCTCGCATCGTTAACGCTTACGAGAAGTGGGAAGCGCAAGACCAGAAAGAACGTAAAGAGTTCGAAAAACGCCGTCGTGAAGAACGTGATGCCAAACTGCTAGAAGCAGCCAAAGCAGAACTGAACGCACAAGTAGCGGCAACTAAGGAATAACCATGGCAATTGAACTTGATTTGCAACTGGCAGTCGAAAATGAAGAAGGCTTACCTTCTGAGCAAGATTTCCAATTGTGGCTAGATAAGACTATCCCTCTTTTCCAACCACAAGCGGAACTGACAATTCGTATTGTCGACGAGCAAGAAAGTCACGAGCTAAACCACGAATACCGTGGTAAAGATAAGCCGACCAATGTGCTGTCTTTCCCATTCGAAGTACCACCTGGTATGGAAATGGACCTACTAGGCGATTTGATCATCTGTCGTCAAGTTGTTGAAAAAGAGGCAGTAGAGCAGAACAAGCCTCTACTAGCACATTGGGCGCATATGGTTGTACATGGCAGCTTGCATCTGCTAGGTTATGACCATATCGAGGATGATGAAGCTGAAGAGATGGAATCCCTCGAAACAGAAATCATGCAAGGTATGGGTTATGAAGACCCGTATATTGCTGAAAAAGAGTAACTTTGGTTGCTCGACAGGGAAAGGCGAACCACCCAGATAACCATCTCGTGCTCGTCTTTCTATGTGAGCTATCACACATCTGATAGCGTTACTTAATTGAGAAACAATGAACGAAGATAATTCTCCCTCTTCTAATGAAGGCAAGAAAGAAAAGGCAGAAGGTCCGAGTAGAAAGTCCTTCTTTGAACGTCTAGGTCAACTATTTCAAGGCGAACCAAAAGACCGCCAAGAGCTTGTGGATGTAATCCGCGACTCAGAAATCAATGACCTGATTGACCACGACACCCGCGACATGCTTGAAGGTGTTATGGAAATCTCCGAAATGCGCGTGCGTGACATTATGATCCCGCGTTCGCAAATGGTTACTGTTGAGCGCACAGACGATCTTGATACTTTGATCGCACTGATCACTGATGCTCAACACTCTCGCTACCCTGTGATCAGCGAAGATAAAGACCATGTGGAAGGCATTCTACTAGCGAAGGACTTACTCAAATACTTGGGCTCAGGCAGTAACCCATTTGATATCGAAGAAGTAATTCGACCAGCAGTCGTGGTACCGGAAAGTAAACGCGTCGACCGCCTGCTAAAAGAATTCCGTGAAGAACGTTATCACATGGCGATTGTTGTCGATGAATTCGGTGGTGTTTCTGGTCTTGTGACTATCGAAGATATCCTTGAAGAAATCGTAGGGGATATTGAAGATGAGTTTGATGACGATGAAGAAACCGATATCCGTAAGCTGAGCAAACACACGTTTGCTGTCAGAGCTCTGACAACCATTGAAGAGTTTAATGAGACATTCGGTACCAACTTCAGCGATGAAGAAGTGGATACCGTTGGCGGCATGGTAATGACTGCTTTTGGTCACCTACCATCGCGTGGCGAAGTCGTGGATATTGAAGCATACAGCTTCAAAGTAACGGCTGCCGACAACCGTCGTGTCATTCAACTTCAAGTGACGATTCCAGACGAAGAAAAGCTGGTTGAAGCCACTCAAGAGTAACGCGATACCCTAACATCGGGAATATCAGAAAAATAAAATGATGAATGTACTCTTTCATCGCCTCAAGCGGCCCTTAGTGGCCGCTTTTGTTGGCGCCTCCACTACCCTAGCATTTGCCCCTTACCAGTTATGGCCAATCGCCATACTCAGCCCTGCCATTCTACTTATTCTTCTTGCAAACCAATCGCCTAAGCGCGCGCTTTGGATCGGTTATGCCTGGGGGCTAGGTCAATTTGCGACGGGTGTAAGCTGGGTTTACGTCAGCATTGCTGGCTTTGGCGGCATGCCGCTAATTGCAAACCTCTTCCTTATGGGCCTACTGATCGCTTACCTGTCGGTTTACACCGGCCTGTTTGCATGGCTCAGCAACAAGTTCTTCCCAGAATTTACCCTAAGCAAAGCACTGCTTGCAGCCCCTGCATTATGGCTAGTCACCGACTGGCTGCGCGGCTGGGTAATGACAGGCTTCCCTTGGCTATGGCTTGGCTACAGCCAAATTGATGCACCATTTGCTAGCTTTGCGCCTATTGGTGGTGTAGAGCTATTAACCCTGTTTATCATGATCAGTGCTGGCGCATTGGCATACGCATGGATCCATAAGCAATGGTTAATGATCATCATCCCTGCGGTGCTATTAAGTGCGGGCTTTGGTATCCGTCAGTACGATTGGGTCACTCCACGTGTGGAAGACACCACCAAAGTTGCACTGATCCAAGGTAACGTTGACCAGAACCTAAAATGGCTACCGAGCCAACGCTGGCCAACCATCATGAAATACGCAGACCTCACTCGTGAGAACTGGGATGCTGACATCATCGTATGGCCAGAAGCCGCGATCCCTGCATTTGAAATTGAAGTACCATCGTTCCTAAGAAACATTGATGCTGCCGCGAAGATGAATAACAGCGCCATCATTACTGGTGTCGTTAACCAAGGTGAAGACGGTCAGTTCTACAACAGCATTCTATCGCTCGGTGTGAACCCATACGGCGATTACAGCTTTGATATGGATAAGCGCTACCACAAACACCACCTATTACCATTTGGTGAGTTTGTTCCGTTTGAAGATGTACTGCGTCCACTAGCACCATTCTTTAACTTACCGATGTCATCGTTCAGTCGTGGCGACTTTGTTCAGCCAAACATCGTGGCGAACGGTAAGCATATGGACCCAGCACTGTGTTATGAAATCATATTCAGCGAACAAGTGCGCCAGAATGTTACCGACGATACTGATTTCATTCTAACGCTGTCTAATGATGCGTGGTTTGGTCATTCGATTGGTCCATTGCAACACATGGAAATCGCTCGAATGCGTGCTCTTGAGCTTGGTAAGCCACTTATTCGTTCGACCAATAACGGCGTAACAGCGGTAACCGACCATAAAGGTAAAATCATTGAGCAAATCCCTCAATTTGAAACCGCAGTACTTCGTGCAGAGCTTGTACCTACCGACGGACAAACTCCGTATCGTATCGTTGGCACATGGCCGCTCTACATTTGGGCTGGATTGAGTTTGATGTTGGCTTGGTGGTTACCAAGAAAGAAAAAGTCATAAACGCAAAAAGAGGCTCTAGAGCCTCTTTTTTATTCCATCACGTTTTAACGTCTCACTATGGTTTCAGTGACTGACGACTAAAGCCAGTATGATTGCACTTAATGCATGGAATGATCACGGTTGGGTGGTTATATGTCGTCTTGTGACCACATTCGTCACAGACTAAAGTACCAAGGCCAATCACCTCGCCCGCTTCATAAAGCCCTTGATGCTCTAAGTCATCAAATAGCTCTACCCACTCCACTTTGGTTCTGTCGGTAATATCGAGCAGACCTTGCCAAATCGAATCAGCAATCGTGAGATAGAAAGGCCCACTCTTACCTTCTTCATAATTGTCCGAGAACTCTTTTAAATCCGCTTTTACATAAGCTGATATCAGTGAGAGTTCGTCTTTGGTCATGTCGTTGGCAGCATCCACCACTTTGCCCGACGTTTCGAATACTTTGTTAACTTCATCCGGACTGTGCTTCAAGGTTTCAATCACATCCTCGAGCATTTCCTCATAACCTGCTTTACGTTTAGGCATAACTGACCTCCATCTTTCCACTACCAAGCGTCACTTCAGACGCATGGGTATAGATTGGCTATTGTTGTGATCCCTAGCTTTAGGTATTCTATGACGATCTATTTAAGTCTGTTCTAACCGAACTCACAAATTCCAAGATAACCGGATACCATCGATGCAAGAACAATACAATCCACAAGACCTTGAACAGAAAGTTCAAAAGCACTGGGATGACAACAAGACCTTTGTTGTAAGTGAAGACCCAAACAAAGAAAAATTCTACTGTCTATCCATGTTCCCATACCCAAGTGGTCGACTGCACATGGGTCACGTGCGTAACTACACCATCGGTGACGTAGTATCTCGTTTCCAACGCCTACAAGGCAAAAACGTAATGCAACCAATCGGTTGGGATGCGTTTGGTCTACCTGCAGAAAACGCAGCGGTTAAAAACAACACTGCGCCTGCACCTTGGACTTACGAAAACATCGAATACATGAAGAACCAACTTAAGCTTCTAGGCTTTGGTTACGATTGGAACCGTGAATTCGCAACATGTACACCTGAGTACTACCGTTGGGAACAAGAGTTCTTCACGAAGCTTTACGAGAAAGGTCTGGTTTACAAGAAGACTTCTTCTGTTAACTGGTGTCCAAACGACCAAACTGTTCTTGCAAACGAACAGGTTGAAGACGGCTGCTGCTGGCGTTGTGACACGCCTGTAGAGCAAAAAGAAATTCCTCAGTGGTTCATCAAGATCACAGAATACGCTCAAGAACTGCTTGACGATCTAGACAAGCTTGAAGGTTGGCCAGAAATGGTGAAAACCATGCAGCGCAACTGGATCGGTCGTTCTGAAGGTGTTGAGCTTAAGTTTGAAGTGAAAGGTCAACAAGACCTAGAAGTTTACACAACTCGTCCAGACACTCTAATGGGTGTGACTTACGTTGGTATCGCAGCAGGTCACCCTCTAGCGACTATCGCAGCTGAGAACAATCCAGAACTAGCAGCGTTCATCGAAGAGTGTAAGAATACCAAAGTTGCAGAAGCTGAGCTTGCGACAATGGAGAAGAAAGGTATGGCGACTGGCCTTACTGCTATTCACCCATTGAACGGCCGTGAAGTTCCTGTTTACGTAGCAAACTTCGTACTGATGGACTACGGTACAGGCGCTGTAATGGCAGTACCTGCGCACGACCAACGTGACTACGAGTTCGCAACTAAGTACGGTCTAGACATCGTGCCTGTTATCAAGCCAGTTGATGGCAGTGAGCTAGACATCTCTGAAGCGGCATACACAGAGAAAGGTGTACTGTTCGATTCAGGTGAATTCGACGGTCTAGAATTCCAAGCGGCGTTCGATGCAATCGCAGCGAAGCTAGAAGCAGAAGGTAAAGGTACTAAGACAGTTAACTTCCGTCTACGTGACTGGGGGGTATCTCGTCAACGTTACTGGGGTGCGCCAATCCCTATGGTAACCACTGAAGACGGTGAAGTTCACCCAGTACCAGCTGACCAACTACCAGTAATCCTTCCAGAAGACGTGGTAATGGACGGCGTAACGAGCCCAATCAAAGCAGACAAAGAATGGGCGAAGACAACTTTCAACGGCGAACCTGCTCTACGTGAGACAGATACGTTCGACACGTTCATGGAGTCTTCTTGGTACTACGCACGTTACTGTTCACCACAAGCTGACGATATCCTAGATCCAGAAAAAGCAAACTACTGGCTACCAGTAGACCAGTACATCGGTGGTATCGAGCACGCTTGTATGCACCTACTGTACTCTCGCTTCTTCCACAAACTACTACGTGATGCTGGCTACGTAACGTCTGACGAACCGTTCAAGCAACTACTGTGTCAAGGCATGGTACTAGCAGACGCGTTCTACTTCGAGAACGAGAAAGGCGGTAAAGAGTGGGTTGCACCAACAGATGTTGCTGTTGAGCGTGACGGTAAAGGCCGCATCACTTCTGCGAAAGACACTGAAGGCCGCGATGTTACACACTCAGGCATGATCAAAATGTCTAAGTCGAAAAACAACGGTATCGACCCTCAAGAGATGGTAGATAAGTACGGCGCAGACACAGTACGTCTATTCATGATGTTCGCGTCTCCTGCAGACATGACACTTGAATGGCAAGAGTCTGGCGTAGAAGGTGCTAACCGCTTCCTGAAACGTGTTTGGAAACTAGTAAACGAGCACACATCAAAAGGTGCAGCAGAAGCAGTAGATGCAGCAGCACTTTCTGGTGACCAAAAAGCTCTTCGTCGTGATGTTCACAAAACTATCGCGAAAGTGACTGATGATATCGCTCGCCGTCAAACGTTCAACACAGCAATCGCTGCAATCATGGAACTGATGAACAAGCTAGCGAAAGCGCCTCAAGAGTCAGCACAAGATCGTGCAATCCTTGATGAAGCGCTAAAAGCCGTAGTTGCAATGCTTTACCCAATCACTCCGCACATCTCATACGAGCTATGGACTGCGCTAGGTGAATCAGACATCGATAACGCAGTTTGGCCAACGTTTGACGAGAAAGCACTGGTTGAAGACGAGAAAACGATCGTTGTTCAAGTAAACGGTAAGCTACGTGCGAAACTGACTGTTGCTGCAGACGCAACGAAAGAACAAGTAGAAGAGCTTGGTCTAAACGACGAAAACGTTACTAAGTTCACAGATGGCCTAACTATCCGTAAAGTAATTTACGTACCAGGTAAACTGTTGAACATCGTTGCAAACTAGTCTTTCGCTAAAAACGAAACGCAGCTTGCAATAACTCAAAGCAAAGCGAACCAATTCGCATGCTAGGAGTCATTAAACAGGGTAGTTCGCTACCCTGTTTATTTACCTCAAACCATTCATATCGAGTGGTTTAAGGTAAATAACCCCTTCAATTTAGGATGAATACAATCAATGCGCTTTTTCTCTTTGATTAAACTACCAGTGGTTTTGGTATTAGCGGGGCTTCTTTCTGCCTGTGGTTTTCACCTTCGTGGCGAGTACTCCGTTCCGGAAGAGCTCCACACCATGTCTTTCACTAGCTATGATGAATACAGCCCATTGACGCGTTACATCCGCGCTCAACTTGAATTGAACAAGGTCGATTTAGTAAAACCGTCATCAAATACTCCGAACCTACACCTTAGTGAAGCGACCATTGACGAGCGTACGCTATCGCTTTACCAAAACAGCCGAGCAGCAGAAAAAGAACTGACTTACGTGGTGAAATACCGCGTGACAATCCCTGGCTTCGGTGCAAAAGATTTCACGACCACCGTTAACCGTAACTACCTAGATAACCCGCTAACTGCACTAGCGAAATCAGTAGAACGTGACGTTATCGAAGATGAAATGCGTCAACAAGCGGCTGGCCAAATGATGCGCCAACTAGGTCGAGTTCGTGCTGAATACGAACAAGGCCACGTTGCTCCTGAAGCGACAAACGCTAACTCTACGAACACAAACTCTTAATCAGAATGCGAATTTTTGCCGACAAGCTGGCTGATCATCTAGCGAAACACATCAAGCAGGTTTACCTGATTTTTGGTAACGAACCGTTGTTAATTCAAGAAAGCCGTCAAGCGATCCAAAACATGGCTCGCCAACAAGGCTTTGAAGAAAGACACCGTTTTGCCGTCGACGCCAGCTTAGATTGGAATCAAGTCTATGACTGCTTCCAAGCGCTAAGCCTATTCTCTAGTCGTCAACTGATTGAGCTTGAACTACCAGAGGCTGGTGCAAACGCAGCCATCAGTAAAGAACTGGTCAATCTGTGCGAAATGCTCCATGACGACATCATGTTAGTGGTGGTTGGCAGCAAACTGACTAAAGCACAAGAAAACGCTAAATGGTTCAAAGCACTGAGTGCCAAGGGTGACTGGGTAAGTTGTCTAACACCTGATTTGCAGCGACTGCCAATGTTCGTGCAGGCACGTTGCCGAGCGTTGGGATTAAAAGCGGATCAGCAATCTCTGCAAATGTTGGCACAATGGCACGAAGGTAATTTGTTCGCGCTATCGCAAAGTTTAGAAAAGCTAGCTTTACTCTACCCAGATGGCGAGCTGACGGTAGTGCGTCTTGAAGAAGCGCTGAGCCGCCACAATCACTTTACGACATTCCATTGGATTGACGCTCTATTTGCAGGTAAAGCAAACCGCGCGCAGCGCATTCTGCGACAACTAGAGGCGGAAGGTATCGAAACCATCATTCTGATCCGAAGCGTACAGAAAGAGTTCAACCAATTACTAAACATGCACCGAGACCTTACTCAAATGGGCATGAGTCAGGTGTTTGAAAAACACCGAGTGTGGCAAAACAAACGCCCATTCTATAATGCAGCGCTGACTCGTCTGTCAGCCTCCCGAATTTGTGCACTTTTGTCTCTTTTGGCGCACGCCGAGATAAAAGCCAAAACCCAATATGATGAGTCTGTGTGGCCAACTATCCATCAATTGAGCCTAGAAACCTGCTCTCCTGATATTAAGCTGGCAATTTAGCTTTTAAAGCGTGATATAGTGCGCGACCAGTTTTAACCCAGCTTAGTTAAAACACCCACAGACAGAAAAGAAAATACCGAGGAAAACCGAGTGCTTCGCGAAGAACTTAAAGACTTTTTAGCCGATAAAGCCGACGACATGAAAGCGGAAGAGATTGTTATTCTAGATGTAGAAGGCAAATCAAGCGTGACAGATTACATGATCATTTGTACTGGCACATCTAAGCGTCACGTTTCATCTATCGCTGATCACGTCGCATCTGAAGTGAAGAAGGCAGGTCTAGAGCCGCTAGGTATGGAAGGCGAAAATGAAGGCGAATGGGTTGTCCTCGACATGGGCGACGCAATGCTTCACGTGATGCAAGAAGAGCACCGCGAGCTATACCAACTAGAAAAACTCTGGGGTTAATCGTTTGAAAATTCAACTAATTGCCGTCGGCACAAAAATGCCAAAATGGGTCGAAGAAGGTTTTCAAGAATACCGTCGTCGTTTCCCACATGATATGCCACTTGAGTTGGTTGAAATCCCTGCGGGTAAACGCGGCAAAAATGCAGACATCGCGCGTATCTTGCAAAAAGAAGGCGAAGCGATGTTGGCAGCCGTACCTAAAGGTGCTCGTATCGTCACTCTCGATATCCCAGGCAAAAAGTGGGATACCCCGCAACTGGCCGAGCAGCTAGAAGCGTGGAAGCTCGATGGTCGTGATGTGTCGATTCTGATCGGTGGCCCTGAAGGTTTAGCGCCAGCTTGTAAAGCCGCAGCAGACCAAAGCTGGTCACTGTCTGCATTGACACTGCCGCACCCACTTGTGCGGATCGTGATGGCAGAGAGCTTATACCGAGCGTGGAGCATTACTGCTAACCACCCTTACCACCGCGAATAATCGCTACTTAGCTGTAGAGACAAGCGTTAATGATTCGTAAACGCCGCAGTCAAATTCGAGATTACCAAGCAGAAGCGCGTCTATTTTCTAGCCGCGCTATTGTTGCATTTTTAGGTATCGTCATTTTGATGGGCTTGCTGGTTGCCAATATGTACAACATTCAGGTAAACCAGTTTCAAGACTATAAAACCCGCTCTAATGATAACCGCATTAAAGTGGTTCCAATCGCTCCTAACCGTGGTCTTATCTATGACCGCAACGGTGTATTGCTCGCGGAAAACCGTCCGGTCTTCAACTTGGAGCTGACGCCAGAGAAAATCAAAGACATCGACAGTACCATTGAAGCGCTGCAAACCATCCTTGAGATCACGCCAGAACAAGTTGAGCGTTTCCACCGTGAACGTAAGCGCACTCGTCGCTTCAAGTCTGTGCCACTGTTAACTCAATTGAATGAAAACCAAGTCGCTGTTTTCTCAGTGAATCAATACCGTTTTCCTGGTGTTGAAATCAGTGCGACATTGAAACGCTACTACCCATTCAGCGAAGTCCTGACTCACGTCATTGGCTACGTGTCACGAATCAATGACCGCGATATGCAGCGCCTAATCCGTGAAGAAAAAGACGCCAACTACCAAGCGACACGCGACATTGGTAAGTTAGGCATCGAAAAGTATTACGAAGACTTGCTGCACGGCACAGCGGGCTACCAAGAGGTTGAAGTCAACAGTCGTGGTCGCGTCATTCGTACCCTGAAATACGTTCCGCCTATTGCGGGGAAAGACATCGTCTTAAACCTTGATATCAACCTACAGCTTTACGTGCACCAACTGCTTGATGGCCGACGTGGTAGTGCTGTTGTGCTTGATCCTCGTGATAACGGCGTACTTGCGATGGTTTCAAGCCCAAGTTACGACCCGAACGCATTCGTACACGGTATCTCCGGTAAAGCGTACCGTGCACTACTGAACGACAAGAACCGTCCATTGGTGAACCGTACAACGCTAGGTATTTACCCACCAGCTTCGACCATCAAACCCTTCATTGCTGTAGCAGCGCTGGAAGAGGAAGTCATTACTCCGAAAACCACACGTAATGACCCTGGATACTGGCGTATTCCAAACTCCGACACTCGCCCATTCCGAGATTGGCTGCGTTGGGGGCATGGCCGCGTAGACATCATTAAGTCGATTGAAGAATCGGTCGATACTTTCTTCTACCAAATTGCCTACGACATGGGCATTGATCGGCTATCAAATTGGATGATGATGTTTGGCTTTGGCGATTACACAGGCATCGACATTTACGAGGAAAGTAAGGCCAACATGCCGACTCGTGAGTGGAAGATGGCTCGTCATAAGACGCCTTGGTACAAGGGTGACACGATTCCGGTTGGTATTGGTCAAGGTTACTGGACAGCAACGCCAATGCAGATTGCCAAAGCAACCTCAGTACTGGTCAATGAAGGTGCAGTGACAGCTCCTCACTTATTGAAAGCCACCATCGATAACGGCGGTGATTTCGAGGAACAAGAAAATTCGGAATACGTCACCTACCCACCGATTCAAAATGTACCAGACAAGTACTGGAACATGGCGAAAGAAGGCATGCGCTTAGTAAACCATGGTACGAAAGGCACCGCTCGTCGCTCTTTCTACAACATGGATTACCAAACTGGTGGTAAATCCGGTACCGCACAGGTCTTTGGCCTTGGTGAAGATGAAGAATACAACGCGGATGAAGTCGCAGAGCACTTACGTGACCACGCCTTGTTTACCGGCTTTGCACCCTTTGATGACCCTGAAGTGGTGGTATCTGTGGTGCTAGAAAACGCCGGTGGTGGTTCAAGTAATGGTGCGCCAGTCGCGAGAAAGATCTTCGACCGAGTCATTATCGGCCCTGAAAAAATTGAACCTGAAGAAGAGCAAAGCAACGCGAAGAAAGAGGTAACGCAGTGATGAAAATGGATCCCTCTACAGGCAAAAACCGCGCCCTGTTTGAACGCTTCCATATCGACTTGCCGTTATTACTCGGCATCTTTGCATTGATGGGCTTTGGCCTAGTCATTATGTACAGCGCAAGTGGCCAAAGTTTGGCTATGATGGATCGCCAAGCGATGCGTATGGTGCTGTCTTTAGTAGTCATGATCGTTTTGGCGCAAATCTCACCAAGAACGTATGAGAGTCTCGCTCCACTGATGTTCGTTGGCGGGGTCATACTCCTCTTTGGGGTGCTGTTCTTTGGTGAAGCATCCAAAGGCGCACAACGCTGGCTAAACCTTGGCTTCGTCCGCTTCCAACCATCTGAGCTTCTCAAGCTTGCCGTGCCTTTGATGGTCGCTCGCTACATCGGCCGCCAGCCTCTCCCACCGACATTCAAAACCCTGATTGTGGCGCTGATTATGGTCTGTTTACCGACTATTCTTATCGCCAAACAGCCTGATTTGGGTACCTCTATCCTGATCGCGGCCTCCGGTATTTTCGTTATCTTCCTTGCTGGTATCAGTTGGAAAATCATTGCTGCCGCGGCAGTGGCACTCGGTGGATTTATCCCCATTCTGTGGTTCTTCTTGATGCGTGAATACCAAAAGGTTCGCGTACGAACGCTGTTTAACCCAGAGTCGGACCCACTTGGCGCTGGCTACCACATCATCCAAAGTAAGATTGCAATTGGTTCTGGTGGTATTTCCGGCAAAGGCTGGTTACAAGGCACGCAATCACAATTGGAATTTCTTCCAGAGCGACACACTGACTTTATCTTTGCAGTAATTGCAGAAGAATGGGGTATGATTGGCTTCCTTTGCCTATTAGCCATCTATCTATTCATTATTGGCCGTGGTCTCTACCTCGCGAGCCAAGCGCAAACCGCGTTTGGTCGAATGATGGCAGGCAGTATTGTACTCAGCTTCTTCGTGTATATTTTTGTAAATATCGGCATGGTAAGTGGCATCCTACCTGTAGTAGGCGTACCTTTACCGTTGATCAGTTATGGTGGTACCTCAATGGTGACACTGATGGCTGGTTTTGGCATTCTGATGTCGATCCACACGCACCGAAAAGCATTCTCTAAGGCGACCTAGACCATGCAAAAACGCGCTTTATATTCCTTAGTTTTTTCTGCTGTGATTTTGGCGGGCTGTTCTTCTACCGACCAAAAAACACAGGAAGGCCGTTATGAGCTTGAATCCGATGTAGCTCCTGATAAACCACTATCGGTCGAGCACATTGAGGATGCGCATCCTAAATACGAACCTTACAGCTTAGGTGGTAACAGCGATTACAACCTGCGCGGTTCGGACTACAAAATCGTTCGTGACGCAAAAGGCTTTACGGAAAAAGGTCGTGCCTCATGGTATGGCAAAAAGTTCCAAGGCCATTTAACCTCGAACGGCGAAATCTACGACATGTACTCAATGACAGCGGCGCATAAAACCCTGCCACTGCCGAGCTACGTGAAGGTAACCAATACCGACAATGGCAAGTCAACCGTAGTCCGCGTGAATGACCGTGGCCCTTTCCATGATGGCCGTATCATTGACTTGAGTTACGCAGCGGCACATAAGCTAGATGTCGTGAAAACCGGTACCGCAAACGTAGAGATTGAAGTCATCACGGTAGATAAACCGACCGATGAGAAGTCGCTCGCTGCACACCCGAGATACGTGATTCAGGTTGCGTCATCAAAATATGAAGATCGAGCGCGAACTTTAGGCCAAGAGCTTGGTCAAAAGCTGGATACGGAAACTTTCTTGGAGTCCTCGAAAGATACGTATCGCTTGCTGCTAGGCCCATATACTGACTATTCCCTGACGCAAGCCACTCTGGATAAAGTAAAGTTGCTCGGCTATTCGACCGCATTTATTAAAAAACACAAAACTGACAAATGACCTTGGTGTCATGATTTTCTATGCAGAGCCCCTCTTACATAAGTGGGGATTCTGTTAAGATGTCGGCAGTTAACCAAAAAATTTGAATTACCATGAATAAAAATAAGTTTGTGAAATCTATTCTCGTTTCTACGGTTGCACTATCTGCAACCATCGCTCAATCTGCTTTTGCTTCACCAGTTGTTGTCCCAGATGCACCTCAAATCGCTGCCAAAGGCTACGTTTTGATGGATTACAACTCAGGTAAAGTTCTGGCTGAGAAAGAGATGAACACAAAGTTGTCTCCTGCTAGTCTGACAAAGATGATGACCAGCTACGTAATTGGCCAAGAGCTAGCGCGTGGTAATATTTCAGAAGACGATGATGTGACCATCAGTAAGAATGCTTGGGCGAAAAACTTCCCTGATTCTTCAAAAATGTTCATCGAAGTCGGTACAACGGTTAAGGTTCATGACCTAAACCGCGGCATCATCATTCAATCAGGTAACGATGCTTGTGTGGCAATGGCTGAGCACATTGCTGGCTCTGAAGACGCATTCGTTGATCTAATGAACGCATGGGCAAACACACTGGGCATGAAGAACACGCATTTCGCGAACGTTCACGGCCTAGACAACCCGAACCTATACTCAACGCCTTACGATATGGCACTACTTGGTAAAGCACTGATCCGTGACGTGCCAGACGAGTACCGTATCTACTCTGATAAGAAATTCACTTACAACGGCATCACTCAGTACAACCGTAACGGTCTACTGTGGGACAAGAGCATGAACGTTGACGGTATCAAAACTGGTCACACGAGCAATGCAGGTTACAGCCTAGTAAGTTCTGCAACAGAAGGTCAGATGCGTCTGGTTGCTGTTGTAATGGGTACAAAAGATGCAAACGCACGTAAATCAGAGAGCAAAAAGCTACTGAGCTACGGTTTCCGCTTCTTCGAAACAGTGGCACCACACAAAGCCGGTGAAACTTTCGTAGAAGAAAAAGTATGGATGGGTAACAAAGACACTGTAGCACTGGGTCTTGACCAAGATACTTACGTGACGCTGCCTCGCGGTGAAGCAAAGAACCTAAAAGCAAGCTTCGTACTTGAAAAAGAGCTAGAAGCCCCAATTAAGAAAGGTGATGTAGTTGGTAAGCTATACTATCAAATTGATGGTGAAGATATTGCTGAGTACCCACTAATGGCACTGGAAACAGTGGACCAAGGCAGCCTATTTAGCCGCATGTGGGACTACATCGTATTGTTGTTTAAGAGCTTCTTCTAACAGTCGCTTCTGACCAACAAACAAGTCTGCAAAGCCGCCAACTAGGGCGGCTTTGTTAATCTTGAGTTCACCCTAATTTGACTGTACTATTTCGCACCGCAACGAATACCAACTGGAGTTACCGATATGCTAACCATCAACTCTGATGCAAAATTGAAAGACCTGCTTGAGTTCCCTTGTTCATTTACATACAAGGTAATGGGTCATGCAAAGCCTGAGCTTCCAGAGCTAGTTCTAGAAGTTATCCAGCGCCATGCTCCAGGTGACTACAGCCCAACAGTAAAACCAAGTGCTAAGGGCAACTACCACTCGGTGTCTATCAACATCACTGCAACCTCTATCGAGCAAGTTGAAACCCTATACAAAGAACTGGGTGAAATCGACATCGTACGCATGGTTCTATAATTTTTTGATAAATTAAATTTTTTTTGAAAGCAGCTTCGGCTGCTTTCTTTTTATTTATCATGTAGATAATGCAAAACAGCGAGTCTTTCAGTTAAAAATCTGTTACTCAGCTGTAGAGCATCAGGTTCATCCGGTTTATAATCCAAAAACTTTATATATTAGCGACAGGAATTCCCATGCAACACCAACTTGTTGTGAAACGACTTGGACGCCAAGATTATGAGCCTGTATGGAAGGCGATGCATGAGTTCACTGACCAACGCACAGACGACACGCCTGATGAAGTTTGGTTGGTAGAACACAACCCAGTATTTACACAAGGTCAAGCGGGTAAAGCCGAGCACCTGATTAACACTGGTGATATTCCTGTTGTTCAAAGCGATCGTGGTGGTCAAGTGACTTATCATGGCCCTGGTCAATTAGTCGCGTACTTCCTGATCAACCTACGTCGCAAAAAATTAGGAGTGCGAGATCTCGTTACACACATCGAGAACCTCGTTATTAACACTCTTAAGGCATACAATATCGATTCTGCTGCGCGACCTGACGCTCCGGGCGTTTATGTCGACGGTAAAAAAAATATGTTCTCTCGGACTTCGCATTCGAAAAGGATGCTCATTCCACGGCCTAGCGTTGAACGTCAATATGGACTTAGGTCCGTTTTTATGTATAAACCCATGTGGCTATGAAGGAATGGAGATGGTTCAGGTTAGCCAAGTTGGTGGACCAGAAGACATCGAAGCCGTGGAAAAACAACTAATACAAGAACTCGTTACTTTGCTTGATTACGAGCAAGTAGAATTCAGCACAGAAGCACCTTCTCAAGGTAACAAAGCATGAGCAAACCAATCCAGATGGAAAAAGGCGTTAAATACCGCGACGCCGACAAGATGGCATTGATTCCCGTAAAGAACATGCCTTCAGAGCAGAAAGAAGTGCTACGTAAGCCTGATTGGATGAAGATCAAGCTACCAGCCGACAGCCAACGTATTCAAGACATCAAATCAGCGATGCGTAAGAACAACCTTCACTCTGTATGTGAAGAAGCATCTTGCCCTAACCTAGCTGAGTGTTTTAACCACGGTACGGCCACTTTCATGATCCTTGGCGCGATTTGTACTCGCCGTTGCCCTTTCTGTGACGTTGCCCATGGTCGCCCGCTTCCTGTTGAAGCTGAAGAGCCTAAAAAGCTAGCGAAAACCATCGCAGACATGAAATTGAAGTATGTTGTAATCACTTCAGTTGACCGTGATGACTTGCGTGATGGCGGTGCAGAGCACTTTGCTAACTGTAACCGCGAGATCCGCGAACTAAACCCGCACATCAAGATTGAAACGCTGGTTCCTGACTTCCGTGGTCGTATGGATGTGGCACTTGATCTTATGAAAGACAACCCGCCAGATGTCTTCAACCACAACCTAGAAACAGCACCTCGTCTGTACCGTAAAGCTCGCCCTGGCGCGAACTACAAGTGGTCACTACAATTGCTGCAAAAATTCAAAGAGCAGCATCCAAATGTACCGACGAAATCAGGCCTAATGATGGGTCTTGGTGAAACCAAAGAAGAGATCATCGAAGTATTGAAAGACCTTCGTGCACATGGCGTTACTATGCTGACTCTTGGTCAGTACCTAGCGCCAAGCCGTCACCACTTGCCAGTAGAACGTTACGTTCCACCTTCAGAGTTTGACGAGCTAAAAGAAATCGCACTAGAACTTGGCTTCACCCACGCGGCGTGTGGTCCATTTGTTCGCTCTTCTTACCATGCCGATATGCAGGCTCAAGGTATTGAGATTAAATAAGCACTCGCTTGTTTTGAAAAAAAAGGTTGGCTCAGAGCCAACCTTTTTTGTTTCTGATGAATATAAACCACTGCCATTCGGATAACGAACCTATAGCCTTAAACTAATAGCGCGTCATTCCGAAGAATCCAAGCGATATCAGGAATCTCGTTTCAACACACTCTCTAAGCAGCAGTGACAATTAGAGATTCCCTATCCCGCTCGTTCCTCGCTTGTAGGGAATGACGAAGTTGGGCTCTTGAGTAAGTCCGAAGTATATTCAGAATCTAATAACCTCTTTCATTTTCCACTCAAATACTCCCAAGCCACTACATGACAATCTGCTTCTCAAAACCCAAAGCACGTCATTCCGAAGAGCCTAGGCGATATCGGGAATCTAATTTCAGCGCGCTCTAAACTAACAGTGACAACAAGAGATTCCCTATCTCGCTCGTTCCTCGCTTGTAGGGAATGACGAAGTTGGGCTCTTGAGTAAATCCGAAGTATATTCAGAGTCTAATCATCTCTTTCGTTTTTCTACTTCCCCAAAAGCCTCCACACAACAAACCTATTTCTCACAACTAAAAACGCGTCATTCCGAAGAGCCTAAGCGATATCAGGAATCTGCTTGCAACGTACTCTGAGCTGATACTTCCATACGCTAGAAAAACAAAAAGGCCCTCAAATGAGGACCTTTAAATTGGGTGAACTTTCGAAATAGATGGGTCGAGTTCTAGGAGAACACACGGAGTTTGCTTCTAGCAAATGAGTATGTTCGACAACGAAATCGGCGCACTCAATGAAGTAAGTTACGCGTAAACTGGTAGACGCTTACAGATTTCTAGAACTTTCTGTTTTGTTGCTTCGATAACTTCTTCGTTGCCGATGTTATCTAGAACGTCACACATCCAGTTTGCTAGCTCTTTCGCGTCATCTTCAGTGAAGCCGCGACGAGTAATTGCTGGCGTACCAACACGGATACCAGACGTTACGAATGGGCTGCGTGGGTCGTTTGGAACAGAGTTCTTGTTTACTGTGATGTTTGCTGCACCTAGTGCTGCATCTGCATCTTTACCAGTGATGTCTTTGTCGATTAGGTTAACTAGGAATAGGTGGTTCTCAGTACCGTTAGAAACGATCTTGTAGCCACGCTCTTGGAATTGACCGACCATTGCTTTCGCGTTTTTCACAACGTTAGCTTGGTAAGCTTTGAATTCAGGCTCCATCGCTTCTTTGAACGCTACCGCTTTACCAGCGATAACGTGCATTAGAGGACCACCTTGACCGCCAGGGAATACTGCTGAGTTCAGCTTCTTGTACAGCTCTTCACCTTCGTTGGAAAGGATAAGACCGCCACGAGGACCTGCTAGCGTTTTGTGCGTAGTCGTAGTTACTACGTGAGCGTGTGGAACTGGTGTTGGATACTCGCCAGCTGCGATTAGACCAGCAACGTGTGCCATGTCTACGAATAGGTAAGCGTCAACTTTGTCCGCGATTTCACGCATGCGTTTCCAATCAACGATTTGTGAGTAAGCAGAGAAACCACCGATGATCATCTTAGGCTTGTGCTCAAGCGCTAGCTGTTCCATCTCGTCGTAGTTGATTTGACCTGCTTCGTCGATACCGTAAGGAATCACGTTGTAGTGCTTACCAGAAAAGTTTACTGGAGAACCGTGAGTTAGGTGACCACCGTGCGCTAGGCTCATACCTAAAACTGTGTCGCCTGGGTTTAGAAGCGCCATGTAAACTGCGCTGTTTGCTTGAGAACCTGAGTGAGGCTGTACGTTCGCGTACTCACAACCGAACAGTTGACATGCACGATCGATTGCCAGTGCTTCAGCTTTATCTACGTACTCACAACCGCCGTAGTAACGCTTACCTGGGTAGCCTTCAGCGTATTTGTTCGTTAGCTGAGAACCTTGAGCTTCCATAACTCGTGGACTTGTGTAGTTTTCAGAAGCGATTAGTTCAATGTGTTCTTCCTGGCGAAGTGTTTCTTCCTGGATAGCTGCGAACAGTTCCGCATCGTAATCTGCGATGTTCATATCACGCTTAAGCATCTGTATCTCCTGACTCAGATTGGTACTGAAAGTTGCAAAAAAACTGGATAACGACCTAACGCAAACGTTTTCGTCGACCTAATGGCGCGCATTCTACATAATTTGATCTAGGTCATAAAGAGAAATTTACAATTTTTCTCATGCAGTTTTTTCATGGTGACAAGCAAGAAATATCATGACGATGTTGCAATCGTTTAACCATGACTCATTGACTGTCAATTTTGTGCTTTACACCCTGTAAAACGACAATTACATAGGTTTACCGCAAATTTTACCCTCTAGCTACCGAAAAGATCATCTTTTTACTACTATGCACGCCCGATTTATCACTAACGACTGCATAATAGATGGAAAAACACTCAAGAAAAGAAGACTGGATGGCAATTCTTACGGGGACCTTTTTGGTCGCTCAAGGCGTTTTCTTTCTCCAATCCGCGAACCTCTTAACCGGAGGCACTACAGGATTGGCTCTGCTTATTAGCCAATTTACACCTTTTACGTTTGGTGTGCTGTACTTTTTAGCCAACTGTCCTTTTTACTTGCTAGCATGGAAACGCTTCGGCCGTCATTTTGCGATTAATAGTGCAATTTCTGGCGCTTTGGTTTCTATCTTTGCGGATAATCTGTATTTGCTGATCTCACTCGAGTCGATTAATGAGATTTACTGTGCGGTTGCTGGCGGGCTGTTGATGGGCTTGGGTATGTTGATCCTGTTCCGTCACCGTTCAAGTTTGGGTGGCTTCAACGTGCTGTGCTTGTTCATTCAAGACAAATTCGGTATTTCGGTCGGGAAATCTCAGATGGCGATCGACGCGTGCATCTTGTTTGCATCTTTCTTCTTCGTCACACCTTGGGTGATCGGCTTATCTATTCTTGGCGCCTTCGCACTGAACCTTGTACTTGCAATGAATCACAAACCGCATCGTTATTCTGTAAGCTACGGGTCATAGGATGAAAAAATAAAAGGCTTTGGGGAGCACTCCAAAGCCTTTTGTTTAGGATCGAAATCCTTAGGGGTACTTTTTATTTGCTTTTATTCTTCAATCAGCAAGATGCGAGTTTCGTAAGGACGCAGTACTTGGTGATTGGAAGCAATCGCGCTGGTCGCATTTTGATAGTTGGAAAGCCGGTTCTTGGCTTTGCTCATATCAAAGCGCTCTGGTAACACACACTCCACTTCTTCGCCGTAGTAGTTGTTAATACACAGCAGCGTTTGCTTGTCGTTCTGACGTGCGTAAGCAAAAATACGTTTGTGCTCAGGCAGTAAGTCCTCGTAACGACCATCGGTGATGACTGGTACCTGCTTACGCAGTTCAATCAAGCGCTTGTAGAAGTAGAACACCGAGTTCAAATCGGCAATCGCGGCTTCCGCGTTGATCTCTGAATAGTTCTGAGCCACCTCTAGCCACGGCGTGCCTTCAGTAAAGCCCGCGTGTTTCGCGCTGTTCCATTGCATAGGCGTGCGTGAATTATCACGCGACTTCTGCGCCAAAATCGCCATCATATCGTCGTGAGATACGTCATCGCGATTGACCATGATGTCGTACATGTTCGTGCTTTCAACATCGCGATATTGGCTGATTTCGGTGTAGCCCGGGTTGGTCATGCCGATCTCTTCACCTTGATAAACATAAGGCGTGCCTTGCATCATGTGCACCGATGCCGCAAGCATTTTGGCAGACTCGACGCGGTATTGTTGGTCGTTACCTAATCGGCTCACAACGCGTGGTTGGTCGTGGTTACACCAAAATAGCGCGCCCCACCCTTTGCCATTTAAACCAGTTTGCCAATGGTTGAAGATCTGTTTCAGTTGGATGAAATCAAACGGCGCTTTCGTCCATTTATCACCATTCGGGTAATCGACTTTCAAGTGGTGGAAGTTGAACACCATCGATAGCTCTTTACCATCTTGCGCTGAATACTGCTGACAATGCTCTAGCGTGGTGGAAGACATTTCACCCACCGTCACGCTGCCATATTTTTGGAACACGGCTTCGCTGATCTCTTGAAGGTATTCGTGCACACGTGGACCATCCGTGTAGAAACGGCGACCATCACCAATATCGTCACTTGGGAAATCTTGCTGCTTGGAAATCAGATTGATGACATCCAGACGGAAACCATCCACACCTTTCTCTGCCCAAAAGCCAATGACTTCTTTCACTTCTTCACGCACTACTGGGTTTTCCCAGTTTAAGTCCGCTTGCTCTTTAGCAAACAGGTGCAAATAGTACTGACCCGTTTTTTCATCCAACGCCCAAGCGTTACCACCAAACTTAGATTGCCAGTTGTTTGGCTCTGCGCCATCAACCGGATCTTTCCAGATGTAGTAATCACGGTATGGGCTGTTTTTATCACCCAATGCCGATTGGAACCACTTGTGTTCTGTCGAAGTATGATTCACCACGATATCCATGATGATTCGAATACCCAGCTGGTGAGCCTCAGCCAACAGGGTATCGAAATCTTGCATAGTGCCGAAATCTGGGTTGATCGCATAGTAATCGGAAATGTCATAACCATTGTCGATCATTGGCGATTGATAAACCGGCGTCAGCCAAATCGCATCCACACCAAGGTGTTTTAGATAATCCAGCTTAGAAATGATCCCTTTAATATCGCCCGTGCCTTTACTTCCACTGTCACAAAAGCTTTTTGGGTAAATTTGGTAGATGGTTGCGGTTTTCCACCAGCTCTCATCATGCTTGGTCATTGCCATTTCTAACGCTCACTTACCATTAAACGGAAACTTAAAAATCTTTAAAAAATAGAGGAGATAAACGAGGCAGCCAAATCACTGCCTCAGTTTGAATTACGCGTTAGCGGTTTCTAACTCGCCTTTCATCTGTGCGCGCTTATACAGCACAAGCGTCAGTGCCACAGGGACCACAATCGCCACCAACATCCCCAGAGCAAAGACACCCCAGAACTGCGGTTGGATAGACAAGATGCCCGGCAAACCGCCCACACCGATGCCGTTCGCCATCACACCTGCACTACCACAGATAGCAGCGGCAATCGCACTGCCGATCATCGCGCTTAGCATTGGGAATTTGTTTTTCAAGTTGATGCCGTACATCGCTGGCTCAGTCACACCAAGGTAAGCAGAGATAGCCGCAGGCACTGAGATATCACGCTCGCCGTGTTTTTTACTGATGATAATGATACCGACTACTGCAGACGCTTGAGCAATGTTTGAAAGTGCAATCAAAGGCCAAATTGGCGTGCCACCTAGCTCTTGCATCAGTTGAAGATCAACCGCGTTAGTAGTGTGGTGAATACCGGTAATTACCAATGGCGCGTATAGGAAACCGAAGATGGTTGAGCCAATCATTGCGAAGTCACCCGTCATGGCTGCTTTTGCTGCGAAAGCAACGCCGTCACCCAACATGCGACCGAATGGACCAATAATAGAGTGCGCAAGAATCACAGACACAATGATAGAGACAAACGGCACGACCACTAGGTAAAGGTAAGACGGAATGATGCGCTTTAAATTGGTTTCTATGAACGCCAAGGCAACACCCGCTAACATCGCAGGAATCACTTGCGCTTGGTAGCCCACTTTCTCGATAGCGAATAAGCCAAAATCCCATACTTCAGGCACTTGCTTACCAATTAGGTAGGCGTTCATTAACTGTGGCGAAACCAGTGTGACACCCAATGTGATACCCAGAATCGGAGTACCACCGAGCTTTTTCACTGTCGACCAACAAACGCCAACTGGTAGGAAGAAGAAGATTGCTTCACCAATTAGCCATAAGAAAGAGTGTACCGTTGCCCAAAACTGGCTGATTTCCGTGAGCGTTTGGCCATCAAACATCTTGATGTCGCCAATCACGTTACGGAAACCAAGAATCAAACCACCAGTGATGATCGCAGGTAGCAGTGGTACAAAGATTTCAGCAAGGTGGGAAATACCACGCTCAACGATGTTCATGTTTTGACGAGCGGCGTTCTTAGATTCATCTTTGCTCGCCTCACTTTTACCACTTAACTCAATCAGTACCTTGTATACCTCATCGACTTCCGTGCCGATCACCACTTGGAACTGACCTGCGTTGGTAAAACAGCCTTTCACCATAGGCAGTGCATCTAACTGTTTGGTATCGGCTTTGTCTGTGTCATTCAACACGAAACGTAAGCGAGTTAAGCAGTGGCTAACACTGGCAATATTGTCCGATCCCCCGACCAGCTCAATAAGACGCTCTACATCTTGACGCGCAATCTTACTCATAACTTTGTCCACCCTGTACTGGATACATTCAATTCGTCGTATTATTTTTATTTTGGGAACATTCCCATTTGATAATTTTAATAATGCCAGCTCGCTTTAAAAAACAAAATGGGAACAGTCCCATTAATTGAGAATGATCACAGTATAATTTTAGAGCAGATTGTCGACAGGGGGATTAATGGCGGATCGGTTGCTGGGTAAAATGCACCACAGACTCATCACCGTTTAACTGATTGATCAGCATCTTAGCGGCTTTCTCACCGGCATGTGCATAGCCTGGATCTACGCTGAAGACATTTGGAAAAAGGAACGAGAGTAGTTCGTTGCCACCCACACCAGTGACCACCACATCTTCACGTCCGATTTCTTGCAGACGTTTGATCACACCGAGAGCAATGGTGTCACTGGCACAAGCGATGGCTTGCGTATCCGGTTGAAGAACTTGATCCACCAGCTGGTAGGCGCTTTCGTGGCTAAGTTTGCCCGTTTGAAAACAAGGTTCGACACGCTTTTTCTCACACCAAGCTTGGTAAGCATTTAGGCGAGCGAGACCCGTGGTACGGTCTTCTGGATCAACACCAATATAGGCAATACGAGAAATAGATTGTTGTTCCAGGTGGGAGAGCGCCATGTCGATAACACCTTGGTTATCATAGTTGATCGAAGAAACCAATTGAGTGTCCATGGCGATCACGACAATGCGATTGCCCCACTCCGCTAACGCTTGCTCATCACACCCAGTAAAGCCAAAAACGATCACCCCATCGACATTGCGACGTTTAAGAACGTCCAAATGCTCGTTGGTTTTATCGCGATCGAACTGGCTCTCCATGATCACCACGTCGTACCCTGCCGAGTACAAAGCACTAAGCATAGTGCCGACGGCACGGTTTTCTGATGGGGAATCAAGACGAGAAATGATCACGCCGACCACTTTCTGGCTGCCACCACGCATCGATTGTGCTGATTTGGAGGGCACATAACCTGATTCACGAATGATTTGTTCAACCTTCTCACGCGTTTGCGGTTTTACCTTGGGATCATTGGTAAGTACACGGCTAACCGTCGATTTGCCCACGCCAGCCAATTTCGCGATATCAAGAATGGTGAGTTTTTTGCTCATAAGTGTTCAGACTAAAAGAAGGAATCAAACAAAAGGGAAGCAGCGGCTTCCCTTATCTCAATCAGTAATGAAGATTACTTGTTTAGGTACGCAGGCACATCGGCAATGCTATCAAGTACAACCGTAGCAATCGCTTCGCCTTGTTCCGTTACTGGTTTACCAGTACGAACCAAAATCTTAGTGCCAACGCCTGCCGCCTCAGCTGCCATCATGTCTTCGGCTTTGTCGCCGATCATCACAGACTTCTCCATGTCGATCTTCAAGAAGTCACGCGCAGAAATGAACATACCTGTTTTGGCTTGCGGCAGTCACAATCTTGCTTGTACTCACCGATGCCATGCTCAGGATGATGTGGGCAGTAGTAAATGCCGTCGAACTCAACGCCATTGTCAGCAAAGTTCCAATCCATCCATTGAGTCAAAGACAAGAAACGGTCTTCGCTGAATTTACCACGTGCAATGCCAGATTGATTGGTCACAAGCACCAACAGGTAGCCTTTCTCTTTCAGCGCTTTTGTCGCTTCAAACACACCGTCAATGTACTCAAAATCATGTTCATCATGAACGTAACCGTGGTCAACGTTAATCACGCCGTCACGATCGATAAAAACAGCAGGTTTTGCCAAAACGTATTTCTCTATTTACTCGGTTTCATCAGATTATTACATACCTTATAAGCACTCACACTATCTAATTGGTGTAAGTTCGCGACAAAACAGTTGATTTGCCGTCCGAGAATCGGTAAATCTTAAGTATCCCTCTTAATTGCTTCCTTCTAGCGTACATCCTCTGTTTTACTCTCCCTACAGAACATCCATACATTTAGACGTCTAGACGTAAAAATATCTATTGACTTACTACTGCTTAACCCATAGCATCAACTGAGAATTGAGATAGAGTTCAAAATTTACTCCTGTTAAAAGCCGTTTTTAACAGCGAAGTTCCCAGTATCTCTGTGCAGGTTGAAACATGATAGAAATAAAAAACGTCAATAAAGTGTTCTACCAAGGCAGTAAGGAAATTCTTGCCCTTAAGGACATTAACCTAGATATCGCGAAGGGCACCATCTTTGGTGTTATCGGTTCATCGGGCGCGGGTAAAAGTACCCTCATCCGTTGTGTAAACATGCTGGAAGCTCCAACTTCAGGTTCCATCATCGTAGATGGCGTTGACCTAACCAAATTAAGCAAAAAGCAATTGGGAGAAACTCGCCGCAACATCGGGATGATCTTCCAACACTTTAACCTGCTGTCGTCTCGCACCGTTTTCGACAATGTCGCACTCCCTCTTGAGCTAGCAGGTAAAGACAAAGCGCAAATCACAACAAAAGTGACTGAGCTTCTTAAGCTCGTCGGTCTTGCAGACAAGCATGAAAGCTACCCAGCAAACCTCAGTGGTGGTCAAAAGCAACGTGTGGCTATCGCTCGTGCGTTGTCATCAGACCCTAGCGTGCTACTTTGTGACGAAGCAACCAGCGCGCTGGATCCTGCAACGACACAGTCCATTTTAGAACTGCTCAAAGAAATCAACCGCAAGCTAGAAATCACCATTCTACTGATCACTCACGAAATGGAAGTGGTTAAGAGCATCTGTCACGAAGTGGCGATCATCGGTGATGGTGAGCTAGTGGAGAAAGGCACCGTGGGTGAAATCTTCGCGCATCCGAAGACCGCACTGGCACACGAGTTCATTCGCTCTACTTTGGATCTTTCTATCCCAGAAGATTACCAAGCTCGCTTACAAACCACGCGCGTAGAAAACAGTTACCCATTGGTTCGCCTAGAATTTACTGGCGCTACCGTGGATGCACCTCTGATGACGCAAATCGCTCGTAAGTTCAACATCGATGTGAGCATCCTAAGTTCCGATCTGGATTACGCTGGCGGCGTGAAGTTCGGCATGATGGTCGCGGAGCTGTTTGGTAACGAAGAAGACGATAACGCAGCGATTGAGTTCCTGCGTGAGCACAACGTGAAAGTAGAGGTACTTGGCTATGTCCTTTAATACGATTTCTGAATGGCTGAGCTTAAACAGCAACCTACTTTTGGGCGCAACGTGGGAAACCCTTTACATGGTTGCGGTTGCAGGCATCGTTGGTTTTGCAGTGGGCATTCCACTCGGCGTCATTTTGCACACCACTAAAAAAGGTGGCTTGCTGGAAAACACCAAACTGAATCGCGTGCTTGGCGCCATCGTTAACATCGGTCGCTCGGTTCCTTTCCTAGTACTGATGGTTGCGATTATTCCAGTAACCAAACTGTTGGTTGGTACCTTTATCGGTACAACAGCAGCGATTGTTCCTTTAACCATCGGAGCTATCCCATTTGTGGCACGTCTCATTGAAGGCGCACTACTGGAAGTACCATCAGGTTTGGTTGAGGCAGCGCAATCTATGGGCGCGACACCAACACAAATCATCACAAAAGTTCTGCTTCCTGAAGCAATGCCGACTATTGTTAACTCAGTAACCATTACTCTAGTAACGCTAGTGAGCTATTCAGCAATGGCAGGGACAGTTGGTGGCGGCGGTCTTGGTGACGTTGCGATCCGTTATGGCTTCCACCGCTATGACGTAGTGATCATGGCAGTAACCGTCGTGATGCTGATTGTGCTAGTACAAATTATTCAGTCTATCGGTGATGCAATCGTACGCCGCGTAGACCACAGATAAGAATTGAAAATACCAATTATAAGGAGATAAAGATGAAATTTAGCCTTAAGAGTCTTTTGACTGTTGCAACTGCTGCTTCTGCACTGGTTCTTGCTGGTTGTGGTGACAAAGAAGTCGACGTGAACAAATTAAAAGTTGGCGTAATGGCAGGTGCGGAAGCACAGGTCGCTGAAGTTGCGGCAAAAGTTGCTAAAGCGAAATACAACCTGGATGTTGAGTTGGTTACCTTTACCGATTACGTAACACCAAACGCAGCGCTGGATGATGGCTCAATCGACGTAAACGCGTTCCAACACAAGCCATACCTAGATCAACAAGTAAAAGATCGTGGCTACAAACTAGTGACTGCTGGTAACTCTTTCGTATACCCAATCGCTGGTTACTCTAAACAAGTAAAATCAGTGGATGAAATCGAAGATGGCGCACGTATCGCGGTTCCAAACGATCCTACGAACCTAGGTCGTTCTCTTCTGCTTCTTGAGCAACAAGGTCTGATCGAACTGCGTGACGGCGTTGGTCTACTGGCAACGGTACGTGACATCGTTGGTAACCCGAAAAACATCACTATCGTTGAGCTAGATGCAGCACAACTTCCACGTTCTCTTGATGACGTAGCGATTTCTATCATCAACACGACTTACGCAAGCTCAATCGACCTAACGCCAGAGCGTGACGGTATCTTCGTTGAAGACAAAGAGTCTCCATATGTAAACCTGATCGTTGCTCGTGAAGACAACGTTCAAGCCGCTAACGTACAAAACTTCGTTAAGGCATACCAAACTGAAGAAGTTTACGAAGCAGCGAAAGACATTTTCAAAGGTGGCGTAGTGAAAGGTTGGTAATCGCCACTTTCTACAAAACTTACGATTAAAAAGGGCGCTCATCGGAGCGCCCTTTTTACATCTGTTTTGATTACTGCTTTACCGCTAGAACATCTGAACTTCGTTTTTCTCAACGTTCTTTTTCACCTGTTCTTCCACTTGAGGATGCTTGAACACATAAGGCGCTAGAAACGCAGTAAAAGGAATAGTCAGCACAATCCCCACACTACCCGCCAACGCGTTCACGACTGCGAGGCCCACCAGCGGCATATTCATAAACTGGCTCGCTGGCATGTTAAGCCCCCACACCATCATGATGGTCGTCAATGAGCCGCCAGCAAACGCCAAGATCAAGGTGTTAGTCATGGTACCCATGATGTCTCGGCCAATGTTCATCGACGCTCTAACCAACTGCTTTGGTTTGAGTTTCGTGTCGGTTTGTTGCAGCTCCGCGTACGCCGATGCAATCGAAATCGCCACATCCATAACAGCACCAAGCGCAGCAACGACAATCGTCACAAACATCAACCAACGAATGCCCATCTTCACCGACGTTAGGTAAATTACGTCTTCGCCTTTGTCGAGGTAAATACCCGACAAGTGCGCCATTTCGCCGAACCACTGCGCCATGACACCTGCGGCGATCACGCCCAATAACGTGCCGCCCATGGCACATAAACTCTTACGGTTATAGCCAGAGACGAGAATAAAGCTGACCACGATGATCACCACCATCAATAAGATGCTGACCAGCATCGGATTCCAACCTGCAAAAATACTCGGCACCAACACACCAACGATCAAGGCAGCAGTGAAATAAAGCGCGACCATCGAGTTGATGCCCTCTTTCTTACCAAAGCTCAGCAGCAGCGCACAAAACAGCGCAAGCATCAGATAAATCGCGTCTGAGCGTTTGTGGTTATACGCCCAATAAACGGTGCCATTGGTGGTTTCGCGGATCATCATGATGAAGGTATCACCTTCACTGACATACACGTTGTGCTGGCGACTAAGAGGATTGGTGACTTCCACCTCTAAGCCTTTGCTCTCTCCTTCAAGAATTTTTGCCATGAAGACTTGTTTACCTGTCATCACATCCGGCACAAGCGGATCAGGCGCAACATGGTTTGAGATAGAACGCGTGACGGTTGCTTCAACAAACTCTTGCTGCTGACGCGATTTAGGACGGAAATCTTCACTCCATGAAGAAGAAAACTGAAAGATAAGCGTGGAGATAAGGGTAATGAGTAGGGTGAAACCCCATCGATTATAGATTATTTTGATCATGAAGCACTCTTCTACATCACTCACTCAAACAGGCTTTGCCTTAAGCGAGTAAAATTAGGCGCGGTAAAGATTACCGCGCCCACATGCAGGATTAATGAGTTGGATTACAACCTGCGACTTTCTCATCAAGGGTCGCCGCGTCTTTGTTAGGGTTAACAAAGTAGCTAGACGAATCATTGATGTTCACAGACTTAACAATCGCCGGGTATTTCGGGTTTTCCAAATCAATCGAGACACAAATTTCCATGTTCTTCAATTGTTCCCACAGCGCTTTGCCTTCGCCCTCACGCAGTGTCGTGATATCACCGCTTGGTAGGTATTGAGTGAACGACCAGTTACCAAGGCTGCCACTGAAGTCCGCCACATCAATGCCTTTGTGCTCTTCAACATAAGCCGTCAGCATGTCGCGAATTGCGTAGACTTGCTCGTTCACTGAGTCATAGAACACGTCGTCTTTGCTCGCCCAGCCATATTTCTGGATTTGCGAACCAAAGCGGTAGCTGTTCATCGCCACTTTGTAGGTCGCGTTTGGATCGAACTGCTCACCACCAATACTGGTAATGTTCACACGGCTACCTTCATTCGTTACTGCGTTGTTCTCATCCATCTCAAGAGACGGCTTGCTCAGATCCACAGTGAACTCAATATCACCATCGAATTGATCGTACAGGTAAGCTGGTGCGCCTTTCTTGAACGATACGGTAATATCACCCGGTTTATATTGGTTGAAGTAAGAGTACGACCACTCAATGAAGCGTTTTAGGTTCGTACCTGTCATCTCTACGCCAAGTAAGGTGTTATCGTACTTGTACAAGTTGGTCGACTTACCTTTGGTGTAAACTTCGTTGTCGATTAGGTTAGATTGATCAGAGAACAACGACGCAGCAGAGACAATCGCACCATTCCCCTCACCCATCGCCTCTTCAATTTTCTGCATTTGGATTTGGTTAATCACATCCATCAATGGCGTATCAACGACTTTCGCTAGGTGAATCGTCGAGTACAAACGCTCTGCGGTGTAGTTGTAATCCGTTGCTGTCGCTTCGTCTGGGTAACCCGTTGCACTTGGTGTGAAGTTACCTGTCACACGCCCCAATTCACGAGTCGCATCTTCAACCGAGATATCGTGCACGTATTGGAATTTCGCTTGCAGCGCTTGCTCTTCTTCCACTTTCTTCGTGCCAATGTTGGTCAATGTAGTGTCTTCCATCGTCCACTTGCCATCGACTTTCTTCAATTGAATTTCAGCTTTCGCTAGGTAAGCACCCCACTTGCCCGGCTCAATGATTTTCACGCTTTGCGCGCGATTGTCTTGGTTGTATTCGCCAGACTTCGCTTTATCTTCAATCAGCGTATTTTCACCGCCAATTTCTGATGTGGATTTGCTGATTGGCGTAACCGTGCCGTCTGCATTCACTTGCTCGATATAGTTGGCGTGTTCGTGACCCGCTAAAATAACATCGAATTTATCCGCCATTGCTGACGCGATTTCGTAAACGCCCACACCACCATCTTCTTGTCGGCCAAGGTGAAGCGCACCCACAATCACATCTGGATTGTATTCTGACACCAGTTGGTCAACCGCTTCTTTGGTTGCATCCAATTCGTTCTCAAACTTCAAACCTTTGAAGTGATCCGGTGCAGACGCTTCCCAGTTCGGCACGTTCGATGGCGTTAGACCAACGATCGCCACTTTTACGCCTTCCACTTCAAACATTTGGAACGCGCGAATGTAGTTCACATCGTTACTTTCCCACTTGATGTTAGAAGACAGTACCGCACCATTAAAATGATCGAGGTTGCGATCGACAAACGAACGCTCAAAGTTGAATTCATGGTTACCTGGTACCCAAACGTCAAAGCCAAGAGAGTTCATGCTCTCGACCACTGGGTGAGTTGGATCATCGTTGAATAGTTGCGCGGAGTTGCCCTGAACCGTATCACCGATATCAATCAGGATCATATTTGGATGTGCCGCTTTTTGGTCAGCAAGCAAAGTGGCTACACGAGCAATACCTGCGTCATCGTCTTCTGCGTTCAACGCGTAGTCAAAACCAAACAAGCGACCGTGTAGATCCGATGTTGCGGCGATAGCAATGGTTACCTCATCCGCTTGTGTCGCTTCACCTTTCACAACCACATCTGGCGTGTTGGTTAGTGTTTTACCTTCTGCGACTACAGGGCTGTAATCCGACGGTACTTCTACATACTTGGTGTCATCGTCGTTACAACCAGCCATTAAGCCGACAACAGCAATGCAGACTAGGCTTCGTTTAAATAAAGTCATCTCAATTCCTTCCAGATTATTTTTTTATATATATTTTCGGAAGGGGCCCTCTTCCCAAAACCTCAAAAAGGATATGGATGTTATTTGAAATTTTTGAGAAGCAAACGTTTCAATGCTTATAAACCATGCAACTAGGTTACATTTTTCTTTGAATATGAACAAAGATCACAAGCAAGGGGATGAGAGGAATGGCTGACAAAAATACTTTTCAAATCAAAGCATTGATAGCATCAATAATGGGTAATTTTACTGAACAGGCTCGATTCATTTAGAGCGATAGAAAAAAGCTGGCATAGACGCCAGCTTTAAAAATGGACTACTTAATGTGATCCCAAGAGATGTTGGAGACAATACGACAATCGTCACACTTGAAGTAGAAGATATCGTGCAGCGGCTCGTCGAGTAACCATTCACCACCACATTTTGGACACTTACGCCCTTTTTCCGCTTCAAGTGACTCACCGCCAACTCGGTATTGGTAGTAGTAAGTCGGGATCTTAGTGATGTATTCAATACGACCACGTAAGTCCCAACCGCGGCGGAACAGCACGCTGTCAGCATCGCAGATTTCATGCAGTGCAGCGTGTTCAGCACGGCAGCCACCCGCCATTTGGATTTCATCACACGCTTGCCATTCGGTTTGCCATTTCACCACCGCTTTGTGGTCACCATTCAGCGTCGCACCATTACGGTAAAGTGGGATTGGCAATAGCGTCTCGCCGCTGCGCAGTGGAGAGCAAGTATGAACGTACGTGGTGTACAGCACTTGCCAACTAGGTGTCTCTTCTTCCGCCGCTTCTTCTGAATTCAAATCACGACCCAACATGCGCATTTTCGGCGCAAGCAACGACGCTTCCGACAAACGATTCATGCACACTTTGACGAAATCAGAATGGTAGCGAGGATGCAAACTGTCTTGCTCTGGGCAAACCACGCGAACATAGAACTCGCCATCACCCATTACGATAGGAAATTCACGACCCAGAACTTGTCCGTTGTAACGCAGTGCGTCCATCAGACCATTAATCGCTTTATCTACGGCGCTTACGGTGGTGTTATCAAAACACTCAAACTGCAACTCAACAACGTACATGCTTACACCGCTGCCTCTAGTTTGCTCAGAAACTCAGTCAGTGTCTCGGCTAGCACATCTCGCTTATCCGAACCCAGACGTTCAAGAATCACATTACCGGTTAGGTTACAGATAGAAATCACATCCAGCTCTGCATCTGTCGCCGCGATAAATACTGTCGGTTTTAGCTTTAGACGACGCTGAGTGACTAAGTGACCCAGAATGTTCTCTTGCAGACGAGTAAAGTCATCATCACTCCATACTTGCAGCAACGTCAGCTCATTACCTTGCCAAGTCGCGTCCATATCAGCGCTGTACTGAGAACCGTAGAAGGCCTTGATGTCTTCATGCAGCGTCAGCTCAATTGCGTTCTCAACGTTAGTGAAATCCGCCATCTCTTCACGTGGGAATGCTTTCCACAGTACTGCCCCATCGCGTTTCTCTTCTACACACGGAGAAACAAGATCAGCAAGCTCTTCACTGCGTGGCAGTTCATTGTGCTTGTCTTGCCAAGCTTGTTGGTAGCGCAGGCTAAAGTCCTGTAGAGCCTGAGGAACGGTTTGGGTCATGAAGGTCTCCTGGTTTGTTTTTATCAGGTTGCGGTGTCTGCCGGATAGCAATTAAGCAGCGGATTCAGTAAAATTCTCGCCATTCTAATCGAAAATGACCACAAAGTATGAGCAAATATTCTGACGCTAAAGAGCTTGCTGGCCTGACGCTTGGTAAAAAGACTGAGTACGCAAACCAATACGACGCAAGCTTGCTGCAACCTGTACCTCGCAGCCTAAACCGTGACGACTTAGAACTGGGCGACAGCCTGCCGTTTTTAGGTCACGACATTTGGACGCTGTACGAGCTATCTTGGCTAAACAGCAAAGGCTTGCCTCAAGTGGCGGTTGGCGAAGTGTACATTCCAGCGACCAGCGCCAACTTGATTGAATCAAAGTCGTTCAAACTGTACCTAAACAGCTACAACCAAACCCGTTTTGCTACTTGGGAAGAAGTGACTGAGCGTCTAACGCAAGATCTATCGGCATGTGCAGGCGAAGCGGTACTTGTGGAAGTAAACCCAGTTAACCACTACACCAACCAACCAATCGTAACGATGGAAGGTGAGTGTATTGATGATCAAGACATTGAAATCACTAGCTACGATTTTGACGCTGCACTGCTTGAAGGTGCTGCTGGTGATGAGCAAGTAGAAGAAATTCTTCACAGTCATCTACTGAAATCGAACTGTCTAATCACCAATCAGCCAGACTGGGGCAGCGTAGAAATTCGCTACCAAGGCGCTAAGCTTGATCGTGAGAAGCTGCTTCGTTACTTAGTGTCATTCCGTGAGCACAACGAATTCCACGAGCAATGTGTTGAGCGTATTTTCACTGACCTGATGAAGTACTGCCAACCAACGAAACTTACGGTATTCGCACGTTATACTCGTCGTGGTGGTTTAGATATCAACCCTTACCGCTCAACGGAACAAGACAAGCCAGCACACAATAATCGCATGGCACGTCAGTAATCTGAGTAGGTAATGAAAGTATTTGAGTTCCATACTCAAACACTAATGACTTAAATACTCAAAAACGCCCAGCTATCTGTTGGATTGCTGGGCGTTTTTCTCTACTATTGATTATTCAAAAATACGTAAATTACGACACAGTTCAAGGGAACGAAAAGGATGTTTTGGGACAGTTCGCGTCTATTTAGGCTGATTGGCTTTCTTTGCTTATTGTTAGCACAGCCACTTCACGCGACCATTTTATCTTCCGCTTTGCTTAATGAAGCTCAGCAACTGGCTGAGATCGAACCTTCACAAGCCAAACAAGCGGCCAAAAACTACCTTTTGCAACGTGAACTGACTGAGCGCCAAGAGAACGGCAGCCCTTCTGCCATGTCTCGTGAAGAGACCGACCGTAGCATCCGCACACCAAGCAGTACGATTGAAGCGCATAAAATCATTGCGCAAGCCGACTACGCCATGGGCAACATTCGCTCTGCCATCAACAACCTTGATGAAGCAGAACGCCTCGCCAAAGAATACCAACTACCGTACATGAATCTGGATGTGCAACTGATGCGCAATCAAATGATTTGGATGTACGACAAAAACTACGCCGCAGCAGAAGAAAAACTCGACCAAATCGAAAAACAGATTGAAGACGCAAATCCGGTTTTACAACGCACTGACAGCGTTCGCTACCGCTTAGTGATGCAGCGTGCATTATTGGCGGCTAACAGCGGCAATTCAGTAAACGCCGAGCGCTTGTACGCAAAAGCCAAAACCATGCTAGAGGACAATCGCTCAGACCTGACTCTGATTGATTATCACACTGCCGTAGGCGAATTTTATCTCAACAATAAGAAGTACAACCTTGCCCTGTCAGAGCTGCTTTATGGTTACTGGCAATCCATTGAGAATGACAGCGGCGCAAGACTGGCGAAGGTAAACCGTCTGTTGGCACGTCTATTCCAAGAGCGCCGTGTTTACGATAAAGCCATCGAGTACCTCTCTCAGGCGGCCGACTTTTACGACAGCTACCCAAGCTCACCAATTCTGGCTGATGTGTTAGAGCAAATGGGCGATATCTACTTCTACCAAGGTAAATTCAACCTAGCACTGGTGCATTACTTCAATGTGCTTGACCACGACAGCACCAGCAAGAACATCAATCGCATCATCAAGATCCGTTTGAGTCTCGCGGCAACCTACTTACAGCTCTATAACTACGCGTTGGCAGAGCAGTACTTAGATCGTGCTAGGGACTTGTTAGAGTATGCAGATTTACCGCAGTTAGAAGCTAAAGCGGCGCTGCTACAATCTGGCTTGGCGTACCACCAAAACGACAGTAAAGACGTCATCGTCAATGCGAAGAAAGCGCTCGACCTAATAGAGAAAGCACCAGACGAGACGGGCTTTATCAAACAACAGTCCTACCGTTTGTTAGGCTTAGGCTACGAGCAAGCTGGCGAATATCAGCTGTCTCTACAAGCGTATAAAAAGTACACCAGTCTAGTTCGACTGGAACAAAAACAACTTAACCAAATCAGTGAAGATGCCTTCCGCCAACAGAAAGAGTTTGCTGAGCAAAGCATCCATTATGTCGGCCAGGCAGAAAAGCTGATTCAAGTGAGCATGGAGCACCGCAAGTTCCAAAAAATCTCGTTCGCATTGTTCATTATCGTATTGGTAATGTTCCTCTTCATCATGCGCCGTGGCGTCATCATGCAACGCCAAGCGACTGAAATTGAAAAACTGCGCGATGACCTGTTTACCCATTCCCGCTCGCGTTTGCGTAACCTACGCATGCTCAACGTTAAGCTCTCGCGCTCTCTGAAGAAATCGAGCGATACGTTCGAGCAGTGGCAGATGGGCGAGCTGATTCACGAACCACTCAACGACCGTTTGCGTTTCGTGATGATTGATTTGCCATTCCTACGCAGCATGTACGTTCAGCATGGTTACAAAGCAGGCTTAGAGTTAGAGCGTGCATTTGGAGAGTTCCTAGCAGAACGCATCCAAAAGCCGACACGTTTGTATCATTTCTCCGATGCTAACTTGTTGTACATCGAGCCAAACGCCGATCGTGATGCCTCTGCAGAAGAAACGTTTAACAAGTTCCAAACTTGGGTGGATGAGTTCGCGGCCAAGCACGATGTGAATCGCATCATTCGTATGGGCATCAGTGACTATCCATTCTTACCACGTGCATACACGGCGATTAACGATGAAGAGTTACTTGACCTGTTACTCCTTGCCACCCACATTGCCCGTGAAGTGAGCTTAAAAGACAGACACAGTCACTGGGTATTCTTGAAGGCAATTGATAACGCACCAGCCGCGAGCTTTGCAACTGGTGACATACGAACCGCGTGTCAACATGCCATCAATCAAGGACTAATAAAGATTCATTCTTCTTATAAGAATGAGGACGACATCAAAAAAATATTAAAAAACGGGTAATTAACCAACGGTTGAGCACGATCAGTGATGACGCTATAAAGTTTTTTGTTATTATCAAATAATCGTCAGTAGTACATGGACTTAACCGTAGTCGCTTCATGGGAATCTTGGAATCCGATATTCAGTCGCAGCTTCATCAGCTGAGTTGTCAACTTGACCAACTCAGGCTGACTCATCGTGATACTTCGCTCAAATTTCAACGTGAGCAGCAAGTTCTAAAGCGAGTTGTGGCATCATTGTCTTCTGCTTGTCAGGGGTCAAACTCTCAAGTAACCAACTACCTGCTCGAAATTCAGCAAGAGCTTGAACATCAAAAAGATGTCAGCACGCTGATCCCTCGTTTAGCAGTGCTAGAAAGAATGCTCAAACAGCAGTCTAAGGCGATGGAAAAACAGACCGGTTATCTCGACGAACAAATCAAACACAGTGGTGAAACGCTTCAACGTATCACTGGCTTGCCTGCGCAGCTAAAACGCGAGTTGCGTAACCTAATGAGCTTTTCGGAAGTTCACGCCGGGACAAAAGTCGACCAAGCAACCAAACTGCTGAGCATCTACGAACGCGCGCTCAAGATCATCACTTCCAACTCACGCCTTAACCTTGGCGAACTAGAAAACGGCCCGGATAAATCTCAATTAGAGTGCCTTGCCAGCGATCTACAACACACCATCACCGAACTCGACTTTGAGGGTGAATCCGGCGATCAACTGTTGGATATTCGCGCCAAGTTACTGTTGGGGGTGAATGCAGAGTCGCTTATCGAACTGACGTTAAATACACTTAAACTGGTCGTGGAAGCCACCAAGTACGAACGTAAATCGTCAGAACAGTTTCTAGAGCAGTTGAACACTTCGCTTTCGAGCAACCTTAAAACCGTTCATCAGAACGTCGACCAACACCAAACCTACTTCGAACATCGCCAAGAGTTAAACTCTGAGATGACCTCCTTGGTGGAACGCAGCCAAGAGTCGGTCGAACAAGCGCAAGATTTAGAAGAATTGAAAGGAGAAGTGTCACCACTTCTGGCAAAAATGGCGTCACTGACCGAACGCTTAAGAATGACGGAAGAGCGTGAACAAGCCCTTCAGGAGCGCTTGAGTTACAGCAAGAATCAACTGGAAGCCGTATTCGAAAGCACACAAGACTATCGTCGACGTTTGGAAGACCAAGCTCAGCGAATGCTGCTTGATCCGCTCACCAAGGTATACAACCGTGCAGCATTCAACGACCGATTGGAACTGGAATACCGTCGCTGGATCCGTTCACAACAGAACCTACGTGTGGTGCTGTTTGATGTTGATAACTTCAAAGCAGTCAATGACAGCTATGGCTACACCGCTGGCGACAAAGCGCTGAAGATCATCGCTCGTACCATGAATAAGCGTATCGCCGATACAGAAACCGTAGCGCGTTTTGGTGGTGAAGAGTTCATCTTGCTGATCCCGGAACAATCAGAAGAATACACGCTTGAATTGATGAAAAACATTCAACGTGACATCAGCAAATTACCATTCAAGTTCCGTGAACAAAACATCATGATCACCTTAACTGCGGTTTCTACATCATTTAAAGAAGCAGACAACCCAGAATACGTCCTCGACCGTCTTGGTAACATGCTAAAAGACGCCAAACAGCGTGGTAACAACCAAGTCAACTGGAACTAAAAAGCGTTCAAAAAACAATCAAACGAACACTTTTTACGTGCTGTTTTGTCATATTGCCTCAAATTTTCAACGAGTTATCACGTTTCTCCTCTTCCAGTCTGCTAAGCTGTTTAAACGCTATAAACAAAGTCTGCCAACCACTGAGTAGAACGACACGTATAAGCTAAGTAGGTGAGTTGGTTTCTTCCCTCAAAGAAAGCACTAGCAAGGAGGCCTTATGATTACCCATATAAGCCCCGCAGGTAGCATGGATTTGCTATCACAACTGGAAGTTGAACGTCTTAAGAAAACCGCATCAAGTGAGCTTTACCAGCTCTATCGCAATTGTACGCTCGCGGTCCTCAACTCTGGTAGCCATACCGACAACTCAAAAGAGCTGTTAGATAAATACCTATCGTTTGATGTGAACGTAGTTCGACGCGAACGCGGCATCAAGCTTGAGCTTGCCAACCCGCCAGAACATGCGTTCGTTGACGGAGAGATCATCAAGGGCATTCAAGAGCACTTATTCTCTGTTTTACGTGACATCGTGTACGTAAACATGCATTTGGCGGACAACCAACGTCTTAACCTCACCAATGCCACGCACATCACCAACCTTGTATTTGGCATCTTGCGTAATGCTGGTACGTTGACGCCCGGCATTGAGCCGAACCTTGTGGTTTGTTGGGGTGGTCACTCAATCAACGCGACAGAGTACCAATACACTCGCGAAGTGGGTAACGAGTTGGGTCTACGTGAACTGAACATCTGTACGGGCTGTGGTCCTGGTGCGATGGAAGGTCCAATGAAAGGCGCAGCGATTGGTCACGCCAAACAACGTTATACCGAGCAGCGTTACCTTGGTTTGACAGAGCCTTCAATCATTGCGGCTGAGCCACCAAACCCAATCGTGAACGAGTTGGTGATCATGCCAGACATCGAGAAACGTCTCGAAGCCTTTGTTCGCATGGCGCACGGCATCGTTATCTTCCCTGGTGGTCCGGGTACCGCCGAAGAGTTGCTGTACATCTTGGGTATCATGATGCACCCAGAAAATGCCGACCAACCAATGCCTATCGTACTTACAGGTCCGAAAGAGAGTGAAGCCTACTTCCGCTCAATCGATGCCTTTATTGCCGATACATTGGGCGAAGAAGGTCAGAAGCACTACCAAATCGTGATTGATGATCCAGCAGAAGTTGCTCGTATTATGAAACGCTCAATGGACGAGGTTCGTCAGCATCGTAAAGAAAAAGGCGATGCGTATAGCTTTAACTGGTCGCTAAAAATTGAGCCAGAGTTCCAACTTCCGTTTGAACCAACTCATGATGCGATGGCAAGCCTAGATTTGCATTTGAACCAACAGCCTCAAGTTCTGGCTGCAAGCCTGCGCCAAGCCTTCTCAGGTATTGTTGCTGGTAACGTTAAAGCGGAAGGGATTCGAGAAATCGAACGCAAAGGTCCGTTTACCATCAATGGCGATCCAGTCTTGATGAAAAAACTCGACAAGCTGTTGAAAGACTTCGTAGAGCAGCACCGCATGAAACTGCCGGGTGGCACTGCGTATGAACCATGCTACCGTATTGCCCATCGAGAAAATGGTGGTCGATAGATAACTCAGCTTTCGTTACACTAGGGGCATTCCGCCCCTTTTTTATTGCTAAGTCATTATGTCTATTCATCTTGTTATCATTGATGCCCTAAACCTGATCCGCCGCGTGCACTCAGCACAACCCGATCCAACTGACATAGCAAGAACCATCACAACGACAGGCAGAACGCTGACTCGCATCCTATCTGAGGCACAACCTACGCACATCATCGCGGTATTCGATCACCACGAGCAAGACCGAGGTTGGCGCGCGGAAATCCTTCCAGACTACAAACAAAACCGCAAACCTATGCCAGAGCCCCTGATGCAAGGTTTAGACGCAATTCAACAAGCGTGGTGGGAGCAAGGCATCGACTCACTGCTATCTGAAGGTGATGAAGCGGATGACTTAGTTGCAACCCTCGCCACTAAAGTCGCAAGTCACGGAGAGAAAGTCACCATCGTCTCCACCGACAAAGGTTATTGCCAATTGTTGTCCCCAACTTTGCAAATCCGAGACTACTTCCAACATCGTTGGTTGGATGAGCCGTTTATCGAAAAAGAGTTTGGCGTGAAACCCACTCAGCTTGCCGACTACTGGGGTTTAACAGGGATTAGCTCAAGCCAAGTACCGGGTGTACCCGGTGTTGGTCCAAAAGCCGCTAAGGAAATTCTCACTCAGTTTGAGGACATTGAAGCGGCATACGCAAGTGAAGAGCTGGTACCGAAATATCGTAAGAAGCTGGATGAACACATTGAATCTGCACGTCTATGCAAACGCGTAGCGGCGTTGAAATGCGACATCGAGCTCGGCTTTAATCTGCAAGACATTCGCTTTACCGGACCAAATAAAGCCGAGTAAGTGCATCTCTTTTACGCTGCTAGTTTTGGGTTAGACAACACGTTTATAAAATCTGTTGTGTAACCCTTTACATTCACAGCAATGATATTTACCTCATCATTAACCTACAAGATACTGATTAGTTTATAAGCTAATTCACAGTCTTAGTGAGTAATTTCATTATTTTCAAATCTCCCAATAACGGAGAAAAATAATGAAAAACATCATCTTAGTATCTTTAGTCACGCTCCTATCCTTCCCTACTCTTGCTGAAACTTGCGGTCAACACCTTGATAAAGGTATGCCTTCAACCAACAGCGATCAGTTCCTCTGCCGAGATGGCTATGCGGTTGGGTACAACTACGACACCAAAAACGCAGACTGGGTTGCTTACCACATTACCGCTGAAAGCGTGAATATCACCAACAAACGCAGTAACTCCTTCAAAGAAGACACTGAAATGCCGGATTACGCGCGCTCTACCCTAGCGGACTACAAAGGCTCAGGTTACGACAGAGGACACCTTGCTCCGTCAGCGACAATGGACTTCACCCGAGAGTCAATGAAGCAAAGCTTTTTGATGAGCAACATGTCGCCTCAACTTCCGGGGTTTAACCGAGTTGGTTGGCGCGTTCTAGAAGAACATGTTCGTGATCTCGCCAATGAATACAACGAACTTTATGTGGTGACTGGACCGATTTACCAAGGCAACGAAGGAACAATCGGTAATGGTGTGGTGATCCCGAGCGCGTTTTACAAAGTCATTCTTGATCCAAGCTTTGATGAAGCCATTGCGTTCATTGTCCCGCATCGTGATGTTTCAAGCTCAGAGTTAGCCAACTTTATTACCACTATTGACGAAGTTGAACGTCAAACTGGATTAGACTTTTTTACTCAAACGCCAGATAGCATCGAAGACAACATGGAATCAGTAAAATGGGAAGAGATGTGGCCTACCAGCAACTAAGTAATGGTCATGGTTCTTAAACCGCAATAAAAAAGCGCCTGCATTAGGCGCTTTTTTGAAAATGTTCAACCACATAGAAACGATAGCTTAGTGTGGTGAGATATTAGACAGACATTGAATGTGAATCGTGATCTCTTCGCGGTCATGGTATAGGTGCTTCGCTTGCAGCTTGAATTTCACCTTGTTCTCAATCAGGAACATTTTTAGGTTTTCAAGATCTTGCAGCACTTCATCGTAACGACCTTTCATTGGAAGCTTAAGGTTGAAAATCGCTTCTTTCGCCCAACCTTTTAGCAGCCATTGCCCCATAAGGTGCGCAACGCGTGCTGGCTTCTCAACCATGTCACATACAATCCAAGTAACGTTCTTACGGTCTGGTTCAAATTTAAAGCCATCTACCATGTGGTGTTTAATTTGACCCGTTTCCATTAGGCTATCCGCCATCATGCCGTTATCCACACAGTGAACAAACATCGAACGTTTCACCAATTGGTAAGTCCAACCGCCCGGACAAGCACCTAGGTCGACACCCCACATGCCTGGAGCCAAACGCTCATCCCATTCCTCACGCGGAATGAAGACGTGGAATGCTTCTTCTAATTTCAGCGTAGAGCGGCTTGGTGCATCTGAAGGGAACTTAAGGCGAGGAATACCCATGAAGAACTGCGAGTTGTTGCCTGGGTATGAGTAACCCACGTAACAATGACCCGGAGCCACAAAGCAAAAATGCAGTACTGGCTTCTTCGCGTTGTCTTTGTTCCACATAAGACCTTTACCACGCATCGCCTGACGCATTGGTACCGTGAACTTGCGGCAAAACTTCAATAACTCTTTCGCTTCGTTAGTATCGGGAGTTTCAATACGCAGATCGCCACAACGTGGGAATGCTTCGATTTCAGACAATTCAGCAAGAATTGGGCTGATACGGTCATCGCTTGGTAGCGCTTCAAACTCGGCAGCCACAGCAAACATCTGGCGTGCAAAAATCAGTGCGCTAAAGTCTAAGCCTTTTGCTAGCTTATCTGCGTCTCCATCTTGGTAACATTCGAAGACAACATAACCTGAGTTTTTCTTCACACGAGGGAAGCCATACACTTCCAATTGTGTTGCTTTGTCCTGAATTTCACCAGCACACTCTTTCTCAAAGCCAGAACGGCAATAGAGCATTAGTTGTTTCACTTGGAGACCTCTTTGATATTAAACGCAGCAAAAAAGAACAGACACCAACCGATCATGAACAAGAATCCTCCCATAGGAGTAATTGGTCCAAACCACTTAATGCCCGTCAGCGCCAGCGCGTAAAGACTGCCGCTAAAACAAAAGATGCCGATGATAAAGCAAATCGCCGCGATGAAAAAATACTTTTGTGCTTTTTGTCCCAAATTGAGCAACAGCAAAATCGCACAAAATGCGATAGCCAAAGTATGGATGAACTGATACAAAACGCCGGTTTCAAAGACGCCCAGTAAATAAGGCGATAACTTCGCTTTCAAACCATGTGCAGCAAATGCACCTAGCGCCACTGATGTTAAGCCAGAAAGACCAGTAAACGAGAGTAACCACTTACTTTTCACAGGACACCTCTTTAATAAATGTCGCTAACTGCTCCACTGTTGAAGCAATGTTACCTGCCTCTGTATAGCCAGAGCTCTTACGTGGCTTAAAGCTGTGGTCACCGTCTGGCAGAAAGCTCACTGTGACCTGCTCTGATAATGCAAAGCCTTCGAACTCTTCGCGCTTGCCGAATGTATCGCGCTCACCTTGCAAAATTAAAGTTGGCTTTTCGATACTCGCTAAATGCTCGCCTTTGTATTTCTCTGGTTTACCGGGAGGATGAAAAGGAAAACCTAAACAGGCAACACCCGCCACCAACGCATTATCGGCAAGTAAGCTCGACATACGCCCACCCATCGACTTACCGCCAATCACAATAGGTTGAGAAGTAAAGTGAGCGATCACTTCTTCATAAGCTTCAAGAAGTTTTGGGGCACGATCTGGCGGACGCTTCTTGCCATCTTCCGCTCGCTTAACCATATAGGGGAAGTTAAAACGCACCACGCGTATACCCTGCTCAACTAATCCTTTGGCGACGGCAGTCATGAAATCGTGTTCCATGCCTGCCCCTGCGCCGTGAGCAAAAATAAACAGCGGTCCGTTTTCAGGTCCCTCAGCTATCCAATGGCTCATCCAATACTTCCTCTTGTTCTTTTCTTGCAGTTGCTAGCATCCAGTCCCTAAACGTCGCGATACGTCCCATATCCGCTTGCTGTTCGTGACACACCACATAGAAGGCATTCTTCGACACCAATACCTCATCAAATGGCGCGATTAAGCGTCCCGCTTCCATTTCAGGTTTGGCTAGCACGTTGTTACCTAGAGCGACACCTTGCCCGTGCGCAGCAGCTTGAAGCACCATGGTCGAGTGGCTGAAAATAGGACCATGGTTCACATTGATGCCTTCGATATTCTGCTGGCGAGCGAACTGCTTCCAATCTTTACGAGAGGTATCATGTAACAAGGTGTGTAATTTAAGGTCACTTAGAGATTCTAATGGTTTGTTACCTAAAAGTAACGAAGGTGAACAAAGTGGGATCAAAAACTCTTGGTAGAGTTTATCGGCACGCAAACCAGGCCAGTTACCACGACCATAATAGATAGCCACATCAACATCATCAGTCAGTGAACCTTCGTCCATATCAACCGCTTTAATACGCACATCGATGTCCGGTTCTTGGGCATTAAAATCCGCCAAGCGAGGTACCAGCCATTGGATTGCAAAACTTGGTGGCAAACTGATGGTCAACGCACCTTTTTCACTACGTTCCAATACCTTATCGGTCGCTTCTGCAATCGAAGTGAAAATATCTTTGATGTCTAGAAAGTAACTTTGCCCCTCTTCCGTTAGCAACAAAGAGCGGTTGCGACGACGGAAAAGTTTCAAAGATAAGAACTCTTCTAACGCTTTAATTTGGTGACTCACTGCTGCTTGAGTAACAAACAACTCTTCAGCAGCACGGGTAAAACTGAGATGGCGAGCAGCCGCTTCAAAAACGCGAAGTGAATTCAACGGAGGCAATCTGCGAGACATTATGGGACCTCAAGTAGGATTAGTTTTTTTTATCTGAAACATTATAAAATGTCCGTTGCCGAACAGCCAGATAAATTCTATATTTCATCCCGCAACACGAGCCTGAACGGCTTGATTCCTTTTGTGAATCAATTGGCTTCGTTGTTGCGATGTTGTGTTTGCAAACTCGTATTTCGAGTTAGGTAGATTTCTACCATATGTTTTGTCCACACTCCCTGTGACAAAACAGATACTTCCTGTATTTATTTTGACCTGTCTGTCAAATTTCTTGCACCGCCTTATTAGGCGGTGTTTTTTTATCTAAAAAATCCCACTGTCCCTCTTCTTCAGAAATTGGTATCAACATCACCTTTTCATCCTGATTTCGGATTAATTATCGTTATATCAATACAAATCCCGAAGCGTGCGATTGAGCTCAATCTTATCACTTCATTAGGGAAAATTTTGCGCGTGCTAAAACGAAAAAAGCGCAAACTGATTTCTCAATTTGCGCTTTTGTGATTGTCAGCATTACAACGCGATTATGGGCGGTAAACCTTCACGTTGTTGAAACCTTGCTCTTGCAAGTAAAGTGCTTGCAGACGGCTCATCACACCACGGTCACAGTACAGTAGGTATGTCTTAGCTTGGTCTAGATCACCAAACTGAGTACCCAGTTTGTAGAATGGAATATGTTTAACATCAACACCATCGATTTCTAGTGGGTTATCGTCTTCCTCTTCAGGGCTACGGATATCCAATACGATTGCGTTTTCTTCTACTGCTTGTACTTGCTCAACTTCTGGTGCTGCTTCCTGTGACTCTTTTGCGATATCACGGATGTCCATCATACGAGCTTCTTGAACCACTTGCTCAAGGATGCTGAAGTCGAATTTCTCTTCTTCTGCTTCTAGCTTGCCTTTCACCGCTTTAACAGTTGGCTTCTTAGAGATAACACCACAGTATTCTGGCATCGTCTTCGCAAAGTCTTCTGTGCCGATTTCACGCGCTAGGTTGATGATGTCTTCTTTATCCCAGTTGATCAGCGGACGCAGAATCAGAGTATCTGTTACGTTATCGATATGGCGTAGGTTAGTCAGCGTCTGGCTCGATACCTGACCCAGCGCTTCACCTGTTACCAATGCTTCGATCTTCATCTTCTGAGCAATCATGCCTGCTGCACGCATGAACATACGCTTCAGGATCACACCCATTTGGCCGTCATCAACTTTCTCTAGGATTTCAGCCACTACTGGTTCGAAATCAACTGAGATGAAACGTACTTTTGCTGAAGAACCGTATTTGTTCCATAGGTAGTGAGAAACCTGCTTAACGCCGATTTCGTGCGCTGGACCACCTAGGTTAAAGAAACAGTAATGTACTTTAGAGCCACGTTTGATGTGTAGGTAGCTTGAAACACCAGAGTCGAAGCCACCTGAGATTAGGCTTAGTACGTCTTCTTGTGTACCTAGAGGGAAACCACCTAGGCCTTTGTGACGTGCCAACACTTGGTTTAGCTTGTCGTTGGTTACTTCAACGTTGATCGTTACGTCTGGCTTGCTTAGCTTAACGCGAGCGCTTTCTACCGCTTGGTTAAGGCCGCCGCCTACGTAACGCTCTAGCTCAATAGAAGTAAAATCGTGTTTACCACGACGCTTAGCGCGCACTACGAAGGTCTTGCCTTCGATCAGTGAACCGCTTAGCTCTAAAACTTGCTCGTAAATGTCGTGCAAGTCTTTGAATTCGGTTTGCTTTACTTCAAGAACGTGGTGAATACCCGGCGTGTGCGTCAGGATTTCTAAAACTTCAGCGTGGAACTCGTCACTCTCAGAGGTCACTTCAATGTGATCACGACGGTTGAATACCGCGACAGATTCCGTACGGCTCTTAACGATGTTACGAATGTTGCACTCTAAAATCTTTGTGAAGCGCTTACGCACAGATTCACTTTTTACAAAAATTTCTGGATGGGGCTTTACAATAAATTTCATAGTCTAGTTCGCAGGTTAGTTTCGCAATCAACAATGAGTGATACTCCACCTCGATGCTTCATACGCAGCAAAAGCGCGTCTTGGTCACAAAAGGTAGCCTGAGCTCACTTCAAAGGCGCAAGATTATACACCTAAGCGAAATGGAATGACAAAAAAAGCGAGCTAACGCTCGCTTTTAGTATAAGAACAAATATTCGCTTATTGAATTACGGGCACTTCTTCGCTGTAAAGTGGCTCACCTTGCATGATGCTGATTTCAACACGGCGGTTAAGTGCGCGGTTCGCATCAGAATCGTTTGGCGCTAATGGCTCAGTATCGGCCATGCCTCGCACTCGTAAGCGTTGGTGCGAGAAGCCTCGTACTTTCTCCATCTCTTGGGCAACCGACACCGCTCTTTGCGACGACAAATCCCAGTTAGAACGATACAGCTCAGAATCCAGCGGTTGGTTATCCGTATGTCCTGACACTCGAACAATGCCTGGTACGTCTTTGACCAGTTCGGCAATCTGGCGTACCAGCGGTCTGAACTTCGGCTGCAAGAACGCAGAGCCTTCAGGGAAAGCACCTTTCTCACGCATTCGAATCACGATCTGCTGACCGAGATTTTCGACCTCAATTGCGCCTTGCTCAATTTCACGCTCCAACGCTTTCTTGATGCTTTCCATCAAGGTTTCCATCTCTTGCGATGTTTGTTCAGACTGCTGTTGTTGCATGTCTGATTCCGCCGATTGGTTGTTATGCGTTGACGTTTCTGGCGATTGGCCACCCGTTAGCTTACCTTGGTCTCGCTTAGTACCACCCGCTCGGTCAGATTCTCCTTCATGGAACTCCAACGTCTGCTGAGTGATGTCCATGGTTTGCTGCATGATGACATCAATCGGCGTTGGTTCCGGGCGACCCGGTCGAAACTCTTGCGCAATGATGCTGGTGCCCTTTGGAATGTCCTTCACTTCAAGTTGGTTCTGAACACCAAAAGCAAACTTCATCGAACCCGCAATCTGTTTGAACTTCAGTACGTCCATTTCCGAAAACGAAAGCAGCAATACGAAGAAACACATCAGCAGTGACATCAAGTCAGCGAATGTCCCCATCCACAGCGGGAGACCGGGTGGTGGACAATCACATTTGTTATCTTCATCCATCAGATGACCTCCGGATTACTCATCGATCTCGAGAGCGCGTTTACCCTCGTTGAGGTAGTTCTTCAGGTAACTGTCGATAACACGTGGGTTCTGACCATCTTGGATTGCCAAAACGCCATCCATAATCAAACGACGGTTTAAGGTTTCTTGATCGCGGCGCAGCGAAAGCTTGTCGGCAATTGGGAAAAACACCATGTTAGATAGCACCGCACCGTATAAGGTAGTCAAAAGCGCTACCGCCATCGCAGGACCGATCGCTTTTGGGTCATCCATGTTTGAAAGCATGGCTACCAGACCAACCAGTGTACCGATCATCCCCATCGCAGGGGCTACGTCACCAAATGCACGGAATACACCGGTACCTTGAGTATGACGCTCGTCGGTAAGTGCAATGTCTTTCTGTAGTGCCGCACGTACCACATCTGCATCGTGACCATCGACTAGTAAGTCGATGCCTTTCTGCATAAAGCTGTTGTTGATTTCCATCTCTTCAAGAGCAAGGAAGCCACCTTTACGTGCCGCGTCTGCCATTTCAACAATCTTAGCGATCAGGTCTTCTGGCTCATCCGCTTTAAACATGAACGCTTTACCAGCGATCTTAGTCGCGCCGAAGAACTGCCCCATGGTGAACTTCATCAGCACAACAAATGCCGAACCACCAACTACGATTAGGATTGAGGTGACGTCTACGAACATGCCAATGCTGCCACCTAGCACCATCGCCATAATGACGAATGCAAAACCACCAATCAAACCTATTAGGGTTGCTAAATCCACAAAGCACTCCTCTCGCTATACTTAAACATTGCCTAGTCAGGCGAATTATTACTTGTATCGACAACTAGAACAGTTTTTTTAGAAAAATCTTGGTCAATACATCACAAAAAGATCGTTTAGGCTCGAACTAAATGATCGAGATTGTCTCATCAGACCCGTTGAGAGCTAATTTTGTGACAATTATATAAGGTTAAATTTGACCAACTTAGTAGGCTAAGGTAACTTGCGTGCATTCTATTAGAGGCTTGATTAAGGCAGATAAAAGATGGCGGTCAAGAAACCAGAAAACATGACCTTCGAAGCAACCATTGAAGAGCTAGATAGCTTGGTTGATCAACTAGAGAATGGCGATCTTGCCCTAGATGATGCCCTACGTAAATTTGAGCGTGGCATTGCACTGGCTCGTGCTGGTCAAACTAAACTGAGCGACGCCGAACAGCGCGTTAGCATTCTTCTTAGCGAAGATGATGAAGCACCACTGAGTGACTTCAACCCTGAGTCAGAATAATTATCAGTAGTGAGCAATGTGATGCAAGAGACATTGACGTCTTATCAACAAAGAAACAACCAACAACTCAATCAGTGGCTTGAGCAACTGCCTCATCAAGAACAGCCGCTGATTCAAGCGATGAAATACGGCCTACTACTAGGCGGCAAACGTGTTCGTCCTTTCCTTGTTTACATCACTGGTCAAATGCTGGGTTGTAAACCAGAAGATCTTGATACGCCCGCTTCTGCAATAGAGTGTATCCATGCCTATTCTCTGATTCATGATGATCTACCAGCTATGGATGATGATGATTTGCGTCGCGGTCAACCAACTTGTCACATCAAGTTTGACGAAGCAACAGCCATCCTAACTGGTGATGCACTTCAAACACTTGCCTTCACCATTCTTGCCGAAGGCGAACTGAATCCGAACGCAGAGAACCAGCGTATAAAAATGGTACAAGCTCTAGCGCAAGCCTCTGGTGCAGGCGGTATGTGTCTTGGCCAGGCGTTGGATTTAGGTGCAGAAAATCGTCGTGTATCCCTCGCAGAATTGGAAGAAATTCATCGCAATAAAACTGGTGCACTGATTAACTGTGCCGTAAAACTGGGCGCGTTAGCCGCAGGCGAAAAAGGCCTAGAAGTTTTGCCACACTTAGAGCGCTACTCAAAAGCGATTGGTTTGGCGTTTCAGGTTCAAGACGATATTCTTGATATCATCAGTGACACAGAAACACTGGGTAAGCCTCAAGGTTCAGACCAAGAGCTGAACAAGAGTACTTATCCATCTCTACTGGGTTTGGAGGGAGCAATGGAGAAAGCTCACACTCTGCTACAGGAAGCTCTTCAAGCATTGGAAGCAATCCCATACAATACTCAGTTACTCGAAGAGTTCGCCCGATATGTCATCGAGCGCAAGAACTAAACTATAAGCGCGCATTTATATGACTCTTGATATTTCAAAGTACCCAACACTGGCGTTAGCAAATACACCGGAGGAGTTGCGTCTTCTTCCGAAAGAAACATTGCCAACATTGTGCGATGAACTACGCACGTATCTGCTAAATTCAGTGAGTCAGTCTAGCGGACACTTAGCGTCTGGCTTAGGCACAGTAGAGCTAACCGTAGCTCTGCATTATGTATACAACACACCCGTAGATCAGTTGATCTGGGACGTAGGCCATCAGGCTTACCCACACAAGATTCTCACTGGTCGTCGTGATCAGATGCCAACTATCCGTCAGAAAGACGGTCTTCACCCATTCCCATGGCGTGAAGAGAGCGAATACGACACCCTATCCGTTGGTCACTCATCTACTTCTATCAGTGCAGGTCTTGGCATGGCCATCAGTGCGCAAAAAGAAGGTGAAGGTCGTAAAGTGGTCAGCGTTATTGGCGACGGTGCAATCACCGCTGGTATGGCTTTCGAAGCGATGAACCACGCTGGTGACGTTCACCCAGATATGCTGGTGATTCTGAACGATAACGAAATGTCGATCTCAGAAAACGTAGGCGCACTGAACAACCACCTTGCTAAAGTCCTTTCTGGCAGCCTATACACCTCTATCCGTGAAGGCGGTAAGAAAGTGTTGTCTGGCGTTCCACCAATTAAAGAGCTGGTTCGTCGTACGGAAGAGCACCTAAAAGGCATGGTTGTTCCTGGCACGTTATTCGAAGAGCTAGGCTTCAACTACATCGGCCCTATTGATGGACACGATGTGAATGAGCTAGTCAAAACGCTGAAAAACATGCGTGAGCTGAAAGGCCCTCAATTCCTGCACATCATGACCAAGAAAGGCAAAGGTTATGAGCCAGCAGAAAAAGATCCTATTGGTTACCACGGTGTACCAAAGTTCGACCCATCACATAACAGTTTGCCGAAGAGCAGCGGTGGCAAGCCGACCTTCTCTAAGATCTTTGGTGATTTCCTATGTGACATGGCGGCGCAAGATCCTAAGCTGATGGCAATTACGCCAGCGATGCGTGAAGGCTCTGGTATGGTTCGCTTCTCGAAAGAGTACCCAGAGCAGTACTTTGACGTCGCGATTGCAGAGCAGCACGCCGTGACTCTCGCGACAGGTATGGCAATTGCGGGCGATCATCCGATTGTAGCAATCTACTCTACCTTCCTACAGCGTGGTTACGACCAGTTGATCCACGATGTAGCGATCATGGACTTACCGGTGATGTTCGCTATCGACCGTGCTGGTCTGGTTGGCGCCGATGGCCAAACCCACCAAGGTGCGTTCGATCTGAGCTTCATGCGTTGTATCCCGAACATGGTGATCATGGCTCCAAGTGACGAAAACGAATGTCGTCAAATGCTGTACACGGGTCATAAGCACACAGGCCCAAGCGCGGTTCGTTACCCACGCGGTAGCGGCATGGGCACAGAAATCGAAAAAGACTTCACTGCACTTGAAATCGGTAAAGGTCGTATCGTTCGAAAAGGCGAGAAAGTGGCAATTCTAAGCTTCGGTACCTTCCTAGGTAACGCACTAGAAGCGGCTGAAAGCCTAAATGCAACGGTAGCAGACATGCGCTTTGTTAAGCCACTTGATGAAGCCTTGATCCGACAGCTAGCAGCTGAGCACGATGTGCTAGTTACGCTTGAAGAAAACGCGATTGCTGGTGGTGCTGGTGCGGGTGTGGTTGAGTTTATGATGCAAGATAAGATCATCATGCCGGTACTGAATCTTGGCTTGCCAGATCGCTTCGTTCCTCAAGGCACACAAGACGAGCTACACGAAGAGCTTGGCTTAGATGCGAAAGGCATCGAGAAGTCGATCAACGATTACTTAGCTAAGTAAGCGTACGTAATACAACGAAGTAAACACAGAAAAGGGATGCCGTGGCATCCCTTTTGTTTATTTGTCGATTGTCAGTACTATGCCATAAGTACTACGCGATAAGTACTACATCCAGCCTGCGTATTTCGCCACTAAAAACAGTGCGATACCCGCCATAATGCCTGCCACGATATCATCAATCATGATACCTAAACCGCCGTGAACACGTTTATCCAACCAACCTATTGGCCATGGTTTTACCATGTCAAAGAAGCGGAACAAGATAAAGCCAGTTAGTAGCCACTTCCATTCCGTCACTGGAATATTCAATGCTGGCACAAGGCTCATGGTGATCCAAAAGCCCGCAAACTCATCCCACACGATAGAGCCATGGTCGTGAACGCCCATGTCATCTGATGTCACTTGGCAAATCTTAATGCCAATCACGCAAGAGAAAAGCACGACAACCACATAAAGTGGAAAAGGCAGTTGTGCCAACAGGAGGAACAAAGGCACCGCCGCAAGCGTCCCCATTGTCCCAGGCACCACTGGTGATAAGCCGCTACCAAAACCTGTCGCCAAAAGATGCCACGGGTTCTTTAATGAAATCAGAGAGAGAGGGTTGGTCATTTCCTTAAACCTATACTGCAAGTTTGGTATCAATCTTAGGCTAACGCCTAGCTCAGATTATTTAAAGTGGTCAAAGCCACTGAGATCCCAATCAAGAGGTTGATTGTTATCGTGCAGCTCAAACGTGCCTCTTGGTCGAATCTGACCAATACACGTGACTTTACATCCCGTGTGCGACAGTGCGCTTTGCAATGAGCCGTGGTTCTGCTCTGGCACAGTAAAACACAGCTCGTACTCTTCACCACTTGATAAAGCATACTGCTGAGCGCTGACCTTATCATCTAAAAACTGAACTAATTCTGAAGATATCGGCAGCTGGGAGACATCTAGGCTAACACCCACATCAGAACGTTTGAGAATGTGCTTGATATCAGAGATCAAACCATCAGAAATATCAATCGCCGACGAAGCCAACCCAATGAGTGCTTGTCCGGCTAATACGCGAGGTGTACTGAGATAATGTGCTTTTTCAAGCTCTGGCGCTGCAATGCGAGAGCGCAGTGAATCATCCAAAATCACATCCAGACCAGCTTTGGCATCACCAAGGTTACCTGTCACATACACCCAGTCACCGACTTTTGCTCCAGAACGAGTCAAAGCTTTGCCCTCTGGTACAAAGCCTTGCACCGTAAGCGTCAGGCTTAGTGGACCTTTGGTGGTATCACCGCCAATGAGTTGAATACCAAAGTAGTCTGCCAGCTCAAAAAATGCATCACAGAAGGGTGCAAGCCATGCTTCATCTGGCTCAGGCATGGTCAATGCAAAGCTCACCCAAGCTGGGGTTGCACCCATTGCAGCCAAATCACTGATGTTAGAGGCCAGCGCCTTATGCGCGACCCAAGCAGGGTTGGCATCGGCAAGAAAATGAGTACCAGCCACCAGCGTATCGGTGCTAATGGCAATTTGTACGTTGTCTGGCGCTTTCACTAACGCACAATCGTCACCTGCCGCTAGGTGTACGTCTTTGCGCTGGTTTTGGCGTCCAACAAAGTACTTATCGATCAGATTAAATTCACCAGACATTGTTCACTTACTGTTTGATGTAAAAGCTTTTGATACAAAAAAGGTCAGCATCTGCTGACCTTTTTAATGAAGAAATCGTTATTTCTTACGTACGTGTGGCGCCGCTTTATCTAGCACACCATTCACAAATTTGTGGCTGTCTTCTGCCGCGAATACTTTTGCAAGTTCAATCGCTTCGTTGATTACCACTTTGTAAGGAACATCTTCGCGACGAGTCATCTCGTACATAGCAAGGCGAAGAAGAGCAAGTTCCATCATGTCTAGGTCCTGCATTGGACGTGACACGTATGGACGGATTTTGCTATCTAGCTCAGAGTGGCTAAGTACAACACCGCTTAGTAGTTCACGGAAGTAAGCTACGTCTGTTTCTGGAGCAGCTAGTGCAGGCTCAGATGCGTGAAGTTCTTCTTCATCGTATTTGTCGCCAGACAAAAACTGTTCTTCGATCGTGGCAACATTGTCTTTAGTAATTTGCCATGAGTAGATCGCTTGTAGCGCGAATTGACGTGCGTTACGACGTGCGGCTGGTTTCACACTGGCCCCCATTAGGAATCAATTTCAGATAGTACGTTAATCATTTCAAGTGCGCTTAGTGCAGCCTCTGCACCTTTATTACCAGCCTTGGTTCCTGCGCGTTCAATCGCTTGATCGATAGTATCAACAGTCAGTACGCCAAACGCCACTGGAAGACTGTATTCCAGAGAAACTTGTGCAAGACCCTTGTTACACTCACTACAAACATAGTCAAAGTGTGGTGTACCGCCACGGATTACTGTACCTAGAGATACGATTGCATCGTACTTACCAGTCTTAGCAACACGTTGAGCTACCAGAGGTAGTTCTACGGCACCTGGACAACGAACAACAGTGATGTTGTCTTCGCTTACTTGTCCGTGACGCTTTAGTGTATCGATCGCACCAGATAGTAGGCTTTCGTTAATAAAACTGTTGAAACGAGAAATAACGATAGCAATTTTTGCATTTGGCGCTGGGAAGCCACCCTCGATCACTTTCATAAGCTTTCCTTTAACTCTATTTATAAGTGAAAATTGTTCATCAAGTGAGAATCGCCGGATTCTATCACAAATTTGTGAGCAATATCTAATGGAAATTGGAGACGAATCACGAGTTCCTAGCCTTAACGATGATAAGTGCTCGCAAGACTAGGTACCTGTAAGTCAGTTGTTATTCGCAGACGTACTCAACTACGTTCAGGCCAAAACCGCCTAGCGCGTGGTACTTTTTGTTGGTCGAAGAAAGCAGACGCATATCGTGTACGCCTAGGTCAGCAAGAATTTGCGAACCAACGCCTACACGGCGAGAAGTGCCTTGTTTCTTAGCAAGTGTTGGGGCTTCACCTTTATCTTGTGCTTCAAACATCTTCACACGGTGAACAAGTAGATCGGTTGACTCTTCATTGCCAAGTACAACCAATACTCCACCCTCTTCGCCAATGCGCTTCATTGCCTTCTCTAATGTCCAACTGCGCTCTGCATTGCGGTCACTACGAAGTACATCGGTAAAGACATCTTGTAGGTGGACACGAACCAATGGCGCATCTTCTGTTAGGTCACCTTTGCACATTGCGTAATGCACTTGGTTATCGATAGTGTCTTTGTAAGTCACCAGCGTAAACTCGCCGAACTCCGTTGGTAGTGCGCATTCTGCCACACGTTCAATGGTCGTTTCTGTGTTGTTGCGGTATTCGATAAGATCCGCAATGGTACCCAGTTTCAAACCGTGCTTTTCAGCGAACACTTCTAAATCTGGGCGGCGCGCCATCGTGCCATCGTCGTTTAGGATCTCAACGATAACCGATGCTGGCTCAAGACCAGCCAGACGAGCTAAATCACAACCAGCCTCAGTGTGGCCTGCACGAGTTAGAACACCGCCATCTTGTGCTGCTAGAGGAAAGATGTGACCCGGTTGTACTAAGTCCGCCGCTTTTGCGTTTGGCGCGACTGCAGCTTGTACAGTGCGAGCGCGGTCAGCTGCAGAAATACCCGTTGTTACACCTTCAGCCGCTTCAATAGAAACGGTAAAGTTGGTGGTGTATTGTGCGTTGTTGTCTTGCACCATTGGCGGAAGACCAAGGCTCTCACAACGAGTTTTTGTCATGGTTAGACAGATTAAGCCACGGCCATGCGTAGCCATAAAGTTGATAGCTTCCGGCGTAATGTGCTCGGCAGCCATGATCAAATCACCTTCATTCTCGCGGTCTTCATCATCCATCAGGATGACCATTTTGCCTGCGCGAATGTCATCAATAATCTCTTGAGGCGTGCTGATAGGCATATTCTGTTTCCCGTTATTCAAAAATTTATTATTGCAGCGGCAATGCGTTTAACGTTTCGTTGAGTTACGTCTACTGGCTTTGGTCAGCAAAGCAGTTTGAAGCCAACCTTTATTAAGTCAATTAACCTGATAACGTTCTGTGATTGTGGTCGGTTTCGTTTAAGCAAAACCATTTTGCTGCAAGAAGTCCATGGTAATTCGTGATTCTTGCGACTCTTCTTTTTGACCTTGTAGCAAACGCTCCATGTAGCGAGCTAACACGTCCACTTCTAGGTTTACTTTACGACCGACTTGGAACTGATCGATGGTCGTCTCTTCACTAGTGTGAGGAACAATCGTTAATTTAAAACCATTCTTACGTAGGTCGTTGACGGTCAGACTAATGCCATCCACTGTGATAGAGCCTTTTTCTGCCACGTACTTACAAATTTCCGCTGGCATCTCAACCCAAAATTCAATCGCACGGCCGACTTGGTTACGCTCAACAATCACACCCACGCCATCGACGTGACCGGACACAATGTGGCCACCAAAACGAGTGGTCGGTAGCATGGCTTTTTCGAGGTTCACTTTGTCACCAACTTGGTAAGCAGCAAAACCGGTTTTGTTCAGCGTTTCCAGTGACAAATCCGCACTGTAGTAGTGACTACCGAAGTCTACGACTGTCAAACACACACCATTGGTCGCGATACTGTCGCCTAACTTAACGTCAGACATATCCAACTTGCCTACTTCTACCGTTACGGTGATGTCTTCGCCTTTTGGCGTAATAGCAGTCAGCTTGCCAACTGCCTCTACAATTCCTGTAAACATAATGCTTCTTTCTAGCTTTGGTTGCGTTTGACGGTTGCGGTAATGCGAATATCCACACCCACCATTCGAACATCGGTAATAGTTAAATCGATAACTTGGGCCATCTCAGTTAACCCAAGAGCACCAATCAAGCCTCGTCCATCGCTGCCCATCAATTTGGGTGCAAGATAAACAATCAGTTCATCTACAAGGTTAGCTTTGATTAACGAACTCGCGAGCGTCGCTCCAGCCTCGACCCACAAGTGATTGATATGGTATCCGCTTGCGACATTTCTTAGTGTCGCCGCTAAGTCAATTTGGCCATTTTCATCCAGTTCAGGGGCCATATCGCCACCTTGGCTGACAATGATACGCTCACCGTCAGTATTGAATAGCTTTAGATCATCACTAAGTTGAGACTTGCGATCGAAAATAACGCGCGGAGGCTGACGGACATCTTCTTGGGGATACTGCGTTTGCACGCTTTTTGGCAAATCCTCCCAGCGAACATTCAATGACGCATTGTCATCAATCACAGTTTTGCTGGTTGAGAGAAGCCCACCGCTCAATGCACGATAACGCTGCACATCTTGGCGAGCCTTTGGGGAGGTGATCCATTGACTCTGACCATTATTGAGTGCACTTTGCCCATCGAGGCTGGCTGCCATTTTCAACTGAATGTATGGCATGCCCGTTTGCATGAATTTGATGAAGCCTTTGTTCAGTTCAATAGCTTCGCTTTCTAACAAGCCGACCTGAACTTCTACCCCTGCATCACGCAGCATTTGAAAACCGCGCCCTGCGACTTTCGGGTTGGGATCTTCCATCGCACAGACAACGCGTGCGACTTTGGCTTTGATGAGCCCTTCAGCACAAGGTGGCGTGCGGCCATAGTGAGAACAAGGCTCCAACGTTACGTAAGCTGTCGCACCTTGGGTTTTATCCCCCGCCATACGCATGGCGTGGACTTCGGCATGAGGCTCGCCTGCACGGTGATGATGACCTTCGCCAACTATCTCACCATCACGGACAATAACACAGCCTACATTAGGATTCGGAGCCGTCGTATAAATGCCGCGCTTCGCCAGCATGAGCGCACGCGACATCATTTCGAAATCTTGAGAGGTAAATAGTGAAGAAGTGTTGTGTTGAGCCATGATTCAATCAGTCTTCTAGACGTGCAATTTCTTCGCCAAATTCACGGATGTCTTCAAAGCTGCGGTAAACCGATGCGAAACGGATATAAGCGACTTTATCCAGCTCTTTTAATTGGTCCATAACTAGATTACCAATCATCTCGCTAGGTACTTCACGCTCACCAGTGGCACGTAGTTGTGACTTAATCATGCTAATCGCGAGCTCGATAGAATCGGCACTCACTGGACGTTTTTCTAGGGCGCGCTGTATACCACCGACCATCTTGTCTTCGTCGAAGGGTTCGCGGTTGCCGTTTGACTTAATCACTTTCGGCATCACCAATTCTGCCGTTTCAAACGTAGTAAAACGTTCGCTACATGCAAGACACTGGCGACGACGACGAACCTGATGGCCGTCAGCGACTAAGCGGGAATCAATTACTTTTGTATCGTTCTCAGAACAAAAAGGACAATGCATATCACCTCCAAATAGCGTGCGATTGGGTTCGTCCCAAAAGCAAGACTAGTGTAGCGGAATTGCTATGTTAGAGAAAACAAAAAGGGGCACTACTGCCCCTTTTTCAATCAATATCAGACGTTTTCTGTTAACTGCGTGCTAGGTAGTTTGCTTTACCAACCCATTTGTAGCTGGTTAGCTCTTCCAAGCCCATAGGACCACGTGCATGCAGTTTCTGAGTGGATACCGCTACTTCTGCACCAAGACCAAACTGAGCACCATCCGTAAAGCGTGTTGCCGCATTGACGTAGACTGCGGCAGAACCCACTGAGTTGATGAACAACTCTGAGTTTTCTAGGCTGTTAGTCATGATCGCATCTGAGTGACTCGCGTTGTGAACACGCATGTGATTGATCGCTTCTTTCACATCAGCAACCACTTTTACACCAAGCGTGTAACTTAGCCATTCCGTATCAAAATCGCCTTCACCCGCATCACGAATTTGCTTTGCTTGCGCCATGAGCGCTTTTGCTTTTTGCTCTGCAACGAAGGTCACTTTGTCGTTCATGCGCTCTACAATCATTGCTAGGAATTGCGCTGCCACTTTTTCATGAACAAGCAGAGTATCTAACGAGTTACATGCTGAAGGACGTTGAACTTTTGAGTTCTCAACAACGTTCAATGATTTTTCTAGATCCGCTGATTCATCAACAAAAATGTGGCTAATCCCAAAACCACCAATGATCACTGGAATGGTGCTGTTCTCTTTACACATTTTGTGTAGGCCAGCGCCACCACGTGGAATGATCATATCGACGTAATCGTCTAGTTTTAGCAGTTGAGAAACCAACTCGCGGTCTGGCTTTTCAATGTATTGAACAGAAGCCGCCGGCAAGTTCGCTTTCGCTAGTGCAGATTGAATAACCTTTACCAGTTCCATGTTAGAAAAGAACGTCTCTTTGCCACCACGAAGGATGCTTGCGTTACCGGTTTTTAGACACAGTGCAGCAATATCGATGGTTACGTTTGGACGCGCTTCGTAAATCACGCCAACCACACCAAGTGGCACGCGACGACGAGACAGAGACATGCCGTTTTCTAGCACTTTACTGTCAATCTCGCTGCCCACAGGGTCATTTAGACTGATTACGTTACGCACGTCATTGGCAATGCCTGTTAGACGCTCTTCGTTCAATAGAAGTCGGTCAAGTAGAGCGTCGGTTAGACCCGCTTCGCGGCCCAGTTCGATGTCTTTTGCGTTTGCAGCCAAAATAGTTGCTGCGTTAGCTTCTAGCTCATCAGCAATGATCGCTAGTGCTTGGTTCTTTTGTGCGGTTGACGCTGTCGCCAATTCGAAAGCTGCATCTTTGGCAGCTTTACCCATATTCGTTAAATCCACTTTGCTTCCCTCAATTTCTATTCTTGAATGACGACAAGATCATCGCGATGAATCACTTCTGAGCCGTAGTCATGACCCAAAATAGAGATGATATCTTTACTGTGCTTACCGGCGATTTTCGCGAGGTCTTCACTTGAGTAGGCGCTGATACCACGAGCAACCAGTTTGCCGTGAGAGTTTGTTACGCGCGCCACTTCGCCACGAGCAAAGTCACCGCTCACCTTAATAACGCCTTTTGCAAGCAGGCTGCTACCTTTGCCAACAACCGCATTCACTGCGCCATCGTCGATAATGATGTCACCAGATGCTGCAGGGCCCGCCAAGATCCAGCGTTTACGGTTTTCTAGCGCTTCTTCACAAGGAAGGAAACGCGTGCCTTGTGGCTCTGAGCTCAATGAGTCAAAGATAACATTTGGTGCACTACCTGCTGCGATGATCACCTCAATGCCTGCACGTCGAGCGATGTCTGCCGCCTGAAGCTTGGTTGCCATGCCGCCAGTACCCAGCGTTGTGCCGCTACCACCCGCAATCTTACGCAAAGTATCATCGATGGTTTTCACTTCTTTGATCAGTTCGGCATTTGGATCTTTACGAGGGTCTGCGGTAAACAAACCTTTTTGGTCAGTCAGCAGCAGTAATTTGTCTGCACCGCACAAAATCCCCACCAAAGCAGATAAGTTATCGTTGTCACCAACTTTGATCTCGTTGGTTGCTACCGCATCGTTTTCGTTCACGATAGGAATAATGTCGTTTGCAACCAGAGCATTGATGGTGTCACGCGCATTTAGGAAACGCTCGCGATCGTCCAAATCCGCACGAGTTAGCAGCATCTGACCAATTTTGATGCCATAAATGCCAAACAAAGACTCCCATGTTTGAATCAAACGGCTCTGGCCCACAGCAGCAAGCAACTGTTTGCTCGCCATCTCGTTGGGCAGTGCGGGGTATCCAAGATGCTCACGGCCTGCTGCAATCGCACCAGACGAAACCATTACTACTGAATGGCCTTGTTTTTTTAGCTCAGCACATTGACGAGCCAGCTCTACCATATGAGCACGGTTTAACGCCAAAGTGCCGCCTGTCAGCACACTTGTACCCAGTTTCACAACGACGGTTTGTGGTTGCGAAAACAACTGCATTCTGTTGATTCGTTGTCATGATGTCTTCTGAAATGAAAAACAAATAAAGAGTGGATGTTTTAGCAATCAAATGGGGATTTAACAAGCAGAAAAGGTGCGAAAACGCACCTTTTTGTCTTATCGAGGAGGAAAACAGCCAAATTAGGCGAAATCAAACGATTCAGTGTGATATTCCACTTCCAGTTTGAAATGCTCAGCTACTGTGTCTGTCAGCTTCTGGTGGAAGGTACTCTGCGTCAGGTACACTTCTTCTGTCACCTTGGCGGGTAGTGGTTCTGAAGTCCAATCCCCTTCTTTGTTGTATTTATCAAATAGAACTATAATTCTCATAATATTATTCATATGATACTGATTTTAAAGCGATTATAATTAGTATGCATAACCTTTAGGCATACTATTCAAAATTCCCACCTACCTTTCGAAGTCTCCGCAATAAGTTGGCTAGATTTCCAATAAATTAGAAAATTCGACAATATTTTGAACAACCTAATAGCACTGTATATGTAACCCATTGTTTTTAATGACTAATGCAAATGGCGTGATTTTTGCGAAGTAGAGGCATTATTGGCTTAACTTGGGTTAAATCGTGTCATACAAAGTTCTCCCGCTTTCGGAATTGATGTCCCATGAATTCGGGTTGATAGAGGGCAACTTCCACAACCTCGCGGAAGCAGATGTCGTCTCTGCTATTCCTGCTCATCTTACCTTTGAGCAGCTAAAACAACACCTCCACGAGGGTAAGCTCGTACTCGTGAGTGATACACCTCAAATTCCCGCACTTCTGAGTTACAACGACCCAATTGGTCCTAAAACATGGCGCCTAAACTCTGAGGTTATCTCTGCATTTTCGGATGATGCGACTAAGGAATTGTTAGCAAAGACTAAAATCCCCAGAGCAACGGGAGGGTACAGCACACGTATTGTAGAGACCGCGACACTCGAACGAGCTTACACGCCGCAGCCAATAGCAACCGAAAGTGAAGAGGAGATCACCAAGGAATTCGAGTACAGCTTCGAAGTTGGCTGCTCGGATGCCACCATAAAGAAAATGGTGCACAGTGACTTTGCTTTAGCGAAAACTGAAAAAGAGAACGCGGTAACCCGCTGGGAGCAAGCCAATACCGAGCAAGGTACCCGCTACACAGCGTTATGTGTGTTTGATGAGCCAAAGCGTTTAAATATCCACATCGCCGATGACAATCTCGGGCTGACGCCACTGGAAGCCGTCACACTACAAAAAGCTGGCAGCCATAAAACTGAGGAAGGTTTTATACCTGTCGTTCCGGCTGTACGATTGGGCGAACGCCTAGGCTTGCCGACAGAGGGCTATTACTACCACTTTAATGATGGTGAACTGGTCCAAGAGTACAAAATTCTCGGACAAGAAAAGTGGGCGTTTTACGCTACGCGATCGACACAAGACAAGCTCAATAATGAGCGTGGTTTTACCAAAGACCAAAGCGCTATATTGGTGTATTGGAAGTTGGCCAACCAAGTCCTTGAGAACCAATTCATCATTTATCTTGAGCGCCAAATCACACGAGAAGAGCTCGATAACCTCAGTGAAGATTGGCTGAGCGAAAACGGGATAAAGTTGGATATTCCTGCACTGTTTGATGCAGCTAAACAGCCGGAAGAAGCACGCGTAGAAGATAACAACGATGAGACGGAAGCAGAACAAACCGCAGCAACGCACATCGTAGTTGCGGGGGAAACCTGGCAGAGCATAGCTGAACAGTATGGTATGGGAGCTAAAGCCTTGCTCTCGCTTAACCCAGTGTTTGAGGCCGACCCTCTATCACTCGCAATTGGTGATGAAATTGTTGTTGCAGAAGCACAGCAAAAACAAGCACCGGACAAAAAGGACACCTTTCCGCCACTGCGCCCACAAACTTACAACAACATCCGCAACAGCCATTATCAGCACAGCGACGCATTACTTTGGCTAACCACCCATAGAGCCATCAACGCTGCCGATTTCGTCGAAGGTGATGTCGCCATCCTTAACTTAAAAGACGCCACAAGCTCGCTCGTGTTCGCTAAATCCTGCACCAGGCCAGAAGGGTGTATTGAAATTGGTGACCAACAAGAGTCAATCAGTAACTTCGGCCCTTGGTCATTCTTCTTTGCGCAAGCGAATGCAAATCCTGCCGCTGTCATACCCGCCATTCAAGCAACACAAGCACAAATGGCCATGGGAAGTTCCGCAGCTGTCGCCGGCTCACCAGAGCAAACGCAACAAACCCAAACCGCGGCGATGCAGTTGGATAAACTGGCAGGTACATTGAAAGATAAAATCGTTGAGGGCTACCGCTGGCAAGTAGAAGGCATTGGCGCCTTGTTTGCCATGCAGCAAAGCTTGTTTGGCGATAACACCCAATACACAGACCAAGATTTACGCCAGGTGACCACGGCGCAAAGCCGCGTTCGTGTCCACATTACCGAGCCCCAAGATGGAGAGTTTTACCCGCACGTGCAGGGCTATCATGTAGACGACACGCGCATCCCCATCAAATACGTGAAACAGGGAAATAATGGCCAACTGTCCGTTGCGATTGAAAAGAACGGACCAACCATCTATTGGACACCAGAAGAAAACGGTGAAGCAAGTTGGCAAAGCACGCCCGATCATAGTGATGGCTTTGAAAAAGACGATATACTGGTCACGCCAATCCACTCGGATAGCGATGCTAACGTCACGGTTACGCCTGCGCCAGAAGAGAAAGACTGGCGTGATGCGATCTTGGTATTCCCGGAAAGCTCAGGTATTGCTCCGCTCTATGTGGTTTACAAAGAAAGCCCGAGGGATAAGCCCGGAGTCGTTACCGGGAAAGGCGAAGATATCTTTGGCATTTGGTTGGCAGGTGCAGGTAAGGACTTAGGAGCCCCAATACCCTCTCAAATAGCTGATAAGCTGAGAGGAAAAGAATTCAGCAGCTTTGATGCGTTTCGAAAAGCATTCTGGTTAGAGGTATCTAAAGACAGCGATTTAAAGGGACAATTTAATGCACAAAACCAAATTCGAATCGGGTTAGGGAAGGCTCCTAAAGCAAGAAGTCGAGATAAAGTAGGAAAGAGAAAATCTTTTGAGCTACATCATGTAGATGAAGTGCAGAATGGTGGCAAGGTTTACGATTTAGATAATTTAAAAGTGACCACACCCAAAAATCATATTGATATTCATAGAGGTATGAAGTGAGTAAAAAAAGTATAACGGACTACAACGAAGCTGAGTTCTTGCGCTTTGTCGAAGATATTTTTAAAGAGAATGCATCAGATTCAGATGAAGTCCTTGACGAACTGCTTGATATTTTTGAGGAAATAACCGAGCATCCTGCGGGTTCAGACTTAATTTACTACCCAGAGAACCCGGGTGAGGATACGCCTGAAGGGATAGTAAAAATAGTGAAAGATTGGCGTGTTAGCCAGGGGCTTCCCTGCTTCAAAGAGTAAGGAGTAAAGGCGTCATCGTGACGCCTTTTGAAAGTCAACTAAAACTCAGTACTGGCTTCAGCAGGTTTATTACCTAAATTTAAGTGTGCCCAGTCACTTTCATCTGAATAGTCTTTTCCCCGAGCTTTAACATCACACATCTCGAATTCACCCAGACCAGCTTCACCAATTACTAACGGATGTTTAACTTCAAAGTCTACGTGAATTGTATCCCCAGAAAACGGTTTGTCAGGGTGACTATCTCCTGAAAGATTACAAGAGTAACGAATGTAGAGCCCTTCACCATTTACCCACCGATATCCTGTTCTTTCTAAATCGTCTAGTTGGTCAAAACAATCAACGTTCGTAGTGGCTGTTTCTGAACTTCCTGCGTCAGAATTAACAATGTCTCCAATCAAGTCGGCATCCCAAAGTTCATTGATCGCTTCTTCAGCTACACTGTCTAAGTCTTGTAACTGCAATGAATATTGATCCAACGTCATTTGGATATGTTCGAACAACCAGCTTGAGTCATAATCTTCTTCATTTTCTGATTCGACTACATTATTCAAACAATCAAATAAAGTTTCCGAGTCGTACGAGAGGTACTTTATCTTTTTTATGTTCTTGGCTGTGAATGATGCATCGTTGATCAATTGGTCAAAATCTTTGTAGCCGAAGGTTGCAGCGATGATTTCTGACAAATGGAATAACGAGTATCGTCTTTCATCATCACTCAAGCTATCCGAAAGGGTATTCATGAATTGATATACAAATGGCAATCGGAGAGTGATTAGTTCGTTTTCATGTTCAGCTTTGCTTCTCTCAAAAGCAAACGCAGCTTTCTTTGCTTCTTGCGCTTTTTTAGCTTCTTTACGTGCCAAAGCTTCGTTATTGAGTCTCAACTCTTTAGCTTTTTCTTGCGCCTCAAGGTACTTCTCTTCAATTAGTTTCTTTCTGGCTTCAGAGGCGGCAGCTTGCTCTTGCAGCATTTTAGTTCTGGCAACTGAGTTTTCAATCTCAGCTCGCACTTCATCTTCCGCGACCTTATCTTGTAAGTTGGCCTTTGCTGTCGCTTTCACTAATCGACCACGATCTAATTCTTTATCAACATCTTGGTCTACTTTGTGACCATATCTTAGTTTTTCACTATGTTTTTGGATTTGCTGAATAGTTAGATGCAAGTAAGGAGAAATAAGTAGATAGGAGCAAGATAGAATTAATGGCCACCACAAAGTATCCCACACATTGTTATGTCCAATAGAAAGCCATTCAACGGAGTTTTTGAAAACGGAGACACGACTATCAACACTTTGACGCCCAAAAAATAACAGAGCTAATTTATCCCAGTTAAAAATGCCCCATGACACAATAAAAGCCCCGAAAAATGGACTTGTGATCCGGCTATTTACATTGCTACTAACTGACTCAAAGAGTTCCTTTACAGTTTCACTCACTCTAAAAACCACCAATAAACGTATCGACAAACCCTTTAAACTTTTCAGCCAAGCGTCCAACAATTTTCTTACGCTGTAATATTGTCGGCTTTGTTTGCAGTGTTCCTGCGAAATCATCACGTAGTGGCATCTCTTCACTAAGCTCATAACGGTTAACCAGAATCTCTAGCTTCTCAGTATCTAGATTTTCCTCATTAGCCATGCTTTCTAGTGCTTTACGTTTCTCTTTTTCCCAGAAAAACTCAAACTCTTCTTCAACATCGGCGTGTGCCGGGATACCTTCGAGGTGATCATTCATGAACTTCTCGATAAGAGCCTTTTTACTAAGAAGCGTTGGATCTGACCCGATTAGGTTGGCGATAACCTGACGTTTACGAGCCTTCTCTTCCGTACTTTCCTCTTCGTGTAGCTCTCGCAGTAAGTGAAGGATGTAACCGACATTCACTTCATCTCGGTGCATCAACTCAAGTTCAAAGTCGACATCATCCAATATCGAAACTTTCTCTTTAGTTGAGTTCTCACGCAACTGGCGATTCAAGTCAGCGTATTTACTGGTGAAGTCCTGAAACTCTTGCTCGCTCATCTCAGTGGCATCCATGTCGAAGTCAGCAAAGTTACCAAGCATGTTTTTTAAACGCATCAGTTCGCGGAACTGTCTGACAAACCACGCTTGTGCCTCTTCATCTGGCAAGCTATCGACTGAATCTACCGTTGGCGTGATCGAAATGAGTGCGGCATATGCCTTATCAAAATCGGCCATCAGATCATCGTATGATGGCATTTCAATCACTTCGGTCGGCTGCTTATTGGAGAACATTTTGAAAGCATCATCAGCCGCAGTTTTGAGATTGCGGAAACACACCACATTACCGTGAGACTTGGTTTCATCCAGCAGGCGATTAGTGCGCGAAAAGGCTTGAATCAACCCGTGGTGTTTCAGGCTCTTATCGACATACAGGGTATTTAGCCTTGGAGCATCAAAGCCAGTCAGGAACATGTTGACTACCAAAAGAATATCGATCTCTTTGGCTTTCACTCGCTTAGAGATGTTCTTGTAGTAGTTATAGAAAGACTCGCTATCTTTGGTTGTATAGTTTGTGCCGAACATCTTGTTGTAGTCGCCGATGAAAGACTCAAGCTTATCTCGGCTGTGCAGTTTTACAGCATCTCCATCATTAAGATACTTCGCTGCGACTTCTTGAATCTCTACCGCATCACCATTACCTAGCTCGTACTCTTCCTCTTCATTGGCTTCATAGCTAAAAATGGTCGCAACTTTAAGGTTGTGTTTACCTTCCGCTTTCTTCTTAGCAAGCAACTCGTAGTATTGGATCAGCTCTGGTACACCAGATACACAGAACATTGCGTTGTAATCGCGACTGTGTGTCTTTCTTCGGTGATGAGCAATAATGTAGTCGGTAATCTTATCAAGACGCGCAGGAGAGCTTAAAAGCTCTTTGGTGTCGATATCTTCAACTTCAATATCAAGGTTGTTGTTCGAGCCATCTTTGTATTGATAGCGCCCCACATACTCGATGGCAAACTTAAGAACGTTATTGTCACGAATGGCATCAACGATCACATAAGGGTGTAAACATTCGCCAAAAAGGTCTTTTGTGGTTTTCTTTATGGACTTTTTAGCCACTGCGTTTTTAGCAAAGATTGGCGTTCCCGTAAAACCAAACAACTGAGCCCCTTGGAAGAACTGGGTAATATTCTGGTGTGTATCACCAAACTGGCTTCGGTGGCACTCATCGAAGATAAAGATAATACGTTTATCTCTCAGTGCTTCCATCTCACTTAGGTAGCGCTTTTTAGTCACCACATTATTGAGTTTTTGCAGCGTAGTGACGACAAGTTTGTTGTTGCGATTTTCGTTAATCTTTTTGCCTTTGATTGGCTTATCGATTAGCTGGTGAAACAGCATGTTGGTATTGTCTGTGCTATCGACACAACCTTTGGCAAAAGCATTAAATTCTAACGCTGTTTGGTAATCGAGGTCTTTACGGTCAACAACAAAAACGACTTTATCGACTTCACTTAATGAAGTCATAATCTGTGCAGCTTTAAAAGATGTCAGCGTTTTGCCAGAACCCGTGGTGTGCCATATGTAACCGTTCAAGTCTGTAGTTCTGACTTGCTTAATGATCTCTTCCACCGCATAGAACTGATACGGACGCAGCACCATTAAGAACTTTCCTGTCTCGTTCAAGACAATGTACTTAGTCAGCATCGCTGTTAAATGCGGTGTTGTTAGGAAAGCACTAGCAAAGCTCGGAAGTTGACTGATTTTCTTATTATCAAAATCCGTCCAATCAAAAGTTTGCTTAGCGGACATCTCGCTATTATTGGAGAAATACTGTGTATTAACCCCATTTGAAATCACGAACAGTTGAACATAATTGAACAGACCGTGGTTGGCATGATACGAGTGCTTTTGATAGCGTTTAACTTGATTGAATGCTTCTTTTAGCTCTATGCCACGTCGCTTGAGTTCGATTTGCACTAAAGGAAGACCATTTACCAATACCGTCACATCATATCGGTTGGTATAGATACCCTTCACCGTTATTTGCTGGGCAACCTGAAACTTGTTTTTACTGGCTTCATCAAACAACAGAGTTAGATGTCGGCTGTCACCATTATCCAAGGTGACATCAAGCTGATCACGCAATGTCTTCGCTTTGGTGAAGATATTGCCCTTCTCTAGCTTACCCAATACCTGACGAAACTCAGTATCCGAAAGCGTGCATTCATTCACTTTCTCAAGTTGAGCCTTTAGGTTAGCTTCAAGCGCAGTATTGTCTCTAGGCGCAATAACTTCAAAACCTTGAGTGCCAAGCTGAGCAATTAAGTTATCTTCTAATTGTTGTTCTGATTGATAAGCCATTTGACGATTTAATATCCTTGAGTGCTTTCATGTACAGCTCTAGCAGACAGAGCTATACATTAAGAAATTACACAAACATCTGTTGAAGTAAGCCTTTTTTAAACTGCTTGGTTTGTTCTATCTGCTCTGCAACGCCCTCAATTTTGAGATCGATAGTTTTTAAGAAACGAGCTATTTTTTTCTGTTCATCAGAGCACGGACATGGGCATGAAAGTGCCATCAAGTCTGCACTTGATATATTCATTCGATCATGCCTTGCACCAAAGTTAGCAACACTATGCATGTACTTATGCCATGTTGTCCCTTTAAAAAAGTACTCCATGAAATCTAGACAAACTTTCGAATTGAAGCGAAAAACAGAGTACAGCGGAGACATCACTCCTTGTTCAATTTTGTTTCTACCAATTGGACCAACAGGCGCTAACTCAGATATTCTCGGGTTATAAACAAAATCATTAATATCAACCACACAATAGTTGTCGGTATTATCCCCTTTCGCTATATCTTTTTCAAAATAGTCCTGTTGAGAAATTATCCCATACTTTGCTGAATTCGTTAGTACAGCCTTTACTAACCTACCTTTATTTTTAGTCGTTATTTTTGATGCTAATTGGCTCAGAGGTTTCTCTTCCCAATCAGGAAACGCATTGCCATTTTCATCTTTAAAGCGAATTTGCTGGCTAAAAATCTGCTGCATTACACCTTTTTTGTATTCTTTGAGTAAGCGTTGCCTTTCGGTTAATTGGCTGATTTTAGTATCGACGGAAGTTAAGAAGTCAGCGATTTTTTGTTGTACTTCAAGTTTTGGCGAATGTAATTGAATACCTAAGAAACTTGGCTGTGAAATATTTTTCATGCTGCCACTTGTACCTGTAGCTAGCTCTTTTAATCGAAACTTGATTTTGGGCGTTGTAAGGTAATTGGCTAACCATCGAGGATCGTAGCCGCTTTTAGTCTTTATTGCCCAGAGTCGATCTGGTAAAAATAAGTTTTTATGAGACGATGAAACATACCCAACCTCTCCGACTAATAGTGGAGTATTCATTCGGCTAAAAATTATCGTCCCTGATTCAACCGGTTGCTTTATGCGAGAAAACTCAGAAGCCAGAATGGTTTTGTTTTCACTAGGAATAAAGCGGCCACTTGAGACACAACTAGTTTTAAGTACTCCAAGCTGAGTATCACTAGTTATAGGTGTATCTTCTGAGTTAACACTTACACCTGAAGATATAGACTTTACAGCGTCATTAGTGGTTATAGGGTAATGCGCTTCTTTATCAAACGATAGCATTGGTTCTTTAAAACTCATGCTTTTACCTCAAAAGGAGTATCAATACCTAGTTCTGAACAATACGCTGCAATTGTACTATTTGTATCCAGCATGGCATTATCATTCGTGACTAGCCGCTTTGATACCTCCGCCAAATCTACAATTTCTTCTTCTTCAAAAGTATCCACATAACGAGGGATATTTAGGTTATATTCATTCTCTTTTAAATCAGCAGGGGTTGCTGCAAAAGCGAATTTATCAATCTTTTGACGCTTAGCGACAGCATCTAAAATACGCTGTAAATCCTCTTCGCGCATAAAATTGTTATTAGTGCCTTTCTCAAAATGGTTGCTGGCATCAATAAACAACACATCATCGTCAGCTTTTCGATTTTTCTTTAGTACAAGAACACAAGTAGGGATGGGCGTGCCAAAGAAGATATTAGCAGGTAAACCAATCACCATATCCAGATAGTTTTTCTCTTTGATTAGATGCTTCCGAATATGCCCTTCTGCCGCGCCGCGGAACAACACACCGTGAGGCAATACCACAGCCATCGTTCCTCCATCATCAAGTTGATGAACCATGTGCTGAACAAAAGCAAAATCCGCTTTAGATTTAGGTGCAAGCTTACCGTAGTCAGAAAAACGCTCATTGTTTAGGTGTAAAGGGTTAGCTGACCAACCAGCAGAGAATGGAGGGTTAGCCACTACTGCGCTGAAGCGTTGCTCAATATGCGCTGGAGCTTCTAACGTATCGTCATTCTGAATGTCGAAGCGATTGTAATGAACATCGTGCATGATCATGTTCATACGAGCTAAGTTATAAGTACTTGGGTTTTGCTCTTGCCCGTAGAACTTTAAGTCTGGGTTGTTGGCTTCTTTCGCAACACGCAATAGTAACGAACCAGAACCACACGTTGGATCATAAACAGACTTTAGATTTGGGTTATCAAGTGTCACAAGCTTAGCTAACAGCTTAGAAACCATCTGCGGCGTATAAAACTCGCCAGCTTTTTTACCCGCACCACTGGCGAACATGCCAATGAGATATTCGTAAGCATCACCAAGAATATCAATCTCACTGTTTTCTAAGTGAAAATCAATGTTATCTAGGTGTTCCAATACTTTAGCAATTAGTTTGTTACGAGCATCTGGCGTTTTACCTAGCTTGTTTGATGTTAGGTCGAGTTCATCAAACAGGCCGTTAAAGTCGTCGGCACTGTCTGCTCCCATAGTGCTTTGCTCGATGTCATTCAAAACATCACGCACATCATCAAGAATGAACTCACCATTAGCACCAGCTTCAGCAACCACATGAAACAGCTCTGATGGCTTAAAGAAGTAACCGAGTTTGTCTAGCGCCTCTTCTTGGACTGCCTCTAGGTACTCTTTGCCTTTTTCGCTCTTCTCATCGATTTGCGCGAACTGAATACCATCTTCTGAAAGCAATTCATTAGCGTAGCGATTTAGCTTATCTGAAAGGTATTTGTAGAAGATTAGGCCAAGGATGTAATCACGAAAGTCATCGGCAGACATGTTACCACGAAGGGTGTTGGCGATGTTCCAAAGCTGTTTCTTTAGTTCTTGTTGGTGTTGTTCGACCATTACTTGTGTCCAAATTAATTCGTTTGAGTTTGCTTGGTGTTAGACCACTTCAAGTGATATGACAGCCCATCTAATCCGGGATAGATTGTATAACGGTTTACCCCGTAGCGAGATAAGTCTTTCCTAATCCTTACTTTGGCATTTTTAGGTATGATGAGCTTTGTTAACCCTTTAGGCTCGTATGGTGCCATCAAATTGGTTTGCACTGTGAACAAGCCGCTCTGGGCAATAATTCTTGGTGTTAAATTCGCTGGCATATACTTCCTAACCTCATCTTTTGAGGTCAACTCTAAGGGTTTCATCTGCTTATCCATGTCAAAAGGATCTTTTCTGTCTGTAAGGATATAGACAGCACCGTCTGTATCACTCTCAGATTCAATCGCAAAATACAGAGCGACAAGAGGGTTTCTAGACCAATCCAGTAGACGTGTAGGTAAACCGTGATGCTGTGCGAGTGCAAGCCACTCCCAATCATTACTTGGATTATATTCTAAATGAGGAATAGCTTGTTCTTTAAAGTGTTTGAACAGCCTTTTTTCTGCATTAATGAGCTCATCTTCTTTGTCATACCCCAAACGCATAATAGAAGGCTCTAGCTTATATGCTTTATTTTCAACACCTCGGAACACTGCAAAATCTGGGTTTAGTTTACTTACCGCTCTATGGAAGTCTGCAAAGTTCGAGATATTGGTATGGGGAATAACATCCACATAATCTGAGATTGAGAGTTTAAAGTCATTTTGCTCAATTTCTTTAAGTGAAACTACTTTTGAAAAGCCGCTGTCTGTCTTACGTGCGTCGACTGCCGTCAGTATTTTATCTATCGACTTATCATCAATGAAACGACGCCTATTTTTCTTCTCAAAAAGCTGACTAGCATCTATAAAAAGAACGCCATCACCTTTATTTCGATTTTTCTTGAATATCAGAGCACAAACTGGAATTGAAGTACCTAAGAATAAGTTAGCAGGTAGCCCTATAACTGCATCTAGACAGTTCAGTCCAGCCAATAAGTGACGTCTAATTTCACCTTCGGAACCACCACGAAATAGCACACCATGAGAAACGATGGAAACCATTAAACCATCATCTTTAAGTTGGCAAAGCATATGCTGAATGAAAGCAAAGTCTGCCTTATTTTTCGGAGCTAGCTTTCCATAACGAGCAAAACGTTCATCCCTAAAATGCAAAGGAGAGGGTGACCAGGAGGAAGAAAATGGTGGGTTAGAAACAACCACATCAAACTTTTGGTCTAGATGAGTCGGATCTTCAAGGCTATCACCATGAGCTAAGTCAAAGTCAGCCTGTGGAATACCATGCGAGATGATATTCATGCGTGCCAAGTTATATGTTTCAAAGTTAATCTCTTGTCCATATAACTTCACATCAGAATTGTTAGTTTCAGATGCAACATTCAATAGCATAGAGGCTGAGCCACATGCTGGGTCATAAATCGACTGAATATCATCGCCACCTATTATGACAAGTTTCGACACTAATTTGGAAATCGATTTAGGGGTATAAAACTCCCCACCTCGATTGCCCGCTGCGCCTGCAAACATATTAATCAAGTACTCATAGAAGTCACCCCATGAAATATTTTGATCATCCTGAATATTAAAATCGTTCAAAGCAATCAAAATACTGGCAATGACTCTATTACGCTCTCTGGTTGTTTTGCCTAACTTTGGGGAGTAAAAGTCTATGCTAGTAAACACTCCATCAAAAAGATGTCCCAGTGAACGGTACTCGATCTTTCTAAGGGTATCATCCAACAACTCAGCTATATAATCATCTGTAGTGCTGGCCTGAACCACGTTATGAAATAACTCGGAAGGTCGACAGAAATACCCGAGTTCATGCAAGGCTTCTTCTTGAATATCTTCGATGTAGTTATTGCCTTCTTCATTCAAGTCCTCGATATCACGGAATCGAACTCCCTCACCACGAAGTAACTCATCTGCATATCGTTCAAGCTTCAGAGAAATAAAGAGATAAAAAGTTAACCCTAGAAAATAAACACGGAACTCCTCTGTTCTAATATTTCCACGCAAGGATTCAGAAACACGCCAAATCTTGCTCTTAAGTTCTTGTTTTTGTTTATCGTCCATAGAAGTACAGTTACATATGATGAAGAAGCGCATTGTAACTGAAACTTAAAGCTAACAAGAGTACAGAGATCATTTTTAAACTATGAAGTGGCTAGAAAAGCTGAGATTACGCGCTGCTTAAAAGCTCCCAATCTAAGTTCATCGATTGCACTAAGAGATCCGGTTGAGTTAAGTTCGGTGCTGATAGCACTACTCCAAACCAACTTTGATTTTACTTGTTCTCGATCTTCTAAGAGACCATGACCACTTAAGCAAGTACGTTGAGATTCTGACTCAAACGCTATCAAACTCTCTATTTTCGCAAACATACAAGAGTCAGGAATGTCTTGCTCAATCCGCTCAGAAAATTGAATCAAACTTTGCTCTGCAAAAGTGAACAGCCACGCCTGTTGATTTTCTATTCCATTTACCCGAAGAATACGCCCCAGTACTTGCCTAAAGTACAGCTCAGTTTTCACCGCGCTCATATGACAGCAAACTTGAAGTCGAGGTATATCAGTGCCTTCGCTGATCATTCCAACGCTGACAATCCATTGAGCATCACTTTGACGATAGCGTTCTATTTCAGCTAATGGCTCTTCATGGCGATAAGTAACGATTGATACAGATTGAGAGTACTTTTGAGAGAGTATCTTTTGGATTGCTTGAGCGTGCTGAACAGAAGAGGCCACGACTAAACCTCCCGCATTGGGCGAGAGAGAACGTATTTCTGCAAGCTTGTTACAACCAAGGCCGAGTAAATACTCCATCGCTTCCTGGTTATGTATAACACTTTGATATGAGGTTCTGGTCTGCTTGAGCATTTCTAAGATTGAAGAAAACGACTCCACTTTATCTTCGTTGCTCACAGAGAGATGCTCACTATCAACCAAAACCAACTTTGGAACTCGACAAACCTTGTCTACGATCGCCTGCCTCAAAGTGTATTGGTAATCAACCAAAAGCTTACCTTCTGGATCACTGTATTCGGACATGACTATAGGTAGAGAATCTGAGCGCCACGGAGTCCCTGACATAGCTAACGTATAGGTTGCTAAACCCTGTATCTTGGCTAGCACTTGTTGCCCCCAAACATTTGCATTTTCAAAGTCAGATCCAGAGCAGTGATGAATTTCATCAAAGACAACAAACACTCGATGATTACGTAACGTCTGCCAAAACTCGTCGTTGAGAAATTGGATTGATTGATATGTTAGCGATTGCCCAATAGAGCCTAGGCCACCATTAAAAGTGCAATTCAGAGTCTGAGAAAAAGTTCTTTTGATTCCATCAGCTACCGTTAAAGATGGAGAAAAACATAACACAAGGTCGATCAAATCATCACAAAGTAGTCTTGATGCAACTGTTGCCGCAAGTACGGTTTTTCCGGCTCCCGGTGTCGCTTGGCAGAAAAAGTGTTGGTGCTTTGCTCTAAATTTCTGGATAGCTTTTGCAGCGCACTCTGTCTGCCACTGTCTTAGCACGGTTGGCTCCCCTCTGAGAGAGTATTAAGGAGGTTCGTTAATCCATTTATTTTGCCAAGCAAGTGCGCTGAACGTTCTCTTGCTTGCTGTAACAATGGGGTTAATCGATTCTCTAGCTCAGGGAAACGGCATCTTAGTGATTGATATTCATCGATTTCACCAAGTACGATCTCTAATTCGCCTTTATATTCATTACTCTCACGAAGCAAAATCGAGTAGTCTGGAGAACATTCTTTTCTTAAAACTTCACGTTTGGCTTTTTTTCGAGGCACTGTCTGAAGTTCTCTAAATTGTTCGGTTTGAAAGTACTTTTTGTTTCTTCCTTTACCTTCACTTCGCAGCCAACCCCTTTGTTGATATTGCCATATTTGGCGATAAACCTTCTTCCGAGCCTCATCAGAGTTCTGTGTACCTTCTTCAAGTTTCAATGAAGCATCTCTCACCTCAACGACAGAAAACCCGTCCATTTCATCTTCAACCAACAACTTATGCATTACTGCACTGATTCTTATAGAACGTTTCATTTCCCGCCCACACACAAAACTAAGGATTGCTTAGTATACAGAAATGAATAAAACTAAGAAAATCTTAGTTAATATAGGTTTTCACAAATGAACCGAAAATGTCATTTACTAGCCCAATCCCAGCGCGACTTAAAAAAGCACGCAAAAAAGCCAAACTCTCCCAGAAAGCCTTGGGGGTGCGAATAGGTATGGATGAGGGTTCGGCAAGTGCCAGAATGAATCAGTATGAGAAAGCAAAACACGCTCCAGACATACAGACTCTAAAGCTCATTGCTAACGAGCTAGGCGTCCCTTTGAACTATTTCTTTTGTGAGGAAGAAAGCTCTGCCAAGTTGGCCTGCCTGATTGCAAAATTGAGTGAAGAAGAGAGGCAAGAGCTTATCAATAAGTTGAGCGGTTCCGAAGAGAGTTAAGGTTTGTTGTAGCTAATAGAGTTAACGAACCATTCTTTGTCACCTTCAGGTGTGCGTACCGTTACTTCGTCATCTACTTCCTTCTTCAACAATGCTCTCGCCATTGGTGAATCAATTGAGATGTAGTCTTTTGCGCCGCCATAAATTTCCTCAGGACCAACAATTCTGAATGTCTTAACATCACCGGCTTCATTCTCAATCTCAACCCAAGCTCCGAAGAAGACCTTTCCTTCTTGTTGAGGAGAGTAGTCAACAATGGTCACTTCAGGCAGAAACTTACGAAGAAAGCGCACACGACGGTCTATTTGACGAAGTAAGCGTTTGTTGAAGGTGTAGTCAGCGTTTTCCGAGCGATCACCCAAACTAGCTGCCCATGTGACGATTTTGGTAATCTCTGGACGCTTCTCATTCCACAGATGGTCATGTTCCGCTTTGAGTTTGTTATAACCTTCTCTGGTGATTAGTTTTGTTTTCACTTCTACAATCCAAGTTATTTATAAGTTCTGTAAAGCCTTTTTGATTGCATCCAAAGTTGCGACAGGGAAAAAAGACTTTTGAGTATCAGTCGAAACTATACTGCCATTTTTTCCAAGCTCCAATTGGTGTCTGCGTAAAAACTCACTAGAAATGAGGTACTCCAATGCGCTTCGCTCCAGCTCAGTGAGCTTGATAGACGCAAAGGACACATCAACATTATCGAACACTTCAATGACCTGATTGATAGGCACTACTTCATTAAGTAGTCGTTCCGCTTCCTTTTTTTGAGCATAGAGAATATTGGCTTGAAGCTTAACGACTGGATCGTCTAGTTCATCAATCCAAGCGTGCATCTTACCTTTTGAAGTGCTTCGCGCCGACCTTGGTTGGTCTTTTGCTGAAGAGTTGAAACTAGCAATTAAGGTTCGGTACGATTCTCCCGTCTTGTTCCGGATACTTTGTGCAGCTGGAACACCTCGCCCTTTTCCAAGTCGAGCTATCGTTGAATAACTAAAGTCGTTCAATCCGCGTTCTTGTTGTTCCTTGCATATGGTAAACACGGCCTCTAATGAGTTCTGTACCCGAGATGACGCTTTCTTTTTTAGCTGACTCAGTACTTGCTCAGGGGTAATTTCTGACATGCTAACCGATCCTTTTTACTGGTTTCGACTTCTCAAACAATTCACGAATCGTCTTTTCGTCGAACTGGTTATCTATCGATAAGTCCTTTAGGGTCAAACTCCCATCCATGAGACGGTCAACGTTCTCCCAGCCTTTCAACCGTGTCAGCATTAGCTCTGTTAACTGATTCCCCACTGCAAGCTGTTCTTCTTCTGACAGTAAGAAGAATTGCGGCTGAATACCGTTTTCGGCCATCATCTTGTCGATCATTTGGGAGCGTCTGGTAACTGCTAAATCATCACTACAACTATGGTACAGCTCTGCGTTCGAGCATACCTCTGATAGCTGATGAAAGCTGCTTACTTCATCTAGCTCAACACCTAGAGTGAATTCATGCGGAACAATAAGCTGATAGTGCTTTTCCGTGTTTTCCTGAGGCTTACGCATAAGGGTTTGACAATTATGGATATGTCGGTGAATCGCATTCATGTCCGAGAGGTACAAATCTAGCTTCTTCGCTCGTGTTTCAATTTCCGAGTTCAAGTGCGTACGTTTCCCAACTAACCCACGTCTATCAGACTCTAAAGCTGACTTCTCTGAGCTGTCCGCTTTAATTTTGTAAAGCTGGTGATCAATGACATCTATCTTCTCTGCAATATTATCAAGCTTCTGACCAAGTGCAGTGTAACGTATAGATTGCGTATTTACGGCTAGGCTTATCTCATTGAACATGGCGGCAAGTCCAACCAAAAAAGCAGGACCGGTGATAAAGAATCGACACTGAAAACAGTTCTGCTCACCTAAATAACCTGCTGGCACGGGGTGATATATGTTGGCTTTTGTGGCTACAGGGCAGCCTCCTTCTGAACAAAAAGCACCTCCCACCGGACAGATACCAAAGTCTTTCCAAAGATAGCTGGAGGCCGGCCGAGCATTGTCTAGTGAATTCAGTAGATCCACAGATGAGCCTACCAACTGTGATTTCACCTCTTCAATTCGCTGCTGCTCCACAAAGGATTTGAGCGTCTGAGTTGCTTTGCTTATCGCCTCCTTTTCTCCCACATCCATTTTTTCTCGCAAGTTGGCGCCTGTTTTACCGCTCTTGGTATAATAGATTGTCATCAGAATGCTGGAGTGACCGACCAACTTCATAATGACTTCCAAAGGAATACCAAATTCAAAGGCGTACGCGTTAATCAGACTGACGCGCATTGAGTGTGGAGTATAAGGGGATTTGAAGTGTGAAAGCGGTATCGTTTGGCTATTTTCAAACTCTTTAATCGATTGATCGTATTTCAGCCCTTTGTAGGTAGCCGTATTAATATCATTCTTGCCAGAGAAATATAGCGCAGCTGCGAGCCGTGTCGTTAGTCTGCCACCAAATGTCCCTGGCTCTTTCTCTAGATAGTCTCGGAATAAAAAGCAATTAGACCCTTTTTGCTTACGCTGGACTTCGTTTAGATTGGTGCGCTCACAATCAAGCCATTTCGTTGGCTCCTCAAGTGGATTATATTTCTGTTGCCACTTTCTCAGCTTTACCAACCAATACGCAAGCTCTATGGGCATGAAAGGAATCGTGTAACCCGAACCATCAAACTTAGTTTTGTTGGACGTGTAGTGAACACCGAACTCTCCTTGCCCTGACTTACTCACCATGCTCTGCCGATTGGTTAGGCCAGCTAACTTAGTCCTATTTTTCTTCCAAACGACTTTATTATTCTTAAAGTCGGCGAGTTCTTGATCGGCTTCTCCAGAATCGCAATAAATAATTTGCATACCTCGTGCGGGGAGTTGCATTAGTGAGTATGTATAGGTCCAGTATGTTGGAAACCAAAGGTAGGTTTTTCCATTTTCAACTTTGAAAACGCAGTCAGGATCACTCTCATCAAGGATAGAGCTGTCTTTGATTTGCACCCAATCTGATGAAAAACGCTGCAAATGAGCTAAATCCCGATAGCTTAACTTTTTCTCTACAGAGTCCAATGGAAATATCCAATCTCGCCCTGCTTTTACATATTGATAGGGCAGAGCCATCTTGTCTGTTTCATTGATCACTTGAGGAGCAGTCTCTCCATTAAAGTTGATGTGACTAAAAGGGTTTTTAGCGCCCTTGATATGGGTAATTTCTCCCGTCTCTGTGTCTTCCAAAATAAGATAACTCGAGATAATCCAATCTAAGAACTCATTGATTGAGAATGCCCATTTTTTTCTTCGAGTCACTGGAACTTGTTCAAACAGATTCAGCATGGGTTGAATGTTTGTCGAGCCACGAGTAAGAAACTCCAACGGGGATGTTTCAAAACCATTTGGCTCAATGTATTCACGAACAAATTCACACAGGTCTTTCGCTTTGGTATCTCCACCACGTGCAGACTTGAGAAACTCTTTTAACGTCTCAGCCCACAAAGACCACTCATCGGTAAAGTATTTTACCTGGTACGGTCGTTTTACTCCCCAGAAGTCATAAGTGTTAGTCCAGCCCTTTCCGTGATAATACTCTTCTGGTTTGGCTGGCATTCTAGGGTCGTTGGACTCTGATCGAAGCTTCGCATATTCAGCGAGACTGAAAACACCTTTGCTTCGAACTAAAGCGACTAGTTCGTCATATCCATAAGGTCGTGGTATATCGAGAGCGTCATACCAATTGCTCCAGTCAGGTATTCTTTTTTCAGGTTTGGAGGGTAATTGAGGATAGTTCTTCTGCGTAACTCTATATTGAGCAGAGTCTTTGATTTTTAGAATCGCACATGCTGTTTTGAACTGTTTCAGATTAGATATATCTCTGGGCAATAAGAATTGAATCCAGTTGATCCAATCATCTTTATAAAACTGATTTGGACACGAGGGAAGACGCTCATCTTCTTTGTAACGCTGCGAATACTCAGCCAGCGATTGAATACCCAATCCTATCGCCACTTCGCTGGCCTCTGCATATGTCGAATACAAAGACCGCTTTTCTTTATCCAGAAAACTAAACCAATCAACCCAATCATTGGCATAAGCCTTATTTGGACTCGAGGGAAGACGCTCATCTTCTTTGTAACGCTGCGAATACTCAGGCTGCGATTGAATACCCAATCCTATCGCCGCTTCGCTGGCCTCTGCATATGTCGAATACCAAGACCGCTTTTCTTTATCCAAAAAACTAAACCAATCAACCCAATCATTGGCATAAGCCTTATTTGGATGCGAGGGAAGACGCTCATCTTCTTTGTAACGCTGCTTATATTCCGCCAGCGATTGAATGCCCAATCCTATCGCCGCTTCGCTAGCCTCTGCATATGTCGAATACAAAGACCGCTTTTCTTTATCCAGAAAACTAAACCAATCAACCCAATCATTGGCATAAACCTTATTTGGACTCGAGGGAAGACGCCCATCTTCTTTGTAACGCTGCGAATACTCAGGCTGCGATTGAATGCCCAATCCTATCGCCGCTTCGCTGGCCTCTGCATATGTCGAATACCAAGACCGCTTTTCTTTATCCAGAAAACTAAACCAATCAACCCAATCATTGGCATAAGCCTTATTTGGACTCGAGGGAAGACGCTCATCTTCTTTGTAACGCTGCTTATATTCCGCCAGCGATTGAATGCCCAATTCTATCACCGCTTCGCTGGCCTCTGCATATGTCGAATACAAAGACCGCTTTTCTTTATCCAGAAAACTAAACCAATCAACCCAATCATTGGCATAAGCCTTATTTGGATGCGAGGGAAGACGCTCATCTTCTTTGTAACGCTGCTTATATTCCGTCAGCGATTGAATACCCAATCCTATCGCCGCTTTACTTGCTTGGTTTATGGTTGCGTAAAACTTTTTCATCAGTGAGCGCCTCTCATTTGCTGACGAACCTCGTCGTCAGAAGGTGTCAAGTAAACCAAGCAACTGTCAGGGCTTTTATGATGCATCGCTTTTTGAATCTCTAGTTGAGAGAAACCTCCTTGGCTTAATCTATAGCCGTAGGAATGTCGATGTGCATGTGGGGTCGTCCCTCGCGATTTGGAAGGTTCGAGTCCGATTCGTTTAACTGCTCGATTGTGTTTTTGATTGAAATTTTTTTTTACTCTCAGTATCGCCTTTTGAGTTAACAAATAGGAAAGGAGATTCTGAAGCTGGCTTAACCGAAAGGTATTTTTGTAGTAACAGAGTGAACTCAACGGCTTTACTTAGTGGATAAAACATGACATCAAAAGACAGATTGCGATTTGTAAGCAAAGGTCCTTTCCAGCCAGCGTAGAGCCTATGGCTTCTCGGATAGTCAGTTCGTGGACTAAGTTGGTATACATGAGCCAAATATTCTCTTCGGCTACTAAACCGCTTGTCAGGAGATTTTCCATCACTAGGGTGAAAAACCGATATGAGAGCTGAGCCGGATTTCTCATCTAGATGAACATCATGAGCATATATATGAAAACACTCCGACAATCTCAACCCACCAAAATGCATCAACATTACGATTAACTGACTACCATAATCCGGTTCTCCTGAAGCAGAAACAAACCCATGCAGCAGTAAGTCTTCAATTCGGTCTTCTGGAAAGCGATATACCGCTTCGATATCAACTAGGTGCCTCTCAGGTCCTCGAATCTTTCTAACAACTGAGAATTGCTGTCGGGATGGTTTAGCTAAGTGATTCAGGAAACTACGACTGTGCCTTCTGTAGTAAGCACACCACTGCAAGCGTTCTTCGACATAATTGGCTTTCTTCAAGGGATTTAGCTTCGGTAAATCAGTACCATGGATTGTGTCTAAGTAGTCGCAGTAATCAGTGATATGACGAAGAAGAACATTCACATCTTCACTTCTTCGAGGAGACCAGAACAAACCAGAGTTATCTTGCCCATCTTGAATCGTTCCGAACTGTAACGCTTCAACAAAAGCTCTTAGTAGATCTGTAGCCGATGAGGCGCTTAATAATTGGCGCTCTATGTACTTTAAAAGAAGCTCTACAGCGAAGGTATTGCGCTCTAGCCACGACTGAGATTTGTAGCGATTCTCATGCAAAAATCTCAAGTGAGAAATCAGCAAACCATTTTCAGTAAAAAGCGCAGGAAAGCGAAATGAGGGCCGGCTTGCACTAGCTTTGTAGTTCACTGAGCGCTTGATTACGAAGCTCATTTCTTTGCCTGTTTGAAGTAGTCACGCCATCCAGACTAGTTCTTGGCGTAATAACGGGTCATATTTATAGGAACATGTTTAAACTGCTGTGCATTTTTACATTCCTGCTCATTACTATCAGGGAATCGACGACTATTCTCTAAAAACTCACTCCAACCCGTCCATCGCTTCTCATAGTTCATAGATCACCTCAAATACTAAGGAGTTCTTAACATACTACTTAGTATATAGTTGATGGTTCTCACTAATTCAAATGACTCAGCTATAAAAACAGACCAGCTTAATATCAGATATTTAGAAGTAGTATTTTAGCTATTAGTACGCTCTTAAGAGTAGAACTAATACCAATATGGTATTTTGCCGTAAAGCCACCTTCGATGGACTCCAAGTCCATCCACCAGCCCCAAAATTCACGTTTTTCAGGTGACTTTTTATCGTCTACACAGACTGATAAACAGTCAAAATAGTAGTGACCTTCTTGTGATTGTGGTTCGCGCAGGTATGGACCTATTGCCTTCAACTTTGACATCAAGCGAAAGTGAGTCGGTCCCTGTGTCGTCTCTGACATAAGAATCTCCGTTTCCATAGTAAGGATATTTAGCTATCCAAGAATGATTATTATTTTTAATTATCATGAGCTTATTTTTTGCTCACATATATCACTCTTAACTAAATTAGGAGCTTTGTCACCTTAATAATTCCTCCTCCAACCACTTTATGGCTAAATCGAGGGATTGCTCATACCCTTTTGTAATTGTCTTGGAACTGATTTTCTTCGCCTGTCCATACTGGCTAAATAGTGCAACAAGTTGGTTGTCACTATGAGGAGAAACTGGGTCACCTTCTAGGCTCAAGGCGAGAATAGGCACCTTGGTTTTACGGCTGGTCAGGAAGCCTTGCACCTTCAAAGACCACGCCATCATTTGGCCTGCCATACTATTGATGTCGACAGCATTTTTACCTAAGCGAGAAGCGAGTAAATCTAGGTACATCTTCGGCATTTGCTGCAACTTCTTAGGGGAAGTAAACACATCATGCACTGGCGCACCTAAAGCAACACACGCTTTGATCTTCTCTTGCTCAACGAAAGAAAGACGAATCATGGCATTGCCACCAAAACGGAAGCCAATCAAACCTACCTTATGATGATCAACCCAAGGCAGTGAGAACAGCTCATTCAAAACCGCTTGGTGAAGGCAACTGGAGTTTTCCGTCAAAGGCCAATGCGAGCTATGACCAACCGAAGGCATATCAATGGTCAACATCGCAATGTCTTTTGGCGCAAGGTGATTGCGGAACAAACGCCACATATCCGTTTGCAAACTGTCCAAGCCCGCACTCACCATCACGACCGGTAACTGTTTGTCGGTGCGTGGCAGATGCAAGTTCGCGATGATCTTGCGCTTCTGGTATGGAATCTCAATCTGCTTGATCACATATTGCGTTTTCTCAGAACCTTCGGTGTAGGCTTTGTTCGCGAGTACTTGCGCTTGCGTCGCCAAGTTATCGTTTTTCAAATGCGGATAGCCAGCGATACTGAAACATAACGAAGCGGTAAACAGCTCATCTGCCGCCTCTTCACCTTTCATCTCATTCGAGCGACGTTGGTGCTCCATACCCAGCTTGATCCACTCAAATGCCCAGTTACCACTGTGGTATCCCATAACGGTATCGAGCCACTTATCTTCGGTGCGAGAGTGCTTCGATGATGCAATTTTAGCGAGAACCGCTTCCATTTCAATCGGTGATAACCCTTGCCACGCCCATTGAAGACGTCTCAAATGACGATACCAAGCACGCTCGCCATGTTCTTCTCGCTCATCAAGAATTTTTTGGCTGGTCGGCATGTATTGAGTAAGTGCAGAGGTTTCTTTCGCTTGCTTGTGTTTCACGAACAAAGTTTCGGAAAGGTTTTTACTGACGTCTTCTGACATAGGAAGAACTCTAAGCTGGTTGCAATAGCGTAATAATAATAAAAAAAATGCCCCTATAAAGGGGCATTTCTCAATATTCTTGTGCAAACTTATTTTTGTTTGCGATTCACTGGCTCAACAAACTGGATAGACATATCCCAAGGTTGCTCGATCCAAGTGTCTTGAGCGATGTCTACTACGTAATCGTCCAGTAGCTCAACACCTGCAGGCTTAGCACATACTGCGATAAGCTTCGCTTTCGGGTACATTTCACGTAGCTTGCGTGCTGTGTCACCGCTATCTACTAGGTCTTCAACGATTAGGAAACCTTCGCCGTCACCTTCTGGTGCTTTAACTACTGTCATATCACGCTGGTGATCGTGGTCGTAGCTAGAGATACAAATAGTATCAACGTGACGAATACCCAGTTCACGCGCTAGGATTGCACCAGGAACTAGACCACCACGGCTTACCGCCCAAATACCTTTCCATTGCTCAGCTGGCATTTGCTTCTCAGCCAGTTCACGGCAGTAAGACTGCATCGCATCCCAAGTGATAATGAATTTTTTACTCATTGTAATAACCTAATAATTTCAAAATATGCATCCCCTCTGCTTAGTTGATGGCGCTGAATTGGACTCAACAAACTAAACTTTCCACACCAGAGGAAATGGGGGTTTCAAGCTACGCAAACGATTATTCTACCGAAAGCCATGGCTAATACCAACGCTGATATCAAATTTCTCCGTCTATTACGCAGAAAAATCGAATTCGGTGAACAACACAAAACAGAGAAGTGAATGAATTCACGTAGAAACGAGTCACAAACGATTCGTTCTTAAGAAGTTCGTTCTCAAACGATCCTTGCTCAAGTAATCCGTTCTCAAACAATTCTTTCTCAAACAACTCGCAAACAAAGAGCCAGTGTGAGTTTTGGCTCACACTGGCTTTTTAAGATTACGGGAATTAGCCCAGAATGTACTTCGCGATGAAGATTGCAGACATCACCCACACGCTCATCGACACTTCACGGCCTTTACCACTAAACAACTTAATCGCAGCGTAAGCAATGAAACCTAGCGTGATACCTTCTGCAATCGAGAAAGTCAGAGGCATTACCAAGCACGTTACTACCACTGGCGCTGCTTCTGTTAGGTCACGCCAGTCAATACCAACAAGGCCAGAAAGCATAAGGATTGCTACGTAGAATAGCGCACCAGACGTTGCGTAAGCTGGAATCATACCCGCTAGTGGCGAGAACAATAGAGCTAGAAGGAACAATACACCAACAACCACAGCCGTGAGACCTGTACGGCCGCCAGCTGCAACACCAGAAACACTCTCGATGTATGAAGTGGTGTTTGATGTACCTAGTAGCGCACCCACTGACGTTGCAGTTGAGTCAGCAAGTAGTGCCTTATTTAGACGAGGAATGTTGCCGTTTTCATCAGTTAGGCCTGCTTTTTGCGAAACGCCAACTAGCGTGCCTGCAGTGTCGAACAAGTCAACGAATAGGAAAGCAAACACTACCGAGATCATGCCAACTTCGAACAAACCAGAGAAGTCTAGCTGCATGAAGGTTGGTGCGATGCTTGGTGGAGTCGACATGATACCGCCCCACTGAACGTCACCGAAGATAAGGCCAAGAATTGTCACACCTAAGATAGCAATCATAACCGCACCTTTCACACCACGGTGAACCAATGCAATCGTCATGAAAAAGCCAATCGCAGCAAGTACCGATTGCAATGACGTAATGTTACCCATTGAAACTAGCGTTGCAGGGTTGTCTACTACGATGCCTGCGTTTTTCAGTGCGATGAACGCCAGGAACAGACCGATACCAGCAGAGATACCTGTGCGTAGAGAAAGAGGAATCGAGTTGATGATCCACTCACGAATCTTGAACACGCTCAAGACAATGAACAACAAACCAGAGACAAATACAGCTGCTAAGGCCACTTGCCATGTGTAACCCATGCCCAACACAACAGAATAAGTGAAGAACGCGTTTAAGCCCATGCCAGGCGCCTGAGCGATTGGGTAGTTTGCTACCAAGCCCATGATGAAACAGCCAATAGCTGCAGCAAGACACGTCGCAACGAACACGGCACCACGATCCATACCAGTATCCGCAAGGATAGCTGGGTTTACAAAGATGATGTAAGCCATAGTTAGGAAGGTAGTGACACCTGCGATGATCTCAGTGCGCACGTTGGTGCCATTTTCACTAAGTTTAAAGAGCCTTTCGAGCATGATCGAATCCTGTAAAAGGTAAAAAGTAAACGGTTGCGTAATCGATTGGCTCGAATTATAAAGTTATCAAATAACAAATTCCAGATAGAATTTTCACTCTAATGGGATTTTTTTCGCTGGATATGAAACCTATTCGCTAGTGTTTTAAACAAGGCAAGAATTTAGATCTTAATAAACAACAACTAACAGAATTGTATTTTGTTCGGCTCAACGTGTACAAACTGAGCAATGTATTAAACTTTCAAACGTAAACCTGAGGTTTTGGACGTTAAATACCCACAAAATTAGTCAGAAAATGAAATAAGTTGAAGATGCGTTAGTAGAATGGAAGCTTGGTGGCGAGAAAGTAGTCGAAGTTTGATACTGCAGATAAAAAAAACGCCACTCAATTTGAGTGGCGGTGAATCATGTCAGCACTATGCACTGAAAAAAAATTCCAATTTATAGGGGTGAACAAACTTGTTCGAGTCACATGCGTTGGCTTCAATTAGTAACCAAAGCTTGTTGGGTATACAAAGTTACCGGTGTAAACAGATTTGCTGTTCCAGAACATTGCACTTGGTAAACCTTTCATAAATATCACCTTCTAAATCAATTAATACTGTTAATTTGGTTGATTTCTCGGTTCCTTGGAGGCGATAAACGGACTCATCCTTTGAGCATTTCATTCTTCTCTCAGAAGCTGGTTACAAATATACCACCGAGAAATTTAATTACAAGCATTTTAGTGACAAGAATCACAAAAACCTGATAAATTGATCTTAATCAAGAATTAACTGTAATTAAATTACAGTTTAGTAAATTAAAAATTAAACAAACTTTCAATTCATACTAAGAGCGTTGCATTAGCGTATTAGGTTGTGCTCATAATCTGTGACAGTTCAAGGGCAAATCCTTTTCACCACAACTACTAGAACGGCTTTTGTGGTGGTATGCTGAGGGCAATTCCAAGCCAATACCGATTAGCATTTACTGCTAAACACTCATTAAATTTACGGTTTAAATTTGGCAAAGCACATCAAAGGAGTCTTCCGTGTCTGAATTCCATTCTGAAATCAGTACCTTATCACCTGCTCCACTTTGGCAGTTTTTCGATAAGATTTGTTCAATCCCTCACCCTTCTAAACATGAAGAAGCACTAGCACAGTACATTGTTACTTGGGCGACAGAGCAGGGTTTTGACGTACGCCGCGATCCAACTGGCAACGTGTTCATTAAGAAACCAGCGACGCCGGGCATGGAAAACAAAAAAGGCGTCGTTCTTCAAGCGCACATCGACATGGTGCCGCAAAAGAATGAAGATACTGATCATGACTTCACAAAAGATCCTATCCAACCATACATCGATGGCGAGTGGGTAACAGCAAAAGGCACAACGCTTGGTGCGGACAACGGCATCGGAATGGCTTCTTGTCTTGCGGTTCTCGCTTCTACTGAAATCAAACACGGCCCTATTGAAGTACTGTTAACGATTGATGAAGAAGCTGGCATGACAGGCGCATTCGGTCTTGAAGCAGGCTGGTTGGAAGGCGACATCCTTCTAAACACTGACTCAGAGCAAGAAGGCGAAGTGTACATGGGTTGTGCTGGCGGTATCGACGGCGCAATGACATTCGACATTACACGTGATGCCATCCCAGCAGGTTTTGTGACTCGTCAGCTAACGCTGAAAGGCCTAAAAGGTGGTCACTCTGGTTGTGACATCCACACTGGCCGTGGCAACGCGAACAAACTTGTAGGCCGTTTCCTAGCTGGTCACGCACAAGAATTGGATCTTCGTCTTGTTGAGTTCCGTGGTGGTAGCCTACGTAACGCTATCCCTCGTGAAGCCTTCGTTACTGTTGCTCTACCAGCAGAGAATCAAGATAAGCTGGCAGAGCTATTCAACTACTACACTGAGTTACTAAAAACTGAGCTTGGTAAAGTAGAAACCGACATTGTGACTTTCAATGAAGAAGTAACAACAGAAGCACAAGTGTTTGCGATTGCAGACCAGCAACGTTTCATCGCTGCGTTGAACGCTTGTCCAAACGGCGTAATGCGCATGAGTGATGAAGTTGAAGGTGTGGTTGAAACGTCTCTTAACGTTGGTGTTATCACAACAGAAGAGAACAAAGTAACGGTTCTATGCCTAATTCGCTCGTTGATCGACTCAGGTCGTAGCCAAGTTGAAGGTATGCTTCAATCAGTAGCAGAACTAGCTGGTGCACAGATCGCGTTTTCTGGCGCTTACCCTGGCTGGAAACCTGATGCAGATTCAGAGATCATGGCAATCTTCCGTGATATGTATGAAGGCATCTACGGTCACAAGCCGAACATCATGGTTATCCACGCGGGTCTTGAGTGTGGTCTATTTAAAGAACCTTACCCGAACATGGATATGGTTTCTTTCGGTCCAACCATCAAATTCCCTCACTCTCCAGATGAGAAAGTGAAGATTGATACCGTTCAACTGTTCTGGGATCAAATGGTTGCACTTCTAGAAGCAATTCCAGAAAAAGCGTAATCCTAAACAGATTCCATAAATACGAAAAAGGGTGCCGAGGCACCCTTTTTTATTGCGAGCTTGCTATTAAAAGCACTTCGCACATTATGCACGAGTTTGCGCGTATGCCGCTAGCTCATCCATAGAAGTCTTAGCAACTACTTCACCATCGATGTAGTAAGTAACGAAATCACCTTCACGAACACCCATAAGTGTTGCTTTTTCACCGTTGTTGTAAGTGATGTCCATTTGAACTGTGTTCTCGTCGATCTGTTGCATCTGACCTTGCTCGATAACACGGTTGTTCGTTAGAGGACCAACTGGTGCTGTTGTTAGTGATTTATCTAACTGGTGGTTTACGTCGATGTAAGTGTCCATCTTCTTATCAAAGATGTGTGGCTTACCGTTTAGCGGGTTTTTACCAGTCCAGAACTCTAGAGAGTTGAACACGATGTAGTCAGCCGCAATAGCAACACCGTAAACTGGCGCCATTAGCATGTTTAGACCACCACGAGCGTAACGGTTGTCAACAGCTTTCAAGTTGAAGCCCATAACGTAACCCGTTACTGCGTTGCTGCCTACACAGCCAGAAAGAGAAACTGCCACTGCAGTTAGTGCGCCAATTTTAGCGATCGCCTTTTTCATTATAACCTCTAGTTAAATAGTATTAGGTCAAAAATTCGGCGAGGATATTAGCGGATAAAAACCATAGGTAAAAGACAGTTTTTCTCGAAAAAAATATTAGTATTAAATTTAAAACAGCCTTATTTTTGTGATGAATATGACAACTTAAAACACAGCGTACAGCTACTCAATTAACACAAGAAATTGCCAAATACACTTACACAAGCCATACATTTGGTGAATTTTTAATCTTTTCAACAAAAATTATTGTTCGTGACATTAAGAAGAATGATTAGTGTGATTTTGAACCAGTTGTTACATTGTTGATAACGTATTTGACAGAGATGGTTTATGGCCAGAAGTAAAAAAAGCAAAGTATTTGAGCTGCTCGGGCATCAAGTACAACCAGGACAACGACTAGAAACCGAATTTGAAGCTGCACAGCTTTACACGCACTCACCGCTTTCTATTCCAGTGGAAATCATCCATGGTAAACAAGAAGGTCCAGTGCTAATGGTGAATGCGGCGATCCATGGTGATGAGCTTAATGGCGTAGAGATCGTTCGTCAGATGATCAACCAATTGGATCCAGCAAAGCTGAAAGGTACTGTGATTGCTGTACCTATCGTAAACGTGTTCGGCTTTATCCATAAATCGCGTTACCTACCAGACCGCCGTGACCTAAACCGCTGCTTCCCAGGTAGTGAGAAAGGTGCGTTGGCATCACGTATGGCGCATGGTTTCTTCAATAATATCGCTAAACGTTGTGACTACATTTTGGATCTTCACACGGGTGCAATTCACCGTACTAACCTACCTCAAATTCGTGCGAACTTGAGCAACCCAGAAACACTGCGTATCGCAAAAGCGTTTGCAACACCAGTGATCGTAGACTCTGCTCTACGTGACGGTTCTCTGCGCAGTGAAGCTGAAAAGTGCGATATCCCTGTTTTGACGTATGAAGCAGGTGAAGCACTGCGCTTTGATCCACTGTCGATCAGCGCTGGTGTATTAGGTGTTCAACGTGTCATGCAAGCGATCGGCATGCTGCGCGCAAGCCGTAAGAAGCTGCCAGAGCCAATCATTGCCAAATCCACCAGCTGGGTACGCGCATCTGGCAACGGCATCCTACGCACTGTCGTGAACTTAGGTGATAAAGTAGAAGAAGGCGAAACGCTCGCTTACATCAGCTCACCGCTTGGCCATGACGAACTAGAGCTGTTAGCACCAAAAGGCGGTATCGTTATTGGCCAGCAAACACTGCCACTCGTTAACGAAGGTGATGCTATTTTCCATATCGCTTACTTCAAGCAAGACGACGAGATGGTTGAGCAGACGGTAGAGAGCTATATTGAAGAGCTAACTGAGTTTGATGTCGACCAAGTGACCACTGGCCAAATACCGCTAGAAACTCAGCAATAATTCTCAACGAATGAACTTAAGCCCAGATAGACAATCTGGGCTTTTTTATATCCATACTTTTAAAAACAAAAGGTTGGACCAGAAGTTTACATAAAGCATTCACACAACAAATTAATTGCAATAGTTCTCATTCACAACTAGGGTATCTTCCTTTTGCTTGTGAACCACTATGAATAATACTTATAAACAACTTCTTATTGCTGGAGCCATCTTGCCCTGCTTAGCTCACGCTCAACCATCTGGAGAGATTGCTGAGTACTTACAAGAACAAAGCAACCAACATCAAATCGAAGATCACTATGCTCAAAAAGTCCACGATGGTTTAAATCTTGATGCTAAGCCAGATATGATTGCGTGGAAAAACGATGAAGCACCTACTGGATGCCAATATGCAAAAGGTGAGATTACCGAGGCAAGAGATTACGACTACGGTGAAGCTACCGATTTGTCAGATGGATTACGCCACATTGATTTGCAGCCCGTTCACACACCTAAAAAGCTTCGCAAAGATCATGCGTACAATACGGCTTCATCAGGAAATTCAATCAAACTCTCAATATCCTCTGATTGCCTATAAATACCGCAAATAAAAATGCCCCGAGATAAACTCGGGGCATTTTCAAATTCATTGTCGATGGTTCCAATCACCATCAAACACACTGCGATTATTCTTCGTCAGTGTCTACCTCTGCTTCACGAGCTTTACGAGCTTCTTCTTTGCGAACTTTTGCCGCTAGTTGCTCTGCTTCACGCTCTTGACGTTGTACTGCTTTACGCTCGTTACGAACTACTTGGTTTTGTACAAAACCTGCTAGTTCCTGCTCAGCCCAAGCTTGTGCTTTCTCTTCGCTGTCAAAACCAGTTTCACGTTTTGATACCACTACTTTACGAGAAGTCACCTGACGAGTGATCTCTGCGCTCCAACCGTTACGTTTTTCAGTTACGCGGATAGCGAATTTTGGATTTTTAGCCATTTCTTTCATTTCCTAAGGGATTAATCAGGGATTCGGTCAACTTGATAACTCCATCTAAGCTGAGCTGTTTAACACCATCCCTTGGTAAGCGCGGTATTAGAGCATAAAAGTTACCGAAACGCTGCAAGTTTTTTACTGGAGACGGGAGACGGGAGACGGGAGACGGGAGACGATTTCATTTTGTCTATTTAGGAATTAATACTGTCAACACCTTATGAGTCCAACGCAATTTAATCGTCATCCTCAAGAACAAGGCTCGAGTGAGTTGGGGATCTCTCCCTATTCATTGTTCAAAAGAGATTTCCTACTCCTTCCTTCGTCAGTCTAGGAAATGACGCCGCTATTTTTCCCGACTCTCGAAACGCAGCGTCCTATAGGGTGAAGTCCGTTCTCGATTCCCTTAAATAAAGAAAGCGCCGGTCTCTCAACCAGCGCTTTACTATTTTCGTTAACAGTCGTGATTAACCGATGTTCTTACGTGCATTTTGGAACATGCGCATCCAAGCACCGTTCTCGCCCCAACCTTCTGGAGACCATGAGTTCGCTACTGTGCGGAATACACGCTCTGGGTGCGGCATCATGATAGTCACACGGCCATCAGCAGTCGTTAGACCTGTGATTGCGTTTGGCGAACCGTTCGGGTTGTTCGGGTATTGCTGCGTTGGGTTACCGTGGTTGTCCACGTAACGAACGGCAACCGTACCTGATGCTTCAATCGCCGCTAGGTGGTCTGCGTCACGCACTTCTACGCGGCCTTCACCGTGAGATACTGCGATTGGCATACGCGAACCAGCCATGCCGTCGAAGAATACAGAGTCAGACTTCTGCACTTCTACTAGGCTGAAACGAGCTTCAAAACGCTCAGATTCGTTACGAACGAAGCGAGGCCATAGGTCTGCACCTGGGATTAGCTCTTTCAGGTTCGATAGCATCTGACAGCCGTTACACACACCTAGAGAGAACGTATCTTCACGCTTAAAGAAGCCTTCAAACTGGTTACGAGCTTGCTCGTTGAACAGGATTGATTTAGCCCAACCTTCACCAGCCCCAAGAACGTCACCGTAAGAGAAGCCACCACAAGCCACTAGGCCGTTGTATTCCTCAAGAACTGCTTGACCCGTTAGGATGTCGCTCATGTGGATATCCGTTGCTTCAAAACCTGCACGGTCAAAGGCTGCTGCCATCTCAACGTGAGAGTTAACGCCCTGCTCACGCAGAATTGCCATCTTAGGCTTCGCGCCTTTCGCAATGTAAGGTGCTGCGACGTCTTCGTTTACATCGAAGCTTAGCTTAACGTTCAGACCTGGGTCTGAGTTGTCTTTCTTCGCTTCGTGCTCTTGGTCAGCACACGCTGGGTTATCACGTAGACCTTGCATCTTGTGCGTTGTCTCAGCCCAGATAGTACGCAGTTCAGTACGGTTACGCTCAAGAACGACTGTCTCACCAGAAGTGATCACTAGCTCATCAGATGCTTCTACAGAGCCAATTACGTGTGAACACGCTTCAAGACCGTTTGCTGCAAGAGTAGAAAGTACAGCGTCTAGGTCATCGTTCTTAACCTGAAGTACCGCACCTAGCTCTTCGTTGAATAGCGCCGCTAGTGCGTCGTCGCCTAGGTCAGCAATGTCAGCTTTCACACCGCAATGACCCGCGAATGCCATTTCAGCAAGAGTTACGAATAGACCGCCATCACCTTTATCGTGGTAAGCCACTACTTGGTCGTTCGCTACGAGAGTTTGAACGCCTTCGTAGAAACCTTTTAGCTGTGCTGCATTGTCTACGTCTGCTGGCTTGTCACCAAGCTGCTTGTAAACCTGCGCTAGCGCTGTTGCGCCTAGACGGTTCTGACCGTTACCTAGGTCGATTAGTACAAGGCTAGTGTCACCTTTGTCAGTGCGAAGTTGCGGAGTAATTGTCTTACGTACATCTTCAACACGAGCAAACGCAGTGATGATTAGAGATAGCGGAGAGGTTACTTCTTTCTGCTCACCGTTCTCTTCCCACTTGGTCTTCATCGACATTGAGTCTTTACCCACAGGGATAGTCAGGCCAAGTGCTGGACATAGCTCTTCACCCACCGCTTTCACTGCTTCGTAAAGACCCGCGTCTTCACCCGGGTGGCCAGCTGGAGACATCCAGTTTGCAGACAGTTTAATGTGTTTGATATCACCGATGTTTGTCGCTGCAATGTTTGTGATTGCTTCACCAACCGCTAGACGAGCAGAAGCGCCGAAGTCTAGTAGAGCAACTGGTGTACGCTCACCCATCGACATCGCTTCACCGTGGTAAGTGTCGTAGCTTGCTGCGGTCACTGCGCAGTTAGCAACAGGCACCTGCCAAGGACCAACCATTTGGTCACGAGCAACTAGACCCGTTACTGTGCGGTCACCGATAGTGATAAGGAATGTTTTCTCTGCAACCGTTGGTAGACGTAGAACGCGGTCCGCTGCTTCGTTTAGCTCGATACCGTCACGGTTAACTGCAGGGTTGTTTGCTTTTAGCGTTTTCGCATCACGATGCATCTTAGGCGTCTTACCAAGAAGCACATCCATTGGCATGTCGATTGGCGTGTTCTCGAAGTGTGAATCTTCAAGTTTAAGCTCACGCTCTTCTGTTGCGATACCTACTACGGCGTATGGTGCACGTTCACGCTTACATATTGCGTCGAATACTTCCATATTCTCTGGCGCAACTGCCATTACGTAACGCTCTTGAGATTCGTTACACCAGATCTCAAGTGGGCTCATGCCTGGTTCATCATTTGGTACGTCACGCAGTTGGAAGATACCACCACGCTCGCCATCGTCTACAAGCTCAGGAAGTGCGTTAGAGATACCGCCCGCGCCTACATCGTGGATGAACGCGATTGGGTTAGCATCACCAAGTTGCCAACAACGGTCGATAACTTCCTGACAGCGACGCTCCATTTCTGGGTTTTCACGCTGTACTGAGGCGAAATCTAGGTCTTCTGCTGATTGACCAGATGCCATTGAAGAAGCAGCACCACCGCCAAGACCGATATTCATTGCAGGACCACCAAGTACGATTAGGCTTGCACCTACTGGGATCTCTTTCTTCTGAACGTGCTCGTCACGAATGTTACCCATACCACCAGCAATCATGATTGGCTTGTGGTAACCACGAACCTCTTCACCTGCGTGTGAGTTCACTTTTTCTTCGTAAGTACGGAAGTAACCAAGTAGGTTTGGACGACCAAATTCGTTGTTGAACGCCGCGCCACCAAGTGGGCCTTCTAGCATGATGTCTAGAGCGTTAACGATGCGACCCGGTTTACCGAAATCTGTTTCCCATGGCTGTTCAAAACCAGGAATACGTAGGTTAGACGTAGTGAAGCCAACAAGACCTGCTTTTGGCTTACCACCAATACCAGTCGCACCTTCGTCGCGGATTTCACCGCCTGAACCTGTAGAAGCACCCGGCCAAGGAGAGATAGCTGTTGGGTGGTTGTGCGTTTCCACCTTCATTAGGATGTGCGCTTTCTCTTGGCTGTAGCCGTACTGGCGAGTTTCTGGGTTCGGGAAGAAACGACCTACATCAGAACCTACCATTACCGCTGCGTTATCTTTGTATGCAGACAGTACGTTTTCAGGCGTAGTTTCGAATGTGTTCTTGATCATCTTGAACAGAGACTTCTCTTGCTTAACGCCGTCGATAGTCCAGTCTGCGTTGAAGATCTTGTGACGACAGTGCTCTGAGTTCGCTTGTGCAAACATCATTAGTTCGATGTCAGTCGGGTTGCGTTCTAGCTTATTTACGAACGCATCGTAAAGGTATTCAATTTCATCATCTGCAAGTGCAAGACCTAGGGTAACGTTTGCGTTTTCAAGCGCAGCACGGCCGCCTTTTAATAGATCAACGTCTGCTACAGGAGCAGGTTCTGCCGCTTGGAATAACGCATTTGCTGCATCAAAATCAGTAAATGTCACTTCCATCATGCGGTCATGGATGAGTGCTTTTACATCAGCAATTTGAGCATCGTTAAGAGGCGTCGATGTCTCTACGTAGTATGCAGTGCCGCGCTCAAGACGTTTTACTTTGTCTAGACCACAGTTGATGGCGATATCAGTAGATTTAGAAGACCAAGGCGAAATAGTGCCCGGACGAGGCGTAACAAGAAGTAGAAGACCTTCTGGCTCATGCTCTTCGATCGTTGGACCGTAAGTCAGCAATTTTTCCAGTTTTTCCAACTCTTGAGCATCAAGGTCAGACTTTAGATCCGCAAAGTGCATGAACTCAGCGTAAATGCCAGTGACAGGCAGATCTTGTTCACGACAAAGTTCCAGTAGTTTATTAACACGAAACTCAGAAAGAGCTGGGGAGCCACGCAAAATTCTCATGTGCTTAGGTCTCTTATTGCAAGTGATTAAGGTGATATTGGAATAAATTCAGTGGGTTATACTGTTTTCTTCGAAGCTATTCCCGAAGGTTTTTCAAACCTATGCCGATGCCACCTCTTCGTTGCGAGCGCATTATATAGCAATTGTTTTTGTGATGTAACACCAAAAGCAACCGTTTGCGTCATTTTTTTCGTCAAATTTGAATTCCGACTAAAATGTCGATAAATCACACAATGTCGCACTCTATCTGTCTGATTCACTTTGCCCCACCAGCTCGCTTTGATATAAAGGCAACTAGAAAATTATCGAGACGTACCGAATTAATGCAAATAAGTCAGTTCAACCGACTCAAGCGCAGCGCCCTACTTTTCGCCTCTGTGCTTTTACTCTCTGCGTGTCAGATTGAGTCGGAACCCAAAAGTGAATTCGAGCAAATCCAAGAGCGTGGTGTCCTACGTGTTGGCACGCTAAACAACCAACTCTCCTACTACATTGGTCCTGATGGTCCTGCTGGCTTGGATTACGAACTGGCGCGCAAATTTGCAGAGCAACTCGGCGTGAAGTTGGAAATCAGACCCGCTTTCCGCCAAGCAGAGTTATTCCCTGCTCTGAAAAAAGGCGATATTGATATTATCGCGACCGGTTTAAACCAAACCTCTCAAGCGGTTCAACGCTTCCGTCCTGGGCCTGCTTACTACTATGTGAGCCAGCAAGTAGTGTACAAAAAAGGCCAGCTTCGCCCTCGCGATGTAGATCAGCTCATTAAGTATCAAGAATCAAAAGATGAGAAAGCCGGAAACGAAGGCAGCAATGCAGGAGCAGAGACGCTGCAAATTGTTGAACAGTCACAATTTGTTCCGACATTAACCGCGCTACAGAAAGAACACCCAGAGCTGCAATTTGAAATTGTGGGTGATGCGGATACTCGAGATCTTCTAAAACACGTGTCGACGGGTGAGTTGCGTTTTACCGTTACAGACTCTGTGGAACTGTCTTTGGCTCAGCGCCTTTACCCAGATCTAGCTTTGGCTTTTGAGCTAACCGAAGACCAACCCGTTTCTTGGTTCACTCGTCGTTCTGAAGATGAAAGCTTGTATGCCATGTTGATCGAGTTCTTTGGCAACATTAAGCAGTCTGGTGAACTCGCAACGCTCGAAGAGAAATACATCGGCCACATTGAAGCTTTCGACTACGTAGACACGCGTGCCTTTATTCGCGCTTTGGATAACACCTTGCCGAAATGGTCACCACTGTTCCAAAAGTACAGTGAAGAGTTCGACTGGCGCTTGATTGCGGCATTGGCTTATCAGGAATCTCACTGGAAACCAAAAGCGAAGTCACCAACAGGCGTTCGCGGCATGATGATGTTGACGCTGCCAACCGCCAAGAGTGTTGGGGTTACGGATCGTCTTGACCCAGAACAGTCGGTTCGTGGTGGTGTGGAATACTTACGTCGCATCGTGGCTCGTGTACCGGACTCAATCAATGAGCATGAGAAGATTTGGTTTGCTTTAGCGTCTTACAACGTAGGCTACGGACACATGATGGATGCACGACGCCTGACTAAAGCGCAAGGTGGCGATCCAAATGCGTGGGCAGATGTAAAAGAGCGCCTACCGCTATTACGCCAGAAACGCTTCTATAGCCAAACTCGTTATGGCTATGCTCGTGGTGATGAAGCGCGTAACTACGTTGAAAACATTCGTCGTTACTACCAATCGATCATTGGCCATGTAAGCCAAAAGCCTGCTATCGACGAGGATACAGAAGATCTTCAGGTCATCCCGCCACTCGATCCTAATCTGTTAGTTTCTGGTGCTGTGGAGACCTTAGCAGAACAGGTTTCAGGGGCAGTTGAAGTAACACCACCACCTGAAGAAAATGCGCCTCAAGAAGCAGAGCAAACACCAGTGCCAAAAGCAGAATAAAACCTTCAAAAATAGCGAGCCCTCAGCTCGCTATTTTTTTTGTTGAGTCAACAGATAAAGTTATCTAGAATCCAGTCTTTCGGGCTTATCTAGCTTGTAATGCTCATTGGTGCCATACCAATATTAGGCTTGCATAGCAGAGAAGTTCTTTTAGTCACCTCTCCTCGAACTGATGCCACCTTCATCCGTAAGCGTGCCTCATCAGAATGTCATCGATTGATAATATGTCAGACGCTTTGCTATGCGAGTGTCGGAGAGTGTGTTCGTTGTCTGCAAGAGGTTCTGATTATGAGAAAGCGCAGAGTGCAGTCAAAACGTTTGAATAAGACAGTGGCTGCTAACCGCCGTAAGCGCAAGCTTACGAGTATGAAAAAGAAAGTCAGTGCACGTAACCGTGTTTTCGTTCACCTAGTGAATCACTGAGAACTTGAAGCAAACATCTACCCCTGGGTAGGTGTTTGCTAAAAATACTTCTAGCCGAAAAAACTCATTCTCCTTTCCACTTACTTATCTTTATTTTCCTGCTCGTTTTCCAACGCCTTTTGCGCTTGTTTCTTCGCTTTAATTTCTTTGCGGCGACGTTTAAAGAACGCTTGCAACTGAGAGCGGCATTCTTCTTCCAGCAGCCCATTTTCAACTGTTGCGTAATGGTACGCTGCTTGGCTTTCAAACAAGTTTAATACCGTTCCTGCAGCGCCTGCTTTTAAGTCAGGAGCACCGTAAACGACGCGTTTCACTCGGCTGTGTAACAATGCCCCAGCACACATTGGGCAAGGCTCTAGCGTGACATACAAAGTGGTATCAAGCAGTCGATAGTTTCCTAGAGCTTCACCCGCTTTACGCAAAGTTTGGATCTCCGCATGCGCCGTCGCATCATGAGCGCAAATAGAACGGTTCCAACCTTCCGCAATGATCTCTCCGTCTTTCACTAAAACAGCACCAACCGGCACTTCCCCTTCTGCTTCTGCTTGCTCTGCAAGCTCCATCGCACGGCGCATAAATAGTTCGTCTTGAGGGGAAAACTGAGAATTTGACAAAAGGAGGCTCCGATATTTGGGATAGATCGTGATTGAAAGTGGATTTTAACCTTCAAAGAGGGGAAGTGGAAGCGGATGCGGGATGCGGGATGCGGGATGCGGGATGCGGGATGCGGGATGCGGGATGCGGGATGCTATTTATTTTGTTTTCCTAGGAGCACATTCTGTCAACGCTGTTTGAACTGAGTTTCTTTCACTAATCTTTCAGCACACACCTCTCGATTCCTAGAGCGAAGCGTTCCCGACTCTCGAAGTGCGGTGCCTGTAGGGCAAAGTCCGTTCTTCAATTCCCGAAAACAAAAAAGCGCCAGTCTCTCGACCAGCGCTTTCTAAATTTACTAAATAGCTTCAGCGCTCTTACATTGTGTAAGTGTATGGCGCTTGAATACCTAGAGGAATATTTAGCATCCAGTAAACCACTAGGAAGATAGACCAGCCGATTAGCATTGCAATCGAGAATGGCATCATTAGCGATGCTAGTGTACCGATACCTGTCGATTTCACGTAACGTTGACAGTAAACCACTACTAGAGGGAAGAATACCATCAGAGGTGAAATGATGTTCGATACAGAGTCACCTACACGGTAAGCCGCTTGAGATAGCTCAGGAGAGATACCCACAGCCATTAGCATCGGAACTAGGATTGGACCGATAAGAGCCCATTTCGCTGATGCAGAACCGATTAGAAGGTTTACAGAAGCTGTTAGAAGAATCATACCGATGATAGTTGCTTCACCAGGTAGGTTCATTGCTTTCAGACCTTCCGCACCGTAAAGCGCTAGCATCGTACCGATGTTTGATTGCGCGAATGCAGATAGGAACTGTGCACAGAAGAACGACATTACGATGTATGCGCCCATAGTAGACATAGTATCCGCCATCGCTTTGATGATGTCGTTACTTGTCTTGAACGTGCCTGAAACGCGACCGTAAACGTAACCCGGAATGATAAACAGGATGAAAATCAACGGAACGATAGACTTCATGATTGGCGCAGAGAACGCAGTGATCTCACCCTCAGGTGAACGCAGTGCAGAGTTTTCTGGAATAAGCGCCACAACAAGAAGAGCGATACCCGCCATCATTGCCCAGCCAGCGTAACGGAACGCTTTTGACTCAAGCTCAGTGAAAGAACCTAGATCTGGTGCTTTCTCTGCGTCTTCGTCGATTGGTGTGTTCTTTAGGCGTGGTTCGATGATTTTCTCAGTTACGTACCAACCGATAGCAACAATGATTACTGAAGATAGACCAGTAAAGAAGATGTTTGCTAGAGGGTTAACCACGTACTCAGGATCTAGAACCTGTGCAGCTGTTTGTGTGAAACCAGCCAATAGAGGGTCAATACCTGAAGGAATAAAGTTAGCAGAGAAACCACCTGATACACCTGCAAACGCTGCTGCGATACCCGCTAGAGGGTGACGACCAGCTGCGTGGAAGATGATACCACCAAGAGGAATAACCAGAACGTAGCCCGCATCCGCCGCTGTGTGCGATACGATTGCTACAAGAATTAGCATTGGAGTAAGAAGTTTTGCTGGCGTGAAGTTCAGCATCTTCTTAAGGCCAGTCGTGATGAAGCCAGAAGAATCGGCAACACCTACACCCAACATCGCTACAAGAACGATACCAAGTGGCGCAAAGCCAGTGAACGTTGTCACCATGTTAGCAAGGAAACTTGCCAGTGCTTCACCTGTTAGAAGGTTAGTAATAGTAAGAGCTTCGCCAGTTCGAGGGTTTAGAAGGTCGAAAGAAACATTCGACAAAAGTGCAGACGCAGCCCAAGTAATGATTAGTGCCCAGAAGAACAAAATCGCTGGATCAGGAATTTTATTACCTACTCGCTCGATAAAGTTCAGAAAGCGATCCATCCCGCTCGGCTTCGGTGACGGTGCCTTATTTACTGCTTGGTTACTCATGGTAACTCCATATGAATGATGTTGGTGCCATGGCCTATTTGAGTAATTATAACGGCCTATTTTCAACCGAGCATTCTATTAAATAGTCATTAAGAAAGCACAAGGTTCTACGCTTTTTTCCATATTTGGAGACATATTTTGCAAAAAAGCCATATCAATTAAACATAAAAAAAACAGTAGCACACCATTCGCATTAACAGTTGCAAAACCACCTATTAACCACCCAACCAAGCATAAAAATTGTCAATATTTACGATAAAAGCAATTGTACAAGAAATGCAAAACACCTTAGTTTTCGAACTCACTGTAACGCGAAATCATTGTTTTTAGCTCAATCGATTGCGTTTCCCCCATCCTATCTTTCCAGCTAGAAGTTATCGTGATGGTCTTGAGAGATCCGGAGATCGTTGCTGCAGGCACTTCCCACTCAACGATATAAGATCCAATAGCAGAAGATCCTGTTGCAATAGCAGCGAAACTGGCCGGTGTGATAGTAGACATTGCCTCAGAAGCACCTCGAGTGCGGAACAACTCAAGTTGATTTTCGGCCAGTCGCAGTGCCTCGATACTTTGAATCGCGTAATCCGATTCACGTTCCATGTAGATTTGTAGCTTAGTTAAACCAAGTGCGCCAATACCAAGCAGCAGAAACGAAATCAGCACCTCGATTAAGCTAAAGCCTTTTTGTTTAGAGATCATTCCAAGAGCCTTTTTTCCATTTAGTCTTCAGAATACGAGAGAGAGGCACATCAATTGCGTTGCCATCAAAATATAGATCTAGTGCAGCACCAAAAATAGCGGCCTGTCCCGGGGCATCCATTACATAACCACCTGAAGGGAAAAAAGCGCCTTGTTGATAATACACAATGTCGGTATCAGTCGGTTTAGGAGTAAAGTTAGCAACATGACCATCAAGTACTAACTTCAATGCCTCTAAATCGTCTTGAACCGTTGCAGAGCTGCTGCTCCATGAAGCAGAGGAGGGAGTGAAGTCAGGTTGGAAGTTTCCACTATTATCTGTTTCACCAGAAACAAAATGGAAAAGTAACCCTTTGAAAGTAAGCGCACCACTTGTAGTAAATAACCCATTGTGAGCAACCAAGATAACACCGCTAGGAGTGTAAGTATTAATAGCAGTTCCAATATTACTTAAATCAGTTCCCGTTAAATGACAATTACCATAAATCCAGATTAAGTCTTTTCCATTATTAATAATATTCTTTATCTGGGTACCACAATCATTAACCCTTGATGGGGCTGGTAAAGTTTGTTGCGTAAATTTCATTTCACCAGAGCTTTTAGTCAAAGAAGTAGCAGATACCTTTACAAACTCTTCGTTGGACATGATTTTGAACCAATCCTCACGTTTTTCAGCAAAGAAGTTTTCAAATGGCTGTTGTGATGCATCTAACAAGAAATCTTTTTGAGAAGATGTTGGCGAAGAAGTAACTGTTGATTGATGCCCAGAATCGCACCCCTGCCCTGAAGGAAAGTCAACATAGGGTTTAGCACTATCCGTTAACCCTTTATTCTGCAAATTGCCAAACACTTTCAATTTACTGCTGTATGTTACGGCTCGGCATTGCCATTTATTGGTAGTGCTTGCTTCTTTTAAAGGATCAGGGCTAATAGAGTTAGAGCCGTTTAAATAAAGATCTGCCGTTGTCTGGATAGCTCCAGCTCCATTTCTACCTGCGAATTTTATGACTTTTGTTATTTCAGCAAACCCACTCTCAGAGACTACCGTCAAATATTGGCTGGCTTTACTCAGTGTCAAACTTGAACTACAGGCATCTAGCTGTATTGTAGTCGGAACAGCCCCAGTCTCTTGAACTAGAGCGAAAACACACTCCAATCCCCCCTCAGCACGCCAGTGCTCTTGCCGCGCTTCAATTTGGTTATTGGCACGCTTGATCTGATAAAAAAGAGACTTGTAGCTACCAAGCGACATCATTAACGCCGCAACCAGCAACACGCTCACAACTAATAATGCTGCGGCTCCCTGTTGATTTCTCATTACTGCCAGTTCCTCTGCTTCACGGTAAACGACTGCTCTGTTTGAACACTTGTTGCGCCAACTAATTCCGTTCCTAAGGTAATGGTGACCACCGCGCTTTCAGCATCTGTGTTTTTCAGCGTACGAGCGGCAAGATCAAAGCGGTTAATATGAATCGCTCTTTTATCAAAAAGAGCGTTACATGTACCGGTGCCAGAAAGCGCAATAACTTGACTGACGTTCCATATCGTCGTTGTTTTTTCTCACAGACAAACAAAGACTCGGGCGTATTAATCCGCTGCTCATATACGACACTTTTATAAAGTGGCGCTGCACCTGAAGTCCCAACTTGATAGGCGTATGCAATCAACCCCATCCCCGGAGTATCAAGAGTGTAAATCGTATCGGTCGCACCTGAAATTTTGACTGAATCACTGCCACTTTCATTAAAGCCAGCTCGTTGGATATCGTTTCTTAACATCGCTAATACGCTGCCCGTATTTTGCAATAACATCAGCTCTTTAGAGCGCTCCATCGCCACCTTTTGGCCACTGATATAAAGCGAACCGACAATAGCGAGAGAAATCAGTCCTAAAGAAGAGGCAATCATGAACTCAACGAGGCTGGCACCTTTTTGGTTAAACATATTCATCCCTTAAGAACAGGTTGAGTACCCAAAGAACTCGGTGTTGTTGTTATCACTACATACACGAACGCGAGCAGAAAGAGTGTGAGAGATGAGTTTGAGTGCTTTTGTAGATTCTCCTACCGGATAAAATTTGATATTCCCGGAGGAAGGGCGACCATGAACGTCATCGAAGCTGATTTGAGTCGATGAATAACTTGGCGTAACCACAATTCCGTTGTAAGCCTCTCCCGAAAATGACAACAAAACCGTACCTGCTCCTTCGGTTCCGTTATCAGTAAGTTCTATTCGCCAATTGCCATCACTTGATGAAGCCCCAGACATAATAATGTGAGCCCAGAGTCTTTCTCTGCGTAAAACCGCTTCCGACTTACCTTGAAGAACAAAACCGTGTAGCTCATCAGCTAAGCGCTGCATTTTGTTGGTTTCAATAACATTTTGGAAAGATGGTGCTGCCGCCGCCAGTAAAACACTCATTACTGCGATGGTGATCAGAAGCTCCAACAACGTAAACCCGCGAGGCATTTCCCAAATTCCTATGCAAACGGCAAAAGGGCCGTAATTCATCTTGCGCTGATGCTATCACCTAAGAAAAATAGGCGGAAAAGTGAAAAGGGAACTACTCGTCATGATTCGAATTTCTGGTTGTAACGGATACAACAAACGATTTAGAGGGATGACATTGATCGAATTACTGATAGCCGTTGTGATCGTCGGTATCATTGCTGCTATCGCCTATCCGTCTTATAGCAACCACAGTATCACTGCCCATCGCACCGTTGCGATCAGTGATATTGCTCGTCTTCAATTGGAACTCGAGACGTCTTATGACGGGGGCTATGACTGGAGTGGATTGGTATCTGGTGGGCATTGTACGATCTGCGATTCAGACTCAGACCGCTTTTCATTTCATATCGTCAGTTCAGCGACTTTAGCGTATAGAATTGAAGCAACAGCCAAGTCTGATTTAGGGCAAGACAACGACAGTTGCTTCACTGGCCAAGACAAAAAAATAACACTCACTTCAACCAATATTGAATCGCCAAGCGCTTGTTGGAACTAGAGCGCATTTGCTTGAATCCATCAAGATATCAATCGCTAAATGCAAAAAAAGCCTGCATCGTTGCAGGCTTTTTATTGGATTCAGTTAACCGCGCAATTAGCTGGTTAAGTCATCAAAGAACTTCTTCACACCGTTGAAGAAACCTTCAGATTTTGGTTTGTGCTTAGTTGCAGCATCGCCACCACAAGACTCATCAAACTCTTTCAGCAATTCTTTTTGACGAGAGCTTAGGTTAACAGGTGTCTCAACCACTAGCTTAACGATTAGGTCACCCACACCGCCGCCACGAACGCCTTTCACACCTTTACCACGCATGCGGAACATACGGCCAGTTTGCGTTTCTGTCGGTACTTTAAGGTTCACACGACCATCTAGCGTCGGAACCTCAACTTCACCACCAAGTGCAGCCATCGCAAAGCTTACAGGCACTTCACAGTACAGGTTGTTACCTTCACGTTCAAAGATGTGATGCTCTCTCACGTGAACTTGTACGTACAGGTCACCTGCTGGTGCGCCCATTTCTCCTGCTTCACCTTCGCCAGACAGACGAATGCGATCGCCAGTATCAACACCAGCTGGGATCTTAACGTTAAGTGTCTTAGTTTTTTGCTTACGGCCTTGACCGTGACATTCGTTACATGGGTCTTTGATGATCTTGCCTTTACCGTGACAGGTAGGACAGGTCTGCTGTACAGCAAAGAAGCCTTGGCGCATCTGAACTTGACCGTGACCATGACAGGTACCACACGTTTCAGCTGAAGAGCCTTTCTTCGCGCCGCTACCATCACAGGTATCACAGTGAACAAGCGTAGGTACTTCGATCTCTTTTGATACACCACGAACTGCTTCTTCTAGCGACAGTTCCATGTTGTAACGTAGGTCTGCGCCACGTTGCGCGCGCTGCTGACCACCGCCACGACGGCCGCCACCAAAGATATCACCGAACACATCGCCAAAGATGTCGCCGAAGTCAGCACCACCGCCACCAAAACCGCCGCCGCCGAAGCCGCCACCGCCTTGTTCAAAAGCAGCATGGCCGTATTGATCGTACGCCGCTTTCTTTTGAGGGTCAGTGAGAATTTCGTACGCTTCTTTTACTTCTTTAAACTTGTCCGCTGCAGACTCATCACCCTGGTTACGGTCTGGGTGGAATTTCATCGCTAGACGCTTGTACGCCTTTTTGATATCGCGCTCAGAGGCATCACGGCCTACGCCTAATACTTCGTAAAAATCACGTTTTGACATGTTCTTCGTCACCAATTAATTACTGCAAACGGCATGATTTACCGCTTGGTGTTTGTATCGTTCTAGGTAAGTGCACTCATTGCAAAATACTTAACTAGAAAGACAGCTTGGACAAACAGACGGGCGTAAGAGTTACCCCAAACGCCCGCACACAAAAGTCTTATCGACTCTAGGCGACCATAAGTCGCCTAGTTAGAAATATTATTTCTTGTCGTCTTTAACTTCTTCGAACTCAGCATCAACTACGTCGTCTTCTTTAGACTGTTGAGCGTCAGCGTCAGCACCTTGTGCTTGTTGCGCTTGAGCTTGTTGTTGAGCGATTTCCATTAGCTTTTGAGCTGCCGTCATTAGCGCTTGAACTTTAGCGTCGATCGCTTCTTTGTCATCGCCTTTACGTGCAGTTTCTAGCTCAGAGATAGCTGCTTCAATCTTCTCTTTCTCTTCTGCAGGTAGTGCTTCACCAGCTTCTTCTACTTGCTTACGAGTACCGTGAATCATTTGGTCAGCTTGGTTACGTGCAGTCGCTAGCTCTTCAAACTTTTTGTCCGCTTCTTTGTTAGCTTCTGCTTCTTGAACCATTTTCTCGATGTCTTCGTCGCTTAGACCGCCAGAAGCTTGGATAGTGATCTTCTGCTCTTTACCAGTCTGCTTGTCTTTCGCTGAAACGTGTAGGATACCATCCGCATCTAGGTCGAAAGTAACTTCGATTTGTGGCATACCACGTGGTGCAGCTTGGATACCTTCTAGGTTGAATTGACCTAGAGATTTGTTGAAAGACGCTTGCTTACGCTCACCTTGAAGAACGTGGATAGTTACCGCGCTCTGGTTGTCTTCTGCTGTAGAGAAAACTTGGTTCGCCTTAGTTGGGATAGTTGTGTTTTTCTCAACTAGCTTAGTCATTACGCCACCCATTGTCTCGATACCTAGAGACAGTGGAGTAACGTCTAGTAGAAGTACGTCTTTAACGTCACCCGCAAGTACACCACCTTGAACTGCAGCACCCATTGCTACTGCTTCATCAGGGTTTACATCGCGGCGAGCTTCTTTACCGAAGAACTCAGCAACTTTCGCTTGAACCATAGGCATACGAGTCTGACCACCAACTAGGATTACGTCAGTGATGTCGTTTACAGATAGATCAGCGTCAGCTAGAGCAACTTTTAGTGGCTCAAGAGAACGTTGTACTAGGTCTTCAACTAGAGATTCTAGTTTCGCACGAGTCACTTTCACGTTCATGTGCTTAGGACCAGTCGCGTCTGCAGTCACGTAAGGTAGGTTTACGTCAGTTTGAGAAGTAGAAGAAAGCTCGATTTTCGCTTTTTCTGCTGCTTCTTTAACACGTTGCATCGCTAGTGGGTCGTTCTTAAGGTTGATACCTTGCTCTTTGTTGAACTCGTCTACTAGGTAGTTGATTAGACGCGTATCAAAGTCTTCACCACCAAGGTGAGTGTCACCGTTAGTTGCTAGAACTTCGAACGTTTTCTCGCCTTCAACTTCATCGATTTCGATGATAGAGATATCGAATGTACCACCACCAAGGTCGTATACCGCGATAGTGCGGTCGCCGCCTGACTTGTCTAGACCGTATGCTAGAGCAGCCGCTGTTGGTTCGTTGATGATACGTTTAACTTCTAGACCTGCGATACGGCCAGCGTCTTTTGTAGCTTGACGTTGAGCATCGTTAAAGTAAGCAGGAACTGTGATAACTGCACCAGTTACTTCCTCACCTAGGAAGTCTTCAGCAGTTTTCTTCATTTTCTTCAGGATTTCAGCTGAAACTTGAGGAGCCGCCATTTTTTGGCCTTGCGCTTCTACCCAAGCATCACCGTTGTCAGCCTTAACGATTTTGTAAGGCATGATTTCGATATCACGCTGAACTTCTTCATCTTCAAAGCGACGACCAATTAGACGCTTAATTGCAAATAGCGTGTTAGTTGGGTTTGTTACTGCTTGACGTTTAGCAGGTTGGCCTACTAGCGTTTCGCCGTCTGTGTATGCAACAACAGATGCGGTTGTACGCTCGCCTTCTGCGTTTTCAATTACGCGTGGCTTGTCACCGTCTAGAACAGCAACACAAGAGTTAGTAGTACCTAAGTCAATACCAATGATTTTACCCATCAGGCTATCTCCGAATAAATTCTATTTTCGTTTTGCTATATCCCCTATGTGGGGACGTAGAATCGGGTTTCAACCCTTACTCACAAACTAAAATAATGTTGTTTGCTTCTCTTATGCCCAATAGATAAGGGCTGCAAATAGCATTTCAAGGGAGAGAGCAAAAAAAATTGAAAAAAGTTGCGCAAAAGCGGGATGCGGGATGCGGGATGCGGGATGCGGGATGCGGGATGCGGGATGCGGGATGCGGGATGCGGGATGCGGGATGCGGGATGCGGCTCAATTTTGTCTTTTTAGAAGCGAGTCGTGTCAATACTCAATATAAGCTCCCAATAACTAACACCAATTCCATACACGCAGCGTAAATCCAAATTCAATACTCATTACTTTTGAAAGTGATAATGAAATATCAAAACTTAGATGTTTGGAAAATGAGCTTTACGTTGTGTAAGCATACCTACCAAGCAGTAGAGCACATCAAAGATTATGCGTTTAAAGATCAGATTCGTCGTTCTTCACTCTCAGTACCAAGCAATATCGCCGAAGGTATTGAAAGAGGCAGTCCAAGAGAAACAGCTTACTTCCTTAATGTAGCAAAAGGCTCAACTGGTGAGCTCAAAACTCAAATTCTACTCGCCTATGAGTTTAAATATATCAGCCAGTCTGACCGCGATGCACTTTGTGAAAAATGTGAACGTATCTCCCGCATGCTCTATTCCTTAATTGCCAAGCACAAAAACCAAAGCACCACCAATCTATAGCGCTACGCTCCACAGGATTAAGTCTGTTTCCTGAAGCTTCGCGGATTTTACTAATAACCGCTACGCGCACTCTTACATAATAGATTCTCAACAATGCTCCTTGGTCGCTTTCGGGAATGATACTGAGTAAGTGCAAAGCTATTTTTCTCGCCATACTCAAGAGTGAGGTTCGAACAAGTCGGGTATCAAATTATCTCCCTCTAAAATCTCGGAGTGCAGCGTTCCATAGGACGAAGTCCGTTCCCGAAGCGAAGCGTCTCTAAAAAGAAAAAGCGAGGCCCTAAGACCTCGCTTTAAATTCGATTGAGTGAGCAATTATCAATTATGCACTTGCTTGTGCAGGCTCAGCATCCACGATTTCTTCTTTACCAATCTCGCCTTCAGACTTAGCAACAATCGTGTTTACTGCAGTGTCGCCGACTACGTTAGATGATGTACAGAACATGTCGTTAATACGGTCAACCGCAGCAACAATTGCTAGACCTTCTGGTGGTAGACCCAATTGGTGAAGGATAACACCAACCATTACTACACCACCGCCAGGAACACCGCCAGCACCGATAGACAGTAGCAGAACCGTGAAGCCTAGAGTCACTAGGTCAGATACCGCGATAGGCTGACCAAATGCGTTTGCACAGAATACCGCTGCAATTGCGATGTAGATAGAAGCACCCGCCATGTTCATCGTAGCGCCCAGTGGAACACCAAAACCAGCTACCGACTTAGACACACCAATCTTGTCAGTAAGAGTGCGCATCGTTACTGGAATCGTCGCATTTGAACTTGCTGTAGATAGAGAGAACAGCACTTGCTCACGCGTCTTACGAGAGAACTCACGCGCAGAAATACCTGTGAACATTTGAACCGCTAGTGGGTATACAACGAAGATCCAAAGCACCAGCATTGAAACCACAAGAGCAACATAACCAGCTACCGATGCAAGCGTTCCTGCATCCAGTGTCGCGCCAAGTTGAATCATCAGAGCGAATACACCGTATGGCGCAAGGCTCATAACAAGGCCAATCAGCTTCATCATGATTTCGTTCGCCATCTTAAAAGTACGAACCGCAGGGCCGCCTTTTGAATCAAGCGCTTGGATAGCAAGACCTGTCAGAATTGCCATAAAGATGATTTGTAGCATGTCGCCATTTGCAAACGCCTGTACCGGGTTGCTCGGAACGATGTTCACAACCATAGAGAAGATATCCGGCGTTTCTGTTGACTTAAGTGCCACAGAGTCAGAAATCGTACCCGCTAGGTTTGCGCCAGCACCAGGCTGAACAATCATAGCAACAGTAAGAGCAGCAATAATCGCGACGACGGTATTCAAAATGTAAAGAGTAAAGGTTTTACCACCTAAGCGACCAAAAGAACGAATGTCTTTAAGCTCAACAATGCCACATACAATTGATACATAAACCAAAGGAACAACCAGAAGTTTAATCAGCGAAACGAACATGCCGCCTGCCCCTTCTGCCGTACCTAGGATATAGGTATCAAAAATCGCAATACCGCTAAATAAGTACTGAATAGCTGTACCCAGCACAAGGCCGGCGAACAAACCAATAAAAATCTTACTAGAAAGCGATTTATCCATCATAAATCTCCGAAATGTTGTGTTTGCTATTTATATTTTTATAGTTACATCTGCTGATTTTTACGGCAGACCTCGCGAATAATACACACCAGAGTTACAAAATAAAGACTTTCTTTACAGAAATGTTAATAGATAACATTAAAAGTAAATCACTAGATCCACATTCATATTCAGAATTAAATCTCGAAGGCAAGTCAGAACAGCCACTTATAGACACAGCATTCCATAAGTAAGCAATATAAAGAAAGGATGTATCCTATAAGAAAAATATTTCCCAATAAGAAAAACTTTGAAGAGGATCAAATTTCAAATTCATCGCATATTCAGAGGAGTGAATATGCTGAGGGCATGTTTGAAACAAAAACGCCCGCTATTGAATAGCGGGCGTTTTAATATATTTATATCAATGGGTTAACTGATTACTTAGCAACCATAACCATTGCAGGACGTACAACACGGCCGTTTAGCTCGTAGCCTTTTTGCATCACAAACATCACTGTGTTCGAGTCGTGATCTGGGCTCTCTTGAATAGACATCGCTTGGTGGAATTCAGGGTTGAATGCTTCACCTTCTGGGTTGATCTCTTTCAAACCAAATTTCGATACTGCGTCTACAAATGTCTTATGCGTTAGCTCAACACCTTCAAGAATTGGCTTAACCACTTCGTGCTCTGCATCTGCAGCTTGGATTGCACGCTCTAGGTTATCGATAACTGGAAGTAGTTCTTCAGCGAATTTGTTCAGAGCGTACTTACGAGCTTTATCGATTTCTTGCTCAGTACGACGACGCATGTTTTCTACTTCAGCTTTAGCGCGAAGAACCGCATCTTGCTGGTCTTTCACTTTTGTTTCGCTAGACAGTAGTGCTGCTTCTAGTTGAGCAATCTTAGCGTCTTTCTCATCACCAATGTCTTCAAGTTCTGCTTCAGCTTCTTGTGCTGCCGCTTCTACTTTCTCCGCTTCTTCGATGATTTGATCAAGCTCTTCTTCTGTAACTTTGTTTTCTTCGTTGCTCATGATATCTCCAGAATTCAACTTAATGTCCTTAAAGCCACTCACGTTTTGTGGGCTTTAACCACATAAAAATTCGCATATTTAGGTAACTTGCCATTATTATGGGGATGAAGATTCCTGATTCAAGCCTCTTTAATGCGGAAATGCTATGAAAAACCCATGTAACGTGATCGCGATTATCGGAAAACCACGAGATCAGCAGGCAATTCAAACTCATAGAGAGTTGTACGAATGGCTGACATCCGAAGGTTACCAAGTGTTTATCGATGATCGCCTTGCTGCAATTTTAGACGAAATCCCGCAAAGCCAATTTGCTAGCCTCGTTGAACTGGGTAAAAACGCGGATCTCGCTATCGTTGTTGGCGGTGATGGCAATATGCTGGGCGCAGCGCGTATTTTGTCGCGCTTTGACGTGGCCGTCATCGGTGTAAACCGTGGTAACTTAGGCTTCTTAACGGACTTAAATCCGGACGACTTCAAAGAAGCATTAAAGGCTGTACTGAAAGGCGAGTACATCGAAGAAGAGCGCTTTTTGTTAGAAGCAGAGATTCATCGCCACGGACAAATCAAGAGCCATAACGCGGCCTTGAACGAAGCAGTGCTTCACCCAGGGCAAGTGGCGCACATGATTGAGTTTGAAGTTTATATTGATGACAGCTTTGCGTTTTCGCTGCGTGCCGATGGTTTAATCATCTCTACTCCAACAGGTTCGACTGCCTACTCGCTTTCTGGTGGTGGTCCAATTCTGTCGCCAAGCTTAAACGCGATATCTTTGGTGCCAATGTTTCCACATACCCTTTCAAGCCGACCACTAGTGGTGGATGGTAAGCGCCGTATTAAGCTGATCGTGTCACCAGAAAACCGCGGCACACAAGAAGTGAGCTGTGACGGGCAAGTCTCCCTACCAGTGTCTCCGGGTGATGAAATACATATCTATCAAAGCCCAAACGTGCTTAAGCTAATTCATCCCAAAGACTACAGCTACTACCACGTACTAAGAAACAAACTTGGTTGGTCAAGCAAACTGTTTTAATAAACAAAGGTTGATGTGAAAGCATCAACCTTTTTTGAAAAAGCAGAAATAAGCGCTCAACTATTAGTTTTATCCCATCACTTTTCGAGTCACTAACCCAATTATCGATGCAATTCCTGATGCTCCGCCTTATCACACCGGGTGACTTTGTCGATAATTCTCCTTCCTGATGTAGGCACCTCTGAATGCCGCTCACCTAAAAGCAACAACTAATACCGTAGCCGTTTTTGAACCGCTCACAATTAATCCGAATCGACCGTAACTTATTCAATTTAAATAAATCGTTTTATTTTACGCGACCTATTTTTCCTTTCTCCATCACAAAAAAGCGCTTCTTTCATAAAAAATACCGCACCCACCTTTACTGTATAAAGAAACAGTATATACTGTTTTCTTATACAGTATTGTTCAGTTATACAGGTAAATAAAAATGCTGGCTCATCTAAGTGTTAATAATTTTGCGATTGTTAAGTCTTTACAGCTCGAGCTTTCAAAGGGCATGACCACCATCACTGGTGAAACAGGTGCAGGTAAATCCATTGCAATTGATGCTTTAGGTCTTTGTTTAGGCGGGCGTGCCGATGCAGGCATGGTGCGACAAGGCGAAGAAAAAACCGAAGTCAGCGCTGCCTTTTTACTGGACAACAATCTACACGCAACGCGTTGGCTAGAAGATAACGACCTGCTGGATGGCAGCGAATGTATCTTGCGTCGCATCATCACCAAAGAAGGCCGCTCTAGAGCCTTCATCAACGGCAGCCCAGTCCCACTTTCACAACTCAAATCTCTTGGGCAGTTGTTGATCAACATCCATGGACAGCACGCACATCATCAATTGATGAAAAGCGAGCATCAAATGGCCATGCTTGACCAATATGCAGGACATTTAAACCTATTAAAAAGCACACGCAGTGCTTACCAGCATTGGCGTCAGGCAGACAATAACCTTAAGCAGCTAAAAGAGAACAGCCAGCAAAACCAGGCACAAAAACAGTTGCTTGAATACCAAATCAAAGAACTGAATGAGTTATCGCTAGGTGAAGAAGAATTCGCAGAGCTCGAGCAAGAGCACAAACGACTGTCCAACAGCGGTGAACTTGCCGCTACCTGTCAGCAAGCCATCGAACTTATTTACGAAGGTGAAGAAGTCAATGCGCTTGGTATTTTGCAATCGGCCAATCACTCCCTAATCCAATTAGCGGAATTAGATGAGAAACTCGCTGAACTACCAAACATGCTGTCAGAAGCAATGATCCAGCTAGAAGAGACCAAAAACGAACTTCGCAGCTACCTTGATGGCATTGACGTCGATCCGGGTCGCATGGCTTATGTCGAAGAACGCTTTTCTAAAGTGATGTCGATGGCTCGCAAACACCATGTGATGCCTGATGAGCTGTACCAGCACCACCAAGATCTGCTGGCACAAATCGAAGCACTAGATTGCTCGGATGAACGCTTAGATGAGTTAGCACAAGAAGTGGAGCAGAAATACCAAAGCTTCTTAACTCAAGCAGAAAAACTGCACAAATCACGCAGCCGCTATGCTAAAGAATTGAACAAGCTGATCACGCAAAGCATGCACGAGTTGAGCATGGAAAAAGCCGTGTTCAGTATCGAAGTGAACAACGAAAACGCGCATCCATCTCCACTAGGCATGGACAGCGTATGCTTCTTGGTTTCAACCAACCCAGGCCAACCATTACAACCTATCGCTAAAGTGGCATCGGGTGGTGAGCTATCACGTATCTCCTTAGCGATCCAAGTGATCACAGCGCAGAAAGTTGACACACCAAGCTTGATCTTCGATGAAGTGGACGTAGGTATCAGTGGTCCAACAGCAGCTGTTGTCGGCAAGATGCTGCGCAAACTGGGCGAATCAACTCAAGTAATGTGTGTAACCCACTTGCCGCAAGTTGCTGGCTGCGGTCACCAACAAATGTTTGTAGCCAAACACACCAAAGGCGGCCAAACTGAAACACAAATGCGCTCACTAGATGAAGAACAACGCGTGGCAGAACTCGCTCGCCTACTTGGTGGCAGCCAAATCACTGACTCTACATTGGCAAACGCAAAAGAACTGCTTATCGCGGCTTAACAGATCGGCAAGGGATGAGAAGTGGATATCAGAGCAATCAGCAAAACCGACTGCTTAGATCTCGTCCCTATCCTTGTTGAGTTGGAGCATTACTAACATGGGTTTGCCCAAGACTAAAAAAACAGACGGCTCAGTACGCTACTTGAAATTGTCCATTATCCGCATGACTGATTGAAGTTTGCGATATGTCATCCCACTAATGTGCGTAAGGTTGCGACATTTAGCGTGCAATATCGACGAATAAATGCAACTCAACTCAAAATTCGTTGTCAGATTTCCTACCATACGACGCATAGCTTTTTACATCTGCGTCGAGCTTGTTTATTATCAGCGCAGTATTTTAAAGGTTACTAAGAAATTATTATGCAATTAAAGAAGTGGTTAGTTGCCGTACCATTAGCAATGACATTGCTGACAGGATGTTCGGTATTGGAAAAACTGGTTTATCGTATTGATATCAACCAAGGCAACTATGTAGAACAAAGTGCGGTTGATAAATTAAAGTTTGGGATGACTAAAGCACAGGTTCGCTACGTTCTTGGTTCACCTATGTTGGTTGAAAATGGCTACCCAAATACGTGGTACTACATTTACCACCACACTCCAGGTCACGGTGAATCAGTGCAAAAAGATCTTATCGTTAACTTTAACGACCAAGGCACACTGGCAGACATCACAGGTGACTACCCGAAAAGCGATGCGTTTTACGAGAAGATTCAGTAAACAACCTTTATTTTCGCAGTATTCCTAAAGCCTCCGCACGGAGGCTTTTTTATTTCGGCTGGCGCGCACAGAGCGAGAAAAGTAAGCTCCAGAAACAACAAAACCTCCCAGTTGGGAGGTTTTGTTTTATATCTTCAAGCATTATTCCGCTGATTTTCTCAAGGCGTTTGGCTTACCGCCCGTCACTGGGTCTGCATTGCCAGCCACTTTTGCTTGCTCAGCTCGTTTGCGACGAATCTCTTTTGGATCCGCCAATAATGGACGGTAAATTTCGATTCGGTCTTTGTCTCGAACCGTCGCATCTAGTCGAACGTTGCGGCTATAAACACCCACTTTGTTCTTCTTCAAATCAATCTCTGGGTACAATTCAAGCACACCAGACTGACGAATAATCTCTTCAACAGTGGCATGGTTATTCACCACCAAGTTAAACACTCGCTGCTCTTGAGGTAAGGCATACACCACCTCAACGTGAATCATGTCCGACTCAATACTCATAGCACTCGTACACCTGTTTCGCTCGATTGGTAAAAGCATTCACCATGTTACTGGTGAGCTCGTTGAAAATCTTGCCGAAAGCCATTTCGATCATTCTGCTTGAGAATTCAAACTCAAGCTTGAGCTCCACTTTACACGCTTGCTCGTCAAGTGCGGTAAAGATCCAGCCACCACGCAACGTCTTAAATGGTCCATCAACCAAGTTCATCATGATAGCCTGGCCTGGAATAAGCTCGTTAGACGTGGTGAATGTCTTGCTGATACCTGCTTTTGCTACATCGACAGAAGCCACCATACCCTCGCCCGAAGACTCAATGATTCGTGAACCTGAACAACCAGGTAGAAACTCAGGATACTTCGAAACATCATTGACCAGATCGAACATCTGCTCTGCACTAAAAGACACCAAAGCAGAACGGCTGATTTGCTTCATACACACTCCTATCGATACGCGTACAAGTTTAAGACTTGTGCCAATTTTACTTTTATTCGACGATAGCGCAAATAAAAGGATTTCCTAACGTATATCCAACCCGTATAATGAGGCCATTATGGTAAAGAAAAAATCAAAGCAAAAAGCGGGTAGCAACACTATCGCGCTTAATAAAAAAGCTCGCCACGAATACTTCATTGACGATGAAATTGAAGCCGGCATGGAGCTACAAGGCTGGGAAGTGAAAGCACTTCGCCAAGGCAAAGCCAATATCGCTGAAAGCTACGTTTTCATGCGTGATGGTGAAGCTTTTGTCAGCGGGATGACGATCACTCCTCTTAACCAAGCTTCTACTCACGTTGTCGCAAACCCTACACGCGTGCGCAAACTATTGATGAGTCGTCGTGAACTCGACAACCTTCTTGGTCGCATCAACCGTGAAGGTATGACGCTAGCCGCGTTGTCACTGTACTGGTCTCGCTCTTGGGTGAAGATCAAAATCGGTGTTGCGAAAGGTAAAAAGCTTCACGACAAACGTACCGATCTGAAAGAAAAAGATTGGGCTCGTGAAAAAGCGCGCGTAATGAAGAGTTCACTGCGTTAAACTTGACCACTTAGACGCATAGTACTGGACAGCCTAGGCTTTTCTGTTACTATGCCGATATTACCTCTGGGGCTGATTTAGGATTCGACGGGAATTCAGAAGTCTGAGGTGCATGCCGAGGTGCGGTAGGCCTCGTTAACAAACCGCAAAAAAATAGTCGCAAACGACGAAAACTACGCACTAGCAGCTTAATAACCTGCTCAGAGCTCTCTCGCCCTAGCTTCCGCACGTAAGACGGGGACCAACGAGGGATCAAACCCAAACGCGCTAGCCCGGATTCTCCCGCCTGAGAGATGAACGGCGAATTATAATTCAGGATAGTCATTTACTAGCGTGTCGGTTCGCAGGTGGGTGGTGAATTTAAAGATCGACTAAGCATGTAGTACCAATGATGAAAGGTTTTCGGACGCGGGTTCAACTCCCGCCAGCTCCACCAAACGTTTGGAAAGGGCCAACTCGAAAGGGTTGGCCCTTTTTGTATCTGCAATTTGCATCCCCCCTCAACTCATCGCTTTGACTCCAAGCCAAAATCTCTTAGTCTGTGGTTAAGCATTCATCAATGGACATGAGATCATGCTAAAAGGCAGTGAATACCCTTCTATTCGTGCACTTCGAACCTTTGTGGCGGTTGCTAACCAGCTGAGTTTTTCTAAAGCGGCAGAGAGTTTGTGCGTGACTCAAGGTGCCGTGAGCAAACAGATTGCGACGTTAGAGCAACTGGTCGGGCTGCCTTTAATTCAACGTGGTATCAACGGTATTGAGCTCACCGAAGAGGGAAAACGTTACTTACCCAAGGTAACTGAAGCGTTGGAGATCATCCAACATGCGACGGCAAGCTTGATCCAAACCGACACAGAGCAAGAATTATTGGTAGTCGATGTCACGCCTTCTTTCGCCAGTTTGTGGTTGGTGCCGAACATTGATGCATTCCATCAAACCCATCCTGATATCCGCGTTAAAGTTCGCACCAGTGATGGTCCAATAAATCAGTTAGACGTAGACAGCGACATCACCATCCGTTGCCTTCCTCTCTCCAGTCACTACGAACATGGTCGATTGTTGCGTCAAGAAACGCTGCTGCTAACTGGCCCATCAAATTCTTCAACGTGTAACGACAAACAATCCATTACGGATTTCGCTTTTATTCCTCAAACAACGCGCCCGCAGTTGTGGGAGCAGTTCAAACTAGAACAATCTCTGCAAAGCGCGATTCATTATCACCCTGTCGGTCATGAGCATTTCTATCTTTCTTATGAAGCGGTAAAGCTTGGCAAAGGGCTTGCCCTCCTGCCTGATTTCATGGTGCAACAGGCGATGTCGAGAGATGAGGTCCACCACATCCAACAATTGCGTATGCATAGCCATTATGGCTATTACGTATTTGTGCCGAACTACCGTCTAGCGGCGCGAAAAGTCTCGCTGTTCAATGATTGGCTATTTACTCAGCTTGGAGAAGGCGTCGGTTAGATAACGACTCCGCTTCAATTTTTCAATCTGTGGTTGAAGCCAGCACATCAAAAGATATTCGCGTTACACTGAAGGGGTTGCCAACTGTAATGAGGGTTTATGACGTTATCTCCTGCCTTTTTGCGTAAAATCTGGTACTCCCCTTCTGTCAACCTTGGTCTGCGTGCCACCAGCGCGATTGTTCTGTTCATGGGGTTGGGTGTGCTATTCAACCAAATCAATCTCGCCATGACGGCTTTAATGACCATGCCTGCAGCATTGATCAGTGGTTTAGACACTGCCGGTCCTAGGCGTTGGACACGCTTTGCAATTACCGCTTTCACGTGGAGCATTACGCTTGTCATCAGTTATTCCCTGCTGAATATGGGCTTACCACTGTGGCTGACTTACGGCGCGATGGGAGCAGTATTGGCGAGTGCAGCAGTGAATGGTCCGTTTTGGGGACGCCTTGGCATGTCGAGCTTACTGATCGCGGTCGTGAGCTTGTCACTACATAATTCCAGCGCGGTACTTGGTCTCTATCCTATGTTGGTGTTGGGACCACTCATTTTTGCGCTGTTCAGTTGGCTTTGGTTTGCCTTATGGAAACATTACGCGCTGCGTGTATGTCTTTCTGCGATTTACGAGACGCTGGCGGACTATATTCAATATCGCCAAGCTTTTTTACTTGGAAGCGAAAACGATGCCCCGAAACGACGCATCAAATATCAGTTGATTGAACTGTTTCAGCAAGCGCTGCAATCAGAATCTTTTCGCTCTAAACATGAAGATGCCAACTCTCTACGTCAGGCTTTGTTTTTGGCGCTCGATACGTTTGAAGTCGTCTTGAGCAGCCATACCAGCAACCCTGATCTGCTTAAGCAATTTCAATCCAGTAAACCAAAACGAGATCTGCTCTTGGTTTGGAGCCAACACTGTCAGCAAAGATTAAGACACAAAGCCAAGCAGCTTTTGCATAACACGCATGAAGAGATGGAACACTTGAGCTCACTAGAGCAGGAAGCCCATGATTTGATTGAGGCGGTGAAGCTAGAAGACCAACCTCGCTTTCGCTACTGGGCATACGCGGTCAAGCATATTTCTCGTCGCATTGAGCTCAATGAACCCGCTTATGAACGCTCCTTTGAGGTGCAACCATTCGAGCTGTCTTTTCGTTTACCAAGTCGAGGCAACCCGATTTGGCGCCACGTGACTCGCGTTGGTTTGATGTTTGCTCTTGGCGCTGGGATTGCCGAATACTTTGAATTGATTCGCCCGGATTGGGTGTTGATTTCCATGTTGATGGTCATTCAACCGAGCTTCTTGGCAACCCGAAGTAAAACTTGGCAACGCTGTTTAGGTACAGCGCTTGGGGTACTGTTCGCCACCTCATTGATTCACCTTGGTGTTCCGACGACCATTCTACTTGTGTTGATCGCAGTTCTATTACCTGTCGCAATGCTCAATATTATGCGTCATTACTCGCTGGCGATTGGCTGTATTACCGCACTGTTGATTTTGGTTTATCAGACCATGGCACACCAAGGGCTCGACTTTGCCGCTCCGCGCTTGATAGACAATGTCGTCGGTGGCGCAATTGTCCTACTCGGCTATGGCTTATTGTGGCCACAGTGGCGAGGTAAGGAGATTCATACCCAAGCATTAAAAGCACTCGATAGTTCAAAAAGCTTATTTGTGTATTGCTATGAGCAGTTACAAGTCGACACAGAGCAACGTGATCATATGGCGCTCACTAAGCAACGTGCCGCTATGCTCACCGCTGAAAGCGACCTTGAACTGATTTACAACGAGATGCAACAAGAGCCAAGGCACACTCGTGCCGATCCACATTATTATGAAGATATGTTGAGCCATTATCGCTTGTTGAGTCACTACCTTTGCTTGCTGATCCCTCTAGTGAGAACGGGCACCCATTATGAAGGCTCAACGCAAGTCGAATGCCTGATTCATAATGCGATGGATGCGTTGATCAGTACGATTCGTGACAATCGTGTTCATGAACTGCCAGCACTGAGCAATAAAACCGATGCCGATCATCCCTCCTCAAGGGCTGGTCAACGATCTGTCGAAGAGATCATCTGGCTAGCATTGATGACAATTAAGCAAATGCACGACTTAGTAAGGCGCAATCTAAGAGACTAAATACGCGCCACTATTATCAACGGAATGTCAGATTTTACTGACGGAGAACAACGTCGATTGACCAAGCTAACTAACAGGAGTATCACTCCAGCTTCGTTCCACTTTTGTTAGAGGAAAGCGTTTGGAACACATAAATGAACTATTGATGGCGATGAAGCCGCTGCTTGAGCAATATGGCTATCTCGCCCTTATCGTCAGCATCTTTCTTGAAGGCATTGGTATTCCGATGCCGGGGCAATCGCTGATGATTGCAGCGTCTATCATCTCATCTGAGCATGTCATGAACCTTAGCTTAGTGATGATAGTCTCTTGGTTGAGTTGCTTTTTTGGCAACACGTGCGGCTACCTGATTGGCTACAACTTTGAAGGTTGGTTAGACAAGAAAGGCTATATTTCTGGCCCCAAAATGCAGAAGCTACAAAATACGATTCAGAAGTATGGTCCTGCTTGTTTAGTTGTCAGTCGCTTTGTTGAAGGGATGAAGCAGTTTATGCCGCTTGCTTGCGGTATTGCTAAGATGCCGCGCAAAGAGTTCTTGTTGGGTAACGCGCTTGCAACCACCATTTGGGTTGCCGTATTCAGTTTGCTCACCAACTTTACGTTTGAGCACTTGAGCGTCCTTAGCCAGTTCTATACCGATCATCGCTACGTGGTTTGGTCTAGTGCAGCACTGCTGTTCTCACTGATGATCTTCGCACTTGTCAAACGAAAAAAAGCGTAAATGCTCTAAACCAATGTAATTCCGCAAAGGCTCACGGTATCAATAAGATATGTTATGTGAGCCTTTTTTATTGGTCTTTTGGATTAAAAATAACTAGCCATTTAGACGTCTAGACGTTGACAAGTCTTTGGTGTCAGATTAGTCTGCTCGCCTTATTTATTGATTATGTTGTCGTTCACATGTCTGGTTCTAAAAATTCTAATAAAGCAATCGCACCATCAGCGGTCGCACTTTTACCTTTAGTGCTATTCCTTGCGCTGTTTATTGGCGTAGGCACTTATCTTTCTTTTCAGGGTGTCGCTCTGGCATTCTATCAATTCCCAGCACCAATCGCTGCTTTGCCAGCGGTGATTCTCGCTCTTATTCTAAGTAAAGATAAGCTCAATAAAGCAATTGAACATTTTATGCAGGGTGTTGGTCATTCCGACATCATCGCCATGTGCATGATCTACTTGCTTGCAGGCGCTTTTGCATCGGTAGCAAAAGCATCTGGCGGTGTCGATGCAACGGTTAATTTTGGCTTGGCTACCTTACCCTCTGGCTTAATCTTACCGGGTATCTTCGTGATTTCTGCATTTATTGCGACCGCGATGGGTACGTCAATGGGCACCATTGCCGCTATAGCTCCAGTAGCATTGGGTATTGCGCAGTCTGCTGGCATGAGCATTCCTCTTACCGCAGGTGTAGTACTGAGTGGAGCCATGTTTGGTGATAACCTGTCGATAATTTCGGACACTACAATTGCGGCAACACGCTCTCAGGGATGCCAAATGAAGGATAAATTCAGAGAGAATGTCCGCATAGCAATACCAGCAGCCTTAGTCGCTATTGCAATTTTTACTTACTTTAGTACGGAAGCGGTATTACCCGAGACTGGGGCTATTGAATGGCTTAAGATTTTACCTTACATCTCTATTCTTGTACTAGCCGCTTCCGGAGTGAACGTCTTCGTCGTATTGACAATAGGGATAGGCTTAGCAGGAATTAGCTGCTTGACCTTTGTGAAAGATTACGCCGTTGCTAACCTTGCAAATGATGTTTATTCTGGCTTCACTAATATGCAAGAGATCTTCTTACTATCGATGCTAATCGGTGGTTTAAGTGAACTCATGCGCCGCCAGGGTGGCTTAGCATTTCTGACAAATCTTGTAAGTAACATGATAGCTAAATTTAGTTCAAAGCATTCTCTGAACGTCAGTAGCCGCGCAAGTGAGTTAGGTATCGCTGGCCTGGTTGCGATGGTGAATACCTGTACCGCCAACAACACCGTTGCCATCATTGTATCAGGTAGCGTGGCTCGTCAACTGGCAGAAGAGAACAACGTATCACCACGTCGCTCTGCAAGTTTGTTGGATATCTTCTCATGTGTTATCCAAGGTGTATTGCCATACGGCGCACAAGTTCTGCTACTGGGCTCGGTATTTCACCTTTCTCCACTAGAAGTCGTCGCGAACTCTTACTACTGTTTCGCGCTTGCAATTGCAGCAATCGTGGCGGTGTTTATCAAGCATCCAGCGCGTCAGTCTGTAACTCAGGCTGAAAGCTAAAATTAGATTTTAAGAAGGCTCCGATTGGAGCCTTTTTTGTGTCCGTGACTAAATGGACTCTCGAAAACTCTCCGCATCATGCAGGGGCACATCGAGCAATTTACTGACCTCTTTTAGTCGTTGAACTTGCTCCGCATTACAATTCGCTGGCTGACCATCTGCACTTAAATGGTTGTTCTCAAAGCCAACCCGAACATCCAATCCCAGTAACATTGCATGAGTTAAACAGTCTTGCTCTCTCGCACCAAACGCGCACACGGCACATCTAACGTTCTCTTCGATAAAGCGCTCCAAATACAGTGCCCGTAAATCCCATGGCGAAGATTGTTGAGCCTCATGATATCGACCAAGTACCACTAACGCGTGTTGGTTTTGCTTTGGTAAAACGCCTCGCTCTCTTAGGGAGAAATAGCGTTCGATGTCTGCCTGATCATACAAAATGATTTGACTGAGAATACCCTGTTCAGCGACCCAATCAAAAAAGACAAAACCTTGCTCTTCACTCTGCTCATCAGGAATCAGTTCACGCAAAGCAAAGGAAGCGGCTTCTGGTTTAACCGCTTTGATCAGCGCCATTTGTTGTTGTGGTGAATACATACCAACAGCCTCAGTCGTGAGCTGAACAATCATCGAATCTCCAACCGCAGCTTTCACCGCGTGGTAGATTTCTAAGTTGTCATCTACCTCTAAAGAATGCCTGTCTTGCGCATCTCTCGCGTGCAAATGGATCATGGTAGCCCCTGCCGTTTGACATGCTTTCGCCTCGGCAACCATTTCTTCAATATTAATCGGCAATTGAGCATGGTCTTGCTTGGTTTTTCTCGCCCCATTGGGCGCAACAATAATCGCGATTCGAGCTCTTTTAGTTTGGGAGTTCACTACCATTTCTGCGACACCTCTCTAAGTGTACGAGTGAGCTTTTCCACCAGCTCGTCAATGTGGCTTCGTTCGATGATAAAAGGCGGTGCAAGAAGGATATGATGCCCATTTACACCATCAATCGTGCCGCCCATTGGGTAGCACATCAGTCCATTTTTCATCGCTTGTTGCTTGATCTTTTTGTCTGCCAAAGTTGAATTAGGCAGCGGGATTTTACTTACTTTGTCTGCTACAAGCTCAATGCCAAGAAACAGCCCTTTACCACGAATATCCCCAACATACGGGAAGTCTGAAAGCGCCAACTCGAGTTCTCTTTTTAACATTGCTCCTTGTTGATTGACGGCTTGCAGGAGCTTTTGGTCACCGATGGTCTGAATGGTTGCAACGGCAGCCGCGCACGCAACAGGGTGCGCCATAAAGGTATGCCCGTGCTGAAAGAAGCCACTACCAGACGCGATCGCTTGATAGACTTTATCATTGGCAACAACGGAACCGATAGGTTGATAACCCGCCCCTAATCCTTTCGCCATGCAGACTAAATCCGGGACGGCCTGCTCTTGTTCAAAAGCAAAAAAGCTACCGCTGCGTCCAACACCACACATCACCTCATCCATGATCAGCAGCACATCATAGCGATCGCAAATCTCTCGTATTCGTTTGAAGTAACCTTGAGTGGCAGGCACTGCACCAGCTGTTGCGCCAACAATCGGCTCTGCAACAAACGCCATGACGGTATCCGCGCCCAGTTCTAAAATTTTAGCTTCAAGCTCATTGGCAGCTCTCAGTGAATAATCGAGTTCTGATTCGTCTTCTCTTTGATGACGATAGGCATAACACGGCGCAATGTGATGGCTTGGGTGCAAAATGGGTTTAAAAGGCTCACGCCGCCATTCGTTACCACCAACAGCCAACGCACCAAGTGTATTACCGTGGTAGCTTTGTTGGCGGGCAATAAACTGCTTTTTCTCAGGTTTGCCACATTCCACAAAGTATTGCCTTGCCATCTTTAGTGCAGATTCAACCGCTTCAGAGCCCCCACTGACTAAGTAGACGTGATTGAAGTGTGATGGCATTTGCTGGCAAATCAGCTCAGCCAACTGCTCACTAGTTTCGCTAGTAAAAAAGCCAGTGTGAGCAAAAGATACTTTTTCGATTTGGTCGAGCATGGCTTGTTTAACAGCTTGGTGGCTGTGCCCAAGGTTTGATACGGCAGCGCCACCGCAAGCATCGAGATATTGATTACCTTGGCTATCGAACAGATAAACCCCTTCCCCTCTGGCGATAGTAGGCAACTTGGTGTGGCAATGGCGGTGAAACACGTAAGACATGAACGTCCCTTCCTAGTGACTATTTTCTAAGCATAGTCAGGAAGATACGATTTATAAGCAAGGTAAGAAAAGTGCACCGCCATGAGCATTTGGAATACCATAACCCAAATACTAAAAAAACCTTACAAATAAGAACCTTAGAAAAATATACTCAGCTTTATTCAAGGGAGGACTACAGGTGACCGAAAGCTATATTAATAACGGATAAAGCCCCTTCGTTTCCCTTCTAAAACTAAGCTTCTAAAACTCAGTGCTTGCTAGCAAATTCCACATAAGCATCACTTATTTATCTGATCTGGATTAAAGATCAAATCAACATCGCAACGCTCTTCTTCAATATGCACTAGATTGATTAAAGCATATGCCATTACGGAGCCTTTATATGAAATCAACATGGATTCCTTTCGCCCTCTCCAGTCTTGCACTAACAGGCTGTTTTTCAGACGAAACTAAACAAGCAGAAGCCGTTGCCGAGCCAATTAAAGTGACCGCTGCCGATAAGATATTCTTTGGTGGCGATATCCTCACAATGGCCGGAGATACCCCAGAATACGCTGAAGCGATTGCAACATTAGGAGAGAAAATCATCTATGTCGGCAGCAAAGAAGGCGCAATGGAGCATAAATTTGGCAAGACCCAGTTGGTTGATTTAAAAGGGAAAGCTTTACTCCCCGGCTTTATTGATCCTCACAGCCATGTTTATGGTGTTGGCTTGCAGGCAATGGTGGCAAATGTGCTTCCTTCTCCTGATGGTCAAGCAGACACAGTAGATGACATTGTGGCCATTCTAAAGTCGGCCGATCAAGGCGATACACAACGCCTGTTCATAGAAAAAACAGGTTGGATCCTAGGATTTGGTTATGACGATGCACAGCTTGATCGCTACCCTACCAAAGCAGATTTAGACAAAGTCAGCACTGACAAACCCGTTCTTATTATTCACACCTCTGGGCACTTAAGTGTCGCGAACAGCAAAGCGCTTGAGTTAGCCGGCATCACAGCAGAATCTCAAGATCCTCAGGGTGGTGTAATTCGTCGGATGGAAGGCAGCCAAGAACCAAATGGGGTATTAGAAGAAAATGCGCACTTTGCTATGCTCTTCGGCCTCACTAAAGTTATTGACCTCGAGCTACAAGACATGATGCTCGAAGCGGCTCAAAAGATGTATGCCGAATATGGTTACACGACCGCTCAAGAAGGTCGCGCGACCACCGAAGGTTATGAAGCAATGAAGCGTGCGTCCAAAGAGGGTAAGTTACTTATCGACTTGGTGGCTTATGCGGATATGGTTTCAAGCAGCGAGTTTATGAGCTCTGAATACAACTCTCCTACTTACACAAATCACTTCCGTATTGGAGGCGTTAAACTTAACTTTGACGGCTCACCACAAGGAAAAACAGCATGGTTAACACAGCCATACTTCCACCCACCTCATGGACAGTCCAAAAGTTATCTTGGGTATCCGACCTTCAAAGATGAGCAAGCTTATCAATACGTTGAAACCGCGTTTAAAAACGATTGGCAGGTACTGACGCACTCCAATGGGGACGCCGCCATCGAGCAGTTTATTGATGCTGTAGAAAAAGCGAACGAAAAGCTCGGTAAAAAAGACCGACGTCCAGTTCTAATACACGGGCAAACCATTCGCCAAGATCAAATTGACCGTTTGGCGGAACTGGGGATATTCCCATCTCTCTTCCCAATGCACACATTCTACTGGGGTGATTGGCACGCTGAGTCTGTTCTGGGGCACCCTAGAGCGGACTTTATCTCGCCAACTAAAGCGGTACGAAATGCAGGTTTGATGTTCAGCACTCACCACGACGCACCTGTCGCTTTACCAAGCTCATTCCGAGTGTTAGATGCAACCGTAAACCGAACCACTCGAACCGATAAAGTGTTGGGACCAGATCAAAGAGTAAATGCCTATACGGCACTGCAAGCCATGACGATTTGGCCGGCATATCAGCACTTTGAGGAAACAACAAAAGGCAGTTTAGAGGTCGGTAAAAACGCTGATTTGATCATCTTAGATAAAAACCCACTAAAGGTAGAACCTGACACTTTGAAGGACTTAAAAGTCCAACAAACTATCAGCCGAGGTGAAACCGCTTATCAACGCTAAAGCTATCAAACGTTTGAATCAAAACCGCCTCAGATGAGGCGGTTTTGTTTTGTTAAGCAGTTTACATATCGGTTAGCTCGCAATCTACGCGAGAGAATGCTGCCCTTTGTTATCTAACCTAATATTTTAGCTAGACTTATTAGGACAAGAACCAAGGCTAGGAAAGGCACATGACAAAAATCGCATCATGGATGATGGGGGCTCTGCTCTTGCTCTTCAGTCATTTAACTCAAGCAAGTGATCCTTTTCCACTTTCTCCCCCAAACCTTTCAACGCCACAACAAGCGATAATAAGCTTCAATGACCTAGTGGCTGAAGCGAATCAAGAACTCAATCTCATACTGGCTGATCAAAAGCACAACACTGAGCCTAATCGACAGAAAGTGTATGCACTTTTCGATAAAGCAACTCAAGTCTTTGACTTAAGTGATGTGCCTGATTCTGGCCAAAATAGAGTGGCACTCGAGTCCGTGATGCTAATGAAAGAGATTCTCGACCGAGTACCTCTCATTGAGCTTTCCAAAATTCCAAATAGCAATGCACTAGCACAATGGAGAGTGCCAGAAACCAGTTTAGAGCTAGTGAAGCAGGCCGATGGTCAATATCGATTTTCCCAGCAAACCGTAAAAGGGTTGTATCGCGACTACCTTCTAGTCAAGCACTTACCCTCTCATTCCGAAGCATCCCTCGACTACTTTAAATACTACTCGCTGAGTGCTGGACGTTTAATTCCGCCACACTGGTTTTATCTTATCGAATCATTGCCGGACGTATTTATGGTCGAGTATTGGAGCCAAGCCCTCTGGCAATGGCTGGGGTTAACTATATCGTTCATGGCAATGAGCGGCGTTCTCATTCTTCTGTTCCACAATGTTAGTGCGCCTGTAACAAGATCAATTCTCGCCGTATTAACCTTGAGCGGTTTTCTATACCTTGCAGACTACCAACTTAATTTAACGGGCACGTTAATGTCGACGTTGAATATAGTTATCGAACTCATCTGTTGGCTCTTGCTCAGCCAAGTCGCTTACCTTGTTATCTATCAAGCTTGTCGCCTACTGATGAAGAAACAACGCTCGAAATCAACATTACGTCATAGCCTGGCACAAATTATTGGTACTCTTTTGGGCTCAATGGCTGCGATCGCTTGCCTCGGTTACGGTTTAAATCGATTAGGGGTACCTGTATACGGAATCGTAACAGGATTGAGTCTTGGAGGGATGGCCATTGCACTCGCAATTCGCCCCACAATGGAGAACTTAATTGGTGGTGTCATTTTGTTTTTGGACAAATCTTTGTCGGTTGGGGATTACTGCCAAATTGGTAATCAATCAGGCGTTATAGAGCAAATAGGAGTGCGCTCGACTCGCATCAGAGCAAAAGATAGAACCCAAATTACTATCACCAACGGGGACTTGATTAAGCATGAAATCATCAACTTTAGCCGTCGAGACCGTTACCCGTTCAAGGCAACCATTGGATTACGGTATGAGACCAGTATGTCTCAACTCCAAACGATCACGAAGAAGATAGCAAACTTGCTCCAAGAGCACCCTAACGTTTTAGATTCACCTATTCGAGTACACTTTGATACCTTCAATGCCTACAGTTTGGATATTAAAGTTCTCGCTCACCTGAATACAACGAGTAAAGAGACATTTCTTAATTTGCAGCAATCGCTACTGATATCGATTAATCAGATTATTGAAGCGGAAGACGCAAAGTTCGCTTTGCCTTCTCATACCACTTATCTCGCCACCGATTCTGTACAGCCGGCAGCTACAGCCCAAGTTCAAATTAAAGCTCAAGCAATAGATCAAAACACATAATGTAAAACCGCCTCAGACGAGGCGGTTTCTACGAGACTAAAAAGTAGTTTTGAGCGCGGCTTTAACGGCTTTATTCAATTTGCCCAAGACCAACTCAAATACCCAACGAATGAACGAATAGGTAAATTTAATGGCAATCTGGGCAACTTTTCCCGCAAACACTAACATGTGGCCAAGTAAACCTTTTACTCGCTCAGTAAACTCGGTGGAGAGCTCTGAAATTTTGACCATAGAACGCGCCATTGCATCATAGATGGTCGCGATGGCCGCGCCACCACTCTGTAGGGCAAAAACCGTCGCTGCAAAGCCACCATCGATTAACAACGTGAGGATTGCAGCTGAAATCTTATCTGCCCAGTCAGCGGAAGGTTTCGCTTGCAACCGATTCTCGTAGTTCAAAATAACACGCTTAAAAGCTGAGTTTGCAGTTTGAAGTCCTAGACTATCCCACGTTGCTGATTGCGTGTAAGAGCTATATTCCGACATAAAATGTGCGCTGGGGAGAAGCCCCTGCGCGCGACTCAATATGTACTCAGAACCATCATAAGGCACGTGATAAAAAGGCCATACAGGTGCTTTGGTCACTGGGTCTGCACCATTGACGCAACGGTAGTGCGACGAAATACGCGATGATGAATTCATCGAAAAAGCTTTCATACCGACTCTTGGTGAGCCAAAGGTATACAGGTTCACTTTTCCTTTAAACTCTGGGGAGGCCGATATCCAGTTAGCAGCCAACGTAGCTAATGCACCACCTAAGCTGTGTCCAACACAATGGACCGTGCCACTACCAGTTACCGGATTTTCGCGCAGAAAGCGAGTGAGACCTTTTTTCATGGAATAAAAAGTCGTTTGAAACCCCGAATGCACGATCTCTCCGGTGCCCGTACCTTTTCCACTACACGTTAGGTCAGTAATTCCATCCGCTAAACCCGCAGTGCCTCTAAAAGCTAAAACAAGGTCATTCTTATGGCGCTGACTTTTTCCTTTCCCTAAAAGAGCAAATCCCGTTTCAGGCCGAAAGAAAAAACCACCAGATGTACCGACTTCTACTTTCGAAAAGCTAAAATGATTGTCAACAACAGCAGGCAACTTCACTCGCTCAAGGTTATGCTCAACCTCATAAGCAGTAATGCTTAGTTCACTTGCCAGTAATGGGGAAATTGTGCTCATTGGTTACCCTTCCTTGGTATTACTTTTCAACACATGGGTATCAGTAACTTCATCATATTCATATGTATCAATTTTCTGGTTATCCCAATCACAGACAGAATGAACTGGAGTTCGCCTACTACTCTCTGAGGAAGTTTCAACCTCATGAATTCGCTTACTATTTGATAGTTCGCAGTCTATGTTCATTAGCATCCAGCTCAGAGATTCGGCCCCTTCAGTTGGCACCCACGCTCCCCAAATTTCTTTTTTCTCAGAGTCACAATTAACACAAATATTTTGATAAACCCTTAGGCTTCCGCCAAAGATATCTCCTGGTGCGCTGGAACGAACGGTAACAGGATCGAAGGAAAACTCTCCATATTCATTGGTTCGAGCTTCGTCGGTTAAGGTTTTGCCCTTCTTATAACCTTCATAATAAAGCTCTCGATAAACCGTTAATCCTGCTTGTGGTACGCCATCTAGCTTGATGACACCACGCACTTCTGGGGACATTTCCACATCGTATTTTTTAAACGGCCAAAACATTGCACTTGCTCCTACCGAAAATAGAGCTAAGGCCAATATAAGTAAGGTTCTTTTAGCCATACTCTTTCTCTATCCATTGATTCTTTTTGGGATGATATGGAAAAAGACGAGGGAGTGAGAGGAGTTAATAAACGGGAAGTAATTTGTGGGAAGCAATTCGAAGTATCATGTAATTAAGACATTTGTTTTTATTAATTCTTAAACATCACGCAAAAGAAAAACCGCCTCAATTGAGACGGTTTCGCAAAGTTAGACTTTAAAATCGTCCACGATTTCTTTTAAGTTCACGGCGACACGAGCCAACTCTCGACTGGATGCAGAAGTTTCGTGTGCCCCCGAGACGTTTTGGGTCGCTAGATCTTGGATAGTTACCAGGCTGCTGTCTATGCCACCAGACACCTTAGCTTGCTCTTCCGTAGCTTGGCTAACAGAGGAAGTTTGGCGGTGAATTTGTTCCATAGTCCCAACAACCGTTTCGATCATGGCGCCCGTTTCTTGCACTTGCTCCATCGTTTCTCCTGCCACTAACTTACAGTTGTTGATGATGGCCTCGGTTTGCTCTGCCTGCTGGTTAACCTTGTGTACCATCTCTTCAATTTGCTCTGTAGACACTTGGGTTCGCTGCGCGAGGTTACGAACCTCTTCAGCGACGACAGCAAAGCCACGTCCACTTTCACCAGCTCGGGCCGCTTCAATTGCGGCGTTCAGAGCGAGTAAATTGGTTTGGTCTGCCACGCCTCGAATCACATCAAGTAACGTGCTAATTTCGCGAACTTGTTCCGCTAATTGCACGACGTTGTGATTACCTTCATCCACTTGTTCAACCAATCCAGAAACGGTATGGACTGTTTTCGTGATGCGTTGAAGCTCTTGCTGACAACCTTGGTTAGCCTCCGCGGCCGAAACAGATACTGAGCTTGCACTGCCTGCCACCTCGCTGATGGATGATGTCATTTGATGAATAGCTGTGACGGCTTGCTGCAGTTCGTCATTTTGAACATGTAAGCTTTGCTCTGATTGCTCAGTCACCACACTCAATTCTTCAGACGTAGCGGCAAGTTGAGAGGAAGCGTCACTGATGTCTTTGATCATCACTGTTAAATTGCTCGCCGTCGTATTCAACGTCTGTTTCAAGCTTCCCTCATCGGCTTGAGAGATATTCAGTCGTAAATCACCGTGTGCCAACTGATTCATCAGTTGTTTCATCTCTTCTGGTTCGCCGCCCAAAGGTTTCATTACTGCACGGGTAACAACAAGCGCAACACTAATTCCGCCAATGACTGCCAGAAATAGCACAATGCCATTTAGTGTCATCAGTTCTTTGATAGGTTGCTCCGCTTCTGCCACATCTATCTCAGACAACAATGCCCAGCGGTGTCCGTACATATCAATCGGAGAATAGGCAGATACGACCGGATTGCCGTTGTAATCGATAATGGTCTCAACACCGGATTCACCTGCCAGCGCTCGTTTGACTGCGTCACTGTCTACGCCATTGTTTTCTACCGTGCCTGCAAAAGATGCCTGGATCGTTCGGCCTACAGGATCAAGGAATGAGTCGGAACGCATTCTATAGTCAGAGCCAACAAGGTACGTTTCTCCAGATTTACCCATTCCACTGCGAAGGTTCATTAATTGATTGATACCATCAATCGACATTTGCGTGGCGACCATCCATTGCTCACCCTCGACTTTTAGAGGTACACCGAGGAAAGCAGCGGGGTCCCCATTCGAAGGGGCGTAGGGAGCAAAATCAACAGCAGCAAATTGCTTGCCTGCTCGAATGGCACGATATACATCACCGAGACCTGAGTTTGAATAAGCCCCCGAGACCAAGTTGGTTTGATAATCGGCTTCTCGTGCGACGGTATAAATAACATCACCCGATTCATCCACAATAAAAATATCGTAGAAATCCAATTCTCGGTTTAAATCGGTCAGTAAGCGGTGGAAGTCACCATTAAACAACTGGTCTATATTCGTTGCCACCACCTTAGCCACCGCAGAGGTATTGTTTTGGTAGCGCTCAAACAATTCATCCAGACGCGCTTGTTTGGTATCTCGAAGCGCGACCAAACGCTCTTCATTTAAAGTGTTCAAACTTTTTGTGGAGGAATATACGGAAACGAGCAGAGCCACTATTACTGGTACGATACTCGCGAAAACCACCCAACCTTTGACTTGTGTACTGAACTTCATTAACGACTCCCTGTTCAGAAAAGGGATTGCTACTGCTCACTTAACTTTTGTAGCACACAAAAAGTGAGATCAGATAATTAGCAATCACAACAGATATTTAACACACGCCGGATGGTATGGGCTTGGTTCCGCACAATCAAGGAAGTTACTGATACTTAAGTAGATTAAATGTATCAGGAAGTGAACAGCCAACAGCTTTAGTGAACAGGCTCGAGTTATTGTCGAATATGCTGCACCAACCACTGTCTAAACCGATCGGTTGGCTCACTTTTTGTATTGATAATCAGATAGTAACCTGCATTAGCATCCACAGGTTCAAATGGCGAGACTAAGCGACCAGATGCTAACTCGTCTTCCACCAGCGCCATGCGTGCCATTGCGATACCCACTCCGGCTTCGGCCGCTGACATTGCCATATCAGTACGATTAAAGAAGTGCCCTACATCTGTTTTAAAATCGAATCCCATACTTGATGCCCAATACAGCCATTCATAGTCACGCGGAGCCTTATCCCATGGCATAGCATCGTGCAGTAACGTCGCGTCTCGCCATTGTTCTGGCGACGCTTTAAGAGTTTTTAGCCACCTATGATCCTCAAGGTATTTTGGACTCATGACTGGCAAAAGTTGTTCATCGAGAATCCGCTCTGCGCTTTTATCTCGATAGGGGTGAGAACCGTAGTCTATCGCAACGTCGTAGTCTTTTAGCTCGCTATTCACCAACGCCCCCTCAGCAAAAATCTGTACTTGGAGATCGGGATTTTCTAGGTGAAAGCTTTCAAGACGTGGGACCAACCATTTAAACGCAAACGAAGGCGTCAACTTGAGGCGAATTTCATTGTGGAGCTTTTCAATCTGTAGCTCTTCAAGTGTCTTCCCGAGCTCGGTGAAGTGAAATTGCGTAGATTGAGATAATTGTAACCCTTTGGGTGTTAGTCGAATGCCACGCGAATGGCGTTCAAACAAAGTAAAACCTAGCTGCTCTTCTAATTGAATGATTTGCTGACTGATCGCACCGGTCGTCAAGTGCAATGCTTTTGCAGCACTGGTGAAACTGCTGTGTTCTGCCACTTGGCTAAATAGCCACAGCCCGCTAACAACACTACTTTTCATTCTTGAGCCTATAGTTTTTCTAAACGCTGAATGTAATTTATATCGATTGTTAACAAAAGGTAAAGAAGACAAACTGCGCAACATAGAAAATGTGTGGAGTGCATCAATGGAAGTCATCGTGTTAGGCAGTGGTGTTATCGGTTTAACCTCAGCTTGGTATTTATCTCAGGCAGGCTATCAGGTCACCGTGATCGATCGCCAACCAAGCAGTGCGATGGAAACCAGCTTCGCCAACGCCGGACAAATCTCTTACGGTTATTCTTCACCATGGGCAGCGCCAGGGATACCACTCAAAGCCATAAAGTGGCTCACTGAAGAGCATGCACCACTTAAAATAAAGCCATCTCTCAGTCCAGAGCTAATTCGCTGGGCAACGCAAATGGTGTCGAATTGCACCTTATCCCGCTATCAGATCAACAAAGCAAGAATGCTCTCTATCGCCAATCATAGTCGCGCGTGTTTGGAGCAGTTACGCCGTGATCATGCGCTTGAATACCAAGGACGCCAATTGGGCACCCTGCAAGTATTTCGCTCTCAACAGCAGCTCGATGCCATAGAGAAAGACCTTAAGCTGTTAGAGCAAAGCGGTACACGCTTTCAGTTAATGAATGTCGAGCACTGCATCAAACAAGAACCGGGGTTAGCATTAGTGAAAGAAAAGCTGGTCGGCGGGTTATATCTACCTGATGACGAAACGGGTGATTGTTTCCAGTTCTGTCAGCAGTTAACAGAGCTTGCGAAAGCCCATGGCGTCAGGTTTGAATTCAATACGGAGGTGAGTAATTGGGTTACTGTAGGCAAAAAGATCATGGGTGTCCAAACGAACCGTGGTTTGTTTAAGGCAGACCAATTTGTGCTTGCCTCCGGCAGTTACTCGACAGCGTTACTCAAGCAACTTGAGATCGACATTCCAGTTTATCCCGTCAAAGGCTATTCACTGACGGTGCCGATTAAATACGAGCAATTTGCGCCGCGTTCTACCGTCATGGATGAAACCTATAAGGTGGCCATGACGCGCTTTGATGATCGCATTCGCGTCGCAGGAACCGCAGAGCTAGCAGGCTTTGATCCTTCGTTACCACAAAAGCGCAAGAATACGATTGAAATGGTGATTCGTGATTTGTTTCCGCAAAGTGCCGACTTCACTCAAGCCGAATTCTGGAGCGGTTTTCGCCCCATGACACCAGATGGTACGCCTATTATTGGTGCAACACCTTACGAGAACTTATTTACCAATACGGGGCATGGCACCCTCGGTTGGACAATGGCGTGTGGCTCAGGACAAATACTTGCAGACATCATGCTGAATTCGGATACCAAAGTAACAAATCACTCAGAATTAAGCTTGAACCGTTACGCCTAAACACCTGCAATCCATTTCAAACAGCGCATTACTCCACAAGTTGAATAACATTTAGAAGATATGACTTTCTATATTAGCAGTACATTTTCATGACAATGTGCTGCATATTCAATCAATTCATTGCAATTTCCAATAAAAACCACCCATATACATAACAAGAACCAATTTTTAACAATATTTAAGCATTCTGTGCCCACCATCACGCTACAAAGGATTTTTAGTTAAAAAGGTTAACAATTGCATTACAAAAAAGGGTAATGTGTTGTACGAAAAACAACCACAAACATAACAAACAGGGAAAATACTCATGCAGTCATTAGTTGATTTTCTGAATGGAATTATCTGGAGTCCGGTACTAATTTATTTGTGCCTTGGTGCTGGTTTGTTCTATTCGATCATGACGCGCTTTGTGCAAATTCGTCACTTCTTTGAAATGTGGCGCTTGCTACTTAATGGTAAGAGTTCAACCAAGGGGATTTCATCATTTCAGGCATTGGCAGTTTCACTATCTGGCCGTGTAGGTACAGGTAACATTGCAGGTGTTGCAGCTGCTATCGGTTTCGGTGGTCCAGGTGCAGTATTCTGGATGTGGGTTGTTGCCTTCTTTGGCGCAGCAACAGCATACGCAGAATCAACACTAGCACAGATTTATAAAGAAGAAGACGAAGGCGAATTCCGCGGCGGTCCAGCTTACTACATTGAGAAAGCGATGGGTCAGAAGTGGTACGCATGGATCTTCGCTATCGCAACCATCTTTGCATGTGGTGTTCTACTTCCTGGCGTTCAATCGAACAGTATTGGTAACGCAGTAGAAGCAGCATTTGGCTCAGGTGACATGATTGAAACCGCTATTGGTACGTTCAGTTTCGCTAAAATTTTCACTGGTACGGTTGTCTGTGTCATTCTTGCCTTCATCATCTTTGGTGGTGTAAAGCGCATCGCGAACTTCACTCAAATTATCGTTCCGTTCATGGCGCTGGCTTACATCATCACCGCGTTCGTTATCATCCTACTTAACATCGGTGAGATTCCACGCATCGTTGGCATGATCATTGGTGATGCATTCACGCCGATGGCTGGTATTGGTGCTGCGATTGGTTGGGGTGTAAAACGTGGTGTTTACTCTAACGAAGCAGGCCAAGGTACGGGCCCTCACGCAGCGGCAGCAGCAAGTGTTGATCACCCAGCACAACAAGGTCTGGTTCAGTCGTTCTCTATCTACATCGATACGCTGCTAGTATGTTCTGCAACCGCGTTTATGATTCTTATCACTGGTGCTTACAACGTACAAGGTGCGGTGGAAGGAACATTCCTCGTACAAAACCTACCAGCAGACATCGGCGCGAATGGTCCAGTATTTACGCAAATGGCGATTGAAAGTGCCCTACCTGGCGTTGGTAAACCGTTTATTGCTATTGCACTGTTCTTCTTCGCTTTCACAACGATTCTGGCTTACTACTACATTGCAGAGACCAACATCGCGTACATCCGCCGTACGTTAAAAGTTAACGGCTTAATGTTCGTCTTGAAGCTCGTGCTTATCACAGCCGTATTCTACGGTACGGTTAAGACAGCCAATCTCGCATGGGCAATGGGTGATGTCGGTGTTGGTCTAATGGCATGGCTGAACATTGTCGGTATTCTGATCATCTTCTTCATGTCGAAGCCTGCACTAAAAGCGCTGGCTGACTATGAAGAGCAACAGAAACGCGGTGTGACTGAGTTTACGTTCAACCCAGTAGCACTTGGTATTAAAGGCGCGACTTACTGGGAAGAGAAGTACAAGCGCAAAACAGGTAAAGCACCAACCGCAGACAGCGATGTAACAGAAACGGTAGAGCAACCATCTACCTAATGTTTCACTTAGCGTCCTCCCCCAACAGGTTGGCAGGTATATAAGAAAAAGCAGTGGTCCGAATAACGGACATTAAAAAAGGGTTAGCCAGTGGCTAACCCTTTTCTTTTGCATTCAAATCAGAACGATTATGCTGCGATTTCTTGCGTTGCAACTTGAGGCTTTTGCTTTTCGCCGATTGGAAGCACTGTACGACCGTATTCGTTGTTCAGTACTTGAGCCATTGCAAAGTAGATTGCGCTCGCGCCACAGAAGATACCTTCGAAGCCTGCGATAGTGCCGATAAGTGTGCTACCAGTGAAGTCACGTGCCGCAAGTAGGAAGAACAGGATAGTAAGAGAACCAAACACAACTTGCTTCGCTACTGGGTAACATAGAGAACCAATAAACATGAAGCCAGTGAAGATGCCCCATAGTAGCAGGTACCAACCCATGAAGTGTGCTGGGCTAGCTGGTAGGCCCATGTATGGCATTACTATTAAACCAACTAATGTTAGCCAGAATAGACCGTATGAAGTAAACGCAGTTGTACCGAAAGTATCACCACGTTTGAAGCACATCATGCCAACAATAACTTGGCTAAGACCACCGTAGAAGATACCCATTGCTAGGATCATTGAGTCAATTGGGAAAAATCCTGCGTTATGGATGTTAAGCAGAATCGTGGTCATACCGAAACCCATTAGGCCTAGCGGCGCTGGGTTAGCCAGTTTAGTAGACATGTAAGCGTACCTGTTTTCAAAAATGTTGATAAAAATTGCGCGCGAATTTTAATGGACAAAAAATCAAAAGAGAAAAGACGTTATTGAAAACTTAGATTGCATAAACAGGCAAGCAAACGAATAAAAAAAGACCCTGCTAAAAAGCAGAGTCTTTATAGTTACTTAGACTATTTATTGTTCAATTACTGGCAAGAGATCTCATCCCAGAACCAATTGCTCTGAGTTGGCGTTTCCCATACTCCTGGGCCATTTTTCGCAATAAAGCATTTACCTTGATAAGTCACTTTGTCGCCATTCGCTACTTGAGTGACACCCGGTTCCCATGCAATAAATTCACCCGATACTGGTGGTTCAGGTTCTGTGACTGGTGGCTCTGTCACAGGCGGTTCAGTAACAGGAGGCTCAGTAGCCGGTGGTTCTGTTGCTGGCGGCTCTGTTGGTGTACCTGAAACTAACTTCCAAGGGTCTCCTTTCGTAGGCTCATTACCTTGTGACCACCACTTCGCTTCATACACAGCACCTTGGTAAGAAACTTGATCACCCGTGTTGTATACCTTGCCTGAATCCCAAGCAGCGATACCATCCACTGGCGGATCAACCGGATCGACTGGATCTAATTTATCGACAACGCGAACTTCAGGCCAACCAGCATGAGATTGGTAGAAGTTGGTAACACATTTCTCGTAATCACCAGCAACCAGTGCCGAATACGCGGTTTGGAAACCAACCAACTCACATTCAAATGAGTGACCGCCCGGGCGATCTGAGTAGTATTTCCAGTTACCATCCCAGTTGGTGTAAAGCACGTCAGTCGCGCCGTTAAGGTTTAAGCTACCGTAAGGCGTTTGTTGCCAACAGGTATTGGTTTCATCAGCTTCGATAGGAATTTGATAGTGCGCCGCTAGACCTTCCCAGTAACGAATGCGGTTAACTGGCTGGCCTTTGTCTTTGTTCTGTTCACCACACTCTATACCACCATTGATGACGTTGATCGTAGTACCAAAGCCGTAACCAATGCCCGCATCAATTTCACGTTGCGATGGTACCCAAGTACGATCAATCACGTGCAGCATTGCTGGTTTTGGCGCTTGAGGGGTTAAGAAGAACCAAATTGCAGAAGCTAGGTTCAACCATGAGTCAGCGACTAAGCCCGGATTTTTCAACAATACCGATGCATCGCCATCAAACATCACTTCAGAGAACGCGCCGTAGTTAAAGTGGTAAGAAAGCTGTTTTGCACCACGACCAAAATATCCCTGACCAGGCTCACAAGGCCAACGCTTGTTTTGCCAATCGTTCTGACCACATCCGGTGGTGTAGCCTTCTTGACCTTCAGACCACCCCATTTCACGTACGTGCACGAGTGCCTGCTGCCACTCTTCCAGTGCAAGCGGGTTGTCCGATACGTTATCAACCGCAATGTGGCCACCGGTTTCCTGAGCAAAGTGCGCGAATGCTGTCACGATGGATTTCTTACAAATCGCGTCTGAATCACGCCCGTCTGTGTACTCACCACAGAATGCAGGGAACTTACCAATCGCGCGTAGGAAGCGAGTATATGTGTACTCTGGTGCAGCCATCTGAGTTAAGAAGTCCCACTCAGACTCAGGGAAAACACGCTCAACACGTTGAACGTTTTCTGGGTTACTTGCTGCGCCTGGAACAATCGCTTCAACAACCGTATTTGGACGAGTCTCTAGCGCTTGTGACCAGATAGCATACATAGGGTCAGAAGTCTTACTTTGCTCCATAGCTTGGATGTCGCCACGAGCAATCACGTAACCATTTGGGTTTTGTGGATCAGGTTGGATATTCATGCTGGCATGAGCTTGTGCAGCAAGTACACAACCTAATGCAAGAGGCAGATGTTTGAGTGCAAACATGTCTAATCTCCGTATTGAACAATACAATATACAAGGAATAACTAGACACATAGTGGATCATGTAGAAAAAACGCCGAGCGAAGTGAATTAATTCTGCGACGCAAATTTCATAAATAAATACTGTTACACAGCGAGTATCACAAAAACTGTTACCTCGACTCAAAAGAAAACGGGGGATAATCCCCCGCTCTCATTTATTGCTATTGCTCTGCTATTACTTGCTCTGACATTGGTGAAGATTGCTGCTTAGAGAGCACCAAATAAATGGCAAACTGCGCCACTATTGCCACCAGCACAATCAAAGGAGAAGCCATTACCCCTGCAACAAGGAAGCTTGTCAGGGCGATAGCACCGTTGAGTACCGCATAAGGCAACTGGGTTCTAAAGTGCTCATACTGCTCACAACCCGCACCAGTGGAAGACAAAATAGTAGTTTCCGAAATTGGTGAACAATGGTCACCAAATAAACCACCAGATAGCACCGCACCGATACACACCAACAATGGCGCATCAATCGCGACTGCGGTTGGGATGACCAATGGCATCATGATGGCAAAAGTGCCCCATGACGACCCTGTGGCAAAAGAGATAATACCCGCCAATAGAAAAGCCACGGCAGGCAATAGCCAGTATGGGAAGCCAGCTTGTGCTTGCTCTGCAATGTAGGCCGCAGCGCCAAGCTCTTTACCGACAGAACTCAGTGACCACGCCAACACCAAGATCACCGCAACGGACATCATGTTCGACATCCCTTTCAGGTAAACCTGAATGCCATCAGAGAGCTTTCTCACGCCATAAAACGCCATCAAACTAATTAGGGTAATTGCAGCAAAGAAATACGCCGACGACAATGCAGCACGGAAGGTGGAGCCTGCCACTTTCTGAAATGGAAAACCGAGAGGAACCAATATTGAACAAAGCACAACTAGCATGACGAGAAGCGGTGCCCAAACAAAACTTGTTTTTGCATTTTTATGCTCAAACACATTCAATGAATCTTGCACTTTTCCAAAATCAGAACCTTGCTCGGCAAGCTGCTCAGCTTTCGCCATTGGTCCAAAATCCAGTTTGAAGAAAGAGACAATCGGCACAATCGCGATCGCTAAAAAGGCATAAAACTGGTAAGGAATCGCGCCAATAAAGGCATCCCAATCACTGATACCCACATCCAGTGCAGCAAACTCTTTTTGAATCAGGCTCATGATGTAAACGCCCCAACCGATGAAAGGGATCAGGATCGCCACTGGGGATGAAGTTGAATCGATGATAAAGGCTAGCTTCTGGCGAGAGACTTTCAGTTTATCAAAAAGAGGACGAAAGACAGGGCCGACAATCAACGGCGTACCAAGGTCTGAAAAGAAAATAACAACGCCGCCAAACCAAGCAGAAAGCTGTGCTTGGCATTTACTGGCAACCCACTGTGTGACCTTTTTAGCGAACGCCACGCCACCGCCAGATTTCTCCATCAAGGCAACAAAGCCACCAATGAAAACCAAAAGAAGGATGACGCCCGCGTTGTAACTGTCAGTCAGTTGCGGCAACAGGTAACTTTTCATCAGCGCGCTAAACGAATCGAGCGGACCTTTGTCGACGAATGTACCTTCAAGCATAGCCACACCACTGACGACACCGGCAAAAAGACCGACGACAACATTTCTTGTGGTTAGCGCAAGGACTAACGTAATAATAATGGGGATAAGGGAGGTAACTTCTGCCTGTTCCATAGCAATACCAATTTTAATATTTAAACACTAAAAATATATATACATTCAACCATCTCGCATGTATATATCTGCTAATAAAAAAGTTGAGATCTGCGTTCACACTTTTCAGGCATAAAAAAACCAGCCCGAAGGCTGGTTTTCAATTTGGTATATCTAACAGGAAATTATTCCCATTCGATTGTCGCTGGTGGCTTACCAGAGATGTCGTAAACCACGCGAGAAATACCGTCAACTTCGTTGATGATACGGTTAGAAACCTTACCTAGGAAGTCGTATGGTAGGTGTGCCCAATGCGCAGTCATAAAGTCGATAGTTTCTACCGCTCGTAGAGAGACAACCCAATCGTACTTACGACCATCGCCCATTACACCTACAGAGCGAACTGGTAGGAATACCGTGAACGCTTGAGATACTTTGTTGTATAGGTCTGCAGCGTGTAGTTCTTCAATGAAGATAGCGTCTGCACGGCGTAGCAAGTCACAGTACTCTTTCTTGATTTCACCAAGAACACGAACACCTAGACCAGGCCCCGGGAATGGGTGGCGGTAAAGCATGTTGTACGGAAGACCAAGCTCTAGACCGATCTTACGAACTTCATCTTTGAACAGCTCACGTAGTGGCTCAACAAGACCCATTTCCATGTCATCTGGAAGACCGCCCACGTTGTGGTGTGATTTAATCACGTGCGCTTTACCAGTCTTAGATGCAGCAGATTCGATAACGTCTGGGTAAATCGTACCTTGAGCTAGCCATTTCGCGTTTTTCAGCTTCTTAGACTCTTCATCAAATACGTCTACGAATACGTGACCGATTGTCTTACGCTTATCTTCTGGATCCGACTTGCCTTCAAGTGCTTTTAGGAAACGTTCTTCAGCGTCAACTTTGATGATGTTCAAACCAAATTGGTCGCCGAACATTTCCATTACTTGCTGACCTTCGTTTAAACGAAGAAGACCGTTATCTACGAACACACACGTTAGCTTGTCGCCGATTGCACGGTGAACCAGCATCGCTACTACCGATGAATCAACACCACCAGATAGACCTAGGATAACTTCGTCGTCACCCACTTGCTCTTTAATACGAGCAACCGCGTCTTCGATGATAGATTCAGAAGTCCATAGACGCTCACAGCCACATACACCAAGAACGAAGTTCTCTAGCATTTGTAGGCCGCCTTTCGTGTGCGTTACTTCTGGGTGGAACTGAACGCCGTAGTACTTCTTCTCTTCGTTCGCCATCGCAGCGTACGGACATGTGTCTGTCTCACCGACTTTCACGAAGTCAGCAGGAATTTCTACTACTTTGTCACCGTGGCTCATCCACACATCTTGAGTTAGCTCAAGATCTTTAAACAGTGCAGATTCACCAGAAACTTTAACTTGTGCGTAGCCGAATTCACGTTCAGTAGAACCCGCAACTTTACCACCTAGCTGCTCAGCCATAGTTTGCATGCCGTAACATACACCTAGTACTGGCACACCAGAGTCAAATACGTATTGAGGAGCGCGTGGAGAGTTGTCTTCCGTTACGCTTTCTGGACCACCAGATAGGATGATACCGTCTGGATTGAATTCACGAATATCCGCTTCTTCAACGTCCCAGCTCCACAGTTCACAGTAAACACCGATTTCACGTACACGGCGCGCTACTAGCTGAGTGTACTGAGAACCGAAGTCCAAGATCAGAATACGTTGGTCATGAATATTTTTAGTCATTTTGAGCAGTCTTATAAGCTAGGTTATTAAAACGGAGGCGAGTGTACTCGCCTCTTATTAATGCTTCAAGGAAAAAAGCAAACGTTTACGTCGGGTATATAGGTTTTATTTTTACAACAGTAAAAATTAACCGCGACGGTAGTTTGGCGCTTCCTTAGTGATTTGAACGTCGTGTACGTGTGATTCAGCCATGCCCGCACCTGAGATACGAACAAATTCAGCTTTAGTACGCATATCTTCAATCGTTGCAGAGCCAGTAAGACCCATGCTTGAACGTAGACCACCCATTTGTTGGTGTACGATTTCTTTTAGACGACCTTTGTATGCAATACGACCTTCGATACCTTCTGGTACTAGCTTGTCTGCAGCATTGTCAGACTGGAAGTAACGGTCAGATGAACCTTGAGACATCGCACCAAGAGAACCCATGCCACGGTAAGACTTGTAAGAACGACCGTTGTAAAGAATCACTTCACCCGGTGCTTCTTCTGTACCTGCGAACATTGAACCAACCATCACACAAGATGCGCCAGCCACGATTGCTTTACAGATGTCACCAGAGAAACGGATACCGCCGTCAGCGATAACTGGAATGCCGAATGAATTCGCCACTTCTGCTGCGTCTGCGATTGCTGTTACTTGAGGAACACCAACGCCCGTTACGATACGAGTAGTACAGATTGAACCAGGGCCGATACCCACTTTCACTGCACTAACACCCGCTTCGATAAGTGCTTTAGCACCAGCACCTGTCGCAACGTTACCGCCGATGATGTCTAGATCTGGGTAAGCAGCGCGAGTTTCGCGGATACGGTTTAGTACACCTTCAGAGTGACCGTGTGAAGAGTCGATAAGTAGAACGTCAACGCCCGCTTCAACTAGAGCAGCAACACGCTCTTCGTTACCAGCACCTGCACCAACGGCTGCGCCAACACGAAGACGACCGCGCTCATCTTTACATGCGTTTGGTTTACGCTCTGCTTTGTGGAAGTCTTTCGCAGTGATCATACCGGTTAGTTGGAACTCATCGTTCACAACCAATACTTTCTCAACGCGTGCTTCGTGCATCTTCTCTTGCACTTCTTCACGTGTTGCACCTTCTTTTACTGCTGCAAGGTTTTCTTTTGCTGTCATTACTGAAGATACTTTCTTAGAAAGGTCAGTAACAAAGCGCACATCACGACCAGTGATAATGCCTACAAGCTCATTGTTCTCTGTGATTACAGGGAAACCAGCGAAGCCGTGTTTGTCAGTCAGTGCAACCACGTCAGCGATTGTCGCTTCAGGGTTTACCGTTACTGGGTCAGAAACAACGCCAGCTTCAAACTTCTTAACTTTACGAACTTCAGCAGCTTGCTGCTCAATAGACATGTTTTTGTGGATAAAGCCAATGCCACCCTCTTGCGCTAGCGCGATAGCTAGACGAGCTTCAGTAACAGTGTCCATAGACGCTGAAATCATTGGGATGTTTAGGGTGATGTTCTTGGTCAACTGAGTGCGAAGATCAGCTGTGTTTGGGAGAACAGTGGAGTGAGCTGGCACGAGTAGTACGTCATCGAATGTCAGCGCTTCTTTGGCAATTCTTAGCATTTGCAATATCTCACAATTAGAGGAGTAGAAAGAACAATCCAATCTCATCGTTTCGCATAATGAGGGTAACCAATTTTAGGTTGTTGGCTACATTTGGATTAGATATTGCGGAGGGATTATACGGTTAACGCAATCGCTTGACCACAAATTTTTTAATTTTTTTCTTGCAATTACCCCCTTGCTATGTATTATATTGCCGCTAATTTCCATACTCACGTCTACGGAATTAGCTGTGCTCTCCCAGACCAATCAAAACATCTTCACTGTTTCTCGTCTCAATGCCGAAGTGCGTCTGCTGCTCGAAAACGAAATGGGGATCGTCTGGCTTGTCGGAGAGATATCCAACTTCTCAGCTCCCGTCTCTGGTCACTGGTACCTCACTCTTAAAGATTCTCGCGCTCAAGTTAAATGTGCCATGTTCCGTGGTAACAATCGTCGCGTCACTTTCAAACCTGCTAACGGCAATCAAGTTCTAGTTAAAGCACGCCTGTCTCTGTACGAGCCGCGTGGTGACTACCAATTGATTATTGAAAGCATGCAGCCAGAAGGCGATGGTCGTCTGCAGCAAGAGTTCGAAGCACTTAAGGTGAAACTGGCAGCAGAAGGTTTGTTTGCTCAAACCAATAAGCAGCCTTTACCTGAGCACCCAAAACGCGTTGGTGTGATCACCTCGAAAACCGGTGCCGCACTGTACGATATCCTGGATGTATTGAAACGCCGAGATCCTTCTCTACCCGTGGTGGTTTACCCAACCATGGTGCAAGGTGAAGAAGCAGCCATTCAAATTGCGCAGGCAATCGGCCGTGCAAACAGTCGTGATGAATGTGATGTATTGATTGTTGGTCGTGGTGGCGGTTCGTTAGAGGACCTTTGGTGCTTTAACAACGAAATCCTTGCTCGCACTATTGCTGCAAGCCAAATTCCGATCATCAGTGCAGTTGGTCATGAAGTTGACGTGACAATTGCTGACTTTGTTGCGGACATGCGAGCGCCGACGCCATCAGCGGCGGCTGAATTGGTAAGCCGCGATAACAGCCACAAAGATCAAGCTTTGGTGACTCGCCAACATAAGCTAGCCAGTGCAATGCGTTACTACCTAACGCAACAAAAGCAGCAATCAGCTCAACTGATGCATCGTTTGGAGCGCCAACACCCAAGCTATCAATTGCAGCGCCAGACACAACAACTTGATGAGTTGGAGATGCGCCTGCAACGCGCAATGCAACGATTCATCACGACACGCCAACAAGCGGTGGAACGCAAACATCATCGCCTACAACTGAACTCACCAGTAAAGCGCTTGACTGAGCAGAAGTCGAAGCTTGACCGAGTTGAGCAAAAATTGCTGGATGCGATGGACCGTAAGTTACTGACCATGCGCCATCAACTGGCAATTGCAGCGGAGAAGTTAGATACGGTAAGCCCACTGGCAACGCTAAAACGTGGTTACTCGATTACTCAAACTGAGCAAGGTCAGGTTGTTACTCAGGCGAAAGATGTGAAAACGGGCGACGTATTGGTCACCCGCTTATCTGATGGTGAGCTTCGCTCTACCGTTAACTGATTTTTTGAAACTCAAATCGAACTCGTGATTTCGATTTGAGTTCATTACAACTGTTGCAAAAGTAGTTTGCTGCACCACAAGCTTGTAGCTTTTCCAGTTCAGCGTCGCAATCTGGACAAAATCCCACTTTCTTATAATCCGACTCACACTTATTGCAATGGTATTGCCCTGTCCATTCCAATTCGATGTCGCATGTTGGGCAAATATTCGGTTGCATGGTTACCCCTAAAAAAACACAATTCATTGACTTACAGTCTAATCATAAGCCAGCTTAGTGCCTTGATCTTAATCACGCTCGTTTGGCGCGTTTGTTCTGATACATAGCAACATCGGCTTGTTGAATAAGCTGCTGTAATACTGCTCGCTCACTGGCAGTACTGCAAGCAGCACCAATACTGGCTTTTACTTTATACTCTTCAAGTTGACACACTTGGTTAAGCTCATCTTCTAAGCGCTCGACAAAAGATTGATAAGTATGCTGGTTTGGGAAACAGCAGAAACCAACAAACTCATCGCCACCATACCGCCCTATTACGGAACATGAGCGAAACGCCTGCTTCAAGTACTCAGCCACTAGCACCAAGACTTGGTCACCAGTCTCATGACCAAAACGATCATTGATGTACTTAAACTCATCAATATCAACAAAGAAACATCCAACCACAGCATTGCGACCACATTTACCGTTAATTTTTCGGTCAACTTCCGTCAATAACGCTCGTCGATTGAAACAGTGCGTGAGTGGATCTCGACTGGCATGAAAATGCAGTTGCTCTTCTAAACGATACTTCTCTAATGCTACCGCATACAAAGCAGCCAACATTTCGAGCACTTCGAGCTCATAGGCATGCGGTTCAGAGGGCGTATTGCTGTATACAGCGAATGTCCCCAATACATAGCCATCCGAAGCAATGATCGGAACAGACCAACAAGCCCGGAGTTGAGCCTGCTGAGTCAGTTCAAGGAAAGGTGCCCAGTTAACATGGTGATCGATATCACTGACAACGACGGTTTGCTTCAAAAACGCGGCAGCGCCGCATGATCCTATTTGCGGCCCAATCGCAACCCCTTCAATCGCTTGATTGTAGAAGTCAGGTAAATGCGGGGCAAATTCCAAATGCAATGTGTTGGTATCGGGGTGCAATCGTAAAATGGAAGCTTGCCTCTTCCCAAATAGGCGTTCACTTAACTTGATAACTTCATGGTTGAGACTATCGCGTTCCATTCCCAGAGCAAGCTTACCTAAAAGACGATTGACTGCTCGGTGAGCATCTAACAGTCTATCTTTGTCCATTGTGGTGTATTCACATCGTTATTATGTTTGTTAGCCTGCAATATAATAAATCTATAAATATGGCACAGGTAACTAAATCACAATATACGAACGCGACACTATAAAAGATCGTATGCTGATCTTCGGATATTTCCCTTTTGATCAGCGATCACCCCTTAAAAGAATATTTATATAACCACATACCGAAAGCATAAGTTACATATTCTGTCCTTCGATTTAAAACAGAACTAAAAACCACAAGATTAATTAAAAACCAAGTGAAACAGGATTTGATAAAAGGATCAAAATCTAAATTTAGCGTATTACATCGGTGTGCATTTCAATTGTCTGTGGGTCTATTTCCACCAATGTTACTTGGATAGAACCAAAGTCACTTAAATGGCTCGCATGCGTTCCCCCACAAGGGATGACCGCGATTTCACCTTCACCTAAATCACACTGCCAGTAACGTGAATCGGTAAGGTGTTCACCATGACAATCGATGGTGATCGCCATGTCTCTTTCTAGCCAATCTTCCAACAGAACATTCACCTGTTGTTCGATGCTTTTCAAGTCAGACAGCATATCTGCACTGTTTAGACCCCTTTTACGAAGAGTTTTGCCTAAACGATAGGTATCCAGACATTTATCCGGGGTAACAAAGCTGGTCTCTTGGGCGTAGCTATTGAAATCGTAATTACCGTGTGGGTCTTTGCGGTCAGCGTCTTTACGCCAATAGTTTTGCGCCAGCACCTTATTAAGCGCAAGGTATGCTATGTGCCCAGCGCTATGTCCACGGCTTAACGACAACTGGTACTCTTTGTCGACTTCCAATAATGCAGTATCATCCGCCTTAATAGCATCAGTTCGTGACAATACGTGCACCACCACAAACGCCCACCCTTCCGTATCACGTTTTACCGGAATAGCTTGGCCAACATATAACTCGCCGCTTGCTAGTTCTACAGCCCCCACTTGGCAATCAATCACATCAAAGCTCTTACCATGCACCGTCAGTGTGCCTTTATCTGCTGGGTGATCAGGCCAAATATGGCTAACGGGATGAAAAGGCGTGACATCAGTAACAACGTGGGTAGCTTCTGATGTAGATTGAACAAATTGTACGTGCGCTTCTAACTGCCAAGTTTGATGACAGAAGCGCGTCTTGGTAGCTGTGATGGTCATGGTCTTCATACTTCTAATACATTGCTTAGAGCAAAATTCTGCTTATAAAAAAATACCCAAGTCGAAACTTGGGTATTCATAAAACCTTAGGCGATTACTTGTTGCGGTTCTTCACTGCAGACATCATACGCTTGCGCTTACGCTCTTGAGATAGCGTTAGCTTGTTTGTGCGGTTCTCGTACGGGTTGTCGCTGTTCTGGAAGTTAATACGGATTGGTGTACCCATGATTTCCAGAGACTTACGGAAGTAGTTCATCAAGTAGCGCTTGTACGAATCTGGTAGATCGCGAACCATGTTACCGTGAACAACCACGATTGGTGGGTTGTAACCACCCGCGTGCGCATACTTCAGCTTAATACGGCGGCCACGAACCATTGGTGGTTGGTGATCGTCTGTTGCCATCTTCATGATACGAGTCAGAACAGAAGTACCAACACGTGTCGTTGCCGACTTGTACGCTTCTTGAATCGATTCGAACAAGTGACCAACACCTGTACCGTGAAGCGCAGAGATAAAGTGAATGCGAGCGAAGTCAACGAAACCTAAACGGCGGTCGAGTTCTTTCTTCACGTTCTCTTTCACTTCGTTATCTAGACCATCCCACTTGTTCACTGCTAGTACGATTGAACGACCAGCATTCAATGCGAAGCCAAGTAGACTCAGGTCTTGATCAGAAATGTTTTCACGTGCGTCGATAACCAATAGAACCACGTTTGCATCTTCTACGGCTTTCAGTGTTTTAACAACAGAGAATTTCTCTACTGTTTCGTTGATACGACCACGGCGACGTACACCTGCAGTATCGATCAATACGTACTCGCGACCATCACGTTCCATTGGAATGTAGATTGAGTCACGCGTAGTGCCTGGCATGTCATATACCACAACGCGTTCTTCACCAAGGATACGGTTAGTCAGTGTTGATTTACCAACGTTTGGACGACCGATAATAGCCAGTTTGATTGGCTGGTCTTGCAAACGCTTGAACTCAGCTTCTGCGTCTTCTTCGGTGTAATCCTCAACCGCTAGCTCTTCATCTTCAAATTCAGTCAGATCTTCAATCTCACCTTCTTCAGATTCACTTGCCAGTAGATCATCAAAGAATGGCGCTAATGCGCGTTCTAGCAATGCCGTCACACCACGACCGTGTGCTGCAGCAATTTGGTACATATCGTCAACACCAAGTTGCCAGAAATCGGCACAAGCTGCATCGGCATCAATACCATCGATCTTGTTTACTACCAGCATTGCTGGCTTTTCGATTTTACGCAGGTGCGCAGCAATTGCTTCATCCGATGGCGTTAAGCCAGCGCGACCATCAACAAGGAATAGTACTACGTCAGCTTCATCAATCGCAGCGAGCGATTGTTCTGCCATCTTCGTTTCTACGCCTTCTTCTGTGCCATCAATACCGCCGGTATCGATAACGATAAATTCGTGTTCTTCACCAAGGCGAGCTTGGCCATATTTACGGTCTCGCGTTAGGCCAGGGAAGTCCGCAACCAACGCGTCACGTGTGCGTGTCAATCGGTTAAATAGTGTAGATTTACCTACGTTCGGACGCCCTACTAGAGCAACAACAGGTACCATAACAACCTCTACAATAATCTTTCTTCTGTAGTTATAGGTAACGACTTGCTCGATGCCAAATCAAACCAGCTTTTTACCTATAACCACGTCAGGAATAACGGTTAATAAATAATAATTTCAAACAACAAAACGGCTCCTAACTGTTACCAGCCAGGAGCCGAATGTGAATTATATCACGATATTATTCGTTAATGGTTAGTTTCTTTACATCGCCATTGCGAGTTGTAATCACGTAACCATCAGACAATAACGTCGGACCAACAGCAAAACCACTGTCATCGACATATTGTTGTGCAACGAATTCGCCTGTAGAGCGATCGATCCAGTGTAGGTAACCCAATGTATCACCCACCACTAGGTAGTTATCAACGATAACTGGAGCAGTAAGCTGACGGTATTCCAGCTTGCTGTTTTCCCAAAGCTCAGTACCGCTGCGAGCATCAACTGCCACTACATGATCTTTCTCAGTGATCACGAAAATACGGCTACCATCTGTCGCGATATCGTTCGCCGATGAGTAGTTGCGCTTCCAAATTGGGTTTGCGCTGCGCAAGTCGATAGCAATAAGCTGACCGTTATAACCGATGGTGAAAAGAGTGCCACCTAGAACAACCGGTGAAGAATCTACGTCTACCAGACGATCGATTTCCGTTGCACCTTTTGGTGTACCTACTGGTTGTTGCCAAATAAGCTGACCACGTTCAACAATCGCTGCCGCCAGTCGGCCGTTTGCCGTACCCCAGAATACACCACCACCGATCGCCGTTGGCGTGCTATCGCCACGTAGCGTTAGGTTTGGTACTTCGGTACTCAGTGCCCAGCGTTGTTCACCCGTGCTTTCATCTAACGCAATCAACGTGCCACGGCTCGTGTTTACGATGATCATGCCCGAATCCGCAACCGGTCGTGCTAGAACTTCGCCACCAACTTCGATACGCCAAATGATTTCACCAGTTTCTTGGCTAAGTGCAATGACTTCACCATTTTCAGAACCGATGTACAGGTTACCGTAAGCGGCAGTGATGCCACCAGAAAGACGCGCAATCACATCTTCTTCTAGGTCAATTTGCCATTTTTGCTTACCGTTTTCTGGATCCAGCGCTTTAACTAGACCATCACGGCTTGCAACAAACAAAGTGTCATTTGCCACAACAGGCGACAGTTTTGAGAAATAGTGCCCTACGCCATCACCAATCGACGTCGACCATTTCGCGCTTGGCGTAAACTCGTTGTCTACCTGAGGTAGTGGAGCCATGACAATGGTATCTTCCTCGCCAGCACAACCAGCTAGGATTCCCACTGTTAATGCCCCTAACAAGGCTTTCTTAAAGACTCTTTTCATCCAATGCGGTCCTTATTTCGCCAAGTCGTCCAATTTCATTTGTAGCGTTGGGCTAGCGTCTGCAGCTTGTTGAGCTTCAGTGTACGCTGCGTATGCTGCTTCTTTGTCACCTTGACGAAGAGCGATATCACCACGCAGCTCAGCAATACGACCAGTCCATGCTGCATCAGTCACTTTTCCTAACTCAGCGTTTGCTGCGTCAAAGTTACCCATTTCAGCTTCAATGCGCGCAATACGGTAGCTGATAAGTGGAGATAGCGCGGCATCTTTGGTGTTGCTTTGAGCCCATTTCAGTTGCTCAAGTGCAGCAGAAAGATCTTTCGCATCCACTTGTACTTTCGCTAGTTGAAGTGCTGCAAGTACTGAGTACTCTTTAACTTCGTTTGAGTCGATGAACGCTTGAATGTCCGCTTGTGCGTCTGCACCTTTGGTTTGCAGAGCGTTCATTACTGTTGTGTAGCTTTGAGAAGCTGCTTCACTCGCCTGAATCACAGAATCCTGGTAGTAACGCCAGCCAAATAGACCACCTAAACCAACAACCGCACCGATGATGACGGCTTTGCCGTTTTCCTTCCACCAGTCTTTAATGGCTTCAACTTGTTGTTCTTCAGTATCGTAAAGTTCCACTTCCTGTCCTCTTAAAACATGTAAATGACAGCGAGGCTGCCATTGTTCCTATTTCGTCGAAAGGCTCCTATCTTGGGAGCCTTACTATTACGAATTAGGATTTAATCTTTAGCTTATTAAAAGACTTAAATCAGTGCTGCGATCTTCTCAGCAACTTCTGCTTGGTTGTAAGTCTCTTGCTCACCACCCACCAAGTCTTTTAGTACTACGGTGTTTTCTGCAACTTCATTTTCGCCCAGAACCAATGCTACTACAGCACCCACTTTATCTGCGCGCTTAAACTGTTTCTTGAAGTTACCACCACCGAAGTGGCTCATCACGCGAACGCCTGGAATTGCTTCACGAAGCTGTTCTGCTAGCTTCATACCCACCATCATTGTGCCTTCGCCTGCTGTCACAACGTAAACATCGACACTGCGACGAACGTCTGTTAGCTCTAGTGTTTCTAGCATCAGTACAAGACGCTCTAGACCCATAGCAAAGCCAACAGCTGGTGTTGCACTGCCGCCTAATTGTTCTACAAGACCATCGTAACGACCACCGCCACATACTGTGCCTTGAGCACCTAGGCTCTCAGTGATCCACTCAAATACCGTGCGGTTGTAGTAATCCAGACCACGAACTAGACGCTCGTTAACTGTGTATTCGATACCTGCAGCGTCTAAAAGTTCACATAGACCTGCGAAGTGCGCTTTAGATTCTTCACCTAAGTACTCAGAAAGACGAGGTGCATCACCTAAAATAGCCTGAACGTCAGGGTTCTTCGTATCCAGAACTCGCAGTGGGTTCGTGTGCATGCGACGCTTACAATCTTCGTCCAGCACATCGATATGTTGCTCAAGGAATGCAACCAGTGCCGTGCGGTAGTCTGCACGGTCTTCTTGAGAACCGATAGAGTTAAGCTCAAGACGAACATGCTCATTGATACCCAACTCACGCCATAGACGTGCTGTCATCATGATAAGCTCAGCATCAACATCCGGACCATTTAGACCGAACACCTCAACACCACACTGGTGGAATTGACGGTAACGACCTTTCTGCGGACGCTCGTGGCGGAACATAGGGCCCATGTACCATAGACGTTGTTCATCACGGTTAATCAGGCTGTTTTGAATACATGCACGTACACAGCCCGCCGTACCTTCAGGGCGAAGTGTTAGGCTGTCTCCGTTACGATCATCAAAGGTGTACATTTCTTTTGAAACTACATCTGTCTCTTCACCAACCGCGCGGCTGAATAGGTTTGTTTCTTCAACGATTGGCATGCGCACTTCGTTGTAGCCGTATGCGCTCACAGTACTTTTTACTGCTTTTTCAAGTTTCTGCCACAGCGGAGACTGAGTTGGAAGGCAGTCGTTCATGCCTCGGATTGCTTGGATTTTCTTTGCCACAATTATTACCGTCGCTTAGTAACCCGAGCACACTTAGCGTGCTCAAGCTATGAGATTAATCTTCTTGTTTGATATCGATGCGGTTAGCTTGGTCTAATACAGACGCTTTCGCACGGATTTTCGCTTCTAGCTGGTTCACTAGATCATCGTTGTCGAAACGCTCTTTCTGACGTTTGCCGTCTTCGTAGAATGCGCTCTTCTTGTTGCTTCCAGCTAGACCTAGGTGTGAAACCTCAGCTTCACCAGGGCCGTTTACGACACAGCCGATGATAGACACATCCATAGGTGTGATGATGTCTTCGAGGCGCTCTTCCAGTGCGTTCACTGTATTAATCACGTCGAATTCCTGACGTGAACAACTTGGACAAGCAATAAAGTTGATACCACGTGAGCGAATACGCAGAGACTTAAGAATATCAAAGCCAACTTTGATCTCTTCTACCGGATCTGCCGCCAACGAGATACGCAGCGTATCACCGATGCCTTCAGCCAAAAGCATACCAAGACCAACCGATGATTTCACTGCACCAGCGCGAGCACCACCCGCCTCGGTGATACCAAGGTGCAAAGGTTGGTCAATCTGTTTGGCCAATAGACGGTATGAATCCACCGCTAGGAACACATCTGACGCTTTCACACTGACTTTGAACTGGTCAAAGTTAAGACGGTCTAGATGATCCACGTGACGCATCGCCGACTCTACCAATGCCTCTGGCGTTGGCTCACCGTATTTCATCTGCAGATCTTTTTCCAAAGAACCGCCGTTTACACCGATACGGATAGGGATGTTTTTGTCACGGGCACAATCAACAACAGAGCGAATACGCTCTTCGTTACCGATGTTGCCTGGGTTGATACGCAAACAATCAACACCGTACTCGGCCACTTTCAGGGCAATACGGTAGTCAAAGTGAATGTCCGCAACTAACGGCACAGACACTTGCTGTTTGATGAGCTTAAAGGCTTCCGCAGCATCCATAGTAGGAACAGAAACACGTACAATGTCTGCACCCACTTTTTCTAATGCTCGGATTTGTGCGACTGTGGCTTCCACATCAGTCGTGCGAGTGTTTGTCATTGACTGTACTGCAATTGGTGCATCATCACCAATTGGCACATCACCCACATAAATACGCGTCGATTTACGACGAATAATTGGAGATTCGTGTTGCATAATATTTATAACGGTAAAGTGAATCTAGCTACTTTGCCTGAAGTATACCCAGAAAGGTCGACAGGTTCACTTGCAAATGTCATTGTGACGCCTTCAGGTGCGCCTAATATCACTTTAAACGGTGCTTTTCCGGCAAGTTCTACGTCTTGGCCCGGCTTACGAGTACCGCTTACTAACGTTTTGCCATTCGCGTCTTTGACTTGAATCCAGCAATCCGCTTTGAATTTCATAGTTAGCAGTGTCATGCCTTCTGGCACAACTGGGGCTGCTGGTTCTTCTGCCTCTTGCGCATCTTCAATCACCGCGACAGGTTCTTGAGTGGCTTCTTCTGTCACTTCTGCCGCTACTGCAGCAACGACTGGCTCAGTCACATCACCCGCCGCACTCATCGCCGTATCAGCTTCAGAAACCACGGTTAGCGCAGCCGATGCTGGCGCAATCTCAGCAGGAGTGCTGGCAATAAGCTCATCGGCACTCATTTGGTCGATGTCTGCATCATCAGCAACTTGCTCTGTTTCCGCAGTTTCTGCACTTAACTGCGCAAGGCTGTTTTCTTGTTGGTTCTGCCACCACCATGCCCCCGAAATACCGGTGATCACGATAGCAATCGCCCAAGTGAGTAACATGATGCGGCTGTTGTGTTTCTCGTGTTTGGTTTTACGAGAGAAACTCTGCATCTCTGTCTCTTGTGGCTTAACATGCACTTCAGATGTCTGCTCTAAAGCTGCCAAAACAATCTTTTCATCAAGGCCAACAAGCTTGGCATACGAACGCAAGTAACCACGTGTAAACGTTGTTACCTGTTGCTCTTCAAATCGATTGTTTTCAATGTCTTCAATAACAGAAACGCGAAGTCTAAGGCGATCAGCAACGTGCTTCTGAGTCATGCCTAGAGATTCGCGTTTGTTTTTAAGTAACGTGCCCGCTTCCATCGAAAGTGGCACTTCATTCGTATTTTCGTGTTCTGTCATAATGGCGGTATTTAATCTGTTTGGTGGCTAACGCAGTTATTTATTTTCGTTTTTGTTCTAATTAAGCCTTACTTAAAGATAGCTAGCCTAAACGCGTTAACCAAAATAATCTTTTAGAAATTCTCAGTAGTCAGAGTAAGAATGCTCGTTTTGCAATGGTTCAGCAAAGCGTATTGGAAAAATACTGAGAATAGTCAGTGTCGTAGTTTTATTTCACTTACCATGATAAGCGAATGTTTAACGAAGACAAAAACTCTTTGCTCTCAAATTAACAGATAGCTCAAGCTTTTGTCCAAAAATTGACACAGTAACGCGAAATAATCGCCGATACGATTGTCAGTGTCAGATTACATTCCACCTTCGAAAAACAAAATAGCCAGAGCAAAAGGCTCTGGCTATTTTTCTATTCTTTGCGAATTACACCGCTTTTACGTCGATGGTTTCTGCACCACGTGCTGCTTTTAAAGCTGCGGTACGTTTTGTGCGGTCAATAACATCACCAACCAACTGACCACATGCTGCATCGATATCATCACCGCGCGTTTTACGAACCGTTACTGTGTGCTCGTATTGCATTAGCGTTTTCTGGAAACGGTCAATGCGCGAGTTACTTGGCTTCTTGTAAGGAGAACCTGGGTACGGGTTAAACGGAATCAGGTTGATCTTACATGGGGTATCTTTCATCAATTCAGCCAATTCACGTGCGTGGTCCATGTCATCGTTCACATGATCAAGCAGTACGTACTCAACGGTTACTTTACCGCGGTTCGCATTTGAAGACTCAATGTAACGACGAACAGACGCTAGGAAGTCTTGGATATCCCAACGGTCGTTGATTGGCATGATTTGGCTACGTAGTTCGTCGTTTGGCGCGTGTAGAGAAATCGCCAATGCGACGTCGATTTTGCCCGTCATCTGATCAAGACCAGAAACCACACCTGAAGTTGATACGGTTACACGACGTTTAGAAAGACCGAAACCCAGATCATCAAGCATGATTTCTAGTGCTGGGATTAGGTTCTTCATGTTAAGAAGTGGCTCACCCATGCCCATCATCACTACGTTAGTGATTGGACGACGGCCTGTTTCTTTCTGCAAACCGATTTCACGTGCTGCACGCCATACCTGACCAATGATTTCAGATACTTTTAGGTTACGGTTGAAGCCCTGTTGTGCTGTTGAACAGAACTTACATTCCAACGCGCAACCTACCTGAGAAGACACACATAAGGTTGCACGGTCATCTTCTGGGATGTAAACCGTTTCTACGTCTTGGTCACCTACCTTCATCGCCCACTTGATTGTGCCGTCTGAAGAGTGCTGAGCTTCTGCTACTGTAGGTGCTTTGATTTCACACTTGTGCTGCAGTTTTTCACGTAGCTTCTTGTTGATGTTCGTCATGTTGTCGAAGTCATCAACACCGAAATGGTAGATCCACTTCATAACCTGATCAGCACGGAACGCTTTTTCGCCTAGCTCATCCGCGAAAAATTGACGCATGCCCTTGCGATCAAAGTCGAGTAGATTGATTTTTTCAGTGGTCATGTTGCCTCTCAATGACTGAAACAAGAATAAGGGCGCGAATTGTACAGCCTTTATGCAGCTACAACAAGGGCTGTAAGACCCTGACTTCGCTAAGGCATTAAAATCTTAGTGATTAAATTTTAGCCAATTATTCTTCTTCACTCTTTCTGAGTAACGGATAATAAAAAGCCCCGGAAAAAACCGAGGCTTGGTAATCAAACTAGTACAAGATTAACGAGGGCAAATCTCTGACTCTGGGAAGAAAAACTCTATTTCACGAGCCGCTGATTCAGGACTGTCTGAACCATGAACAGAGTTATGACGCATGCTCAGTGCGTAATCAGCACGGATTGTACCGCATGCCGCTTCTTCTGGGTTTGTTTTGCCCATTAGCTCACGATAACGAGCGATTGCATCTTCACCTTCAAGAACCTGAACCATGATAGGGCCAGATGTCATGAACTCTTTCAGTGCAGGGAAAAAAGGTTTGCCTTCATGTTCTGCGTAAAAACCGCTCGCCTGTTCTTCTGTCAGATGAACCATTTTTGCAGCAACAATACGCAGACCCGCCTTTTCGATACGGTGGTAGATTTCACCAATCAGATTGCGTTCTACAGCGTCAGGCTTAACAATTGAAAACGTTCTTTCTAGAGCCATAAGGTTTCCTTTTTGTACTTGTAATAATAGTTTTATATGAGTGACTTGCGTCTCTCTAAGTTATACCAGTACAGACAGGGGGTCTGCACTGGTAAAAGTGTTATTTTGCGGCTTGTTCGTTCAGGAAACGAGCAAGTGTGCGTACACCCATGCCTGTCGCGCCAGCAGCCCATTTATCAGACGCTGACTTACGGTACGTGCCTGAGCAGTCAAAGTGCAACCAACCTTTCTTGTAATCTTCAACAAAGTAAGACAAGAATGCCGCCGCTGTACTTGCGCCTGGCGAGTAATCACCAGAACTGATGTTAGATAGGTCAGCAAAGTTTGATGGCAGCATGCCACGGTGGAAATCAGCAAGAGGCAGTGGCCATAGACCTTCTTTCTCTTGATTTGCCGCCGTTAGCGCTTGATGTGAAAGCTCATCATCAAAGCTCATCAGTGCATGGTAGTCATTACCTAGTGCATTCTTCGCTGCGCCCGTAAGGGTTGCACAGTCAATGATCAGCTCAGGGTTCTGCTCACTTGCGTAGATAAGACCATCAGCAAGAACCAAACGACCTTCTGCGTCAGTGTTCATAATTTCTACTGTCTTACCGTTTTTGTAAGTGATGATGTCGCCAAGTTTAAGTGCACGACCCGAAACCATGTTTTCTGCACAGCAAAGGATCAGCTTCACGCGCTTATTAAGACCGCGAAGAATAGCAAGACCAAGACCGCCGGTAATCGTACCTGAACCGCCCATATCCGCTTTCATTGCTGTCATGAAGTTTGATGGCTTAAGGCTGTAACCGCCTGAATCAAAGGTGATGCCTTTACCCACTAGACACGCAAACACTGGTGCGTTTTCATCGCCTGTTGGGTTGTAATCAAGTTGCAGCATTGCTGATGTGCGCTCAGAGCCGCGACCCACTGCATAAATGCCTTCCCAACCTTCTGACAACAGGTCTTTATCTTTAACGATACGAGCCGTTACTGTACCTTGTGGTGCGATTGATTTGATGAATTCAGCCGCCATGGTTGCCAATTGACGTGGCGCCACTTCTTCAGCTGTTTTGTTGATGATATCGCGAGTAAAGTCCGTAGAGGTGATACGAGCGTGTAGCTCTGCTTGGTCTTGCTCAGAAAGCGCAACCCACTCTAGCGTGCCGTGTTTTTTCGGGTTGCGGTAACCTTGGTGGAATGCCCAAATGCTCTCCAAATCCCAGTTATCACCAGCAAGTAAAATTGAACGAATTCCTTGGCCATCGAGTTGACGCGCTGCACGTTGAATCGCACCAAGATCGTGACCTTCACCTAGGTGAATGGTTGTGCCATTCTCAGCGAAAGAAAGCAGCGCTTTGTCGCCCCAATGTGGTGCCGCTGGTTCTTGGCTTAGAAATACAGACATCTGTGTAGACATGGTTTCTCCTTGTCTTATAACGGCGTTGCCTACGCCTCTTCTTTTTTAATAACTACCGGATGTTAGCATTATGTAGGGTAAAAATGTCAACTTGATAAAAAAACGGACCTTAAGGTCCGCTTTTTTTAGTGAGAATTGTTAACTCTGCTGCGTTTTACCGCCGAATCGAGCATTAATCCGCTTCGTCCATCCAACACAAGATGACCGATTCTAGAATCTTTTCATTACAATGGTTTGGCTCATCGTCAAACTCATCCAATTCCATGATCCATTGGTGAAGATCGGTAAAACGTACGGTTTTAGGATCTAAGTCGGGAAACTTGTCACAAAGCTCAATCGCAATATCGCGAGAATCTGTCCATTTCATTGCTCGTCTTCCTTTTGCTTCGCCCCTATATTGGGGAGATAGTATTAGTGATCTTCCGACGCGTGGTTTAGCGTGTATTTTGGAATCTCAACAACCAAATCTTCATCCGCTACTTTTGCTTGGCAACCAAGACGAGATTCAGGCTCAAGACCCCATGCTTTATCCAGCATGTCATCTTCTAGCTCTTCACTCTCTTCTAGCGAATCAAAACCTTCACGAATGATCACGTGGCAAGTCGTACATGCACATGACTTCTCACATGCGTGTTCAATACCAATGCCATTTTTTAGCGCAACGTCTAGAACGGTGTCACCAGTGTTTGCTTCCAACACTGCACCCTCTGGGCACAAATCTTCGTGTGGTAATACAATAATCTTAGGCATAACTACTTATCTCTTATATATCATTAACTGACTGACCTGACAGTGCAGCTCGAATCGATTTATCCATACGGCGCGACGCAAAATCTTGGCTTGCTTTGTCGGTGTCTTTGATGCCTTGCTCGATGGCGTCTGCATCTTCGCCGTTGCGCAGTTCAATCAGCGCTTCAATCACTTTAACTAGGTCTTGTTTCTCTTGGTCTGATAGTAGTTCATCACCATCAGCTTGCATCGCCGCAATCAAGCCTTCAATCACACGATCCGCTTCTACGCGCTGCTCAGCCAACGCACGAGCCTGCATATCTTCTTTCGCGTAAGTCATCGAGTCACGAAGCATGTTTGCAACTTCATCATCGCTTAGGCCGTAAGAAGGTTTCACTTGGATTTCAGCCTGAACACCCGTGCTCTTTTCCATCGCGGTGACAGACAATAGACCATCAGCGTCCACTTGGTACGTCACGCGAATGTGCGCAGCACCTGCCGCCATTGGTGGAATGCCTTTCAATGAGAAACGAGCCAATGAGCGGCAGTCATCCACCATTTCGCGCTCACCTTGTACGGTGTGAACGCTCATTGCTGTTTGACCATCTTTGAACGTCGTAAATTCTTGTGCGCGGGCCACAGGGATGGTGGTGTTACGTGGAATGATTTTCTCAACCAAACCACCCATGGTTTCAATACCAAGGGACAAAGGAATAACGTCCAGAAGCAACATTTCCGAATCAGGCTTATTGCCCGCTAGGATGTCTGCTTGAATACCTGCGCCGATTGCAACTACTTCATCTGGGTTAATGCTTGTCAGTGGTGTGCGGCCGAAGAATTCGCCAACCATTTCACGTACAAGCAATGTGCGAGTTGAACCGCCAACCATAACCGCTTCAAGTACATCTTCCGCATCCACATCCGCATCTTTCAGTGCACGGCGACAAGACATCAAAGTTTTCTTCACTAGCGGACGAATCAGATCTTCGAACTGCTCGCGAGTCACTGAGCCTTTCCAGCCAAATACATCAACATCAACGCTGTCTTGCTCAGAAAAAGCAATCTTAGTTGCTGTTGCAATGTTCAGTAGTGCACGGTTTTTCTCAGCAGAAAGCGGCGCTTCTAGACCAGCCTGCTCCATTAGGTAATCCGCTAATAGGTGGTCAAAATCATCGCCGCCTAGCGCAGAGTCACCGCCTGTTGCTAATACTTCAAATACACCTTTCGACAAACGTAGGATAGAGATATCGAATGTACCACCACCTAGATCGTAAACCGCAATCACGCCCTCTTGACCAGAGTCTAGACCGTAAGCGATCGCTGCAGCTGTCGGCTCGTTAAGCAGACGCAGTACATGAAGACCCGCCAATTTCGCCGCATCTTTTGTACCAGCACGTTGAGCATCATCAAAGTAAGCAGGAACAGTAATAACCACACCAGCTAACTCGCCACCTAGTGTCTCTTCTGCACGTTTGCCTAGTGATTTAAGAATGTCGGCAGACACTTCAATCGGGTTCTTGTCACCTTGCGCAGTTTGCAGAATAGGCAGACCGTTGTCGCTTTCTTTAAATTGGTAAGGCAAAGATGGGTAGCGAGCTTGAATGTCTTTTAATGAACGACCAATTAGACGTTTTACCGAAATAATGGTGTTTTCTGGTTCTTGCTCTGCTTTTGCTTTGGCCTCGTAACCAACTAACGCCGTATCTTGTGCGTAGTTCACCACAGACGGCAAAATGCTACGACCTTGGTCATCTGTCAGTGTTTTTGCGTCGCCGCTGCGAACAGATGCAACCAAAGAGTTGGTGGTACCTAAGTCGATACCCGCTGCTAACTTGTGCTCATGAGGTGCCGAGCTTTGGCCCGGTTCTGCGATTTGAAGTAGTGCCATGATGGGTCCTTGTCGCGCTAACTAGCCGAGGAGTTTATCTTCAACCAGTTCAATTTCGTTCTTTAGCTTGGCAATGAATTTGAGTTTACGAACTCGGTCTGCAGCTTCCGCCCAAAGACCTTGGTCAAGTTCTTGTTCTACACTCGCCAAATGCTGTTTGTACATTTTGCTGACCTTAGAATCGAAGTCAAAAAGCGCTGATTCCGGATCAGAGCTGTCAGCAATGTCTTCCAGTTCTTCACGCAATTCCATTTGCTCCATTAGGAACATCGGGTCTTGCATGGTTTGTTGCTCACCACGAATTTCTGTGCCGTTTTCTGCCAGAATGTATTCAGCGCGAGAGATAGGATGCTTAAGTACTTGATACGCATCGTTGATTTGCGCTGCTTTTTGGACAGCCATCAAGCGGTCGCGCTCAGAGGCGGTCGCAAAATTGTCTGGGTGGAAGCGTTTTTGTAGTTCTCGGAACTGAGAAGAAAGAAGGCTACCATCCAGCTGAAACTGACTTGGTAGCCCAAATAATTCAAAGTGATTCATTAAGATCGGGTCCTAGTAAAGCCTTCTGGACTCGTTTGTCCAGAAGGACAGTCAATTAGACGTTGAAGCTTTCACCACAACCACATTCACTTTTTGCGTTAGGGTTGTTGAATTCAAAACCTTCATTCAACCCTTCCTTCACGTAATCCAGCTCAGTACCGTCTAGGTATACTAGGCTTTTCTTATCAATGATGATCTTCACATCTGACAGTTCAAACACTTCGTCTTCTTCGTTTAGATCATCAACAAACTCAAGGACGTAAGCCATGCCGGAACAGCCTGTCGTCTTCACTCCAAGACGCAAACCGATACCTTTGCCTCGGTTATCTAGGAATGCTTTTACGCGACTTGCCGCTGATTCTGTCATTGTGATGGCCATACTGCACCTTAGTCTGTCTAAATTACGTTTGGATGGAGCATTTTAAGGGCTCCCATTATATACGGAATAATTATTCCTGGTGTTTTTTCTTGTAGTCAGCAACTGCTGCTTTGATTGCATCTTCCGCTAGGATTGAGCAGTGAACTTTCACTGGTGGAAGCTCTAGCTCTTCTGCAATCTCAGAGTTTTTGATAGATGCCGCTTCGTCGATAGACTTGCCTTTTACCCACTCAGTTACTAGTGAGCTTGAAGCGATTGCACTACCACAACCGTATGTTTTGAATTTCGCGTCTTCAATGATGCCTTCTGGCGTCACTTTGATTTGAAGCTTCATTACGTCACCACAAGCTGGTGCGCCAACCATGCCGCTACCTACTGATGGGTCTTCTTTATCGAACGAACCAACGTTACGTGGGTTCTCGTAGTGATCAATTACTTTTTCGCTGTATGCCATGATAAATTACCTCGAATCCTCTATTCAGTCCGTGAGATTAATGGTGAGCCCATTCAACAGTGCTCAGATCAACCCCTTCCTTGTACATATCCCATAGAGGAGACATGTCGCGTAGCTTAGTCACTGCAACGCGGATTTGTTCAATTGCGTAATCAATTTCTGCTTCAGTCGTGAAACGACCAAATGAGAAACGTACTGAGCTGTGTGCTAATTCGTCGTCTAGACCAAGTGCACGAAGAACGTAAGATGGCTCTAGGCTCGCTGATGTACAAGCACTACCAGAAGATACTGCTAGGTCTTTCAGTGACATCAGTAGAGATTCGCCTTCTACGAATGCAAAGCTCACGTTTAAGTTGTGCGGAACACGCTGCTCTAGGTCACCGTTCACCGTTACAGCTTCTAGATCTTTAACGCCATCTAGAAGACGGTTACGAAGTGCTAGCGCGTGATCGTAATCTTTTTGCATGTCTTCTTTTGCTACGCGGAACGCTTCACCCATACCCACGATTTGGTGAGTTGGAAGTGTGCCCGAGCGGAAGCCACGCTCATGACCGCCACCGTGCATTTGCGCTTCAAGACGGATACGAGGCTTACGACGTACGTAAAGTGCGCCAATACCTTTAGGACCGTATACTTTGTGCGCAGACAGTGAAATTAGGTCAACTTTCATTTCTTGAACGTCGATTGGCAGTTTGCCCGCAGACTGTGCAGCATCCACATGGAACACAATCTTACGTTCACGACATAGCTCGCCAATTGCTGCGATGTCTTGAATGACACCAATCTCGTTATTTACGTGCATGATTGAAACTAGAACAGTGTCTTCACGCATTGCTGCTTGAAGTTTGTTTAGATCAACCAGACCGTTTGATTCTGGCTCTAGGTAAGTCACTTCAAAGCCTTCGCGTTCTAGTTGACGACATGGGTCAAGTACCGCTTTGTGCTCTGTTTTACAAGTGATTACGTGTTTACCCTTTTTAGAGTAAAAATGTGCTGCACCTTTAATAGCAAGGTTGTCAGACTCTGTCGCACCAGATGTGAATACGATTTCGCGAGGATCTGCATTTAGAAGGTCAGCAATTTGCTCACGAGCAGTATCTACAGCTTCTTCTGCCTGCCAGCCGTAACGGTGCGAACGCGAAGCTGGGTTGCCAAATGTGCCATCCATTGTCATGTACTGAACCATTTTTTCAGCAACACGTGGATCTACTGGACATGTAGCGGAATAATCAAGATAAATCGGCAGTTTCATTCTCTACTCCAATGTAAAATGCTGACCGCTAAGAGCGGACGTTTACACCGATGGGCGCGGCGGTTGTATTTTTGTTTGAAAGCCCATGAGTTACCGCCAGATCAATGTCCTGACGGTCAGAAATTTCTAAAACTTCGTTGTCTGTCATTAGCTCACCGAGCGTAATGTTGTTCAAGAAGTCGCTAATACGAGAGCTCAGGTCACGCCATAGTGTGTGAGTTAAGCAACGAGTGCCACCTTGGCAATCGCCTTTACCTTGGCATTTGGTTGCGTCTACTGACTCATCAACCGCAGCAATCACAGTGCCAATGGCAATGCTGTGCGCGTCTGCACCAAGTCGGTAACCACCACCAGGACCACGAACGCTGGCTACAAGGCCTGCTTTACGCAATTTTGAAAAAAGCTGCTCTAAGTATGAGAGCGAGATACCCTGACGCTCTGAGATATCTGCAAGAGGTACTGGGTTTTGTTGCGAATGCAGTGCCACATCCAGCATGGCTGTCACCGCATATCTTCCTTTAGATGTAAGTTTCATACCACACCGTATCCACATGGTTTGTAATGATTAGGATTTTTCCATACCCGACTAAAACGGTCAAGTATTTATTTGACTATTTTAGTCAGGTATTCATCCTTACACCTAAAATGGTTATTATTTGTTCAGAGTTTCTTTTCGATCGCTGTCAAAACACCACGCAGAATATTCAATTCTTGCGCCTCTGGTCGTGCACGTGAGTACAAACGACGTAGTTTGTTCATCACCTGACCTGGCTGCTCTTTGTTGATAAATTGGGTATCAATCATCACCTTTTCAAGGTGCTCAAAGAACATTTCTAGCTCTTTATGGCGTGGGTACTCTTCAGGTTCACTTGGCGCGTATTGGCTTTGCTCTAGGTTGAGGTGTGCAACACGAACTTCATAGCTCAGCGTTTGTACCGCCATCGCTAAGTTGAGTGAACTGTATTCAGGATTAGCTGGAATGCAAACGTGGTAATGACACTTCTGCAATTCGTCATTAGTTAGGCCAGTTCTCTCACGGCCGAAGACTAGTGCAACAGGGTGTTTTTGGCCTTCAACAGCAAATTTCTCACCACATTCGCGTGGCTCAAGCATTGGCCATTCAAGTGTGCGTGAACGAGCACTAGAACCGACGACAAGACCACAGTCTTCAATGGCTTCCTCTAGCGTACTTACGACTGTTGCGTTTTGAGCAATATCACCAGCACCAGCGGCAAGAGCAAGAGTTTGGTCATCCACTTCACATTGCGGATCCACCAATACAAGTTGGCTTAAACCCATGACTTTCATTGCTCGTGCAGCCGAGCCAATGTTGCCTGAATGAGAAGTCCCGACGAGTACGATTTTTACTTGATCCAACATCTGTGTTTGCTACCTGAATTAAAACCGAGGGATATTATCATAATTTTCTAATACACCCTAGAGCGAAGCAGGTTTCTATTCGCATTCTCATCAATTGTTTTCCTCTCTATCGAGAGAGCTATCACAACGCCTTTCTCTAACGAGCAAAAAATAACCACTTCCCTTTTGCTTTGACTCTGGTATACTCGCCGCCGCTTTAAATTGTTCTTTAACATCCGTTGGGAAATTCGTATGCATCCAATGCTAAACATTGCTATTCGCGCTGCGCGAAAGGCAGGCAATCACATTGCTAAATCATTAGAAAACACAGATAAAATTGAATCTACGCTAAAAGGCACTAATGACTTTGTTACTAATGTAGACAAAGAAGCAGAAGCTATCATCATCGATACTATCAAGCACTCTTACCCAGAGCACTGCATCGTTGCTGAAGAAGCTGGTCTTATCGAAGGTAAAGATAAAGATGTACAATGGATCATCGACCCAATGGATGGCACTAATAACTTTGTAAAAGGTTACCCAACTTTCGCAGTTTCTATCGCGGTTCGCTTCAAAGGTAAAACTGAAGTGGCTTGTGTATACGATCCAATGCAAAACGAGCTATTCACTGCACAACGTGGTGCTGGCGCTCAGCTAAACAACGCTCGTATCCGTGTTACTCAACTTAAAGACCTACACGGTACTGTTCTAGCGACTGGTTTCCCATTCAAACAGAAGCAACACTCTGAGTCTTACATCAAGATCGTAGGTTCTCTATTCACTGAGTGTGCTGACTTCCGTCGTAGCGGTTGTTCTGCTCTTGACCTATGTTACGTGGCTGCTGGCCGTGTAGATGGTTACTTTGAGCTAGGCCTAAAACCTTGGCAAATGGCTGCTGGTGAGCTTATCGCTCGTGAAGCTGGCGCAATCCTAACTGACTTCGCTGGCGGTACTGAGTACATGAAGTCTGGTAACATTGTTGCTTCTAGCGCTCGTGGCGTGAAATCTATCCTTAAGCACGTTCGCGAAAACGGCAACAGCGCGATCCTTAAGTAAGATTCTCAAGTCATACTAAGCCCGTCACGCTGATGACTTTTGAATAGCCCCGCTCATTGAGCGGGGCTTTTTTATATCTGAAATTCACTAACCAGTTCAAACGTCACTTAAGCAGATTTCTTCAGGCATAAAAAAACCGCTGACTGCTCAGCGGTTTTTGTTTTCGGTTCTCAATCTGCCTTATGGCATCTCGTCGAACTCTGCACCTTCTTTTTCTACTTGAGGTGGCATCAAGTGCTCTTTCTGGATACCCAGTTTCAGCGCTAGTGCTGATGCTACGTAGATAGAAGAGTAAGTACCTACCGTGATACCAAGTAGAAGTGCGGTTGCGAAGCCGTGAATCATCGCACCACCTTGCATGAATAGGGCAATTACTACGAACAAGGTTGTACCCGACGTAATCAATGTACGGCTCAATGTTTGAGTGATTGATGCATCCATGATGTCTGAAGGTTCGCCCTTACGCATCTTACGGAAGTTTTCACGAATCCGGTCGAATACAACGATGGTATCGTTGAGCGAGTAACCGACTACCGTTAGTAGCGCCGCTACGATGGTAAGATCAACTTCGATTTGTAGGAACGAGAACACACCCAGCGTGATGATGATATCGTGTGCTAGTGCCATTACCGCACCAGCCGCTAGACGCCATTCAAATCGCATCGATACGTAGATCAGGATACAGATCAGCGACACAAGGATCGCTAGACCGCCCGCTTCTGTTAGCTCATCACCAACGTTTGGACCTACAAACTCGATACGACGCATTTCTACGCTTTCACCCGTACCTTCTTTGATAGCACCAATGATTTGGTTACCTAGTGTTTCACCAGACATATCGTCACGAGGACGAAGACGAACCATTACATCGCGAGCACTACCAAAGTTTTGTACTGTCGCATCACCGAAGCCTTTTGAATCTAGCGCTGCACGAATCTCTTCAAGGTTTGCAGGTTGTTGAAAACCTACCTCGATGAGCGTACCACCAGTAAAGTCTAGACCCCAGTTCAACCATTTGGTTGATAGCGTGAAGATAGAAGCAGCGATCATAAAGATAGAGAATACGAACGCGACTTTCGACCAACGCATAAAGCCGATCGTGTTTTCTGCTTTTAGAATTTGAAACATATTAATTCCCAGCCTTAGATCGACAATTTATCAACACGTTTGCCACCGTAAATCAGGTTCACGATACAACGTGTACCCACAATAGCAGTGAACATTGAAGTTAAGATACCGATAGATAGTGTTACTGCGAAGCCTTTCACCGCACCTGTACCCACTGCAAATAGAATGATCGCAGTGATAAGCGTTGTGATGTTCGCATCGGCAATAGTGCTGAATGCGTTTGCGTAACCTTGGTGAATCGCTTGCTGAGGACTACGTCCATCTCGAAGCTCTTCACGGATACGCTCGAATATCAGAACGTTCGCATCGACCGCCATACCGACGGTTAATACGATACCGGCAATACCAGGCAGCGTCATGGTAGCGCCTGGAATCATCGACATAACACCAATGATAAGAACCAAGTTTGCCATCAACGCAATGTTAGCAATCAGACCGAAGCCACGGTAGTAAAGCAGCGTAAACAGCATTACCGCAACCATACCCCAGATACATGCTTGGATACCCATATCGATGTTTTGCTGACCCATTGATGGACCAATGGTACGTTCTTCAACGATAGAGATCGGTGCGATTAGAGCACCAGCACGTAGTAGAAGTGCTAAGTTGTGCGCTTCTGCTGCAGAGTCGATACCAGTGATACGGAAGTTACGACCAAGAGCCGATTGAATCGTTGCTTGGTTGATGACTTCTTCGTGCTTATCAAGGATAACTTTGCCTTCTGGCGTACGACGGCCACTGTCTTTGTATTCTGCAAACACGGTAGCCATTAGCTTGCCGATGTTCTTCTTAGAGAACGCAGACATTTTGTTACCACCTTCGCTGTCTAGCGAGATGTTAACTTGTGGGCGACCGTATTCATCAACACTTGAACTTGCATCCGTGATGCTTTGACCACCAAGAATAACGCGCTTCTTAAGCACAACTGGGCGACCATCACGGTCCATCTTGATTTCGCTACCTGCTGGCGCACGGCCATTTGCCGCTGCTGATAGGTCAGCTTTATCATCAACTTCGCGGAACTCTAGTGTTGCCGTAGCACCTAGAATTTCCTTCGCACGAGCGGTGTCTTGAACACCAGGCAGCTCAACTACGATGCGGCTAGCACCTTGACGTTGAACCAGTGGCTCAGCAACACCCAGTTCGTTAACACGGTTACGAAGAATCGTGATGTTTTGTTCAACTGCGTAGTTACGTATCTCTTGTAAACGTTGCTCGGTAAAGGTGGCAATCAACGCGTAACGACCATTAGAATCAGAGTCGACAAAGTTCATGTCTGGGTGATTCTTTTCTAGCGTTGCTTTCGCTTCCGCTAGCTGCTCCTCATTACGTAGCAATACTTCCACACCTTCTGTACCAGAAGGACGGATTGCACGGTAACGAATCTTAGCTTCACGAAGTTCGCTACGGAAAGCTTCTTCTTGCTGACCAACTAGCTTCTCCATCGCCGCGTCCATATCAACTTCCATTAGGAAGTGAACACCACCACGTAGGTCAAGACCCAACTTAAGTGGCGACGCACCGATTGCTTCTAGCCAATCTGGCGTAGATGGAGCAAGGTTTAGTGCAACAATTTTATCTTTGCCAAGCGCTTCGCTGATGATATCGCGGGCACTGATTTGAGTGTCAGTGTCATTGAAACGAACAAGGATTGATCCATTCTCGAGAGCAATGGATTTATGAGAGAGATGCTCTTTATCAAGAGCTTTGGTGACAGCATCCAGCGTTGACATATCTACAGAGGCGCCACGCGCCCCTGTAACTTGAATAGCCGGATCTTCACCGTAGATATTTGGAAGTGCGTATAACGCAGCGGTGATGATGGCAAAAAATACCATCAAGTACTTCCATAATGGATAACGGTTTAGCACAGCGAGGATCCTTTAGCTGTTTTATAGAGACTTCAGCGTACCTTTTGGTAGCACTGCAGTTACGAAGTCTTTCTTGATTACAACTTCATTGTTTGCGTTTAGCTCAATTGAAATGAAATCGTTGTCTTCAGCAATCTTAGTGATTTTACCCACTAGGCCGCCGCTTGTTAGAACTTCATCGCCTTTGCCCATAGAAGACATTAGGTTCTTGTGTTCTTTAACACGCTTAGATTGTGGACGGTAGATCATGAAGTAGAAGATCACCGCGAACATGCCTAGCATGATTAGCATTTCAAAACCGCCGCCTGCTGGTGCGCCTTCTGCTGCTGCGTGAGCTTGAGAAATAAACATTAAAACATCCTCATTATATTTTATTGATAATCCAACAAGTTGGGCTTTCGTAATTTAGATTCAAGTTTGAGATTAAGTAATAGAGATCACCTTCTCAAAAATAACGTACGTTAGCCTACTTTATTAGCAAAAGCCTCTGGCAACATGCCAAAGGCTTTAATTCTTTTAATCTGTTAATTACTGCTCTTTTGCTAGTGGTGGAACTTCACGACCACGACGCTCATAGAACTCAGTAACGAACTCATCGAAACGATCTTCATCAATCGCCTTACGAATGCTTTCCATCAGACGCTGGTAGTAGCGTAGGTTATGGATAGTGTTCAGACGAGCACCTAGGATTTCGTTACAACGCTCTAGGTGGTGAAGGTACGATTTGCTGTAGTGCTGACAAGTGTAACAGTCACAGTGCGGATCTAGCGGAGTTGTATCCGTTTTATGTTTCGCATTACGGATCTTGATCACACCACCAGTCACAAATAGGTGACCATTACGCGCGTTACGCGTTGGCATTACACAGTCAAACATGTCGATACCACGACGAACACCTTCAACCAAATCTTCCGGTTTGCCTACGCCCATTAGGTAACGAGGCTTGTCTTCTGGAAGCTGTGGACACGTGTGCTCAAGGATACGGTGCATGTCTTCTTTCGGTTCGCCTACAGCAAGACCACCAACCGCGTAACCATCAAAACCGATTTCCGTCAGGCCTTTGATAGACACATCACGCAGATCTTCGTAAACACCACCTTGAACGATACCAAATAGGTTGTTCGGGTTTTCTAGCTTATCGAAGTGGTCACGTGAGCGTTGTGCCCAACGTAGTGACATTTCCATCGATTTTTTCGCTTCGTTGTGTGTCGCTGGGTATGGCGTACACTCGTCGAAGATCATTACGATGTCAGAACCTAGGTCTTTTTGGATTTCCATCGACTTTTCAGCGTCCATGAAAATCTTGTCGCCGTTTACAGGGCTACGGAAGTGAACACCTTTCTCAGTGATCTTACGCATTTTACCTAGGCTGAATACTTGGAAACCGCCTGAATCAGTAAGAATAGGACCGTGCCAGTTCATGAAATCGTGCAGGTCACCGTGCATTTTCATCACTTCTTGACCAGGACGTAACCATAGGTGGAAAGTGTTGCCTAGCAGGATTTCTGCACCCGTGCCTTTTACTTCTTCCGGAGTCATGCCTTTAACCGTACCGTAAGTACCTACTGGCATGAATGCTGGAGTTTGAACAGTGCCACGTTCGAAGGTCAATTGACCACGACGCGCATTGCCGTTTTTCTTTTTAAGATCGAATGATAATTTCACGATGCCTCCGAGTGTCAGAGAAACAGTCTGACTATGTATCTTGGGGTTTCCCCCACTTTAAGGAGCGGTCGCCTTCCGTGCGAGAGACAAAGCAGAGATTCTGCTCTGTTTCCTAGCCTACTGCTAGCACTCGTAAATCGTTAGCTTTCTAACCCCTCCTAACCGACCCCGTCACAAGGAAGAGGGCTAGAGAGGGCTTAAAACATTATGCTGTCTTCTTTTTAATAAACATTGAGTCACCGTACGAGAAGAAACGGTATTTGTTTTCCACCGCGTGCTTGTAAGCATTCATGGTGTTCTCGTAACCAGCAAACGCGCTCACCAACATAATTAACGTTGATTCTGGTAAGTGGAAGTTGGTGATCAAGCAATCCACCAGTGGTACTCGTAACCAGGGTAGATAAAGATTTCCGTATCGCCAAAGAATGGAACCAATTCTGTTCCTTTCTTCAACGCGTCTTGCGCTGCACTTTCTAGTGAACGCACTGACGTAGTACCCACAGCGACGATACGACCGCCACGCGCTTTGGTTGCGTTAATCGCATCCACTACGTCTTGCGGAACTTCTACGTATTCTGCGTGCATATGGTGATCGTTGATGTCATCCACTTTAACTGGCTGGAACGTACCTGCACCTACGTGCAGAGTAACGTACGCAAACTCAGCGCCTTTCGCTTTGATTTTCTCAAGCAGAACATCATCAAAGTGAAGACCCGCCGTCGGTGCTGCAACCGCACCTGGCTTTTGGTTATAAACCGTTTGGTAACGCTCTTTATCCGCGTCTTCATCCGGGCGGTCGATGTATGGAGGAAGTGGCATGTGACCAATTTCTTCCAGAATCTCGAGTACCGTCTTATCAGAGTTAAATTTCAGTTCAAACAGTGCATCATGACGAGCGACCATTTGCGCTGAGTATTCATCGTTTTCACCAACCAAGATCGTTGTGCCTGGTTTTGGCGATTTAGAGCAACGAACGTGTGCCAGGATGCTTTTCTCATCGAGCATACGCTCCACCAGCACTTCTAGCTTGCCGCCTGACTCTTTGCGACCAAACAAACGCGCAGGAATAACGCGAGTATTGTTGAAAACCACTAGGTCACCGGCTTGAACTTGCTCCAGCACATCGGTAAACGTGCCATCAATAAGCTCACCAGTATTGCCGTCCATTTGCAGCAGTCGGCTAGCGGTACGCTCTGGTTGAGGGTAGCGAGCGATGAGTTCATCTGGAAGGTCGAAATGGAAATCTGATACTTGCATGTTACTTGTCTTATCTATTGGTCAAATCACGTCAAAGACGACGATAAAATTGCGACGAGTTTTTCGCAGCAGACTAGTATATGTTTACATGCTGCAATAGCAAGCAAATCCCCTTAGATTGACTGTAAAAGCTTTCACTAAGAGTGTAATAAAACGTGAAAGGTGCAGGATAAGCACACATAAAAAAAGCAGCGAAGTGCGCTGCTTTTTAAAATGTCTAATTACGTTTATCAGTTACTGAAAGTTTAACTTTTGCGTCGGCGCATCCACGCTAATGGAGCCAGCAAACTAAATAGCCAAGCGCCTAAGCTACCACCGTCGTCTTCAGAGCCTCTGAAATCACAGTTATTGGTCGCAATCCCATCATGGCACTCTTCTTCCCCACCACCATTTCCACTATTCGCTTCTTTGATGAAGTTCGGCTCAATGATGTAACTGCTCGGTGGACCATCGGCGGTGATGTAGGACTGTACCCAATCGTAATATTGCCCCACTTTAGTGTAGAAGCTTGGGATCGTTAAAGAGCCACACGTTGGTAGAATAAGAGGCGCACCACTTACGATACCGATCTGCTTACCCGTTGCGACATCAATGAGCGGACCACCACTGTCACCTTTACACGCGGAGTTACCATATTGAGTATGACTATCCGGCTCCAATACGCGGTTCTTCGTTGGAAGCGTGCAAATTTTGGTTTGGTTTTCTCTTGAATCAATGACTCCCGGAAAACTGCTGCCAATTTCTAAACGCTCATAACATTTGTCGATCGGCAAAAATGTGCTGATGGTGGTTTTGAGCGTACTGGAAGGTTCAGAGGCATCGGGCTGAGTGGTCCCCCACCCAAATACTTGCACGTTTTCGACACGTTGATTCGTCAGATAATTATCGTTCCAATCCGCAGCCAAACGTGCTTCGATATTTTCCATATCAGCTTTATTTGCTAAGTCAGCAACGCGCGCGTTCGCCACTGGGCGCGTGAGGTACAACAACGCGATGTCTGAATCTAAACCAGTTTGGATAGGTTTCACGTTGCCGTTGCTATCAATCTCAGCTTTTGAAATTCGCGTATAGTCAGGGTGAACCACAACGTGAGAGACAGGATAAAAGTTATCAAGCCCTGCAGAATTGAGTTCATACACATTGGCGTTCACCGACAGTTCTCCCGGCGGAGTAACATAATAGCTCGCTTCGTTGGTTCCCTGCCCCATCACCACACAGTGTGCCGCAGTTAATACCCACTGTTCCGTCAGCATGGTACCGCCACACAGCGGAAACTCTGCCATGTTACTTGCGCGTAAAGTCACACGATCAACCGGGTCGGTTTGCTCATCTCCTAACACAATCGCTTGAGCGGATTGCACACTGAATGCCGCCACTGCCAAAGCAATGAGCTTGTTGCATGTCGTTCGTTTCATTTAGGTTGTAATCTTCAATCTGGTAAGCCTGAGCGTATCTTCTTCCAGAGGCTTATCTTGGAAAATCAAGCAAGTAAAAATGTGCGATTCAACTCATTAGATTACATTCTGACCACATACCTTATCAGTGAAAAATGCAAACTGACTCGCATTGAGTTTTTCAACGGCAAATAGCAATAATTAACAAACCAATCAGTAGTAATTTCTATGAACTATAGTGAAGGTGAGCATTTGCTCTTTAGACATTTATTGAGGTAAGTATGAAGATGTTAACTCTAGCGCTGAGTGCTGCCGTACTCGCGTTTTCATCTGGAGCAATCGCAAGTTCCAGCAATGATCGACTCAAAGTGTTGCAAGATGCCTGTTACCTAAAACAGGTCCCTCGCTTATGTGCCGTAAACCTGCCAGATAAAAGCTACATCGGTCGCTGTGTCGATGCGAAAGCTCATGGTCTTATCTGTGTGCATTTTAAGCAACGTTAAGAGTAACCAAAGCTAAGGTTTAAACGCCTTAGCTTTGGTTATTTATGATAGCGCTTACATCCTAGACTCACCCCGAATGAGTAGCTGGAATTATAGAAAACACCAGTCCATTTTCACCTCTGATTGATCTCCATCTAATCGTTTTATTTTATTAGTGAAAAACGAGTTAGCTCCCAGATATGCAGCAAAATATTCTCTATATTTAAGAGAAGGACAATGCCGCTGGAGGTCTCTATGATCAAGGTTGAAGACATGATGACTCGCAACCCTCATACCTTGCTGCGTGAGCACACATTACGTGACGCAAAAAGCATGATGGAAGCGCTTGATATTCGACATATTCCGGTTGTTGATGCCAATAAACACTTAAAAGGCTTGGTGACTCAACGCGATATTCTTGCTGCACAAGAATCCTGCTTGCACCCAGATGAGGCTGAACAATCTTTTACCCTCGATACTCCGCTTTACCAAATGATGCACACCAACATCATGACTGCCGAACCAAGAGCAGGTTTAAAGGAAAGCGCAATCTATATGCAAAAGCACAAAGTCGGCTGTTTGCCAGTGGTCAATAAAGGTCACTTGGTCGGCATCATCACCGATACCGATTTTGTAACCATTGCAATTAACTTGCTGGAATTACAAGAAGAGACCGAGCCGGAAGAGATCGAAGCGGATTAATTCGCTACTAGGTTTCATTCTCTCAAATCGCAAGCAAAAAAGAGCGGCTCAATCGCCGCTCAAAGATGTCATTACTAACGTAGTAATTGTGGACTCAATGCTGATTAGAATTGGTCTTCTTCAGTAGAACCTGTCAGTGCTGTCACTGACGAGTTACCGCCTTGAATTGTGTTGGTCATTCTATCGAAGTAACCCGTACCAACCTCTTGTTGGTGCGCTACGAACGTATAACCTTTTTCTGCCGCTTCAAACTCAGGACGTTGAACCTTCTCAACGTAATGACGCATGCCTTCGCCTTGTGCGTAAGCGTGTGCCAGTTCGAACATGTTGAACCACATGTTGTGAATACCTGCTAGCGTGATGAACTGGTACTTGTAGCCCATGTTAGCTAGCTCTTGCTGGAACTTAGCAATGGTTTCTGCGTCTAGGTTCTTCTCCCAGTTGAATGAAGGCGAGCAGTTGTATGCCAACAGTTGGTCTGGGTACTCTGCATGAATTGCTTCTGCAAACTTGCGTGCTTCTTCTAGACATGGCGTTGCTGTCTCACACCAGATTAGATCCGCATATGGCGCGTAAGCTAGGCCACGAGAGATAGCTTGGTCGATACCTGCACGTACACGGTAGAACCCCTCTGGCGTACGCTCTCCTTGAATAAAGTCTTTATCGTATGGGTCACAATCAGACGTTAGTAGGTCTGCTGCGTTTGCATCGGTACGTGCGATTACTAGTGTTGTCGTGCCAGCAACGTCCGCTGCTAGGCGAGCTGCTACCAGTTTTTGCACTGCTTCTTGAGTTGGAACCAGTACTTTACCACCCATATGGCCACACTTCTTCACAGATGCTAGTTGGTCTTCAAAGTGAACACCTGCCGCACCAGCGTCGATCATCGATTTCATTAGCTCGTAAGCGTTCAATACACCACCAAAACCTGCTTCCGCATCCGCTACGATTGGTAGGAAGTAATCAATACCGCCTTCGTCCTCTGGCGACTTACCTGCTGACCACTGAATTTGGTCTGCACGACGGAATGAGTTGTTGATGCGTTTTACTACAGACGGTACCGAATCTACTGGGTACAGAGATTGGTCTGGGTACATTGTAGAAGCGGTGTTGTTATCCGCTGCTACCTGCCAACCTGATAGGTAAATCGCTTCAATACCCGCTTTCGCTTGCTGTACGGCTTGACCACCCGTTAGTGCACCAAGACAGTTTACGTAGCCTTTCTTTGAACTACCGTTGACCAGTGACCAAAGTTTGTCAGCACCACGTTGTGCGATTGTGTTCGCTGGCACCATAGAGCCACGCAGTTCTACTACTTCTTCTGCTGTGTAAGTACGCTTTACATTTTTCCAGCGTGGGTTGGTTGCCCAATCTTTTTCCAGAGCTTCAATTTGTTGGCGGCGAGTTAAGTTAGTCATTGGTCTATCCCTCTTATAATGTGCACTTGTGCATGTGCGTTGAGTTTTCCGTTCTCAGGCAGTACATCCTTATCTGCCTCGAATCCTTCACGTATTGGTTAAATAAACATGTATTAGTTAAATAAATGGAGTGTTCTAAATCTTTGGGTTAATCCAAGTAGTCGTAACCTGGAATGGTTAAAAAGTTGGTCAGTTCATCACTGGTGGTAAGTCTCGCCATCAAGTCTGCCGCTTCTTCAAATCGACCGGCTTGGTAACGCTGCTCGCCAATTTCTTGCTGCACGACTTCAATCTCTTCTTTCAGATAGAGTTCGAACAGCTCTTTAGTGACCTTCAATCCGTTGTCGAGCGACTTGCCGTGTTGAATCCATTGCCAGATTGAAGCGCGTGAGATTTCTGCCGTTGCTGCGTCTTCCATCAGTCCGTAAATCGGCACACAACCGTTGCCAGAGATCCAAGCTTCGATGTATTGCAACGCAACGCGGATGTTATGACGCATACCTTCTTCTGAGCGTTCACCCTCGCACGGTTCAAGTAACTCTGCGGCGGTGATTGGCGCGTCTTCTGAGCGGCTCACATCCAATTGGTTAGTGCGCTGCCCCAGTGTGGCACTGAACACTTCCATAGCAGTGTCTGCCAACCCCGGGTGAGCAACCCAAGTGCCGTCATGACCGTTGTTGGCTTCTAGTGATTTATCGTTGTGGATCTTATCCAGCACTTTTTGGTTTTCTTGTGGATCTTTAGCCGGAATAAAGGCTGCCATGCCGCCCATCGCAAATGCGCCACGTTTATGACAAGTGCTCACCAACAATCTTGAGTAAGCGTTGAGGAATGGCTTGTCCATGGTCACCACTTGGCGATCCGGAAGTACGCGATCTGGGTGGTTTTTCAGTGTTTTGATGTAGCTAAAGATGTAATCCCAGCGACCACAGTTCAAACCAACGATGTGTTCTTTCAGGGAGAACAGAATCTCATCCATTTCGAATACGGCTGGTAAGGTTTCAATCAGCACAGTCGCTTTGATGGTGCCTGTATCCAAACCGAAATATTCTTCAGTGAAATGGAACACTTCGCTCCACCACTTCGCTTCATGATGCGATTGCAGTTTCGGAATGTAGAAGTATGGACCGCTTCCCTTTTTCAGTAGCGCTTTATAGTTGTTGTAGAAGTACAGAGCGAAATCGAATAGCGCTCCTGGAATGATCTGACCGTGCCACGTTACGTGTTTTTCTTTTAGATGCAGTCCGCGAACACGGCAGATCAACACCGCTGGGTCTTCTGCCAGCTGATAGTGTTTACCATTGCCAGGGTTGGTGTAGCTGATGGTGCCATTAACAGCGTCACGCAGGTTAATTTGACCATCCAGAACTTTACTCCACGCAGGGGACATCGAGTCTTCGAAATCAGCCATGAACACTTTTACATTCGCATTCAGTGCGTTAATCACCATCTTGCGATCGGTTGGTCCAGTGATTTCCACTCGGCGATCTTGCAGATCTTGCGGGATTCCAAGGATCTTCCAGCTTCCTTCACGAATGTCTTGTGTCTCTGGTAGAAAGTCTGGCAGTTCACCAGCGTCGATGCGTGCTTGCTTCTCTTCTCGTGCTTCTAGCAACTGCTCAACACGTCCGGCAAATTTTTCACACAGTAGAGATAAAAAGGTTTGGGCTTCAACAGGGAAAATTGCTTGATGTTCAGGAGCAACGACTCCATTCACCTCAAGCATGCCTTGGGTTTGCTTTAGTTGTTGTGTTTTTTGTTCTGTCTGAGCAAGCATAATCATTCATCCTTAACGTGCTTTATCCATCTTGGGCAGTCAGCCTAAAGCTACATTTGTAAGTTATGAACAACAAATTACATCCTTCGATTTGGTGTTCACTTCGCTTCGTTGTGTCTATACCTTGCGCAACCTAAATTGCTTTTTCAATCTAGACATAAGTCTTACAAGCCTTTAATTAAGCTAACCCAACAAAGGTTTAAGCGAAACCCCTCAAGTAAACAAAACGTTAAATTCAAAGTTTTATTCGGTATCAAACAAGTGTTTGATTTTTGAGTTCAATTTGTAAGTTATTACGTAATTAAATTACATCAATTTTACAGGTTATTTTTAAATTCAAACAAGCGTATGAATAGTAAGGCAGGAGAAAAATCCTTGTATTCACAAGGGCTAGGAAGAGGAAATTAAACACGACTTAAACGCGTTACACAGGCAGTTGTGTAAAATTAACATTGTGAAATTTCACTATTTTATGAAAGCTTCATGAAAGTTCATCTGTAAAATTTTACAAGTCAAAGTTCACGCGCAGAATAAAATGCTAAAAAGCGCACTATTTCTAGTGCGCTTTTTGATGTTTGATCGGGAGTCGCAGGCTAATACTAATAGCTAAAGCAGTTCAGAGACGACTTCTGCCAATTGATTGAAAGTGTTTGATCGTGACGAGCTTGGACGCCAAACCAAACCAATATCGCGATACGCTTGCTGACCAGGAGGGTCGATCACCACTAAGTTCTGGTTGTGTAGCAAACCATGATCAATCGCCATTTGCGGGATAAATGTAGTACCCAGACCATTCGCCACCATCTGTACTAAGGTATGAAGACTGGTTGCGGTGAATGGGTTGATCTTCTCTTTGTCCGTCAACTTACACGCTGAAACCGCGTGCTCAGTAAGGCAGTGTTCTTTCTCTAATAAGAAGACGGATTCATCTGGCAAATCTGCATAACGGATCGGCACTGGTACGGAATCCGCTTGATTGGCACTGATCACCATGCGGAATGGGTCTTGTCCCACTACTCGGCTTTCCATTCCTTCTATCTCTACAGGCAGAGCAAGAATCAATACGTCCAATTCACCGTGGCGAAGTGCTTGCAGCAAGTTGGTCGTCGTGTCTTCTCTTAATAGAAGATTTAATTGAGGGAAGCGGTAGTTTACCTCTTGGACAAGGTCGCACAATAAGAAAGGAGCAATGGTCGGAATACAGCCTACTTTTAGCTGCCCTTCCATATCATCGCCTTGGCATAGACGACCAAGTTCAACAAGATCTTGCCCTTTAGCGAGCAGTTCGCGACCTTGCTGCACCACCATTTCACCCGCTTGAGTGAAAACCAGTGGGCTTTTCTTATCTTTCTTTTCGTAAAGTGGACAGCCAATCAACTCTTCAAGGTTTTGGATGCCTTTACTCAAGGTAGATTGACTGACAAAACAACGCTCAGCAGCATCACTAAAATGTCGAGTTTCATGCAGAGTGACCAAATAGTGTAACTGCTTCAAGCTAGGCCATTTATTCATAATTCTATTTGTATCTATTGCTGTTCCAGTGATCGAGATAATAGTTTCGTTATTATCGCTTTTTTCGATGAACTCAATCTATTTATTTCGCTTTTTTCAATACTACAATCTGTACTATAGTTTGTCTCGCACAAACAAGGACCAAACCTAAATAACTGAATGTAGGTTTGGATCAAACCAAATTTTTTAGGAGCAAAAAAATGGTACTAGTAGGTCGTCAAGCCCCTGACTTTACTGCAGCAGCTGTTCTAGGTAACGGTGAAATCGTTGAAAACTTCAACTTTGCAGAATTCACTAAAGGTAAGAAAGCAGTAGTATTCTTCTACCCACTAGATTTCACTTTCGTTTGCCCATCTGAGCTAATCGCATTCGACAACCGTCTAGCTGATTTCCAAGCTAAAGGTGTTGAAGTAATCGGTGTTTCTATCGATTCTCAGTTCTCTCACAACGCATGGCGTAACACTGCTATCGAAGATGGCGGTATCGGTCAAGTTAAATACCCTCTAGTTGCTGACGTTAAGCACGAAATCTGTAAAGCGTACGATGTAGAGCACCCAGAAGCAGGCGTTGCTTTCCGTGGTTCTTTCCTAATCGACGAAGACGGTCTTGTACGTCACCAAGTAGTTAACGATCTACCACTAGGTCGTAACATCGACGAAATGCTACGCATGGTTGATGCACTAAACTTCCACCAGAAGCACGGCGAAGTATGTCCTGCACAATGGGAAGAAGGTAAAGCAGGTATGGACGCATCTCCAAAAGGTGTTGCAGCGTTCCTATCTGAGCACGCAGACGACCTAAGCAAGTAATAGACACTGCCGCCCAAGCTCAACGGGCGTGTTGGTTGGATGTATATATAAAGCAAAAAGCTATAGCGGAAAAACCGCAAACGCCAATCAGTCTAAGTAAAGTCATAAAAAAGCCCAGAGTTCGCTCTGGGCTTTCTTTTTATCTGCGGTTTTGAAAAGCAAAAGAGGCAAGCATCGCGCAAAAAGTTTACCTCTATTTCCTTCGCCCTCAGTACAGATTCTCCCCTTTCGTCCTGCTAGTATTTGCTGTAATTACAATAATTCAGGACAACCTCGTGAACACTCAACTTGAAGTCTGTATTGATAACATTGAATCTCTCCATAACGCGATTGCTGGTGGTGCAACCCGCATCGAACTCTGCTCTTCACTTGCTTTAGGTGGCTTAACGCCAAGCTATGGCTTTATGCAGCAAGCCGCTAAACGCTCTACTATTCCGGTTTACGCGATGATTCGCCCGCGCCAAGGCGACTTCTTCTACAGTGAGGAAGAAATCGAATTGATGCGCTGGGATATTGAAGCTGCCAAGCAAGCGGGCATGAACGGTGTCGTGCTCGGCGTGCTCACTCAAGACGGCAACATTCATATGCCTTACGCAACTGCATTGTGTGAATTTGCTCAAGCGCTTGGTCTAGGCGTAACCTTCCATCGTGCCTTTGACCAATGTCGTGACGCTGAAAAAGCGTTAGAAGAAGTGATCAGCCTAGGCTGTGAGCGTATTTTGACTTCTGGCCTTGCACCTTCGGCACCACAAGGTATCGATGTGCTTAGAGCTTTGGTCGAGCAAGCACAAGGACGCATTGCGATCATGGCGGGCGCCGGTGTGAATGCAGACAATGTTGGCCAGCTTGTTGAACAAGCCAAAGTCACCGAAGTGCATTTATCTGGCAAGACAACTCGCCCTAGTCACATGACCTTTATTGCCGAGCAAAGCAAAATGGGCGCTGCCGATGTGGATGATTTTTCGATTCCTGTCACCAACACCGATGCTATCGCGAACATGGTAACAGCTCTCAATTAAGCGCTTTCAAATCCCGTCTTTAGTTATTGAGTGCTAACATATTGATAACTAAGGACGGGAGGAAACATGGCGAAACTAAAGAAAAAGGAATACGAAGAAGCACTAGAACAGCTGCAAATTGAGTTGGTTAAGCTCCAAGAGTGGGTCAAACACAAAGGGCTTAAAGTCGTGGTACTGTTTGAAGGACGCGACGCCGCTGGCAAAGGTGGCACCATCAAACGCATCACTGAAAAACTCAACCCTCGTGTCTGCCGTATCGCGGCTCTTCCTGCCCCAACAGAAAAAGAAAAAACACAATGGTACTTCCAGCGCTACGTGGCACATCTGCCTGCTGCTGGGGAAATAGTGCTGTTTGACCGCAGTTGGTACAACCGCGCTGGCGTAGAGAAAGTCATGGGCTTTTGTACCCCGGAACAATATGAGGAGTTTCTCCGCTCTTGCCCAGAGTTCGAGCGCATGCTGCAACGCTCTGGCATCATCTTAATTAAGTATTGGTTTTCAGTCTCCGATGAAGAGCAAGAAAAGCGCTTTCTGGAGCGCATCAATACCCCTATCAAACGCTGGAAGTTCAGCCCGATGGATTTAGAGTCACGTAATCGCTGGGCGGAATATTCACAAGCAAAAGACAAAATGTTTGCTTACACAGATACAAAAAACTGCCCTTGGTGGGTAGTGCCTTCTGATGATAAAAAGAAAGCACGTTTGAATTGTATCAGCCATCTGCTCAGTCAAGTCGAATACGAAGAACTTGAGCATCCAGTTATCGAATTGCCAGAGCTGAATAAGGAAGGCTACGTCCGAGCACCCATAGACGATCAAACCTTCGTTCCTGATAAATACTAGAGATGTACCATGGCGAAAGACCTGTTTCATACCCTTGACCTAAATCTGCTCAAAACCTTTATGGTTTTGATGCAAGAGAAAAACATGCGTAAAGCTTCTCAGCGCTTGTTTGTCTCTCAACCCGCCATCAGTCAAGCGTTACAAAAGCTACGTAATCACTTCGATGAAGAGCTGTTTGTAAAGGTTAAAACAGGTCTTGAACCGACACCTTTCGCAGAATCTCTCGCCAACGATATTACGCCCCACCTCGATGGTTTAGCGGCAGCGGTTAACCGCTCTCATCAGTTTTATCCTGCCGAAGTGGACAACAAAATTCGGATTGCACTAGCACCAATCACAATGACTTGCTTGCCCGGTTTCCTCTTCGAACAAATGAGAGCGTTAGCACCTAATGCTCAACTTGAATTAGTTGGTTGGTCGAACAGCACGGTTGATGAGATCTTGAAAGGTGAAACACTGATGGGAGTAAATTACGAGTTACTTCTGACCAATAAAGAGATCTACACGCCGAAGCTACTGGATTTGAAAGGGCGTATTTTTGTCCGTGAAGATCACCCAATCACCAAGACTCATGTTGAGCCACATGATCTTGGCGGATACCCAATTGCTTCTTTGATTTCCCCAGGTTGGAACGACAAGTTCAGTTACGCATCTGAGCTTCTTACCGAAATGGGCATTGAACACAGCATTGGCTTTCGCTCAGAAATGGTCTCTGCAATACTTGATGTCGTCAAACACACCGACATGTATTTACCTCACTCCAATTTACTTCCGGTCGAGCAATTTCCGGGATTAAGAGCCGTTGATGTCACGATTGATGGTCAACCACAAATGAAGTCTATTCACGCTCATATGCATGTGAAAAACCGGAATAACCCACTAGTAAAATGGTTAACAGAGCTTATTCAACAAGGTCTAAAATCACAGAGTGATAAGATTTGATTATCACTGAGATAACAATAGCCATTTAGTCATAAATCATACTTCTCAATAAGATAGCCCTGCTTTTAAGGGAAATGACAAAAAGCGATTGCTTACAGTAAGGATGCTGTCCCTCGTTTACTTATTGAGAGTTCAGACATGACTAAAAAAATTGTAAAGCTTACCGCTGCTTGCACCCTTCTTGCTTCTTTCAGCTCAATTGCAGCTGTTATCCCGGATCGTCCACACCCAGGCATTCCAACCAACCCAATTCAAGGTGTGCCAGAGCAACCTGTTCTACCAGAAGTTGATAACGGTGTTCCTGGAGTGCCAGATCGTCCACATCCAGATCAATCACCAACACCACCAATCGAAGCAGCACCAGAGCACCCAACGCTTCCTGAACCAGACAACGGTATTCCTGAAGTCCCTGAGCGTCCAACACCGCAACTGCCATCAAATCCTATTGAAAATAACCCGACGGATGACCGTCTGAACCACTTAGAAGGCTTAGCCGCAGAATACGACTACCGCTTAAACCAACAAGCAGAACAAATGGACGGTATTCGCGCAAGTCTACACGCAGTCACCAACGCTCGCCCTTATGCAACCAATGGTGAACTGGCAATCGGTGCCGGTGTGGGTTTTTCTGGTAGTAAAGAAGCAGTAGCGATTGGTGGTGCGTACGGTCTAAGTGATCAAGTAAGCCTGTCGGGCACATTCCACTATGAATCATCAGGCAAATATTCTTCATCTGACGTTGCTGGCGGCGTTGGTGTTCAAATTAGCTTTAAGTAAAAACTGCACTCAATAAGTTCATAGCCAAGGAAGGCTTTTATTTAGGTAACTCTATGAAACGCAAATTCTTTCTCGCTGCCCTTATTCTCGCTCCTATTAGTGTCCAAGCTTCAGGTATTTATGTCTCTCCAGAAGTTAAGATTGGCTCATTTCGAGGGGCAGGTATCCAATTGGGGGCGACCGATATTGCGGGCTTTGATGCGCTGTATTTTGATTACTCTCAGATTACTTATAAGAGCGGTAATTATGATGAAACCATTGACGCCTACCGTATTGGCTTTCAACACTTATTTGGTCATCAACCACAGATGGGATTTCAAGCGAGCTTAGGATTAGCGCAGTACGATGGAACGTATCGCAATGAACGAAGAGATGCGAACGGATTGAGTATTGGTGGCGCTTACGTATATCAAGTTAACCCAATATTATCAGTTCGAGCAGGTGCGGATTTAGACGTTTTCATGAACGATAAAACACACACCTACACAGACACTGCCATTAACTTTTCTCTAGGCTTTGGTTTGCGCTTTTAAGACTTACTTCAGTACGTCATCGATGCTTTGATCACCTAGATGGCGTACATCTTTTCCTTTCACGAAGTAGATAATGTATTCACAGATATTTTGGCAACGGTCACCCACGCGTTCAATGGCTCGCGCCGACCACATCACTTGCAGAATATGTGGAATGTTTTTCGGGTCTTCCATCATGTAAGTCATCAACTGACGAATCACCGCTTCGTATTCCGCATCCAACTTATCATCAAGCTTGTGTACTTCTGCTGCGGCTTCTACATCCATACGAGCAAACGCATCAAGCACTTGGTGTAACATTTGGATTGCTTGACGACATAAAGGCTCTAACGAGACTTGGAATTGGCGCTCTTTCGATGATGGGCTTTCAATCGCCACATAGGCAATACGTGTTGCAACATCACCAATGCGCTCAAGATCTGTGATGGTCTTAATGATAGCCATGATCAAGCGTAAGTCTTTTGCTGTAGGCTGACGCTTAGCAATGATGCGAGTACAAGCGTCATCAATCGACACTTCCATCGCATTAACTTTGTGATCATCACGCACAACTTTACGCGCCAGTTCGATGTCTTCCTTGTGCAAGGCTTGAATAGCATACGACAACTGCTGTTCTACCAAGCCTCCCATGGTAAGTACATGGGTACGAATCGATTCTAGCTCTACGTTAAATTGTCCTGAGATGTGACGTCCAAAGTGCATGGCTTTCCTTTTAATCCTTGAAAGGTCGCGGCTTAACCGTAACGACCGGTAATGTAATCTTCGGTTTGTTTCTTCATTGGAGAGGTGAAGATCGAATCCGCATCCGAGTATTCAATCAACTTACCCATATGAATGAACGCAGTGTGATCACTGACGCGCGCCGCTTGCTGCATGTTATGGGTAACGATAACCACAGTATATTGAGTCTTGAGCTCGTTGATAAGCTCTTCAATAGTTAAAGTTGAGATTGGATCCAACGCCGATGTCGGTTCATCCAATAATAGTACTTCTGGCTCAATCGCAACGGCGCGTGCAATCACCAAACGCTGCTGCTGGCCACCAGAAAGTCCAAATGCGTTTTCATGTAAACGGTCTTTTACTTCATCCCACAATGCCGCAGAACGTAGTGAACGCTCGACCGCATCGTCTAGCATGCGACTGTTCTTCACCCCTTGTAGACGAAGACCGTAAACCACATTTTCGTAAATTGACTTAGGGAATGGGTTTGGGCGCTGGAATACCATGCCTACTCGGCGGCGCAGCGTGGCAACATCCACACTTGGGTTGTACACATTCTTACCGTGCAAGCGTACTTTCCCCGTCACCTTACAACCTTCGACTAAATCGTTCATGCGGTTGATACAGCGCAGCAATGTAGATTTACCACAACCGGACGGTCCGATGAATGCGGTTACGCGTCCTTTTGGGATGCGCATGGAGATATCATGCAACGCCTGAGTCTGACCATAGAAAAGATTAAGGTTCTCAATCGAGATAGCCGTTTGTTCATCCGTCAGGTTGTGCACATCCAATGGCGGCTCATAACCTAATGTATTATCAAAGTTAAACATGCTTAATCTTGTCCTAAAGTTCGGTATTTCTCTCGCAGATTATTACGAATACTGATTGCTGTTAAGTTTAGTCCGACAATAACCGTCACGAGTAAGAAGGAAGTCGCGTAAACCAACGGACGCGCAGCTTCGATATTCGAAGTCTGGAATCCAACATCGTAAATGTGGAAACCTAAGTGCATGAACTTTCTATCCAAATGCACGTAAGGGAATTGCCCATCCACTGGCAAGCTAGAAGCTAACTTCACGACCCCCACCAACATCAATGGCGCCACTTCCCCCGCAGCCCGAGCAATTGCGAGAATCAAACCAGTGATTATCGCAGGGGTTGCCATAGGCAAAACCACACGCCAAAGCGTTTCGAACTGCGTTGCACCCAAGGCTAACGAGCCATGGCGAACTGAACTAGGAATACGGGTTAAACCTTCTTCTGTGGTAACAATCACCACCGGTAGCGTCAAGACCGCTAGCGTCAGTGCAGACCACAACAAGCCCGGCGTACCAAAGGTTGGAGCGGGTAATCGCTCGGCATAAAACAGGTTATCGATTGAGGCACCAATGGTATAAACAAAAAAGCCCAAACCAAATACGCCGTAAACGATAGAAGGAACACCGGCAAGGTTAATCACCGCAATACGGATCACCCGAGTTAGGGCATTATTCTTGGCATATTCATGCAAATAAATCGCCGCAACCACACCTAATGGCATCACGATGATCGACATGATGATAACCAAGAAAACCGTACCGAAAATCGCTGGGAAAACCCCACCTTCAGAGTTCGATTCGCGAGGGTCTTCGGATAAGAACTTCCAAACCTGTTTTCCCCAATGGGTAACCTTTTCAGGCAGTGACATTTGGTTTGGATACCAGTAGTCCAAAATGTCTTCTAATGGAATCGAAACTTGAGTCCCAGTCATGTCTTCGACAATCAGCGCATAATCAGAGAAGCCCAAGCGCAGCCCGTCAAGTTGCATGTCTAGCTTGGCTAACTCTGCTTCAATTTCTGCCTTACGCTTGCTGTTGTTTGCTAAAAACTCTTCAGTGATGGTGTCGTTAAGCTCGTGCTTACGTTTATCTAAGCGAAGCTGCTCTAACTGCCATCCCAAGTCTTTTACTTGGTCATCCACCAGCATGTCGATTTCGTGATGCAAGGTTTCGGCATCATCGAGCTTTTGATCCAAAAGCTTTTGAATGTCATTTTCGTAACGCGTGTTACCATCTTGGAAGGCCACAAACTTACCGAAGAAGTAGCCACCGCTGCTGCGTTCAATCACTGCCCATTCGCCCGGCGTAGTTGGATCATCCAACTGCATTCTCAACACAGAAATAAAGTCCGCTGGGTACAATTCACGGTTGGCAATTTTGATGTTTAGGCGCGTCGCAAACTCTTCGTCATCCGCGAGTTTATTCGCCGCTTCTTCTGGTAGGTAACTTCTTGGCACAAAGCTGCGCTCGTAAACCTGACCAACCAGAATCGAATTTTCATGCAGCACTTCGCCCTGCACCGGAGTCAGCGCAGCAACATTCCATTGATAAAGTGGCGCAGGCCAGAAGTAAGTAAGCCCCTTCCAGCCAATCAATAGCAATAAACCGAGGACAGAAAGCAGACTGATGCTTACCGCTCCCCCGGTTAACCAAATCCAAGGTGCGCCAGAACGAATCCAATTTAACACGCTATTACTCGCTCTTTCGTTAACTGATTACAACGCACGATATTTATCTCTTAGTCTTTGACGAACCCATTCCGCCAAGGCGTTCACCGCAAAGGTGAAGACAAACAAAATTAATGCCGATAGGAACAACAATCGATAATGCGAACTGCCCACTTCCGATTCTGGCAATTCAACCGCAATGGTCGCCGACAAGCTACGCAAGCCTTCTAGCACGTTCCAATCCATTAATGGCGTATTACCTGTCGCCATTAATACAATCATGGTTTCGCCCACAGCACGCCCAAGTCCCATCATGATTGCCGAGAAGATCCCCGGACTGGCTGTTAACAGAACCACATAAATCAGGGTTTGCCATGGCGTCGCGCCAAGTGCTAATGAACCATCCGATAAGTGTTTCGGCACAGAGAAAATCGCATCTTCGGCAATGGTGAAAATCGTTGGAATAACCGCAAAGCCCATCGCCAAGCCAACCACCAGCGCGTTACGTTGATCAAAGCCAATGCCATGGTCAGTTAGGAACAAACGCATGTCCCCGCCAAAGAAGGCTTGTTCAAGCATTGGTGATACCCACACACCCAAACCGATCAACAGCAGAAGCAAAGGCATTAACACCAAAGCATGCCACCCGTTTGGCAGGCGGTTACGTATCGGTTGTGGGATCAGCGCCCATAGACCGCCCATCACCATGGTGCTCAGAGGCAAAACAAACAGCATCACCACAACGGTAATTAGATGGTCTTCCACAATCGGAGCGAACCAGAGGCCGGCAAGGAAACCAATGATAACCGTAGGCAAAGCTTCCATTAACTCGATTGATGGCTTCACCACACGACGCATACGTGGCGACATAAAGTAGGCGGTATAAATTGCGCCTAAAACTGCCAGTGGTACCGAAAACAGCATCGCGAACATCGCCGCTTTGATGGTACCAAACGCAATTGGCACTAAGCTGAATTTCGCCTCGAAGTCATCACTGGCTGAGGTGGATTGCCAAACAAATTCAGGCTCTGGGTAACCTTCATACCAAACCTTCTGCCACAAGGAGGAAAGAGAGACTTCTGGATATGGGTTATCAACAAATGCGACCGTCAGTTTGTCGTTTTGCCACGTAATCAGATAGCGCTCATTATTCGACATTGCAGCCATCGCTGGCGCTTGTTTATAGGCACGCTTAAACAGTACCAATTTCTCACTGGTGGTGTAGTGGCTTTGCAAAGTACCGTTGGTGTAAAAGCTGTAGAAACCTTTGCGGTGTGAATCGGGAAGTAAATACTTCAGCTCAGACGCCAACTTAAAGTCGCGAATGTGAGTCAAAGTACGCTTGTCGCCCTGCAACGTATCAAACCATTGTGATACACGACCATCGTTATGCGTAACGAGCAAAGAATACGCCCCCGCCAGCAAATCCATCGTTCTCACTGAGTGCTTTTTATCACCCTGAGTCAGATCGATAACCTCGCGCACTGAGAATTTATTGTCACCTTTCACCAAAACAATCAGCTCTGATCCATGTCGCAAATAAAGGTTATTACCATCTGGCGTCAGCAGCATTTGGTCTGGCGCATCAAAGCCCGAAGAGAAGGTGAAGTCATGGGTAACAGGTGATGCATCTAATAGTTGAGGGACTTGCCAACGTGCTTTTAGCACGCCGCTTTGTGTTTGCCAAACAAGGGTTGGAGCTTGTGTGGAAGTACTAAAAACAAATGTCTTAACTGGATCAGATGCATCTGTCAGTTGCATGTCTATTGAGGTTCTAAACGGCACCACTTCTGGTGGACGAGTGTTTTCGCGCAGCGTCGCGTTAAACTCCGGCTTGAAGATGTGCGCTTTACCTTGGCCATCGACTAAACCATACCAACCCAATCCTGGAGCAGACTGAGAAAATGCCACTGGGTTATTAGCTATCTGCTGAGTGTAAAGCGCGGGCTTGCTAGAATCATCAAGAGGTAGAAAACGCACTTCACCGGATTGAGTTAAAACCAAACCGATTTGGGAGTAATCATCAACGGAAATTGCGAGTGGCTTCCCGCTTTGGGTCGCACGAGCGGCATAATTGGTTTCGATCTCTGCATCAGAAAACAGAGGAATGATCACCATCGCAAGGTAAACGAAGATCAACACAAGAGCAGCAAGAACGCCTACACCACCTGATGTCACTGCAAAACGAACCAAACGATCTTTGATCAATCGTTTTTTATCTTTTTCCTGCAATGAAAACTCGGCTTGTGCCATTGATCTCTCTACCCTTTTTGACTTAGTACTAGAATATGTCGTTAAGATGACAATTATATTACAGATCACATTAAACAACTGAAAAGAATACAACTCTTATGCAGGCCGTGTTATGAAATAAAACTGTAACGTAAACCTCATAGTGTTCAGGCTCATCTTTTTTATCCCACAGATGAGTGCGGATTTACTTCATTTTAGGCTAGGTAAGGTTATGAGCGCAGAAAAACTCTATATAGAAAAAGAACTTAGTTGGTTGTCTTTCAATGAAAGAGTACTGCAAGAAGCCGCCGATAAAACAGTCCCTTTAATCGAACGTATTCGCTTTCTGGGGATCTTTTCCAATAACTTAGATGAGTTCTACAAGGTACGCTTTGCAGACGTAAAACGTCGGATCTTGATCAGCCAAGAACGAGGTGGAAGCGATAACTCTAAGCACTTGTTAACTAAGATGCAAACCAAAGCATTGAAGCTTAACGAACAATTTGACGAACTGTACGGTGATTTGATCCGCGAGATGGCACGACGCCGCATTTTCTTGGTTAACGAAAACCAGCTGGATGACACGCAGAAACGCTGGATCACCAAGTACTTTCGCAAAGAAGTCATGCCACACATCACTCCGCTTTTGATTAAAGATGACATTGATGTGTTGCAGTTTCTTAAAGACGAATACGCCTACATTACCGTCGATCTGCGCAAAGACGATCATTCCCAATACGCTTTACTCGAAATACCAACTGACCACCTTCCTCGCTTCGTCATGGTACCGGAGCAAAAAGGCAAACGTCGCAAGACCATTATTCTACTCGACAACATCATCCGCTATTGTCTGGATGAGCTGTTTAAAGGCTTCTTCGATTATGACGAACTAAATGGCTACGCGATGAAGATGACCCGCGATGCCGAATACGATTTGCGCCTAGAGATCGAATACAGCTTACTCGAACAGATGTCTGAAGGGGTAAACCAACGCTTAACTGCTATGCCTGTGCGCTTTGTTTACGAGCGTGAAATGCCGCAAGAGATGCTCGATTTCTTGTGCAGCAAACTGCAAATATCCAACTACGACAGCTTGATTCCCGGTGGTCGTTACCACAACTTTAAAGACTTCATTGGATTCCCAAATGTTGGTCGTGAGTACTTAGAAAACAAGCCCATGCCACCGATGAAGTGTGCCGACTTCGAAGGCTACGCCAACAGTTTCGATGCGATCAAAGCCAAAGACATTTTGCTTTACTACCCTTATCACACCTTCGATCACATCTCTGAACTGGTTCGCCAAGCTTCCTTCGATCCTAAAGTGTTGGCGATCAAGATTAATATCTATCGCGTTGCCAAAGATTCGCGCTTGATGAACTCACTGATCGATGCAGTGCACAATGGCAAAAGCGTAACTGTGGTCGTGGAACTGCAAGCCCGATTCGATGAAGAAGCCAATATCGAGTGGTCAAAGGTTCTCACCGATGCAGGCGTACACGTTATCTTTGGTGCGCCAGGTTTGAAAATTCACTCAAAACTGCTCCTGATTAGCCGCCGCGAAGAAGGTGAAATCGTACGTTACGCGCATATCGGTACAGGTAACTTCCACGAGAAAACCGCACGTATCTACACCGACTTTGCACTGCTAACCGCAGATCAAGAAATTACCAATGAAGTTCGTAACGTCTTTGGCTATATCGAGAACCCATATCGCCCAGTCAGGTTTAACCACCTCATCGTTTCACCACGCAATTCGCGTAAACAACTCTACCGTTTGATTGATGGGGAGATTGCCAACGCAAAAGCGGGCAAGAAAGCAGCGCTGACGATCAAAGTGAATAACTTGGTCGACAAAGGCATCGTCAATAAACTTTATGGTGCGAGCAATGCCGGGGTGAAAATCAATATGATTATCCGCGGTATGTGTTCACTCGTACCGGGTATTGAAGGCGTGAGCGAGAACATTCGCATCATCAGTATTGTTGACCGATTCCTTGAGCATCCTCGCGTCGTCATCACTCACAATGATGGTGACCCACAAGTTTACATCTCATCGGCGGACTGGATGACACGAAATATCGATCATCGTATTGAAGTTGCAGCTCCAGTTCGTGACCCACGTTTGAAACAACGCATTATTGATATAACTAACATTCACTTTACCGATACAGTAAAGGCTCGTTTGATAGATAAAGAGATGAGCAACAGCTACGTACCGCGAGGTAATCGTAAAAAAGTTCGATCACAAGTTGCCATCTACGACTATCTTAAAAATATAGAGAAACAAACAAGAAAACAAAAAGCAGATGCCTCAGATACTTGAACAAGATGTACGCCACATTGCAGCCATTGACCTTGGGTCGAACAGCTTCCATATGGTGGTGGCGAAAGTTGTTGGAAGTGACCTGCAATTAGTCAGCCGCCATAAACAGCGAGTGCGCTTAGCTGCCGGGCTCGATTCAGAATTAAACCTAAGTCACGCCGCGATGGAGCGAGGCCTTGAGTGCCTCGCGATGTTCGCCGAGCGCCTGCAAGGCTTTGAAACGTCAAACGTAAGAATTGCAGCGACCCATACCTTAAGGCGTGCCAACAACGCTCATCTGTTTATCAAACGAGCAAAAAAGGTGCTGCCTTTCCCAATTGAAATCATTCCGGGCGAAGAAGAAGCTCGCCTCATCTATCTCGGCGTCGCGCACACCCAAGCGGAGTCTAACTCCAAGTTAGTTGTCGATATCGGTGGCGGCAGTACCGAGATGATCATTGGTCAAGAGTTTGAGCCAGAGCTTCTCAACAGTAAGCAAATGGGTTGTGTGAGTTTTACCGAACAGTTCTTCAATAATGGCAAACTGTCACGGAAGAACTTCAGCAAAGCAATTCTCGCCGCAGAGCAGCGTATTGAATCCATTGCTACAAAATACCGCAAGAAAGGTTGGGATATTGCCCTAGGCTCTTCTGGTACGATTAAAGCTATTCGCGAAGTCTTGATTGGTTTAGGTCATGAAGATGGACTGATCACCAACAAGCGTTTGGGTAAGCTCATCGACACATTGTGTGAGTTTGAGTCTATTGATGATATCGAGCTTATTGGTCTGACCGATGAACGCAAGCCAGTCTTTGCCGCAGGTGTAGCCATTCTGGCTGCCATCTTCCAATCACTAAAAATCAACCAGATGTTCTTCTCGGATGGCGCGTTGCGAGAAGGTCTGCTCTACGAGATGGAAGAACGTTTCGCTCGCTCTGATATTCGTATGCGCACCACAGAAAACCTAGCGAAAAAACATCGCGTTGATATCGAACACGCGGCACGCGTAAAGGGTCATGCAAGAGAGATGCTGTGCCATGTTCGTTCTGAACTTGGTATCAAAAAGAAGAGTGAGCTGTTTGATTTACTCGAATGGGCGGCTTTGCTGCATGAAGTCGGCTTGAGTATCAGTCTGCGCGGTTTCCATCGTCACTCATTCTACATTCTGCTGCACTCCAACTTACCGGGCTTTAACCGCGAACAGCAATTGGTATTGGCGACCTTAGCTCGCTTCCAACGAAAATCCCTTAAGCTGAATGAGTTCCCAGAGTTTAACCTCTACAAAGAGAATGACATCATCAACTTAATTAAGATTCTGCGTCTAGCCATTGTGGTCAACGGTCAACGCAATGATGACCCGTTGCCAGAGCTGACACTATCGATACAAGAAGATAAGTGGGTACTTACCTGCGTAGAAGAAGATTGGTTGGAGAATAACAAACTGCTCGATGCCGATTTGCAGGAAGAGCAGCAACGCTGGGAAAGCGCAGGATGGACATTGAGCTTCTAACTATGAACTCAGTGAGACAAAGAAAAAGGTCGGCTTACAAACCGACCTTTTTTAATTCCTCGGCAGCGAAATCAGCAGTAATCGGAACATAACCGTCTTTCGCAACCAGCGCTTGCCCTTGTGCAGAGAACATAAAGCGAATGAACTCAGCTTCAATTGGGCTTAGCGGATAATCCGGATGTTTATTCACGTATACATATAGGTAACGCGATAGTGGGTACTTACCTGAGATGATATTTTCACGCACTGGGCTAACGTAATCTGTGCCTGTTTTCGCAATAGGAACTAAACGAACCCAGCAACTCGATAACCCACACCGGAGTAACCAACACCGCTAATCGTTGATGCCACAGACTGCACCACTGATGCTGATCCTGGCTGTTCATTCACACGAGTTTTGAAATCACCGCCACACAAGGCGTTACTTTTAAAGTAACCGTAGGTACCCGATACCGAGTTACGCCCAAACAACTGCAAGTTACGCTTTGCCCATTCAGCTTTGATGCCTAACTCACGCCAGTTAGTGATGAACTCACTTTCACCGCAGCGCAATGTCGCGGAAAACATCGCATCCAGCTGATGGAAGTTAAGCCCTTTGATTGGATTATCTTGGTGCACAAAAATACCAATAGCATCAATCGCAACACGAAGAGCCGTTGGCTTGTAACCATGCACCCGCTCAAATGCTTCGATCTCTCGCATACGCATTGAGCGACTCATTGGCCCGAATTGCGCAGTTTGCTCTGTTAACGCCGGTGGCGCAGTCGATGAGCCAGAAGCTTGTACCTGAGCATTAATGTTCGGGTAGATAGATTTAAATTCTTCCACCCAAAGCGTGGTCATACCCGCTAACGTATCTGAGCCGACAGACAATAAGTTACCGGCTATGCCAGTTGTCTTTTGATAATTCGGCAACGGTTCATCTTGTGCAAAAGCCACGCTGGAGAGTACCAGTGTGGCTAGAGTAACTTTCTTGATTACTTTGGATACGACGCTCATTACTTCACCACCAAACGACTTGGTAGAACGAAAGAGAACTTACTGCCAACACCAACTTCACTGTAAATTTCGAGATGAGAATCATGGTGGCTCAACGCGTGCTTCACGATGGCCAAACCTAGACCGCTGCCCCCAGTATCTCGTGAACGAGCTTTATCCACGCGATAGAAACGTTCAGTCAATCGATGCAAGTGTTGTGGCTCAATGCCATCACCGCTGTCTTCTACTTCTAGGCAAGCACCTTGCGTAGTTTGATACCAACGAACGTTAATATGTGCCCCCGGAGGTGTGTATTTCACCGCGTTATACACCAAGTTAGAAATCGCACTACGCAGTTGGTCATCATCACCGAGCACACGCAGACTAGAATCGACGTCGAACTTCAACTGATGCTTATCATCACCACTTAAGCTTACCGCTTCCTTCTCTAGCACTTCCAACATGCTAGGGACATTGACCACATCTTCCAACTCATGCATTGGTGCCGCCTCAATCTTAGACAGCGTCAGAAGCTGATTAACTAAACTGTTCATGCGGTTGAGCTGCTCTGTCATCACCCCATGTGCTTTCGTCCACATTGGACCAACAATCATGTCTGGATCTTCCGTCATCTCAAGATAGCCTTGCAGTACCGTCATCGGTGTACGAAGCTCATGAGATACGTTAGCGAAGAAGTTACGACGCATACCTTCAAGCTGTTTAAGTTGGCTAACATCACGCACCACCATCAGATGTTCCCCTTCGGTGTAAGGTACGATACGCAGTTCCAACATTCGCTCGACATTCAATGGTGAGCGCATTTCTAGCGGCTCTGAGAAGTCTTGTTTATTGATGTACTTAATAAAGTCTGGAGTACGGATGAGGTTAGAAATAGGTTGCCCAGAATCTTCCGGCCAGTGGAAACCCAAAAGGTGTTGTGCGAGCTTGTTACACCATACGATGTTACCTTCAGCACGAAACACCACCACTGCATCCGGCAGCGATTCAGCACCATTACGGAAACGGCGAATCAAATTGGTAAGCTCTTTACGCTTACGACGTTGACGTTGTTGCAATCGGTATAAGCCGTTGAATAACGATTCCCAGTTGCCACTACCTGACGGTGGCGTGAGACGCTTTTCATCCCACAACCAAGCCGACAAGCGCACCTGATTATGCAAATGCCATACAAGCTGCAAAGCCGTGGCCGCCAATAGCAACCACGGCATATAACCGAATATCCAACCTATGATCACCCAAGGGGTGTAAAAAAAAGCCAGCTCCCAGGCCAGCTTTTTCCAAGTCAATCTTTCAACCACTCATTACTCCAGAAATGGTATTGATAAGCTGCTAGCGATGTTATGCCTTCGTCGAGAAACGGTATCCTGCGCCACGAACGGTTTGGATTAGTTTGTCGTGACCTGCCGCCTCAAGCGCTTTACGCAAGCGACGAATGTGTACGTCAACGGTACGGTCTTCTACATACACGTTGGTACCCCAAACGTTGTTTAGCAGTTGTTCACGACTGTAAACACGCTCTTGGTGCGTCATAAAGAAGTGCAGCATTTTGAACTCAGTTGGTCCCATATCTACTGCTTCATCATTTGCAGTCACGCGGTGAGAAACAGGGTCCAACTTCAGACCTTGTACATCAATCACATCTTCAAGCGCAGTCGGTGTTACGCGGCGAATAACGGCTTTAAGACGAGCAACCAACTCTTTTGGTGAAAAAGGTTTGGTGATGTAGTCATCCGCGCCAACTTCTAAGCCGCGCACTTTGTCTTCTTCTTCACCACGAGCTGTCAGCATCACAACGGGGATATTGCGAGTTAACTCTTCGCGCTTCATGTGTTTGATGAAGTTAATACCACTACCACCTGGTAGCATCCAGTCTAGTAGCACTAAATCCGGGAAGGGTTCAGCCAGTTTGGTTACCGCAGAGTCGTAATCTTCTGCTTCTACTGCTTGATAACCTTTCTGTTCAAGCACGAAGCATAGCATTTCGCGAATCGGAGCTTCGTCTTCAACAACCAGAATCCTTCTAGACATAATTGAATAACCTTATGTGAGTTGAGCTAATGAATTTAAAGGACAAAGCGCCCCTCTATGCATAAGCATTATTACTACCAATTATGACACTTTTGTGACCTTTGAAAACAAATTTTCATATAAGTTTCTTTTGAGATTCATCATGATCTTTTTCAATTCAATTAGGACAACGCCGGGAAAATTCCCTATGATTAGTCCCTTGTCATCAAGCCTAGAGAAGATTTATGTGGTTTAAAAACTGTCTGGTATACCGCGTTAACCGCGAGGTTAACTTCAACGCCGATCAACTGGAAACTCAACTAGCCGAGTTCCGATTCACCCCTTGTGGCAGCCAAGATAAGCAAAAGTTTGGTTGGGTTAGCGCGATGGGTAGAAATGGCGACATGATGACGCACGTTTCTGAAAACCGCATTCTGATTTGCGCTAAGAAAGAAGAGAAAATGCTGCCAGCTTCAGTGATCAAAGATTCACTAAACGCGAAAGTAGAAGCAATGGAAGCACAAGAAGGTCGTCCTCTTAAAAAGAAAGAGAAAGACAATCTGAAAGATGACATCGTAATGGATCTGCTGCCTCGTGCATTTAGCCGTAGCAGCCACACTTACGTACTGATCATGCCAAAAGAAGGCTTCATCCTTGTTGATGCAAGCAGCTACAAAAAAGCAGAAGACGTGTTAGCACTATTGCGTAAAACAATGGGTAGCCTGCCTGTTGTACCAGCAATCCCAGAAGTTGCTATCGAAACGACGCTAACGGAATGGGTGAAAACCGGTGATACGCCACAAGGCATTTCTATGATGGACGAAGCTGAGCTTAAGTCTGTGCTAGAAGAAGGCGGCGTGATTCGTTGTAAGAAGCAAGAGCTGACAACTGATGAAATCCGCAACCACATCGCTGCAGACAAAGTAGTGACTAAGCTAGCACTGAACTGGCAAGATCGTATCGAATTCATCATGGCAGAAGATTCTGGCATCAAACGTCTGAAGTTCTCTGATGAACTAAAAGATCAAAACGATGACATCCCACGCGAAGATCAAGCAGCTCGCTTCGACGCAGACTTCTCTCTAATGTGTGGCGAGTTCAGCGCTTTCCTACCAAATCTATACGAAGCATTGGGCGGCCTGCCAAACCCTAACGCTTAGTTTCGTACACACTAACACTTAGTTTCGTACAAAGATTAATCATAACGCCCTCACTTTTTTTTGAGGGCGTTTGTTTATCTAAACCATAATTCTCCTAGTCACAGGTCACATTTTGACGTAAAATTTGCGCCCCATTTCCATGAGGTGGAATTGGCCTGACTTGTGATCAGATATTAAGAGAATTGAGCAATGACAACAGAGAAAGCATTCGTACCAGAGCTACTGTCTCCAGCAGGTAGCCTTAAAAACATGCGTTACGCATTCGCCTACGGCGCAGATGCAGTATACGCTGGCCAACCTCGCTACAGCCTTCGCGTACGTAACAACGAGTTCAACCACGAAAACCTACAAATCGGTATCAACGAAGCACATGCCCTAGGCAAAAAGCTTTACGTGGTATGTAACATCCAACCGCACAACTCTAAGCTTAAAACTTTCATCCGTGACCTTAAGCCAGTGGTAGAAATGGGCCCAGACGCACTTATCATGTCTGATCCTGGTCTAATCATGATGGTTCGCGAAGCGTTCCCAGAAATGCCAATCCACCTGTCTGTACAGGCGAACGCAGTAAACTGGGCAACAGTGAAGTTCTGGGCTGCTAACGGTGTTGAGCGTGTGATCGTTTCTCGTGAGCTTTCTCTAGAAGAAATCGAAGAAATTCGCGAGCACTGTCCTGAAACTGAACTAGAAGTTTTCGTTCACGGTGCTCTATGCATGGCTTACTCTGGCCGTTGCCTACTTTCTGGTTACATCAACAAACGTGACCCTAACCAAGGTACATGTACTAACGCATGTCGTTGGGAGTACAAAGTTGAAGAAGGCAAAGAAAACGACACTGGCGATATCGTAGAAAAATTTGACCCAACGGAAGCGCAAGCAATCGAAGTTGCTGACGAGCGCCCTGAGACAACCATCGGTCGCGGCAAACCAACCGATGAAGTCGTTCTGCTTTCTGAAGCGCACCGTCCAGAAGAGAAGATGGCAGCTTACGAAGATGAGCACGGCACTTACATCATGAACTCGAAAGACCTGCGTGCAATCCAACACGTGGAACGTCTAACTAAGATGGGTGTTCACTCATTGAAGATCGAAGGTCGTACTAAGTCATTCTACTACTGTGCTCGTACTGCTCAGGTTTACCGCAAAGCGATTGACGATGCAGTTGCTGGTCGTCCATTTGATGAAAGCCTAATGGGTACGCTAGAAAGCCTAGCTCACCGTGGCTACACAGAAGGTTTCCTACGTCGCCATACTCACGACAGCTACCAAAACTATGATTACGGTTACTCTGTATCTGATGCTCAGCAATTCGTTGGTGAATTCACTGGCAAACGTCGTGGTGACATGGCGGAAGTTGAGGTGAAGAACAAATTCATCGTTGGTGACAGCCTTGAGCTAATGACACCAAAAGGCAACGTAATCTTCACGCTAGAAGCGATGGAAAACCGTAAGTCAGAATCAATTGAAGACGCAAAAGGTAACGGCCACTTCGTATTTATCCCAGTTCCAGAAGATATGGATCTAGAATACGGCCTGTTGATGCGTAACTTAAATGCAGGTCAGGATACCCGTAACCCAACTGGTAAGTAATCATGGCACTACTTATTACCGATAAGTGCATCAACTGTGACATGTGTGACCCAGAGTGCCCTAACGGTGCTATTACTATGGGTGACAGCATTTTCGAGATTGACCCAATGCTCTGTACTGAGTGCAAAGGCCACTACGAGAAGCCAACATGCCAGTCAGTGTGTCCTATTACAAAATGCATTATTACCGACCCTAATCATGTTGAAACTGAAGAGCAATTGCTAGAGAAGTTTGTGATTATTCAAGGGTTAGCGTAATCAAAAGGGGTTCAACTTTGCAGCCAAAGTTGAACCTTTTTTTAACCCGACTTTTCGATAGGAATGATGTTGCAAAACAGTTCTTTTTCGAAATGATACTCTAACTTTTCGCGCCAGTTTTCAGCTTGAGATACCGGTATCAAATAAAAATTTTCACGGCTCGTATCAGTAACGAAAGCTATTCCGTATTGCATCAGTTCGTAATGCACATCATTAACAAAACCTGGATCAAGGCGCTGACGCCCTGTCAGGTGATTAACATCCTCTCGAGTCAAATAGACCCCTTTAGTATCACTGCTAAATCTGTGTCTTAACCACTCTGCAAATTCTTTTGCACAAATCATAGTCATGGTTTTGTCCTTGATTAACTCTTTGGTGGGGAGACCGCCTCCTTTCCCACCTTAATACAGTAGTCTGCGTTGTCGTTTGTCCTTCACCAACCAACAGACATATTGCTAAGAAATCAGAGAATCGCGACGAAAAGATCTTTCTTGAAATTAAAGTTGCGAGTAACGAAAGCGAACGCAACCTTTTGTTTATGTTAGATTTCTATAATATGCCACCAAAACTAATCAGGTTAGTTTTTGTACTGGTATTATTCACTGTAGACAAAAGAATGATCTTTCTCCAGTTTCATAAAAAGAACTGGAAAAGGCATATGGATAGATTAATGAGGGGGGCAAAGGTCTTTAGTTCTTAGTGATCAACGATTGACACTGTGCTGGTATCACCTTTTGTTTTTTCGGCTTTGGTGTCACCTTAGGCTTGTTCTTCGCCACTGGAGGCGGCGTCGCTTTAGGTTTCCAACTAGCCAATTCAGCACCACAGCCATCTCCCACAGGAGGAGGTGCTTGGTTTACACAATTAGAGCTCGACTCAGGGCAAGTTAACCTGACATGAAAATGGTAGTGGTGTCCCCACCACGGACGCACCTTACGCAACCAAGCTCGGTCATTCTCTCCTTCCTGCTTACATAGCTGCTCCTTAATCACTGGATGAACAAAGATACGAGCCACGTCCTCACTTTGTGCCGCACTACGAATAAGCTCAAAATGCCGAGCCTCCCAGCGATGCTCTAGGATCTTGTATTTCTTGAGATCCACGACACTCATTGGCGTAGGAAGTTGAAGCTCATTATAGGAAAGTGGTTGATCAGCCAAACGCAGCCAAATATCAATGTCTAATCCCGTTTGATGGCTAGAATGGCCAGAAGAGAAGCGTCCGCCTCTTGCCAGTGACAAATCACCAATAAGTAACGTTGTATTCAGATCTTGGTTTGCTTTCAGTGCTAACTCTTCAACGAAATTTATTGTATGGGGGTGCCCATAGTAACGTTTCGTTTTACTTCGTAGCACCTGATAACCAATACCATCAAGAGGGAGAGGAGAAGCGCCATCTAAGCAGCCGTTTGCATAACTGCCAATAGAAGAAGAAATGTTTTTTGTGGGACCAGAGACCTGCTCCCACGGGGATGCATAGAGTGAAGCTGAGAATAAAAAACTTAAACAAAAAGAAAGACTCAGCTTCATCACGCTCATTCCTTAGTAGTGCTCACCATTATCATAGTAGCCTTTAGGAGAGAGTGCAGAGAAAATTACCGCAACGTCGATATCTTCACCTACGATGCCACGTACTTGCTTAGTAATCGCTTTGGCAACTTCGTCCTGAGTATCTTGTCCACGGTCGAACCACAACACCTCAACAAAAGGATAAGCGCTGCTTACTTCACCTTCACTGAAAAAAGTGGTGTAAATGTACTCAAACGTGAAATCTTCACGAGGGCAGTCCATTAATGGCTGTAGTTCATCAGTAAGAGGTTTTGACAGCGCTTGAACCGTTTGAGGTTCTACTGCTCTAAATCGAAGATGTGGCATAGACTTGCTTCCTAATTATTAGAATTCAGCGCCGATAATAACAGGAAGTCACCTTCTAATCACCTTGAGCGCTAGCTATCCGCCACAAAACTGGAGCATACCGTAAAGCCATAGCAGAGATTCGAAATCTTCGTCCCAACACAGCTATTTTGGTATTGGGAGAACACGCTACTCTTTTAACTAGGTTAATGCTCTTTTCTTCAGACGTAAAAGCCCCAGCATTTCTGCTGGGGCTTTAGAAAATGGCAGGGGTGGATTGGACCAGCACTCTGGAAATTTGATAAGACTTGCAACCAAGCGGGTTGACGCTCCAGCCGTCCAACTAGATTAGTACTCTTTCCTTCATATACGAAAAAGGCTCTAGCATTTCTGCTAGAGCCTTAAATATGGCAGGGGTGGAGAGATTCGAACTCCCAACACGCGGATTTGGAATCCGCTGCTCTGCCAATTGGAGCTACACCCCTGTAGTTCGTGTTTGATGAGACGACTCTCGAATAAGTGGCGGAGCGGACGGGACTCGAACCCGCGACCCCCGGCGTGACAGGCCGGTATTCTAACCAACTGAACTACCGCTCCGCACTGGTTAGACATTTAAGTCTAAATTTAAAGCCTGGCGATGTCCTACTCTCACATGGGGAAGCCCCACACTACCATCGGCGCTAATTCGTTTCACTTCTGAGTTCGGAATGGAAATCAGGTGGGTCCAAATCGCTATGGTCGCCAAGCAAATTCTTTATCAATTTGCTTGCAAATCGAATAATTCGGAAAGCTGTTTCAGTTCTTACACATTCAATTCGTTCTTGCTTTGAGTCCATCAAAACCCCTTGGGTGTTGTATGGTTAAGCCTCACGGGCAATTAGTACAGGTTAGCTCAACGCCTCACAACGCTTACACACCCTGCCTATCAACGTTCTAGTCTCGAACAACCCTTTAGGATACTTAAAGTATCAGGGAAGACTCATCTCAGGGCTCGCTTCCCGCTTAGATGCTTTCAGCGGTTATCGATTCCGAACTTAGCTACCGGGCAATGCGTCTGGCGACACAACCCGAACACCAGAGGTTCGTCCACTCCGGTCCTCTCGTACTAGGAGCAGCCCCCTTCAATCTTCCAACGCCCACGGCAGATAGGGACCGAACTGTCTCACGACGTTCTAAACCCAGCTCGCGTACCACTTTAAATGGCGAACAGCCATACCCTTGGGACCGACTTCAGCCCCAGGATGTGATGAGCCGACATCGAGGTGCCAAACACCGCCGTCGATATGAACTCTTGGGCGGTATCAGCCTGTTATCCCCGGAGTACCTTTTATCCGTTGAGCGATGGCCCTTCCATTCAGAACCACCGGATCACTATGACCTGCTTTCGCACCTGCTCGAATTGTCATTCTCGCAGTCAAGCGGGCTTATGCCATTGCACTAACCTCACGATGTCCAACCGTGATTAGCCCACCTTCGTGCTCCTCCGTTACGCTTTGGGAGGAGACCGCCCCAGTCAAACTACCCACCAGGCACTGTCCGCAACCCCGATGAGGGGTCAACGTTAGAACATCAACACTACAAGGGTGGTATTTCAAGGACGGCTCCACTAATACTGGCGTACTAGTTTCAAAGCCTCCCACCTATCCTACACATGTAGGGTCAATGTTCAGTGCCAAGCTGTAGTAAAGGTTCACGGGGTCTTTCCGTCTAGCCGCGGGTACACTGCATCTTCACAGCGATTTCAATTTCACTGAGTCTCGGGTGGAGACAGCGTGGCCATCATTACGCCATTCGTGCAGGTCGGAACTTACCCGACAAGGAATTTCGCTACCTTAGGACCGTTATAGTTACGGCCGCCGTTTACCGGGGCTTCGATCAAGAGCTTCGACCGAAGTCTAACCCCATCAATTAACCTTCCGGCACCGGGCAGGCGTCACACCGTATACGTCATCTTACGATTTTGCACAGTGCTGTGTTTTTAATAAACAGTTGCAGCCACCTGGTATCTGCGACTCTCAATAGCTCCATCCGCAAGGGACTTCACCGTCGAGAGCGTACCTTCTCCCGAAGTTACGGTACCATTTTGCCTAGTTCCTTCACCCGAGTTCTCTCAAGCGCCTTGGTATTCTCTACCCGACCACCTGTGTCGGTTTGGGGTACGATTCCTTACAATCTGAAGCTTAGAGGCTTTTCCTGGAAGCATGGCATCAATGACTTCACTACCGTAGTAGCTCGACGTCGTGTCTCAGCCTTAAGAAGAGCCGGATTTACCTAACTCTTCAGCCTACGCACTTGAACCTGGACAACCGTCGCCAGGCCCACCTAGCCTTCTCCGTCCCCCCATCGCAATTGTAAGAAGTACGGGAATATTAACCCGTTTCCCATCGACTACGCCTTTCGGCCTCGCCTTAGGGGTCGACTTACCCTGCCCCGATTAACGTTGGACAGGAACCCTTGGTCTTCCGGCGAGGAGGTTTTTCACCCCCTTTATCGTTACTCATGTCAGCATTCGCACTTCTGATACGTCCAGCATGCGTTACCACACACCTTCAACCGCTTACAGAACGCTCCCCTACCCAATGCACTAAAGTGCATTGCCGCAGCTTCGGTTTACTACTTAGCCCCGTTACATCTTCCGCGCAGGCCGACTCGACCAGTGAGCTATTACGCTTTCTTTAAATGATGGCTGCTTCTAAGCCAACATCCTGGCTGTCTGAGCCTTCCCACATCGTTTCCCACTTAGTAGTAATTTGGGACCTTAGCTGGCGGTCTGGGTTGTTTCCCTCTCCACGACGGACGTTAGCACCCGCCGTGTGTCTCCCGGATAGTACTTACTGGTATTCGGAGTTTGCAAAGGGTTGGTAAGTCGGGATGACCCCCTAGCCTTAACAGTGCTCTACCCCCAGTAGTATTCGTCCGAGGCGCTACCTAAATAGCTTTCGGGGAGAACCAGCTATCTCCAGGTTTGATTGGCCTTTCACCCCTAGCCACAAGTCATCCGCTAATTTTTCAACATTAGTCGGTTCGGTCCTCCAGTTGATGTTACTCAACCTTCAACCTGCCCATGGCTAGATCACCTGGTTTCGGGTCTATATCCAGAGACTGAACGCCCAGTTAAGACTCGGTTTCCCTACGGCTCCCCTAGATGGTTAACCTTGCCACTGAATATAAGTCGCTGACCCATTATACAAAAGGTACGCAGTCACACCACGAAGGTGCTCCTACTGCTTGTACGTACACGGTTTCAGGTTCTATTTCACTCCCCTCACAGGGGTTCTTTTCGCCTTTCCCTCACGGTACTGGTTCACTATCGGTCAGTCAGTAGTATTTAGCCTTGGAGGATGGTCCCCCCATATTCAGACAGGATATCACGTGTCCCGCCCTACTCGATTTCACTTTAAATGCGTTGCCGGTTACGGGGCTATCACCCTGTATCGCACAACTTTCCAGAAGTTTCACCTGACGCATAAAAAGCTTAAGGGCTAATCCAATTTCGCTCGCCGCTACTTTCGGAATCTCGGTTGATTTCTTTTCCTCGGGGTACTTAGATGTTTCAGTTCCCCCGGTTCGCCTCGCTACGCTATGTATTCACGCAGCGATACTAGCTTATGCTAGTGGGTTTCCCCATTCGGAAATCCCAGACTCAAATGGTTTTTACTACCTAATCTGGGCTTATCGCAAGTTAATACGTCCTTCATCGCCTCTGACTGCCAAGGCATCCACCGTGTACGCTTAGTCACTTAACCATACAACCCGAAGGAGTTTCGAGTTGAAATCAAATCACCAAAGTTGTCTGCAATTTTTATACATGATGCAGACTCGATTTTGCCGGACTCAAATTCCAAGAACACTTGAATGTGTTGTATTGGTGTTTGTCATAAAGACAAACATTGAGAACTTTACAAACAAACTTAAAAGTTTGTTTTGTCAGCTTTCCAAATTGTTAAAGAGCTAATCACTTCTTATGAAGTAACCATTTTTAAAAACTCTCAAGAGAGAATGTTTAAAGATGGTATCCCGTAGGGGAGTCGAACCCCTGTTACCGCCGTGAAAGGGCGGTGTCCTAGGCCTCTAGACGAACGGGACACTGTAGGTTGTTTTGCTAAAAGCAGAAACAATCTAGCTAGTGGTGGAGCTAATCGGGATCGAACCGATGACCTCTTCGCTGCCAGCGAAGCGCTCTCCCAGCTGAGCTATAGCCCCACATAAATCGCTTCAGCATTTTATGCAGAACCAATCTTTGCTCTGAAATTTAAACCATATCAATCTGTGTGGACACTCATCGTGACTCATTTGTCTTCACTTTTTAAAAGTGAAAGCAAACTATCCGTATCGTATAAGGAGGTGATCCAGCGCCAGGTTCCCCTAGCGCTACCTTGTTACGACTTCACCCCAGTCATGAACCACAAAGTGGTAAGCGTCCTCCCGAAGGTTAAACTACCTACTTCTTTTGCAGCCCACTCCCATGGTGTGACGGGCGGTGTGTACAAGGCCCGGGAACGTATTCACCGTGGCATTCTGATCCACGATTACTAGCGATTCCGACTTCACGGAGTCGAGTTGCAGACTCCGATCCGGACTACGACGCACTTTTTGGGATTCGCTCACTCTCGCAAGTTGGCCGCCCTCTGTATGCGCCATTGTAGCACGTGTGTAGCCCTACTCGTAAGGGCCATGATGACTTGACGTCGTCCCCACCTTCCTCCGGTTTATCACCGGCAGTCTCCCTGGAGTTCCCGACATTACTCGCTGGCAAACAAGGATAAGGGTTGCGCTCGTTGCGGGACTTAACCCAACATTTCACAACACGAGCTGACGACAGCCATGCAGCACCTGTCTCAGAGTTCCCGAAGGCACCAATCCATCTCTGGAAAGTTCTCTGGATGTCAAGAGTAGGTAAGGTTCTTCGCGTTGCATCGAATTAAACCACATGCTCCACCGCTTGTGCGGGCCCCCGTCAATTCATTTGAGTTTTAATCTTGCGACCGTACTCCCCAGGCGGTCTACTTAACGCGTTAGCTCCGAAAGCCACGGCTCAAGGCCACAACCTCCAAGTAGACATCGTTTACGGCGTGGACTACCAGGGTATCTAATCCTGTTTGCTCCCCACGCTTTCGCATCTGAGTGTCAGTATCTGTCCAGGGGGCCGCCTTCGCCACCGGTATTCCTTCAGATCTCTACGCATTTCACCGCTACACCTGAAATTCTACCCCCCTCTACAGTACTCTAGTCTGCCAGTTTCAAATGCAATTCCGAGGTTGAGCCCCGGGCTTTCACATCTGACTTAACAAACCACCTGCATGCGCTTTACGCCCAGTAATTCCGATTAACGCTCGCACCCTCCGTATTACCGCGGCTGCTGGCACGGAGTTAGCCGGTGCTTCTTCTGTCGCTAACGTCAAATAATGCAGCTATTAACTACACTACCTTCCTCACGACTGAAAGTGCTTTACAACCCGAAGGCCTTCTTCACACACGCGGCATGGCTGCATCAGGCTTGCGCCCATTGTGCAATATTCCCCACTGCTGCCTCCCGTAGGAGTCTGGACCGTGTCTCAGTTCCAGTGTGGCTGATCATCCTCTCAGACCAGCTAGGGATCGTCGCCTTGGTGAGCCCTTACCTCACCAACTAGCTAATCCCACCTAGGCATATCCTGACGCGAGAGGCCCGAAGGTCCCCCTCTTTGGCCCGTAGGCATTATGCGGTATTAGCCATCGTTTCCAATGGTTATCCCCCACATCAGGGCAATTTCCTAGGCATTACTCACCCGTCCGCCGCTCGACGCCGTTATCGTTCCCCGAAGGTTCAGATAACTCGTTTCCGCTCGACTTGCATGTGTTAGGCCTGCCGCCAGCGTTCAATCTGAGCCATGATCAAACTCTTCAATTTAAGATTTTGTTCGGCTCAATGAATACTGAACATTCCTTTCGCTAATAAATAGCAGAAGTAATGCTTGAATTGACTGTGCTGAGTCTTTAGACTCAATGGTCACTTCGTTTCATTGAAACCTAATTTGAAACCGAAGTTTCTAATTGGATTATCATCAACGAGTGCCCACACAGATTGATAGGTTCTTATTTTTAAAGAGCACACTCTGAAGTTCTCTTCAAAGTGGAGGGCCATTTTAGCGAGATAACTTATCGTGTCAAACACTTTTTTAAGTTATTTCTCTGTGAGTTACTTTCGAACTCACTGACCTTGTTATCTCGACTTCGCTTTGTTTGCTTTCCCGTGACAACGGAGGCGCATTATAGGGAGTTCGTTTAGGAACACAAGCCTATTTTTCAAAAAAACTTATCTTTTTGGTTCGTTCGTACAGAAAACAATCAAAACCCAATAAAAGTGCATTAAAAAGGGGGCTAACGCCCCCTAAAACTTGAACTTGATCTCACTTTTCAGTGCATTGATGCAATTACTGGTGAGCAATGATTTGGTCGTTGTTCACAATCAACTGTACTTTCTTGTCTGGCAAGATTTGGCCAGCCAAGATTGATTTCGCTAATGGGTTCTCAACATTCTGTTGAATTGCACGTTTTAAAGGTCGCGCACCATAGACAGGATCGAAACCAACTTGAGCAATCAAATCGAGGGCTTTCTCGGATACCTCTAATTGATAACCTTTTTCTTCTAAGCGTTTCGCTAGACGCTCAAGCTGAATAGATGCAATCGACTTAATGTGCTCTTGACCAAGCGGGTGGAATACCACACTTTCATCAACACGGTTTAAGAACTCTGGGCGGAAGTGCTTGCTAACCACATCCATTACTTCATTCTTAATACCTTGGTAATCCAACGTCGCAAAGTTCTCCTGGATACGAGCAGAACCCAAGTTCGAAGTCATGATCACTACAGTGTTACGGAAATCCACCGTTCTACCCTGACCATCAGTTAGCCGACCATCATCCAATACTTGCAGCAGAATATTGAACACATCTGGGTGTGCCTTCTCTACTTCATCTAATAGGATGACAGAATAAGGTTTACGGCGAACTGCTTCTGTTAAATAGCCACCTTCTTCATAGCCAACATAACCCGGAGGCGCACCAACCAATCTCGCCACAGAGTGTTTCTCCATGAACTCGGACATATCGATACGTACCATGGCATCTTCACTATCAAACATGAAGCTCGCGAGTGTCTTACATAGCTCTGTTTTACCCACACCTGTTGGACCTAAGAATAAGAAGGAACCAATCGGTTTGTTTGGATCGGATAAGCCAGCTCGACTACGACGAATTGCGTTAGACACCACTTCAACCGCTTCTGCCTGACCAATCACACGTTTGTGCAGTACCTCTTCCATGCGGAGCAGTTTTTCTTTTTCTGCTTCGAGCATTTTAGAAACGGGGATACCCGTTTGCTTAGAGAGTACTTCTGCAATCTCGTTGTCCGTCACCTTATTCCGCAATAGAGTCATTTCTTGCATTTCAGCTTGAGTAGCAAGATCAAGTTGCTTTTCAAGTTCAGGAATACGGCCGTATTGCAATTCGGACATGCGGTTTAGGTCACCAGCACGGCGTGCAAAGTCCATATCCATACGAGCTTGCTCTAGTTCACCTTTAATATGTTGCGTACCAGAGAGTGCGGCTTTTTCAGCATTCCACACTTCTTCTAGCTCTGCATACTCGCGCTCTTTTTCATTCAATTCTTCATTAAGCACATCCAAGCGCTTTTCACTTGCTTCATCATGCTCGTTGCTCAGCGCTTGCTGCTCGATCTTAAGTTGGATGATTTTACGTTCGAGCTTGTCTAAAGACTCCGGCTTGGAGTCGATCTGTAGACGAATGCTAGAGGCTGCTTCATCAATAAGGTCGATTGCTTTATCAGGCAATTGACGATCCGAAACATAACGATGCGACAAGCTCGCAGCTGCTACGATCGCTGGGTCGGTAATTTCTACGTGATGGTGAAGCTCATAGCGCTCTTTCAAACCACGCAGAATGGCAATCGTATCTTCTACTGTTGGCTCATCCACCAGCACTTTTTGGAAACGACGCTCAAGTGCGGCATCTTTCTCTATATATTGGCGGTATTCATCCAATGTAGTCGCGCCTACACAGTGGAGTTCACCACGAGCCAATGCTGGTTTTAGCATGTTACCGGCATCCATAGAGCCTTCGCCCTTGCCCGCGCCAACCATGGTATGAAGCTCATCAATAAATAGAATGACGTTGCCTTCTTCTTTGGCTAGTTCATTCAATACCGATTTCAAACGCTCTTCAAATTCACCACGGTATTTTGCACCTGCAACAAGTGCGCCCATATCTAACGAAAGTACGCGGCGACCACGTAGCCCCTCTGGTACTTCATTATTAATGATGCGCTGAGCCAAGCCCTCTACGATAGCGGTTTTACCCACACCTGGTTCACCAATGATCACTGGGTTGTTCTTGGTACGACGCTGCAATACTTGGATGGTACGGCGGATTTCATCATCACGGCCGATAACAGGATCTAACTTACCCTGCTCTGCGCGTTCTGTTAGGTCTATGGTGAACTTTTCCAATGCTTGGCGTAGTTCTTCCGCGTTCGGGTCATTGACCTTTTGACCACCTCTGATCTTTTCGATCGCTTGGCTGACTTTCTGCTCGGTCAAGCCCATCTCTTTTAATAGCTGACCAAGTGGGCCACGGTCTTCTAATGCTGCAAGCAAAAAGACTTCGGAAGAGATATAGGAGTCCTGACGCTTTTGAGCCACTTTGTCACATAAATTGAAAACTGTCCCCATAGAGCTAGACAGCTGAACATCACCGCCGATGCCACTTACTTTAGGTAGTCGGTCTAACATTTCGCTCAATTTAGAGCGTAGATGAGTCACGTCAACATCTAACATGGTTAGCAGTGGACGAATTGGGCTACCGTTCTGATCAAGCAATGCCACCATTAGGTGCACAGGTTCGATATATTGATGATCGCGCCCTAACGCTAATGACTGAGCATCAGAGATAGCGATTTGAAACTTACTTGTGAATCTATCAAGACGCATATCTTTCTTCCTAACCTCAACTTAAGAAAATTCTTTTGACAGTTAGAAAGATGGATACGCAGAGCGGGAATTTCAAGGGAGTGAATTAATAAAGATAGCTTTGCAAAAATGAAGCTATGCATCTCAACACTTTTGAGTTGTACTGTTCAGTCTTCAATCCAAATAAAAGTGGCTTGTCGACCCGTCACACCATCACGACGATAGGAATAGAAGTCTTCTTTGTCTTGGAAAGTACACAACCCTGAATCGAATACCTGAGTAATGCCAAATTTATTGAGACGCTGAGTTGCAAGCTTGGACATATCCGCCAGCCACTTCCCTTCAACATCACGGGGGATAAATGCTTGATGGGCTTGTGAGTCGAAATCCACAAAGGCTTGCAGGACATCTTCGCCGACTTCAAATGCTTGAGGACCAATAGCAGGACCAAGCCACGCCATAACTTCACCAGAAAACAACTCGAGGGCGTTTTCAACGATACCATTTGCTAAGCCGCGCCAACCAGCATGAACGGCCGCAACTTGGGTGCCTTGCGTATTGGTTAATAAAACGGGCAAGCAGTCCGCTGTCATCGCTGAACAAACAACCTGACTTGAAGAAGTAAACACGCCATCCGCATCGAGTAATTGCGTTGTTGGATCACTAACTTGAGCAACCACTGTAGAATGGGTTTGATTCAACCAGATTGGCGCACTAGGCATCTTTGCTTGTTGCGCCAACCAGTCACGGTTCTTTTCTACGATGGACAAGTCATCCCCAACATGAGCACCAAGGTTAAGCCCTTGATAAGGCGCAGTCGAAAAGCCTCCGACTCTGGTAGAGGCGAAAGCTTTAACGTTTTTTGGTGCTGGCCAGTTAGAGAGTATCGTCTTCATATTAGAACTCGTCAGGCAGACCGAACTCTTCTGTATCTTTACGTAGCGCTTCTGTCATTTCTACCATGTCATCCGGTACTGGAGCGTGAAACTCTAGCTCTTCACCAGTAACAGGATGATCGAAACGCAGCATTACCGCGTGCAGTGCTTGGCGGTCAAAACCACGGATCATTTCCGTTAGTTCTTCTGAAGCGCCAGTTGGGATACGAGCACGGCCACCGTATGCAGTATCACCTAGTAGCGGATGCTGTAGGTAAGACATATGAACACGGATTTGGTGCGTACGACCGGTTTCTAGGCGAAGACGGATACGCGTGTGTTCACGGAAGTGCTCCGCAACACGGTAGTGCGTTACCGCAGGTTTACCCATTGGAGCAACTGCCATTAGCGTACGTTTAGTAGAGTGACGACCAATTGGTTTATCCACTTTACCGCCCGCCGTCATACGACCGATTGCAATCGCTTCGTACTCACGAGTGATGTTACGTTTTTGCAGCGCGCGTACTAGACGAGTTTGTGCCGGAACAGTTTTCGCGACCACCATTAGACCTGTAGTGTCCTTATCCAGACGGTGCACGATACCTGCACGAGGTACTTCTGCGATATCTGGGTAGTGATGCAGCAATGCGTTTAGTACTGTGCCGTCTGGCGTACCCGCGCCAGGGTGTACTACAAAATCACGAGGCTTGTTGATTACGATGATGTCTTCATCTTCGTAGACGATATCTAGCGGGATATCTTGTGCTTCCCAGCGTTCTTCATCTTCCAGCTCGGCTTGCAAGGTAATTTCCTCGCCACCCATTACTCTGGTGCGAGGTTTAGTGACAACTTCACCATTCACTTGTACTTTCCCTGCAAGCAACCACTCTTTCAAGCGAGAGCGAGAGAAGTCCGCGAATAATTCGGCGATAGCTTGGTCTAAACGTTGACCTAATTGGCTATCTTTTACGGTGTTGGTTAAAACAATCTGCTGAGCCATATCGAACTTTTTTAAAAACTGTGAGACTAATGCTCACGACTGTGGAAAAATAGACTATTACGTCATTGTATCTGTTACTGGAAAGAAAGTAACGGCAGCTTAAGAAATATTTAGATTCAAGGAACAGACTCCTGATATGAAACATCAGACTTTAACAGGCCTTTTAGCGGTATCCCTTCTGTTTGGCTGTGCAAGCAAAGAAGAAATCGTTCCTGATGTGCCACCTTCTGAACTGTATGCAGACGCGCAAACTTCTCTGCAAAGCGGTAACTGGCTTTCTGCCATCGAAAAACTAGAAGCTTTGGATTCGCGTTACCCGTTTGGTGCCTACTCTGAGCAGGTACAACTTGACCTTATCTACGCGTACTACAAAAACGATGACCTAGCATTAGGTCTGGCAACGATCTCTCGCTTTATGCGTTTGAACCCAACTCACGAAAAAATGGACTGGGTTTTGTACATGCGTGGTTTGAGCCACATGGCGCAAGACCGTAACTTCATGCATGACTTGTTCAACGTTGATCGTAGTGACCGTGATCCAGAGCCAGTGAAGAAAGCATTCGACGACTTCAAAAAGCTGCTAGAACGTTACCCGAACAGCCCATATGCGGAAGATTCACAGAAACGTATGGTGGCGCTAAAGAACCGTCTTGCAAACTACGATCTAGCGACGGCAGACTTCTACTTGCGTCGTGAAGCTTGGATTGCAGCGATCAACCGTTCTCAAGAGCTGCAAAAAGCGTTTCCTGACACAGAAGCGGCGCGCAAATCACTTGAGATTCAGTTAGAAGCCTACAAGCAATTGAAACTGGATGACGCCGTTGCAAGAACGGAAGAGCTTATCAAGCTTAACCCAGCAAACTAATCCTAAGCCGCCACAGCCCAAACTGTGGCGGTTTTGTTTTCAACCACCATCAATTTTGTCTTATCCTTTCTCGTTACCACATTCACTTACTTGATGATTTTTTAAGCAACACATATGCTTAAAGTTCTCCTCCACCATTAACATGGATGTGAATGTGACCCTATCAAAGCTATGGGCGGGACTGTTGATCCTACTCTCCACTTCGAGTTTTGCGCTCGAACTGTCCCCTCTCAGACAACCACCTTACACCGGCGATCTCGACATTATCAAAGAGAAAAATGTTCTGCGAGTTTTGGTGTCTGCCGATCTTGGTTTCTATTACATCGAAGGTGGGGAGCCAAAAGGCATTGGTGCAGAGTTACTGGCTCATTTCGAAAAAGATCTTCGTAAACTCAAACCTAAAATCAATATTCAAATCATTCCCGTTTCTAGAGATCAGCTACTTCCCTCACTAAAACAAGGCTTAGGGGATTTAGTCGTCGCGAACCTCACTATCACCGATGCGCGTAAGAGATCAGTTAGCTTCAGCGATCCTGTCATAACTGGAATTCAAGAGTGGGTGGTCACCGATAAAGACACGCCAGCAATGACCAAGATTGAACAACTGAGTGGTAAGGAGATTTGGGTTCGTGCTAGCTCAAGCTATTTTGAGAGCATTCAAGCCTTAAATAAAAAGCTCAACAAGAAAGGCTTGCCCCCAGTTGTGGTGCATTTTATCGAAGAAACACTACAAGATTACGAATTGGTGGGGATGCTAAACAATGGCTACGTCAAAGCCATCGTACTAGATAGTCACAAAGCCAAGCTGTGGATGAACTTTATGGGTGGCATCCGTGCGCACACCAAGATTCCTATTCGTAAAGGCGGCGAGATCGCTTGGGCCATGCGCCACGACAGTCCTGAGTTAATGAAGGTCGTAAATAAGTTCATTCGCACCGCCAAATCCGGAACCTTACTTGGCAACGTCATTTACGGTAAATACATCGACAATACCAATTGGCTCAACAAAGCGCTCAACCCAAAAAAGATCGCTCAACTTGAAAAACTCTCTTCTTTATTTTCTAAGTATGGCGAGAAATATGATTTCGATTATCTGCTCATTGCAGCGGTAGCGTATCAAGAGTCTGGGTTCGACAACAACTTAGCTTCCAGTCGTGGAGCTGTCGGCATCATGCAGATCTTACCAAGTACAGCGAGTGACCCTAATGTAAACATTAAGGACATTCGTAACTTAGAAAATAATGTCCATGCGGGCGTAAAATACATGGCGTTTCTACGTCGCTATTACTTCAGTGATGGTGCCATCAGTAAAGAGAATAAGCTCTATTTAACTTTAGCGGCATACAATGCGGGACCAGGGAATATAGAGAGAATGCGTAAGCGCGCGGCTCAACAAGGCTACGATCCGAATGTCTGGTTCAATAATGTGGAAGTGGTTACGCGACAAAGTTTAGGAGAAACCGTCAGGTACGTAACCAATGTGAACCGCTACTATGTGATCTACAAACAGTTAGAAAGCCTTGATCTGGCGAAAACACTCGACAGCGTTCTACTCGTGCCAGATGACCCCATCTTTATGACTCCCTTACGAAGAGTCAGTCAAACGCCCTAAGTAACAAACCTCAGGCCCAAAAACCAAAAACGCCGCTCAAAGCATGAGCGCGTTTTTGAATCTAACTTACTGTGCACTTTAAGAGTGATCTGATTCACATCTTTGTTCTGGTTAATTTTTGACTAACTAGAATTACAGGCCGTATAACTCCCCTAAAAACGGGTTAGTTTTCAGCTCAGTACTCTATCCAATCTAATGATTTCGAATCCGATAACAAGCAATTTTCACATAAATCTGAGGAGATCTTGAGTGAGATCACATTCATTTTTCATCTCGAAAACTCCAACCAAAAACGTGATATGTGTCACACTATTTTCTCCTCAAAGCGGTAATCTGAATTCAACCCATGAGGGATGACACAGAGGAAAAACATTTATGACAATGAACATCACTGGTAAAAACATCGAAATCACCTCTGCAATCCGTGCTCATATTGAGAGCAAATTTAAAAAGCTGGAGAAATGGCAGGTAGACATCATCGGATGCCAAGCAACTTTCAGTGAGGAACCAAATAAACAGAAGAAATTCGAAGCCATTATTAAAGTTCCTAAAGGCCAGCTAATCGCCTCAGCAACTCACGAAGATCTTTACGCAGCTATCAATGAAGTGGAGCAAAAACTAGAACGACAACTGAATAAGCTGACCCACAAACCAGAAGCTCGACGTGCAAGTAAGCCTGAGCTAGTGGAAGAAGAAGAGTAAACGCCCCAGATTGAGGAAGTAGCGCCGAAAGGCGCTATTTTTTTGCTTGACGCTCCCCGCCTGCTTGCTTATTGTGTTTAAACACTCACAAATTAAGCACTATTTATGCATTCAACAAACCTGTTTCTTTTTGACTTCTTTTTCCTTCCATAGTTGGAGGGGCTAACTCGTTTGTGAAAGAAAAGTCAAAAACAAACAGAAAGCCTCCCACATCGGGGGGCTTTTTTTATAAGGAAAGAATTGATGACTGACCAACCTATTTCCCTGGAAGAAATTCGTTTACGTTTGAATGAGCTCGATGACGAGCTTTTGAGCCTATTATCTGAGCGCCGCAAACTCAGTATTGAAGTAGCAAAAAGCAAAGTTCAAACTTCGAAACCTGTTCGTGATGCAGTCCGTGAGCAACAACTTCTGGTAAAACTGATCACCAACGGCCGTGATAAATACGAACTCGATGCTCAGTACATCACCAAACTTTTCCACACCATTATTGAAGATTCTGTCCTTCTTCAACAAAGCTACCTGCAAAACCTCGTTAATCCACTGCAAAGCCGTAAACCTCTTGCTCGTGTTGCTTTCCTTGGTGCCAAGGGCTCTTATTCACACCTTGCTAGCCGCGAATACTTCAGCCGCAAGAACACAGAGCTAATTGAGCTTAACTGTGAACACTTCAAAGAAGTAACTCAGACCGTCGAATCTGGTCATGCTGATTATGGTGTTCTGCCAATTGAAAACACCAGTTCAGGCTCTATCAATGAGGTCTACGACCTACTGCAACACACGACGCTGTACATCGTTGGTGAATTGACTCAACCGATTGAGCATTGCCTAGTGGCGACTAAAGACATTCGTCTCGAGAACATCAAAACACTTTACTCACATCCGCAGCCACACCAGCAATGCAGCGAGTTTTTAAGCCGTATGAAAGGTGTGAAGCTAGAGTCCTGTGCAAGTACTGCAGATGCAATGCAAAAGGTACAAGAGCTTAATCGTGATGACGTAGCAGCAATCGGCAATGCTTCAAGCGGTAAGCTTTACGGCTTGCAAGCGATTCAAGGCAACATCGCAAACCAAACTGAAAACCATACTCGTTTTATCGTCGTTGCTCGTAAACCGGTTGAGGTATCCACGCAGATTCCAGCTAAGACAACCCTGATCATGTCGACGTCACAAGAAGCAGGCTCACTGGTTCAAACACTATTGGTCATTCAGCGTTACGGCATCAATATGACCAAGCTAGAGTCGCGTCCAATCATGGGGAATCCATGGGAAGAAATGTTCTACGTTGATCTCGAATCCCACCTTGGTTCTAACGAGATGCAACAAGCGATTGATGAGCTAACAAAGATCACTAAGCACTTGAAAGTACTGGGTTGCTATCCAAGTGAGAACGTAAAGCCGACTCAAGTAAAACTAAGCTAACGGACTATTGTAAGTAAAAAGTACATGGTAGGTAAAAAGATCATGGCAACCCAAAAGGTCGTAATCGCTTCCTTAAACCCAGCAAAAATCAAAGCGGTAGAGAGCGCTTTTCAAAGTGCTTTCTCAGAGCAAAGTTTTGAGTTTGTTGGTGTCAGCGTTCCAAGTGAAGTCGCAGATCAACCGATGTCGAATGAAGAAACTCATCTCGGCGCATTGAACCGAGTCCGTAACGCAAAAACAGAAATGCCGAAGGCGGATTTCTACGTAGGTTTAGAAGCAGGGATTGAAGGAAAAGTCACTTTTGCTTGGATGGTGATTGAGTCCGACACACATCGTGGGGAATCACGCTCTGCAAGCCTTATGTTGCCACCTGAGGTATTACAAAAGCTGGAACATGCCAATGAGCTTGGGGACGTGATGGATGCAGTATTTGGTACCGACAACATCAAACAGAAAGGTGGTGCAATTGGTTTGCTGACTCAAAACCAACTAACGCGCAGTTCGGTCTACCATCAAGCTTTAATTCTGGCGTTGATTCCGTTTACCAATCCAGAGCATTTTCCGGCTAACCTATAGCAGTAAGGCGCTTGTTAAGAGTATTGCAGCTCATAAGCGTGAAAAATACATATTAAAAAGGGCGGTAATTCCGCCCTTTTTGCTGTCTGTAACTCAGAGAGTTCGACCCAAAGATTATTAGGCACCCTGCTCTAATAATGTCTTGAGTTTGTCTTTGTCCGTATCCGACTTCGACTTTAACTCATTCGAACCACGAGTGATGGTGGCAATACCCACTCCAAGCATTTGACTGATTTGGCGCTGAGAAAGCTCGCCCTTGAGCAGTTCATTCAGAATGTTGACGCGTGCAGTAAGCGACTCTCTCTCATCTGGCGTCATCAACATGGTTAACAACATCTCATGTTGCTGGTTATCCACGCTAGAACGGATCAGTTCGACAATCTGTTGCCAGTCTTTGTACTCAGGTTCGTGTGACATCAAGTTACCTCACTCAATACTTGGTATTGATCTCATTTGGGGTCAAGAACGAACCGTCTACACCTAAAAGGTCGCGGTAGTATGTCTCAAACATCAAAATGTTCTGCACATAACCACGCGTTTCTTTAAATGAAATCGCTTCAATAAAGGAATAAGCATCGACTTTTCCTTGAGTTCGCTCTCGCCACATTTTTACTCGGTTAGGTCCTGCATTATAAGCAGCGAGCGCGAAAATACGATTATTATCGTAATCCTCCATCAAACCTTGTAAGTAGTGACTGCCAATCTCAATGTTCTTACCCACGTTATAAAGGTCTTGTGTCCCTTGATACTTGAGCTTGTACTTGTTCGCCGTGTACTTCGCAGTCGCAGGCATAATTTGCATTAGACCACGAGCCCCTACTGGAGAACGCGCTTCCGAGTCCAAAGCACTTTCTTGTCGTGCTAACGACATCATCGTAATTGGATCGATGTTGTGCTTCTCAGCATAGAAGTTGAACCACCAGCGATGCGCCACCGGGAAACGCAGCGGGATGTTATCCCACATTTGTGCTTCGATACTCGCGATAACAGTAAGATTGTGCCAACGCTTAGATGCTGCATATGCTGCTAGCTGAGCTTTCTCATCTTTACCGACACTGCGGAGTAAGTGCGCCCATTCGCTCTTTGCTGCCGCAATCTTATCAGTTTCAATCAACTCATGGATTCGGGCCAACGACTTTTGGTACGGCTGTATGACTTTCTTGTCTAGCTTAACCGAGCTTGATGGGTACTTGATTGACTGACCTATCGCATTGGCAGCAGCGACGCTGTAAAAGTTACGCTGGCCAACCAGTTTTGCTAAACGTTGCTTACCTGCGACTTCATTACCAAGCGCAATCTCACTACGTCCTAGCCAGTATTGCCACCGAAGAGTCGCTTGCTCTTGCTCATTCAGTACCGCAATCCACTTCTGTACCCCTTTCCAATCGCCATTTTGAATCGACAAACGAATGCGGCTTTCAATCAGAGGCAGATCTTGGCTGGTTTTGGTTTTGTCATCACGCCACTGAGCAAGTGAATCTGACTCAGTACGAATCAAACGAATCGCAATGTAATCGGCTAATGCTTGCGCTTTTTCTGATGAGAACTTTTGTCCTTTCACTACCGTCGCATAAGCCTCTTGTGCTTGCTTGGTGTTCTTGCGTGCGAGTTTTTCGAGTGCATATTCACTCTGAGCGCGGTTGAAATCATTCGCAGGTTGCTTCTTGGCAAATGCAGCGACCGTTTCTGGCTTATCAAACAACGCTTTCATTGCTTTAGCTTGTTGCTTCGCTTTAGCCGATTCAGGCAGTTTTTGCAGGTAGCTAATCAAGCCACCATTGCGCGCATCAAACGCCAACAACATGCGTTGCAGAATCAATTCATCGGTACGCTCCCCCGCTTTGTCCCAAGCGGAGAACAACGGATCACACTCGTCAGCGATGCTCTTTCCACGCAACCACATATGCTCAGCGCCTTTAAATGCGGCGACTTGCTTACCTTGTTTTAATTGAGCAACGTAGAAAATACATTGGTAACGCTCGCCACTTGGCTCCACTTTCTGGAACTCGGTAATGGTTTTCCAATCTTTCTGACGATAAAGGTTATCTAAGTAAGGGGCGCGAATTCGACGTGAGAATGGAAAAGCCTCGTGGTCACTAATAAATTCGTCTACCTGTTGTGGAGACTTACTCGATAATTGCCTCAGAAACACCCGATAATCCACATAAGGGGTGAGTGGATAACTGGCAATTTTAGAACGGATAGACAAATAGCCATCGATGTCATTCTTGTCTAGTAAATCTTGAGCTTGTTCATAAACTTGGCGCTGTTTTTCTAGGCTCAGCGCAGCGTTTGCTGACACACTTACCGCACATAAAGCGGCTGCGTAGCATACTCTTTTAGCCAATTCCGATACGTTGAATCTCATGTGCGTCATTTTCCCCAGACGTTTCTCACTTCATTTCTCACCACTGCTGAATACAGGCGTGGTAAGTCATAAAGCATATGCATCTATTTACACCGTATTAAGTTCTTATTGTAAAGCGACTTGATGTAATAAATGTTGTACTCGTAAAACTTTAGAACCCTTTAAGGCAAATAGATTCCAGACAATTCATCCATCCTGATGAATTGTCAGTGTTTGCATTTAAGGTGAACAAGAAAAGTGTATACCCTAAAGTTGTGAGTTTCCGGTCAGCAATGAAGAAGAAATCACACGAGATGCTAATTTCTTGCAATCCGGTAACAAAACTCAAGGAGTTGGTATAAAATAGACGCTTTGAATGACAGTTAATTTAGGAACGATCGGCAATGGCTGAATACGTATATACCATGTCGCGGGTGAGCAAAATCGTGCCACCTAAGCGTCAAATTCTTAAAGACATCTCTCTAAGCTTCTTCCCAGGTGCAAAAATCGGTGTTCTAGGTCTGAACGGTGCGGGTAAATCAACTCTGCTACGTATCATGGCGGGTATCGATACTGATATCGATGGTGAAGCGCGTCCACAACCTGGCCTAAACGTAGGTTACCTACCTCAGGAGCCAGTACTAGACGAGTCAAAAACGGTTCGTGAAATCGTTGAAGAAGCCGTTGCAGATGTTGCTGGCGCACTTAAGCGCTTGGATGCGGTATACGCTGCGTATGCAGAACCAGATGCAGACTTCGACGCACTAGCAAAAGAACAGGGTGAACTAGAAGCGCTAATCCAAGCGAAAGACGGTCACAACCTAGATAACGCGCTAGAGCGTGCTGCTGATGCACTTCGCCTTCCTGAATGGGATCAAAAGATCCAACACCTGTCAGGTGGTGAGCGTCGCCGTGTGGCTATCTGTCGTCTTCTTCTTGAAAAGCCAGACATGCTACTACTAGACGAACCAACCAACCACTTGGATGCGGAATCTGTTGCATGGCTAGAACGTTTCCTAGTTGATTACAGTGGTACTGTAGTTGCGATTACCCACGACCGTTACTTCCTAGATAACGCAGCGGGTTGGATCCTAGAACTTGACCGTGGTGAAGGTATTCCATGGGAAGGTAACTACACCTCATGGCTAGAGCAAAAAGATGCGCGTCTACAACAAGAAGCGTCGCAAGAAAAAGCTCGTCAAAAGACCATCGAGAAAGAACTTGAATGGGTTCGTCAAAACCCTAAAGGTCGTCAGGCGAAATCTAAAGCACGTATGGCGCGCTTTGAAGAGCTACAAAACACTGACCACCAAAAACGTAACGAAACCAACGAACTGTTCATCCCGCCAGGTGAGCGTCTAGGTGATAAGGTAATCGAAGTGAACAACCTGACTAAGTCATTCGACGGTCGTGTTCTTATCGATGACCTATCGTTCAGCATGCCTAAGGGTGCAATCGTGGGCATCATCGGTGCCAACGGTGCAGGTAAATCGACTCTATTCAAGATGCTGAGCGGCACTGAGCAGCCAGACTCAGGTACAATTGAGCTAGGTGAAACAGTGAAATTGGCGTCCGTTGAGCAGTTCCGTGACTCAATGAACGACAAAAACACGGTATTCCAAGAGATTTCTGAAGGCGCTGACATCATCAAGATCAACAACTTCGAAATCCCAGCTCGTGCTTACTGTTCTCGCTTTAACTTTAAAGGCTCTGATCAACAGAAAGTTATCGGCGAGCTTTCTGGTGGTGAGCGTAACCGTGTACACCTTGCTAAGCTGCTTAAAGCTGGCGGTAACGTACTGCTACTCGATGAGCCAACCAACGACCTTGACGTTGAAACACTACGTGCACTAGAAGAAGCACTACTAGAGTTCCCTGGCTGTGCAATGGTTATCTCGCACGACCGTTGGTTCCTAGACCGTATTGCTACGCACATCATCGACTACCGCGATGAAGGCCAAGTTAACTTCTACGAAGGTAACTACAACGAGTACATGGAATGGCTGAAGAAGACCCTTGGTCCTGAAGCAGCTGAACCACACCGCATCAAATACAAGCGCGTATCGAAGTAATTTCGGTTATAAGATGAGTGTGCGGTATATCACCCTACGCTCACCTTTGCTTGTAATTCGTACAAAGGTCGCTATCATAGCGGCCTTTGTTGTATGTGTTGCATAAATAGCTCGAAGTACCTCTCAAGTAGGTCAAGAGCATGACCATTAGCCAACCCAACTCTGTAGCTATCTCGACATTTTAAGAACAAAAATCGAACAAATTTTGTACTATTTGATATAGTCTTTCACTTGTTTGAATACTTTACGAGAAAGCTCTATGACGGAGAGACGACGCTTTTCACGCATCATCTACCAAGTACCTGCTCTAATTGAGCAAGGAAACTTGGCAATGCAAGCTACGATTCAAGACCTTTCATTGCATGGCTTGTTATTAAAAGTTGAAGATGCAAAACCGTTGGATTCATTACTTCCGGTAGAAGTGGGGTTCTCATTTATCCAATCAGAACAGATGATGCAGTTTAGTGCTGGTATCGTTTCGATTGCAGGCAATGAGATTCGGCTAAAGATAAGCAACATCGACATCGAAAGTATTAGCCAACTAAAACGATTTATAGAATTGAATGTAGGCAATAACGAGCTTCTGAATCGAGAGTTAGAGCATCTTTCCGATTTAGGAGAAAAATAAATTGAGCGCCTACTTTAGTAACAATAACCATGTCTAAAAAAATCATCATGCAGATCCCGACAAAAGACGGGAATCAGCAGTTTCATTTGGGTCGCCTTTCGATCCTAACCATCTGTGCATCCGTTGTTGCATTGCCCGCTGTCGTCGGCGGCGCATGGTATCTGAACCAAAAGCAAGTTCATGATACGCAAACCCTTAGTCAGACCATCGCTAAGCTTGAAAGTGAAAAAGCAGAGATCACTGCGCTTTACGAAGAACAATTGGATACCAACCACTCACTGTCTCAATCTCTGACGGACAAAAACAACCAGATTCAACTGCTAGGCAAGCGTGTATTCGACGTGGAATCTGTATTGGGTCTTGCTGATGAAGAGTTAGTGGGTGAAGAGAATAACCTCGCGTTAGAGGAACGTATCGATGCTGCCGCTATTGACTCGGCCGTTCGAGCCACCATGTTCCGTTTGATTCCCAACGATAGCCCGATGACTTATCAGCGCATCTCATCGCCATATGGCAGCCGAATTAATCCAATTTCGGGTAAACGTCATGTGCACACTGGCATCGACTTAACCTGTAAGCGTGGCGAAGAGATTCTTGCGCCAGCGGATGGTGTTGTAGAGACCGTACGTCCAAGTAATCGCGGTTACGGCAACTACCTAACGTTACGCCACTCGTTTGGTTTCTCAAGCTCATTTGCCCACCTCAATAAGTTCAGTGTAAAAAGCGGTGAGTTTGTCAGTAAAGGCGATGTGATTGCGAAATGTGGTAACTCGGGTAACTCAACCGGTCCGCACCTGCATTACGAAGTACGCTTCCTAGGTCGCACATTAAACCCACGTTATCTAATGGACTGGACACCGGAGAACTTCAACTTCGTGTTTGAAAAAGAGAAGATGGTGAAATGGGGCCCACTGGTTCAGTTGATCGACAATGTCGTTCGCCTGCAAATCAATCTAACCAACTCTCCATACCGTGATACCAGCATCAGCACAGTATCGAGTGAAGACAACAGTGGCACATCGACCAACTGATTTTTAAAAGCCTTCAAAATAGAAAAGAGCAGCTCGTGAGCTGCTCTTTTTGTATTTAGAACTGGTACTTATCCACGGTGGATATTGTCGTTCGCTTGTTTGAGTAGGTTCTGACTCTCATTCATAAATTGCTGTGAGTACTCACCAAACCAATCGCTCACTTGTTCAAAGCTTTCAACAAACTCGGCTTTATCTTTGCTATCCAGGATGCTTAACGCCTCACCGAAGCGTTGATGGAATCGCTTAATCATGTCGATGTTTTCTTGTGATGAAAGAATGATATCACCGTAAAGATTTGGATCCTGACCAAACAGACGACCTACCATCGCCAATTCCAAGCGGTAAATTGGTGAGCTCAGTTTTAGCAATTGATCGATGTTTGGATTCTCTTTGCTCAGATGCATACCGTAAGCAAAGGAAGTGAAGTGGCGCAACGCCTGAATCAAAGTCATACCATGATCGTGCTCTTGCGCATCGATCTGGCACAAGCTTGCGCCCCAAATTCCAAATTGTTGCAATAGCCATTGGTATTGATCGCTACCACGACCGTCACAGTAGACAATCACCTGCTTCGCTAGGCTCGGTACATCTGGGCCAAACATTGGGTGCAAACCAACAACTGGACCTTGGTGCACATTTAACATTGCTTGCAGCGGCTTAGACTTGATAGAAGTCAGGTCACACAGAATGCAGTCTTTTGGCAGGTTACCAAGTTTTTCAATCACACCTTCTGTTAGGTGAATCGGCACAGTAACCACAACCAGGCCCGCATCTTTAAGGATGTCATCCGCGTGATCCCAATCTTTGCTGCCCAGCACCTTTACTTGGTAACCAGAGAGTTTGAACATTCGGCCAAACAGACCACCTAACTGGCCATTACCACCAATAATAACCACTGATCGCAATTCTGGGTTCAAACACTTAAAACCGGAATCTTTCTCGCTGGCATAAGACTCACGCATGGTTCGACGAAGAATGTCTTCAATCAGCTGTGGAGGAATCCCCATTTTTTCAGCTTCAGCTCGTCGTGACGCCAGCATGGCAGCCTCACGATCTGGGGCGTAAATTGGCAAACCGTGTTCGCTTTTTACTTCACCCACTTTCTCTACTAGTGCTAAACGTTGTGCCAGTAGCTCCAACATTTGCTTGTCGACTGCATCAATTTGATCGCGTAATGCGTTAAGTTCAACTGCCATTGATGTTCCTTAAATAAGTTCCGTTTTAGCCTTTAAGGCGATTCTCTAAGAAAGGCACCAGCTCTTCGTGTGCATGACGTAATAGTGCCTCAGTTGAATCCCAATTGATACATGCGTCAGTGATCGATACGCCGTATTTCATCTCTTCAAGTGCTAGGTCTGAAGATTGGTTACCTTCATTGATATGACTTTCAATCATCAAGCCGATGATTGACTTGTTACCTTCACGGATTTGGTGAATCACGTCTTCGGCAACCAATGGCTGACGACGGTAATCTTTACGAGAGTTTGCATGGCTACAATCCACCATCAATGAAGCATCCAGGCCAGACTTCGCCATCTCTTGCTCACACTCGTTAACCGATACTGAATCGTAGTTAGTTTGCTTGCCGCCACGCAGAATCACATGACCATTCGGGTTACCTTGCGTAGTCAGAAGGGCGACTTGACCTTCACGGTTAATACCCATGAAACGGTGGCTAGAAGAAGCAGCTTGCATCGCGTTAACAGCAGTAGCCAAGCTACCATCTGTACCATTCTTAAAGCCGATTGGCATAGAAAGACCACTTGCCATCTCACGGTGTGTTTGTGACTCAGTCGTACGAGCACCGATCGCTGCCCAGCTAAAGGTATCCGCAAGGTATTGCGGGCTGATTGGGTCAAGAGCTTCTGTTGCCAGCGGGATTTCCATCTCTGCCAATTCAACCAGCAATTCACGCCCAACATGCAGACCATGTTCAATGTCGAAGCTGCCATCTAGGTGTGGGTCATTGATTAGGCCTTTCCAACCAACCGTGGTTCGTGGCTTCTCAAAGTAAACACGCATTACAATATACAGTTGGTCGCTTAGTTGTTCTGAAAGAGCTTTTAGACGCTTAGCGTAATCCTTCGCAGCTTCTACGTCATGGATAGAACACGGTCCACATACAACGAGTAGACGATGATCTTTTTTGTGAATGATGTCAGCGATGGTTTGACGAGACTCTTGAATAAAACGACGGGCTTTTTCACTTAGAGGAAGCTTCACTTTTAGCTCCTCTGGCGTGATCAGAACTTGTTCTTCGCTGATGTTGATGTTGCTCAATTCACTTCTTTGCATAACTTTGACCTGTATATTTTTGTTTACACCCAACCAATTCCTTGGTGAGACAACTAAGCTTTATCGACAAGATAACAGGCTAAAAAAGAATTACAACCGTACACAATAAAAAACATTTAGTGTAAACTTTAATTTACACTAAAAGAAAAGGCCGAAGTACAGAGCACTTCGGCCTTAAATGGATGTTTTTGAAAGTTTACGTCTCATCCCTGAACAAACCATTATTCAGGGGTGAGATAGCTAGCCAACCAATCGCCTCATCGCTTCAGACGCATCTTTCCACTCTTGCGAAAGTTTTAGCTCGCTTAGAGAAAAGCTTTGCTTCTTCAACAAGGCATCTGCTCGAGGAACAGAAGTGATTGGTAGATTATCCAGCACCTCAACTTGCGCATCGCGCTTGTTGCAAACCAGCAGCATATCGCAGCCAGCGTTTAATGCTTGTGCGCCACGCTGAGCAGGGCCACCCATGATCGCAGCGCCCTCCATGGTCAAATCATCAGAGAAGATCAAACCTTTAAAGCCAAGCTGCTGGCGCAGGATTTGTTTTAGCCAATACTCAGATCCACTTGCTGGTTGGTCATCATAATTTGGGAAAATCACATGAGCAGGCATCATCGCGTCTAAGATGCCAGCATCGATTTGCGCTTTGAAGATCGCCATGTCTTGCTCAAAGATATCGCTACGCTCATCGTATGGTGTCTCTAGGTGTGAATCAGCAATCACACCACCATGGCCCGGGAAATGTTTGCCCGTCGTCGCCATACCGACACTCTTCATACCCTGCATATAAGCGGTGCTGTGACGTAAAATGGTGTCCAGATCCTCACCAAAGGCACGGCTGCCAATCGCTTTACACTGGTGACCTTTATCTAGTACTGGCGCGAAGCTTAGATCGATATCATGAGCAATAAGCTCTGCTGCCATCAACCAACCACCCATGCGTGCCAGCTCTTCACTGTTTTGGTGTTTGGCGTATTCATCTGCCGCAGGAATCAGAGAAAAACCTTCACGGAAACGCTGAACACGCCCGCCTTCTTGGTCAACACCAATCAAAATCGGACGTTTCGCCGCTTTGCGGATAGATTGGGTAAGAGCTTGAAGCTGCTCACTGTCGTGGTAGTTACGCGTAAATAAAATCAAACCACCAACCGTTGGATGCTCCAAAATTTCTCTGTCTTCTGCAGTCAGTTCATAGCCTGCAACATCAACCCATAACGGTCCCATTTTTTCTCCTCAAAATCGGCTGAATATCTCGTATTCGATGAGGTTATTCGCTTCAGAATTGCTTTACAATAAGTGAATCGAAGAATTGACGGAATTGGCTGTGAATCTTAACAAACTGTATATCGGTGTGATGTCTGGAACCAGTATGGACGGTGTAGATACCGCACTGGTTGAAATTGAAGATAACCATGTTCGCTTGATCGCACACGATGATTACCCAATGCCCGCTCATATTAAGCAGACGCTACTGTCGGTTTGCACTGGGCAAGACACGAACCTTAAAGCCATTGGTGAGCTCGATCATCAACTTGGCCATCTGTTTGCCGATGCGGTTTTACAGCTACTGGATAAATCCGGCTATTCCGCTGAGCAAATCCGAGCCATTGGCAATCATGGGCAAACCGTGTTCCACCAGCCAACAGGCGACCTGCCCTTCACTACCCAACTGGGTGATGCCAACATCATCGCAGTCAAAACGGGCATTGATACCGTGGCAGATTTTCGTCGCAAAGACATGGCGTTAGGTGGCCAAGGTGCACCGCTCGTTCCTGCTTTCCATAAAAGTATTTTTGCCATGCAAGATTCCACCACCGTGGTGCTTAACATCGGTGGAATTGCCAATATCTCGGTACTGCATCCTGAACAAGCAGTGATCGGCTACGATACTGGCCCGGGCAACATGTTGATGGATGCATGGTGTGAACAACACACCGGACAAGGCTTCGACAAAGACGCGCGATTTGCTCTGCAAGGTAACACCGATGCCGCACTGCTCACTCAGCTCTTAGCAGAGCCTTACCTCACCATGTCGGCGCCCAAGAGCACTGGCCGAGAGCTGTTCAATATCGATTGGCTGCATCATCAGTTAGCCAACCACAAGATCTCAGCACAAGATGTACAACGCACGCTGTGTGAATACTCGGCGAAAACCATTGCAAGTGAAGTAGAGAAATTCACTTATGGCCAGCAGCCACAGCTGTTGGTGTGTGGAGGTGGTGCGAGAAATCCCCTACTGATGCAGCGTTTAGCGGAACTTCTGCCGCAGTGGCAAGTCGCAACAACGGATGATAAAGGTGTTGATGGTGACTATATGGAAGCCATGGCGTTTGCTTGGCTTGCTCAACGACATATCGATGGACTGCCGAGTAACTTACCTGAAGTGACTGGTGCGAGCCGTCTTGCTTCACTGGGTGTGCTCTATCCTAAAAACTAAATTCGTTGTGCCAGATACAGCGACAAAAAATCGAAATCAGTATTCAAAGGCTTAAACCACTATGACAAATGACGCGCTTATTGCTGCTCTTGCCCATCTTGTATCAGAGGGGCGCAACCCAGATACGATGGATATCGATTTATTACCCTCTCTAGACATTGTTCAGAGACTGAATCAGCAAGATAAACTCGTACCGCTTGCGGTGGAGAAAGTACTACCAGAAATCGCACTCGCGGTAGATAAGATCACCGACGCGTTTAAAGTCGGCGGTCGTCTGGTTTATATGGGCGCAGGCACCAGCGGTCGTTTAGGTGTGCTTGATGCATCGGAATGTCCACCAACATTTGGCGTATCTGACAAGATGGTGGTTGGTCTGATTGCGGGTGGCCCAGAGGCGATTTTAAAAGCGAAAGAAGGTGCGGAAGATTCGCCGGTTTTAGGTGAGCAAGACCTAAAAGATATCGAATTCACAAATCTGGATGTTGTCGTAGGCATCGCTGCAAGTGGCCGAACGCCTTATGTCATTGGTGGTTTGGAATACGCAAACGAGATCGGCGCAACCACAATAGCGCTATCTTGTAATCCAGATTCTCCAATCGCCGACATTGCCGACGTCGCAATTAGCCCTGTTGTTGGCCCTGAAGCATTGACAGGCTCAACACGTTTGAAATCAGGTACCGCGCAGAAACTGGTTCTGAACATGCTGACTACTGCCAGTATGATCCGTTTGGGTAAGAGTTACCAAAACCTGATGGTTGATGTGAAAGCAACCAACAATAAACTCGTTGCACGCGCCGCACGTATCGTGATGCAAGCGACCGATTGCAGCAAAGAACAAGCAACCGAAGTGCTAAAACAAACGGATTATGAAGTGAAGTTGGCGATCTTAATGATCCTCACCGATCTTGATATTGAATCTGCTCGCGCGCATCTCCATCACCAAGACGGTTTCTTACGTAAAGCGGTGGAAAGCCATCAGCCTAAATAGTGGAATGATAGAGTCCAAGCAAACAAAAAGGAGACCTCAAGGTCTCCTTTCTTATTCTGATATCAAGATTTAGTCTTCATACAACCATTCATCAAACTCTTGGTTAAGCTTGTCATTTGCTTTGCGTTTGATGTGATCGGGGTTCGTTATGTTCTTAACGTTATCCACTTTATTGGTGTACTTACGCGTGGTTTGGTTTACTTCACGCTTGACCTGATTCTCCACATAAGTGCCATCGGTGATCTCTTTGATATTGCGCTTAGTGTGATTGATGGTGTTGGTAATACGATGCTTGTCATGATCGTACTTACGCTTCATCTTTATCGACTCTTTCAATACATTAGTCGCACCAACCGTTAGGGGAAAGAGCGCCAATGCGACCAAAAAGATCTTTTTCATGTTTCTATTTCACTTCTGATTGAATCTAATATCACCAGTACACCAAAGCAATAAAATTCAAATGTCAGAAGATTAACAGGGAAAATTGCCGTCTTGATTATGAAACAGAATTAGTTGCTGTATTCGTTCCAACCACGTTGCCATTCCATACGGAATTTCTGCGCTTGAGGCGTACCTTCGCACACACCTTCATAATACTGGCCAGACAGACCCATTTGGTAAGCGAAATCTGGATTACAGTATTCTGTTACACCTTCTAGGTAGCCTTGGTCGTAGTCACCTTGCTTAGCATTACCGAGCTGATTGAGCTCTTTCACCGTACGAGAGGTATGCCCTGCAATACCATCTTGATAACCGATCTGATACCAATCACCAGATTGCGCCAATTCTTCCGTGGTTGCCGCACATCCAGCGAGTAAAGCCAGCGCCAAGCCTAACGTTGCCTTTTTCATGATTCTTCCTTAACTAGTTGTTTTCCCAACAAGCTTATCACTAAAGCCTGTGCTTTGCCGCTGCTGTGTCAATTTTGCCTGCGAGTTTCTCCTACAACCACTCACGGTACATAACGACCACTGAGTATCGAATTTCACCACTCAACGGATATCCCGACCACTGAGCAAACGATAAAACCACTTAATCCTTATATCGACCACTCGCTTCTCTATTCGACCACTCATCCACAGAGCGAATGCGCTTAACAAAAGGGGCGAATAAGATACATCCTGAGCTTAAAAAATTACCCTACCTATTAAACCAAGGACAATTGCTATGATGTGGTTTCTAACCTGTGTCGCAGCCCTCATCGGCGGATACTTCATCTACGGCGCTTTCGTTGAGAAAGTTTTCGGTATCAATGAGAATCGCCAAACGCCTGCCCATACTAAAACGGACGGTGTTGACTACGTTCCAATGTCAACCAAACGTGTTTACCTTGTTCAGCTACTTAACATCGCTGGTGTTGGTCCTATCTTCGGTCCAATCATGGGTGCGCTATATGGCCCTGCGGCAATGCTGTGGATTGTTGTAGGTTGTATCTTCGCAGGTGCGGTACACGATTACTTCTCAGGCATGCTTTCTGTTCGTAACGGTGGTGCATCAGTACCAACAATTACCGGTCGCTACCTAGGTAATGGCGCAAAACACTTTATGAACATCTTTGCCATTGTCCTATTGCTTCTCGTTGGTGTGGTATTCGTATCAGCACCAGCAGGTATGATCACAAACCTAATCAACGACCAAACCAGCTTTAGCGTAAGCATGACAACCATGGTTGTGTTGATTTTCGCTTACTACATCATCGCGACAATTGTTCCTGTAGATAAAATCATCGGTCGTTTCTACCCATTGTTCGGCGCACTACTGATCTTCATGTCTGTGGGTCTAATGACTGCAGTTGCGTTCTCTAGCGAGCACACGGTAATGGGCGACTTCCAAGTAAGTGATATGTTCACTAACTTGAACCCGAACGATATGCCTCTATGGCCTGCGCTATTTATCACTATCGCATGTGGTGCTATCTCTGGCTTCCACGCAACTCAGTCACCACTGATGGCGCGTTGTATGGAAAATGAGAAGAACGGTCGCTTCGTATTCTACGGTGCAATGATTGGTGAAGGCGTTATCGCGCTTATCTGGTGTGCTATTGCTCTGTCTTTCTTCGGTACACTTGACGGTCTTGCAGAAGCTGTGAAAAACGGTGGTCCTGGTAACGTGGTATACAGCGCGTCATTTGGCCTACTGGGTGTATTCGGTGGTGTGATTGCTTTCCTTGGTGTTGTTATTCTGCCAATCACATCAGGTGACACTGCATTCCGCTCAAGCCGCCTGATTCTTGCTGAATACTTCGGTATGGAACAGAAAACACTGCGTAACCGTCTTCTAATGGCTGTACCACTATTCGTTATCGGCGGCATCCTGACTCAAGTAGACTTCGGTATCATCTGGCGCTACTTCGGCTTCGCAAACCAAACAACAGCAGTAATGATGCTTTGGACTGCGTCGGCTTACCTACTACGCCATAACAAGCTGCACTGGATTACGACAGTACCAGCCGTATTCATGACAACCGTATGTGTGACTTTCATTCTAAACAACAGCACACTAGGTTTCGGTCTGCCAATGCAAATCTCGACTATCGCGGGCGTTCTATTCGCACTAGCGGCAGCAGGTTACGTTATCAAGATTTCTAAAGGCAAAGGCGAGACAGAACTGGCTGACGAAGAGAAACCGCAAACAGCATCAGAAACTGCATAATGAATACCTTCGCTTGCTAACCGATTCATTATCAATGTCTGGATAAACCAAGAGCCTGCCCAACGCAGGCTCTTTTTGTTTCTCTTCGAAGATTTAATTCACTTACAATAAAAACATCATTTTTAGGTTAGGTTCGTTATGGAACTGGTCATCTCCCTTTTACAACAAATGTGTGTTTACTTAGTGCTGGCTTACATGCTGAGTAAAACGCCGATCATTTTGCCTCTGCTGAGCATCTCTTCGCGCTTCAGCCATCGGCTCATTTGTTATGTGCTCTTCTCTGGCTTTTGTATTCTTGGCACCTACTTCGGCTTACAGATTAACGACGCCATCGCTAATACACGCGCCATCGGAGCAGTAATGGGTGGCCTGTTTGGTGGCCCTGTCGTTGGTTTCGCGGTGGGACTAACGGGCGGTATTCACCGTTACACCCTTGGTGGTTTTACGGATTTAGCCTGCGCTATTTCGACTACAGCAGAAGGCTTGATTGGTGGCTTGCTGCATGTTTACCTCATCAAGCGCAACAAAGGTGCAATGCTGTTTAATCCAAGCGTGGTATTCAGTGTGACTTTTGTAGCGGAAATCGTACAGATGATTCTGTTGCTCGCCGTAGCCAAACCTTTCGACCAAGCCTATGAGCTGGTTTCAGCGATTGCAGCTCCGATGATCATTGCTAACTCCGTTGGTGCCGCTCTGTTTATGAGTATTTTGCAAGATCGTAAAACCATTTTTGAAAAGTACTCAGCGACCTTTTCCCGCCGTGCATTGAGCATTGCCGATCGCTCGGTCGGTATTCTGAGTACTGGCTTTAACAGCGAAAACGCCGATAAGATTGCCCGTATTATTTATGAAGAAACAAAGGTCGGCGCGGTCGCCATTACTGACCAAGAGAAGATTCTGGCTTTCGTTGGTATCGGTGATGATCATCATAGGCCAAATACTCCTATTTCATCGCAAAGCACACTTGATTCAATGGAGAAGAACGACATCATCTACCTTGATGGTAGCGAGCGACCATATCAGTGTTCATTGGCGCAAGACTGCAAATTGGGATCTGCGCTGATCATTCCTCTGCGTGCAGGTAAAGAAGTGGTGGGCACCATTAAGCTTTACGAACCAAAGCGTAAATTGTTCTCTACTGCGAACATGTCAATGGCAGAAGGCATCGCTCAGCTTCTATCGAGCCAAATCTTGTATGGCGATTATCAGCAGCAGCAAACCCTACTGGCTCAGGCAGAAATCAAACTGCTGCACGCTCAAGTCAACCCACACTTTTTGTTTAATGCGCTGAATACTATCAGTGCTATTACTCGTCGAGATCCAGATAAGGCGCGAGAGCTGATCCAAAACTTGTCGCACTTCTTCCGCAGTAACTTAAAACAGAACATCAATACCGTAACGCTAAAGGAAGAGTTGGCACACGTGAATTCCTACTTATCTATAGAAAAGGCACGCTTTACTGATCGCTTAGAAGTTGAGATTGATATTGAACCAGAGCTTTTGGATATCAAGCTGCCGAGCTTTACTCTTCAACCGCTCGTTGAGAACGCCATCAAGCATGGTATTTCCAATATGTTAGAAGGCGGCAAAGTGAAGATTTACAGCCAAGCTCACCCACAAGGTGCACTGATTACGGTAGAAGACAACGCGGGAAGCTATGAGCCACCAAAAGAGAATCATTCTGGTTTGGGGATGGAAATTGTCGATAAGCGCTTATCGAATCAATTTGGGCGTGATTCAGCGCTAAAAATTACCTCTCAGCAGCACCAATTTACTAAAATGAGTTTTATCATTCCCCACTCGCGATAAGTACAGTGAAAACGCACAAAGGTAGTCTTGGATGTTAACCGCCCTCGTCATTGATGATGAACAGTTTGCTCGTGAAGAGTTAGCAGAGCTATTGGATGAAACAGGTCAAATTGAGGTGATTGGCGACGCGTCAAACGCCATCATGGGGCTAAAGAAAATCAATGAGCTCAAACCTGATGTGGTGTTTCTCGACATCCAAATGCCACAGGTGACGGGCATAGAGCTGTTGGGCATGTTAGACCCAGAGACCATGCCTTACGTGGTGTTTGTGACCGCCTACGATCAATACGCTATCCAAGCCTTTGAAGACAACGCGTTCGACTACTTACTCAAGCCCGTTGACCCATGCCGTTTGACAAAAACCGTCAAGCGCCTGAACAAAGTAATGAGTCAATCCGCGCTCACTCAGCAACTATCAGCCATCGCGCCCGAGAGCCTAGACCAGATACCTTGCATTGGACACAACCGCATTGTGATCATGGCAACCGAAACGGTTGAGTGCGCTTACAGTGACATCAGCGGAGTGCATGTACGCTCCACCAGCCAAACCGCCAGCACACAGCTCACGCTAAAAACCTTGGAAGAGAAAACCCCATTGGTGCGTTGCCATCGACAGTATCTAGTCAGCATTAAAGCCATCAGCGAGATTAAGCTATTAGAAAACGGGCTGGCAGAAATCATCACCAAAACCGGCTTTGAGATCCCGGTTAGCCGTCGCTACCTAAAAGTGCTCAAAGAGCTGTTAGGTATCAACAGCTAAGCTTAAACTCTAATGAACTCGAGTAGAAACTCCCAATGAAAAAGGCGACCTTGTGGTCGCCTTTTTGGTGTTTGATTGGTCTTAATCGACTTGCTTAATTTGCAGTTCTTTTGGTACTTCGAAGAACATGTTCTCTTCACGACCAAGCACTTCATCTACTGCCTCAGCACCAACCAGTTCTTTGATGCGATCTAGGATTTGATTTACCAACTCTTCTGGTGCAGATGCGCCGGCAGTTACACCAACTTTTACCTTACCCTCAAACCACTCTGGCTTGATGTCTTCTGGGCAGTCCGTTAAGTAGCCCGGAGTGCCTAGCTTTTCAGCCAACTCTTTTAAGCGAGTAGAGTTTGAAGAGTTCTTAGAACCCACAACGACCATCACATCAACATCAGCAGAGAGCTCACGCACAGCATCTTGACGGTTTTGCGTCGCGTAGCAGATGTCATCTTTACGAGGACCTTGAATCTCTGGGAATACGCGGCGTAACTCTTCAATTACGTCTGCGGTTTCATCGACAGACAATGTTGTTTGGCTTACGTAGTGCAGATCCGATGGATCTTTTACGATCGATTTTAGCTTCTCAACATCGGCTGGCGTTTCCACAAGGTACATACCGCCCGTCTCGCTAGAGTACTGACCCATTGTACCTTCCACTTCTGGGTGACCAGCATGACCGATCAGTACCACTTCCATATTTCGACGGCTCGCGCGCGCTACTTCCATATGTACTTTGGTTACCAGCGGACACGTTGCATCGAATACTGTCAAATCACGAGATTTCGCTTCTTGGCGTACGGCTTGTGACACACCATGAGCGGAGAAAATCACAATGTTGTTGTCTGGCACTTCGTGCAATTCTTCAACGAAGATAGCACCACGCTGCTTTAGACCTTCAACTACAAAGCGGTTGTGTACCACTTCATGTCGAACATAGATTGGTGGCTGATACATCTCTAGCGCACGCTCTACGATGCTAATCGCGCGGTCAACACCAGCACAGAAACCACGTGGGTTAGCTAACAGGATTTTCATTTCATTGCTCATGGAAGTTATCTTTAATTTGGTTCGCTATTCTACTGACAAAATTTCGACTTCGAAAGTCACGTCTTGTCCCGCGAGTGGATGGTTGAAATCCACTGTCACTGAGTCGCCAGCAATCTCAGTAATAATGCCCGGGATTTCCATACCGTCTGGACCGCTGAATGCCATGATCGTGCCGACTTCAACTTCCGCTTCGCCAACAAATTTAGTGCGGTCCATATGGTGGATATGGTCTGGGTTCGGCATACCAAAAGCATCAGCGGCTTTTAGTTCGATCGCCTTTTCTTCACCTACTTGTAAGCCTAGTAGGCATTGCTCAAAGTTCTCACTCAAGCTGCCATCGCCCATCACGAATTTAGCAGGCTTACCCATATTGTGTGTGCTGTCTGCTACAGAGCCATCTTGCATTTTGATGGTGAAGTGCAGCGTTACTGCTGAATCTTGATTTATTGTTGTCACGTTACTGCTTCCTTGTTCTTGGGTTGTCCAGCGTTCTGTCTGATCACGTACTGTGATTGCTTTTTATTGTACGAAGATACGCGGATTGCGCTCCAACATAATAAAAAGCGTCGTTCGAATCAACGGACGACGCTTAGGGTTATTCGGTATATCGCAAAAGATTACTTGTCAGCGTCCTTTTTGCGGAAGCCGTCAAGAATGATCATTGCTGCACCAATACAGATAGTCGTATCCGCTAGATTGAATGCTGGCCAGTGATAACTGCCCCAGAAGAAGTCCAGGTAATCAACAACAAAGCCGTGAACCACACGGTCAAACACGTTGCCCACTGCACCACCAATAATCAGTGCGTAAGCGATGTTGTTCCATTTTTCTTTCGCTGGAAGCTTGCTCATCCAGTAAGTCAAAAGACCTGTCACAACAAACGCGATACCGGTGAACAACCAGCGTTGCCAGCCCGCTTGATCGCTCAAGAAGCTGAATGCTGCACCGTAGTTATGAACATAAAGTAGGTTGAAGAATGGCAGCACCTCAATTCGGTTTGCCCATCCGTAGCCCATGTTGTCCATTACCACCAATTTGATGCCAATATCGGCAATAAATACCAGAATTGCTAACCATAGCCAGCGAACTCCAGATTGCTTTAACGTCAGTGCTTTTTCACTCATTACTTTACCTACAAACAGCCCCAGTAAATACTGGGGCTGTTAATTTTAAAAAAAAGTTCAGTCGTTCTAGGCAATTACGCGAATTTACGTACTTCACCTTCGCCGTCAACGTTCGACACACAACGACCACAGATCTTCTCGTGACCTTCGATTGTGCCTACGTCTGGCGTGTGGTGCCAACAACGGTCACACTTCTCGCCTTCAGCTGCTGCTACTTCAACAAACAAGCCTTCGATATCCGTCGCTTGTGCAGCATCCGTCTTCTCACCTAGAGGCTTAACTTTCGCTGCAGATGTTAGTAGAACAAAGCGCAGTTCATCTTCTAGTTTGTTGATTTTCGCCGCTAGAACGTCATCAGCAAATAGCGTCACTTCAGCTTGTAGTGCACCACCGATGGTTTTCTCTTTACGCGCGTCTTCTAGAAGTTTGTTCACTGCGCCACGAACCGCTTGGATCTCAGTCCAGAATTCGTTGTTCAGCTCTTCGCCTTCAGCAAGACCGAATAGACCGTCGAACCACTCACCAGTGAATACGAACTTGTCGCGCTCACCTGGCATTTCGTTCCAGATTTCATCTGCAGTGAACGACATGATTGGCGCCATCCAACGAACTAGCGCTTCTACGATGTAGTAAAGTGCTGTCTGACAGCTACGTTGAGCGTTGCCGCCACGTTTTGCTGTGTACTGACGGTCTTTAATTACATCTAGGTAGAAAGAGCCCATTTCGATTGAACAGAATTGCATTAGACGCTGAGTCACACCGTGAGTGTTGTACTCTTCGTATGCTTTAACAATCTCTTCTTGTGCTGCTAGTGCACGACCAACCGCCCAGCGATCTAGCGCAACCATCTCTTCAACAGGAACGATGTCTGTTTCAGGGTTGAAGCCGCTTAGGTTAGCAAGGAAGAAACGCGCTGTGTTACGGATACGACGGTACGCATCTGCACTGCGTTTTAGGATTTCATCAGAAACCGCAACTTCACCAGTGTAGTCTGTTGAAGCAACCCATAGACGAAGAATATCAGCACCTAGCTTGTTAGTTACGTCTTTTGGCGCAACCACGTTACCGATAGATTTAGACATCTTACGGCCGTGACCATCAACCACGAAACCGTGTGTCAGTACTTGTTTGTAAGGCGCTTCGTCTTTCATCGCGATAGATGAAATTAGAGAAGACTGGAACCAACCGCGGTGTTGGTCAGAACCCTCTAGGTATAGGTCTGCGCTGTTGCCGTTGTACTCTTCACGAGCATCAACAACAGAGAAGTGTGTAACACCTGAATCGAACCATACGTCTAGCGTATCAAGTACTTTTTCGTATTGGTCAGCGTCAGCACCTAGTAGTTCAGCTGCATCGACATCCCACCATGCTTGGATGCCTTTCTCTTCAACCAGCTTAGCGACTTTCTCGATCAGCTCTAGCGTGTTTGGATGAAGTTCTGCTGTTTCTTTATGAACGAACAGAGCAATTGGCACACCCCAAGTACGTTGACGAGAGATACACCACTCAGGGCGACCTTCGATCATACCTTCGATACGGCTTTGACCCCACTCAGGCATCCACTCAACATTCTTGATTGACTCTAGTGCTTTAGCACGTAGGCCAGCTTGGTCCATAGATACGAACCATTGTGGTGTTGCGCGGAAGATGATCGGAGTCTTATGACGCCAACAGTGTGGGTAGCTGTGCTCGTATGCGTGGTGGTGTAGTAATGCACCTTTTTCTTTCAGTACTTCTACTACTGCATCGTTCGCTTTAAATACGTGCTGACCAGCAAATAGCTCAGTGTCTGGTAGGTAAACACCGTTTGAACCAACTGGGTTTGCTACTTCTAGGTTGTACTTATTACCAACCGCGAAGTCTTCTTGACCGTGACCAGGTGCAGTGTGAACAACACCAGTACCTGAATCAGTTGTAACGTGATCACCAAGGATCGCCGGTACAGTGAAATCGTAGAATGGGTGTTGGAATTGAGAAAGCTCTAGGTCCGCACCTTTAGCAAAGCCAAGGTTGTGGAAGTGCTCGATACCTGCACGGTCCATTACGTCTTTCGCTAGCTCAGCAGCAACGATGATACGCTCAGCGTTGTCGCCTTCTGTTTGGATAAGCACGTACTCTAGATCATCACGTAGACATACTGCGCGGTTTGCAGGCAGTGTCCAAGGTGTTGTTGTCCAGATAACGATAGATACGTCACCTTGGCCTTCGTGACCTTCAGTTAGCTCAAACTTAGATAGCAGTGCCGCTTCGTCAGCCGCTTTGAAGCGAACGTCGATAGATGGCGATACTTTATCTTTGTACTCAACTTCAGCTTCAGCAAGAGCTGAACCACAGTCTGTACACCAGTGAACTGGTTTAAAACCTTTCAGTAGGTGACCTTTGCTTGCGATCTTACCAAGTGCACGGATGATGTTCGCTTCAGTTGCGAAGTCCATAGTGCGGTATGGCTTGTCCCACTCACCCATGATGCCAAGACGCTTGAAGCTCTCTTTTTGACCTTCAACTTGACCTGCAGCGTACTCGCGACATTTCTCGCGGAACTCAGCTGCCGTCACTTTTTGGCCTGGCTTGCCTACTTTCTTCTCTACCATCAATTCGATAGGTAGACCGTGGCAGTCCCAGCCTGGGATGTAAGGTGCGTCAAAACCTGAAAGTGTTTTGGATTTAATAATAATGTCTTTAAGAATCTTGTTTAGTGCGTGACCAATGTGAATGTCACCGTTCGCGTAAGGAGGGCCATCGTGCAGTACGAATGACTTTTTGCCTTTCTTAGCTTTACGGATTTCACCGTAAAGATCTTCTTTGTACCAACGCTTAAGCATTTCTGGCTCACGATTGGCCAGGTTGCCGCGCATTGGAAACCCTGTTTCAGGTAAGTTCAGGGTATCTTTATACTCACTCATCGATTCTTAATTCCGTTATATTGGGCGAAAATTAGACATTATGTTGCACGGTGGAATAAACCGCTCAACGCTTAAGCTGACGCAGCCACACCCTCGCTGCTTCAGCATCCAATTCGATTTGTTGTTTAAGTGCTTCAAACGACTCAAACTTTTGCTCATCTCTAAGTTTATGCAAAAGTTCCACTTCTAGCTGCTTGCCATATAAATTAGCGTGAAAGTCGAATAAGTGTACTTCTAACTGCTGGCGAACACCATTTACTGTTGGTCGTTGACCAATGTTAGCGACGCCACCCACTGGCTTATCTCCTAAGCCAAGCGCTTGAACAACATAAACTCCGGAAACCGGAGATACACAGCGTTTCAACGGAATATTTGCAGTAGGGAACCCGATGGTTCGACCTAGCTTTCTTCCGTGTGAAACACGACCGGCAATGCTGTAATCTCTTCCCAGCATCTCTTGCGCGGAATGCAAATCATCACGAGCCAGCGCTTTACGGATAGCCGTGCTGCTCACTCGTAATTGCTGTAAACAAAAGCTTTGGGTACTGACAACTTCAAAGCCGTACTTTTCCCCTGCTTCTTGTAACATCGCAAAGTTACCAGTTCGGCCTTTGCCGAAACAGAAATCATCGCCGATGACAAGAAACTTAACACCCAATCGACCAACCAACAAGTCACGGATAAACTCTTCCGCCGTTAGGTCAGCAAAATGACGATTGAAGTTAACACACAGCAAACGATCGATGTCGAGCTTACTCAGCTGAACAAACTTATCACGCAGTCGCGTTAACCTCGCAGGTGCCTTATCTCGAGCAAACAGCTCCATCGGCTGAGGTTCAAAGGTCATCACAACCGAAGGCAACGAAAGTTTCTCCGCTTGTTCAGACACTTGCTGCAATACTTGTTGATGGCCTCTGTGTACGCCATCGAAATTGCCAATAGTCAGCACGCAGCCATGATGGCGCGACTTGATATTGTGAATGCCTCTAATCAGTTCCATTGGATACTGCTTTATGCCTCTGTTTTTACTTTGCACTGTGTGAAACTGACGGATTATATACCAATCAACCTTATTCTGTCCCAGCTTTTAGGTCTTTTAAACGTACGCCGAGTAAAAACACCACAGCAAGGTAAACGCCAGCACCAAGTGCAATCAGCATTCCCAATACGCCACTGCGGTGAGCAAAGCTCCAATTCAGCCACACAGACATGTCTTCAAGTTGCCACAAGATAGCCGCAACCATCGCTGCGCCAGCTATCACCAAACGTATAATAAAGAGGACAGTTCGCTTAGTGATTTGGTACACACCGGCAATGTGCAAGCCGCGGTATAGCAGCGCCATGTTTACAAAAGCAGAAAGTGCCGTTGCGATAGCAAGACCAACGTAACCGTAGAAGTATGCAAAGATCGCGTTAAAGACCATATTCGTCACCATTGCAATGATGCCGTACTTCACTGGGGTTTTGGTGTCTTGACGCGAGTAGTAACCTGGCGCAAGCACTTTAATCAGCATGAAGTTAAGCAGACCTGATGCATACGCTAATAAAGAGAGAGAGGCTTGATGTACGTCTTGCGGAGAAAACTCACCACGCATGAATAGCACCATCAACATTGGCTTTGCTAGTACCATCAAACCAAGCATTGCAGGAATACCGAGTAAGGTCACCATACGTACGCCCCAATCCATGGTGTGTGCAAAACCTTCACTGTGAGCATCTACGTGCTTACGTGATAATGCTGGGAGAATCACCGTCGCTATCGCAATACCAAATAGACCAAGTGGGAACTCCAATAAGCGATCAGAGTAGTAAAGCCAACTGATAGAGCCTGTTTGCAAGAAGCTAGCAATAAAGGTGTCAAACAACAGGTTGATTTGGCTTACCGACACACCAAATAGAGCAGGAATCATAAGGGTGCGGATCTTCACCACCCCCGGATCGCGCCAGCCCCATTTTGGCTTAACCATCACACCCGCTTTAATAAGGAAAGGAATTTGGAATAAGAACTGCACCAAGCCACCCAGAAGAACACCGATGGCAAGACCGATTTCTGGCTGCGATATCTGCGGCGAGATAAACCATGCAGCCAAAATGATCATCACATTGAGGAAGACTGGGGTAAAAGAAGAAACCGCAAACTTACCTAACGTATTGAGGATAGCCCCCGAAAGCGCTACAAAAGTGATGAACCATAAATAAGGAAAGGTAATCTTGAGCATCACGCTGGCAAGTTCGAACTTCTCAGCCGCCGGACCACCATGCATCCAGTCCAAGAACCAACCAAAGCCAAAAAGTGCCGTTACGACACCAGAGCCTAAAACCCCGAGAATGGTAACAATAGAGACAATCACACCTAACGTACCAGCAGCACGAGCAATCAACTCTCGGGTTTTGTCCATATCCCCTTGGGCGTGGCTTTCGGTTAGTACTGGTACAAAAGCCTGAGAAAACGCGCCTTCAGCAAACAGACGACGTAAGAAATTAGGGATTTTATTGGCAAAGAAGAAGACGTCGGCACTCGCGCCGGCCCCCATCAAGTTTGCTACTACTACATCACGAACTAAACCTAGGACGCGCGAAATTAATGTCATGGCACTGACGATCATGCCAGACTTGAGCAGTCGTTTACTCACTGTAACCTCGGAATATCACCAAAAGATAGCCAACCCTATTCCTCTAAGCCTTTGAAAGCTACAAATGGGCGTTAAAAATATATCCGTTTATTGTCAGATCTAGGCGGATAATTATTAGCAATGGTCTAAAAATGCTGTTAGAATCCCCGCCATCTTAACCGCGATGACCTTTGTTACCAAAATTTGTTTTGGTTTCGATTGGTTTTTGCACAAATCATTTGACATTTAGGCGCAAATGAGGGATAGTCCTCGCCCTTAAATTGTCATAGAAATAAGTTTTTGGGAGTTAGACCCTTGGCAAATAGTAAATCTGCTAAGAAGCGCGCTATCCAAGCTGAGAAACGTCGTCAGCACAATGCTAGCCGTCGCTCAATGATGCGTACTTACATGAAGAAAACTGTTGCTGCTATCGAAGCAGGCGACAAAGAAGCTGCAACTGCTGCATTCGCTGCAGTTACACCTATCCTAGACCGTATGGCGACTAAAGGCCTTATTCACAAGAATAAAGCAGCTCGTCATAAGTCTCGTTTCACTGCACAAATCAAAGCTCTTTAATAGAGAATTGATTCCACAGTGAAGAAAAAACCGGCTCACGCCGGTTTTTTATATCTAAAATTTAGTGTTACTAAATTGAAAGCATAAAAAAAGCTGGCAATGCCAGCTTTTTCTCATTTGTGACCTGTCATCACACGGTAGCTTCTGCACAATAGAGACCATGAAGTGTTTGAATAAGCTCTTTCACTTCATCACTCTTTAATGTGTAGTAGACCGTTTGCGCTTCTTTTCGCGTTGCAACCAACTCATCGCGTCGAAGCCACGCTAAGTGCTGAGACAGTGCCGATTGACTCAACTCTAGTTTTGCGCAAAGCTCCCCGACCGAAAGCTCTTGATTATGCAGCATGCAAAGGATTTGTAGGCGTCTTTCATTTGCCATCGCTTTAAGCAACACGACAGCTTTGGCGGAGTTTTTCTCCATTTCTTGTAGATTCATGTGCTGTACCTCTAGCTACAACTTACTTTCCCCAACCCTGGCCAGTTTGTTGTGTTACAAAGATTTTATAATTTCGAGTTATAATTTTGTCGATAGTAATCTATTTATTTGCGCAACGAAACTTGTTCATTCAAACATTTGGCTAAAATCTGCATCACAAACGTTCTTTACTGCTGGATGTTGTATCATTCGCTCGGCAAAGATGACGTAATACTCTTCCTTCAAATCGTCAACATGCCCAATTAATTGCAAATTGCGATCGTCCTCAATCTCGGACATGTACACCGTCGGTGCTAAGAAAATGACATCATCGCGATATCGAGCAAAGGCCTTCATTAACGCCACATCATCAAATTCACCCAATACATCGGGTTGCAATCCTTGACGATCAAACCACTGCAGTACTTTTCGCCCCATTGCTGTTCGGCTTGCTGGGATAAGTAGCTTCTTCTTCTCTAGGATTTCGGGGAACTTGACGTCTGGAGTCTCTGACGAAGCAAAAAAGCTCATGCTGCTTTCACCAAGCTTTTTACTATATAGACCAGGGCTTTGCGTCGAATCTACTGGACAGTCAGAAAGGATCATATCCAGCTTGTGTTGCGATAAACGCTCTAGCAACAGTTCGTGAGTCGATTCATAACAACGTAAGTGAATACTATTGTCCTCTGGAACCGTGGTCATCAGCACTTTACTGACGAGACGTTTAGAGAGGGCATCGGCAACACCGACTTCGAATAGGATATTGGAGTGTTGGCTATAGTTGACGATATCGAGCATTTCGTAGCTCAACCCAAACATGCGATCTGCGTACTTAAATACCAGCTGTCCAAGCTCTGTTGGCTCTACCGTACGACCATTACGTTTGGTCAACTTCCCCTTCATACGGTCTTCAAGTGCTTTAATCTGCCCTGTCACAGTTTGTGGCGTCAGGAATAATGCATCGGCAGCTTTTGTTACCGAGCCTTGTTTACACACCATCCAGAAGTAATAAAGGTGGTTATAGTTTAAGTGCGACATAGCCATTCCCTAGAAAGAAGATGACACTTTTTATATCAAATGTGACAACGACAAACAATAACTTCGACAAAACCTACACAAACATAAGAAAGCAACAGTTTTACCGAAAATATCATATTCATACTGTCATAAAACTTGAAGCAAAACGCACTTTTTTAATCTGCTCTTAAAACTTATCAACAAAACAAAAGTGAAATTAAATCATATAAAATCAATAACTTATTTTCATGTGAATTTTTCTTCACAGATAACTATCAAAAAGAATAATAAAAATTCTCCATAGAAACTGAACTGTCATATTACTGAAATATTTCATCTCTAACATCGCCCTCAGTTTCAACAACAGACCAAATAAACGAACTGAAAGGTCCACGGAGAAAATTATGATGAACCAAGCTACTTCTACAGCAGCACCAATCTCGAGCACGACTCGCTGGTTACGCTGGGCTAACTTGGCATTCATGTTGTATCTGCTTCTTCTAGCAGTATCTATGGTTGGTAGCGGCTTCAAATGGGCAACTGGCGATCAAGCTAAAGTACTCTTTGAATTTGCGTCTCACCCAGTCGCAGGTCTAATGATCGGTTTGGTAGCTACGGCACTGATCCAATCTTCAAGTACCGTAACTTCTATTATTGTGGGCTTGGTTGCAGGTGGTCTACCTGTAGAAACCGCTATCCCTATGGTAATGGGTGCTAACATCGGTACAACCGTAACAAATACACTTGTTTCGCTTGGTCACGTTCGTTGTAAAGACGAATTCAAACGTGCATTCGCAAGCGCAACAATCCACGACTTCTTTAACCTACTTGCAGTACTGATCTTCCTACCATTGGAAATGATGTTCGGCATCCTAGAGAAAATCTCTCACTGGTTGGTATCGCCATTGCTAAATACAGGTGATATGAGCATGAAAGGCTTTGATTTCATCAAGCCAATCACTAAACCAGTAGTAAGTGCAATCAAGGAGCCACTAGCAACATTTGGCGACACTATGGGTGGCGTAGCGCTAATCGCTCTAGGTATCGGTACTATCTTCGTAGCTATCACGGTTATGGGTAAGCTAATGAAGAGCCTAATGGTTGGTCGTGCACGTGACATCCTTAAGAACGCAATCGGTCGTGGTCCTATCCACGGTATCGTATCGGGCTCTGTAGTTACTGTTCTTGTTCAGTCTTCTTCTACGACAACAAGTCTAATGGTTCCACTAGTAGGCTCAGGTGTTCTAAAAGTACGTGACATCTACCCATTCACTCTAGGTGCAAACATCGGTACATGTATCACGGCTCTACTAGCAGCAACAGCGGTATCTGGCGAGTTCGCAGTCTTCGCACTGCAAATTGCACTAGTACACCTAACGTTCAACATTCTGGCGACATTGTTCATCTTCGGTATCCCGTTCCTACGTGAGATTCCAGTGAAATGTGCAGAAGTGATTTCAGAACTAGCTATTAAGAATAAAGCGGTTGTAGCAGGTTACCTACTGGCAGTGTTCATCGTGCTACCAGGCTCTATCCTTGCTCTGACAGCATAATAATAAGATTACCATCGCTTATTTAGGCTCCACTTCGGTGGGGCTTTTTTTCGTTTTGGGGAAGCGAAAACGGGCTCGCCCTATGGAACGCTACGCTTCGGGATAAGGGATAAGGGATAAGGGATAAGGGATAAGGGATAAGGGATAAGGGATAAGACTCGATTATATCCACCTAGGACGGTAAGTTCTGTCAATACTCTCTAACCTTCACTGAGCTTCCAGCGCCACACTCTCGCTACCTACAGCAAAGTGCTTTCATTTCTTAATCACGCAGTAAACTGTGGGAAAAGAGATTCCCGACGACGCTCCTTCGTCGCTTTCGGGAATGACGCCGTTTGATTTGAGAGTGACTGAACGTCATCCTCAAGAGCGAGGTACGAGCGAGTTGGGGATCTTTTATTCCCTCTCACATCTCGGAGCGAAGCGTTCCTCAGGGCAAAGCCCACTCCCGACTCTCGAAGCGCAGCGTTCTGTAGGGCGAAGCCCGTTCCCTCCTACCCCCGCCCTTCGGGCGTAAAAAAGCCGCCCATAAAGGCGGCTTAGAAACTCAATATACTCGTTAAACTGAGAACGGGTACTGAATTGGATCGTGATGCTCGTAACCTTCTACCCAGAAATCATCTAGGGTTACCCATGTTTCTAAATCTTCTAAAGATTTGATTTCTGGGTTGATGTGGAAAGTTGCGGCTTTTAGTGGCTCACGCTTCAACTGGATATCACGCATTGGCGCAAGCTGATCTTCGTAGATGTGTGCGTTAACAATCTTATGGTAAGCCTGACCAGGTTTCTTACCTGTAATTTGCGCCATGGTTGCCAAGAACACATACACTTGAACCATGTTGAAGTTCAGACCTAGCGGAACGTCACAAGAGCGCTGCGTGCTGTTTAGGTATAGCGTGTCACCTAACAGTGAGAAGTGGTGGCTGTACATACATGGACGCAAACAGCCCATATGGAACTCACCAGGGTTGTAGAAGTTTAGGATTTCACCACGGTCATCAACACCGCGCGTCAAATCATCCACAATCTTACGCAACTGGTCGATATGACCGCCATCTGGCTTCGCCCATGAACGACCTTGAACGCCGTATACGCGTCCCATGTCGTCTTCGCCCTTACGGAATGGGTTGTTCAACCATGCTTCATTTAGGTTTGCGTTCGCATCCCATGTTTTCGTACCTAGCTTACGGAAATCTTCAGCGTTGTCGTAGCCACGGATATAACCAAGTAGCTCAGCAACTGCCGCTTTCCAAAAGCTCTTACGTGTCGTTACTAATGGGAATTGGTTGTTAGCAACATCGTAGGTCAAGTCTGCGTTGATCACCGTTAGGCAGCGTTTGCCTGTGCGTTCGTTTTCAACCCAAGTGCCTTGGTCAACGATACGCTGACACAAATCTAAATACTGTTTCACACCAATTCCTTACTTCGTTTCTGCTTGGACTTTGTCTTGGTACAGACCACGTTTGTACGCCCAAACCATCATAAGGATACCCAGAATGATCATCGGTGAGGATAGGATTTGTCCCATCGAAATGTAACCACCAAATAAACCAAGCTGTGCATCCGGTTCGCGAACAAACTCAACTAGGAAACGGAATGTACCATATCCAGCTAAAAATAGCCCTGATACCGCACCTAAAGGACGAGGCTTTTTGATAAACCAGTTAAGGATAAAGAACAGCACAATACCTTCTAGGAACATCTCATAAAGCTGAGATGGGTGACGAGGCAGTGGGCCACCGTTCGGGAAGATGATCGCCCATGGCACATCCGTTACACGTCCCCAAAGTTCGCTGTTCATGAAGTTACCCATACGCCCCATACCAAGGCCAAATGGTACTAACGGCGCGACAAAGTCCGCCACACCAAAGAAAGTGCGACCATTCTTATGTGCGTACCAGAACATGGCGGTGATAACACCTAGCAGGCCACCATGGAATGACATGCCGCCAGTCCAGACTTTGAATAGGTATAGAGGATCGGCTAAGAACAAATCAAAGTTGTAGAAAATAACGTAACCAACACGACCACCAATCACTACCCCAAGGAAACCCGCGAACAACAAGTCAGAAACTTGCTCACGCGTCCAACCACTACCCGGCTTATCTGCGCGACGATTTGCCAACCATAGTGCGAACATAAAGCCGACTAGGTACATCAAACCGTACCAACGAACAGAAACAGGACCAATAGAGACTAAAACCGGATCAATATTGGGAAATTCTAAATATCCCTGAGACATAAATCATTCTCTTCTTATTACTAATAAAACAGGTGGACTTTACAGCAGCATGGTCGCTGCAACAAACATCAAGAACACGGCAAAGATCTTCTTCAAGACCGCCGTAGGAAGGTTGGTTGCCATCTTCGCGCCGACTTTCGTCGTAAGCATCGACGTCATTGCAATCGCGGCCAAAGCAGGCAAATAAACATAACCTACACTGTAGTCAGGTAGCCCTTCTACTTTGTAGCCATGTAAGATAAATCCAATCATGCCTGAAATCGCAATTACGCAGCCACACACCGATGAGGAGCCAACCGCTTTGCGCATTTCAATACCATGCTTGTTTAAAAAAGGCACCGACAGTGAACCACCACCAATACCAGCAAGACTCGATACCACACCAATTCCCGTTCCGTACATCATAGTGACCGGACTACTTGGCATTGGCTTCTCGCTTTTCGTCTTAATTGAGCGAAACATTTGTACAGCTAGACACAGCACAATCACACCGAAGACTTTCGGCAGGTAATGAGTCGGGATCCACTCGGCGATATTGGCACCAACAAAACCGCCAATCACCACGCCAGGCATCAGCCATTTGACGACGAACATATCGATGTTGCCAAGCTTAAGGTGGTTAAGTGCAGAAGAACCAGAGGTCACGATGATACTCGCCAATGACGTTGCTAACGCCATGTGCATGCTCATTTCAGGAGAGATACCAGCAAGAGGAAGAAGGTAAAGTAGCGCAGGTACGACAATCAGTCCGCCTCCGATACCAAGAAGCCCCGCCATCACGCCTACGAAAGCGCCTAGCGCGAGCAATAATATAAATAAAGAGATGGTCACTGTTACCTACTTCTTACCTGCACGAATAAAGCCGGCAAAGCCTTGCTGGATAAAGAAATCATGCATCATTTGATGAATTTCTTGCCCGTATGAGCATGACATGGCTTTTTCGACGAGTTTTTCGAGTTCTTTTTGTTGGCTATGGCGAATCAAATATTTCACCTTAGCCACGTTCGAGGTGTTCATACTCAAACTGTTGTAGCCTAAGCCCAACAGGAGCAACGCACCAAATGGATCACCAGCTAGCTCACCACAAATACACACAGGCACTTGATATTGGTGGCAAACATCGTGAATTTGTTTTAACGCTAACAACACCGCGGGATGCATGGATTCATAGACATCCGCAACACGGGAATTGTTCCGATCGACAGCCAACAAATATTGCGTTAAGTCGTTGGTACCGACAGAAACGAAGTCAACACGGTGAGCGATAGCCGGCAGCAAGTACACCATTGAAGGCACTTCGATCATAACCCCAACCTTCGGAGCTTGAATTCGCTCATCCAGCAACACCACCTCGCTGTAGGCTTGATTAATCAGTGCGACGGCGTCATCGAACTCTTTAATGCCTGACACCATTGGCAATAAAATGCTCAAGTTGCCACTTTCCGCACTCGCCCTTAGCATCGCTCTCAATTGGATCAAAAAGATGTCTGGGTGATCCAAGGTAAAACGAATACCACGCCAGCCTAAAAATGGGTTGTCTTCATCAATAGGCAAATACGGCAATGGTTTATCACCACCGATATCTAGGGTGCGCATTACAACGCGTTGATTCGGGTAACTGTTCAGAATCGCTTGGTACTGATGATACTGCTCATCTTCAGACGGAAAGTGATGCTGAAGTAAAAAAGCGATTTCCGTTCGATACAAACCAACGCCATCAACACCGGAGTTGATCGCGATATTGCTATCGGCACTCAAACCCGCGTTGAGCATTACTTCAACATGGCAATCATCTTGCGTGATCGCAGGCAGTGCTAAGTCTTTGTTCACCATGGCGAACAATTCAGACTCTTCACTAACAAGGCTACGATACTCGCGCAGAAGCTGCCTGTTCGGTTCTAAATAAATCTCACCAGTGTACCCATCAACAATGCCGTTCTTACCATTTACGACGCTGGTGTTGATGTTCGCGCCCATGATGGCAGGAACACCCAATGCACGTGAGAGAATCGCAGCGTGGGAGTTTGCAGCACCTTCTAGTGACACCACAGCCAACAGGTGTTGCTTTGGAATTGATGCGAGTAAAGTCGCCGTAAGTTCATTGGCAACCAAGATCACCGGACGATCAATCGAGGCATGCTCTTGCTCACTGTTGTGCAAGAAATACAGCAGACGTTGTCCCAACTCTCGAATATCTTGCGCGCGCTCACGCAGGTAAACATCAGACATACGCGCAAAGCGGTTCGAGTAGGTTTCAACAACTTGGCGCAATGCCCAGTCAGCACGATCGCCCTTTTCAATCTGCTTCTTGAGATCGCCACGCAGCATTGGATCATTGAGTAAGTGAGTAAAAAGGTCGAAGATCGCCAAGGCGTCTTTATTGATTTCACTGTCGAACTTCTTACGCATACGACGAAAATCGCTCAGCGCCCTTTCCACCGCGACCGCAAGCAGTTCATGCTCTCGTTCTTTATCTAGGGCAGAGGCAGGGAAAACATCGCTCAAATTAGGCTGGGTATTGTCAAACCAGAACTCACCTATCGCGACACCCGTTGAAGCTGGTAGCCCTTTAATCACCGTTGGTTTAGAGGCAAGTTGCCAATGACCGAGATTTTGCGCATGGGCAATCAGTATTGCAATCTGAGCGGACAAGGTAACAAGGAAAGACTCTTCCATCTCACTGAACAAACGCGGCGTTTTCTGCTGGATAACCAACACACCTAATACTTGCTTACGATGGATGATCGGGGTGCCAAGAAAAGAGTGGTAAACCTGCTCACCCAATTGAGGAAAGAATTTGAAATCAGGGTGAGTGGAAGCCTCAGCCAAGTTTAACGGTTCTGCACTGCGCTTCACCAAACCGACCAAGCCTTCATTGAAGTTGATATGGATGCTATCGCCTTCAAAAGTAAGGCCTTGAGTTGCCATTAACTCAAGGCGCTGCATTTCTTCATTAGCAAGGTAAATAGTACAACACTCAGTGCATAGGGCGGCGCAAGTCTCTTTTACCAATATGTCGAGTGCCAGATGCACGTCATCGACTCTGGAGACTTTTTCAACTATTTCCCTTAGCTGACTGAGCATGTTAATCCTCTATCTACGTTGCTTTTTTCTTTTCCCTTTCGTCTTGCGCTCTCGAAAAGGCATGGCTAAAGATGCAAACTCTTTCATTGCTCGACGGTATACGTCACGCTTGAAAGAAACAACTTGCCTAACTGGATACCAGTAGCTTACCCAGCGCCAACCATCAAATTCAGGGGATTTCCCACGCTGCATATTGATGCGGGATTCATCGCATTCTAATCGCAGCAGAAACCATTTCTGTTTTTGGCCGATACAAACAGGCTTGGAGTCCCAACGCACCAATCGCTTTGGTAGCTTATATCTTAACCAATGACGACTTGTTGCGATGATCTTAACGTCTTTTTTCGTCAGACCGACTTCTTCATATAACTCCCTGAACATGGCTTGTTCAGGTGTTTCACCTTCGTCAATCCCACCTTGTGGAAATTGCCATGAGTGTTGCCCGTATCGTTTAGCCCAGAAGACCTGACCATGGTTATTACATATCACAATACCAACATTAAGTCGGTAACCATCGCCATCTATCACTGGCTAACCTCTATGAATAATTTTTTATTACCGTGATTTTTCCACATATCCCCATTACTAGCAAACTTACTGATGTGATATGAGCAAGATTTATTAGCTTTTGGCCAATTTTGGATATCTTTTGAACAGACATTATTTTATCAACACAAGATTGAGACATAGCCCACATTTATTCACCTTTTCTGTGAATAACTTTGTGAAGAAAACGCTATCAACAAAGAATTTTGTTCAAAACCATCACAAGCGCCAATTTCAATAATGACAACAAAAAACAGTAAACCATTGATTATAAATACATATATTTAGATTCTGATGATTTAATGATCTTACTTTTCTTGATGATCTTTTCACCAAATACAGATCGGTCAAAGATCGCACAATCGGTTATTTATCCACATTGGACAGGTAGGACTTCATGACATCTCAATAAAATCAAGCCTCAATCATGTCTTAAACCCCTGTTTATTCATCCAGCCTACATAGAGATCCTATTGGTCACTTCCTAATCTGTGGATAAGTTATGAATTGATCATTCTTAATTCAGCTCGATGAAATCTTCGACAGAGGATTTTATTCAAATTTGTTAGACTAGATGTTTTCCAATACCACCTTGTCATTATGAAACCAGAACCACAATCCGAAGCTGAACTAATGGAACGCGCACAAGACATTGCTGGCTTAAGCTTTGCTGAGCTCGCAGAAGAAGCCGGCATGACCGTTCCTGAAAACTTGAAACGCGATAAAGGTTGGGTCGGTCAATTACTCGAATGGCATTTGGGAGCCCCAGCCGGCAGCAAGCCTCAGCAAGATTTCGCCAAACTTGGGATCGAGCTAAAGAGCATTCCAATCGGGTATTCTGGCAAACCTTTAGAGACCACCTTTGTCTCTGTTGCCCCACTGACTGGCGTGCAAGGTTTAACATGGGAAACCAGTCATGTACGTAATAAACTGTCCCGTGTGCTTTGGGTACCAGTAGAAGGTGAACGCGAGATTCCGTTGGCTGAGCGCCGTGTCGGCAGCCCGTTGATTTGGTCGCCAGATCAAGAAGAAGAGCAGATTCTGAAAAACGATTGGGAAGAATTGATGGAATTGATCGTACTAGGTAAGTTTGATCAAATTTCCGCCAGACACGGAGAAGCGCTGCACTTACGTCCGAAAGCTGCAAATGCGAAAGCTTTAACGGAAGCGTACAGTTCGAACGGAAAACCGATCAAAACCCTGCCTCGCGGTTTCTATCTCAGGACACAATTTACTGAGCAGATCCTACTGAAGCATTATATTAACGCCCAATCAGAGTGATTAATGCGTTACCAGTGACAGTTCAATATCACAGTAAGAGGCTGCGCCATCGCTACCAAATTCATCGTAAGCGTTGTGCAGTCTCAAGTAAGCTTTATCAATCCCTAACCTAAGCAGTTCCTCTTTTACCAAATCTAACGATCCAAAATGAATCGGATCTTCGCCATCTTTGATTGGCTCTAGTTGGTGTTTGTACTCCACTGCTAATAGATAGTCAGAGACATCAGAACAACCTATCACAAAGACCTTCGGTGTTTTGTAAGAGTCCTTGTGGTGGCCATGCAACCACATGTCGAGTTGATGCTTCTGCATAATGCACCTCCTTCACAAGATCCTTTAAGTCTAGTTAGCGTATTGATAAGTTTCGAGTTAACGACAAAGAGAAACCTAAATCATTTGCGACCACGACTAAAAATCCCCTATATTGGAATGACTTATTCAGTCGGTAACTCTTCAAGGATGTGAAATGCAATATACAAAACTACCGCACTCATCACTCGAGATCAGTAAGATCTGCCTTGGCACTATGACGTTTGGTGAGCAAAATACCGAACAAGAAGCGTTTCAACAGCTCGACTTTGCCCTCGATCATGGGGTGAATTTCATCGATACTGCCGAGATGTATCCCGTTCCGCCGAAAGCTGAGACACAAGGACTCACTGAGCAATACATAGGCAATTGGCTAGCAAAAAGCGGTAAGCGTGAGAAAGTCGTATTGGCAACAAAGGTCGCAGGTCCACGCAACGTTCCCTACATTCGTGAGAACATGAGCTTAAACCGCCGACACATCCATACCGCGATTGATGACAGCCTTAAACGCCTACAAACGGATTATGTCGATCTATACCAACTGCACTGGCCGCAACGTCAAACCAACTGCTTTGGACAGCTCAACTACCCTTACCCAGACAAGCAAGAAGAAGTCACGCTGATCGAAACACTTGAAGCACTGACTGAATTAGTCAAAGCGGGCAAAATACGTTACATCGGTGTATCGAACGAAACCCCATGGGGTGTCATGTCACTGCTACGTTTGGCAGAGAAGCATGACCTGCCGAGAATCGTTTCCATCCAAAACCCATATAACTTATTAAACCGCAGCTTCGAAGTTGGCTTGTCTGAAATCAGCCACTACGAAGGCGTTCAGCTACTGGCTTATTCACCGCTAGCATTTGGTTGTTTGAGTGGTAAATACCTAAACGGAGCGAAACCTGAAGGCGCACGTTGCACCATTTGGGAGCGCTTTGCTCGCTACTTCACCCCGCAAGGCGTAAAAGCCACCGAAGCGTATGTAAACCTAGCTCGTGACCACGGTTTAGATCCTGCGCAAATGGCGCTGGCATTTGTCAATCAACGCCCATTTGTGGGTTCCAACATCATTGGCGCAACTAACCTAGAGCAGCTCAAATCAAACATCGACAGTATCGATGTTCATTTAAGTGAAGAATTGCTCAATGACATCCAAGCGATTGGCACCACTTACTCAAACCCGTGTCCGTAGCGTTTTATTTCCCAATGGACCAAAAACAAAGAGGCTGACCACAATGGTCAGCCTCTTTGCATCAGTGAGTTAAACCCAAGTTGAACCGAATATATGTGAGTGACAGTTCCACTTGGGTTACTGATTACGTTGGTATTCGCGCAGTTAAAACACGGCGAAGATGACGAACTCGGCGTTCAACTTTGACAGCATCAGGCACACTGACATGATTTGTACGACCTTCTTTATCTAAGCCAATATCTTTTAACAAGTGCTCATTTGTCCAAGGGATTTGATGAGCATTACGGCGAACCATACGTTGCCATTGCTTTTCTTCACGTTTCAAATCAGCTTTCAAAAGCACGGTGGCCAATTTCAAATAGATAGAGTGACGCATAATTTTTCTCCAAATAGCGATAGATAATCGACTGGGAAAAATAGTGGGCTAATTACACAGAGAGATTCTGTTGAGACTAAGCCGCTACTTTTCCGCAGCCTAGAAATAAGAGGTAGGTTACGGATTAATTTAATCTAATGAGCCAGTGGCGTCTTGTTTGATCGCTTCGAAGGTTGAGCGAACATCAGACATACGATCGGCGCAAGCAGTGGTGTTAACAACGTAATGTTTCATCTTGCGCCTCCTAGCTAAAAATTAATCCGTGATTGATGTGGTATAACTCATTGAGTTACGGTTGAATTGTAAGCAACAGAGGATATTTATCAAACCATTTTTGTATTTTTGCTTAAAAACAAACCATTAGCCTAAAATCAGGTTGCATATGGTTTTTTGAATAACATATTCAACTAAGGAATATATAAAAACTCGAGTTTTATAAATACTCAGCATTTACGCACAAAAAATGAGCGACATTCCGCTCCTTTAATCTTGCTGCCAGATAGACGGTTTATACCGTCTGCTCTGAAATCAAGTTGTGTTTGTTCAGTAATCGATACATGGTAGCACGCGATACACCAAGCTCTTTTGCGGCATTCGATACCTGACCAGAGTGCGACTCCAACACCACCAGCAATGCATCTCGTTCGCTCTTCTCACGAATCGACTTCAGACTGCGTTTTGAGTCGTTACGTTGAGGCAAGTCTAGGTGATGCTCTTCAATCATGACACTATCAGACATCAGAACTGCGCGTTTCACTTGGTTCATCAACTCACGGACGTTACCTGGCCAGAAGTAACGCGTCAGCGCTTTCAAAGTGTCTTCCGAGAAGCTCTTTGCCTGTGAGTTGTACTCTTTTGAGAATTCCTGCAGGTAGAAACGCGCCAACAAAGCGATGTCACTCGCACGCTCTTTCAAGCTTGGAACGTTGATACGTAGTACGTTGATGTAATGGTAAAGCTCTTCATTGAAGTCACCATCGATTAGCGCTTTCTCAACGTCGGATGAATTCGCAGCCAGAACACGCACATTAACGTTTTTCGCGCCATCGCGAGTCTCAATCGTGCCTTCTTGCAAGAAGCGCAAGAGATTCATCTGCTGCTCTTTCGAAATCGTTAAGATGTCATTGAAAAGAACGGTACCGCCATCGGCTTGCTCAAGTAGGCTTGGCCCCATCTCTTCATCGGCATCAATACCAAACACTTCCGCTTGGAAACGTTGCTCGTTGAGTGCACGACAGTTGATTGACAAAAATGGCTTGTGAGAGCGTGAAGAGACTTTATGAATCGCACGCGCAACGGCCTCTTTACCTGTACCGCTTTCGCCGTAGATAAGAATACTCACATCCGTTGGGCCAATACGTTTCACTTGATCACGCAGACGCTTCATTGGGATAGATTCACCAATCAACCCCATGTCTAGGCTATTACCAAAGCTCGGCCAGACTTTCTTCTCTAGTTTTAGCATGCCCAATTGGTGGCCAATGGTACTTAGCAGCTGCGCATCTGGGATTGGCGCAGTAAAGAAGTCGATACAGAAGTTCACGATGAACTGACAGATGGTATCAGTTCCAAGTTGAGATTCGCGGATAAATGCCAACCAACGCACGTGCTTATGAGAACTCACTAAGTTAGCTAAACCGTTAAGACTGAACTCATCATGGCTGAGGTCAACTATACCAATGCATGGTCCAATATCTTCTAACAATGTGTTGGCTTTACGTAAGTCACCCACTTGGTGACACTTCCATCCCACTTGTTCTAGTACTGATAACCAAGGTTCGTAAGTACCGCCAACTACGACTAGCGATCCCGGAATGGAATCCATCTTAAACTGCCCAGCCATTCTTTAACCCTTATTGATTGTTGATAGAAATTTCGCTCCACAAACCCATCTTTGCGAACGGGTAACATTATCGAGACTGTGCCTGACGAAGTCTGTCTCAATATTAAGACTATGCAACAGATTGAGATTTGGCGAATGGTTATTTGACTATACCATCCGGACTTAAATGCAAATAGTTGAATTAGCTCAAATTAAAGTTACAAAAAACCACCCGAAGGTGGTTTTTTATGACTCAGCGAGGAGATTACGCTTGTGGGCGCATCGCTGGGAATAGGATCACGTCACGGATAGTGTGCGTGTTAGTCAGCAGCATAACTAGGCGGTCGATACCGATACCTTGACCTGCTGTTGGCGGTAGGCCGTGTTCTAGAGCAGTGATGTAGTCTGCATCGTAGAACATTGCTTCGTCATCACCAGACTCTTTCGCTTCAACCTGTGCTTTAAAGCGCGCGTCTTGGTCTTCAGCGTCGTTAAGCTCAGAGAAGCCGTTCGCTACTTCACGGCCACCGATGAAGAATTCAAAGCGGTCAGTGAAGAACGGGTTGTCATCGCTACGACGAGCCAATGGAGAGATATCTGCTGGGTAACCAGTGATGAACGTTGGCTGCATTAGCTTAGGTTCTGCTGTTTCACCAAAGATCTCTTCAAGAAGCTGACCACATGTCCAGAAAGGTTCTACTTCAACGTGAACAGATTTCGCGATAGAAACCATTAGGTCACGGTTTTGAATGTCTTCTTCTGTTAGCGCTTGGATTTGCGCGTGGTCTGGGTTGTAGTGCTTGATCGCTTCGAACATGCTCATACGAGTGTAAGTGCCGCCAAACTCAACCGTATCATCACCGTAAGGCATTGACGTTGAACCTAGAACTTCTAGAGCAACTGAGCTTAGTAGCTCTTCAGTTAGGTCCATCAGATCTTTGTAATCCGCGTACGCCATGTAGAATTCCATCATTGTGAATTCTGGGTTGTGACGCGGAGAAAGACCTTCGTTACGGAAGTTACGGTTGATTTCGAATACGCGATCGAAACCACCAACAACTAGACGCTTCAGGTATAGCTCTGGTGCGATACGTAGGTACATTGGCATGTCTAGTGCGTTGTGGTGCGTGATGAATGGACGCGCACTCGCACCGCCAGGGATAACGTGCATCATTGGCGTTTCAACTTCCATGAACTGTTTAGTGATCATGAAGTTACGGATTGCAGACATTACTTTAGAACGTACTACGAACGCTTGACGAGAATCTTCGTTAACGATTAGGTCAACGTAACGTTGACGGTAACGCATCTCTTGGTCAGTTAGGCCGTGGAATTTCTCTGGTAGTGGACGAAGTGCTTTGGTTAGCAATTCGAACTCTTCCATGTTCACGTATAGGTCGCCTTTACCAGACTTGTGCAGCGCACCTTTAACACCGATGATGTCACCGATATCTAGGCCTTGGTATTTTTCTTTCAGTACTTTTTGTACCGCTTTATCAGCGTAAGCTTGGATACGGCCAGAAGTTTCTTGAATTACCAAGAATGGACCACGTTTAGCCATGATACGGCCAGCGATTGCTACTACGTGGTTAAGCTCTTCTAGCTCTTCCTTCGTCTTTTCACCGAACTCTTTCTGAAGGTCGCCCGCTAGTGCGTCACGACGGAAGTCGTTTGGATGGCCGTTCGCTTTGCAGCTCTTTCGGATTGCATCCAGTTTAGCGCGGCGTTCAGCAATTAGCTTGTTCTCTTCTTGTGCAGAGGCTTCTTGTACAGTTTCGTTTTGAACAGCATCAGTCATTTTCGATGTATCCTGTTTTTTGTCGGTGAAAAGCTTTATAGACCTGATTTCAGGCTAGCTTCAATAAATTTGTCCAGATCGCCATCAAGAACCGCTTGAGTATTACGGTTTTCAACGCCCGTACGGAGGTCTTTAATGCGCGAGTCATCCAATACGTAAGAACGGATCTGGCTACCCCAGCCAATGTCAGACTTAGCGTCTTCATTAGCTTGTTTTTCCGCGTTTTGCTTTTGCAATTCAAGCTCAAATAGCTTCGCTCGAAGCTGTTTCATTGCCTGATCTTTGTTCTTATGCTGAGAACGGTCGTTCTGACATTGCACTACTGTGTTCGTTGGAACGTGCGTGATACGTACCGCAGATTCAGTGGTGTTAACGTGCTGACCACCTGCACCTGACGCACGGTAAACGTCGATACGTAGGTCAGACGGGTTAATGTCGATATCAATGTTTTCATCAATCTCTGGGTAGATAAACGCAGAAGCAAATGAGGTATGACGACGGCCGCCTGAATCGAATGGCGATTTACGAACAAGACGGTGAACGCCTGTTTCTGTACGTAGCCAGCCGTAAGCGTACTCACCAGAAATCTTCACAGTTGCGCCCTTAAGACCCGCAACTTCGCCTTCCGATACTTCGATCACCTCAGACTTAAAGCCTTTCGCTTCAGCCCAACGTAGGTACATACGTAGCATCATGTTGGTCCAGTCTTGTGCTTCTGTACCACCTGAGCCTGCTTGCAAATCGATGTAGCAATCAGAGCTGTCGTGGTCGCCAGAGAACATACGACGGAATTCAAGCTGTTCTAGCTTCTCTTCCAACTCAGCAAGTTCTGGTTCGATTTCGTCAAACGTTTCTTGATCTTCTTCTTCAACCGCAAGCTCTAGAAGACCTTCAACGTCCTCTACACCTTGTTCTAGTTGATCGATCGTCTCTACAACCGCTTCAAGAGATGCACGCTCTTTGCCTAGTGCTTGTGCACGTTCTGGCTCGTTCCATACATCCGGTTGTTCAAGTTCTGCGTTGACCTCTTCTAGACGCTCTTTCTTAGCGTCATAGTCAAAGATACCCCCTCAGGACATTCGTGCGCTCAGACACGTCCTGCAGACGGTTTTTAATTGGATTGATTTCAAACATGTTGGCTCAACATTTTAGAATAGAATTTAACCGAGAAATTCTACTCAAAAATGTGACGGAGATACAGGAAAATTTCGGGTGGGAAATCAGATTGCAATTAGAGAGAGCACGGTCATAAAATTTTTGCCTCACAAAAAGGCGACCGTACTCTATAAGAAGTGACTTTCTAGGTATTACTTGGCTTCGATGAGGTCAATCATTAGTTGCAATGATTGGTTGCCGCGAAATTCATTTACATCCAACTTATACGCTAGGCGTACTGTTTTGACCGATGCATCTGGCCAACGACGCAAATCAACGTTAAACGCAATCCCATCAATCATCACATTGGTTGGATGGCCTTTGTAAAGCGGTTCTAACATCAGCTTAAGGTGCTTCTCACCCACCAGCTTTTGATGCAATACTTTAAATTCGCCATCAAAGATAGGTTCTGGGAACGCTTGACCAAAAGGACCACCAGAGCGTAATTGCTCCGCAACATGCATTGAAAATTCTTCAGGCTTAAGCTCACCGTCAGACATGATCACGCCTTTCAGCGCGGCTTCATCCAACTCTTTCTTCACGACTTCATCAAACAAACGGCTAAAGCGTTCAAAGTCTTGCTCTTTGATGGTTAAGCCCGCCGCCATCGCGTGGCCACCAAATTTGATGATCAAACCAGGGTTTTGTGTATCGATGAAATCCAGCGCATCACGCATGTGAAGCCCCGGAATAGAACGACAAGAACCTTTAATTGTCCCTTCACCACCATCAGCAAAGGCGATAACCGGACGATGGAACTTCTCTTTGATACGCGAAGCAAGAATACCAATCACGCCTTGGTGCCAATCACGTTGGAACAGTGCTAGGCCATATGGCAGTTCACTGTTTTCGCCAAACTGAAGACGCTCACAAAAAGCCATCGCCTCTTGCTTCATCCCTTCTTCAATCTCTTTACGAGTTTGGTTCAAACCGTCCAACTCACTCGCCATGCGACGCGCGGCATGGATGTTGTTACACATCAGCAGCTCGACACCGAATGACATGTCATCCAAGCGACCTGCGGCGTTAATGCGTGGTCCCAGAGCGAAACCAAAATCAGACGCGACCAAACGACGTGCATCGCGCTTCGCGACTTCAATCAAGGCTTGAATGCCGGGACGTGCTTTACCTGCACGAATACGCTGCAAACCTTGGTGTACAAGGATACGGTTATTTTCATCCAGCGGCACAACATCGGCGACAGTGCCAAGTGCCACTAAGTCAATCAATTCCATTAACTTAGGCTCTTGCATGCCTTGCTGCGCGAACCAGTTCTGTTTGCGCATGTACACGCACAGCGCCATCATCAGATAGAAAGCCACGCCTACCCCAGCCAACGCCTTCGATGGGAAAGCACAGCTGTCTAGGTTTGGGTTCACCATCGCATCCACATCCGGAAGCACTTGCCCCGGTAAGTGGTGGTCAGTCACCAGCACCGTAATGCCGTTTTCTTTAGCATAACGTACACCCTCAATCGACGAGACCCCGTTATCCACCGTCATGATCATCTCTGCGCCAAGCTCTAAAGCTTGATCAACCACTTCCGGGCTCAGTCCATAGCCATCTTCGAAACGGTTCGGCACCAAGTAATCCACGTTATTGCTGCCCAGCATACGTAAGGCAAGCACCGACAAAGCAGAGCTGGTTGCACCATCGGCATCAAAATCACCGACCACAATAATGCGCTTTTGCTCACTAATAGCTTGGAACAGCAGTTCAACCGCTTGGTCAATGCCACCCAACTGTTGGTACGAATGCAAACCGCGTGCAGAGGTTTCTAGTTGAGCCACATCCGTGATGCCACGGTTAATGTAAATGCGCTTTAGAATGGCAGGAATGGAATCAGGAAGAAGAGAAAGATCCGGTTCGGGACGTCGTTGAATTTCTATCATGTTTGAAAAGAGCCAGCGAATACTGCTGGCTCTGCTCCTTAAAGGATTATTGTTGCTCTAAACGTTTTAGCAGATCTGCTGGCGGAAGGTAACCACCTACTAGCTCACCGTTTGGTAGGAAGATCGCAGGTGTACCAGAAATACCAAGCTCACGACCTAGGTTGTAATGCGCTTGGATAGTCTCTTTACACTGCTTAAGATCTTTCGCTGGGTTATCAAATGTACGTTCCACTTTTGCGTTGTGCATAGCGGATTGAGGATCTTCTGCACACCAAATAGTTGCCATCTGCTCAGCGACTGGGCCTGTTGCGCCTTGACGAGGGTACGCCATGTAACGAACAGTAATGCCTAAGTCGTTGTAACCTTGCATTTGGCTATGCAGACGCACACAGTAACCACATGTGATATCAGTAAATACCGTCACCACATACTTCTCGTTGTCCGCTTTATATTCGATCACGCTGTCAGAGAACTTCGCGATTTTTGCTGCATTCAATGGTGCTTGACGTTCAGCAACGACGTCTTTGTAGCCGCCGTTATCATCGATGGCGTAAAGCGTACCGGCAATAAAGTGATTACCATCGTTTGATGCGAACAGCACACCACCATTGGTTTGAATTTCTAATAAACCAGCAACGTCTGATGGTTGGATATCAAGAATAGATACCCCCAACTTAGAGAACTTGGCTTTTAGTGCAGCCTCATCAAAATTCTGTTTTGCCGCTGGTGCGACTTGTTGTGCAGGAGTTTCCGTTTTTGCCTGACTTTCTTCAGCACCACAAGCGGTAACGAAAAACGGTAAAGTCAGCAGAGTTAGTCGGCGTAATACGCTCATTAAATTCACCTTAAAATTAAATCCTTTCATCCAATGAGACAATGGATGAACCAAACCATCATTATGCTCTTGGGTGGTGTTGACTGTGGATTTGTTTCAATCGCTCAGTCGCCACGTGAGTATAAATTTGCGTGGTCGATAAGTCACTATGCCCCAACAGCATCTGTACGACCCTGAGATCTGCGCCATAGTTCAATAAGTGTGTTGCAAAAGCATGGCGAAGTACGTGCGGCGACAACTGGTCAGTATCGATACCCGCTATCACAGCATAGTACTTGATACGGTGCCAAAACGTTTGGCGAGTCATCTGCCTAGCACGTTTACTCGGGAAAACCACATCAGACGTAGTCTCCCCCAATAAAGCAGACCGACCTTGTTGGATAAAAGTTTCAATCCAATCGACCGCGTTCTCTCCCATTGGGACAAGGCGTTCTTTACCACCTTTACCCGTCACGCGCACTACCCCTTGGCGCAAACTGACGTTTTCCATTGTCAAGCTGACTAGCTCTGTCACACGCAGACCTGTCGCGTAAAGTAATTCAAGCATGGCTTTATCACGCAGCTCAACTGGGTCATTCGGATCTGGTGCATCTAGCAGAGCATCGACTTGCTCTTCACTGATGTCTTTAGGTAGGCGCTGCGGCAACTTTGGGCTGACCAACAAAGCACTCGGATCATCCGCGCGTACTTTTTCACGGTGAATGTATTGGAACAAACGGCGAATCGCCGACAGCATACGCGCGCGGGAGGTCTGCTTGTAATCTAAATCTACAAGATAGCTTTGGTATTCTTGCAAGCCAGACAGACTGATGAAATCCAGACGGTAGCTGTTTTGCTCCATCCACGCGAGCAGTTTCATTAAATCATTTCGGTAGGAAGCCAACGTGTTCTCTGATAAGCCACGCTCCATCCACATCGCATCTAAGAATTGCTCAACAAGGCCAAAATCTTGTTGATTGACAGGCTGTTGTGCCGTCATGAATGCTTCCTTATCTGTTTATATTTACAGTATTGAGAGTAAGGCAAGAGCCCAACCAATACCATAAAAAAATCATCTCCCGCGGGATATTCGCTGCAATCTTCTCCGTTTTATGGTTAGAATCTGCCACAACAGCAACACAAAAAACGACGAATATAATGAAAATCGGACTCTTTTACGGCTCAACCACCTGCTACACAGAAATGGCAGCAGAGAAAATTCGCAATATCATTGGTGAAGACCTTGTCGACATTCACAACGTGAAAGAGACACCGCTGTCACTGATGGCAGACTACGATTTACTGCTGATTGGTATCTCGACTTGGGACTTCGGTGAAATCCAAGAAGATTGGAGTGCAATCTGGGAAGACATTGCAACGACACCGCTAAAAGGCAAAGTTGTTGCTCTGTTTGGCTTGGGTGACCAAGAAGGCTATGGCGAATGGTACCTTGACGCGATGGGTCTCCTGCATGACGAACTCAAAGCTACTGGTGCGCAATTCATTGGCTACTGGCCAAACGAAGGTTATGAGTTTGAAGCGTCAAAAGCACTGACTGAGGATGGCAGCCAGTTTGTCGGCTTAGCGCTGGATGAAGATTCCCAGTATGAACTGAGTGACGAACGCATCGAGAAATGGTGTGAGCAAGTGTTGGTGGAGTTTCACGACACGCTATAAGTCAGCAATAGCAGTGACGATACAACAAACAAACAAAAAGCCCGGTGAATCACTTCACCGGGCTTTTTTAATCTTGCGAGTCAGCAATTATGCCGCTTCTTCAGTCAACTCTGGTTGTGAAGATTTAGCAACAAAGAACATGCAAACAATCGCTGCAAACGTTGGTAGAACCCAACCCATGCCCACTTCGAATAGTGGCAGCATGTCGAATGCAGATACGTCTAGGCCCGCTACTTTCGCAGCATCAATCAATGCAAACAGTAGAGATACTAGTAGTACAGAGCGGTATGCCACACGTGGGTTTGGCAGCTTGCTGCGAACAAACGTTAGCGCAACCAATGCAACCGCTACAGGGTAAAGTGCAAATAGCACTGGCACTGATAGAGAGATCAGTTGAGCTAGACCAACGTTAGCAATTAGAGCACAAGCCGCACCGTTAATAATAACCCACTGCTTGTAAGTCAGTTTTGTCTTAGAGCTAAAGAAATCTGAACATGCCGAGATAAGGCCGATCGCTGTCGTCAAACATGCCAACAGTACAATGATTGAAAGAACAATCTGACCGTAAGGACCAAATAACGCTTGAACGTACTGGCTCAGTACTGCACCACCGTTGTCTGCACCCGCTGCAATAGTTGCACTCGTCGCGCCTAGGTAGAACAATGAGATGTAAACGAACGCAAGACCCGCAGCGGCAATACAACCAGCGCAGATTAGGTATTTCGTTGTTGCCGCGCGCTCAGTGATGCCTTTGCTACGAAGTGCATCCACCATTAGCATACCGAACATCAACGATGCGAACGTATCCATGGTGTTGTAACCTTCAAGGAAGCCCTTGGTTAGCGGCTGAGTTAGGTACTCGCCATGCGCGCCCATCATTTCGCCTTGCGGGTCAACAAATACAGCAATCGCAAGAACGATAAGACCAAGGAACAGTACTGGCGTTAGCACTTTACCAATCAAGTCAATCAAACGACCTTGGAACCAAGCGAAAGCCATTGCTACCGCGAAGAACAAGATTGAGAATGACGTTAGATGCGCTTGTGATGCATCTAAGAAGAATGGTTTGATAGCCATCTCGTAAGCCACAAGGCCAGTACGAGGTGCAGCAAATGCAGGACCGATGATGATGAAGATCAACGCCGCCATCAGCACTGCTGCTTTCTTAGGAAGATCTTGAGTCAAGTGATCCCAAGAGCCGCCTGCTACAGCAATAGCAACGATAGTAATAAGAGGTAGACCTACCGCTGTTAGCAAGAAACCGAACATTGCTGGCATCAAATGATCACCCGCTAGCTGACCCGCTAGTGGTGGAAAGATGATGTTGCCGGCACCCAAAAAGAACGCAAATAGCATAAAGCCTACTGCGATAATATCTGTTAGTTTTAACGTCTGCTTCACAGATAACCCTTTTTCTGAATTAATGAATGTTGTGTATGCATCGACCACTTTTTGTATACCCAAATAAAATGAGTACCTGTGGTTCAATCTATAAATTTTCCGCCGCATAATGACGAAAGACCCATCATTTGGCAACCTTTAAGAAAAAAACACCATATTAATTTAGTTCGTCAACTTAAAAGCAGTGAATATCACTACTCTAGGTTTTATGACCAGTTCTTTGTCTCGATCAATTGAGAATACAATTTAATAACCAACAAGATAACAATCTATACAATTAAGAAACAATAGAGCATTTCTCTCTATTATTGAGTAAATATAAAACAATCATGAAGAGCGAAAGAATTCAGACTAAAGGCTTCAAGTTCAAGCAATTTTCCATTCACGGTGGCGAAAGTGGCATGCCTGTCAGTACCGATGGTGTGATGCTTGGTGCTTGGGCAAATTGCACACCACAGAATAAAATTTTGGACGTCGGCACGGGCACAGGTTTGCTGGCCTTAATGTGCGCGCAGCGATTTCCTTCAGCGCAAATCACCGCCCTTGATATTGAAATCACAGCGATCGAAGCGGCAAAACAAAACTTCGCTCAATCACCATGGTCAGACAGACTCAGCCTTCACCACTGCGATGTATTGCAGTTTGAACCTGAGCATCGTTTTGAACGCATCATCTGTAACCCACCCTACTTCAACAGTGGTGAGCAATCGAAACAAAGCCAACGCGCAACCGCCAGACACACAGATACCTTGCAGCACAGCGCATTACTCAACCGATGTCATGAACTGCTGACTGAGGAAGGGACAGCCAATTTCGTCCTGCCGATTACCGAAGGCGAGCAATTTATTACTATGGCGCTGCAACAGGGGTGGCACTTGTCACGTCTGTGCCGCGTGCAACCATCACAGAAAAAGCCCGTGCATCGTTTACTGTTTGAATTAGCCAAACAAGCTTGTGATACTCAAGAAACGCATTTGATCATCCACTCGCACGAGGGCTACAGCGACGACTTTATCCAGCTAACTCGCGAGTTTTACCTTAAGATGTGAAATAACATGTGATCCTTGTCACCAATCACTTTATAATGTGCGACCTTTTTATATTCTATGCTGCTGTGGCGAACCATTAACCAAGCTTTGCTTGTGGAGAACTCATTGTGATCAGAACCTTTGCTGAACTTGATCTAGACCAAAACCTACTTGAAGCCATTGATGAGATGGGCTATGAACGCCCAACTAAAATTCAGGCCGAAGCGATTCCACAAGCGTTAGATGGTCGTGACATTCTAGCGTCAGCACCAACTGGTACTGGTAAAACGGCAGCGTTCGTCCTGCCAGCACTGCAATACCTGCAAGATTTCCCACGTCGTAAACCTGGGCCTGCACGTATTCTGATCCTAACGCCAACTCGTGAACTTGCGATGCAGGTAGCGGATCAAGCGCGTGCACTGGCGAAAAACACCAAGCTAAACATCTTCACCATCACAGGTGGCGTTCAATACCAAGAACACGCAGACATCCTAGCAACCACACAAGACATCGTAGTAGCAACACCAGGTCGTCTACGTGAATACATCGACGCAGAACGTTTTGACTGTCGTGCAATTGAATGGCTAATCCTTGATGAAGCAGACCGCATGCTAGACATGGGCTTTGCGCCAACGGTTGACCGTCTGTCTAACGAATGTCGCTGGCGTAAACAAACCCTTCTGTTCTCAGCAACACTAGAAGGCAAAGGCGTAGAGGGTTTCACAGCAGACCTACTGAACGAACCAGCAGAGATCGACGCGAAGTCCCCACTGCGTGAGCGTAAGAAGATTGCACAGTGGTACCACCGTGCTGATGACGCAGAGCATAAACTTGCCCTACTAAAACACATCATTACAGAGCAAGCAGAACGCACTATCGTGTTCTTGAAGACTCGTGAGCGTTTAGCAGAGCTCCGTGCACAACTAGAGAGCGCACAGATTCCATGTTCTTGGATTCAAGGTGAAATGCCTCAAGATCGTCGTAACAACGCAATCTCTCGCTTCCGTGAAGGCACAGTTAACGTGCTACTAGCGACAGACGTAGCGGCGCGTGGTATCGACCTTCCAGACGTATCACACGTAATCAACTACGATATGCCGCGCACGGCTGACGTATACCTTCACCGTATCGGCCGTACGGCTCGTGCAGGTAAGAAAGGTAACGCTATCTCAATCGTAGAAGCACACGACCAACCAATGATGGATCGCGTTGCTCGCTACGTAAAAGAAGACATCAAAGAGCGTTTCGTGAAAGAGATGCGCCCTAAACACAAAAAACCTGTGTTTAAGAAGAAAAAGAAAAAAGACGACAAGAAGAAAGTAGCTAAGAAGAAAACCGCTAAGAAAAAGTAATCACGTCTGATTAATTCCAAATCTAAAAGAGCCGCAATCGCGGCTCTTTTTGTTTTTCATGTTTACAGCTGATGGGCTGGAAGCGTTTTGTCTTCATAGGCATCCGCGAAGCCATGGTTACGGTCACGGTGCCCCGCTTCATCTTCTCGAATCCGCAAAATCACATCTCTTAGCATCGCATCAGCAGGCAGCTTATAGTAATCAACCGCCAGAGTCGGAGCTGGTACGTTCTCCACTTCCCCACTATCAATTTTCTCTAGGTACTCTGTGTAGCTATTACATGCTTCTTCTTCGAAGTAGCCCACAACACGGTGAGCGATTTTAGAAGACAGTAGATAGATGAAGCTATACACAAGAATAAACACGCCTTGCCCAAGCAGCACGAGCAAACGCTCAATCAAACTCGGCTTGGCAATATCGAGGAAAATCATCAGGTGCATGCGCTCGTTCTCGGCCTCGTCGAGGAGTTCTCGGATCCAGCCTTCATCATCTTTCATTCGACGTAGCGCTTTGAGGTGGTTGAACATGCCCGCAACCATACCGGGCACAGCTGCGATCGTTTCGAGAATCACCGCTCGCTTTGCGTATTTCTTGCCGTAGAAGATGTTCAGAGTGAATTTCAGCAACTTGGTAATACGCAGTGCAATGTACTCTGATAACTTAGAGGCTTTTTTGTGTGTGAGCTTGAAGTCTGACATAGGAGAACTCCTTTATTTTTAAAGTTGCATTTAAAATACAACTTTAATTCTTCTTACTCAACTATTTTTTAATAACTAAAATTTTTATGTAATAAATGAAATTAAGATCAGTGTTCGATGAAATAAAAAAAGCCGGATAACTATCCGGCTTTTCGTTTGAATTGTTTAGCAGAGCTGAAACTTAACTTCGCTCAATCAGTTTTGCTCTTCTCGTTTAAACACCAAGTCTGTTGGTGTCGACTCTTCTTCAACAAAGTAGTAACCCGCGACATCAAACTTAGTTAAGTCCGCAACGCTTTCAATGCGATTTTCAATAATGTAGCGAGCCATCATGCCGCGCGCTTTCTTCGCGTAGAAGCTGATCACCTTGTATTGACCATTCTTACAATCTTTGAAGATTGGTGTGATCACTTGTGCATCCAAGTTCTTTGGCTTCACCGCTTTGAAGTATTCGTTCGATGCTAGGTTGATCAGTACGTTGTCGCCCTGAGCTGCAATCGCTTCATTCAGCTTATCGGTAATGACATTCCCCCAGAACTGGTAAAGGTTAGTGCCCTTTTCGTTTGCTAGCTTAGTGCCCATCTCAAGACGGTATGGCTGCATCAAATCAAGCGGCTTAAGCAGACCGTAAAGGCCAGACAGCATTCGTAGATGATCTTGCGCGTAATCGAAATCGGCATCTGAAAGAGTTTCCGCTTCAAGACCAGTGTACACATCACCTTTAAACGCAAGAATCGCTTGGCGCGCGTTGTCGGTAGTAAAGGTTTCACTCCACTCTTGGAAACGGCCGACGTTTAAATCAGCGATCTTGTCGCTCACTTTCATCAGTGATGAAACATCGGCAGGTGTTAACTTACGGCATACCTCGATCAGCTCTTTTGAATAGCTAACCAAGTCTGGCTGAGTAAACTTCTCGGTCGCGAGTGGTGATTCGTAATCGAGCGTTTTAGCTGGAGAAACTACGATAAGCATGACTTTAACTTCCCTAATTTTGTTTTTCATTAGAGTACAAAAAAAGCCATGCATTGTCTGCATGGCTTTTTGAATCGTGTTGATAGCTTTCAACGATGATTGGACATCAATTAGCTATCTTTCTTGTTGTTGTCCCAAATACCTTCTTCTAACTGAGATTTCAGCTCAGGGAAGTCATTCGGATCAAACGTAGGCACTTTGCCTTCGCTTAGCTGACGGTTGTAGTCTTTCGCCAACTTAATCACGATGCCTGATAGCAAGATAATCGCCACCAAGTTCACAATCGCCATCAGACCCATAGAAACATCGGCCAATGACCAAACCACTGGTAGAGAAGCCAGCGCACCAAACATAACCATACCTAGTACAACGATACGGAAGATACCTAGACCCGCTTTGTGGTTGTGCTCTAGGAAGATTAAGTTCGTTTCTGCATACGAGTAGTTTGCAATGATAGAAGTAAACGCGAAGAAGAAGATTGCTACAGCAACAAAGATGCCGCCCCAATCGCCGACTTGCGAGCTCAATGCGCGCTGAGTTAGCTCGATACCTGTCACTTCCGTTGCTTGGCCTACATATTCACCTGACATCAGGATGATAGCCACAGTCGCCGAACAGATAACAATAGTATCCATGAACACGCCTAGCATCTGAACATAACCTTGAGATGCAGGGTGTGGTGGGTAAGGCGTTGCTGATGCTGCCGCGTTTGGCGCAGAACCCATACCAGCTTCGTTCGAGAATAGGCCGCGTTTGATACCGTTAATCATCGCCTGTGCGATTGCGTAACCAAGACCACCAGCCGCTGCTTCTTGCAGACCAAATGCGCTCTTGAAGATAAGCATCAGTACATCAGGAAGTTTGTCTAGGTTAGAGAACATAACGAACAGTGCTAGCACTAGGTAAGCAAGTGCCATCACAGGAACAATCAGCTCTGCTACTTTCGCAATACGCTTGATACCACCAAAGATAACCACTGCTGATAGCGCAACAACTGCGATACCAACGTAAAGATCATCCCAACCAAATGCAGTGCTCATTGCGTTTGCAATTGAGTTTGCTTGAACGGCGTTGAATACCAAACCAAAAGCGATGATTAGGAAAACTGAGAACAACACGCCCATCCAGCGCATGCCCAAACCTTTTTCCATGTAGTAAGCAGGACCACCACGGTAGTTGCCATCATCATCTTTGGTTTTGTATAGCTGCGCTAGCGTGCTTTCTGCAAACGACGTCGCCATACCAAGCATTGCAATCAACCACATCCAGAAGATTGCACCAGGACCACCCGCAGTCAATGCAACTGCAACACCCGCCATGTTACCGGTACCTACACGTGCAGCAAGACTAGTACAAAGCGCTTGGAAAGAAGAAATACCAGCTTTGTCTGCTTTACGGCTGTTCTTAAGAACAGAGAACATGTGACCGAAGTGACGGAATTGGATGAAACCCAATCGAACGGTGAAGTAGATTCCTACACCAACAAGAAGATAAACCAGAATCGAACCCCAAAGGAGATCGTTCATCAAATTGATTAAGTCTGTCATGTGTACCTCAAAGTGAGTTGCGCCGGTCTTTGCTTCCGAGCCATCCACCAGATTGCCTGCTAAGTGTCAAAGTGTGCTTAGCTTTTTGAGTAATGTTTATTGTGCAATCTAGAATCGTAAATGTCGCTTCATGCATCCATTTTACGTACCAGCGTATTTTTTGACGGGCGGATAATGCAGCCTCGAAAGGCAAAAATCAATATGCAACAAGTAAAATAAGCTTGTTATTTTTCACTATAAAGTCACCAAAAGTTAACATAAAAGGAAAACTTAACGCTCACAAACAGCAACATCTTGTTTATCAAAATTCAACATAACTAGCCCCCTCAAACTTAACAAAACGACGTATCGTTTATTTTTAATGAGGCTAGCAATCACAAGGTATCCGACAAATATTTCCTGTGTCGGTTTGTTACCTTTGGATACATTTTAATCAAAGCGATGCTATGCAACCTTAGTATTCAAAAATTGAGTGAAATCAGCCCTTCGAATTAACATACCAAATCTCTTCATTTAATCGTTTTCGTGAGATCGTTCGCTTATTTTTTGTTCATTTTAAATGCATGCAAAATGTGATTCTGTGAGTATTTTTGCACGAAAATGTCATGTTACCGACACAAATGCGAAATATATCATGGTTATCCTCACGGCTATTGTGGTACTAAAAAAACTCCACAAGGACTGGATATAACAGTTTAGATAGAAAAAGGTAAAGGTGGCTTATGGAAGGCTTTCAACTCGATGACCTATTTGGTCTGGATACTACCTCAACAACCAAATCTCGTTCGAAACCAGTGAAGCGTAAGTGGCGAGAAATTGAAGAAATGAACGACAGACGCACTTTACTCAAGGAACTGCGTGAACTCGATGTCTGCAACGACATCACTCTGGATGACATCAAACTATAATTTGTACAAAAGGCACCTCGATGGTGCCTTTTGTCTTTTATGGATAGCGAAAAAATGGGAGGATTTTGAGGCTGACTCTATTGGCATAACACCAATTCTTACCTGTTGAGAATTTCCCTCAGTTTTTACTCATAGCAATAGCCAAACAATTTCCTAGAGATTCCCACTGAATAAGAAAGTGACGAAACAAACCCTGCTTACGCAATCGTTTACTTCGCCATTTTTATGATTTAGACAAACTCAGCGTCACTCTGACGTACTCGATCGGCGAGCTGCTTGTAGCGATCGGCAATCGTATTACCAAACACTGGGTCGTCTTCATTCTCATGCCATAAACTTTCAACGTACTGCCAATCTTCAGAAGTAAAGAGCTCTTCAATTAGAGGTAAGATTTGGCGCTCTTCCAGCTCAAGGTGGCGTTTTTGGGTCACAATGAAATCTTCTAACTGTGCAATAAACATGTCTTGTGGGACAACTGCATCCTGAAGGATCATCTCTATTAACATCGAAAACGCTTTGGTTTTCTCCGCTAACTCTTGATGCTCAAGCTCTAAGTTTTCCATGGTCTTTTGCTGACCGTAATGTTCCAGAAAATAGTGGTAGAGAATGTCTTCTTTAGGGTGGTGAATCTTTTCCGAATGGTTAGAGAGGTAATCCACAATTTCACTCACCAACGCATAGTTGATAGCGTGCTCTTGTTTAATCTCATTCAATTTGTGGCGCAGTATCGCCAACAGACGGACCATATAGCCGTGTTCGCGTCGAATTCTTTCGATCATCATAGCGTCTCTCCTTAACACCTACTTTTAATAAGTGTATATGAGAAAGCCAATACCTGACTCGACGGTGTTCAAAAAAACAGCGATCGTAGTGTCACGATCGCTGTACTATTTTTTCTTTCTTTATATTAAGAGGAAAAGTGGGCTTTATACCGTCATTGGCAAATGCCAATTGATCACTTCTTTCCCTTGCTGAACAAGAATCTGGTTTGCTTGTGAGAATGGCTTACTGCCAAAGAATCCTCGGTGAGCAGATAATGGTGACGGGTGCGGAGCCGTTAACACGTGATGTTTATTACGGTCGATAAAACGCCCTTTTTTCTGCGCGTGTGACCCCCATAACAAGAACACCACACCTTCTTGATGCTGGTTAATTGCTTCAATAACGCGGTCAGTAAACGTTTCCCATCCAGTTTTCGAATGCGAGTGCGCTTTACCCTGCTCTACCGTCAATACAGTATTCAGTAGCAACACCCCTTGCTCTGCCCAACTTTGCAAAAAGCCATGCTGAGGAATTTGGAAACCTTCAATGTCCTGTGCCAGCTCTTTGTACATGTTCACCAAAGACGGCGGGGTTTTGACGCCTGGTAATACAGAGAAGCACAAACCATGTGCTTGGTTAGGGCCGTGGTAAGGGTCTTGTCCTAGAATCACAACCTTTACGTCATTGAACTCGGTAAAACGAAACGCGTTAAACACGTCTTTGGCTGGCGGATAGATAGCTTTGCCCGCCGCTCGCTCTGCTTCAACAAAATTCAAAGTGTCGACAAAGTAGCTCTGCTGTTTTTCTTCGCCGATTACATCGTGCCAAGTGGGTAACTGATTCATGGAAGGTTCCTATCCTAAAATTTCCCTCTATTCTAACGAGCGAAACCAAAACAAACAAAAACTTACCACCAGCTTGAGACGGCTTCTCAAAAACGGATACGCGAACTGTCTGCGTTGATCGGTGCGACACCTAATACAGCCTGAGATAACTAGAACTAGTACCGCTAATTGCGCTGCGGCGTTCGATAGTGCCCCTGCCCTGATATATGGCGATTTGGGGTTGGTAAACGTAATACTCGTCGAGTGTGTGTCACTGGGCTCAAAGAAACTGGTCGAGACATGCTGTCATCCTCCTAACTAGCTTCGCCTAAATACCACTCTGGATTCAGGCAGTTAAAACAAGCGCGAATGGCTCATGTATCTAGCTAAGAAAGAAGGATGCCAACTTCGCTGTTTCGTTACGAATTAGCGATCTCTTCGATATGGAATTTGCGCAAAGTATTGATTTCTTGCTGCCAAATATCGGGATCAATTGTCTCTAAAATCAGAGGTATACCATCAAAGCGCGGATCTTTAGCGATGTACTCAAAACAACTCCAACCGATCTCGCCTTTGCCTAATGAATGATGGCGGTCAACCTTGCTAGCGAATTCAACTTTTGAATCATTTAGATGCATTGCTCTTAAATAGTGCATCCCAACAATGCGGTCGAATTCAGCAAAGGTATGCTCACAATCCTCTTTAGTGCGCAGATCGTAGCCGGCGGTAAACGTGTGGCAAGTATCGAGACATACGCCAACACGCTCTTTGTCTTCCACTTGATCAATGATTTCAGCAAGGTGCTCAAACTTCCAACCTAGATTTGTCCCCTGACCAGCGGTGTTCTCAATCACAGCGATCACATTGGGCACCGCTTTGTGCGCAAGATTGATCGACTCGGCGATCGTCGCTAAGCACTCTTGTTCCGACACTTTCTTTAGATGACTGCCAGGGTGGAAATTCAGCAGCGTTAACCCAAGTTGATTACAACGCTCCATCTCATCAATAAACGCCGCGCGGGATTTATTCAGCTTTTCTTCTTCCGGCGCACCTAAGTTAATCAGATAAGAATCATGGGGAAGAATATGCTCTGCGCCAAAGCCAAGCATTTTGCAGTTCGCTTTGAATGCGCTAATGGTTTTCTCTTCAAGCGGCTTCGCAACCCACTGACGTTGGTTCTTGGTAAACAAAGCAAATGCATTCGCACCAATTTCGCGAGCGCGAAGAGGCGCTTGGTCAACACCGCCCGCCGCCGAGACATGAGCACCAATAAATTTGTTTCCAAACGTGTTTTTTATGTTTGTCATTTAATCACTTTAGACTTTCAGTATGGCTACCTAAATACAGGCAGTTGCGTTAGCAAGGTTAAGTTTTGAACTCATTTTGTAGTAAATTTACAACAAAAATAACTATTAAATATTTTTTATATTATCAAATAAATTGTAAATAGTATGTTTTCAAACGTTTTATTGATTTAGCGCAAGAAAATTACCTTCAAAAAATTAAGGTTTTTGGTTGTTTTTTGACTTAAATCAATATTAAAATAATGGATATTCGCTATATAATACTTAGCTCGACAAAAATTCGAAAATTAACACCAATAATCACCACGTAAGTGGTCTAGGAGATAGTGATGATCCAAGGTATCCAAATTACTAAAGCAGCTAACGACGAACTACTAAACTCAATCTGGCTACTAGATAGCGAGAAGAACGAAGCGCGTTGTGTTGCTGCAGCATCAACTTACGAAGCAGACCAAGTTATCGCAATCAGCGACCTAGGTGACTACGAAAGCCGCGAAGTAGCAATCGAAACAGCTCCTCGCATTGAAGGCGGTCAACACCTAAACGTGAACGTTCTTAAGCGTGAAACTCTAGAAGATGCAGTTGCACACCCAGAGAACTACCCACAGCTAACTATCCGTGTTTCTGGTTACGCAGTACGTTTCAACTCGCTAACTCCAGAACAACAACGTGACGTAATCGCTCGTACTTTTACTGAGTCTCTATAATCTCTCAGTAGACTAGCTTGCTAGAATTTAAAAAGCTTGGTCAGCAATGACCAAGCTTTTTTTGTTTCTGGATCCTTCGAGTCCCCTCCGATAGTGGCGAACGCATCTTTCTAAGGTGCGTTTCTTTGCGAAGGATCTTTCTTGAACACTTGTGCCAACGAGGTTGGATCAAGCCTCTCTCTTTGCAATGACGCCCCTTCTGCCCACCAAATCAGTTGATGCAAAGTGCGATTCATATAGCTATCCCACTGCGCCTGCTCCAACTCATCCGCAACAACACCGTGCTCATCAAACACCTCTTGTGCTTTCGGAATATGGATCATTGCCGACACGGGTAAGCATCCCAACTCGGATAAGAAAGTGCGCATCGACACTGCAGCACGAGCGCCGCCCCATTGCCCTGCAGAATAGGTCACGATAGCACTTGGCTTATAGGAAAACAGCGAGCTGCCAAAGTGATTAAGCATGTTTGCCAAAGCAGGACTCATCGAATGATTGTACTCCGGGCTAACCATCACATACCCATCCGCATGTTTGATTTTATCTGCCAACTCGCTGAGGTGCTCCGGCACTTTTGAGCGGTGATAAGCAAACTCGGGCTTAAACACATCACCAAAGTCGTAGTTCAATGGGTCAATGATTTCGACCGTATGTTGTGAGTGCTGACTCGCGATAAGTTTTTCACACGCTCTACTGACTCGCATTCCTAAGCGCGCTGGTCGTGGTGGCGTGCTGTCTCTCACTGAGCCAAGAAAAATCAAAAAATGCATGCTGCTCTTTCCATCTCATGTAGTTAAGTTCGTTTTTCAATCTTAAAGAGAGTTAAAACTTACTAGCAATAAAAAAGGTGAATGATTGCTCATTCACCTCTCGTTATTTCTGTTTTTGCTACTGACTGTACTTTTGAAGCTTACTGCACGCGGCGCAGTACTTGTTTCAATGCGTCAAAGTCAGCGTCGAGATCTTCCGATAGGAGCTCCATCGCAGCGTGCTTCGCTAGTGGTGCAGGAAGGTCGATGTCGGATTCTAGAATATCATCCACCACTTCTTTGAACTTCGCTGGGTGAGCAGTACATAGGAACAGACCGGTTTCCCCCTCTTGCAGCTGCTCTTCAAGAACGCGGTAAGCAATCGCACCGTGTGGCTCACATAGGTAGCCAAGTGCGTATAGGTCTTTCACCGACTGAGCGCTTTGCTCATCAGACACTGCACCTTTACCTAGCGTCTCCAAGCCCCACTCTTTCACGCGGCACAGCTCTTCAATACGAGGCCAGTTGTTTGGTTGGCTCACGTCCATTGCGTTCGATGTTGTTGCAACTGTTGGTTTTGGCTCCCACTTACCTGTTTGCAGGTAGCGCGGTACAGTGTCATTGGCATTCGTTGCAGCGATGAAGCGCTTAATAGGCAGACCCAGTGCTTTTGCCAGTAGGCCAGCAGTTAGGTTACCGAAGTTACCGCTTGGTACTGATACCACTAGGTTTTCACGCTCTTGTTTGCTCATTTGCGCAGCTGCTTCAAGTAGTAACAGATTTGCGCCATCAAACGGCTGATATTGATTGAGTTTGCTGAGTTCAGGCCGATCTCTTCACGCAGTGCAGAATCATCAAAAGCTTGTTTAACTAGAGCCTGACAGGCATCGAAGTCGCCATCGATCGCAACAGTGTGAATGTTTTTACCAAGCGTACAGAATAGCTTCTCTTGCAGTGGACTTATCTTGCCTTTCGGGTAAAGAATCACAACGTTGATGTCTTCCATACCGTAGAAAGCGTGCGCAACGGCTGCGCCAGTATCGCCAGAAGTTGCCGTTAGGATAGTGATCTTACCACCGTCCGAAACGGCAGCAAGAGATTGCGCCATAAAGCGACCACCAAAGTCTTTAAACGCAAGCGTTGGACCATGGAAAAGCTCCAGAGCGTAAACACCGTCTTTTACTTGGTTGATTGGTGCTGGGAATTGGAATGCAGCGTCAACCAATGCGTTAACTTGCTCTTCCGCCAACTCATCGCCAATCAGTGCTGATAGGATTTTCGTGCTACGAGAGACAAAGTCTTCTGCCAGCAGAGCATCAACATCTTCAAATTTTGGTAATTCCGATGGGAAAAATAGACCTTGGTTACGGCCTAGCCCTTGGCGAACGGCTTGGCCAAAGGAAACTTGTTCATCATTTTCTTTTATATTGTAAAGCTTCATAGCTCACTTCCTGTTACTTTCGAACCCTGTTTATCTAGGCGACAAACGTGGACGAATCCTTCTTCGTTTTGTACGTAGTTCTGTTCTAACCAGCGAGCAACTCGCTCAGCGACATCTTTCTCTTTGCAAATACTGAACAGTGTCGGACCACTGCCAGAAATACCGGTTGCCAATGCCCCCGCAGACGCTGCGTATTGACGTGCATTCGCAAAGCCTGGAAGCAGTTTCTCACGATACGGTTCTGCGATCACGTCTTTGATCATTTTTGCAGCAAGTTCTGGCTGACCAGAATGACACGCATGAATAAAGCCCGCAAGGTGACGACCATGAGCAATGATATCTTGTCGGCGGTATTGAGATGGTAGGATCTCACGCGCTTCTGCAGTTGATACTTTGATACCCGGATACGCCATCACCCAGAACCAATCGTCAAAGCAAGGCACTTCTTGGCTAATGATACCTAGCTCTTCAAGCATCAATTGCACACCGCCAAGGTAACACGGCGCGACGTTATCGTAGTGAATACCACCAGAGATCTTGCCTTCCATTTCTCCCATCAGCGCCAGTAACTCTGTCTCGTTAAGCGGCTGACCATGGAATCGGTTCAATGCATCTAATGCAGCAACAATAGAACATGCACTTGAGCCTAATCCAGAGCCGATTGGCATGTTCTTTTCTAGTGTCATTTCAAGTGGCTTTAGCTCAACACCTTTTTTGTCTAGCTCACGAGCAAACACCCCCCAACAGTCGTAAACGATGTTCTCTTTCGGCTCGGTTGGCAGCTTCTCAACAAAATCACCCGCCGTCTTTAGGCTGAACGGCTCAGCCCCAGACTTAACCAATACTCGGTCGCCCAATAGTGTGCCATCGACTGGAGACACCGCCGCCCCCAGAACGTCGAAACCTACGCTTACATTACCAATTGATGCTGGGGCATAAACCACTACATCCATATCACTTGAACTCATTGTCGTTATACCCCTAGCTTCCAACCTAAAGTACGCATCACATCCGAGAATACGCCCGCAGCCGTAACCTCAGTACCCGCACCGTAACCGCGCAATACCAGTGGAATTGGTTGGTAGTAGCGGCTGTAGAATGCCAGTGCGTTTTCACCATCTTTGATCTTAAACATCGGGTCGTTTTCATCGACTGCTGCAATGCTTACTGTACATTTACCATCAACAATTTCACCCACGTAGCGCAGTACTTTGCCTTCTTCTGCCGCTTTAGCTGATAGCTCTTTAAAGTAGGCGTCCGCTTCTGGTAAGCGCTCCATAAACTCTTCAACACTGCCTGAGTCGTCAAAACCTGGTGGCAGAGCTTGATCAACCACAACGTCTTCTAGTTCTAGAGACATGCCAGCTTCACGAGCAAGGATAAGTAGCTTACGCGCCACATCCATACCCGATAGATCGTCACGCGGATCCGGTTCAGTAAAGCCATTTTGCTTGGCGATGTTGGTTGCTTCACTTAGGCTCATACCTTCATCCAACTTACCGAAGATGTATGACAGAGAGCCAGAAAGGATACCGCTGAAGCGCTCTAGTTCATCACCCGCTGAGATTAGGTTTTGTAGGTTTTCGATCACCGGTAGACCTGCGCCTACGGTTGTTTCGTACATCAGCTTACGGCGAGAGCTGCGCGCAACATCGCGAAGCTGATGGTAGTAAGACATGCTGGCTGTGTTTGCTTTCTTGTTTGGTGTAACTACGTGGAAACCAGCCGCTAAGAAGTCAGCGTATTGGTTCGCGATATCTTCACTTGAAGTACAGTCCACCAATACTGGGTTGATGATGTGGTTACGTTGAACCAAAGAAATCAAACGCGCTAGGCTGAACTCTTCTGTCGCTGCCGACATACGGTCACGCCAATGCTCTAGTGGCAGACCTTCGCTATCAAGTAGAAGACCTTTGCTGTTTGCCAAGCCACATACGCGAATCACAATACCTTTTTCCGCAAGCTTCGCTTGTTGACGCTCGATTTGGTCCACCAGCTCACCACCAACGCCGCCAATACCAACCACGAAGACGTCTAGGAAGTGCTTAGAGTTGAATAGGTTCTCGTGACATGCTTTGATCGCTTCAGAGATTTTGTCTTCAGGAATCACGGCAGAGATAGCACGCTCAGATGAGCCCTGTGCGATGGCTACAATGTTTACGTTCACTTCAGCAAGAGATGAGAAGAAGCGAGATGCAACACCGCGTGAAGTACGCATACCATCACCAACCAAAGTGACGATAGACACATCATCAATAAACTCAACGGGTTCAAGTAGGCCGTCTTTTAGTTCAAGTTCAAACGCATCTGCCAATACTTGCTGTGCTTTTGCTTTGTCTTGCGCTTCGATACAGAAGCTGATGCTGTACTCAGAAGAAGATTGAGTGATCAGAACGATAGACACACCTGCTGATGACATTGCGCCAAATACTCGGCTTGCCATGCCAACCATACCCTTCATGCCAGGGCCAGACACGTTAACCATCGTTAGGTCGTTCAGCGTCGTGATGCCTTTGATAGCGAGGTTATCTTCGCCAGTGTCTTGACCAATCAGCGTACCCGCACCTTGTGGGTTAAAGCTGTTTTTGATCAGACAAGGAATATGGAATTGTGCGATTGGTGCGATGGTTTTCGGGTGCAGAACAGAAGCACCGAAGTAAGAAAGCTCCATCGCTTCTTGGTAGCTAAGCGATTTAAGCAGACGAGCATCTTCTACTAAGCGAGGGTCACAGTTGTACACGCCATCAACGTCTGTCCAGATTTCACAGCAATCTGCGCGCAGACACGCCGCAAGAACCGCTGCTGAGTAGTCTGAACCATTACGACCTAGTGTAACTAGTTCACCTTTCTCGTTACCGGCGGTAAAGCCCGGCATAATATTCACATGGCCCTGAGGAAGAGGGTTCTGACGGAAGTTCTGAGTTGAAACTTCAACATCGACCATGGCTTCTAGGTGATCGCCTTTTGCGTAGAGGTATTCAACTGGGTCGATAAGATGCGCTGGTTGCCCTTTCGCTTCCAATACCGCTTTCATCAGCTGAATCGAAACGCGTTCACCTTTACTAATGATGCGTGCATTGACGTTGTTTGGGCACATGCCAAGAAGATTGATGCCATGAACGAACTGGCGAAGTTGAGAAAGTGAGGTTTTAACTTGGTTATCGAAAGCTGCACCATCGATGTTTGGTAATACAACTTGGATATCTGCAAACAGAGCTTTGAAAGAAGCTTCCAGCTCATTGATTTGCAGTTCAGCTTCACCATTGCGAAGCGCACCTTCAATCACCGCTACCAGCTTGTTGGTTGTTTTGCCAGGTGCAGAAAGTACCACTGCGACTTCTTCTTGTTGTGCGTTGTTGGCGATGATATCCGCCGCTCTCAAAAAGCGATCTGCATCTGCTAATGATGAGCCGCCAAACTTTAATACTCGCATCCCTTCCTCCGATGTATCTTCTTAAATCTGTCTAAATTCTGTATAAAAAAGCATAAAAAAAGGCCTGTATCTTGTTGGATACAGGCCTTCTTTGTGAATTTCTTTCGCTCAGCAGCCTGCCCCAACATTGGTCGTGTTGGTAATAATAATGGTTGTGGTCATTACTACTTGGCTGTGAGATGTCATAAATAAATATTCAACGATAATTATGTGTTTGCTTAACTCTACGTTTACCGAGTTTCGTAAACAGAGTCAACAAAAAATTGTTTATTTTCCGGCCTTGCAGAGATTTCTGCTACGCAATGTCATTGATATTTCAAAGTAATTACAAGGATTTACCGTTACAGCGGTTTGGGTTACTTTTTTGTGCACAGTTCGAGCCTCACTAAAAACCAAATCATCGAATGATCCTTGAGCCGATCTTAAACGCTGAGCACAAGATCAAAATGCCATCCTTTAGTGACATTACTTAACAAACACTTAACCGTGATCAATGTTCATAGGATCGAATTAAACAGAAAATAAATGAGCTGGATTTCATATTCTATGCTTTAATAGTGAGAAGCTTTTAGCACATACTAATAACAAAGTTAGACACAAGGAGTGGTCAACATGAAAAAATGGATTTTTCTGTTACTGTTCGTTGTGCCTGGCATTTCTGTCGCCAGTGATCTTCCGCCTTTACCGGGCAAAACTTCCTCGTCTCCACACAAACTTTTCATTTCTAGTGAAAACTACCAAACCGACAGCTTTGACGTCTGGAATATCGATGGTGGGTACGCGTATGAGCTGTTTGACTCTGTCGATCTTTACGTGGGTGCTCGCGTCAATAACTCTCCAACTCAGAATCAGAGCGGCTTTTTAAGTGGTATCAGCTATCACTTGAACGATCGCGTGACGGTGAAAAGTACGGTGCGTTCTTACAAAGGCGAAACGACAGAAGGCATACGTGAAGAAGACAGTAGCCTTGCCGCAGAAGTATCGAGCCGCGTGAAAATCACCGAGAACTTGGATCTTCACGCCACTCTGGATTATCAAGACTGGCAACAAGGCTTTGAAGTAGGCCTAGGCTTCCGCTTCTAAAAATCCAACGCCTCTTTCGAAGTTAATACCCCATTCCAATCCGCATAAACATAGTGCTTAGGTTGTACGATCTGGTTTTGCATGGTCAGTGTCACGTTGACTTCTCCCATGCCACGCTTCTCAGTTTTAAACGGGCATGTACCCAATGCTTGAATACCGATGTCCATCTGTGACATCTGCGCCACATCACGAACCGCACCGTAAACGATGATCCCTTCCCATCCATTTTCGATACCAAGAATCGCCAATTGATCGCCAAGTAAAGCTTTTTGACAAGAGCCGTGTCCATCCACGATCAGCACTTTTCCTGTGCCGTCTTCACTCAGTACTTCACGTACTTTGGAATTATCGTGGTAGCAGCGCACAGTGACAATTTCGCCGTGAAAGGCACTGCGTTGACCAAAGTTCTGCAATGGTAAGCTCAGCAGGGTAACTTGGTCCTCAAATTGGTCACAAATGTCTGGTGTTATGTCTCTCATAGTTCCTCCGTGAATTGTCTCATCCGAACCAACGCTCAGGTGAGTAGTATCCTTCTATACGAGTCGCGGTGTTATCGACCCTAGCTTGTGCATCACCTCAGGAGCGGAACAAGCAATCAAATAAAGTTCGTCATCAATAACGTAGTAAATCGCGTTCTGCTGGAACTTATTGGCCAACTCTACCGCCGCTTGTGGGGTTAACTCCGCAGCGTAACTTTCTTCCAACCACTCAAATGCCTGATCGCCTACCGTGACAGGCACGTACTTTACGTGGTTTAATTGTTTCTCGAGCTTATGATTACTTATGCAATTCTCTTCTTTTGACCGCAAATTACTGTAAGGGTTCCAAGCAGTTATCACTGCGTAGCTGGTAACCTGCCATTCAGCATGAAAACGGAAGAAAGACTTTGAATAAGCATTCCATAACGATGCGTCTATGTTCGTATTACTTTTTTCTATCATAACTCTTAAACGATTAATAACAGTTACATTTCATCAATTGATGTAAATCAACAAACTGAATGGAATTAACATTTGAGCATTGTTAGCATGCTGTTAACAATATAAAATCCGCTCCATATCTTAGGGTGTTTACGTTTCAGGCCCCATAAATACTGGAATTGAAAGGTAAACAAGCCCTATAGAATAAACGTCGCCATTGGATACTGGTGAGTTGGCAAAATTCCAAGGAGGGCGGATAACTGAAAGAAGTGTTTTTTGATCAACTTGATTTATTATCAAAATCACATTACCTGTATGTTATATTTTTGCCTAGAATTTATTCTATTAGCACAATTTTGTCACAAATTTAGGTACCGCCAATGCAAACCCCGCAGATTCTTATCGTTGAAGATGAGCAAGTAACTCGTAACACTCTTAAGAGTATTTTTGAAGCAGAGGGATACGCTGTTTTTGAAGCCAGTGACGGTGAAGAGATGCACCAAGTGTTGTCTGAAAATTCAATCAACTTGGTTATTATGGACATTAATCTTCCAGGCAAGAATGGTCTCCTTCTAGCACGTGAACTTCGCGAGCAAGCGAACATCGCTCTGATGTTCCTAACTGGTCGTGACAATGAAGTAGACAAGATCCTAGGTCTTGAAATTGGTGCTGATGACTACATCACTAAACCATTTAACCCACGTGAACTGACTATCCGTGCGCGCAACCTGCTAAGCCGCTCTATGAGCACTAACGCTGTACAGGAAGAGAAACGCTCGGTAGAAAAATACGAGTTCAACGGTTGGGTGCTAGACATCAACAGCCGCTCGCTAGTGAGCCCAGCTGGTGATAGCTACAAACTGCCTCGTTCTGAGTTCCGTGCTCTACTGCACTTCTGTGAGAACCCAGGTAAGATTCAAACTCGTGCTGATCTTCTTAAGAAGATGACTGGCCGTGAGCTTAAGCCACACGACCGTACTGTAGACGTAACTATCCGTCGTATTCGTAAGCACTTTGAATCAGTATCAGGTACACCAGAAATCATCGCGACAATTCACGGTGAAGGCTACCGCTTCTGTGGCGATCTAGAAGACTAATCTGCCCCAGTAAAAACAATAAGGGCTTGCTCTATGAGCAAGCCCTTTTTCTATCTGTAAATGAGCAAATAATACAAAAAACGTAATTAGTACAAACCTAGTGATTAGTACACCTTGTCGATTCGGATGCCTTTTTCGACTAACCAGCCTTTCTTACCTGCGTCATCCAACAAGAGTGCTAAATCGACCGACTTCTCCATATCCGCCTCAATTTGCCATACAAACGCCACTTCCCACTGATTTTCGCTATGAGTACGCAGTTCGAGCAGATCACCATCGATTTCCCACTCAGAGTCACCCTGCTTGATGATCAACGAATCAACGGTCAAGTTTGCGGGAAGTTCTTTATCGGCCTTCAAGTAAAGTGCGCCATGCACGTTCTGTTCTTGAACTTCGCCAATGGTTGGCATTAGATTTACCCACAGATTGCTTTTCAGTTCGACATTCACCTTATTCATGGTGATTTGACTGTCCTCTTGCCAACCAACCTGAGGAGCAGAACTACAACCCGCCAGAAGCGCCATTGCCAGTGCTGCCGATGCAAATTTCTTCATGTTATTTCCTCTGTTCCAACCAACTTTTCAAGACTTGAATATCGTTTTGATACTCGTTTTTAATTTCTTCGACCCAATCAGAGATGTTCTCCCACCATGCTGGCATATCTGGAGACTGCGCTTTTTGAGCAACACTTTGAATGTGTTTAAGACCAATGGAGCCCGCTGCACCTTTGATCTTGTGAGCTTCGGAGACAATGCCATCTTGGTCTTTCGCCGTCATATTTGAGTCGAGCACTTCAATATAATCCGGCATCATGTCTTCGAACATCTTGATGCTATCGTACACAGGCTTCACGCCCACGATATCCACGTATGACTCTAGCATATCCAAATCAAGCAAATGGGTATTGATCACTGGTGATGGGGTCGGTGTAACATCCTCAACCACTTCAGGCTCGATAACGACTTCTTCTTGGCTTTCAATACGATTAACGAAGAACTTATCAATCACTGCCTGCATTGCCTGAACCGCAAGCGGTTTGCTGATGGCATCGTCCATACCATTATCGAGATACTCGCGACGATCTTTCATGACGTTAGCCGTCAAGGCCACCAGCGGAGGCAGATTGTCGTAGTGCTCGCGATAGTACTTGGCTACATCAAAACCCGTCATGTCAGGCAATTGAATATCAAGCAGCGCTAAATCATATTCATCTGGCACAAAGTTCACTAGCGCCTCTTGGCCTGTCATTGCAACGGTCACGGTATGCCCTAAACTCTCAAGCAGTGACTTAGCAACGGTGACGTTCAACTCAATATCTTCCACCATAAAGATATTCAGGCGCACGTTATCGCGTTTTGCATCGACAACGGGCTCTGCGAGCTCAACAATTGGGACGTGAATGGACACGGTGAAGGTACTACCAAAGCCTTCTTCACTCGCTACGGTAATATCACCGTCCATCATGTTGATCAGCTGCTTAGAAACTGCCAAACCAATACCAGTGCCTACGGCATGCAGGTTATCTTTGCCAGATTTCACTTGATAGTACATAGCGAAGATCTTATCCAACTCTTCATCTGGAATACCGATGCCAGTATCTTCCACTTCCATGATGATGGTCGCGTAATCGTCTTCTACATCTGCGCTCACCGTCATCACTACGCCACCTTCTTTAGTGAATTTCATGGCGTTGCTAACGAGGTTCCAAATCACCTGACGCAGGCGGGTCGCATCTACTTCAATCGCTTTTGGCAACGAGCTCAGACGCTCTAGATCGAAGCGCAACCCTTTCTGCTCAGCCATCAGAGCCGAGATACTTTCGATTTCAGCGACGAAGTCTTCAAAGTTCAATGGGGCTGGTAACAGCTCCAACTTACGACGGTCGAACTTGTCCATATCGATGATGTCGTTGAAGATGTTGCCCAAAGTAATAGCACTGACATTAATGGTTTGCATGTGCTTACGCTGCTCTTCAGTCAACTGACTATCAAGCAACATACGGCTCAAGCCAACGATGCCATTTAATGGCGTACGCAGCTCATGACTGATCGTAGAGATAAACGTGGTTTTGTCACGGCTGGCTTTTTCTAGTGATTCTTCGTGGCGTTTACGCTCAGTGATATCACGGCCGAAACCAACCAGACCAAGATGGCGGCCATCTTTGCTGTAGAACGGCACCTTGCGCAGCTCAAAGTAATGTTTACGTCCGTCAGGGTATTCCAACCATTGTTCGTAAGTAATAGCTTGATTGTCGGCAAAGACTTTTTGGTCGGTATCGACGATATGCTCCGCTACTTCTTTGCTGTAGACATCCCACGGGCTCAAGCCGACTAATTGGTGCTCTTTCTTACCAGTTAGCTCTTCCATCGCGCGGTTACAGCCCGAGAAAACACCGTCAGCGTTACGGTAGTAAATCAAGTCTGGAGATGCATCGATAAAAGAACGCAACAGTGCCGTACGCTCGGCAAGCTCAAGCTGAGTACGTTCACGTTGGAAAACTTCGTTCTCAAGATCTTGCATCGCTTCTTCGCGAGCTTCTTCGGCTTTAATGCGCTCTTCAATCTCTTGGTTGAGCTTCTCAATGTTCTGCTGTAGCTGGAAGTTCAGCTCTTGGTCACGCGAACGCATGTCTTTAAGCTTAGACACCAACTTGGTTAGTCTTTGACGTGACTCTTCTAGTTGATCGACTACCACAGATAGGAAGTACACCGCCCAAGGGGTGATCAACAAACCAAAGAACACTGAACGGACAATATCAATATCGTCGACATTGCCTTTCAGCGCTAAGGTAATCCCCACTTGCACCACAACAGCCAATGCCACCAACGCCAGCGCCAGCAATATCGAGAAACGGACAATCCCCAGTTTGACCAATAGGTCAACATAGTACTGGGCGAGATTTTTCATGGGCTTCATTCACTACTCCACGGAACAAGCTAGATATCGAACCCTGACAAAATGAAAAGCGAAACCGCTGAGCGAAGAAGCAACAACGATTTACCTATTTGAAAGACACACGGATGGAGTAGCGGTGTTTCAGGGCTCATCAACGCCTCATCCTATGTGCTTGCAGTTTAACGTGTTTAATACGGTGATTTAAACTGCCTACTCTCAACTTAGAGCAAGCGGTCACAAAGCGTTAGTAAGAACTTGGATGAACACTGGTGCAATCGCGGCCATCAGCCTTGGCTTGGTAAAGCGCACTGTCTGCCATTGCAACGCCCATTTCTGGCTCATCACCATGATGAGGAACATAAGCGACAAAACCGATACTGACTGTCAGTCGGTCCGATGTGTTTGAACTGCGATGTTCGACCGCCAGTTCGTGAATTTGCTCATGGATGCGCTGCGCGACTTTCAGCGCTCCCTCCGTCGTCGTATTAGGCAGAATGAAAGCGAACTCTTCACCACCGTAACGCGCCACGCAGTCAGAAGATCGGCTCGCGACTTGTTGGAATACCGCAGCCACCTTCACTAAGGCTTCATCACCTTGCTGATGGCCGTAGCAATCGTTGTAGTCTTTGAAGAAGTCGATATCACATAGCATGATGGTCAGTGGTAACTTCTCACGAATATGGTGGTACCAAAGGGTATGCAGTTGCTCATCGAAACGACGACGGTTGGCCACTTGAGTTAAGCTGTCTGAGAAGCTGAGCTTCTCTAGTTCTAAATTCGCTTCTTCAAGTTTCTGTTCAGCAAGATAACGCTCTGAAATATCACGTGCCATGATCAACACGCCATTGGTGCCAGAGGCTTTATCTTTGAACGGCGATTTCACCACATCAAACCATGTGTAGTAACCATCGGTGCTGCTCACTTTATCGATGTATCGAATTGGCTGAGTTTGTTGTAAAGCCTGTAGGTCACTCGCTTCTAAGCGGATATAGATATCCTCAGGAATGACATCTTGCAGGCGCTTACCAATCAAATCTCCCACATCGGAAATGCCGAGAGCGTTAACAAAGGGTTTATTACAAGCTTGGTAAACCATGTTCTCATTGAAGATACCGATCGAGTCCGGGCTGGCATCCAGAATGGTTTGTAAAATGGTATCGCGCTGTGCCAAAGCGACTTCGGTATCTTTACGGCGCTCCATCTCATCACGCAGGTTCTGCTGCATCTTGTGCCATTCAGTGACATCATGGCTGATAGACAAGGTGCCGATCATCTCCCCACTCTGAGAGACTAACGAACTCTGATTAACTTCAAGCAAACAACTTCGTCCTTGAGGGTCTGTCGTCCAACGACGCTCACTTTTTCTCGTCGCGATCGGGCTAATGTTTGCAGAACAGGCTTCTTCTCTCCGCCCCTCCCAGAAAAGATCAAACGCTCGGTTAGTTGTTAACACTTTGCCCTGCTGATCTTGTAAGCAAATCAACTCAGATAGAGAATCGATCGCAGAGCGAGCAATGCCTAATTTTTCTAGTTCTTTCTGCTGCTCTTGAAGTGTCGCTTGATAAGGTTGAGCGTAGATAATCCAGACACGATGACCACGCAGCACACTCTTTTTACCAGACAGTTCAACTTTGACGTTTTCTGTTTCGGATAACCGCCAATCAAATAATTGATGGCGGAAATGGCGGCTGGAAAAGCTATCGAGTAGTGCCACCAGCTCTTCAGAGTGAAAAGAGGCAGGATAAAGAAAGCCAGAACCTAATGCACGGATGCCAAGTAATTGCATCGCAGGATCGTTAGAAAGCAGTAATTGACCATGACTTGCGTCGAGTACAAGTACGGGGTAAGGAGAGTCAGTAACGAGGTGTTTTAAAGCGGATTGGAATCGCAGATAGATCAGCGTAACAGTGATTACACATACCACAGAGAGCAGGACCACAAATCCGTAGTCGCCCTGCCCATCCCAGAGCCAATTGAGTAACTGATCCATTTTTCCGACCTTAAAAGCAAATCGGGAGAAATATAACAGTTCTTAATCGATCATTCTGCCTTTAATTCTGGTTTGCTATAGATGAAAGCATCACCAGTTAAGCTACCTTGTGCGCCCTCTCGGTCCAATGCGCGACCAATTTCGGTCATCGCGAGCCAACGGTTCTCACACCACAGTGGTGATAGCAAGGTTGGACGACGCGCCGCAGAAGAAACACGATGATAAATCACCTCTTTTGGCGTCATGCGGATCATTTCACTGGCGATAGCCACATACCCTTCAAGCTCAGGCGCTTCTAGCTTTCCAGCACGCCACGCTTTTGCCATAGTACTGCCTTCGACAATATGTAGACCGTGAAGCTTGATGCCGTCAGTACCGACTTCGAGCACTTTACGCAGTGTTTCAACATTGTCGTCGCGTGTCTCTTTCGGCAAACCAACAATCAGGTGAGTGCACACTTTAATACCAAGTGCACGAGCACGCTTGGTGATTTCTGCGTAGCACTCAAAATCATGACCGCGGTTGATACGCTTGAGGGTGTCATTGTTGGCCGTTTGAAGACCTAGCTCTAGCCAAATCTCATAGCCTTGATTCACGTAATCCGAAAGCAGATCTAATACCGCATCAGGAACGCAATCAGGACGAGTGCCCACACAAAGGCCGACGATATCAGCCGCCTTGAGGGCTTCTTCGTACATGTTTTTAAGAACTTGTACTTCTGCATAGGTACTGGTGTACGCCTGAAAATAAGCCAGATACTTCTTCGCTCGATGGATCTCTCCAGCGCGATCTTTCAATTGATCGTGAATGCTTTTGATCTGCACTTCTTCGTCAGCAAACGAAGCCACATTACAGAATGTACAACCACCTCGGCCAATCGTGCCGTCGCGGTTTGGGCAGCTAAAGCCACCATGTAAAGTCAGCTTATGGACTTTTTCGCCGTAACGACGCTGAAGATCTTGGCCTAATGTGTTGACCAACTCATGTAACTGCATAGATTCTCACCAATAGTAAACCGTAATAAATCTCACTACGATTCATGTAAATAAATTACATCCCTGCAAGAAAAAACAAATAATTCTAGTCAATTCAAACAAACAGGTAGCGGTGTGAAATCAATAAAACTGCATAAAACCAACTCAAAAACCGCAATGTTGCGCAAATGTTAAACAAAAAGTGAATATTTAAACGAAAAAATTGGGTCACAAAAGCGACTTTTCGTTGCATTCTCAAGTCACAAAATTGTAGGATACTTACACAACCCCGTTGTTTTTGTGACTTTTATTACAACAATAACTGCGGGAATTGTCGGCGATACCCCGCTCCCACCTATATAAGTCACTAAATTGTGGCAATAAATAAAGGGATATCACCAAGGATTGTTTTTCTCGCAAAATTTTTCCTGCGAGATACGGAAAGGAATCAAGACTGGTCAACCTCGGCCAGTGGCGAATCATAAATATAAAGGACAAGACGCAAAGAGCGCACCTAAGGCAGTCGAGATCTGTCCGGGATTCTTGCGTCGACATTGAACTGGAAGGATGTATCTATGGTAGATAGAGAGCAAAATCCACAGGGTCTGTACACTCCGGAGCTGGAGCATGACGCTTGTGGTATCGGTTTTGTTGCTCACCTTAAAAACCGTAAATCTCATGAAGTAGTGACTCAAGCATTGGATATGCTTGCTCGCATGGAACACCGTGGTGGTCAAGGTTGTGACCCATGCAGCGGTGACGGTGCGGGTATCTTGCTACAAAAACCTCATGAATTCCTATTAGAAGAAGCCGTTAAGTTAGGCATCAAATTGCCTTCGTTTGAAAAGTATGGTGTTGGTGTCGTTCTTTTCCCGAAAGACGAATACAAACGCGAGCAGTGCCGTGACATTCTAGAACGTAACGCACAGCGTCTAGATCTTGAAGTTATCGGCTACCGTGTATTGCCGACCGATAACTCAATGATCGGTGCAGACCCACTAAGCACTGAGCCTCAGTTTGAGCATGTGTTTATCTCTGGTGGTCCTGGCATCACACCTGAAGAGCTAGAGCGCAAACTGTACGTACTTCGTAACTACACTGTACGAGTTTGCCTAGAAAGCGTTTCGAACATTGGTGACGACTTCTACATTAACTCCATGTCTTACAAGACATTGGTGTACAAAGGTCAGTTAACGACCGAGCAAGTACCTCAGTACTTCCTTGATCTACAAAACCCGACCATGGTGACTGCACTAGCACTTGTACACTCTCGTTTCTCTACCAACACCTTCCCGAAATGGCGTCTTGCACAGCCTTTCCGTTACATTGCCCACAACGGTGAAATCAATACAGTTCGCGGTAACTTGAACTGGATGAAAGCCCGTGAAGCAATTCTAGAATCAGACCTGTTTACTCAGGCTGAAATCGACATGCTTCTTCCAATCTGTCAGGAAGGCAGCTCGGATTCATCTAACTTCGACATGGCACTTGAGCTCCTAGTTCTTTCTGGTCGCAGCCTGCCACACGCATTGATGATGATGATCCCGGAAGCATGGCAAGAAAACAAAAACATGGATCCTAAACGTCGCGCGTTCTATCAGTACCACGCGAACATCATGGAACCATGGGATGGTCCTGCTTCAGTATGTTTTACTGATGGTGTTCAAGTTGGTGCGACACTAGACCGTAACGGTTTGCGCCCTTCTCGCTACACAGTGACCAAAGACAACTTCCTAGTAATGGCATCTGAATCTGGTGTTGTGGATATTGAGCCAGAGAACGTTGAGTTCCGTGGTCGTCTACAACCAGGTCGTATCTTCGTTGCAGACCTAGAGCAAGGTCGCATCATCTCTGATGAAGAAGTGAAAGACACCATTGCAACGGCGCAGCCTTACGAGAAGTGGGTAGAAGAAAACCTACTGAGCTTGAAGAAGTTGCCAGATGCGAGCAACCAGTTCAGCCAACCTTCTCCTGAGCGCTTGCTACACCGTCAACAAGCTTTCGGTGTGAGCACTGAAGAAGTGAACGAAATCATCGTTCCAATGGCGAATGATGCGAAAGAGCCATTATCAGCAATGGGTGCCGACTGGCCTCTTGCGGTTCTATCTCATCAATCTCAGCATCTTTCAAACTACTTCAAGCAGCTGTTTGCACAGGTAACTAACCCACCGATCGACCCGATCCGTGAGCGTATGGTTATGTCGCTGAACACTTACTTGGGTAAAGACCAAAACCTTCTGACTGAAACACCACTTCACTGTCAGAAAGTAGAATTGGAATCGCCTGTTCTGGCGAACTCTGAGCTTGAAAAGCTGCGTGCGATCGATAACGAGCACCTACAAGCGAAGACGCTGGATATAGTGTTCCAAGCCAATGAAGATCAAGGCAAGCTTGAACGTGCACTAAAACGTATCTGCCAATACGCAGAAGACGCGGTTATCGATGGTTACTCAATCATCCTACTAACTGACCGTGCAGTGAACTCAAACCACGCAGCGATTCCAGCAATGCTGGCAGTTGGCGCAGTGCACCACCACTTGATCCGTAAAGGTCTACGTGCGAAGTGTGACATCGTGGTTGAAACTGGTGACGCGCGTGAAACGCACCACTTTGCAACGCTACTTGGTTACGGTGCGAATGCGGTTAACCCATACCTAGTAATTGAAACCATCATTGAACTTCAACGTACTAAGAAGTTGGATCCAGAAGCGAACCCTCGCGATCTGTTCAACAACTACCGGAAAGCGATCAATGGCGGTCTTCTGAAGATCTTCTCGAAGATGGGTATCTCTACGCTACAGTCATACCACGGCGCGCAAATCTTCGAAGCATTGGGCATCCACAAGTCAGTGGTCGACAAATACTTCACAGGTACAGTTTCTCGTATCCAAGGTCTCACCCTTGATGATATCGCCAAAGAAGTGCTGATCCGTCACCGCATCGGTTACCCACAACGCGAAATCCCAATTCAAATGCTGGATGTTGGCGGTGTCTACCAGTGGAAACAGCGTGGTGAGAAGCACCTATTCAACCCAGAAACCATTTCTCTACTGCAAGAGTCTACGCGCAACAAGAACTACGATCAGTTCAAGCAATACGCGACTGCAGTAGATAAGCAAGGTGACAACGCGGTAACTCTGCGTAGCCAACTTGAGTTCATTAAGAACCCTGCCGGTTCTATCTCTATCGACGAAGTCGAGCCAATTGAGAGCATCGTGAAACGCTTCGCGACAGGTGCAATGTCATTCGGTTCTATTTCTTACGAAGCACACTCCACACTAGCTGTTGCGATGAACCGTCTTGGCGCGAAATCGAACTCTGGTGAAGGTGGTGAAGACCCAATGCGTTTCGAGCGCAAAGAGAACGGCGATTGGGAACGCTCTGCAATCAAGCAGGTGGCTTCTGGTCGTTTCGGCGTAACCTCTTACTACCTAACTAACGCTGAAGAGCTGCAAATCAAAATGGCTCAAGGTGCGAAGCCAGGTGAAGGTGGTCAGCTACCAGGCGATAAAGTAGATGACTGGATCGGTGCAACACGTCACTCGACTCCGGGCGTTGGCCTTATCTCGCCACCACCACACCACGATATCTATTCAATCGAAGATTTGGCTCAGCTGATCTACGACTTGAAGAACGCGAACCGCGCAGGTCGTGTAAACGTGAAACTAGTATCGGAAGCTGGCGTAGGTACGATCGCTTCTGGTGTAGCGAAAGCGAAAGCGGACGTTGTACTTATCGCAGGTTTCGACGGTGGTACAGGTGCATCCCCAATGTCTTCAATCCGTCATACCGGTCTTCCTTGGGAACTTGGCTTGGCAGAAACGCACCAAACGCTACTGAAGAACGGTCTGCGTAACCGTATCGTGGTTCAAGCGGATGGTCAGATGAAGACACCTCGCGACCTAGCAGTGGCAACACTACTTGGTGCAGAAGAATGGGGCGTGGCAACCGCAGCCCTAGTGGTTGAAGGTTGTATTATGATGCGTAAGTGTCATAAGAACACCTGTCCTGTTGGTATCGCAACTCAAAACAAGACGCTTCGTGAGCGCTTTGATGGTCGCGTAGAAGACGTCGTAACCTTCTTCCAATACATGGCACAAGGTCTACGTGAAATCATGGCTGAACTTGGCTTCCGCACTATCGATGAGATGGTCGGTCAAGGCCAGAAACTGAAGATTCGCCAAGACGTTTCTCACTGGAAATACAAGAACCTAGATCTGTCCCCTGTTCTCCACGTTGAACAACCACGCGAAGCGGACGGCGTATTCAACCAAGCAGAGCAGAACCACAACTTAGAAGAAGTACTAGACCGTAAGCTGATTCAAGCAGCGATTCCTGCACTCGAGAAAGGCGAAGCGGTGAATGCCGAGTTCCCTATCGTTAACACGGACCGCTCTGCAGGTACCATGTTGTCGAACGAAATCTCGAAAGTGTACAAAGATGCCGGTCTGCCTCAGCCAATGAACGTGAAGTTCAAAGGCTCTGCGGGTCAGTCATTCGGCGCATTCCTAGCTAAGGGCGTGAAGTTCGAAGTGGAGGGCGACGCGAACGACTACTGGGGTAAAGGCTTATCTGGCGGTACCTTGGTGCTGTACCCAGATGCGAAATCAAGCATTGTCGCGGAAGACAACATCGTGGTTGGTAACGTGTGTTTCTACGGTGCAACTTCGGGTGAGTCTTTCATTCGCGGTATGGCTGGTGAACGTTTCTGTGTTCGTAACTCAGGCGCGAAAGTCGTAGTAGAAGGCGTCGGTGACCACGGTTGTGAATACATGACGGGCGGTGCAGCCATCATCCTTGGTTCAACAGGTCGTAACTTTGCCGCAGGTATGAGTGGCGGCGTGGCTTACGTATGGGATAAATCAGGTGACTTTGAGTCAAAACTGAACCCAGAATTAGTAGACCTAGATCCAATCGAGCAAGAAGACAGAGATTTATTACTCGACATGCTAACTAAGCATGTTCAATTCACAGGAAGTGAAGTCGCTCAGTCTTTCCTAGACAACTTTGAAGCAAGCCTAGCCTCTATGGTTAAGGTAATGCCGCGTGACTACAAAGCGGTTCTTCAAAAGCGTAAAGCTGAAGCACAGTCTCAAGGAAACGAAACTCAAGTGGAGGCCGTATAATGGGTAAGCCTACTGGATTTTTAGAGCATGGTCGTGAACTACCACAGAAGATCGACCCAGCTGAACGCATCAAGAACAACAAAGAGTTCGTTCTGAACGAGGAGTTTGGTGACAAGATCAATACTCAGGCTTCTCGTTGTATGGATTGTGGTGTGCCATTTTGTCATAACGGCTGCCCTATCGGTAACATCATCCCAGAGTTTAACGATGCGGTTTATCGTGATAGCTGGGAAGAAGCTTGGAACATTCTAAGCTCAACCAATAACTTCCCAGAGTTTACTGGTCGTGTTTGCCCTGCTCCATGTGAAAGTGCTTGTGTACTTGGCATCAACCAAGATCCAATCACTATCTGTAACATCGAGAAAACCATCGTAGAAACGGCGTATCGTGAAGGTTACGCTAAGCCAAAAACACCACGTTCTCGCACAGGCAAAACCGTTGCGATCATCGGTTCGGGCCCTGCTGGCCTTGCGGCTGCTGAGCAGCTAAACAGCGCTGGTCATACTGTGACGGTATTCGAGCGAGACGAGAAAGTGGGCGGTCTGCTGCGTTTTGGTATCCCAGATTTCAAACTGGGTATGGACGTGATTGATCGTAAGATCAACCTGATGGCAGAAGCGGGTATTGAATTCAAAGTTAACCAACACGTTGGTGTTGATGTGAATGCTCAGCAGCTGCGTCAAGAATTCGATGTGGTTCTGCTGACTGGTGGTTCAACTGTTCCTCGTGATTTGCCAGTTCCGGGTCGTGAACTAAAAGGCGTTCACTTCGCAATGGAATTCCTAGGTCAAAACAACCGCCGTGCCAACAATATGGATCTTAAGGGTGAAGAACTTCACGCCGCGGGTAAACATGTTGTCGTTATCGGTGGTGGTGATACGGGTTCTGACTGTGTAGGTACATCAAACCGCCACGGTGCAGCAAGCATCACTCAGGTTGAAATCATGCCGATTCCACCAGAGAAACGCCCTGCCAATATGCCATGGCCACAGTACCCGATGATCCTACGTACTTCGACGTCTCATGAAGAAGGCGTTGATCGTCACTGGAATATCCTAACCAAAGAGTTCATCGGCAATGACAAAGGTGAAGTTACAGGCCTTCGTTTAGCTGATATCGTTTGGCAAGATGCAAAACCTGGCGAGCGCCCAAGCTTCAAAGAAGTAGAAGGTAGCGAGCGTGTGATTCCATGTGATATGGCATTCCTAGCGATGGGCTTCCTGCATCCAGAACCAACAGGTGTACTTGCTCAATTGGATATCGCATTAGATGATCGCGGTAACGTAGCAACTCAAGGTTTTGCTACTAACCAAGAAGGCGTATTTGCAGCTGGTGATATGCGAACAGGCCAATCTTTGGTGGTTCGTTGTATCAATGAAGGCCGCGAATGTGCCCGTGCTATCGATGATTACCTAATGGGTGGCACGAACCTAGAAGCAAAAGCAGATTCACTGATGCTTTCAGCTTAAAGGGAGTGCGCTCACTTCCTCTTTTCGAGGCATAAACCCAGCCATCAGTACTATCGATGGCTGGTCGTCAGGAAAGAAAACAGTTCCTTCCAATCTTTTTATTTTGACCAGCATTTTGTGCTGGTCTTTTTTATTCCCGCCAGAATCAAATGTTACTTTTTTGTAACAATCACTTTTCTATCTCACTGTTTTTATTGAACTATTTCAGCCAATTAAATGGTAAATCGCATTTTCACGCGATGATTCACTAATAACTTGACCTTTTTTACAATAAGCTATAGCTTGTGAAGTTGGTGAAAATAAAACACACAATTTTTGTTAAGATATTTGACGAATTTTATTGAATAGATATACATAAAACTTAGAAAGTGACGCATAGTTAGTCATCATTATCAACTTGAGCAGTGTTGATATATCTGTCGGGATGACAGATAAGCAAAGGGAGAATTGCAATGGCTCTTTATGATCCAAGTCTTGAGAAAGACAACTGTGGATTTGGCTTAATCGCGCACATGGAAGGCGAGCAAAGTCACAAGCTGGTACGTACAGCAATTTCTGCACTTGATCGAATGACCCACCGTGGTGGTATCGCCGCCGATGGTAAAACCGGTGATGGTTGTGGTCTTCTTCTACAAAAGCCCGATTCCTATTTACGCCTTATCGCTGAAGAAAATGGCTTCAACCTTGGCAAGCAATACGCCGTAGGGATGATTTTCTTCAACCAAGACCCGGTGAAAGCTCAACTCGCCAAAGACATCATCAACAAAGAGCTCGCACAAGAGACTTTGACGGTAGCAGGGTGGCGTGAAGTACCAACCAATTCAGAAGTACTCGGCCCAATCGCCGCCGATTCACTTCCAGACATTCAACAAGTCTTTATCTCTGCTCCGGCAGGCTGGCGCGAGCGTGACATTGAACGTCGCCTCTATATCGCACGCCGTCGCATCGAGAAACAAATTACAGAAGATCCTGACTTCTACATCTGTAGCTTGTCGACACAAGTTCTGGTGTACAAAGGCTTGTGCATGCCTGCGGACTTACCGCGCTTCTATCTTGATCTTGCTGATCTACGCATGGAGTCTGCTATCTGCCTGTTCCACCAGCGTTTTTCAACCAATACTCAACCTCGTTGGCCTCTGGCTCAACCGTTCCGTTACCTCGCTCATAATGGTGAGATCAATACCATTGAAGGTAACCGCCAATGGGCTCGCGCTCGTGCTTACAAGTTCTCATCACCACTGCTGCCCGACCTACAAACTGCGGCACCATTTGTGAACGAGACTGGCTCAGACTCTTCCAGCTTAGATAATATGTTGGATCTCTTTTTAGCAGGCGGTATGGATATCTTCCGTGCCATGCGCATGCTTGTGCCACCAGCATGGCAAAACCACCCAGATATGGACCCAGATCTGCGAGCGTTTTATGACTTCAACTCCAAACATATGGAGCCATGGGATGGTCCGGCAGGTATTGTTCTGTCCGATGGTCGATACGCCGCATGTAACTTAGATCGTAATGGTCTGCGTCCTGCACGTTATGTGATAACTAAAGACAGGCTGATCACTCTAGCATCAGAGATCGGTATTTGGGATTACGCTCCGGATGAGGTTGCCGAAAAAGGGCGTGTTGGTCCTGGCGAACTGCTGGTTGTCGATACTCGCAAAGGCAAACTATGGCAATCAAGTGAGATCGATAACGATCTGAAATCCCGCCACCCTTACCGCGAATGGATGGAAAACAACGTTCGCAAACTCACTCCTTTTGCTCAGCTACCTGAAGATCAAGTGGGTGAGCGCAGCTTTGATGAAGACTTACTCAAGACTTATCAAAAGCAATTTGCTATGAGCAATGAAGAGGTCGATCAAGTACTGCGTGTTCTTGGTGATATGGGCCAAGAAGCGGTCGGCTCCATGGGTGATGACACCCCAATGGCCGTTCTCTCGTCGAAAGAGCGCTTGGTGACTGATTACTTCCGTCAGAAGTTCGCTCAGGTAACCAACCCGCCAATCGATCCATTGCGTGAGAAACACGTAATGTCACTGGCGACCAGTATCGGTCAGGAGATGAACGTCTTCTGTGAAACCGATGGCCACGCCTACCGAGTGACCTTCGATTCGCCAGTATTACTTTACTCAGACATGCAACAATTGCTTGAGCTTGGTGACGATCACTACCGTAATACCATTCTCGACATCAACTACGATCCACAACAGAAAGATCTCAAACAAGCCATTGATGATCTCTGTGAACAAGCGGAACAGGTCGTACGTGAAGGCACGGTTCTAGTCGTGCTTTCAGATCGCGCTTTGGTCAAAGGCAAACTACCAATTCCTGCAGCAATGGCAGTCGGTGCGGTTCAAACTCGCTTGATCGATGCCAACTTACGTTGTGATGCCAACATTGTTGTTGAGACTGCAACAGCTCGTGACCCACACCAATTTGCTGTCTTGCTTGGCTTTGGTGCTACTGCGGTTTATCCATATCTTGCTTATGAAGCACTAGGTAAGCTGATTGATGATAAAGCGCTAGAAAAAGACTATCGCGATGTGATGCAAAATTACCAATACGGCATCAATAAAGGTCTGTACAAGATCATGTCGAAAATGGGTATTTCTACCATCGCCTCTTACCGTTGCTCGCAATTGTTTGAAGCAGTTGGCCTGAGCCAAGAAGTGGTCGATTTGTGCTTTAAAGGGGTAACAACTCGTATTGAAGGTGCAAACTTCGACGACTTCCAACAAGATTTGTACAACCTTTCTCGTAAAGCTTGGGCGAAACGTAAAGCCATCGAGCATGGTGGATTATTGAAATATGTCCACGGTGGTGAATATCACGCCTACAACCCAGACGTGGTTGGCACACTGCAAACTGCGGTGAAATCAGGCGAAAGTAATGATTATCAGAGCTTTGCTAAGCAGGTGAACCAACGCCCTGTAGCCATGCTACGAGACTTAATGTCGCTGAAAAAATCAGACTCACCGCTACCTTTAGAGCAAATTGAGCCTAGCACTGAGCTCTTCAAGCGCTTTGATTCTGCGGCGATGTCTATTGGCGCACTTAGCCCAGAAGCGCACGAAGCACTTGCAACAGCGATGAACCGTCTTGGTGGTTACTCCAACTCCGGTGAAGGCGGTGAAGATCCACGTCGCTTCGGTACAGAGCGTAACTCGCGTATCAAGCAGATTGCTTCAGGTCGATTTGGTGTTACCCCTCACTACCTAACCAATGCAGACGTACTGCAGATCAAGGTCGCACAGGGTGCGAAGCCGGGCGAAGGTGGTCAGTTACCAGGACACAAAGTCACCGCAGAAATTGCAAAACTGCGTTATTCGGTACAGGGGGTGACTCTGATCTCCCCTCCTCCGCACCACGATATTTATTCGATTGAAGACTTAGCCCAGCTGATCTTTGACCTAAAACAAGTCAATCCAAATGCGCTGGTTTCGGTGAAGTTAGTTTCTGAACCAGGCGTCGGCACCATCGCAACAGGTGTCGCGAAGGCCTACGCTGATCTCATTACCATCTCGGGTTACGACGGCGGTACCGCAGCAAGCCCACTAACCTCAGTGAAATACGCAGGTAGCCCTTGGGAGTTGGGACTAGCAGAGACACAACAAGCACTGGTTGCTAATGGCCTACGCCATAAGATCCGTCTGCAAGTAGATGGTGGTCTAAAAACTGGTCTAGACGTGGTGAAAGCGGCAATTCTCGGTGCCGAAAGCTTCGGTTTTGGTACTGCGCCAATGGTGGCAATGGGTTGTAAGTTCCTACGTATTTGTCACCTCAACAACTGTGCTACTGGCGTTGCAACTCAAGACGAGACGCTGCGTAAAGAGTACTTCAAAGGTCTTCCGGAAATGGTGATGAACTACTTCATTGGTCTGGCGGACGAAGTACGCGGATTACTCTCTGAACTTGGTGTTGAAAAACTGACTGACTTGATTGGTCGTACCGATTTGTTGGAAACCGTTGAAGGTCTGACAGCAAAACAAACCAAGCTGGATTTGTCGAATATCCTTGAAGCACCAGTCTCTCCAGAAGGACACCCTCTTTACTGGACACAACCAAATACACCATTTGATAAAGCAGAGCTAAACAACAAGATCATCGAAGATGCACTACAAGCGGTTGAAAAACGTCAATCTGCTAGCTTCTTCTACAACGTGATCAACACTGATCGCTCTGTGGGTGCTCGCCTATCAGGTGAAATCGCTCAGCGTTATGGCAACCAAGGCATGGCGGCAACGCCAATCAAACTGCACTTGGATGGCACTGCTGGTCAGTCATTTGGCGTTTGGAATGCGGGTGGTGTAGAGCTTTACCTCACTGGCGATGCAAACGACTACGTAGGTAAAGGCATGGCTGGCGGTAAGGTGGTTATCAAACCTCACCTTGGCACTGCATTTAAGTGTAATGAAGCGACCATCATTGGTAACACCTGTTTGTACGGCGCGACCGGCGGTAAGCTGTTTGCGGCAGGTAAAGCAGGTGAGCGTTTTGGCGTACGTAACTCAGGTACGATTGCCGTCATCGAAGGCGCTGGCGATAACGCTTGTGAGTACATGACTGGCGGTATTGTTGCCATTCTTGGCGCAACGGGCGTGAACTTTGGCGCAGGCATGACTGGCGGTTTTGCTTACGTATTGGATGAGAACCAAGACTTCCAAGGTCGCGTGAACAACGAGTCTGTTGAAGCGATTTCTCTGTCAGATCTCTACATCCATCAAGAGCACTTACGTGGTCTTATTGCCGAACATCTTGAAGAAACCGGCTCTAGCCACGCAGAAGATATCTTGGCGAACTTTGATGAATGGATTCCAAAGTTCTACTTGGTGAAACCACAAGCGGCGGACTTGCGCACGCTACTTGGCCACCAGAGTCGCAGTGCCGCAGAACTGCGCGTTCAAGCCCAGTAATCATGGAGGATGTTTGAATCATGAGTCAGAACGTTTATCAATTTATCGATGTTCAACGCGTAGATCCTGCGAAGAAGCCTATCAAAGTTCGTAAGATCGAGTTCGTTGAAATCTATGAACCGTTTACCAAACAACAAGCTACTGCACAGGCGGATCGCTGCTTGGATTGTGGTAACCCATATTGTGAATGGAAGTGCCCAGTCCACAACTACATCCCGCAATGGCTAAAGTTAGCCAATGAAGGTCGTATCCTTGAGGCCGTTGAGCTATCGCACCAAACTAACAGCTTGCCTGAAGTTTGTGGCCGAGTATGTCCACAAGATCGTCTGTGTGAAGGCTCTTGTACTCTCAACGAGGACTTTGGCGCTGTCACCATAGGTAACGTTGAAAAATACATTACCGACAAAGCCTTCGAAATGGGCTGGAAACCTGACATGTCCAAGGTGGAGTGGACCGATAAAAAGGTTGCCATCATTGGTGCAGGACCAGCAGGCTTGGCTGCCGCTGATATCCTAGTCCGCAATGGCGTGAAACCTGTCGTATTTGACCGCTATCCTGAAATTGGCGGCCTACTGACCTTCGGTATCCCTTCGTTCAAGCTTGAAAAAGGCGTGATGGAAAACCGCCGCCGCGTCTTCACCGAGATGGGCGTAGAGTTCAAGATGAACATCGAAGTAGGTAAAGATGTACAGATGCAAGAGCTACTTGATGAGTACGATGCCGTCTTTTTGGGTGTTGGTACTTACAAGTACATGCGTGCAGGACTAGAAAATGAAGGTGCGCCGGGCGTTTACGATGCTCTGCCATTCTTGATTTCAAATACTTACAAGGTCATGGGCTTGGAGCACGACAAACCTTTTATCGACATGGCAAAACAACGCGTAGTGGTACTCGGTGGTGGTGATACCGCAATGGACTGTGTTCGTACCTCTATCCGCCAAGGCGCGTCAAACGTGGTATGTGCTTACCGTCGTGATGAAGCCAATATGCCCGGCTCTCGCCGCGAGGTGAAAAACGCCAAAGAAGAAGGCGTGAAGTTTATGTTCAACCTCCAGCCTTTAGGAATTGAAGTCGATTCGTCAGGTAAGGTCTCGGGGGTCAAAGTGGTGAAAACCGCTCTTGGTGAGCCTGATGAAGCGGGTCGTCGCCGTCCAGAACCCGTCGAAGGCAGTGAGCACGTTCTACCAGCAGACGTCGTTATCATGGCGTTTGGTTTCCAACCACACAAAATGGATTGGTTAGCTCCGTTTGATGTCGAGTTGGACCAATGGGGCCGTATCAAAGCTCCTGCGAAACAAGAGTTCCAATTCCAGACCAGCAACAAAAAGATCTTCGCTGGTGGCGATGCGGTACGAGGCTCAGATCTGGTCGTGACCGCGATTGATGAAGGTCGAAAAGCCGCAGAAGGTATTCTCGATTACCTTGAAGTTTAATCACAGCTAACATCTCAAAAAGGATCCTACTATTGGATCCTTTTTTCTTTTATTACATATAATTAAATTCCTAAGATAAGGGATAGAACCAATGAAAAAAGCCGCTCTCCTTTCCATTACTTTGCTCGGCTTAACCGCTTGTAGCCAAGGAGTCACAACCATGACGGATCGTTCTCAATCACCTTGTGGTGACAAACCCAACTGCGTCTCCACCCAAGACACGCGTGAAGAATACAACCTAACACCATTCACCCTAACCGAATCCACGAACATCGATGCAATTGAGCAAGTGGCGCTTGAACTGCCAGGCGCGAAGACAGCCGTTAAAGAAGGCAATTATCTACGTATCGAATGCACATCTAAAATCATGCGCTTTGTGGACGATTTAGAGCTTAAGATCGAAGGCGACCAGCTTATTGTTCGTTCTGAATCTCGCGTTGGCTATTCAGACTTTGGCGTGAACCGTAAGCGTGCCGAACAATTACGTTCACTGTTGGCGAATGCTGAGTTAATCAAATAACGACCACATATTGGTGCAGAGTGGTATACTCTCGCCAACTTAAATTTTTATCGAAAGAGAGTGTTATGAAAGTTGGTATCATCGGTGCGATGGAACAAGAAGTCACCATCCTGAAAGAAGCAATGACAAACTGCCAAACAGTGAGCAAAGCAGGTTGTACGTTTTTCTCTGGTCAGATTAACGACGTTGATGTGGTACTGCTTCAATCTGGCATCGGTAAAGTAGCGGCGGCAGTAGGCACAACTATTCTGCTAGACGAGTACCAACCAGATGTGGTTATCAACACGGGCTCTGCAGGTGGCTTCGATTCAAGCCTAAACCTAGGCGACGTTGTAATCTCAACAGAAGTTCGTCACCACGATGCAGACGTAACTGCGTTTGGCTACGAAATGGGTCAAATGGCAGGCCAACCAGCGGCATTCAAAGCGGATGAGAAGTTAATGGACCTTGCTGAAAAAGCACTGGCTCAGATGGAAAACACTCACGCCGTTCGCGGCCTGATCTGTACTGGTGATGCGTTTGTTTGCACAGCAGAACGCCAAGAGTTTATCCGTAAACATTTCCCTTCAGTTATCGCTGTAGAGATGGAAGCATCTGCTATCGCTCAAACTTGTCACCAATTCAACACACCGTTTGTTGTTGTTCGTGCTATCTCTGACGTAGCAGACAAAGAATCGCCAATGAGCTTCGAAGAGTTCCTACCGCTAGCAGCGAAAAGCTCTTCAGAAATGGTATGCAAAATGTTGGAACTGACTAAGTAAGTCCCCAGAATTTCATGGAAGAAATATTTCAACAGCTCTATGCCAATGGTGCGCTCCTCGTCATGTGGGGCGCATTACTATTCCACTTATTAATCCCTATTCCTCACGCTGCTCATCCTGTGACTTTGTGGCATAAATTCGCAGAACAACTGGCGAACAAAGTTAATAACAGCCACAACTACTCACAAAGCATTCTCTCTGGCGGACTCGCACTTCTTCTTATGCTTGTACCGTGCTTGATATTACTGCTCGCGATGAAACCTTTAGTTTGGCAAGCGCCCTTATTTGAGCTGGCATTACTGCTTATTGCTCTCGACTGGCGAAACAACGAATCACTTGCGAAACAACTGGTCACAGCAATGTCGAATGAGAACAAAGTGCAGTGCCGAGCACTACTAAAACCTTACCTTAACCGAGATACAGAGAGCTTATCACTGCTTGGCATTGGTAAAGCTGGTGCAGAGACCATCATCATGGGTTACGGACGTAACGTTGTGTGCGTGTTGTTCTGGTATGGATTGACTGGTGGAATTGGCGCATTAATGTATCGCCTAACGGCAGAGCTAGCTCGTGCTTGGTCCCCAAGTCGCCGCCAGTATTCACCTTTTGGTAAGCCAGCTATTCAGCTAACGGCTGCATTGGAGATTGTTCCTTTGCGCTTATTTGCCGTGTTCATTAGCATGGGTAAAAACCTATCGAGTGTTTCGACTGCTATGCTTCAACAAGCGAAGTCTTGGCCACTTCCGGGGCCAGCTTGGTTGTTGTGCTCAATTGGTAACAAGCTTCAATTGTCACTTGGCGGTCCAGCGCTGTACCAAGGTCAAAGAGCTGAACGAGCGAAAATTGGTGGTCGTATAGCACCATCTGCTATTCATTTAGCACAAATCCAAACCCTCATTGTGTGGCGTATTTTTGCTTGGATCGTTATCCAAAGCCTGATTCTCGGACTCATTTATCAAGGACTATGATGAACAAACTTTGCTTTGCTCTTCCTCTTATCTTCTCTGCTGCTTCCTTTGCCAATGAACCAGCTCAACGCGTCATCAGCTTGGCACCACACTCAACAGAAATCGCCTATGCTGCAGGTCTTGGTGACAAACTGATTGCCGTCAGCGAGATGAGTGACTACCCCGAGCAAGCTAAAGATTTAGAGAAAGTATCAAACTATCAAGGCATCAAGTTAGAGCGCATCATTGCCCTTCAACCCGATTTAGTTATCGCTTGGCCTGCAGGTAATCCAGCCAAAGAACTTGAAAAGCTCAAGCAGTTTGGCATTCCTATTTATTACTCAACCACTGGAACGTTAGAAGACATCGCTACGAACATTGAGCAACTTAGCCAGTACAGTGAGAAGCCAGAAGTTGGGCAAAAAGCCGCCGTAGAATTCCGCGCGCAGTTAGAAGCATTAAAAGAAAAATACAATACCGAGGATAAAGTCAGTTACTTCTATCAATTAAGTGAGAAACCGATCATCACCGTTGCGGGCAAGAACTGGCCAAGTGAAGTCTTCACCTTCTGTGGTGGCGAGAATATCTTTGCTAAAGGCAGTGCCCCTTACCCTCAAGTCAGCATCGAGCAAGTGATTACTCGCCAACCCGAAGTCCTGTTTACCTCTCGCCATGCCATGAGTAATGATGGCATGTGGGCAGAATGGAAAAACGACATCCCTGCGTTAAAGAACAACCACGTTTGGTCACTCAATTCCGATTGGATCAACCGCCCAACCCCAAGAACCTTAAACGCGATCGCAGAGGTGTGTGAACACTTTGAAACCGTTCGGCAAAAACGCTAACGTTTTCGTTGGAAATCCCGTACAATTTCCGTCCCATTTCTGTTCCCCCACAATTTGTTTAAAAGGTACCAAGTAACATGGACTCCATGCTGCTTTATATGATCGATTTATTCGGTACTGCTGTCTTTGCGGTTTCTGGCGTTTTACTCGCAGGCCGATTAAAGATGGATCCTTTCGGTGTGATCGTACTCGGTAGTGTGACAGCTATTGGCGGCGGCACTATTCGTGATATGGCGCTCGGGGCAACCCCGGTCTTCTGGATCACTGACACCACTTATCTTTGGGTAATTTTCATCACTTGTTTGCTCACCATGATTCTCATTCGTCGCCCTAAGCGCTTGCCTTGGTGGGTTCTACCTGTCTGTGACGCCATTGGTTTGGCGGTATTCGTCGGTATCGGTGTCGAGAAAGCTCTCGCCTACAACGCTTCTGGCATGGTAGCGGTGATCATGGGCGTTATCACTGGTTGCGGTGGCGGCATTATCCGTGATGTGCTGGCTCGCGAGGTACCCATGGTACTGCGAAGTGAAGTCTATGCGACCGCATGTATCATCGGTGGTATTTTCCATACAACCGCATTGAGTATGGGACACGACCATTCAGTCGCCCTACTCGCAGGAGTCATCTCAACCTTGATTATTCGCCTTGGTGCGATTCGCTGGCACTTGTCACTGCCAACCTTTGCTATCAATCGTTGATCGATACGAATCAATTTACGCACAAGAGCCGACTGAAACGTCGGCTCTTTTTGTTTGTAAAATCACCTGTCGCTTCTCATCTCAAGCTTGGCTATATTAGGCCTATTATTCCCAACATTCATGGATAGACATGTTACTGGAAGGTATCGAAACACTATTAGTTTTAAGTAAAGCAAAAACGATGAGTCGCACTGGGAGTTTGCTGTATATCAGCCAATCTGCGGTGAGTAAACGTATCGCGAACCTAGAGAAAAAACTGGGAAAGAAGCTAGTAGAACCTTCGGGGAGAACCATTAAACTCACACCTGATGGCATGGCTTTGATCGAGAATATTGGTCCGTCTTTTAACGAGTTACGTGGCCTTATTTATGAACAGCAAGAGCTAGAGGACACATCATTAATCACCCTCGATAGCTCAAAGTCTCTTATTGCAGGTTATCTTGGAAAAACCATTGGTGATTACCTCAAGCAAGATCAGTACTTAACTATAACCACCAACCACAGCCCTAGAATCGTTGAGCGAGTTCAATCCGGTAAAGCGACCATTGGGCTTTGTGCTGGCTTGCTTCCACCACATCACGGCTTGATGGCTTTCCACTTATGTGATGAACCTTTTTTCCTCGTTAGTGATCAACCACTGAATGAACTACCGAAAAAAGTCATCACAAATGATTTAACCAACCCCTCAAATAGCTACCAACTGCCTGCATTAGAGAAAATCGGCATCAAACCATTGATGGAAATGGATGCCTACACTGCAGCAGCCCAACTTGCACTGGGAGGGGCAGCGCCAGCATTAATACCGTTATCGATCGTTAGAGCGTTAAAGATCCCTGACCATCACTGCTTTATGTTCGAACAACTGACATCTTTAATTCGACCGATTCATATCTGCGTTAGGCAAAACGTGTACCAGTCACCAAGAGTTAAAACAGTGATAGAAACCATTGGTGATGTTGTTGCCAAAGAAGTTTCGCGGCCATCAGCATAGACATAGTAATCACCAAAGGTCGAATCCACTTTTGGCCTTTGGTCACCACTACTTTGGCACCAAGCTGAGCACCAATAAAGCCCCCCACAGCCATGGTCAGACCGATTTCCCACACAGGCAAACCAGCAAGAATAAAGAACAGTAGAGCCGCGATATTTGAGGTGAAGTTGAGAATCTTAGTACGAGCGGTCGCATCAACCAAAGAGAAGTGACCCAGTGCGACAAAGCAAAGCGCAAAGATAGAGCCAGTACCAGGACCAAAAAAGCCATCGTAAAAGCCCACGCCGCCACCGACGCACAAAGCGAACATCGCTTCAGAGAGCTTTGGCTCCCCTTCCGCGGCTTTCGAAGTTGAAGAGAGCAAAAAATAGAGTGAGATCGCGATCAGCAAGACAGGGATAAGACTAGTGAGCACACCGGCGTCGATAAACTGCACAGCCTCTGCGCCAATAGCAGAACCAATAAAGGTACATAGAATCGCTAAGCGCATCTCTTTCAGGCTAACAATGCCATTACGCACAAAGTACCAACTGGCAGAAAAGCTTCCAAACGAGCTTTGGAGCTTGTTGGTCGCCAATGCCTGAGTAGGACTTAAGCCTGCTGCCAACAAAGCAGGCAGCGTCAAGAGGCCACCACCTCCTGCCATCGCATCAATAAATCCAGCAGCGGATGCGACAAAAAACAGGGCAATTAAGATTTCGAACGTAACTTCCACTTGTGCGTCCTTGTAAATATTTGTAACTAAGATGAGGCAACGATAGCACTGCCAAGCAAACGCACAAAATGAAACTCAAGACACTAACCTATTCCATATTTTCATCAATTAGAGCACGGTTAGCAAAAGCAACTCAAAAACACGAATGAAAAAATGAAGTTTAGAGTACCGTCGCAAAAACAATCCCAAACTTGAGAAGACGAACCGAAGCAAAGGTATAAAACTAGATGCTTAACATTGTTCTATATCATCATTCTTTAGAAACAACGAATGCAGGATGCAAACCAACTAATGAGTAGTTACCCACTAAAACACAGCAACAGTCGAAGTACAGCTTCATACAATAGCGCTTATCCTCTAAGTGAGAGAAAAAGAAGTGACAAAGAAGTCGTTATTTTTTCTTTAGATAGTTTCGATGTCATAGTTAAACATTATATCAAAGACAAAATAAGGCTAACTCGTTGGGAAAACATTAAATCAACGTTTGAAAACTCAGCTGGATATTTTGCTACAGGGCAAGACCTAGTATTCATATCTACCCTAGCAAATTACTTGTACGGGAATAATAGTACGATAGTTGTCAAGAACTACTCTGGAGCACCGCATATTATAGTGACAGGCTCGCCAGCTATCAAAGTCAAGATAAAAGGAGTTGCTAAATTATTACCTACACCAACAGTTGCAAAATTTGCAGTTGGGCCTGAAGCTGCTCTTAACTCGATAAAAAGTGGTGGTGTTATCACGATAATCCTTTTGAGCTCATACAGAGTTGTTGATTACTTCTTAGGTGATAAGCAGACTCTTTCGAAGCTATTAGGAACTATAGCGAGCGATATAATTAAGGTTGGACTTTCATCAGCTGCCGCTGCCATATTTGTTAATTTTGCGGCTTCTGTTGCTGGTGTAACTGTGACTTTAAGTGCTGGACCTATTCTTGCAGCCATTGTAATAAGTAGCGCTGTTGGCCTTTATCTAAATAAGGAAGATCAGGATAAAGGCTTAACTCAAAAGCTAATTCGTTCTATTGACAACCATATAGAGAGCATAAATAGAAGCATAAAAAGTGACATAGAAGAAGAACACAACGAAACTATCAGAAGAGCTCATTCAATGGTATTTTCTCAAAACATGAGCAAAGGACTACTATGATGACGCATGGTAACTACGATAGAAAACAAGCATTGTTCTACTTGATATTCTTACTCATATCATCAACCTCTCTATTTATATACTCACTAAAAGGAATAAGTGGCTTCTATGACAATATAACCACTAAAAGTGAAATAGCAACTTTTGATCAAGTATATGTATATATGCTTGGAGCGAGTTTCATTCTTTTTGAATGCTTGAGAATACTTGTTATCTCAATTATATCAAATAACTTTGTAACTAAGAGCCAATTCAAAAAATCAAGTAAGATTTTTTTAGCACTCTCCATAACTACTTTTTTATCATTATACCCTGCAACTATCTTAGCTGATGTATTTGCTAAGTCTAATAACTATACATTTAGCAAAGACGAATCGACTTACAATATTTTACTGGAAAAAAGAGCATACAAAATAAATAAGTAAGTAGAGTTTTTTTATAACTACACATTGATAGAGCTCAGCATGTGGAGCACTGATCTAATTATGAATTACTTCGTGGTGTCGGACACATACCGAATTTCAGTTTAAAAATTAAAGAGAGTCACATGACTAAAATGGTTCTCCCTGTAGCTTTATATCTATGCTTGACCATTGGTCTAGCAATAAGCCTAATCATCTGGAATGAGTGGTTTTCTATCACTCAACAAATAGAACTCGATACTTATTTCATTCTCTTCGGTGCCATAACTGCAGCAGTAATATGTGTGCCAAACATTCTGACTATAAGTAAGGGCTTGAGTATTGCAGCGAAAGTAAACTTGCTCACCATTGCATTTATTCTGGTTACTTGCAGCGCTAATTTTGTTATTACAAATGGCAGTACTATTGCTTCATCTTTAGGGACGTTACTTTCAGTTATCAGTTTGATGCTATACAAAAGTCCGCTCTACCAAGCTTTCTTAGCGCATTTCAATTCTCTCCATTTTAAGAAACCTTAAAGACAAAAAAGCCCACTCAAATGAGCGGGCAATGAGGTTGTCATATAAGCCCTATTTTTCGGGCTTACTGATTTTTATCTATTACGCTTCTAGGCTAGCTTTCACTTTTGCGTGTAGCTCTTGAACCGAAGTTACCGTGCTCTTCGCGTCTGCAGTGTGTGCCATACAAGTTGCGAATGCAGCGTTTAGCGTTGTCGTGTAGTTCACTTTCTCAGCCAGTGCACCACGACGCAGAACTTTAGAGTCTTCAATCGCTTGACGACCAGCAGCCGTGTTTACGATGTAGGTGTACTCGTTGTTCTTGATACGGTCAAGAATGTGAGGGCGACCTTCGTGTACTTTGTTTACTAGACGTGGGTTGATGCCCGCTTCGCCTAGAATCACTGCTGTACCGTGTGTTGCATCTAGCTGGTAACCAAGTTTTGTCAACTTAGACGCTAGGTCCACAACGCGCTCTTTGTCACCTGCACGAACAGACAGTAGTGCACGACCACCTTCTGGGTAAATGTTGCCACAACCCAATTCTGCTTTCGCGTAAGCTTCTGCAAACGTAGCACCAACACCCATAACCTCACCAGTAGAGCGCATTTCTGGGCCTAACAGTGGGTCAACACCAGGGAACTTGTTGAATGGAAGTACAACTTCTTTCACTGAGTAGTAAGGTGGGATGATTTCTTTCGTAAAGCCTTGAGCTTCAAGCGATTGACCGGCCATTACACGCGCAGCAATCTTAGCGATTGGTGCACCCGTTGCTTTAGATACGAACGGTACTGTACGCGCTGCACGAGGGTTCACCTCGATTAGGTATACTTGGTTGTTCTTAACCGCAAACTGCGTGTTCATCAGACCACGAACACCCAACTCAAACGCTAGCTTTTCAACTTGCTCGCGCATTACGTCTTGGATTTCTTGGCTTAGCGTGTATGCAGGAAGAGAACATGCTGAGTCACCTGAGTGAACACCCGCTTGTTCGATGTGCTCCATGATACCGCCGATAACCACACGCTCACCGTCACAGATAGCATCGATATCGACTTCAACTGCGTCGTCTAGGAAGCTATCTAGTAGAACTGGAGATTCGTTTGATACGCTTACCGCTTCGTTGAAGTAGCGACGTAGGTCTTGCTCGTCGTATACGATTTCCATTGCACGACCACCAAGTACGTAAGAAGGACGTACAACCAGTGGGTAACCGATTTCACGAGATTTCTCTACCGCTTGTTCCATCGTCGTTACTGTCGCGTTTTCTGGCTGTAGAAGACCTAGGCGGTCAACAGCAACTTGGAAACGCTCACGGTCTTCTGCACGGTCGATTGCATCTGGGCTAGTACCGATGATTGGTACGCCAGCCGCTTCAAGTGCGCGAGCCAGTTTCAGTGGTGTTTGACCACCGTATTGAACGATAACGCCTTTTGGCTTCTCAACACGAGCGATTGCTAGTACGTCTTCCAGTGTTACTGGTTCGAAGTACAGACGGTCAGACGTGTCGTAGTCCGTAGAAACAGTCTCAGGGTTACAGTTAACCATGATAGTTTCGTAGCCATCTTCACGCAGTGCTAGCGATGCGTGTACACAACAGTAGTCAAATTCGATACCTTGGCCGATACGGTTTGGACCGCCGCCTAGAATCATGATCTTGTCTTTGTCTGTTGGGTTCGCTTCACACTCGTCATCGTAAGATGAGTACATGTAAGCTGTATCAGAAGAGAACTCAGCCGCACACGTATCAACGCGCTTGTACACTGGGTGGATGTCGTACTGGTCACGTAGACGACGGATTTCGCTTTCCGCAACACCTAGAATCTTAGATAGACGTGCATCAGCAAAACCTTTGCGCTTCAGCTTGTTAAGTTCTTCTTTGTTTAGACCAGCGAAGCCTTTTGCTTTTAGCTCTTGCTCAAGCTTCACGATGTCTTCGATTTGAACTAGGAACCAACGGTCGATTTGCGTTAGGTTGAATACACCATCTACTGACATACCCGCACGGAATGCATCCGCGATGTACCAAATACGCTCTGCGCCTGCTTCTTTCAGCTCATGACGGATTTTCGTCAGTGCGTCTGGCGCATCTAGGTCAACCATCTCATCAAAGCCTGTCGCGCCAACTTCTAGACCGCGAAGTGCTTTTTGCAGTGACTCTTGTTGGTTACGACCAATTGCCATGACCTCACCAACTGACTTCATTTGCGTCGTTAGACGGTCGTTAGCACCAGCAAATTTCTCGAAGTTAAAGCGAGGAATCTTAGTTACTACGTAGTCGATGGTTGGTTCGAATGATGCTGGTGTAGCGCCACCAGTAATGTCGTTCATTAGCTCGTCTAGCGTAAAGCCAACTGCTAGTTTCGCTGCAATCTTAGCGATTGGGAAACCTGTTGCTTTTGAAGCTAGAGCAGAAGAGCGAGATACACGTGGGTTCATCTCGATGATAACCATGCGGCCATCTTTCGGGTTGATACCAAACTGTACATTAGAACCACCAGTTTCAACGCCAATCTCACGCAGTACTGCTAGAGATGCGTTACGCATTAGCTGGTATTCTTTGTCTGTTAGTGTTTGCGCTGGTGCAACCGTGATTGAGTCACCCGTGTGGATGCCCATTGGGTCAAAGTTTTCAATCGCACATACGATGATACAGTTGTCCGCTTTGTCGCGAACCACTTCCATTTCGTACTCTTTCCAACCAATAAGAGACTCATCGATAAGAAGTTCGTTGGTTGGAGATAGGTCCAAACCACGACGACAGATTTCTTCGAACTCTTCCTTGTTGTATGCGATACCGCCACCAGTACCACCCATAGTAAATGATGGACGGATGATACATGGGAAGCCAACCATATCGAGTACAGCGTAAGCCTCTTCCATCGTTTTTGCAGTATCTGCACGTGGACACTCAAGGCCGATAGACTTCATCGCTTTATCGAAGCGAGAACGGTCTTCTGCTTTGTCGATTGCGTCAGCAGTCGCACCAATCATCTCAACGCCGAACTCTTCAAGAACACCGTGCTTCTCTAGGTCTAGTGCACAGTTCAATGCAGTTTGACCACCCATTGTTGGTAGTACTGCATCTGGCTTTTCTTTCGCGATGATGTTGCGAACCACTTCCCATTGGATTGGCTCGATGTAAGTTGCATCCGCCATGTCTGGGTCAGTCATGATGGTTGCAGGGTTAGAGTTTACTAGGATAACTCGGTAACCCTCTTCACGCAGTGCTTTACACGCTTGTGCGCCAGAGTAGTCAAACTCACATGCCTGACCGATAACAATCGGACCAGCACCAAGAATAAGAATACTTTGAATGTCAGTACGTTTTGGCATTATCTACTACTCCGAATTAAGCGCTGTGTTTTTTGATTAGTTCGATAAAGTGGTCAAATAGCGGTGCCGCGTCGTGTGGACCTGGGCTCGCTTCAGGGTGACCTTGGAAGCTAAATGCTGGCTTGTCTGTGCGGTGGATACCTTGTAGAGAGCCATCAAATAGCGATACGTGAGTAGCACGTAGATTTTCAGGTAGTGTTGCTTCGTCTGCTGCAAAACCGTGGTTCTGCGACGTAATCATCACAACATTACGCTCCAAATCTTTTACTGGATGGTTTGCGCCGTGGTGACCAAACTTCATTTTCACTGTTTGTGCACCCGATGCTAGCGCAAGGATTTGGTGGCCTAGACAGATACCAAAGATTGGCAGGCCTTTTTCTAGGAATACTTTTGTCGCTTCAATCGCGTAAGTACATGGTTCTGGGTCACCAGGGCCGTTTGATAGGAAAACGCCATCTGGGTTTAGAGCCAGAACTTCTTCTGCTGAAGTTTCAGCAGGAACAACCGTTAGGCGGCAGCCTCGGTCAACCAACATGCGCAGGATGTTGCGTTTTGCGCCGAAGTCGTAGGCAACAACGTGATATGGCAATTCGCTGTCGTCTTTCGCTTCTGGAAGTCCACCCTCAAGCGTCCACGAACCTTGTTTCCATTGATACGCTTCTTTTGTTGTAACCTCTTTCGCAAGATCCATTCCTTTCAAGCCAGGGAATTCTTTTGCTTTCGCTAGTGCCAAAGCTTCGTCTAGGTTGTTACCAGCTACGATACAACCGTTTTGAGCACCTTTTTCACGCAGGATACGAGTTAGCTTACGCGTGTCGATGTCTGCAATGCCGACGATGTTTTGCGACTTGAGGTAATCAGAAAGGGATTGTTCATTACGGAAGTTAGAAGCGATAAGAGGGAGATCGCGAATCACAAGGCCTTGTGCGTGGATTGAAGAAGATTCTTCGTCTTCGGAATTGGTTCCGGTATTGCCTATGTGAGGATAAGTAAGAGTAACGATTTGTTGAGAATAGGAAGGATCAGTGAGAATTTCTTGGTACCCCGTCATCGAGGTATTAAAAACAACTTCACCAACGGAAATACCATCTGCTCCAATGGAAACACCGCGGAACACTGTCCCATCTTCTAGGACTAACAGTGCTAATTTACCCAAGACAACCTCCAGAATAAAAATGCATAAAAAATAAATTAAGCTGCAAATTTGCCTTCCTTTACCTTGATTATTTACATAAACAGGTATTTTTGACAAATTGGCGGTATTCTAAAGACGGACTTGGAAACTGTCAACACACATTGAAAAATAAATTAGTACTTTCTAGCGAGTAAGGGCATTTCAACAGAAAAAGCCCTAAAAAGTAAGTTTTACTTACCTACACATCAGTTACCATGACTTTTTTGTGAATTTTACAAATTTGAACTTATTACAGATCACAAAATTTTCCGAGTTTTTTGCGCAAACGTTCATCCAGCAAAAACAACCCTCACTTTTGAGCTTTACACACAAATAAACAGCCAAACCACCCAAAAAACCAACCAAACTATCGATAACACGCGCATCGCACGTACTCATTTCATTTACATAATTTTCTTCAAATACAAAAAAGCCGGCTTACGCCGGCGAATAATTATGTACTTAAAGCTCATTCAACCCGAGGACATCGGTCATGGTATAAAAGCCCGCTGGTTTAGAATGTAACCAAACAGCGGCCTTAACGGCACCATTAGCAAAGGTCATACGATCGGTCGCTTTGTGCGTGATCTCAACACGCTCACCGATATCAGCAAACATTGCAGTATGCTCACCGACGATATCACCAGCGCGGATAGTCGCAAAACCGATCTCATCTTTAGTACGTTCGCCCGTGATACCTTCACGTGCATATACCGCAACGTCACTCAGTTTGTTACCCATCGCGCCAGCAATGGCTTCCCCCATACCAATCGCGGTACCAGACGGAGCATCAACTTTATGACGGTGATGCGCTTCTACGATTTCTATATCACAGTAATCGCCCATCACTTTGGCTGCTTTTTCAAGAAGCTTAAAGACTAGGTTCACACCTACAGAGTAGTTCGGAGCCATAACAACAGGAATTTGCTTTGCTGCTTCATCAATCTGGTCACGTTCTTCTTCACTAAAGCCCGTAGTACCGATGACAATGCTTTTACCATGTTGTTTACACAGATCTAGATTCGCTAACGTGCTCACTGGAGCAGTAAAATCGATTACAACGTCAAAGTTGTCGACTTCCTTGGCTAAATCATCCGTCAGAAAGACATCAAACTTACCTTCACCACACAGTTCACCTACATCAACACCAACTAGAGACGATTCTGGACGTTCAGAACCAGCAGTAACGGATGCTTCTGGATTGATATGTGATGCTTTAACTAGATTGCGACCCATACGGCCGGCAGCTCCTGCGATTGCAATACGAACCATTGCGCTTTCTCTCCTTCTCTGGATAAACGAGGCTTACCTCGCCTTCTCTCGTTTCGCTGTATCTTTTTAAACTAACAATATCCCGTGTTAACCACAAGGCAGTTAGATGCAGGTTAAGAAAACTCTTTAACCACACGTTCCAGAATCGGCACATTCGCCTCAGGAAAGGTGTACTCAGGCAATGCTGCAATATCCACCCAACAACCTTCTTGGCCTTCGCGACCATAAGGTTGGTTATCGAATTGAGATACTGTCATAAAATCAAACTTCAGGGACTTATCTGGATAATCGTATTCCAAGTGTTCAAACAAAGCTTGCTCAGTCACCGTAATGCCAATCTCTTCCTCAAGCTCACGAACCATCGCTTGTTCAACCGTTTCGCCTTGTTCAACTTTACCACCAGGGAACTCCCAAAAACCGCCCTTGTGTTTGTCGCTTGGACGTTTGGTGATGAAGATTTGCGATTTGTCTTGGTTAAAGATGATCGCCGCAACAATGTGAATTCTTTTCATTAGATTCGTTCCTAGATCTATCAATACAAAAAGAGCCGCCTAAGCGACTCTTTATTTATGTTTTCAGACTGTATTAGTCGATTTTACCGTGGCACTGTTTGTACTTTTTGCCGCTGCCACATGGACAAGGCTCATTACGGCCCACTTTGCGTTCTTCACGAACCATTGGTTGGTGAGCGCCTTCTTCAGACTCTTCACCTTCAGACAATGGGTTTTGTGCTGCCGCGTGTTGAGCTTGTGCACGACGAGCTGCTTCTTCAGCTTGCGCGCGACGTTGCTCTTCCATACGTTCAACTTCTTCTTGCTGTTGAACACGAACACGAGATAGAACAGTAATCACGTCTGTTTTCAGCGCTTCTAGTAGACCTTCAAACAGTTCAAACGACTCACGCTTGTACTCTTGTTTCGGGTTCTTCTGCGCGTAACCACGTAGGTGAATACCTTGACGTAGGTGATCCATCGCCGCTAGGTGCTCTTTCCATAGCGTATCTAGCGTTTGAAGCATTACTGATTTTTCGAAGTTACGTAGCACTTGTGCGCCAACCACTTCTTCTTTCGCTTTGTAAACTTCAACCGCTAGGTTAGTGATCTTCTCACGTAGCGCTTCTTCGTATAGCTTGTCGTCTTCTTCAAGCCATTGCTTGATTGGCGCGTCTAGATCGAAGTCTGCCTTCAAGCGCTCTTGTAGACCTTCCACATCCCACATGTCTTCTAGAGATTGTGGTGGAATGTATTCATCGATGATCGCAGTGATTACATCTTCACGGTTTTGCTCGATCATGTCGCTAATGTCGTCAACGCTCATTAGCTCATCACGCAATTCGTAAACCACTTTACGTTGATCGTTCGCTACGTCATCGTATTCAAGAAGCTGTTTACGGATATCGAAGTTACGGCCTTCCACTTTACGCTGTGCTTTTTCAATTGAACGAGACAGCATCTTAGACTCGATCGCTTCACCTTCTTCCATACCACTTTGGATAAGGCTAGCCATACGGTCTGAAGTGAAGATACGCAGCAGTGAATCTTCCATCGATAGGTAGAAACGAGATGAACCCGCATCACCTTGACGACCAGAACGACCACGTAGCTGGTTATCGATACGACGAGATTCGTGACGCTCAGTACCGATGATGTGTAGACCACCAGACTCTAGTACTTGATCGTGAACTTGTTTCCACTCTGCTTTAATCGCGTCGATCTGTTCTTTAGTCGGATCTTGCAGTGCTTCCACTTTCGCTTGCCAACTACCACCCAACACGATATCGGTACCACGACCTGCCATGTTCGTTGCGATGGTTACTGCACCAGGTGTACCAGCTTCTGCAACAATCTCAGCTTCACGTTCGTGGAATTTCGCGTTCAGTACGTTGTGCTTAATCTTCGCTTTCTTAAGTGCGTTAGATAGCAGTTCTGATTTCTCGATAGAAACCGTACCTACTAGAGATGGTTGACCTTTCTCTACGCGCTCTTTGATGTCTTCGATGATTGCAGCAAACTTCTCTGCTTCAGTACGGTAAACCACGTCTGGCATATCGTTACGGATCATTGGCTTGTTAGTTGGGATAACAACCGTTTCAAGACCGTAAATCGATTGGAATTCGAATGCTTCTGTATCCGCTGTACCTGTCATGCCTGACAGTTTTTCGTATAGACGGAAGTAGTTCTGGAAAGTAATCGAAGCCAGCGTTTGGTTTTCGTTTTGAATCTTAACGCCTTCTTTTGCTTCAACCGCTTGGTGAAGACCTTCAGACCAACGACGACCCGGCATTGTACGACCCGTGTGCTCATCAACGATTACAACTTCACCGTCTTCGTTAACGATGTAATCTACGTTGCGTTCGAACAACACGTGTGCGCGAAGCGCTGCGTTTACGTGGTGCAGTAGGCTGATGTTCGTTGGAGAGTAAAGCGTATCACCCTCTTCCATCAGACCGTTTTTCACCATCAATTCTTCAACGAATTCTTGGCCCGTTTCTGTTAGGTGAACCTGTTTAGATTTCTCATCTACTGTGTAGTGACCGTCACCGCGGTATTCTTCAGAATCTTCTTTATCTTGCTTTTGAAGCTGTGGAATAAGCAGGTTGATACGAGTGTATAGATCAGAGCTGTCTTCTGCTGGACCAGAGATGATCAAAGGAGTACGAGCTTCATCGATAAGGATTGAGTCCACCTCATCGACTACAGCGAAGAAACGCTCACGTTGAACACGGTCTTCATTGCGGAAAGCCATGTTGTCACGTAGGTAGTCAAAACCAAATTCGTTGTTTGTACCGTATAGGATGTCAGCTTGGTAAGCTTCTTTCTTCGCTTGAGGAGGCATGTTTGGCACGTTTACGCCAACAGTCATACCTAAGAATTCAAATAGTGGACGGTTAGTCTCAGCATCACGTGTCGCTAGGTAATCGTTCACTGTGACTACGTGTACACCTTTACCTGGAAGTGCGTTTAGGTAAGCAGGAAGGGTTGCAGTTAAAGTTTTACCTTCACCAGTACGCATTTCCGCAATTTGACCGCCGTTCAGTACCATACCACCGATAAGCTGAACGTCGAAGTGACGCATGCCGTAAACACGTTTAGATGCTTCACGAACCGTAGCAAAAGCTTCTGGAAGTAGCTTATCAAGAGTTTCGCCTTGCTCTAGGCGCTCACGGAACTCAACTGTCTTCGCTTTTAGCTCTTCATCAGAAAGTGCTTCGAACGTTGGTTCGTAGTTATTAATCTCTTTTACAATTTTTCTAAGGCGGCGCAGTGTTCGGTCGTTGCGACTGCCAATTACTTTTGTCAGTAGCTTAGTTATCATTTTTCGTGGATCTCTCTTTAATCAGACCGTTCCCGATCTACTCGTAATGCCTTCAGTCTCTGCCAGTTTGGAACTAAGAATACTGAGATAAATCATTTATCAAAGATATTGAGTTCAAACATCCATATTTCAAGGCTAAATTTTGAATCAATGTGGCTTAGTGTAAGGATTTTTCATCGATACAACCATAAATAGACGTATTTGTTTGAAGCACTCGTAAGTTTTTAGACAAACTGATGGCGGATTAGCCAGTATTACACAAGCCTCACGGCGTAAAGTCAGCATTTTCAAAAAAATCCGCTTTTACTTGCTAAACCCAAATCGTCTGGTGACGTTGAAGATAAAGGCCATAATGTAAACTATACCTAAGCAGAAAGCTGCTCTAGAATACCCATATCTCAACAAAATTAGATTTTACCTATGCGTGATCATCGCCCTACCTTAACAGACGACCTTATTGCTGAATCTCAGTTTAAGCAGATTCAAGAGCATGCAGGGGAAATCTTGCAGCTGAATCAGGCATTGCAGGAGATCTTGCCAAAAGGAACGGCCGATCATTGCCGTGTGGCGAACGTTCGCAGCGGTCATTTATTAATTGATGTATCAAGTGCTGCGATCAAAATGAAGATCGATTACGATCGCCTGATGATCCTCAATAAACTGAGAACCCAGGGCTACGCAAAATTAATGAGTGTGGAGGTAAGAATCAACCCTTCCCTTTACCGTAATCGGTTCGAACAAGAGAACAAACCAAAGCGTCCACCATTAACCGAATCCGCGGCAAACTCGCTGTTGATCATTGCTGATATGGCGCCACCGAAGATCCAAGAACGCTTGAAGCGCCTTGCCGATATGGCAGAGAAGAAAAGCGAAAAATAGCAACGAAACTTCAGATACTAAAAAGCCAGGCATTGCCTGGCTTTTTTAATTTGTTTGCGTTGGCGTATTTTACGCTAGAACCATATTTGGTTGTGCAAATGCAACTGGTGAACCTTCTTCTTCTTCGAATGTTGTCCATTCCCATGCTTCTTGATCAGCAAGAACAGCACGTAGAAGTTGGTTGTTTAGACCATGACCTGATTTGAACGCACGGAATTCACCGATAATTGCGTGACCACACATGTAAAGGTCACCAATCGCATCCAATACTTTGTGAGTAACAAACTCGTTATCAAAGCGTAGGCCTTCTTCGTTAAGAATGCGGTAATCATCCAGTACGATTGCGTTATCAAAGCTACCACCAAGAACTAGGTTCTGAGATTGTAGATATTCGATATCACGCATGAAACCAAATGTACGTGCACGAGAAATCTCGCGAACGAAGCCTTGAGATGAGAAATCAAACAGAAGACGTTGCTCGTCTGATTCGATCGCAGGGTGGTTGAATTCAATTTCAAAGTCCATACGGAAGCCGTTAAATGGAACAAACTCTGCCCACTTATCGCCATCTTCAAAACGAACTGGTTTCTTAATACGGATAAAACGCTTAGGCGCATTTTGCGTTTCGATACCTGCTTGTTGTAGCAAGTATACGAACGGGCTAGCGCTACCATCCATGATTGGAATTTCAGGTGCGTCAACTTCAACAATAATGTTGTCGATGCCCATACCAGCAAGTGCCGCGTTCAAGTGTTCAACAGTTGAAATACGCACGCCTTCGTCGTTCACTAGTGCTGTACATAGCATAGTGTCACGAACAGACGCTGGATCAGCTGGAAAATCTACAGGTGGGTTTACATCTGTACGACGGTAAATGATACCTGTATTAGCAGCAGCTGGGCGCAGAGTAAGTGTGACTTTACGACCAGAGTGGAGACCCACACCAGTTGTTTTCACTATTTCTTTCAGAGTACGTTGTCTGATCATCTGCTTGCCTCTCTAAAATATGCTACAAAACACGGCCGTCTGTAACGTCGACCGTGAATGCTACCATAATTTTGAGCTATGTCAAATTTACGGGTTAAAGATTAATCAGCCTGACGACGCAAAAATGCCGGAATATCTAAATAACCGCTTTCTTTCTCTTGCTTTGGTGCTGCTGAGCTTTGGCCCGCAGATGAAGCTGGAGAAGAAGAAACTGTGTTTGTCGGCTGAGGAGTTACCTGTGGCTTCTCTTGCACTGGAGTAGTTTGCAAAGTTTGTGCCGGTTTCTCTTCAGCTTGTGGCGCTACAGCTTGCTGTTGTGGTTGAGCTTGCGGTGCAGCCGTCGGAGCTACTTTCGCTTTGCCACCAGCAACTAGCGTAATGTCTGGTTTTTTCTCGTTGCCGATACCTGTCGCAACAACTGTTACGCGGATTTCGTCCGTCATATCTGGGTCTAGAGAAGTACCGATAACCACTGTCGCATTGTCCGAAGCAAATGCTTTCACTGTGTTACCTACTGTCTCAAACTCATCGAGACGCATGTCCAGACCAGCAGTGATGTTAACAAGAACACCACGAGCACCCGCTAGATCGATGTCTTCTAGAAGCGGGCTAGAGATAGCCATCTCTGCTGCTTCTTCTGCACGATCTTCGCCTTTCGCGATGCCGCTACCCATCATTGCGTGACCCATTTCAGACATTACAGTGCGTACGTCTGCAAAGTCGACGTTGATCATGCCAGGACGAGTGATTAGCTCTGCAATACCTTGAACTGCGTTCTTAAGAACGTCGTTCGCGCTTGCAAACGCTTCTAGCAGCGTTACACCACGACCAAGTACTTTAAGTAGCTTTTCGTTTGGAATCGTGATCAAAGAGTCAACGTGCTTAGAAAGCTCATCGATACCTTGCTCTGCAAATGCCAAACGCTTTTTGCCTTCAAAGCTGAACGGTTTTGTTACTACCGCAACGGTAAGAATACCCAGCTCTTTTGCTACTTCAGCGATAACAGGTGCTGCACCAGTACCAGTACCACCGCCCATACCAGCTGCGATAAACACCATATCGGCACCAGTTAGGGAATCTTTAAGTCTATCTCTGTCTTCGAGAGCTGCCTCACGGCCAACCTGTGGATTCGCACCTGCCCCCAGACCTTTAGTGATATCACCACCAATCTGAATGACATTGCCAACGCTTGTCTTACGAAGTGCTTGCGCATCAGTGTTGACGCTGATGAATTCCACACCTTCGATGGATTCACGCACCATGTGTTCAACAGCGTTACCACCGCCGCCACCAACCCCAACGACCTTGATTACTGCATCGTCAGACATTTCCATCATCGGTTCAAACATGTGTTGTCTCCGTTTATCCTGCAACTCAGGTTAAAACTCTTTTTGTATCCAATTACGCAATTTACCGAAAAAGCCAGTAACAGATGAGCGCTTAGGTTCATTATAATCGCTATCGTCGCTAGACTGCATGTCTCTTGCGTAATGAAGTAATCCAACTGCCGTAGAATGGTACGGCTCTTTTACATAGTCAGTTAATCCGCTGACTTCGAGCGGTTTGCCGACCCTTACTTGGTTGCGGAATACGCGTTCCGCACATTCTACCACTCCCTCGATTTGCGCTGCACCGCCGGTAAGAACTACACCCGCGGCGAGATGGTGCTTAATGCCCTCTTCGCGCAATTTCGCTTGTACAGAGTCGATAGTTTGGTTAACCAGTCCCATAAGCTCAGAGTAGCGTGGTTCAATCACTTCTGACAAAGTCTGACGCTGCAGACTACGTGAAGGTCGACCACCTACGCTTGGAACGTTAACCGTGTCATCCTTACTGACCAGTTCACTCAAGGCGCAACCATATTTGACCTTTATTTCTTCAGCATCGCTCACAGGCGTACCAAAAGCAAAGGCAATATCGCTAGTTACAGCATTTCCTGCGTAAGAAAACACCTCTGTGTGACGTAACGCACCACCAGTCCAGATAGAAACATCCATCGTGCCAGCGCCAATATCGACCACACAAACCCCAAGCTCTCTTTCATCCTCGGTAATTACCGCGTTACTCGCAGCAAGCCCAGAAAAAACAAGTTGCTCTACTTTAAGGCCGCAGCGTTCTACCGCCTTAATAATATTGCGTGCCATATCATTATGGCATGAGATCAAATGGACACTCACTTCCATTCTCACTCCAGATAAACCAAGCGGATTTTTGATACCCTCTTGGTAGTCGATGGTGAACTCTTGCGGAATCACGTGAAGGATTCGTTGTTCATCACCGATTTTAATCGATTTTGCGGTATGGATAGCGCGATCCATATCTTCTTGAGAAACTTCCTCGTCCGATATAGTGCCCATGCCTTTTTCAATTCGGCTTGCGATATGCTTACCAGACAACGAAATAAATACTCGGCTGATTTGGCATTCCGCCATTAACTCAGCTTGATCAATTGCGCGTTGTACTGATTTTACAACCGACTCCAAATCATTCACGCCGCCTTTATCCATGCCACGTGAAGGGCTACTACCCGAACCAATAATATTTATTTGGCCATCCGGTAGAATCTCACCCACTAGAGCTGATACGGTTGCAGTGCCTATATCAAGACCAACAATAATGTTGTCATCAGCGGCCTTAGTCATTCGTACTCTCTTGTTCTAACTCATGTTCAGGAAACCAACCAACCGCGGCTCCCGTATCGTACCTAAGATCGATATAACTGATTCTTTGTGTGTCACTGCCAAGCTTGTTGTAGAGCAAGAAGAAACGCTCTATTCGCTCATCCAGAGACTCTTTACCGAGCTCTAGTCGAATACCGTTATCAAGGATGATTTGCCAAGCTCGTCGCTCGTTTAATACAAGAGACGATATAGCAAGACCCAGTGTTTGGAACTTAGGTCGGAGTTCGCGATAGGTTTGCAAGACTTCCGGCCCGGTTTCATTGGGTCCATATAACTTAACTTTCTCTTCCTTTAGCAGGCCGACATCGCCTCCAAATACCAAGCCATTATTATCTAATAACTCGTTGCCATTCCAGATGGCGACTGGGCGATGTTCTGTCAAAAATACTTTTACTGTGTCAGGCCATTGTTTGCGGATCGCGGCATGCGCAACCCAAGGAATGGCTTCAACACTATGTTGCAACACATCAATGTCTTGTGACATGAAGGTGCCAATATGATCAATCTGGCTAAACGCAGCTTGAACATCGTCTGCAGTGACATACTCCAGTTTTCCCTGAAGTACTATTTTGGAGAGAGGTAACCTTTGGTCATCCCACATCCAACTGATCGCTGAGTACAAAACAGAACTAATTAAGGTCACCACAACAACGAAAAATAGCGCACCTAAGATTTTATCTTGACGACCACGGTTATTGTCCGTGTTAAGTCGCTCTTCATTAAGTGCAATATTCAACAACGTCTTCGTTTCCTGACTTTTGTCCTGTACTTTTCACCGTGTTAGCACACATTGGCAAAAGCATTGACTTTAACCTTGGGATTATACTGAGCTCTTGTAAACTATCAAACACTGATAGCGATAAATCACAACGTTCTTGACGCAAAATCGAGATCTAGGTCTTTCTCTGTACCTTGCGTCAACCTTGGTCGCTAACCGAGCATCTTGCTAATGTTCAATTCAAGTGCTGCTAATTGCTTCGCCACTTTACCAACATCACCCGCGCCTTGAGTCAAAATCAGGTCGCCGTCTTGTATAACGTTAGCCAAAACTGAAGGTAATTGCTCGATTTCTGGGACAAAAATTGGATCTACCTTCCCACGACTGCGAATGGTACGGCACAATGCTCGACCATCTGCACCTGCTATTGGCTTTTCACCTGCGGCGTATACATCCAACATGATTAGCACATCAACTTGTTCAAGTACGTTTGCAAAATCATCGTATAAATCACGAGTTCGGCTGTAACGGTGCGGTTGGAAAATCATCACTAAGCGCTTATCTTGCCAACCACTTCGCGCGGCATGGATCGTTACGTCCACTTCTGTTGGGTGGTGACCGTAATCATCGACAAGCATGGCATGGCCGTTGCCAGTATCAAACTCACCCAAATGGTCAAAACGACGACCAGTACCTTGAGTACCTGCCATTGCTTTTAAAATCGCTTCATCGCTAATGTCATCTTCTGTGGCTACCGCAATTGCTGCTGATGCGTTCAAGGCATTATGACGGCCAGGAATATTTAGTGTGATATCAAGATTCGCACGACCTTCGCGTACTACGGTGAATTTGCCTTGCTGACCTTCTTGGTGATAATCCTCGATACGAACATCCGCATCTTCAGAGAAACCATAAGTGATCACTTGACGGCTAATTCGAGGAATCAATTCACGAATCACAGGATCGTCGATACATACAATTGCTTGGCCGTAAAACGGTAGGTTGTGAAGGAAGTCAATGAAGGTTTGCTTCAAGGTTTCGAAGTCACCACCGTATGTATCCATGTGGTCAGCTTCGATGTTCGTTACGATGCTCACCATAGGTTGCAAATGCAAGAATGAAGCGTCACTTTCGTCTGCTTCAGCAATCAAGATTCGGCTAGAGCCCAAGCGTGCGTTCGTACCCGCGCTCTTAACCAAACCACCGTTAACAAAGGTAGGATCCAAGCCCGCTTCAGAATAGATTTGCGTCACAAGCGCCGTGGTTGTTGTTTTGCCGTGCGTACCTGCAACAGCAATACCGTGACGGAATCGCATCAATTCAGCCAACATCTCTGCGCGACGTACGATAGGAATACGCAACTCACGCGCAGCCATCACTTCTGGGTTTTCTTCGTTAATCGCCGTTGAAACCACAACAACACTGGCTTTTTCTACATTGCTCGCTTGGTGGCCGATAAATACGGTTGCACCTTTCGATACTAAACGCTCAGTCACTGGGTTCTCTGATAGATCAGAACCTGTGATTTGGTAGCCTTCGTTCAACAGCACTTCTGCAATGCCGCTCATGCCCGCACCACCAATGCCGATGAAGTGGATGGATTTCACGCGGCGCATTTCTGGCACCATTGCGCGAATCTGAGCTAAGTCTTGTGTATGTTGGATTGTCATCAATTCTATTCTCAATAATTCGATTAACGCTTTTCGGTCAAAGCGACAATGGCTTGTGCGACAACTCGGTCAGCATTCAATTTTGCAGCGCCACGCGCTTGCTCAGCCATTGTAAGTAAAGCTTGTCGATCCAATTGTTGGATCTGCTGAGTCAATGACTCAACGGTTAAATCTGGTTGTTCAATCATTTTCGCCGCACCGCAATCCACTAAGTGGTCTGCATTCAGTGCTTGCTGACGGTCTTTATGCATAAACGGAACAAAAATAGCCCCCACGCCTGCCGCCGAGACTTCCGAAACGGTTAACGCTCCTGAACGACAAACCAAAAGGTCAGCCCATGCATACGCTTCTGCAACGTCGTCAATGAACTCTGTAACGTCTGCATTCGCAACACCATTCGCTTGGTATGCTGCGTTCACCTCTTCAGCGGAGCCTTTGCCCGCTTGATGACGAATACAGTAATCATCGCCCAATTTTGCCATCACTTCTGGCAGAGTTTGGTTAAGAATGCGTGCGCCTTGGCTGCCGCCCATCACCAAAATACGAATTGGACCTTGACGTTCTTGCATGCGCTCAGTTGGCGCGGCCAATTGAGTCACGTCTTCACGAACGGGGTTGCCAACCACTTCAGCATTTGGAAACGCACCTGGGAAAGCTTGAAATACCTTCTTCGCGATTTTCGATAACCATTGGTTCGTCAGGCCTGCGACTGCATTCTGCTCGTGCAGCACTACAGGAATACCACTCATCCAAGCGGCAATACCACCAGGACCGCTAACATAGCCGCCCATGCCAAGCACTGCGTCTGGCTGCCAGCGTTTCATGTGAGCTCGAGCTTGCATGATGGCATTGATAATTTGAAATGGTGCAGCAAGAAGACGCTTAACGCCTTGACCTCGTAGACCTTTTACTTTGATAAAGTCGATTTCAATGCCATGTTTTGGCACTAGATCGGCTTCCATTCTATCCGCGGTGCCTAACCAACGAATCTCCCAACCTTGTTCTTGTAGCTGCTTCGCTACCGCAAGACCCGGGAACACGTGACCGCCAGTACCACCAGCCATCACCATCAAACGTTTATTTTTCTTCATCGACTTGTTGTTCTGATTCTTTCTGGCCGCGCTTCAAGCGGCATTCGTGATCGATTCGCAGCAAGATAGATACTGCCACGGACATGATAATAAGACTCGAACCACCATAACTGATCAGTGGAAGAGTAAGACCTTTGGTTGGAACGATGCCTGCTGCTGCGCCAACGTTAACCAACGTCTGAAAAGCAAACCAAATACCGATGCCAAATGCGAGGTAACCACCAAACATTTCGCCTTCATCAAAAGCGCGCTTACCAATGTAGACCGCTTTTAATACCAAGCTAAAAATCAGCATGAGTACTAATACCACACCAACAAACCCGAGCTCTTCTGCCAATACTGCAAAAACGAAGTCGGTATGCGCTTCTGGTAGGTATTCGAGTTTTTGGATTGAGTTACCGAGGCCTTGACCAAACCACTCACCACGGCCAAACGCCATGAGTGATTGTGTGAGCTGATAACCGCTACCGAATGGATCTTCCCAAGGGTCTAAGAATGACGTAACACGGCGAATACGGTACGGCTCAACCAAAATCAAACCAACGACCGCAGCGATACCAGCAATCATCAGAGCTAAGAACTGCGTGAGCTTAGCGCCTGCAATGAACAACATGCCAAACAAGGTCACCAGCATTACGACCACAGTACCTAAGTCGGGCTGACCAAGCAGCAAGACCGCGAAGAAGGCAAACACCATAATCGGCTTCATGAAGCCGCCAAAGAAAGTTTGGCGAACTTCGTCTTGCTTACGCACCAGATAACCGGACATGAAGACAAATAGCGAGAGCTTGGCGACTTCGGCAGGCTGCAAGTTGAACAGACCCAGCGGGATCCAACGTGAGGCACCGTTCACCGACTTACCAGCAACTAATACGATGATGAGCAAGCCAAAAGCAAGCCACAGTAGGTAGTGGCTCTTCTTGAACCACTCCTGCAAAGGCACTTGAAGAATAACGGAGGAAACACCAATCGCGAGAACTAGGAATGTGGCATGACGGAACATGAAGTGAAATGGCTGATCCGTCAAACGTGAGCTGATAGGAAATGATGCTGATGTCACCATCACCAAGCCAGTTAACATCAAACCCAGCGCAATCCAGACAAGTTGACGATCAAAGAGCGCCTCTGGTGCAGGATGCTTAAGCCAAGTGCCAATACTGCGTTTAACGTTACCTAAACCCACGAAGTGTGTGACCTTTAATTATGCGTATTTCTCAGCAAGAGCTGCGAATGCGTCACCTCTTGCCATAAAGTTGTCGAATTGATCAAAGCTAGCACATGCCGGAGACAGCATCACCATATCGCCCGTTTTTAACTGCGAAGATATCTGTTGAATCACATCTTCCATGGTGTCGAAACGAGTTGCTGATTCATGCAGTGGCATAAATTCATCGCCATCCGCGCCAAAGCAGCAAAGTTGTAGGTTCAGTGTTGCGAAGATCGGTTTTAGTGGAGTGAAGTCAGCGCCTTTGCCAACACCACCAACAAGCAGGTACAGCTTGCCTGTCGACTCTAAGCCAGAGAGTGCAGCCATAGTGCTCGCAATATTGGTCGCTTTAGAGTCATTCACCCATTTTACGCCACGATTATCCGCAACCACTTGGCATCGATGTGTCAAACCCGTGTAAGTTTTCAGTGCATTCAATGATTTGTGGTAGTCCACACCCGCCGCTTTAAGCAGAGCAAGTACCACAAGCGCGTTAGCTAGATTGTGCTTACCAACCAGCTTTAATTCATCACTGGCAATCACACGCTGACCATGATCAAGCAACCAAGTACGGTTACCATCTGCTTCAAGGCCGTAAGCTTGCTCATCACTTCCGAACGTCACCAACGGTGTTTCAGTATTAGGGAAGGTTTCTTGATCATCACGGTTAACTACTGCCAGCTCCGCGTTATCAAAAATGCGCAGTTTAGCTTGTCGGTAGTCCAACATGCCCTCATAGCGATCCATGTGATCTTCGGAAAGGTTCAGAAACGCCGCCGCTTTAAGCTTCAGACTTGAAGTGGTTTCGAGCTGGAAACTGGACAACTCAAGCACATACAAGTCTGCATCTTGCTCTAGCAAATCGAGAGCAGGAACACCGATATTACCACCGACACCCACTGTTAAGCCTGCAGCCTTCGCCATTACACCCGCTAAGTCAGTAACTGTGCTTTTACCATTAGAACCGGTAATCGCAATAACTGGCTTATCGACTGCCCACGCGAAGAGTTCGATATCACCAACAACTGGCGTTCCTTTCGCAAGAACCGCTTGTATCTCTGGTGTCGCTAAGGCAATACCCGGGTTAGTCACCACTAAGTCGGCCTCTGCAAGCCACTCAGTATTCCAACCACCACTGTGCAGTTCAACTTGCTCTGGTAAGCGCTCAGCTCCCGGAGGAGTCGCACGTGTATCGATGACTTTAACCGTCAGTTGCGGCTGTATTTTTGTTAGGTGTTTAACGACAGAGAGCCCGGTAATACCGAGCCCTACAACGACGACCTTATGTATGTTTTGCCAACGTTCCATATTTGATCACGCAATTTGTCTTGTTCTTGGAAGGTGCGATTAACGCACTTTCAGTGTCGCTAGACCAATAAGAACAAGAACCATAGAAATAATCCAGAAGCGCACGATTACGCGAGGCTCCGGCCAACCTTTTAATTCGTAGTGGTGGTGAATCGGTGCCATGCGGAAAATACGCTGGCCGCGCAGTTTGTAAGAACCTACCTGAAGAATTACCGATAGCGTTTCCATTACAAACACACCACCCATGATCACCAGTACCAACTCTTGACGAACCAATACTGCGATTGTGCCAAGCGCACCACCAAGTGCTAGTGAGCCCACATCGCCCATGAACACTTGTGCTGGGTAAGTGTTAAACCACAAGAAACCAAGACCTGCACCAACAATTGCCGTACATACCACAACCAATTCAGAAGCGTGCGGTAAGTAAGGAATGTGGAGGTATTCAGAGAAGTTAACGTTACCCGTCGCCCATGCAATCACCGCAAAACCAGCCGCAACGAGAACCGTTGGCATGATAGCTAAACCATCTAGACCATCGGTTAGGTTTACCGCGTTACTGGTACCCACGATTACAAAGTAAGTCAGGATAATGTACATCAAACCAAGTTGCGGCATGATGTCTTTGAAAAATGGCACCACAAGCTGAGTTGCTGCAGTATCCTTGCCGTAAGCGTACAGAGCAAAAGCCACTACAAACGCAATTAATGATTGCCAGAAGTACTTCCAACGAGCAATCAGACCGTCAGTGTTCTTGCGCACGACCTTACGATAGTCATCGACAAAACCGATCGCACCATAACCAAGAAGAACGGTCAGTACCGCCCAAACGTACGGGTTCGACAAGTCAGTCCATAACAGGATAGTGATAGAGATAGCAGCCAAAATCATGATACCGCCCATTGTTGGGGTACCACGCTTGCTAAAGTGGGATTCTGGACCTTCGTTACGAACAACCTGACCAATTTGTAGCATCTGTAGACGCTTGATCATAATCGGTCCCATCCAAAGAGACAGACCTAGAGCGGTTAGAACGCTGAGGATTGCTCGAAAAGATAGGTATTCAAACAATCGGAAAAAAGATAGGTATGGCTGTAGCAGCTCGGCAAGCCAAATAATCATTAATAATACTCCTTCAAAGCAGCAGCGACTTCAAACATACGTGCACCGTTCGCGCCTTTCACCAATATCGTGTGGTGTTCAGGAACCGCTTGGTCTAGATGCTGCTTGATGTAGTCAATCATCTCTTGATGTGTCTCGAAATGGATGCCATCGCAAAGCTCGCTAATGACCTTTGCATCCGCACCATACGTGAGAACATGTTCAAATTTTTGTGGGGCAGCATGTTCCCCGACTTGACGGTGAAGTGCAAGACTTTCCTCACCCAACTCCGCCATATTACCTAAAATCAACCAACGTTGGCCTTGGAATGCCGCCAGTAAATCGACCGCCGCCTTCATGGCAGGAACGCTAGCGTTGTAGCTGTCATCAATAAGCTTGATTTTATCGCTCAACTCTTCCACTTCAACACGACCTTTTACCTTGTTTAAGTGCTTAAGGCCTAAACGAATCTCTTCTAATGTCGCCCCCATTTTCAAGGCAATGATAGAAGCAGCAATTGCATTCGCCACGTTGTGTTGACCAATAATACCCAGAGACAGTTCAATTTCTTGTGAAGTTGCAGCGATATGTAAGTCAAAGCTTGCTTCACCTGCGGCGCTCATCACGATGTTGGAAGCGTAAAAGTCAGCATCCGCGTTACTTTGTGAAAAAGTAATCACATTCTTATCTGCTAATACTTCATCCCACTTCGCTCCGCCATTGCTATCTAGGTTTACGATCGCAATACCGCCAGCTGCTAGCCCTTGATAGATTTCACCTTTAGCTTGTTTCACGCCATCGATAGACCCGAAACCTTCAAGGTGCGCTGCCGCCACGTTGTTTACCATAGCAATGTCTGGCTTAACTAATTGCGTGGTGTACTCAATTTCACCAATGTGGTTCGCACCCAACTCGATCACCGCGTAGTCATCGTCTTGTTGCGAACGCAGCAAGGTCAATGGCACACCAATGTCGTTGTTGAAGTTGCCCGCAGTAAACAGCACTTTACCTTTCAACTGCAAAATACTGGCAACCATCTCTTTTACCGTGGTTTTACCACAGCTACCTGTAATGGCGACCGTCGGCGTTTGGCATGTTTGGTGAACCCAAGCTGCCACTTGCCCCAATGCTACCTTACTATCGCCGACAACGACTTGAGGCACATTCACATTAACGCGTTTTTGTACCAATAGTGCGCCTGCGCCCGACTCTACTGCTTGTTGGCAGAAGTCGTGAGCATCAAAACGCTCTCCAACCAAAGCAACAAATAGAGCGCCTTGTTCGATAGATCGAGTGTCAGTCGAAGCAGATTCAATAGAAAGATCGTTACCAACCAGTTCACCGCCAGTAATGTCGGCAATTTGAGAAAGCGTTACTGTGATCATGATGAAAGCCCCAATAGTGCCATGGCTGACTCGCGGTCAGAGTAATGGATGGTTCCAGAATTTAGAATTTGGTAGTCCTCATGACCTTTACCGGCCAGAAGTATAATGTCTTGCGAAGAAGCATGCTCAAGTGCGTAAGACAGCGCTTTGAAGCGGTCATGTTGCACAATCGCCTCAGCTGGTTTGGTTAAACCAGCCAACATGTCTTTCATGATCAACGCTGGGTCTTCGCTACGAGGGTTGTCATCGGTAAGTACCACTTTGTCACCCAAACGTTCAGCGATTTCCGCCATCATTGGGCGCTTACCAGCATCACGATCACCACCACAGCCGAAAATAGCCCAAAGCTCACCGTGGCAATGTACACGCAATGCTTGCAGCGCTTTTTCTAGCGCGTCAGGCGTGTGAGCATAATCCACCACTACTTTGGCATTATCGTTTGCTTGGAACAGTTCCATACGACCAAGAACGGGCTGTAATTGGCCTGCTGTTGCCAGCAAATCTTGCTTGCTGAAACCTAGACTAAGTAACGTTGTGAATGCCAACATCAGGTTCGCGGCATTGAACTCACCGATAAGTGGTGCATGCAACGTGCCTTCACCAAACTTGCCATCAAACTCAATCGTGATGCCAGATTCAGCATAAGCGATGTGGCTTGCATACACGCTTTGAGAAAATTCTGTTGTTGGTTTGAGTGACACGGCAAGCGCGTTGTTCAATTGCTTCGCCCACGCAGCACCCACAACATCATCGACATTGATAACAGCGTGACCACATTGATGTTCAGTAAACAGGGTTAACTTAGCGTTGGCGTATTCTTCCATCGTACCATGGTAATCGAGATGATCACGACTCAGGTTAGTAAACACGCCAGCAGCAAAAGACAGCGCTTTAACGCGACCTTGAATCAAACCATGAGAAGACACTTCAAGCGCTGTGTATTGCGCTTTTTGCTCAGCGAGCGAAGACAGTGTTTTTTGGATTTCAACGGCGTTGCCTGTGGTATTCGCAGCTTCTTGTAGATTATCTAGAAAGCCATTCCCTGTGGTACCCATGACCGCTGCTTTTGAACCAACCAAATCAATCCATTGAGCAATCAGTTGAGTGATGGTGGTTTTGCCGTTGGTGCCAGTGACACCAATCAAATCCATCGTTGGGTAGGTATACAAGTGACCTGCAATTTCAGATAGGCACTTATCCAGCGCATCAAGGTAAATCACTGGAACATCATCAACAATCTCAATCGTGCCATGCGCTTTTTGCTCACAAGCTTGAGCAATCACCGCATTCGCACCTTGCTCAATCGCGGTTGGGATAAATTTACGTCCATCCACAACATGGCCAATGATAGCTACAAAGGTTGTTCCAGATTGAACTCGTCGACTGTCGAGCTCTAATTCAGAAACAAGAATGGACGACAAACTCGGGCAATCGACCCAAGTGGAAAGCAGCGTGTCCATACTGATGGCTTTAGTCATATTTATTCTCCGAGCATTAGCTCAGCTTTCTTCATTTTGTTTCTCAGTACGCTAATAAGCCTACTGTTGGAATTTATTTTCGTCAGGGGCAACGTTCAGAATTTGCAGTGCGCCTTTCATGATTTCAGAGAAAACTGGCGAGGCTACCGAACCACCGTAGTAGTCGTCACCTTGTGGTTCATTAACCACAACCACAAGCGCTAAACGTGGGTCACTTACTGGCGCAACACCTGCCGTATAGTTGATGTACTCATCACTATAGCCACCTGCACTTGCCTTTCGTGCGGTACCTGTTTTGGCACCGACTCGGTAACCAGGAACCGCAGCACGACGAGCAGAACCACCTTTTTGCGTTACCGTTTCAAGCATATCTAAGACGAGACGAGCGTTCTCTTTGCTCACAACTTGGCGTGCCATGTCATTATCGTTACTTTCGATAATATGGATCGGCTCATACTTGCCCAAGTTACCTAGCGTCGCATAGGCATGCGCTAGTTGGATTGGCGTAACTGACAAACCATAACCAAACGAGATAGTCGCACGCTCAATTGGAGACCAACGTGAGCGGCTCGGGAAAATACCCACCACTTCACCAACCAAGTTCAAACCTGACAGCTCGCCAAGACCAACAGAACTGTACAAGCCAAGTAAAGCTTCAACCGGCATTTGCATCGCCAGTTTGGTCACACCGATGTTACTCGATTTCTTAAGAATGGTAGTTAGGCTCGCTTTGCCGACTTTTGGCGCATCACGAACGCGGCTACCACCGAGTTGAAGAATACCGTTGCCCGTATCAACGATCGTATCTTTGTCTGCCACCCCATTTTCTAAGGCGGCCAAAACAACGAATGGCTTAATGGTTGAGCCTGGCTCTAGTGAGTCAGTAATCACGCGGTTACGCATTTTGTAACTTTGCCAATCACTGCGGTTGTTTGGGTTGTAAGAAGGCGCGTTGACCATCGCCAGAACCGCACCCGTTTTAACGTCCAGAATAACAACCGATCCAGATGTTGCACGGTGATCCGCTACGGCCTGCTTGATCGCTCGATAAGCGACGGCTTGAATGCGTTGGTCGATCGTCAGCTGTAGCGGTTTACCTTCTTGCTTCTCTTCAAGGGCAATGTTCTCTACCACGCGACCATAACGGTCTTTACGGATGGTTTTCTTGCCAGCAGCACCAGTTAACCACTCGTCATAGCTTCGTTCCACGCCTTCTAGGCCGTGGCCATCAATGCCAGTTACACCAACTAAGTGAGCACTAACCTCACCAGCAGGGTAGTAGCGGCGAGATTCCGACTTCAAACCGACACCAGGTAGTTTGAGCTCACGAATGTAGTTCGCCATTGCCGGGCTAACTTGGCGTTGTAGATAGATAAAGCGGCGCTTTTCGTTTTTCTTAATTTTGTTGATCAGGCCTTGGCGATCTAAGCCAAGTACGTCTGCAAGTGCATACCAACTCTTCGTTTGCTGCAGAGCGCCTTCTTTGAAGATAGTTTTAGGATCAGCCCACACGGCTTCAACAGGAACACTCACCGCAAGCGGTTCGCCATTGCGATCGGAGATGATACCGCGCGCCGAAGGAATGGCTTTAACACGGACAGAGCGAAGGTCACCTTGTTTGATCAAGTTGTCAGGCTCTATAACTTGAATATAGGCCACTCGCCCAACGAGAAGAGCGAAGGCACAGAAGACAAAAAACAGCAGTAACTGAAAACGCCAACGAATCAAAAACGATTCTGGCTCTTCAACCACTTCTGCTTGTTTCGTTTCTTTGGTAGGTTGCGGCTTTGTAGTAGCTACTTTCTTTTCTTTCGCAGCAGACTTGCGCGTATTTCCTTGTTTAGATTTGGCTTTCTTTCCAATCATTTTAGCGTGATAACCACTTCTTTATCGCCATCTGGTCGTTTCATTTCAAGATCCTTCTTTGCCAAGTCTTGAACACGACTGTGTTCCGCGAGGGCTGTTTCTTCCAACATTAGGTTGCGCCATTCGCTATCCAATCGCTCTCGCTCAACCAATGTATGATCTTTTTCAGTGATCGCCTGACGCGCATGATGGGTGGCAAATACCACTCCCATTGCCGTTGCGAAAATCAAAATCATCAGCAACAACGACCAGCGACCAACGGTAATTAAGTCCGTCGCAATCAACTTAGCAAGGTTAGGAGTGGTTTTCGTCATAATAATTAAAGCTTTTCTGCAATTCTTAGCACTGAGCTTCGAGAGCGCGGGTTCATGTCAATTTCTTGTTTCGTTGGCTTATTCGCTTTACCAATCGGCTTCATGTTCGCACTGCCAAGCGCACGGATTTGCTCTTCCGTCATCGGAATACCGTGTGGCACTTCTGGGCCTTTGCTCTCTTTACGGATAAAACGTTTCACCATGCGATCTTCCAATGAGTGGAAACTGATCACAGACAAACGGCCTTCAGGAGCCAAAATACTTGCCGCACCTTTTAGTGCCGTATCAATTTCTTCTAATTCACTGTTGATGTAAATGCGAAAAGCCTGAAAAGCGCGAGTCGCTGGGTGTTTTTTCTCTTTAAAGCTCTTTGGTGCCGCATCGGAGATCAATTTTGCTAACTGACCAGTACGAACCATTGGCTCGTTTTCTTCATCTTCGCGGTAAGCTACGATCGCTTTGGCAATGCGACGGGCGTGTTTGTCTTCACCAAACTCACGAATAACCCAAGTAATGTCATCAAGGTCGGCTTCCATCAGCCATTGAGACACAGGAATGCCTGATGTTGGGTCCATACGCATGTCTAATGGGCCGTCTTTCATAAAACTAAAGCCGCGTTCAGCATCATCAAGTTGCGGAGACGACACACCTAGGTCTAGCAATACACCGTCAACTTTACCAACTAGGCCATACTCTTCTGCGTATTTCGCCATACCTGAGAACGGACCATGAATGATAGTGAAGCGCGGGTCATCGATTTTCGCGGCTTCTGCGATGGCTTGTGGGTCTCGGTCGATGCTATACAGTCGGCCATTTTCACCCAGTTTCGACAAGATAGTTCGGCTGTGACCGCCACGGCCAAATGTTCCATCGATATAGATACCATCGGGTTTGATAGCCAAGCCATCAATGGATTCATTTAATAACACGGAGATATGTTGAAATGTTTCGGTCATAGCTGTCTCGTTGAATGATCTTGAAGCGATTCTTTAGTGTACTGATTTCCCACATCATCGCCACCTCAAGTCTAAAGTTAGACGTGATTCAGCGCCAAGTTTATTGGTAATGACATAGTTTGCGTCAATTAAATGCAAAAAACCCATCACTACCGAAGTAGAGATGGGTCTCGAATAGGTGGAGCCGACACATAAGCCGGGTTCTGTTCCGCTTGCGCGGCGGTAGCCATTCGTCTAGGCCAGCAATCACTCACTGGCTCGAGCAACCTACCCGCCTCCTTACGCGAGCAACGCAATGTGGAGGCCTATTTGGTCTTGCTTCAGGTGGAGTTTACCCTGCTACGAACTATTACTAGTCGTCCGGTGCGCTCTTACCGCACCCTTTCACCCTTACCTGTGCCCTAGGGCCATCGGCGGTCTTCTCTCTGCTGCACTTGTCGTAGGCTTGCGCCCCCCAGGCGTTACCTGGCACCTTGCTCTATGAAGCCCGGACTTTCCTCCCCTTTGTCAGTCTCCCGAAGGACGTCAACGTCAGTCTCCCAAAGGGACTTCGACGTCAGTCTCCCGAAGGACATCAACAAAGCAGCGACTACCCAGTCAGCTCCGAGGGCGGATTGTATAGAGTTATCCCCCCAGAGTCTAGTGAGATCACAGAAATGCTGAAAACGGTTGGTTAAGTGGTCAAAAAGGCAGCGATGGATAGGAACGCTACGCTTCAGGAATCGGGAATCGGGAATCGGGAATCGGGAATCGGGAATCGGGAATCGGGAATCGGGAATCGGGAATCGGGAACATGATGCTCCGAGGGATAGTTTTGCAAGTAAAGTTGAAAAACGAACGGACGCCTGTATTAGCAACGCACTTTCTTAGCCTTATCTATGTAAACCTAAAAGCTAACTGCCCTCACACAGGAAACTACCAACGCGCACCTCTCGAAGCGAAGCATTCTAAAAGCGCGAGAGCTCATCAAACAAAAGGGAGCCGCGTTAACGACTCCCTTCTCAATCTTATCTAAATATCTCTGAAAACTAACGGCTCTTGCACGAAACGGCCACAGCGCACTTCTCGATTCTCGATTCTCGCATCTCGAAGCGAAGCGTTCCCAAAGCGTTAGCGTTCTTTATGCTTAGCCCAGATTCTCCAAGCCCCACTTATACAGTGCGTTTTTCTTTAGGCTGTAGATTTCTGCAGCAAGTGCTGCGGCTTTCTTCAATGGAAGCTCTTTAGTCAAAATACCCAGCGTACGGGTTGCTTCGTCTGGCAGGCTGTCTTCTGTAGAGTCACGGTGGCCGTGGATAAGCAGAACCATCTCACCGCGCTGTTGGTTATCATCGCTTTTTACCCACTCAATCAGTTCACCTAGTGGCATTCCTTGAATGGTTTCAAAGGTTTTAGTTAACTCTCGCGCCAAGACAACTTCTCGTTCTGGACCAAGAACGTCTAACATATCTTGTAGAGAGTCTAAAATGCGATGCGGTGATTCATAGAAGATACAAGTGCGTTCCACTGACGCAATTTCCAAGAACTTATCTTTACGGCCTTTGCTTTTCGGTGGTAGAAAGCCTTCAAAACTGAAGCGATCAGAAGGTAAGCCCGATGCACTTAACGCTGTGATGACCGCACACGCACCAGGAAGAGGCACAACTCTTACGCCCGCTTGACGACATTTTGTTACCAAGTGGTATCCTGGATCGCTTATTAGCGGCGTACCAGCGTCAGAGACCAATGCAATTGACTGACCTGATAGTAGCTTTTCAACTAAAACTTGCGCCTTTTGCTGCTCATTATGATCGTGTAGCGCGAAAGTTTTGGTTTGAATATTGAAGTGAGACAGTAATTTGCCCGTATGTCGAGTATCCTCAGCGGCAATGATGTCCACATTCGACAGAACTTCGATAGCACGTTGTGTGATATCCGCTAAATTTCCGATTGGAGTCGGTACGATGTAGAGAGTTGGCCCCTCATTCGGCAACTTATTTTTATCTGTCATTTGTTTACCATCACTTCAACGATTAATATAGAGACAATTTTGTACAAAATTATAGAGAACTCACGGCAATGATGAACCATAAGAGACTCAGTGTACCACGCTTACTCACTCCTGTTGCACTGGCAATTACGCTCGCAGCCTGTTCTTCAGGTCCGCGACAACCAGACAGCGTAGACATTACACTTGAGCCGACACAGTCTGTTCAGAACTACATGATTCAAGCGGATAGCACCGAAGGCAGCTTGCAAAACGACTGGTTGATCATGGCGACCAAAGCAGCCATCCAAGCAAACGAATTGGATCAAGCTGAACTGCTGATCAAACGTCTTTCTCGTCAACAATTGACCGAAGTTCAACAAGCCGAGTGGCAATTAGCCCGTGCGACCATACAGCAAAAGCAGGGCAATTACTCTCAATTGCTACAAACACTGAACTTTAAACCTTGGTGGAAACTACCGAGCGAACAGTGGAAAGACTATTATGAGCTGCGTGCGGATGCTTACCAAAGCTTGAACCAACCATTCGAAGCAAACCGCCAGCTAGTCGCACAAGGTCAATATGCTTCGTCTGCCGAGCAGCGTGAAATCTCTAGCCGTATTTGGATGAACTTTGGCAGCTACTCAGAGAGCGAACTGACATCACTGCAAACCGAACCAAACGAAGATGTGCTTGATGGCTGGTTACAGCTAGCTATTTATGCAAAGACGCTTTCAAGTAATATTCCTCAGCTAAAAAACACCCTTGAGCGCTGGCTAAGTGAAAACCCTTCACACCCAGCAGCTGTTTACACACCCGCTGAAATCCAAAACATCTTATCGTTAGAAATCGTTAAGCCTAACAACACGGCGCTACTGTTACCTCTAACGGGTAAGTTTGCTCCGCAAGCTCAGTTGATCCGTGATGGCTTCATTTTTGCGATGATGAACGATGACATGCGCGAGCCGAGCGCAACCTTAACAGTCATTGATACCCACGCTTACAGTGCGGATCAAATCAAGCAACGCCTGATCAACGAGAACATCGATTTTGTTGTGGGTCCTCTGCAAAAAGAAAACGTAGAGAAACTACAAGCGACCTTGGATGGCTCTGAAACTGGCGTAAAAATCCCAGCTCTTGCATTGAACATTCCTGAAGACGTTCAACCGGGTACTGACATGTGTTACTTAGCACTGTCTCCAGAGCAAGAAGTGGCGCAAGCGGCGAAGTACTTGTTCAATCAAGGCTACCAATTCCCAATGATTTTGGCACCGAACGGTGCTTACGGTCAGCGCGTGGTTGAAGCGTTTAATGAAGAATGGCGCAAGTACAGCTCAAACAAAGTGGCTTCAAGCTATTTTGGTGACAAACGCCAGCTGCAGAAGAACATCAACAACGTATTTGGCCTACAAGAAAGCCAACAGCGTATCGCACAAATGCAGTCTCTGATGCGCATTTCATTAGAAAGCCCACCACGTAGCCGTCGTGATGTGGATGCGGTTTACATTGTTGCTCGTAGCTCTGAGCTCACACTAATCAAGCCATTTATTGAAGTGGCGATTAACCCTGATGCGAAGCCACCTAAACTATTCTCCAACTCACGCAGTAACAGCGGTGGTGCAACGTACGAAGATCTTTCTGGCGTAGCATACAGCGACATTCCAATGTTGATTAACCCAGATCCAACCATCGCGGCAGAAATGAATGAGCTATGGCCAGATCAATCTAACATGGAAAAACGCCTTGAAGCGCTTGGTATGGATGCATACAAGCTGATCGGTGAGCTACCACAAATGAAGCTTCTACCGGGTTACTCGGTTAGCGGTCAAACTGGTGTGCTAAGCATTAACAACAATTGTGTTGTTGAGCGTGAGCTAGACTGGGCTGAGCGTGGGGCTCTTTAGTAAGCGACAAATTGGTAATCAATACGAAACCCTGGCGAAGCAGTATTTGCAGCGCCAGGGTTTGCGCTTTTTAGATCAAAATTTTCTGACTAAAGTCGGCGAAATTGATTTAATCTTCCAACAAGGTGAAACTATCGTCTTTGTTGAGGTCAAATATCGTAAGAATGATAGCTTTGGCTCAGCAGCAGAAATGGTCACCCGCGCAAAAATGCGTAAACTAGTCAAAACAGCCCAAATTTGGCTAAGCCAGCAAAAACGCTCGGCGTACAATATCGATTATCGGTTTGATGTGGTCGCCATTCACGACAGTGGTCGAGACATCAACTGGATACAAAATGCAATCTCTGAAGGATAAACGATGCTAGACAGCATTAAAGACAGTTTTACAGAAAGTATTCAAATTCAAATTGCGGCAGCAGAAGCGCTGCCAGATGCCATCACTCACGCCGCTCAAGCAATGGTGTCGAGCCTACTCAATGGCAATAAAATCCTATGCTGTGGCAACGGTGGCAGTGCCTCGAACTCGCAACAGTTTGTCTCTTGCCTTTTGAACCGATTCGAAACTGAACGCCCTAGCCTTCCAGCAATGGCTTTAACAGCAGACAACACAACATTGACTGCGGTAGCGAACGATTACCACTACCAAGAGATCTTCTCTAAGCAAGTACGCGCATTTGGCCAACCTGGCGACATCCTTCTGGCAATTTCGACCAGCGGTAACAGCAAGAACGTAACCAAAGCAATGGAAGCGGCGGTAACACGTGACATGACCATCATTGCTCTAACAGGTAAGGATGGCGGTGAGATGGCCGGCCTACTTGGCGAGAATGATGTTGAAATTCGAATCCCATCACATCGCACAGCGCGCATTCACGAAGTACACATGGTGACACTTCACTGCCTGTGTGATCTAATCGACCAAGTACTTTTCCCAGCTCACGAAGAATAACTGAATTGAGAGTTTAGAATTATGATACGTAGTCTTGTCATTTTATGTGCCGCGCTCAGCATGAGCGGCTGTGCAGGTTTGTTTATTGCAGGTGCAGCCACTACGGCTAATATCGTCACGGATACCCGTACCACCAAAGAAATTTGGCAAGACAACAACATTGAATTCGAAGTCGCAGCGATCGGGAATAAAGCACCTTTTAAAGGAAAAGCCCGCGTCGTGGCTAGCTCATACAATGGCACCGTAGTCCTAATGGGCCAAGCTCCTACTCAAGACTTGATTAACGAGTTTGAAAACAAAGCCCGTGAAGTGAAAGGTGTGAAGAACATTCACAACCAAATAAAACAAAAAGAACCTCTCAGCGTCACACAAATCAGCAACGACAGTTGGATCACAACCAAAGTGAAGTCTGCGCTGCTGACGGACAGTGAGCTCAACGGTGTGAAAGTGAAAGTCATCACCGAAGACAGCGACGTGTTCCTATTTGGTTACGTAACACCAGCGCAAAGCGAGAGAGCGACGGAGATTGCACGTAATATTTCTGGTGTGAAGCAGGTCGTCAAGGGCTTCCAGTATGGCGATGAAAAGCCGTTAGAAGTAGAAGAGCCAGAAGCAGCGAACTCTGAGACGGCAGTGACAGAAGAAGTCACTGTGAAAGAAATAGATGGACAAGCAAACTAAGCCATTGGCATCAGGTGACGGCAATAACTTCAGTGGCTAGCCGTTTCATTGCTTGAATCGAAAAAATAGATAAAAAAAAAAGCAGCGTATTCACGCTGCTTTTTTTATTTGATAACTCGTAAGCTTGGTCTGCCTTTCGGGCGAGGCGCTTCTTCCTCTTCAGACTCCGAGTCCACGCTTTCTGATTCGTCACTCACGGTAGTGAAAGTCGGCGATTGTTCTTCTTCAACAATGCCTTCTTCTTCAATGTGAGTGTACGCTTCTTCCGGTTCAAACATGGTACCAGCGCCATTCTCACGTGCGTAAATCGCTTGTACAGCGTACACAGGCACGATCACTGAATGTGGGCGACCACTGAAGCGGGCATGGAAGGTAATCGCATCATTACCCAACTCAAGTTGACCAACAGCACGTGGAGCAATATTCAGAATGATTTGACCATCTTGAATAAACTCAACTGGTACACGCACACCTGGCATAGTTGCATCTACAACCAAGTGCGGAGTTAAGTCGTTGTCTACTAGCCAATCGTAAAATGCGCGAAGCATGTACGGGCGGCGAGCAGTCATTTTTGCAATATCCATAACGTGTTATCTGAGCCGCTTAGCGAACTAGGCGCATTTCACGTTCAGCTTCAGTTAGAGATGCAAGGAATGAATCACGTTCAAATACGCGGTTCATGTAAACTTTGATCTCTTTTGAACCAGGGCCTACAAGCTCGATACCTAGTTGAGGCAGACGCCACAATAGTGGAGCTAGGTAACAATCGATTAGGCTGAACTCTTCGCTCATGAAGTACTCGTACTCAGCAAAGATTGGTGCAAGAGTCAGAAGATCATTACGTAGTTTAGTACGTGCTTTTTCTGATTCTTCAGCGTTACCCTTAACAACTTTTTCAGCGAGTGAGTACCAGTTGCGTTCAATACGGTACATCATCAGACGGCTGTTACCACGAGCAACTGGGTAAACAGGCATTAGAGGTGGATGAGGGAAACGCTCGTCCAGGTACTCCATGATGATTTTTGAATCGTAAAGAGCTAGCTCACGGTCAACAAGAGTTGGCACTGATTTGTATGGGTTTAATTCAACAAGCTCAGCAGGAAGGTTAGCTTCATCAACAAGCTCAACTTCAACACTTACGCCTTTTTCAGCTAGTACGATGCGAACCTGATGGCTATACAAATCTGATGCACTTGAGAAAAGAGTCATCACAGAACGTTTATTGGCAGCTACAGCCATGGAGCCCTCCAGTACACTTACAAATAAAAATAATGGAGGCTAAGCCTCCATTATCCATCAATTAAAATTGGGAATTAGCACGGTATGGTAGCACAATTAATGCACATCACGCCAATACTCTTTCTTGAGCATCACGACAACGATAGTTAATAGAACTAGGAAGCCCATTACCCACCAACCAAGCGCATGACGTTCAAGTTGAACTGGGTCACCTGAGTAGACTAGGAAGTTCACTAGGTCACCAACGGCTTTGTCGTATTCGCCAGAGCTTAGCTCACCCGTACCGTTAGTTTCAGTACCAACAACCACTTGTACTTCTTCACCGTCCACAACTTTCGTGCCGTAAACTGGCGTCGGGATACCTTGAAGCTCTTCAAGAACGTGTGGCATACCAACACTTGGGAAAACAATGTTATTCACGCCGAATGGACGAGATGGATCAACATAAAATGAGCGCAGGTAAGTGTACAGCCAGTCTGCACCACGAACTCGAGCAACCAGTGTTAGATCCGGTGGCGGAGCACCAAACCAATCGCCCGCTTGCTTCGCAGGCATCGCGTTCACCATTAGGTCACCGATTTTCGCTTCAGGGTCAAAAATCAGATTTTCCTTCATTAAGTCTGCAGGAATGTCCAAGTCTGTCGCTACTCGCTCGTAACGCTGGTATTGCGTTGAGTGACAAGCAAAACAGTAGTTCATGAATAGCTTCGCACCGTTTTGCAGCGAAGCTTTATCCGATAGGTCCACGTTCGCTTTGTCTAGCGGTACGTTGGCACCCGCTGCCATCGCTAGAGATGGCAACATAGCAAATAGAATTACAATCCACTTCTTCATTTGAATGTCACCCTCTCTGGTAATGGTTTGGTTGCTTCATTTTTGCTGTAGAAGAACAGCAGTACAAAGAACATGAAGTAACACAAGCTAAAGATCTGAGACAGAATTGTGTACAGCGGCGTTGCCGGCAGTGCACCCAAAATACCCAGAGCGATAAAGGCGATAGTGAACTGAACAATATTCAACAGGTGAAGTTTGCTACGGTAACGGTATGAACGTACTTTACAACGGTCCAACCAAGGTAGAACAAACAGCACTGCGATTGACGCACCCATTAGGATTACACCCAATAGTTTGTCTGGAACCGCACGCAAGATTGCATAGAACGGCGTGAAGTACCATACAGGAGCAATGTGCTCAGGTGTCTTCAGCGGGTTTGCAGCTTCAAAGTTAGGCGGCTCAAGGAAGTATCCACCCATCTCTGGGTTAAAGAACAGCACGTAACAGAAGAAGAACAAGAAGCCAGCGACACCAACCAAGTCCTTAACCGTACCGTAAGGGTGGAAAGGAATAGAGTCGATGATGTCGTATTTCTTCGTGTAGTAATCGTGGAACTTGAATTGCGTTTCGTAATCGTCGCCCATCGAACCTTTTGGTAGCTTAGTCTCGATACCATCTGGGTTGTTAGAACCAACTTCGTGCAGCGCCAATACGTGTAGCACGACAAGAAGAAGTAGCACGATAGGCAATGCAATAACGTGTAGTGCGAAGAAACGGTTCAACGTTGCACCAGAGATGATGTAGTCACCACGGATCCAAAGCGTTAGGTCGTCGCCAATAACAGGAATCGCACCAAACAGAGAAATAATTACCTGAGCACCCCAGTAGGACATCTGGCCCCATGGTAGTAGGTAGCCCATAAATGCTTCTGCCATCAGAACCAAGAAGATCAACATACCGAAGATCCAAAGTAGCTCGCGAGGCTTTTGGTATGAACCGTAGATCAGACCGCGGAACATATGCAGGTAAACAACGACGAAAAACGCCGACGCGCCAGTTGAGTGCATGTAGCGCAGCAACCAACCGTAATCAACGTCACGCATGATGTATTCGATAGAAGCAAACGCGCCATCACCAGAAGGAACGTAGTTCATCGTTAGCCAAATACCCGTTAGGATTTGGTTAACCAGTACCAACATTGCCAGAGAACCGAAAAGGTACCAAAAGTTGAAGTTCTTAGGCATTGGGTATTCAGACAAATGCTTTTTGTAAGCATTCATCGCGGGAATTCGTTTTTCAACCCAGTCTAATAGTGCTTGCATTATGCGTCTCCCTCATCAACACCGATCATGAGCTTCGTATCACTCAAGTACATGTGCTTAGGAACCACAAGGTTCAGAGGTGCAGGAACACCTTGGAACACTCGACCAGCCATATCAAACTTAGAGCCGTGACATGGACAGAAGAAGCCAGACTTAACGCCTTGTACTTGCTCTGAGAAGGTGTCAGGTAGATAGGTTGGTGAACAACCTAAGTGAGTACAGAAGCCAACTGCCACGAAATACTCAGGTTTGATCGAACGATGCGCGTTCTGAGCATAAACTGGCTGTTGTTCCATTTCCGATTGTGGGTCACGAAGCTGTCCGTCGATGTTCTTTAGGTTATCCACCACTTCTTGAGTGCGACGTACAACCCATACAGGCTTACCTTGCCACTCAACACGAACCATCTGACCGGCTTCGATTTTACTGATATCCACTTCCACCGGTGCACCCGCAGCTTTTGCTTTGGCACTCGGATTCCATGATTTGATAAAAGGCACGGCGACGGCAGCTGCCCCTAATCCACCAACAACTGCCGTTGTAGCGGTTAGAAAACGCCTGCGACCGTTATTTAAAGGCGCGTTGCTCATCCAAACATTCTCCCATTTGCTCCCTTTGGATCGTTATTATTCCGCTTATAAGAGCATGGCTAACAAATAATGAATTTAGTTCTATTTATTGGGGGGAAATGATAAAGAAAACCCTACTTTTTGACAAGATAAAGCTACCTTTTTGTAACAATTGTGAGGCAAATCGCTCACGCCGTCACAAAAGCGGCAAAATTATAAAAAATAGATGTGATTTGTAACAAGAAAGCGAAACGAAGAATGGCTAGAAATAGGATAAAAAGCCTTGTATTCCGGCTGTTTTCAGTCAATTACGTAGAAAGATCTTTCAAGAATGTGAAGGTACTCTCCACTTTTGTTATCTCAGTTTTGTAGCACGAAGAAAACCAGAAAACATGCAGATAAAGCGATCAAATGTTGCGAGGATATTAAGTAAGAAAGTGAAAGCAAACGCGAGAAGAAAAACGGACTTTTTCAAGCTTTAGAAAAACAAAAAAGCTCGGCATATAGCCGAGCTTTGGTACACAGTATCCAGAGTAACTCTGGACCAGCATAATTTCCGATAAGAGGAAATTAACGCTTAGAGAACTGTGGACGACGACGTGCTTTACGTAGACCAACTTTCTTACGTTCAACGCAACGAGCGTCACGAGTAACGTAACCAGCTGCACGTAGAGTAGGACGTAGAGACTCATCGTATTCCATAAGAGCGCGAGTGATACCGTGACGGATAGCACCTGCTTGACCAGAAATACCGCCACCTTTAACAGTAACGTATAGGTCTAGCTTCTCAGTTAGTTCAACTAGCTCAAGAGGTTGTTTAACAACCATGCGAGAAGTTGGACGACCGAAGTACTCATCAAGGCTACGCTTGTTGATTACGATGTTGCCGCTGCCTGGTTTGATGAAAACACGCGCAGCTGAGCTTTTGCGACGGCCAGTGCCGTAGTATTGATTCTCTGCCATTTTCGAAATCCCCAATTAGATGTCTAGTACTTGTGGTTGTTGAGCAACATGGTTGTGCTCAGCGCCCGCGTAAACTTTAAGCTTACGGTACATAGCACGGCCTAGAGGACCACGTGGAAGCATGCCTTTAACTGCAAGCTCAAGAGCCATCTCAGGTTTACGATCGATCAACTTTTCAAAAGTGATAGATTTTAGACCACCTGGGAATTCAGAGTGACGGTAGTACACTTTGTTCTTAGCTTTGTTACCAGTTACAGCAACTTTCTCAGCGTTGATAACGATGATGTAATCACCAGTGTCAACGTGAGGAGTGTATTCAGCTTTGTGTTTGCCACGTAGGCGAGATGCAATTTCACTTGCTAGACGACCAAGAGTTTTACCCTCTGCGTCTACAACGTACCAGTCGCGTTTTACAGTTTCTGGTTTAGCAACGAAAGTTTTCATGCTAATAATAACCCGTTAATTAAAATTTAAACTTTAAGGAACACCCAATAGTGCTCCCACACTGTCTAAGAGCCCAGTCATCACCCCTTCGAGTCGTTGGTTCTCTCGACCTTCTATGTCGAAATAACTTCGATAATCAGGTCTGCAGTAACGGTGGGTCGCAGGATTATAGAGAAGAGCGAAGAAAAAATCACCTTTTTTTGCGTTAAATCACGAATTTTTTCTTCACTTTTTTAAGATGAGTTGCTGATTTTTACGCCAGATGCTCTCTAGCGAGGTATTCGTGGCTTTGCATCTCGGTCAATCTAGACAGACAACGTTTAAACTCAAATTCCAACTGCCCTTGCGTATAAAGGGATTCCATCGCCACTTCTGCAGAAATAATCAGTTTGACGTTACGCTCGTAGAACTCGTCCACCAACGCAATAAAGCGTCGCGCGGCATCATCTATCTTACGATCCATCTGCTTTACGTCTGCCAGCAATACCGTGTGGTAGATACGAGATAATTCAATATAGTCATTCTGACTACGGGGCGTTTGGCATAGTTGCTCAAAAGAAGCATGTAGCACGCCATCACTAGCTTCAATCACCGCCACTTCGCGATGGTTAATTTCAATGCTGTTTGCTGCAACTTTTCTTTCACCAATCAGTTGGTGGTAATACTTATTAAGGTTGACGGAGGCTTGTTCATCCAGCGGGTAATGGTAGATTTCCGCTTGTTGTAGAGTGCGTAAACGGTAATCCACCCCACTGTCGACATTGAGCACATCACAGCGCTGAACGATCATATTTATCGCAGGTAAAAAACGGGCTCGTTGCAAGCCATTACGGTACAGGTTTTCTGGCTCAATGTTCGAGGTTGCGACCAAAATCATTTGGCGCTTAAACATCTCTTGTAGCAAAGTCGCCAAGATCATCGCATCGGTAATATCCGAGACAAAGAACTCGTCGAAACAGACAATATCCGCCTCTTTTTTGAATAAATCAGCGACTTTCGAGAGCGGATTTTCCACTTCTCCAAGGCGCTTGAGCTCATCGTGCACACGATACATAAAACGGTGAAAATGCACTCGCATCTTTCTTTCCGTCGGCAAAGCATCAAAAAACGCATCCATTAAATAGGTTTTACCTCGCCCTACTCCGCCCCAAAAATATAACCCTTTTGGTGGCTCTGGCATTTCTGGCTTTTTACCGAGAAGTTTCTGCCAAGTGCTAAGCTGTGGAATAGGTGCAGACTGAAATTCTGCAATCGCATGGTAGAGTTTATCTAAAGCAACGACAGCGTTATATTGGGCTTCATCACGCTGGAATCCATGCTCTGCTATGTCTTGTTGGTATCGTTGTAATGGTGTCATGGCATTGAGTCGTATCAGAGGTACAGAGAAAATTTGTCACCTCGGGGACAGCTTTGAGAATAGAGAGAAGTGGATATCAGTCCCCGAAAACATACCGCTATTTTTCTTTATCGGCTGTTCAAGCCATAGTAACATGGACAAGCACCGCGTGTAACTAAGTAGTAAAAGACTTGTTAAAACAACTATAAGGAGCAGTTATGCCTTGGATTTATGCCATTGTGGGTTTGCTGGTCGGTACAATCGTTGGCGTAGTCATTAGTCGACTAACCACCCCCGAATACAAAAAACAAAAGTCTGTGCAAAAAGAACTCGAAGCAGCCAAGTTTGAACTAGAGCAACAACGTCAAGAGCTCGTCGATCACTTTGCACAAACTGCAGAAATGTTGGATACCTTAGGTAAAGATTACACTAAGCTATACCAACATATGGCGAAAACGTCTTCAGAACTTCTACCCAACTTGCCTGAGCAAGATAATCCGTTTGATAAGAAGACAGCAATGTCGACTGAATCGATCGAAGAAGACCAATCAGACGTCAGCGAACAACCGAAAGACTATGCCAACGGCGCAACCGGTCTTTTGAAGGATCAGGAAAAAGAAATCATCGACGCACCAGAAGCTGTCACGGCTAAAGCGTCTTAATCCCCCCTTTCCTACCTAACTGGGTCAATACATACGCATTTCTTATCAATTTGTATTGACCCTTTTTGAACTTTTCTTAAGCAACTCATCTCTAACTTTCAGTGACCTGCCACCCCGTTTCGATTGTCCTAATTAATACATACATAATTAATGGTTAGGATATTTCTTTTTGGCAGACCTGTTTTTCAAGAGGAGTTATTGGATGAAAAAGCCATTGCTTGCGTTAACCGTTCTTTCTTTAAGCTTGGGTTCAATCATCACCCCAGTTACCGCAACCGCGGCACTTCCACTTAGTGTGGATGGGGAGCAGTTACCTAGTCTTGCCCCTATGCTCGAAAAAGTCACCCCTGCAGTTGTGAGCATTGCGGTGGAAGGGAAACAAGTGCAAACCAGCCGTATCCCGGAGCAGTTTCAGTTCTTCTTTGGCCCTGAATTCCCAACAGAGCAGACCCGAGAGCGCCCATTTAGAGGTTTAGGTTCTGGTGTCATCATTGATGCGAAAAAAGGCCAAATCGTCACAAACTACCACGTGATTAAAGGCGCGGATGAAATTCGTGTCCGCTTGTACGATGGTCGTGAGTATGACGCTGAATTAGTCGGTGGCGATGAGATGTCAGATATCGCGCTGCTTAAACTCGAAAAAGCCAAAGACCTAACACAAATTAAAGTCGCTGATTCAGACTCTCTTCGTGTCGGTGACTTTACTGTGGCGATCGGTAACCCATTTGGTTTAGGCCAAACGGTCACATCCGGTATTGTATCGGCACTTGGTCGAAGCGGCTTGAACGTCGAGAACTTTGAAAACTTCATCCAGACCGATGCCGCAATTAACAGCGGTAACTCAGGCGGCGCTTTGGTTAACCTCAACGGTGAACTGATCGGCATCAACACGGCAATTCTTGGTCCAAATGGCGGTAACGTGGGTATTGGTTTTGCAATTCCGTCCAACATGATGAAGAACTTAACCGATCAGATCTTAGAATTCGGTGAAGTGAAACGCGGCATGCTCGGTGTTCAAGGGGGCGAAGTGACCTCAGAGCTTGCTGAAGCACTGGGTTATGAGTCAAGCAAAGGCGCTTTCGTCAGCCAAGTGGTACCCGACAGCGCAGCAGATAAAGCAGGCCTAAAAGCAGGTGACGTGATTGTTTCTGTGAACGGTAAAGCGATTGATACCTTCTCTGAGCTTCGTGCAAAAGTCGCAACGCTTGGGGCTGGTAAAAAAATCACACTTGGAGTGATCCGCGATGGTAAGCAAAAATCTTTCGATGTAACGTTAGGTGAATCAACGAATGTGAAAGCGAAAGCGGAAACACTGCATGAAGGCCTAAAAGGTGCAGAGCTAAGTAACACCACGCCAAGTGACAAGATCCAAGGTGTGAAGGTCACTAGCGTTGCGGAGAACTCTCCTGCGGCGCAATACCAGCTAGCACAAGATGACATCATTATTGGTGTGAACCGTAAACGCGTGAAGAACCTTGCCGAACTGCGTGCGATTGTTGAAAAGCACAAAGGTGTGCTGGCAATCAATGTTCAACGTGGTGATCGCACGGTTTACTTGGTTATCCGTTAACAGGGCTAAGTGATAAGCCAATCACACAAACAGAAGCGAAGGAATGGCGTCCGTCATTTAATTCGTGATGACACTCGAACGCTTTGCTTATGTCATGGTTTTTTAAAAGGGCAGGACGATCACGTCTTGCCCTTTTGTTATTTTTAAATGTAATGCTATCCTTCAGTTTTCTATGCCAATTGGGCGCTCAATCATGGAGAGGTTATGCTTAGCTTTTTGTTACGTTCTGTCTTTTTAGGCTTAGCAACTGCCGTCATTGTATTACTCGCCGTTCCATCTTTGCGCAGCAATGTCATCCCAACCGCGCTTGTTGATCCACAACCAAGCAACATCGCGTCACTCGAGGTGTCTTTTAACCAAGCGGTAAGAAAGGCAGCGCCCGCGGTAGTGAATATCTACAGCCGTAAGTATGTGGAAAATGACCGCAGCAAGCTTTCAACTCAAGGCTTGGGCTCTGGCGTTATTGTTAGCGAAAAAGGCTACATCATTACTAACTACCACGTAGTGGCTCAAGCTGACCAAATCGTGGTTGCGCTACAAGATGGCCGCGTCGCTGCAGCTCAATTGGTTGGTACTGATAAGCGTACGGACATTGCGATCCTACGTGTCAAGGTTCTAACCTTCCTGTTATCCCACTCAATCCAGAATACAAACCTCGAGTTGGTGATGTCGTCCTAGCAATTGGCAACCCGTACAATTTAGGTCAAACCACCACATTCGGTATTATCTCCGCAACTGGTCGTTCGTCGATCAGTGATGGTCGCCAAGCCTTTATCCAAACCGATGCAGCAATCAACGAAGGTAACTCAGGTGGTGCTTTGGTCAACACGCAAGGTGAGTTGGTTGGTATCAACACCGCATCTTTTCAACAAGCAACCGATCTTGAGACCTACGGTATTTCTTTTGCTATCCCAGCCCCTCTGGCAAACAAGATCATGCAGAAGATCATTGCTGATGGCCGCGTAATCCGAGGCTATATTGGCATTGATGGCCAAGATATTAATGCAGTAACTGCTCGCTTATTAGGTAACGAACACATTGGTGGCATCGTGGTGTTAGGCATTGACCCGAATGGTCCTGCGAGTGATGCTGGTTTTGAGAAACAAGACATCATCATCAGTATTAACGGTACGAAAGTTCAAGGAAGGCAAAGCGTGATGGACATCGTCACTGACTTACGTCCGGGCACCTCCGTCGATGTTGGCATTATCCGCAAGGGTAAAGAAATGAACTTAAAAGTCACCATCGCCGAAGACAAACAAGAAGCATAAAAAATCCCAGCCATTGGCTGGGATTTTTATTTGTGCGTTATTCGCTATCACTCGGCTCTTCTGAAATCTCAGGACTTCCGCCCATCTCAATTTCAATTCGTGTTACACGTTGTAAACCACGTGGCAGTAAGCTGCCTCGACGTCCACGTTCTCCACGGAAGTTCTCAAGGTCAGCAGGTTTCAAGCCTAGTTTACGCTTACCTGCATACAAGGTTAGAGACGCGCCTTGTGGCAGAGCCATCAAGTGAGAAAGCACCTCTTCACGCTCTTTCGCCTTCGCCGCAGGAATGTTGATGATCTTGTTACCCTTACCTTTCGCCAATTGCGGTAGGTCTTTAATTGGGAACAACAACATACGACCTTGGTTGGTAATCGCTAAAATTTCATCCGAATCCAAATCAGCAATCGTCTTCGGTGTCATCACCTCAGAGTTGGCCGGTAACGTCACCAATGCTTTACCGCTGCGGTTCTTCGATAACAAGTCTGAGCCTTTACATACAAAGCCGTAACCCGCATCAGAACCCACCAGCCATAATTGCTCTTCTTCACCCATGATCACTTGGCGAATATTGCTGCCCGCAGTGATATTCAAGCGACCAGTAATCGGTTCACCTTGGCTTCGTGCTGACGGTAGTGAATGCGACTCAAGTGAGTAGCTTCGGCCATCACTGCCAAAGAATACCGCTTGCTGGTTACTCTTACCGCGCGCGTGCGCTAGGTATTTATCGCCAGACTTGTAGCTCAAGCCTTCTGCATCCACATCGTGACCTTTCGCATGACGAATCCAACCTTTCTCAGAAAGCACAACCGTGATTGGCTCGCTTGGTACTAGGTCGCGTTCAGTCAGCGCTTTTGCTTCTGCACGTTCAACCAAAGGAGAACGACGATCATCGCCGTACTTCTCTGCGTCTGCTTTGATTTCTTTCTTCAGTAGAGTGTTCAGACGACGCTCAGAACCTAGCAGCTGTTCTAGCTTCTCACGCTCTTTTTCTAGCTCGTCTTGCTCACCACGGATCTTCATCTCTTCTAGTTTGGCTAGGTGACGAAGTTTAGTATCTAGAATCGCATCCGCTTGGATATCGGTAATGCCAAAGCGTTCCATCAGCACTGCTTTTGGATCGTCTTCAGTACGAATGATCTCAATCACTTCATCTAGGTTTAGGTAAGCAACCAACAAACCTTCCAAGATGTGTAGACGAGCCATAACTTTGTCTAGGCGGTGTTGTAGACGGCGACGTACAGTCGTACGACGGAACTCGATCCACTCAGACAGAATTTGTACCAGACCTTTAACTTGAGGACGGTTATCCAAACCAATCATGTTCAAGTTAACACGGTAGCTGCGCTCAAGATCCGTTGAAGCGAACAGGTGGTTCATCAACAGATCGCAATCTACGCGGTTTGACTTTGGAACCACAACGATACGCGTCGGGTTCTCGTGATCCGATTCATCACGAAGATCGTCAACCATTGGCAGCTTTTTAGCACGCATTTGGTTAGCGATTTGCTCAAGTAGTTTCGCACCTGATACTTGGTGTGGCAGAGAAGTGATCACGATATCTGAACCTTCTTTGTGCCATACCGCGCGCATCTTGATGCTGCCACGGCCGTTGCGGTAAATCTTCTCAATATCCGCCTGTGGCGAGATGATTTCCGCTTCTGTTGGGTAATCTGGGCCTTTAACGAACTGCATCACATCTGGCAGTTCCGCCTTCGGGTTGTCGATCAAATGAATGGTCGCATCCGCCACTTCACGAACGTTGTGAGGTGGAATATCCGTTGCCATACCAACTGCGATACCAGTTACGCCGTTTAGCAGGATATGAGGCAAACGTGCAGGCAACATTTGTGGCTCTTTCATCGTGCCATCAAAGTTAGGTTGCCATTCAACCGTACCCTGACCCAATTCGCCCAGCAGTACTTCGGCAAACTTAGACAGTTTTGCTTCGGTATAACGCATTGCCGCGAATGATTTCGGATCATCTGGCGCACCCCAGTTACCTTGACCGTCAACCAATGGGTAACGGTAAGAGAATGGCTGTGCCATCAATACCATCGCTTCGTAACACGCAGAGTCACCATGCGGGTGGTATTTACCCAGTACGTCACCAACGGTACGTGCTGATTTTTTGTATTTCGCTGATGCCGAAAGACCAAGTTCCGACATTGCGTAAATGATGCGTCGTTGAACCGGCTTCAAACCATCGCCAATGTATGGCAATGCGCGGTCCATGATTACGTACATCGAGTAGTTCAGATAAGCGTCTTCGGTGAACTTGCGCATTGGCAACTGTTCAACGCCATCGTAAGTAATTTCTGTAGACATCCGTTAAACCTCTGCCATATCGCCGTTGTTTTGTAGCCAAGAACGACGATCATCTGCTCGTTTCTTACCAAGCAGCATGTCCATCATTTCCATGGTCGCCGCCGAGTCATCAATGGTTAACTGAACCAGACGACGCGTATTTGGATCCATGGTTGTTTCGCGCAACTGAAGTGGGTTCATCTCACCCAGACCTTTGAATCGTTGCACGTTAATTTTGGCTTTCTTCTTCGACAAGCGCTCTAGTACGCCATCTTTTTCGTCATCGTCTAGGGCATAGAATACTTCTTTACCACAGTCGATACGGTACAGAGGCGGCATCGCTACGTAGATATGACCAGCTTCAACAAGAGCACGGAAGTGACGAGTAAACAGAGCACACAATAGCGTTGCGATGTGTAGACCATCCGAGTCCGCATCGGCAAGGATACAGATCTTACCGTAACGCAGGCTGTCTAGGTTGTCGCTGTCTGGGTCGATACCCAAAGCAACTGAGATGTCGTGGACCTCTTGAGATGCAAGCACTTGGTCTGCAGAAACTTCCCACGTATTCAGGATTTTACCGCGCAGTGGCATCACCGCTTGGAACTCACGATCACGTGCTTGTTTAGCAGAACCGCCCGCCGAATCACCCTCCACGAAGAAGATTTCGGTGCGGTTAAGGTCTTGTACAGAACAGTCGGTCAGTTTGCCTGGCAGTGCAGGACCTGATGCGACCTTCTTACGTACAACCTTTTTGCTCGCGCGCATACGACGGTGTGCGTTAGCGATACACACTTCCGCTAACTGTTCAGCCAGCTGCGGCTTTTCGTTCAACCAAAGGCTGAATGCGTCTTTTACGACACCAGAGACAAAGGCAGCCGTCTGACGAGAAGACAAACGCTCTTTCGTCTGACCGGCAAATTGCGGATCTTGAATCTTAACTGACAGAACGTAAGAACAGCGGTCGAAAACGTCATCACCCGTTAGCTTCACGCCGCGAGGCAATAAGTTACGGAATTCACAGAACTCACGCATTGCATCGAGCAAACCTTGGCGCAGGCCATTAACGTGCGTACCACCCTGTGCGGTTGGGATAAGGTTCACGTAACTTTCCGTGATCATCTCGCCGCCTTCTGGCTGCCAGATCACCGCCCAGTTTGCTGCTTCAGTTTCTGCTGAGAACTCACCAGTAAATGGTTCTTCAGGGAGAACTGGATAACCTTTCACACCTTCCGCTAGATAGTCTTTAAGACCATCTTCGTAGTGCCATTTGTAGTCTTTGTTGTTTACTTTATCGGTAAACGTAATCTCTAGACCCGGGCAAAGTACTGCTTTCGCACGTAGGTTATTCACCAAACGTGTTACCGAGAAGTTTGCAGAATCAAAGTACTTTGCATCTGGCCAGAAGTGTACACTGGTACCACGGTTGCGACGGCCACATGTGCCCGTAACCGTTAGGTCAGAAACCTTATCACCGTGTTCAAAAGCAATCTCATACACTTGACCGTCACGACGGACCGTCACTTCAACGCGCTTAGACAACGCGTTTACTACTGAGATACCTACACCGTGTAGACCACCAGAGAATTGGTAGTTCTTATTAGAGAATTTACCACCTGCGTGAAGCTTACATAGGATCAGTTCAACACCTGATACCTTCTCTTCTGGGTGGATATCAACAGGCATGCCTCGACCATCATCGATCACTTCTAGTGATTGGTCAGCATGTAGGATGACTTGTACTTTTGAGGCATGTCCGGCTAGCGCTTCATCGACACTGTTATCGATAACTTCTTGGCCCAAGTGGTTTGGGCGCGCTGTATCCGTATACATCCCTGGTCGGCGACGTACTGGCTCTAAGCCATTCAGTACTTCAATGGCACCAGCATTATATTGTTCAGTCATAATACGGAATTGTTCTCAAAGTTTACTTGTAACCCGAGCCCCGCGAATGTGCAGGCGTACTCGAGAAACGAAAAAGCTACCCCGTCTGCGTGCTTATCAAAGATAAGGTCATGCATAACAAAGTAGTCAGGGCTTCATACCCTTAAGATCTTTTTTGGCAAAACATAGTCGGAAAGCCTGCCAACTATGTCAAGAAACGGTTGGATATGGCAATTAAAACTATGAGCCTATTCCAATCGTCTCGATAGTATTACAGTTTTAGGAATTCAATGATTTGAGCAGGATAACGCTCAAAGCCGATAAAACTGTGATCACCACCTTCTTCTACCGTTTGTTTCGCTCGCGCGAACTTTCCTACGGCCTGGCGATAGTCCAAAACCTCGTCTTCCGTTTGCTGTAACAACCAGAAAGACTCAGGCGACGCGATGCTTTGTACATCAAGTGCTTTTAGCTCGTCAATATGACAAGCTTCAAGTGTATAGGTTTCGTGCGTATACGGGTTGGTTTGCTCACCAAGGTAATCCACCAGCAATTCATAAGGCTTTACTGCTGGGTTTACGACGACGGCTCGAAAACCAAATTTCGCATTTAACCACGTTGACATGTAACCGCCTAGCGAACTGCCAACAAGGCCAATGTTGTAGTCGTCTTGATGTTGCTCAACGATCTCAAGCAAACATTGAGCAGCCAGTTCAGGGAAACAAGGAAGTTGAGGTACGACAACCTTGATATCCGGTCGCTGCTGTTCACAGTACGCTTTCATTAGGTTCGCTTTCATGGAAAGCGGCGAGCTGTTAAAGCCATGGATATAAAGCAGCAAAGAAGGTTTGCTCATGATCGCCTCACGTTAAAAAAGTAAGCCCGAACATAAGGTTCGGGCGTGATAATGATTAGTATCCGTTTGAATTAAAGTCTGGCTGGAATTGGCCATCGGGTAGTCGGTTGACTTCTGTGGTAATGTCACCATTACTGTGCAACTCAAGTTCTCGCCAACCTGGTGATTCTGTATCCAGTGCAAAATCATCGGAGTCCGGTTTGAATTGCACACAAGTCGACGGCGTTGCCATCACGCGGATGCCATTATAAAGAACATTCATGTCTTGGTGCACATGACCACATAAAATGCCTTTTACGTTCTCAAAACGGTCCACCACTTGCCAGAAAGCATCCGCATCTTTTAATGCATGCTGATCTAACCAAGCACTTCCTACCAACAATGGGTGGTGGTGTAATAACACCAAGGTATGTCTTTGCGGGTTTTCTGCCAGTTTTTCTTCTAACAGTGCTAACTGTTGGTCACTCAAACGTCCGTGGGGTACCCCCACCACTTGTGAATCCAATAAGACTAACTGCCAATGCTCACCAAGCATCACATGCTCAGCAGCTTGAATTTGAGGAGATGGCAGTACACTGCCCATATTTGGCTTGTAGTCGTGGTTGCCTGGAAGCCAGAAACAATCTTTTTTCAGCGGCGCGATACCCTCAGCAAAACGCTGGTAAGACTCGGCACTATGGTCTTGTGAAATATCACCCGTTGCCAAAATGTATTCATACTGCACTTGGTGATTAAGAATCTCTTGTACCACGGCTGCGAAGCTGTCAGCGGTTCTTACGCTCAGCAAACTGCCCTCATCTGCCTCAAACAGGTGAGTATCCGTGATTTGTAATAGCTTTATGCTGTCACTAGATGATTGCAAAATGAAAACCTGATTCGTCCACTATATAGTTTTTAGTTATTTTCCTTTAGTGACATGACAATCAATTGAAGGCAAGTGGCGTTCTACTAATGCCACTTCGTAAACAGAATGTCAGCCATTCACCAAGGAACGTATTAAGTTGATGCTTTTCATCTTTCTGCATCAACTGGTCGTTGGGATAATCATATTTAGCTTTGATGCGAGAAAACTCTCCGCTTGAGCATACTTCAGCAACTCTCGCATCGTGATAAAGCCTGACAGACATCGTCGGTAAAGGAAACACTGGTGTTTCATCACTCTGACATATCTCAACAACTGTGGTGTATTTTGTGATTTCATTCACGGTCAGTTGGTAAACCATGTTTGCAGCTTGATAGCAGCGAACATCACCAACTTCAGCAGAGGCAGGCAACAAGGCGTTCAACTTAGCGTAGTTGGTCTCATAAGTTCTCATTAGACCGGCTAAGTCGACATGGTATCGCTGTTTTTCAGCTACTTGTGCCATTACTTACTCTCCACTTTCGGGGAAACTTCCCATTGCGATGTCAATTCTTGGTGATTTAACTGCAACCATTGAAGCGCAATGATTGAGGCACCGTTTTCGAATTTTCCATCTTTCACCCACTGATACGCGGTTTCACGACTCATGACATGGACTCGAATATCTTCATTCTCATAGTCTAAACCATGAATGCCATGCGCTTTAGTTGCATCTACTTCGCCAATGAATACATCCAGCTTTTCAGAACAACCGCCAGAAGAAGGATAATAAGAGGTTACCGAAGCCACACGTCCGACTTGAATACCCGCTTCTTCTTCCGCTTCTCGACGAATCACCTCTTCAGCAGATTCGTCACGATCAATCATGCCAGCGACAATCTCGTACTGCCATGGGTGTGAATGTTCCAAGGCTCCCACTCTGATCTGTTCAATGATCACAACCTGATCAGTCACAGGATCATACGGGAGCATGGCGGCAGCATGACCACGTTCGAACATTTCTCGTTCGACAATCCCACTCCAACCACCAGCGAATAACCTATGCTTAAAACGGTATTTCACCATTTTAAAGAAACCTTTAAACACGGTTTCTTTCGAGATTATTTCCACATCTTGGGAAGTAAGATCGTTCTGTTGCTTGTCACACTGTTGCATTCAGCACCTCTCTGAGTGAATCTTGTAGTTTACTCATTGTTATTCGCTTGCTCAAAGGACTTGGCTCAACTTTTTGTACAATAGTTATAAATTATTTTAAGCCTTTGCCAATTACTTATTGCACAAGTGGATAATTACGTGTAAAAAAGTGCAAAGTTTCGAGTAAATATCGTCCAAATTGAGTTAAACTACTGAGAATTAACCAATCTATAGACCGCGGGAATAGAAAATGAAAAAACTGCTTCCACTATTTATCAGTGCAGCGCTAGGCAGTATGAGCACATCTGCATGGGCAGACTCTCTTGCTGAAATCTATGACTTAGCAAAACAAAACGACCCTCAATTGCTCAGTGTAGCAGCGCAGCGTGATCAAGCTTTTGAAGCAATCAACTCTAGCCGCAGTGCCCTACTACCACAAATCAACTTAACTGCGGGTTACGACATCGCTCGTGGTGAGACTGACTACGACAAAAACATCCCTGGCATCAGAGAAGACCGTGATAACGACCAAAATGTTCTTTCTGCTGGTGTTGGATTCTCGCAAGAGCTATACAACCGTGCATCTTGGATCACTCTAGATACCGCAGAGAAAACGGCTCGTCGTGCGGATGCAACATACGCCGCAACACAACAAGGTTTGATCCTTCGAGTTTCTCAAGCTTACTTTGAAGTACTACGTGCACAAGATAACTTAGTATTTGTTCGTGCAGAAAAAGCAGCGGTTGGCCGTCAGCTTGAACAAACTAAGCAACGTTTTGAAGTAGGTCTATCAGCCATCACTGACGTACACGATGCGCAAGCACAGTACGATGCAGTACTAGCCGATGAAGTATTGGCAGAAAACGATCTGATCAACAGCTACGAATCGCTACGTGAAATCACAGGCCAAGAGCACAAGAACCTAAACGTTCTGGATACAGCGCGTTTCTCTGCAAGCCGCTCTTCTGAATCAGCAGAAACATTGATTGAAGAAGCGAAGACAACCAACCTGAGTCTACTTTCTGCACGTATCGCACAAGACATCGCTCGCGATAACATTTCGCTAGCGAGCTCTGGTCACCTACCGACGCTATCTCTAGACGGTGGTTACAACTACTCCGACACAGCAGAAAGTACAGCAGATAACACAACCGACGGCTTCAATGTTGGCGTGAACCTAGCAGTGCCGCTATACACAGGTGGTCGTACAACGTCTGAAGTGAAACAAGCAGAATACGGCTATGTGTCAGCAAGTGAAGAACTAGAGAAAGAATACCGTGGTGTTGTGAAAGAAGTGCGTGCACAGAACAACAACATCAACGCTTCTATCGGCGCACTAAAAGCGTACGAGCAATCTGTAGTGTCAGCACAATCTGCGCTTGAAGCAACAGAAGCAGGCTTCGATGTAGGTACTCGTACTATCGTTGATGTACTAGACGCAACTCGTCGTCTATACGATGCGAACAAGAACCTATCAGACGCACGTTACAACTACATTCTTGCAGGCCTACAGCTTCGTCAAGCGGTGGGTACATTGAGCGAGCAAGATATCCTAGATGTAGATGCAGGCCTTAAGCCAGCAAAATAAGCATCGGTATTTAAGTAACACGCAAAACGCCAGTTGATTTTTCAACTGGCGTTTTTTGTTGGGGTAAGTCACCAAGCCAAGTGCGCTTTAGATCCCTTCCTCTTTCGAAGGAGAGGGTTCGGCAGGGGTTGCTTCTCGATCTAATTGACGACACTGGTTTTCAATCATCGAGCATTAACCCCCTCTAACTCCCCCTTGAAAAGGAGGAGGACTGGAATGCGTTTATGGTTGGGTTCACTCCTCCAAAAACAACAAAGGCCGCTCGAAAGCGACCTTTGTTTCTATGAAAGGAGATAAGGAATTACCCTTTACCACCTTTGATAGCGTTTATGATTTCGCTGGTTGAGCAACCATCTTCAAAGTTCAGTACGCGCACTTCACCGCCTGCAGCAATCACTTCTTTACCACCAGCAATCTCTTCTGGTTTGTAGTCTCCGCCTTTCACTAGCAAGCTTGGCAACACTTCAGAGATCAAACGTTGAGGCGTGTCTTCGCTGAAAGGCACAACCCAATCTACTGCGCCAAGGCCTGCCAATACCGCCATACGGCGATCAGTTGGGTTTACTGGACGACCAGGGCCTTTAAGGCGTTTCACTGATTCATCGGTATTGACCGCAACGATTAGGCGATCGCCCAGCTCAGCGGCATGGTTTAAGTAAGACACATGGCCCGCGTGTAGAATGTCGAAACAACCATTAGTCATTACAACCTTCTCGCCTTTCGCACGTGCTTTCTTCACTGCTTCAATCAGTGCTTGTTCTGAAATCACACCGTAGTCTGTGTCTTGGCTACCGTGAATCGCTTCTGCTAACTCAATCTCAGAAAGCGTTGATGTACCCAGTTTGCCAACCACAACACCTGCGGCTGCGTTTGCTAGTGCACACGCTTCCTCAAACGATTTACCCGCAGCAACAGAAGCAGCTAATACAGAAATAACCGTATCACCCGCACCAGTCACGTCGTACACTTCTTTCGCTTGGGTCGGCAAATGGAATGGCTCTTGGCCACGGCGAATCAAGGTCATACCGTTTTCGCTGCGTGTTACCAATAGCGCTTCAAATTCGAACTCTTCCACCAAAGCCAGTGCTTTCTCAACTAGCTCTTGGTCAGATTTCACTTTACCCACAACGTCTTCGAACTCTTTCATGTTTGGAGTAAGCAGTGTTGCTCCGCGGTAGCGTTCAAAGTCCGCGCCTTTCGGGTCAATGAAGACTGGGATGTTTGCTGCGCGTGCTTTCTGAATGTAAGCCTGAACGTGCTCTAGAGAACCTTTCGCGTAGTCAGACATGATCACTGCTTTCACACTTGGTAGTGCAGTTTCCATACGAGATAGAACTGGTTCTGCGTCTGTGTTCTCGAACTTGTCTTCGAAATCCAGACGAATCAATTGCTGACCACGGCTCATCACGCGAAGCTTAGTGATAGTTGGGTACTCTGGCAGCGCAACGAAATCGCATTTCACTTTTAGCGAGTTCAGCGTTTCCGTCAGTACTTTCGCTGGCTCATCCATACCCGTTAGACCAACAATGTGAGCGTGACCGCCAAGTGAAGCAATGTTCATTGCTACGTTCGCAGCACCACCCGGACGCTCTTCATTGTTTTCTACTTTCACAACAGGTACTGGCGCTTCAGGAGAAATACGTCCAGTCGGGCCATACCAGTAACGATCTAGCATGACATCGCCGATGATAAGCACACCAGCGCTGCTGTAATCAGGTAGAATTGGTTTCATTATTGGTCTCCAAAAATTAAATCACGGTGAGTTTAACACAGCCTTTTTCTAGGCTGAACCTTGTGCACGACTTCTGCTTAGGCAAACCATTGATTCCACGCTTGCTTCACCCACTCTCGCTCTGCAACAAATTTCTCTTCCGCCACATCGGCATCCAAGTTAAGCAAGTTTCGACGATGAATCTCGTCACGCATTGATGTGTATGCGCGCGTCAGTTGCATCGCTTGATCTTCTTCCATGACTCCCTGTGCAATCAGGGTTTCAAAAATACGTACATTATCGCACCAGCGAATCAGCTTCGGCTTACTGTGACTGTAGTTGAGCACAAGGTATTGAGCGAGAAATTCAATATCGGTAATGCCGCCGTTATCTTGCTTAAGCATAAAACGACCGGACTTTTTCCCGCCCAAGTGGTCACGCATTTTCTCACGCATATCGACCACGTCTTTCTTTAGCGTGTCTTGGTCACGCTGTTTACACAGCACGTCATGACGCGTGTTGTGGAAGGCAATCGCCAAAGGCTCATCACCATAAATCATGCGCGCACGCACTAGGGCTTGATGCTCCCACGTCCAAGCGTCTTTATGTTGGTAGTCGTCAAACGCATCGGTTGGGCTTACCAACAAGCCTGAAGCGCCAGATGGACGTAAGCGCGTATCCACTTCGTACAGAATGCCTGATGCAGTGCGGGTTGAGAAAATATGAATGATGCGCTGCGCCAAACGAAGATAGAACTGGCGACCATCGATTTCTTTCTTACCATCGGTATAGACGTTCACTGGGCAATCGTGCATGAAGACGATATCAAGGTCTGAGTTATAGCCCAGCTCCCAGCCGCCAACTTTCCCGTAACCAATGACAGCAAAGCCCTTCCCTTCACGATCTTTGACATGCGTCGGTTCGCCATATTTTTCCGACACTTGTAACCACGCTTGGTTCACTACCGCTTCGACAATCGCTTCTGCCAAGTAGGTTAAGTGGTCACTCACTTTCATCACAGGAAGTACACCAGCAATGTCTGCAGCAGCAATGCGGAGGATACAGATCTGCTTAAACTGACGCAGCGCTTCCATCTGCTGTTCCATATCATCCTCTGGAATGCGAGCAAGGAAGTCACGTAGCTCTGTTCGGTAGCTATCGAGTGGAATTGGGTTGTACAGATGCTGAGGATCGATCAACTCATCGAGCAGAATCGGGTAACGCGATAGCTGCTCTGAAATCATCGGGCTAGCGGTACACAGGCGAACCAATTGCACTAACGCCGCCGGATGCTCATCCAACAACTCAAGGTACGTTGTTCGAGTACAGATGTTGTGCAGCAAGTGCAAAACTCGCGGCAAACCAAATTGCGCATCTGGGTGGGCAAATACTGCATCAAACACTTTTGGCATCAATTTGGTCAGCACTTCTCGGCCACGTGGTCCAAGTGTCTTCTTCGCCAAATCCGCTTTGAACTGCATGATGGTTTTCGCCAAGTGTTCTGGGTTCTCAGCTTTGATGTCCTCTTGTAGAACGTGTTCAAGCACGTCTTGTTTAGTCGCCATGTCCCACAACTCATGGAAATGACGAGCGACGGCTTCCGCTTCGTCTTCTTCATCATCACCAATCAAACTTTCAAACACCTTGTGCACATTTGCCATGTGCTGTTGCGTTTGAGCAATGAGCGCCTCCCAACTATCAAAGCGCATCGCAGTAGCAAGTTTTAGCTGCTCGTCTGCACAATCAGGCAAGGTTTGCGTTTGCTTGTCTGCCATCGCTTGCAGCAAGTTTTCTAGTTGGCGCAGGTATTTATAAGCCGCTTCAAGGTTATCGACCTCTGGTTGAGTCAGCTGACCTAGTTCACCAATGGCATTCAAAGTTTCTAGCAGGCCACGACCACGTAAAGATGGCTCGCGACCACCACGAATTAACTGGAACACTTGAGCGATAAACTCAATCTCACGAATGCCGCCCGCGCCCAGTTTGATGTTGTTACTCAAACCACGACGGCGTACTTCACTGCTGATCATGGATTTCATGCGGCGCAGGGATTGAATCGCACTGAAGTCGATATAACGGCGGAAAACAAACGGACGCAGCATCTGGCGCAACTCTTGATATTGCGGATACATCTCGCTGCCCATCACGCGCGCTTTGATCATAGCGTAGCGTTCCCAATCCCTTCCCTGTTCTTGGTAATAGTCTTCGAGTGCCGCATAGCTCATCACCAACGGGCCACTTTCACCGAACGGGCGCAAACGCATGTCCACGCGGTAACAGAAGCCATCAAAGGTTTGTTGGTCGAGTGCTTTAATGATGCGTTGGCCTAAGCGAGTAAAGAACTGCGCATTAGCAATGCTGCGGCGCGCGCCTTGGGTCTCACCGTTTTCTGGATAAGTGAAAATAAGGTCGATATCAGAAGAGAAGTTCAGCTCACCGCCACCAAGCTTGCCCATGCCGATGATCAGCATAGGTTGCGCTTCACCTTCCGCATTGGTTGGCGTGCCCCACTCGTTGCAGCAAATCTTGTACTGCCATTGGTATGTTTCGAAGATCATCGCTTCGGCCAATTGAGACAAATGACTGAGCGACTCTTCTAGTGTCCAAGTGTGGGTAAAGTCTTTCCACGCAATGTAGACCATTTCGCGGTTACGGAACTGACGCAGCACACGGTGGCCTGCCATTTCATCTTGGCATTCAGCTAAGAGATCGGCGAGGCGTGCACGATAAGCTTGTTGTCGACTGCTTTCTGACAGCATAGAGGGCAAGTCTTGCGCGAGCTTCTCATCACGATGAATAGCTTCGGTAATGAACTTGCTAAGGCCAGAGACAAAACGAAACTGCTCGGCAATCTCACTTGGCCATTGTTGAAAATATCCCGCTTGCTCGGCGTTTTGAACCGCAGAATCCGCGACAGAAATCAGTGACGAAGGCAGCTGCATTTTTCTTCCTTGTATGAAAAGCACTGTGGTTTGAGAGGTATACACTCTTTTATACCAGAGTTGGTATAAATAAAAACGCCCACAAAAGGTTTGTGGGCGTTTTATCAAAGCTTACTGAAACTAGACTTCAAAAGATTTAATCTTCTTGTCTAGCTCTTCGGCATTGTTTTGCATCATCTCAGAAGTTTCCAATAACTCGGTGACAACCACTACCGATGCTTCTACTAACTCACGGACGTTTGTTAGGTTCTGGCTCATTTCTTCTGCGACGCTACTTTGCTGACCTGACGCCGTTGCGATCTGGAAGTTCATGTCGTTGATTTGCGTCACTTGACCAACAATACCGTCAAGCTCGCTGCCCGCATTCGAAACCAGTTCTACACCTTCTGCCGCTTCAACCACACTCTTCTCCATCAACTCAACCGCTGAGGTTGCGCTTGATTGAAGCTGGGTGATCATCTCTTGAATTTCCACTGTCGCTTGCTGAGTGCGTTGTGCAAGGTTACGAACTTCATCTGCAACCACCGCAAAGCCACGACCCGCTTCACCCGCTCGCGCTGCTTCAATTGCGGCATTTAGAGCGAGCAAGTTAGTTTGCTCAGAAATGCCTTGGATGGTGCCAACTACGCTGCCGATGGCATCAACACGTTCTTCTACTTGGTTAACGGCACTTGCCGAAGAAGCGATATCCGATGACAGTTCGCTCATCTTAGACACAGTTTTCTGTAGGAATTGCTGACCTGTCACCGCTTGTGTTGAAGCTTGCTCAGTTAAGCTCGAGGCAGTTTGAGCATGATCTGCAACCGTTTGAACCGTCGAGGACATCTCGCTCATAGCTGTTGCAAGTTGGTCGATCTCATTGAACTCTTCTTGCGCTGACTCTTTGGTTTCCGACATGCTGAGTGTCATTACTTCTGTCAGTGTCGCCAGTTCATCTGAGGCGTTGATCTGCATTTGAATTACATCGTGCAACTGACGACGTGTTTTCTCTAGCTCACGAGCTACGTCACCGTATTCGTCTTTACAATCCATACCGAAAGGCACAGATAGGTTTTTACTCGCCATTAGCTTGATCGCATCATTCAAGTACTGCGTTTGACGCAGCATGACGCGTGCCGCCGCCAGCAACAGCACGACAAAAACAACGATCAACAACGCCGTTTGCCATGCAACTTGAGTGAGATAAGCTTCATAATGTTGTTGGGCAACTTGCTCATTCTGTGTCGCCGCAAGTAATGAGTTGTAGAACGTATTAGCGTCCCAAAGTTGTTTTGCCACAATCAGGATGGTACTGAATACCATCAACATGACCATTTTCGGAACGAGCTTGATGTCGGATATCACCCTTTCCCACGGCTTAAATGCCAGCTTTTCCATTGTCAGTTCTCCACCGAGTCTTATATAGTCTTTGTATTACTTATAGTTATGCGCGCACTTGGCTCTGGTTGCGCGATTTATTTCGAGCTTCGTATGAAAAACTATGATATCAAAGACAGCACTAAACCGATGGGGTTGCTATCACTAATCTTGTCCTTCATGGCGCTATTTGTGATCTCTGGCCTGTTGTTTTTCCCGCTTGATCACGAAACCCGACAAGTACTTATCGGTCTGGATTTTATAATCTGTAGTATTTTTCTACTTCAGCTCATCGTAGATTTGATCCGAGCCGCAGATCGTTGGTCATTTCTCAAACATCACTGGATCGATTTTGTGGCGAGCATCCCAATGATCGAGCCATTGCGCTACGCACGCTTATTTCACATCTTGCGCGTCATCTTGGTCTTACGCTCTTCTAAATTCATTCTTTTCCAGCTCAAGCAAAACCGTCGTGAAACCACATTAGCCTCAATCTTGTTGTTGATGGTAGTGCTCATTACGCTTGGTTCGAGCGCGATGCTATTTATCGAAGGACAAAACCCCGAGGCAAATATTCAGACGGGTACGGACGCTTTGTGGTGGGCTTTTGTCACCATATCAACCGTAGGTTATGGCGATCATTATCCAGTCACGACGGCTGGCAAATTGTTAGCGGTGCTGATCATCATTTGTGGCGTGGGTATCTTCGGTATGATTTCAGGTTTGATTACGTCGATTCTCACAGCACCAACTCGCCAGCAAGACAATCGTTCAAAGAACAAAGAGAAACTGTTGGAACAAGTGTTGGATAGGCAGGAACAGATCTTAAATCGATTGCAATCGATCGAAGATGAACTGCATGAGCAAAAACAACAGACAAAAAAATAGGACCTTGTGGTCCTATTTTCGTTTTTATTCTTGCCAGTAGGGTTCGACTTCAACACTGATGGCTCGAGTCTGATCCATCGCATGCAGAATGGAACGCTCTTGGCGATGTAACCAACGCTCAAGTTGCTCCTGCTCTTCCCCTTCTAACATGCCAACTAATGGCAACAGATGGTTAAGCATCAGTAGGTCATCAATGCCGTGCACTAAATCCGCCCACGGTAGACGGAAGCTGGTACGCTCCTCGGCATCGTACAAACTCGCAAAACCAATACCTGTGTAAAGGTTACGCAGCAAGCGGTAACGTTGATCCACATACTCTTGTGCTGATAAGTCGCGCTCAGCAGGGAAAGCTTCCATCAGCTCAGCCCAAGTGCGATCCAATTGCTTCACAGAGAAGGCTTGGATGTTGCTCGACATCTTTTCGCGCGCCTTGTCATCAAGGAATGGCTGCCAGCCGCGCGTTAAGATCCAACGGCTCAAATCCAGCAGTAAACTGGTGTAACGTGCCGAACTCAGTAGTTCTAGCACTGCTTCGCGACTTGGGAGCTCACCTAATTGTTGAGTCAACTCAGACACTAAGAATTTACGTGCATCAAGCTTACGCAGCACGTTGCCTTTATCATCCAGCAGCTCTTCCAAGTGCGCGTGTTCATCCAGCCACTCTAGCTCTTCTTCTAGCCACTTCATTTCTTGGCGCAGAATGGCACTTGCTCGGCGCGGCACCATACTGCCAAAAATTGTGAAAGTTTGGCGGATAAAGCGAATCGCATTGACGATTTCACGCAGTGATTCAACACAATCACGCTCAGCGTAGATTTGCTCGTGGTAGTGCCAATGCGATAACGCATGCTCTAGTGAGTTAATTAGGCAGTATTCAACGGTGTCGTTTTTCGTGCTGTCCACTAATGCTAGTGGTTTGACTTCATCACCAGCGTAGCCACTTGCCAAACGGTAGCCTTTAGCCGCTTTGCTTAAGTTACCCAGACGCATACCGCCTGCGTCACACAAGCTGCGAGCAAGCGTGAACAGCGCTTCTGTTTGACCAGATTTCAGTTCTAGCTCAACTTCACAGATAGGATCTTGTTTCTCTTCGCCATCTTCACCTTGGGCAATCACTGCGCCTTGGTCGAAAGCGACTTCAATTTGGCTGCCATCAGGCATACCAATAAGCCACTGTTCGCGTGTGAAGTTAGTAGAGAACAGAGGCGTCAGCTCAGCTTGCAGTGTTTCGACATCTTTACCTGTTGGCCAGATGTCAGAAGGGTGAAGCGTGAGGTCTGGCTCATTACTGGTGTGCTCAGCGTTGTATTCTGGTCTTTGATGAAGGCCCGCAACAACGCGTCCTGCTGTTTTTACGGTTTGGACAAAAACATCATCAAAACGGCGAATTCTTAAACCAATGTCGTGCTTTCTTAACCATTTATCAGCGGTATCAAAGTAGGTGTTACCTAAGTCACGACTACTGTGCTGAAGTACTTTTGTTTCGGAAATTTTAGCTCTTAAAGTTTCTGAAAATTCAGGAGAAACAAAAAACTTCAGTTCTATCTCGGTTTCCATAGCTATACCTTTCAAAGCAGATAGAAACAGGATATTGCCTAATTTCTCACACGGCAAGAAAGAAATATCGCCCGAATGATGATCTAAAACAGTTTTAATGAGCGATTTAATGCGTTAACATGCGCGCCTTTATAGCCATCGTTCAACATTTCGCCAAGAAATGGTGTATGTTTTTTTAAGGTTATAGTTATTAGGTTGAATGACCATGCCAGTAAATACAATTATGGGGTTATTTGCAAAGTCCCCAATTAAGCCTTTGCAGCGCCACGTTGTGTGTGTCAACGAATGTTGTTCACACCTGGTTAAGTTCTTTGAAGTTTCTTCAAAGGGTGACTGGGAAAAAGCAGCTGAAATCCGTGCTCAAATTTCTCATCTAGAGAAAGAAGCGGACGTGCTGAAACGTGAAATCCGTCTAAAACTGCCTCGCGGTTTGTTTATGCCAGTCGATCGTACTGACATGCTTGAGCTTCTGACTCAACAAGACAAGCTTGCTAACCTGGCAAAAGACATTGCTGGCCGTGTATATGGTCGTCAACTTGTCATTCCTGAGGCTCTCCAACCAAACTTCCTCGCATACGTTCAACGTTGTCTTGATGCGGCTGATCAGGCGCAAAAAGTGATCAACGAACTTGATGAACTCCTAGAGACCGGCTTCAAAGGCCGTGAAGTAACGCTCGTTGCTGAAATGATTCATCAGTTGGACGTAATTGAAGATGACACCGATGCAATGCAGATTGAACTTCGCCAACAACTGATGGCGATTGAAGCTGACATGAATCCTATCGATGTCATGTTCTTGTACAAGATTCTTGAATGGGTAGGTGGTATTGCCGACCAAGCGCAGCGCGTAGGTGCTCGTTTGGAAGTCATGCTATCTCGATCTTAAAACATAAGTTAACGACATAACGAAGAGCATTACTAACGCGTGTCAGATGGACGATGACTATTTTCACCGTCTTATGGGCTGACGCGCGCAAAATTTTGCTCCGCTTGTTATAAAACAACTAGGTATTACGATGGATATCCTTGCGAACTACGGCACTGTCCTGATTATTGTTGCAGCGATTTTTGGTTTCATGATGGCGATTGGTATTGGCGCGAACGACGTTGCTAATGCTATGGGTACATCTGTTGGCTCAAAAGCGCTTACCGTTAAACAAGCGATCATTATTGCAATGATCTTTGAATTTGCGGGTGCATATCTTGCAGGCGGTGAAGTAACCGACACTATCCGTAAAGGTGTTATCGAAACATCTCTATTTGCTAGCCAACCTGACATTCTTGTCTACGGCATGATGTCAGCGCTTCTTGCGGCTGGTACTTGGCTTCTACTTGCTTCTTACATGGGCTGGCCTGTATCAACGACTCACTCAATCATCGGTGCAATCATCGGTTTTGCGTGTGTGTCTGTAGGTACAGAAGCAGTTGACTGGAGCAGTGTTCAAGGGATTGTCGGTAGCTGGATTATTACTCCGGTTATCTCAGGCTTCTTTGCTTACGTTATCTTTGTCAGCGCACAGCGTCTGATCTTTGATACTGAGAACCCACTATTCAACGCGAAACGATTCGTTCCAGTGTACATGTTCATCACGACTATGGTGATTGCACTTGTAACGATTAAGAAAGGTCTGAAACACGTTGGCCTTCACCTAAGTAACGGTGAAGCGTGGATGTGGGCAGCAATCGTCTCTGCTGCAGTAATGGCAGGCGGTTACTTCTACATTCAGAAGAAATTCGCGAACCGTGAAGAAGACCGCAGCTTTGCTGGCGTAGAAGGCATCTTCAGCGTACTAATGGTTATCACAGCGTGTGCAATGGCATTCGCACACGGTTCAAACGACGTAGCTAACGCGATCGGTCCACTGTCTGCCGTTGTTTCAACGGTTGAACACATGGGTGAAGTTACAGCGAAAAGCACAATCGCATGGTGGATTCTTCCTCTAGGTGGTTTTGGTATCGTAGTTGGTCTAGCAACGCTAGGTCATAAAGTAATGGCTACCGTTGGTACTGGTATTACTGAACTAACACCAAGCCGTGGCTTTGCAGCTCAGTTAGCAACAGCATGTACGGTAGTTCTAGCATCAGGTACTGGTCTACCTATCTCTACTACTCAAACTCTAGTAGGTGCGGTTCTAGGTGTAGGTTTTGCTCGCGGTATCGCAGCACTTAACCTAGGCGTGGTTCGTAACATCGTTGCATCTTGGATCGTTACGCTACCAGCAGGCGCACTATTGGCAGTAGTATTCTTCTACGGCATCCAAGCGATGTTCTCGTAAGAGTAAGCACCGTCAATACAATGTAAGCGCTTTGTCATTATTGACTCAAACGCACAGAAAGGGAGGCTTTGCCTCCCTTCTTTGTTGCACCGAAGTTTGAAACTGCATAATATTCGTCTATTTCCGGCTCCAATAATTCGGTGCCAAAGCTGTATCCAAGAAAATCGTTAAGGGATTTACTGTGAAAAAACTAATCATCACGGTTTTGTTTACTTTGCTAGCAGCGCCAGCGGCACTAGCGGCAGACCGTTATATTTCTGATGACCTATTCACTTTTATGCACTCTGGTCCAAACAACACTTACCGCATTATGGGCAGTGTTAACGCAGGCTCTAAAGTACAACTTCTTCAAACAAACAAAGACACGGGTTACACACAAATCCGTGACGCTCGTGGCCGTACAGGCTGGGTACAAAGCAAGTTTGTTACGAACCAAGAAAGCATGGCAATTCGCCTTCCTCGCGTAGAGAAAGAGCTGAAAGAAGTGAAAGAGCAACTAGCAAACGCACGCCAGAACTCAGACACCGAAAAAGCGGGTCTAGTGACATCACTAGAAACGCGCAACCAACAGATTTCTGACCTAGAGAAGAAATACTCTGAAATCAGCGACCAGCTTACTTCTGTTGAAACAGAAAACCGCGAACTTCGCGCGAAGCTAGACACGCAAAAAGATGACATGCTACTGAAGTACTTCACTTACGGTGGTGGTGTTGCAGGTCTTGGCCTGCTATTTGGTTTGGTACTGCCACACCTGATTCCTCGCAGAAAGAAATCGCCAGCAGGTTGGGCATAATAGCTCCGAATTGAATCGATAAAGAAAAGCCAGTCGTACTCGACTGGCTTTTTTGTTGGTTTGGTTCAACGAGGCTCTGTGATGTTCGCTCTCTAAGCCCGTCTAATGCGTTCGTGGGCACAATTATAATCGATAAGCCAATCCAAGTTGGTGCTACAAAAAAGCCAGCGGCAAAAGCTCACTGGCTAATTGGATTTGGAATAGAATCAAGCGGGATTATTACCCTTTCCACTCATACAGCGCAGGTATGCGGATTTGTTCCCCTTGGAATTCGACGATCACTGCTTGCGGTTGGATCTCTTTTAGCGTGACTTGTCCATCAACCACATCACCTTGATGGTACTCGACGTTGTTGATCTTCACCCAACGACGGTTTGCATCACTTGAATACATGTGCGTCTGTAAGTTCAGAGCTGGCAAGCGACCATGCCACTGGCGAGCTTCACGCTCCAGATCACCAACAGATGAAGAGCTATTTAGTGACGGTTGATCATTGTTTGATAAAGCACTTTCAACTTTCAACGCCAAATCTGGCGACAACGAGGACAAATCGAGATCATCGAGCGATAAACCAAGGTCATCATGACTCTGAATGCTCGGGCTGGTTTTCACCGTTTGTTGTGAAGGTTCTAAAAGATCTTGCTCTCCAGGAATTGCGTTGTTAGCCGCATAGTTTTGATCGACAAAAGTACCGTAATCTTGCGATAGCTCAGCGGTAGGCCACTCTCGTTCTAACTGCGCCAATTGTGGTTCGTCTGGATAACTCAAGCTTTCAAATTTTGCTTTCACCGTTGGCGTTACTGGCTTAGCTAGCGCTTGTGCTTTCTCTACGACCACGGATTCAGGCGCCTCTTGAGCAAACAGCTCCAAGTACCAAGCTGCCCCAACCGCAGTAACACTGATTGGTAACAGGAAGAGTCCAACATGCTTCATGACTGACATTATGCGTCCTCCTCATTTATCTGTTTTAGCTGTGGAGCATCAATTTGAACGCTCTGCTGCAAACGTTCTAAGGTGTGTTTACCTGCAATGCCATCAACACCAATTCCTTGCCAACGCTGGAACAACTCGACCCGCTCTTTCAGTGCGCCATCGTAAATGTCACTGCCAAGCGGTTGCTCGTTCACGGCTTGTGCTAATAACTGGTCAAGCACGTCAATCGCAGGTCCTTCCATATCTAAGCGCAGAGTATCTTTAAGCGGCGCTTGCCAAAGTTCGATGATGTTGCCTTGCCATAACGGCTTGAGCCATGACACAGGCAAACGAAGGCGTTGGCTACCGTTGAGTACTTCGACTTTGTTGTCACCAATCGCGTAAAGAATCACATAGCCCACTTGGCCTTGGTAGTTGAGCTCTAAAATCACCGGACGGTTTTGTTGTACCAGCAATGGCCATGTCGCCATTTTACGTTCACAACGCATGGTCGATTGAGGCTCCGATAAGCACAAGTTGTCACGTACCGAAGCTCGATACCCCCAAAGCTTGTAAAGCTCGTTCACCGCTAGATTCGACTGAGTCTGCTCTAGCAGCATATTGCGCTGTTCATTCGTCAATTGATCATTAACCACAGGCGCAACGGCTTGTGGTGCCGTTACTTGAGCGACCTGAACTGGCTGAGTGCTTGCGGTCGGCTTTAAAGGCATTTGTTGCATCACAGCCCAACCAATACCAACAGCGGCACAAACACCGATTGCTGCCGAGCCCCAAGTCGGCCATTCAAAATTGTGGCGAACAGGTTTGTCTTGTTGGTAAATCTCGGCTTGGAACTGCATCACCTCTTCACACGCTTGATGCACGGTTTGCTTATCCACCGTCACATTGCCTTTGTGATAACTCATGTTCAGTGATTTATCACAAATCAGGTTAATCAAGCGTGGAATACCGTGGCTGTATTTGGCAATCAACTTAGTCGAACTGCGGTCAAACAGCTGTTTATCGCCACCAGCAGTATGCAAACGGAAGGTGATGTAGTCTGCGGTTTCTTTGTCATCCAGTGGCAGTAAGTGGTAACGGCCGGTAATACGCTGAGCAAGCTGACGCAGTTGTGTGGTTTGCAACAAACGCTGTAATTCTGGCTGACCAACCAACAACACTTTGAGCAGCTTACGTGTATCCGTTTCTAAGTTAGTTAACAGGCGTAATTGCTCAAGCACATCTGCTGCCAAGTGCTGAGCTTCATCAATCACCAACAGGGTTGTCCAACCCGATTTATGATTGCGCAGCAGGTAATCATGAATCGCTTGGTTAAGCTGTTTGAGTGTCGCATCTTGAGGATAAGTGACTTTGAATTCGTCACAGATGGCTTCGAGCAGATCTCGGCTCGAAAACGTTGGGTTTAGAATCAACCCAGCTTTGGTGTTCTCATCCAAATTCGCCAGCATGGCTTTTGCGACCGTGGTTTTACCTGTCCCCACCTCGCCAGTTAGCATGGCAAAACCACCACCATCACCTAACCCTGCTTGGAGATGTGTGATCGCCTCCTTATGACGTTGGCTCAGATACAGATAACGCGAGTTTGGAACAATCGAAAATGGCAGTTCAACAAACCCGAAAAAGTCCTTATACATTAGGATCTCCAGCTAAAACCCACCCGCAATCAAATCGGGATATTCCTTATTAGACTTAAACAAAGCGCTAAGTTCTTTTAGATGTGAAGAAAAGTACCATTGCTTGCTACAATGTCCAACGTCATATCAATAAATTAAGAGGTTATTCGTGCAAGTTTATTTAGTCGGCGGTGCAGTTCGAGATCATTTGCTCGGTATTGATATTTATGACAGAGACTGGGTGGTGGTTGGTGCTACTCCAGAGATCATGCTCAGCCAAGGCTACACGGCTGTAGGAAAAGACTTCCCAGTCTTCCTGCACCCGAAAAGCAAAGAAGAACATGCCCTTGCACGAACCGAAAGAAAATCTGGCGAGGGTTACACCGGCTTTGAATGTTTCTTTGACCAAAGCGTGACACTTGAAGAAGACCTAATTCGCCGTGATTTAACCATTAACGCGATGGCAATGGATGACGACGGCAACCTCTACGACCCTTATGGTGGCCAAAGCGATCTGCAAAAGAAAGTGCTGCGACATGTATCCGATGCGTTTGTTGAAGACCCACTTCGCGTTCTGCGTGTTGCTCGCTTTGCGGCAAAGTTAGCCCACTTAGGTTTTAGTGTGGCAGAAGAAACCATGCAGCTAATGCACGACATGGCTGAATCCGGCGAGCTAAGTACGCTGACACCGGAGCGTGTTTGGCAAGAATGGCACAAGTCACTTTCGACCTCTCGCCCTGATGTGTTCTTATCTGTTCTCAGAGACTGCGGTGCATTAAGCGTTGTCTTGCCAGAGATTGACACACTGTTTGGCGTACCTCAGCCAGAGAAATGGCATCCAGAGGTCGATACGGGCATCCACACCTTAATGGTCGCGCAGCAAGCTGCGAAGCTCAGCGATTCACTGCCAGTACGCTTTGCAGCGCAAGTGCATGATTTGGGTAAAGGTGTAACGCCAGAAAGCGAATGGCCAAGTCATAAAATGCATTGCCACACAGGTTTAAAGCTTATCAAGAAGCTGTGCGATCGCGTACGAGTGCCAAATGAGTTCCGCGACTTAGCATTAATGGTGTGCGAGCAACACTCTAACATCCACCGAGCAGCCGAGCTAAAACCACAAACCATCATCAAGATCCTCAACAAGTTTGATGTGTGGCGCAAGGCTGAGCGTCTGCAAGATATCTTAATTTGCTGCCAAGCCGATCATGCTGGCCGAAAGGGGCTAGAAGACCAACCGTACCCGCAAGCAGAACTGTTTATGCGCGCTTATCAAGCCGCGGCATCGGTTGATGTGCAAGCCATTATTAAAGACGGTTTCAAAGGCCCAGCAATCCGTGATGAACAAGAGAAACGTCGTGCAGAAGCGGTTAAAGTGGCATTAGGTAAGTAAGTGACTCAAAAGAAAAGAGAGACAAACAAAAACGCCCGCTTAACCAAGCGGGCGTTTTCATTCGGATTGGGTTTAAGCCATTAGCAAGAACGCAAACAGGCCAAAACCTAGAATCAGACGGTAAATTACGAATGGTGTCATGCCCATACGTGAAATCATCTTCAAGAAGAAGTGAATACAGATGTAGGCACTGATAAATGACGTCACAATACCCGTTAGCAGGAAGCCAATGTGTACTGGTTCACCACTTGTCACCAACTTCATACCTAGGTAGCCACCTGCTAAAGTAATGATTGGGATAGACATTAGGAATGAGAAACGCGCGGCCGCTTCACGAGTGAAGCCTAGGTAAAGTGCAGCAGTAATGGTTGCACCTGAGCGTGACGTACCAGGAATCATCGCCAACGCTTGAGCAATACCAATGAACAAGGCTTTCTTCCAGCCAGTTTGGTACTCATCCGCCACTAGCTCTGCATTCTTATCTACCCACCAAAGCAGCAGACCAAAGATGATCGTGGTGGTTGCGATCACGTAAGCACTGCGCAGGTAAACTTCGATGATGTCTTTCATCAGTAGGCCAAATACACACGCTGGGATCGTTGCAATCACGATCATCCACGCCAGTTTAGCTTCTTTGCTGCGATCACCTTTAAAGATCGAGGCGAACAGTGCTTGGAAAAGCGTGATCACTTCTTGACGGAAATAGATCACCACCGCCATTAGCGTACCAACGTGAACGGCAACATCAAATGCCAAGCCTTGGTCTTCCCAACCAAGAATGGCTGAAGGCAGGATCAAGTGAGCAGAGCTGGAAATTGGCAAAAACTCTGTCAGACCCTGAATCAGAGCCAGAATAAAGGCTTCAAAGTAACTCATGTAAACAACTCAAGATTAAAGTGAAAAGGAAACTGGTTTGAGTGAATCGACGGGCTGCATCGCCTGCCAAATATCTGCGATTGTTCTGCCATCGCCGGGGATCACCAATTGAGGTTCGAGATCATACAGGGGCTTTGTTACAAAAGGATATTTGTAGATATCACTGCGAGGTAGCTCAGGTTTTTGCTGCGAAATACACTCACCGAACAAGACTATATCGAGATCTAAGGTTCGATCCTGATACTTTTGCGCGTTTTCTTCACGCCCCCACTGAAATTCAATCTCGCGTAAGCGGTGACTCAACTCTTCGAGTGACAACTCCGTGAAGAAACTAATCACGAAGTTGTAGAAATTTTGACTGCTAAAGCCAATAGGCTCGCATTCATATATCGGCGAAACACACAGATCGCAGCCAAGCTTTTGCAGCTCTTGATAAGCCACAAGTGCGTGGTGCTCTCTTTCAATATTGGTGCCTACGCCGATATACGTTTTGATCATGCTTGGCCTCGCTCAATCACAACGCCCACCGCGCGTGCTTGAGGAACCGCACCTGGTTTCGCTAAGCGAATTTTGACCCAAGGCACAGAGAAGCGCTGCATGATAAGCTCTGCAATTTCTTCTGCAACGCGTTCAACCAACAAAAAGCGACCATTTTCGATGTGGTTTAACACCGCTTCGCTCACTTGTGAGTAATCCAACGCGTCTTGAACATCATCACTCTTACCCGCCGGCTTGTTGTCATGCGCCATTTCGATATCCAGAACCAGCTTCTGCTTAATTTGCTGTTCCCAATCGTAAACGCCGATGGTGGTGATTACTTCTAACTGTTCAATAAAAACTTTATCCAGAGCCATCTTATGTCCTTCTATTTCAGAGGTCGGATACCCGATTTGGGCAATTTGATCGTACTATTCTATACCCAAGTAACCTATAGAGACCTTTAAGCGCGTCAATTAGCGGTAAAAGTCACTTGGGTATAAACTGCGAAGACTCTTTATATACAAGAAATCCCATAATGCAAGCTCTATCGCAGAGAGTATTTTTGCTCACCGCCGAATCGCGGTATGATAGCAACTACTCAGGAACTGAGCATTAAATTCCAATCCATCAAGGACTTCTATGGACGCACTGGCACTGATAATGACAATGGCCGCCTATTTGCTGGGTTCGATCTCCAGTGCGGTGCTGATTTGTCGTTTATTAAGGTTGCCAGACCCGCGTAAAGTGGGGTCCAATAACCCAGGTGCAACCAATGTGTTACGCATCGGCGGAAAAGGCGCGGCGGTCGCAGTATTGCTCTGCGATATGCTCAAAGGCACCATACCTGTTTGGGGCGGTTACTTCCTTGGTATCGACCCTATCATACTTGGCGTCATCGCTATTGCAGCCTGTCTTGGTCATATGTATCCGATCTTCTTCCATTTTAAAGGTGGAAAAGGTGTAGCAACGGCACTTGGCGCAATTGCCCCTATCGGTTTGGATTTAACAGGGTTGGTGATGCTGACTTGGTTGTCGGTCGCGGTGCTATTTCGCTACTCTTCTTTGGCTGCATTAGTGACGGTCTTAGTTACCCCGTTTTATACGTGGATGTTCAAACCCCAATATACTCTGCCCGTTGCCATGCTGTGCTGCTTGATTGTATTTAAGCATCACCAAAATATCCGCCGTTTATTGTCTGGCGAAGAGCCTAAAATTGGCGAAAAGAAACTGATAGAAAAAAACTCGGCTTGATGCCGAGTTTTTTAGTTTTAAGCTTTCGAACGCAGAACTATGCGTGCACTTTGTTTAGAAAGTCTAACAGCATTTGATTGACGAACTCTGGCTGCTCTAGCGAACTAATGTGGCCTGCTTCAGGGATCTCCACCAACTCACTGCCAGTAATACAGTCATTCATTAAGTAAGATTCAAATACTGGACGTGGCTTGTCCTCACGACCAACCGCAATCAACGTTGGCAATGCAAACATTTCAGAATCTTCAATCACATCACGGCGGCCAAACACCATACGACCAATACGGGCGACTTCGACTGCACGCTCACCTTGCAATGCTTCAAGGCTTTGCTTGAATGATGCAACCAATGCCGGATTCACTTGCTCTGCATTATTAGCAAAGAATAGTGGCGTTACAGCTTCAACAATCGGTGCCGGAACAGCTTGCACTTGGCTGATGGTATCTAACATTGCGAAATACTTTTTATGCGTCACTTCAGGTTCTAGACCGATGAATGTATCCATCAGAACCAATGACTTCACACGTTGAGGAGCTTGAGAAGTCAGCTCAGCCCCCCACATACCACCGACAGACAAACCAACAATAGAGAACTGCTCGATCTCCAGATGATCCATCAACGCCAACATGTGCTGTGCGTAATCCACCAAAGATCGTGTTGAAGCGGGTGCAGCATCCGACTCACCGTGTGCCCAAAGGTCTGGCACAATACAGCGGTACGATTGGCTCAACACTTCAATTTGTGGTGCCCACATTTGGCAATCCCAAAGGTAGCTGTGACCAAACAGAAGCACAGGGCCTTCACCCTTATCTAAGTAAGCAAGTTGCTGGCCTTCAATTTCAAACTTGTTCATTGTTATATCCATCTATTATTTTTGAGAACCATCCTATCACTGAAACGATATAAAACTGCTCGCATCAGTCAGGCTCTTACCATCAATTACACAAAGCCTTTCAATTAGATATCTAAAAATAAAGGCCTCTGATGAGCAGAGACCTTTATCTTCGTTAATCTATTTCAAACCTTTAGCAGAAGTTTGATTACGCGATTGGCGTTAGTTGATCGATCGGCCAACGTGGGCGTGCTTCAACTGACATATCAGCCACTTCACCGTTCTTCAAACGTTGCATACCTGCGTAAGCGATCATCGCACCGTTATCGGTACAAAACTCAGTGCGTGGGTAGTAAACTTCGCCGCCAACTTTCTTCGCCAGCTTCTCAAGCTCGGCACGCAGACGGCGGTTCGCACTTACACCACCAGCAATAACAATGCGTTTCATACCCGTTTGCTCAAGTGCGCGCTTACATTTGATAGCCAGCGTAGCACACACGGCTTCTTCGAATGCTAAAGCGATATCTGCACGTGTTTGCTCATCATCACCGTTGGCAGCAATCGTGTTCGCCGTAAAGGTTTTTAGACCAGAGAAACTCATGTCCAAGCCTGGTACATTCGTCATTGGACGTGGGAACTTAAAGCGACCCGGCGTGCCTTTTTCAGCCAGCTTAGAAAGCAGCGGACCACCTGGGTAATCTAAGCCCATGAGCTTCGCTGTCTTATCAAATGCCTCACCCGCCGCATCGTCAATTGATTCGCCTAGGATTTTGTACTCGCCGATGCCTTTTACTTCCACCATCATTGAGTGACCACCCGATACCAATACCGCCACAAATGGGAACGGTGGTGGGTTATCTTCTAGCATAGGCGCCAGTAGGTGACCTTCCATGTGATGAACAGGCACCGCTGGTACACCCCAAGCGTAAGCAATACTGCGACCGATGGTAGCACCAACAAGGAGTGCGCCCACCAAACCTGGACCTGCCGTGTATGCTACACCGTCAATGTCTTTAGAAGTCAGATTTGCTTCTTTCAGTGCCTCTTTAATAAGAGGGATGGTTTTCTTAACATGGTCACGTGAAGCCAACTCAGGCACCACGCCGCCGTAATCTGCGTGAAGTTTTACTTGGCTGTAAAGCTTGTGTGATAGCAGACCTTTTTCATCGTCATAAATCGCGATGCCAGTCTCGTCACAAGAGGTTTCAATACCAATAATGCGCATGGTTTTCTCAGTATGCTTTCTATATAGAGGAAATTTGGGCGTCATATTACCCTGCCTTGGTGCTTCAAACAAATTTTGTACAGACAATAAGCGATAAAAGGCTTTACAAAGCTGTGTTGATCGGATTAAAATTCCGCACCATTTTTGATCAAGCTGGTAACTGACCAAACAATTGTGATTTGGTTCATTAAATTCCAGCGTTAACGAATAACCCCTGAGGTGAAAGGCATATGCCAGTAGTTAAAGTACGTGAAAACGAACCGTTCGACGTTGCTCTACGTCGTTTCAAGCGCTCTTGCGAAAAAGCAGGTATCCTTTCTGAAGTGCGTCGTCGTGAGCACTACGAAAAACCAACTACAGTTCGCAAACGCGCTAAAGCAGCAGCTCAAAAGCGTCACGCTAAGAAGCTAGCTCGCGAAAACGCTCGTCGCGTTCGCCTGTACTAATAACTGAGCTCCGGAAAGGAATTTAGTTATGGCTCTGATTGATAAACTCAAAGAAGAGCAAAAATTAGCGATGAAAGCCAAGGACAAATTGCGCCTTGGTACTATTCGTTTAGCTCTATCAGCAGTTAAGCAGCGTGAAGTTGACGAACAGATTACTCTGGGCGATGACGACATCCTTGCTGTACTGACCAAGATGGTTAAACAACGTCGCGACTCTGTATCGCAATTTGAAGCAGCAGGTCGTCAAGATCTTGCTGATGCGGAACAAGCTGAAATTACCGTTCTTGAGGACTTTATGCCTCAACCACTGACAGACGAAGAAGTTGCTGCTCTTATCGAGAACGCAATTGCTGAATCTGGCGCAGCTGGCATGCAAGACATGGGCAAAGTAATGGGCGTTCTGAAACCGCAAATTCAAGGGCGTGCAGATATGGGTAAAGTGAGCGGTTTAGTTCGCGCTAAATTGGCTTAATACCCCACCCAATTGCAGCAAGCCGTGCTATCCTTTGGAACGCACGGCTTGTTTGTATCTGGCAGAATGGAATAACAAAAAGCCTCACATATGCTTTTCTTTGTAACCCATTCACACCAATCATGATTTTCTTTTTTTGTTAGGTTTTATGGCTGGACACATCCCTCGCAGTTTTATTGATGACCTCCTAGCTCGACTCGATATTGTCGATATCATCGACGCACGCGTGAAACTTAAGAAAAAAGGCAAAAACTACGGTGCTTGCTGTCCTTTCCATAACGAAAAGACCCCTTCATTCAGCGTCAGCCAAGAGAAACAGTTTTACCACTGTTTTGGTTGCGGCGTTCACGGCAATGCCATCGACTTCATCATGGAGTTCGAACGGTTAGAGTTTGTCGAAGCAATTGAAGAGCTGGCGTCTTACCTCGGTTTGGATGTACCGCGTGAACAACGCAGTGGCGGCGGTGGACAGTTTAATTCTGGTCCTCAAGCAAGCAGCAGTGAAAAACGCAATCTGTACGATTTAATGGGCAGCATTGCTCAGTTCTATCGTAACCAACTCAAACAGCCAGCAAGTAAAGTGGCGATTGAGTACCTGAAAGATCGTGGTCTATCTGGCGAAATCGTACAGAAGTTTGGCATCGGCTATGTGGCTGATGAATGGGACTTAGTCCGTAAAAACTTCGGCCAGAATAAAGACAACCAAGACATGCTGGTAACTGGCGGCATGTTGATTGAAAACGATAAAGGCAACCGCTATGACCGCTTCCGTGGTCGTATCATGTTCCCGATTCGTGATCGTCGTGGTCGAGTCATCGGCTTTGGTGGCCGTGTACTTGGTGATGGCACACCGAAATACCTCAACTCACCAGAGACGCCTATCTTCCATAAAGGTAAAGAACTTTACGGCCTTTATGAAGTTTTGCAGGCATATCGTGAACCGCCACGAGTTTTGGTCGTTGAAGGCTATATGGATGTGGTGGCTTTAGCGCAATATGGCGTAGATTACTCTGTCGCATCATTGGGCACATCCACTACGGGTGACCACATTCAAATGCTGTTCCGTCAAACCAACACGGTAGTGTGTTGTTACGATGGTGACCGAGCAGGTAAAGAAGCCGCATGGCGCGCATTAGAGAACGCACTTCAATACCTAAAAACAGGTAACACATTGAAGTTCTTGTTCTTGCCTGATGGTGAAGACCCGGACAGCTACGTTCGCAAATATGGCAAACAAGCCTTCGAACAACAAATTGAACAAGCGACGCCGCTTTCGAGCTATCTGTTTGATAACTTGATTGAATTGCACCAAATCAACTTGGGCAACAATGAAGGTAAATCCGCACTACGCGCCTACGCAAGTGCGTTGATCGACAAGATACCTGATCCCTACTTTCAGGAATTACTCGAAAAGCTGCTTGATGAACGCACGGGCTTTGATAACCGCTTACGCCAACCGCGTAAAAAGACGAGTGAAACTCGACCTCAGCCGCACAAAGAGATCAAACGAACTCCGATGCGCGAGGTAATCGCTCTACTTATTCAAAATCCGAGCTATGCTCAAATGGTACCTGATTTGTCTTCGGTAAGAGAATTATCAATACCGGGACTAAGTTTATTTGTTGATGTACTTGATAAATGCCAGGCACATCCCCATATAAACACAGGCCAATTATTAGAGCATTGGCGAAATAGCCAAAATGAGACCCTTCTGTCTCGTCTAGCGAGCTGGGACATTCCCCTCGATGAAGACAACCAAGAAGAAATATTTTTAGACTCACTGGATAAAATTATTGCCCAGTGCGTAGAAAAGCAAATTGAAAACCTGCAGGCCAAAGCAAGAAGTGTCGGTTTATCAGCCGAAGAGAAAAGGGAGCTGCTAGCTTTGATGCTAGATTTAAAAGCGTAACCCTGTTTAATTAGTCAGCAACAATTTAATTTGTTATAGTAAGTGGTTTGCATTTCGCATACTGATTCCTTCACCAGATTACGAAGTTGGATACCGTCTATGGATCAAAATCCGCAGTCACAGCTAAAGTTACTTGTTATTAAAGGCAAGGAACAAGGCTATCTGACCTACGCCGAAGTAAATGACCACCTACCTGCTGAAATCGTAGATTCAGAACAGGTAGAAGACATCATTCAGATGATCAACGACATGGGTATCAAGGTAGTAGAAACTGCTCCTGATGCCGATGATCTAGCGCTGAACGATGACACAAACATTACCGATGAAGATGCAGCTGAAGCTGCAGCAGCAGCACTTTCTAGCGTAGAAAGTGAAATTGGTCGTACAACAGACCCAGTGCGCATGTACATGCGTGAAATGGGTACTGTGGAGCTGCTGACTCGCGAAGGCGAAATCGACATCGCAAAACGTATTGAAGAAGGTATTAACCAAGTTCAATCGTCTGTTGCTGAATACCCTGGCACTATCCCATACATTCTTGAGCAGTTTGATAAAGTTCAAGCAGAAGAACTTCGTCTAACAGACCTAATCTCTGGATTTGTTGACCCTGATGCAGACGATACAGCTGCACCAACAGCAACGCACATCGGTTCTGAGCTGACTGAATCTCAGCTAGAAGAAGAAGATGAAGAAGACGTTGATGACGACGAAGAAAGCGATGACGATTCAGATGAATCTGAAGAAGATGTTGGTATCGACCCAGAGCTAGCGCTTGAGAAATTCAACCAGCTACGCAGCACGTACCAAAACCTTCAGCTTGCAATCAACGAACACGGTTACGAGAGTCCTAAAGCGACCGTAGCTAACGAGTTGATGCTAGACGTATTCAAAGAATTCCGTCTAACGCCAAAACAGTTCGATCACCTAGTGAATGAACTGCGTACAGCAATGGATCGCGTTCGTACTCAAGAACGTCTGATCATGAAGTCTGCAGTTGAATACGGCAAAATGCCGAAGAAATCATTCATCGCGCTGTTCACAGGCAACGAATCAAGCGAAGCATGGCTAGATGAGATCCTAGCATCTGACAAGCCATACGCTGAAAAGATCAAACGTAACGAAGAAGAAATCCGTCGTTCAATCGCTAAACTAAAAATGATTGAAGAAGAGACTTCTCTAAACGTTCAAAACATTAAAGACATCAGCCGTCGCATGTCTATCGGTGAAGCAAAAGCTCGCCGTGCGAAGAAAGAGATGGTTGAAGCGAACTTACGTCTAGTAATTTCTATCGCGAAGAAATACACCAACCGTGGTCTACAGTTCTTGGATCTAATCCAAGAAGGTAACATCGGTCTGATGAAAGCGGTAGATAAGTTCGAATACCGTCGTGGTTACAAGTTCTCGACTTACGCAACGTGGTGGATCCGTCAGGCAATCACTCGTTCAATCGCGGACCAAGCACGTACGATTCGTATCCCGGTACACATGATCGAAACGATCAACAAGCTAAACCGTATCTCTCGTCAAATGCTGCAAGAGATGGGTCGTGAGCCATTACCGGAAGAACTGGCAGAGCGTATGCAAATGCCAGAAGACAAGATTCGTAAAGTACTGAAAATCGCTAAAGAGCCAATCTCTATGGAGACACCAATTGGTGACGACGAAGATTCGCATCTAGGTGATTTCATCGAAGATACTACGCTAGAACTACCGCTAGATTCTGCTACGGCAACGAGCCTGAAAATGGCAACGAAAGACGTACTTGCAGGTCTAACGCCACGTGAAGCAAAAGTACTTCGTATGCGCTTTGGTATCGACATGAACACTGACCACACTCTAGAAGAAGTTGGTAAGCAGTTCGACGTTACTCGTGAACGTATCCGTCAGATCGAAGCGAAAGCACTACGTAAACTTCGTCACCCAAGCCGCTCAGAAACACTGCGCAGCTTCCTAGACGAGTAATCGCAGCGATTAAAAACAAAAAAAAGGTGACCGAGCGTCACCTTTTTTATTATCTGTGAAGCTAAGTGAATAAAAACTAAGCGCAATTGCCCTACCTAGTGGCTAGACACCTCGTAATGCTTCCCCTATAATCGTTGACCTATTAAGGCCCCTTAGCTCAGTGGTTAGAGCAGTCGACTCATAATCGATTGGTCCCCAGTTCAAGTCTGGGAGGGGCCACCAAATTCAGAAGGCTCGTAGAGAAATCTACGGGCCTTTGTTGTATCTGGAAGATAGAGATTCCATCCAGTCCCCCATCACACCAAAACTTACTCTTATTCAGGGAGCTGCCTACGAGCGCTCCAACTCCAGCTTATTGGCTTGGTACTCTTCTGTTGCCGCAACGAGGTCTGGGCGGTTAATCACTTTCCATAAGAAGTAAGGTGGGATCAGAAATGCGACGAAGTAAAACGACTCATGGAAGAAGATGTGTGCGATGTCTTCTTGATGCTCGCACAGTGCCGCAAGGGCGCAGAAATCCAATAAGATGCTCAAAGCCCCGAACACCACAGAGACTACGATAGCCAAACCCAGTAACTCTCTGAGGTAATGTTTAAATGCCATTCTAGTAATTCCTTCTAGCTAACCAGTGCGGTCAAAGCTACGCCTCTCACTCCTTATCTGAATTGACTTTTATCAACTTCAGCGCCAAACAAATAAGAACTTAGTTTTATAAAAAATCACTTGCATAGCAGGCAAGACCACTGATCTAGCATTCAATTAATATGCTCAATACCCTTTAATTTCTATACCCACACATAAAGGTGATTGACCACCACCGCTATTATTAATTTACTCACTAAAGACTCTTTCTTGACATGGTTTCTCAAGACTGAAACTAAACTTTGAATGATCTCATTTAAAAAGCAGTAGGAAGCTATGAAAAATTACACTTACCCTATCCTTGCACTCTCCGGCGGACTGTTACTGGTTGGCTGTGGTAGTGACGATTCATCATCCCCAGATGCAGCAACTTTTTCTCTCAGTGTTTCTGACGCACCCGTGGATGATGCCAACAAAGTCGTTTTAGCCTTCAAAGATGTTGTGCTCGTTCCTTTCGATCCTGAAACGGGTCAGCAAACAGGTGAACATATCCTTTTAGATGCCAGCGACGACGGCGAACTGAATCAAGTTGATTTGATGCAGTACCAAGGCAGCAACGCAGAAACCATCATCAGTGAACAAGATATCCCACCGGGTGACTACGCAATGTGTGTCTACGCAAAAGACGGCAGACAGTTGAACGACACGACTCTCTCTTATGTAGAGAAAACCGATGGTTCTGTGAAAGGCTTAGTCGTACCAAGCCGTGGCAGCTGTTTTGGTTTTAAACCAGATACCAGTGATCAAGGTCGCCTTAAGTTCTCTGGTAAAGGCGAGTATGTAAAAATTAATGTCGGCCACAACAGCTACGTGGTGGAGTTTGATTTACGTAACGGCCTTGCAGACCCTGTTGGCCTTGATTACATGAACATGAATTCAAATGCCGTAAGCCTAGTCAATGCTTCAGAAGCAGGCCATATTGGTGGCCAAGTTAGTGAAGTTCAGTATCAAGCTTGTGAGGCAGACAGCGCCGCATGGAATGCAATTAACGATGTGCCTCCAGTACACGCCGTGTACCTTTACGCAGGCGCAATGGATCGCTCTACCATGGGTGACATGGGCGCTCCAGAACCGTTTAATACACCGGTTGCGGCCGCAAACGTAAATGAGTCAGTTGATGAAGAAGGCAACACAACTTACGACTACGAGTTTGGCTTTGTTGGCCCAGGTACTTACACGCTTGGCTACACTTGTACGGCTTACATCGACGATCCAAACTCGCATGAAACCTCAGAAGATGGCTTCCTGATCTACCAACACTACACGCCAGTGGAAGTTGTAGAGGGTGAGCACACCGAGCAGGATATTGAACCTATCTTGTAAAGCACCTACCTTGTAAAATACAAGGCCGAAAAAAACCGCTCATTTGAGCGGTTTTTACTTACCCTTCAAAAATACACAAAGACATCATTAATCCGACAAATAATACTGAACGGTTGAGACAACGCGTACTTTCTTAATATACGGTGTGTTGCTATCACGATCGTAAATAGAGAACTGACCTTGCGTCGCACGCTTGATTTTACCGAGTGAGCTTTGTGAATCTTTGGCGAACTTCTCTGCCACTTCTCGAGCGTTCTTGGTCGCTTCCTCAATCATATCTGGCTTGATGTCATTAAGCTTAGTAAAGCTGTATTCAACCCGGTTTGAATATGGGTCTTGGTTAAGTAAAACACCCTGTTTACCTAACTCACCGATCTCATTGATGGCTGCTCTAACAACATCAATATTCTGGCTATAAACCGTCACAGTGCGGTTTGCTAAGTAGCGATACTCAATGTCTTGTTCGTTTCCATACTGCTGCGCCTTACGGTCTGTTACAGCAGGTGAAGACAACGAAAAGTTGGACTCATCCAACCCCTTTGATGCGAGAAAGTCGAGCACTAGTTTGGTCTGCTGATCAATCTCATCAAACATCGTCGGCATATCATTACTCGCGACGGTAAACTGAATTGGCCAAATTACCGTGTCCGCTGGATACTCCCGCTCAGATAACCCCTTTACCGTCACGACCCGTTCATAAGCTTTATATTTGACGGCGGTCTGTTGAATGAAAAAGCCCAACACACCCAAACCAATAATCAAGCTCAACCCAAGCCACACTGACGACTTATTAGAAATTCTCTCCATTCACCCTCCTAATTTCACTAAATTGATCAATTTGTTATCTCGATAAGATAGTTCAGTTATGGCAATAAAATAACGACCGGAAGCTAAATTTGTGTCATTTCGCTCGAAATAATGAGCACAACAATATAAAATCGAACAGTGTTTTATTAAGAGCCTAATACTCATGTTGAAAACAAAATTGATGATAATGCTCGGTGGCTTGATTGTATCTTCCTCTTGCTTTGCAAGTAGCGAGAGCCTGATTGAAGATGCAATGTCAGAAGAGTCTCAAGAGCTCGCATGCAGCGAAGAACATTGCGAAGGCAAAGGCTTTGATGGACGCTTGCTACTTGAAAACGAGCCAACCAAGCAGGTATTGAGCTCGATAGAATCAATCAGTAAGACTCTCAACGCCATGAGCATCCTGATGTTTGCTGGTGATAAAACTTAAATAGTCCCTCACACTCATTCATTTCAGAGTCTTTGGTCAATAAAGCTTCATTGGTTTGTCACCAAAGGCTCATGTTTTTGCCTCTGAACTGTCATCTGTAATTTCTACTATCCAATCAGCAACTTGTACGCTGAGGTAAATATGGATAGTTCGACCCCTTTTCGTCTCCCACGTAAGACGCCGTTTGGCATTGGTGAAAACGTTGCTGAATGGGCAACCGGTTTAAACCAGCTCGATAAGTTCTACGCCCAACGCCCCGTTAATACCGATACAAAAACTTTTCTCCGCTTCACGCTGGATATCTTAGGCATCGACTATCGCATTGCTCATGGTTCACTAGACTCAGTACCCAAACAAGGTGCTACCGTCATTGTGGCGAACCACCCGCTTGGGTGTGTAGAAGGCGTGATTTTGGCTGAATTACTGTTGATGGTCAGAGACGATATCCAAATCCTAGCTAATCAATACCTTAAAACCGTGCCAGAGTTAGACAAGCTCTTTATTGGCGTCGATGTATTTGAAGGTAAAGACGCGGTCAAGTCCAATATGAAAGCCCTGAGAGCGGCCAATAAACATCTGGCAAGTGGCGGCTTATTGCTTGTCTTTCCCGCCGGTGAAGTGTCCCAGTTAGTCGATGCCAAACAGCAACGTTTGCAAGATAAGGATTGGAGTCGAAGCGTAAGTAGCCTTATCCGCAAAAACAAAGCCACGACAGTTCCGGTCTTCATCAGCGGTCAAAACTCGAAACGTTTTTATATGGCGGGAAAAATCCATCCGCTTCTACGCACCCTAATGCTTGGTCGAGAGCTGCTGAACAAACACGCGCAAACCATCAACTTGTCTTTTGGCCAAGCGATTAAATTTAAAGAGCTCAACACACTTAGCGATGATCAAGTGGTGAACTATTTGCGGCTCAACACTTACTTGCTCAATCGCGAAACCCAATCAGTGAAGCCCTCTTCATCATCAGCACTGCTCTCTCCAATAGCGGCAGGGTTACCCGTAGGCGAATTGCTTGAAGAGCTGAACAACTTACCAAAAGAGTCCAAGCTGCTAACAAGTGGTGAGTTCGATGTCTACTGCACGGAGTCGCAGAATATCCCTTCCCTACTGCATGAAATTGGTCGCCTGCGTGAGCTCAATTTTCGACAGGTTGGCGAAGGAACTGGGCTGGCAATAGACATTGACCATTTCGATCATGATTACCTGCATCTGTTTGTGTGGGACAGAGAAAACCAGTGTTTGGTGGGCGCGTATCGTTTAGGTCTGGTTGACCAACTGATTGAAAAGCGCGGCGTAGTCGGTCTGTATTCACGAACGTTGTTTAACTATGACCAACGCTTTATCGACCAAATGGGTAAATCCATTGAGATGGGACGCTCAGTGATTGCGCAGCAATATCAAAAGAGTATGAGCGCGCTACTGCTGCTGTGGAAAGGCATCGCAACCTTTGTGCATCAAAACCCAGATTACACTCACCTATTTGGTCCGGTGAGCATTAGCAACGACTACAGCGATACTGCACGCCAACTGCTAGCTCAATCAATGACACTGCACCACTACGATAACAACTGCGCAGAGTACGTCACGCCTTCTAATCCACTTCCTGACCACCAACGTGACTGGAATACCAGCATGCTCACCGCATTAGGGGACTTACAGCTATTATCACGCGTCATTGCCAGAATCGATGAAGGAAAAGGTGTGCCAGTTTTATTGCGTCAGTACTTAAGCCTCAATGGCAAACTGGTGTGCTTTAATGTCGATCCTGCGTTCAATAATGCTCTAGATGGGTTAATCATGGTTGACTTGCGCGATGTTCAAGAAAAGACGTTGGCGAGGTATATGGGACGCGAGCAAACTCATGAGTACCTCACCTATCATGCAAATAGCAACCATAAGTAAGAGCAGTCAGTAAAAAGAGAGTTGTGAGCCAATAAAAAGCAGGGTTGCGACTCTCTTTTATTTTTCTATCAATGAGATAAGAACACTTCGTGAAGTACGCCGAAAAGACTCTTATAAATACATTCTATCGAAGAGTCGCAATGACATTGATCACACCCGTCCCGTCACAAACTTTCACAAAACACCAAAGTCGAGTCAGATCACATTAAGCTCCCAGACCAAATCAACACAAAATGTGACATCGATCGTTACTAGCATTTAATTTGAATTTCAAAAGAAATCAAAAGTGATCAAAGTCACAAAGTATTTTGATTTTAAATTTGTCAGAAGATCGAATTGATCACTAAGATTTTTATTGACAGATTTGAAAGTGGCTTTTTGTTATTAAGTTACAAGTCAATAAGTTGAAGTTAGTCACTTAAAAACCGTTTCTCAGCCTAAGAAATGCGGGGGTTGATCACGAAAAACCCGTTGTCAGTTCCAATTGGAAAATGTGTGGTAAATTGATTGGGTACTAAGCAATCAAACAAACGGTTTTGGCGAACCGTTTACTACAACAAAATTCATCAGAACATCGAACGGGGAATTGTTATGATATCACCAGATGCCAAGATCAAGATACAAAATTTTGGTCGTTTTCTGTCAAACATGGTAATGCCAAACATCGGCGCGTTTATCGCGTGGGGCTTTATCACTGCTCTATTTATCCCAACTGGATGGCTGCCAAACGAGACCTTGGCATCTATGGTTGGCCCTATGATTACCTACTTGCTGCCACTGCTTATCGGCTACACCGGTGGTAAATTGGTTGGTGGCGATCGCGGTGCGGTAGTCGGTGCAATCACAACAATGGGCGTGATTGTCGGTACCGACATCCCAATGTTTATGGGCGCAATGATGGTCGGCCCGATGGGCGGCTGGGCTATCAAGAAATTCGATAACTACATCGACGGTAAAGTGAAAAGCGGTTTCGAGATGTTGGTCAACAACTTCTCTGCAGGCATCATCGGTATGCTGTGTGCGATCCTTGCTTTCCTGTTTATCGGTCCATTCGTAAAAATTCTTTCTGGTGGCTTGGCGGCAGGCGTTAACTTCCTAGTATCAGCTCACCTTCTACCACTGACTTCAATCTTCGTTGAACCAGCAAAGATCCTTTTCCTAAACAACGCGATCAACCACGGTATCTTCTCTCCATTAGGTATCCAACAAGCGTCTGAGACAGGTCAATCGATCTTCTTCCTAATCGAAGCAAACCCAGGTCCTGGTCTAGGTATCCTGCTAGCTTACATGGTGTTTGGTAAAGGTACGGCTCGTCAAACTGCAGGTGGTGCATCAATCATCCACTTCTTCGGCGGTATCCACGAGATTTACTTCCCATACATCCTAATGAACCCTCGTCTAATCCTTGCGGCTATCGCAGGTGGTATGACTGGCGTATTCGTCCTTACTATCTTTAACGCAGGTATCGTTTCTCCAGCATCACCAGGTTCAATCTTTGCAATCTTATTGATGACTCAGAAAGGTTCAATCGTTGGTGTACTAGCCTCTATCGCAGCAGCAACAGGCGTGTCATTCGCTGTAGCAGCACTGCTAATGAAGACACAAACGTCAACGGAAGAAGACGGTGATGAAGCAGCACTAGAAAAAGCAACATCACAAATGAAAGACATGAAATCTGCATCTAAAAACGATGCGGTGGTAAACAACCAAAGCAAAGGTGACGTAGACCTAGCGACAGTTCAAAGCATCATTGTCGCTTGTGATGCGGGCATGGGCTCAAGCGCCATGGGTGCGAGCATGCTACGCAAAAAGGTTCAAGGCGCTGGCCTGAACATCCACGTAACCAACCTTGCTATTAACAGCTTACCAGAGAGTGCAGATATCGTGATTACTCATAAAGACTTAACGGATCGTGCACGTAAGCATGCTCCAAACGCACACCACATTTCATTGACTAACTTCCTAGACAGCGAAATGTACAACCAGCTAGTCACCAAACTACTAGCAGCACAAAACCAATCCGCAGCCAATGACGACCAAATGGTAAAAGTGTCCGTCATGGCGGCGAACGACGACAGCTTTGAGCCACAACAACCATCGGTATTCCAAATCCAGCGTGAGAACATTCATCTCGGTTTGAAAGCAGCCAACAAAGAAGAAGCCATTCGCTTTGCAGGCAACAAATTGGTTGAACTTGGCTACGCAGAACCAGAATACGTAGACGCGATGTTTGAGCGTGAAGCGTTGGTTCCAACTTACCTCGGCGAATCTATCGCAGTACCTCACGGTACGGTAGAAGCGAAAGACCGCGTGAAGAAAACTGGCATTGTAATCTGCCAATACCCATCGGGTATCCAATTTACTGAAGACGACGATGATGTAGCGAAACTGGTTATCGGCATTGCCGCTAAGAACGATGAGCACATCCAGGTGATTACCACCATTACAAACGCGCTCGATGAGCCGGAGGCAATTGAGAAGCTAACTAGCACCAACTATGTGGAAGAGATTCTGAACATCCTTGGCGGCCAGCAAGCGGCTTAATCACTCCTTTTATTTGCTCCTGAGCAAACTGAGGTCAGCTGTCACCCCCTATGCGGTTGGCCTCACCCTAGATTCGTTTTAGTCAATATTTCAGACATTGGTAGGTAAGCATTATGAAAAACGCAGTTCATTTTGGCGCAGGTAATATTGGTCGTGGCTTCATCGGTAAACTCTTAGCAGACGCAGAAGTCGAGGTGACATTCGCGGACGTTGACGCTCCACTCATCGACCAACTGAGTCACAAGCAAGAATACAAAGTAAAAGTGGTCGGCACTGAGTGCCAAATCGACACCGTGACTCACGTCACCGCGGTTAACTCCGCCAGTGAAGATGTCATCGAGCGCATTGTAAAAACCGACTTAGTAACAACAGCAGTGGGCCCTAACGTACTGGACATCATTGCAAAAACCATCGCCACAGGCATTGCTAAGCGCTTTGCTGCAGGCAACGATAAACCATTGAACATCATCGCGTGTGAAAATATGGTTCGCGGCACGACGCACCTAAAAGGTGAGGTGTACAAACACTTAGATGAATCATTACATGCAAAAGCAGACGATTTGGTTGGCTTTGTCGATTCAGCGGTAGACCGCATCGTGCCACCAGCAGAAGCGGCGAACGATGATCCACTCGAAGTGACGGTAGAAAGCTTTAGCGAATGGATTGTGGATGAACAGCAATTCAAAGGCGAAATCCCTGACATCGCAGGCATGGAAAGAACCAACAATCTAATGGCGTTTGTCGAGCGTAAGCTGTTCACCCTCAATACGGGTCACTGCATTACCGCTTACTTAGGTTGCTTAAAAGGCCACCGCACCATTCGTGAAGCGATTGAAGATCCAAGCATTTATGCTGAAGTAAAACAGGCAATGCAAGAGAGTGGTGAAGTGCTGATCAAACGTTACGGTTTTGATCGCGACATGCACAATGCGTACATCGAGAAGATTCTAGGTCGCTTTGCCAACCCGTTCTTAGTCGATGAAGTTGACCGTGTCGGTCGCCAACCAATTCGCAAATTGGGCGCAAACGATAGATTAGTGAAGCCGTTACTCGGTACAATTGAGTATGGCACTGAAAATCAAACACTTTTGAAAGGCATTGCCGCTGCGTTGAAGTACACTAACGACACTGACCCACAAGCCATAGAGCTGCAAAACTCATTAAAAGAAGTGGGCGTGAAGAAAACGCTGGCGGTGTACACAGGTCTTGCAGAAGACAGTGCAGAAGTAGCTCAAATTGAGGCGCTTTACCACCAACTTTGATTTACCTAGGGGAGCTTAGCTCCCCTTCTGTATCCTTTTCCGCTTGAAGAGATTGGGATACCTAATAACTAGAAATGTATTCAGTATATGGCAGATAACATCAACGAAACCGAGATCATTGAGCGATTAAACAGCGCACCTTCGGTACGAGGCTTTTTTATTGCGGCAGTCGACGTCTTTAACGATTCGATCGATGGGCTAGTACAAAGGATCTTTCGTAAAGATAACTTCGCCGTTCAATCCGTGGTTGGTCCGCTGCTACAAGACTCAGGACCGCTGGGCGATCTATCTGTTCGTTTAAAGTTACTGTTTGGCTTGGGTGTACTTCCTGATGATATTTACCACGACATCGAAGACATCATTAAGCTCAAGAACCAACTCAATAGTGACGCTTGTGATTACGAGTTTACCGACCCAAATATTCTAGACCCAATCAAAAAACTGCATCTGGTAAAGAAAATGGGCATGGTGCAACTGGAAGTCAGCGAACCAGATGACGACATCGACCTTGAGTTTTATCAGCTGCAACTGCAACGTCAACAACAAATCATTAAGTCAGGGCTCTCACTTGCGATTGTCGAGATATGTAATGAACTAGGTAAAGAGAGCCCATTCTAACGCCACATTGTATACCCAAGCTCCCTTCAAAAGGATTCGAGGTTGCTTAGGTATAACAAGCAGTAATGTCAGCCGCTCTGCCCAAAAACGTAGGAGCCCTACCCAATGTTAAAAGCGGTACTTTTTGATATGGATGGACTGATTTTCGATACCGAATCCATCTACAAACAAAGTTGGCAATACGCCGCCACCAAGCAAGGCTTAACTATCACCGATGATTTCTACCAACAGTTCATCGGTGTCCAAGACCCTGAATGTGAAAGAATACTCGCCGAGCATTTTCAAGACGCCATCGATATGCCGCGCTATAAAGCCGTGCGAGATGAGCACTTCCATAATCTCAGAAACCAAGGCATTGCGCTCAAACCCGGATTCGACGCCCTGTTTTATGCCATCAAACAACATGGTTTATTAACCGCGATTGTTACCTCTTCTCACCTTCCTGAGGTAAAACACAATTTCTCAGGCAGCACGTACCTTGCTCAGTTTGATTTAGTGATTACCGCCGAAGATGTAGAACGCGGTAAACCAAACCCTGATTGCTATCAAATGGCTTATCGCCAATTGGGTGTGGACGCCAAGCAATGCTTAGTATTGGAAGATTCGAACAACGGCATCAAAGCCGCACTCGCTGCGAAATGCCAAGCGGTAATGATTCCGGATTTACTTCCACCTCTGCCAGAGCTCGAAGACAAAGTCATCATTAAAGCGTCTCTTGAGGAAGTGATTCCACTGCTGAGTCAGCTTTAGCTTTCATCACAACTATCGGACTACAGCTCGTAAGTCAGACCAAAATGGAACTTATAGTCGTCTTTCTCTGGTACTACGCCTTCAGCATCGGCTTTGGTTTCTGACAAGTGATCCCACACTGCTTTGATGCTCAGTTCCAGATCATCAACAAGATCGATATCAAAACCAAGCTCATTGGTATGACGTGTACCGCCTGCGTCATTGCTTGCCCAATTCAGGTTATAGGTGTGGCTTAGATCGATGTCATCCGTCAGCTCATACTCAAAGTTCGATTCAAAGGTAAGAGTATTACTGGAAACATCACCGGCCTCCCCTTCTTCCACGGTTTTAAAGTCAGTGTACTGATAACCCGGACCGATAGAGACGTCCCATTCCGTTTGAGGATTGGCAATAATGAAGTAACCCATTTGCAAAGACGCGTTGACTTGGTAATCAATGTTTTGGAACTCGTCGCTGAGCAACGAGAGCTTAAGTGGTCTGAAGAACAAACGGTTATTGAGATAGATATCATACGAGCCATCAAACGAGCTGTTGTTCGCGGTCGTTTGATCATTGGTTTGCGAGTTTTCGTGCTTTGCTTTTAGCTTAGTGCGTGATCCGACCGTGCTTCGCTCTGCCTCAACCTCACCCAATAAAGAGAACTCATCAGTGTTACCTTTACTGATGTCCAAGCCCAAAAAGATCTCGGTTGTCCAATGATCGGAGTCGTTCTCCGATCCGCGATAAATCGACACAATCTCAGTAACGGGAAACGAGATTTCTTCCTCGCCGTTAGTGAGATACAACTTATCCTCACGAATCGACAGGTAACCATCGTATACATCACCACTAGAGGTTCGAATGGTAAAGAAGCTTGCCGTTTCTAATACCGCGATGTCTTCGATCTCGATTTCTTGATCGCCAAGATCATCACTATCAAATTCAACTTCCTGATCGAACGAGTTTGTTTCTTCCTTGATCGTGCCAATCAGTTCTCCTTTGATCACTTCACCCGATTTGAGTTGTAACCAGTCATCGCTTTCGTCGATAAATACCGTTTGGCTTTTGCGCTCTTCTGTTTGTGTTTCTTCCTCTGCCATCACTGATGGATGGTAAAACGAGGACGCGATACATAAAGCCAAGAGTTTGATTTTCATAGTGACCTTTTCAGTTCAGTGGCAACCACATCCGTTGGGCTTACGATAGTGATGCTCACCGCTCGGCGTGTCAGAAAGTAAACAATTGAATGTCAACGTATTGCGCATCATAACCATGTCTACGGACATAAAAAAAAGCGAAGTCATGTGACTTCGCTTTAGGTTCTCGCTACTTACATAGCGCGACATAAACAAGTGTGATTATCAGCAGACATTAACGTTTAAAACTAAACATGACCTACGACTACCAGTACTCTATAGTGGTTGCTTTAGCTGCTGTCTATGCCATCACTCTTTTCTACGATTAAATTCTCTTCGTTAAATCTGCTCAACTAGAGAAATCGTTACCTAATGCGCCTCGTGCTTTGTAGCCTATGTAGTAGGCTTTGCAAACAGACTCCGTAAACCCTTCTCTTAGCCGGGCGACTCGTTTTCCAGCCATTGAAAGTGAGCTTCGGCTCACCGATGTTTTTAGCCAAGATAGTTTTGCCAAACTGAAAGTGCTGAATTCTTCTAGCAAGGCTTGATAGTCCCCCTCTTGCAGGGGCGGTTTTGGTGCTATAGCGTGATAGTGAGATGCGTGATGCACCTGGCTTAGTTTTTCCATCAAATTATTATAGCGTTTAATCCAACCTGGTAAGTGAACTAGTTTTGATGGGCTTTGTCTATACTCAACTCTTAAGGAGCCATCACTATTGTAAACACAAAGATCGAGCCAATTTATATTTACAGTTATAGCTTCAGAAAAATTAAATAAGTAATAATAATTAGTAGACTCAGCGTTTGGCACTTGCAACATATGATATTTCGATTCAGACTCCTTTTGATAAAAAGAGACTTTCTGTTTATTATTACCTTGCTTAATTTCCCTCTCGGTAAAAGGTATAAGAGTAGCTTCTGTTAATTTTCTAGAGCCTGTACTACCTCGAACTAGAAGGTCACAAGCCTGTTCAATTAGAATATATTTCTTGCTCTCAAATTCGAAAATATCACCACTACTTAGAGGCGAGTGAATTCTATTTATCGAGAAGTCAAATATTTCATCTTTTCTTAAAGAAGAAAAATGGGTATTTGCAGGAATTATTTTATCTAGATAGCTCTTGTATTTATCTTCATTAAAAACTACTGCTTGCACAGAACGAAAATCAGCCAACTTGTTAATTAAAGGGCTCGAAGTTTTGAAAAACTCACCAATGGACTTGTTTTGTTTAATTGAGAAAAGTCGATTTAGAAGTTCGATTTCAGATGCACCTTCTTTCAGAGAGCTTGAAAATATTGAATGGTCTATTTCATAGATGGAGTTTTGGCTAAGATCATTTCTAAGTTCTTGTATTGACTTGACTAGCTCTTCAGATAAAGAACCAACCATTTCAGCGCTCAATTTTCTAAGAAATATTCGTTTGATAAACTCAGAAGCTTTAAAATCAAGACAAACGTCATCAGACTTATCTTCAACAGAAATAATATCTTTTGATAATACAGAAAAGTTATAAGTATCAAGACTACTATTTAATTCTTTAATTATTTCATTACGTTTTGCTTCTTCTTCAAGACCGTGCTTTGCTTCACTAGTGAAAAGAACACAATATATATCAGATAATTGAGTTTGGTTTAATATCTCTTCTATAATTTCTTTGCCAAATGTTTTACTTGCGCCTTCATGTTCAAAGTTATAATCAATTAAAAATAAATTTCTCGAATTAGATGTTAACCAATTGGATTTTTTTTCATTCCATTCAGATAGACTTAGCTTTTCAAGCTTTCCAATAGAGTACTGGTCGAAGATATCAATAAGACCATTAAATTCCGTTGTCGTAAAGTCAGGTTTACTCTGCCCTATATGGCTATAGTAATCACTTATAACGTGGTCTTCTGTTGGTAGATATTCTTTCCATATTTCAAATGGTTCTGATATGTCAATATTTTTATTAACAATGTGTTCAAAATTAGATATAGCTTCAGGGTTGGCCTGTGCAAAAACTTCGACACTAGATAAATAGTCATCAACAATACTATTGTTTTTAGGCGAAAATCGGTCATCCACCCAAATTACATTATCTAATTTAATAGCGTTAAAAACGCTTTGTTTAAATTGTTCCACAGCCATTACACCAACGCCTCAATTAAATTAATTTCAAACTTATATCTTCTACCAAATTTATTCTTTTCATCTAATAACTTGACAGAACACCCTCTTTCTTTTAGTAGATTTTGTACAATATATAGCCCTAAGCCTTGGCCATATTCTTTATCAGATGCGAACATATCAAATAACACATCTTCCAGTGCAGGTCTGACGCCTTTAGCACTATCCCAAATTGTGACGATGCTATTGTCGACAGAAATTGTTATTGAATGCTCATCTTGAGGGTAGTGAGCTTTAAATACGGTTAACCAATGCTCAGAGTTTCGCACAATGTTATCGATAATTTGGTATAGCTTACCTCGGTTGAAGGATACTAATTTAGAATTTTTTTTATCATCCAATTTTATTTCAAGCCCTTTACTTGAAAAGTAACCCTCTCGTAACTCAAAATAGTCATGAACGAAATCAGAGATACTAATTTCTTCCATTACTTGTCGTTGAGCTTTTACTAGAGGGTTAAGTGATGAAATAGCTTTTGACAGAACTTGAGTATCACCTCTAATACCGTTAAGTTCTTTGGTCAATGTAACATCTTTAATACCTAAATCTTCTACTCGTTTTTTGGCTGCATTTAGGTGTAATCGCGTATTCCTAATCTGCTCATTAGCTTCGTGAGCCAATGTTTGTGCAGATAAACCAATCGCTACGTGATCGTAAAAGTTTTTAATTTGATTCTCATAGCTTTTAATTTCATCAATAACTTTTGTCGTAGAGTGAATGTGGCTAGCTAAGTCATCAGTAAAGGCTTTGTACTGCTTTAAACTAGAATTTACTTCAGACTCTAAAGATGTCACTAGATCTTTAATGGATGCTAGTTTCTCCGCCAAAATAGGATCACTGAACATGTCTTGCTGATTTTCATCTATCGCTTTATCAATCTCAGCACGCTTTTCGGTAAATTTCTCCTGAATTCGCGAAGTGGATTTAGTCACCTTGGGCTGAAGTTTTATACTCTTTTTGACAAGATTATCGAGTTCAACAGTGGCTTGCTTTGCCGAGTAGCCTTTAGGCTTTCCTGCATCTTCTAGAGTCATCTCATCTAGAAACATATGCGTACTTCTTCTACTGGTGTTTAGAAAATGGTTCACCGTTTCGATGAAGTGACGACAAAGAATATAAAAAGCACGATATTGAGGATTATCTACAAAGCTTTCACGGTCAGATTTTTCGATTAAGTATTTATTGTCATACCAACTTAGATTGACATAGCCTGTTACATTACCAGGCCTTAGTGAGTATGCACCGGAGCCTGATGTCATATCTTTTGATAGCCCAAGCCAGTCTTTTCCTCCTGAACCCACTTTAAATCCATCACGATAAACGGATATATCACCAGAAATCTCTTTTATCGTTTCTCGCATTGCTTGGAGAGAGATTTCTTCGACATTGAGTGCTTCTTTTGTTAATAAGAAATTGAATATTTTTGCCTCAAAAAACGCCGGGAAAGCTTTCCTTTATTAAGGCAGTGCTCAGTTCATCAAACTCAATTCTATGTTCAAAATTCAGAAAGTACTTATTTTCAGAGTGAGTAAACTCATATCCGTGAAAACGAGGCTGGCTTTTTATGTAGTCTAGAAGTGCAACTCCATTATCTGAGAGTACGTGATTGTCGAAAGGAGCTCTTCGAGAATCAGTTGAATTAGGTTTATAAGGCATGAGGTCTATCTTGCCTTTGACAATAGCCTCGGTTTCAGTTACTTCGAATTCAAATATACTGGACGCTTGTTCTAAAAGTTTATTCGAAACGACTTCTAATTCTTCGTTAACTCCATTACAGACATAAAATGTTTTAAAGTCTGAGATTTGACCATGAGGAGAAACCATAGAAGCTATCTTGTTCTTTACAGAGTTCGACTCTTGACTCTCCCAGAAATCTATATCTCTAAGTCCAATAGCTTCAATAATAGTTCCGCTTGAGGGTTTTGGTAAAAGAAGTTTTTCTTCAATATGGATAGTGTCAATAGTTTTACCGTGAGAGAAGTCGTCCCAGTTAAACGAAACGGCAATCCCTGGTTGGTTAGCTTGATCGTGCGTTGATATTCTACATAAAGAGCCGAGCTGCATAGAACCTAATCGACCTAGACCTTTATCACCGACTAGAGTTCGGTCGTACTTTTTAGTAACAAGACCTCGTTCTTTTGCTCTTTTTTTTTCTGAGTAACTCACTGTAAGCCAAGAGCGATCTATCCGGTTTCTGTCCATACCGTGACCATTATCTCTTACAGAAATTCGGCCTTTGTAAACCTTTTCCTTTCTTACTTCTTTACCATCGACCATCGTTACGTGTTCAATGGTTTCGGTATATTCAGTATCAACTTCTATATAGCAAAAACTCGCATCAGCATCGTGCGAGTTTTTAATAAGTTCAACTAAAGCTATATCTGGCCCACTGATCAACTCAGCACCTAATTGCTGAATGACATGAGCATCGATTTTTAGCTTTAGTGGGTCTGTTTTTTTTTTCTTTTTCTGACGTTGTTGCCATATTATCTCCGCATTATCAGGACAGTTTCTTTGCCCATCGTTGTCGCGACTTTGTTTCTTGAAGGCATGCGTTTAGCGGGTATGTCTCTTTCTAGCTGATAAACAAATTTACAGCCAAAACTTTCAAGTACTTCACGCATAATCTTGTCTAGTGGTACTTCTATGTTTGAGATTCGTCGATTGCCTAGTGTCCAAATCATATATGCATTATCACGCAATTCATCAACTGCATTCTCAAGAGCTAGAGAAAGATCATAAACAAAGCTAATGAGCTTTTTTGTATTGTCTGGGTTCACCAGATGAATAGTCTCAATGCATTGATTTAATGAAGGGGATTTGTCTTTAAGTGCTTCATGCTTTTCCACTGACTCTTTCAACGAGCCACCTAAGCTAGAGCTATCAATCGTGTTTTGTTGACTCAGCAGTTGCGGCTGGGTGCTTTCATTAATGTCGTTCGTATCTATCCACTGTAATGGTAAATATGAAAACTGGCCGTATGTCACTGTTGTGGCGTTATCACCATATGGCGGTGAACTAATTAGCAGGTCGTATTTCATTTTTGAACGCTTACGAGCCTTGGCATCTACATTCTTGATGCTAACCTTGCTTACACTTTTTGAACGAACTAAATGTCCGTTGTCAGCAAGCAATTGCTTTTGAGCTTTGATGTTTTCAACGCTTTTTAGAATATTGCGCTTAAAAATGTCTTCAGGCGAACCAATCTTTTCAATCTGTTCTTCAGATTTAATATGAAGCTTGTATGTTGAGCTTCTGGAGTTACATGTAGATCGAACTGTATTACTGAGTGCTAGCCAGAAGATCTTGCGTGCCCATTTTGAAGGTTCGGCTTTAATTGCCAAATAGATCGTACTCAGTTCAATTTGAACATTCGGTAAGAACCATTTATCAATACCTGTGAAATTTACGGCAACAGCATCTGCTTTGCTTGTTTCGATAGTCAAAAGAAGGTTAGCTACTTTCTCTTGAAGTTTTTTGATATATAAAGGACCACTTTTAACTTCACAAGCTAGGATAGCCAGAGGGTTTATATCATGGCCCACAAAGTCGAGCCCGCGCATCATAGCTTCACCTAAAGTGGTACCAGAGCCCACGAATGGGTCAAATACAGTCTGAATATCGTTATCTTCACTACAAATCGCATCAATAAGCTCGCCCTGCATTTGAGGAACCATCATCGCAGGGTATTGAATAAGAGCGTGGCAGTGTTGTCGACTTGAACGGCCTTTAAAAGACCAGTACGAGTCATCTGCTAATGAGTAAGCCTTGATTTTATTGATAATTGTTTTGTCATGTATTGTTAAAGGCATTTAGGTCGAACTCAATTTAAGTGAATGATAAAGATTTTAATGTATCTACATCGTTATTTTGTAAGGTATTTTAGCATCATTTAAACGTAGACACCAGGTAGAGTAACCACCTATATCTCTATAAAAGTTTGGACAACACTCTGGTTGCATCAACCAATATCGACTCTTTAAGGACTTCCGCAGACTCTCCTTGATATAGCCATCTCTAACACGATGAATCGCTGCGATGACTTGGGCCTCTTAACTTTTTGCGGCGACAAACCTCATTTTTAGTCTACCTGCAGCTTCTTCGATTGCTAGTGCATCTATGAAATCATTTTTGTTGTCTTTGACATAAGACTTAAAGTACTGGGGAGAAGTGAGTATTCACCACACTTGCGAGCAAGCCAATGAGCACCACCACAAGCTTCAAAAGCAATGGTTGTTGGTTCGATTTTACAGAGGAAATGTTGGAGTCGGTTTCGATTAAACTTACGACGTAATACTTCCACATCTGAACGTTTATGAGCGTTAGCGTGGAAATAGTGCTTGCCTAGGTCGATACCTAAGATGTGGATGGTAGACATATGGCTCACCTCATTACGAGAGCCTACTCTGAAATTAAAAGCTTGAAAGAGGGGCGGAACATATAATTAAGCCCGGTCAAATTTCAATCAATCTAACCGGGTTTAAAAAGTTTTCAACTTTAATATTTCAGTTTCAAATTTAATTGTTTAGTTTCAATCTTTATTGTCTTCCAACATAATATTAATCACACCTTGCATTGCTTACTCTACGGTTACCGCTTTCGCTAGGTTACGAGGTTGGTCTACGTCCGTACCTTTGATCAATGCTACGTAGTAAGACAGCAGCTGCATTGGGATGGTGTAGTAGATCGCCGCCGTGATTTCACTAACGTGTGGCATAGTGATGATCTTCATGGTCTCGTCACCTTCAAAACCTGCGTCAGCATCAGCAAATACGTAAAGCAGGCCACCACGCGCACGTACTTCTTCAACGTTTGATTTCAGTTTTTCTAGAAGATCGTTGCTTGGTGCAACAACAACCACTGGCATATCTGCATCGATCAACGCTAGGGGACCGTGCTTCAGTTCACCCGCCGCGTACGCTTCTGCGTGGATGTAAGAGATCTCTTTCAGTTTTAGAGACGCTTCCATCGCGATTGGGTAGAACTCACCACGACCTAGGAATAGTGTGTGGTGCTTATCGGCAAAATCGGTTGCCAGTGCTTCGATTTCTTTCTCGAAAGACAGCGCTGCGTTGATTTGCTGCGGCAGAGCGTGAAGCGCTTCTACGATCTCTTTTTCTTTCTCTTTGCTGATGCGGTTTTGTTGCTTACCTAGCGCTGTCACTAGCATTAGTAGCGCAGAAAGCTGAGTCGTGAACGCTTTGGTTGATGCTACACCGATTTCTACACCGGCACGGGTCATAAACGCGAAATCAGATTCACGAACCAGAGAAGAACCCGCTACGTTACAGATGGTCATTGCCGCCATGTAACCTTTCTCTTTTGCTAATCGAAGTGCTGCTAGCGTATCGGCTGTTTCACCAGACTGAGAAAGCGTGATCAATAGGCTGTTTGGACGCGTCACAAACTTGCGGTAACGGAATTCAGACGCGATTTCTACGTCACAGCTGACACCTGCAATGTCTTCGAACCAGTAACGTGCTGTCATACCTGCGTTGTAAGACGTACCACAAGCTACGATCTGTACGTGCTCTACTTTGCTTAGGATTTCTGCCGCGTTTACACCGATTGCCTCAGTAACAACAGAATCAGCCGTGATACGACCTTCCATTGTGTTGATCAGCGCTGTTGGTTGCTCGTAAATTTCTTTCTGCATGAAGTGACGGTATTGACCTTTATCACCCGCATCGTGTTCAGCGTTTGATTCGATAATTTCACGCTCTACACGCTCACCAGCCGCGTCAAATACAGTCACTTCGCGACGAGTGATCTCTGCAACATCACCTTCTTCTAGATACATGAAGCGACGTGTCACGTTAAGCAGTGCAAGTTGGTCAGAAGCAAGGAAGTTTTCACCCACACCAAAACCAATAACGATTGGGCTACCTGAACGTGCTACTACAATACGTGAAGGATCCTTACGATCCAGCGCTACTGTGCCGTATGCGCCATCCAGTTGTTTTGCTGTCTTCTGTACCGCTTCTAGTAGCGTTTCTGAAGTGCGAAGTTCCCACTCAACCATGTGTGCGATAACTTCAGTATCTGTTTGAGATTCGAAAACGTAACCGCGAGATTGAAGCAGTTCACGCAACTCTTCGTGGTTTTCGATAATACCGTTGTGTACCACCGCGATGTCACCAGACATGTGTGGGTGCGCGTTCGCTTCTGATGGCTCACCGTGAGTAGCCCAACGAGTGTGTGCGATACCCGTACCACCAACGACTTTCGCTTGGTCTACTGCGTCAGCTAACTCTTGAACCTTACCCAGACGACGAATACGCGTTAGGTTGGTTTCGCCATCAACAATCGCGACACCCGCAGAGTCATACCCGCGGTATTCCAGGCGGCGTAGGCCTTCAACCAAAATTTCTGCAACGTCTCGTTGTGCTACTGCACCTACGATTCCACACATGTGCTTATCTCCGTTTATTGTTTTGTTCTTCCCTGACCATGATTTCAAATAGAGGCAGCAAGCAAAGGCCTTTATCCAGAGGGAAGTGAAATATGAAACTGTTTACTTAATTAGATTAGGCGCAAATGACTTTTACGCCATGTTGTTCAATCTTTGCTCTGTGTTCTGGCTGCAACTCTGCATCGGTAACCAACACATCAATTTGGTCCCAAGCGAGTTCTAAGTTCGGGATCTTACGCCCCACTTTCTCAGACTCGATCATGACGATGACTTCACGAGACACCTCCGCCATGACTTTACTTAAGCCAACCAATTCATTAAACGTTGTGGTTCCGCGCTCTAGATCGATACCGTCAGCACCGATAAATAGCTGGTCAAAGTCGTAAGCTCTTAATACAGATTCGGCTACTTTGCCTTGGAAGGATTCTGAGTGCGTATCCCAAGTTCCGCCTGTCATTAACAGGGTTGGTTCGCTCTCTAATTCGTTAAGTGCATTGGCGACATGCAACGAGTTGGTCATAACAACCAAGCCTCGTTTGTCGTTTAATTGCTGAATCAGCGCCGCAGTCGTACTGCCACTGTCGATCACAATTCGGTTATGTTCACGAATCAGTGATGCGGCTGCTTTTGCTAGACTTAACTTTCGACTCGAAACAATTGGACTCAATTCTTCATGGATAACTTCCGTTGGAATAGAGATTGCACCACCATAACGGCGCAAAAGTTGTCCGTTTTTCTCCAAAGAAGCTAAGTCCTTTCTAATCGTGACCTCTGAGGTTTCAAATTTCTGTGCTAGCTCATCAACGCTAACTTCCCCAAGCTCATTTACTAGGTTAGAAATGGCGTGTCTTCTTAGTTGAGTGTTTCGTTTCGACATTTATGTTTTGATTTTAAGTTTCGATTTGAAATTTATTATAGTCAAAACGAAACTTTTAAGTCCATTTATTTCGATCCAAAAAATTAATATTTCTCGATAAAACCTTGTCCTAAGACAATTCTTAAACAGTGATATTGGATTCATTCGGTGGTAGAATTCGCCACCGAAAAGAAAAAAAATTACAGAATTGACGGTTATTTTTTTGCAACTTTCTGCATATAAAGTGGGATTAGTCACAAAAAGGTAACCATAATCGCCGATCTTTTAGTCATAAAATGACTAAACTTGGTGAAAGACTTACAGAATCTGAAGTTCCAATAATGTGGCGGAAAATCGGTGGGTGGCAGGCACTAAATGTCACCAAAAACGCCCCTACTTCAGACTAAACAACCGACTTTCAAATTGTAACTATACTTACCGGAGAGTATCTTCCATGAAAAAGACCAAAATCGTTTGTACGATTGGCCCTAAAACTGAATCTGTAGAGAAGCTAACTGAACTAGTAAACGCAGGCATGAACGTAATGCGTCTTAACTTCTCTCACGGTGACTACGCAGAGCACGGCACTCGTATCGCGAACTTCCGCCAAGTAATGGAAGCTACAGGCAAGCAACTTGCAATCCTTCTAGACACTAAAGGTCCAGAAATCCGCACAATCAAACTAGAAGACGGCAACGACGTTGATCTAGTAGCTGGTCAAGAATTCACTTTCACAACTGACATCTCAGTTGTAGGTAACAAAGACAAAGTTGCAGTAACTTACGCTGGTTTTGCTAACGACCTAAACGTTGGTAACACCATCCTAGTAGACGACGGTCTAATCGAAATGGAAGTGCTTGCAACTTCTGAAACTGAAGTTAAGTGTAAAGTTCTTAACAACGGTGCTCTAGGCGAAAACAAAGGTGTTAACCTTCCTGGCGTTTCTGTAAACCTACCTGCACTATCTGAAAAAGATAAGAACGACCTTAAATTCGGTTGTGAGCAAGGCGTTGACTTCGTAGCTGCTTCTTTCATCCGTAAAGCTTCTGACGTTCAAGAAATCCGTGAAGTACTTGCTGCAAACGGCGGCGAGAACATCCACATCATCTCTAAGATCGAAAACCAAGAAGGTGTTGATAACTTCGACGAGATCCTAGAGCTTTCTGACGGCATCATGGTTGCTCGTGGTGACCTAGGTGTTGAAATCCCGGCTGAAGAAGTAATCTTCGCTCAGAAAATGATGATCGAGAAGTGTAACCGTGCACGTAAGATGGTTATCACTGCAACTCAAATGCTTGATTCTATGATCAACAACCCACGTCCTACTCGTGCAGAAGCAGGCGACGTTGCTAACGCAGTAATGGACGGTACTGACGCAGTAATGCTTTCTGGTGAAACTGCTAAAGGTAAGTACCCAGTTGAAGCGGTAACTATCATGGCTCAAATCGCGAACCGTACTGATTCAGCTCTAAAAGCTGAGCTAGGTTCTCGTCTAGACAGCCCACGTCTACGCATCACTGAAGCAGTATGTAAAGGCGCAGTAGATACAGCTGAGAAACTAGCTGCTCCACTTATCGTTGTTGCAACTGAAGGCGGTAAATCTGCACGTTCAGTACGTAAGTACTTCCCAACTGCAAACATCCTAGCACTAACGACTAACACTAAGACTGCTGCACAGCTAGTTCTAACTAAAGGTGTTACTCCAGTAGTTGTTGATTCAATCGACAGCACTGACGCATTCTACGTAGCAGGTAAAGAACTTGCTCTAGAATCTGGTCTAGGTAACAAAGGCGACATCGTTGTTATGGTTTCTGGTGCTCTAGTAGCTTCAGGTACAACGAACACAGCTTCTGTACACGTTCTATAAGACTGAAGAATTCAATCATCAGTTCAATAAAAAAGAGGGCTTCAGCCCTCTTTTTTTATATATTTAATCTTGCCCTCATAATCAGTACGCTGTATTATCAATCACAACCGAACTACGTACTGTTTAGTTGTCGTCACGATAATAAAATTTCATGAGGTTGCTTGTGTCTAGTCCTACCCTTACCGACAAAGTTTCGAAAATGATCTGTCAGGACATCCTGACGGGTGAATTAAAACCAGGTCAAAAGCTTGTGGTTGCTGAGCTGAAACAGAAATACAACGTTGGTGCATCACCTATCCGCGAAGCACTTGTGCAACTGTCCTGGAGCAAGTATGTCAAACTTGAACCACAAAAAGGCTGTTGGGTTGCACCTGTATGCAAAAAAGAATTGAACGACTTATACGAAAGCCTTCGTGTGGTCTCTTCTGTACTGCTTAAGAAAGCAATCTTAGCGGGTGATGAAAGCTGGGAGCTGGACGTGCTGACTTCATACCACAAGCTATCACGCCTGAACTTTGATGAGACATTCTGCTGGAAAGAGTGGGAAGAGCGTCATCATCAGTTCCACGTCTCTCTGCTCGAAGGTGCCGATTCAAAGAACATGTTTGAGTTCTTTAGCGATCTGATTAACCAAATCAAACGCTACCGCTATTTTGCAATGCAAGCGGTAAGCTCAGAGAAAGATGCCCTATTCAATATCGATGAGCATGAGATGATCATGAAGTTGGTGCTGGCAAAGAACAGCGAAGAAGCCATGGATCTTTTAGATAAGCACTTACTGAGCTCAATGCAACGCATTGAAACGGTACTAGAGCTAGAGCCTGCTTAATTATATCGCCCAATAGATAGTAAAAAAATCGGGGCTATCCCGATTTTTTTTGTTTTGGAGAAACGCCTTCAGTGATGAACGTTTCCCACGGCTTACTTAGCTAAGCAATGTCATCGAAACTGTGACAAATAGACACTCGGTTACGCCCTGCACTTTTTGATTCGTACAGGGCAATATCTGCGCACTTATAGCTACGAGTGCGATCGGCAGTTAAATCACTATAACCAACACTTACCGTCACTGAGCCATCACCACTCAACTCGACAGCGACTCTCAAGCGATTTAATACCACTTCCGCTTCTTGTATCGTCGTGTGCGGCATGAGCACTGCAAACTCTTCACCACCAACACGAGCAACGAAGTCAGTATTCCTTACTCCGCTCAGTAATGTTTCCGCCACGCTGCAGATGACTCGATCTCCTTCATCATGGCCCATCTCATCGTTGATACGCTTAAAATGGTCAATATCAAACAGCGCTAAACAAGTGGTTGGCGTATTCGGATAACGCTCTAGCATATTGGCATGCTGAGACAGCTGCTCTTCAAACTTGCGTCGGTTCCAAAGATTGGTTAATCCGTCACGTTCACTTAAGTTACGCAACTTTTCTTCCAGTTCTTTACGCTCTGAGATATCCACTAACGAGGTTATGTAATAACTGACTTTACCCGACTTCGCCATAATGGCCTGAATACGCATAATGGCCGTAAACACATGATTAAGCTTAGTGCGGCAACGCACTTCCCCTTCCCATACTTGCTCCACGCCCAGTTTGTTCCAAATCGCGAGAATGTTTTCTAGGTCTTCAGGAATAAAAATTAGATTATGGGCATTCCAACCTCGTAATCGAGAAGACGAATAACCCATCATGTTTTCAAACTCCTGGTTCACCATCATAATGCGGTGTGAAGTATCTGAAATAACGACGGCAGTCATCCCATCTAGCGCAGCTCTCGCTAATTTAGACTCGATACTATGGCGACGGTAATGCAGTGCAAGAGAGGTAATCGGAAGTGCAAACACCAGCATTAAGCTGAGCACAAAAAACGCTTCTTGGACTAAGTCATCAATATCACGGTCCGCTCTCTCGAGCAGTTGTTCTTGCGAAAGATCGATAATTAAGTGGAGAGGCTCGCCTGGTACGAAGGCAATCGTATTGAATACAGTCAGGTTTTTACCGTTGTACTCATAGCCCATCTTCTCTGAGCCCATGTTTTGCCAAACATCGGGTTGCAATAAGCCAAAATTAAATCGAGAGCGATCTGGAATAATATCGCCATAAAGTTTTCCAGAGTATGGGCTTGCAACGTAGTAACCCGCTTGATTGAGCAACTCAATATTGAAGTCTCTGACCGGTGAGTAGTTCAAGCGAGACGATAGGTATTGCACATCGATATTCAGCACCAGGTAACCTTCACGTACACCATCCATTGCGACCGGCATCATAATGCGAACCGATGGTCTGTAAGGATACACAAGCGCGCCATTTTCTTGCTCTAGCTCGATCCCCCAAGAGCCAATCTGATCATTTTCCAGATTCTGCGCATATTGGAAATATTCTCGGTCTGATTTGTCTTGTAGCGTGCGGGCTGCGGCGGCCGTTCCAGTTTTGAAATCGTAATTAATCCGTACATTCTCTCGACCTTCGAGGTTGAGAAAACGGATTTGTCGGTACCATTTTTGGTTTACGGCAACCGAACTCCACACCTCTTCTAAGATGGCAAGATTCTTTGGATTTGGATGACGTAAGTAGTCGTAAAGGCTTTGGCTGTGACCGAGAAGATCACTGATGGAGGAAATCTGATCTTGAACGTTGTTATATTCGCGCTCAGAGTAAGCTAACTGGTGAAGGGCCTCTTTCGCGGTATTCTTGACGTTACTCGCTAGCAGAGTTTGATATTTCTGGTAGTAGTAGATTGAGATGAGCGCGCTAAAAAATAGCGTCGTCGCCAGCAAGGCGCTGACTAACTTCCTGACTTTCACGCGTTCTACTACTCACATTGTTTACGAAAACGTCAATTATATCATTATTTGTTATTTTCTAAACAAAAAGCCATCGATGAACGATGGCTTTTCTTAAATGCACTTGGTTTCATTAAGGTTTAAGGCAACGCTCTCCACGAGCAATACCAACCACACCACTACGAGCTACTTCCACGACTTCAGTCACTTCAGAAATCGCTTGGATAAAAGCATCCAGCTTCTCACTCGTACCCGCTAACTGAACTGTATACTGAGAAGCGGTCACATCCACGATTTGGCCACGAAAGATATCAGCCGTGCGCTTAACTTCAGCGCGAGCAAAACCACTTGCTTTGACCTTCACCATCATCAGCTCGCGCTCAATATGCTCGAACTCTGTCACTTCTTGAACTTTCAGCACATCAATCAATTTGTGCAGCTGCTTTTGGATTTGCTCAAGCTGCATTTCATCGGATGTGGTCGTGATGTTCAAACGCGATAACGTTTCATCATCGGTTGGTGATACGTTCAAAGACTCGATGTTGTAACCACGCTGCGAAAACAGACCAACAACACGAGACAAAGCACCAGGTTGGTTTTCCATTAGCAAAGAAATAATGTGTCTCATATTAAGTACGCTCCGTTTTGCTTAGCCACATCTTGTCCATACCCTCGCCTTTGATCTGCATTGGGTAAACGTGTTCGGTTTCATCTACGTTGATGTCGACAAACACCAAACGATCTTTCATGTCTAACGCTTTTTGTAGACCCGCTTCAAGCTGATCTGGCGTTTCGATACGAATACCGACGTGACCATAAGCTTCTGCAATCGCTGCAAAATCAGGAACAGAACTCATGTATGAATTGGAGTGACGACCTTGGTAAATAATGTCTTGCCACTGTTTTACCATGCCTAGGAATCGGTTGTTCAGGTTGATGATCTTCACAGGTATGTCGTATTGCATTGCTGTCGACAATTCTTGAATGTTCATCTGAATACTGCCGTCACCAGTCACCACCACCACTTCTTCTTCTGGCATCGCGAACTTCACGCCCATACCAGCAGGCAGACCGAAGCCCATGGTGCCAAGGCCACCAGAGTTGATCCAACGGCGTGGCTTATTAAATGGGTAGTAAAGCGCCGCAAACATTTGGTGCTGACCAACATCAGACGCCACGTAAGCATCACCATTGGTTAGCTTGTGTAGGGTTTCAATCACCTGTTGAGGCTTGATACGCTCAGGAGAGGTTTCGTAGGCCAGACACTGACGATCACGCCATATTTGGATCTCTTCCCACCACTGGGTGATCGCATCTTGATCGTTGCTGCTGCCTTGCTCTTTCAATAGGCCCATCATGGTTGCCAAGACTTTATCCGCCGAGCCTACGATTGGCAGATCCACTTTCACGTTTTTAGAAATGGAAGAAGGATCGATGTCAATGTGCATCACTTTGGCATTCGGACAGTACTTCTCTAGGTTGTTGGTGGTACGGTCGTCAAAACGGACCCCAATACCGAAGATAAGATCAGCTTCGTGCATCGCCATGTTGGCTTCGTAGGTACCATGCATGCCTAACATGCCCAGCGAGTTTTTATGTGTACCAGGGAAAGCACCTAACCCCATCAATGTACTTACCACAGGCAAGTTCAATTCATCTGATAGCGCTTGGATATGCTCATGGGCACCAGAAATAACGGCACCACCACCGATGTACAATACCGGCTTCTTCGCCTCAACAAGCGACTTCAATGCTTTTTTGATCTGACCTTTGTGACCTGATGTCGTCGGTTTGTATGAACGCATCGAAATGCTTTCTGGATACTCGTAAGGAAGCTTGATTTGCGGGTTCAAAATGTCTTTTGGCAAATCAATCACAACCGGACCAGGACGGCCAGTTGTCGAGATGTAAAACGCCTTTTTGATCGTCTCTGGAATGTCTTCTGCTTTTTTTACTAAGAAGCTGTGTTTCACTACTGGGCGCGATACACCCACGATGTCACACTCTTGAAAGGCATCATTACCAATCAGGTTGTTTGGCACGTTACCTGAAATGACGATCATTGGAATGGAGTCCATGTACGCCGTCGCAATACCCGTGATGGTATTGGTCGCGCCTGGACCCGAACATACCAGTACTACACCTGGCTTACCCGTTGCTCGGGCATAACCATCCGCCATATGAGTGGCAGCTTGTTCATGTCTTACTAGTACGTGTTTGATTTGATCGGTTTTGGCGTGCAAGGCATCGTAGATATCTAAAACGGAACCACCTGGGTAACCAAAGATTTGTTCTACGCTCTCTGCGATCAGAGATTGCACTACCATCTCTGCGCCTGACAACATTGCTGTCATAATTGCTCTCCTTACCAGTTTTCCTCACCGTAAGGCCAACGGTTTGGTCTGGTTTTACATAGTCTAGGTCTTATTCGTAGCCTAATAGAAATACTTCCACTTTTTCAGCTATGTCTTACGCCTGTCATAACAAAACGCAAGGTAACACAACAAATGTAACGTTTTATTATCAACGGGTCTAATGAGAGATAAATCAAATTTTAAACAAGATGCTATAAATTAGAACAAAGTCAGGGTTAGACGCTACCAATAGAGAGCATTTTAGAATCAACAAAATGTATACACTGAAAATAAAGTGAAAAATTTCACTAAAAATAGCGACCCGGAGTGTTTTTTTCTCTTTGTAGAGAGGAAAGAAGTGTGAAAAGCGGTCATAAAAAATCCCCAGCAGCACAATATTAGGCAACTGGGGACATTTTCATCAATCTGAAATCTAAGTCAGCTTAAGTTACTTTTTATCTGACTTTTCGTTGTACATTTCTTCGATTTCATCTTGGTATTTGTCGTTAATGACTTTACGGCGAAGTTTTTGTGTTGGGGTCAACTCACCATCATCCATCGAGAACGCTTTAGGCAACAGTTTGAATTTCTTAACCTGTTCAAACTTAGCCAGTTCTTTCTGAAGGTCATTAACACGCTTCTCAAGCATCTCGACAATTTGGTGGTGTTTGATCAACTCAACACGATCGTGGTACTTGATGTTCAGCTCTTTCGCGTACTCTTCTAGCGAGTCATAACAAGGAACGATAAGCGCGGATACAAACTTACGTGTATCAGCAATAACCGCGATCTGCTCGATGAAGTGGTCTTTACCAATTGCACCTTCTACGACCTGAGGTGCAATGTACTTACCGTTTGAGGTCTTCATCAGTTCTTTAATACGGTCAGTAATGAACAGGTTGCCATTCTCATCAATGTAGCCTGCATCACCCGTCTTCAAGAAACCATGCTCGTCGAATGTCTTCTCGGTCTCTTCTGGCATTTTGTAGTAGCCACGCATCACCATTGGACCACGAACTAAGATCTCGTTATTTTCTCCGATCTTAACTTGCGCACCCGGCATTGCCATACCGATAGAGCTTGGATCAAAACATTGGTCATCCCAACATGAAACCGTTGCTGTGGTTTCTGTCATGCCATAGCCAAGCTTCACGTTGATGCCAATTGCGTGGAAGAAGCGGCCAATTGTTTCATCCAACTTCGCACCACCACATGGCATGAAGTTAATGCGGCCACCAAGTAATGCACGTAGCTTGCTCAGAACCAGTTTATCCGCCAGAGCATACGACTTGCGCAGCATCAACGATGGCTTGCGACCTTCTTGATGACAAGCCGCCATCTTCGCGCCCATGTTTACGGCCCAAGTGAACATGATCTTACGGTGAACAGGTGCTCGTGACACTTTCTCATGAATAGCAGAGAAGATTTTCTCATAGAAGCGAGGTACTGCACTCATTACTGTCGGACGTACTTCGCTCAGCGCATCACGCACTTGCATCGTGTCTTGCAGATAACAGTTAGTTCCGCCCTTGTAGAGCACGTAGAATGTCCACGCACGTTCAAATACGTGTGATAGTGGTAGAAAACATAGCGATACGTCGTCTTCCGTCAAGCTTAGGCGTTGATCGTGACCTTCAAGCTGTGCAGAGATGTTAGCGTAATCCAACATCACGCCTTTTGGCTGACCTGTTGTGCCCGAAGTGTAAATCAGAGTCAGTAAATCATCTTCTTGTGCTTGCTCTAAGCGAACCTCAAGCTCAGCGTGCTGGCTATTGTCCCCCTTGGCAATAAAGTCTTGCCAAGACATCGCAAAGGCATGCTCACCCAGATCAATGTCGTCTGACATTGCAACGATAAGCTCAAGCTGCTGACATTCGTCAAAAATGCTAACGGCTGCTTCAAATTGAGGTTGCTCACCGACAAACAGCACTTTTACGTCTGCGTTATCGATGATGTAAGCAGACTGCGCTGCTGTGTTAGTTGGGTAAATCGGTACAGTCACGCCACGCAATTGCAACGCTGCAAAGTCAGCAATCGTCCACTGCGGCATATTGTTTGAGAAGATACCGATCTTATCTTGAACGCCCAATCCCTGAGCCAAAAGCGCAAGTGATAAAGCATCTACTTGCTGACCAAATTGCTCCCAAGTAATACCTTGCCATGTGTCGCCGACTTTATGTTTAAGCGCAACACGAGTACTACCCTTCGCAATTTGTTCACGAATACGTTTTACGATATGAAAATCTAACTTGGCCATTCTTTACATTACCTTTTGGCTTACAGGCGTAAGCTATTTGAGCGCACAAGTGTAACCTCGACGCTTAAAAACGCAACTGACCATTATCAAACTTATTATTATTAAGAGACGACTATCACTAATGAGAGCATAGCTCATGTTTGAGTGATGAAGGTTTAATCAACTTAAGTCGCTGTTTCAGCTGTCATTTGGTGGATATAAAAAGACCCCGAAAGACGGCAATCTCTCGGGGCCAAGGAATTGTAAAAATTGATGATTACAAATCCAGTCTGACCAGTTAGTCAGGCTAAAAAATCGGCTTATTTAAGTGCTACCACTTCACCACAAGTGATCATTAGCTGATCACGTAGCCAGATATGACCTTTGTCTTTCTCACTTGATTCGTGCCAGCTTAGGTAACCGCTGATTTCTTTGTTTTCAAATGGGAAATCTAGGATTTGCAGTTGGTCGCTGTTTACTGCGTTTTCAGCCATCCAACGTGGTGCGATAGTTACAAGCTCAGACTGGCTTACTACGTAAAGCAGGTTGCTTAGGCTTGAACCTTCGTACGCTGCTTGGCAATCAAGCTCGCGGTACGCTTGCTCAGAGAAGCTGCGTTGACCATGTACGCGTGAAAGTTTCGCGTGTTTTTCGTTGATCAGTTGCTCAGCTGATACACCGCCTTGAATGCGAGGGTGCGTCTTAGAAGCAATCACAACTAACTCATCTTTGAAGATTTCAGTGCTTGAGAAACCTTGGTCATCGAAACGAGCGTAGTCGATCACGAAGTCGATTTCTTGGTAGCGCATACGCTCTGAAAGAAGACGATCAAATTCCGCATCTAGGTGAAGTTGTACGCTTGGCGCCTGCTCATTGATGTTCGCCATAATGCGAGGTGCGAAACGCATGTCACACGGGCTACAAATCGCGAGCTTAAATAGACGAGTTGAAGACTCAGGTTGGAATACTGAGCTCGGTAATTCGTTGCGGATAAGTTGCAGTGCTTGGCGGATTGGGCCAAACAACTGACGAGCGCGTTGAGTTGGTTGAATACCACGACCCTGACGCATAAATAGCTCATCATTAAACATCACTTTTAGGCGAGCAACCGCGTTGCTTACCGCTGGTTGTGACATACCTAGATTGTGTGCTGCACGAGTAATATTTTGCTCTTGCATCACAGCATCAAATACAGTCAATAGATTTAAATCTACACCACGCAATGTGCTTTCCATACGGTAGCTAGCAATTGCGCTCATCGCGTCTTTTTTATCTAACATGGAGTGCGCCTCTTATGTAATCGTCAACTTGGTTCAATGAATTCTTAACGAATAGAATCCCTTCGCACACAGACGACCGTGGCTGGATTCGAATCATTTGTAAGGAATAGAAAACCGAATTTGTATTATATTTATCGTCCGGATATTTCCGGCTTGAACCGTACTATCAACTAATCGATTAAGGTTTATCAACTAGATTGATATTTAATCATTAAATTTTAGCCAATTAGGTATTTATCTATTAATTATCATAACCTTAAGAAAAACATAAAAAAGTATAAAACAACGAATTCAGAGATTTCTGACAACTTATTTAGCACGTAAATGACAATCTACAGGTAGCACTTTATTCATTTACTGAGATTATCGTTCGCATTTCAGTTCAAAAAGCAGCATCAATAGTTTGGTTCACAAAATGCACAAATCAGTTAAAGAGGCAGCGAAATTACCGTGAATAGAAATGATCATAGGGGCATAAAAATGCAGCCAATCAGGTCATGAGTGACTGCGAGTGTTCAGTACCAAAAGCGGCTAAAGACTGGATACATAGCTAGGAAAATCGACCTGCTCCCAGAGCTGCTCAGAGAGCTTTTCAGGTGCATCCCAAGCCCCTTGCAGTACCCAACTGGCAATCGCTTTTGCTACATCGGGATACTTCACACTTTCTGCTTGTTGTTCCTTTAGCCACTGACGCACTATCGAGATATCGAGATTGTCCATCGAAGTCGCCAGCCCAAGGTCCTCCAAAGTGGCGACATTACTCTGCTGTTCGAATTGCCCAGCTAACGGTTTGAGCAAAAGTTTCTTACCTAACGAAAGTGCCTCTGATGGCAGTTCAAAACCACCATTGGCAATCACACCACTGCAACGCTGCAGATGATGCTGGAAATTGGTATGACATAAAGGTCTCAACTCGATGTTTTCAATTCGCTCACACTCAATCACATTCGGGTGATAGCAAACAAAACTCTGCTGATTGAAATGAAACAGCAAGTCACTGATGTCTTCTATCGATTCAAACGGCAGATAAACCAACACAAAATCTTCATTGCCTGAGGCATGCTCAAGAGTATGTACAATCGGAGGAAGAATAGGTTGGTCAAAATGATACCAATGTAGTCCAAGATGATGCTGAGAAGGGGCAAAGTGTTCGATCACGGATTTATCAAACCAACTCGCCCCTTTCTGTGGTACGGGATAGCGAAAGGCGTTCTGGTGACTGATGCCGATACATGGCTTGTTTTGCTTGCGTGCAGCCCAAGCAGAGACTGGCTCAAAGTCGTTAATAACCAGATCATAAGAAGAGAGATCAAGATGCTGCACTTCTTTGAAAAACTGAATCAGATTGTTGTTCAGCGCCGTTTTGGTGTAGTTCACTGAGCCCTTTTCTGTGACAAAAGTGAAACCACGCCTTGTCTGATAATCACCAAATGCTTCCATCGAGAAGTATTTGTCTGGTTCACGGCCTGAGAAGAGAAAGTCCACCTGCACCTCGTGTGCTTTAAATGCCTCACTCATTGCTCGTGCCCGAGCAATATGGCCGTTCCCCGTACCTTGGACACCGTAAAGGATTTTCATCAATTAGCCTCCCACTATGGCTAGCGCAATAGAACCACAAAGGCTGCCTAACAGCGCGCCGATGATGATATCTGTGAAAAAATGCACTCCAAGCAGAATGCGCGAAATACCAATTAGCCCTGCCCAAACGAAAGCAAACGTGCCCAGTTCGGGATAAAAATGATTGATGAGCGTCGCCATCACGAAACCTGCAGCCGTGTGGCCTGAGGGGAGACTGTAGCGATCAGAGGGGGTTATAAACGCAGGAAGCAATGCGCTAAGTTCTTCAGGACGACGGCGTTTAAAACTGTTTTTTAACGCCCAGTAGATTGGCAGCTCTATGGCAAACGCAATGAGTCCAGCGAGCAAGAACCATTGCCCTTGCTGCTTATCAAGAAACCACGCTAGCAGGCCCAGCACCAAGTAGAGATGCCCATCTCCACTGTTTGATACGCCTTTACTGATATTAGCGACTTGTTGATTGAAGCGGTGCTGCAAACACAGACTGGAGAATGCCAAATCGAATTTAGCAATACTTGCTATTGGTTGGGTTATTGTCTCTAAAGCTCGCATGTAACTGTCCTTTACTTTGACAACGACTTTGTATGAAAAGTAGGCGTTGAAAGTGACAACTACATGACGGGAACTTGGACAATTAATGACAACGACCAAGCATAGGGAGAAGAGAAGAAAAAGGGGACAAAATAGCTTTATTGAAAAGCTCGGCGATAACTGAATTATCGACCGAACTTTTCACCTTAGGGTGTTATCTATGATTTGTCGTTAGGACGGGTTGGCATTCGCCACTGGCACATCGATATACCAGACTTTGCGTTGCTTTCGACAAGCTCTCAACGCGCCCTTCGTAATGTGACCATCTTTGGTCAACTCGTAGCTCAGGTCACGGCAAGTGTAGCTACCGAACAACTCATTATCTTTGGATTTCTCTGCCGATGGAGCCTCACTACTTAGCAAAGGGTTCGGCTTGATGGAAAGAATATCGCGATTTACGACGTTGCTGCGCGCATAGTCTTTGTGTACATAACCGCGGATCATGCCTTTTTGTTCAACCAAGAGCCAAGGTTCACCTTCCACTTTCGCTAAGGCATTAAACACTTCCCCTTTACTTAACTCTCCCAACTTCTCTCCTTGTAAGCTCGGTTTAGCGCGTAAGTTGAGTGTGGTTTTAGAACGATAGGACACATCCATAAATTCAAGTGTACTAGAGGTATCCACCCCCTCGACAACCGGGCGACTCACTTCAGCCTCTTTCCATTGATTTGGCTGAACGCGAATCTTCCACCAGGTGTAAGTGTCGGGATCTTTGCCTTTAAACTTATCACGGTTATCTGATTCCAATGCCACCAGCATCTGGTTCAAAAACGACTCTCGACCATCTTCACTCAAATACTGATCCATCTGATGATTGATCGCCATAACACTTTTTGCATGGTCATCTTTCATCACAGAAGAAGTCGTTTGTGTCGGTGCTCCAAACTGTAACAACTGGCAACCAGACAAAGAGATCACCGCTAAAGCCAGAGCAGAACGTCCAAATTGTTTTGCCAAATTCATTAATCCCTAACCTGTTTGTGCTAAAACTCTACAAATGCAACCGCTCTACTATAAAACGCTCTGATAGAAAGATACCAACCAATTGATCCCTTTGTGTGATAGCTCGCAAAGCATGCGGTATAAAACCGTCCTCTCCAGCGCTCTTCTCATCATTAAGACACCAGCCCCACGGCTTTGGTAGCATTTAACAAGCCAATGAGATCAAAAAAAGCGGCTACCAAAGTAACCGCTTTCCGACTCGTTAGTGATTGGTTGAAGTTCGGTTCCAAACCTCGGTTGACCAAGTATTGTTGCTTCGCTCTCTCTGCACAATACCCTTACTATCGTAGCTATCGACCTGTCGTTGCCACTCGGTCATATCGTCTAGTTTTGTGCCTGATTCATCGAAGTATTCCGATGTACTGTAGCTAAACTGCTGGCATACCTCAGCTTGATACTGCTGTCCGTCCACATCGTAATTGATCGTTTTCTTACCTGCGTAGGTTTGGCTGTACATCACCTTACCAGAGCGCCAATCCACCAACTGATCGCCATCGACGTCACTGCCGTACTGAGTGGAGGGATCGTGGATAGAAAACTGACTGTAAGTCACATTAGGAATTCGATAGTAAGCATTCTCACTCCAGCCTAAGGTTTCGGTTGTTCTAGAACCCCACTTGATATCAACATCGCTGTTTGGTTCATAGCCCTCAATACCCAGCCAATCCCCATTCTGCGCAATATGATAATGCTCAGTGAACCATGGTGAGCCATCTAGTAGCGTCGCAAACAATTGCTCTAAACGAACGCTCATATCGTGCCACTGGTAATTTTCATTCGCTAACAGGTGCCACTCATAGTTCGCTTCCTGTTCCACATACTCACTAAACTCATTGAAACGCGAACGGGTCATTCTGTAGGAGTTAACATCACCGGTTTGAGCAACATACTCCCCTCCTTCTAGCGATGCTAAACACTGCTCGAATGTCACAAACTCACCTTCAGGAACTCTAGAGAGCATTGGGTCTTTACCATAAGCTTGATTATTGATTGTGAAGCCTTCTAGCTGCTTGACGTAGTTGCTCCAGCCCCAAACAGGTGTCACTTTTTCCTCGTCTGCATACTCCATATATGAACGTTCACTTTTCACTACCAGATTTTGGCTAGCGGTGTAGTTTGTCGTTGTCTCTGAAATATATACTGGTGCAGGCTCGTTGCTACCATCATTGTCTACAAAGGCATAGTTGCCCTCATGCCCTGAAACACACACTTCAACGAGAGTACCATCCACATTTAAAATATCTTTTCCTTGGTAGAACAACGTGGTGGCGTTTTGATTAAAGGTTGGAGACTCGGCATTGGTGTTCCATTTATGGATACGAGTGTAATCAACAACAAGTGGGGTATTGAGTGCCACGTCGTGATCTTGCTGAATCGTAGGGACAAAACCCCACCAGCGATAGTAGGTATCATGGAAGCCGTAATACATACCACTTACCGCATCGGTATACTCTAACTCTGCAATCGGATCCCATTCACTGACAGCACCACCAAAATCAGGCGTCACTTGGGTAACATGGAAGGTTCGATCCGATAGCAATCCATTAGGTAACCCTGATTGCTGGCCAAGTAAGATTTCTGTTTGAGAAAACTGTTGGGTGTCGCCATTGTTCATTTCACGCGTAATGGAATAAAGCTTACTGTCTCTCGTTTCATCGACCGGAACTGTGGCAAACTGACCTTCCGGTAAAGAGGCAATACACTGCGCTAGAGTGTTGGGTACATTTAGAGCCTCGAGAGGCTGATTGTCTTCGTTATCTAAGTAACCGTCTCCATCATCATCATTGTCTGCATTGTTACCAATACCATCCCCATCGGTATCAAGCGTTTCCGTCGGGTCGTTTGGCAAGGCATCAGCATTATCGCCTACACCATCTTTATCACTGTCTTTAGATTCTGACGCATCATTTGGGAAGGCATCGCTGTTGTCGCCGACGCCATCTTTATCACTGTCTTTAGACTCTGTGGCATCACTTGGGAACGCATCGCTGTTGTCACCGACACCATCTTTATCGCTGTCTTTAGACTCTGTAGCATCACTTGGGAACGCATCGCTGTTGTCGCCGACGCCATCTTTATCGCTATCTTTAGATTCTGATGCATCAGTTGGGAAGACATCACTATTGTCGCCGACACCATCTTTGTCGCTGTCTTTAGATTCAGATGCATCATTTGGGAAGGCATCACTATTGTTGCCAATGCCATCTTTATCGCTGTCTTTTGATTCTGATGCATCAGTTGGGAAAACATCGCTATTGTCGCCAACACCGTCTTTATCACTGTCTTTTGACTCTGATGCATCACTTGGGAAAACATCGCTATTGTCGCCAACGCCGTCTTTATCGCTGTCTTTAGACTCTAATGGATCATTTGGAAATGCATCGCTGTTGTCACCAATGCCATCCTTATCACTGTCTTCCGATTCCGATGCATCAGTCGGGAAGACATCACTGTTATCTCCGACACCATCTTTATCGCTGTCTTTTGTTTCTGAGGGATCGTTAGGGAAAGCATCAGCATTATCACCAACGGTGTCTTTATCTGTGTCCTTGCTCTCACTTGGGTCGAGAGGGAAAAGATCTTGGTTATCCCCTACCTGATCACCGTCACTGTCGTACCATTCAGTATCATCATTAGGAAAGGCATCAAGCGCATCAATAATAAGATCGCCATCACTGTCATGAGTGGAAACTAGCGTCAACTCATTCGTTTCAGGATCTTTAATGACGATATGATCATCAGCAGCATTCTCAACCAAAAGGTTCACTTGCTCAGAATCTGCGATAATGTTTTGGGCTTGTTCAAGCTCTTGAACAGAATCAGGCATCGCGCCAGAAGCGACTAGAGAGACCGCACTTTTTTGTACTTTCTTTGCCTCTTCAGTTTGAGTTGCAATATAGTCAGCAACTACCACGCTTTCACTCACCCCAAGTGCTTTCGCTACTTCACTCACCGCTTGTTGGTAAGCATCCGTTTCGCCAGCCTTAGTGCGCACTTTGGCTTCAATCAACGTCGTTAAAGGCGTCACAACCTTACCTTGATAGGCGGTCATAAGTAGATCGTGAGCAAGGGGTTTTCCATGATCTAAATCGATCGCCACACCCGCTTCAGCATAGGTAATGAGCTGATAGTTATTAATGTCATCAATTTGAGTGAGATCCAGAGACACCGCGCCAGTTTCATCGGTGGTACCACTCACTTCCCCATCTTCCAAAATGTAGTTAACGCTGTCTTTTCTCTCCAACCACACTTTCGCATTTTGAATGTAACCATCAATCACCTTAACGGTTAACACATTGTCGGTAACTGGCGGCGGATTAGAATCGTCACCACCACAGGCAGATAGAACCAAAGTACTGCTGATCGCCAATGCAACTCGGGATTTATAGAACATAACTCACCATCCTTGATTAATTTGCCCTCCATTTTAAATCTCTCTTTACTAGCTGAAAGCCATTCACCCAACTAATAATAAGATCTCAATCGAAAACAATTGAGAAACATAGGGCAACTATAACTTGGCAAAACATATAGTTACACTTGGTATTAAAGAGCAATAACCGTCTATATTAAAAGCTATTGTGAGACTCACGATCCTCACCCTCTGAACGAAATAAAAACGATTCATGCTGCGAATACTGACCAACACCTGAACCGCCTAAGAAAGTCATTAACAGAAATCCACTCATCCGATATGAATAAAAAATCGACTTTAGGGTTGACGTGCTCCATTGAGTGCGGTACTAATTTGTTAACTTAATTTTGTGGAATGCTTAACAACTATGTCAGCACGTTTTTCTATCCTGCTTAGCCTCCTCCTTATCGTGACCAATTCGCGCGGGTAGGCTGTGGAAGAAAAATAACCACACCAATTTCTAAAAAACCCGCATGCAAATGCGGGTTTTTTTATATCTAAATACCGGAAGTAAACGATTAAATTGCACGAAAAGTGCAGAAATCATGAAGGAAGCAAACATGAACGATCAGGTCATTATATTCGACACCACATTGCGTGATGGCGAACAAGCGTTGTCAGCAAGCTTGACGGTTAAAGAAAAACTGCAGATTGCCTATGCGCTGGAAAGGCTAGGCGTTGATGTTATCGAAGCGGGTTTTCCTGTTTCTTCTCCGGGTGATTTCGAGTCCGTACAAACCATCGCAAAACACATTAAAAACAGCCGAGTTTGTGCCCTTTCGCGTGCCGTTGCGAAAGACATCGATGCTGCCGCTGAAGCGCTAAAAGTCGCAGACGCATTCCGAATCCACACTTTCATCTCGACTTCGACTGTTCACGTTCAAGACAAACTGCGCCGCAGCTACGACGATGTTGTAGAAATGGGCGTGAAAGCCGTAAAACACGCACGTAACTACACCGATGACGTTGAGTTTTCTTGTGAAGATGCTGGTCGCACCCCTATCGACAACCTATGTCGTATGGTTGAAGCGGCTATCGATGCTGGCGCAAGCACCATCAATATCCCAGATACCGTTGGCTACACAGTACCAAGTGAATTTGGCGGCATCATTGAGACCCTATTCAACCGCGTACCAAACATCGACAAGGCAATCATCTCTGTTCACTGTCACGATGACTTGGGTATGTCTGTTGCCAACTCTATCGCAGCCGTGCAAGCAGGTGCTCGTCAGGTAGAAGGGACTATCAACGGCATCGGTGAGCGTGCGGGTAACTGTTCTCTTGAAGAAATCGCGATGATCCTAAAAACGCGCCAAGAGTTCATGGGTGTGCATACGGGTCTAAAACACGACGAAATCCACCGTACCAGCAAGTTGGTCAGCCAGCTTTGTAACATGCCAATCCAGAGCAACAAAGCTATCGTTGGTGCTAACGCGTTCAGCCACTCTTCAGGTATTCACCAAGATGGCATGCTAAAGAACAAGAACACTTACGAGATCATGACGCCTGAGTCGATTGGCCTTAAGAACCAAGCATTGAACCTAACCAGTCGCAGCGGCCGCGCTGCGGTTAAGAGTCACATGGACGCAATGGGCTACAAAGAAGAAGAGTACAACCTAGATGCGTTGTACGAGGACTTCTTGAAGCTTGCTGACCGCAAAGGTCAGGTGTTCGACTACGATCTAGAAGCACTAATGCACTTCTCGAACTTGCGTGAAGAAGACGATTTCTACAAGTTGAACTACCTAAGCGTGCAATCTGGCAGCGTAATGGCGACCACCAGCGTCAAAATGCAATGTGGCGATGAAGAAATGTGTGAAGCTGCCGTCGGTAATGGTCCGGTTGATGCGCTATACCAATGTATCTACCGCGTGACAGGTTACGAGATCGTCCTAGACAAGTTCGACCTAACCGCAAAAGGCGAAGGTGAAGACGGTCTGGGCCAAGCAGATATCATCGCCAACTACAAAGGCCGCAAGTACCACGGAACTGGCGTTTCTACCGACATTGTAGAAGCATCTGGCCAAGCGCTATTGCACGTCATCAACAGCATTCATCGTGCCGATAAGATTGAAGAGATGAAGCAAAAGAGAATTGCGACGGTTTAATCATTAATTCAAGGAGCTTGAGTCCCACAGCGCAGGCTCCAACCAAATTCGTTTTAGACAAACTCAAAAAATTTAGAAAATTTAAAGGATTAACATGACAGACAAATCATACAAAATTGCCGTTTTACCAGGCGACGGCATCGGCCCAGAAGTAATGGCGCAAGCACATAAAGTGTTGGATGCAATCGAAAAGAAACACGGCATTGCGTTTGAGCGTGACGAGCACGATGTAGGTGGTATCGCGATTGATAATCACGGTTGCCCACTTCCAGAAAGCACAGTAAAAGCGTGTGAAGAGTCTGATGCAGTCCTATTCGGCTCAGTTGGCGGTCCTAAGTGGGAACACTTGCCACCAAATGACCAACCTGAACGCGGTGCCCTACTACCACTACGCAAGCACTTCCAACTGTTCTGTAATCTACGCCCAGCACAAATTCACTCAGGTCTTGAAGCTTTCTCACCACTACGCGCAGACATCTCAGGTCGCGGCTTTGACATCGTGGTTGTCCGTGAACTAACAGGCGGTATCTACTTCGGCCAACCAAAAGGTCGTGAAGGTGAAGGGCCAACAGAGAAAGCGTTCGACACTGAGGTGTACCACCGCTACGAGATTGAACGCATCGCAAAAATTGCCTTTGAGTCAGCTCGTCTACGTCGCAAGAAAGTGTGCTCAATCGACAAAGCGAACGTTCTACAAAGCTCTATCCTATGGCGTGAAGTGGTCGAAGAAATCGCAAAAGACTACCCAGATGTTGAGCTGTCACACATGTACATTGATAACGCAACCATGCAGCTTATCAAAGATCCAGCACAGTTCGACGTAATGCTATGCTCAAACATCTTCGGCGACATCATTTCTGATGAGTGCGCGATGATCACTGGCTCTATGGGTATGTTGCCATCAGCGAGCCTAAACGAAAGCAAATTCGGTCTGTACGAGCCAGCAGGCGGCAGTGCACCAGATATCGCAGGTAAGAACATCGCTAACCCAGTGGCGCAAATCCTATCTGCGGCACTGATGCTACGTTACAGCCTAGGTGAAGAAACGGCGGCACAAGACATCGAAACGGCCGTTTCAAAAGCACTATCTGCAGGTGAGCTAACGGGTGACCTTGCCGGTGACAACCCAGCACTTTCGACGTCTGAGATGGGCGATAAGATCGCTGAGTACATCTTAAACTCTTAATACAGCACGACTTAATAATAATTATTTGCTCCTGATGAGCCGTTGTCGGGAGCTATACACGAGATAGCAAACAATGGGCAAAACACTATACGAAAAAGTCTACGACGCACACGTTGCCGTCGCAGCAGAAGGGGAAAACCCAATCTTGTACATCGACCGTCACTTGGTACATGAAGTGACGTCTCCGCAGGCATTTGACGGCTTGCGTGAAAAAGGTCGTAAAGTGCGTCAGGTCAGCAAAACTTTTGCCACCATGGACCACAACGTCTCCACAACCACCAAAGACATCAACGCATCGGGTGAGATGGCTCGTATCCAGATGGAAACGCTATCGAAAAACTGTGAAGAATTTGGCGTTACGCTTTACGACATCAACCATAAATACCAAGGTATTGTCCACGTTATGGGCCCAGAGCTTGGTATTACCCTACCGGGCATGACCATTGTTTGTGGTGACTCGCACACAGCTACACACGGTGCATTCGGCTCGCTAGCATTTGGTATTGGTACATCAGAAGTTGAGCACGTATTAGCAACTCAAACGCTAAAACAAGCGCGCGCTAAAACTATGAAGATCGAAGTGAAAGGCAAAGTGGCTCCGGGCATCACGGCGAAAGATATCGTGCTAGCGATCATCGGTGAAACCACAGCTGCTGGCGGTACAGGCTACGTAGTTGAATTCTGCGGTGAAGCGATCACCGACCTTTCAATGGAAGGCCGTATGACCGTATGTAACATGGCGATTGAGCTAGGTGCGAAAGCGGGGTTGATTGCGCCAGATGAAACCACATTCGAATACATTAAAGGCCGTAAATTCTCACCTCAAGGTGCGGACTTTGATGCAGCAGTAGAATACTGGAAGACGTTAAAAACTGACGATGATGCTCAGTTTGATGCAGTTGTAACACTAAACGCAGCAGACATTAAACCACAAGTCACTTGGGGTACTAACCCAGGCCAAGTGATCGCAGTAGACCAGCCGATCCCAGCACCAGAAAGCTTTGCCGACCCAGTAGAAAAAGCATCGGCAGAAAAAGCATTGGCTTACATGGGTCTAGAAGCGGGCAAATCATTATCTGATTACAACGTCGATAAAGTCTTCGTTGGTTCTTGTACTAACTCACGTATCGAAGACATGCGCGCAGCCGCTGAAGTAGCGAAAGGTCGCAAAGTCGCGTCTCACGTTCAAGCGCTCATCGTTCCTGGCTCTGAGCAAGTAAAAGCGCAAGCGGAAGCGGAAGGCTTGGACGTTATCTTTAAAGAAGCGGGCTTTGAGTGGCGCCTACCTGGTTGTTCAATGTGTCTAGCAATGAACAACGACCGTTTGGGTCCACATGAACGTTGTGCGTCTACTTCAAACCGTAACTTTGAAGGCCGCCAAGGTCGTGATGGCCGTACCCACCTAGTGAGCCCTGCGATGGCAGCGGCGGCAGCAATTGCTGGTCACTTTGTAGATATTCGTGAACTAGACTAAGGAGCAAACAAATGTCAGGCTTTAAACAACACACAGGCTTAGTTGTTCCTCTAGATGCAGCGAACGTAGATACTGATGCCATCATTCCAAAGCAGTTCCTGCAAAAGGTCTCTCGCCTAGGGTTTGGTAAGCACCTATTTCATGACTGGCGCTTCCTAGACGATGCTGGCGAACAACCGAACCCAGAGTTCGTGATGAACGCACCTCGCTACCAAGGTGCTTCTATCTTGCTAGCGCGTGAAAACTTCGGTTGTGGTTCTTCTCGTGAGCACGCACCGTGGGCACTGGCGGATTACGGCATCAAAGCGATGATCGCACCAAGCTTTGCCGATATTTTTTACGGTAACTCGATCAACAACCAAATGGTGCCAGTTCGTTTGACTGAGCAAGAAGTGGATGAAATCTTCCAGTTTGTTGAGGCGAATGAAGGCGCAGAAGTAGAAGTGGACCTAGAAGCGAATGTGGTTCGCGCCAACGGCAAAGAATATGGTTTTGAAATCGATTCGTTCCGTCGTCACTGCCTGCTAAACGGTTTAGACAATATCGGTCTTACCCTTCAACACGAAGACAAGATTGCCGAGTACGAGGCGAATATCCCGAGTTTCTTGAGCTAATTCAAATCGTAATTGAAACAAATACAAGGTTGGCATTGGCCAACCTTTTTTCTTTATATTCATTGTGTAAGGAAAGAAATCCCATCGTAGACAGGTCTACACTATCAACAAGGTTTAACCCAAAGGTCTCTCTATGAAGCGTCTGTTATTGCTATTGTGTGCTCTGGTTTCTTTCTCGACATTTGCCGCACCTAAATCCGACTTATGGCCGTATTGGAAACAATCGAATCAGGCTAATCAAAGTCAAATCTCTCATCAAGATTGGCAGCAATTGCTCGATGCTTATTTGGTTGAACAAGGCGAGAATACCTTGTTTCGTTACAGCCAAGTGACCTCGGCCGATAAAACTAAGCTGAAACAATACATCCAACGCTTGGCAAAACTCGACCCTCTGCAATACAACCAAGCAGAGCAATACGCCTATTGGGTGAACCTTTACAACGCCATCACGGTCGATCTGATTTTGGATAACTATCCCGTCAAATCGATAACCAAACTGGGTGGCTTATTTAGCTTTGGCCCTTGGGGAGATGATGTAGTCGAGATAAATGGGAAGAACTTGACTTTAAACGATATTGAGCATCGAATTTTGCGTCCAATCTGGAATGATCCAAGAACCCATTACGCGGTGAACTGTGCCAGCTTAGGTTGCCCAAATTTACAGACTCAAGCATTCACTGCCGACAACACTCAAGCCTTACTCGAAAGCGCTGCAAAAACATTTATCAACAGCAGTAAAGGCGTATCCATCCAAGGTAACAAGGCACAGCTGTCTTCTATTTATGATTGGTTTGCCGAAGATTTTGGCGGTAAGAAGCAAGTATTCAACCACATTGCTCAATATGCCCCGCAATACAAAAACTTCTCAGGCAACGTGAAATACGAATACGATTGGGACTTGAATCAAGCCAACTAAACTGGGGATATTTGAGGTCAATTAGCGTTAGGATCATGACAGGCCAAAAGCTAAAGCTACCGGCAACTCAAAGACTAAGATATGAAAAAAGGGCACCCTGTGCCCTTTTTTAAATCCAATACTTGATAGAAAACTTCCGGCTACTTAAAGCCTTTGACTTTCTTAATCAGATCGTAAGCGTTTTGAATCTCTTGCGACTTTTCTTTCGCGACGTTCATCATCTCTGGTGGTAAGCCTTTTGCCATCAACTTATCTGGGTGATGCTCATTCATCAATTTACGGTAAGCACGTTTGACCGTTTTGCCGTCTGCATCTGAAGACACATCCAGAATTTTATAAGCGTCCGCCAACTGATCCGCTTGCGAAGCTTGTTGCCAGCCAGCGGATTGGTATTGTCCTTGTTGCTGACCATGGAAACCACCTTGGCTTTGGAAACGGAACGCCGCTTCTTGCATGTGCAGGCGACGCTCTAATTGCTCTGAAGAGAAACCCAAGCCACGGGCAATTTTATGCAGGACATTACGTTCACTCGGATGAATCGAGCCATCAGCAAAGGCTGCCGAGATTTGCAGTTCTAGGAAGAATTGCAGCAGGTCAAAGCGCCCTGCCGAAGAGATCTTCACACGAACCAACACATCCTCTAGTGGGAAATCGCTCTCTTTACCTTCACGAAAAGCATCTTGTGCAGCACGTCGTTGCTCTCCATGGAGATTCATACGATCCATCATAGTCGAAGCCAATTGGATCTCTTCTTTGGTGACTTGACCTTTGGCTTTTGCCACGTGTCCCATTACTGCGAATGCAGCTTTAAAAAATTCTTCTTGGCGCTGAGCTTGGCTAGGCCCTTTACCGAAACCACCTGTAGAAAATCCAGCTTGGCTTAAACGGCGCGCTTTATCGAATTGGTGACCGATAAATAGGCCAAACAATAAACCGAATGGGCCACCGAGTAACAAGCCAAAAAAGGCACCCAAAATTTTGCCAAAAATATGCATTATGTGTTCTCTATCAATGAATTTTTATCGACGACGGCGGTCTTATAGTGCCGGACGCAACGATTTCCTTTATGATAATGGAATTAGTTTTTTTCAGATCAGGCTATTTAGCCTGGCTATCTTTGCAGCTATTTTATATCGGCATTATGCCACAGCGAATCCATGCTCTGGGATAATTGCAAACTATAGTTGATTCATTTGGCTATAACGCGAGGGTACAACAAGCCCTATAGCCATCGAGTAGCAGTGACACAGGAAAGTTCAATTCAATGCAACATTTCTCCCGCACATGTTTAGCGGCCTCTATCAGCACCGCCTTGTTTGTACCTACCACTCAAGCTGAAGCGAATATCAATGATAGTGTGCAGGAAATGCCCACCACAGATCAATGTTTGGTCGAAACAAGTGGTGAGGAGGACGCGCTTAACTCTGAAGTCGTCGTACAAGCAGATCGCTTACAAGCCATCAATGGCGACAAAGCTCAGTACTCTGGCAACGTTGAAGTAACGCAAGGCCCGAAGAAAATCACCGCGGATAGCGTAACACTTCACCAGCAAGACAACGTGGTTGTGGCCGAAGGTAACGTGACCTTCAACGATGGTAAAGTGAAAGCACGCTCTGACCGTGTGACCAACGACATCAACCAAGATACCTTCTCACTCGAAAACACCGATTATCAGTTCCTTTGCCAACAAGGTCGAGGTACAGCGGCATACATCGCACGTACTGGTCAGTCAGTGTATGAGCTAGAAGATGGTTCGATTACCTCTTGTCCTCAGGGTGATAACGCTTGGCGATTAGTTGCATCGGGCATCGATGTCGACCAAGACGAAGAGACAGCAACCCTGCACCACCCACGTTTCGAAATATTGGATGTGCCAGTTTTCTACGTACCGTATATGACCATGCCAATTGGCGACACACGTAAAACGGGTTTCCTATTCCCGTCTATGTCGTATGGCTCGAGTGATGGTATGGAGGTCGAGCTTCCATTTTACTGGAATATCGCGCCACAGTACGACATGACGATTACACCTATGTACATGCAAAAGCGTGGTAATAAGCTGGATACTGATTTCCGCTACCTAACCGATGGTTGGGGTGACGGTGAGATCAAAGGCGAATACATGGGCAGCGACAAAAAATACGATGACGAGTCGCGCTGGGGTTACCAATTTAAACACGATGGTATTATCAACAAGCAATGGGTAGTCAGCCTTGATTACTCTAAAGTGAGTGATATCAACTACTTCCGAGATCTAGATTCTGACATTGGTAACCGTGAAGATGGCCAGTTACTCCAAGAAGGTGAAGTGAAATACCGCTCAAACTTCTGGGATGCATCATTACGAGTCCGTGACTTCCAAATCCTGCTAGAAGAAGACAACCAACCATACCGTCTTCTGCCTGAACTTGAGTTGAACTACTACACGCCACTGTGGGGTAGCTACGTAAACTTCGATGTGAAGAGCCAACTTAGCCGCTTCGATACCGATGATACTGCGAAGCCAGATGCAACCCGTGTTCACGTCGAGCCAGGCATTACTATTCCTCTATCGAACTCTTGGGCAACTTGGACTACAGAAGCTCGCGTCTTGTCGACATACTACTCGCAAGACTTAGAAGGACTGACTGATCCAGACCTACGTAATACACTGGATGAAAACGTGTCACGTGTCATTCCAGAATTCCGTACCCATGCGCGTATGTACCTTGAGCGTGATACAAGTTGGATTGAAGGTTATACCCAAACACTTGAGCCACAGTTGCAATACTTGTATGTGCCGGATGAAGACCAGAGCAACATCTACAACTACGACACCACCTTGCTGCAAACCGACTACTACGGTCTATTCCGCAGCCGTAAATACAGTGGTATCGACAAGATCGCTTCTGCAAACCAGTTAAGCTACGGTGCAAGTACTCGCTTCTTCGATGATGATTACAAAGAACGTCTGAACGTTTCGTTTGGTCAGATCTACTACTTCGACAAGAAGACTAAGCTCAGCAATAACCCAAGCATGCCCGATGAAACGTCAAACTATTCATCATGGGCAATTGAAACCGATTTCAACTACAACGATTACCTGTTCTACCACGGTGGTCTCCAGTACGACATCGACTTGAGCTCAATGCAACTGGCAAACAGCACCTTGGAATACCAATTTAACGGCGGTTTTATTCAAGGTAACTACCGCTACGTAACGCGTGAGTACATCGAAGATACGATCATTGTCGAAAACCTAGATACGATCACTCGTAAAGGCATTTCACAAGCGGGTATCGTAGCGGCATACGAGTTCAACCCGAGCTGGTCTGCAAGCGGTCAGTACTACTACGACCTAAATGAAAATATTGATATGGAATGGCTAGCCAGCTTGCGCTACCAATCAGATTGTTGGTACTTCGGTCTAACCTACTCAAACCAACTATTGGGCTGGGATGAAAAAGCGATCGGTAGCGATGGTTCATCACCGAAATACGAAAATAACATCAGTGTTAACTTCGGTATTCAGGGTTTTGCAACCAACCAACGTGCAGATACCGCCGCGAAAGAACTTGATGGCTCAGACAATGCGATCAAATACGGTCGACCATTCTATTTGAACAATTAATCAAATTAAGCGTCTTACCTATAACAAGACGCTTAATCACTATTACTGACGGAATTTTTAATGAAAATTTGGAAATCACTCTTATTCACCACCCTACTTTCTTGTGGTGTAACAGCAGCGCCAGTAGAGCTTGATAAGGTTGCAGTCATCGTAAACGATGGTGTGATTCTGCAAAGCGACATCGATACCGCGATGAAAACGCTTCAAGCAAACGCTCGCCAAAGTGGCAAGAGTCTACCTTCAGCAAGCGTGCTGAAAGACCAAGTGGTAGAAAAGCTTATTATCGACACGCTTCAAGGCCAAGAAGCTGAGCGCATCGGTGTACGTATCGATGATAACCGCCTTAATCAAGCGATTGCAGAGATTGCTCGCAACAACAACCAAAGTGTGGAACAGTTGGCAGCCTCTGTACAAGCAGAAGGTCTAAGCTACTCTGAATTCCGCGAACAGATTCGTAAAGAAATTGCCGCTTCTGAAGCGCGTAATGCACTGGTTCGTCGTCGTATCAACATTCTTCCTGCTGAGGTAGATAGCCTTGCAGACCAATTGGCGAAAGAAACTAACGCAACCGTTCAATACAAGATTGGCCATATCCAACTTCGTTTCTCTGACGACAAAGACAAGTCAGAAGTCGAAGCAGAAGCCAATGCATTGGTTAAGAAACTCAAAGACGGTGCAGATTTCTCTGAAATGGCGTACACCTATTCAAAAGGCCCGAAAGCACTACAAGGTGGTGATTGGGGTTGGATGCGTAAAGAAGAAATGCCGACCATCTTTGCTGACCAAATCAAGATGCAAAACAAAGGCAGTATCATTGGCCCATTCCGCAGTGGCATCGGTTTCCACATCCTAAAAATTGAAGATGTGAAAGGTCTTGAAACCGTAGCGGTCACAGAGGTAAATGCTCGCCATATCCTTATCAAACCAACCGTTATCTTAAGTGACGATGGCGCGAAGAAAGAGCTTAACGAGTTCATCCGTCGTATCAAAGCGGGTGAGTCGACCTTTGGCCAATTAGCAACACAATACAGCCAAGACCCAGGCTCAGCGGCGCAAAATGGTGAACTGGGTTACCAAACGCCTGATTTATACGTACCAGAATTTAAACACCAAGTAGAAACACTACCAGTAGGCTCAATCAGTGCACCGTTCAAAACCGTACACGGTTGGCATATTGTTGAAGTACTAGACCGTCGCCAAGTCGACCGCACAGACTCAGCAATGAAGAACAAAGCTTACCGCATTCTATTTAACCGTAAGTTTAATGAAGAAGCTGGCGCATGGATGCAAGAGCTACGCGCAAGCGCATTCGTTGAAATCGTGGATGACAATGATGGCAACTAATTCGATTCGTAGAATCGTCGTGACCGCAGGGGAACCTGCGGGCATCGGCCCTGATTTGGTGCTGGCCCTATCTAAGGAAGACTGGGCGCACCAAATCGTCGTATGTGCAGACAAAAATGTATTGGCAGAAAGAGCCAATCAACTTGGCATAAACGTTCAACTGTTTGATTACAATCCAGAAGAAGCACCCAAGGCGCAACAAGCTGGCACCTTAATCGTAGACCACATCGAAATCGCAGAGACTGCGGTAGCTGGTCAACTTAATGAAGCCAACGGCCACTACGTGTTAAAAACACTAGAAAGAGCCGCTTTGGGCTGTATGAATGATGAATTTGATGCTATTGTCACCGGCCCTGTACATAAGGGGGTGATAAATCGCTCAGGTGTAGCGTTCAGTGGACATACTGAATTCTTCGCCGAGAAGTCCAACACACCGTTGGTCGTGATGATGCTAGCCACCGAAGGCCTGCGAGTTGCTCTAGTAACAACGCATATCCCTTTGGCTTACGTATCTAAAGCCGTCACGGAAGAGCGATTAGAAAAAATCATCGATATTCTTCATAAAGATCTTGTAGAAAAATTTGCCATCTCGCAGCCAAACATCTATGTTTGCGGGCTAAATCCACATGCGGGAGAAGATGGCTGTTTGGGTCGCGAAGAGATCGAGACCATCACTCCGACATTGGAAAAGATTCGACAAGAAAAAGGAATCAATCTGATCGGCCCATTGCCGGCAGACACCATTTTCAATGAAAAGTATTTAAACGATGCTGATGCTGTTTTAGGTATGTACCACGATCAAGTGTTGCCAGTATTAAAATACAAAGGCTTTGGTCGTTCAGTAAACATTACGCTTGGTCTACCATTTATAAGAACCTCGGTGGATCACGGTACTGCATTAGAGCTGGCAGGGACAGGTCAAGCGGATACAGGGAGCTTCCGAACAGCGCTCACGCATGCGATAGAATTGGTAGAGAAGAAACAATGAGAAATGATGTCCATTTAGGACACAAAGCGCGTAAACGTTTTGGTCAAAACTTCCTGAACGATCCATACATTATTGACGGTATCGTATCAGCAATTAACCCAAGACCAGGTCAAAACCTTGTTGAGATCGGCCCGGGTCTTGGTGCAATTACCGAACCTGTTGGCCGCGAAGTCGATAAGTTCACGGTTATCGAGTTAGACCGAGATCTAGCAGAGCGTCTACGCAATCACCCAGAATTGGCTGACAAGCTTACAATTCATGAAGGCGATGCAATGCGCTTTGACTTCACTCAGTTGGTGAAGCCAAACAACAAGCTACGTATCTTCGGTAACTTGCCATACAACATCTCTACACCATTGATGTTCCACTTATTTGAATTCCATAAAGACATTCAAGACATGCACTTTATGCTTCAAAAAGAAGTGGTAAACCGTCTGGCGGCAGGCCCTGGCAGCAAAGCTTACGGCCGTCTAACGGTTATGGCTCAATACTACTGTAAAGTTGTGCCTGTACTAGAAGTACCGCCAACGGCGTTTGTTCCGCCACCAAAAGTAGACTCTGCTGTTGTTCGTCTTGTGCCTTACGAAGAGCTGCCACATCCTGCAAAAGATTTACGTTTGCTGGAGCGAGTATGTCGTGAAGGCTTTAACCAACGCCGTAAAACAGTACGTAACTGTTACAAAGCACTGATCAGTGCAGAAGTGCTGGAAGAGCTTGGTGTCAATCCAAGCATGCGTCCAGAGAACCTGACGCTACAACAATTCGTCGCCATGGCGAACTGGCTCGCGGATAACCCGCAGCACTAAGAACTCAAACGATAAGCCAAACCCCTGCCGGTTTGGCTTATTATTATTGGGATATTACGTTTCTCGAGGAGTGCACATGGACGTCATTCAACCCTGCATCAAAATTCAAGTTCATACCAAATACATTGAAGAACAGTCCAACCCTGAACTGCAACGCTACGTTTTTGCTTACGTCATTACGATAAAAAACCTCAGCCAACAAACCGTGCAATTAATCAGCCGACGCTGGTTGATTACCGATTCCAATGGCAAGCAAATGACCGTAGAAGGCGAAGGTGTCGTCGGTCAGCAACCTTTTATTTCCGGTAGCGACGAATACACCTACAGTAGTGGCACCGCACTTGAGACGCCGGTTGGAGTAATGCAAGGACACTACATTCTACTGGATGAAAAGGGCAATGAATTTATCACCGAGATCGACCCGTTCCGTTTGGCGATACCAAACGTGTTAAATTAATCAGGAGACTCAGTGGCTACCTATATTGTTGGTGATATCCAAGGCTGTTTTGATGAACTGCAACAACTGCTAGAGCAAGTCAATTTTTCTGCGTCACATGACCAACTTTGGTTGGCTGGCGACCTTGTCGCTCGAGGGCCTAAGTCTTTAGAGACATTGCGCTTTGTTAAGTCTCTTGGTGACAGCGCAAAAGTCGTTTTGGGTAACCATGACTTGCACCTAATGGCCGTTTCTCAAGGGCTAAAAAAGGTCAAAGACAAGGATAAGACCGCGCCAATCTTCTCTGCTCCAGACAAAAAAGAACTGCTGACTTGGCTATCACAACAACCACTGTTGGCAGAACACGATGACTTTGTCATGTGTCATGCAGGCATCTCTCCACTATGGGATCTTGATACTGCTAGAAGCTGTGCACGTGAAGTGGAAGCGATCATTCGAAGTAAACAATTGCCTTGGCTGCTAGAAAATATGTACAGCAACCAGCCTGATCTCTGGGATGAATCCCTTTCAGGACTCGACCGCTATCGCTACACCATCAATGCATTTACTCGCATGCGTTTTTGCTTCCCTGATGGTCGCTTAGATATGGATTGCAAACTACCACCGCAAGAGGTCTCGGAAGATGAGCTCGTGCCGTGGTTCAAACTGCCACAACGTGTTCCTTTAGAAAAAGCGGTGTTGTTTGGCCACTGGGCTGCACTGCAAGGTCATATAGATGAAAGCATCATTGGTCTTGATACAGGCTGCGTTTGGGGAGGCTCGCTCACCATGATTCGTTGGGAAGACAAGCAAGTTTTCACTCAACAAGCACTCAGTTAACAGCCCCGATTGCCTGACTAGAAAACAAAAAGCACCGCATTTGCGGTGCTTTTCTTATTCGGCTCAATTTGATTATTTTTCTAAAATCGTAAAACGCATGTTGTAAGCGTTTTTCTCATCCGCTTGATACGCTTCAGAGTATGTTTCCTTAAACTCATTCCCCCAATCAGGGAACTGAGTATCGCCCTCAATTTCGGCTTCAATATGCGTGACATACAGTTTGTTAGCCATCGGTAAACACGCAGCATAAATCGCTCCACCACCAATGATCATCACTTCTTCCACTTCACCAGCAATCTCAAGCGCTTGCTCAATCGACGTAACGGTCGTGACACCTTCAATGGAAAGTGAAGCATCACGGCTGATGACAATATTCAAACGGCCAGGTAAAGGACGTCCGATTGATTCATAAGTTTTACGTCCCATCACAACAGGCTTACCCATTGTACAGCGCTTAAACCATGCAAAATCTGCCGGAAGATGCCAAGGCATCTGGTTGTCTTTACCGATGATTCGGTTGTCTGCCATCGCGGCAATCATGCTGATGATCATACTGTGTCCTTAAACTATTGGTCGACGGCGATAGAATAGCAGCCCCGGAACCGCCAAGCCAACCGCTAAGCCTGCAATAATAAACATCGCTTTAAGAAAGTTTTCCATACACGTCGCAATAAGTTCAGGTGAGTAACCCAAATGGTTTATCTCCACCATGGCAATCATGGCCTTGTATGCGAATACTCCCGGTACCATAGGGATTAAAGCAGCCACAGTGAAGACTTTTGGGTGGGCAAGAAAACGATGAGACCAGTGAACACCGATTAAACCTACTAACGTCGCCGCAAAAAACGTTGCCCACTCAATTGGCAAGCCGAAGTGCATCATTAAATAGCGGCTGCCGTGACCAATCGCACCGCCTATCGCGCAGTACTTCAGCGCCTTCTGTGGCACATTAAACACCATTGCAAAACCAACGGCAGGAATAGCGGCAAAGAACATATCGTTTAAGAGCCCTAAGGCCAAATCAAACACACTCATTAGCTTATCCATCCCCAGATACCGGTGACTTCCATCGCCGCTACAATGCCAAGGCAAGTTGCGAGAGTAAGCAAACTCGCCATAGTGAATCGTGCAATGCCCATGTTGATATGGCCTTTCAGCATATCTGCGACCGAGTTAATCAATGGAAAACCAGGAACCAGCATTAATACTGAGGATGCCATCGCAACGGTTGGCAAGTTACCAATGTCAAAAATCACCGCTTGAGCAGAGATTAGTGTGGTCACAAACGCCGTGACAGCGAAGTTGAGAAGAGGATTAAAGTGGCGATGGCCAATTTCTTGTCGAACGATCATACCGCCAGCAGAAGCAAGAAACGTCATGACAAACACACCTAAGTCTCCACCAGCCAGATGACTGAAAGCCGCACAAGAAAGACCGATCATGAACACCACCAACCAACGGTTATAGCGCTCAGGGCTAATGGTGTTGAGTTTCTTCTGCGCCATTCTCACATCGAGCAAGCCGCGCTCCATCATGATACAAATGCGTTGGATCTGGGTGATCACTCGCATGTTGATCCCGCGATCGGCGCAACTTCTGGTTGTTGTAATGCAGTGATCGTCTTTGACTGTCGTGACCACCAAAGCATTCGCAGATAATGCCACTGCCACTTCGCTGACACCACAGGCAATACCGATGCGCTGCATGATGTCACTCACAAGCGTGCTCTCTGCCCCGTGGGCTAATAGCATTTGCCCAGCTTGGGCAACAAGCCGAGAAATGGCCCTTTGGTTGGATGCCGTCGTTGCACAAGACGGTAAAACTTCCGATGTCATAAATACTTCCTAAGTCCGTTAAGCTCATTATTGTGCCGCAAATCACATCGTCTAAACATGATTTAGATACAAAAAAAGCCGCAATAAATATTGCGGCTTAATGAATTAGCTAGCGATTAGTCGCGGACGTAAACAACGTGACCGTCGTCTTCTTCATCGTCCCAATCATCCCAATCGTCGTCATCTTCTTCAGTGATAACGTCTTTGCCAGCGATCGCGTCTTTATGGTAGTCATCCCACATGAAGTTCACTTTATCTTCTTCAGCAACTTCTTCCTCTTCACGAGGTAGGTTTTCCATAAAGTCAGCTAACTTGTAGCAAAGCTCTTTTGTACCGTTACGGTTGATCGCCGAGATCTTAAAGTACTCGTCTTCCCAACCTAGCGCATCCAAGATCTCTTGGATCTTTTCATTCGCTTCTTCTTCTGGCATCAGATCCGTTTTGTTGAAGACTAGCCAACGAGGTTTGCCTGCTAGTTTTTCACTGTACTGCTCCAGTTCATCAATGATGGTTAGGGCATTTTGAATTGGATCTGACTGATCGATAGGCATGATATCAATCATGTGAAGCAATACGCGGCAACGCTCCAGGTGCTTAAGAAAGCGAATACCTAGACCAGCACCGTCAGCTGCGCCTTCGATGAGACCAGGAATGTCTGCAACCACAAAGCTCTTCTCAGGAACCACACTCACCACACCCAAGCTTGGGATTAACGTAGTAAATGGGTAATCTGCTACTTTCGGTTTTGCTGCTGATACTGCGCGGATAAAGGTTGATTTACCTGCGTTAGGTAGACCAAGCATACCAACATCAGCCAATAGCAATAGCTCTAGACGGATTTCACGGATTTCACCTTTAGTACCTAGCGTTCTCTGACGAGGAGCGCGGTTTACTGAAGATTTAAAACGCGTGTTACCAAGACCGTGCCAGCCGCCTTTAGCGACCATCACTTTCTTACCGTGTTCTGCTACTTCTGCAACGATTTCATTGGTATGGATATCAACTGCGCGAGTACCTACTGGCACGCGAAGTGTGATGTCTTTACCACGTTTACCAGTACAGTTACCGCCGCGACCGTTTTCACCGCGTTCTGCTTCGTAAAAGCGTTGGAAACGGTAATCGATCAGGGTATTTAGGTTTTCATCGGCTTGGATGTATACATCACCACCATCACCACCGTCGCCACCATCTGGGCCACCTTTAGTGATGAATTTTTCACGCCAGAAACTTACAACGCCGCTACCGCCGTCACCAGCCTGAACTTTTACTACCGCTTCATCTACGAACTTCATCTTTTACTCCGACTACTTCGTGCGTGGATTAAATCTGACTTGTCATCAAACAATTTTAGCAGATGACAGATCTAAGCTCCCAGATACCTACCGTTCGAGGTCAGGACGAGAAACTTCGATATGTCGACTGCTACAAATAAAAAACCCCGCCGAATCGGCAGGGCTTTTGAATTCAGCTTTAAAGCTTTAGTAATTAACCTAAAAGGTAAAATTACTCAGCTTCGATGCTTACAAACTTACGGTTCTTAGGACCTTTAACCTCGAACTTCACTTTACCTTCAGTAAGAGCGAATAGAGTGTGGTCTTTACCGATACCTACGTTGTTACCAGCGTGGAACTTAGTACCACGTTGACGAACGATGATGTTACCTGCAAGAACAGATTCACCACCGAAACGCTTAACACCTAGACGTTTGCTTTCTGAATCGCGGCCGTTACGAGTAGAACCACCAGCTTTTTTGTGTGCCATTGTTAAACTCTCCTAATAGATTAAGCGTTGATACCAGTGATCTTCACTTCAGTGAACCACTGACGGTGACCCTGTTGCTTACGAGAGTGCTTACGACGACGGAACTTAACGATTTTAACTTTATCGCCACGACCGTGTTGTACAACTTCAGCAACAACTTTGCCGCCCTCTACAAGAGGAGCACCAACTTTGATGTCTTCGCCGTTAGCAACAAGAAGAACTTTATCAAATTCTACAGTTGCACCAGTTTCAACGTCTAATTTCTCTAAACGAAGAGTTTGACCTTCGCTTACACGGTGTTGTTTACCACCAGATTGGAAAACAGCGTACATATTTTACTCCGCTTTTTCCGCACAGCCTTTTCATGAGGGTGTGCGCTAAACTAATCATCAATAGGGCGCAGATTCTACAGAAGAGATGCCCCTATGACAAGCCATATTTTGAAAAAATTGGCGAAAAGCTAATCGCCAAAGAAAAGTGCGGCAATCATGCCCTTTAGTAATGTATTAATCAACGTTTTTTAGTGTATTATTCGACAATTATATAAATCGAATAAGCCTTGCAGGGTCTAACTTCAGCCGGATATACGATGGATTTTAAAACTATCCAAGCGCTTACTGCCGATGACATGGCAAAAGTGAATGAAACAATTCAAGCCCAACTAAATTCTGATGTCTCTTTAATCAACCAACTCGGTTTCTATATCGTAAGTGGTGGAGGCAAACGCTTAAGACCACTTCTGGCGATATTGTCAGCACGTGCTCTTGGTTACCAAGGTAACGGCCATACTATGGCGGCGGCGTTTATCGAGTTCATCCATACAGCAACTCTGTTGCACGATGATGTAGTTGATGAGTCAGACATGCGTCGTGGTAAAGCGACGGCGAACGCTGCATTTGGTAATGCCGCGAGCGTATTAGTTGGGGACTTTATTTACACTCGCTCATTCCAAATGATGACTGAGCTAGGATCAATGAAGATCCTTAAACTAATGAGTGATGCAGTAAATGTGATCGCAGAAGGTGAAGTTCAGCAGTTAATGAACTGCAATGATCCTGACACCACTGAAGAAAGCTACATGCAGGTCATCTACTCGAAAACGGCTCGTCTGTTTGAGTCGGCAACGCAAATTGGTGCGATCTTAAATGACGCTCCAGAAAACGTAGAAGTTGCGCTGCAAAACTACGGCAAATATCTGGGTACCGCATTCCAACTTATCGATGACGTTATGGACTATACGTCTGACGGTGAAGACATGGGTAAGAATGTTGGCGACGACCTAGCAGAAGGCAAACCAACGCTCCCTCTTTTGCATGCGATGCGCAATACAACGCCAGAGAACACAGCGATGATTCGTGAAGCAATCGAGAAAGCCAACGGCATGGATCGATTAGAAGACATCTTAGCTGTCATGCAAGAAGCTGGTTCTCTTGAATACACAACGCAAAAAGCACTAGAAGAAGCTGATAAAGCGATTGCTGAGCTGTCTGTACTGCCTGAATCCGATTATAAGCAAGCATTGGTTACTCTCGCTCACATGGCCGTGAAGCGAACTAGCTAAGGCTGAATAGAAAGACCCTAAAGTAAAAAGGAAGAGCCGAGCTCTTCCTTTTTGTTATCTGTGGTTTGTTGGATGGGTGTTAGACCTAATAGTACTGATCACAATTACAATGTAGTTGAGGGTTGTCTTCGATCTCGTCAAAGCTTACCGCCAACTGCTCTTCCGAGCCCTGCTTAGCCAACAATACCGTTTCTGCTTCTTGGTCAACCACTAAGATGGTTCCCACCCCTTGCTGACACTCTACAACCATACCTTTACGGATTCGACTCGCTTCCATCATCTTCTCCTCACAAAGTGGCTTAACACTGACTATGTTACGCGCATTGAGATGAAAGGATCAAAAAAGCCGATCGTAAGATCGGCTTTCTTCTTTTATATGGCTTCTACAGAGCAAGAAGCTTACTTGGCAAACTCAACACCAATGTTAATGTCGCCATTTAGCGTTTCTAACATACCGTCAAGCGCAGACTTTTCGTAGTCGCTCAATGCGCCGTAGCTTAGTACTTCTTCTACGCCGTCTTTACCTAGCTTCACAGGTTGTGCGAAGTATGGTGCATGCTCGCTGTCGCCTTCGACGTACGCACACTCAACCACGTCTTCTTCACCTTGAAGAGCGCGAACTAGCGCTAGACCAAAGCGACACGCCGCCTGACCCATAGATAGAGTTGCGCTACCGCCACCCGCTTTCGCTTCTACAACTTCTGTACCTGCGTTCTGGATACGCTTCGTTAGCGCTTCCACTTCTTCAGCAGTAAACTCAACACCTTCAACTTGAGAAAGTAGAGGCAGAATGGTTACGCCAGAGTGGCCACCGATCACAGGAACGCGAACGTCACCTGGATCTTTGTCTTTCAGCTCTGCGACGAATGTTTCTGAACGGATAACGTCTAGTGTTGTTACACCGAACAATTTGCGTTTATCGTAAACGCCCGCTTTTTTCAGAACTTCAGCAGCGATTGGCACTGTGGTGTTAACTGGGTTAGTGATGATACCTACACATGCTGTAGGACACACAACGGCGATCTTTTCTGCTAGCGATTTAACGATGCCAGCATTTACATTGAACAGATCCGCACGATCCATACCAGGCTTACGAGCCACACCAGCAGAGATCAGTACTACATCTGCACCTTCAAGTGCAGGCGTTGGATCTTCACCAGCGTAACCTTTGATAGAAACCGGAGTTGGGATATGGCTAAGATCAGCAGCCACACCAGGAGTTACTGGAGCAATATCGTATAGGGCTAAATCAGAACCTGCAGGAAGGCGGTTCTTAAGTAGAAGGGCCAGGGCTTGACCGATGCCACCTGCGGCACCAATAACGGCTACTTTCATGTAGTTCTCCTTGAGAGTATTTCTCTTATAAACGTATTCGTCGGGTATTTTGTAACCAGCTGAAACAAAGCTATCGGAATCACAACTTGATTACAATCAATTAACGTCAGCTTTGCGACCTCGCGCAACTCAGTGTTACCGTGCTACAAACAGAGCGCTGATTATTCGGTTATTCTGTTGAAATGACAAGAAATTCAGTGCAATAAATAGGTCAGTATTTTTACACATAAAGAACCCTGTCCTGTATAGGGTTTACAGTGATGGAATTAACATATTACCGTGACTTTTTGGCACTGCATGAATATATATGCGAGAATATGCAAAATTTCTGACCCTTGAATAAGAGAATCATAACGACTATGCGCAATTCAGAAAAACAAGATAACTTAGTTCGCGCTTTTAAAGCCTTATTAAAAGAAGAGAGCTTCGGTTCACAGGGCGAGATCGTAGATGCACTAAAACAACAAGGTTTTGAAAGCATCAACCAATCTAAAGTCTCCCGTATGCTGACGAAGTTTGGTGCGGTTCGTACACGTAATGCAAAAATGGAGATGGTTTACTGTCTACCAGCAGAATTAGGTGTACCTACAGTAAGTAGCTCTCTGCGTGAGTTGGTCTTAGATATCGACCACAACGCAGCATTAGTAGTCATCCACACTGGCCCTGGTGCGGCTCAATTGATTGCCCGCCTACTGGATTCTTTGGGTAAATCTGAGGGTATTCTTGGCGTAGTAGCCGGCGATGACACCATCTTCATTACCCCAACAATGCCAGTTTCTACAGAACAATTGTTCAAGTCAGTGTGTGAACTTTTCGAATACACAGGCTAAGTAACTGTTTGTGGGCTATGAAATTCGTTGAGTTTTGTAGCCCATGAAAAATGTAAATTTTTTGATTTATCAGACTATTTTTCACCCACCACTTTTGTGATTAACATCACGCTATTGATTTTTTTAATACTCCTATCAAAACCAAGCATAAGTATTTGTTCTGGAAAGAATTACACATCAAATTTATCTCCGACACTTGTCGCAGGATTTAGACTTATTCGCTATAAGTTTTAACAATCGGATAATTTTCTGCCAATTTTTTGTTATGATTCGCTCGCTTTTTCAAACGATTGGATTGGAAAAGATGCCGTTTCCGAATAGGAAACTCCTGAAATAATTTAAGGTTATTTCCGGGTTAATAATGAATATAAGGAAGGAAATTCATGGCATTTAACAAACTTCTAAAAGTAGGCGCTATCGCTGCAGCAGTTATGGGCGCAGGCGCAGTTAACGCTCAAGAGTTTATTACTATCGGTACTGGCTCTGTTACAGGTGTTTACTACCCTACTGGTGGTGCTATTTGTAAATTGGTAAACAAAGGTCGTAAAGATCACAACATTCGTTGTTCAGTAGAATCGACTGGCGGCTCAATTTACAACGTCAACACTATCCGTGCTGGCGAGCTAGACTTTGGTATCGTGCAATCGGATTGGCAATACCATGGCTATAACGGTACGAGCAAGTTTGCTGAACAAGGCCCGTACAAAAAGCTACGTGCAATGTTCTCTCTTCATACAGAACCTTTTAACATCATCGCACGTGCAGATTCTGGTATCGAAAACGTTCAAGACCTTAAAGGTAAACGTGTCAACATCGGTAACCCAGGCTCTGGTGACCGCGCGACAATGGGTGTAGTGATGGATGCAATGGGCTGGACAAACGACAGCTTCAAACTGGCATCTGAGCTAAAAGGCTCTGAGCGTTCACAAGCACTATGTGACAACAAGATCGATGCATTCATCTACATGGTTGGTCACCCGAACGGTTCAATCAAAGAAGCAACAACCTCTTGTGATGCAAAACTTGTCCCAGCGACAGGCGCAGAAATCGAAAAGATCGTTGCTAACAACCCTTACTACGCATTCAGCACAGTACCTGCTGGCATGTACCGTGGTACAGATAAAGACGTAAACAGCTTCGGTGTTGCGGCGACAATGGTAACGACCTCTGATGTTTCAGATGACGTCGCTTACAATGTTGCAAAAGCAGTATTCGAAAACTTCGACACATTCAAACGTCTACACCCTGCATTTGCAAACCTGAAGAAAGAAGACATGGTGAAAGCTGGCCTTTCTATCCCTCTTCACCCAGGTGCGGAAAAATACTACAAAGAAGTAGGTCTGCTTAAGTAAGCAACTACTGACTTCAAGCTCGGGCAGAAAAGGATGGTTTTCTGCTTGATTAAGTATGCTGGTAACGATCGTTTGCCAGCATGCTTTGTTCAACTTGCATAATGCAATCTGCCGATTTCTTTCAGAAGTCGCGCTCACACCTAAAAAAGAAACCGCACATTTCCTTTGCCCACAAATCAATGGGTTACAGATTTGTAGCGATTCACTCGAAAGCAAACTTCGCTCTATTCACTACACTGTTATAGCGAAGCGGGGTTCTCGATACACAATACAGACAGGACCATCAATAATAAGGAAAAAGTACATGGCGACGAACAACACTCCGTCACAAGATGTGCAAGAAATGGTGGCTCAGGCAGACACAGGTGCGCGTAGCCCAATGGGCTTGCAAGGTAGAATCTTATGGTTCGTACCACTGTGCTGGTCGCTATTTCAATTATGGTATGCCTCTCCGCTACCATTTATTTTTAATTTTGGCGTACTCAACGATACTGAAGCGCGAGCAATTCATTTAACTTTTGCCACTTTCCTCGCTTTCACTGCTTACCCAGCAATGAAGAACTCTCCGCGTGACCATATCCCATTAATCGACTGGGTATTGGCATTAGCGGGTAGCTTTGCTGCAGCTTACATTTATATTTTCTATACCGAACTGGCCGGGCGCTCTGGTGCACCGACAACCGTTGACATCGTAGTCTCAGTAACGGGTATGGCTCTATTGCTTGAAGCAACACGTCGTGCACTGGGTCCACCGTTGATGGTCGTTGCTGCAGTATTTCTGACCTACACCTTTGCCGGTCCATATATGCCAGATGTCATTGCTCATAAAGGTGCAAGCTTAAACAAAGCAATGTCACACTTATGGCTAACCACAGAAGGCGTATTCGGTGTTGCACTTGGCGTATCGACTTCGTTTGTATTCTTGTTCGTACTTTTCGGTGCCATGCTAGAACGCGCGGGCGCAGGTGCTTACTTCATTAAAGTCGCCTTCTCACTGCTTGGTCACATGAAGGGCGGTCCTGCAAAAGCGGCTGTCGTTGCATCCGGCCTATCTGGTCTGGTTTCGGGCTCATCCATCGCAAACGTAGTAACCACAGGTACCTTTACGATTCCACTGATGAAGCGAGTAGGCTTCCCGGGTACAAAAGCTGGTGCGGTTGAAGTTGCTGCGTCGACGAATGGCCAGCTAACGCCGCCTATCATGGGCGCTGCGGCCTTCCTAATGGTTGAATATGTGGGTATCTCTTATGTTGAGGTAATCAAAGCAGCCCTACTTCCTGCACTTATTTCATACATTGCTCTGATTTACATCGTTCACCTTGAAGCATGTAAAGCAGGCATGACCGGCCTTCCCCGTCGCCACAACCCAACCATGCTACAAAGCCTATTGTCATTTACTGGCACTATCCTTGGCTTGTGCGTCATCAGCGCCTTGGTTTACTACGGTGTGGGTTGGACTAAAGACGTATTTGGCGATGCTGCAACAACCATTGTAACCATCGCCCTATTAATTGCTTACGTCGGTCTGGTGAAGGTTTCGGCAAATCACGTGAAAGATGGCGCGATTGAAATTGATGCGGAGCTCACCGAAGTACCAGATCCAGGCCCAACGATTAAATCTGGTCTGCACTATCTGCTACCGATCGTCGTACTGGTTTGGTGTTTGACTGTAGAACGCTTCTCACCGGGTCTGTCAGCATTCTGGGCAACCGTGTTCATGATCTTTATCTTGCTGACGCAGCGCCCATTGATCGCATTGCTATCAAAACAGGGTGACCTGATTGAGCAGACCAAAGACGGTTTTGTTGATCTCGCAGAGAGTTTGGTATCTGGTGCGCGCAACATGATCGGTATCGGCGTGGCAACCGCTGCAGCAGGTACGGTAGTTGGTGTGGTCACCTTGACTGGTATCGGCTTGGTTATGACAGACTTCGTCGAGTTCATCTCTGGCGGTAGCATCATCCTTATGTTGCTGTTTACGGCAGTAATCAGCTTGATCCTGGGTATGGGTCTGCCAACGACGGCAAACTATATCGTGGTATCAACGCTAATGGCACCGGTTATCGTAACTCTGGGTGCGGCTCATGGCCTGATCATCCCACTGATTGCGGTGCACTTATTTGTGTTCTATTTCGGTATCCTTGCAGATGATACACCTCCTGTAGGTTTAGCTGCCTTTGCCGCTGCCGCAATTGCTAAGTCAGATCCAATTCGTACTGGTATTCAAGGCTTTACCTACGATATTCGAACCGCAATTCTGCCATTCATGTTCGTCTTCAACACTCAACTCTTGTTGATGGGCATTGATTCATGGTGGCACCTAGCGTTAACCGTGATCTCTTCCATTATTGCGATGTTGATCTTCTCCGCGGCAACACAAGGTTGGTGGTTCACACGTAACAAGTGGTGGGAAACGATCCTACTATTAGTATTAACCTTCTCGTTCTTCCGTCCTGGTTTTTGGTGGGACATGCTCTACCCAGCGAAAGTTCTTTCTCCTGGTGTTGAGATAGCTCAAATCACAGAAGGGTTAAATGTAGGAGAATCCATAGAGTTACGTGTCGCTGGAGAAAACCTTGAAGGTGACTACGTTGAAAAAACGGTACGTCTTCCGTTCGAAGATAAAGCGGCAACCGCTGAAGAACGACTTTCTTCAATGGGCCTAATGCTGACCGAGAACGACGGCAAAATGATCGTAGACATGGTTGAATTTGGCAGCCCGGCAGAATCTTCAGGAATCGACTTCGATTGGGAGATCAAATGGGTAGTTCAAGATGCTGAACGACCAATGAAAGAATGGGTATTTGTGCCTTGTTTGATGATTTTGCTGGTACTTGCCCTGAACCAAAAACGTCGTGCTCGTAAGGAACAGCTGAGCGCATAACCGATTTGGCTCCGAGGATAAGGGGCCTTAATGAGAGACATTGAATGTACAAACAAATTCTTGTTCCGGTTGATCTAAATGACCAAGGCTTTTCTGACCGTGCCGTTGAATTAGCGGTATGGCAAGCAAAGCAAGCCAATGCTGAAGTTCACTTGCTTACTGTCTTACCTGGTATTCATATGTCGATGGTCGCGACTTACTTCCCGAAAGACGCGGCGGCGAAAATGAAGCAAGATGTAAAGCAACAGCTCAAAGCCTTTGCAGACCAACATATCGATGATGAAGTAATTTACAAAGTCCACGTGGCAGAAGGTAAAGCGTATGCAACCATCCTTGATTACGCTGAACGCTTAGGTGCTGACCTTATCATTATGCCAAGCCACAAACGCTCAAAGATCAACAAAGTGATGCTGGGCTCTGTAGCAAGCAAAGTCGTTGAGAACTCACCAATCAACGTTATGGTGGTGAAGCCTCAAGGCTAATACGCTCATTCAAACTCCCAAAACCAAAAAAGGTTGATGCTTGCATCAACCTTTTATTTTTCTATCTCAGGGTAATCACCCTGCCGCTTTAACAAAAGCCTTCAATGCTGTACTGCTATGTTGAGCGTTAAGCTCACCAATCTCTCCTGCAGCTTCAACCTGACCAGCAGCCACAAAAGCAAAATGACTAGCAATCGCTCTGGCGTCACTTAAGTGGTGCGTCACCATCAAAACGGTAATGCCACGCTCAGCAGCAAGTTGTTTAACCAGTGTCAGCATCTCTTCTCTCAATACTGGGTCTAACGCAGAAAAAGGTTCATCGAGTAACCACATTGGGTGCGGCTGAACAAAACAACGCGCAAGTGCCACACGCTGACGCTGACCACCAGAAAGATGTTCAGGTAAACGGTCCAGATACTCAGCAACCCCGACCTGCTTGGCCGCTTGCTCAACAAGCAGCTTTTGGTCTGCCGTGAGCTTTAGTCCCGGATGCAAACCCAAACCGATGTTGTCTCTTACTGACAGGTGAGCAAACAGATTATGCTCTTGGAACAGCATTGAAAACGGACGCTGATACGGCTCTTTACGCACGATAGACTCACTATCAACCAGAATATCGCCATGGTCTGGATTAATAAAACCAGCAACTAACGCCAATAGGGTTGATTTGCCCGCCCCACTCGGCCCCATCAGTGAAACGATTTGTCCACGCTGAATAGCTAACTCAAAACGAAACAGTTCACGTTGATAGGTGTACTGCACATCATCCAACACTAACATTACGCTCTCTCCTTCGTTTTCAACACTTTCTCAATCAAAGCAAAACAGCCGACGCTGAGTAACAGCAAAGTAACCGATACCACGGCAGCGGCATCCATCTGGTAACTTCCCAACAATTGGAATAGGTACAACGGCAAGGTTCTAAACTCTTGCCCACCGAACAAGGCAATCGCACTTAAGTCGCCAATTGCAAACATAAAGCTGATAGCAAAAGCATGTGCAAACGGCTTGCGCAGCGCTTGCCATTCCACGACTTTAAATCGTTGCCAACCACGCATGCCTAAGCTGGCACACACGTACTGATACTGCTGCTCAATGTGCAACATAGGTTGAGATAAAGTCTTAATGACATATGGCAATGCCATCAAGCCATTAACTAAGATGACAACAAAAAACGCCAAGCTGAATACATCGGTAAACGATCGCAGTAATAGGAACAATCCGGTGCTAATCACCAATCCCGGCGTTACTAAGATAATGGTTCCGATAAGCTCAATTTGATCGGCGCGAGTATTTTTATACTGCAATCGCCAACGTCGACTGGTCAGCAAAATCGACACACCAGCAGCAACAGCAAGAGAGCTCGCCAGTATCGCAACGTTGAGAGAATTGAACAGTGCGGACCAAAAGCGCTCATCGGTCAGTACCGACCAAACTTGCTGGTTGATGCCACTGAACACCACCATCATAAGTGGTGGTATTACTAGTAAAAAGGCACCTATGATCCAAAAGCTATCCCAAGCTTTTGACCACCCATGATCCTTCGTTAAATATTGCTGTACCGATGTACTGCCAGCGCTTACTGAAACTGGCTTCGTCAACTTCTGCACGCCAATCGCTAACAAGCCACATAGTAGCATTTGCCACAGTGCCAAAAGCGCCCCAGCCTGCAGATCAAAATCGAACTTAATCGCCTGATAAATGGCAAGTTCAATGGTGGTCGATTTCGGTCCGCCACCTAACGCCATCACGGTGGCGAAACTGGTAAAGCAAAGCATAAACACCAAGCCGCTTACGTGTGGCAGTTGTTGTCTTAAGCGAGGCCATTCCACCCAGCGGAATTTGTCCCAATGGCTCATTCCAAGGTGCGCACACAGTTTATGTTGCTCTGCGGGGATCGACTCTAATGCCTGCAAAAGTAGCCGCGCTGCATAAGGCATATTAAAGAACACATGCGCAAGTAAAATACCGTTCAGGCCATAGATGGAAAACGGCAGCTCCGAATCGATGCTTTTCAGCCATTGTGCTAATAAGCCGCTGTTACCGTAAATCGCCAATAAGCCAAATACACCAACTAACACCGGCAGAACTAAGGTAGACGCAAACAACTTTAGTAGTAGAGACTTCCCAAAGAACTCACGTCGAGAAAGTGCGTGAGCAACAGGAATAGCAAAGCCAACACTCAATAGTGTAGAAAGGAAAGCTTGGTAGAAACTGAACTTGGTGACGTGTTGATAGTATGGGTCTCCCCACACCATAGACACATCAAGTGAAGGCGCTTGAACAATCAAAGCACCTAGGGCAGAAACAACAAAGGTCGCAATAATCATCGCGACCCCTAACCCGATTTTCGGAACAGAATTCAAAAGTAGAACCTATATTAGAACGTCAATGCGCTTTGCCACTCGCGAATCCAAGTCTTGCGCATTTTCGCTACTTCATCTGCACTAAAGCTCAATGGTTTACTTGGTACGCTCAAGGTTTCAAAGCCTTTTGGTAATTCAACGTCAGTCACTGGGTACATCCAGTTGCCTGTTGGCATTGTAGATTGGAACTCATCACTCAAGATGAAATTCATAAACTCATCCGCAAGTTCCGCATTCTTTGAGCCTTTAACCTTAGCCGCTACTTCTACTTGCATGTAGTGACCTTCGGTAAAGTCTGCGCTGGCGTATTTCGCATCACCTTCTGCAATCAAATGGTACGCTGGAGAAGTCGTGTAAGACAGCACGAGGTCGGACTCACCGTTCAAGAACATCGAGTAAGCTTCTGACCAACCTTTGGTAACCGTAACTGTTTTCGTTGCCAGTTGCTTCCATGCTTGAGTCGCATCATCGCCGTAGATGGACTTCATCCACAACATCAAGCCTTGACCCGGCGTCGAAGTTCGAGGGTCTTGGTAAATCACTTTCAGATCATCACGCTCTTCCACCAGCTCTTTCATGCTTTTTGGAGGGTTCGCCAACTTCTCCTTGTTGTATACAAACGCGAAGTAGCCGTAATCGTACGGTACGAAGGTCTTATCATCCCAACCGTTAGGCAAGGTCGTCTTCGATGTATCAACATTGTGCTCAGCCAGAAGCCCAGTCTTTTTCGCTTCCGCCATCAGGTTGTTATCCAAACCTAACACGATATCCGCTTTGCTATTGTTTCCTTCCAAGCGAAGGCGGTTAAGGATTGAAACACCGTCATCCAGAGCAACGAAATTAACGTCGCAACCGCATTTGGCTTCGAACGCTTTTTCGACCTTAGGACCTGGTCCCCAATCGGCAGCGAAAGAGTCATACGTATAGACAGTTAGGGTGTTTTCAGCGGCAAACGCCGAAGTAGAAGTGATGGCTGCAAGGGCAATCAGACTAAGAGTGGTTTTCACTGCTCGCTCTCCATTTGCATTATTGACATGAATTGAGCGGCACAGGTTTGAGGCGGTATTTAGGACTTCCAATATCCAGACTCAATTCCTACGCCAGCATTATCTGGTTCAGGTAATACGGGTCCCTGTTTGCTCAACAACGTTAAGCGATTAGGTCTCAGCGCCCAATGGTATTGATAAGCTCAATGCCAAGTGGGTTTGCTCCCCGATGAGTTGGATGGATTGTAAAGGTCTTTTATTGATTACACAATCAACGTTGGTCATAACCCCAACGTGGCACTAAACCTTGCTCAATGCCAAGGTGATCAAGAATTCTCGCCACCATAAAATCTACTAAGTCTTCGATAGTTTTAGGTTGATGATAGAAGCCCGGCGCTGCCGGCATAATGGTGACACCCATTTGCGAAAGCTTGTGCATATTTTCAAGGTGCAGTGTTGAGAAAGGCGTTTCACGCACCACAAGCAGTAACTGTCCGCGTTCTTTCATTACTACATCAGCAGCGCGCTCAATCAAGTTATCCGACATGCCGTGTGCAATGGCCGCAACACTACCTGCAGAACATGGACACACCACCATTTGCTTAGGCGCCGCAGAGCCAGAGGCCACCGGCGAAAACCAGTCGTCTTTGCCACAAACGGTGATGTTATCTGGATTGCAATTAAGGTGCTCAACCAGCGCTTTTTGCGCCGCCTCAGGGCCACTTGGGAGTTTCAAGTCATGTTCGATCGCCATTACCACGCGTGCAGCCGAAGAGATCAACACGTAGACGTGGTAATCCGCTGCCACTAAACATTCAAGAAGACGAAGTCCATATGGGGCACCAGAGGCACCCGTTAGTGCTAATGTGATGGCTTTTTTAGGGGTTACTTTTTGCTGCATAGATGTAATTAAGCTTTTTGTTTCAGTTGTTCTAGAAGCTTGCCGTGGATGCCGCCAAAACCACCATTACTCATCACGAGAATTTGGTCGCCCGGTTGCGCTCGTTCGACGATTTTTGCGACAAAAGAGCCCATCTCTGCATCAACAAACGCAGGCTGTTTACACTGGTCTGCAATCTCTTGTACCGACCAATCAATGTTGTCTGGTTGGAAGAGGAACACCTCATCAGCACTGTGCAGAGAAGCCGCCAAAGTATTCTTATGCACACCACGTTTCATGGTCGCAGAACGAGGCTCTAAAACGGCAAGGATACGTTTTTCACCAACCTTGTTACGTAAACCGCCCAATGTCAGTTCAATCGCCGTTGGGTGATGAGCAAAATCATCATAAACCGTCACGCCCTGCTCTTCGCCTTTTAACTCTAAGCGACGTTTGGTGTTAATAAAACGACCAAGAGCCTGACAAGCCAGTTCTGGTGCAACACCAACATGACGCGCAGCTGCAATGGCCATCAAAGCGTTACCCACGTTGTGGTCACCAACAAGGTCCCAATCTACGACGCCCACTTTCTCGCCTTGCAGTGACACTTCAAATTTAGAACCATCGATAACCAGTTTGTGTGCTTGCCAATCACCGTCGACACCTGAGAACTGCTTTTCAGTCCAACAACCGCGCTCGATCACGTCTTGCAACGACTGATCTTGCTTCGGTGCCAAGATCAAACCGTTTCCAGGAACAGTACGCACTAAATGGTGGAATTGACGCTTAATCGCTTCAAGATCGTCGAAGATGTCTGCATGATCAAACTCAAGGTTATTCATGATCAAGGTACGTGGATGGTAATGAACAAACTTAGATCGTTTATCGAAAAAAGCACTGTCGTATTCGTCCGCTTCAACGACGAAAAACATGCTTTCACCCAAGCGTGCTGACACACCAAAGTTACCCAATACACCACCGACAAGGAAACCAGGCTGGTAGCCACAGTCTTCTAAAATCCAAGCTAGCATGCTTGAAGTAGTCGTTTTACCATGGGTACCCGATACCGCTAGAACCCAGCGATCGTGCAATAAGAACTCTTGTAACCATTGTGGACCAGAGGTGTAACGCATATTGGTATTCAGCACATGCTCAACACATGGGTTACCACGGCTCATCGCGTTACCAATAACCACGAGGTCGGGTTGAGGGTCAAGTTGAGAAGGGTCAAAGCCTTCAATAATTTCAATACCTTGAGACTCCAACAGGGTACTCATTGGTGGATAAACGTTGGCATCCGAACCCGTCACTTTATGACCTAGCTGACGCGCTAAAATTGCCGCACCGCCCATAAACGTGCCGCAGATACCCAAGATATGAATGTGCATAAACTTAACCTTGTAATGCGTTCTTTAATCCTTTCATTATCGTGATAACCACCAGAAAAGCGAGTGCCTTTCACCCTGTTCGTGCAGTCTCTTTCACAAATCTGACAAGGCTTAGGGCTGACTGACCAAGCATTAACCAAGCGGTTCACGTCTTATGCAATAAGACAAATAAATTGAGATCTCAGTCGGTTACTTCATTACCATTAATAAGATCTGCGACTTAAACTTACATCTAGCGCAATCGTTTAACATCCATAAAGAGATGCCCCCGTTGCGCGACACCCCCAACGAAATGAAAAATGTAAGGATAAACCATGTCAGGACTGCGCACCCTAGGCGAGTTCATTGTTGAGAAACAAGCGGATTTCCCCCACGCTAGCGGTGATCTTTCATCTCTATTAGCTTCTATTCGTTTAGCTGCAAAAATCGTAAACCGCGAAATCAATGCGGCAGGTCTTGGTGATATCACTGGCGCTGTAGGTACAGAGAACGTACAAGGCGAAGATCAGCAAAAGCTTGATGTATACGCGAACGACAAGTTCAAAGCAGCGCTCGAAGCACGCGACCAAGTGTGTGGTGTAGCCAGTGAAGAAGAAGATGAAGCGGTTGCGTTCAATAAAGAACTTAACCAAAACGCAAAATACGTTGTACTAATGGACCCACTCGATGGCTCATCAAACATCGATGTGAACGTGTCTGTTGGTACGATTTTCTCTATTTATCGTCGAGTTTCTCCTATTGGAACCCCACCAACAGAAGAAGACTTCCTACAACCAGGTCACAAACAAGTGGCAGCGGGCTACGTGATTTACGGCTCATCGACCATGCTGGTTTACACCACAGGTAATGGCGTAAACGGCTTCACTTACGACCCATCGATTGGCAGCTTCTGTCTATCTCATGAAAACATGATGATCCCAGAAGATGGCAAAATCTACTCAATCAACGAAGGCAACTACATCCGCTTCCCGCAGGGCGTGAAGAAGTACATCAAGTACTGTCAGGAGAATGTGCCTGAAGATGGTCGCCCATACACCTCTCGCTACATTGGCTCATTGGTTGCTGACTTCCATCGTAACCTGCTAAAAGGCGGCATTTACTTGTACCCAAGCACGCAAAGCCACCCTCAAGGCAAACTGCGCTTGTTGTACGAGTGCAACCCGATGGCATTCTTAATTGAGCAAGCTGGCGGTTTGGCGTCTGACGGTGTAAACCGCATTATGGATTTGAAACCTACCGAACTGCACCAGCGAGTGCCTTTCTTTGTGGGTTCAAAGAACATGGTCAACAAAGTCGAAGAGTTTCTTGAACTGAATCGCGAAGAAGACTAATTTCAGACCTTTGTCCAACGCGGCGGGTGTTTACCTGCCGCGTTTTTGTCGTTAAAGTGAACTGCGTAAATGTTAGCCAGATTAAGCCTTTCCACGCTTAATCCTCAATGAAAAGGAATATTCAAATGAGCTTAAATAACGTACCAGCAGGTAAATCACTGCCTGAAGATATCTACGTCGTCATCGAAATCCCTGCCAACGCGGATCCAATCAAATACGAAGTAGATAAAGACACTGGTGCTGTGTTTGTTGATCGTTTCATGTCTGCGCCAATGTTCTACCCATGTAACTATGGCTACGTGAACGATACTCTTTCTCTAGATGGCGACCCAGTGGACGTGCTGGTTCCGACCCCTTACCCATTAATGCCAGGTTCTGTGATTCGCTGCCGTCCAGTCGGTGTACTGAAAATGACAGATGAATCGGGTGAAGATGCGAAAGTCTTCGCTGTCCCGCACTCTAAAATCTCAAAAGAGTACGAAGGCATTCAAGATGTTGACGATATTCCAGAGCTACTCAAAGCCCAAATCACGCAGTTCTTTGAACGCTACAAAGAGCTTGAAGCGGGCAAATGGGTCAAGGTTGATGGCTGGGATGACGTTGCTGCAGCAAAAGCGGAAATCCTAGAGTCTTACGAGCGTGCTCAAAACAAATAATCGTAAGTAACAAATAACAAAAGAGCTGCCAATTGGCAGCTCTTTTTCGTTTTCATAACTTGGTTTAATCAACAACCGGTTTAATAGCCACCCGCCGTCGACAATCTGCCTGATTCATAATCGTTGTGGAAAAATGGGTCTAAATCATCGCAGATGCCATAGTAAGGAGCACCTTGTACGCCGAGAATATAAGCGCTTTGCTGACAATACTCTTCCTTACCCTCCTGGTAGCCAGTTTGGTAGGCCATAATGAGTTCAGGAGTGGCACGGTTAGTGTCATCTAACTTGGCAATACGGTCTTCGGACAACTCAAGCGAACCCTTCAGTGCTGTTTGTTTGCCGAAAGCTTGCCAGTCTGTCGCGTTAACAGAGCTGGGTAGTGTGGTTTGCGCACAAGCGTTGAGAAATAGAAGCATAGCGCCAATCGCGAATAGTCTCATCATTACTCCTCACTCATTAGTAGCGTTTGCTGCCTTTAGATGTACGCCCTAGTTCGTATTCTCGACGGAATCGATCATCTAAATCGTCACAAATGCCTCGGTAATAACGCCTGCTTTCACCGAGTGTGAAAGCGTCTTGTGCACAGTAATTAGCTCGACCGCTTTCATAGCCATTACTGTACGCCATATATAAATCGTCACCTTTGTTGAGCTCTTGCATGGAGAGTTTTGATTCACCCGCTTCCGCTCGCTGCATACCGTATTGTTGCCACTGCATGCTGTCGTTACTGCTCGGTGGTGTACTGTTTGAACAACCAACAAGAAGCAGTAGTATGATTGGAGATAGATATTTCATCGCAGACCTCCCAAGTCTTTGTTGTATATATCGTCAATGCATACGTTACTGCTCTCAGTATAGTTCACACCCTTTGGCACCAATCGCCAGAAGCAATCTCTTCCGTGAGTTGCTCAGTATCTTGGTATAAGTAGATCCAAGCTTGGCCAAATGGTGTCGCAATACTCTCTCTGCGGTACTCCACTGGCACATCTTCAAGCTTATCTAACTCGCTGAGTGTATCGTTATCAATTAAATACACTTCGCCTTGTATCGCTTTTTGCCCAGTCGACAACGCGGGATAACGACCTAAATCGTACAAAGCAAATTGGGCATCAGTCTCATGATGCCCGAGAAACTCAGCGGTTTTCAAAAAGTGATGATTGCACTCTCCTTTGCGTAAGGTGCCATACACAAATACCAAATGCTGCATAACCACTCCTTAGTTATGTTTTAAAAGCTAAGCTTAGTTGAATTCAAACTGGTAGAGCAGATCAACCGCACTATCGACGCCCGATACCGCCTCTAGGTACAAATCTTTCATCAAACGGTAACGAACAGTGAACTCACCCAACGAGGTAAAGATACCTACGCCGTACTTCACTTGCAGACCTGGCAAGATATAACCACTTACTGTCACCTGAGAGTCATCTCCCGAACCAGCCGTATCCAATTGCAAGTCTTGTACACCAAAAGCTTCACCGATTTCACCAACTACCTTGCCGCTCTTCGCCAAGCTTAGGCCGATCAACGTTGTAGTCATGGCGTTACCGCCCGACTCCGCATCGATATCTTGACCGCGCAATAGGTAAGACAGTGCGTTCGCTTGTGGCATCGCCGGATCCGAGAAAATTTCTACGGTCGGGTCACTTGCTGGGCCAGTTACTCGAACACCGGCTGTCACATCGTCTTGCGTGTTGTCTGGGTTACGAATCGCTTTGATTGATACGTAAGGCTGATCCGCAGGGCCATTCATCATGATCTTACCTTCTTCGATCACCAAGTCTTGGCCGAATGAGCGGTAAGAACCGTCGACGATATTCACTTCACCAACAATGAATGGACCTTTATCTTTTTGTGTCACATTCAAGTTACCTTGCAAGTCACCTTTTAGACCGAATGCAGACAATTGGAAGTCATCGCCAATCTTGATGTTGATGTCAGTTTCTACGTTAAACGGCAGCGCTTGCTCGCCATCGACAGGCTGCATATCTTTATTCAAGATAACCGTATCGCTCGACACGCCAACCGCACTTGGTGGCAACTCATCCACTAAGATACGACCCCACGGAAGATTAATGTTGCCTTCAACCTTGGCCAGTTGAGGCGTCACATCAATCGTCATATCTGGCTCGACTTTGATTCGCACCATTGGCGGCATATCGACTTTCAGCTCTTTTGCAAAAACACGAGCTTTGGTGTGCCAGTTTTCCAGATCGCGCCAATCCGCATCACCGTTAATTTCCAGCTTACCATCGGGTGTAATAATGCCTGCATCTAAATCTGCTTGATGCCCTCTGAAGTTAATCGCGACTTTGCCCGAGTTGATATCAATTGGCGTCACATCACCTTGCAACTTCATCTGGTCAATCAAGAACTGACCATTCACTTTCGGATGCATCACATCACCCGACAGAGCCAGATCCGTATTCATGTTCGCTTTGAATAGGCTGTACTCACCGATAAGTGGCGCTAAGAAGTCTAAATGGAACGTCGACAGCGACACTTTACCGTCAATAGTTGGGCTCTCTGACGAGACATCATTTAACGACACCTTACCGGATAAATCGCCGTTGTCTGTAACATCAAATAACCACTCAGCATTCAGTTTATCTTGGGCTAACTTAGCTTTTAGGCTGACACTGTCCCAGCCGACCTTAATTGGCTGTTCTAGCGCTTGCTCAACCTGACCTTTCGGCATCTCCACATTTACCGTCACTTCCGGTTTCATGTCTGGTGCCCATTTTGCGTCAGCATTCGCGTTCACCGAGCCTTGAAGCTTGGTCTCTGCTGGCAAGAACTGTTTAATTTGGTCAAAGTCAAAGTTAGTGATGGCTAACTTCGCTTCACCGCTCTTACCAACACTGATGTCTTCCGTTAGACACACTTTTGAGTTTGCTTGCAACCAACAATGTGCCTGTACATTCGCAATCTGCTTATCGATGTTAACCTTAACTGCCGTTGATTTTTGTAGCGCCCAAGGGCCTTGAGGGGTACTTAGCGTTAAGCGACGCAATGCACCATCCCAGATCATTTCTGGCTTTTGCTTGAAGCTACCTTCGATCTCTAAACTACTTGAAACAACGTCTGAAACCACATCCAACGTGAGTTGATGCAGCTTCTCATCTCCTGTCACTTCAAGGTCCGCACTATCGATTTTGATGTCATCGTAAGTGATATTTTTCGCAATTAGGCTGACATCAGCTTTCGGCGCAGGCAGTGGAGTCACATCGCCTTTCAGCGTAATGGTTTCTACCTTCGCTTGTTGTTGCCAATTCACTTGGTTAAGCGCGAGATCTAAGTTGATGTCTGGCTGTTTCAGGCTACCACGAAGTGCGATATTACCATTCATCTTACCGCCAAGGTCCGGTACGCTTTTCGCGAAATCGGGGAAGTTAACTTCAACATCCATCAAGATCTGTTTGTCGATCTTACCTTTTGCTCTCAATGAGTTGGGGCCATGGGACAAAGCTAAACCTTGTGTATTGAGCTGAATATCCTCGCCTTTACCCGTCTTGTCAGATGCCTTTAGCTGACCTTCAATATTCAGCGGGTAGCCACGCAGAATACCGTCGATGTCCAGTTTAGGCAGACTCACTTGCCAGCCACCTTGATCGGTTAGTGAGCCTAAAGTCGATAGACTACCGCTGATATCACCTTCAGCTTCTCGCCATTGTAAACCTGGCTGAATGTTCTTCAGGTTTAGATCGGCTTGCCAGTTGATTGGCGCAGCCCAGTTGGCCATCACCTTACCCGCTAACTCACCACCTAGCGTTTTGACAACAATGCTGCCTAAATCAATCTGTTCTAGGGTACCTTTACCGTTTAACGCCACATCCACAGCAGGAATATCTTTACCTGATGCCTTGGCATCTAACGCAACGGTGTAGCCCTCTAGTGAACCTTTGGCAACTAGGCTAGGAACAGAAACTTGGTAATCGCTCTTACCACTCAATGGCCATTGCGCAGCAACATCTTTCAGCTTGATATCAATGGTAACTCAGGTTTAAGCGGTTGAATTTGACCTTCAATCGTCGCTTTCACCAAGTCAGACAGCGTCGCCTGCAATGATAAATCGCCAACCGAGCCAGACGCAGAAAGCGATAGTTTCTGCCCCTTTACGTCCGCTTGTTTAACCAGAGCGTCAATCTGCGCTTGAATTGGGTAATCGGCCGATAATGTCACTTGCGTACTTAGCTGGCCTTCGACTTCTGGCATATCAAGCTCTAGCGTTTTGACATCGACGTTATCACCACCAGCCGTTGCCTCTAGCCCTAAGTGGTGAACAATCACAGGTGTGTCACCAGCTAATTTAAAGTCATGAATATCGAGACGTTTTGCTTCAACGGTCAGTGGAATCCATACCTCAGGCAGCACTATCCCTTCTGGCTTCGTTTCAGCTGTAGGTTTAGCTTTCTCTGTAGCTCGAGTTTTCGCCTCTTTAGGCTGGCTTTCAGTTGCCTTTGGTGTCGCTTTAGCTTGCTCGCTCTTGGCCTTTGGTTCCGAATCTGCTGCTTGTGATGGCTTCTCTTCTGTGGCTTCGTCACTTGGTGCAAGTGCCACATTGATAGCTTTCAATGCCGTTGGAGCAATCACCAAGCGGTCACCTTGCATCGACAATGCGGTAGAGAATTCTTGCCAATCAACCTTGTTACCTAAGATGTTCAGGTTAATGTCGTTAAAGCTGACTTTATTGACGAAGATTGGCACTGGTGTGCTGATGGAGTGCAGCGGTGGTGTTTCTTCTTCCGGCTCATCACTTGCCGGTGGCAACTCTGGCATTTGGAAGTTAACACCCTGCAGCGCGAGCTCATCCACACACACTTTAGGGTCAAAGAAACAACGGAAGTTCATCGCTAACGTTAAGCTTTCCACCTTAGCATCAACATGGAGAGACTCATCCACAAAGCTGACGTTATGCAGCGCAAAACGTGGGAATAGTGAGCCTTGAATTTGCTCGACTTTAAGTTGCGGTAACGCTTTTTCTGCCCCCCAAAGTGCCAACTTTAGACCTGGGTGGGTAAATAGAATGGTGCCGACTAAAATCGCCAGCAACACAATAAGAGTCAGTAGACCGATTGAGAACCATTTCGTCCACTTCAGTGTTGTTTTCATCATAGCTCTGGCCCCAAAGAGAAGTGGATACGGAATTCTGGATCTGGCTCGGCGTCTAGGCCCCAAGCAAAGTCAAAGCTCACCGGACCGACCGGTGATGCCCAGCGGATACCGACACCCGCACCCGATTTCCATTCAGGGGTTTTATTAAATGCGTCACCAATGTCGTAGAATACCGCCCCCCACCAGTTGCCATGCACACGATACTGGTACTCTAACGTACTGGTTACCATGTATTTCGCACCGGTCAATGCGCCACTCGAGTCTGTTGGTGAGATCGATTCGTAGCCGTAACCACGAATGTTGTTGTCACCACCAGCGAAAAAACGCAGCGATGGCGAGAGTTTTTCAAATTCATCAGTGACGTTGGCGCCACCTTCAAGGCGGAATAAACCACGGTGGTTTTGTCCGATACCACGAATCCAAGATGTGCGACCTAACAAACGAAGTACGCGAGTTTCAGACAACAACGCCGGGTCACCGTATTCAACCGTCACACTCTGTTTATCGCCCCACATTGGCATGTTACCGCCACGAGTCCGTGTGCGAGAAAACGAGGCACCAGGTAAAACAAACTGCACACCATCTTCTTGCAAACCTTGCGAGAAGTTTTCGTACAAGTGACGAACATACAACGTTTTGTGCCAACCACCATCGGTGATCCAGTGACGTTCTACCGCGAGATTCGATTCCAAACTTTCCGTATTGCGGTTATCGAGATGCTTCAAACCAAACTGAAGTTGGTAGTATTCGTGCAATACATCATCAAGTGGGATCTTGTAGCCAGCCGTGATGGTCTGCTCTGGTTTAGACAGAGAAAGCGCGGTATCAAAGCTGTGGCCTCGCGCACTCACCCATGGTTTTTTCCATTTCAGCGTACCGCGCACACCAGTATCGGTAGAGTAACCAATACCCGTTTCAATTTGGTTTTTCGCAGCAGGAGCAAGTGAGACTTTGATTGGTAGGTCTCGACCATCATCTAACTTGGTGAGATCAGGCTCAACAAATACCGATGAGAACCAATCCGTATTCGAAAGGTTCTGGTTATATTCACCCACTTCAGAGACCAAGTAAGGCTCACCGGTTTTAAATGGGCGCAAAGAATCAACGCGATCTTCCCAGATCTGACTACCCAAAATTTCAACCGTACCAAAGTGATAACGGATACCACTGTCATAGTGCAGACGAACGTTAGCTTCATTAAGCTCTGGCACCACCTCTAAACGGCTCAATTTAAAGTCACCGTTAAAGTAGCCACGCTGCAACGCTAAGTTACGAATGCCCGATTTTAGAGCGTCGTATTCCCCTTGGTTTAGGATTCGACCTTCTTTCAAACGTGATTTTTTGATCAGGTTCGTGAATTCTTCATCTTCCCCCGCCTCACCTGAAATCACTACGTCCATTTCTTTGATTCTGACAGGCTCGCCCGGTTTGATGTTGACGATCAATTCATCATTATCTTTCGTAATAGTGTATGAAATTTTCGCATGATAATAACCAAGCGCATTGAGCGCTTCAGTGATACTTTGTTCCAATCGCGCCTGAAAGCGCAACGACGTGGAGTAATCGTCTTCTGGAATGGAAGACAAGTAAGCGTTCACATTATCTTCTAGCGCGCCATCAATGCCCTTTATCTTTAAGGAAACATCGGCGTAAGCGCTATGAGAAAAGGCAAGTAGACTGACAATGATCGGGGTAGCTTTTCTTATCATGCTTTTTAGCTGGATGAGGTTAAATAAACGTAAACAATAATAACGCCAATTGAAGGCTAAGTCTGTAATATTAATAGGTTTACCACGGTCTATGTCATCACAACATCATATTCAGACTGAATATAATCATTCGCAAAATTAAGACTCGTATTGAAGGACAAATACCATGCTCAACAAACAGACAATGATCAGTATAGAAGATGCGCTGCCAGGTAGAGAGGCATCAATGCAAATCGATGACACGCATTTTGTAAATCAATCGAGTTTAACGGCACAGCCGCAAGCTCACCAACAACAGATTTTATTGGGAATGGGTTGCTTCTGGGGAGCAGAACGATTGTTCTGGCAAATTGAGGGCGTGGTATCCACATCCGTCGGTTACGCAGGGGGTTACACACCAAACCCAACGTACGAAGAAGTGTGCACAGGCAAGACAGGACATACCGAAGTGGTCCGAGTGGTCTTTGATGATCGCGTGATTTCTCTTGAGCATTTGCTTGCCGCATTTTGGGAAAAGCACGACCCAACTCAAGGGATGCGCCAAGGCAACGACTTAGGAACTCAATACCGCTCTGCGATTTACACCTATTCACAAGAACAGCAAGACGCAGCCGAACGTTCAAAGGTCCAGTATCAGCAAGCTCTGCAAGAAGGTCAACGCTCAGCCATCACGACAGAAATTGAACCTGCTGGTCCGTATTACTTCGCTGAAACTTACCATCAGCAATACCTAGCGAAAAACCCGAACGGCTACTGTGGTTTAGGTGGCACTGGGGTTTGTTTCCCACCAAGCCTTCAAGGTTAAGCCTAAACTAAAAAGAGCGACGAAAGTCGCTCTTTTACAATTCTTGTCATTACACTGGGAGAGATAAAATTGCTTGATTTACTTCTCTAAATACAGAGAGTTGTTGGGGGTTTTTGATATCAGGCAACAGCACCTTTCCGTTATCAAAACGGAACTGACCAACACCTGCAATTGAAAACTGACCTTTGAATAAAGTCTTAACGAAACGCGCCACCTGACGTGGACGGTAAACAGCAAACTCACGTAGCATAACCACCTCAATATCCTTTTGAGAAAACACCGATTGCTCTTTCCATGGCAACCTTTATGCGCAATTTGCGACAGGGTTCATTCTATCAAATTCCTTTCTCAAAGCAACAAAATTAAAACATCATACGTTAAAAAATTGTTATAAACGGTTCTACATTTTTATTCACTGTAAGTATATACTTGGAAAGTCTCACACCCCCATATGGAACATAACAATATGAAAACTAAGACTCTCCTCCCTTTTTTCCTTGCTCTTGCTCCGGGTCTAGCACTGGCTCACAACTTATCAGTTGGTGAAAGCGTGCCAGCGGCGAAAGTAGACGCCTACGGTGAAATCGTATTGCAAGGTGAAGGCGTGGCTTATCAACCTTGGGCTACGCAACAAATGCTCGGTAAAGTCCGTGTCATTCATGCAATCGCAGGGCGCAGCAGCTCAAAAGCAATGAACGCACCACTAATGACAGCGCTAACTGAAGCGAAATTCCCGGAAGATGCTTACCAAACCACGACCATCATTAACCAAGATGATGCCGTTTGGGGAACTGGTTCATTTGTCAAATCATCGGCGCAAGACAGCAAACAAGAATTTCCTTGGTCATCAATGGTCTTAGATGAAAATGGTGTAGTGGCAAATAGCTGGGCTCTACAAGAAGAAAGCTCAGCCATCATTGTGCAAGACAAGCAAGGTAAAATTCTCTTCATCAAAGAAGGGGCTCTCAGCACGGATGAAATCAACCAAGTTCTTGGTCTAATCAAGCAAAATATCTAGTCTTAATTGCTCCTTACCGTCTTTAGGTGAGGAGCAAACTCCCGAAAACTTGCTTCTAAGTTATTATTTCATCACAGATAATCCATCTCCATTTCATAAAAGAATGAACTTTTCTGCCGAATGGGTGTTATATTATAACACTAGGTATCGTTTCGGGCTTTAAGATGCACTATCGCTGGCAAGCAATCTCACATCATTGGCGTCGCACTGTGGTCTTACTCAGTGTTGCGTTACTGATCGCTTGGAATTTTGCCACTATCGCTCATCAACTTGACCTAGTCCCGGAGCACCATAGCCACCATCATTGCCAAATGTTTGCTGGCTCGCATCATGGTCTGGTTAAGGCTCAACCAGAGCTTCTCGCACCAACTTATCAACGCTCGACATACTCAGACGTAATCAAAAAACGTTCAAATGTCAGTGATGTGCGTTATACAGCGCGCGCGCCGCCTATTTTTGCTTAAACTTAAGAAGCCTCCATACTAGAAATTAAACGAGTTGCTAACTACATGATTTAAATTAGCAATTTCAATAAAACATTTAAGCAAATTAGGAAAAGAAAATGCCTTCTAAACACGCTCTGGCTCTTGTTATCGGCCTATCTCTAGCTGCAACTGCAAACGCAGAAGAATATCGTCAACACGAAGCACACGTGCATGGTCACGTAGAATTCAATATTGCTCAAGATGGTAAAGACTTACTGATCGAAATCACTTCTCCAGGCGCGGACGTTGTTGGCTTTGAGCACGCACCTGAAAACGCAGAACAAGAGAAGGCACTTGGCGATGCTGTTGCTGCTCTAAAAAACACCGACCAGTTGTTTGCTATCAACAAACAAGCGAAATGTGTAATTGAAGATGTTCACGTATCCCACACCCTAGGCCAAGATTCTCATGAAGGTCATGAACACCACGACCATGAGGGCCACGATCACGATAAGCATGACCACGAAGGTCACGATCATGACAAACATGACCATGACAAGCACAAAGACCATGATCACGACGAACATGCACATGATGATGACCACCACGATCACGAAGGTCATGAACATCACGACGAGCATGAGGGTCACGATCATGAACACGGCGGCCACGGTGAATTCACAGCAGAATACCGCTACCACTGTGACTCTGTTGCCGATCTAAACAGCATCAATACCACTTGGTTCAAGCAATTCCCTGCAACAGAATCAATCAGTGCAAACCTATTCACTGACACCACTCAGTCTGCGACTAGCCTAAGCAAAGACAACGCAAAGATCGCAATTAAATAAATCACATGGCGTGTAAGTACTTACTTACACGCCATTGCTTTGGTAATTTATTATGACTGAAACCACGTCAAACGTTGTTGAGCTCTCTAATGCCCAGTTTGTCTGGCCCGGCTCTGAAAACGCGACCATTAACATCCCCCAGTTACACATTGCTCAAGGCGAGCATGTCTTTATCAAAGGCCCAAGCGGCTGCGGTAAATCGACTCTGCTTGCCCTGTTAACAGGCATCAATACGCTCACATCCGGTTCACTATCTGTATTAGACATCGATATCGCGAGTTTGAGAGCGAGTCAAAGAGACAAGTTTCGCGCCGATCACATTGGCTATATCTTCCAACAATTCAATTTGTTGCCTTATCTCAATGTGATAGAGAACGTTCTTATTCCATGCCAATTCAGTAAAATTCGCCGCGACCGCGTTACTCCAAATGCTTCAACGACATCACTGGAAGAACAAGCGACGACGCTACTGGAGCGTTTGCGTTTACCTAAAGCCCTGCATGACAAACCGGTATCAGAGCTCAGTATTGGTCAGCAACAACGTGTCGCAGCAGCGCGTGCTTTGATTGGTCAGCCTGAACTGGTGATTGCCGATGAGCCCACATCGGCACTCGATCATGACAACCGCAAAGCATTCATTGAACTCTTGATGGAGCAAGCCAACCTTGCCAACGCGACGTTGGTCTTCGTCAGTCATGACCCGACACTAGAATCCTTATTTGACCGAACACTTAATCTGCCTGAAATCAATCAAGCGCATAACCCAGGAGCCGCATCATGAGTGCTGTTGTAAAGCTCGCTTGGAAAAGCCTGATGAACCGTAAAGCGACCGCTATTCTCACCATCATGACGGTTGCCATTTCTGTTGTTCTATTATTAGGCGTAGAACGCATTCGAACCCAAGCCAAAGATAGCTTCGCTAATACTATTTCTGGAACTGACCTAATTGTCGGAGGTCGCTCAGGACAAGTGAACCTGCTGCTGTACTCAGTATTCAGAATCGGCAATGCCACCAACAATATTGACTGGAAGAGCTACCAAGAGTTTGCGAACCACCGAGCCGTCGATTGGGCAATCCCAATCTCGTTGGGTGATTCACACAAAGGCTTTCGAGTGATGGGCACCAACCACAGCTATTTCGAACATTATAAGTACGGAAGTAAGCAACCACTCACCTTCTCTGAAGGTCGAGAATTCAATGGCTTATTTGAAACCGTACTTGGCTCTGATGTTGCAAAACAACTCGGCTATAAAATTGGTAGCGAGATCATCATTGCCCATGGCATCAGTGATGTTGGCTTTAGTCGTCACGATAACTTGCCATTTAAAGTTGTCGGTATTCTGGCTCCGACAGGCACGCCAGTGGATAAAACCGTCCACGTTTCCCTAGAAGCGATTGAAGCAATTCACGTCGGTTGGGAAAGTGGCGCTCGCTTGGGCCCGACACCAAGTGCCGCAGACCTCAAAGCCAGAGATTTTCAACCAAAGCAGATCACTGCGATGCTGGTCGGGTTGAAGTCACGCATCCAGACTTTTGCTCTGCAAAGACAAATCAACACTTATCCGAAAGAGCCTCTTAGTGCCATCATGCCGGGCGTCGCTCTGCATGAATTATGGGGAATGATGTCGGTTGCGGAACAAGCACTGATGGCAGTCTCAGGCTTTGTAGTCGTGGCAGGTTTATTGGGTATGTTGAGTAGCTTGCTGACCAGCTTACAAGAACGCCGCCGTGAAATGGCCATCCTGCGCGCAATGGGGGCAAGACCTAAACACGTCTTCTCGCTACTGATCAGTGAAGCAAGTTTACTCACGTTTGCTGGCATCATTACCGGCGTTGCGGGCTTGTATTGCATTCTTGCCCTCTTGCAACCAATAATCCAACAAAGTTATGGTATACACCTAACCTTAACGGCACTGTCGCCGTATGAATGGATGTTGCTTGGCTTTGTACAGTGTGCAGGTATTGTGATTGGCTTCATCCCAGCATTCCGTGCTTACCGACAATCGCTCAGTGATGGAATGACAATTAGGATTTAGTAAAAATGTGGAAAAAAATACTCGCTAGCTGTTTGCTACTGATTTCCTTCACTGCACCAGTAATGGCCAGTGACGAACCGCTGAAACTCGATTGGATTGATCTTGTGCCAGAGAATGAGCGCAAGATGTTCGACAGTGTCGGCATGCCAGCTACAGACCACAACGGTGGGGCGGCACTTCAATCTAAGATTGGTAATGTTCGTCCTGAGCTTAACGGCAGCAAAGTGAAAATCCCAGGCTTCGTGATCCCATTAGAAGGTGATGCGAATACGGTGACGGAATTCTTATTGGTGCCATACTTTGGCGCTTGTATCCACGTTCCACCACCACCACCAAACCAGATCATTTATGTCAAATTCCCGAAAGGTGCACCAGTACAGGAGCTATGGGATGTCATTTATGTGGTGGGAACTCTGAAAACTGAAACGATCGAACATGAGTTGGCAGAAACGGCCTACGTGATTGAAGGCTCATCAATTGAAGCCTACGATGATATGTAGCTTGTTTGATAGCTAATAACTTGGTTGATAATCAATAACTCAGTTGATTAGTAGAATAGATACACTAGGCGTCGCTTCGGCGCCTTTTTTATGCCTGCCAGATATATATTTCGTTATACGATATAGCGAGACAAATACGCGAGTATACCGACATACAAAACCAAAAGTAGCGCTATCGACAGGTGTTTTCTCAGTTTGCTTACGTCTGAATATCTCATCACCCCTCCCAAATAATGATAACAATTTTAACAACTCATTATCATTTTGAATAGCCCTATTCTGTCAAAATCCGGACATGCCTCTCTGGTCGAGAAAACAGGAAAGGTGTAAATTTAAGCAAGTGCTAATCGCCAGCCTTGGTAGGAAATAAAATGGCAGAACCAACAAAGCAACATGTTGTTATTGAACACGAACCCACACAACAAAAACACACTCACCACGAAAAGAAGTCTGGCTACATCAAAGACAGTGCGAGCCGTGTTCAAAGCATTGCTCAAATCTACGGATTAGATGCTTTGTTGCAAAACGATCCTCCAGCTAAAACTGCGCTTGAACGCGCTCAGTTACGTGAACAACGCCGCCAAGAACAGAGACAAAAGAACTTAGAGCAGATCCTCAAACTGGCGCACAGCTCATGTCGAGATGAGACCGCTGGTGAGCCAGACCAAGACTGGTTGTATCGTTTTTTCGATATGGCGCAAGACATCCACAACAGCTCAATGCAAAAGCTCTGGGCGCAAGTCATGAAGCGCGAAGTGACCAACCCCGGCTCAACTTCGATGAAAGCACTTAAAGTGTTGAAAGACATGTCGCCAAGAGAAGCCCAAACTCTGCAACGTGCCGCGACGCTAGCGTGCAGTTTTGGTGGAGATAGCAGTCGCAAACTGCTGATTGGCTACAAAGCGCATGGCGGGATGTTCAGCTTTGGCAAACGCGACACCACCAGCAACCTTAATATGGGCAGCTTCCAACTGCCTTATTCGAGCTTGTTAGTGTTGATTGAACTGGGACTGCTGCACAGCACTGAACTAGAGTCAGGAGAGATTGGTATTGAAACGCCTTTGATGCTCACCTATCAAGGTAAAAACTTATCACTGCAGGTAAATACCAAAGGCGTGCGCCTGTTGTACTACCGCTTTACTCCGACAGGTAATGAGTTGTGTAAGCTGCTTGGTAACAAGCCTAATAATCAATACTATGACCAGATGCTAGCGCTTCTAAATCAAAGATTTAGCGTTCATAGCGAAGCCAAAACCACAGTAAACCACACCGTTTAGTACATAAAAAAGAGCTTTTGGTCACCTATGATCCAAAAGCTCTTTTAACTGCTCAGTGACTTTTTGGCTACCTATGATCCAAATGCTTTTTTTATCGGATCACACCGCGTTGTCTAAGGTCGATTAAACACAACTCTACCAGCTCTTCGACACTCTTTTCGCCGGCTGGCAAATCAATTTCTGGGCTTGCTGGAGCTTGGTATTCAGAGTCAATACCGGTGAAATTCGGGATTTCTCCTGCGCGTGCTTTTTTGTACAAGCCTTTCGGATCGCGACCTTCACACACTTCTAAAGAAGCATTGACGAACACTTCAATAAACTCGCCCTCTGGCAACAGATCACGCACCAATTGACGCTCTGCGCGGTGAGGAGAAATAAATGCCGACAGAACGATCAAACCCGCGTCTGCCATCAGTTTCGCCAGTTCACCAATGCGACGAATGTTCTCGCGACGGTCTTGCTCAGAAAAGCCTAAATCGCTGCACAAGCCATGACGAACATTGTCGCCATCGAGCAAATAAGTGTGATAACCCAGTTCGGCTAAGCGATTTTCCAATGCGCCTGCTACTGTTGATTTGCCTGCACCAGATAGCCCAGTAAACCAAAGTACCGCAGGCTTCTGCTTTTTTAATCCAGCACGAAACTGTTTATCAACCGAGTGCTGATGCCAAACGATGTTTTCATCTTTTACCGGAGTTTCGGCAGTCATAACGTATCCTTGTAAATTTACAGATTAAAACGGAAAGAAGACCGGAATCAGCGTCAGTACTAGTACTGAATACACGATGGAAATCGGCACGCCGATTCGCACATAATCGGTCAATTTGTAATTCCCTACGCTGTATACCAACAAGTTGGTTTGGTATCCGTAAGGAGAAATAAAACTGGCACTGGCGCCAAACAGCACCGCCATAATGAAAGGCATTGGGTCAACGCCATAACCTACCGCCATGCTGTAGCCAATAGGGAAAGACAGCGCCGCCGCTGCATTGTTGGTCACGAGCTCAGTTAGCACTAAAGTCATAATGTAAGTAGCGACTAGCGCGCCAAACACACCCCAGCCATTAAAGGCTTCAATAAACATATCGCCCATTCGCACCGATAAACCAGATGTAATCATCAGCTGGGCGATAGACAACGCCGAGCCCACAATCACCACAATATCGATTGGGAAACGACGACGAAGTTCGGAAAGTTGAATCACGCCAAAGGCCAGCAGAGCTATCAAATAAGCCGCCAGACCTTTGATAATCGGTACAAGCTCTAGCAACGCACAGCCAATCACTGCTGCAAAACCAAATAACACCAAAGCCGATTTGTTGGCGTCTAAACGCGCGCTGGAATCCAGATCGTTCACCAATACAAACTCTTTACGGTGAGCTCGACGTTCCGTCTCAAAGCGCTTACCGGGCACCAAAACTAACGTATCGCCCGCAGCTAAAGTGATGTTACCTAAGCCACCTTCAAGACGTTCATGGCCACGACGAATCGCCACAACCACCGCATCAAAACGATCACGGAAGCGGCTCTCTTTCAGTGTTTTATGACAGAAAGTCGCCGATGAACTGACTACCACTTCAATAAAGTTCTGTCCGTTAAGGTGCTGATGGCCAAACAGCGTTAAACCTGGAATTTCTTGCAATGTTGCGACACTCTCTACATCGCCACAGAACAACAGCCGGTCTTTAGCGTTGAGGACAAAATCAGGTCCAACAGACGGAACCGTCACACCATCGCGAATTACTTCAGCAAGGAACAACTTTCTCAGGGCACGCAGGTTATTTTCGGTAATGGTGCGCCCAACCAGCGGCGACCCCGGTTCAACTCGAGATTCTAAGAAGTAAGGTAAATCTTCTTGGCTTTGGTCATCGTAATTGGGCAACAGATAACTCAGCGGAATAAGAATAAGCACACCACCCACCAACACCGCTAAGCCAATCATGGTTGGAGTAAAGAAGCTCAAGCTTGGCAGGCCGGCATCTTCAACAAAACTGTTGATGATTAAGTTGGTCGAGGTTCCAATCAACGTCAAAGTGCCGCCAAAAATCGCCGCATAAGAGAGTGGAATCAGAAGTTTAGAAGGCGCATGTTGTTGGTTGCGTTTAATCGCACCAATTAACGACACCACAACCGCGGTGTTATTTGTGAAAGAAGAAAGTAAAGCGGTAGAAAAGCCCAACTTGGCAATCACACTGCCGAGATGGCCTTCAGAAATACTGCGACTGACCCAACTGATCAATAAGGTTTTTTCTAATGCGCTCGATGCGAGGATCAGCAGCACTAGGGTCAGAAGTGAAGAATTAGTAAAGTTTGCCGCAATGGTATTGAGCTCAATCATCCCCGCCATAAACGCAATGAAAGCAGCTCCTGCAAATACGTAACTTGGTTTAATTTTGGTTACGAGTAAACAAGTGATAATGCCAAGCAAAATCGCTAATACAAATCCTTGTTCCCACATAGCCAATCCTTACCAATAAACCCGATACGGGCACAACAACGACTCGTGCAAACTTAGCTGCACGGAGTGACAAACGAGTAACCAGACAAAAAAGCAAAGCAAGCGAAAAAGAACGCCAGAATGCTCGGTTTCTTGGGCTTCCGGAGCATTCTGGATTCGGGGGAAATCAGCCTGACGGGTTTCGCAATCCAGTCAGGCTAGGTGAACCAATTACTTCTTCAATAACTGGCTCAGGTCTTTAGCTTCCCAATGCGGGAAGTGCTTACGAACCAAAGCATTGAGTTCAAGTTCGAACGCTGAAACATCCGCAAGACCACGCTCAACAGCCGCTAGGCTTTCTTTCACCATGCCTGCACCAACCGTTACATTGGTTAGGCGGTCGATGATGATGAAGCCGCCAGTATCGGCACAATCTTGGTAGTTATCCAAGGCGACAGATTCGTTCAGCGACCACTCACACAAGCCAATGCCGTTAAGTGGCAATTCAGCTGCACCGTGAGTCGAAAGGTTGTTGATGTCGTACTGGTGACGAATCGCTTCAACATGACCAACCGTCTTCTTACCAGCAATCTTAATGTCGTAATCACGACCCGGTTGCAACGGTTGCTCCGTCATCCACACTACGTCCGCCAACAAGTGGTTAGTTGACTCTACTTGTGCGTTTTCTAGCACCAGCAAATCACCACGACTGATATCGATTTCGTCATTCAGAGTCAACGTCACAGCCAGACCGGCTTGTGCTTCCTGTACATCACCATCAAAAGTCACAATACGTGCAACGGTTGAGGTTTTGCCTGATGGCAGCGCCTTAATCGCATCGCCTACTTTCACCGAACCCGATGAAATCGTGCCAGCAAAACCACGGAAATCGAGGTTAGGACGGTTTACATACTGAACAGGAAAACGGAAGTCGCCTTCGCCTTTCTCATGGTCAACATCCACAGTCTCAAGTAACTCAAGCAGAGACGGACCTTCAAACCAGCTTAGGTTCTGTCCTTTCTCTACTACGTTGTCGCCTTCTAGCGCTGACAACGGAATGATCTGGATATCCGTCTCACCCGCTAGGTTTTCTGAGAACTGTAAGTACTCATCACGGATCTCTTCAAAACGTTCTTGTGAGTAATCCACCAAGTCCATTTTGTTGATAGCAACAACGAAGTGTTTCAAGCCCAGTAGGTTAGAAATGAATGAGTGACGACGCGTTTGGTCCAACACACCTTTACGTGCATCAACCAGAATCACAGCTAAATCACAGGTCGATGCACCTGTTGCCATGTTACGCGTGTATTGCTCATGCCCTGGCGTATCAGCAATGATGAACTTACGTTTCTGCGTCGAGAAGTAACGGTAAGCCACATCAATGGTGATGCCTTGCTCGCGTTCTGCTTGTAGACCATCTACCAGCAATGCCAAATCTGGCTTTTCACCCGTGGTGCCTACGCGTTGGCTATCCGAGTGAACTGCTGCTAGCTGATCTTCATAAATTTGTTTTGAGTCGTGGAGCAAGCGACCGATTAGGGTACTTTTACCATCATCTACCGAGCCACAAGTCAGGAATCTAAGTAACGACTTGTACTGGTGTTGTTTTAAATAGCCTTCAATACCAAGCTCGGCTAATTGAGCTTCAACTGCACTGTTCATTATCTTTCCTTAGATCCTTTAGAAGTAACCTTGACGTTTCTTGAGTTCCATCGATCCTGACTGATCGTGGTCGATCGCACGACCTTGGCGCTCACTTGAAGTTGCCACCAGCATTTCTTCGATGATGCCTGTTAGCGTGTTAGCTTCAGACTCAATCGCGCCAGTCAGCGGGTAACAACCCAAAGTACGGAAACGAACACTCTTCTCTTCAATCACTTCACCTGGCTCTAGCTTCATGCGGTCGTCATCTACCATGATCAGCATGCCATCACGCTCAACAACAGGTCGCTTGTCTGCAAGGTACAAAGGCACGATCTCGATGTTTTCTAGGTAGATGTATTGCCAGATATCCAGCTCAGTCCAGTTTGAAAGTGGGAACACACGAATGCTCTCCCCTTTGTTTACTTGACCGTTGTATGTTTTCCAAAGCTCCGGACGTTGGTTTTTCGGATCCCAGGTATGGTTCTTATCGCGGAATGAGTAAACGCGCTCTTTTGCACGTGACTTCTCTTCATCACGGCGTGCACCACCGAATGCCGCATCAAAACCATACTTGTTCAGAGCCTGCTTCAAACCTTGAGTCTTCATGATGTCAGTATGCTTTGAAGAGCCGTGCACAAATGGGCTACAACCCATTGCTAGACCTTCTGGGTTCTTATGAACCAAAAGCTCAAAGCCGTATTTCTCAGCGGTACGATCACGAAACTCGATCATCTCGCGGAATTTCCAATCCGTGTCTACGTGCAGTAATGGGAATGGAATTTTGCCTGGGTAGAAGGCTTTGCGCGCAAGATGCAACATGACTGATGAATCTTTACCAATCGAATACATCATGACTGGGTTATCGAACTCAGCAGCAACTTCGCGGATGATATGAATACTCTCCGCTTCGAGTTGTTTAAGGTGAGTTAAACGTTGTTGGTCCATGTTTTGTCTTTCCTTTTTAAGCTTGAAGGCTCATTACGTCCCTAATCTTTGGTCTGAAATTATATGGAGCTGGCAATAGCACTTTTGTTGAATTCAGTACTAGACAAAAACCAGTCCAACTTTTGAGACAGACGCACAACTTCGCCGACAACAATCAAAGACGGAGCTTGAGCTTCTTTAGATAATTCAGATAGTTGAGAAAGTTCTCCGGTGAAAACTTTTTGCTGGATTTGCGTACCGCGCTCGATGATGGCGATAGGGGTTGAGGCTGCCCTACCATGTTTGATGAGCTGATTCTGAATATAGTGTGATTTCATCAGCCCCATGTAGATCACTAAAGTTTGATTCCCGCGCGCTAATGTCGACCAATCCATGTCGTCACTTTCTTCTTTCAGATGACCCGTAACAAACAGTGCTGACTGCGCGTAATCACGATGCGTCAGCGGGATCCCGGCATAAGCGGTCGCTCCCGCAGCGGCAGTAATGCCTGGAACCACTTGAAAGCGCACACCCGCATCAGCCAAAACTTCCAGTTCTTCACCACCGCGGCCAAACACAAATGGATCGCCACCTTTGATGCGCACCACTTTGTAGCCTTGCTTAGCAAAGTCCACCAGCAGTTGGTTGGTCTTTTCTTGCGGCACACTGTGGTGCCCAGCACGTTTACCCACGCACACCAAAATGGTTTCGCTTGGAATTAACGCCATGATCTCGTCAGACACTAGGTAGTCGTAAAGCACGACTTCAGCTTGTTGTAAGCAGTTGAGTGCTTTCAGCGTTAATAGCTCAGGGTCACCCGGGCCAGCACCAACAAGGGCAACTTCACCTGGCTGAAGAGATTGCTTACTGAAACGCGGAAGATCGGCAGCTTGGTTATCCGAAACCAGCCGAGGCTTATTGATTGGGAAATTCGTTACTGAATCGTTAACTGCCATGTGCTTGCTCATCATCCATTGATATCGTTATGGATGGCATTATGGCGGTGGGTTTATATTACCGGAAATTCTAAAATTTCATTTTTTATTCAAAAAACTGCTAAGAAGCTTTTGTTAGGTCTAATTCAAAATGGTGAAAAAGGCATCAGTCTGACACTTTCCTCCGCATTTAATTGCCTAATGTTCACAGTTTTCTGCATCTTAGCCTGAGCTTGCACTAATATTTGTTACATTACGCTGTACGACCCCTCTATCCCATTTAATTGGAGCACCTCATGAAAATGGCAGTTAATCCCGTATCCGTCGCAGTTTTAAGCGGAATGTTGACGCTTGCAGGTCCAGCAATGGCGGACACTATTAAGCTTCGTATTATTGAAACCACCGACATTCACACTAATGTGATGGATTACGACTACTACAAAGATCAGCCTTCTCAGCAAATCGGTCTTAGCCGTGCAGCTACACTGGTTAAGCAAGCTCGTGAAGAAGCAGTGAACAGTGTTTTGGTCGACAATGGCGACTTAATTCAAGGCAGCCCAATGGGCGATTACATGGCAGCGAAAGGGATTAACGCTGGCGAAATCCACCCGGTATACAAAGCGATGAACCAGTTGGATTACGATGTGGGTAACATTGGTAACCACGAATTCAACTACGGTCTTGAGTTCCTGAAAAACTCTATCGACGGTGCAAACTTCCCTTATGTTAGTGCTAACGTTTTCGACAAGAAGACAGGTGAGCACTACTTCAAACCTTATCTCATTAAAACGCACACGTTCAAAGACACTGATGGTCAAAGCCACGAAATCAAAGTGGGTTACATCGGCTTCGTACCACCACAAATCATGGTATGGGATAAGAAGAATCTAGAAGGAAAAGTCTTCGCTGAAGACATCACTGAGACAGCGAAAAAGCTGGTTCCTCAGATGAAGAAAGAAGGCGCAGACGTGATTGTGGCGATCCCGCACTCAGGCATTTCGACTGACCCATACAAGCTAGGCGCTGAAAACTCGGTTTACTACCTCACAGAAGTTGAAGGCATTGATGCGATTGCCTTTGGTCACTCTCACGCTGTATTCCCGGGTAAAGACTTTGCCAAACTGCAAGGTGTCGACAACGCCAAAGGCACAATTAATGGCGTAACCGCAGTGATGCCGGGTCGTTGGGGTAGCCACGTTGGTGTAATGGACTTAATGCTGAAAGAAAAAGACGGCAAGTGGCAAGTGGTTGAAGGTCAATCTGAAGCGCGCCCTATCTTCGATAAAGCTAACAAGAAATCTTTGGCAGAAGCCGATAAAGGCATCGTGGATGCACTTGTTGATGACCATAAAGGCACACGTGAATTCGTCAACCAGCCAATTGGTAAAGCAAATGACGTGATGTACAGCTTCCTAGCGCTTGTACAAGATGATCCAACGATTCAAATCGTAAACCTAGCGCAGAAAGATTACGTGGAACGCTTTATCCAAGGCGACCCAGATCTTGCAGACATTCCAGTACTAAGCGCAGCTGCACCATTTAAAGTGGGCGGACGTAAAGACGATCCAAATGGCTTCACGGAAGTAGAGTCCGGCCAGCTGACTTTCCGTAATGCCGCGGATCTTTACTTATACCCGAATACGCTGGTAGCAATGAAGGTTAAAGGCAAAGAAGTTCACGAATGGCTAGAGTGTAGTGCAGGTCAGTTCAATCATATTGATGTTAACAGCACCCAACCTCAGTCTTTGATCAACTGGGATAACTTCCGTACTTACAACTTCGACGTGATTGATGGTGTGAACTACCAAATCGATGTTACTCAACCGCCGAAGTACGATGCGGATTGTAAAGTGATCAACCCAGATTCACAGCGTATCGTGAACCTGACTTACAACGGTAAGCCAGTAGATCCAAAACAAGACTTCATCATCGCAACCAACAACTACCGTGCTTACAGCGCAACCTTCCCAGGCACTGGTCCGGACTTCATCGCGTTTGATGCTCCAGATGAGAACCGTTCAGTAGTTGCCGCTTACATCTCTCGCATCAGTAAAGAGCAAGGCGAAGTGACACCAAGCGCAGATAACAACTGGTCTTTCGCACCAATCAAATCGGATAACAAACTTGATGTTCGTTTTGAAACCTCACCAAGTGATAAAGCTGCGCAGTTCATCAAAGAGAAAGGGCAGTACCCGATGAAACGTGTCGCAACTGACGAAGTTGGTTTCGCGATTTACCAAATTGACCTGAATAAGTAAGGCAAGTTTGGCAATGATTTCAAGCGGCTCTCATGAGCCGCTTTTTTGTTGTCAGTAAAAACCGTTAGAATGAGAAAAACCGTTTCTGAGTTATCACATGCACAGCGATCTTTTTTCTGACTTAATCAATCATGGCTTCCTCGAAGATGAAGCGAATCAGCTAATTGAACATGGGCAACAGCTAGAGTTGCCGACACGCCATATTCTCAATCACCAAGGTGAATCCAGTTCGCACATCTACTTTGTGTTAGAGGGCTTGTGCCACGCCAGTTATCTGACCGACAAAGGGAAGGAATTCAGTAAAGAGTTCTACTGGGAAAAAGATTGGGTGATTGGCTTTGAAGGGCTTATCAAGAATCAGCCTTCGCCATATTTATTGGAAACACTGACGCCTTGTCATCTGTTTTGCTTACCAATTGAAGTGCTACACCAATGGCGTTCAGAAAAGCATCCTATCTACTTAAAGCTGCTCGAAGCACAGCTGATGCATAAAGAAAACAAAGAACGCTTTATGTTGCTCTACTCACCGGAAGAGCGCTACCAACTGTTTTGTCAGCATTATCCAGACTTAGAGCAGCGTATTACCGATAGCCAGATTGCCGCTTACTTGGGGATTACAGCGATCAGTCTTAGCCGAATTAAATCGCGCTTAAAGAAAGGCTATGAATAAGATCAGGTAGGCAGGAAAAAACAAAGGCGCTCATATCGAGCGCCTTTGCACTAAATGAGGTTCTGCTTACTTCAGAATACGAGCACGGAATTGACGACCTTTCATCTTACCGTTGCTGATGGTTTGCAGTGCTTTCTTCGCCACAGATTTCTCTACCGCAACATAAGAACGCATCGCCATTAGCTGGATCTTACCCACTTGTGCACCCGTGATACCATTTTTACCGGTCAAACAGCCAAGGATGTCACCCGCACGTACTTTCTGTTTCTTACCGCCATCGATATTAATCGTCACCATCTTCGCTTGGTATGGCTGCTGAGTTGATTTCGCTGGCAGTGTTGCTGGTACCACATCCATATCTAGGTACTCTTCAATACGAGCCACACGTAGACCATCTTTCTCACCAAAGAAACTGAACGCCAGACCTTTGCTGCCCGCACGACCAGTACGGCCGATACGGTGAACGTGTACTTCAGGGTCACGAGACAGTTCGAAGTTAAATACTGCATCAAGGTTGTCGACATCCAAACCACGCGCCGCCACGTCTGTTGCAACAAGGATAGAGACACTCTTGTTAGCAAACTGGACTAGAGCTTGGTCGCGCTCACGCTGTTCTAGATCGCCATGAAGATCCACCACACTGAAGCCTTTGTGATGCAGTTCATCTGCTACATTCTGTACTTCTTTCTTGGTATTACAGAACACCACCGCTGACTCTGGCTGGTGCGTCAGTAGTAGGTTCGCCAAAGCTTCATCGCGTGCTTCTGAGCCTTCAACGTTGTAAAAGTACTGCGCGATGCTCGACGTATCGTGTGTCGATTCTACTTTGATCATCTCTGGCGATTGCATAATACGTTGAGCAATCTGTTCGATCTTCTCTGGGAAAGTCGCACTGAATAGCAGTGTTTGACGTTGTTTAGGCGCAGCATCAATGATCGCATCAAGGGCGTCTTGGAAGCCCATCTCCAGCATGCGGTCTGCTTCATCTAGAACCAGCGTGTTTAGCTCTTCTAGGTTAATGCGACCTTTCTCTAGGTGATCAAGGATACGACCTGGCGTACCCACCAGAATATGAGCACCATGCTCTAGTGAACCGATTTGCGGTCCCATTGGCATGCCGCCACACAATGTCAGTACTTTAATGTTGTGAATACCACGACCTAACGTACGGATCTCTTTCGCCACCTGATCAGCCAGTTCACGCGTTGGGCACAACACCAAAGATTGTACACGGAAGCGCTTCACGTTTAGGTTGGACAATACGCCCAGACCAAATGCCGCGGTTTTACCTGAGCCGGTTTTGCCCTGACCAATCACATCACGCTGATTCAAAATCGCAGGTAAGCTCAACGCTTGAATTGGCGTCATATGGGTGTAGTTCAATGATTCAAGCGTCTCTAGTAGCGCTGGATTAAGCCCTACTTGGTCAAAAGTTTGTTTGCTCACAGGGAAATATCCTCAGGTGGGATGAAAAAGAGGGCACATTATCGCCAGATTTGTCACGAAGACCAGTGAAAATTAACCATTGTTAATGAGTAATAGCAGAAAACGACGTAAAGTCAGCTGCATTCGCTTATTAATGGATATTGGAAATGATCAACTGGACTGCCCTACCTTTCTCTCAACTGACAACAACACAACTCTACGAGATGCTGCGCCTGCGCGTTGATGTCTTTGTAGTGGAGCAAACCTGTCCTTATCCAGAACTGGACGGCAAAGATACACTGGAAGGCGTTTTTCACCTATTGGGCTACAAAGACGATGAACTGGTTGCCTGCGCTCGTCTATTGCCTGCTGGCACCACTTACGACAATGTCAGTATTGGTCGTGTAGTAACCAAGCAAAGCGCCCGTGGTGGCGGTCTTGGACATGAACTGCTTGAACAAGCCTTACAACATTGCCAACAGCTTTGGGCTGGTCAAACGATAGATATCGGTGCGCAAGAACACCTGATGGCTTTCTATGCGAGTCATGGCTTTGAAGTCATTTCCGAAAGCTACCTTGAAGATGGTATCCCCCATGTCGATATGCGCCGAGTGAGCTAAATGTCACCCCACCACCTGGCGTTACTATTACTGGTTATCGGCAACTTGGCGGCGTCACTCTCCGATGTCGCCGTCAAACTGATTGAAGGCGGCATTAGCCCGTTCCAATATATGTTTGTGCGCCAGTTGGCTTCACTGCTGCTCATCCTACCTTTCTATCTCAGACAACAACCGGATAAACGTAGCCTAAAGCAAGCACCTATTACCTTGTTGCGAGCGCATCTAATATTAATTGGTAGCGGATGTATGATGGTTGCGGTGACTCACCTGCCTCTGGCAACTGCAAACGCGGTTTTTTACGCAGCGCCGATTTTAATGTTGCCGCTGTCGATATTGTTCCTCAAAGAGCATCCTCCATTAAGTAAAATCTTGCTCACTTGCTTCGGGTTCCTTGGTGTCCTAGTGGTACTCAGACCGGATCATTTTCATTGGGCTGCATTGTTCGCACTCGGCACGGCGACCACACTGGCGATGTTTAATATATTGGTAAGAAAGCTACCCAGTGAACAGTCTGTCGTCACCACACTTTGGTGGACCACTCTATTCTCGTTACCTATCTCTGCAGTACTGGCTGGGTTTTACTGGCAACCTATGACGGGACAGGAGTTGGTATTAGTCATCGTGAGTGCGGTTTGTATCTTAAGTTATAACGGTTTGGCTGTACTAGCGTATCAGAAAGCGCCAGCTGGAGAGATAGCGCTCGCCGAATACTCTGGCTTAGTGTTTGTTACGCTCTTTGGGATATGGTGGTTTGACGAGATCCCTGACTGGCTGACAGCGGTAGGGATCCTAATGATTGTGTTGCCGCTCTTGCCATGGAATAAAAGAAGACGACTCTCCGATCGAGAGGCATAAGATTGGGATACCACCACAAGCAAACGGAATGACATAAAAAAGGCGCGAATCATCGCGCCTTTAGAATACTTGTTAATGAACGTTATTTATTACGCCCGAATGTGCCATCAGATAAACGGAAGAACATCACCGACTCGCCACTTTTCTCAAGCTGAAGCATATCTAATTTGCCATCGTCAGCGAGCTTAAAGCGCACCAATTGCCCCTGCTTGATTCGGCTTAGTGGCTTGTCGCTGCCTTCAATTTTAACTAAGGCATTCAAGTCCGCCATCGGCAGTTGGTTACTACGAAATACTTGAGCCAACGTATCACCGTTCTTTACCGTGTACTCTTTCCATTGCTCAGATTTTAGCTCTGAGTTTTGCGCTGAGCGCTGCTCACTTAAACTTTGCGCATTCAACTGAATCGCAACACGTTGATTTTCAACTTGAGTGTCATCAATAGGTGCTTCAGTATTTTTTGGCACTGGGATGATCAGAAGCACCAACACCACAGGCACCAATACCATTAGTGCACGCTGATGTAGTTTTGGAAGGCGTTGCCAAAACTGAGTGACTGGCTGTAATCTCTCCTGCCACTTCTCTTTGTTAAACGGCTGCTTCCAATCGATAGCAGCGAGCTTTTGTTTCATCAATTCGACATGGTCGACTTGCTGCTTTTTCTTTCTGCGACGATTCATTCTGATGAGTCCCTTAATACTTCTAATCTCAGTATAAAAATACCAGCGCGGAGAGTATATGTTTTTCGCCAAAGTAAAATGTAATTTGGCGTAAATTAGCAGAAATTTCACTTGGAGTAAGAGATAAGTCACACCCTCTGCTCCAGAATGCGACATTCGAGCGCAATCATTTAAACCGAGGCTCGAACCTGATATCCTGTGCCTTTATCACTCCTAATAAGAGCGACATTCATGTCTGAAATTAAATTTGAAACTGCAGAACAGAAAGCTAGCTACGGTATTGGTCTGCAAATGGGTCAGCAACTAGCTGGTTCTGGTCTAGAAGGTCTTAGCGTAGACGCTATCGCTGCTGGTATTGCAACTGCACTAACTGGTGACATGCCATCTATCGAAATCGACGAGATCAACAACGCACTGCAGGAGCTACACACTCGTGCAGAAGCAGTTCGTCAAGAAGCAGCTAAAGCAGCAGCAGCTGACGGCGAAGCGTTCCTAAAAGACAACGCTCTACGTCCAGAAGTAAACGTTCTTGAGTCTGGTCTTCAGTACGAAATCATCACTGAAGGTACTGGTGAAATCCCAACAGCAGCATCTCAAGTACGTGTTCACTACCACGGTGAGCTAACTGACGGCACTGTATTCGACAGCTCTGTATCTCGCGGTCAACCAGCTGAGTTCCCAGTGACTGGCGTAATCAAAGGTTGGGTTGAAGCTCTTCAACTAATGCCTGTTGGTTCTAAGTGGAAACTATACATCCCACAAGATCTAGCATACGGTGAGCGTGGCGCAGGTGCTGCTATCCCTCCATTTGCTGCTCTAGTATTCGAAGTAGAACTACTAGACATCCTGTAATTGAGACTCTCCTCAATACAAATTCGAAGCGGCGCTCACTAGCGCCGCTTTTTTTTTGTCTAAAATAAACAGACTTAAGCTCAACAACCTTAATGTCTCTGTTATCTTAAGTAGTGAATAAACAATAATAATCGCAAGCCACACGGAGGTATTATGCGTAAAACACTCCTCACCTTAACGCTGCTTTCAATGAGCATTGGTACAGCCCACGCTTTTCTTGATGCTGTCACCGATAAAGAAAGCCAAGAAGGTTTAATGGACATGGTCAGCCAAGGCATGAATGCGGAATCATCACCGCTCACCGATTTACTCACTAGCCAACTGCCGGTTTCGACCGAACAAGCAGCCGGCGGTACGGGTGCCCTTTTAGCGTTGGCACAGAGCCAACTGTCAGATCAAAACAGCAGTGAACTAAAATCTCTGATCCCAGGAATGTCCAGTTTGGATGGTGCGCAAAGCTTATTGGGTAATATTGAAAGTTTAAGTGCAGTACAAAGCACGTTCGATAAGCTGGGCTTAGACCCATCGATGATCAGTCAGTTTGCGCCAGTGATACTTGGCTATTTAGGAGACCAAGGCGCAAGTGAAGGTTTGTTGAATTCGCTAAGCGGGTTATGGGGTTCAGACAACTAAGAAGTTTCGCCTAAACATAAATTAAGATGAAAGATTCGATGATCGAAGATTAGCGTTGAGAGGGGAGACGGAAAACTCAATTTGTTTCGCTTTCAAATAGGACAGATACAAAAAAGCCGAGCTAATGCTCGGCTTTTTTTTGTTCTTACGAACTGAGATTACTCAGCAGCTTCTTCAGCAGCTGGGCGATCTACAAGCTCAATGTAAGCCATTGGAGCTTTATCACCAGCACGGAAGCCAGCTTTTAGGATACGAGTGTAACCGCCCTGACGAGCAGCAAAACGTGGACCTAGTTCGTTAAACAGTTTTGCAACTACTTCGTTGTCACGAGTACGTGCAAATGCTAGACGACGGTTAGCAACACTGTCAGTCTTAGCTAGTGTAATCAAAGGCTCAACTACGCGACGTAGCTCTTTTGCTTTTGGCAAAGTAGTCTTGATAACTTCATGACGTACTAGAGAGCTAGCCATGTTGCTGAACATCGCTTTACGATGTGAGCTGTTGCGGTTGAGTTGACGACCACTCTTACGATGGCGCATGACCTAATCCTTCTAACTAGTATCGATTAATCTTCAGCGATTGATGCAGGTGGCCAGTTTTCTAGGCGCATGCCCAGAGACAGACCACGTGACGCAAGTACGTCTTTAATCTCAGTAAGAGATTTTTTACCAAGGTTAGGCGTTTTAAGTAGCTCAACCTCAGTACGTTGTACTAGATCACCGATGTAGTGAATCGCTTCTGCTTTCAGACAGTTAGCAGAGCGAACTGTTAGTTCAAGATCGTCTACAGGACGCAGTAGGATCGGATCGAATTCTGGCTTCTCTTCCTTCTCCTCAGGTACACGTACATCACGAAGATCTACGAACGCATCCAATTGTTCAGCTAGGATAGTAGCTGCACGACGGATTGCTTCCTCAGGTTCTAGAGTACCGTTCGTTTCCATATCGATAACAAGCTTGTCTAGATCAGTACGCTGCTCTACACGAGCTGCTTCTACAGCGTAGGCAATTTTGTCTACAGGGCTGTAAGTAGCATCTACTAGTAGGCGACCGATTGGACGCTCATCTTCTTCGTTATGGATACGCGCAGAAGCTGGAACATAACCACGACCACGTTCTACTTTGATACGCATTGCGATCTCAGCGTTGTCATCCGTTAGGTGACAAATAACGTGTTCAGGGTTAGCGATCTCTACATCACCGTCATGGGTGATGTCACCTGCAACCACAGGGCCCGAGCCTGATTTGTTCAAAGTAATGAACACTTCATCTTTGCCTTCGGCAACGCGTACAGCCAAACCTTTAAGGTTTAGAAGAATTTCAAGAATATCTTCTTGAACGCCTTCTTTAGTGCTGTACTCATGAAGTACGCCTTCGATTTCTACTTCTGTTACAGCACAACCTGGCATAGAAGATAGAAGAATACGGCGAAGTGCATTACCCAGAGTATGACCAAAGCCACGCTCTAATGGCTCAAGAGTTACTTTTGCGTGAGTCGAGCTGATTTGTTCGATGTCAACTAGACGTGGCTTAAGAAATTCTGTTACAGAACCCTGCATTGTGTCCTCTCTTTAGTTTAAACCTTACTTAGAGTAAAGCTCGACGATCAATTGTTCGTTGATGTCAGCTGATAGATCAGAACGCTCAGGCATACGCTTGAATGTACCTTCCATCTTGCCACCATCTACTTCAATCCAAGTTGGTTTTTCACGTTGTTCAGCAACTTCTAGAGCTGCTTTGATACGAGCTTGCTGTTTAGCTTTCTCGCGGATAGAAACAACGTCATTAGCCGCTACTTTGAAAGAAGGAACGTTTACAACTTTACCGTTAACTAGGATAGCTTTGTGGCTAACTAGCTGACGTGCTTCTGCGCGAGTTGCGCCAAAGCCCATGCGGTAAACTACGTTATCAAGACGACCTTCAAGAAGCTGAAGCAGGTTCTCACCTGTGTTGCCTTTAAGACGTGCAGCTTCTTTGTAGTAGTTACGGAATTGTTTTTCTAGAACGCCGTACATACGACGAACTTTTTGCTTCTCACGAAGCTGAACGCCATACTCAGATAGACGACCGCGACGAGCGCCGTGTACACCTGGTGCGTTATCAATTTTACACTTGGTATCGATCGCGCGAACACCAGACTTAAGGAATAAGTCAGTGCCTTCACGACGGCTAAGCTTCAGCTTAGGACCCAAATATCTTGCCATGATCTTTCTCCAGTAATCTAAAAAAACGTTATACGCGACGTTTCTTAGGTGGACGACAACCGTTATGAGGGATTGGTGTAGCATCAACGATGTTTGTGATGCGGAAACCAGCAGCGTTCAGAGCGCGAACAGTAGATTCACGACCTGGACCTGGACCCTTAACCATAACTTCCAAGTTCTTTAGACCGTATTCTTTAGCCATTTCAGCACAACGCTCAGCAGCAACCTGTGCAGCGAACGGAGTAGACTTACGAGAACCACGGAAACCAGAACCACCTGCAGTAGCCCAAGCTAGAGCATTACCTTGACGGTCAGTAATGGTTACGATTGTGTTATTGAAAGAAGCATGGATGTGCGCAACGCCATCTGCAACTTGCTTGCGTACGCGCTTACGAGCGCGAGTTGGTTGTTTAGCCATTGTACTCTACCTTCCCGATTATTTCTTGATCGGCTTACGCGGACCCTTACGGGTGCGAGCATTGGTTTTAGTACGCTGTCCACGTAGTGGTAGACTGCGACGATGACGAAGACCACGGTAACAGCCAAGGTCCATAAGACGCTTGATGTTCATAGATACTTCACGACGTAGATCACCTTCTACAGTGTACTTAGCTACACCATCACGCAGTTGATCGATCTGCTCTTCAGTTAGTTCACTGATCTTAACATCTTCAGCAATACCCACTTCAGCTAGGATAGCTTGAGAGCGAGTTTTACCGATGCCGTAGATCGCCGTTAGAGCGATTACAGCGTGTTTTTGATCAGGAATGTTAATGCCTGCTATACGGGCCATTATTCACTCCTAAGTGTTTCTATAAAAGAATTAGCCGCAGCAAAGCCCGTTATGGATACGCTGCGGGATACTACTTCTTTTGCACGCAAAAGGTAGGCCGAGGAATATACTCGACCTAACCTTCGTTTTCAAGTAAAAATTTCTGCTAATTAGCCTTGGCGCTGTTTGTGCTTTGGCTCACTGCAAATCACGCGAACAACACCGTTGCGCTTGATTACTTTACAGTTACGGCAGATTTTTTTAACGGAAGCACGAACTTTCATTGCTAAACTCCGTAATTGAAACTGAGTCTACCGTCGAATTAACGACCGTAGCCTTTCAGATTCGCTTTCTTCAACACAGAATCATACTGTTGAGACATCAGATGAGTCTGTACCTGTGCCATAAAGTCCATGATAACAACTACTACGATTAGTAGAGATGTACCGCCGAAGTAGAAACGTACGTTCCACGCGACCATCATGAACTCGGGAATCAGACAGATAAAGGTAATGTACAGTGCACCCGCTAGGGTTAAACGTGTCATCACTTTATCAATGTACTTAGCTGTCTGCTCACCTGGGCGGATACCGGGTACGAATGCACCGGACTTCTTCAAGTTATCTGCTGTTTCACGCGGGTTGAAAACCAACGCCGTGTAGAAGAAACAGAAGAAAATAATCGCTGCTGCATAAAGCATTACATACAGCGGTTGACCTGGGCTAAGAGCCAAAGACACGTCAGTTAACCAACCGAACGCGCTGCTCTCACCGTTCTGACCAAACCACTGAGCCAGTGTTCCTGGGAACAGGATAATACTTGATGCAAAAATCGCTGGAATAACACCTGCCATATTAATTTTAAGTGGCAGATGCGAGCTTTGCGCAGCAAATACTTTACGACCTTGTTGACGCTTAGCGTAGTTAACGACGATTCGGCGTTGACCACGTTCCATGAAAACAACGAAGTAAATTACTGCAAAAGCTAATACCGCGATTAGCAGCAGAAGAAGTACATGCAATTCACCTTGACGCGCTTGCTCGATTGTTTGACCGATTGCAGAAGGCAATCCAGCAACAATACCTGCAAAAATCAGAATGGAAATACCATTACCGATTCCTCGCTCTGTAATTTGTTCACCTAACCACATTAGGAACATGGTACCGGTTACTAAACTTACGGTAGCAATTAGCGTAAACATGGTTTGGTTCATAACAACCAGATTGTCGACCATGTTTGGTAAGCCAGTTGCAATACCAATAGCTTGGAATGTTGCAAGTACAAGCGTGCCGTAGCGTGTGTATTGGCTGATCTTACGACGGCCTGCTTCACCCTCTTTTTTGAGTTCCGCTAACGCTGGATGAACTACAGTTAGCAGTTGGACAACAATAGATGCCGAAATATACGGCATGATGCCCAACGCTAGTATAGATGCACGCTCAAGAGCACCACCGGAGAACATGTTAAACATTTCAACGATGGTACCTTTTTGCTGTTCGAACAAATCGGCAAGTACAGCAGCGTCAATACCAGGAATCGGCACAAAAGAGCCGGCTCGGAATACTAAAAGTGCACCAATTACGAATAACAAGCGCGACTTTAGTTCACTTAAGCCGCTCTGAGCACTACGAAAATCTTGTCCTGGTTTCTTAGCCATCTGTACCTCGTTCCTCGAGATTATTCCTCGATTTTACCGCCTGCAGCTTCGATTGCAGCTTTAGCGCCTTTAGTCACACGTAGACCTTTAACAGTCACTGCTTTGTTGATTTCACCAGAAAGAACAACTTTAACGAATTCGATGTTCTTAGTGATGATGTTAGCAGCTTTAAGGCTGTTTAGATCTACCACGTCACCAGAAACTTTCGCTAGTTCACCTAGACGAACTTCAGCAGACACTAGGCTCTTACGAGAAGTGAAACCGAATTTTGGTAGACGTTGTTTCAGAGGCATCTGACCGCCTTCGAAACCTGGACGAACTTTACCGCCAGAACGTGATTTTTGACCTTTGTGACCACGGCCACCAGTTTTACCTAGGCCAGAACCGATACCGCGACCTACACGCTTAGGAGCATGCTTAGAGCCAGCAGCCGGTGCAAGAGTATTCAAACGCATTCTGATTACTCCTCAACTTTAACCATGTAGTAAACCTTGTTGATCATACCGCGTACGCACGGAGTATCTTCAAGTTCTACTGTGTGGTTGATTTTACGAAGACCTAGACCACGCAAAGTAGCTTTGTGCTTTGGTAGGCGGCCAATTGAGCTTTTAGTTTGAGTTACTTTAATAGTTGCCATGGTGTTCTTACTCCGAAATAGCTTCAACAGTTAGACCACGTTTAGCAGCAACCATTTCTGGCGACTTCATGCTACCTAGTGCATCGATCGTTGCACGAACGATGTTGATAGGGTTCGTAGAACCGTATGCTTTAGATAGTACGTTGTGTACGCCAGCAACTTCTAGTACTGCACGCATCGCACCACCTGCGATAACACCAGTACCTTCTGCAGCAGGCTGCATGTAAACTTTAGAGCCCGAATGGCGACCTTTCACTGGGTGGTGAAGAGTGCCTTCGTTTAGCGCGATAGTAGTCATGTTACGACGCGCTTTTTCCATTGCTTTTTGAATCGCTGCAGGTACTTCACGAGCTTTGCCGTAACCGAAACCTACACGACCGTTACCGTCACCAACTACTGTTAGTGCAGTGAAGCTCATGATTCGACCGCCTTTAACCGTTTTAGAAACGCGGTTAACTGCGATTAGCTTTTCTTGCAAATCATTCGCTTGAACTTGTTGTTCTTTAGCCATCTTCCAACCCTACCTTAGAATTTCAGACCAGCTTCGCGAGCAGATTCTGCTAGCGCCGCTACTCGACCGTGGTATTGGAAACCAGAACGATCAAATGCAACTGCAGTTACGCCTTTTTCAAGAGCGCGCTCTGCAACAGCTTTACCTACTGCTTTAGCTGCATCAACGTTACCAGTGTATTTCACTTGCTCACGGATCGCTTTTTCTACAGTAGAAGCTGCTGCGATAACCTCAGAGCCATTAGCCGCGATAACCTGTGCGTACACGTGACGAGGAGTACGGTGTACAACTAGGCGAGTCGCACCCAGTTCTGCAATCTTACGACGTGCGCGTGTAGCACGACGGATGCGAGATGCTTTCTTATCCATAGTGTTACCTTACTTCTTCTTAGCTTCTTTAGTACGCACATTTTCATCTGCGTAACGAACACCTTTGCCTTTGTAAGGCTCAGGTTGACGGTAAGAACGAATGTCAGCCGCAACTTGACCAACTAGTTGCTTATCACAACCAGTGATGATGATTTCAGTTTGGCTTGGACATTCAGCTTTAATACCCGCTGGCAACTCGTGCTCAACTGGGTGAGAGAAGCCTAGTGTTAGACCTACAGCGTTGCCTTTGATAGCAGCACGGTAACCAACACCTTTAAGAGTTAGCTTCTTAGTAAAGCCTTCAGTAACACCAACAACCATGTTGTTAACTAGAGCGCGAGCTGTACCAGCTTGTGCCCATGCGTTAGCAGCACCTTCTTTCGGACCGAAAGTTAGGTTGTTTTCTTCCTGAGCGATAACTACAGCGTTGTTTAGAACGCGAGTCAGTTCGCCTTTAGCACCTTTTACAGTGATTTCTTGGCCGTTTAGTTTCACCTCTACGCCAGCTGGAATAGCGACAGGTGCTTTTGCAACACGAGACATAGTCTACTCCTATTAAGCTACGTAACAGATGATTTCACCGCCAAGACCTGCTTTACGTGCAGCACGGTCTGACATCAGACCCTTGGAAGTAGAAACGATAGCAATACCAAGGCCACCCATTACAGAAGGAAGTTGATCTTTCTTCTTGTAAACACGTAGACCTGGACGAGAAACACGTTTAAGTTGCTCGATTACTGGTTTAGCTTGGAAGTACTTAAGTGTAACTTCTAGCTCAGGTTTTGCTTCGCCTTCAACAGCGAAGTCAACGATGTAACCTTCAGCTTTTAGTAGTGCAGCAATTGCAACTTTAAGCTTTGAAGAAGGCATTTTAACAGCAACTTTGTTTGCTGCCTGACCGTTACGAACGCGGGTCAGCATATCCGAAATCGGATCTTGCATGCTCATATGATTTACTCCAAATGATTAAGTGGCAATTACCAGCTAGCCTTACGAAGACCCGGAATCTCGCCTTTCATGCAAGCTTCACGAACCTTAATACGGCTTAGACCGAACTTACGTAGGTAACCGTGTGGACGACCAGTTTGGTTACAACGGTTGCGCTGACGTGATGCACTTGAATCACGTGGAAGAGATTGCAGTGTAAGAACCGCATTCCAACGATCTTCTTCAGATGCGTTTACATCGCTGATGATAGCTTTTAGCGCAGCACGCTTTTCAGCGAACTTAGCTACTAGCTTCGCACGTTTTGCTTCACGTGCTTTCATTGAATTTTTAGCCATAACAGTAACCCTTCACCTTACTTACGGAATGGGAAGTTAAAGGCAGCCAGCAGAGCACGGCCTTCCTCATCAGTACCAGCAGACGTCGTAATAGTGATGTCTAGACCGCGTACTCGATCAACTTTATCAAAGTCGATTTCCGGGAAGATGATTTGCTCGCGAACGCCCATGCTGTAGTTACCGCGACCGTCAAAAGACTTAGCGCTAACACCACGGAAGTCACGTACACGTGGAAGTGCGATAGAGATTAAACGCTCTAAAAATTCCCACATACGTTCGCCACGCAAGGTTACTTTACAACCGATAGGGTAGCCTTCACGGATTTTGAAACCTGCAACAGATTTACGAGCTTTAGTGATAAGTGGCTTTTGACCAGAGATCGTTGCCATATCAGCAGCTGCGTTTTCTAGCAGTTTCTTATCGTTGATTGCTTCACCAACACCCATGTTTAGGGTGATTTTCTCGATTCTAGGGACTTGCATGACGCTTGTGTAGCTAAACTGTTTGGTCAGTTCAGCGACTACAGACGACTTGTAGTAATCATGCAGTTTCGCCATAGTAGAACTCCAAATTACTTCTATTAGTTAGAAACGATTTCGTTGTTAGACTTAAAGAAACGAACTTTCTTACCATCTTCAAAACGGAAACCGATACGGTCAGCTTTACCAGTAGCTGCGTTAAAGATCGCCACGTTAGAAACATCGATAGCTGCTTCTTGCTCTACGATACCGCCTTGGATACCTAGTGCAGGAACAGGTTTCTGGTGTTTCTTAACAAGGTTGATACCTTCAACGATAACTTTACCAGTTGCTAGGACCTTAGTTACTTTACCTTTCTTGCCTTTGTCTTTACCAGCAAGAACGATTACTTCGTCGTTACGACGGATTTTAGCTGCCATTTCTACGTGCTCCTTACAGAACTTCTGGAGCCAGTGAAACGATCTTCATGAACTTATCGCCACGAAGTTCGCGTGTCACAGGACCAAAGATACGTGTACCGATTGGTTGCTCAGTGTTGTCGTTCAACAATACACAAGCATTTCGGTCGAAGCGAATGACAGAACCGTCAGGACGACGTACGCCTTTACGGGTGCGCACTACCACCGCCTTCAGAACGTCACCTTTCTTAACTTTACCGCGAGGAATTGCTTCCTTAACAGTAACTTTGATAACGTCACCGATATGTGCATAACGGCGGTGAGAGCCACCCAGAACCTTAATACACATTACGCTGCGTGCGCCTGAGTTATCAGCTGCGTCCAGCATACTTTGCATTTGGATCATGTTAGTGCTCCGCTAAATAATAAAAAAAACTAGACCCTCTCGGGTCGGGCTGCCTCTTTAAAAGGGACGCGAATTGTACCACCCTTTTTTTCAATTGGGTAGTCAAAAAATAAACGGCTCCAAAAATTATTTTTGGAGCGTTTTTAATCATAGAATAAAGAAGATTAGATCTTCGCTTTTTCTAGGACTTTTACCAATGTCCAAGACTTAGTCTTAGACAGAGGACGACACTCTGCGATTTCAACTGTGTCGCCTAGGCCACACTCGTTGTTCTCGTCATGTGCGTGTACTTTAGTCGTGCGCTTTACGAATTTACCGTAAATTGGGTGTTTAACCATGCGCTCGATAGCAACTACGATAGACTTGTCCATCTTGTCGCTAACAACACGACCTTGTTGAGTACGTTTTACTTCGCTCATTATGCGCCTGCCTTCTCAGTCAAAACAGTTTTCACACGTGCGATATCACGGCGTACAGCTTTCAGAGTATGAGTTTGCTGTAGCTGACCAGTTGCAGCTTGCATGCGCAAGTTGAACTGTTCACGTAGCAAATTCAATAGCTCAGCGTTAAGCTCTTCAACGCTTTTCTCGCGTAGATCTTGTGCTTTCATCACATCACCTGCTTAGTTACAAATGTAGTTTTGAATGGCAGTTTACGAGCCGCTAGGCGGAACGCTTCACGAGCCAATTCTTCAGGTACACCACCCATTTCGTACATAACCTTACCAGGTTGGATTTGGGCTACCCAGTACTCAACGTTACCTTTACCCTTACCTTGACGAACTTCAAGTGGTTTTTCTGTGATTGGTTTGTCTGGGAACACACGGATCCAGATTTTACCTTGACGCTTAACGTGACGTGTCATTGCACGACGTGCCGCTTCGATTTGACGAGCAGTTAGACGACCACGGCCAACAGCTTTAAGACCGAATTCGCCGAAGCTTACATCAGTACCTTTAGCTAGACCACGGTTACGACCTGTCTGAACCTTACGGAACTTAGTACGTTTAGGTTGTAGCATCTGTCGACTCCTTACTTACGGCCTTTACGCTGCTTCTTAGGCTTGTCGCCTTTAGGCTCTACAGCGTTAGCTGCTGGCATACCACCTAGGATCTCACCTTTGAAGATCCAAGTTTTAATGCCGATCACACCGTATTGAGTGTGAGCCGAAGAAGTTGCGTAATCAATGTCAGCACGTAGAGTGTGTAGAGGTACACGACCTTCACGGTACCACTCAGAACGTGCAATTTCAGCGCCGCCTAGACGACCACTTACTTCTACTTTGATGCCTTTAGCACCTAGACGCATTGCGTTTTGTACCGCGCGCTTCATAGCACGACGGAACATAACACGACGCTCTAGTTGAGACGCGATGCTGTCACCAACAAGTTGTGCATCAAGTTCAGGCTTACGTACTTCAGCGATGTTAATTTGCGCTGGTACACCTGCAATTTTTGCTACAGCTGCGCGTAGTTTCTCAACGTCTTCACCTTTCTTACCGATTACAACGCCTGGACGAGCAGTGTGAATAGTCACACGGATGCTCTTAGCAGGACGCTCGATAACGATGCGTGAAAGAGACGCTTTTTGTAGTTCCTTAGTTAGGAACTGACGTACCTTGAAGTCGCCGTCTAGGTTGTCAGCGAAATCTTTGGTGTTAGCAAACCATGTAGCATTCCAAGGCTTAACGATGCCAAGACGAATACCATTAGGATGTACTTTTTGACCCATTGCTTACTCTCCTAGTCTCTAGCGATCTGCTACAACAACAGTGATGTGGCTTGAACGCTTCAAGATACGATCCGCACGACCTTTAGCACGAGGCATAATACGCTTCATGGTTGGGCCTTCATCTACAAAGATTTTTGCGACATTCAGATCGTCAATATCTGCACCTTCGTTGTGCTCCGCGTTAGCGATAGCAGACTCTAGAACTTTCTTAACTAGAACAGCAGCTTTTTTGTTGCTGAAAGTTAGGATTTCTAGAGCTTGGTCAACAGATTTACCACGAATTAGATCCGCAACTAAGCGAGCTTTCTGAGGCGAAATGCGAGCAAAGTTATGTTTAGCAATAGCTTCCATTATTTACTCCTTAACGCTTCTTAGCTTTCTTATCCGCAGCGTGACCGCGGTAAGTACGTGTTGGTGCGAATTCACCTAGTTTGTGACCGATCATTTCTTCGGTTACGAAAACAGGTACGTGCTGACGACCATTATGGACAGCGATGGTCAAACCGATCATCGATGGGATGATCATTGAACGACGGGACCAAGTCTTAAGTGGCTTTTTGTCTCCGCTTTCCACCGCTTTCTCTACCTTCTTCAGCAAGTGTAGGTCAATAAATGGACCTTTCTTGAGAGAACGTGGCATGGCGATTCCTCTTTATATAGATTACTTGTTACGACGACGTACGATGTACTTGTCAGTGCGTTTGTTCTTACGAGTCTTGAAGCCTTTAGTTGGCATACCCCAAGGAGATACTGGGTGACGACCGCCAGATGTACGACCTTCACCACCACCGTGTGGGTGATCAACCGGGTTCATTACTACACCACGTACGGTTGGACGTACGCCGCGCCAGCGTGAAGCACCAGCTTTACCAAGTTCACGTAGCATGTGCTCAGAGTTACCAACTTCACCGATTGTTGCACGGCCTTCAGAAAGAACTTTGCGCATTTCGCCAGAACGTAGACGGATAGTTACGTACGCACCGTCGCGAGCAACGATTTGAGCGTAAGCACCAGCCGAACGAGCTAGCTGACCACCTTTACCAGGTTTTAGTTCAACGTTGTGTACAGTTGAACCTACTGGGATGTTACGCATTGGAAGAGTGTTACCAGCTTTAATCGGTGCATCAACACCAGATTGGATAACATCACCCGCGTTAACACCTTTAGGTGCTAGGATGTAGCGACGCTCACCGTCTTTGTAAAGAACTAGAGCAATGTTTGCGCTACGGTTTGGATCGTATTCTAGACGCTCAACTGTCGCTGGGATACCGTCTTTAGTACGTTTGAAGTCAACTACACGGTAGTGGTGCTTGTGACCACCGCCGATGTGACGTACTGTGATACGACCGTTGTTGTTACGACCACCGTTCTTAGAGTTTTTCTCTAGAAGAGGTGCGTATGGCTTGCCCTTGTGTAGGTCAGCGTTAACAACTTTAACAACGTGACGACGACCAGGGGAAGTCGGCTTACATTTAACAATAGCCATTTTTAACTACTCCTGTTATTCCGCGCCGCCAACAAAGTCAAGATCTTGACCTTCTTTCAAAGTAACGTACGCTTTCTTAACGTCGCTGCGGCGACCTTGGCGTAGACCTTGACGTTTGGTCTTACCCTTAGTGATAAGAGTATTTACAGACTTAACTTCAACTTCAAAAAGCTTTTCTACAGCTGCTTTGATCTCTTTCTTAGTTGCATCTTTAGCTACTTTGAAAACGATAGTGTTCGCTTTCTCAGCTGCCATAGTTGCTTTTTCAGAGATGTGCGGAGCACGTAGAACTTTTAGGATACGCTCTTCAGTGATCATGCTAGCATCTCCTCAACTTGCTTAACTGCTTCAGCAGTCATTACAACTTTGTCGAACGCGATTAGTGAAACTGGGTCGATACCAGCAACGTCACGTGCGTCAACTTTGTATAGGTTACGAGCAGCTAGGAATAGATTCTCATCTACTTCGCTAGTCACGATTAGAGCGTCAGTTAGCTCAAGCTCTTTAAGCTTAGCAACTAGCTCTTTAGTCTTTGGCGCTTCAACTGAGAAGTTATCAACAACGATTAGACGCTCTTGACGAACTAGCTCAGAAAGAATGCTCTTCATAGCACCGCGGTACATTTTCTTGTTAACTTTTTGGCTGTGATCTTGTGGTTTCGCAGCAAAAGTAACACCACCTGTACGCCAGATTGGGCTACGGATTGTACCAGCACGCGCACGGCCAGTACCTTTTTGACGCCATGGCTTAGCGCCACCGCCAGAAACTTCTGAACGTGTTTTTTGAGCACGAGTACCTTGACGAGCACCTGCTGCAAATGCAACAACTACTTGGTGTACAAGAGCTTCGTTAAACTCACGTCCGAAAGTAGTTTCGGAAACAGTTAGTGCATCAGCACCTTTAACCATTAGTTCCATTACTTACTCCTGAGACGTTATGCTTTAACAGCTGGTTTAACGATCACGTTGCCACCTGTTGAGCCTGGTACTGCACCTTTAATAAGAAGCAGATTGCGCTCAGCGTCAACACGTACGATCTCTAGGTTTTGAGTCGTTACACGCTCAGCACCCATGTGACCTGCCATTTTCTTGCCTTTAAATACGCGACCTGGAGTTTGACATTGGCCAATTGAACCCGGTGCACGGTGAGACAATGAGTTACCGTGAGTCATATCTTGAGTACGGAAGTTCCAACGCTTAACAGCGCCTTGGAAACCTTTACCCTTAGATGTACCAGTAACGTCTACTTTCTTAGTTTCGTTGAATAGTTCAACTGTTAGCTCAGCGCCAACTGCGAACTCTTCACCGTTTTCCAAACGGAATTCCCAAAGACCACGACCAGCTTCAACGCCAGCTTTAGCAAAGTGACCTGCTTCAGCTTTGTTTACACGGTTAGCTTTCTTTGAACCAGCAGTTACCTGGATTGCAGCGTAGCCATCTGTCTCAAGAGTTTTAACTTGAGAAACACGGTTTGCTTCAACTTCAACAACTGTTACTGGGATAGAAACGCCGTCTTCAGTAAATACGCGGGTCATGCCCACTTTACGACCGATTAGACCAATCATTCTTCTAATCTCCCTTAACCTAGGCTAATTTGAACGTCAACGCCCGCAGCAAGGTCTAGACGCATTAGAGCATCAACAGTTTTGTCTGTTGGCTCAACGATGTCGATTAGACGCTTGTGAGTACGAATTTCGTACTGGTCGCGTGCTTTCTTGTTAACGTGTGGAGAGATAAGAACTGTGAAACGCTCTTTACGAGTTGGCAGTGGGATTGGACCACGAACCTGTGCGCCAGTGCGCTTAGCTGTTTCAACGATTTCCGCTGTAGAAGCGTCGATTAGTTTGTAATCGAATGCTTTTAGGCGGATACGGATACGTTGGTTCTGCATGAGACAGAGCTCCAATATTAAAAATTACACAAACAATATCGCCACTCAAACTCGTCAAGACGAGAGAATGCCGATTGATTTATGTGAAACCGTAGCATCCAAGATTAGGATGCATTGTCAGTTAATTTTCGATTAACTATCCCTATATGCCAGAGTCACGTCTGGGGATAGTTTTTCCGAAGAAAAGATAGCTAATTGTATTAACCGCGAACATAAGCTGAGTCTACATTACCTTGCAAATCCGAAGACTTGCTCGCTCCTCATTGCTCATTGGTTCACAACTGGCTTAACCAGTGCGACGCATTATACAGATCACACTTTAGGATGCAAGAGCTGAGTGAAAAATAATCGAACAAAATTCAACCACTCGGCTTATCCCGGTTTTTACGCCAAATCGCCTATTTTACGATGGGCGAATAAACAAAAAGGACGCCGAAGCGTCCTTTTTTAAACAGGAATAATAGCGCTGGCTATTACTTCTTGCTTGATAGAGCACCGAAACGCTTGTTGAAGCGATCAACACGGCCGCCTGTATCAACGATACGTTGCTTACCAGTGTAGAATGGGTGACATTTGTCACATACGTCTAGGTGGATAGACTCTTTGTCTAGAGTTGACTTGAACTCGAAAGAGTTGCCGCAAGAACAAGTAGCAGCTACTGCTTTGTATTCTGGGTGGATACCAGCTTTCATGGGATAACCTCAATTGTAGGCCGTGTCGCTATACGAATCTAAGCCGCACACCACACGTAATGAAAAATAAAAGTGCGATACCGCATCGACCAAATGCCGAAGCCATATCTAAGGCGCAGTATAGTAATGAATCACTAGGATAGGATCAACACATTTGGCAACTTTTTCGCCACTTTTTTCACCAGTACTTTAGTACTGATGGGAATCAAGTTACCCAAAATGCAGATCGCTCGAATTTCTTAACGCGTTTTAATAGACTATAGCCCTCTTCCCTCTTTTATATAGTAAAGATTCTATGCGTCCATCCATCGCCCGAGTAGCACTGCCAGTCCCGCTCGACAAACAGTTTGACTATGTCATACCTAGTCACCTTTTCCCTGTGATTGGCGGACGCGTTTCTGTGCCTTTTGGTCGGCAGACTTTGGTTGGCATCGTGACCGCCATGGTTAATCATTCAGACTTTCCTAAAGAGCAACTGAAAGCGCTTAAAGCGGTATTAGATGCCCAACCAGTTTGGCCAGAAAAACTCTATTCTTTACTGACTTGGTGCAGCCAGTTTTATCAGTATCCACTTGGTGACACACTTCATAATGCAATGCCTGCTGCCCTGCGTAAGGGAAAACCTGCCGATTTCGCGACATTACAAGAGTGGCAAATCACTGCGTCGGGTAAAGATAAGCTGATGCAAGGCTTAGGGCGTGCAGTCAAGCAACAGCGTGCTTTGCAGATGCTGGTCAATGGTTCAGTGCCACACCAAGAGTTCATCGACCAAGAAATTGGCTCTACCGTACTTAAGTCTTTGGAAGAGAAAGGCTGGGTCGAACGCATAGAGAAAAAGCCGACGATCACTAAGTGGGGCCAACAAGTTGAGTTCGATGTTGAAAAACCAAAGCTCAACCACGAACAAGCTCTGGCGATTGCTAGCGTAAACAGCCAAACCGGCTTTGCCTGCTATTTATTAGAGGGCGTTACAGGTTCCGGCAAAACCGAAGTTTACCTTAACCTCATTAAGCCAGTACTTGAACAAGGTAAGCAAGCTTTGGTGCTCGTCCCTGAGATAGGTCTGACGCCCCAAACCATTAACCGCTTCAAGCGTCGCTTTAATGTGCCTGTGGATGTCATTCACTCTGGGTTAAATGATACCGAGCGACTCAACGCTTGGCTTTCTGCGCGAGACAAAGCCGCTGGCATCATTATTGGTACGCGCTCTGCCCTACTAACGCCTTTTGCTGATCTTGGCATTATCATTGTCGATGAAGAACACGACTCGTCTTATAAACAACAAGATAGCCTGCGCTACCATGCTCGTGATGTTGCGGTGATGCGTGCACATAAAGAGCAAGTACCTATTGTCCTCGGCTCTGCCACGCCAGCTTTAGAAACACTACACAACGCATTGACAGGCAAGTACCACCATTTAACGCTGACGCAACGCGCCGGTTCTGCCGTTCCGACCACTAACAAGGTGCTAGATGTTAAAGGCCTCTATCTAGACAGTGGCTTATCCGCGCCATTGATTGCTGAAATGCGCAAACATCTAAAAGCGGGCAACCAAGTGATGCTGTTCTTAAACCGTCGCGGCTTCTCACCGGCGTTAATGTGCCATGAATGTGGCTGGATTGCGGAATGTAAACGCTGTGATGCTTACTACACCTTCCACCAATACAGCAATGAGATTCGCTGTCACCATTGTGGCTCACAGCAACCTGTCATTAATCAATGCCAAGGTTGTGGTTCGACTCAGTTGGTCACTGTGGGTGTGGGTACCGAACAGCTTGAGTTGCAACTGGCTGAGCTCTTCCCAGAATACAAAGCCATTCGTATTGATAGAGACAGCACGCGCCGTAAAGGTAGCCTAGAAGATGCGCTCGAATCGATTCGTAAAGGCGAATACCAAATTCTGATTGGCACGCAGATGTTAGCAAAAGGTCACCACTTCCCAAATGTGACGCTTGTTGCGCTACTCGATGTTGATGGTTCCCTCTACAGTAGTGACTTCCGCGCCTCCGAGAGACTGGCTCAACTGTTTATTCAGGTCGCAGGTCGCGCAGGTCGCGCAAGCAAACCTGGTGAAGTGATATTGCAAACTCACCACCCAGAACACAGTTTACTGCAAGCTCTACTGCAGAAAGACTATCGCCACTTCGCTATGACCGCATTGGCAGAGCGTAAACTCGCCCAACTGCCACCGTATAGCTTCTTGACCTTATTTAAAGCAGAAGCCAACCAAAGCGAAGTGGTCGAAGACTTTTTACGTCAGGTACGTTTTACCCTTGAATCGCACCCATTGTTCGATGATAGCTGCATGGTGTTGGGGCCGACACCATCACCACTGGCTAAGCGCGCTGGCAAATATCGATGGCAGCTTTTACTGCAAACTCAGCATCGCTCATTGATGCAAAAGTTATTAACCAGTGCGAAACCTGCTATTGAGTTGTTGCCAAATGCCAAGAAAGTTCGCTGGAATTTAGACATAGAGCCACAGGATCTCAGCTAGCAAACGTTTAACCATGTAATGAATTGCCTTTTAATGTGATGAGGTTCACATTAGGATTGCAATTTTTGTTAAACAGACCGTAACTTTCCCTTTAGAAATGAATAGACTATTCAAATTAGTAAAGTCTAAAGTGGATCAGTCACATAGGCTTCAATTAGAACAATGACAAACGTCACCTTGGCGAATATTTTAAGAGGGTAAAAACTATGGCGACAATGAAGGATGTTGCCCAGCTTGCAGGGGTATCTACTGCGACGGTATCAAGAGCATTAATGAATCCAGAAAAAGTCTCTTCTTCAACAAGAAAGAGAGTGGAAGATGCCGTACTAGAAGCTGGTTATTCACCAAATTCATTAGCTCGTAACTTACGCAGAAATGAATCAAAAACCATTGTCACCATCGTACCGGACATTTGCGACCCGTACTTCTCAGAGATCATTCGTGGTATTGAAGATGCAGCAATGGAACACGGCTATCTTGTTCTATTGGGCGACAGTGGTCAGCAGAAAAAGCGTGAAAGCTCGTTTGTTAACTTAGTCTTTACTAAACAAGCAGATGGTATGCTTTTGCTTGGTACTGATCTGCCGTTTGATGTCAGCAAGCCTGAACAGAAAAACCTGCCACCTATGGTGATGGCGTGTGAATTTGCTCCAGAGTTGGAACTGCCAACCGTTCATATCGATAACCTAACCTCAGCATTTGAAGCAGTGAACTACCTTACTCAGTTAGGTCATAAGCGTATTGCTCAGATCTCTGGTCCAGACTCTGCTGCTCTGTGTCAGTTCCGCCACCAAGGTTACCAACAAGCACTGCGTCGTGCGGGTATTAATAAAGAGGAGCAATACACCGTTATTGCCGACTTCTCTTTTGACGGCGGAGTACAAGCCGTGCGTAAACTGCTTGAGCTTCCAGAGCCACCGACCGCTCTATTCTGTCACTGTGACACCATGGCAATTGGTGCTATTCAAGAAGCGAAGCGCCTAGGTCTGCGTATTCCTCAAGACCTGTCCGTTGTCGGCTTTGATGACATTCAGTTCGCTCAATATTGCGATCCACCGCTAACCACCATCTCTCAACCTCGTTATGAGATCGGTCGCCAAGCGATGTTGATGATGCTTGAATTGCTTAAAGGTCACGACGTGCATTCTGGTTCTCGCCTACTCGAGACCAAACTTGTTGTGCGTGGCAGTGCAGCGCCACCGCCACTTCGATAAGAAAACTCTTCCGCAGCAACAACCATTTCATTCTAAGCGACGCATTTAGCGTCGCTTTTTAATGTCTACTTTCCTGCACGTAGCTAACAAGATTATCTAATTAGGGTGTTTTCTCGTCGCATTCTGGATTAACATATTTGCCAGAATCCTTGATGACCAGAAGTAACCGTGGCAAATAGAGATTATGTAAGACGCGGACGCGGCGCTCCGAAGAAGTCGACAAAAAAACAACCTTCAAGAAAAAAACCTTGGCGTAGTGGTCTACTAGCAATATTGCTCGTGGGCGGTTTCGGCTATGGCCTGTATTTATTGAGCTCAGATCCAGAACCTGAACAAACCGTTGTGGCAGAAAAGCCTGTAACGAATACCACCAGCAAACCAAAGCCGAAGACAGACATTCCACCTCCACCAGAAGAAAAGTGGGAATACGTGGAATCTCTACCACAGCGTGAAGTAGAAGTCGTCGCTAAAGAAATTCAGGTATCCAAAGTACCTTATGTGATGCAGTGTGGTGCTTACAAAAACCAAAGTCAGGCAGAAGAGCGTAAGCTCGCCATTGCCTTCCAAGGTATGAGCAGCCGTGTGATTAAAAAAGAAGGCAGCTCTTGGTATCGCGTAGTACTTGGTCCATACAAGTTCAAACGTGAGGCAGAGAAAGATCGCCACAAGTTGCAACGCGCCAAGATTGAGCCGTGTGCAATTTGGAAAGAGAATCTTTAAACACAGGCCCTAGGAGCTAAGATCCTAGGGCCTTTCTTTTCGCCCCCTTGAATCCCCCAATCACTTACCCCATATACTTAATTAAATCCAAAGAGAAATAATTAAGAGGTCGACTGTGACTACCATTGTATCTGTACGTCGAAACAATAAAGTCGTCATCGCGGGTGATGGCCAAGTGTCGCTAGGTAATACCGTAATGAAAGGCAACGCACGTAAAGTTCGCCGCCTATACAACAACCAAGTACTTGCCGGTTTTGCTGGCGGTACCGCGGATGCCTTCACCCTATTCGAGCGCTTCGAAAGCAAACTTCAAATGCACCAAGGCCACCTAACTAAGGCGGCTGTAGAGCTAGCAAAAGACTGGCGTAGCGACCGTGCACTTCGCAAACTAGAAGCCCTACTGGCCGTAGCGGATGAAACTGCTTCCCTAATCATCACTGGTAACGGTGATGTGGTTCAGCCAGAAAACGATCTGATCGCTATTGGCTCGGGCGGCGCATACGCACAAGCAGCCGCAACTGCACTATTAGAAAACACAGACCTAGACGCACGCGAAATCGCAGAGAAAGCACTGAACATTGCTGGCGATATCTGTGTATTCACAAACCATCACCACACTGTAGAAGAACTAGAATCTACAGTAGAGCTTCCTAAGCCAACGGCTTAAGCGTAATCGTAACGAAGTAAGGAAAGAATATGTCTGAAATGACTCCTCGCGAAATCGTTCATGAACTGAACCGCCACATTATTGGTCAAGACAAAGCAAAACGTTCGGTTGCGATTGCACTGCGTAACCGCTGGCGTCGCATGCAACTTGAAGAAAGCTTGCGTGTCGAAGTCACGCCAAAGAACATTCTAATGATTGGTCCTACTGGTGTAGGTAAAACTGAGATCGCTCGTCGTCTTGCAAAACTGGCAAACGCACCATTCATCAAAGTAGAAGCAACCAAATTCACTGAAGTGGGTTATGTCGGTAAGGAAGTGGAAACCATTATCCGCGATCTCACCGACGTTGCAGTGAAGATGACCCACCAGCAAGCGATGGAAAAAGTAAAATTCCGCGCAGAAGAGCAAGCAGAAGAACGTGTATTAGACGCGCTACTGCCACCAGCTCGTGATGCTTGGGGTCAATCTGAGCAAAAAGAAGACACATCGAACACGCGTCAAATCTTCCGTAAGAAACTGCGTGAAGGCCAGCTAGACGACAAAGAAATCGAAATCGATGTAGCTGCACCGCAAATGGGTGTGGAGATCATGGCGCCTCCTGGTATGGAAGAAATGACTAACCAGCTACAGGGCATGTTCCAAAACCTAGCGGGTGACACCAAGAAGAAACGCAAGCTGAAAATCAAAGACGCAATGAAAGCATTAGCGGAAGAAGAAGCAGCGAAACTGGTGAACCAAGAAGAGCTGAAAGAATCTGCAATCTTCAACGTAGAGAACAACGGCATCGTATTCATCGACGAAATCGACAAGATTTGTAAGCGCGGTGAAAGCTCTGGCCCTGACGTTTCTCGTGAAGGTGTTCAGCGTGACCTACTACCACTAATCGAAGGTAGCACGGTATCAACGAAGCACGGCATGGTAAAAACAGACCACATCCTATTTGTGGCATCTGGTGCATTCCAAGTAGCGAAGCCTTCTGATCTGATCCCAGAGCTGCAAGGTCGTCTACCAATCCGCGTAGAACTTGAAGCGCTGACCAGCAACGATTTCAAACGTATTCTGACAGAGCCTAAAGCGTCTCTAACTGAGCAATACATTGCGCTGATGAAAACAGAAAGCGTAGATGTAGAATTCACTGAAGATGGTATCACTCAAATCGCAGAAGCGGCATGGACAGTAAACGAAACCACTGAGAACATCGGAGCTCGTCGTCTACACACTGTGATGGAGCGTTTGATGGATGAGATTTCTTACGACGCGACTGAAAAAGCCGGTGAGAAGGTCGTCATCAACGCGGCATACGTGAAAGACCGCCTAGGCGATACGATTGAAGATGAAGACCTAAGCCGCTTTATTCTTTAATAACGCTCTCTAGAGTCCAAAGCCCAGAACGATGCTTCTGGGCTTTTTCATTCCGCATGGCAGTTACCTTAGCAAGAGTTCGTCATCCTAGCGAGCTCCAGCGAGACTAAGGATCTAATAACAACGTGCGCCGTACTCTCTCTTTCCCCAAAAGCGCCATTTATTACCTCAAATATGGAAACTGTGTTCCTTCTCCGCAAGCCTTTGACTCTTAATTGAGTTGTTTCAGGTCAATAGCGTAACGGGCGCTTTGTGCTTATACTGGGCACATTGGTTACTAGCACGAAATATCCATGAAACAATCATTGCAGATCTGGCTTGAAGCCGCTCGTCCAAAAACATTACCCCTCGCACTAGTGTCTATTTTGACCGGTAGCGTACTCGCCTACTCCGCGGGTCACTTCTCGCTGACTATCGCTGTAATGGCCTTTGTCACCGCAACGCTACTGCAAATATTGTCTAACCTTGCGAACGACTACGGCGATGCAGTGCAAGGCACGGACAACGACAACCGTTTAGGCCCTCAGCGTGCGATGCAGTCTGGCGCGGTAACTGCGGATCAAATGAAGAAAGCGATCATCTTCAACATAATCCTGACCGCCATTGCTGGTTTAACCTTAGTGTTTTACGCACTGAGCTCTTTTGAAAGCATCATTACCTTTATCGGTCTGGGCATTCTTGCCATTATCGCGGCGATTGCTTATACCATGGGCAGCAAGCCTTACGGTTATGTTGGCTTAGGCGACCTGTCTGTATTTATCTTCTTTGGCCTACTTGGTGTATCTGGCACTTACTTCCTACACACAGGTCATGTAGATGCGACACTATTCCTACCAGCACTAGGTTGTGGTCTGTTGGCAGTAGCTGTACTGAACATCAACAACATGCGCGATATCGAGAACGATAGCGAATGTGGTAAACGCACCATGGCGGTTCGACTTGGCCAACGCAAAGCGAAACAATACCACTTCATCTTACTTGGTGGCGCACTACTGGCTTTTGCTGTTTATTTGCTTATTCAAGACAAACCGGTGTGGATCAGCTTGCCATTCCTGATCAGTATTTTCGTGGTGGCGAACCATGGTAAAGCGGTTTGGAATACCGAGAAACCTGCGCAAATCGCTCCAATGATGCCCGTAGTTGTGAAGTGTTCGCTTGTTACCAATGTTTTATTTGCAACAATTGTGGTAGCTCAAACTCTAATGAGTTAAAAAAGGATTGTCATTGCATTGACTTAATGCCTAGATATACTCAAAGACAACAGTTTCTGTTTAGAAAGGTACGCTATGGAATACAATACCTCAGCACTCTGTGATATCTACCTTGATCAGGTAGACGTGGTTGAACCGATGTTCAGTAACTTTGGCGGACGAGCTTCGTTTGCCGGGCAAGTGACAACGATTAAGTGTTTTGAAGACAACGCACTGATCCGCGAAACTTTAGAACAAGATGGTATCGGACGAGTATTGTTGATTGATGGTGGTGGTTCCCTACGCAGGGCCTTAATCGATGCAGAAATCGCGACGCTTGCAGAAGAAAACGAATGGGAAGGCATCATCGTTTACGGTTGTGTCCGCGAAGTGGACGAGCTGGAAGACATGAACCTAGGCATCCAAGCACTCGCGTCTATCCCTGTTGGGGCAGCAAACCAAGGTATCGGTGAAATCGACGTACCAGTGAACTTCGGTGGCGTTAGCTTCCTACCTGAAGATTACATCTACGCAGACAGCACCGGCATCATTCTTTCTCCTGAGCCACTCAATGTAGATTTAGAGCTCGATGAAGAAGACGAAGGTGAGGAAGGTTAAACTAACCTCACTCCTTTATTAGCAACGAGCCAGTCGCTAAAAACCCATCGCCAAATACGCAAACACCCGCCGAAGCGGGTGTTTTTGATTCTGGATACTTAAGTGGATTATTCCACTTCGTCCATCTTGCCAAGTAGTGCACGAATGCGCTCTTGCCACTGTGCGTGTTCTTGTTGAGCTTGCTGAGATTTTTGCTCTAGCTCTTCTCGCTGAGAACGAAGCTCGTTTGCTTCTGTTTCAAGCTTCACTTTATCTTCTTTCAGCTCTTCGACTTCCATCTGAAGAAGAGTGATTGTGTCAACTGCAGTTTGAATTTTCGATTCTAGTTGTTCTAGTACTTCAAAAGACATCTTGGCCTACCTATTGTTATTCCGTTGGGACGATGCGCGAGCATTCGCTTGCACCTTACCTATGAGGTTCATTCTACTCAGCGTAGCGACGAGAAACACTTACTATATTCGATATTTTGCATCATTCGGTTAAAAAATCGGCGCAATCTCACTAAACGCTGACTTTTCTTATCATCGAAGCATTTTTGCGCAATGCATTTTCCCATCACTACCCCATAAACTCACCCAAGTATTGATCAAATTCAACTTAGTTAAAGTAAAAGCTCAGCAAAAAGGCAAACGTTTAACTGACGATGTGATAAAATCGCCGCGCAAATTATTCTTCCCTCTTGTTACTTGGAGACATCATGAAACGCGATTTAGCAATGGCATTTTCCCGTGTTACTGAAGGTGCCGCTTTGGCTGGTTACAAATGGCTTGGCCGTGGCGACAAAAACGCAGCGGACGGTGCTGCAGTTGAAGTGATGCGCACCCTACTGAACAAAACAGACATCAGTGGTGAAATCGTTATTGGTGAAGGTGAAATCGATGATGCACCAATGCTGTACATCGGTGAGCAAGTGGGTATTGGTGGCGACGAAGTCGATATTGCGGTAGACCCAATCGAAGGCACACGCATGACCGCGATGGGCCAATCTAACGCACTGGCAGTATTGGCAGCGGGTGAGAAAGGCAGCTTCCTGAAAGCGCCTGACATGTACATGGAAAAACTGGTTGTTGGCCCAGGTGCAAAAGGCGTTATCGACCTAGGTAAACCACTAAAAGAAAACCTAGAAAACGTAGCGAAAGCGCTGAACAAGCCTCTTGATACGCTAGTCGTCATTACGCTTGCGAAGCCTCGTCACGATGAAGTGATCGCAGAGATGCAAGCCATGGGCGTTCGCGTCTTCGCAGTGCCAGACGGTGACGTAGCTGCTTCAATCCTAACTTGTATGCCAGATAGCGAAGTAGACATGATGTACTGCATCGGCGGTGCACCTGAAGGCGTAGTATCTGCAGCAGTGATTCGCGCACTAGACGGTGACATGCATGGTCGTCTTCTTCCTCGTCATGAAGTAAAAGGCGATACAGAAGAAAACCGCATCTACGGCTCAGCTGAGCTACAACGCTGTGAAGAGATGGGTGTAAAAGCGAATGTTGTATTGAAGATGGAAGACATGGCGCGCAGCGACAACGTAGTCTTCTCTGCAACGGGGATTACTAAAGGAGACCTGCTAGAAGGTATCTCTCGCCAAGGCAACATCGCAACAACAGAAACTCTATTGATTCGCGGTCGTTGTCGTACTATCCGCCGCATCAAGTCTACGCACTACCTAGAGCGTAAAGACCCAGAAGTGCGCGATATTATTCTTTAAGCATTAGTCGAGGCTCCCGCTCACCTAGAGCTGGAGCCTTTCTTTCCTTGCAAGTCATTTACGCTTCCTCTGTCATCATCAGAGTGCCTCACTCTAGCGAGCAAGAATTTAGCTCCAGCGAGCTCCCCATCTTTATGCCTAAACTCAGGCTATAGAATCAATGGATAATAGATTCTGAATCACCTCGTCCCTCGCTGTTCAGAATGACGACATATATTTGTGCGCATTAACACAGACCCAACAAATCCACACACAAATTAAGTCAACACTTTTCTTTACTAACCCTATCGAGCATAATATGTACTGACGTATAAATGGTGGGTATATGAAGACCGTAGATAGGATTTTGCAAATCGTTAAGCGTGATGGCTCTGTCACCGCGAAACAACTCTCTTCTGAACTGGGTATGACAACCATGGGTGCGCGTCAGCACCTGCAAGGTTTGGAAGATGACGGCGTCCTGTCAATTCATGATGTAAAAGTCAAAGTTGGTCGCCCAACTCGTCATTGGTCTCTGACACAAAAAGGCCATGAGCAATTTGCTGATCGCCACGGTGAACTAACCATTCAATTTATTGAGGCCGTCGAGCATATCTTCGGTAAAGACGGACTGGAAAAAGTCACGTCTGAGCGCGAGAAGCTCACCCTACAAAGCTACCAACAACACCTTGAGCAGTGTGACTCGCTAGAGAGCAAGTTACAGACACTGGTTACCCTGCGTGAGCAAGAAGGCTATATGGCCGAACTGGAACAAGATGAGCATGGGTTTATTCTGATCGAAAACCACTGCCCTATTTGCAAAGCCGCGACTCGCTGCCCAAGCTTGTGCCAATCTGAGCTTAACATCTTCCAATCACTTCTCGGCAATGAAACCAAAATCGAACGCGCCGAGCACATCATCAGTGGCCAACGTCGCTGCGTGTACCGCATTCAAGCCTAATATCTCGACTCACTCCCACTTTGTTATGAACATGCACTCTTATTAGTGAGACGATGCTGTCATTCCTTCTATCTCCGTTTCTGCATGGATTAAGCTTTTAGTAACTAGGAGCAACATCCAATGGATTTGGAGATAGTCATGCCAAGCACCCACAAACCACAAGTTTTGCCCTCATTCGATGAAATGGTAAAAATGGCAGAACGCGATCCCGAAGCCTTTGAACAGTTCCGTCATGATATGGCGAAAGACATGATTGAAGGTGCCTCAGAACGGATGCAACCACGATTGTGGGCTCAGCAAAGCCACATAGATAGAGTCATTCATAACTGCAAAAACCCCAACCACACCAATGTTGTATTGATGAATGAGCTACAGAAACAGGTGGTGAAATTTAGAGAAGCATTACAAGGGGAGTCTGCACCAACTCAAAAAGCCGATGTGGTTGAGCTGAGAGCGTTTAAAGATAGAGATGATTTTTACTAACACTCATTGGATAAATCGAGAAAGTCAGGGTTAGATTCTCTCACTAAATCTAACTTCCATTCACGCTTCCATTGTTTCAGTTGCTTTTCTCGGTTTATGGCAGTTGCCATATCTTCAAACAGCTCAAAGTAAACGAGCTTGTGAACGTGATACTTCTTGGTAAAGCCCTCGACTACTCCGTTTTTATGTTGCCATATTCTTTGGGGTAGTTGGCTGGTAACACCAATGTAGAGAACTGAGTTATTTTTTGAAGTTAGGATGTAAACGCAAGGTGTTTTGTCGATGGTTCATTCTCCTTAATGAGTTGTTTTAGTTTCCTATTGTGACCCACCAGCAAAGTCAGCTTACTTCAAACTCGGAGCACTCGGTGAGTAGATTCTGAATCACGCTCGTCCCTCGCTGTTCAGAATGACAGTTAATTTAACTTACTATTAAATAAAAGAAACCCGTCATTCTAACGAGCTTCAGCGAGACTAAGAATCCAATTTCAACGCTAGAGATGTAGGGGCATTATCTAAGGAGCGCTTGGTAAGTAGATTCTGAATCACGTTCGTTCCTCACTGTTCAGAATGACGGAAATCTGGGGACATTGTGCGTTTAGCAGCCAGATGACTAAAAGTAAACTGTCATTCTAGCGAGCTCCAGCGAGACTAAGAATCTACGTCCAACGAGTCCAATATCCAAGGAGCTTACTTCGGCTCAGGGCCGTAGTTGTTTTGACCTGCCGTACCTTTCAAGAAACCACACTCCACCAGAATCCACAGGCCACAAATCAGAGAAATCGAAGCGATCATCATTGCGGTGTCGATGGGTCTTGTGCAGCAGGGTTCGTCATCGGCGTTGCAACTCGACCAATGATCAATGGGATGTTTAACGCCAACCAGTAAATCGACTTATTACGGTCATGCCAACGCTTAGTGGTGATCGCCAAATCTGGGATAAGAAGAATTAGCAGGAAGATAGGCAGAAGAATATAAGAAAACGCTGGGAACAACTTACTGATGCCCGCACCGAAGCCCAAGATCATGATGTAGTAGATGATATTCCACATCCAGTAAGTTTTACGGCCTATACGACCTTGGAAAGAAAACAGTAGTTCTTTAATCGACATCGAAACACTCAACATATTGAAAGTGCGACAACTCCTTGGCCGCACTAAGTAAATCTAGTGTGTTTAATTTACCACCTTCTGGAAGCAATCAATATCCATATCTCGAACATTCACCGTCAAACTGTGTACGTGGCTCGCTTGTTCTTGTAGCACCACCATCAGCGCTCTTGATAATTCTCGTTTTTGTTCTGGGCTTCTTCCTGTTAGCAAATCAAAGTTGATGTGGATGAAATCAACACTATCGCCCTCTTCGCCAACCAGCCAGTTGTGGCAGCGAAGTGCGCGTGATTTTACGGACGCCAGTTCAAACAAACCACTGTCTAAAGTCACTTTGTGTAAGTCTTCTAATAGGCCCTGAACATTCACACGCTCATCGACCGAGTTGGAATATTCTAAAACTAAGTTTGGCATTTTGATTCCTTTCTTATTACGGCTAACTTTTAGCCCGTAGTAATACCAATCTAAGGCGCATTTTCCGAGGAATGAACTATCATTCTGTCTACGCGATCACCAATCGATTGCTTTTAACAAAAATAACAGAACAAATGCAGCACCGACCAGATGAAGAAAGCCGAATAAGACATGACGCCAATCATGATCTGTTCACATTATTCTGTTATATTCCTACGTAGATTTTTTACATTAATAGACTATTTACATTAAAGATAAGGGAGATATTCCTATGCGTCGTCCTGTAGTGATGGGTAACTGGAAACTAAACGGTAGCAAAGCAATGGTAACTGAGCTGCTAACTGGTATTAACGCTGAACTTGAAGGCGTTGAAGGTGTAGACGTAGCAGTAGCTCCACCAGCTCTTTACATCGATCTAGCTGAGCGCGTAATCGCTGAAGGCGGTAACAAAGTTATCCTAGGTGCACAAAACACTGACCTAAACAACAGCGGTGCTTTCACTGGCGACATGTCTCCAGAAATGCTGAAAGACTTCGGTGCTTCTCACATCATCATCGGTCACTCAGAGCGTCGTGAATACCACAACGAATCTGACGAGTTCATCGCTAAGAAATTCAACTTCCTAAAAGAAAACGGTCTAACTCCTGTTTTCTGTATCGGTGAATCTGAAGCTCAAAACGAAGCTGGCGAAACTGAAGCAGTATGTGCACGTCAAATCAACGCAGTTATCGACACTTACGGTGTTGAAGCTCTAAACGGTGCAATCATCGCTTACGAACCAATCTGGGCTATCGGTACTGGTAAAGCAGCAACAGCTGAAGATGCACAACGCATCCACGCTTCTATCCGCGCACTAATCGCAGCGAAAGACGAAGCAGTTGCAGCACAAGTAATCATTCAATACGGCGGTTCTGTTAAACCAGAAAACGCTGAAGCTTACTTCTCACAACCAGACATCGACGGTGCTCTAGTTGGCGGCGCTTCTCTAGACGCTAAGAGCTTCGTAGCTATCGCTAAAGCAGCGGCAGCAGCTAAAGCTTAATTTCGCTTTTTGCTAAGCAGAAATAACAAAGGGATGCATCGCGCATCCCTTTTTGTTTGCTTACGATCTAGTGAGTTCTGTCATTCCGAGGAGCCCAAGCGACATCAGGAATCTACTAACCGCACGCCCCCAAATCAAACCAACAAAACAGCAGACGTAACCTAAAGAAATCCGTCATTCCGAAGAGCCAAAGCGACATCAGGAATCTACTCACCGCACGCCCCCAACTCAAAGCAACCAAACAACAAACATAACCTAAAAGAATTCAGTCATTCCGAGGAGCCTAAGCGACATCAGGAATCTGCTCACCACACGCCCTCAACTCAAAGCAACCAAACAACAAACATAACCTAAAAGAAGTTCTTCATTCCAGGAGCCCAAGCGACATTAGGAATCTACTCACCACACGCGCTAAACCCAAAACAACGACAAACCACTTACATCAAAACAAAGAACTAAATCGCACTTCCGATTATTCCCATTCAATTCCATCCAACCAACGAGCTCTATTCACTTAACCTAACCTCAAGATTTAGTATTGACCGATGCTTGTTCAAGGAGGAGCAATCGACATGACAACACCAATATCAGACATCGCCAGTGTGATTCATCATGGTGGAAAGCATACCGTCACAGGCTCTTGTCATGAATTGAAACTGCCACACGGCAGCATCTTGATCGATTGCGGCCTCTTTCAGGGCAAAGACATCCACTTTGGCAACCGCAGGGCATCACTGGATATTGAGTTTCCGGTTAAACACATCAAAGCATTAGTCCTGACTCACGCTCATATCGACCATATCGGACGCCTACCTTGGTTACTGGCTGCTGGATTTAAAGGCCCAATTTACTGCACCAAAGCAACAGCCGAACTGGTACCGCTCATGTTAGAAGACGGACTAAAACTGCAACTGGGTTTGAACTACCATCAACGTCAACAAGTCCTCAATGTTATTAAAAAACAGCTAAGGCCCCATGACTACCAACAATGGCTGCCACTTGGTAAACAATGTTACCTGCGCTTTCAGCCTGCGGGGCACATTCTTGGTTCCGCTTACGTGGAATTCAAACTCCACAATCATGAAATCATTGTATTTTCCGGCGACCTAGGCCCAACCAATACCCCGCTCTTACCCGACCCGAAGCCACCAAAGCGTGCCGACTATCTGTTCATCGAGTCCACATACGGCAACAAAGAGCATGAAGACATTGCCACTCGAACTGAGCGCTTGAACACCATTATCGATCACGCACTGCAAGACGGTGGCGTAATTCTGATCTCGGCTTTCAGCGTAGGACGTACGCAGGAACTGTTATTCGATATTGAGCAACTGATTCACCAACGCGACTTGTCGTCTTCTTTGCCAATTATCCTAGACTCACCGCTTGCGAAAAGAGTCACGAAGACCTACCGGCGTTTCAAAAAACTATGGGGAAAAGAAGCAAAACAAAAGCTCAACAACCATCGTCATCCCCTCGCCTTTGAACAATGCATTACTGTGAAAAGCCATAGAGAACATCAAGCATTGGTGAATCGACTAGCCTCCACCGATGAGCCTGCAATTGTCGTCGCGGCATCCGGTATGTGCGAAGGAGGAAGAATCGTCAATTACTTAAAAGCACTCTTACCAGACGAAAGAAATGATGTGCTGTTTGCGGGTTATCAAGCACAAGGAACCTTAGGTCGAGAAATCCAATCAAGCAGCCACACGGTGGATATCGATAATCAACCAATCGAAGCCAATGCACAGATCCATACCATCTCTGGATATTCTGCACACGCAGACCAAAGCGATTTATTAAAGTTTGTTACTGGGATTCCAACACAACCAAAAGCCGTGCATTTGATACATGGAGAGAAAGAAGCAAAAAATGAGTTAGGAGAGAGGTTGGAAGCAGAGGGAATTGAGGTGGTTTATTGATTAGAGCGAAGCAGATACTTAAGTAAGAGTAAAGAAAGAAGGTCCTAGCAAACTAGGACCTTACCGGAAATTGATCAGTCGCTACCAAACAAGTCACGTGTGTAAACTTTATCCGCTACGTCTGCTAACTCTTCCACCATGCGGTTAGAAACAATCACATCCGCACTTTGTTTGAACTCATTCAGGTCTTTAATCACTCGAGAGTTAAAGAAATCTTCATCTTTGAGTACTGGTTCGTAAACTACGACCTCAACACCTTTTGCCTTGATACGCTTCATGATACCTTGGATAGAGGAAGCGCGGAAGTTATCAGAGCCTGCCTTCATGATAAGGCGGTAGATACCCACAACTTTTGGTTCACGCTTAAGAATAGATTCAGCGACAAAGTCTTTACGCGTACGGTTTGCTTCTACAATTGCACCAATGATGTCGTTCGGTACATCTTGGTAATTGGCTAAAAGCTGTTTCGTGTCTTTTGGTAAGCAGTAACCACCGTAACCAAATGATGGGTTGTTGTAATGATTACCGATACGAGGATCTAAGCCAACACCTTCAATGATTTGACGAGCGTCCAAGCCATGAGCTTCTGCATAAGAATCCAGCTCATTAAAGTATGCTACACGCATAGCAAGGTAAGTGTTTGAAAACAGTTTGACTGCTTCAGCTTCTGTAGAGTCAGTAAATAGAACTTGAATGTCTTCTTTTACAGCTCCTTCAACAAGCAGACCTGCAAACACTTCAGCACGTTCACTGCGTTCACCAACGATAATACGTGACGGATGAAGGTTATCGTAAAGCGCTTTCCCCTCTCGCAAGAACTCAGGGGAGAATATGACATTTTCACATCCCAACTCTTCCTTAATTCGAGCAGTATAGCCAACAGGAACAGTAGACTTAATCACCATTACTGCATCAGGATTGATAGACATAACATCTTTAATCACCGCTTCAACTGAGGAGGTATTAAAGTAATGCGTGATTGAGTCATAATCCGTTGGCGTTGCGATCACAACATATTCTGCACCTTGATAAGCTTTCTGCTTGTCTGTTGTTGCGATGAAGTTTAGTTCCCTGTTTTCAAGGAAATGTTCAATCTCAACATCAACAATTGGAGACTGTTTTTTATTTAGCAACTCAACCTTTTCAGGAACGATATCTAGTGCAACCACTTCATGATTTTGAGCTAACAACATAGCGTTGGAAAGCCCTACGTAGCCCGTGCCGGCAACAGCTATTTTCATAATTTTACCCTAACTCTAAGAGTTACACTTCTGAATAAGATTAGAATTAAACAACATAGATCTTAAACAATCTATAGGTGTTTGTTGTTTGGAATTGAGCGATGTCAAACCATTCAGCATAATAAAAAGAAATGGACACTAAGTGTCCATTTAAATCTATTCGTTTACAGCTAGCTCTGTATCAATCAGATTTAACTCCAATTGGTTGTGACTCCACACTAAGTCACCAATACCGTCCGTAGGATTAAATCCTGTAGGAGCATTTAATAGCAATGAGCGGATGTTTTCGTGATCCATGCTATGGCATGCAAAATCAAGTTCATTCAACAATAGGTCGTATTCTTCCAGAGGTAAATGTACCTCATGAGCCGTCATTATTCTCTCATGCGCCGTCTGCTTTACATTGTCACCAATGAGCAGTTCTTCATACAGCTTTTCACCAGGGCGAAGTCCTGAGAATTGAATCTCAATATCACCATGAGGATTAGTCTCAGATTTTACTTCAAGACCAGATAGTTGAATGAGATTACATGCTAAGTCTGTAATTTTTACTGACTCACCCATGTCTAAAACAAATACATCGCCCCCTTTACCCATTGCACCAGCCTGAATGACTAACTGCGCAGCTTCAGGAATTGTCATGAAGAAGCGAGTGATCTCAGGATGAGTAACGGTTACTGGTCCGCCTGATGCAATTTGCTTTTTAAACACAGGAATCACGGAGCCAGAAGAGCCAAGAACATTACCAAATCGTACCATGCAAAATCGAGTGCCATTTGGTTTTGCATTTTCTTGATCAGCTAGAGCTTGCAAACCTAATTCTGCCATTCGTTTAGTTGTGCCCATTACGTTAGTAGGGCGAACGGCTTTATCAGTAGAGATTAATACAAATGATTCAACACCGGCTTTAATCGCCGCGCACGCAGTATAATAAGTCCCATAAATATTGTTGCGAACACCTTCTATTACATTGAACTCAACCAACGGAACATGCTTATATGCAGCGGCGTGATATACCGTTTGAACTTTAAAAGAAGACATTGTCGTTTCTAGACGATGTTGACGCTGAACAGAACCCAACAAAGGAATAATGTCGCAAGTCAGCCCTTTTTCAACCTTAAGTTGATTTAGTTCACGATCAATCTGATATAGGCCAAATTCAGACAATTCAAATAAAATAATAGACTTAGGAGACTGCTCTACAATTTGACGACACAACTCGGAACCAATAGAACCACCAGCTCCCGTCACCATAACAACTTTGTCTTTGATGTTTGCTTCCAACAATACTTGCTGTGGGGCGACCGGATCTCGTCCAAGTAAATCTTCAATAGCAACATCTTTCAGCTCGTCGATTTTTGCTTTGCCAGAGACAATATCCGTCATATCAGGAACAGTAAGCACTTCAACAGGCAGCTTAGCCAACTCATCAAGAATGACTTTACGACGAGAACGTTTAGCACTTGGTACCGCGAGTAAGACTTGAGAAACATCGTATTTATTAATGATTGGCATTGCATCTTCAATAGCAATAACAGGTAAGCCTAAAATCATTGTGTTACACAGCGTTGAATCGCCGTCAATAAACGCTCTTACACGATAGTCACCACTACTTCTCAATGCCATTGCGAGTTGTCGGCCACCGGAGCCCGCACCATAAATAAGAACCTCTTTGCTCTGTGTAGAGTAACTCTGTGCAATTAAAGAGCGAACTATAACGCGAGGGCCACCACAAAAAAGAGCAAGAAACGCAGCATAAATAACAGGAACCGTTCTTGGGAATGGATCACTCATGTAGAAACTTAAAGCTGCCACAAGCGTCGCGGATATAATGGCGCCAGCTGTCACTACAAACAGAGCCTGAAAAGTTAAGTAGCGAAGCACTGCTCTGTAGAGCCCCAATCGAGCAAAGACTGCAATTGTCACAATCGCCACGCCAATTTGAATGCCCCAAACAGTAGGATATGTGAAGTAGTTGGTTTCACCTGAGCGAACTAATATCGCCAAATGAAAAGCCAAAGAGATCAGAACTACATCAATCAGAACACTGACAATTCTTTTATGCGTTCTAGAAAGCTGCCATATAAATTGTAGACGTTGCATAATAATTCTTATTTGTTGGTGTATCTGGAAAACAGAATAAAGTTTAACATAAAAGTATAAACATCGTCGCAATAAGCCCAGACACAAAATCCTCTTATGAGAACCCTTCCCGGAAGAGGTAAAGGCGACAAAGACCAAAAGAGCGACTTTTGTCGCTCTTTATTACTATTTTACGGCATCTCCAGAGCCGCTACCAGTAACAGTCATCACGATGTACTTGAAGTAACTCTTCAATGTTAAAGAGTCGATCATCTCTCTATCTGTTTTTGCCAACAAAGCTGGTGTTGACATATCGATGTTTTGAACTTGCGCTAAACCTGTGATGCCGGGTAAAACGTTGTAGACACCCTTTGCATCACGTTCAGCAATAAGCTCTTCTTGATTGAACAAATTCGGCCGCGGTCCGACCAAACTCATTTCACCTTTTACCACATTGATCAATTGTGGTAGTTCATCAATCTTGGTTTTACGTAAAAAGGCACCAAGCTTAGTAATAGAAGCATTGCTCGCTAAATGGCTCGCCACTGACTTAGTCTCCACCGACATAGTACGAAACTTGATTAGTTTAAACGGTCTTTTATTACGCCCAACACGCTCTTGAACGAAAATTGGTGAGCCCGTATCAAACAGACCAATGATGGTAACAATGAGTAATATTGGCCATAAGAAAAGCAAACCGAAAAAGGCTGCTAGGAAATCAATTAAACGGATCATTTACTATTTTACTCCTGAATCACGCAAAGTCGCCATTGCTTCCTTCATTGTTAGAGGAGGAGTCCAACCCAACACCTCTTTGATGTTAGAAGAGTCCACTTCTAAGTGACCATAGAGTTGTTCAATCATAGCCGATTTACCCGTAAGTTTACCAACTAAGCGCATGACACTCACTGGTACTGGAAGTTGAACCACTTTTTTACCTAGCCCATAAGCAATGGCATTAGTGAATTCTTTAATCGAAACCGTTTCACCATCACTCGCTAAAAAAGTATGCCCTGAAGCATCCGGATGGATTGCACAAGTAACAAGTAAATCCGCTAAATTTTGAACTGCGATAAAATCCCTCCTGTTATTCGCTAAACCAAAAGGTACCAATGGAAGTTTAGCGACTAGCTTTGTTAACATTCCAAAATTTCCTGGAGCTTCTGGTCCATATACTAAAGTTGGTCTCACGATCACAACCTCAAGCCCAGTTTCTTCAGCTATTTTTTTTAGTCCAAGCTCTGCCTTGTATTTAGACTTAGCGTACGCATTATGAGGGTTAACTGATGAGTTAACAGAAAATCGCTTCTTACTCGTACATGTACCATTTACACCTATAGAGCTAACAAATACAAAACGTCGAGCACCTTGCTCTGATGCCTCGCGAGCCAAACGTAATGCCCCGGCCACATTCACGCTTTCGTAATCGTGATCGGAGAACCTGTTTGAGTGAGCTAACCCCGCTAAATGAATCACTACATCAATACCATCAAAAGCTCCGTCCCAATTAGTACCAATACCTAAACTATCAATAGTGAAAAACGATTGATAATCATGTTTCTCATCCGAACGTACAATATGCCTATGGATAACTCCTAAAGAGGCTAAGTTTCTTCCAATAAAGCCTGTAGAGCCCGTCATTAGAATTTTCATAACAACACCGTTTTGGAAACTTGGTTAGCAATAGCATCTAGGGCGATTTTCTCAGAAAAATGGGATATCAATACATCCCTTGTTTGAGACAAGTTACCCGAGCAATTCAAATCTGAAACATGATCTAGAAGTCGTGATAACTCTGAGACTTTGCCATTATTACAGTACCATCCGAGCTCATACTCAGAGAGAAGGCGTTCTAGCTCTGAATTTTTATCACCTACATAAATGATAGGTTTGTTTGCAGCCATAGAAAAATACGCCTTACTAGGTACTCCCAAACCGAACATCTCTGGTGCCAATGTCACTAAAGCAACATCACAAGCATTTAGACCTAAATTATTTTTCTCTAAATCCAACCGTCCATAATAGTGAACTCGTTCATAACCAACTTCTGAATTAATCCTTTTTGCTACACGTTGTACTTGTTCCACTTCTGATCCGCAGCCAATAAACAAAAAGCGACTTCGTTCACATTTCGTTTTTCCTATAGCTTCTAACAATTGATCGACCCCCTGTAAGCGCCCCATGTTGCCAAAAAACTGAAACACTGTGTTATCCTGCCAACCCAGTTCAAGGATCAATTCGTTCTGTTTCTTGGGTATCTCTGTGACTCGGTCTGTTGATGCCCAGTTTGGTATAAATTCAATTTGACTTTCTTTTCCTGTTTTTTTACCTAACAACTCTTTCATGTCACGACCAATACATATCAACTGCTCAGGCGACGAATAAACTTTCTTAGACAAGGTAGTCAAAATTCGATAAGAGAAACTAGATTTAGTGATAACTTTTGCTGGTACTAAGTTATTGGGAAATACATCATGAACCAAAACCAACCATTTAAAAGCTTTGAAAAACTTTAATAAAGATAACCCAAACATTGTTACTATGGGATTAGTCCCAGAAAACACCAAGTCAACACTTTTCAATTCTACCTTAATAGCCCGAATAAATGATATTGTCTGGCTTAACTGCCCTTTAAGTCGAGAAATAAGACTATTTTTATTATGTTTAGCAAACTTCACATAGCGTGTTTCGACTGTATATTGTTTGGAAAAGCCTCGAGCATATTCCGTATCGGGAGTAATAAGAATAACATCATATTCTTGTTGTAATTTTTTTACAATTTGCGACCAATAATAAGCAGTTGAATTATGGTTCTCACCGATATACTCGGCGAGAATGAGAACTTTATTTCGGCTCACTTTAATACTCTTTCCATACAACACGTTTAACGTAATCTGTATAGGAGTGTAAAATACGAACAACCTTATCGGACACATTCGGCATACTGTAATCTTCCACTCTTCTTAGTAAACGGCTCTCGCCACTTGGCTGACCTTCCAGTATCTGCAAGCCTTGCATGATGCGCTCAACTTCTAGACCCACCATCATCACCGCGGCTTCTTCCATTCCCTCTGGGCGCTCGTGCGCTTCTCGCAAGTTCAACGCAGGAAAGTTCATAATCGATGACTCTTCATTGATTGTGCCACTGTCTGAAAGCACCGCTTTCGCGTTTTTCTGAAGATGGTTGTAGTCATGAAAACCTAACGGCTTCAGAAGCTGAATGTTGGCATGAAACTCAATACCTTGTGCTTCTATGCGGTTTCGTGTGCGGGGGTGAGTCGATACGATAACTGGGTATTCATACTTCGCCGCCACTGCATTCAAGCTCTCCGCCAATTTAGCAAGCTGCTTTGGTGAATCGACATTCTCTTCGCGGTGAGCACTCACTACAAAGAACTCACCTTTAATCAAGCCAAGACGCTCAAGAACGTCTGAGTTATCGATTTGAGGCATGTAGTGGTTCAGCACCTCAAACATCGGACTGCCCGTTTTAATAACGCGATCAGCTGGAAGCCCTTCCGCTAACAAGTAATCACGAGCAATCGTGCTGTAAGTAAGGTTAATGTCTGCGGTATGATCTACAATACGGCGGTTGGTCTCTTCAGGAACTCGTTGGTCGAAACAGCGATTTCCCGCCTCCATATGAAAGATAGGCACCTTACGACGTTTCGCTGGAATGGCAGAAATGCAAGAGTTGGTGTCGCCTAGAACCAGCATAGCTTCCGGCTTTATCTCTTCCAGCACTTCATCTACTTTGATGATGACCTGGCCAATAGTTTCAGCCGCGTTCTTACCTGCAGCATTAAGAAAGTAATCCGGCTTACGGACCCCTAAGTCGTTAAAGAAGACTTCGTTAAGCTCGAAGTCATAGTTTTGACCGGTGTGCACTAGAATATGCTCACAATGCTCATCCAATTTTGCCAACACACGGGACAGACGAATAATCTCAGGACGCGTGCCAACCACCGACATGACTTTTAATTTCTTCATTTTTGTTTTCTCTTCAAGGTTTACAGTGGGAACGCAAAGGTATCTGGCGCTTCTCGGTCAAAAATCTCATTTGCCCAAAGCATAACGATCATCTCTTCATCGCCAATATTCGTGATGTCATGTGACCAACCTGGCACAGTCTCGACGATTTGAGGAACGCAGCCTTCTGTCTCCAGCTCATAGCGCTCCCCCGTCCCAATGTGTTCAAACTTAAAGCGAGCTTTACCCTTTAAGACAAGGAACTTTTCATTCTTGCTATGATGATAGTGCCCACCTCGAGTTATACCAGGGTGCGCGGTAAAGAAAGAAAATTGGCCTGCTTGCTTTGTTTTTAGCATCTCGCTAAACACACCACGCTCATCACCATAACTAGGGATGGTATAGCTAAATTGCTCAGGTGACATATAGCTTAAGTAAGTCGAGTACAATGCACGAACCAATCCTGTACCCACATCTTCCGTAACTAAGTTCTCTCGACTCTCTTTAAACGCTCGCAGTAAATCCGCAACCTCACCAACTGTAGTTGGGTACTCCGGTGAAACGGCTTTGGCCCCACTCGGCTCTGTACCATCAAGTAAAGCAATTAAGCTACGACAAACATCATCGATATAAACAAGCGTTACCGGAGCTTTAGGGTCGTTGATGGTAATATCTAGGTCATTGAGTGTGTTGTAACAGAAAGTGGCAACAAATGAGTTGTAGTTTGGGCGACACCATTTCCCAAACACATTAGGAAAACGATAGATATAAAATGGCGCACCGCTTTCTTGCCCATATTGCTCAACACTCTCCTCGGCAGAGCGTTTGCTCTGTCCATATGCGTTGTCTTGAAGAGCTTGAGTGGAAGAACTCACCACAAGGGGAGTCTTTCGCCCATGGGCTTTAAGCTGTTCGACAACGAAATCAGTAAAATCGGCATTGCCCTCTTGGAATTCCGCTTCTGTTTTTGGGCGATTAATCCCTGCTAAGTGATAAACAAAGTCAGCCTCCGCTAACGCATACGTCGTTTGCTCACTTGTGGTATCACGGTCAACTTCAACAAGGTCTTCATAGCCATGCTCACGAAGCATGACACAGAGGTTTTTTCCAATGAAACCTTTTGCTCCAGTTACAACAATCTTCATCTATACGCCCTCTGGAACAACCAAGCTTCCCGCTTCAATATCGACAATGAAATCAAGCTTACGTAACAGCTCAACCATGCCCTCGACATCCAAACGCTCAGTATTATGAGAGTTGTAATCTTCAATAAGGGATAGGTCTTTCTCGCCTTCTTCATTGTATTTTGAGTAGTTAAGATCTCGATTGTCTGATGGGATGCGGTAGTAGTTGCCTTGGTCCTCTGCTACAAACATTTCTTCACGGCTACACAGTGCTTCATACAACTTCTCACCGTGACGAGTACCAATAACGTTAACTTGGTGCTCATCCTTATGAGTAATGCGTAATAGTGCTTGAACTAATACATCAATAGTCGCTGCAGGCGCTTTTTGTACAAAGATATCGCCATTGGTTCCGTTAACAAAAGCATGCAACACAAGGTCAACCGCGTCGTTGAGGGTCATCATGAAACGAGTCATGTTTGGATCAGTGATGGTGATTGGTTGGCCGTTGATGATTTGACGTAAAAACAGTGGAATAACTGAACCGCGAGAAGCCATCACGTTACCGTAACGAGTGGCACAAATAGTTGTGTTGGTGTGCTCTAGGTTACGGCTCTTAGCAACAATGACTTTTTCCATCATCGCTTTTGAAATACCCATCGCGTTGATAGGGTAAACCGCTTTATCGGTACTTAGGCAAACCACGCGTTCCACATTATTTGCAATCGCCGCTTCGAGTAAGTTCTCAGTACCCAATACGTTGGTTTTTACTGCTTCTAGAGGGTAAAACTCACAAGAAGGTACCTGTTTTAACGCTGCCGCATGGTAAATGTAATCCACACCGCGGGTGGCATTAAGGACACTTTGATAGTCGCGCACATCACCAATATAAAACTTGAGTTTATCGTTGTTGTATTTCTTACGCATATCATCCTGTTTTTTTTCATCTCGGGAAAATATACGAATTTCTTTAATATCCGTTTCTAAAAAACGGTCTAAGACAGCATTACCAAAAGAGCCTGTTCCGCCTGTAATCAATAATGTGGCATTATTAAACATAATTAATCCTGAATCTTTAAATATTCACACAGACCCTGTGGTGTTTTCAAACACGTCACAGTGCCATCGTTTAAAAAATCTAATTGAGTATCACCAGGAAAAAAAACCGTACGATACCCCAACAAATGGTAACTATAAGCAAATGAAGAAAATAGAGATATTACCAAAAATGGACCTAAAATAGGTTCATTTATTACTTTAGAGTATTTCTCATACCCAGAAGCTTTATCAGTAGGGTGCTGTAAAAAAAGAATTTCGACATCATTAAAACTCGAACAATACTTCAAAATATCTAAAGTTTTTTCAACCTGCCCAAACTGTCCAATAAAGAGCACAGTTCTCTTATTCTTAGCGCGTTCAGCGTTGATAATTCGGCTTCTGTCAAAGTCAAGCTCCGGCGTTAGAAAAAACTTGCCGACCACATAAAACTTCTCGAAAGTTACTTCCGAAACTCCATATTTAAGATATACCTCGTCAACAAAGATTTTTTTTGGCAGCTCAATGACAGAAACAACACCATGCTGACAAACAGCAAAATCAACTTTACTATTCTTGCACGCAAGTGAAATATTAAATACTAACCGATCATAATGTCCTGCAACAAAAACTTTACGAACACGGCTATTTGATAACCATCTTTCAAATATGAGCAACTCTGCAAATGAAACAAAACCTTCACTACATAATATATTTCGAAGTCCAACCTCTCGAATACAAAAAAACAATTCTGAAACACTTAAAGATGCATTAAAATAAGAATAACCCATCTTGTTATTTAAGGTCGTAATATCTTTACCTTTTGCTAACACCTTTAGGTTTTTTTTTATGCGTATCACTCCATGATAAAAACGCTTCATTTAGTTCATTAGTTGCAAACTTTATTCTAAATGATGTCTTTAAAACCAAAAGTAAAATAAAAACAAAATAATAAAGAGCTAATAATGCAAAAAATACGACATTCAATCTAGTCAGATTGTTTTTTTTTAAAAACTCAAGATGTTTTTTTTGAGTTTTCTATGTCAATACTCTGCATTTACAACCTCCAATACTTTAGAATATTGCTTCCACATCGCTTCAATTGATAAGCAATTACTAAATTTCTTGTATGCTTTATCTGAATAACCGCTCAAGTCCAAATCACTATTGACTACTGACTCTAATACTTTTTGTATTGATTGTGAATTAGTTTCGATATAGATAACTTCCTGTTCTGTGAATACTTCAGGTATAGCACCAACTCGAGTCGTAATGATAGGTAAACATACAGAGCAAGCTTCTAATATTGCTATAGGCAGTCCTTCATCGCGACTAGGTAATATAAACGCATCGTAACCACCTAGAGCTTCACTAACATTAGACACATTTCCCTTAAAGTTAATAACACCTTTCAAACCATTATCAATGACTCTTTTTGTTAAAGGTGCTCTTTCAGGACCATCACCTAATATGTCGATAGTGAGGCGCTCTCTAATCAAATTTGAGTCTATAAATGCATCTACTATTAAATCAAAGCCTTTTCTAACGGTTAACGAACCTACTCCAACAAGCCTTAAATGTTGAGAATTAGATTCAGATGAGGCTTCGTATTTAACATGCGGAACACCATTATATATTGTATAAACGAGTTTCGCTGGATACTCTTTAGAAATAGTATTTCTTAAAGAATTATTCAGAGTTACTACAGCATCCGAGTTAACAATTGCACGGGACAATATTTTTCTTATCAAACTTTCAAAAAAGCCTCCCTTAATGCTTGGGAAGTATATTAAAAGCTGATTAACAGGGTTATCTGATGAATGTAAAATTGTAATCAGCTTTCTATTAGATTTTGAAAGAAAAAAAGAAAGGAACATATCATTAGATATAACCGTATTTGACGAAGAACTCAGCATTATTTTCTTAGCAACAACTTTAGCTGGGTACAAATATATATAACACAGCCAAAAAAAAAAGCAAACAATGGCACACGAATTAGCATATTTTTAATTGCCAATAGAAATTTACTTCTACTATATTCAACGGTTTCTTTGCGCTCACCATGAGATGTAACTTGAGCCTGATAGCGTTCTCCTCCCCGCCCTCCAAAATGAAAGACTCCTTGATATGATTCCTCGGAACTCAGATGGTTATTTAAGTTTTTTATAAAGCTAGCAACTCCATTTATACCTTTTAACGATCCTGAAGTCGCCAAAATAAAACTATTATCCATTTTTTATCAACAACCTTTAATATAAATAGTAAAACAATAAAAACAGCCACTAAAAAAATCATCTGCGCAGTAATTAGCAAATAAATATTAGAGCCGATTAAAAAACGTAATAATACATAGTATAGAAAACAAACCAAAACAGTTGTCAATAATAACTGCACAGTGATCTCACAAAACGCATTTATCCTAGTGTAATAAACAACACTAAGTAAAATCAAAAAGTTGAAAAGTATAGTAAGATAAACAAACACAATTGGGCTGATTGAATGTCGAAACATAAAAATAAATAAAATATTAAACCCAACAAAAAGCAGAAACCAAAAGACGTTTTTCCTAAGTAAAAGCTTGTTACTATTTTGGTATATCATATAGTTATACACACTTACGATTGGTATAATTAATGACATATATTTCATAAGATTTACAGAAGGTATAAAATCATCACCGTATAGACTAATTATTATTAGTTCAGCATTATGAAATATAAAAAGACTAACTAAAAGCGATGTGATATACGTGAACTTAAGATATTTAGCAAAAGAGTTGTTGCCCTGAGCTACATAAGGCAACAAAACAACTGCCCATGAGGTTATTATAACTAATGCAACTTGTATTAGTTTATAGGCAGCGGAATATATTCCATAGTCAAAGTTGCTAAGTATATACCCTAAAATGACCGAGTCAAATTTTCCATAGAATGAACTTGCCAAAGTTAAACCTAGTATTGGCAAAGCTTTATAAATAAGTGATAAATCAGGGAGGCATAGCCAATTAACTGAAATTAAATCGACTGACTTATAAAGAAAAATAAAACAAAGAATAAAGTTGGCTGATGAATACAATATTAAAAATGTAAAATAATCATCACTATCATCAATTAAAAAGTACATAGCCATTAGGAGTAGAATTTTTAAAACAACTCCTCTAAGAAAAAGTATTTTTTGTTGTTTAAAGTAAACAAACAGCCAATCATTAGAAATTATTTCACCAAATACTGAAAACGATAGTAACAAAATAGATAAAATTAACGTATTATCAAACCCACCGAATAAATACCCACTACCACCTAAAACTATTAGGAACAAAAAAGTAAAAAAAAAGTCTTATTTTTATAACGTCAATGGCTTTTCCAGCTAGTTTTCTATTCGAATACTTATTTGACCCACTCTCCTTTATAGCATAAATAGTTAGACCAAATGTGCCTAAAACTAATGCAGAATTAACAATACTCAAGGATAGATTAAAGACACCAAGAAGTTCTACGCCAAATGCCTTCGCATACATTGGTATCATTAAAAATGGTATAATTACTGAAAAAAATATTCTTAATGTAGAAAATAATATTCCACTTGTAACTTTTTCACTTTCAACATCAGTGAGACTTGAATTTAACTTTACCATTTATAAAACAAAACCTTGATAAATAATACAAGAATAGAAAAAACAAACAATACTTGCCTAAGACCCAAAAATTTGGAATTAAACTAGTTCTGGGCAAGAATAATATGTGAGCAATCAAAAAATAAGACAAAAATAAGACCATCCTATACTTAAGCCCCTTAACCAACAAAATAATCCCTATTGGAATTAATAGAGAGCCCAAAATAACATAAATTAGATTCATCACAGCTAGTTCTGCTACATATGAACTACCCAGACCTCCGCCATTGATATAATACCGAGGGTTCAACATATAGGTTAGTCTATGATTGAGATTAGGTCTTATTGCAACAGCTTCATCAGTTTGGCCCTGACTTAACTCATCTTTGTGAAAAACATATAAATATGGAAAAATAACAGGCTCTAATACAAACGGCACCGATTCATTATTCGAATTAAGTTCATCCCGATACAACTCTGAGAAATAAACAACATTTAAAGAATTGCCTTGTTGATAGAAGAATGTTGCTATTGAGTCAAAAATATCAACTTTATAATCCGAGTTTTTCATCCTGAGATCTACAGCCAATTGAGATGAAATCACAAGAACAAACCCCACAACTATTATCTTTAACTTTGTCTTTCTTGATATACCAGTAGCTTTTTTTGCATTAACATACCAGAAATAATATAACAAAGGCAATACGAATAATCCACGAGCACCCTTTAACGCATCTAAAAGACTTACTATCAAGAAAATATACAAATACCATTTTGATGATTCAAGCTTAGGGTTTGATGCAATCAAGAGGAAAAAACCAGCTATAAAGATGCTATGGGAATTGGCAATTATAACATTCCCATAGTCCACATACCTTAACCCTCCAGTAAATAATGACAAATAACCATTATTCATTAAGTATATAATTTCAAGGTAATACTTATATATTATCAAAGGTGTGGAAATTATTATCACTCGCTTTGACAGGTTGAAGATCTTCTCATCATAAACAGGAAATTTAACTCTATCAGATAGAAAAACAAGCCCCATGTTTATAATTGAATATGAAACCGCTACATAGGTTAATATTAAGTTATACTTAACCTCTGAAAATGTTTCTATTATCAGAGAGTTAATAATAAGAGCATCTTGATAACCAAAAAGATCCACAAATGGCTTCGATAATAAAAATACAATAAAAGTCAAATTAAAAAGATAGGCTAAACTTGACCAATCTTTTCTATAGGTTGACATTAAGACTAAATTCAAAATCACTAGAATAAATATCAACAGTTCTAAATCTTTAAAATCAAGTTCTAATCCTGATATTTGAAACAAAGTCAAAGAAATTAGTAATATGCTTGAAAACAAGCTTATTATTAAGTGAGCATTTCTCATGTTTAATTGTGGCCATATTTATTCAAAATAAACTCAACAAGTTCAAAATCAAGTTTATGATCTATATCAATTGAGACACTATTACCCATTAGATAAGTATATGATTGTGAATCATAAAAAATCTTTTTTTGCTGCATCTGAAACGAACCTTTTAGGCCGTAATTTGGGAATATTAATTCCATATTCATTTGCTACCTCAGCGATTTCTGAATCATCTTTACTGACAAAAATACTGTCTATGTACTTACTGAGGTTTACCGGCTAGAGGCACACGTTTTTCTTAGTGGTCGTTTGCTTACACTTCTAGCAGAAACAACGCTATAATCTTTTTAACGCTTATCACTAGTCCATCCTTAAAGTTAAAATGTCCACTTGAGCTCTTTTAAAATCATCCATGCGACCAATATCTAACCAATATTCATGAATAGGGAACATAAGTACTTTTTGACGTTCTTTCATATGCTGTTCGAGTAATGTAGGCATATCGATATTCTGGTTTTTTTCCACAGACTGAATAACTCTTGGAGAAACAACATAGATACCAGCATTTACAAAAAAGCGCTGCACTGGTTTTTCGACCATGCTTGTTATCTGGTTACCTTCACCATTAATAACACCATATGGTATTTGATAATCATATTCACGAACACACATAGTAGCGTCCGCATCATTTTCTATATGGAAGTTTAATAACCGTTGGAAATCCACCTTGGTTAATACATCTCCATTTATCATGATTAGAGGCAAATCTCTTGGCATATCTTCTGGCAGTAAGCCAAGAGCTCCTCCAGTTCCTAACGGTGAATCTTCATGTACATACGAGATATTAACGCCTAAATTACTTCCATCACCAAAGTGTTGGTGAATTTGCTCTGGCATGTAATGAGTCGAAATATAAAAGTTACTAAAGCCTGCTTTAATAAAACTTTTAACAACAGTTTCTAAGATAGGTTTATCACCAACCTTTAACATCGGTTTTGGACATGTGTCTGTTAAAGGGCGTAATCTGGTACCAAAACCTCCTGCCATTATAAATACTGGATTTTGATATTTATTTTTACTTAATGCACCGTGCAGCGTCTCCAAACCTACAACTTTGCCATCTTTGAGCAATGGAATTGAAAGAACACCTTTAGATTCCATTAAATCAATTAAGGTTTCTCTTTCAGCACCAACCTCTGCAACTGTTGGGTTTGTATTCATAACTAGAGCTATGGCATCATTTAAGGAAAGATTATTGAGCAAACCTCGTCGAATATCACCATCTGTAACGACCCCAACTAGGTGCTGCTCTTTATCAATAACCAAAGCAACGCGCAAGGCTTCTTTGTTGATAATTTCTAATGCTTCTAGAATTGTTGCTGAAGGTTCTAGCAACACATTTTTCCACTCGTGACTCATTGACAATCACCATAAATCTTTATGAACTTACAGAATTTTACTGGCTCGACTTCTTGATTAAAAGATCGAACTTCTTCTTCTATCGTTTTTATAAATCCTAATGATTCAACCGATTTAATAGAAGGGATATTTGAAGTTGCAATCCACGCGATTACTTTATCGACTTTATATTTCGTTACAGATAATCCTTCTTTGATCATGAACTTTGCTAACCCACGCCCACTCTTCTCAGAAGATATACCATATGCAATCTCAACTTCGTCAGCATCAGAATTATAATCTATATACAAATAACCTATCGCTTCACCCTTTTCACATAAAAGGTAGAACTCTCTAGAGCTACTCTCGATGGCTGCAAAAAAATGATGCTCTAGTTTTTCTTTAATGGGAGCCTCAGAAAAGCCCGACCAGTAGATATTTTGGGGTTGGCTTCTCAATCGAAAAAAGCTTTCAAAATATTCATAACTAGCGAGCTTCAACTCTAATTTTTCTTCATTCATTTATCTAGTTTCTTAATCAAGTTACAAATTCGTGAGATATCTTCTTGCGTATAGCGACTATCCAAAGGTAAGGAAAGAACGTTTTCTGATAACTGATTTGAAACCTGCTCAACTTCAGGCCAGTGGACCGCCAAAAAGATTGAATGCTCCATCAGTCCCTTTCTCACTTTATCGCGATTAGCTAACAGTAGTGGCAAGAAAGAGGGGAAGTTCACATTAATATCTATATATTGGTCGCTTCTAAGAAGTTCTTTGGCGGTCGTCAGATTTTCTTTACGTATCTTTAATTCTACGTGTTTATCACTATAGAACTGACATGCTAGAACCGTACTTTTATCTTCTGGTTCATAGATTCCAACACCGCTATCCAACAAATTTTCGGCATATGAAAAAGGTGATAAGTAATCACTCTCATTACCGATAGAATTACTGAGAAACTCAGCCTTTATGTTTTTTGCTTGATATTTGATCTCTGAAAATTCTGACAAACGTAACTTATTCAATCGTTCTAATGGTACGTTTGATATCAGTTGGCTGAAATCAGCTATTGCGGTTATTTTTCTTAAGCTATTAAAGTAACACCACTGTACATCAGCCAAGACCTTAGGAGGCTCGACACCAAAAACATCATCGATAATGAATGGAACTTGAGAGTGCTCTATCAAATTACGAAACGAAGTACTCTCATGACCAAAATACTTAACTAAATATACTGCACTAATATCTTGATAATCATCAGAAAACTCGAATTCAAAGTTATCTTGAACTGCATAAAATAGTACTTCGATATCGAATTCTAGTAATACATCAACAACAATTTGACATACAAAGTCTGGAACAAGAACCTTTTTCCCCTGAAGTGACATTGAACGAACAGCCCATCTTAGCGAAGAGCGCCCACTATTCGTCACTCCATAAAAGAGACCATCCTTGGCAAGCTCTTGCTCACCGCCTATCGTTCTATTTTCAGTATTTAACATCATAAAATGGCTTAGTTTTTAAACTATTCAAATCAACAGCCCTCAGAACATCTACCACTTTTTTAGAACTATTTCCCTGTCCGTAAGGGTTCACCGTTTGCAATAGAGACTCTTTAAATGCACCGCTATACACTTGGTCTAAAGCAGACGAGATTTCGGTAGCGCTTACGGCTACATCAAGAGTACTGTTCGCTCTCACTCTTCCTTTCTGGCGATCGCCGATATTAATAGTGGCAAGTTTAAACGATGGCGCCTCTACGATACCGCTAGATGAGTTCCCGACCACGGCATCAACGTATTGCAATGCTGATAAATACCTGAGCTGCCCCAGCGAAGTAAATGCAATCGCTTTGTCACTATTCTCTGCAACATAGGCATCGATCATTTTATTAATCAAACGACCACCAACATCAGCATTTGCCTTAGTAAATATGATTAACGTGTCATTGAGATTGTCAAAACCTGACAGAATCTCAGAGAAGTCACGTTCAACCTCTTCAACATCCTGAGTGGTCTCTGGATGATAGGTAAATAGCAAGTTTTTTGCTTTCAGCTTACAATCTATCGAGTTTTCAAATTCTTCTTTGGACATCAACTGCATGCGCAGCAAGTTATCTAAGCCGACTTCCCCAACCGTAAACACTCTCTCTGGCAACTCTCCCATTTGAATCACACGCGTTGAATATTCATCCATTGCGGTAAAGTGTAAATGAGACAATTTGGTCACTGCGTGACGAATCAGTTCGTCAATCGCGCCTTCTGTTAGCTCTCCGCCACTTAAGTGAGCCACTGGAATACGCGCAATATTTGCGGCAGAAACAATTGGGATTAACTCGTAACGATCACCTAATACAACCACGATGTCTGGCTGCAATTCATCAAATGCTTCAGCGAAGCTGATCTGCGCAAGCCCCATGCTTTTGCTTACTCCGATTGGAGTATCTGATGACAACAATATTTCTATTTTCTTGTTTACACAAAATCCATCATCAAGAATTTGCTGATTCGTCAGGCCAAATTCAGGAGACAGGTGGCTGCCTGTTGAAATGATCTGCAACTCTAGCTCTGGATCATTTTCAATGTCTTCCAATAGACATTTTAATAAACCATACTCAGCTCTCGTAGCCGTCACGACACAGATTTTTCTCATCAGATTAGCTCTCCAATTTGGTAGTCTTTTTTGGCTACAGAGCCAACGACTTCATCCCATCTTGTTGGAGAGATGCCATTACCAGGGCGTTTAATTTCTAGCATATCAGGAGTAATCAACTGCCCTTCCGATATCTCTTGTCCTGCAACAATGCTTTTTCTAACAACATTTCGATTAGCCTGCTCTGTTTTTGTCGGTACTTTCCAACCTGAACCAAGCGCTTTTTCAATATTACGAATTGATGTGACCATATCTGACAACTCTTGTGGCTCAAGGCTCGCTTTATGGTCTGGTCCTTCCATAGTGTTGTCTAGTGTAAAGTGCTTCTCAATAACCTTTGCTCCCATTGCTACGGCTGCAACGGGAATTTCGATGCCTAAAGTATGATCAGAGTATCCGACTGTAATACCTGGAAAGGCCTTTTCTATCGTTAACATCGCCGCCAAATTAACGTCTTCAGGTGCAGTAGGGTAATCTGTCGTCGCATGCAAAACCGTAATGTCACTTAGAGTTAATCCTGCATCAACTAGGGTCATGATTGCATGTTCAACTTCATGTAAGTAGCCCATTCCAGTAGATAGAATAACTGGCTTTTTAAAGCTAGCGATATGACGTAAGAATGGTGTATTGGTTAATTCACCAGAGCCAATTTTGAAGACATTTTGCAGCTGATCAAGAAATGTTGCGCTTTGCTCTTCATCTGGCGTAGACATAAAAGTAATCGCTTTTGAGTCACAGTAAGCCTTCAAATCTGAAAAATCATTGTAGCTAAGCTCTAAACGCTTCAGCATCTCAAACTGCGTCTCTTCTCGCTGAGTATTCTCTACTTGATACTCGGCCATTTGCGCATCTTCCGTAACCAGCAGCTCTGTTTTCCATGTTTGGAATTTTACAGCGTCAACGCCAGCCTCTACGGCTGCATCAATCAATTTCTTTGCTAGCTCAAAGTCACCATTATGGTTTACACCCGCTTCTGCGATGATAAAAGTCTTGTTTGTCATGGTTACCTCTAAGCTCGGTATAATTGAAATAGTTTTGGAGGGCTTACATCTTTATGTTGTTCAGCCCACATTTGATTCAGCATTTGACGTTTTTCAGGAAGAAAGTCTAAGCCCGCAATATAGAATGGCATCGTAAGTGGTGAGAACTTCGACTTAAACTTAAACAGGCTGTCATCAGGAGAAGACGTTCTGCCACCACCCAGCATCATATAACGGCAGCCCTTGCTTTTAGCATGTTCAAAGGCGGCATCAAGTAGCAGGTAGTTACCATTTTCTTTGGCTAACGCTTGGTTGTTCGCCGACAAATGATAGTGAGCTAATTCTTTCCCACACATAAAAAAAACCGATAGAGGCGAAAGTACTCTCTTTCTTCGTTGCTAGTAAGTCGACTCCTTCCAGAGCGCTCAGAGCATTAAAATAATCTTCTTGGAAATAAAAAAAGTCACTTGCAGAGTTTTTCTGCATCGTTTCGTAATACATTTCCATAAAGCTGGAAAGCTCGACTGAGCTCGTCTCTATTGTGAGTTTTTTCTCAGCCTTTTTTATTATGTTTCTTGTCGTTTTTGAATATAACTTGCGTCGTTCTTCTGTGCTTTTTTCCAAATCAACAATGACCACTTGCCTTTCTGGTAAGTTCATTTCGAAAAGCGAGGCCATATTCCCTAAAGAATTAAATGGATGAAAACGGATAAATTCACATACTATGTTTTGCTCTTTACAGAAATCTCTGTAGGCACCAAAAGCACGACATAAAAACTGCTCATCTAATGAGTTCGAAACTGGACCACCGTAACCATATGGAGTTTCTAAATCATATAGTTCTTCGTCAATTTCTTTGCCTGAAACATTTTTGATACGGCGTTTTAGAGCACTAAACTGCACATTGGAATCACCTTCTTCATACTTGAATTCAAAGTGTTCACATTCACCTTCATACAACGCGGAATATTCTCGTTGGTAATAGATATCTGAGGGTAAATTTCTAATTGTAATATCAGTCATCATCTAGCTCGAAGTATTGGAGTACTAGGCAAATTAATTAGGTGCGCCTCAATAAACTCTGAGTAAGTTAGGTCACCACGTATTGCATTCTCAAACATAGGTAATCTGTGCATGAGCTGCCAAATCGGTCGAGTCATCACACCTGAACCATTTGTGCCTTTAAGTACCTCTTCACGGCTTTCTTTATCCGAGCAAATGATCGCATTTAACCAATAGTTTGACTGCGCATATTCAGGTTCAGTGACAAACTTGATGTCTGAACCTTTAAAAAAGTCATTGTAACCTTCAGCAAGCACTCTCTTTTGTTTTAGGTACTGCTCGATAACTTCCATCTGAGCACACCCTAGAGCTGCATTCAGGTTTGGCATACGATAGTTGAAACCAGGTTCATCATGGAAGAATTCATACGGATGAGGAACTTTTGCTGTCGTCGTGACATGCTTAGTACGCGCACCTAATTCTTGAGTCTTACATAACACCATGCCACCACCGCCTGTGGTGATGATCTTGTTGCCATTGAAGCTGACAGCACCAAAATCACCAATAGTACCGGTGTGTTTGCCCTTATAGAACGAGCCTAGGCTTTCTGCGGCATCTTCAACCAACGTGATGTTCCATTTCAAGCAAACGGCAACCAGTTCATCAAGCTCTACAGGGTGACCAAACGTGTGCATTGGTACAACGGCTTTGATTCTTCTACCTGTTTTTTTATGGATACACCCCGCGTCTGTGACTTCAGCATTCTCTTCTAAAAATGTATCCACAGCCTTAGGGCACAACCCTAAACTCACTGGAGATACATCCAGAAAAATAGGCTCAGCCCCCATATGATAAAGAGCATTGCAGGTTGCAACAAAAGTCAAAGCTTGCGTGACGACCAAGTCGCCTCTTTGAACATCAGCCATGTACAATGCAGCATGCAATGCTGCTGTGCCATTCACTGTCGCTACAGCTTTAGCCGTACCAGTGTAAGCTTCAATTTTTCTCTCAAAATCATCAACAAATTTACCGACGCTAGAAACAAATGTACTTTCAATCGTTTCCATTACGTACGCTTTTTCGTTGCCATCGAACGTCGGTGCATGTAAAGGAATAAATTCGTCTGTTTTGTAAGTATCTCTCACAAATTCAACAATAGATGTCGCTTTCATCGAATGCTCCACTTACATCTTGCTATCGAGGTATTTACCCGTTTCTTTGTGCCCAAAATCAGGGATCATGGTAAAGAACAGTTTCACAATCTGCTCTTTAGTCCAAGCTCGCTCACCTTTCATCTCAGAGATGCTGCTTTCAAACAAAGTAAGAAGCTCTTGCTCATAAAGAGGTTCATTTTTGATGATGCCCAGATTTTCGAATCGAGACATATCCAGCTCTTCTTTATCTGTAAAAAACTCTTCGAAGTCTTTTTCACCTGTTGTATCACTTGCAGTAAATAAACATGGCCACTTACCTTGCTCTGGCAGCGTATGTGCAAGTTGGCGTGCTTCTTCTTCTGTCTCACATAGGTGAGGTTCAAAACCAAGTTGCTCTAGGTATTTCACCGCAATATCTGCAAACGAAATAAGATGCAGAGCTTCGCTCAGTTTCGGGAAGAAAATGTCACGGTTTTCACCAAAGATACAAGACATTAAGCATAGTTCACCCGACTCTTGAGGAGTAACAAAATAACGCTTGATGTCGTTTGGGGCTACGATAGGTTGACGCTTTTGGATACGTTGGTTAAATCCGTGTAGCAGCGAGCCATCAGAGAATGCCACATTTGCAAAACGAGCAGTTGAGATTGCCATTTGCTCACTTTTACGCATAAGGAACATTTCCATAATGCGCTTTGACGCCCCCATCATGTTAACAGGGTTTGCAGCTTTATCTGTTGAAACACAGAAGTACTTTTTCGCACCAGCATCAATAGACTGCTGAATTGTTTTGTCGGTATTAAAAACATTTACATCGATCATGCGCATCAATGTATAAGGATCTTTTTCACTTCTAACATGCTTAAGCGCAGATAGGTTCAATACATAATCGAACTTACCATCGGCTTTAATGAATGCGTCGTACTCTAGAGAACCAATGTCCAAAGCAAATGTTTGGAAGTCACCATCAATGTAACCAAATGAACTACGGATATCTCGAACAAGCTCTACCATATTGTTTTCACTAATGTCGACAACATGTAGCTTCTTAGGGTTACGTTTGAAAATCTCTTTAGTTACGGCTTGTCCGATTGAGCCAGCGCCGCCCAGAACAAGGAAACTTGACGCAGAAACAATACGTGATAGCTCTGCTTCATAATTTTCAATATCTTGCGTAAACAACGCATCAGTACGGCCAATCAGTGGCAAAATCTGGTTCATTTACGATACCTAACTTAAATTATTCATTCGTTTCATCTCAGACATATAACCCCATCTGAGACATTTTCATTCAAAATGAGACGACTTATTCCGGCTATCTCATTGTTATTAATTGGTTTCACCCATTTGACTAAATCAGCCCCAATAGGTAACTCAAGGTCCTAGGTCCTAGGTCCTAGGTCGTCTATATCTTCTTTTCGAATCGCAAAACGTACTAGCACAATCGCCACGCCTAACATGCAACCAAGTAATGTGCCTAGCACACAAATCAATGCGCGTTTTGGTCCGTCTTTTAGTTCAGGTACCACGGCTGGATCAACAACTTTAAAGATAAACTCTTCTTGTACTTCCGCCAACATTAGGCTTTTGGTTTGTTCTTCAATCAACTTGTAAAACGTGCTTTGCATGTCAGCCACGGCGGTTTTTTGTAATTGTGTGTTTAAATATGCTAAGTTTTGAGACGTTTCTGCTATTGTGCGTTCACGCATTACTTTGTTGATGTCTTCAATCAACCAGTCCACCCACTGCTGTGCCAAATAAGGTGAGTAGTTTTTAACTGATACTGTGTATAAACCACTTTCTTTATTTTGATTAACGCTCAAGACATCTTTGCTGAACACTTCAAACGCTTCTTGCGCTGTTGGGGTTGCGCCACGTAGGCCTTTTGTGTCACGTAACCACTCACCCGTATTTGGGTTATAGAGCTCTTCATCTATGATGAGCTTGTTATTTGTTAAATCCCAATCTTTTGCCGCCATTAGTGGCACGAGTAAATCATGTTTGTTGATGAATGCGTCTACAAACTGGCGAGACTTCATCACTTGTACGGCCAAATCTGTTTGAGAAGATTCGCCTGCACCCAAATTAACGCCTGCTAGTGCCGCAAGGCCACCGAACTGCCCTGCCATTTTTGAAAGGCCGCCACCATTTGAGCTTTCTGCCGGGGCAAGCAACGCATCTGATTTATAGATATTTGGCAAACTTAGTGCGTAGAGTACCGCGCCGACAGCAAAGACAAATGTAGCCACAATGATGATCAATTTACCTTTCCACAATGCGCCGAATAGTTCGCGTAGGTCGATTTCATCATCTATGGACTTGGGGTGTAGTGGGTATGATAGATAATTTGGATTGGGTTCTTTTTGTTGTTCCATTGGTCTTTAATCCTAAGCTCTGAACTTCATTATATTAAATTCAGAGATTGGTGAAATTTAATAGATTGATTCCACTTTTCGAAACTCAGCCACGCGGTTCTAGATTCCTAACCTAGTCTCGCTTCGGCTCGCTGGAATGACGGGTTGTTAAGGTGACTAATACCGTTAAGGTACTTTCTGCAATATTTATTCTATTAGATTAGTCGTGCTAACAAGCGGAGCTTATGCGACCTAAACAATCACATAAGCTCTTACTATTAATAAGTTTTAAACCTTGATCAATGTCTGAAAGTTACTTCTTAATACCTTACTTCAGCGCGTTAATCGCTACACCTGTTTGGTAAAGAATCTGTGTTGCAGCAGTCCAAGTGCTTAATGCATCGCGGTAGTCAGTATCAATTGGTACAACAATGGTATCGCCCGCTTTTAGTTCTTCATGGTTATTACCAAACCAATATCCTGATGTTGGTTTGTAAACCGAGCCATCTGCGCGCACAACGAAGATACGGTCTTCATCTGCTTGCTTCTTCGCACCACCAGCTTTGTTTAGGTAGTCATCCACATCTAGCTTGTTATCCAACAAGTACGTGATTGGCACCTGAACTTCGCCCATGATTGAAACCGTATTACGGAAGGTCGGTACGAACAAGAAATCTCCATCTTCCAACATAAAGTCAGCTGAGCGTTCATCTTTCAAGATGCGATTAAGCTGCACAACCATGCGACCAAGCGCTTTGCTCTTGCTTGCTTCCTCAACAAACTTAAGCGTTTTATCTGGGTCAGAAATCACCGAGCCCATATTGCTATCTGCACGGAAGGTTTTCTTCGCGGTTTCTGCTCGCATATCTGCAGCATATTGGTTTAGTAGCTTTTGCTCTTGAAGGCGCAAAGCCTCGCGAGTAAAGATAGCCCCTTGTGGGTGTGCAAATTCAGTTAAACCGCCAGCACGCTCTAATAGTTCACCTAAGGTTTCTCCCTGACGCACTGTGTAAGTACCAGGGAAACGAACTTCACCTTGTAGGGTTACGGTGCTTTGTAGTTTAACATTCGGCTTTTCAAGAATGTTCAAACGGTCACGGCCAACAAGAATCGCATCATCGGCTGTGCCCCCTTGAATAGCTTTGCGTAAGTCAATGCGTTCTACATCGATCGATGCACGTTCATCCTTACTACTGATCACGGTGCGAGCCAGTTCTGCATTAATAGTAAATGCATTGTACGTTAGACCACCCGCTGCTTCGATTAGGGTAGACACTGACATGCGTGGCGTGAGTGGGTAACGACCAGGGTGTTTGACCTCACCAAATACTTCAGCGATTTGCGGTGCTAAGCCTAAACGAGATTGCTGTTGGAGCTGCAAAAGTACGGGAGCAAGTAAAGTGCGACGGGTGTTTTGCTTCAACGCATCAAAATCTTCTTTGGTGATTTCTTTTCCACGGAATATGATTTTCGGTTGCTCTGATTTTTCAGTTGAAGATTGTCCCATTGCCATATTGTCTGTCGTTGAAGATATCGCAACAGAAGAGCTCATCACCTCTTGCTCTTTTTGTTGATCCAGCTCGGCTTTAAATTGTGCTTGCTCAAGCGTTTTCGCTTTCGTAACCGTATCTTGATCTGCAAGGGTATCTAAATCTTCATTATTGAAACGGTTAAATACCAGCACTCGGTCACGTGAGTTTAACTTTAGGTTATCTTTGCTGCTCGGCGAAAGAATCGCGTTAGCAAGATTTACTTGATAAACCTCGATGTCACGTTGTGGGTTAATCTCACGAACAACGACAGCATAGTTAACGTCAGCGGTAGAGTTAAATGACGTATCTACCGACTGGAACAAATCAGCAACACGCAGGCCGCTCTTCCATTCGATAAAGCCCGGATGACGAACATCACCTTCAATCTGCACGTAACGGGTTAGTTCTTCACTCTTCTTCAGTACATTAACGGCGTCGCCATCTTTGACTTTGGTTTGTTGATCGTGAGACTGGCTGAAGTTAAGGGTTAATGCATCGCGAGCACCTTTTGCTGCATAACGTTTGACTTCAATTTGATCACTGTAAGCGTTAGCAGTAAAACCACCTGCCATTTGAATCGCTTTCTTGTAGGTTTCACCTGATTTCACTTCATAGATTGCAGGGCGGTTTACCTCACCATCAATAGCGATGGTATTACCAACAGCACCAATAAAGACCACATCACCAGGTAACAGTCGTACATCGTTGCGCGCGTCGCCTTTTAGCAGTAGGTCATACATATCAAGCTTGCGAATTACCTGACCATTACGCTTTAACTGCACGTTACGTAGTGCACCACTCTCACCAAAACCACCACTGTAATAAATGGCTTGAGAAATGGTGGTTAGCGCGCTGACGGTGTAAGCACCCGGTTTGTAGGCATCCCCCATTACAAACACTTGCATGGTGCGCATCTCACCCAGTGAAATATCGCTGCGAACACCAATCATTTGCTCTTTTACACGTTGGTTTAGTGAATCACGAACGTCAGAAAAGCTCATGCCAGCTACTTGAACTGGGCCAAGTGACGGGAAGTTGATGGTACCCGCGCGATTGACTCGTAAACGGTGGGTCGTATTCTCTTTACCAAACAGCTGGATAACGATTTCATCACCAGCTCCTACCGTGTAGTCGGCCGGAACAGGTACATCACTTACTGGGGCGAATGTCGTTGGTGAGCCAGCAAACAGATCTAGGCCAAAGCGCTTAAGCTCTTCATCTTCTTTAATCACATCCGCTTGGTTCGTTTGATTGGCTTTACTCACCTTTGGGCGAGGATCAATCACTTGAGAGTTTTGATAGTTACTCGGCTGAGAAGAAGAGCCAGAAGGGAGAGAAATGCCGTACTTACTTGCTAGTGCTTGTTGTTGGTCAGCAGGTAGGCTTTGGAACATTTGCATTTGTTCCGGGGTTGGAGTTTGCGCATGACTGAATGGCGCAAAAACACTTGCCAATACACAAGCGGCAATCGAGAAATATCCTTTAAGCATGATAATTCGCTATTTAAATCGAGAGTTAAAAAATCCTAGTTACTAAAACTAGGCACTAGGTCTTTTAATTAAAATCGGTGCTGAAAGCCGAGTGTCAGGGCATTCAAACGAACTTGGTCTTCTGATGTATTGTCAACAAACTCGAAAACAACCGCATTGTGCTTATCTAAGGCGTAATGCATCCCTAAACCAAAGCTAAAACCTTGATCTTTGTTAGAACCGACGTTCTGTTGATCAATTTGGACACTGGAGTAACCCGCCAGCCCGTAAAGTGCGAAACGTTCAGAAACCGGCATGTTCAACTTAACAAAACCACTTGCTAAGCTGTCTACTGCAAGTCCGCTTTCACGCTGTACTGAGGTGCCGTAACGCGCTTCTAACGCGACATAATCGTTAAAGAAATAACCTGCTTGCGCTTGAAGAAGGAATGGATTGCCTTCGGTTACGGAAGAAGTAGAAGAGTGGTGGTATTCGGCATTAGAGTAGCTCACCAACGCACCTGCATAAAAATCTGCTGAGGCCGTAAATGAGCACAAGCCTAAGCTGATTGCACTCAACGCCCCTAGCCATGGTCGTTTGTTCATCACGTAAATGTTCCTTGGGTATTGACTTACCGCTGCACATGAATGACGCACGCAGTGAATGTCTGTTAACTCTTTAGTCTGTTTGCTTGTGCGTTTTCACGCTACCGCCCTGCGGCATTACGCGTTAGCCACTGTTCGCTGATTACCGAGTTTCTCGGCTTATTGATATAAGTGCTTTTTTCAAGCGTCGCTTTTGTGACAAGAAAATCAAAAAATCATACTTGATAAGCACAGCATAAAAGCTGGCAAATTATGCATGGATTAGCGCAAAACGGCAAGGGGGCTCACTCTAAGGTTTGAGAAGGGGTATTCTTGTTTTTGAGAGCAATAGCAATCTAAACATCATTCCCCTAAGTGTAACAAAGCATAACGTTGTACTTATCTCGAACGTCAATTCGCTCCTTACTTCGATATTGATCGGTTAGTGCTAGCTATGACCGAGTTATCCTTCATTACACCAGTAAGCCCTAGTTAAAATAACTAAAACCGCCTGCAAATAAATTGTCTTTTCAATGAGACGCATTCTTTAGAACTTGGTAAAATTCCATAGGAAACTATTTACATGCTGATTGTTTTTTAACTAAAATGACAGATGGTATGTTCTAAACAGACCAAACATCGATGTTTTAAAATCTGAAATACAAGGATTAATAATGAAGAACACAGCTCTAGCTATTCTTATGGCTCTAAGCGCATCAACTGCATTTGCAGCAACTGAAGCTGGTACTACTGGTACAGCAGCAGCATCAGCAACTGGCACAACTGCAGTAGCAGTAGGTGCAGCAGCAGCAGTAACTGTAGTAGCAGTTGCAGCGTCAGACAGCGACTCAACGTCTACTTCAACGTCTACTTCTACTTCAGTAACTAAATAATTTTTTAGTTTTGTAGATATGGAAACAATCGCCCTGAACTATTCAGGGCGATTTTATTTGTAATGAGGGAATGATGAACACCTTTCTATCGCTAAAATGGATGCGCTTACTTATTGCCCTACCTTTGCTGAGTTCAATCTTTGGCTGTACACAAAAATTTAATGACGTTTCCGCGACTGTCCAAGAAGCTTATGGCAACTACATCGATGTTGAACTAACACCAGAAGAAATTGAAGCGGTTCCTTATGCCAGTGCTTACCTAAAAATTGGCGACCAAAAACAGGTTTTCGTAGTGTTAGCCTTCGCCGAACCAAATCCATTAACCGGCAATACTCAACTAAAGTGGGTCAGTGCAGACAAAGCAATGGTGGTAACAGAGAACGGTCATATCGTTAAAACTATTGGTTTGCAAACCTCCAATCTAGCTGGCATTTATGGCAACGTTCCTGCCTACTTAGCGCCCTCTGTGCAATATTCTCTTTCTTACGATTGGGCTGACAAATACCGTTATGGGTTCCCGGCTAAAGTCCAGCGTTCTCGTCAAGGTAAAGAAACCGTCATAACCCCTATTTCATCTACCACTACTGATGTTTATACAGAGGTTGTAACATTTGCCAGCTTAGAAAAAAGTGTAGAGAACCAATACTGGGTAAACGGTAAAGGAGAAGTAGTGAAAACACGTCAACACTTAGGTCCAAACATGGTACCTGTTGAATTGACAATTCTGAAAGGGTACAGCAAATCATGAATAAGCGACTGCTATCTTTATTAAGCCTAAGTTTAACGGCAACGATTCTGGCGACACCTACTACTGTTCAAGCTCAAACCCCCCCCCTCTTCACCGCTTAATGTTGAACTTGTCGGAACGGGCAAAGCATTGCAGTTCCCACAAGCGGCACGTTTAGAGAGCGTACTTAAGCATGCACAAGAACAACAAGTCGCCCTGCAATACCCTTTAGCTGTGACTCTATTTGATAATTCCGAAGCAGTAGTGCAAGAAAGTACTGCCTTAAAGAATTCGGTGTTGAACCAATTGATTCAACATAATTTAGTTGCGCACCCATTTTACAAGTTTATCCAACAAAGCCAATTTGCACCTCGCGTGCTGTCAGCCATTGATGTTGATCGCATCCGTCTAGATAAATTTGATAACCCTCTTTTAAAAGGTCAACTTGCATTAAGTGCGCCAAAACGTGAAGAGAAAGTGTTGTATGTGGGTAACTTGGAAAAAGTCTACGCAGTAGAAAACCAAGCGGGTATTCCTCTGCATGAACAGATCAATCATCTACGTTCAAGTGATATTGGTGAGCTCGCCTATCCGCCAATCCTAATTTACCCGGATGGCAAGGTTATTCATCCTCACCATGGCAGTTGGTTAACCACTCAATATTACTTGCCACCACTTACCATGGTATACATCCCATTTGATGAGTTTGAAAAATCACAAATGGATCAAGATATTGTCGCTCTGCTTGCACAACGTAAACCAACCTCATCGAAGAACTAAAAATGAACCTGATCAAAACCAGTTTATCCCTTTCTTTAATGGGTCCAGCGTTGGTGTGGGCTCAAGATATGCCTTTCGAAGTGCCGCCATTGCAACCATCACAAATGGACTTTGGTGGCGTCGGCTTAATGCAAATGCCAACTGGTCGTATGGCGCCTGAAGGCGAGTTTAACTTTGCTATTAACAACAGTAATGAGTACACATTTTACAATGTTACTTTGCAAGTGATGCCATGGTTAGAAACTACTATTCGTTATACTACTGCAAAAGATGTTCTTTACAGCGAAGACCCTAATTTTTCTGGCGACAATGAATACACCGACAAAGGCATCGATTTTAAAGTTCGCTTGCTAGAAGAATCCGAATACTTACCAGAGCTTTCTGTAGGCGTGCGTGACTTTGCAGGTACAGGCCTTTTTGATGGTGAGTTTGTTGCCGCGACAAAGCGTTACTCTAACCCAAACCTTGGTACCTTTGATTTCACTTTAGGTATGGGCTGGGGTTATTTAGGCACGCGCGACAACATCAGTAACCCAGCATGTAAGCTGTCCGATAGTTTTTGCCAAAGACCAAGAGATAACGTTTCCACTGGTGGGACAACAAACGTAGACCGTTTCTTCAAGGGGCCTGCAGCACTCTTTGGTGGTGTCGAGTATCAAACTTTGTACGCGCCACTGCGATTTAAGCTTGAATACGACAGCAACGATTACAGCGAAGATTTCCCTGTGGTAAGTGGTGGTGTAGACATGACACCTCATACACCTTGGAACTTTGGTGTTCTGTATCGTTTAGGACATATGGCAGATTTGCGCTTGAGCTACGAGCGCGGTGATACGTTAGTGGCAGGCGTAAGCCTTTACACAAACTTCAATGATATGCCGTCTTTCTGGCGTGATACACCAACGCCAGAAGTGGAAGACATGCAACCAGAACAACTGTCTGATGTAGACTGGGAACGTGTTACCGAGGAGCTGGATAAAATTGCTGGCTACCAGAACACTCAACTCTATGTTGAAGATAATACCGTTTCGGTTGTTGGCGAGCAGAAAAAGTATCGTGATCGCAACGAAGCTCATGAGAAAGCAGCGGCAGTTCTGTACAACGAAATGCCAGACAACATTGATACCTTTACTATCAATGAACGCAGTCGTGGTTTGATCGGCGATCAAACGGTTATCTCCAAAGAGAAATACCGTGACTTTGCAGAAGTTAACTACATCAATCCAAATATCGAAGATGCAACATCAACCTCGAGCGATAAACCGCAAGGTAAACCTGCTTACGACGGTTTTGAGCGCTTTGATTGGGGCTTCTCACCAAAACTGGCTCAGACCTTAGGCAACCCCGAAGAGTTCTATCTGTTCAGTGTTGGCTTAAGTGGCAGCGCCTCTTACTGGCTGACAGATAACCTAGAAATTGGAGGCTCGCTATATTGGGATTGGTACAACAACTACGACAAGTTTAACTACGTCACCCCACCGGACGCTACTTCGATTCCTCGTGTGCGTACCATGTTCCGCGCGTATCAAAATGAACACGCGGTAACCATGTCCAACCTGCAGTTAACTTGGTTCCAAGAGTACTCAGATACCATGGACCAACAGTTATACGCTGGTTATCTAGAAAGTATGTTTGCGGGTGTGGGTACCGAATTCCTGTACCGACCGAAAGGCGCAAACTGGGCAATCGGTGCAGATGTAAACTTGATCTCTCAACGTGACCCGCAAAGTTACTTCGGTGTATACGATGAGAAATGGCAATACGTTCCAGAATATGGGCGTCCGTTCCAAGTTGTAGATAAAGGCTTTACTGGTTTTGTGTCGGGTTATTACTACCCTCAATGGGACTTCTTACAAGATTTGATGATTCAAGTTGATGTCGGCCAGTTCCTAGCGGGCGATGTTGGTACGCAAGTGAACGTGTCTAAGCAATTCAAGAGTGGCGTGATCGCTGGTGCATTCGCATCAATCAGTGATTTGTCGGCTGACGAATTCGGTGAAGGTAGCTTTACTAAAGGGTTCTACATTTCGATTCCATTCGACATCATGACGGTGAAACCAAGCAACAACCGCGCGTTCTTTAGCTGGCAGCCGCTGACTCGCGATGGCGGTCAGAAGCTAGGTCGCAAGTACAGCTTGATTGAACTTACTGATGAACGTAATCCTTGGTACCAAAGACCAAATGCGTCAAACGCTGAATAACAACACAATTTAAGGGAGCTTCGGCTCCCTTTTGTTTATACTCAAGCGCTATATACCTTTCTTTTCCTTCCAATAGCGCTAATTTCTGTTTCTTGCTAGAATTCCTGAGAAAATTTTAATCTATGGTGGAAGTCTTATGATCATCGTAACTGGTGGTGCTGGCATGATCGGCAGCAACATTGTTAAAGCACTGAATGAAGCAGGTATTAACGATATTCTGGTTGTCGACAACCTAAAAAATGGACAAGAAGTTTAAAAACTTAGTTGATCTTGATATCACAGATTACATGGATCGTGATGACTTCCTTACTCAAATCATGGCAGGTGACGACTTCGGCCCAATCGAAGCCATCTTCCATGAAGGTGCTTGTTCTGCAACAACAGAGTGGGACGGTAAGTACATGATGCTAAACAACTATGAGTACTCAAAAGAGTTGCTTCATTACTGTCTAGATCGTGAAATCCCATTCCTATACGCGTCATCAGCGGCGACATACGGTGAGACAGAAACGTTTGTTGAAGAGCGTGAATTCGAAGGCGCGCTTAACGTATACGGCTACTCGAAACAGCAATTTGACAACTACGTTCGTCGCCTGTGGAAAGACGCAGAGGATCATGGCGAGCAGCTTTCTCAAATCACTGGTTTCCGCTACTTCAATGTGTACGGTCCACGTGAAGATCACAAAGGCAGCATGGCATCGGTAGCCTTCCACCTAAATAACCAAATCAATGCAGGTGAAAACCCTAAATTATTTGCTGGTAGCGAATCATTCAAACGCGATTTCGTTTACGTTGGTGATGTGTGCAAAGTAAACCTTTGGTTCCTAGAAAATGGTGTTTCTGGCATCTTCAACTGCGGTACTGGTCGTGCAGAATCTTTTGAGGAAGTGGCAAAAGCAGTGGTCAAACACCACAACAAAGGTGAAATCCAAACCATTCCGTTCCCTGATCACCTAAAAGGCGCTTACCAAGAGTTCACTCAAGCGGATCTCACTAAGCTTCGTGCAGCTGGTTGTGATGTAGAATTCAAAACGGTAGCAGAGGGTGTTGCTGAATACCTAGCGATTCAAAACCGTTAATTCCCCACAAAGGTGGTAGTAAACTCTCTACCACCTTTACTCTGGTATTATTACTAGTATCATTTCTACATACCTCCACTCGCCTCTCTCCAAAAAATATAGGTACTTAAAACTTCATGACTAATCAACGTGATGATTTCGATCCTAAAGCTTATAACCCTGAATTTAAGCGCCACTTTTTAGCGCCGAAGTATTGGGGGACGTGGATAGGCGTTGTCCTTTCTTTGCCGCTTGCTTTATTACCTTTAGGGGTTCAGAAATGGCTAGCAAAAACCATCGCGAAGAAGCTGGCTAAATCGCACAACGGTCCAGCTCACCGAGCTCGTGTCAACTTCGAGCTGTGCTTCCCAGAGAAATCATTTGAAGAGCGCGAAGCACTGATTGAAAAAACGCTTTATACCGCAGCATTGTTCTTTTTCCGTTTCAGCTTACTTAGCTTACGTTCATCTAAATGGTTACAGCAGCGTTGCCAAATCCGAGGTTTAGACATCCTTCAAAAACACATCGACAATGATGAGAAAGTCATTTTGATGGTTCCACACTCATGGGCAATTGATATTCCCGCGGTGTTGCTTGCTTCGATGGGAATGCCCGTCTCGGCAATGGCAAAAAAGCAGAAAAATGAAGTGGCAGATTGGCTAATGCACGAACAACGTGTGCAATATGGCGGTCGCGTTTATGAACGTTCTGGTGGTATTAAGCCGTTTTTGAAATCAGTTCGTGATGGCTACATTGGCTATTACTTACCCGATCAGGATCATGGTCCTGAACACAGCGTTTTTGTCGATTTCTTTGCGACCAGAAAAGCAACGCTTCCTGGTTTAGGTAAAATTGCCAAACTATCACGCGCTAAAGTGTTACCTATGTTTGCTTCTATGAACACAGAAGATGGTACGTTTGATATCGAAATCTTACCGGCATTTGAGCTAGATAAAGGCGAAGAACAAGACGCTCGCACTTGTAATCAAGCAATCGAGTACTTTGTTGCAAATAAACCAGAACAATACATGTGGGTGCTACAACTTCTGCACTCTCAAGAAGACGGCAATAACTATTACAACCTATTTAAACCGAGATACAACACTGACTGGCAAATAAGCAAATGAAAAAAATCTTAATTATTGGCCCTTCTTGGGTTGGCGATATGGTGATGTCGCAGTCTCTTTATATTGTCTTAAAACAACTTCATCCAGAAAGCCAAATTGATGTGATTGCACCAGGTTGGTGTAAACCAATTCTTGAGCGCATGCCCGAAATCCATCAAGCCATTGAAATGCCTATTGGTCATGGTGAATTCAACTTACTTGGTCGTCGCGAAATCGGTAAATCACTCCGAGAAAAACAATACGACCACGCCTACATCCTGCCGAAGTCTGCAAAATCAGCTCTTATCCCTTGGTTTGCAAATATTCCGCTTCGAACAGGTTGGAAAGGCGAGATGCGTTACGGTCTGCTCAATGACTTGCGACCAAACATGAAGTCTTTTCAATTCATGGTTGAACGCTATGTGGCATTAGCTTACTCACAAGAAGAGATGATCGACTCTTCTTCTCTAGGTGGTTTAGATACCCTACCTCGCCCTAGCCTGTTTATTGATAAAAAAGAGCAAGCTGAAGCGATTGCTAAGTTTAACCTCAATCAAGAAGCGCCTGTTGTTGGCCTGTGCCCTGGTGCAGAGTTTGGCCCTGCTAAAAAATGGCCAGAGACACATTACGCAGAAGTTGCATCAGCTATGGCGAATGCAGGAAAGCAAGTGTGGCTATTTGGTTCTCAAAAAGATCTTGAGACCTGTAACAACATCAAGCAATTAGTACCACAAGAACACCAGCACCAGGTTCATGTTTTGGCAGGGCAAACGAGCCTGATTGAAGCCGTTGATCTGCTGGCGGCATGTCAGACTGTTGTAGCAAATGACTCGGGTCTTATGCACGTGGCAGCTGCCGTTGGTTGTAACGTCATTGCGGTCTATGGTTCAACATCTCCAAAGTACACTCCACCGCTTGCGGAAAAGGTAGAGATTGTTCATACCGATATTGACTGCCGTCCATGCTTTAAGCGTGAGTGTGAGTTTAAGCACCTTAAGTGTTTAACTGAGTTATCACCAAAACAGGTGCTAGATAGTATCCAAAAACTTGAAGCGATAACGGTAAGTTCATGCTAATTCGTTTTTTTTACACATTGCTGCTTACACTTGCGTCCCCATTCCTATTGTTTGGTTTGTATAAAAGCAAACCAAACAAGCCTAAGTTTGGTCAACGATGGAAAGAGCATTTTGGTATAACCCCAAAGCTAAAGACAACTGAGCGCCCCATTTGGATTCACGCGGTTTCGGTAGGCGAAAGCATTGCGGCTATTCCCCTAATTAAAGAGTTGAAAAAACAAGATCCCACTCAACCTATTTTGGTCACCACCACAACCAGTACTGGTGCGGAACAAATTGCTAAGTTGGGCGACTTAGTGGAACACCGCTATATGCCTATCGATTTTGGTTTTGCCGTGAAAGGCTTTCTAAAGGCAATACGCCCACAGCAAATGTTGATAATCGAAACCGAGCTTTGGCCAAACACGCTTAATACTGTCCACAATGCAGGAATCCCTATCATAGTGGTCAACGCTCGCCTCTCTGAAAAGTCGTGTAGGAACTACGCAAAAGTGCAGCCACTGTTTGACCTCCTACATCCATGCATAGATAAACTCCTTTGCCAGACGGAGTCAGATGCTGAGCGCTTTGAACGTTTAGGTATCGAGAAAAACAAACTTTTTGTTACTGGCTCAATAAAGTTTGATATTCAAATATCCAAGGACGTAAAAGAAAAAGGCAAAATGCTACGGGATGCTCTTGGATTAGAACGTCCTATTTGGGTTGCTGCCAGTACTCATAAAGGCGAAGACGAGCAGGTATTAGAAGCCCACAAAAAAATCTTAGAATCTCACCCAAACGCTCTTTTAATCCTTGTTCCACGTCATCCAGAGCGATTCGAAGATGTATTTGAGCTTTGCCAAGGTGAAGGCTTTGAAACTGCTCGACGCACAAGCCAAACCGAAGTAACAGAGTCCACCCAAGTTTATCTTGGAGATACCATGGGTGAGATGCTGGTCTTGATGGGTGCATCCGATATATGCTTTATGGGCGGTAGTTTAATTGGTGATAAGGTTGGTGGGCATAATGTCCTAGAACCTGCGGCTTTGGGTGTGCCAGTCATCACTGGGCCGAGCTATTTTAATTTCCAAGAAATTGTCGACAAGATGGTATCTTTTTCCGCGATAGCGATTACTTCAAACGCAAGCACCCTTGCAATTGAAATAAAGGATCTAATTCAAAATGAAAGAGCTTACCATCAAACCAAGGTAAGCCTACTTTCTGTCGTAAACTCAAACCAAGGCTCATTACAAAAAACTCTGGATAAGGTAACTTTATAAACTATGGATCTTTTTGTTGTTACATCACCCATGCAGTATGTTTGTGCCTTAGAGGCTAAAACATTCTTTAACAGCCAAGAGGCGATCTTACTGTTGGTAAACCAGAAAAGTACGCTTGGTTTAGAGCAGCAAAACCGACTTTTAAATGCTAAAGAGTGGCAAAATATCATCACCATTGATAGGGGAAACCGTAGTGTTGCTGTCCCTAAAGCAATCAAAGAGATCAAGAAAGCACTAAATGGGTGTTCGATACAACGTTTTTTCTATGCTGAATTTAATGCTTGGCGAACAAAACTAATACTAAAAAACCTCAATATAGAGAAACAAATCTATTTTGATGATGGTACGCTTACACTGTCGGAGTACCCGAAGTATATATTGCCTAAAAAAGACTTTTACCGCCCAAGGTTCCTTCAAGATTTAGTGGTGCGCCTTAATGGATGTAAACCAATTGGTCATTTAAAACCTTCTGATAATCTAGAAGTTTTTACGATGTTCAACTTAAATCCAATAGCACATAAAGTACATAAGAATTCCTTGAGCAGATTAAAGGGGAAGTATGGTAACCCATCTCTGTATAATAGAGATGCTCCAATTGGCTATATAGGACAAGGGGCTATTGGTGACAAATATCAAAAGTCGGTATCACAATACATTAAAGAGATTGATACTCTCGCTAAGTCTAGCAATCGAAAAATTGTATACTTCCCTCACCGAACAGAGCGAGATGAAGTAAAAGAGGCACTACAAGGGAAAAGCTATATTATATACCACCGTAGTGAATATCCTCTAGAAATAGAGTTAATAGATAAAGGTATTGAACTCTCTGGATTCGTAGGGACTTATTCAACTGTAATGTTTACTTGCAGACTACTCTATCCAGATATGCCCATCTATACGATATCCGATGACTACCCTGATAAAGTGTTTCGAGCAGAACTAAGAAGACAGTTCAAAGCTATTAATGTAAAGAAAATTAATAGCTTTCAAGATTTATGACAATCTTCTTTTATTAAGGAAGAATTCAGCTAATTCAAAATCAAACTGTTGATCAATATCGAATGAGTCCTTGTTTTCCATGACAAAAGCAAAGGACTCACTTGTATAGCAGATCTCTTGGTATTCGAGTAATTTTTCAACATCAAATATATAAATCGCACCATTGAAGCGATAAAAGCTCCCTAAATCTTGAGAACGCTTTAGAGCTTCTGGTCGAATAAAGTTTTCCATTGAACCATTGTCTGGCAATGTATTTGACCAAAGTGGAGGATGCTCACACGGTGTCACAGATACAACAGAAAAAGCTTGTTTCTCAATAAATAGCTCTAGAGCTGATCGATATGCTGTGAAGTACGCAAAGGCGACGTGGGTTGGAGTAAAATGACTATATCAAAATCAGTACCAAATTTTTCCAACGTGTACGTTAGGACATTCGCTGTCGATGCAGTATCAGAAGCTAAGTGCTCTGGACGAAGTTCAGGTGCAGGAATCCCTAAACCTGCAGCTACATCAGCGATCTCCTGATCATCTGTGCTTATAAATATATCATCAATATACTCACTACCTTTCGCCGCATCAATAGACCAACCAATTAATGGCTTCCCTGCAATTGGCAAGATATTCTTTCTTGGTAACCGTTTACTCCCTCCTCGAGCAGGGATAAACGCTAATACCTTTTTTCCATCAATCATTAATATGTCCTTAAGTTCAATCTACATACTTTAATTTAAGTAAAACATTACGATTCATTTTCTATGCTTAACTTTCTTTTTTATTAGTAATACTTTTATTATTGCCCACTATCGAGCTATTATCAGCCACGTTTTTTGTGATGACCGCATTTGCTCCAACGTAACAATTCTTACCAATTGAAATCCCGCCAATGATCTTTGCCCCACTGCCAATGTAAGTATTTTCTAACACGTGGGCCATCGAGTTATCGGAGTCAAAGTTGCTGCCAATCGTGACTTGTTGATAAATTCGACATCCTTTTTCCACTTTTGCTTGCGAACCGATCACAATTCCACAAGGGTGAGGAAACAATACTGTTGGATGAATGTCGGCTAAATGGCTAACATCACAGTTGTAAACATAAAAAATACGTCTTTGAAAACGCTTGCGTATAAAGCGAGAGTGTTGCGTCCCCCAAAACATTAGATCTAATTCGGCACGAAACTTTTTTGAGGGTTCAGACGTAGAAAGCCATGTTATCAATAGTTTAAGCATCCTATTTGACCTTCTTCGGTGGGTTACGAAATAAATGCCACTTACGCCAAAGAGCACACTGAATAGAATACAACTCCCGCGTAAGTCGATTCATTTTATTACTCTTCTCGAGCTTACCGACACTAGAATCAAAATCTGTTTCATTCTTAACGATACCTGGCATTATGCCTCGGCATGCAACTTCATTTGACCAAAACTGGTCCATGTAATCATCAACAGGCAGTAGCCATTCTTGAGCAGATTCAATGAACCTTTTTGCAGCCATTGGAGTGACGAAGTAAGATCGAGTTGCGCCTGGGCCTCGTAAATACTCGACGACATCATGAGATTTATATGAACCAATTTTGACGAATGGCCGTTTGCGTCCATTAACAAATAAACGAACATAACCATATGGTTGGAGCTCGTTGATGTTTTTCATCGAATCATCAAAACATTCTTCTAGTTGAGCATCATCCTCAATGACAACAATCGGCTCATTTAACTCTAGGCACTTTTCCCAAAGCAAATAGTGACTGGCGAAGCACCCCAATTCACCTGGTGTCATTCCATAGCCTTTCACTCTAAGTCTTTTCTCAACGTTGTACTTGCTAAACAGAGGATGCTCGCCTTTACGTCCATCTATTGCATCAAAAAACTCAAAGTCTTGCTCTACACCAGCAAATTGAGCTTCGATATGCGCGCGGCGCTCAACTGCGCTTTCCAAACTAATCACAAACGTACGCATTCTCTATCCTTTATTACTTTGGTGGTAACCGCTTAGCAAACAGTCAAAATCTTGGAGGCTCCACGCAATCGCGCATTTACCTTTTTCTTTCTTAAACGAGCGCAATAGCCGCTCTAAATTCTCTTCAGAAACCTTATTATCTGTAGATGAAAAGCACTTATCAAAGTCGATAATCCAGACCTTGTCTTGGTCGTCAATTAAGATGTTATGAATGTTCAAGTCAGTGTGGTTCACATTAACTTTATGCATCTTGGCAATTTCTTGCCCAATCTTCTGGTACATCACTTCCGGTAACGATTTTTCTTGCAAAATACTGACCAAGTCTCTGGCATTTGGGATTCTTTCGCTGAGCAGATCCGCTTGGTAAGTCAAACCTGTTTTAACTGCTCGCGCGGCAATCGGGCGAGGAACATTAACGCCGGCATCTATCAAAACCTGCAAAAGATTTAACTCCTGAGCACTACGAGTTTGTTCCCAACCAGAAAACCAGTATTGGTCTTTCACAAGTTTGCCGAATAGACCACCTCGGCGATAATGTCGAAGGGCTGCTTGCATAGAGTCGAGTTGAACAAACCAGGTTGTTCCCCGACCAGAAGCGCTGCCTAAGATTTTACCTTGTTCTTGCCAATAGCCGGCATCAAACAATGGCAATGTTGGGTCTGAAATGATTTCATCATCAAACCAAATAGTGCAATTACCTTGTTGTGAAGTTTGAATCATATCTTTGATACTCACAGCTAAAGTGATTTAGAGATAAAGACTAAGCAAGATATACAGCCATGTGAATCCAGCGAATGCTAATGCCACCATAACTGCCGCTGAGCCGATATCTTTTGCTCGCCCACTCAACTCATGATGTTCGACGCCTACGCGATCCACTACCGCCTCTATCGCGGAATTGATCAACTCAACAATCAAAACAAGAACGACGACACCAAGCATCAAAATGCGTTCTATGACACTCAAGTCAAAAACACAAACCAAAACGATAGCAATGGCTAGCATCACAAGCTCTTGTCTAATCGCCGCTTCGTGTTTAAACGCCGCCCTTAAGCCTTTCGCAGAATATCCCGTCGCTTTGATGATGCGCTTTAAACCAGTGTTTCCAGGTTTACCCGAATTTGGAGATTGATGTTGTTGGCTATTTGACATTGCGAAGACTCGTCAGTGCTCAGTATAGAAGCGGTGTATTTTACATTTATTGGGGATGTCTGCATAATTTACCTGCATCTATTTATCTGATCAGACAATAACTATGTTCACTTCTGCCCCTTCTTCACTCTGTATATTGCGTTTATCTGCAATTGGTGACGTTTGTAATACTATCGCGACGGTTCAAGCGATTCAAAAACAATGGCCTGAGACCCATATCACTTGGATTACTGGCAAACTTGAAGCTCAATTGCTACAAGCGATAGATGACGTTGAAGTGATTGTTTTTGATAAAAAAGCAGGACTTGATGGCTACAAGTCATTGTGGAAGCAACTCAAAGGGCGCGAGTTTGATGCTTTGCTTCATATGCAATATGCCATTCGAGCGAGTGTGGCAACGTTAGGTATTAAAGCAAAATACAAACTTGGCTTCTCTTCTGACCGTAGCCAAGACTTTCAGACTTTGTTCACCAATGTCAAAGTTCCTTCACCAAGCTCTTTGCATGTTGCGGATGGTTTAATGGCGTTTGCCAATCAGATTGGAGTACCTCAATCGGAACTATCTTGGTCTTTATCTTACTCAGAAGAGGATAGTACTTGGGCTAAGGCAAAACTAGATAAGGTGAAACCAAACTTGTTATTGGTTCCCGGAGCAAGTAAAGCTTACAAGAACTGGAACGCGAAGGGTTATGTGGATGTCATTAATCATGCGCGAGAGAAAGGCTGGAATGTCATACTAGCGGGCAGTCCTGCAAAGGTCGAAGTTGACCTAGCAAATGAGATTCAAGCTTTGTTGCGTGAACCTTGTTTAAACTTAGTAGGAGAAAGCTCCATCCTACAAATGCTAGCTTTAATTGATACTGTGCAGATGGTGATAGCACCAGATACTGGCCCAGCCCACATGGCGAGTGCAATGAACACACCGATTATTGGTTTATATGCCCATCACAATCCTATTCGAGTAGGCCCTTATCGCTTTTTAAAGTATGCCGTATCTGTATATGAAGAAGTGATTCTTGCAGAAACAGGAAAGACGAGCCAAGAATTAAGTTGGCGAACCCGAGCAAAGGATGAAGCCGCAATGAACCGCATTACAAGCGACCGTGTCGTCGCTATGTTCGACCAAGTCGTAGAAGATTTGTATCCACAATATCAGTAAATTATACCTGTAGAAGATTGTTTAAGAAGGAAACTACCTTGTCTAAACCTACCTTAGCCGTCGCGTTGATCGTTAAAAATGAAGAGAAGCATCTAAAAGCTTGTCTAGACACAGTAAAAGATTGGGTCGATGAGATTGTTCTTCTAGATTCAGGTAGTACTGACACCACTGAAGAGATCGCTAGGCAGTATACTGATAAGTTTTATACCAATTTAGAATGGCCTGGGTTTGGCAAGCAACGCCGGCTTGCTCAAGACTATGTGGAATCGGATTTCGTGCTTTGGTTGGATGCCGATGAGCGTGTTACCGATGAATTACGCGAAGACATACTCAACGCAATCAGCCAACACTGCGATAAAAATATTTATCGTGTGAACCGACTGACGACAGCCTTTGCAAAAGAGATTCGTTACTCAGGCTGGTCACCTGATTGGGTTGTACGTTTATACAAAACATCAGAAACGAAATATAACGACGCGCTCGTTCATGAAAGCGTTGTTATTCCCGATGGCTTTAAAGTTGTTTCATTAAATGGTCGTTTGAAGCATTTTACTTATGAAAAGCTTGGTGAGTACACGCGAAAAACCCAACTGTACATGCAATCTTGGGCAGACCAGCGTGAAGGTAAAAAGTCAGCCTCACTTTTTAGTGCATTTACCCATGGTTTCTTCCGTTTCTTCAAAATGTATATTATTAAACGTGGCTTCTTAGATGGTCGACATGGTTTTTTACTCGCCGTACTAAGTGCAAATACAACCTTTACTCGCTATGCAGACCTGTGGCTGCGTGATTACGTCAAAAAACATAATAAAGAGCAATAACATGAACATTTGCCACGTTAACTTAGCTTCTGGATACCATGGTGGCGAGAATCAGACGCTGCAACTCATTAAGCAGCAAGTGAAGCTCGGCTATCAACTGACAGTTGTTGCAAACCCTAAAAGCCCTTTCGCCGATGCGGTAAAAGCGTTAGGTGTTAAAGTGGTATTAGCGAACCACTTTACCAAAGCACACTCAAAATCTATTACTAAGGATTGTGCTCTGATCCATGTGCATGAAGGACGTGCTATTTATTGGGCTCTGATCCAACATATGCTCTACGGCAAACCATATATTGTCACTCGCCGAATCGACAACGCATTGAAAAAGAAATGGTTGGCAAACTTAGCCTATTCGAAAGCCTCCGCTGTGGTAGGTTTAAGTACTGAAATAGTTCAGAGAGTGAAAGACGCTTACCCAACTTCAGTAACCTACAAAATCCCAAGTTCACCGGTGACATACCCTGCTAACGCTGCAACTGTACAAGCAATTAGAGACCGCTTCGCAGGCAAATTTATAGTGATACATGGAGCAAATATGCTGAAACATAAAGGCTTCAATGTCACTGTCGACGCGGCAAGGCTATTAGAAAAGTCCGCACCCTTTGTTCATTTTTGTTTGCTAGGTGATGGCTCAGAGAGAGAGGCTCTTGAGTCTCAAGCACAAGGCCTAACTAACATCAGTTTCGAGGGCAAACAAAGCAATATGGGTAATTGGTTTGCTGCGGCAGATTTGCAGGTTCATCCTTCTTACACAGAGGGGCTGGGCTCTGTCATTTTGGAGGGTATGGGCTCTGGTTTACCTGTTATAGGTACTAATGCAGGTGGTATCCCTGACATTATCGATCACAATTCAAACGGCTTACTTGTTGAACCAGGTAATGCACAAGAGCTGGCGAACGCAATAATGAAGATCGCTCAAGATGAAAAGCTTCAACAAGAATTCATCGCCAATGGGCAAGAGAAACTGAAGTTATTTGATATCAGCTACACTGCTAACCAATACGTAGATGTTTACGAGAAAGTTTTACGATGAAAAAAGTCATTTACCCAGGAACGTTTGACCCAATCACTAACGGTCACCTAGATATCATTACGCGTGCCGCAAACATGTTTGACCAAATTATTATCGGTGTCGCAGCAAGTCCTTCGAAAAAAACACTGTTTAGCCTAGAAGAACGAGTAAAACTCGTTGAAGCATCAACAGCGCACTTAAGCAATGTATCAACCGCTGGTTTTAGTGGCTTACTGGTTGATTTTGCTCGTGAACAAGAAGCAAATGTACTGGTGCGCGGCCTTAGAACAACTGTCGACTTTGAATACGAATTTGGCCTAACGAGCATGTATCGCAAACTGTTACCAGGTGTTGAGAGCGTGTTCCTGACGCCAGCAGAAGAGTATGCTTTTCTCTCTTCTACCATCGTCCGTGAAGTAGCAATCCATGGCGGTGATGTCGAGCAGTTTGTGCCAAAATGTGTTCATACAGCTATCAAAACAAAGGTAGCCAAATGAGCTTCACTAAATTCAAATACTATTCCAGCAACTCATTAATATCGCTCATTCCCGCCTCGCTTTTTCGACTGTATGCCAAAAGAAAGCTAAAGGCATACGACGAGAATGAGCAAAGTGACATTCAAGCTAGAGTCAAATATTACAACAAGATCATAGAGCAATTTGAAGTAGGCAATAAAGGAACTAAAGTCGGTAGTTTTAAGAAAACTAGTGGGACAACATATTACTTCGATTTACTCAAAGTCATTAAAGGCTTTCCGTCAAACTTCGCTTTTCATTACCTCAACGGTGATGTTCGACACGTCCCAGATGAGCCGACATTTGTGAAAAGTCGCCCCATTAGCGACGATAATGGCAACTCAGTAATATTAAAATTAAATGCAATTCGACACTTTTACTTTGTTCGCGATAAATTGTCATTTGAAGCAAAGAAAAATATGGTGGCTTGGCGTGGTGTAGGATTCCAACCACGTAGACAGGTTGTGTTACAGAAATTTCATGATAATCCAATGTGCAATATTGGCCAGACTCGACCTTTAGATGGAAACCCATGGGAGAAAGAGTTTATGTCAATAGAAGAGCAACTTACTTACAAGTTCCTTCTGGCCATTGAAGGAAATGACGTTGCCACCAACCTTAAATGGGCAATGTCCTCAAATTCACTAGTGCTCATGTCGAAGCCAACTTGCGAAACTTGGTTTATGGAGGGTCGCCTCGAAGCGGGCATTCATTATGTTGAAGTTGCGGATGACTACTCTGATTTAATCGAGAAAATGGAGTACTACATCGCGCATCCAGAAGAAGCGGAAAGCATCATCAAAAACGCTCACGCATGGGTCGATCAGTTCCGAGATCAAAAACGCGAGCGTTTAATTTCTTTATTAGTCGCGAAAAAATACTTCGAGAAATCAGGACAAATGTAATCTTGCCGTTCCGCTCTTAAGTTTTACTTCTGACATTCCCCGCAGAAGAAGGTATTGCGTTGGCCTATCTTTTGTTCTTGGAGAGCTTCGCCGCATTCTGGGCATGGCTCTCCGGCTTTTCCGTAAACTAATAACTCTTGTGCGAAGTAACCTGGTTTGCCGTCTGCTTGGGCAAAGTCTTTCAGTGTGGTTCCGCCTTGCTGAATGGCGATCTCTAGCGTAGCTTTGATGTTCTCTACCAACAATTGCCACTCTTTCTTGGTTAGCTTACCTGCAGGGCGAGTGGGATGAATGCGTGATTTAAACAAAGATTCGTTGGCGTAGATGTTTCCGACTCCGACGACGACTTTGTTGTCCATGATGAACTGCTTAATCGCAACGCGCTTACCTTTGGCTTTCTCTGCTACGTAGTCCGCGTTGAACTCTTCAGTTAAAGGCTCCGGTCCCATATGACCTAAAACTGCATGTGGCTCATTGGGCGCGCTCCACAGCCATGCGCCAAAACGACGTGGATCGTTATAGCGCAGTATCTTTCCATTAGTTAGTTTGAGATCCACATGATCGTGCTTCGCTGGAGGAAAATCAGCATCAAGCACACGCAGTGAACCCGACATGCCTAAGTGAACAATCGCAGTTCCTTCGTCTGTTTCTATCAACAGATACTTAGCACGGCGACTGATACTACGAATCACCTGCCCTTCTAGCTTTTTAAGTTCTTGCGGGATATCCCAACGCAGCTTCGGAGTTCTGAATACAAATGCCTTGATCGTTTGGCCAATCATATGTGGGCTGATGCCCATTCGGCTTACTTCAACTTCAGGTAATTCAGGCATTTGATTCTCCTTACGGCGCTAAGAACTTTGATACTGGATGGTTAGCATAATCGAAAAAAGTTAAGACAAATACAGGTTATGCAAAGGGTTATTGGCAATAACGTTACTTGGTATCAAGCTAGTTAGCTATTAAGTTACTTGGGCATGATGTAGTTGCCATCGACAGAAATCGCAATCCATTTATCTTGCCAGTTTTTAAACAGCCAGAAATCGCCAAGGCGGTAAAAGGTCACTCGCTGTGGTTCTTCGAGACCTTGATACCAAATCTCGATACTCTCTGGAGATGATAAGCGCGGCTTTAGCTGTTCGTATTGCTCAGGAGTCAGCTCTGTACCTTCCAATGACTGCCACCGAGTCACGATCTCTTGTACGGGGATATTGGCTTTAATGTTCGATTGCCATTGGCCATTCTGCTTATCTAATTCCCAACCTGCATAGTAGATAGCACTGACGTCATGATCGGAGCGCAGCAAGTTTGGATAAGGATCCGCGGGTTCTTCAATAAGGTAAGATTTGATCCATGTTGGTGCATTGAGGATCAGCATAAATACGATGATGCCTAGGATAAGAATGTTGTTCCAACGACGGCGACGAGCCGGACTAACACGCATAACGGTTCCTAATCTCATAAGACTAGGGACAAACTATCAAAGCTGGTCAATTTTGACTAGAACAAACGTGGTGAAGGTAAGGTTGAAGTAAAATGAGGAATTTTAGGTAATAAAAAACCCAACTCGAAAGCTGGGTTTTTCAAATCATCAAAGAGATAAAACCAATTATTTGATTTTAGCTTCTTTGTACATAACGTGCTGGCGTACAACTGGATCAAATTTCTTGATCTCAAATTTGCCTGGCATGTTACGCTTGTTCTTATCAGTTGTGTAGAAGTGGCCTGTACCTGCTGAAGATACTAGACGGATTTTCTCACGAACGCCTTTCTTTGCCATTGCCTATTTCCTCTTAAACGTTTTCGCCACGTGCACGCATATCAGCAAGAACAGTATCAATACCCTTCTTGTCGATGATACGCATACCTTTTGCAGATAGGCGTAGTTTAACAAAACGTTTTTCGCTCTCTACCCAGAAACGATGAGTTTGTAGGTTCGGCAGAAAACGACGCTTAGTAGCATTTCGTGCGTGTGAACGGTTGTTACCCGTTACTGGACGCTTACCAGTTACTTGGCATACTCGTGACATGAATGTCTTCTCCAAAATCGTTTCAGCTCGATATCAACCTTGGTGGCCGAACCTCTCTATTTCTTGGAAAGAAGTTAGAGGTTAAGAACCGCTATGGAAAATCCATACAAGGCTATCAAAGGTCGCGCATTATACTAACTTGATATGCATTGCTCAAGACCCGAACAGATCCTTTTTACAGGTTTTCGTGATCTTTTTTTAGACAGCAGGTTTTTTCTAGCAGTCCAAGCTGAATTCAGTTAAAAATTTAGTGGCGAGGATGATAGCAGATTTTTAGCAACTAACAACCTAAAAAACGCACAGTTATATCCAACCTCTTTCGGCAAAAGAGACGCTTTCCCCATCTCCGATAACGAAATGGTCCAAAATTCGAATATCCACCAGCGCTAAAGCGTCGATTAAACGCCGGGTAATCCTTCTATCTGCTTGGCTAGGTTCCGCCACACCTGACGGGTGGTTGTGAGCCAAAATCAATGCAGCGGCGTTGTGGTGCAAGGCGCGTTTGACGACTTCTCTCGGATAAACCGATGCAGCATCGAGTGTTCCTTCGAATAAAATCTCATCTTTTATCACCCGATGTTGGTTATCTAAGAAAAGAATGTAAAAAGCCTCTCTTTGTCGGTCTCTTAATATAGAAGAAAGATAAAGTTTGGTTTGTTCTGGGCTGGTTAACGCATCACCACGCTTTAATGTCTCGGCTAAATAGCGTTGGGTCATTTCCAAAACGGCTTGTAACTGGACGTATTTCGCTTGCCCCAACCCTTTATGTTGGCAAAACTCTTTCTCTGAGGCAGAAAACAACTGACGAAGCGATCCAAAGTCTTGGATCAGAAAGTCCGCTAATTCGATGACGTTCATACCTTGCGTTCCAGTGCGTAGGAAAATAGCGAGCAATTCGGCATCCGACAACGCTTGTGGTCCGCGTTGTAGCAATTTCTCTCTTGGCATGGACTCATTGGGCAAGGTTTTCAGTGTCATTAGGCGGCTCTCTCTATAAGTGAGCACCTATTGCACAAAATAAAAAGCGAAAGTCGAACCTGACTTTCGCTTTTTTCGTTAGCCACTGCTTTTCTATGTAATCGAGCGATCCATCAAAGCTTGAAGTTTCCAACCAGATCGTGAATTTCAGATCCTGATTGCGATAACTGAGTACTGATGCCTTCCGCATGCTGAAGCGTGTCATTAATACGATTCACGATTTGTTGAATCGCCACTAGATTCTGGTTGATGTCTTCAGCGACCGCACTCTGCTCTTCTGCTGCAGAAGCAGTTTGGATACCCATATCTCGGATCGTACCAATAGAATGGTGCACGCCAGATAGCGATTGCTGAATCATAGAGGACTCCTCAACCGTCTTAGCCCCACGCTCTTGGCTCGCCGCCATGGTAGTGACCGCTCTTGATACGCCCGTTTGTAGCTGCTTGAGCATATCGCCAATTTCATGAGTACTGTTCTGCGTTCGACTTGCTAACGAGCGAACCTCATCAGCCACCACGGCAAAACCACGACCTTGTTCACCGGCACGCGCAGCTTCAATCGCTGCATTCAATGCGAGTAAGTTGGTCTGCTCGGCAATTTCTCCAATCACATCGAGCACCTTGGTAATTTGCTCGGTTTGTTGACTCAGTTCGGCAATCGCCTCAGAGGTGCTGTTCACTTCATCGACTAACTTGCTAATGCCATCAATCGCTTGATCGACTTCGCGCTGCGCTTCGGTAACTTGTCCATTCGCATCATCAATCGCCTGCGCCGTTGCATTGGTATTACTTGCGACTTCTTTTGCCGTCATGCTCATTTGCGTTACGGCCGTCACCACCTTATCGGTTTCTAGACAATGGTTTTGCATTTGAGCACTGGCTTGAGAGGTTTGCTGATCCAATTGTCCAGAGACGCTTTGGACTGTATTGGCAGAACGTTGGATGTCCTGCATAAGCGGATGCAGCTTATCCATGAACTCATTAAATGCCGAGGCCACCTCACCGACTTCATCTTTACTTTCGATTTTCAAACGAGCCGTCAGATCACCGCCCCCCGCAGCCACATCTTGTAAAGAAGCGGCAATGTGCTGCAGTGGTTGAATGCCTTTAGACACGATAATACTGGTAAGCACGCTAGTGATAATAAGACCAATGACCGAGATGGTGACCGCAGAGAGCGTATGTTCATTCAACTCTTGTGTGCGCAGTTCACGCTGCATCGCCACTTGCTGATCAATATCATCAATATAGATGCCCGTACCAAGCACCCAGTCCCATTTAGACAAGTACTCGGCATAACCTAATTTTGGTGCTTGCGCATCGATGGTTGGTTTATGCCAAGAGAAATAAAGGAAGCCATCGCCGTTCTTAGATGCATCAATTAGCCCACCAATCACTGCCACGCCATTTTCATCTTTCAAGCCGATAAGGTTTTTACCTTCTAGGGACGGCTTAATCGCATGCAGCGTGTTGACACCTTTCGAATCATAAGCGAAGAAATAACCGTCACTTTCAAAACGCATCGCTTTGAGGATTTCTTTTGCCGCTTGTTTGTTATTGCCGTTTACGTCCGTATCGTAAAGCGGCTTTATCGCTGTAACCCCCATCATCATGTAGGCTTGCAGCTCTTTCTTGCGTGTATCAATTAACTCTTGTCTATCCCGAGCCAATTCCGCTTCTAAGCTATTACTGCCGTTGATGTAATAGACCACCGAGATCAATGTGGTGATCAACAACAAAGGGATCAGAGTCACCAGCAGCAATTTACTTCGACTTTTCAGCACCATCTTATTCCACTACCTCATTATTGTTATTTTTCCCCCTCTATCTTGCAGAGCGGGCAAAGATTGTCTGTGAAGTAAGCAAAAGTTTTATATAAGGCTCAGCAATTAATATTCTGTAGTTTGATATGGATTAGCTTCTCATCAGATTTGCTTGGGCGATGAGAGATTCAGTTGTGCTAAACTCGTCGCCAGAAAAATTGGAGATCTCACATGCAAACACTAGCAGGAAAGAAAATTCTACTCGGCATCAGTGGCGGTATTGCCGCGTATAAATGTGCGGAGCTAACCCGTCGCCTAATAGAAAGAGGCGCGCAAGTTCAAGTAGTGATGACCAAAGCGGCGAAGGAGTTCATTACTCCCTTGACCATGCAGGCAGTCTCTGGGCGTCCGGTGTCGGACAGCTTGTTAGACCCAGCAGCAGAAGCGTCGATGGGTCACATTGAACTGGCAAAATGGGCAGATTTGGTTCTTCTTGCTCCTGCAACTGCAGATTTGATTGCGCGTATGTCGGCAGGCATGGGTAATGATTTGCTCACCACGTTAGTGCTTGCGACAGATTCACCAGTAGCGGTATCTCCGGCAATGAATCAACAGATGTACCGCAATGTCGCAACTCAGGAAAACATCGCGACACTGGCACGCCGTGGTATGCACATCTGGGGCCCTGCAGCTGGTGAGCAAGCATGTGGCGATGTTGGCCCTGGTCGAATGTTAGAGCCAATGCAACTTGTCGGCTTATGTGAGCAGTTCTTCCAACCGAAACTGTTGGCAGGAAAATCGATACTGATCACCGCAGGTCCAACTCGTGAAGCGATTGACCCAGTGCGTTACATTTCTAACCACAGCTCAGGAAAGATGGGCTTTGCACTAGCAAATGCAGCAGCACAACTAGGTGCGAAAGTCACGCTAGTCAGTGGGCCTGTCAGCTTGAACACGCCAGCGGGTGTTGAGCGTATCAATGTTGCGAGTGCACAAGAGATGCATGATGCAGTAATGGCTCACGCGCCTAGCCACGATGCTTTCATTAGCTGCGCCGCCGTAGCCGATTACCGTCCAGAAAACGTGGCGTCTCAAAAGTTGAAAAAGACCGAAAACAACGATCAGATGACCATCAACATGGTCAAAAATCCTGATATCGTAGCGACCGTCGCCAATATGGTAGAGCAACGTCCATTCACAGTTGGGTTCGCAGCTGAAACCAACGATGTCGAGACCTACGCTCGCGGTAAACTGGTAAAGAAAAACCTCGACATGATTTGTGCGAACGATGTTTCTGTTGAAGGCCAAGGTTTTAACAGTAACGACAACGCCATCACTCTATTCTGGCCACAAGGCAAGCAGGCGTTGGCCTTAGAATCCAAAGAAGTACTAAGTTTCAGAATTTTGGAAAAAATGCACGAGTTGATGCCATAACGGTTGAAAATACCACGCGGCTTTCATCGAAAACTGGCACAAATTTGGTACAAACATGACAACTGAGGGTGTTAAAGCTCCCATTACACCCTCACTGGTCTAGTTTGATGCCAAATAGCGTCTTATAATCCCCTCCGCTCAACTTTGTATTTTGAAAGGAAGTAACTAAATGGCCGGCAGTAAAAAATCCAATCGTCGTGAAGAAATCTTGCAAGCGCTCGCGCAGATGCTTGAATCTACAGAAGGCGCTTCACGCATTACTACGGCAAAATTGGCGAAGCAGGTCGGTGTTTCAGAAGCGGCACTTTACCGCCACTTCCCAAGTAAAGCTCGCATGTTTGAAGGCTTGATTGAGTTCATCGAAGAAGCGCTCATGACACGCATCAACCGTATTTTGGATGATGAGAAAGACACACTAGAGCGCATTCGCATGGTAATGCACCTTATTCTGGCATTCTCAGAACGTAACCCAGGTTTGACACGCATTCTTTCTGGCCATGCTCTAATGTTTGAAAATGAGCGTCTACGCGATCGCATCAACCAACTGTTTGAACGTATCGAAACACAGCTTCGTCAGATCCTGCGTGAACGTAAGATCCGTGAAGGCAAATCGTTCCCAGTGGAAGAGCGCATTTTGGCAGCTCAAATCCTAGGACAAGTTGAAGGCAGCTTAAACCGCTTTGTTCGTAGTGATTTCAAATACCAACCAACGGCGAACTTTGACGAGTATTGGGCACTTCTTAGCGCACAAATTAAGTAGAGATTATGAGTAAAGACAAATTCACTAAGCCGGAGTTTTCTCTTTCCCTTCTCCACCCCCGTAACTGGGGCGTTTGGCTCGGCTTTGGCTTTTTGGCTATCGTGGTCAATATCCTTCCATATCGCATGCTGCTATCGTTAGGTCGCACACTTGGCCACCTCGGTATGCGCTACGGCAAAGGTCGTGTCCATGTCGCGACACGTAACCTTGAACTGGCTTTTCCAGATAAAGCGCCTGAAGAGATCCAACACATTGTTGAAGAGAACTTCAAGAATACCGGTATGGCACTGATCGAAACCGGTATCACTTGGTTTTGGCCGACATGGCGTTTCAAAACTCTGATCATTGAGAAAGACCTAGGCGCTCTGCATGAGAAAAATGCAGAAGGCAAAGGCGTATTGCTGTGCTGCGTGCACGCACTTAATCTTGAAATCACGGCACGTGCCTTTGCAGTGCTTGGCGTGGCGGGTTACGGCGCATTTCGTCCGCACAACAACCCTGCGTACAACTTCATTCAGTACTGGGGACGCACACACAACGGTAATAAGCTGATTGATCGTAAAGACGTTAAACAGATGATTCGTGTTCTACGTAGCGGTGAGCGTTTGTTCTACTTACCAGACCACGATTACGGTCGTAACAAGTCGGTATTCGTGCCTTTCTTCGCAGTTGAAGACGCTTGTACTACAACTGGCACCAGCATTCTGGCTTACACGTCTAAGTGCTCGATTATTCCGGGCTCAGGCTTCCGTAATGAAGACGGCAAGTATGAAATCATTGCTGATAAGTGCATTGAGGCCGACTATCCGAAAAAAGACGAAGCTGCAGCAGCGGCTTACATGAATACTTTTGTGGAAGAAGTGATTCTACGCGCACCAGAGCAGTGGATGTGGCTACACAAACGCTACAAGACCATGGCTGATGAAAGTGCGCCAAAAGGCATTCGCTACAAGTAAGTGATAAAGATAAAAGAAAGGGGCTGATGGATATCCACCAGCCCCTTTTTCTTTAATGATGAAAGAACAATTAAATGCCGTATTCCGCGCGGTACGCTTTTACTGCTTCTAGGTGCTCTTTGTCTGTACCTTTCTCTTCAAGGAAAGTCACAAGGTCTGTCAGGCTAACGATTGAGATAATTGCACAACCGAAATCACGCTCCACTTCTTGAATCGCAGATAGCTCACCTTTGCCTTTTTCTTGGCGGTCAATCGCAACTAACACACCTGCTAGGTCCGCACCGTTTGCTTGGATGATTTCCATTGATTCGCGAATCGCGGTACCTGCTGTGATTACGTCATCTACTAGCATGATACGACCTTCAAGCGCCGAGCCTACAAGGTTACCGCCTTCGCCGTGGTCTTTTGCTTCTTTACGGTTGAAGCAGTAAGGCGTGTCGATGTCGTGGTGATCCGCTAGCGCTACTGCTGTTGTCGTCGCGATTGGGATACCTTTGTAAGCAGGGCCAAACAGTACATCAAATTCAATGCCTGAATCTGCAAGTGCTGCTGCGTAAAAACGACCAAGACGAGCTAGGTCACGACCAGTATTGAAAAGACCAGCGTTAAAGAAGTACGGGCTTTTACGGCCAGATTTCAAAGTAAACTCACCAAACTTAAGAACTTCTTTCTCAAGTGCAAACTCAATAAATTCACGCTGGTATGCTTTCATTATTTTCTCTCTAAATGCAGGCTTGGTATCCATATTCCCAAGCAGTTAATAAACACTAATGCGTTATCTCCTAAATAGATGGATTTACAGCTAGGCAGCAAGTTTTTCTATCCCTATGAGCATAGTCTTCTATGTAAATAGGTCGGACTGGCGATCCAGTAGAAAAATGAAGCGAACAACGCTGTAGATTCATATACGACGGAGATAAAAAAAATAGCCCCACTAATGGGAGCTATCTAAATCAATTGGCTAAAGCAGCCTTCTGCGCTGCGACAATTTCCGTAATACCGACTTTCGCCGACTCTAACAGAGCCATCAGCTGCTCATGACTGAACGGTTCACCTTCTGCGGTGCCCTGAATTTCAATCATCTTGCCTTCTTCTGTCATCACAACGTTCATGTCTGTGTCTGCCGCTGAATCTTCAACGTACTCAAGGTCACACAGAACATCATCACCTAGCAAACCAACAGAAACTGCCGCTACGTGGCCTTTCATTGGGTTTGCTTTTAGCTTGCCGCTATCCACTAGGTGTTGGAATGCATCTGCCATTGCAACGCTTGCGCCACTGATAGATGCAGTACGAGTGCCGCCGTCTGCTTGGATAACATCACAGTCAACTGTGATCATGAACTCACCCATCGCTTGTAGATCAACCACAGCGCGTAGGCTACGAGCGATCAAGCGTTGGATTTCCATAGTACGACCGCCTTGCTTACCGTTCGTTGCTTCACGACGAGTACGCGAGTGAGTCGCACGAGGTAGCATGCCGTATTCAGCCGTTACCCAGCCTTTACCTTGACCTTTTAGCCAACGAGGCACAGATTCTTCAACGGTCGCATTACACAACACTTTGGTGTTACCAAATTCAACTAACACTGAGCCCTCAGCGTAAGCTGTGTAGTTACGAGTAATTTTGATTGGGCGAACTTGATCCGCCTTGCGATCGTTTGGACGCATGGACATCTACCTTAAGTAATGAGGAGAAGACGATTTGGTTGGGCGCAGATTATAACGGAATCGATTAAATAAAGCTATCTGGACAATCTCGACTCAGAATAGCAAAGCCACTGCCATCTGGCTGTGCTACTATTGCGGGGTAATTTTCAGCAAATTAGAAGACAGGAAAATTCAATGATTTACAGTATGACAGCGTACGCGCGTAAAGAAGTGAAAGGCGATTGGGGTAGCGCAGTGTGGGAAATCCGCAGTGTAAACCAACGCTACCTAGAAACTTACTTCCGTATGCCAGAGCAGTTCCGTGCTCTTGAACCAGTACTGCGTGAGCGTTTTCGTAAGCGCCTAGCACGCGGCAAAGTAGAATGTAGCCTGCGTTTTGAAGCGAACCCAGCAGCAAAAGCTGAACTAAGCATCAATGAAACACTGGCAAACCAAGTGATCAAAGCCGCTGAGCAAGTGATGCACATGACTGGCGAGCTAAGCCGCATCAACCCATTCCAAGTAATGCAATGGCCTGGCGTGATGGAAACGCCAGAGCAAAACATGGATGAAGTTAACAAAGAACTGCTTACTGCTTTTGACGAAGCAATCAGCGAGTTCATCGAAGCGCGTGGCCGTGAAGGCGACAACATGAAAGCGCTTATCGAGCAACGCCTAGAAGCGATCACATCAGAAGTTGTGAAAGTGCGCGCACGCATGCCAGAAATCCTCGAGTGGCAACGTGAGCGTCTGTTCTCGAAGTTTGAAGATGCGAAAGTAGAGCTAGACCCATCTCGCGTTGAGCAAGAGCTTATCCTTCTGGCACAGAAATCAGACGTAGCAGAAGAGCTAGATCGTCTTGATTCTCACGTGAAAGAAACCACAAACATCCTGAAGAAAGGTGGCGCAGTTGGCCGTCGTCTAGATTTCATGATGCAAGAGTTCAACCGTGAGTCGAACACGCTAGCGTCAAAATCTATCAGCACAGACATCACCGCATCAGGTGTTGAACTGAAAGTTCTGATTGAGCAAATGCGTGAACAAATTCAGAACATCGAATAACAGACCTTTCGATTTATCTTCTAAAGCCCTGCATTGCAGGGCTTTTTTAATAAACTTTAGTCTGTGTTAGGCATTGAGATTCTTCATACAATGCTCACATAGCATCGGCTTTGACTCTGCAGATTTAAGGCGAAAGCGCTGCCAGAAAGCAGGCTCAGCTTTAGTCACAAAAATACCGCCAAGTAATGGCAGCAGCAGAGCGACCGAAACCAACGACAAACTGTTACCCGCGATCCATGTTGAAAGACTCAGCGCAATCAACGGGAAAAACAGAAAACAGATCGAAGCGGTAAACGGCGTCGACACTTGCCCAAGTTTAAAGTACGCTACAATGCCACCTACGCTGGCAAACATACCAAGGTAAATCACCGCGGTAATCGAATCTATTGAGAACTGAGAAATGTCTGGCCGTTCAACAAGCAATGAGGTGATAAACAACAGTACGGAAGCGACAAAGCTCGGAAAGGCGTTGTAAGTCAGTACAGGAATGCCCTTGCAGAACTTTTCGACAAACACATACATCACCGAATGAATTGCGACCGCCCCACCTAAAGCGAGAAAGCCCAGTAGATAATCCTCGCCACCTAAACTCATCTCTTTAGCCAGAATCAGAATTAAGCTCAGAACCGCCACCAAAAGGCCCGCAATCTGCAATTTCCGCAACCTAAGCCCAAGGAACAAGCTCGATGTCATCATGACTGCGATTGGCATATTGGCGAAGATGATCGAAGCAAGACCTGATGAAATGTACTGTTCGCCAAAAATCATCAAGGTAAATGGAATCGCGAAATAGAAAATCGCGACCACGAACATCCAAAATACTTTTCCCTTAGGAAAGAACAGGGGCTGATTGAGGTGTTTCGCCAACATGATTAATAGCGGTGCTGCGATTAAAAAGCGCAGTCCGGTAGCAAAAATGGGCGGAATAGTTCGCACCGCCACTTCCATCGCAAACCACGTGGTGCCCCAAATTAAACACACAGACACAAACAAGATGATCGGTAAATGCTTATGCGTCATGGCGACCTCCCGCTTGTCGGTTGATAACAAGGTTTGGTAGGTGCGCAGCAAGGTGCACGGTACGAGCAATTAGATTGATTTTCATTTTTCATTCCCATCACAGGATGGTGCAAATAGAGAGCTATTCACACGCATAACAAATTCACACGGCAATTCGTGCAGTAACATTGTTGGCAGCGATACGCTGCGAGATAGGAATTAAGCTATCGGAGGACGATAGTGAGAGTGCATGTCTGCACTGGTGTAGAGCGCGGCTTTACTTACCGCCATTTCATCTCGGAATGGAGCCTCATAAGATCTTGGCTGAGTTTCAACAACAGCCGTACCCGATGCGTGGCCATGGGAGCAACACTGCTTTTCAAAGCATGTTCCGCCAGGTTCACAACAACCCGGTTCGTCCTGTTTAGCTGAACCAAAGGTTAAATCACAGTAGCTAATATGCAGAGACTCAGCCGTCGTGATGTGGCTCACTGTTGATGATATTTCTGCACGAGCGATACCGCTTGAAAGCGCAAATGCAATCAAGACACTCAACAGAAAATAAATTGTCGATGTGCTTTTCGCCAACATCACAATATCTCATCAGAACAGGTAAAAAGGTTATTGTGAAGATACTCATCAATTAGACAAGAAACAAGATGGCTTGAGATGACTTTACACTTTTTTACCCCAATGCCATTTAGATGTGATTCCCCTTCACACAAAAAATTAAGCCTCGCACTGAGCGAGGCTTAACATCATTCGTCTTTTTCGGCGGTTTGATTATCGATATACGGCCAATAATGGTGGCCAAGTCGAATAACCAAGGTTGCAGCCGCCAGAATAAATGCCGCTAAAGAAAGCCATACGATCATCACGGAGTCGAGCTCTTTCATACCTAAAGTGATATAACGAGCAATCGCCATCATGGCAATGTAGATCGGGTATCGGACCGGTATTTTACCGTTCATCACAAACTGCCCGACCATGGCCAGCACTTCCAGATAGATGAACATCAATAGGATGTCATCAAGTGACACGCGCTTTTGCACATATATATGGACAAACTCTTCAACCATCGCCCACACCGTCGCCAGAGTGATGGCAACCAAAAGTACGGCTTCAAGTAGGTGAAACAGCTTCAGAAATGGACGACTGAATGATTTAGGTAAATGCGACGGCATAGTCAACTATCCAAAAAAATCAAAGGAATAAGCTTGCAGTGTAGCACGCTCTTTTCAAGAAGCTGAAGACGCGTTCTCCCTCCGGTTAGAAAAATACGCTCATAATAAAAACGCTCCAACTAAGTGGAGCGTTTTCGATGATTATTTTAATCGGAGGATGGCATTACGCCACTTGCTGCTTTTTTTCTGCTAAGCGCTTTTTCTTGCGATACTTCGGATGAGTAATTGGGATCGCAGAGAGGAGCTTCTTGGTGTAGTCATTTTGAGGATTCGCGTAGATTTCTTTCGCGTTACCCGCTTCGACTACCTTACCAAAATACATCACCGCCACTTTGTCAGAGACATGCTTCACGACAGACAAATCATGAGAGATAAAGATAATTGCTAAATTCATCTCTTGTTGCAGTTGAAGCAATAAGTTTAGGATTTGCGCCTGAACCGATACGTCCAGTGCCGACACCGATTCATCACAAATCAGCAACTTAGGCTTAAGCGCAATCGCACGTGCAATACCAATACGCTGACGCTGACCACCTGAAAACTCATGCGGATAGCGGTTCACTGCGGTTTCTGGCAAGCCAACTTTAACCAGTAGCTCTTTCACCCATTGCTTACGCTCTGCAGAAGTACCGATATTGTGAATCACATACGGCTCTTCGAGAATCATGCCAATGGTATGACGTTGGTTGAGTGATTCCATTGGGTCTTGAAAGACAATCTGCATGTCTTTACGCAGTGAGCGCATTTCTTTGACAGAAAACTTGGTGATGTCTTTACCTTCAAAGAAAATCTTACCTTCCGTTGGCTCGTACAACTTGAGAATCGTGCGGCCAAGGGTACTCTTACCACAACCAGACTCACCTACTAGGCCAAGGGTTTCCCCCTCACCTACTGATAGCGACACACCATCCACCGCTTTGATGGTGTAGCCTTTCTTAAACAGTCCTTTACCAGATACAAAGTGCTGCTTAAGATTTTCAATTCTTAATACTTCTTTGGCCATAACATCCTCTTTTATGACTTGTTCACTTTGCACCAGTTAGCTAGCAAACATGCTGGCATCGATCGGTTTAATGTCGATCATTTGCTTAGGCTCGTTATCTAAGCTTGGCATCAAGCCCATCAAACGTTCAGTGTATGGGTGTTGCGGGTTATCGAATAGCTCGAAAATCTCTGCCTTTTCAACAATACGACCACCATACATCACTGCCACGTCATCACACACTTCAGCAACTACACCAAGATCGTGGGTAATGAAGATCATCGCCATGCCCGTTTCTTCTTGCAGCTCGTTCATTAGTTCAAGAATAGACGCCTGTACCGTTACATCCAGTGCAGTGGTTGGCTCATCACAGATCAGAATATCGGGTTTACACGCCAACGCCATGGCGATCATCACACGCTGACGCATGCCGCCAGACAGATTGTGTGGATACTCATTCAAGCGCTTTTCTGGCATTGGGATTTTCACTTTCGCCAACATTTCAATAGCGTAAGCTTCACGTTCTTTCTTATCCAACTCAGGACGGTGTAGCTCTAACACCTCACAAAGCTGACGACCAATAGAATGCACTGGGTTAAGCGCCGTCATTGGATCCTGGAAGATGATTGAAATGCGATCACCGCGCATGGCATACATTTCTTCTGCCGGCAGTGTCACCAAGTTTGTACCGCGGTAATCAACCTCACCATTGACAATATTACCGTAAGGTTTCGGCAGCAAACCCATGATGGACATGGAGGTCACACTCTTACCACTGCCCGATTCGCCTACAAGGCCAAGGGTACGCCCAGCGCGAACATCAAAGTTCACGCCATGCAGTACTTTCACTGGGCCGTCATCAGTAGTGAATTCGACTTCTAGGTCTTTAACACTCAGGATTACATCGTTTTCCATAACACATCCTTACAGCTTATACGTGTCATCAACGACAACAACCGGTTCAAAGGTTTTACCCGACTTCATCGCCTTTTGGGTTTGTTTCTTAGCGTCCTTATCAATCCAGTAAGTACCATCGCCAATAATGCCACCACTGAACAACGCTTCTGTCATTCGGTTCATTGGCTTCTCTGGTAGTTTCAACCAGCTCCAGTGGCCGTAACGAACGTATGGCACCATATAACCCGGAACAATCACGTGCGCGTCAATGATGTCACGTTGGATTTCATGTCCCAGTTGGATCTTCTTATCCATGTCCATATTGAAACGGTACTCGATGATTTTCTCATCAAGCTCTGGTGTGCTGTAGTTTGTGAACGAGTTAGTTTGTGGCTTATTGGCATTCACTGAGTGGAAGTACTCCCAATATGTTGGGATCTCAGACGTACCCATATCTAAAAACGCTAAATCGTGCTTTTTCTCGCGTACGTATTTGAACATCGATGAGCCATCAATCAATTTAAGTTCAATATCCAAGCCAGCTAACTTGGCTTGTTCACGCACAAAGGCAATTCGTGGTGTATGAACAGGTGTCGCATAGGTCAACTCAAAGCTCAAACGCTGGCCTTTGTCATTGACACGGATACCATCGGAGCCAATCTTATCGAAACCAGCGGCTGCAAATGCTTCAGCCGCTTTTTCTGGGTCAAACTTTGGTGCTTTCGCATCTGGTAGTGTGTATTTACCGTGGCCATAGCCTGTTGGGTTTGGCTTACGGCTGTAATCACCACGCATGATGTTTTCAATCATGCCATCAAAATCGATCGCGTATGTAATACCCTTACGTATGTTTAAATCATCCAATAATGGCATTGCGGTGTTCATCCAAACGCCGCCAGCGCCAACAGGGTATTGGTTGTAACCCCAAAACTTCTGAATGTAACCTTTTTGATAAGGTGCGGTATTGGACTTGTCATGCCATAAACTTGGTAGCACAAGACCAAACGCATCTAAACTGCCTTTCTCGAAGTGCTTCTTGGCGATGTCGTTATCACGAATAACCGTGATGCGAATCTTGTCTACGTTATAGCGGTTCTCGTAGTACTTATTGGTGTAACCCCACCAGTCCTCACCGACGTGCTTAAAGGTTACGCTTTTACCTTTTTTGATATCGTCTAGGTAGTAAGCACTGGTCGTAGGCTCGCTCTTGAAGTTGTAATAGCGGACAAAGTTGTCGTGAATACCATCACCGTTCTCATCTTTCTTTGGATTCGCATAGAAATGAGCAGGACGAGGACGCAACGCCCCCATTCTTAACAACAACTCTTCGGGATTAAGTTCTTTCGCTGCCTTCACGGCGAACGTATGATCATCAAACTTAATCACATCAGCGACAGTTTTGTTGTAGTAATCGTTGTACCAAGGCTCAAGAATGTCTTTCGAACGATAGAACTTAAGCATGAAAACAAAATCGTCTGCCGTGACTGGTTTGCCATCGGACCATTTCGCTTCTGGGTTCAGTTTGAAATAAACCGTCTTATTATCACCGGCTAGTGCCCACTCATTGGCCAGTTCAGGGATAAATTCTAGGGTGTCTGGGTGGCGAACCACCAACCCTGGCGTCTCGTCCAAGATGAACGAACGCAAGCCAGAGTTCGCATCCGGGCCGACGCTACGTAGTGTCTGCGGAAAGCTCGACATGTAAGTACGATAAGTACCACCACGTTTCGCTTCAGGTGAGCCATATTGCGGCTCATCCCAGTTTGTTTGCCAGTTTAAGTCAGTCGGTAGCGTTGCTGACATCGCACCAAAACTTAGGGCGCTCAGCGTGGACGCTAAAAATAATTTTTTCATAAAACTTCCCTTTTTTATGTTTTGCTCACAATGCTTGCTTAAACATAGCGTGTGAATTTTTTCGGGTCGAAAGCTGCTCGAATCGCTTCACCAATAAAGGTCACCATCACCAGTACCAGTACAATTGAAGTCACTACTGAAGACACAATCCATGGCGAGTCTAGGTTTGACTTACCTTGCTGCAGCAGTTCACCCCAACTTGGTGTTGGTGGCATCAGACCAAGGCCTAGGTAATCTAGCGCGGTCAGTGCCGTGATGTTGGCCGCGATAGTAAATGGCGCAAGCGTCACGATCATCACCATGGTATTTGGTAGGATATGATTAAACAAAATACGACCTGTTGATGCCCCTAACGCACGCGCTGCCATCACATATTCGCGAGCCGATTCTTTATAGGTCATGGTACGCATGTACCAAGTCATCCCCATCCAACCAAACAGTACGTTAATGGCGACGAACAAGGTAAAGGTGGGCTGCACAATGGATACCAAGATCATGATGACGTACAAGAACGGCACCATAGACCACACTTCGATCAAGCGTTGAACAAACAGGTCGAACTTACCACCCCAGAAGCCCATCGCACAGCCAACGGCAGTACCAATCGCGTAAGAGATTGCCATTGTTAGTAGCGCAAATCCCATCGCAGTACGGAAGCCGTAAACCAATCGAGCCAAAATATCACGACCGATTACATCCGTACCTAGGTAGTGTTTATTTTCAGCATCGGGTGCCGTTGGAGGGAAATCACCACTAAAGTCTTGCTCGTATGGGTTCCAAGGCACAATCGGTAGAATCACGAAGTTATCGCCGCCTTCAGCTTCAAATACTTTCTGCAGCTCTCGATAATCGGCTTCACTCGAAGAAGCTTGGCCAAACTCGCTACCTAAGCGTACATCACTGACGACTGGGAAATAGTAACTGCCATCGTATTTCACCATTAAAGCTTTACTGTTGATCAACAGCTCTGCAAACAGAGAAAGGATCAACATGGTGGATAAGATCAAAAACGACCAGTAACCACGTTTGATTTCTTTAAAGTGACGGATTTTCTTTTGAGTTAATGGGCTAACTTTAATCATATTACGCTCCAAACTTCACACGTGGGTCGACTAAAGCAACACAGATATCTGAAATGATATTGCCGATAAGTAGCAATACCGCGTTGATAGCTACGATGCCCATTACTACAGGGTAGTCACGCTCCATGATGGATTCATAACCAAGCAGACCGATACCATCAATGTTAAAGATTACTTCGATAAGGAATGCACCTGTCATGAAGAACAGCAGCGAGTTACCAAAGTGAGAAGCGATAGGGATCAAGCTATTGCGCAAAGCGTGCTTACGTACCGCTTTCTTAAACGGTAAGCCCTTAGCAATCGCAGTACGAATGTAATCTGACGATAAGTTTTCCATCAGGTTGTTTTTCATCGTCATCGTCAGCGTTGCAAAGTCACCAATCAAGTAACAGATCAGAGGCAATACCGCATGCCACATAATGTCTTTAGCGCGCTCAAAGAAGGTTTCGTAATCATCAAAGTCATCGCCAACAAAGCCCCCCATTGGGAACCATTCTAGGTGATAACTAAATAGCGTAATCAACAAAACACCAACCACATAACCCGGTAAGGCGTAGCCAACGAAGATAAGAATGGAAGAAGCGGAGTCAAACACGGAGCCATGCTTCAACGCTTTATAGTACCCAAGCGGAATTGAGATAAAGTAACTGATAAAAAAAAGTCATTCCGCCATAAAACAGAGATACAGGTAAACGCTCGGCAATCATGTCAGATACCGGTTCGTAGTATCGGGTAGATTCACCCAAATCAAGCGTAACCAAGCGACTTAACCACTCAACATACGCTTCCATGACTGGTTTATCTAAACCGTAAAACGCATTAAGTTCTGCGATTTGCTCATCAGAAAGTGCGGTGTTACCACCAGCTGAGGTCATTGAAGCGGCGCCATCACCTTGTGCTTGCATTTGTGACAGCATGCGCTCTACTGGCCCACCGGGAACAAATCGAGTGATCGCGAAGATAAGAATGGTAATTCCGAGAAACGTTGGGATCACCAGCGCTAAACGGCGTAAAAAGTACGACAGCATATACAACTTGCTCCTTGTCTACTGTCCATTATTAGGCGGGGTTGGATAGGAAAAATCCGGCCCAAAATGGTGCATTTCTATCCTGTAGTAACTAAAGCTGTTGAAACACACTCCCTGAATTTCAAAAGCCAGTTTTTTCCACTACTGCAATAATTTCAGCGTCATATTTATCTTGAATCTGAGTAAGCTTCAAGTGTTTGAATCCAAAACATGACAAACTTCTTCCGATGTCGAAAAATAGAAATGTTTTTGTAAATAATTATAAAAAACCACAAAACTAATTCACACAGAATATCAATCTAGGCACTCTAGAGCCAAAACCCTATATAAACATGCAGTTCTGCAGAATAAATAGACAAAACAACCTAACTTCCATTTGACCTAAAAATACGAGTGAGCCCTTTTATAACGGTGGGTATCATATTCTGATACCACCCCATGCGATCGAGTTAACATACAGAGCATTCCATAAAAACCTCACAACAGAATAATTCTCTACATATACACCAACTTTCAGTACTAATCGCCCACTTAAAAACTATAGGCAAGATAAGTCATTAATCTTTACAAGAAACACAAAATACGGTGTTTTATTAAAATTTGATCTCGGTTTATAAACGTCATGCAGCAAAATATGCTGTGATTCACATCACTTTTGGACTTTTACATCTTTTTTACATTTCTTTATCTCTGTTTACCACTGGTTTGACTTCCTTTTTTCATCTCGGTTATACATGTCCAGAACGTTAACGAAATATTAACGTCATAATTGGTCTTTATATGACCGCACATAGGAAATAATAATAATCGGAGCAACAAGGATGTATAAAAACACAACCGCTTTATCTGTTGCGATCAGCCTTGCACTGGGAACGGCGGCAGCAGTGGCCCCACTAGCAGCACAGGCAGAAGAGCAGCAAGTTGAAAAACTTCAAAAAATGAAAGTTACTGGTTCGCGTCTAACGCGTGCGTCTATGGAAGGAAGCACACCAGTAGCGGTTATCGGCCGAGCAGAAATTGAGCGCGCCGGTGATATCTCTATCGCTGATGTACTACGTAAATCTTCATTCAACTCTTTCGGTTCATACAGCGAAAGTTCAGGCAGCTCTTGGCAGAGCCAAGCAACCATGTCACTACGTGGTCTAGGTGCTTCACGAACACTTGTTCTAATCAACGGTAAGCGTCTACCAGGTTCTGCAACAATGGGTGGCGGCGCAGCAAACCTGAACGTCATTCCAGCAGCTATCGTTGAGCGCGTAGAGGTAATGGCCGATGGTGGTTCTGCAGTATACGGTTCAGACGCTGTTGCAGGTGTTGTGAACGTAATTCTAAAAGACGAGTTTGACGGCATTAACGTAACTGTTGGTGGCGGCATTCCTTCGCAAGAAGGCGGTGACGAACAAAACTTCTCTATCGTAACGGGTACTTCTGGCGAAAAAGGTAACATTTACTTCTCGTTTGAACACGATTCCAAAGGCGAGATCTACCAAAGAGACCGTGACTACTTGAGCTCAAAGAATACTAGCTCAGATAACTACTTTGACATGTCTGGCGTAAGTATTTACGGCCGTAACGTATATCATGATGGCAAACTAAAGCCTCTGAACGGTTATGAAACTGATGCGAAGTGTGACTCGTCTAAAGGCTTCGTGGGTGTGACTGAGTACCCTGGTCTTGGCCCTATGTGTGGTTATGATTACACCTCAGAAGCAGCTCAAACCGCTTCTCTTGAACGAAATACAGTTTTTGTAAATGGTAATATTTTCCTATCAGATACAACAACCTTTAACGCACAAATGCTTTTAAGCCGTAACGAAAGTTTCGGTCGTTTTGCCCCAGCAGCAGGTTACTTTGAAGTTGATCCAACAACATCGGGCGGCGCTGATTTCTTTACAGAGAACGGCTTGGATCCATCTAAGGGCCCTGCAAGTGTTTACTACCGTTTCACGAACGTAGGCACGCGTGACACAAACGTTACGGATTTCCAAGCGGATATGAAAGCGGGTCTAGATGGCTCCTTCTATACTGACGGATTTGGTGAGGTAATCTGGGAAACAGGCTACCACCTTAACTACTCAAATAGTAATGAACGCGGTACTGGTTATGTTCTACGCTCACCAGCAGAAGCATTGGCTAACTCTGGTCAATTTGTAAATGGCGAGTTTAGTGCTGACGCGACTAAAGATCTGGCCGCGACTACTGCTCGTGAATCGCAAATGGAAATGCACCAGATCAATGGTGGTTTACAGTTCGACCTAGCAGATATCGGTGATGTAACCATTCCACTATACATTGGTGCTGAAGCAACAACGTATGACTACTTTGACCAATACGATTCACAAAGTGAAGCGGGTAACATCATTGGTAGTGCTGGTAACTCAGCTGCCGGTGACCGCCAAACATACGCACTCTTTGCAGAATCTCTGATCGCATTCACAGATGAGCTAGAAATGAACGTAGCACTACGCTACGACCACTACAGCGACTTTGGTAGTGCTGTTTCACCAAAAGCATCATTCCGTTACCAACCTCTCGACAACTTAATGTTCCGAGCTGGTGCAGGTATGGGCTTCCGCGCTCCTTCTCTAAGTAACCTTTACGGTGCGGATAGCGAATCAAATGACTACGCAAAAGACTACGTTTACTGTGAAGACCAAGGTATCTCTGATGCAGATTGTCCTGAGAAGCAGTACACAACAACGCGTACATCAAATGAAGATCTAGATGCTGAAACATCAACATCATTTAACTTCGGTGTAAGCTACTCGCCAATCGAAGATCTAGCGTTAACAGCGGATTACTACAATATCCGTATTGAAGACACTATCGTAATGAACACGCTACAGAGCATGATCGACCAAGAGCGTAGCAGTGGTCAGCCAAACTCAAATATTACGCGTGACTCTGCTGGCAGCATTACGCACGCTGTAGTTCCACTATCAAACATCGGTGACCTTGAAACATCGGGTATCGACTTGAAAGTAAACTACCTATACGACTTTGATGTTGCAACTGTACGTTATGACTTTGCTGGTACTTACGTACTAGATTACAGCAGCCCTGAGTATGTTGATGGCCCAACAAACAACAAAGTCGGCCGTAACGGTCTTCCTGAGTACCGTTTCCAAACGGGTGTTGGCTTCAATATCTTGAGTGATCACGACGTTTACCTATCTGCAGATTACATTGCTTCTCAAGCACAAGATGTAGATAAGAACTACAACAAAACAGGCAAGATCCCTAGCTACACTACTTTCAATGTAGCATACAACTACATGGCGCCATGGGATGCGAAACTAACCGCAGGTGTACGTAACCTTACAGATGAAGATCCAGCATTTGAGTCTGATGGTGTGACATACAACTCTGACCTATACAGTATTCAAGGCCGAGTTTTCTTCTTGAACTACTCTCAAAACTTTTAATTAAAAACTTTGGCGCAGGAGCTTTTCCTGCGCCCCATTCGACTGACTTTTATACACTGACAAGGATGCTACTATGACGTTAAAGGAATTTGGCGTAAGTGCAGTTACTGCCGCAATTTTATCGGTAAGTGGAGCAGCTATTGCTGCAGACTCCGGTACTGTTGTCGCTAACCAAGCAAAGACAACGAAGTCTTCTCAGGCTTCACAACAAAAAATCGACGGATACGCTGAAAGCGCGGAAAGCATGCTAGCTGAATACAAAGGCTTGCTTCGCCAAATCGACAGCATGAAAGTCTACAACGAACAAATCAATCGCATGGTTCAATCTCAGCAGGGAGAGCTGGATTCATTGAACAGTCAGATTGCTCAAATCGACCAAACGGCGACTGAGGTTGTACCTTTGACGCTGAAAATGATTGATGCACTTGATGAATTCGTCGTACTCGACCTTCCTTTCCAAAAAGAAGAGCGTACCAAGCGTGTCAATGAACTGCGCGACCTAATGGACCGTGCAGACGTAACGACTTCAGAAAAATTCCGTAAAGTGATGGAAGCGTATCAAATCGAAGAAGGCTTCTCTCGCTCGATTGAATCTTACAAAGCTAGCCTAGAGCGCAACGGCGAGACCGTGACTTACGACTTCCTACGTATTGGTCGTACTGCGCTTTTATTCCAATCTCCGGATGGCGGTGAAACAGGAATGTGGAATCAACAAACCCGTCAATGGGAGTCACTACCTGAAAACTACCGTATCGCTGTACAGCAAGGCCTTCGTATCGCTAAGAAACAAGCGCCACCAGCGCTGATCAAACTGCCTGTATTTGCTGGGGAGGAATAAGAAATGAAAGGATTCAAAACTCTAGCCGCTGGTTTGCTAGCGAGCTTATTCATGATTTCTGGTGCTCAAGCTGAAGCGCCACAGAACCTATCTGAGCTACTGAAAAACGTAAAATCAGAAAGTATCGTTGAATCAAAAGAGAACAAAGCTCGTGAAGCTGAGTTCAAAAACAACCGTGACCAACAAGCTGCACTTCTTGAAAAAGCTCGTGCAGAACTTGCAGCGCAACAAGCACTTGGTGATGAGCTAAAAGCCACGTTTGATGAAAACGACAAGCAGCTAACTGAACTGACTGAAACACTGCGCGTTCGTTCAGGTACTTTAGGTGAGATGTTTGGTGTGGTTCGCCAGTATGCTGGTGAGTTTAAAGGTCTATTTGCCGCTTCGCAAAATGCCGTTCTTTTCCCTGAGCGTGATGCACTGCTGGCTAAACTAGCAGAAAGTAAAGAACTGCCATCAACGCAAGAACTTGAAGCGTTTTGGCATACTATTCTACAACAGGTAGTTGCATCAGGTGATACCACAACAGCACCGGCAACCGTTGTATATGGTGAAGGTAAAGAAGCGGTACGTGACGTAACCCTAGTGGGTGAGTTTAACGCAATTGCAGATGGCAAATACGTAACTTACGTACCTCAAACTGGTAAGTTCGAAGAGCTGTCACGTCAACCAAGCAAAAACATCACTCGCCTAGTTGGCGGTTTTGAATCAGCAGACGGCACATACGAACCACTGTTTATCGACCCATCTCGTGGTGTGATTCTGTCTCTACTTGTACAAAGCCCTACGGTTCAGGAACGTATTGACCAAGGTGGTATTGTTGGCTACGTAATCCTAGCTATGGGTGCAGTTGGTGCACTGATCGCACTCGCTTGTTACCTACGCCTATTGGTTATCGGTGGCAAGATGCGTAAGCAAGCTAAATCCGACACTGTTATTCCTGGCAACCCTCTAGGTGAAGTTATCCAAGCTTACCAAGAACATAAAGGTGACAACCTTGAAGATCTTGAAGCGAAACTGGACGAAATCATCCTACGTAACGCACCGAGCATTGAACGCTTTATCAGCTCAATCAAACTGTTCGCTTCTGTAGCACCACTTCTAGGTCTACTAGGTACAGTTATGGGTATGATCGGTACGTTCCAAGCCATCACACTATTTGGTACAGGTGATCCGAAGCTAATGGCTGGCGGTATCTCAGAAGCACTTGTTACTACGATGCTTGGTCTGGTTGTCGCAATTCCTCTACTGTTCCTGTACACCATCGTACACAGTAAAGGTCGTCGTTTGGTTCAAACTCTTGAAGAACAGAGTGCAGGCTTCATCGCTCGCTATCAGGAAAAACTGCATAAAGCCGAAAGCTAAGGAGGCGTTATGTGGTGGTTAGTTGGAGAACTTGAATCAATTAGGCGCTTCTTGGGAATGGGTGGCGACGTGCTTGTCGTCATCTTTATCCTCAGCTTCATGTTGTGGGCAGTATTGCTAGAACGTTGGTTTTACTTCGCTGCCGTCGCTCCAAAAGCAATGAAAAAAGCCGTTAGCTTTTGGGAAGAGCGCTCAGAACATAAAAGCTGGAACGCTAAGATGATCCGACAAGAAATCGTTTCTCGTCAGGATATTGAGAATAAAAAGGGACTACCAATCGTTAAAGTACTGATTGCACTTTGTCCCCTACTTGGTCTACTCGGCACCGTTGTCGGCATGATTCAAGTATTCGATATCTTAGCGGTTACAGGTACAGGAAGCCCTCGAGCAATGGCCTCGGGGATCTCAAAGGCAACAATCCCAACATTAGCGGGAATGGTGGCTTCTCTATCAGGACTGTTCTTTAGTACTCGTCTTGATCATTTAGCCAAAGTCACCACGCAGAAGCTTGAAGACAAGCTAAAGCATATTGCCTGAGTAAACGGAATTAGAGGTATAGGTCATGAAGAGACGCTATAGCAATGACAGCAGTGATGAAGCTGCTATCGATATGACACCGATGCTCGACATCGTCTTCATCATGTTGATCTTCTTTATCGTAACAACATCGTTCGTTAAAGAAGCCGGTCTAGAAGTAAATCGCCCTACGGCAAGCTCAGCGCAAACCGTGAAGAAAGGTAACATCATGGTTGCCATCGGCGCTGCGGGTGATGTTTGGGTTGATAAGCGTCGCATCGAAGTAGATGCAGTACGTGCCAACATCGAACGTCTACGTGCAGAAAGCCCAGACGGTGCGGTTGTTATCCAAGCGGATACTGAAGCTAACGCTGGTGTAGTCGTGAAGGTTATGGACCAGATTAAGATGGCAGGTGTAGAAAGCATCTCCATTGCCGCAACCAATAAGGATTAAGCCTATGCGGTATCTGGCCTCAATTGCACTGGCGCTCATTGTCTCCCTCGGATTGTTCTGGGGGATGGACAAGCTAGTAAACAAAGAGCGCCACGAGCTAGTGTCGAATGATGATCTCCGTATGGTTGAATTCATTCGCATTAAACCGGACGAAAAAATACAGGAGAAAAAGCGCGAACTCCCGAAACCACCACCACCGAAACGCCCACCGCCACCACCTGAAATGAAGGTGACAGCGACGGTCAAGCCGGTGATGGATCAAATCCCTATGGACATGCCAAAGCTTGACTTACCAGTCAATGTTACAGGTGGTTCTGTACTCGGTCACTACTCACAAGGTGGTGGTGCTCAACTGGCTGGAAGCGGAGGCCCTGTTCCTCTTGCAACATTCCAACCTCAAATGCCACGTAAAGCGGCACGAGCTGGGATTGAGAAAGGTATCGTTTTAGTAGAGTTTACTGTTAACGAGCGTGGCAGTGTTCAAGATGTCAAAGTCTTAAAAGAAACTCCACGTAAGTTAGGCTTGGGTAAAGCAGCTAGAAAAACCGTATCAAAGTGGACCTTTAAACCAAAAATGGTTGATGGAAAGCCGGTTACTTCACGCTTATCTCAAGAAATTGAGTTCTCTACTAACTAAGGAGTTGCAACATGAAAACATATACAAAATTGTTAGCTTCTCTATTGGTTATTGCAGGTGCGTACAGCGCACCTGCCCTAGCAAAAACACCAGAGTTGTCTGACAGAACGTTTCGAACAGTAAATAAAGTTCAAGAACTTATCGCCGAAGAAAATTACTCTAAAGCGATTTCAAAGATTAACTCGGCGCTGGAAAGCTCTGGCAAGAAGCAATATGACAAAGCCGTTTTGCTACAACAAATGGGGTTCCTATATTCATTAAAGGACGACTACCCTAAGGCCGCGAAATACTTTGCTCAAGCTTTGAGTTTAGACGCTCTACCAGTACCAGTAGCACAACAAGTACGTTATAGCTTAGCTCAGCTTTATCTAGCAGAAGGCCAGTTTAAAAAGTCTGTTGTTACGATGAAGGAATGGTTCAAGATTGCTGAAACGACGGAAGAAAAGCCACAAGCACACGCATACATAACATTAGCGAGTGCTTATGTTCAGTTATCTGATTACAAAAATGCGATTCCACCGACCAAAAAAGCAATCGCAATGAGTAAGAATCCAAGTGAGTCTTGGTATCAATTGCTGATGTCCGCGCATTATGAACTTAAGCAATTCAAAAGTGTTGCTGGAGTACTGAAAATTTTAACCACCAAGTATCCAAAAAATAAGCGCTACTGGACTCAATTGTCTGGTATTTACATGGAGTTAAATCAAGAACGAAATGCACTTTCTACGTTGGAGATGGCTCATAAATTAGGCCTTCTAGAGGAAGAAAAAGAGTACTTACGTTTAGTGAACTTCCAAGCTTATCAAGGTGTACCTTTCCGCGCAGCCAAGACAATGCAAGCGTCGATGGATGAAGGCAAGATCACGCGTAATGCTGAAAACTTGGAGAAGTTGGCTTCTTTCTGGCAGCAAGCACAGGAGCTCGATAAGTCGATTGAAACCTATGTTGCGGCTTATAATTTAGCGCCAAAAGCAAAAACGCAGATCAAGATTGCTCGTTTGATGATCTTGGATAAGCAGTACTCTGCAGCAACCAAGTTTGCCAAGAATGCTGCGCCAGACGCCAAGCGTGATGATAAAGGTGAGCTGAACTACATTCGAGGTATGGCATATTTCGAATTAAATCAGCCAAGTAATGCACTAAAAGCAATGAAGAGTGCGGCGCAATCGCCTGACATGAAGCCTGTCGCGAGCCCTTGGATCAACTTCCTAGAGTCCCAAGGCTAACAGGAAACCAACATCTGCGAAGTAGTAACCAAAGTGGTTAATGGTAGCTCCGAAAATTAAGTGTGAGTCAGTCGCACGCCTGGGGAAGTGAAAGCTTCCCCTTTTTTCGTTTCCGTATAAGGAAGGCGAATTCATACCACACCTCAAAGATCCAAAAGATCGGCTAGCAACCTCAGGGAGATCATGATACTCTTCGCCTCCATTTTTCTGGCGGGTTTATCACCAATCTCAAGCAGTTTGGTGAGGAAGTCATCAACGCCAGTGCTATCGTTATACCAATCTCGTGAATAAACGTCATTGGCATGACAACAAGGTCGAGACTTCTTTCGGCATTCACTCAATCCAACCAAAAGTGGAACAGTACAATGGGCAAAGGTACTCTCTATATCGTATCTGCACCTAGCGGCGCAGGTAAATCTAGCTTGATCTCAGCAATGTTGGAGCGTAACCCAACATATGCAATGAAAGTGTCTGTGTCTCATACTACTCGTGGCATGCGCCCTGGCGAAGAAAACGGTATCCACTACCATTTCGTTGCAAAAGAAGAGTTTGAAGCTCTGATTGCACAAGGCGACTTCCTAGAATACGCAGAAGTGTTTGGTAACTACTACGGTACATCACGCGTATGGATTGAAGAAACGCTAAACAAAGGCATCGACGTTTTCCTAGACATCGACTGGCAAGGCGCACGTCAAATCCGTGAGCAAATGTCAGAAGCGAAAAGCATCTTTATCCTACCACCATCAAATGGTGAGCTAGAACGCCGTCTAAACACTCGTGGTCAAGACAGCGAAGAAGTGATCGCAAAACGCATGGCAGAAGCAAAATCTGAAATCTCACACTACAACGAGTACGATTACGTAATCGTAAACGACGATTTCGATACTGCATTGATGGACTTTAAAGCCATCCTACGTGCGGAAAGATTGAAGGAAGAAAAGCAAGCTGCTAAATATAAAGGTATGCTTGATGCGCTTCTAGCAGAGTAATTCTGCACTGAAACACAAATTTTCGCTTCTTTATTACGGTAAGGAAGCTTATATTGCTTATATAGAAAGTCATTGTTGTTGCACGTCTTATCGCTAGTAAATATTACGCTGAGACTGTATACTTTCTCGTCATTCAAAATTTAGTTAACTATTTGGAGTCCTCATGGCACGCGTAACTGTTCAAGACGCTGTTGAAAAAGTTGGCAACCGTTTCGACCTAGTACTGATTGCGGCTCGCCGCGCTCGTCAAATGCAAACTGGCGGTAAAGATGCACTAGTGCCAGAAGAGAACGATAAGCCAACGGTTATCGCTCTACGCGAAATCGAAGAAGGTTTAATTACTAAAGAAGTTCTAGACGCTCGTGAACGTCAAGAACAGCAAGAGCAAGAAGCGGCAGAGCTAGCGGCAGTAAGCAGCATCGCTCACAACCGTTAATTCTGACTTTAGAATTCAACAACCTCCCGGGCCTATAATTTGTATCTATTCGATAGCCTCAAAGACGTTGCCCAAGAATACCTAACAGAGCCTCAAATTGAGGCTCTGCGTCAATCTTATGTGGTAGCAAGAGATGCCCATGAAGGGCAAACCCGCTCAAGCGGTGAACCATACATCATCCACCCAGTCGCTGTGGCTCGAATCTTGGCCGAAATGCGCCTCGATATCGAAACCCTCCAAGCTGCGTTGCTGCATGACGTCATCGAAGACTGTGACGTTACAAAAGAAGATCTCGAAGAGAAATTCGGCAATACCGTCGCTGAGCTGGTTGATGGTGTATCTAAACTGGACAAACTCAAATTCCGCGATAGGAAAGAGGCTCAAGCCGAGAACTTCCGTAAGATGGTTCTGGCGATGGTGCAAGACATCCGCGTTATCCTGATCAAACTGGCTGACCGTACGCACAACATGCGCACGTTAGGTGCCCTGCGCCCTGACAAAAAACGCCGTATTGCTCGTGAAACACTGGAAATCTACGCGCCACTGGCTCACCGTCTTGGTATTCACAATATCAAAACGGAACTTGAGGAGCTTGGCTTCGAAGCGCTTTACCCGAACCGCTACCGCGTTCTAAAAGAAGTGGTAAGAGCGGCACGTGGTAATCGTAAAGAGATGATCCAACGTATTCACAGCGAAATTGAAGGTCGACTCGAAGATGTTGGCTTGAATGCGCGCGTGTTAGGTCGTGAAAAAAACCTGTTCTCCATCTACAACAAGATGAAAACCAAAGAACAGCGTTTCCACACCATCATGGATATCTACGCTTTCCGAGTGGTTGTTGATACTGCCGATACTTGTTATCGCGTTCTAGGCCAAGTGCACAGCTTGTATAAGCCCCGTCCTGGTCGCATGAAAGATTACATTGCGGTACCGAAAGCGAACGGCTACCAATCGCTGCATACTTCTATGGTTGGCCCTCATGGCGTGCCAGTTGAAGTTCAGATCCGTACCGAAGATATGGATCAAATGGCGGACAAAGGTGTCGCTGCGCACTGGTCATACAAAGACAAGGGCGACAAGTCTGGCACAACAGCGCAAGTGAAAGCTCAGCGTTGGATGCAAAGCCTGCTTGAGCTACAACAAAGCGCTGGTAACTCATTCGAATTCATTGAAAACGTAAAATCGGATCTTTTCCCAGATGAGATTTACGTCTTCACACCAAAAGGTCGTATCGTTGAACTGCCATTAGGCGCAACGGCTGTCGACTTTGCTTATGCCGTACATACTGATGTCGGTAACTCTTGTGTTGGTGCTCGCGTTGACCGTAACCCTTACCCACTAAGTAAGGCACTGAAGAACGGTCAGACAGTAGAAATCATCAGTGCACCAGGTGCGCGTCCAAACGCGGCTTGGTTAAACTATGTCGTGACTTCTCGCGCTCGCACTAAGATTCGTCAAGTGTTGAAGACCATGCGTCGTGAAGAGTCGATTACCTTGGGTCGTCGTCTACTGAATCACGCTTTAGGTCGTCATTCGATTGATTCAATCTACCCAGAAAACATCCAAGAAGTGCTGACGGATCTGCGCCTAGAAAGCGTCGATGATCTGCTAGCAGCAATTGGTTTGGGTGAGTTGATGAGTATCGTCATCGCACGTCGCTTATTGGGTGACACTGATGAATTGACCACCACAAGCTCGATTCCAAACGAATCCAACAAGAAACTGCCAATCCGTGGTGCAGAAGGTCTGCTACTGACTTTCGCAAATTGTTGTCACCCTATACCGGATGACCACATCATTGCTCACGTATCACCAGGTCGTGGTCTTGTGGTTCACCGTGAAACATGTCCAAACGTTCGCGGATACCAGAAAGAGCCGGACAAATACATGGCAGTCGCTTGGTCTGAAGAGTACGACAAAGAGTTCATCGCGGAACTGAAAGTCGATATGCTCAACAACCAAGGTGCGTTAGCGGAATTGACCAATGTGATTTCGAAAACCGGTTCGAACATTCACGGTCTTTCAACCGAAGAACGCGACGGTCGCTTGTACACCGTTACCGTTCTGCTAACCACCAAAGATCGTGTTCACCTTGCTGGCATCATGCGTAAGATTAAGACCATGCCACAGGCGACTCGAGTCAGACGAAGAAAGAACTAAACTCTATCGCCACCCACACTCTGGGTGGCGATTTTTTTATATCCCTATTTATTATGAATTTAGAACGTTACAACCGCATCCATCAGGTGTTAAAAGCACGCCAAACCGACCTCACCCTGTGCCTTGAAGAAGTTCATAAGCCGAACAATGTTTCCGCCGTAATCCGTACCGCTGACGCAACAGGCTTACACAAAGTTCATGCGATTTGGCCAGACAAAATGCGCACACTAACCCACACCTCAGCAGGTGCACGCAACTGGGTTGAAGTGGATACTCACGATTCGATTGAAACTGCGATTACCGAGCTCAAAGCACAAGGCATGCAAGTTCTGGTCACCAACCTTTCGGACACCGCAGTCGACTTTCGTGAAATCGACTACACCAAGCCAACGGCGATCATTCTGGGTAGCGAAAAAATTGGCGCTTCAGAGCAAGCGAAGAAACTCGCAGACCAAGACATCATTATTCCAATGATAGGTATGGTGCAATCTTTGAATGTCTCAGTCGCCAGTGCTGTGATTCTTTATGAAGCGCAGCGTCAGCGTGAAGCCGCTGGCATGTACGAGCGTGAGGAAAGCGCGCTACCAAAAGAGACCATCAACCGCATTCTGTTTGAACGTGGCCATCCAGTCTTAGCAAAGGTAGCGAAACGCAAAGGGCTAGAATATCCACAACTTGATGACGAAGGCCAAATTGTGGCTGACGAATCATGGTGGAAAGAGATGCAGAAGAAATAAATTCGGGATTCGGGATTCGGGATTCGGGATTCGGGATTCGGGATTCGGGATTCGGGATTCGGGATTCGGGATTCGGGATTCGGGATTCGGGATTCGGGATTCGGGATTCGGGATTCGGGATTCGGGATTCGGGATTCGGGATTCGGGATTCGACTCTATTTTGCCTTTCTGGGGACAAGTTCTGTCAACTATTTCTATACTTAAGCTTCTTTCAGTCCATACCCCAGTGCACACATCCCGATTCCCAAAGCGAAGCGTTCTCGAATCTCGGAGCGTAAGCGTTCCCATATCCCTTTCTCTAACTTAATCCTGTACAAAAACACAGCTTCGTGGTTAACATACTGCTATGTTAACTATTTTCTTGAGCCCGCTATGTCTGCCCAAATGTTATCTGCTGTTCCTTTAACCTCTCTGTCTGGAGTTGGCGCCAAAGTCGCAGAAAAACTCGCCAAAGTTGGCTTGCATAGCGTTCAAGATCTACTGTTCCACCTTCCTCTTCGTTACGAAGATCGCACTCGCATTTACCCAATAGCCAAGCTTCATGCTGGGCTCTGGGCAGCGGTACAGGGCAAAGTCATGGCTGTCGATACTACTTTCGGCAAACGCAAAATGCTGACAGTAAAAATCAGCGACGGCAATGGCACCATTACTCTACGCTTTTTTAACTTTACTGCCGCGATGAAGAACAATTTCTCGAATGGTAAGTTAGTACACGCTTACGGTGAAATAAAGCGTGGTGGTATGGGCTTAGAGATTGTTCACCCTGACTACAAGTTTTATGTAAGTGAACAAAAGCCGGATGTGGAACAAAGCTTAACCCCCGTTTATCCAACCACCGATGGGTTACGTCAAATCACTTTGCGTAACCTGACGGAACAAGCCTTATCACTCCTCGATAAAGCCGCAGTGCAAGAGTTGCTGCCTTCCGGTTTGTACAATCACCAGATCACTATGTCGCAAGCGCTGCATACGATTCATCGACCGCCTCCAACCATTAATTTGGATGAATTTGATGAAGGTAAACACCCAGCTCAAATTCGTTTGATCATGGAAGAATTACTGGCGCAGAACCTCTCTATGTTGGCAGTGCGCAGCAAAGGACAACAGGACGTTGCATTGCCTTTGGCGTCGTGTGACTCGCTGAAAAAGCAACTACTGGCTCAATTGCCCTTCTCGCCGACCAATGCTCAAGCACGAGTCGTTAAAGAAATTGAAGCTGACTTAGAAAAAACGCACCCAATGATGCGCCTTGTTCAAGGTGACGTAGGCTCGGGGAAAACTTTAGTTGCTGCGCTTGCTGCCGTCAGAGCCATTGAACACGGCTATCAAGTCGCTTTAATGGCACCGACCGAACTGCTCGCCGAGCAGCACGCGATTAACTTCGCCAATTGGTTTGAGAAAATGGGCATTCAGGTCGGTTGGCTGGCGGGCAAATTAAAAGGTAAAGCCAAAGAAGCCGAATTGGCGCGCATTGCCAGCGGTGAAGCGAAAATGGTCGTGGGCACTCACGCTCTTTTCCAAGAACATGTTGAGTTTCATCATCTTGCTTTGGTCATTATTGATGAACAGCACCGCTTTGGTGTCCACCAGCGCTTAGAGCTACGCGAGAAAGGCGCGAAACAAGGCGCTTATCCACATCAGCTCATCATGACAGCAACGCCAATTCCGCGAACATTAGCCATGACAGCTTATGCTGACTTAGAAACGTCGGTGATTGATGAGTTACCGCCAGGTCGAACACCAATCCAGACCGTCGCGATTCCAGACACCAAACGCGATGATATCGTCGAACGAGTGCGCAATGCTTGCTTAAACGAAGGCAAACAAGCGTATTGGGTATGTACCTTAATTGATGAATCTGAGGTCTTGGAAGCTCAAGCCGCCGCTGACACTGCAGAAGAGCTGCAACGTAAACTGCCTGACGTAAAAATTGGCCTTGTGCACGGACGAATGAAGCCCGCTGAGAAGCAAGCGGTAATGCAGGATTTCAAAGACAACAAGCTGCATTTACTGGTTGCAACGACAGTGATTGAAGTTGGCGTTGACGTCCCCAACTCCAGCCTGATGATCATCGAGAACCCAGAGCGTTTAGGTTTGGCTCAGTTGCATCAGCTTAGAGGTCGTGTTGGTCGAGGTTCAGTGGCGAGCCATTGTGTGTTGCTGTATCACTCGCCACTATCAAAACCGCCCAAAAACGTTTAGGCGTATTACGTGAAAGCAACGACGGCTTTGTGATTGCACAGAAAGACTTAGAGATTCGTGGACCGGGTGAGCTTCTAGGTACCAAACAAACTGGCTTGGCAGATTTTAAAATTGCCGACTTAGTGCGAGACCAGCGCTTGATTCCGGAAGTTCAACGCATCGCGCGTTACATTCATGACAACTACCCAACGAATGCGACAGCAATTATTGACCGTTGGTTAGGTGAGCGTGACATTTACTCTAAGGCGTAAGCTCTTCTTTTCTCACCGACCCTCGCTCCATCAATAAACCTCCTTACAGACACTGTTCTGTAAGGTTGGTTTCGCATACATTCATTGCACCAATGAATATCTCATTTAATAAAAGCCAACTCGACTTTATTCAATAATTACGACAAGTTAGAGCAAGTAAACTCTACATAAAGTTAATACTCCAAGCGGATATAAAAAACGTCATAAATACACAATGTCATCAAGGATAGATGCATGAAAAAACGTACCTTGCTTGCGGTCACAGCAGCATTAGTTGGCTCTGTACACTCCGCCCCCATAGCAGCGCAAGATAAACAGAGCGCGATTCTTCAGTCGGCAGAGCTTTTTGCCAAAAGTTCGGCTTACTTTAATCCAAAAATCTCACCAGATGGCAAGCACTTAGCCTTTGAGTCCAGCATCGATGGCAAAGATGCTCTGGTTATACTCGACAGTAAAACCATGCAGCCGAGCAGTGTGCTGCGCTTCTCAGGTAACGAGCAAGTGGGTGATTATTATTGGGTCAATAATGAACGAGTTGTCGCATCCAAAGAATATTTAAAGAGTTGGTCTACCGCTCCTCGCTACTATGGCGAACTCGTCTCGGCCAATGTGGATGGAAACAAATACGCTTATATATTTGGTTATAACCCTCCTCAAACTAGCCGCCTAGTGCGAGCATCATCTATCGTAAGAGCTTACGGTGATGTCTTAGATATTCTGCCTGAGGACGACCGCCATATCTTAGTTTCAGCTCTTCCTTTCGGTGAATTCAGTTTCAACTTGGAAGCACCAAGAGAGGTGTACCGCGTCAACGTATACACCGGTAGGCGCTCAAAGATAACGACAGCACCCATCCCGTTTAGTCGGTTTCTCACCGACCATGATGGTGAAGTTCGCTTTGTTTCAGGTTTGAATAGCAATAACAAAGTCGAGCTTTATTATCGCGTCAACGATCAATGGAAAAGCTCCGATAAATTGGCGGCTTTAAAAAATTTCAAAGAGTTCTATCCTATCTCCTTTGCAGAGAATCAAGATTCCGTTTATGCCGCGATTAGTCAGTCAGGTGAGCCAAGAGCAATCCATCACCTCAACTTAAAAACCGGTAAAAGTACAAAAGTTGCTTCGGATGATACCGTCGATCCGAAGGAGTATTGGTTAGATCCAGACTCAAAACAGCTGTACGCGGTCGAGTTTGAAAGTGATTACCCTACTTATGCCTTTGTTGATCCAAAAAACAAACGCAGCGAATACTTAAAGCAAATCCTAACTTCTCTACCTGGTCATCAAGTTCGCCTAGTCAGTGAGACAGAAGCTGGTGATGCTTACGTCATTATGGCCTTTAACGATAGAAACCCTGGGGATTACTACCTATTTACAACCGAGCCAAAAGAAATTCGTTATCTGTTCTCGGCACGAGAGTGGTTAGACCCAGAGAAAATGGCCGAAGTGAAGCCTTTTGAGTTCACCAGTCGCGACGGGAAAACCATCTCTGGTTATCTGACGTTGCCACCAAATACTGAAGCAAAAAATCTCCCTCTTATCGTCAATCCGCATGGCGGTCCTCATGGTCCACGAGATTGGTGGCGTTTTACCGAGGAGAATCAATTTCTTGCTAACAATGGCTATGCTGTGATGCAAGTAAATTTCCGTGGCAGTGGTGGTTTCGGTAAGCAGTTTGAAGAGGCTGGCTATCGTAAATGGGGAACGAACATTCAATATGACATCATCGACGCCACCAAACACATTGTCGCAAAAGGCATCGCAGATAAAGAACGCATCTGTATTTCTGGCGGAAGCTTTGGCGGATACAGTGCATTGCAATCAGCCACCCTTGCACCTGAGTTGTTTCAGTGCGCCGTAGGCAGTGCCGGTGTTTATGACCTTGAGTTGATGTTCACCGAAGGTGATGTGCCCGATAGCCGCATGGGGTTAAGCTTTTTGAAAGAAGTACTGGGAACCGACCCTAAAGTCTGGAAAGCCATGTCTCCAACTCATAATGCAGACAAGTTGAAAGCTTCTATCCTTCTCGTGCATGGGGGAAAAGATCAACGTGCACCTATTGAACATTATGAGGCAATGGCTAAAGCACTCGACAAGCTCAACTACCCATACGAATCTTTTGTGTTAGACGATGAAGGACATGGCTTTTACAAAGATGAACACCGAGCTAAATATTACGCTCATGTGTTGGGCTTCTTCGATAAGCACTTAAAAAACTAGCCTCCCAAAGTAAAACCTCAAGGGCGATAACCATTCCGTTATCGCCTTTTCTTTTCAGCCCAAAGCAAACGTTTGCTTTTTGAATAAATCCCTCTATAATCGCGCTCAAAATTTATGGTGTGCGCCTTGTCACATCAAACCAACCTGAGTTGACACTGATTAACAGCAATCACAGGTCATAACGTCAACTCCACCCAGCACTCCCATTCAGCGAGCTCTGGGGCAAGAATTATTGCGACTAGCGAGACAAACATGACAACTTCAAACCGAACTTCGGAACTGGTCTATCAGTTAAACGATCGTCCACCACTACCTCAGACCATTTTTGCTGCACTTCAGCACTTATTGGCGATGTTCGTAGCCGTTATCACTCCCTCTCTGATCATTTGTCAGTCTTTGGGTGTGCCTGCTGACCAAACCAACACTATCATCAGCATGTCGTTGTTTGCATCTGGCGTGTCTTCTTTTATTCAAATTCGTACCTTTGGTCCTATCGGCTCTGGTTTGCTTTCAGTGCAGGGCACCAGCTTTAATTTCCTTGGTCCAATCATTGGTGCGGGTCTTTCTCTTAAAGCCGGCGGCGCAGACATCAGCACCATGATGGCAGCGATTTTCGGTACTATCTTGGTGGCGTCTTTTGCTGAAATCCTGCTATCTCGCGTCCTAGAACACGCACGCCGCATCATTACACCATTGGTATCTGGCATTGTCGTGACGCTTATTGGCCTGACCCTAATTCAAGTGGGTTTGGTATCAATGGGTGGTGGCTACGCGGCAATGGGCGATGGATCTTTCGGTAGCCTAGACAAGTTAGCTCTCGCTGGCACAGTACTTGGCCTAATCGTAATTCTTAACCGCTCAAAGAACCCATACCTACGTGTTGCATCAATTGTAATTGCAATGCTGGTTGGCTACGTCATGGCGTACTTCATGGGCATGGTCGACACCTCAACACTGGGCGAAACTGACCTCATCGCGCTGCCAATCCCAATGCAATACGGTTTAAGCTTCGATTGGTCGCTGTTTATTCCACTGGTTCTGATTTTCTTTATCACAGCGCTAGAAGCAATTGGTGACATTACAGCAACGTCTGAAGTTTCCGGTGAGCCAGTGAAAGGTCCGGTTTACATGAAGCGAATCAAAGGCGGCGTATTAGCTGACGGTCTGAACTCAGCGATTGCAGCAGTATTCAACAGCTTCCCGAACTCTACCTTTAGCCAAAACAACGGCATCATAATGCTCACTGGCGTAGCAAGCCGTTACGTAGGTTACTTCATCTCAGGCATGTTGGTGATTCTGGGTCTGTTCCCGGGTGTGGCAAGCTTTGTTCAGCTGATTCCTGAGCCAGTGCTGGGCGGCGCGACTATCGTGATGTTCGGTACCATTGCCGCTGCGGGCGTGCGCATCATCTCTCGTGTCGACCTCGATCGCCGCGCAATCCTAATCATGGCGCTGTCGTTCTCAATGGGTTTGGGCATTGCACAAAACCTGAAATTCTGCAATTTATGCCTGAGTTCATTAAGAGCATTTTCTCAACAGGTGTGGCGGCAGGCGGCATCACCGCTATCGTATTGAACCTACTGCTTCCAGAGAAATTGGAAGAGGAAGATGAGCTGGTTGCTCAAGAGGTAAAAGAATCCTAACCTTGCACTAGGATGATCGAAAAGCCCAACCAAACTTTGGTTGGGCTGTTTTATTGGAATCAATTGGTCAAAGAAAGCTTACTTGGTTGGGAAACTGATTTGCGCGCTTAAGCCACCTTCACTGCGGTTACGTACCACAACCGAGCCAGAATGCTGGCTAACGATACGCTTCACAATGGCTAATCCTAAGCCTGTCCCTTCACTGCCACGTGCCGTATCACCACGAGTGAAAGGTTCAAACAAGCGTGCGATTTGCGATTGCTCGATGCCCGGGCCGTTGTCTTCAACGCACACCCATACCAACTGTTTGTCGGCAGTGACACCCGTACTGATTTTCACCCAGCCATTACCATAACGCAGAGCATTGACCACAAGGTTACTCACCGCGCGTTTGATGGCGATTGGGCTGCCTTTTGCGGTTGGCATCGTTGGGTTGAGGTCAGTTTCAATTTCGACTTCATAACCCCCTTCCGACGTTGCTACATCGCTAGTGATGGTATTGATGTCCACCTGCTCAAACGACTCTTTATTTACTGGCTTGAGGTAGTCCATAAACTGGCTGATGATCTCGTTACACTCTTCGGTATCACTGATGATGCCTTCAGCTAAGTAACTGTCTTCAGGTGACATCATTTCTGTCGCAAGACGAATACGCGTCAGTGGCGTACGTAAGTCGTGGCTAATGCCTGCCATCAGTAGCGCACGGTCTTCTTCAAGCTCTTGAATGCCTTTCGACATCTGGTTGAAGGCGCGAGTTACAGAGCGGATTTCTGAAGCACCCTTCTCTGGCAATGGCGGTGGAATTTCACCTCGACCTACTCCTTTCGCGGCTTTCTCTAGCGCAATCAAAGGTCGGTTTTGTAAGCGAATAAACAACCAACCACCAGCAATGATCAGAAGCGCCATGATTAAGCTATTACGGAACAGCGGAGCAAAGTCTTCTTCTTGCAGTTCTGAAAGCGGAATACGGATGATGGAGTTAGGCAACTGATCGATGCGCATCCACAGAATGTAACTTTCACTGCCAAGCAGCAAACGCACTTCTGTTGGAGAGCCGAGCTCTTGCGTCATCTCTTCCGACATCAAATCAATCGACATCGCATGATTGAACTCATTCATCATCTCGCTATCGACGCTATGTACCGTCACGCCCAAGTTTTCCAGCAGTTGGTGGCGCAGCGGCGCGTCAGCCTTGAGTAGACCATCTTCATCGAGCACCAGATTCAACTCGTGGGCGAGAATTTTGTTGAACTGCTGCAAACTTGGCATCAACGCGTAGTTAAAAACGGCGTAGTAAGAAAAGACTTGGCTAGCGAGAAGCAAAGAGATGAACAGCAGAATGGATTGTGTAAATGAACTTCGGATTCGCATGGAGAGTTCCTAATGGACTGTTCCTAGTGAACAACATTAATTGCGAGTTTCCAGCCCTCAAGCAGGAAGGAAGCTTGAGGGTGGAATATGAGCAGCCGAGTATTATCGGCAGACCTTAGCAGGTATTACGCTTCTTTGCCGTCTGGGACGAACACGTAACCTAAGCCCCATACCGTTTGGATGTAGCGTGGTTTGCTTGGATCGTCTTCTAGCATGCGGCGTAGACGTGAGATTTGAACGTCGATAGAACGCTCCATCGCTGAGTATTCACGACCACGAGCCATGTTCATCAGCTTATCACGCGACATTGGCTCACGAGCGTTAGTTACAAGCGCTTTCAGCACCGCGAATTCACCCGACGTCAGTGGCATCGCTTCGTCACCACGGAACATTTCACGCGTACCTAGGTTCAGACGGAAGTCACCGAACTCAACGACTTTCTCTTCCGTGCTTGGTGCACCAGGTAGTTCAACCGTTTGGCGGCGAAGTACTGCTTTAATTCGAGCCAACAGTTCACGCGGGTTAAACGGTTTTGGTAGGTAATCGTCTGCACCCACTTCAAGGCCAACAATACGATCGACTTCATCGCCTTTCGCTGTCAGCATCAGAATAGGTAGCATGTTGTTAGCATGACGTAGACGACGACAAATCGATAAGCCATCTTCGCCCGGCAACATTAAATCCAGCACCATAAGGTGGAAGTTTTCACGGGTCAGAAGACGGTCCATCTGCTCGCCGTTAGCGACACTTCTCACTTGAAAACCTTGCTCAGAAAGGTAACGCTCCAACAGAGCACGCAAACGAGCATCGTCATCAACCACTAATATTTTATGATTTTCCTGCATTGAAACATCCTTTCAGAGGCATCTATAGTCAAAAATGTATCACTGTTTTTTCAAACGTGCTTGTGCAAATTGTTACTCTTTTTATCTTAGCCACGGTTTTGATGAATTATTTCGATGTTTCGCATTATTTTTCTCGTCATCACAACAATTTACAGTCAGACAAAATCAAGGCTAATATGATCAACAGAATCCAATAACGGCTGATTTACCTCAAATGAAAACCAATTTAATTACCCGTGAAGGCTACAATCGCCTAAAAACCGAACTCGACTTTTTATGGCGAGAAGAACGCCCAGAAGTCACCAAAAAAGTCACTTGGGCAGCAAGCTTAGGCGACCGAAGTGAAAACGCTGATTAACCAATAGAACTATAATTCTCATAATATTATTCATATGATACTGATTTTAAAGCGATTATAATTAGTATGCATAACCTTTAGGCATACTATTCAAATTCCCACCTACCTTTCGAAGTCTCCGCAATAAGTTGGCTAGATTTCCAATAAATTAGAAAATTCGACAATATTTTGAACAACCTAATAGCACTGTATATGTAACCCATTGTTTTTAATGACTAATGCAAATGGCGTGATTTTTGCGAAGTAGAGGCATTATTGGCTTAACTTGGGTTAAATCGTGTCATACAAAGTTCTCCCGCTTTCGGAATTGATGTCCCATGAATTCGGGTTGATAGAGGGCAACTTCCACAACCTCGCGGAAGCAGATGTCGTCTCTGCTATTCCTGCTCATCTTACCTTTGAGCAGCTAAAACAACACCTCCACGAGGGTAAGCTCGTACTCGTGAGTGATACACCTCAAATTCCCGCACTTCTGAGTTACAACGACCCAATTGGTCCTAAAACATGGCGCCTAAACTCTGAGGTTATCTCTGCATTTTCGGATGATGCGACTAAGGAATTGTTAGCAAAGACTAAAATCCCCAGAGCAACGGGAGGGTACAGCACACGTATTGTAGAGACCGCGACACTCGAACGAGCTTACACGCCGCAGCCAATAGCAACCGAAAGTGAAGAGGAGATCACCAAGGAATTCGAGTACAGCTTCGAAGTTGGCTGCTCGGATGCCACCATAAAGAAAATGGTGCACAGTGACTTTGCTTTAGCGAAAACTGAAAAAGAGAACGCGGTAACCCGCTGGGAGCAAGCCAATACCGAGCAAGGTACCCGCTACACAGCGTTATGTGTGTTTGATGAGCCAAAGCGTTTAAATATCCACATCGCCGATGACAATCTCGGGCTGACGCCACTGGAAGCCGTCACACTACAAAAAGCTGGCAGCCATAAAACTGAGGAAGGTTTTATACCTGTCGTTCCGGCTGTACGATTGGGCGAACGCCTAGGCTTGCCGACAGAGGGCTATTACTACCACTTTAATGATGGTGAACTGGTCCAAGAGTACAAAATTCTCGGACAAGAAAAGTGGGCGTTTTACGCTACGCGATCGACACAAGACAAGCTCAATAATGAGCGTGGTTTTACCAAAGACCAAAGCGCTATATTGGTGTATTGGAAGTTGGCCAACCAAGTCCTTGAGAACCAATTCATCATTTATCTTGAGCGCCAAATCACACGAGAAGAGCTCGATAACCTCAGTGAAGATTGGCTGAGCGAAAACGGGATAAAGTTGGATATTCCTGCACTGTTTGATGCAGCTAAACAGCCGGAAGAAGCACGCGTAGAAGATAACAACGATGAGACGGAAGCAGAACAAACCGCAGCAACGCACATCGTAGTTGCGGGGGAAACCTGGCAGAGCATAGCTGAACAGTATGGTATGGGAGCTAAAGCCTTGCTCTCGCTTAACCCAGTGTTTGAGGCCGACCCTCTATCACTCGCAATTGGTGATGAAATTGTTGTTGCAGAAGCACAGCAAAAACAAGCACCGGACAAAAAGGACACCTTTCCGCCACTGCGCCCACAAACTTACAACAACATCCGCAACAGCCATTATCAGCACAGCGACGCATTACTTTGGCTAACCACCCATAGAGCCATCAACGCTGCCGATTTCGTCGAAGGTGATGTCGCCATCCTTAACTTAAAAGACGCCACAAGCTCGCTCGTGTTCGCTAAATCCTGCACCAGGCCAGAAGGGTGTATTGAAATTGGTGACCAACAAGAGTCAATCAGTAACTTCGGCCCTTGGTCATTCTTCTTTGCGCAAGCGAATGCAAATCCTGCCGCTGTCATACCCGCCATTCAAGCAACACAAGCACAAATGGCCATGGGAAGTTCCGCAGCTGTCGCCGGCTCACCAGAGCAAACGCAACAAACCCAAACCGCGGCGATGCAGTTGGATAAACTGGCAGGTACATTGAAAGATAAAATCGTTGAGGGCTACCGCTGGCAAGTAGAAGGCATTGGCGCCTTGTTTGCCATGCAGCAAAGCTTGTTTGGCGATAACACCCAATACACAGACCAAGATTTACGCCAGGTGACCACGGCGCAAAGCCGCGTTCGTGTCCACATTACCGAGCCCCAAGATGGAGAGTTTTACCCGCACGTGCAGGGCTATCATGTAGACGACACGCGCATCCCCATCAAATACGTGAAACAGGGAAATAATGGCCAACTGTCCGTTGCGATTGAAAAGAACGGACCAACCATCTATTGGACACCAGAAGAAAACGGTGAAGCAAGTTGGCAAAGCACGCCCGATCATAGTGATGGCTTTGAAAAAGACGATATACTGGTCACGCCAATCCACTCGGATAGCGATGCTAACGTCACGGTTACGCCTGCGCCAGAAGAGAAAGACTGGCGTGATGCGATCTTGGTATTCCCGGAAAGCTCAGGTATTGCTCCGCTCTATGTGGTTTACAAAGAAAGCCCGAGGGATAAGCCCGGAGTCGTTACCGGGAAAGGCGAAGATATCTTTGGCATTTGGTTGGCAGGTGCAGGTAAGGACTTAGGAGCCCCAATACCCTCTCAAATAGCTGATAAGCTGAGAGGAAAAGAATTCAGCAGCTTTGATGCGTTTCGAAAAGCATTCTGGTTAGAGGTATCTAAAGACAGCGATTTAAAGGGACAATTTAATGCACAAAACCAAATTCGAATCGGGTTAGGGAAGGCTCCTAAAGCAAGAAGTCGAGATAAAGTAGGAAAGAGAAAATCTTTTGAGCTACATCATGTAGATGAAGTGCAGAATGGTGGCAAGGTTTACGATTTAGATAATTTAAAAGTGACCACACCCAAAAATCATATTGATATTCATAGAGGTATGAAGTGAGTAAAAAAAGTATAACGGACTACAACGAAGCTGAGTTCTTGCGCTTTGTCGAAGATATTTTTAAAGAGAATGCATCAGATTCAGATGAAGTCCTTGACGAACTGCTTGATATTTTTGAGGAAATAACCGAGCATCCTGCGGGTTCAGACTTAATTTACTACCCAGAGAACCCGGGTGAGGATACGCCTGAAGGGATAGTAAAAATAGTGAAAGATTGGCGTGTTAGCCAGGGGCTTCCCTGCTTCAAAGAGTAAGGAGTAAAGGCGTCATCGTGACGCCTTTTGAAAGTCAACTAAAACTCAGTACTGGCTTCAGCAGGTTTATTACCTAAATTTAAGTGTGCCCAGTCACTTTCATCTGAATAGTCTTTTCCCCGAGCTTTAACATCACACATCTCGAATTCACCCAGACCAGCTTCACCAATTACTAACGGATGTTTAACTTCAAAGTCTACGTGAATTGTATCCCCAGAAAACGGTTTGTCAGGGTGACTATCTCCTGAAAGATTACAAGAGTAACGAATGTAGAGCCCTTCACCATTTACCCACCGATATCCTGTTCTTTCTAAATCGTCTAGTTGGTCAAAACAATCAACGTTCGTAGTGGCTGTTTCTGAACTTCCTGCGTCAGAATTAACAATGTCTCCAATCAAGTCGGCATCCCAAAGTTCATTGATCGCTTCTTCAGCTACACTGTCTAAGTCTTGTAACTGCAATGAATATTGATCCAACGTCATTTGGATATGTTCGAACAACCAGCTTGAGTCATAATCTTCTTCATTTTCTGATTCGACTACATTATTCAAACAATCAAATAAAGTTTCCGAGTCGTACGAGAGGTACTTTATCTTTTTTATGTTCTTGGCTGTGAATGATGCATCGTTGATCAATTGGTCAAAATCTTTGTAGCCGAAGGTTGCAGCGATGATTTCTGACAAATGGAATAACGAGTATCGTCTTTCATCATCACTCAAGCTATCCGAAAGGGTATTCATGAATTGATATACAAATGGCAATCGGAGAGTGATTAGTTCGTTTTCATGTTCAGCTTTGCTTCTCTCAAAAGCAAACGCAGCTTTCTTTGCTTCTTGCGCTTTTTTAGCTTCTTTACGTGCCAAAGCTTCGTTATTGAGTCTCAACTCTTTAGCTTTTTCTTGCGCCTCAAGGTACTTCTCTTCAATTAGTTTCTTTCTGGCTTCAGAGGCGGCAGCTTGCTCTTGCAGCATTTTAGTTCTGGCAACTGAGTTTTCAATCTCAGCTCGCACTTCATCTTCCGCGACCTTATCTTGTAAGTTGGCCTTTGCTGTCGCTTTCACTAATCGACCACGATCTAATTCTTTATCAACATCTTGGTCTACTTTGTGACCATATCTTAGTTTTTCACTATGTTTTTGGATTTGCTGAATAGTTAGATGCAAGTAAGGAGAAATAAGTAGATAGGAGCAAGATAGAATTAATGGCCACCACAAAGTATCCCACACATTGTTATGTCCAATAGAAAGCCATTCAACGGAGTTTTTGAAAACGGAGACACGACTATCAACACTTTGACGCCCAAAAAATAACAGAGCTAATTTATCCCAGTTAAAAATGCCCCATGACACAATAAAAGCCCCGAAAAATGGACTTGTGATCCGGCTATTTACATTGCTACTAACTGACTCAAAGAGTTCCTTTACAGTTTCACTCACTCTAAAAACCACCAATAAACGTATCGACAAACCCTTTAAACTTTTCAGCCAAGCGTCCAACAATTTTCTTACGCTGTAATATTGTCGGCTTTGTTTGCAGTGTTCCTGCGAAATCATCACGTAGTGGCATCTCTTCACTAAGCTCATAACGGTTAACCAGAATCTCTAGCTTCTCAGTATCTAGATTTTCCTCATTAGCCATGCTTTCTAGTGCTTTACGTTTCTCTTTTTCCCAGAAAAACTCAAACTCTTCTTCAACATCGGCGTGTGCCGGGATACCTTCGAGGTGATCATTCATGAACTTCTCGATAAGAGCCTTTTTACTAAGAAGCGTTGGATCTGACCCGATTAGGTTGGCGATAACCTGACGTTTACGAGCCTTCTCTTCCGTACTTTCCTCTTCGTGTAGCTCTCGCAGTAAGTGAAGGATGTAACCGACATTCACTTCATCTCGGTGCATCAACTCAAGTTCAAAGTCGACATCATCCAATATCGAAACTTTCTCTTTAGTTGAGTTCTCACGCAACTGGCGATTCAAGTCAGCGTATTTACTGGTGAAGTCCTGAAACTCTTGCTCGCTCATCTCAGTGGCATCCATGTCGAAGTCAGCAAAGTTACCAAGCATGTTTTTTAAACGCATCAGTTCGCGGAACTGTCTGACAAACCACGCTTGTGCCTCTTCATCTGGCAAGCTATCGACTGAATCTACCGTTGGCGTGATCGAAATGAGTGCGGCATATGCCTTATCAAAATCGGCCATCAGATCATCGTATGATGGCATTTCAATCACTTCGGTCGGCTGCTTATTGGAGAACATTTTGAAAGCATCATCAGCCGCAGTTTTGAGATTGCGGAAACACACCACATTACCGTGAGACTTGGTTTCATCCAGCAGGCGATTAGTGCGCGAAAAGGCTTGAATCAACCCGTGGTGTTTCAGGCTCTTATCGACATACAGGGTATTTAGCCTTGGAGCATCAAAGCCAGTCAGGAACATGTTGACTACCAAAAGAATATCGATCTCTTTGGCTTTCACTCGCTTAGAGATGTTCTTGTAGTAGTTATAGAAAGACTCGCTATCTTTGGTTGTATAGTTTGTGCCGAACATCTTGTTGTAGTCGCCGATGAAAGACTCAAGCTTATCTCGGCTGTGCAGTTTTACAGCATCTCCATCATTAAGATACTTCGCTGCGACTTCTTGAATCTCTACCGCATCACCATTACCTAGCTCGTACTCTTCCTCTTCATTGGCTTCATAGCTAAAAATGGTCGCAACTTTAAGGTTGTGTTTACCTTCCGCTTTCTTCTTAGCAAGCAACTCGTAGTATTGGATCAGCTCTGGTACACCAGATACACAGAACATTGCGTTGTAATCGCGACTGTGTGTCTTTCTTCGGTGATGAGCAATAATGTAGTCGGTAATCTTATCAAGACGCGCAGGAGAGCTTAAAAGCTCTTTGGTGTCGATATCTTCAACTTCAATATCAAGGTTGTTGTTCGAGCCATCTTTGTATTGATAGCGCCCCACATACTCGATGGCAAACTTAAGAACGTTATTGTCACGAATGGCATCAACGATCACATAAGGGTGTAAACATTCGCCAAAAAGGTCTTTTGTGGTTTTCTTTATGGACTTTTTAGCCACTGCGTTTTTAGCAAAGATTGGCGTTCCCGTAAAACCAAACAACTGAGCCCCTTGGAAGAACTGGGTAATATTCTGGTGTGTATCACCAAACTGGCTTCGGTGGCACTCATCGAAGATAAAGATAATACGTTTATCTCTCAGTGCTTCCATCTCACTTAGGTAGCGCTTTTTAGTCACCACATTATTGAGTTTTTGCAGCGTAGTGACGACAAGTTTGTTGTTGCGATTTTCGTTAATCTTTTTGCCTTTGATTGGCTTATCGATTAGCTGGTGAAACAGCATGTTGGTATTGTCTGTGCTATCGACACAACCTTTGGCAAAAGCATTAAATTCTAACGCTGTTTGGTAATCGAGGTCTTTACGGTCAACAACAAAAACGACTTTATCGACTTCACTTAATGAAGTCATAATCTGTGCAGCTTTAAAAGATGTCAGCGTTTTGCCAGAACCCGTGGTGTGCCATATGTAACCGTTCAAGTCTGTAGTTCTGACTTGCTTAATGATCTCTTCCACCGCATAGAACTGATACGGACGCAGCACCATTAAGAACTTTCCTGTCTCGTTCAAGACAATGTACTTAGTCAGCATCGCTGTTAAATGCGGTGTTGTTAGGAAAGCACTAGCAAAGCTCGGAAGTTGACTGATTTTCTTATTATCAAAATCCGTCCAATCAAAAGTTTGCTTAGCGGACATCTCGCTATTATTGGAGAAATACTGTGTATTAACCCCATTTGAAATCACGAACAGTTGAACATAATTGAACAGACCGTGGTTGGCATGATACGAGTGCTTTTGATAGCGTTTAACTTGATTGAATGCTTCTTTTAGCTCTATGCCACGTCGCTTGAGTTCGATTTGCACTAAAGGAAGACCATTTACCAATACCGTCACATCATATCGGTTGGTATAGATACCCTTCACCGTTATTTGCTGGGCAACCTGAAACTTGTTTTTACTGGCTTCATCAAACAACAGAGTTAGATGTCGGCTGTCACCATTATCCAAGGTGACATCAAGCTGATCACGCAATGTCTTCGCTTTGGTGAAGATATTGCCCTTCTCTAGCTTACCCAATACCTGACGAAACTCAGTATCCGAAAGCGTGCATTCATTCACTTTCTCAAGTTGAGCCTTTAGGTTAGCTTCAAGCGCAGTATTGTCTCTAGGCGCAATAACTTCAAAACCTTGAGTGCCAAGCTGAGCAATTAAGTTATCTTCTAATTGTTGTTCTGATTGATAAGCCATTTGACGATTTAATATCCTTGAGTGCTTTCATGTACAGCTCTAGCAGACAGAGCTATACATTAAGAAATTACACAAACATCTGTTGAAGTAAGCCTTTTTTAAACTGCTTGGTTTGTTCTATCTGCTCTGCAACGCCCTCAATTTTGAGATCGATAGTTTTTAAGAAACGAGCTATTTTTTTCTGTTCATCAGAGCACGGACATGGGCATGAAAGTGCCATCAAGTCTGCACTTGATATATTCATTCGATCATGCCTTGCACCAAAGTTAGCAACACTATGCATGTACTTATGCCATGTTGTCCCTTTAAAAAAGTACTCCATGAAATCTAGACAAACTTTCGAATTGAAGCGAAAAACAGAGTACAGCGGAGACATCACTCCTTGTTCAATTTTGTTTCTACCAATTGGACCAACAGGCGCTAACTCAGATATTCTCGGGTTATAAACAAAATCATTAATATCAACCACACAATAGTTGTCGGTATTATCCCCTTTCGCTATATCTTTTTCAAAATAGTCCTGTTGAGAAATTATCCCATACTTTGCTGAATTCGTTAGTACAGCCTTTACTAACCTACCTTTATTTTTAGTCGTTATTTTTGATGCTAATTGGCTCAGAGGTTTCTCTTCCCAATCAGGAAACGCATTGCCATTTTCATCTTTAAAGCGAATTTGCTGGCTAAAAATCTGCTGCATTACACCTTTTTTGTATTCTTTGAGTAAGCGTTGCCTTTCGGTTAATTGGCTGATTTTAGTATCGACGGAAGTTAAGAAGTCAGCGATTTTTTGTTGTACTTCAAGTTTTGGCGAATGTAATTGAATACCTAAGAAACTTGGCTGTGAAATATTTTTCATGCTGCCACTTGTACCTGTAGCTAGCTCTTTTAATCGAAACTTGATTTTGGGCGTTGTAAGGTAATTGGCTAACCATCGAGGATCGTAGCCGCTTTTAGTCTTTATTGCCCAGAGTCGATCTGGTAAAAATAAGTTTTTATGAGACGATGAAACATACCCAACCTCTCCGACTAATAGTGGAGTATTCATTCGGCTAAAAATTATCGTCCCTGATTCAACCGGTTGCTTTATGCGAGAAAACTCAGAAGCCAGAATGGTTTTGTTTTCACTAGGAATAAAGCGGCCACTTGAGACACAACTAGTTTTAAGTACTCCAAGCTGAGTATCACTAGTTATAGGTGTATCTTCTGAGTTAACACTTACACCTGAAGATATAGACTTTACAGCGTCATTAGTGGTTATAGGGTAATGCGCTTCTTTATCAAACGATAGCATTGGTTCTTTAAAACTCATGCTTTTACCTCAAAAGGAGTATCAATACCTAGTTCTGAACAATACGCTGCAATTGTACTATTTGTATCCAGCATGGCATTATCATTCGTGACTAGCCGCTTTGATACCTCCGCCAAATCTACAATTTCTTCTTCTTCAAAAGTATCCACATAACGAGGGATATTTAGGTTATATTCATTCTCTTTTAAATCAGCAGGGGTTGCTGCAAAAGCGAATTTATCAATCTTTTGACGCTTAGCGACAGCATCTAAAATACGCTGTAAATCCTCTTCGCGCATAAAATTGTTATTAGTGCCTTTCTCAAAATGGTTGCTGGCATCAATAAACAACACATCATCGTCAGCTTTTCGATTTTTCTTTAGTACAAGAACACAAGTAGGGATGGGCGTGCCAAAGAAGATATTAGCAGGTAAACCAATCACCATATCCAGATAGTTTTTCTCTTTGATTAGATGCTTCCGAATATGCCCTTCTGCCGCGCCGCGGAACAACACACCGTGAGGCAATACCACAGCCATCGTTCCTCCATCATCAAGTTGATGAACCATGTGCTGAACAAAAGCAAAATCCGCTTTAGATTTAGGTGCAAGCTTACCGTAGTCAGAAAAACGCTCATTGTTTAGGTGTAAAGGGTTAGCTGACCAACCAGCAGAGAATGGAGGGTTAGCCACTACTGCGCTGAAGCGTTGCTCAATATGCGCTGGAGCTTCTAACGTATCGTCATTCTGAATGTCGAAGCGATTGTAATGAACATCGTGCATGATCATGTTCATACGAGCTAAGTTATAAGTACTTGGGTTTTGCTCTTGCCCGTAGAACTTTAAGTCTGGGTTGTTGGCTTCTTTCGCAACACGCAATAGTAACGAACCAGAACCACACGTTGGATCATAAACAGACTTTAGATTTGGGTTATCAAGTGTCACAAGCTTAGCTAACAGCTTAGAAACCATCTGCGGCGTATAAAACTCGCCAGCTTTTTTACCCGCACCACTGGCGAACATGCCAATGAGATATTCGTAAGCATCACCAAGAATATCAATCTCACTGTTTTCTAAGTGAAAATCAATGTTATCTAGGTGTTCCAATACTTTAGCAATTAGTTTGTTACGAGCATCTGGCGTTTTACCTAGCTTGTTTGATGTTAGGTCGAGTTCATCAAACAGGCCGTTAAAGTCGTCGGCACTGTCTGCTCCCATAGTGCTTTGCTCGATGTCATTCAAAACATCACGCACATCATCAAGAATGAACTCACCATTAGCACCAGCTTCAGCAACCACATGAAACAGCTCTGATGGCTTAAAGAAGTAACCGAGTTTGTCTAGCGCCTCTTCTTGGACTGCCTCTAGGTACTCTTTGCCTTTTTCGCTCTTCTCATCGATTTGCGCGAACTGAATACCATCTTCTGAAAGCAATTCATTAGCGTAGCGATTTAGCTTATCTGAAAGGTATTTGTAGAAGATTAGGCCAAGGATGTAATCACGAAAGTCATCGGCAGACATGTTACCACGAAGGGTGTTGGCGATGTTCCAAAGCTGTTTCTTTAGTTCTTGTTGGTGTTGTTCGACCATTACTTGTGTCCAAATTAATTCGTTTGAGTTTGCTTGGTGTTAGACCACTTCAAGTGATATGACAGCCCATCTAATCCGGGATAGATTGTATAACGGTTTACCCCGTAGCGAGATAAGTCTTTCCTAATCCTTACTTTGGCATTTTTAGGTATGATGAGCTTTGTTAACCCTTTAGGCTCGTATGGTGCCATCAAATTGGTTTGCACTGTGAACAAGCCGCTCTGGGCAATAATTCTTGGTGTTAAATTCGCTGGCATATACTTCCTAACCTCATCTTTTGAGGTCAACTCTAAGGGTTTCATCTGCTTATCCATGTCAAAAGGATCTTTTCTGTCTGTAAGGATATAGACAGCACCGTCTGTATCACTCTCAGATTCAATCGCAAAATACAGAGCGACAAGAGGGTTTCTAGACCAATCCAGTAGACGTGTAGGTAAACCGTGATGCTGTGCGAGTGCAAGCCACTCCCAATCATTACTTGGATTATATTCTAAATGAGGAATAGCTTGTTCTTTAAAGTGTTTGAACAGCCTTTTTTCTGCATTAATGAGCTCATCTTCTTTGTCATACCCCAAACGCATAATAGAAGGCTCTAGCTTATATGCTTTATTTTCAACACCTCGGAACACTGCAAAATCTGGGTTTAGTTTACTTACCGCTCTATGGAAGTCTGCAAAGTTCGAGATATTGGTATGGGGAATAACATCCACATAATCTGAGATTGAGAGTTTAAAGTCATTTTGCTCAATTTCTTTAAGTGAAACTACTTTTGAAAAGCCGCTGTCTGTCTTACGTGCGTCGACTGCCGTCAGTATTTTATCTATCGACTTATCATCAATGAAACGACGCCTATTTTTCTTCTCAAAAAGCTGACTAGCATCTATAAAAAGAACGCCATCACCTTTATTTCGATTTTTCTTGAATATCAGAGCACAAACTGGAATTGAAGTACCTAAGAATAAGTTAGCAGGTAGCCCTATAACTGCATCTAGACAGTTCAGTCCAGCCAATAAGTGACGTCTAATTTCACCTTCGGAACCACCACGAAATAGCACACCATGAGAAACGATGGAAACCATTAAACCATCATCTTTAAGTTGGCAAAGCATATGCTGAATGAAAGCAAAGTCTGCCTTATTTTTCGGAGCTAGCTTTCCATAACGAGCAAAACGTTCATCCCTAAAATGCAAAGGAGAGGGTGACCAGGAGGAAGAAAATGGTGGGTTAGAAACAACCACATCAAACTTTTGGTCTAGATGAGTCGGATCTTCAAGGCTATCACCATGAGCTAAGTCAAAGTCAGCCTGTGGAATACCATGCGAGATGATATTCATGCGTGCCAAGTTATATGTTTCAAAGTTAATCTCTTGTCCATATAACTTCACATCAGAATTGTTAGTTTCAGATGCAACATTCAATAGCATAGAGGCTGAGCCACATGCTGGGTCATAAATCGACTGAATATCATCGCCACCTATTATGACAAGTTTCGACACTAATTTGGAAATCGATTTAGGGGTATAAAACTCCCCACCTCGATTGCCCGCTGCGCCTGCAAACATATTAATCAAGTACTCATAGAAGTCACCCCATGAAATATTTTGATCATCCTGAATATTAAAATCGTTCAAAGCAATCAAAATACTGGCAATGACTCTATTACGCTCTCTGGTTGTTTTGCCTAACTTTGGGGAGTAAAAGTCTATGCTAGTAAACACTCCATCAAAAAGATGTCCCAGTGAACGGTACTCGATCTTTCTAAGGGTATCATCCAACAACTCAGCTATATAATCATCTGTAGTGCTGGCCTGAACCACGTTATGAAATAACTCGGAAGGTCGACAGAAATACCCGAGTTCATGCAAGGCTTCTTCTTGAATATCTTCGATGTAGTTATTGCCTTCTTCATTCAAGTCCTCGATATCACGGAATCGAACTCCCTCACCACGAAGTAACTCATCTGCATATCGTTCAAGCTTCAGAGAAATAAAGAGATAAAAAGTTAACCCTAGAAAATAAACACGGAACTCCTCTGTTCTAATATTTCCACGCAAGGATTCAGAAACACGCCAAATCTTGCTCTTAAGTTCTTGTTTTTGTTTATCGTCCATAGAAGTACAGTTACATATGATGAAGAAGCGCATTGTAACTGAAACTTAAAGCTAACAAGAGTACAGAGATCATTTTTAAACTATGAAGTGGCTAGAAAAGCTGAGATTACGCGCTGCTTAAAAGCTCCCAATCTAAGTTCATCGATTGCACTAAGAGATCCGGTTGAGTTAAGTTCGGTGCTGATAGCACTACTCCAAACCAACTTTGATTTTACTTGTTCTCGATCTTCTAAGAGACCATGACCACTTAAGCAAGTACGTTGAGATTCTGACTCAAACGCTATCAAACTCTCTATTTTCGCAAACATACAAGAGTCAGGAATGTCTTGCTCAATCCGCTCAGAAAATTGAATCAAACTTTGCTCTGCAAAAGTGAACAGCCACGCCTGTTGATTTTCTATTCCATTTACCCGAAGAATACGCCCCAGTACTTGCCTAAAGTACAGCTCAGTTTTCACCGCGCTCATATGACAGCAAACTTGAAGTCGAGGTATATCAGTGCCTTCGCTGATCATTCCAACGCTGACAATCCATTGAGCATCACTTTGACGATAGCGTTCTATTTCAGCTAATGGCTCTTCATGGCGATAAGTAACGATTGATACAGATTGAGAGTACTTTTGAGAGAGTATCTTTTGGATTGCTTGAGCGTGCTGAACAGAAGAGGCCACGACTAAACCTCCCGCATTGGGCGAGAGAGAACGTATTTCTGCAAGCTTGTTACAACCAAGGCCGAGTAAATACTCCATCGCTTCCTGGTTATGTATAACACTTTGATATGAGGTTCTGGTCTGCTTGAGCATTTCTAAGATTGAAGAAAACGACTCCACTTTATCTTCGTTGCTCACAGAGAGATGCTCACTATCAACCAAAACCAACTTTGGAACTCGACAAACCTTGTCTACGATCGCCTGCCTCAAAGTGTATTGGTAATCAACCAAAAGCTTACCTTCTGGATCACTGTATTCGGACATGACTATAGGTAGAGAATCTGAGCGCCACGGAGTCCCTGACATAGCTAACGTATAGGTTGCTAAACCCTGTATCTTGGCTAGCACTTGTTGCCCCCAAACATTTGCATTTTCAAAGTCAGATCCAGAGCAGTGATGAATTTCATCAAAGACAACAAACACTCGATGATTACGTAACGTCTGCCAAAACTCGTCGTTGAGAAATTGGATTGATTGATATGTTAGCGATTGCCCAATAGAGCCTAGGCCACCATTAAAAGTGCAATTCAGAGTCTGAGAAAAAGTTCTTTTGATTCCATCAGCTACCGTTAAAGATGGAGAAAAACATAACACAAGGTCGATCAAATCATCACAAAGTAGTCTTGATGCAACTGTTGCCGCAAGTACGGTTTTTCCGGCTCCCGGTGTCGCTTGGCAGAAAAAGTGTTGGTGCTTTGCTCTAAATTTCTGGATAGCTTTTGCAGCGCACTCTGTCTGCCACTGTCTTAGCACGGTTGGCTCCCCTCTGAGAGAGTATTAAGGAGGTTCGTTAATCCATTTATTTTGCCAAGCAAGTGCGCTGAACGTTCTCTTGCTTGCTGTAACAATGGGGTTAATCGATTCTCTAGCTCAGGGAAACGGCATCTTAGTGATTGATATTCATCGATTTCACCAAGTACGATCTCTAATTCGCCTTTATATTCATTACTCTCACGAAGCAAAATCGAGTAGTCTGGAGAACATTCTTTTCTTAAAACTTCACGTTTGGCTTTTTTTCGAGGCACTGTCTGAAGTTCTCTAAATTGTTCGGTTTGAAAGTACTTTTTGTTTCTTCCTTTACCTTCACTTCGCAGCCAACCCCTTTGTTGATATTGCCATATTTGGCGATAAACCTTCTTCCGAGCCTCATCAGAGTTCTGTGTACCTTCTTCAAGTTTCAATGAAGCATCTCTCACCTCAACGACAGAAAACCCGTCCATTTCATCTTCAACCAACAACTTATGCATTACTGCACTGATTCTTATAGAACGTTTCATTTCCCGCCCACACACAAAACTAAGGATTGCTTAGTATACAGAAATGAATAAAACTAAGAAAATCTTAGTTAATATAGGTTTTCACAAATGAACCGAAAATGTCATTTACTAGCCCAATCCCAGCGCGACTTAAAAAAGCACGCAAAAAAGCCAAACTCTCCCAGAAAGCCTTGGGGGTGCGAATAGGTATGGATGAGGGTTCGGCAAGTGCCAGAATGAATCAGTATGAGAAAGCAAAACACGCTCCAGACATACAGACTCTAAAGCTCATTGCTAACGAGCTAGGCGTCCCTTTGAACTATTTCTTTTGTGAGGAAGAAAGCTCTGCCAAGTTGGCCTGCCTGATTGCAAAATTGAGTGAAGAAGAGAGGCAAGAGCTTATCAATAAGTTGAGCGGTTCCGAAGAGAGTTAAGGTTTGTTGTAGCTAATAGAGTTAACGAACCATTCTTTGTCACCTTCAGGTGTGCGTACCGTTACTTCGTCATCTACTTCCTTCTTCAACAATGCTCTCGCCATTGGTGAATCAATTGAGATGTAGTCTTTTGCGCCGCCATAAATTTCCTCAGGACCAACAATTCTGAATGTCTTAACATCACCGGCTTCATTCTCAATCTCAACCCAAGCTCCGAAGAAGACCTTTCCTTCTTGTTGAGGAGAGTAGTCAACAATGGTCACTTCAGGCAGAAACTTACGAAGAAAGCGCACACGACGGTCTATTTGACGAAGTAAGCGTTTGTTGAAGGTGTAGTCAGCGTTTTCCGAGCGATCACCCAAACTAGCTGCCCATGTGACGATTTTGGTAATCTCTGGACGCTTCTCATTCCACAGATGGTCATGTTCCGCTTTGAGTTTGTTATAACCTTCTCTGGTGATTAGTTTTGTTTTCACTTCTACAATCCAAGTTATTTATAAGTTCTGTAAAGCCTTTTTGATTGCATCCAAAGTTGCGACAGGGAAAAAAGACTTTTGAGTATCAGTCGAAACTATACTGCCATTTTTTCCAAGCTCCAATTGGTGTCTGCGTAAAAACTCACTAGAAATGAGGTACTCCAATGCGCTTCGCTCCAGCTCAGTGAGCTTGATAGACGCAAAGGACACATCAACATTATCGAACACTTCAATGACCTGATTGATAGGCACTACTTCATTAAGTAGTCGTTCCGCTTCCTTTTTTTGAGCATAGAGAATATTGGCTTGAAGCTTAACGACTGGATCGTCTAGTTCATCAATCCAAGCGTGCATCTTACCTTTTGAAGTGCTTCGCGCCGACCTTGGTTGGTCTTTTGCTGAAGAGTTGAAACTAGCAATTAAGGTTCGGTACGATTCTCCCGTCTTGTTCCGGATACTTTGTGCAGCTGGAACACCTCGCCCTTTTCCAAGTCGAGCTATCGTTGAATAACTAAAGTCGTTCAATCCGCGTTCTTGTTGTTCCTTGCATATGGTAAACACGGCCTCTAATGAGTTCTGTACCCGAGATGACGCTTTCTTTTTTAGCTGACTCAGTACTTGCTCAGGGGTAATTTCTGACATGCTAACCGATCCTTTTTACTGGTTTCGACTTCTCAAACAATTCACGAATCGTCTTTTCGTCGAACTGGTTATCTATCGATAAGTCCTTTAGGGTCAAACTCCCATCCATGAGACGGTCAACGTTCTCCCAGCCTTTCAACCGTGTCAGCATTAGCTCTGTTAACTGATTCCCCACTGCAAGCTGTTCTTCTTCTGACAGTAAGAAGAATTGCGGCTGAATACCGTTTTCGGCCATCATCTTGTCGATCATTTGGGAGCGTCTGGTAACTGCTAAATCATCACTACAACTATGGTACAGCTCTGCGTTCGAGCATACCTCTGATAGCTGATGAAAGCTGCTTACTTCATCTAGCTCAACACCTAGAGTGAATTCATGCGGAACAATAAGCTGATAGTGCTTTTCCGTGTTTTCCTGAGGCTTACGCATAAGGGTTTGACAATTATGGATATGTCGGTGAATCGCATTCATGTCCGAGAGGTACAAATCTAGCTTCTTCGCTCGTGTTTCAATTTCCGAGTTCAAGTGCGTACGTTTCCCAACTAACCCACGTCTATCAGACTCTAAAGCTGACTTCTCTGAGCTGTCCGCTTTAATTTTGTAAAGCTGGTGATCAATGACATCTATCTTCTCTGCAATATTATCAAGCTTCTGACCAAGTGCAGTGTAACGTATAGATTGCGTATTTACGGCTAGGCTTATCTCATTGAACATGGCGGCAAGTCCAACCAAAAAAGCAGGACCGGTGATAAAGAATCGACACTGAAAACAGTTCTGCTCACCTAAATAACCTGCTGGCACGGGGTGATATATGTTGGCTTTTGTGGCTACAGGGCAGCCTCCTTCTGAACAAAAAGCACCTCCCACCGGACAGATACCAAAGTCTTTCCAAAGATAGCTGGAGGCCGGCCGAGCATTGTCTAGTGAATTCAGTAGATCCACAGATGAGCCTACCAACTGTGATTTCACCTCTTCAATTCGCTGCTGCTCCACAAAGGATTTGAGCGTCTGAGTTGCTTTGCTTATCGCCTCCTTTTCTCCCACATCCATTTTTTCTCGCAAGTTGGCGCCTGTTTTACCGCTCTTGGTATAATAGATTGTCATCAGAATGCTGGAGTGACCGACCAACTTCATAATGACTTCCAAAGGAATACCAAATTCAAAGGCGTACGCGTTAATCAGACTGACGCGCATTGAGTGTGGAGTATAAGGGGATTTGAAGTGTGAAAGCGGTATCGTTTGGCTATTTTCAAACTCTTTAATCGATTGATCGTATTTCAGCCCTTTGTAGGTAGCCGTATTAATATCATTCTTGCCAGAGAAATATAGCGCAGCTGCGAGCCGTGTCGTTAGTCTGCCACCAAATGTCCCTGGCTCTTTCTCTAGATAGTCTCGGAATAAAAAGCAATTAGACCCTTTTTGCTTACGCTGGACTTCGTTTAGATTGGTGCGCTCACAATCAAGCCATTTCGTTGGCTCCTCAAGTGGATTATATTTCTGTTGCCACTTTCTCAGCTTTACCAACCAATACGCAAGCTCTATGGGCATGAAAGGAATCGTGTAACCCGAACCATCAAACTTAGTTTTGTTGGACGTGTAGTGAACACCGAACTCTCCTTGCCCTGACTTACTCACCATGCTCTGCCGATTGGTTAGGCCAGCTAACTTAGTCCTATTTTTCTTCCAAACGACTTTATTATTCTTAAAGTCGGCGAGTTCTTGATCGGCTTCTCCAGAATCGCAATAAATAATTTGCATACCTCGTGCGGGGAGTTGCATTAGTGAGTATGTATAGGTCCAGTATGTTGGAAACCAAAGGTAGGTTTTTCCATTTTCAACTTTGAAAACGCAGTCAGGATCACTCTCATCAAGGATAGAGCTGTCTTTGATTTGCACCCAATCTGATGAAAAACGCTGCAAATGAGCTAAATCCCGATAGCTTAACTTTTTCTCTACAGAGTCCAATGGAAATATCCAATCTCGCCCTGCTTTTACATATTGATAGGGCAGAGCCATCTTGTCTGTTTCATTGATCACTTGAGGAGCAGTCTCTCCATTAAAGTTGATGTGACTAAAAGGGTTTTTAGCGCCCTTGATATGGGTAATTTCTCCCGTCTCTGTGTCTTCCAAAATAAGATAACTCGAGATAATCCAATCTAAGAACTCATTGATTGAGAATGCCCATTTTTTTCTTCGAGTCACTGGAACTTGTTCAAACAGATTCAGCATGGGTTGAATGTTTGTCGAGCCACGAGTAAGAAACTCCAACGGGGATGTTTCAAAACCATTTGGCTCAATGTATTCACGAACAAATTCACACAGGTCTTTCGCTTTGGTATCTCCACCACGTGCAGACTTGAGAAACTCTTTTAACGTCTCAGCCCACAAAGACCACTCATCGGTAAAGTATTTTACCTGGTACGGTCGTTTTACTCCCCAGAAGTCATAAGTGTTAGTCCAGCCCTTTCCGTGATAATACTCTTCTGGTTTGGCTGGCATTCTAGGGTCGTTGGACTCTGATCGAAGCTTCGCATATTCAGCGAGACTGAAAACACCTTTGCTTCGAACTAAAGCGACTAGTTCGTCATATCCATAAGGTCGTGGTATATCGAGAGCGTCATACCAATTGCTCCAGTCAGGTATTCTTTTTTCAGGTTTGGAGGGTAATTGAGGATAGTTCTTCTGCGTAACTCTATATTGAGCAGAGTCTTTGATTTTTAGAATCGCACATGCTGTTTTGAACTGTTTCAGATTAGATATATCTCTGGGCAATAAGAATTGAATCCAGTTGATCCAATCATCTTTATAAAACTGATTTGGACACGAGGGAAGACGCTCATCTTCTTTGTAACGCTGCGAATACTCAGCCAGCGATTGAATACCCAATCCTATCGCCACTTCGCTGGCCTCTGCATATGTCGAATACAAAGACCGCTTTTCTTTATCCAGAAAACTAAACCAATCAACCCAATCATTGGCATAAGCCTTATTTGGACTCGAGGGAAGACGCTCATCTTCTTTGTAACGCTGCGAATACTCAGGCTGCGATTGAATACCCAATCCTATCGCCGCTTCGCTGGCCTCTGCATATGTCGAATACCAAGACCGCTTTTCTTTATCCAAAAAACTAAACCAATCAACCCAATCATTGGCATAAGCCTTATTTGGATGCGAGGGAAGACGCTCATCTTCTTTGTAACGCTGCTTATATTCCGCCAGCGATTGAATGCCCAATCCTATCGCCGCTTCGCTAGCCTCTGCATATGTCGAATACAAAGACCGCTTTTCTTTATCCAGAAAACTAAACCAATCAACCCAATCATTGGCATAAACCTTATTTGGACTCGAGGGAAGACGCCCATCTTCTTTGTAACGCTGCGAATACTCAGGCTGCGATTGAATGCCCAATCCTATCGCCGCTTCGCTGGCCTCTGCATATGTCGAATACCAAGACCGCTTTTCTTTATCCAGAAAACTAAACCAATCAACCCAATCATTGGCATAAGCCTTATTTGGACTCGAGGGAAGACGCTCATCTTCTTTGTAACGCTGCTTATATTCCGCCAGCGATTGAATGCCCAATTCTATCACCGCTTCGCTGGCCTCTGCATATGTCGAATACAAAGACCGCTTTTCTTTATCCAGAAAACTAAACCAATCAACCCAATCATTGGCATAAGCCTTATTTGGATGCGAGGGAAGACGCTCATCTTCTTTGTAACGCTGCTTATATTCCGTCAGCGATTGAATACCCAATCCTATCGCCGCTTTACTTGCTTGGTTTATGGTTGCGTAAAACTTTTTCATCAGTGAGCGCCTCTCATTTGCTGACGAACCTCGTCGTCAGAAGGTGTCAAGTAAACCAAGCAACTGTCAGGGCTTTTATGATGCATCGCTTTTTGAATCTCTAGTTGAGAGAAACCTCCTTGGCTTAATCTATAGCCGTAGGAATGTCGATGTGCATGTGGGGTCGTCCCTCGCGATTTGGAAGGTTCGAGTCCGATTCGTTTAACTGCTCGATTGTGTTTTTGATTGAAATTTTTTTTTACTCTCAGTATCGCCTTTTGAGTTAACAAATAGGAAAGGAGATTCTGAAGCTGGCTTAACCGAAAGGTATTTTTGTAGTAACAGAGTGAACTCAACGGCTTTACTTAGTGGATAAAACATGACATCAAAAGACAGATTGCGATTTGTAAGCAAAGGTCCTTTCCAGCCAGCGTAGAGCCTATGGCTTCTCGGATAGTCAGTTCGTGGACTAAGTTGGTATACATGAGCCAAATATTCTCTTCGGCTACTAAACCGCTTGTCAGGAGATTTTCCATCACTAGGGTGAAAAACCGATATGAGAGCTGAGCCGGATTTCTCATCTAGATGAACATCATGAGCATATATATGAAAACACTCCGACAATCTCAACCCACCAAAATGCATCAACATTACGATTAACTGACTACCATAATCCGGTTCTCCTGAAGCAGAAACAAACCCATGCAGCAGTAAGTCTTCAATTCGGTCTTCTGGAAAGCGATATACCGCTTCGATATCAACTAGGTGCCTCTCAGGTCCTCGAATCTTTCTAACAACTGAGAATTGCTGTCGGGATGGTTTAGCTAAGTGATTCAGGAAACTACGACTGTGCCTTCTGTAGTAAGCACACCACTGCAAGCGTTCTTCGACATAATTGGCTTTCTTCAAGGGATTTAGCTTCGGTAAATCAGTACCATGGATTGTGTCTAAGTAGTCGCAGTAATCAGTGATATGACGAAGAAGAACATTCACATCTTCACTTCTTCGAGGAGACCAGAACAAACCAGAGTTATCTTGCCCATCTTGAATCGTTCCGAACTGTAACGCTTCAACAAAAGCTCTTAGTAGATCTGTAGCCGATGAGGCGCTTAATAATTGGCGCTCTATGTACTTTAAAAGAAGCTCTACAGCGAAGGTATTGCGCTCTAGCCACGACTGAGATTTGTAGCGATTCTCATGCAAAAATCTCAAGTGAGAAATCAGCAAACCATTTTCAGTAAAAAGCGCAGGAAAGCGAAATGAGGGCCGGCTTGCACTAGCTTTGTAGTTCACTGAGCGCTTGATTACGAAGCTCATTTCTTTGCCTGTTTGAAGTAGTCACGCCATCCAGACTAGTTCTTGGCGTAATAACGGGTCATATTTATAGGAACATGTTTAAACTGCTGTGCATTTTTACATTCCTGCTCATTACTATCAGGGAATCGACGACTATTCTCTAAAAACTCACTCCAACCCGTCCATCGCTTCTCATAGTTCATAGATCACCTCAAATACTAAGGAGTTCTTAACATACTACTTAGTATATAGTTGATGGTTCTCACTAATTCAAATGACTCAGCTATAAAAACAGACCAGCTTAATATCAGATATTTAGAAGTAGTATTTTAGCTATTAGTACGCTCTTAAGAGTAGAACTAATATCAATACAACAAAAAAACGTCTGCGTGAAATTGACCGTCGTGTCAGATACTTACGAAAGCGTCTAGAGCAAGTCAAAGTGGTGGATTACTCACCTCAGCAAGAAGGCAAAGTGTTCTTTGGTGCTTGGGTGGAAATTGAGAATGAAGCGGGCGATGTGAAGAATTTCCGCATCGTTGGTCCCGATGAAATCTATGGCGATGCAAAAGGCTATATCTCGATTGATTCCCCAATGGCGCGTGCGCTCCTAAAAAAAAGAAGTCGATGACGAATTCGCAGTAAGAACGCCAGAAGGCTACAAAGAATGGTTTATCAATAGTATTCGCTACCAAGGCGAAGAAAACTGATTGAATGACCCGATAAAAAGAAAGCCGCACTTAAGAGTGCGGCTTTTACGTTTTGAATATCAACCTTGAAGGTTACTCTTCGTAGTCAGGCTTCTCGGTCACAATGTAGTTGGTATCGCTGGCAACGATCGCACCGTGCTTCAAGAAGTTCTTACCCAGAATCATGCTGTAATGGAAGCGGCTACGGTCTTGCAAGTTAACGCGAACCTTCTTCTCTAGTTCGCCAAGCTTAACATGCATTTCCACCACCGGACGGACGTTGGCTTTCTCACCTTTCTTGGCTTTAATGCGCATCACGTCGACAACGGGTTTGGTAAATTCCTTCTTCATGCCGCTGTCGTTCTCATAGGTGAAGCTCACCATGTCTTTGCCATCTTTCTTGAACTGTTTGATGTTCTTGGCATTAATTGAGCTCACATCCGCGCCCGTATCCAATTTCACCGGGAAAGACATGCCTTCCACTTCCGCCACTTCAATATGACCGGCTTTAAACAGCGGACGCGCATCCAATAAGTGATCAGCGCGTGTATTCAACAGCACACCGCCTTTCGCCATGCTGTGGCCGAAGACAAAGAACGGCTGTTCTTGATCGTCTTTCTCCAATACATCAATGGCAAATTCGATGCTCTTCTCTTCATCACCAAATAGGAAGTCACCCTCAACGACTGGGCGAACCGAGTCACCCACTTTGAGCTTCTTCAATACGTGTTTAGTGATTTTCTCTTCCTTGCCTTTCGCGCTTGGCAGATAGAAGGTCACGACTTCTTTCTTGTCTTTTTCCGTCAATTCAAAGCCATCCACACGCAACAATGGCGTTTTAACCGCGAAGGTTGGATACGCAGGCAGTACATGACCATCAATATTGACTGACTCTTCAGGTGAGATAACCAATGGCTTAGATTTCAGAGCATTCTTAAATGACTTCTCAACGCCACCGAGCAAGTTCTCTTTGTCAGTGTCAATCACGAAGTGCTGGCTTGCAACGTCTTTACCCAGACGAATTTGCGAGCTAAAGCTGCTGCGATCGCGCAAGTAAACCAGCCATTGTTGCGTCTCGGTTTCACTCACTTTCACCGGAAGATAAACCAAAGGACGCTCACTCTTGCTGGTTTTCAACATACGTACTAATGGTAGGGTCATTGGATGACGCTTGCCGTTCTCACCTTCTAAAGTGAAAGAAACTTGTTTTTTCTTCTTATCCACTTTGATATTCAACGCATGCACGTTGGTGTAACGGCTAGAAGTTGAAATGCTCACCTTGTATGGCACCCCTTCCACTTCAACCGTTTCTTTCTTACCGATCATCTGCGCCTTTTGTTGCTCTTGCAGGTAATCGTAACCAGCAAATACCCACGCGTTGTTGTCGAGGTAAGTCTTACCGATCAAGATAGGTGCTGAGAATTGAGTGCGCTTGGTCAGGTTAACCACGGTGTCCACAGTATGTCCTGCAATGGTCATCGGCATTTTCACCGTCGGGCGGAGAATTGGTTTTTCGCTGGTACGGCTGCGGATCGCACTGATGCGTTCAAGATCATCAGTGATCTTAATTTCTTTGCCTGTGTACGGATGATGAATAGTGAAACTCACGGTCACTTGGTACGGCTTAAAACTGTCAGCATCCCACTTGGCTTTGGTGCCACCAAGATCATCAATGATTGCCCACATCAGCTTGTTATCTTTGAGGCTTTTGTATTCTGGGTTGCTGCTGCTGACGTGAATGTTTTCTGCGTGCATTGAGGTCGTGTCGGCGCCGGTATCAATCTTGCCGATGAAAGGAACATCACTTAGCTCTGGAATCTCGCTGTAATAAACGCTTTCAACACGACCGAGAACCACTTTGCCGTCAAGTTGATAGATTGGATATTGAGTAGTCGCAGATAAAGATTGCGACCAAGAAAATGGAGCGACTAACAAGGCACCTGAAAGCGCCACAGCCAAAGACATTTTTTTTCATTATTGTTTTCCGTAAGTGCCAAGGTACAGAATATAGGCAGTCATTTTTGAATAAGTTCTGAATTTAATTACAGTTTTGACACAAAATTGACCAATGTCCACCGACGCTCAGTAAATTTTTGAGTTACTAGTTTAAAACATTGCAAATTCCATGAATGACCCCAATGTTCTATACACAACCAATACCCAAACAGAATTAAAGAGAATACACGGATGAGCCAAGCTATCTGTCGCATGATTGCTCAAGAGCTGAATGTTCGCCCTGAGCAAGTCAATGCCGCTGTAACCCTTATCGATGACGGTAACACAGTCCCATTTATTGCTCGTTACCGTAAAGAGGTGACGGGCGGCCTTGATGATACCCAACTGCGTACTCTAGACAGCCGTCTGTCTTACCTTCGTGAACTGGACGATCGCCGTCAAACCATCCTGAAATCGATCCAAGAACAAGGCAAACTCACGCCAGAACTCGAACAAGAGATCACTCAGGCAGACAGCAAGACTCGCCTTGAAGACTTGTACCTACCATACAAACCAAAGCGTCGCACCAAAGGCCAGATCGCGATTGAGGCCGGTCTTGAGCCACTTGCAGACCAGCTTTGGAATCACCCACAAACTGAGCCAGAAAGCGAAGCAAGCAAATACCTTGATGCAGACAAAGGTGTGGCAGACACCAAAGCCGCACTGGATGGCGCGCGTGCGATCATCATGGAACGCATCGCTGAAGACGCGAACCTGCTAGAGAAAATTCGTGGCCACCTAAACCGCAATGCGGAAATGGGCGCTCGCGTCGTTGAAGGCAAAGAGCAAGAAGGTGAGAAGTTTAAAGATTACTTCAACCACAACGAACCACTAAGCAAAGTACCATCACACCGTGCGTTGGCGATGCTGCGTGGTCGCAATGAAGGCTTCCTGACATTGGCAATGAATGCCGATCCAGAGCAAGAAGAAGGCGTACGTCAGTCTTACTGCGAAACTATCATTGCAGACCACTACGGCGTGACACTCAGCAGCGCACCGGCGGATGCATGGCGCAAGCAAGTGATCAGCTGGTCATGGCGTATCAAAGTATCGATGCACATGGAAACCGAGCTAATGGGCGCAATGAAAGAGCGCGCAGAAATCGAAGCGATTGAAGTATTCGCCACCAACCTAAAAGACTTGTTGATGGCTGCGCCTGCGGGCCCTCGTGCAACACTTGGTCTCGATCCGGGTCTGCGCACAGGCTCGAAGATCGCTATTGTCGATCCGACTGGTAAAGTGCTTGCAACCGAAACCATCTACCCTCACCCACCACAAAAGCAATACGACAAGTCAGCGCAAATCGTTGATCAGTTGGTGCGCAAGTACAACGTCGATTTGATTGCGATCGGTAACGGCACGGCTTCACGTGAAACCGACAGCTTTGTCGCAGACGTCATCAAACGTGGCAACCTGAAAGTTCAGAAAATCATCGTGAGTGAAGCGGGCGCTTCGGTTTACTCAGCATCTGAGCTTGCAGCGAAAGAGTTCCCCAATATGGACGTATCTCTACGTGGTGCGGTGTCGATTGCTCGTCGTCTACAAGACCCACTGGCTGAACTAGTGAAAATCGATCCTAAGTCGATCGGTGTGGGCCAATACCAGCACGATGTTAGCCAATCAATGCTGGCAAAACGCCTAGATGCGATTGTGGAAGACTGTGTAAACGCGGTCGGTGTGGACGTGAACACTGCTTCTGCGGCGCTACTGACGCGCGTAGCGGGCTTGTCGAGCACCATCGCACAGAACATTGTCGACTTCCGTGATGAAAACGGTCGTTTCGAAGCACGTACAACCTTGAAGAAAGTACCTCGTTTAGGTCCTAAGGCGTTCGAGCAGTGTGCAGGTTTCCTACGCATTATGGATGGTAAGAACCCACTTGATGCGTCTGCGGTTCACCCAGAAGCGTACCCCGTGGTAAAAGCGATTTCTGAGAAGAACAACAAAGACATCAAAGCACTGATTGGTGATTCAAGCTTCCTAAAAGGTCTGCATGCGGTCGATTACACCGACGATAACTTTGGTGTTCCAACCATTACAGACATCATCAAAGAGCTAGATAAGCCGGGTCGTGACCCGCGTCCAGAATTCAAAACAGCAACGTTCGCAGAAGGCGTAAACTCGGTTTCTGACTTGGAGCCGGGCATGATTCTAGAAGGCGTGGTATCGAACGTAGCCAACTTCGGTGCTTTCGTTGATATCGGCGTTCACCAAGATGGTCTCGTGCACATATCCGCACTGACAGACCACTTTGTGTCTGATCCACGTGAAGTGGTGAAAGCGGGCGACATCGTAAAAGTGAAAGTGATGGAAGTGGACGTGCAGCGTAAGCGTATTGGTTTATCGATGCGTTTGAACGACGAGCCGGGTCAAGACAACCGTAGCCAACGCTCATCAGCAGCGCCGCGTCGTAATGACCAACCGCAGCGTCGTCACCCTCGCCGTGATGACTCATCATCTAACAGCGCAATGGGCGGTGCTTTTGCAGCAGCGTTTGCTAAAGCGAAAAAGTAATCTCGCCTAGGCTTCACCACCAATAACGAGGCTTCACCGCTAACGAGCTTTGATAGCTAAAAAAAACGCTCCAATCAGTTGTTCTGCTTGGAGCGTTTTTATTTGAGTAGGATATTGAGTCGTCATAATACTGCTATCACTTCTGACGGTGTATGGGGCGCGACCGAGTGACCATAATGAAACTTAATCACCTTCCTGCGCTTTTCCATCAATCCCTCTTTGACCGCAGCATCCAAAATGCGCTTAGGTAATCGAAAGCGTATCGCGTAACCCTTACCCTGATCTTCGCTGTAACTCTTGAGCGCAAGCAAACCGAACAGACGTTCTAGCGTGTCTTCCGGTTCTTCGTGATAACGGGTATCCACCTCGGGTCCCACTTCGTAGCCTGGATGCTCCGATGGGTCCCACGAGGATTGGCGTCGCCGCTTCTCATCACTTTTTACTTTGCGCTCCGCATTGGTTTTCGCCAGTGCGACTGTTGGCGTCACAGGTTCTCGGACTTTATTGTCACGAGCAGCTTGTTCCGTCTGCACATTAACGGATGGGGCGATCAGTGGCACGCTTACGTTAGCCGGTGACACAATCATTGCGAACCCTCCTCAGAGTCGCCCAACTCGTCAATACAGCAAACTCCTCCCGCAAGAAGAGTTCGCTAAAACTTATATCGACCAATTTTTAAGCAGCTTTAGGGTTTTATTCGCTTAGAGTTGTAGACTCGCTAATTAAGCGGCAAATTCTCGCACTTGGAGACAAAACGCTTCATGTTCGGTCATGAACGGCGCATGAGAAGATTGGTTGAAAACGAACTGCTGAGTGCTTGGCAACTGCTCACTTAAGTCACTTGCCACTTTGATTGGCACTAAACCATCAAGTCGACCATAAAGACGCAGCATCGGCATAGAGAGAGAAGTCAGCGCATCGCGCAAGTCCACATCGGCAAGAATATTCAAGCCAACCAACAATGAATCAGGATTCGGCTGCGGACGCGATAATACTGCTTGTTTGAGTTGCTTAACGTCTTTGCGCGCAGATGGACTGCCCATCGCTTGCAGCGCCATAAAGCGCTCAATAGTGACAGAGAAGTCTTCCAGCAATTGATCGGTGAATGCGGTTAACACGTTAGGTTGAATGCCACGCCAAGGACGCTCAGCGGCGAATTTTGGTGAACTTGCTACCGTGATTAACTTGCTTACACGCTGCGGAGCATTAAGTGCAATGTGGGTTGCCACCAAGCCACCTAATGACCAGCCAAGCCAGACAGCTTTTTCTGGTGCGTCTTGCAGAACAAGGTCAGCGATTTTTGCTAAGTCTTCAGCGTGAGATTCTGCGCTGTGTCCGTACCCCGGAAGATCGACCACATGCACTCGGAAATAAGGTTGAAGAGACTCGGCGGTCTGCTGCCATACCGCACCATTCATACCCCAACCATGAAGCAACACCAAATCTGGTCCTTGACCAAATGACTGCCAGTGTAAATTCGTGCTCATGCTCTCGTTCTCTCCCACTTATCTTATTCCTTACCATGCAATCCAAGCTTTAGTCTAATGACTCGCACACCTCGGATGGATTGTATGTTATCTCATCAATGGCAAAACATCATGCATCGCGTACTCAGTAGCCAATGCGGATTATGCCGATTTCCCATGCCTCACCGCCAAACGCCCAACCTAATGCGTTGGTGTGACAGCTGTTTTGACCACCTCACACCAATTGAGCGCTGCGTACGTTGTGGTTTAAAAATGACAGAAGAGGAATCACAAGCCGCCACAGAGTGTGGAGAATGCCTGAAAGAGCCACCACCATGGCGGCGTTTGTATACCTTGGGGGATTATGACTTCCCGCTCTCTCAACAAGTACAGCGTTTTAAAGATCACGGCGAAGTCTGGCATGTGGGCGCGCTCACTCAATTATTAGCAGAGCGAGTTGAGCAGCCTGCCCCAGTGATGACAAGTGTGCCAGTTCACTGGCAGCGCTTCTTAAAACGAGGTTTCAACCAGAGCCACATCTTGGCCAAACACCTCGCCCATCATTTAGATGTGCGCTATGAAAACAAGGTATTTAAACGCGTCAAAAGCGTCCAATCACAACGAGGAAACAAAAAAGCCAGTCGCGAGCAAAATTTGCAAGGGGCATTTGCCCTACAAGGTGAGGTGGACTTTTCCCACGTCGCGATTGTGGATGATGTGGTTACAACAGGTAGTACGGTCCGACAATTATGTCATTTACTACTTGAAGTTGGCGTAGAAAGCATCGATATTTACTGCATCTGCAGAACTCCTGCGCCCGGTTCGCTCTAGATCGCTTCGCCATGTCTTAGCATCAAAAAGACTAGACCGAGGCGGTAACAGGAGTAGAATAGCAGCAATAGCCTACAAATTTACTCAGGTATTCGTCGTGTCAAATATTACTATTACAGAAACTGCGCAAACGCATTTCGCCAACCTTTTAGGCCAACAACCTGAAGGTACTAACATCCGAGTTTTCGTTGTTAACCCAGGAACCCAAAACGCAGAGTGTGGCGTATCTTACTGCCCACCAGAAGCGGTTGAAGGCACTGACACAGAAATCCCTTACAGCGGTTTCTCGGCATTCATTGACGAGCTAAGCCTACCGTTTCTAGAAGACGCTGAAATCGACTTTGTGACAGACAAAATGGGCTCTCAGCTAACGCTAAAAGCGCCAAACGCAAAAATGCGTAAAGTGTCTGACGATGCACCGCTTGTAGAGCGTGTTGAGTACGTGATCCAAACTCAAGTGAACCCGCAACTTGCAGGTCACGGTGGTCACGTAAACCTAGTTGAAATCACGGACGATGGCATCGCAATCGTTGCATTTGGCGGTGGTTGTAACGGCTGTTCAATGGTCGATGTGACACTAAAAGAAGGTATTGAAAAAGAGCTTCTTAATCAATTCGTTGGTGAACTGACAGCAGTTCGCGATGCAACTGAGCACGATCGTGGTGATCACTCTTACTACTAAGTCGTTCATGGCTTGCTAGTAATGCATATCGACGAGAAATGGGAGGCGTTTGCCTCCCATTTTTGTTTTCAATTGAGTTAAGCTGAATCATCACGCTAGAAACTCGAGCTTTCTTCTCATATATTAAGAAATCTCATTTCCCTCGATGAGTTAACGACACTAAGGAGCCAGCGTTATGTCGAAAAGGACCCCACCAGAGATTCTCTCTTGTCAGACGGTCGCACAATCTAAGCTGTTTGCTGTGGAAGCCCTCGACCTTCGCTTCTCTAATGGCGAACTGCGTACTTATGAACGCATGAAACCAAGTGGTCGCGATGCCGTGATGGTTGTGCCTGTCACTGAGCAAGGTGACTTACTGTTAGTACGCGAGTACGCGGCAGGCACAGAACGCTACGAACTGGGCTTTCCGAAAGGTCTTATCGACCCAGGAGAGACACCATTACAAGCGGCCGATCGAGAGTTAAAAGAAGAAATTGGTTTCGGCTCTCATGAGCTAACGCCATTAAAACAGGTGATCCTTGCACCTTCTTACTTCTCCAGCAAAATGACGCTGTTCTTAGGACAGAGCCTATACCCTGAGAAACAAGAAGGTGACGAGCCAGAACCATTAGAAATCGTTCGCTGGCCATTAGCGCAAGCGGAAGAACTATTAACGCACTTAGATTTTTGTGAAGCACGAAGCATCACAGCGTTGATGTTGGCACTGAAACACTTACAAAACACCACTCACAAACAAAACTAATCGCAGCCGAAGAGCTGGACCATAATTGTGAGAAAGGACCATTACTTATGCCAATGACAAAAGATTTATCTCACCTGCTCCCGCAAGTCATCGAAATTGCTCGCAGCGCGGGACAATTGATTCTCGATATTTACGAGAAAAAGCAGTACGAAGCTTACACCAAAAGTGACGAGACCCCAGTCACCAGTGCTGATATCGCAGCGCACAAGCTGATTACCGAGCGTTTAAGCGAGCTTACGCCAGATATCCCCGTGCTTTCTGAAGAAGCCGCGGACATCAGCTTAGAGCAACGTGCGCAATGGGAACGCTACTGGCTGGTTGACCCACTTGATGGTACACAAGAGTTCATCGCGCGCAGCGGTGACTTCGCGACCATTATCGCCCTTATCGACAACAACAAGCCAACCATGGGTGTGGTTTACGGTCCGGTTTCTGGCGTGACTTATTATGCTTACAACGGCAAGGGCGCGTGGAAGATTCCAGACATGTCTGAGAGCGTGAAAATCCACACTCACAAACATGAACAACCTGGGCAAAACATCGCTATCGCAATCAGTCGTCGCCAAGACATCAACCGCATCACGAGCCGCATGAGCAGCGCTTGGAACTATGATTTAATTCCACTCGGCTCTGCCGCACTCAAAGCGTGCCTTGTTGCTGAAGGTGCAGTGGACTGTTATTTACGTCTAGGTCCAACTGGCGAGTGGGATACCGCTGCTACGCAGTGCATTGTTGAGGAAGCGGGCGGACGAATTCTCAGTACGCAACTTGAACCGCTGTCTTACAATGAGCGCGAGACGTTGGAGAACCCGAACTTCATCGTACTGGGCGATGCGGATTTGCCATGGGATGAGATTCTACAGCGCAAAGATTAACCCCAACCCAATCAGCCCCATTGCTAGATTTTAAAAGGCCACGAATCGAGTTCGTGGCCTTTCTTTTTTCTTCTTGTACAGCGATAGAAGCATTTGGCCTACTATGATCTAAATGCTTACTTAGCTGTACACACTTAAGTTATTCAATTAAAAATCAACAGTTTACTCCAAACCCCATAATCAGCTGGATTTCTTGTACAGCGAATAGAGGGTTTGGCCTACCATGATCCAAAAGCAAAAAGAGCTGCACACTGGCAGCTCTTTGATAATGTTCTGAATGACAGATTTGGCTAGAAACGCCCTTTGTAATCAAACTCGTATTGCCCTTGAGCGTTTGGATTACCTAACCATTTCAGCTGGTCACTCATGCCTGATGGGAACTCTGCTCCTGGCTTAAACCACGCTTTGGTAGAGTAACGTTGATTTGGCATTAGCTCAGCAGAAAACGCCGCCGATACTTGCTTGCTCTTTTGCTCACCCGATGCCGAAAGCACACTGTCTTTACAGTTTAAATCAGCAATGACAGGGCCTAGTTCAAGACTGCCAAGTGGGCTTTGAATACCACTTGCGCTCCAAACTAGCGTGCCTTCAGCCGTCTTACACCAAGGTTCCGCATACGTCGCATGACGGATGTTCAACTCAAGCTGCCCATCCACACCAACAGGTACAGGAAGGCGAGCTTGCTCCACCACTTTGGCCGCTGGAATCGACGCAACTAAGTTTTCTGCGTATGGACCGCTGGTAAGACTGTAGCCAACCAAGCCACGTCCACGCACGTCCATATCGCTCCCACGACCAAAACGTACCGCGAATTCTGCTTTACCAGTAAATAGGCCAGAAAGTTGGAAGTCCCAGTTCACTTCACCTAAGTTTTGACGCTGCCAACGCACATTGGATGCACTACCTTGCCAAACCGTGCCTTGCGCACCTTGAATATCCAAACCTCTTACCGTCGGCACTTGTTGCAATACCCAAGAGATTGGCAAGCCAGCGATCAAACTGGTCGAGAAAAAGGCAATAAAAATCACCACATAAAGAACGGCTTTCTTCACCTTAACCTCGCTTAAATTGCAGGCGGTTTACGTCAATCATACCGGCTTGGTCGGTACGGTCGATGTCTAGGAATTCCACCTCAATCCCTTGTTGTTCTTTTAGATAACGCAACCAATCCACCATCTGGTTAAACGCCAATGGTTTGATCCACACTTGGACACTGTCATTACGCGGCTGTACGCGAATGAGCTCAACTTTGTAACGACGAGCCGATGAGGAGACTACTTGGTTCAATGGTTGATTAGAGAAGCTGACACCACCGCTTTTACGTAGTGCGGTAATATCATCGGCTTTGTTTTGCACCCACGTTAATAGCTGCTTTTCACTTTGAATTCGAGACTGCGCTAGCTCTGCACGTTGATTCATTGGCTGCAAGATGCCCCAATAAATGATACCTAACACAGCAATTGCGCCACAGCCCATCACCAAACGTTGTTCACGCTGTGAGATGCTACTCCACCAAGTTTGAGCTTGTGCGATTAAGTTTTTCATCATCACCTCACTGACGCTTCAACACGAAGCTGCCCATCACAACATTGCCGTTGCGGTTCAGCTGACCTTGTTCAACGTTAAACTTCTCTGCCAATTTCACACGAGCTTGCTCGAATGGCTGGAAGTCAGAGCTGCTCGCTTGAATACGAACTTCGCCACGTTGACCATCATATTTGAAGCTAGTGATCTGAAGATCATTAACCTGACCTAATGTCGAAGGCAGTGCAGCAATCCAAGACAGCATCGCCACATCACTCGAACCACCAGACAGACGACGCTCTTCATCGGTCATCTGACGCTTCAAGTAACTAACGGTAGGAATGCGTTTTTTATTCGGGAAAACTTGGCGGAAGATGCGCTCACTCTCTTCACGATACGCTTGGGCCTGTGCTTCGTACTTATGCACCATCAACAACTGCTGACCAACCAACACGACAAGTAATACACCCGCAGCAATCGCGGCCTTTTGCCAAACCTTAACGTACTTACCCCAAGAGGATTTTGGCTTGAAAGAACCAGTCAGTAGGTTGACCTTACTTTCTGTCGCTCCTTTCGCCAAAAGAGCCATCGCCATTTCTTCTGGCTTGGCGACCCAGATATCTGACACTGCAGACTCAGGCACAGAACTGTAGCAACCGAGCTTCCAGCCTTCATGACTTTGTAAGTAAGAGGATAAGTACAGGTCAAGCCAAGACGCATCGACAACCGCACCTTGAGTTTGAGAATGACGAATCAGCCATTGCTCACCCAATTGGACGGCAGAACTGCTTTCTTCGTCAACAGGCATCGCAAGAACATCAGGCAGCATGCGCTTAATAACAAGGCCTTGGCTGGAGAAACGTTGCAAAATGGTTTGAATCCAAGCACGCTCGACAGCACACACTTGTGCTGCTTCCGCTTGCTTGTCTAATACTGTGAAATGCAGGTTGTCCACGTCTTGCGCGACTTCATCTTCCACCAAATAAGGCAGCATGCTGTCAAACTGACGCGCAGCACCTGGTGGAATATCCACTTTTGTTAACACAACATCATTACTCGCCAGTAGCGCCACAATTTGTCGCTGATCGGCGTAAGCAGCCAGTTCGTCCAGATGTTCCCATCCGGCAAGCTCACCACTGGCAATCACTTCATGCTGTTGTGTCGACCATACCAACCATGGAATGGTACTTTGTTGTTCGCTACTCAGCCGAACGGTCAGAAACTCGCTCACTGATTCCTCCAAAACGACGGCGAACGACAGTCACCGTTTCTCTATCTGTACTTTGTAAAAGGCTACGGAGGCGTACTCGGGATTCATCCACCAGTACTTGAACATCCAGCTCAAAGAAAGCGCTGTCGACTCCTAAGTAACCTTTGGCATTTTTCTTTACGTCATCGCTTAAGCCAGCTAATTCTGACTCAGACAAAAATTCATCTACGCTGTCCCAACCATCAAAAGGACGCTTTTCTATCAACTGCACCGCATCGCTGCTGCTAAGGCCCGGCGTAAACATCGCAACTAAGATAGGAGCTTGTTCAACGTCAATTGTGTTTACGTTCAAACGCCAATCATCGCTAGGAAGCGCACAAACCATTGGGGCTATCTTCTGGTAGATATCGCCACTCACTTGGTAAACCGCACGTAACTCACTCGCATCGGCCATCCAACCATTTGGTGGTAAGTATTGCGGTTTCATTGCTTCATAAGTGCTGTCTTCAACACCAGCCGTCGAACGTACCGTGCTGTCACTATCGACATATTCCCAAGTCGAGTCTGCAATCACTTCAGCTTGATAAGGTTCAACGTCTTTCTCTTCCATCAATCGTTGGAAGACTTGTACTAAGTATGGACGATTTGTTGAATCCCCGGAGGGTTGTACACTCGCTAACACGTTCAAATTGAAGCAGGCTTGTTTATCGATGATGCGACCAGCGGCTTGACCATAATCCAACGGGTAGACCTGCTCTTTTATCGCCCAAGGCTGACTTAAGTTGATGTTATCGTCGTCTTCATAGCTCTGTTCGATACCAATCTCAGCCAACGCTTCTACCCCCAAGCTATACCAGTAAGCTTGTTGGTAATTAATTTGATTCGAACCACGCTGAAACTGCAGAAACAATCGCTCTGACATGCTTGCGGCTATCGTGGTCATGATGGCAAGTAACATCAGCACGATAAGGAGCGCGACCCCACGTTGACGACTAGCCATTACTGCCTCCAGATGAATCGCTCCCATCAGATGAACTGTTACCACCAGATGAGTTGCTGTCTCCAGATGAATTGCCACCACCAGAGTTATCTTGACTACTTGATACTAGTTTTCCATTTGGTGTCAGGTAAGTACGAGAGATCTCTCCGTAGTCTTTCAGCTTCAATATCACAGACACAGCTTTGGGTAACTCACTGCCGTTTTCCCACGTTTTCTTCCATGATTTTCCATCAAAGAAGCGCATATCGAATTCTTCGACATTGGTAAGCAATGGCGTCACAATGCCTTCTTGCCCTGTTGGCGTATCTGGGTAGCGCCACCACACACGTTGCAGCACTTCATCTTTAATGCGGTAGCCCACTTTCGTGACTTCACCACGTGGAAATTGCTGTTGTGGGTTGTGCCAACCCAAACGCGCAAACAGCACACCTTTCGCATCCGAATCCAGCAGGTATTCGGACCAAAACAGCAACTGCTTTGATGGCTCTTCACCATTGGTGCGCACCTGGCGCATAGCCATCTGACGGAAGTCATTATCCATCATCACCATCGCACGCTGCAGTTCATTCAAGCGTTGGGTGCGTTCTTGCGACAGAACATTACTGCGCTGCACTTGCGATACGACTTGGTAAGCGGCCACGCTCATGCTGGCAAAAATCGCAATCGAAACCAGTACCTCAATCAAGGTAAAACCTCGATTTGATTTCATTGTTGGCGCCTTATATCGCTTATTACTCAGCAACATAACTTCTCACCGTGACAACAGGGCTCGCTTCTTTCTCAGTTGCGACGCTGACATCAAATGCTTTCAGCAATGGCTGCGCGGTGGCAACAGGAGTGACCTTCCAATACCAAGTACGCCCCGCCAACTCTTCAGTGCCTTTTTTAGCTTTGAGTTTTTCCGTCGAGAGCATCACATTGGCCATTTGGTTATCCACAACCATGGCTGCAAACATTTTTTCTTCTAAATAACTGACGGTATTGATGTGCTGGCTCACTGAGCGAATCACACTGATCGCAGCAGTAGCAAAAATCGCCAGTGCGACTAGCACCTCAAGTAGCGTCATACCTCGAGCATTGCGGTGCGATGAACCAATACGGCTTGGCTTAGAATATTGAATTGTCATCGTCTTCCGCTTCTTCCCCAGGTGCTAACAATTTAATTTCACCTGTTTCTTTACCAATGATTCGCCAGCCATCATTGAATGCATCCCCTTCTTCAGGAAAGAAAGATAAGGTGAATGGCGTAATCTCAGCACTTGAGAAAATGAACACTTGAGGTGGTTTCACTTTCTTCTTTTTCTTGTCCTCTTCCTCGGCAAACATGTCTTCATCAAACAGCGAGCCGGGCTCGAACAATCGGTCATCGTCACCCCAAGCGCCACCGCCTAATTCCAATTGCACTGAGATATCCCCTTCAAGCTTTGTTTCGCTTGGGATTTGCTTTAACTCAAGTGGTTGCCAACCGTCTTGGGTCAGGCTCAACAAAGTGTAGGTGGATTTAACGTCATCAACACGCAAGCCAAAGTCTTTACCACTTAGTACCGCTTCTTCATTAAGCAGTTGTAAGCGCTGGAAAAAGCTTTGCGCATATTGTTTGGAAAGGTCTTTTTGACTGGTAGGCAAGGTAGCGATCACCGCAACGGCGGTAAGAGATAACAAAACCAGCACCAATAGAATTTCTATCAATGTAAAACCGAGATGTTTTTGCATTTTCTTCATTAGTGCTGGTTTAAGCTAGAGCTTATTGGAAATCTTGCATGTTCCAGTTGCCGATATCCGACGCAGGACCTTCACCGCCCTCTTGGCCATCCGCGCCTAGAGTAAAGATATCAATCGTGCCATTGTCACCAGGGCTCAGGTATTGGTATTCGTTGCCCCATGGATCAGATGGTAGACGCTTGATGTAACCACCATCGCGGTAGTTGCGTGGCTCTGGGTTAGAAGGCTTGTTCACCAACGCATCTAGACCTTGGTCCGTTGTTGGGTAAACGCTGTTATCCAGCTTGTACATGTCCAACGCATTCTCCAACGCCACGATGTCAGTAATCGCTTTTTGTTGGTCTGCTTTTTCTTTGTTGCCTAGTAGGTTAGGAACAACCACACTTGCCAAAATACCTAGGATAACGACAACAACCATCACTTCTAGAAGTGTAAAGCCTTGTTGTTTACTGCGTTTAAATTTCATTATTTTCTCCGAAAGTTAGATTCAAGCCATGTCATTAGTAGACACGACTTAACTCGAATTTTATCCGCTCATCAAGTTATTCATTTCCAACATTGGCATCAATGTCGCCATTACGATGAAAAGAACGAGACCAGCCATCAATGCTATCAGCACTGGTGTGAAGATCCCTAAAGCGATATTCACTGTAGATTCAAAGTTTTGGTCTTGGTTGTCCGCCGCACGTGTCAACATGCTTTCAAGCTCACCACTCTGCTCACCACTGGAAATCATGTGCAGCATCATTGGTGGGAATAAGCGAGTTTGGTCGAGCGCTTTACGCAGACTTGCCCCTTCACGTACGTTGTCTGCCGCCACTAACACTTGTTGTTTCACATAACGGTTCGACATAACGTCAACTGCCACACGCATGCCTTCAAGAATAGGAATCGCACTTGAAGTACAAATCGATAAGGTGCGAGCAAATCGCGATGTGTTCAGACCGCGAGAAATCTTGCCAATTAGCGGTAAGCTAAGAATTTTTTGGTCCCAAGCCAAGCGAAAATTTGGTTTCTGTAGTGCCAGTTTTAAACCGTAAAAGAACACCACAAAGACAACAAAAATGATTAAGCCCCATTCTTGGACAAACTCACTCGCAGACAATAGCATTTGCGTAGACTGTGGTAGCTCTTGCCCCATTTGAATGATTGGCTCAATGATTTTCGGCACCACTGAAGAAAGCAGCAATGACACAATGCCCACCGCAAACACCACCAGCACCACTGGGTAAATCATGGCTTGAAGCAGTTTAGAGCGCATCTTCTGACGGTTTTCTACATAATCCGCCAAACGCTCAAGTACCGCATCTAAGTGACCGGATTTTTCACCAGCCGCCACCATAGAACGAAATAGCTCGTCAAACACATGTGGATAATCACCCAAACTGTCTGCAAGCGGATAACCCTCAGTGACTTTCGAGCGCACGGCCGCAATCATTGAGCGAATACGTGGCTTTTCAGCCTGCTCTGAGACGGCTTTCAAACACTCTTCCAATGGCATGCCAGATTGCACAAGCGTTGATAGCTGACGCGTAATTAGGGCAAGCTCTGCGGTTTTGATACCACGTTTGAATCCAACTGATGCACCTGAAGACTTCGCAGCTTTGGCTTTGGCTTCCATCACCTCAACAGGGATCATGCCCTGTTCTTTTAGGCGTTGGCGCACCTGACGAGCATTATCCCCTTCAATGGTGCCTTTCTTTTGTTTGCCTTTCGCGTCTAGCGCTTTGTATTCAAATGCTGCCATTACGCTTCCTTGGTCACTCGCATCACCTCTTCAAGAGAAGTGATACCACGACTGACTTTGCTTAGGCCATCACTACGAATGCTTGGCGTGTGCGCTCGTACGGCTTTTTCAATTTCTTGTTCACCCGCTTCACTGTGGATCAGTTCTTGAACTTTCTCATCCACCATTAGAAGTTCGTGAATACCAGTACGACCGCGGTAACCTTTTTGGTTACACACTTCACAGCCTTTTGCACGATGTAGAACCAGCGATTCGTGCTCTTCCAGACCGAACAGTTTCTTCTGTTCTTTATCCGCTTCGTATGGCTCTTTACAGTCAGAACAAAGGGTGCGAACTAGGCGCTGTGCTAGCACGCCCAATAGCGAAGAAGAGATCAGGAAGGGTTCAATACCCATGTCACGCAGACGAGTAATCGCACCCACAGCCGTGTTGGTGTGTAGTGTCGACATAACCAAGTGACCAGTCAAAGAGGCTTGCACCGCAATCTGTGCAGTCTCTAAGTCACGGATCTCACCGACCATCACTACATCCGGGTCTTGACGAAGAATCGCACGCAGACCACGCGCAAAGGTCATATCAACCTTAGGGTTTACCTGTGTTTGGCCAATGCCATCGATATCGAATTCGATAGGATCTTCAACAGTCAGAATGTTGCGTTCATTGCTGTTGATCTCTTGCAAACCCGCGTACAAGGTCGTCGACTTACCCGAACCTGTCGGACCGGTTACCAAGATAATGCCGTGAGGGCGACCAATCAAATGACGGAAGTTGTCATGCACTGAAGGGGTCATACCCAAACTATGCAGATCAAGACGAGTCGCGTTCTTATCCAGTAGACGCATTACCACACGCTCACCATGCGATGAAGGCATGGTCGATACACGCACGTCCACCGCACGACCACCGATACGCAGTGAAATACGACCATCTTGAGGTACGCGTTTTTCCGCAATATCCAGCTTCGCCATAACCTTCACACGAGAAACCAGCAAAGGGGCTAGCTTGCGGCTCGGGGTTAAGACTTCACGCAATACACCATCGACACGGAAACGAATCGAAAGGGTTTTCTCGAACGTCTCAATATGGATATCCGACGCCCCTTCTTTGATCGCTTCACCCAACATGGCGTTAATCAATTTGATGATTGGCGCATCATCTTCCGATTCCAACAAATCTTCGTCGTGAGGCAGTTCTTCTGCTAATGAGAAGAAGTCATCACTGTCTGCGCCAATGTCTTCCATCAACTGACGGGCTTCAGAAGAATCACGTTGATAAGCTTCAGTGAGCTTTTTATCGAACGCTTCTTTGTCCATCACTTGAGGAATAAAGTTTTGTTTCAGTACTCGGCGTACTTCAACCAGAGCCGCAGGGTTAAGCGGCTCTACGTAATACAGAATTGGAGGGCGCTCAGGGTGCTCCGTCTCCAAAACCAGTTTAAAGCGATTGGCAAAACTGAATGGCAGACGGCGCATACTTGGCGCGGTGTCTAACATATCAACCATTATTCTTTACCATCTGATCAATGAACGCTTGGATTTCAGTAGGATGCTTACGCTCCTGACCAAATTCTGGCATCACTGGAATATTTGAATCATCCATCAACTTCAAGCCTTCTTGCGCTTTGTATAACTGCTCTGCACGAATGAAGTTGTATTTACGCTGAGTGATGCCATCCGCCGTCATACCATCGCGGATGATAGTTGGCTTAATGAATACCATTAGGTTACGTTTCTCAGTTTGCGTACTGGTTGATTTGAACAATTGACCAATCACTGGGATATCACCCAATAGTGGCACTTTTGACTCACTTTCTAGCGCACGTTCATCGACGAGACCACCAAGCACAAGCATTTGGCCGTCTTGGATCATCACAGAGGTATTTAGCTGGCGCTTAGCAAAACGTACGTCAACCGCACCATTTGCACCCAACACGTTAGACACTTCTTGCTCAATGTTTAGCTGAACTGAGTCACCTTCGTTGATTTGAGGAACCACTTTCAGTTTGATACCGACTTCTTTACGATCGACCGTTTGGAATGGGTTATCGTTGTTTGAGCCTGCTGTCGAACCTGTAATTACCGGCACTTCTTCACCTACGATGAATGATGCTTCACCGTTATCCATTACTGTAATGCTTGGAGAAGACAGAATGTTTGAGTTTGAATCCGATGACACAGCAGTAATCAATGCCGTCCAATCACCCATCATGATGCTCATTGCCGCACCATTAACACCACCAAGTGCTGCCGCTAGAGTAGAGTAGTCACCAGATTCCGTGACATCATAAGGCGTTCGTTCACCGTCGCTGTTGGTGTAGTACTCTGTACGAGTCTGGTCTTTCGCTTCTTCAAGACCAACCATGACATTACCGATTTGTGCGCCAGTATTGCCGTATTGGATCACTGCGCCGGTTTCTAGGTTACCCCATTGAACACCTAGGTTGATGCCGTCACCTTCTGACATTTCCACGATGAGCGCTTCAATCAGAACCTGTGCACGACGAATATCAAGCTGAGCGATCACATCTTGCAGTGCCATCATAATATCTGGCGGCGCAGTCAAAACTAGCGAGTTGGTTGCTTCGTGAGCGGCGATCACCACTTCACCACGCTGTGCACTTGATGCGCCTTTTTGACCAGCTTGCTTCTCAGCCTGTAGGTTGTCAGATACGCCTTTTAGTACATCAACCAGGTCTTCCGCTTTCGCGTACTTTAGGTAAACCACGCGGTTATTGCCTTTGGTCGCCATTTCAACGTCAAGTTGACGAATCAAACGCTTCAGACGTGCACGAACTTTAGGGTCACCAGAAATCAGGATGGAGTTAGTACGCTCATCCGCTACGATTTTTGGTTCTAGGAATTCAGGTGTGCTCTTTTGGTTGGTCGTTTTGTTCAGGGCATCAACGATACGCACCATCTCAGAAGCAGACGCATTGCGCAGCTCTACGACTTCAATTTCTTTGTCACCCGCTTGGTCAACGCGCTTGATGATTTCCGCTAGGCGGTTTACTACCGCAGCGCGACCCGTGATCAAGATGATGTTAGCTGGATCGTAGTGCACCACGTTACCGGCACCTGCGTTATCAATCAGTTGACGCAGTAGCGGAGAAAGTTCACGAACCGACACATTACGCACCGCAACCACACGGGTAATCACGCTGTCGCCTTGCGCGCTGTCATCACCCAAAACCGGGATTGCTGACGTTTTTGAATCTTTCGCTTTGATGACTTTCAACACACCATTGTCCATTTCGACAACGGCATAACCGTACACTTCCAGAACGTTCAAGAAGAAGCTGTAGTACTGCTTTTCGTTAAGAACGTCGTAACTACGTACGTCAATCTTACCGCGTACAGACGGGTCAACGATGATGGTCTTCTCTAGATTGCGACCAACAATATTGATGAATTCTTGAATATCAGTGCCTTTGAAGCTGGCACTAAACTCGTTCGCCATCGCACCCGGAGCGCAGAGTAGTGTCCCTGCAAGTAACCAAGTACTTTTGCTAAACCAATGTTTCACGTATGTCTCCCTGAACTTACGCAGCTTGCCTAAGTATTACAATTGGATATAGATGTCGTACTGCTGGCCATCGCGCTCAACAGTCAAATTCAGTTCTTGCGGATCGTTCATCACTTGCATCAGTTCTACTGAAGATGAAGGATCACTTAAATCGATCCCATTTAATTGCACCGCAATATCACCAGGTTTTAGACCGACATCATTAAACAACGCCGCATCACGACCTGGTGAGACGCGATAACCGACGATTCCTCCATCCTTTTTGACTGGAGAAATGTTGATGTACTTGAATACGCTTTGCGGATCTTTGGAAATCTCCGCACGAATTTGGTCGACCTTCTCACTCACCGCTGATGATTTATCCGCTTTCGCCGCTTGCGGGCGGGCTGCTGGACGTGTTTCAGACAGTTTGCTGTACTCGATACCTTCGAGCATTAGGGTTTCATCACGGCCTTGGTTGTCGATGATCACACGATCGACCAATACCGCTTTTAATTCTGCACGTGTGCCATCAATTTCTTCGCCGATACCATAAGTGGCTTGCTTGCCTCGATTGGCGATCACCGCTAGGCTCGTTTTTGCGTTGCTGCTCGCAACTGCACCAACAAGTGTTAGGTTTAAGCGAGTTTTAGGCGCATCTTGCACAACAGGTTGTTCTACTACGACCGGCTTTTGCTCAGTGTACTTTCCGAACAAGTTCGCATTTTGAAGGGCATTGAAATCAATCGCGTCCTTTTTATTCGTAGACGCAACAGCACCTGCTGATGGCTTCCATTGAGTCACATCAGAAGTTTGAGGCATTGCTAACCACACCACTTTACCCAATATCCAGCCTGTCATTGCTATAAATAGACAAGTTAAGAACAAACTGAGTTTCGCTTGTATGGTGTGATTGTTGGACTTAATCTGAGCCAGTAGCGGGCTGCTTGCTAATCCTGCACTTAGCTCTAAACGCTTCACTGAATTGATTCCTTTATTCTGACGTCGGTCGACCTTAAGTATAAGTAAAGATTGTCGACTCTATCTTGCTAAATTTGCAATAAAATTACTACTCAACAAAGAGCAGTGAACTATATCACAAGTTCTTTTTCATACCTTTTTCTTATGCAGTTTTTGCCAACTCCCTTGAAAAAAAAACAGCCTTGGCTCCATCTGTAGGTGAATAATCCACCAGTCACTGCCTTATTATCGCAGTGATTAGATAGTGTAGAGTCGTATGAGTTCCGCAAATGAAGCCGTAAGGCTAGATAAATGGCTATGGGCTGCCAGATTTTATAAAACCCGCTCCATCGCACGCAATATGGTCGATGGCGGTAAAGTCCACTATAATGGGCAACGAAGCAAACCAAGCAAAATCGTTGAGTTGGGCGCTGAGATTCGTCTTCGCCAAGGTAATGAAGAGAAGACGGTGATTATCGAGAAAATCTCTGATCGTCGCATGGGCGCACCAATCGCTCAAACGCTCTATCGTGAAACTGACGAAAGCGTCAGCCAACGCGAAGAGTTCGCGAAACAGCGTAAACTCAACGCCCACAACCCAAGTCCGGAACGCCGCCCAGATAAGAAGCAGCGCCGTGACATCATTAAGTTCAAACACCAATAAAAGCCGGAATTACCGACGAGGAAAGCACTCCATGGCAAATAATGTTTTAAACCGCTACCTATTCGAAGATCTTTCAGTACGTGGCGAGTTGGTTCAATTGGATGAAGCATACCAACGTATTATCTCCAGCAAGGAATATCCGGCAGCACTGCAAAAACTGTTGGGTGAGCTACTCGTTTCAACCACTCTTTTAACGGCAACTTTGAAGTTCGAAGGCTCAATCACTATCCAACTACAAGGTGATGGTCCTGTATCACTGGCTGTAATCAATGGCGATCACGATCAGAAGATCCGTGGCGTTGCACGTTGGGAAGGCGACATTGCGGATGACGCAAGCCTGCACGACATGATGGGTAAAGGCTACCTAGTGATCACTATCGAGCCGAAGAAAGGCGAACGTTACCAAGGTGTCGTTGGCCTAGAAGGTGAAACACTGGCTGACGTTATCGAAGGCTACTTCGCAAACTCAGAGCAGTTGAAGACGCGTCTGTGGATCCGTACTGGTGAACACGAAGGTAAAGCTCACGCAGCAGGCATGATGATTCAGGTAATGCCAGACGGCACAGGTACACCAGAAGACTTCGAGCACCTAGAGCAATTAACAGCAACCGTTAAGAACGAAGAACTGTTCACTCTACCGGCAAACGAACTGCTTTACCGCTTGTACAACCAAGATTCTGTTCGTCTATACGAACCTCAACCAGTGGAGTTCCACTGTGGCTGTTCTCGTGAACGTAGTGGTGCAGCGATCATTACCGTTGAGCGTGCTGAAATTAATGACATTTTAGCGGAAGAAGGATCAGTTTCTTTACATTGTGATTACTGTGGCACGTCATATTCGTTTGACGAAGCGGAGATCACTGAGCTGTATGCACAAGCCGCTCAAGAGAAGAAAACACTGCATTAATTTTCATAGCTTAACAAGCTTGTAATTTACCCTTCAAAAGGCCAGCATCATGCTGGCCTTTTTGTGATCAAACCCTCTAATTACCTAGCCTCAGACGTAATAAAGCAACCGCTTAATTTTAAATAATTAATAATTCTTTTCCCCTAGCGCAAAGGTTTGCGCCCACGATAAACTATTCGCACCAATATGTGACGGGTTACCTAAAACCTTACTTAAATCATGGGTATTTTTTTGAGCTATATCCCTGTTTTATCCCCACCCCGTTGCTAGCATGGTGAGCAGATAAAAATTAAAACATTCTTACAAAATCCCTACAAAAATCCTTATAAGGAGCACCTATGACCGTTATGGAACATACAAAGGCTGCAACAATTGATCTGACCAAACACGGACTGCATAACGTTAAAGAGGTTGTTCGCAACCCAAGCTACGAAATGCTGTTTGAGGAAGAGACCCGTGCTGACCTAACAGGTTATGAACGTGGTGTGGTTACAGAACTCGGCGCGGTTGCCGTAGACACTGGTATCTTTACTGGTCGCTCACCAAAAGATAAGTACATTGTTAAAGATGCAACGACAGAAGAGCACATGTGGTGGACTTCTGACGCAGTGAAAAACGACAACAAACCAATCAACAAAGAAGTATGGGACGACCTAAAAGAGCTAGTGACCAACCAGCTTTCAGGTAAGCGTCTATTTGTGATTGACGGTTATTGTGGTGCAAACCCAGACACTCGTTTGAGCATTCGAGTGATCACCGAAGTAGCGTGGCAGGCGCACTTCGTGAAAAACATGTTCATCCGCCCAACAGAAGAAGAGTTGGCGACGTTTGAACCTGACTTCGTGGTAATGAACGGCGCGAAGTGCACGAACGACAAGTGGGAAGAACAGGGACTGAACTCTGAAAACTTTACTGTGTTCAACCTAACAGAGCGCATGCAACTGATCGGCGGTACTTGGTACGGCGGCGAAATGAAGAAAGGCATGTTCGCTATGATGAACTACTTCCTTCCGCTGAAAGACATCGCATCGATGCACTGTAGTGCAAACATGGGCGAAGAAGGCGACGTAGCGATTTTCTTCGGCCTGTCTGGCACAGGTAAAACTACCCTATCTACCGATCCTAAACGTGCACTGATTGGTGATGACGAGCACGGCTGGGACGACGACGGCGTATTCAACTTCGAAGGCGGCTGTTACGCGAAGACCATCAAGCTATCGAAAGAAGCCGAGCCTGATATCTACAACGCAATCCGCCGCGATGCTCTATTAGAAAACGTGACGGTTCGTAGCGATGGTTCTATCGACTTTGATGATGGCTCTAAGACAGAGAATACCCGCGTGTCTTACCCACTGCATCACATCGACAACATCGTGAAGCCAGTATCAAAAGGCGGTCACGCAAACAAAGTGATCTTCCTATCGGCAGATGCGTTCGGCGTGTTACCTCCGGTTTCAAAACTAACGCCTGAGCAAACTAAGTACCACTTCTTGTCTGGCTTTACCGCTAAGCTAGCGGGTACAGAGCGTGGCATCACTGAGCCGACACCAACCTTCTCGGCGTGTTTTGGTGCAGCGTTCCTAACCCTACACCCAACTAAGTACGCTGAAGTGCTAGTGAAACGTATGGAAGCAGCAGGTGCAGAAGCTTACCTAGTCAACACCGGCTGGAACGGTAGCGGCAAACGTATCTCCATCCAAGATACACGCGGCATCATTGATGCAATCCTTGATGGCTCTATTGAAGATGCGACAACCAAACACATTCCAATCTTCAACCTAGAAGTACCAACTTCACTTCCAGGCGTCGATCCAAGCATCCTTGACCCTCGTGATACCTACGTTGACCCACTACAATGGGAAAGCAAAGCGAAAGACTTGGCAGAGCGCTTCATCAACAACTTTGATAAGTACACTGACAACGCAGAAGGTAAATCACTAGTGGCAGCAGGTCCTCAGCTGGATTAAGCCACTCACTAGACCTTAGTGACCTAGCTACAAAAAGAATCTTCAAGCCCCTCTTTTGAGGGGCTTTTTATTGAATCCAGCCCAAGATTGATACAAGCTTAAGCCTATCTAAGTAATTCAATATTCACTTACTCCAATTTATGTACAGGTTTGGGCAGGGATGAAAACAGCAAGTCGAGTTCTACTTCTAATACTCATACTGGCGATCGCAGTTCCGGCCGTCTTTTTAGGCATGCTGACCACCTCGCATTCTCGCCAAACGTGGAATCTGTTTTCCGATTTAGTCGATTTGCCACTGCAAGCGGATAACGTTCAATACGAGTTTCCTTACCACCTCACACTCAATGGCGTGGCAACCAAACAACAAAATCTACCCTTCATTGAGCAAGTCGATCTCTGGCTGAACCCAGATGTTCGTCGCGATGGAAAATGGATTGTCGACAGCTTGCTGATTGATGGGTTGAGTCTACAGCAAGGTATGCCAACACTGCCGGCGCTGGGCAACGTTTACTTCCATCAAATCGCCTTGAAGAACCTCGATTACGCCGATGATGCATTCAGCATTACGGGATTAAATGTACAAATCCAAGAGCCAATATGGTCGAGCGACACTCAGCAAGTGCCATACGGTGAGATTCAGCTCTCTGCCGAACAATTGCATTGGAATGGCGAAGCCTTTGATAAATTACTCATCGACGTAGATTACAAAGTACAAGACAGTACACTTTACGGCGCCTCATTTAACTGGCGTGGCAGCGAAGTATCGGGTCAAGGCGAACAATACCCACAAGGTTGGTCAATCATCAACATGACCGTCGATAAACTGAAAATCGACAACCTACAACTACAATCTTTGCTTGCTAAGCCTTGGCAAGCCCTGCCGGTTCATATCAGCCATATCAACAGTCTCGATCTGTTGAATGCAGATATCGAATACGGAGATTGGCATTGGCAAAACCTAGAGCTATCGCTAGAAAACGCCTCTTTACCGTTGTCACTGTGGGGGACAACTGCGCAGCTTTCTCTGCAGGCAGACAGCGTCAGTTTTCAAGATCAAACTGCGATTGAACCTCGCTTAAATGCCACGCTCAAGCCGGGTTCGATTCAACTGAAAGAACTGAGTTTGGATTGGCAACAAGGTCGTGTGCAGGTATCTGGTGAGTTTGAGCCTGAGCATTGGAAAATCAACAACGCGACTATCAGTGGATTGAAATGGGCGATCCAACCAGATGACAAGGTGGACTGGTGGCAAAAAGCCACGGAGAGGCTCCAGCAAGTCAATGTGAAGCAATTAGAGATTGAACGCAGCCAAGTTATCCAGTTATCCAAACAGCCTTACTGGCAGCTTTCTGGCTTGAATTTGGAAGGTGACCAGCTCGAAGTAAAGCACAACAACGGTCATTGGGGCATTTGGAGTGGCAAGCTTGATGCCAGCGTGGTAAACGCAAGTTACGACCAAGTCATCACATCACATGCTGCGATTACAACACAAAGTGACGATGGACTCTGGCAGTTAACGCGTTTGTTCGCCCCTCTGGAGCAAGGCTATATTGAAGGCTTAGGCCAAATCGACTTCAGTACCACCAGCCAACCTTGGACGCTTAACCTCAATGCGGATGGAATCCCTCTGCTGTTGCTTCATCCCTACTTACCAACAGCACTCGCGGTCAATGGTTTCTCCGATTTAAGCCTCGATTTAAAAGGCTTGGCGGGTGATCAAAATATGCTTGCTTACAGCTTGTCGGGAGAAGTGGAAGCCAACCTGCGCGATACCACCCTGAAGTCACAAGCGGATGATTCACTCAAGGCGATCACCTTCAGCCCATTACGTTTACGTGCTCAGCGTGGTGAAGTAAAACTTCAACCAGTGACCATTTCAGGCAAGGCTATTTCGGGTAACTTGTCTGGTGAATTTGATATGGCAAACAACCCGCTTTCTGGCGTGATTTATCAACTCAAAGACACGTGTGGCGTGATTAAAGGTGATGTGCTGAGTGGCGAAATCGAAACAAATGAGTGCCAACATAAGCCAAAACAGACTGAGCAAGCGGAGCCAGAACAAAGCACTCCCGAACCAAGCAAGGTCACGCACATTGCGGCAATCAACTTAAAACAGCATGAAGAAGAGGTAAGTGAGGAAGTGATGGAGGAGGAAGAGCCAACCGCAACATCACATTCCGAAGAGCAACTTATCTCTGCTCCAGAGATCTCAGCGAACGACTCGATTAACGAAGAAGCATCTCCAGAAGAACGTAATACTCCAGAGACGAACCATTCAGCGATGGAGCAAGGCGCATCAGCTAACCAAGATGCGCCACAAGAAACACCAGACTCAGCCAGCCTAACAGCTAAGTAACTGAGAGTAATTTGGCAACAGCATGTACGTGCCGACAAAATCAACCGCTGGTACGTCTCCACTGTAAATCACCACATGGATAACAATACGCGCTTTACGCCCCGATGCGAGCCTGTCCAAATCACCACTAATGCCATCGAGCGAGGTACTCGCTACTGGGTTCTGCTCGACCGGATGACGATAACGAATTGAACTGTCTGCTAATACGATGTCACCGTGCAAGCCACGCTCTTTCATCAACAGCCACGTCATGCCCCACCCAGTCAGTGTCGCCAGAGTAAAAGCAGAGCCTGCAAACATGGTATTATGTGGATTCAAGTTTGGGTTAAGCTGCGCGCTACACTCAAACTGGTAACCTGTGTATTGGTTGATTTTGATCCCCATTTTATCCGCGATCGGGATCTGCGCTTCCCAACGCTGTTGCAACTCGGTACACCAATCCGGGCGACGTAGCACATCCGCCATTGGGTCAAGCTGTTTAACCATTTGTTGGTGACGTACAGGACCACGTTCATCGGTAAGCTCACCGCGACGCTCAAAACCATTCTTCTCATAGAAGGCAATCGCGTCTTCACGGGCATTACACACCAGACGCTTCGCCCCTTCTTGCCGAGCTAACGACTCAAGCGCCACCAGCACTAATGAGCCCATGCCTTTGCTGCGACGGTTGTTCTTCACCGCCATATAGCGGATCTGACCATCGTTATCTGGGGTAATGTACAACCGACCAATCGCCATCGGACGACCACGGCTGTCGGTAATCATGCGGTGATGGCTCATGCCATCGTACTCATCACGCTCGGAACCTACAGGCATACGCCAAGGTTCGCGTAGCAACTGCCAACGAAATTGATAGTACTTGTTGAGCTGATTTTCTGTTTTTGGAGTTATGAGTTTGAACATATCAATCCTTTGAAAGTACAAATCAAATGAAAGCCTTAGGAGAAAATACCCAAGCAAATTCAATTTACTTGGGCTTAAAGCTTAGACCATGATGTTGTGGTTGCCAGATTAGACCTGTAGCCAAAAAGTCACTGGACCGTCATTAATTAATGACACTTTCATATCCGCCGCGAAGCGACCGCGTTGTGTTGGCAGTTCTTGCTCACACAAGTCCGAGAAGTAGTCATACAGACGTTCTGCATCCGCAGGATGCGCGCCGCGAGAAAAACCTGCGCGAGTGCCCTTTTTAGTATCCGCTGGTAACGTAAATTGAGACACCACCAAAACCTGACCGTTCACTTGTTTGACGTTGAGGTTCATTTTGCCTTCATCGTCTTCAAACACACGATAAGTGGTTACGCGCTCCATCAAACGTTTTGCTTTTGCTTCATCATCGTCCTTCTCTACACCAAGTAGGACAAGTAGACCTTGGTCGATTTCACCGACAACTTCACCGTCTACACGAACGGCGGCTTCACTGACTCGTTGAATTAGCGCTATCACTACTCTCGCTTCCTTCATCTGTTAATTGTAATTCAGCGGTCGAGTGTATCATTTCTAAGTCGTCACTCCAGTGCTCTCTTTCACCCAGAGCGGCCGTGACTTCCGCACCAATGAGCACAATCAACCAGCACAAATACACCCACACAAACAGAATCGGAATCGCAGCAAGCGCGCCGTAAATCAATTGGTAAGAAGGGAATTGAGTAATGTAGAAAGCAAAGCCCTTCTTACTCAATTCAAACAACACCGCAGCGATGGCAGCACCAATAGCACCGTGGGACAGATAAACCTTCTTGTTTGGCACTAAGAAGTACAGCCCCATGAATGCGAAGAATGACAGCAGCAGAGGCAGCCAGCGCAAAAACAGGTTATAAGCGCCCGACAAGGTTTCGTTTTCAATCAGCTTAAGCGATGTTACGTAAGAGGTTGCTGCAATACTTGCACCTACTAAGATAGGGCCAAGCGTCAACACCATCCAATACATAGAGAAAGAGAACACAGGACGACGTTTGTCTTTCACTCGCCAAATGTAGTTTAAGTTTTTGTCGATGTTGGAAATCAGCATCAAGGCTGCGACAAACAAGAACGCACCACCCACGGCGGTCATCTTGCCTGTGTTCGATACAAACTCTTGCAATGCGGTTCTTACCGCATCACCAGAAGCGGGGACGAAGTTATCAATGATATACCCTTGCAAGGTTTCGCCCACATTCTCAAATACCGGAAACTTCGACAATATCGACAGCAATACCGTCAACATCGGCACAATAGACAACAAAGTGATGTAAGCTAAATAGCCTGCGTTAACATTGACGCGATCGTGCGTCATGCGCTTGAGCAAATATTGGAAAAACGCGACGCTCCCCGGCACGAGCTTGCTCAATCTCACCTTGTAACTCTCTGATAACTGGTTCATAGTTCATCCCATAAATTAGCGTCGAGGACATAAGAATGCCTTATTTATTAGCAATTGTACTATCAATTTTCACTTTGACAGGATGTCAATCCGCATATTATTCAGCAATGGAGCAAGTGGGATACCACAAACGCGACATTATGGTTGACCGCGTGGAAGACGCCAAAGAGTCTCAACAAGATGCACAAGAAGAATTTACCAGTGCGCTAGAAGCCCTTTCGGCACTGACCAACTTTGATGGCGGTGAGCTAGAAAGCGTCTACAACAACATTAACGACAAATACGAAGACAGCGAAAAAGCGGCGCAAGATGTGCGCGACCGTATTGCGGCAATTGAAGATGTGTCGGATGCACTATTTGAAGAGTGGCAAGGCGAGCTAGACCTGTATACTAGCGCCAAACTGCGTCGCTCTAGCGAACAGAAGCTGCGTGAAACCAAAGCCTCTTACAAGAGTATGCTAAGCGCGATGAAGCGTGCAGAAGACAAGATGACGCCGGTGTTGAATACGCTGCGTGACAACACGCTTTACCTCAAGCATAACTTGAACGCGAGCGCGATCGGCTCACTGAAAGGCGAGTTCTCTAGCCTAGAGAAAGACATTCAATACGCAATTAAGCAAATGAATGCCGCGATTGCTGAATCAGACAAGTTCTTGCAACAGCTGAATCAAAAGTAATTCGATAAAGCCTCCTCCTCATGAGGAGGTTTTGCTATCTGGCGACCAAACTCAGTTCTTCGCTAAGTGAGCTAAATACCGGCCAAGCTCTATTCACCTTTATCCCCGTCTACCTCGACCACTAAGCCCATCACTTGGCGGACAAACGCAACACGCTTTTCGACACTACCCCATGGAACATCGATCACCTCATAGCCCAGCTCAGCATAGGTATCGACTAAGGTTTGATGGATTTGCAGGGCCTCTTCAAAACTGTGTGGACGCACATCATCTTGAACATAAATAGAGGCTTCAGGTCGACAAGTGAGCACCTTACTCTGGTACCCAGCACTCTCGGTCAAGAAGGTTTGCTCAACAGGGCAGCCGCCCACTTTTAGGTATGCCACGATGTCTGGGATAGCGCGGTCAACGAAAGCGACCTCATGACTCAGTGCCTCTTGCTTTTGCTTACCCATCAACTCAAGGCATAAGTTAGCGAACTCAGGTAGGTTGGTCCAAGGCAAGACACCCTTATCCAGCTGGCTTTGCTGTTCAATTAAAGTGCGAGAGCCCTCAGCAAAGGTGGCATAGCCCAACCCACCTAACGCATTCAGTAACGTGGTTTTACCCGCCCCAGGACCACCCGTAATCACGATTGGCTGCATAGCCTTATTCCTTTAGATACAAAAAAAACCCGAGCGAAACTCGGGTTTTTCTTAATCGAATCCGTTACAGCAGATTATTTTGCTGAACGTGAAGCACGTTTACGATCGCTTTCCGTTAGGAATTTCTTACGGATACGGATGCTTTCAGGTGTTACTTCTACTAGTTCGTCATCATCGATGAACTCTAGTGCTTGCTCAAGAGTCATCTTGATTGGCGGAGTAAGAACCTGTGCGTCATCTGTACCAGATGCACGAACGTTAGTTAGCTGCTTACCTTTCAGTGCGTTTACTGTTAGGTCGTTGTCGCGGCTGTGGATACCGATAACCATGCCTTCGTAAACTTCAACACCGTGACCGATGAATAGACGACCACGTTCTTGAAGGTTGAATAGTGCGTTAGTTAGCGCTTTACCCATTGCGTTAGCAATTAGTACACCGTTAACACGTTGACCGATGTTACCGCCTTTGTGTGGGCCGTAGTGGTCAAATGTATGGTATAGAAGACCAGAACCTGAAGTCAGTGTCATGAACTCAGTTTGGAAACCGATCAGACCACGTGATGGCATTTCGAAGTCCATACGTACACGGCCTTTACCATCTGGAGACATGTCTTTCAGCTCACCTTTACGTAGGCCGATGTTCTCCATGATGCCGCCTTGGTGCTCTTCCATAACGTCGATCGTTACAGTCTCGAACGGTTCCATTAGCTGACCATCTTCTTCTTTGATGATTACTTCTGGACGAGATACAGCAAGCTCGAAGCCTTCACGACGCATGTTCTCGATCAGGATAGATAGGTGAAGTTCACCACGGCCTGATACGCGGAATTTGTCTGGATCGTCTGTTTGCTCAACACGTAGTGCAACGTTGTGTACCAGTTCCTTCTCTAGACGCTCAAGGATGTTACGTGAAGTTACGAACTTACCTTCTTTACCAGCGAATGGAGACGTGTTTACTTGGAACGTCATCGTTACTGTTGGTTCATCAACAGATAGCGGTGGTAGTGCTTCAACTTGGTTTTGTGCACAGATAGTGTCAGAGATTTTTAGCTCGCCAAGACCAGTGATTGCAATGATATCACCCGCATTCGCTTGCTCAACTTCGTGACGCTCTAGGCCTAGGTAGCCCATTACTGTACCTACTTTACCGTTGCGAGTTTTACCGTCAGCGCCGATAACTGTTACTTGTTGGTTTGGCTTAACGCTACCACGAGTTACACGAGCAACACCGATAACACCAACGTAAGAGCTGTAATCTAGCTGAGAAACTTGCATCTGTAGTGGGCCGTCTAGGTCAACTTGAGGTGCAGTTACTTCTTCAACGATAGTTTGGAACAGTGGTTCCATGTTCTCGCCAGTTTCGCCTTCTTCTAGCGCAGCCCAACCGTTAAGTGCTGACGCGTAAACAACTTTAAAGTCTAGCTGTTCGTCAGTTGCACCTAGGTTGTCGAATAGGTCGAATACTTGATCCATAACCCAATCAGGACGTGCACCAGGGCGGTCAATCTTGTTGATTACAACGATTGGCTTAAGGCCGTGAGCAAATGCTTTTTGCGTTACGAAACGCGTTTGTGGCATTGGGCCATCAACTGCGTCAACGATAAGTAGTACTGAATCTACCATCGACATGATACGTTCTACTTCACCACCGAAGTCCGCGTGTCCCGGAGTATCTACGATGTTGATGCGGTAGTCATTCCAGTTAATTGCTGTGTTTTTAGCAAGAATGGTGATGCCACGCTCTTTCTCAATGTCGTTCGAGTCCATGACTCGCTCTTCAGCTTCACCGCGAGACTCTAGCGTGCCTGATTGTTGTAGCAGCTTGTCAACCAAGGTTGTTTTACCGTGGTCAACGTGCGCGATAATCGCGATATTTCTTAATTTATCAATCTGTGGAGTAGCCATGGATATTGATTCACTTAGATAGATGAAATGCCCCCATGCCGAGAACGGGTGCTCTCTGGCGACATTTGCTGATTAAAAAAACGGCCATAATGTACCAGATTTTAGCAAAAAGCCTAGAAATATGTGATCTACTCCTTAGCTTTTATAGCAAATTTACGCTTAGCGCCCACTTTCTCTCGCCCAGCGAATTGATTCAACGCAATTTTATTCCAATCGTTGCTTATTAGAAATTGACTCTTGCTCAAAAACTGGGCTAGATAAGCAACACGGTTGTCACATTGTGGTGCAATAATAAAAATATGCACCATTACAGTGCAGCCAAAGATCATTTTGGTGCAATCGTTTGCACCAAACTAGTATCTAAAAACATAATTCCTTGAAATTAATGGAATAATTTTTTTGGCACGGTTTTGGCTTTAGAGAAAACAGCATCGATTAATAAAATGTCAAATAAATTAATCAATGCTGGATTTAATCAATTTTTCATAAATCGAGCTTTTACCGCTTTATTAACACTGGAGGTTATCCAAGATGTCAGTAGAAAACGTTTTATCACTGATCCAAGAAAACGAAGTTAAGTTTGTTGACCTACGCTTCACTGATACAAAAGGTAAAGAGCAGCACATCTCTATCCCTGCTCACCAAATCGACGCAGACTTCTTCGAAGAAGGTAAAATGTTCGATGGTTCATCAGTTGCTGGCTGGAAAGGCATTAACGAATCAGACATGGTTATGATGCCAGACGCATCTTCTGCAGTGCTTGACCCATTCACTGAAGATGCAACGCTAAACATCCGTTGTGACATCCTTGAGCCTGCAACAATGCAAGGCTACGACCGTGACCCTCGCTCTATCGCTAAGCGTGCTGAAGACTTCATGCGTTCTACTGGTATTGCAGATACTGTTCTTATCGGTCCTGAGCCAGAGTTCTTCCTATTTGACGACGTTAAGTTCGCGACTGACATGTCTGGTTCTTTCTTTAAGATTGACGACGTAGAAGCAGCGTGGAACACAGGTTCTGATTACGAAGAAGGTAACAAAGGTCACCGTCCAGGCGTTAAAGGTGGTTACTTCCCAGTAGCTCCAGTAGATTCATCTCAAGACATCCGTTCTGCTATGTGTCTAGTAATGGAAGAGATGGGCCTAGTTGTTGAAGCGCACCACCACGAAGTAGCAACTGCGGGTCAAAACGAAATCGCAACTCGCTTCAACACGCTAACAACGAAAGCTGACGAAATCCAAATCTACAAGTACGTTGTACACAACGTTGCTCACGCGTTTGGTAAGACAGCGACATTCATGCCTAAGCCACTTGTTGGTGACAACGGTAGCGGTATGCACGTTCACCAATCTCTTGCAAAAGACGGTGTAAACCTATTTGCTGGTGACAAGTACGGCGGCCTATCTGAAACTGCACTTTACTACATCGGCGGTATCATCAAGCACGCTCGCGCAATCAACGCATTTGCTAACCCATCAACTAACTCGTACAAGCGTCTTGTACCAGGCTTCGAAGCGCCAGTTATGCTAGCTTACTCAGCACGTAACCGTTCTGCTTCTATCCGTATCCCAGTGGTACCAAGCCCTAAAGCGCGTCGTATCGAAGTTCGTTTTGGTGACCCAGCGGCTAACCCATACCTAGCGTTCGCAGCAATGCTAATGGCTGGTCTTGACGGTATTAAGAACAAGATCCACCCAGGCGAAGCGATGGATAAAGACCTTTACGACCTACCAGCTGAAGAAGCAGCAGAAATCCCAACTGTTGCATACTCACTGAAAGATGCTCTAGAAGAACTAGATGCTGACCGTGAGTTCCTAACAGCAGGCGGCGTATTCTCTGATGACTTCATCGATTCTTACATCGGTCTTAAGTCTCAAGATGTAGAGAAAGTAAACATGACAACTCACCCACTTGAGTTCGAACTTTACTACTCTGTATAAGGTCTCAACTGTGTAAAATGTAAACACAGAAACAAAATATTAGGCTCGCCTCGCAGGCGGGCCTTTTTTGTATTCGCTCGCCCTATATGGGCGTTTAACATGGAGGGATAACTAAAATACGCTCAAACTCTTTTACTTGCTAAGTCAAAGAGCTAAGCAATCCAAACGTGAAATCATCTATCAAAAGAAGGTGAGCAATGAAAGTTCAGCTTTTACCATCGCTATACGCCTTAAGTGGCTTACTGATCGCCACAACAGCCTCTGCTCAAGTCGCTTACACTTGGGTCGATAAAGACGGCGTTGTGCATTTTAGCGATACTCCAAACCAAGGCGCAAAAGCCATCTCGCTACCTAATCTAGAATCCAGTGCGCCAGCACCAAAAGTAGAAAGTACCGAGTCTCTGGCACCACAAGCAAAAACGACATCAGAGCCCACAACAGATGAGCAAACAAAGGCAGAAAAGCCACTGCCTCTTTCCCTTTCTATGCTCACGCCACAGCATGATGAAACCATTCGCAGCAACCCTGGCGCTATCAATATCCAACTCGAAGCCAACCGTAAATTGGGGATTGGCGAGCAATTGCAACTCTTCCTTGATGGTAAGCCATATGGGGCGCCACAAAGCCGTTTAACTTGGCAATTGAAGAACATCGATCGTGGTACACACACCCTCGCGGTACAAGCCAAAAGAAGCGGCAAGCTTATTGCATCTACTAGCCCTATAACGGTGCATTTACATAGAGCGAGTATCAAGCCAACCATTAAAGGGGCAAAGTAGAATATTAAGTGAAAAAAACCGCACTCTGATGGCGCTTTTCACTTTTTCTTCTTAGGTTTATTCGCCATACTTACGTTCTATTGCACCAATATAGTGCAGCGCACAAATACAACGCAAACAAGGACGTAATGTGGATACCAGTCTCTCCAGTGCCATTCTCAACAACATGGTGACAGCAACGCTGATTCTCGATGATGGATTAGCCGTTCGCTACGCCAACCCTGCGGCTGAGTTATTGTTCTCACAAAGCGCCAAGCGTATTGTCGAGCAGTCGTTGTCTCAGCTAATTCAGCATGCGTCATTGGATCTTGCGCTGCTCACTCAGCCATTGCAGAGCGGACAAAGCATCACGGACAGTGACGTGACCTTTGTGGTTGATGGCCGCCCTTTGATGCTGGAAGTGACTGTCAGCCCGATCACATGGCAGAAGCAGTTAATGCTGCTGGTTGAGATGCGCAAAATTGATCAGCAACGCCGACTCACTCAAGAGCTTAACCAACATGCCCAACAACAGGCGGCGAAGCTTTTAGTGCGTGGTTTGGCGCATGAAATTAAAAACCCACTTGGCGGTTTACGCGGCGCAGCACAGCTGCTGGAGAAAATGCTGCCCGATCCTTCTTTGACGGAATACACCCACATCATTATTGAACAAGCCGACCGCTTGAGAGCACTCGTCGATCGCTTGCTAGGACCTCAAAAACCGGGCAAAAAGACCCAAGAGAACCTACACCAAGTGCTTGAAAAAGTGCGTCAATTGGTTGAGTTAGAATCGCAACATTCGGTTGTGATTGAGCGTGATTACGACCCGAGCTTGCCAGAGATCTTGATGGACGCTGACCAAATCGAGCAGGCGATGCTCAACATTGTTAGCAATGCAGCGCAAATCCTCTCTCACCAAGAGCACGGCAAAATAACCATACGCACCAGAACGGTGCATCAAGCCAACATTCATGGCCAGCGTTGCAAACTCGCGGCTCGTGTCGAGATCACCGACAACGGTCCGGGCATTCCACCCGAGTTACAAGACACCCTCTTCTACCCGATGGTCAGTGGCCGTGAGGGCGGTACAGGACTTGGGCTGTCAATTTCCCAAAATTTGATCGACCAGCATAGCGGCAAGATTGATGTCGAGAGCTGGCCGGGTCACACCACTTTTACGATTTATTTGCCAATCTGACTTGATTGAAAGGCTATTCAATCCGTCAGTTTTTAGGCTTTTGCTGCAAGGATTTATTACATGAGTAAAGGATATGTTTGGGTCGTCGACGACGACAGTTCAATTCGCTGGGTAATGGAGAAAACCCTCTCCTCTGCCAACATCAAATGCGAAACCTATGCGGATGGGGAAAGCGTGTTAATGGCGCTAGAGCGCGAAGTACCAGACGTTTTGGTTTCAGACATTCGCATGCCGGGTATCGATGGCTTAGAGCTACTCAAACAAGTTCAACGTGACTACCCAGACCTACCCGTGATCATCATGACAGCACATTCCGATTTGGATGCGGCGGTGAACGCTTACCAAAAAGGTGCTTTTGAATATTTGCCTAAGCCGTTTGATATTGATGAAACACTAACGCTGGTAGAGCGTGCGATAGCCCATAGCCAAGAGAATAAGCGTGAGCAACTTCTGCCAGACGACATCCCAACCGATACGCCTGAAATCATTGGTGAAGCACCAGCGATGCAAGAAGTGTTTCGCGCCATCGGTCGCTTATCGCGTTCTTCTATTTCCGTTCTAATCAACGGTGAGTCTGGTACCGGTAAAGAGTTAGTTGCTCATGCCTTACACCGCCACAGCCCGCGCGCCAACAAACCTTTTATTGCCCTCAATATGGCTGCAATCCCGAAAGACTTGATTGAATCGGAACTGTTTGGTCATGAGAAGGGCGCGTTTACTGGTGCGAATAGCGTCCGTCAAGGTCGTTTCGAGCAGGCCAATGGTGGCACCCTGTTTTTGGACGAAATCGGTGACATGCCGCTGGACATCCAAACTCGTTTGCTGCGTGTTTTGGCGGACGGTCAGTTCTACCGAGTCGGCGGCCACTCGCCAATTCGCGTGGATGTTCGCATCGTAGCGGCAACCCACCAAAACCTTGAAAAGTTGGTGCACGAGGGAGATTTCCGTGAGGATTTATTCCACCGCTTGAATGTCATTCGAGTTCAGATCCCTGCGCTGAGAGAACGTAAGCAAGACATAGAGAAGCTGACGCAACACTTCCTCGTTCGAGCGGCGGATGAACTCGGTGTTGAAACCAAAACCCTGCACCCTTCTTCGGTGGAGATTTTGAACCGCCTTGACTGGCCAGGTAACGTGCGTCAACTGGAAAACATCTGTCGTTGGCTGACCGTTATGGCAAGCGGCAGTGAAGTCTTGCCAAGTGATTTACCCGCAGAGTTGCTGGAAGAGAAGAAAATCGCCACGGAAACCACCAGCGGCAGCTGGCAAGATCAATTAGCAGATTGGGCTCGCCAAGCCTTAGAAGCTGGAGACAAAGAGCTGCTTTCCTACGCATTACCTGAGTTTGAACGCATTTTATTGGAAGCTGCGTTAGAACACACTAAAGGTCACAAGCAAGATGCCGCTAAAGTACTAGGATGGGGACGCAATACCCTAACCCGAAAATTGAAAGAATTGTACTGATCTCGAACGGATACGAGTTTGGCCAATGGTTATCAAGCGCACAATTTTTCCCTCGCTTGATAACCTAAGTGTCAGTACAATTATGGTACGACACCCCTTATGTGACTAGGCAATGTCAAACGCGACGACTCAAATTACACTACGTACTGCTGTTCTCATCCCTTTCGTGATGATTTTTCTGCTGGCTATCGGTGTGATTGTCTACGTCCAAAAACAGAGCTATGAGGAAGTTGTCACCGACATCAGTGATAAGCAACTTTCAGTATTGACCGAAAGTGTTCACGACCACCTCAACGACTACCTGCGTAAACCTTTCACCGCAGTCAATGCGCTGGGGCACAACGTTAGCTACCACAACTTATATCATCCTAACGACACCAAAGATATCCAAGCTTATTTGTTGAGTGCATTTAAAGATTTGTACCACTCAATACCGCAGCTGGATGTGATTGCATTTGGATCTGAATCCGGTGACTTTACCGGCTTCCGACGCGAAGCGGGTGACAGCTACACGCTGATGGTTCAAGACCATCGTACTGATGGTAATTTGGTTATTTACGGCAGTGAAGACGTCAGTGATGATATTCGTACTGTGATTGCTCCGTACGACCCTCGCACCCGCCCTTGGTATCAGCCCGTCGCACAAGACCACAGAGCCCGTTGGTCACCGATTTACGCCAATGCCGATGAGCGCCAAGACATCACCCTTTCGGCCATGACTCCCATTTACGAGCTGGGTGAGTTTGCAGGAGTCCTCGTTACCGACATTCGCATCAACACCTTTAACTTGTTCTTACAAGATCTCAAGCGAGATACCAGCGCATCCGTTTACATCATGGATCAGGAACACCGCTTAGTGGCGCATTCAGGGCAAGGCAGTGTGATTTCTTGGGGAACGAAGTTCTCAGAAAAGGGACAGCGTTTACTGGCTTCGGAAAGTGCAGATCCTATCATCCAAATGAGTGCGTCTCGCCTAATGGGCCAAGACCTCAGCCACAGCGACAAACCTTACACATTCGAGTTCGACTTCAACGGTCAACGCACCTTTAGCCGTATCACGCCATATCATGACGCCAATGGCTTAACTTGGTTTATTGGCACTTCGGTTTCTGAAACCGATCTACTCGGCAACCTGCCCAATAGCCAACAGAAAAGTTGGATGGTCGGTGCCTTGGTGAGCTTATTTGGTATTGGGATTAGCCTACTGATATTCAATCGCGTTACTCGCCCTATCAATGCCACGGCAACAGCGGCGCAGCACTTAGCCGAAGGGGATTGGGATAGCTCCATGCCTCGCCCAGGTTACGTGTACGAAACGACTGTGTTAGTACAAGCATTTAATGAAATGGCCAGCAACCTAAAAGCCTCATTCAAAGCGCTTCGCGAGCAACTCGAATTTGACTCCTTAACGCGCTTATACAGCCGACAAGGTTTAATTGAAGTAAGTGAAACCCTGACTCATTCAGGCCAAAGCAGCTTGTACCTTATCGGGATCAACAAATTTAGAGATATCAATGACAGCATCGGCCATCACAATGGTGATCAACTGCTGGTCCACATCGCTGAGCGCCTAAAACAGCAGCTGCAAGATGAAGCGATTCTAGCTCGAATCGGCGGTGATGAGTTTGCGGTATTTATGCCAAACACACACGATGATGAAGAAATACGCTCGACAGAGCGACGCCTACAGCAGTTGCTCGCTGCTCCGTTTATGCTAGACGGAGAAACCGTGGTGATAAAGATCTCTATCGGCGTCGTGCGTACGCAAGCTTCGCAAAGCATGTCGCTCTGGTTACGTAACGCAAGTATTGCTCTGAGCTCTGCCAAGCAAGACTCGCGCACCAGCGTGTGTCACTACAGTCCAGAGATGGCGAGTGCATCTAAGTTCCGGACACAAATGCTGGCGAAGATTCAAACGGGCATCGATAATCATGAATTCGTCCCTTTCTACCAACCAATTATTGACCTTGAGAGCGGCAATATTTGTGGTGCAGAAGCGCTCGCACGCTGGCACAGTGAATCCGGTATGATTTCCCCATTGGACTTCATTCCTATCGCTGAAGAAAATGGCATGATCAAAGCGATTGGCCAACAAATCCTACTTCAAGCTTGCCGTGACACACGTAAAGCCATCGATAATAAGCAATGGCCTGAAGACTTCCAGCTACACGTCAATGTGTCCGTTCATCAGTTATCGAGCCCTAACTTCGTCGAATCTGTCGCGAAAATACTGCTTAAAACAGGTCTATCGGCAACTAACGTAACATTAGAGATCACCGAGTCGCGTATCATTGATAGCGCACCAACCACGCTAGATAACTTAATCAAGCTCAGAGAGATGGGGCTGGGTATTGGGATTGACGATTTCGGTACGGGTTACTCGTCACTCGCCTACTTGCATGCTCTGCCATTCACCTGTTTGAAGATAGATCGCACCTTCATTAACCGTCTGACCAAAGAGAATCTCGACAGCTCAGTGGTAGCGGCGATCATCAACATCACGAAAGGTATGAAAGCGAATGTGGTCGCGGAAGGAGTAGAAACCGCAGTACAAGCACAACTGCTCCGTTCACTTGGCTGTGACCAAGTTCAAGGCTTCTACTATAGCCGCCCGATGGCGATGGAAGAATGGCCAACACATTTGGTTAACATGAAGTAGAAAACAGCTGAAATCGTTGATTTCCTAGTCATCGTCTACTGACAATCTACCTAACTGTTATTTATACTTAACTGCAAATCTTCCCCATGTATTGTCATTGATAATGTTTGGGCTGAGTTCCTGTTCACAACAAACAACCCGGATCGACATAATGATAACTAAGAATCTTCCCCTAACTGATTTGCACCGTCACCTTGACGGCAACATTCGCACTAAGACTATTCTTGAGCTTGGCCAGCAATTTGGTATTGCTCTACCAGTTACGATATCGAGTCGCTAACATCACACGTTCAAATTGTTGAAGCTGAGCCATCTCTTGTTGCTTTCCTTTCTAAGCTTGATTGGGGCGTGGCAGTGTTGGGCGATCTAGACGCATGCCGCCGCGTTGCTTACGAAAACGTAGAAGACGCACTGAACGCACAAATCGACTATGCCGAACTTCGCTTCTCACCTTACTACATGGCAATGAAACACAAATTACCTGTAGCTGGTGTTGTAGAAGCCGTGGTTGATGGCGTACAAGCGGGTATGCGTGATTTTGGCATCAAGGCAAACCTAATCGGTATCATGAGCCGTACTTTCGGCACTGACGCTTGTCAGCAAGAGCTGGATGCGATTCTTAGTCAGAAGGACCACATGGTTGCTGTTGACCTAGCTGGTGATGAACTTGGTCAACCGGGTGATCGTTTTGTGTCTCACTTCAAACAAGTTCGCGACGCAGGCCTGAACGTGACCGTACACGCTGGTGAAGCAGCGGGTGCAGAGAGCATGTGGCAAGCAATTCAAGAGCTTGGTGCAACACGTATCGGCCACGGTGTGAAAGCAATCCACGATCCTAAACTGATGGACTACCTTGCAGAAAACCGCATTGGTATTGAATCGTGCCTAACGTCAAACTTCCAAACCAGTACAGTTGAATCACTAGCTAACCACCCTCTTAAGCAATTCCTTGAGCACGGTGTACTTGCATGTCTGAACACGGACGATCCAGCGGTGGAAGGCATTGAACTGCCATACGAATACGAAGTGGCGGCACCAGCAGCAGGCCTGACTCAAGAGCAAATTCGCCAAGCGCAAATCAACGGTCTAGACATCGCTTTCCTATCAGATGCAGAGAAAACTGAACTGAAAGAAAAAGTGAAAGATCGCGTATAATTGCCGCGAAAGGTATAAAAAATGCCAGCATCTGCTGGCATTTTTTGTATCCGAAAATCTGTAAGAGATTAAATCACGCGAGAGAATTGTTGCTGACGCGCTTTCGCTCGTAGGTACTTATCAAAGCACATACAGATATTACGAATCAGAAGGCGGCCACGCAGTGTTACGCGAATTTCGTTGTCATCCACTTCCACCAATTCATCATTGATGAAGGTTTGCAGTAGACCTAAATCTTCTTTGAAATATTGCTCGAACTTCATGCCGAACTCAGACTCAATCGACTTCTTATCCAGCTTGAAGTTACAGATAAGCTGTTTAATCACTTCACGGCGCAATAAGTCATCCGCATCCAGTGACACACCTTTCCACAGCGCGTGGCGAGATTCATTCACCTGTGCGTAATACTTCTTCAATTCTTTCTGGTTTTGCGCGTACGCATCACCAATCATTGAAATCGCCGAAACACCAAAGCCAACCAAGTCGCATTCACCTTGTGTAGTGTAGCCTTGGAAGTTGCGGTGCAAAATGCCTTCACGCTGAGCCACAGCAAGCTCATCATCCGGCATCGCAAAGTGGTCCATACCGATAAACTGGTAACCAGCACCTGTTAGCGTCGCGATGGTATCTTGCAGAATCGCCATCTTCTCTTCCGCTTTTGGCAGATCTTCATCTTTAATCTTACGCTGCGCCGCAAACAGTTGTGGCATGTGCGCGTAGTTAAACACGGACAAACGACCCGGCTGCATTTCTAGCACTTGCTCTAGTGTCTTCGCAAAAGATGCCTTGGTTTGCTTCGGCAAGCCGTAAATCAAATCAAGGTTAGTAGAGCGGAAACCAAGCTCTTTTGCACGAGCAACCATCGCAAAGATAAATTCCTCATCTTGCTCACGGTTCACAAGCTGCTGAACTTCTTTGTTGAAGTCTTGTACACCAATACTTAGACGGTTAAAGCCTTCACTGCGTAAGTGATCCAGCATAGTGAGCTCAATCTCACGTGGATCAACTTCAATACTGATTTCCGCATCGGCACTGAAAGTGAACTCTTGGCGCAACAAGTCCATCACACGCGTAATCTGCTTCTCAGATAGGAAAGTTGGTGTACCACCACCAAAATGCAATTGAGTCACTTGGCGTTCACCCAATAGTGACGCGCGTTGGCGGATCTCGTGCTCAAGTACATCCAAATATTCGTCAGCTTTGTGCGAATGACGAGTAATCACTTTATTACAGCCACAGTAGTAGCAAAGCTTATGACAGAACGGAATGTGAACGTACAAAGACAGCGGACGATCTGGGTACTGAGTGCATGCCATATCATAGTCCGAAATGGTAAACGCTTCATGAAACTCCAGTGCTGTCGGGTACGACGTGTAACGCGGACCGGAATAGTTGTACTTATCCAATACCGCTTGATCCCAGACGATTTGCTGTTTCGATTCAGTATGTTGATTCGACATGGTGGTACTTTCCGTAAAATGCGAGGGAGACGAAAGCCGTCCCCCAATATTCAGAAACCGTTATTCTGCCATACGACGATGACAACTACGGCAGCCACAGGCGGCTTTTTAAGTATAAAACTAAAGAAGTGCTAGCGTGATCACGATACCCCTAATAGTTATAAGGAAACCATTAGGGGCAGCAATTAGATCATCTGAATATTGATTTGGTTATTCAGTGGCTTAACGTTTTTTTGCAACACTTTGAGCTCTTCGATGATCGCGTCTGTTAAGCGCTGTTCTGCTTTATGACGCGTCAGGTTCTGCTGCATACGTTCTTTCTTGGCAAGCTGCTGACGATCTTCGCCACGCGCCATATCTTTCACGACATGGTAAAGCTCTGAAATCGCAGGATATGTGGCGTCAAAATCAACACGGTCTTCACCTTGAACATAGTCCATGATGTTGTAAACACGGATAGTGATTTCCGACAAATCACACTGGCCTTGGATGCCCGCCTGACACAAGGTATGCACGTTCTCAAAAATGTTGGCGTTACGCTTATCGATCGCCAATTTTTGATGCTTCAGCTGCAATTCCTTTTGCTTTTTCAATTGAAGCAGAAGGTAACCTGCATAAGAAGCCAGCGCGATAATGATCACTGCACCCGCAATCGCTAATAAGGTTACATTCATGAATTACTTATCCTTTGTAGTCGTCGAAGTTGATATCGTCGAAGTCTGCTAGCAGATCATCGTCGTTACGAGAACCTTTCGCCGCTGGTGCAGTAAAGTCTTCGTCTTCTTCCGGCTCTAGTAGACCCAGTTGATCCATCAGCTTCTCGATGCGATCTAGCTTCTCGTCTACGTATTTTTGTAGACCAGTGCCTAGATTCTCACCCGCTTCGATGCGATCCAACAACACGTTCAATTGTGCATCGTTCTCTAGCATCTCCAGCTCTTGCTCTGCAGATAGACGACGCTCTTGTTTAGTTTGCTTCTTCACCGGTTCAACAATCAGAGGGATTTTCTTCTTGCTGCCTAGGCGAGGATCGCGTTTCTGTGCTGCTGCTTGTCTCTTCTGCTCTTCCGCATCAGAGTTACGGCTACCAGTCTTCAAGCCTTTGCGCTTTTTCGCACGCTTGCGTAGACGACCTTCTACATCTGACTCTGTACGGTTACGAGTGACGACAAACTCAGGTGCACCAGAGGCACCCGGCTTTCTTGATTTCTTTTTACGGCTCATTACTGGGTCTTCCTCAGTAAAATTACATCATTACCAATAAATTCGAGTTCGAGCTTATCCCGCTCTGCTAGGAACTGGAACGTGTCACGGCTAAAGAACACCACATGCGTAGGATCGTTCTTATAATGCCATGTCCGAAAGGCTTCTACGTCGATGACCATTTTCGTCATCAGGCCTATCCAGCCACCTGGCTTAACTAAATTCAACCATTGCTTCCACACCAAATCTGGGTGGTAGAGGTGTTCGATCACCTCTGTTGCTGTCATGAAGTCATACTGCTTTTCTAACACACAAGTATCTGGGTGATAGTAAAGATCGTACAACGCCATGTTGTGCCCCGCTTCTTCTAACATTAAGGAAAGCGTTGGGCCCGGACCACAACCAAAGTCGATTCCGTTCGATTGTGGTGAAATTCGCTCTGAGATTGGATCAGCAATTCTCGCCAAAAAGCGGCGATATCCCATATCTTCAGGATTGTTCTCATGCAGATCATAGTGAGCTTTTTCAGTTTCCGCATCCAAACGTTGATCTGGATTGACGAATACCAAACTGCACTGCTCACACTGAAGATACTCGCGTTGCTTGTCTTCAAAAAAGTGGTGAGTGCGCTGATTCTGGCATAAAGGACAGGTGTGCATGCTGACTTCCTCAAACAGGGATGCGAAACATACCAGAAAGTGGACTCAGATTGGAGTGTTACTGGATACTTTTTCAGCAGTTTTTATTAAAAAAACTTTGATTGGGAAAAATAGATATAAAAAAAAGCGACAGTGATACTGTCGCTTTCTGAATGCCACCATTGGTGGCGAAACTGTGTTGCACTCATTTGGTGCACCAAGAATCCTTTTGTTTTTCGAGCTTTCCATGCCAAAAAGTGTTGTTCTTCATCTTCCTGATGAGTTTTGGCTATCCTTTTACTTCCTGTCAGCTGAGCTACTTCCTGAGCTTGATCCGTTTCGCTGTCTTAACCGTTAGACTAGATGACCATCCATATCTGATAGGCTCCTTGCCTATCTAAGTCCCTTTTCCGACTACCAAACATCCTTCGTTTGCGTCCTTGGAGACCTCATATCCATGGTCTAAATTCCTGTGATTCACTCCCTGTGAACAACGTCTACTTTACGGATTGGATAAAAACCAACAAGTCATTGAAAGCAATTATTGATACGAATTTTTCCAGAAAAATAAATAGCCATTTCTATCAATAACTTAAAACAAGGAGAGAGAAATAGTATCGAACAAGTATGGCAAATATCTCACAAAGCCCCGAGCGAACTATCTCTTTACCTTGAATAACCATGTGTGACTGAGATCACTAACGCACCGGACGTTAGCCAATGCACCACCAACAAAAATGCCCCAGCGAGAACGCTAGGGCATATTTGTATAACTGTGCTCGAACTTTGTAGGGGTTTAGTGCAGACCGCCAACGTATTTCGACAGAACTTCGATGTCTTCGTCTGTCATTTTCTTCGCGATGTCACGCATCATGGCATTCATATCGTTACCACGGTTACCATCACGGAACTTCTCTAGCTGAGCTTTGATGTAGTCAGAGTGCTGACCAGAAATTTTAGGGAAACCTGAAAGCTCAGTGCCGTTACCACGAGGGCCGTGACATGCGATACATGCGGTTAGACCACGTTCTGCATCACCAGCGGTGTACAGTACTTTACCTTTCTCAACAACGTCTTCTGGTGTTGAGCTCTCTGAGATTGGTAGAGAGGCGTAGTATGCAGATAGATCAGCGATGTCTTCATCGCTCAGTGGCATTGCCATACCACTCATTACAGGGTCGTAACGACCTTGCTTACCACCACTAGTCATTCCTAGTTTCAGATCTTTTAACTGCTTCTCAAGATACTTAGCGTGTTGGCCTGCAAGTTTCGGGTACATTGCGATTGCACTGTTACCGTCCGCTCCGTGACAGGCGACACAAGTTTGTGATTTTGCTTTACCAGCTTCAATATTACCTTGGGCCCATACTGAGCAACTGGCTAAAAGACTCAAAATTAGCGCTAATTTCTTCATGACATTCCATTATAATTATCAAGCTTCCAGTACCACGGAATGTGAACATACCGCGTACACTCATGGTACAATAGGCGACCTTATGCCGAGCACGGTTATTTTACACAATTTCACAAAAAAGTAATCAATCGACTACACAAAGTCGAGATGGAGTTAACAGTGAGCGTAAAAATTCATTACCAAAACACGCATTTCATCACCAGCGCACCCGATATTCGTCACTTACCTGAGGACGAAGGTGTCGAAATTGCGTTTGCAGGACGCTCAAACGCTGGTAAATCGAGTGCACTTAACCGTCTTACTAACCAAAAAAGCTTAGCGAAGACATCAAAGACACCCGGTCGTACTCAATTGATCAACCTTTTCAAAGTGGAAGAAGGTTGTCACATTGTCGATTTGCCAGGATACGGCTTCGCTCAAGTACCGGTTGAGATGAAGAACAAATGGCAAAAATCATTAGGTGAATACCTACAGAAACGCGAGTGCCTAAAAGGCTTGGTGGTTCTGATGGATATCCGTCACCCAATGAAAGACCTCGATCAGCAAATGATTTTCTGGGCAATCGACAGCCGCATCCCTGTTCAAGTTCTTCTGACTAAAGCAGACAAACTGAAAAGCGGTGCTCGCAAACAAACGCTGCTAAAAATCCGCAAACAAGTGGAAACATTTGGTGGTGACGTATCGGTTGATGTGTTCTCTTCACTGAAAGGTCTAGGTGTCGATCAGCTTCGTGCCAAACTGGACACTTGGTTTGCACCAGCATTTGCACACTTGATTGAAGAAGACGAGCAAGACGTTCCAGAGAACGGCGAAGAATAATTAACAAAATTTGTTAAAATTTTTCGACACAGCCCTGCCTTTTGGTGGGGCTTTTGTTTATTCGCTATCGGAAAACGTGAATTTCAGGCAATAAAAATCCCCACCTTCCTGGCAGGGATAACGGGAGAGAAAAACTGGTAATTATTGTTATGTGGCGAAGCATTACTGAACTGAGATTCGATTTCAATAGGTTAAAAAGCAATCTTACATCCTGCCTCATACCAAACATTTCCTCTCAAACCATCCAATAACTTTAATATTCAGATAGTTAAGTTAAACAAAGTATCAGAAGTACGTAACTTAGTTTCTTTCAAGAAAAAATAATAGTGTGACTGGCGTAAATTTACAGCATGAATAACGCAATAAATTTGAAGGAAAACTTTTGATTTTGCAGTGACTTAGAGAGGTCAAAAGAGAAGGTTTTTGAGGATTTAGTTTAACTTATTGATCAAAAAGAAAAACTTTCTTTCGCCCAATAAAAAACGCCCCAGTCAAAAACTGACTGGGGCGGCTGAATCAGCCTAATCCAATAACGTGAAACAAAAGGTCTGAAAGATAGAACATCTTACCTCTGTACCCTACGAGAGATAATGTACAACAATTGGTCAGATATGCAAAGAACTTTTGTAGTTTTTTTTCATGAAAGTTTTATTAATTAACATTAAATCTCAGATCGGATTTGCTTTTTTAATGGCACAAAAAAGCCAGCGTTTGTGCGCTGGCTCATATTAAATCGGCTAAATTGGCTTAAAAATGACTAGTGTGCTTGATCCCAGTTGTCACCGTGACCCGCTTCTGCCACTAGAGGCACTTTCAGCTCTGCTGCAGATTCCATCAAATTCTGTACTTTACTTTCAATTTCGGACAAAGACGACTCTTCAACTTCAAACACCAGTTCATCGTGTACTTGCATCAGAAGTTTCACTCGACCATTGCCTTCTTCTTGAATCCACTGATCAACTAACAGCATCGCTTTCTTGATGATGTCCGCAGCGGTGCCTTGCATCGGCGCGTTGATCGCTGCACGCTCTGCCGCCTTACGACGCATGCCGTTGCGAGATTGAATTTCAGGAAGGTGCAAACGACGACCAAAGATTGTCTCGACGAAACCTTGCTCTGAAGCCGCACTGCGCGTGTCTTCCATGTACTGCATTACGCCTGGGTAGCGCTCGAAATACTTGTCCATGTATGCTTGTGCCTCACCACGAGGAATGCCCAGTTGCTTCGCCAAACCAAACGCACTCATGCCGTAGATAAGACCGAAGTTAACCGCTTTCGCACGGCGACGTTGCTCACTTGAAACGTCTTCAATAGAAACGCCCATGATTTCTGCTGCGGTTGCCGCGTGGATATCTTTACCGTCACGGAACGCATCAAGCAGTGCTTGGTCACCTGATAGGTGCGCCATAATACGCAATTCGATTTGAGAGTAGTCGACTGCCAGAATCTTGTAACCCGTAGGGGCAACAAATGCCTGACGAATACGACGACCTTCTTCATTACGAATTGGGATGTTCTGCAAGTTAGGATCAGTGGATGATAGACGACCCGTTGCGGTCACCGCTTGGTGGTAAGAAGTATGCACACGACCCGTCGATGGGTTGATCATCTTCGGCAACTTATCGGTGTACGTTGATTTTAGCTTCGCCAGACCACGGTATTCCAAAATCAGTTTTGGTAATGGGTAATCCAAAGCCAGCTCTTGCAACACTTCTTCATTGGTAGAAGGTGTGCCTGATGGTGTCTTCTTGATGACTGGCAGACCCATTTTCTCAAACAGAAGCGCTTGCAGTTGCTTTGGTGAGTTCATGTTGAACTCTTGTTCTGCAATCTCGTACGCCTTTTGCTCAAGCTCGTCTAGGCGTGCAGCAATTTCTACAGATTGCGCACTAAGCTTCATGTCATCAATCAACACACCAGTACGCTCTATGCGAGACAGCACGGGCACGAGTGGCATTTCGATTTCTTCGTATACGGTTTTTAGCTTTTCATCTTGTTCGATGTTAGCAAACAAACGGTTATGCAGACGAAGTGTCACGTCCGCATCTTCCGCAGCATATGGTGAAGCTTCATCCAGATCGATTTGGTTGAAGGTCAGCTGGTTCTTACCTTTACCTGCAATTTGCTCGAATGAAATGCAGCTGTGCTGCAAGAAGCGCAGTGCCAAGCTGTCCATATCGTGCTTGCCACCTACACTGTTGTAGACATAAGACGCCAACATGGTGTCGTGCTTGATGCCTTTCATCTCAATGCCGTAGCGAGCCAACACAGATGCATCGTATTTTAGGTTTTGACCAACTTTCGCCTGAGCCTCATCTTCAAGAATCGGCTTTAGCTGTGCCAGTACCCAATCACGATCCAGCTGCTGCGGCGCATCTAGGTAGTCGTGGGCCACTGGTACATAAGCAGCAATGCCTTCGTCAGTTGCAAATGACAAACCAACCAAGTTTGCCACCATGTAATCTAGGCTGTCAGTTTCGGTATCAAACGCGAATAACTCCGATGCTTTTAGTTTGTCTAACCAAGCATTGAATGAAGCTTCATCTAGGATGGTTTCGTATTGGCTACGGTCTATTTTTACCGCTGAAGTATCCATATCAGCTTTAGATGCAGCAGAACCACCACGCGCTGCGCCAGTTGATTCATCCGCTTCAACCACACCTGTACCGCCTTCTAATAGCTCGTTCAACCAAGACTTGAACGTCAACTGACCGTACAGTTTGATCAGCTCATCGGTGCTTGGTTCTGCTTTTTGCAATGATTCTGGCGTCTCTTCCAGTTCCACATCCAGCTTGATGGTCGCAAGCTCGTAAGACAGCATTGCGTTGTCTTTGTTATCGACTAGCTTCTTCGCCATGGTTTTTGAACCACGGAAGCCAAGCGCTGCAATATCATCGAGGTTTTCATACAGCTTTGTCAGACCGCCAATACCTTGTAGCAGAGCAGTTGCGGTTTTATCACCCACGCCCGGAACGCCAGGAATGTTATCGACTTTATCGCCCATCAACGCTAGGTAGTCGATGATCAATTCTGGTGGGATACCAAACTTCTCAACCACACCTTCACGATCCATCACGACGTTGGTCATGGTGTTGATCAAGGTAACGTTGTCATCCACCAGCTGCGCCATATCTTTATCGCCAGTACTGATCAAAACAGGCATGCCTTGCTGCGATGCTTGATAAGCCAGAGTACCAATCACGTCATCGGCTTCTACACCTGGAATACAGATCAATGGCAGGCCCATAGCACGAATAACGTTATGCAGAGGTTCAATCTGGCAACGAAGATCATCCGGCATTGGTGGACGATTCGCTTTGTATTCCGGGTACATATCGTCACGGAAGGTTTTACCCTTCGCATCAAAAACTACTGCGATACGATCAGAAGCAAACTGACGCATCATGCTGCGTAACATGTTTACTACACCGTAAACTGCGTTAGTTGGAATTTCACCGTTACTCATCGTGCCTGGGTAAGCGTGAAAAGCGCGATATAGATAAGAAGAGCCGTCGATCAGAATCAACGGATTTTCAGGAATACTTGCCATAATTGTCTGTATCCAAATCAGTACTTAATAGATCTGCTTAGAATGCCATGACTGCTAAGCTGAATCTATCTTGTTCGCTCGATCGAGGTCGCGGAAATTTTCCGATATTATTCACGAAATTTGCACTCTCTTGTGGATAACTCTGTTTATAGAAATTATCCACTGGTTATCCAACGGAAATAAAACCAACAAAACACAACAATAAATACTTGTTTTTATTAAAAATAAATACCAACAGGCGAGAAGATCAACGATCCTAAAATGATCATGTCATGTGGAAAAGTTGCCAATAGAGGCGTCAATTAGAAATCTCAGAAAAGAAAAAAGCGACCCAATTGGGTCGCCTAGCAGAAGTGGTGAAGCTATTTCCATTTGTATGGCAGCTTAACCAAGAAGCTATAAATTACACTGGAAGCAATGTGAGCAATGTCGTGTCAAAAAGAATTCGTGCAAGTTCTGGGAAAATTGTTTCATCACCTTCTCAACACTCAGTTAATAAACTGCAGTTAATTAGCAATTCAACGTCCTTATGAACTTTCCTCATTCCCTAAGACAGGTTTAATAATAATGATTCTCATTTAACAGTCAACAAATAAATGAGAAGAAATCTCATTTATTTTTTATAGCGCTTTAATGAAGTGGACTCGAGACTCACGCAAATTCGACTTTTCTTCAAATTTTTCAATGATGTAGTCATTTCTTAGCAATAGACGAAGCATGGCAGGAAATTGGTTGCGCGATTTTACTTTTAACGTTTTATAACCCTGCTCAGCGACCCAGTCTTCTTGTGCTTCCAACAACATCTGCGCCACACCTTCATTGCGCGCTTCTGGTGCAACGCCACCAAACCAGCTGTAGAAGGTGTAATCATCTAATTCGTAGCCAATTTTAAAACCAAGGATCGTCCCAGCTTTCTCAGCCACTAAGATTAGGCTCTTTTTCTCTCCAAGGCGCTCCGCCATAGATTCAACCGTCTCACCACGTGCAAACTCAGTAACACGAGCCACCACTTGGATCGCTTCTTCCAGCGTGCCTTCACGAATCAGCATTGTCATTGTCTTACTCTCCAGAAATAAATATACCCAAGTAACTTCAAGCCGTTTGTATTCCGTCTTGAGGGTACTTGGGTATATTCAGACCGACAACAATTGTCGGTCTGGCTTTTCTCATTGAGCGATAATTACTCGTCTGTCGCTTCTAGCGCTTTCACTAAGTGCTCTGCAGTTTGTGCGTTTTCTTCCGCTAGCCATTCTGCTACATCTTTCGCGAAGTAAGTCAGGATGCCATCAGCACCTGCGCGCTTGAAGCAAAGAAGCGATTCCATCACAGTCTCACGCTCTTTCAACCAACCATTCATGATGGCCGCTTTGTGCATCGCGTATTCACCAGAAACTTGGTAAGCGAAGGTTGGAACTTGAAGCTCAGTCTTCACGCGGCGAACCACATCAAGGTAAGGCATGCCTGGCTTAACCATCACCATATCCGCGCCTTCATTGATGTCGAGAGCCACTTCATGTAGCGCTTCATCCGTGTTCGCAGGATCCATTTGGTAGTTTTTCTTGTTGCCGCCTTTTAGGTTCGCTGATGAACCAACTGCGTCACGGAATGGACCGTAGTAGTTTGATGCGTACTTCGCAGAGTAAGCCATGATCTGAGTATGGATGTGACCCGCTTCTTCTAGTGCTTCACGGATTTTACCAATACGACCATCCATCATGTCTGATGGTGCAACCACATCTGCACCCGCTTCTGCATGAGACAGCGCTTGTTTTACAAGTACTTCAGTTGTCTCATCATTCATTACATAGCCATCTTCATCGATGATGCCATCTTGGCCATGTGTAGTGAATGGGTCGAGTGCCACATCTGTGATCACGCCGATTTGAGGCACGTGCTCTTTTAATGCACGTACTGCGCGCTGAACCAAACCTTCTGGGTTGTAAGCTTCAGCAGCACATAAACTTTTAGCGTCTTGGTTTACGACAGGGAAAAGCGCGATTGCTGGTACGCCTAAGTTTGCTAGGTATTGTGCTTCTTCTAGCATTAAATCAATCGACAAACGTTCTACACCCGGCATCGATTCAACACTTTCACGACGATCTTTGCCCATCAGGATGAACATTGGGTAAATCAAATCGTTTACTGAAACTTGGTTTTCAGCCATCAGACGACGACTAAAATCGTGCTTACGCATACGACGCATACGGCGTGCAGGGAATGGACCTTGAATTGATACAGACACCACTTTCTCCTTGTCTGGAAGGTTACGATGATCAAATCATCTGGTGGCAAAATCATATCACTCTTGATGCACCTTGCGAGCAGCAATATGGAAAAACGGCATGAAAAAAACCGAAAATGACCCAGCACTCACACTCAAGTATACTTCTCACTAATTCCATGCACCGATAACCCATAGAGACCAACCATGATCGATACTCACGCTCATATTTACGCTAGCGAATTTGATAACGACCGCGACGAGGTGGTGAAGCGCGCTTTAGAACAAGGCATTGATAGAATTCTGCTGCCGAACATCGATCTTGAATCTATTGAGCCGATGCTAAAAACCGAGGCGGCTTATCCTGAGATTTGTCGTTCTATGATGGGTCTGCATCCATGCTACGTCGATGGTAATGTCGAGCAAACACTAGCAATCATTCGTGGCTGGTTTGAAAAGCACAACTTCATTGCAGTGGGTGAAATCGGTATCGATCTGTACTGGGATAAAACCTTCCGAGCAGAACAAGAGATGGCGTTTGTGACTCAGTTAAACTGGGCAAAAGAGATGGATTTACCTGTCGTTATCCACACTCGTGATTCGATTGAAGAAACGCTGACCTTACTTCGTCAAGAACAAGACGGCAGTTTGCGTGGTGTGTTCCACTGTTTTGGTGGCAGTGTAGAAGAAGCGCAAGCAATCAATGAGCTAGGCTTCCACTTAGGTCTGGGTGGTGTCTCTACGTTTAAAAATGGCGGTATGGATAAAGTTATACCGCATCTGGACATGAATTGGGTGATTCTAGAAACAGACTGTCCTTACCTTGCACCGGTACCACATCGTGGTAAACGCAACGAGCCGGTTTACACTTCTCTGGTGGCAGCGCGAGTAGCGGAATTACGCGGAGAGAGCGTTGAAGCAATTGATGCTATTACAACCAAAAACGCCGAGGCATTGTTTAACCTAAGCTAATACCCGCACTTATATAAGTTACAATCAAACAACTTCTTATATTTCATGGCATTATATTTGAAAGTATAAATAATGTGCTATTGAGATGTAACACTTGTCCTTCCTAAAATATTGCCCACACATTCAACACAGTGGGCAACCTATGAATACTTGCCAGCATGGTATTTACCTAAAACGTCAAAAGCGCACTCTACTGCAAAGACTGATAGGCATTAAAGAGATCTACATTTGCACTAAATGTGGATACATCCGCAAAATTACATAGTCTTGGTATGGATAATTTAGTGCTACAAACCAATCATTTCATAATCATACAATCTCATACTCAACTATATAGTTAGTCCTATTGAGTTATGCACATTGTTTTACATAAAATGCCCGCCGGCTTATAAAATAAAAAAGATAGGATTAGCAATGTGTAATCACGGAGTGTATTTACAACGTCAACAGCGCAGTTGGTTTCAAAAATTGATTGGAATTAAAGAAGTATATGTCTGTTCTCAATGCGGGCACATCAGACGAATCAGGTGATGATTGAAGTTAAACAAAAAAGCGGCTGTACGCCGCTTTTTCAATATTGAAGTTTGGAATTACTCTTCCACTTCTTCTTGTTCGTCGTCTTTACGTGTGTAGAAACGCGCGAAGAACAAGCCTACCTCAAACAGCAAACACATAGGAATTGCCAGTAGGGTCTGCGAGATCATGTCTGGCGGCGTCAATAGCATACCGACAATAAACGCACACACGATGATGTATGGACGCTTCTCTTTCAGATCTTGTGGTGTGGTTGCGCCAGTCCAACATAGCAAGATAATCGCTACAGGCACTTCAAACGCGATACCAAACGCCATAAACAGCGCCAGTACAAAGTCGAGGTAACTCGAGATGTCGGTTGCGAATTCCACCCCACCAAGAGAGATGGCGGTAAAGAAGCCAAACACCAGTGGGAATACCACGAAGTAAGCAAACGCCACACCGCAGTAGAACAACAGTGAGCTAGAAAACAGCAATGGCATGATCAATCGACGTTCATGCTTGTATAAGCCCGGTGCAACAAATGCCCACACTTGGTACAAGATAAACGGCACCGCAATAAACACCGAAGCAATCAAGGTTAGCTTCAAAGGCGTGAAAAACGGTGAAGCCACATCGGTTGCAATCATCGTGGCACCTTCAGGTAGACGCTCTACCAAAGGAGCTGAGACAAACTCATAGATGTGGTTAGAGAAATAAATTAGTCCAACAAACACCACCAATACTGCAGCAATGGCTTTAAGCAGTCGGTTGCGAAGTTCTAATAAATGACTAATTAAAGGTTGTGTCTGCTCGACGGTAGACATGGCAAACCTCTTTTTTAAAACCTGATCAAAAAGGAGCTACCAATCACTAGTAGCTCCTCCTAATGAGACTATTCGGCTTTCTTATCTGCCGCTGTAACCTTAATCTCTTCCGCTTTCTCAACGGTTTCAGTCGCAGGTGCCTCTTGTTTAGGCTCCGCTTCTGATTTGGTTGGCTCCGCGTAAGGGCGGTTTACAGATTGCGCCGCTTTCTTCAATTCTTCGACTGAAGATTTTAGCTCAGGAGACAGATCATCCATCCCCATTTGCTCAGCTTTGCGCAAGTTTTCTTGCAGTTCTTGAACTTTCAGCTCGTGTGACAACTCGTCTTTGACGCTGTTTGCCATACTCTTCGCTGCTCCGACAAAACGAGAGACACTGCGGATGGCATGTGGCAAACGCTCGGGACCAAGAACAACCAGACCAACAACAGATATTAATACCAGTTCCCAAAAACCGATATCAAACACGTTTTACGCCTGCTCTTTGTCTTTTTTCGATTCAGGAGCTGCTTCTTTCTTTTGCTGCTCTTCTAGACTTTTTGGCTCGAAGTCTGCGTCTTTGTCGTCTTTCTTCGCAGGCTCATCTTCGCTCATTGCTTTTTTGAAGCCCTTAACGGCACCACCCAGATCGCCACCGATACCGCGTAGTTTCTTAGTTCCGAATAGCAATACAACAATTACAGCAATGATTAGAAGTTGCCAAACACTGATACCACCCATTCTTTTTACCTCGGGTCTTTAAACAAAATTATTTCAAGAGTTTAACGTCTATCGACGATAAGCTCGCCAACTAAGCAGCCAAAATGTGACCCCTGCGATACCGCTAGCGATCGATAGCTGCTCATAAGCGTTATCCACCAATATTGCCGAGCATACGACTAAAGTGGCTCCAACGCCAAATAAAAACTTTCCTGTCGCCTGCTGACGCTTGCTGTGACGGTAACCTTGATAAAGCTGATCCATGCGTTGATTCATGGCTTTACCTTGTCTCAGGCTATCGTAAAGCAGCTCCGGCAGTTCCGGTAACTTTTCTGCCCAAAACGGCGCGCGGTCTTTAATGGCATTCACTAAAGCCTGCGGACCAACTTGGTTCATCATCCATTCTTCAAGGAAAGGCTTCGCGGTCTCCCACAAATCAAGTTGCGGGTACAACTGGCGGCCCAGACCTTCGACGTACAACAGCGTTTTTTGTAACAATACAAGCTGCGGCTGCACTTCCATATTGAATCGACGCGCTGTGTTGAATAGGTTCAACAATACGTGACCGAAAGAGATCTCACAAAGTGGCTTGGCAAAGATTGGCTCACACACAATGCGAATCGCAAATTCAAATTCATCGACATTGGTATCAGCAGGTACCCAGCCCGAATCAACGTGCAATTCCGCTACGCGGCGGTAGTCACGATTGAAGAAAGCGAGGAAGTTTTCCGCCAGATAGCGTTTGTCTTCACTATTAAGTGTACCAACGATCCCGCAATCCAGCCCAATCCACATCGGATTCTCTGGATGCTCCGGTTTAACGAACACGTTGCCCGGGTGCATGTCGGCATGGAAAAAGCTGTCTCGGAACACCTGAGTGAAAAACACACTCACGCCGCGTTCCGCGAGCAATTTCATATTGGTGCCATTCGCTTCCAAGCCTTCAATATCAGAGACTTGGATGCCATATATTCGCTCAGAAACCATGACAGTTTCATTACTAAAGTCAGGAAAAACTTCTGGTACATAAAGCTCTTCACTGCCTTCGAAGTTACGACGCAGTTGAATCGCGTTCGCCGCTTCACGACGCAAATCGAGTTCATCAAGTAAGGTTTTTTCGTACTCACGAACCACTTCGACGGGTTTCAAACGACGTGCTTCAGGCATCGCTCCGGCGACTATACGCGCCATTCGGTGCATCAGTTTTAGATCTGAATCAATGACCGGACGAATATCTGGACGGATGACCTTTAATACCACTTCTTGGTTAGTGTCTTTTAATCGCGCGGTATGCACCTGAGCAATCGACGCAGACGCTAACGGTTTGATATCAAATTCAGTAAACCAGTTTTCTAATGGACCGCCCAGAGCGAGTTCCATTTGTTCTTTCGCTAACTGCCCATCAAATGGCGCTACTTGGTCTTGCAAAAGCGCAAGAGGATCAGCGATATGCGGAGGGAAAAGGTCACGGCGAGTCGACATCATCTGACCGAACTTAATCCAAACCGGACCAAGTTCTTGCAGAGCGAGACGAAGGCGCTCACCCAGCGGTTTCTCTGGGTGCTTGTTCTTAATCCAGAATAGGCTTTTGCGCATCAAAAGCGGCGCTTTGGTCAGTTGATGATCAGGCAGCAACTCATCCAAGCCGTATTCCAGCTGAACTTTAATGATTTGGTATAAGCGTTTTATTTCTGCTGGCGTCATGAGTTCTCCAGCGCAGGCTTATCCGAATCGAATTTGTTTAGTAATGCGTTTAGGCGCGCTTCAACGCGAGAGGCTTGGCTGCGTACGTCGTCCACTTGGTCACAGAAGTGGGCAATTTCTAGCGGTACTGGCGCCAGTTTCCACTCTTCTGTTACTACTTGAGCAAGATGGCGTTGATGTTTTTCTGCTTGAGAAGCAAAGAAGCCGCCGACGTTTTTGGTGCCTTGCACAAAAGTATGCGCCACAACATCACCCGTCACGCGAGACAGCCACTCTTCGATATCGGGTTTGCAATCCACCATCAATTGAGAGAATTTCTGTGCCAATTGGATGTCACCTTCAAGTTCAAGTTTGTCTTGTTTGATAAGGCGAGTGATGTTGGCTTGATCGCGCAACTCAGGCAGTACGCTTAGATTCAGTGACAGATAACAATCTGGTTGACCTTCGTAGTTGCCCAAAACATCAATTTGCTGGCTGAAGATGAACGTCAGCGTCTTATTGATTTCTTTCAGATGAATTTGAATCACCTGACCTTTAAGACGTGATAAACGACGACCCAATTCAGGATCGTCTTTAATCAGCGTATTTAATGTCGTTTCAATAACGGCAGTGATAAGAGGTTCAAATGGCATACCGCTTATCCTTAGAATTTGTAGCCGCGGTGCAGCGCCACAATACCACCCGTTAGGTTGTAGTATTTGGTGTTTTCGAAGCCCGCTTCTTTCATCATGCCTTCCAGCGTGTCTTGGTCTGGGTGCATGCGGATAGATTCTGCTAGGTAACGGTAGCTGTCTGCGTCATTTGCCACTAGCTCACCCATTTTCGGCAATAGGTGGAAAGAGTACGCGTCGTACACTTTTGATAGCGGCTCTAGAATTGGTTTTGAGAACTCAAGCACCAACAGACGACCACCTGGCTTCAACACACGGAACATCGAGCGCAGTGCTTTGTCTTTATCAGTTACGTTACGTAGACAGAAGCTGATAGTGATCACGTCAAAGTAATCATCTGGGAACGGCAGTTCTTCTGCGTTCGCTTGCACGTAATGCACGTTACCTACAATGCCGTTGTCGCGCAGTTTGTCACGACCTACATTCAGCATTGAGTTGTTGATGTCCGCTAGGATCACGTGACCTTGGTCGCCAACAATGCGCGAGAATTTCGCCGTCAGGTCACCAGTACCACCACCTAGGTCAAGAACACGTTGACCTGGACGAGCGCCACTGCAATCAATAGTGAATCGCTTCCAAAGGCGGTGAACGCCGCCGGACATCAAGTCATTCATGATGTCGTATTTCGCTGCCACTGAGTGAAAAACTTCGGCAACTTTGGTCACTTTTTCGTCTTTTGCCACTGTGGTAAAACCAAAGTGGGTAGTGTCGTTATCTAACGCTGTATTTGATTGCACACTTGTGTCCGTCATTCTGATTCCTCTTGGGCAGCACTTTCTCACTTCGGGGCGGTTGCTGACAAATATATTCGCCCACTGTACTGCGGGCGATTAGTTTACTTTATCCTCAGCCGGATGTCTTTCTACTAAAGAAGCATTTTCCGAAAATGACTCCGTCTGCGCCAACTGAGCAAGGTCAGGAGAAATAGGACGTTTTACCTCAACACCAAGTTGCTTAAAGCTCTCCGCCTGACGGATCACGTTGCCACGCCCTGTCGCCAACTTATTCATCGCCCCTTGGTAAGTCTGGTTGGCTTTGTCTAATGCGCCGCCAAGCCCTTCCATATCGTCTACAAACAAGCGCAGTTTGTCATACAGCTTCGCAGCACGTTCAGCGATCAATTGGGCGTTTTCGTTTTGGCGTTCGTTACGCCACAAGTTATCTATCGTACGTAGCGCCACCAGCAAAGTGGTCGGGCTGACCAAAATAATGTTTTGTTCCATTGCATCTTTAACCAAGCTTGGGTCAGCTTGAATCGCAACTTGGAATGCCGGCTCTACCGGAATAAACATCAACACATAATCTAAGCTCTGTATGCCTTTTAACTGGTGGTAATCCTTAAGACTCAAGCCTTTGATGTGCGCGCGCAGCGCGGCTAAGTGATCGCTCAGCGCCTGCTCTCGTTGAATGTCGTTCTCTGCGTTGAAGTAGCGCTCGTACGCCACTAACGCCATTTTCGAATCAACCACCACTTGTTTGTTTTGCGGTAAGTGAACAATCACATCCGGTTGATAGCGTTTGCCGGCTTCGTTTTGCAAGCTCACCTGAGTTTGATACTCGTGCCCTTCACGTAAGCCAGATTCTGCCAAGACACGAGCCAGAACCACTTCACCCCAGTTGCCTTGCTGTTTGTTGTCACCTTTCAGCGCTTGAGTCAGATTGACCGCTTCTCGGGTCATGTGTTCATTCAAGCGTTGTAGGTTTTTAAGCTCGTGCACCAAGGTGTGACGCTCTTTGGCTTCTTGGCTGAAGCTGTCGTTAACTTGTTTTTTGAACCCTTCTAACTGCTCTTTCAGTGGAGACAGCAAACCTTCCAAACTCTGGCGGTTTTGCATGTCGACTTTGGCGGTTTTCTCTTCAAACAACTGATTCGCTAAGTGCTCAAATTGCTGCTTCAAACGCGTTTCTGCTTGCTCAAGAATTTGCAGTTTTTCCGCATTGGCTTGGTTGATTTGTTCGTGGCGCGCTTGCTGTTCACGAAGCTGAGTTTCAAGGCGCGATTTGTGTTCACGCATCTGCCCTAGCTCATCAAAATACTGCTGACGCTCTTGCTTCACAGCTTCGAAATAGCGCAGTTTTTCCATCGCCGCCATCAATTTACCATGAGTTTGGCGCACCTCGAATGCCGCTTTATCGCGTTCATCATCGAGCTCATCCAATTCCTGCTGCGCATCGGAGAGGTTTTGCTTCACCTGTTCAAGTTGTTGTTGATGAAGCTGTTTTTCAGAGGAGAGCTGTTGTTCGAGCAATTGAGTTTGTGTGGCAAAGCGCTGTTTGACCCACCAACCCACTGCAACACCGCTGATGGTCGCGGTAAAAAGAGAAGACAAAATGAGAGATTGATGCTCAAGAATCCATTGCATAATAGCGAGTTAGCCTGTGTTTTTTATCTCTAATAATGGTATTTACATACTGGATAAATGTCCAGTTTGTTGGATGAAAAATCCTCGCATACACTAGGCGCTCCGTACAACATTCTCACACTAGCTCAAACCAACAGCAATGAGCGGTACATCATCACACAGAGGCATCATGAACGAGCGTCGCGCCCTAGGATTTGGGCTATCAGCGGTATTACTTTGGTCAACAGTAGCGACCGCATTTAAATTGACTTTGGCGGAATTCACACCGATTCAGATGCTGACCATGGCGAGTATTGTCTCGGCCATCGCACTCATCATGGTATGTGGTGTACAGGGGAAGTTGAATCAGCTCAGCTCAACATTCCTTTCCAACCCTTGGTACTACTTACTACTTGGGCTGATTAACCCGCTAGCGTACTACCTTATTCTGTTTAAAGCCTACGACTTACTGCCAGCCTCTCAAGCGCAGGCAATCAACTACAGCTGGGCGATCACACTCACCTTAATGGCAGCGGTTTTCTTAGGTCAGAAGATCCGCAGCAAAGACTGGATTGCTTGTGGTTTTAGTTACTTGGGCGTTATCGTGATTGCCACCAAAGGCAATGTGTTGGGAATGGAGTTCGAAAGCCCACTTGGTGTCGGACTAGCGCTACTTTCCACATTGCTTTGGGCAAGTTACTGGATTCTCAACACCAAAAACAAAGCCGACCCTGTGGTGGGCGTGCTATTGGGCTTTCTGGTGGCGATTCCCTTTGCGATTGGCTTAAGCATTTACGAAGGCGCAAATTGGAGCCAGATCACCGCGAAAGGTTGGGCGGCAGTGACCTATGTTGGTCTGTTTGAGATGGGCGTAACCTTCGTGTTATGGCTATCTGCACTGAAGTTAACCGAGAACACCGCACGCATCAGCAACCTGATTTTTGCTTCACCATTCATCTCGCTCATGCTGCTTGCGACCATCATTGGTGAAGAGATTCACCCATCCACTTTGATTGGCTTAGTGCTGATCATCAGTGGCTTGGTGATTCAACAAGTGAAGTTCGGCAAAAAGCAAAAACAGGCGAACACCGTTCAATGATGACGTCCGAAACCATTGCAAAAATGAGACGCGATTTATAAAAAAGAGAGCTAGCTAACAGTTTACTCGATTAATGAAGTGTTCCTTGCTTGGATTTGTTCGGGCTTTGGATACGATATAGCCAAAGCCCGATATGAACGTCTAATTAGATGTTAACAACATAAATCCAAGGGCGCTCAGGATGCTTTATTAACTATGTTTCGCTTCGCTATCTCCCCTGCATTGATGACAGACTGGAAACAGGCTCTGCAACAATGCTGTGATGCCACACAGGCGCACGGTCAGCTTTATACGTTCAGCTACACTCGCCAATGGCACTTGAGTGAGGTGGCGACGTCGCCGCAACATCATCGTGAAGTCGTCGCGATTCTCGATCCAGCCACTGAGCACTTTATCTATCCTCAGCTTGTTGTTGAACAAACACCCTTTCAAAACCAAACCTTGAGTTACTGCCCGGTATGGCTACCGAGCGGTGAGCTATTTGCTGCGCTCGCCTTGGTTCATCCAACCAAGCAAGATACTGTCATTTCTGGATGGTTAAGCGCATTGGCAGGACGCGTCGGCTTTGATGTTGCTCAGACTTATCATAAGGAGCAAAAGCGTCACGATGTTCAATTGCCAGAGTTACTGCCATCTCTACAAGAATTCATTGATTGCTTAGAAGATCACACGTGGATAAAGAGCACTGATGGTCGTTACGCGATGACCAACCGCAGCGTTGAGGACTCTTGGCAAATGACCGGCAGTGAAATCGTCGGCAAGAATGACTTCGAGTTGTTCAGCAGCCGTCGAGCGAAAAAGTTCATTGATACCGACCAGTTGGTGATCGCGACTGGCAGCCAAAACACGGTGGAAGAGTGCACTCTCATTGATGACAACAACAACCCAACCTGGTTGGAGACCATCAAATCGCCAATCCGCAATCAAACCGGAGAGCTGATTGGTATTTTGGGTATGACACGCAACGTCACTCGTCGAAAAATGGTGGAAACTCAGTTGTCATTGGCGTCAAAAATCTTCGATAACTCCCACGAAGGGATGGTGATCACCGACCGCAAAGCCAACATTCTTGATGTGAACAGCGCCTTCACCCACATCACCGGTTATACAGCAGAAGAAGTGATCGGTAAGAACCCAAATATCTTGCGTTCTGGGCATCACGACCGCGAGTTTTATCAACAGTTGTGGCGTCAGCTAGAAAGCAAAGGTCAGTGGAAAGGCGAGTTCATCAACCGCAAAAAAGATGGCAGCATTTACCCGCAGCTCGCCACCATCAGTGCGGTAATGGACGATAAGAACCATCTGATCAACTACATCTGTGTGTTCGAAGACATCTCGGTGCGTAAAGCGCACGAAGAAAAACTGCAACGCATGGCGTTTTACGATCCATTGACCAACCTTCCTAACCGTACCCATTTGATCAGCTTGCTAGAACAACACATTGAAAACGGTCAGAAGCATCAACACGCGTTTGCGACTCTGTTCCTCGATATCGACCACTTCAAGCATATCAACGACAGCATGGGGCACTTCTGTGGTGACCAACTGCTAACTAAACTCGCTGAACGTCTGCAAGATGTGCTGCACTTACGCGCTCATGTGGCACGTATCGGTGGCGATGAATTTGTCATTATCTTGCCTAATATCGAATCGGATTCGCAGCTGATCGACACTATTGAGGACATACTCTGCCTGTTCAACCGTCCTTTTGAAGTCAGTAAGAACGAGTCTCTGCGCATCTCCACCAGCGTGGGCGTGGCTCGTTATCCTCAAGACGGACAAGACAGCGAAACCTTGCTCAAGAATGCCGATACCGCCATGTACTTGGCGAAGAAAAACGGTCGTAACGGCTACGCATTCTACTCACCAGATTTGACCGATAAATCCGTATCTCACGTGCGTATGCAGTCTGCTCTGCATGAAGCGATTGAGAAAAACCAACTTCATTTAGCATACCAACCGCAATACAACTTAAGTGCCAACGAACTGGTTGGCGTAGAAGCCTTACTGCGTTGGCAGCATCCCGATCTTGGGATGATTTCTCCAGCGGACTTTATCCCGATTGCAGAGAAAACCGGCTTGATTCAAAGCATTGGTAAATGGGTCTTGGAGCAAGCTTGTTTGCAAGGTCGCACATGGCTGGATAACGGCATTGAATTTGGCAAGCTCGCGGTGAATGTATCGGCTCTTCAGCTACAACAATCAGACTTCATCAGCAAACTTGGCGCGATTCTCAAAGAGACTGAATTCCCGGCGCACTGTCTAGAGCTGGAAATCACCGAAAGCTTCCTACTGATCGATCCACAACAGGCCATCGCATCGCTGAATTTACTGCGCGAGATGGGCATTGAGATCTCTCTTGATGACTTTGGTACCGGTTACTCGTCACTCTCTTACCTCAAAGGTTTGCCAATCAACAAATTGAAGATCGACCGCTCTTTCGTAAGCGATGTTCCAAGCAATACCGACAGCAATGCGATCGTGAACGCCATCATCGCGATGGGACAAACCCTGTCATTGAAAGTAGTGGCCGAAGGCATCGAAACCGACGAGCAAGCCCAATACTTATTCGAGCGCGGCTGCATCTACGGACAAGGCTTCCGCTTTAGCGCCCCAGTTCGCGCCGAGAAGTTGTTTAAATAAAAAAAGACCGAGCACTGACTCGGTCTTTCACTTTCTCTACAAATGGTTACTTCCCAGAACAACGCGCCCATTTTTAGTTATACAAAAATTTTTTACTTACCCGCATCCAATCGACTGTTTCTCTCGTCTCTTATCCGCTTGTTTACATTAATGGTTAGGAGAAAACATGAAATATCACATAATCGCGGCAGGATTGACCGCTCTGCTCACCAGTACTTCAACACTGGCGTCACCACTGCTCGACCCGAGCATTATCCATAAACCAAACGATGGAGAAATCAATGTCTATGGCCCAGGAGGCCCCGACACCGCTCTCCGTCATGCCGCAGAAGCTTTCAGTAAAAAAAGTAAGGTGACGGTAAACGTGATCGCTGGACCTGAATCAAAGTGGACGAAAGATGCACAGAAAAATGCTGACTTAATCTTTGGATCCGCAGAACAATCCATGAGCGCTTTTGTTGAAACCTACCCCTTTATTACCGATCAAGATGTTGAGCCAGTGTACTTGCGCCGTGCAGTGATTGCGGTCCCAAAGGGGAACCCAAAAAATATCAACGGGATTAAAGACCTACTCGAAAAACCAGCGCGAATAGTCGTGACTGAAGGTCTAGGGGTTTACAACACTTCCGGTACAGGCGTTTGGGAAGATGTCGCAGGACGCACGGGTTCACTGGCTGACGTACAGAACTTTCGCAAAAAAATCATTGCTTACGCCAAAGGCAGCGGAGCAAGTTTCATAGCTTTTCAACAACAAAAGGCTGATGCGTGGATCACTTGGATTCACTGGCCGCTCAACCATGCCGATAAAGTCGACTATGTAGAAATTGAGCCAGAAAGACGCATCTACCGAGATCTCACACTAGCAAAGGCAAAAGGTGCAGATCCACAAACTCAAGCTTTCATTGATTTCGTTAACAGCAGTGAGGGAGAAACCTTTTTCACTCGCGAAGGTTGGACTCGTTAATAAGGAAAACGACTGTGAAAAAACTATTATTTTCGGCATTACTGGTCACCTCAACTAGTTTTGCTGCGCCAACAACAACTACGTCAGTTGGAGAGGTATACACCGATGCCTCAGGCAAATCACTTTATACCTTTAGCAAAGATCCAGTTGGGAAATCTGTATGTACTGACCAATGTGAGAAGTTATGGCCGCCTGTTCTTGTAACCGCACAATCCAGCAAGCACTTCGGTACGCAAGCAGGCTTCAGCCAAATAACAAGAGAAGACGGCAACAAACAATGGGCTTTGAACGGAAAACCACTTTATCGCTGGCTTAAAGACTCTCAGAAAGGAGAGATCACAGGTGCGGGCATCAAAGGCGTTTGGCCACTAGCCCGAGCGGATGATGTCACCATCAGACTGTTCAATGATGGTAAGCAACGTTATCTGGTCGATAGCCATAATAAGACTCTTTATACCTTTGATAAAGATAAGCCAAACCAATCCGTTTGCTACGATGATTGCGCCTCTAAGTGGCCACCTGCTCTTGTGGATACAGAGATAACTCAAAAGGGGATAGAAAATCTAAAGCTGACGGGAGGATTTGGTGTGACTCAGCGCAACAACGACTCATATCAATGGACATATCACAACAAACCGCTTTATCGTTGGATAAAAGACCAAAAGCCCGGCAACACTAGCGGGAATGGCGTAAAACAAGTCTGGCACATTGTAGAACAATAATGAGGAAAGCGTGAACACCGATAAACATAAGATAGGTTTACTGCTTTCCCAAGTAGCGCTTCGAGACCAAGCTGCGTTCGAAGCGCTATACCAGTTGACCAGTACCCGGCTTTTCAACGTTATCCTCGGCGTCGTTAAAGACGAACACGTTGCAGCAGATATACTTCAAGAGGGGTTCGTAAAGCTCTGGTACAACAACCAGCAATATCCAGTAAATCACCCTTGGGCTTGGTTATGCCAAAGTATGAGAAACCTCGCTATAGATGAAATTAGAAAGCGGAACAATCGAGGGGAAGAACAACTGGTAAAGCCCCCCGAAGAGGTCGCTCTCGAAGTAACATCTGACTCAGGAGCCAACTTATCATACTGCCTAAACTCGCTCGCTGAAGAAAAAAGGAATGCGATTATCTTGGCCTATCAGCACGGGATGAGTCATCAAGAGATCGTCCACCATGTGAGCACTCCACTTGGTACAGTGAAATCGTGGATTCGCCGAGGTTTACAGGAGCTAAAACGATGCCTAACCAATTAAAAAACGCACGTTATCAAAATCAAGAGCTAAGAGATAAACTCGCCGGCGAATACGTTCTGGGAACATTAACGCCACTCGTACGAAAGAGATTGGAAACCCTCATGCGATCAGATCCCACTTGGTGGGAACACATCGACCTTTGGCATCAGCATTTATCTAGCTTAACTCCAGCAGTCGATATGGCACATTCTGAAGGCAACTTGAAACCTCCGCCACGCCAAGTATGGAAAAACATCGCATCCCAAACAATCAAACCACCGAAGCAGACTCAGACTATGCGTTGGTGGTGGCTCCCTATTAGCATGGCTTTTTCTCTACTCCTAGGATTGTCGCTACAACCTTTTGTGTCAACAACCTCGCAACCAAAAGAGATCGTACAAGTACGCCCTATTAGTTACTTAGCCATGATGTCTTCTGAGAGCCAAAAAGACCATTTTGCTTTGGTCGCCTATCAAGGAGAAAAGCCCGGGCAATCAAGCATCCGCATGCAGCGAAATCGTGCGATGGCGAAAGTACCTATGGATAGAGCAATGGTGTGGATGAGAGATGGAAATACCGGTGAGCTCAAACTCATTGATAGCCTAGAAAATGTAAATAACGTCCGCTATATGTCGCCAACTGAGTGGCAAACGCTTAAAAATAGTTCTGAACTGCTAGTGACCGCTAATCGCGACCCAAACAGTGAGATTTTATATCGAGGCCGTTGTGTAGAACTAAGCGCCCCACCAGCAAGCAAAGCATCATAAGCCTTTAGCTTTCGGTAAAGTCAAATATGGTATTGAACAGCAGCGATGGTCGTCATTATGAGTCCATCGCTGTTGCGGAGAAATTGTTAACTACACCCACTGACCAGCAACAAAACCGCTCGACCAACACCATTGGAAGTTATAACCACCTAACCAGCCAGTTACGTCCATCACTTCGCCGATGAAGTACAAACCTTTGATGTTCTTACATTCCATGGTTTTTGAAGACAGGTGATCGGTATCTACGCCTCCTAGAGTCACTTCTGCGGTGCGATAGCCTTCTGTGCCATTTGGTGCAACCGCCCAGTTTTCCAGACGCTCAACGATGGTTGCCATCTCTTTCTGGTTGAACTGCTTAAGAGGTTTGTCTGCTAATTCTTTACGTTCAATCAGCACTTCAACCAAACGCTTTGGTAGCACTTTTGCAAGCGTGTTCTTCAACGATTGGTTCGGGTGCTTCTCGCGGCTGCGTTCTAGCAGTTCGGCGATGTCGTCGTTTGGTACGAGGTTAATCGTCACCTTTTGACCCGCTCGCCAGAATGAAGAGATCTGTAACACCGATGGACCAGACAAGCCACGGTGAGTAAACAGCAGCGCTTCTTTGAACATGGTGCCGTCTTGCGCCGTAATTTCTGCTGGAATCGCAATGCCCGATAGTTCAGCGAAATCTTCTTTGTCTTCTTTGTGCAGCGTAAATGGCACCAGACCTGCCGTAGTGGTAATTACTGGAAGCTCGAACTGCTCAGCAATCTTGTAGCCGAATGGCGTCGCGCCCAATTTAGGCATCGACAGACCGCCGGTAGCCACCACCAAAGATTCACATTCGATGTTTTCAGTACCCGCATGCAGACGGAAGCCCGCATCGGTTTTCTCGATCGAATGTACATCGCATTGGTAGCGTTGTTGGATATTTGGCATGTCGCATTCTGCTAGTAGCATCTTAACGATGTCTTTTGCGGTAAATGCATCAACACAGAACAGCTGTCCGTGATCGCGCTCTTCAAACTCGATGCCATGCTTGCTGACCATCGAGATAAAGTCCCAGTTGGTGTACTGAGACAATGCCGATTTCACGAAGTGTGGGTTTTGGCATAAGTAGTTGCTCGCTGAGACGTCGTAGTTAGTGAAGTTACAACGACCACCACCTGAGATAAGGATTTTACGTCCTGGCTTTTTTGCATGATCCAGCACGAGCACACTGCGTCCACGTTTGCCTGCTTCTGCTGCACACATCAAACCCGCCGCACCTGCGCCGATTACAACAACATCAAATTTCTTACTCATGGGTAACGCTCAATTACTTATTTAGATTGGTAAATCCAAAAATAAAAAAGGATGTGCGTAATGCACATCCTTGCTTTCTGCGGGCGCTATTCTAACGACAAAAGTCGAGAGGGAAAAGCGCTTAAATTCCAAGCACTGCTTGCTCGCCTATAAAATGAAGGCTGCCAGTAGGGTTACACCAAGTAAAGCGGTCGATAAAATGAATAACCCACGCACCCTCTCACACTTGCCAGTAAAGATCTCATCGTGGTGATGGTGATATTCTTTACTCTTAATGTAATGGTACAACCGCACCTGTTTGGTGACGTTACCATGGGTGGTGAAGAATCCATTGCCATCCACTTGCTGATAAAGCAAAGGGTGCGCTTCACGCATGATGTGTATAAGAGAACGAAGAGCGGTGAGATAACGGACCATGTTGAGCCCTGTTACCACCATTAGCGCAAATAAGATTGTGTCTCCACTGATCATCTTTTCCTCCCTACATCTTCAATGATGCTCAAGAGATAAAGACGATCAATGCTTCGTCCTTAACCCGCTACTTAGCGCGTTGAGAACGCGTTATGCAGCTGGAGCATCCATAATTGAAGATGAACCTTCTTTCGCCATTTGTGCTAGATCTTTATCGATGAAGAACAATGCCTTACCATCTTCACCAACCAATTCGATCTTATCTAAAATCCCTTTAAACAACTTCTCTTCTTCGTGCTGTTCAGCCACGTACCACTGTAGGAAGTTAAACGTAGAGTAGTCTTGGCTTGTAAATGCACCATGTGCCAATTTATTGATTTTTTCCGTGATCATTTGCTCATGTTCGTAGGTTTCACGGAAAACATCGCCTAGGCTAGCAAAGTCATGCTTTGGTGCTTCAATTGCACCTAGGATTGGCATTGAGCCAGTTTCGCTCACGTAAGTGAAAAGACGTTGCATGTGCTCCATTTCTTCTACGGCGTGAGCGCGTAAAAATTCAGCCGCACCTTCAAAACCTTTGTCTTCACACCAAGCACTCATTTGTAAGTATAGATTGGATGAGAAAAATTCTAGGTTAATTTGCTCATTCAATTGTTCAACCATAGTTTGAGACAGCATGTTAACTCCTATTTATATGCATGCGTTTTGCGCCACTATAACATGATTACTGAGGCAAGACTTTGTACCTACGATATTGATATGAGATCACTTCAGCAAAATTTTCTGACACTTAGTGCTAATCTGACACTATGACCTTATCAAGGAGATAGCAATATGAGTTACAAACACATACTTGTGGCAGTCGACCTCTCAGACGACAGTAAAGTGTTGATTAAGAAAGCCGTATCGCTGGCTAAACCTCTGGATGCGAAAGTCTCTTTCATTCATATCGATGTGAATTACGCCGAGCTTTACACCGGGCTTATCGACATCAACATGGCGGAGGCGCAGCACCAAGCGATGGAAGCGTCTCGTACACAATTAGCGAATTTTGAAGAATACGCAGAGTACCCAATCACGAATACGTTAGTCGGTAGCGGTGATTTGAGTAACGAGCTTTGCGATACCATTCAGGACTACAACATTGATTTGGTGGTTTGTGGTCATCACCAAGACTTCTGGAGCAAGATTCTTTCTTCGACGCGTCAGCTTATTAACTGCTCACCTGTCGACATGCTGGTCGTACCGCTAAAAGACTGATTTGCGTTGGCGTGACCTTAAAACTTGGTTAGACTGCGGGCACATTTGTTGTTGATAAAGATTCTCATCCATGGCTTATCTATCCGCAGTTACCCTACTTTGGGCATTCTCATTTAGCCTGATCGGCGTTTACCTTGCCGGTCAGGTCGATTCTTGGTTTTCCGTTTTCATGCGCGTTGCGCTGGCAAGCTTGGTCTTCATTCCTTTCTTAAAATTCCGTGGCGTAAGCAAATCGCTGATCGCGAAATTGATGATCGTGGGCGGCTTCCAACTCGGCTTAATGTATTGCTTCTACTACCAGTCTTTCCTACTCCTTTCTGTACCAGAAGTGCTGCTGTTCACCGTATTTACCCCTATTTATGTCACCTTGATTTATGACTTCTTGAAAGGTCGATTCTCGCCTTGGTATTTGGTTACGGCGGCAATTGCAGTGCTGGGCGCGGCGTGGATTAAGTTTGCGGGCATCAATGAAAACTTCTTGATGGGCTTTTTGGTCGTGCAAGGGGCGAACCTGTGTTTTGCCATCGGTCAAGTCGGTTATAAATACATTATGGAAACCGAGTCGGTTGAACTGCCGCAGCACACGGTATTTGGTTACTTCTACTTGGGTGCATTGTGCGTGGCGACTATCGCCTTTGCTCTGATGGGTAACTTAGACAAGATGCCAACCACAGCAACACAATGGGGCATTCTGACTTACCTTGGTTTGATCGCATCGGGTTTTGGTTACTTTGCGTGGAACAAGGGCGCAACCATGGTCAACGCGGGTGCACTTGCGGTAATGAACAACGCACTCGTCCCTGCTGGTTTGATTGTGAATATCGTGATTTGGAACCGCGATGTTGATGTGATGCGACTTGCTATTGGCGGCGCAATCATCATGCTGTCGCTGTGGATTAACGAGACTTGGGTGAAAAAACGCGTAGAGATGAGTTACGCCAACAAGTAGCCAAACTCAGCCCCTAAAAACAAAAACGCTCTCCAACTGGAGAGCGTTTTTTGTTGATTCGTTTAATGCACTTTGGCTTGCGAACTTGTGCTCATCAGCGTGTTTGGTGGCGTTGGTAGCAGCACCTCTAGTTTGGCATTTCGCGCTTCAAGCTTGCGTTGGCGTTTGAGCAATTTTTGCTGCTTTTTGGCTAACTTAAGCAACTTTTTCTGCTGTTTGTAGTGTTTCTTAACCGCTTTTTTCGCCTTCTTCAGCGCTTTCTTATCTGACAAATCAAACATAGCTGGCGCCTCTAGCTTAGTGGTTGAGGTTACGACTGCGACTTTCGCTGCCAGTTTTTTCTCTTTCACTCTTTCCACAACACGTTTAACGATCGCAGCTTTCTCTGCGCTTTGTTCTGGCGCCATGATAATTGGGGTATCTTGAGTCAAGGACGAAGTGGGCAGTGCTTCCACCAACAAACCACAAGCCTGTTGCTCGGACAGCGGCTTGTCTTGGCATTTTTGAGGAGGAATCGCAGCAGGCTTACACAAGGTATCTTTCGAGGCAGAAGAACGGGCACAAGAGCGACAGACAAACTTAGGCGCCACCACTAGACGGTGAATATCACCCAGACTTTCAGCAATCTGTTTGCGGCTCATCTTACATAATCGTTTCGCCATGCTACTACTCCAGCTTCCCAATTCTCGACGGTCTTACTCTACGACATCACACAAGTGTAATAATAATAATTCTTAGTTAGATATACAGTCAGTGTGCCGAATTAGCAAGAGAAAAGTATCAATAAGCGGAGGAAACGCCAGATACAAACACAGCGCCAAATCAGGCGCTGTGAGGAGAAGCTTTTGTCGTCAGGCGTTTAGGCAAGTTACGCCATTGATGCCTTCACATACACATCGAAACGGTTCTTTTTGGTTTCGATTGCCATGCTTGGCTTTTGCTCATCAAGCCAGTCTGCGTAATCTGGGCGCTTGACCACTACACGCTTACTCGCCAATGCCATTGCTGGAGCCAGCAAACCATCTGCATCAAGATCTGCACCAACCAAAGATTGGAAGACGCGCATCTCTTTCTTTACTAATGCCGATTTCTTTTTGTTTTCAGGGTGCGGGTACATTGGATCGAGGTACACCACATCGGGCTGGATAAAGTCTTTATCTTGCGCTAATTGCTCCAGTGCATCATGGCTAGAAGCGTGAATCAAAGACATGCGCTCTGATACCCAAGTCCCGATTTCTGGATCGTGTTTCGCACGTGCCAAGCCGTCATCCAACAATGCAGCGACCACCGGATGACGCTCTACCATTTGCACTTTACAGCCTAGCGACGCCAATACGAACGCATCACGCCCTAAACCCGCGGTGCCATCCAGTACGGTTGGGGTTGCGCCTTTGTTCAAACCCGCGGCTTTCGCAATCGCCTGACCTTTACCGCCACCGAACTTGCGACGATGCCCGACTGCGCCACCAATCAAATCAACAAAGATCGCACCCAGTTTTGGCTCGTCCACTTTACGTAGCTCTAAGCGCTCAGTCGTTAGGACTAGGGCAAAGTCACTGTCGTCAGTGTGAGAGAGCTGCCAACGCGCAGCGAGTTCATCAAGGTGAGACTGTTGAGATGGGTCTTCACAAATCAATTGCAGTTGCAAAAGGAGGCTCCAGTAAAAATCGGTTTAACTGGCGCTGAGTGTATACCCAACCCGCCTCTAATTGCTAGGCTGGGGATAAGTTAGATGACTTTCTACTTGTGGGATCAAGTTGTTGGAGTTCGTTGACTAGCTCAGCCAGAGGCTTAGGATGACCGATGCCATAACCTTGGCCATAGTCGACGCCAAGATCGACCAAACACGCTCTAACTTGGTCATTCTCAACAAACTCTGCCACCGTGACTTTACCCATTTGCTTGGCTAAATCGTTAATTGACCGCACCATCACGCGATCCATCTCGTTTACATTGATATCTCGCACGAAAAGGCCATCAATTTTCACGATATCGACAGGAAGTTTCTTTAAGTAGCCAAAAGACGATAAACCGGAGCCAAAATCGTCCAACGCGATCAAGCATCCTAGCGCTTTAACACGAGTGAAGAAGTCGAGCGCTTGATCGATGTTGCTCATCGCTGCCGTTTCAGTGATTTCTAAACAGATTTTTTCACAAGGAATCGAAGACGACTGCAAACGTGCTAGAAGGAAGTCGATAAACTCTTGGTTACCCATTGATTGACCAGACAAGTTAATCGCACAGCGACCGAGCTGCTCCACGACTTCTGGACGCGCCTCAAACCACTCTAAAGTTTGGCTAATCACTTGTTTATCAATCCAGTGAGCAATGTTGTAACGCTCAGCGGCAGGGACAAAGACGCCCGGGGATAAGTAGTTGCCTTGAGCATCGCGAATACGCACCAAAATCTCAAAACACAATGGTGAACCTTCACCACTCAAATTCAAAATACGCTGAGCAAACAGTTCAAGACGCTTACTCGATAGCGCCTCATGCACCAGATTAACGCTTTGCATCTCCAGCTGGCGATGTCGCAACTCTTCGTTGTCCAAGCTAAACAAGTTATAGCGGTTACGCCCCTGCTCTTTCGCCGCATGGCAAGCCGAGTCCGCCTGAGCATGGACCATTTGTGGCGTTTCTGCCGTATGGTCGATGATGCGAACGCCCACCGAGCAGCTCATAAACAGTTGCGTGTCTTCCCAACGGAAAATCTGCTCACCCAACGTAGAGATGATCTGCTTAGCAATGTTAATCGCGCCGTGCTCATCGCAGTCTTTCAATAACACCGCAAATTCATCACCGCCCATGCGCGCCAATACCGCATTGTACGGCAAGACTTCCTCTAACATGCTGGCACAGAACTGGATCGCGGCATCACCCGCATCGTGGCCCACGGTGTCGTTGAGTACTTTGAGTTGATCAAGATCGAGGTACAACATCGCATGCACTCGACGGTGGCTTTCTACTTCTCTCAGCGCCGTTTGCAGCTCTAGCTCGAAGTAGTTGCGATTGTAGGTATCGGTCAATAAGTCGTAGCGCGCTTGATATTCGAGCTGCTTGGCGAGCTTCTTTGTCTCGGTGATATCTTCCCCAACGATCAACAATTGGTCGGAATCTCTTAATGGGCGAATGTTTTCACGTACCCATACGCTATGACCATCGGCGTGACGATATTCGATTTCTCGACGCCAAACCCCGTTCATCACCTGCTGTGGCTGCAACAAAACTTGGCGCGGGTAGAGTGCTTTTTCATCACAATAGAATGAACATAAGTATTGCCCTAGCATATCCAACGGTTGATAGCCTAAAAGCTGCTGTGCAAAACGATTCACCTCTTGCACGCGGTTATTGCTATCGAGCGTCACCATCATCACAGGCTGCTGCTCATAGTAATTACGCAGACTTGATTCGCGATGATAGAGCTTGTCTTCCATCGCTTTACGGCTGGTGATATCGCGAGCTTCAAATAGATATTGCTCTTGGTTCGCCACTTGTTGTGAAAACGGTTTGAGAGACACTTCCAGCACCATGGCACCGTGTTCCTTGCTCCAGATTTCAGCCTCAAAAGTGGCCACTTGGCGATGACTAGAGTGAAAATAGCTGGCGAGTAATTGGCGCGCCTCCTCACTCCAGTTTTTGTGGTGCCAAAGTGGACGATCGACACGCATTTCCTGACGATTAAATAAAGATTGCAGACGATCGTTACCTGATTTGAGCAAGCCGTGTTGGTCGAGAATGCCCATGTACTGCATACTCTGATCAAAAACCGACTCTAAAATCGCTTGGCTTTCACGGGCGATGCTCTCGCTGCGACGAATTCGCTGTAAATAGTAGCTGAGCAGCAAAATAATGATGGTCATCGCCACCAAAACACTGCCAAACAGTTTAATTTCTCGTGCGTACCGCTCAGTAAAGTCTGCCGGCTTATTGAAGAACACCGATGAGGCTTCTTGCTCTGCTCCTAAGCCCCAACGCACCACCGATTGATAATCGAGTTTGATATCCGATTCTGCACTCACCACCGCAGGCAAAGGCTGTGCTGGGTTATCGAGGACTTGCGTCAGCAACTTCCCTGCCTCAAAACCTTGGCGGTAACCGCTTTGAATAACGCCACCAACCGCGCCATGCCCTAGTCCAACATCATGCACCATAAATACAGGCGCATTGGAGGCTTGGTTGATATCACGCCAATCTTTATCGGTCGCGACATTGCCATGGATATCTCGATAGTAAGTCCAGAACAACACCACGTTATCGATATTCATTTTCGACACTTTTTGCTTTAGTGTTTCAACACTGTCAGGAATGAAGTGGCGAACTTTGTCGCGATATATAGGGTTATTATCGAGAAAATTCTCGATCTGAGCACGAAGTGCCGCACCAGTAACAGAATGGTCACTGACGACAAGAACCTGCTTGTGCTTGGGATGCAATCGCTCGATAAGTGCAAGGTTTGCAAGCAGGTCGACATCTTCAATCACGCCTGTGGCTTTCAATCCCCGATGCAAAGAGGGATCGTAATTGTTGATGCCACTGAAAATGACAGGAGTATTATCTAGTACGTCCGACAGACGCTGCATTAAAGCGAGTGCGTTGTTATCACTGACGACGATCGCGTCGAAATGCTCTTCACTCAGTTTGGTACGATAAAGGGATTCCAGCTGATTGAAGAATTGCTGGCTCTGACTGCGCTTAGAATCAAGATACAGAATACGGATATCAAGCGGGTGCCCCTCAAGTTGTTGGGCGAAACCACGTTGAATAGAGTCGGTCCAAAAAAAACCTTGATGGTAAGAGTGAACAACGAGGACTTTTTGTTCTTGCGCCGTAGCGACAGCACTGAAAATAAGCGCTATGAAAAACAGAAAAAGTGGCACATCAACTCCATGACTTCAGAGCTACCTCGCGGTTATCCCTGCGTAAACCTTGTGAATCCTGTCCGCTGTGAGTATAAAATGAACTCCAAACCTCATACCCAACGGAAATAATTGTATGAATGCGAGCCTGCCTAAACTCGACGACCTCGATCGCGCTATTCTCAAAACTCTGATGGCGGATGCGCGTAAGCCTTACGCGGAAATGGCAAAACAATTTAATGTCAGCCCAGCAACCATCCACGTTCGTATCGAGAAAATGAAAGCGGCAGACATCATCGAAGGTACTGAGGTAATCGTCAATACTAAAAAGCTAGGATACGACGTATGTTGCTTTATTGGCATCAACTTGAATGCCGCGCGTGACTATCATTCAGCGCTAGAAAAGCTCAATGCCCTCGATGAAGTGGTAGAAGCTTACTACACCACAGGCGCGTATAACATATTCGTCAAATTGATGTGCAAATCGATTGAAGAGCTGCAATTTGTCTTGATTGATAAGCTTCAAGCGATCGACGAAGTGCAATCCACCGAGACGCTGATCTCGCTGCAAAACCCGATCAATCGCAGCGTAAATCCATAACGCTCTGAATCAGAGACTAAACGTTGAATCTAAGAACAAAAAAATGGGCAGCCACTTGGCTGCCCATTTTCATTCTCAATCGAGATTACGCTGCGATACCAGAATGGCGCAGTAACGCATCGATTTCTGGCTCACGACCACGGAAGCGCTTAAATAGCTCCATTGGTTCTTCACTGCCACCCATTTCTAGGATGTTGTTCAAGAAACTCAGACCGGTTTCTTTGTTGAAGATGCCTTCTTCTTCAAAGCGAGAGAACGCATCTGAAGACAGCACTTCTGCCCATAGGTAGCTGTAGTAACCTGCGCTGTAACCACCAGCGAAGATGTGACCAAAGCTGTGTGAGAAACGCGCCCACTCAACCGCTGGTACAACTGCCACTTTCTCTTTCACTTCTGCCAAGGTTTCAAGTACACGAGCACCCACTTCTGGGTCGTATTCTGTATGCAGAGTGAAGTCGAACAAGCCGAATTCTAGCTGACGTAGGATGCCCATCGCCGACTGGAAGTTCTTCGCTGCTAGCATTTTATCTAGCATTGCTTTTGGTAGCGGCTCGCCAGTCTCGTAGTGACCAGAAATAAACGCCAGCGCGTCTTCTTCCCAGCACCAGTTTTCTAGGAACTGACTTGGTAGCTCAACCGCATCCCAAGGCACACCGTTAATACCCGATACCGCACCTGTTTCTACTTGCGTCAGCATATGGTGGATACCGTGACCAAATTCGTGGAATAGTGTCACCACTTCATCGTGCGTAAACAGTGCAGGCTTGTCGCCCACAGGACGGTTGAAGTTACAGGTTAGGTAAGCAACCGGTGTTTGTAGCTCACCTGATAGCGTCACACGACGACCACGGCAATCGTCCATCCACGCACCGCCACGTTTGTGTTCGCGTGCATATAGATCTAGGTAGAAACTGCCACGTAGTGTGCCTTCGCCGTCGAAGATATCGAAGAAACGCACGGATTCGTGCCAAGTATCTACGCCTTCACGCTCTGTCACTGTCATACCAAACACGCGGTTTAGCACTTCAAACAGACCACTTACTGCTTTTGATTCAGGGAAGTAAGGACGCAGTTCTTCATCCGAAATTTGGAATAAGTGCTGCTTTTGCTTCTCGCTGTAGTACGCGATGTCCCATACGTTTAGCTCGCTGACACCAAATTCCGCATTCGCAAACTGGCGTAGCTCTTCGATTTCGCGCTCACCTTGTGGTTTCGCTTTGGTTGCCAAATCGTTCAAGAAGCCAAGAACTTGCGCTGGATTCTCTGCCATTTTAGTTGCCAGAGATTTCTCACTGTAAGTGTTAAAACCCAACATGCGAGAGATTTCATGACGCAGTTTTAGCTGCTCAGTGATGATTTCTGAGTTGTCCCATTTACCTGCGTTTGGACCTCGGTCAGAAGCACGCGTTACGTACGCTTCGTACACTTCTTTACGTAGGTCTTGGTTATCACAGTACGTCATAACTGGTAGGTAAGACGGGATATCTAGCGTGATTAGGTAACCATCGAGCTCTTTTGCTTCTGCTGCCGCTTTTGCCGCTGCAAGTGCAGATTCTGGCATACCCGCTAGGTCTTTTTCGTCGGCAACGTGCTTAGTCCAACCCATGGTTGCATCCAGCACATTGTTGGAGAATTTTGAGCTCAGCTCAGACATGCGCTTGCTGATTTCGCCGTAGCGATGTTGCTCGTCTGATGGTAGACCGATGCCCGAAAGCTCGAAGTCGCGTAGAGAATCAGAAATGGTCTTCTGCTGTGCACGCGTTAACGTCGCGTACTCTTCGCTTGCTTTGATCGCTTTGTACGCTTCGTAAAGACCTTTGTGCTGACCAACCCAAGTACCGTACTCAGACAGGATTGGTAGGCAGCTTTCGTAAGCTTCGCGAAGTTCTTCGCTGTTCACTACTGAGTTCATGTGACCCACTGGTGACCAAATGCGGCTCAAGCGGTCATCCGCTTCTTCAATAGGCGCGATCACACTGGTCCAGCTTGGGTTTGAGTTGTCTTTTAGTACCTCGTCAATCTTGGCACGACAATCCGCAATCGCCTGCTCCACTGCAGGTTTAATGTGTTCTGGTTTGATTTGCGAAAACGGAGGAAGATCCGTAAACGTAAGAAGTGGATTAGACATGAATAATTCCTTTTGTGTTTTGGCTCTGTATTTGCCTATTCGCATTTGCAAAGAATCTATTGGTATTTGCAAAACTGTAGGCGAACTCAATGCACAGGCAAGCCGACAACATGGATGGGGGGATTTCCGTTCCCTTTCTCGATGCAGCAATGACCGAATGGGTCAAAGAGCGCTTACTCTGTCCTTGAGTCTTGTTATGCCTAAGTTCGGTTTGGCACTCTATTGGAGCGGCGCAATCCCACTTAGGTTCAATTTGTTTACTCATACTAAGTATGGGTGACTTAAAGAAATTTCAATAGCGACTCCCTATCAGTGATACTGATTTGAATCGAAGTTCTACTTCTTTAAGTTACTTGAGTATAATACCGCCATATCGCGAAAATCACAGACCACACTCAGTCAAAGAGTGTTTCGAGAGTTTAATTTGTTAAGTTACCGCCACAGCTTCCACGCTGGCAACCATGCTGACGTGGTAAAACACATCGTTCAAAGCCTCATTCTTGATGCACTAAAGCAGAAAGATAAGCCGTTTGTTTATCACGATACCCACTCGGGTGTGGGACGCTACGATCTGACTCACGAATGGTCTGAGAAAACGGGCGAATACAAACAAGGCATCGCGCGCATTTGGGACAACCCAAATATTCCTGAAGACATCGCAAGCTACATCGATTCAATCAAAACGTTGAACAACGGTGAGAAGCTGCGTTACTACCCAGGCTCACCGCGTGTTGCACGTGCGCAAATCCGCCCACAAGACCGTATGGTTCTAACTGAGCTGCACCCAGCCGATCACCCGCTGCTAGAGCAAGAGTTCCACCGCGATCGTCAAGTGAGCATCTACAAAGAAGATGGCTTTAAGCGTCTGAAAGGCAGCCTACCACCGCAAGAACGTCGTGGTTTGGTGCTGATTGACCCACCATACGAGCTAGCGAAAGAATACCGCGACGTCGTGCAAGCGATTTTCCAAAGCCACAAGCGTTGGGCAACTGGCATCTACGCGATTTGGTACCCAGTGGTAAACCGCTGTGATATCGAAGATATGATTGAAGGCTTGGAAGGACTGGGCATTCGCAAAATCCTGCAAATCGAATTGGGCGTCTCTCCAGACACCAACGAGCGTGGCATGACGGCATCGGGCATGATCGTGATTAACCCACCGTGGAAACTGGAAAGCCAGATGAAAGAAATTCTGCCATTCCTGCAAGAAGCGATCGCGCCAGCAACGGGGCACTGGAAAGTCGACTGGATCGTTCCAGAATAAAAACACTGAATTTCATAACCTTAAAGCGCAACGATGACCTCGTTGCGCTTTTTTTATTTATTTTTTCAAAAATTTTCGTCATCGCTTCGTCTTTTCTTTTTTGCCTGCGTCTTAGAGATGTAAACAAGCTAAAACATAGAGAGAAATGACCATGCTTAAAGTTATCAGTTTTAAAATTTGCCCATTTGTTCAACGCGTAACCGCGGCACTAGAAGCAAAACAGATCCCTTACGAGATTGAATACATCAGCTTAAAAGACAAGCCACAATGGTTCCTAGACATCTCACCAAACGGCCAAGTACCAGTGATGGTGACAGAATCTGGCACGGCGCTGTTTGAGTCGGATGCGATCATCGAATACATCGAAGACGAATACGGTCCATTAGAGCAAGGCGTGACAAACGAACAACGCGCACTGGATCGCGCATGGAGCTACCTAGGTTCAAAACACTACTTGCCTCAGTGCGGCACCATGGGCAGCAAAGACCAAGCAACCTTTGAAGAGCGCGCAGAGAAACTGAGCAAAGCGTTCCAAAAAGCAGAAAATCAACTATCTGGTGAAACCAAGTTCTTCAAATCCGATGAACTAAGCAATGTAGACATGGCGTGGTTGCCACTTCTACATCGTGCTGCCATCGTCAAAGCGCACTCTGGTTACGACTTCTTCTGTGGTCTGCCAAAAATGCAGGCATGGCAAAAACACATCCTAGATTCAGGGTTGGTAGAGAAGACTGTATCGGAAGACTTCGTGCAGCTGTTTAGCGATTTCTACCTAACCAACACTTATCTAGCGGATGGCAAAGACGTGCAAGCCCAGTCAGGCTGTGGCACATCAAGCTGCTGCGGTTAATGGTTTTCCCCTCCCCTGAGGATGAAAAACACCAAGCGGAATAGCGCCTTATTCCGCTTTGCTACCCTTTCATCGCTATTTGTCATAAGCAATGTCACTTTTTCCCATTTAGGAAATTGCTAGACTCGATTTATGATAGGGACATGGAATTAACAACAATTCCGTTGGGCTGTTGAGTTCATCACCCACCACCCCAATGTAATTATTGTCAGACAAAATTAATAAGCTCTTGGAGAAAGTAATGGCGACTCATTTTGATTATATCTGTATCGGCGGCGGCAGCGGCGGTATCGCATCAGCAAACCGTGCGGCAATGTACGGTGCTAAAGTAGCGCTTATCGAAGCTCAAGACCTTGGCGGTACCTGTGTAAACGTTGGTTGTGTGCCTAAAAAAGTAATGTGGCACGGCGCACAAGTTGCGGAAGCAATGAACCTGTACGCAGAAGACTACGGCTTCGATGTAGATGTAAAAGGTTTCGACTGGAGCAAACTGGTTGAGAGTCGTCAGGCTTACATTGGTCGTATCCACCAATCTTACGACCGCGTTCTTGGCAACAACAAAGTAAACGTTATCAAAGGCTTTGCTAAGTTCGTTGACGAGAAAACAGTTGAAGTAAACGGTGAACACTACACAGCGGATCACATCCTGATCGCAGTGGGTGGTCGTCCAACGATTCCAAACATCCCAGGCGCAGAATACGGCATCGATTCAAACGGCTTCTTCGAGCTTGCTGAGCAACCAAAACGCGTTGCAGTGATCGGTGCAGGTTACATCGCGGTAGAAATCGCTGGTGTTCTGCATGCGCTTGGCACAGAAACGCACCTATTCGTTCGTAAAGAATCACCACTACGTAGCTTCGATCCAATGATCATCGAAACGCTAGTAGAAGTGATGGACGCAGAAGGTCCAACGCTGCACACCCACTCTGTGCCAAAAGAAGTGGTAAAAGAAGCAGACGGCAGCCTAACTCTGCACCTAGAAAACGGTGAGAGCCAAAACGTTGATACCCTAATCTGGGCAATCGGTCGTCACCCAGCAACTGACGCTATCAACCTAGCATCAACTGGCGTTGCAACGAACGATCGTGGCTACATCAAGGTAGACGAATACCAAGAAACTAACGTGAAAGGCATCTACTGTGTAGGTGACATCATGGAAGGCGGTATCGAGCTAACACCAGTGGCTGTTAAAGCAGGTCGTCAACTTTCTGAGCGTCTGTTCAACAACAAACCAAACGCGAAGATGGACTACGATTTGGTACCAACTGTGGTATTCAGCCACCCACCAATCGGCACTATCGGTCTAACGACTCAAGAAGCTGAAGAGAAGTACGGCAAAGACAACATCAAAGTCTACACGTCTGGCTTTACTGCGATGTACACAGCGGTTACTAAGCACCGTCAACCATGTAAGATGAAGCTAGTATGTGCTGGCGAAGAAGAAACGGTTGTTGGTCTACATGGTATCGGCTTCACCGTTGATGAAATGATTCAAGGCTTCGGCGTAGCAATGAAGATGGGCGCAACCAAAGCAGACTTCGACTCTGTTGTGGCTATCCACCCAACAGGCTCTGAAGAGTTCGTAACGATGCGTTAATCACGCATGAATCGCTTTGTTGATTTAAGCAGATAAACAAAAAGGGTCATCAATTACTTGATGACCCTTTTTCTATTCACGTTTTAAAACGTTCGGGGGTATTTCGGAGCCGTTTGCGCGTTTTACTTAACTGCGCGAACCAATTCAGCAATACCTTCCCAATCGCCGTTGTCCATCATAGCGGTTGGAACCATCCAAGTACCGCCACAAGCGACAACCGATTTCAGCGCTAGGTAATCTTCCACGTTAGATGGGCTTACACCACCTGTTGGCATGAATTCCACTGGGTAAACCGCCGTTAGTGCTTTAAGCATGTTTACGCCGCCTGATGGCTCAGCAGGGAAGAACTTCAGGGTACGTAGACCCATTTCCATCGCTTGCTCAACCAAGCTTGGGTTGTTCACGCCCGGTACGATTGTCACGTTGCGCTGCTGACAGTATTTCACTGTGGTTGGGTTGAAACCTGGGCTCACGATAAAGTCCACACCCGCTTCAATCGCGATGTCCACTTGCTCTGTTGTCAGCACTGTACCTGCACCAATCAGCAATTCTGGGTACGCTTCACGCATGATGCGGATCGACTCAGCCGCCGCTTCAGTGCGGAATGTCACTTCCGCACATGGTAAGCCGTTTTCTACCAACACTTTTGCCAGTGGCAGAGCGTGTGCTACATCGTTGATTGCGATAACTGGGACGATTTTGATTTCTCTTAATCGTTGTTCAAGTGTTGTCATGGGTAACCTCTAAAGAATAAAGCTTAATGTTGCTACGATAATAAATGCGATACCACCAAGTAAAGTTTCCATTACCGTCCAAGTTTTTAGCGTTGTTTTCTCATCCATTTCTAGTAGACGAGATACTAGCCAGAAACCAGAGTCGTTGAAGTGAGAAAGCACTGTTGCACCACCTGCAATCGCGATAACGATAAAGCATAGGTCTAGCTCGCTCAAACCAGTTGATGCTGCCACTACTGGCGCTATAAGTGCTGCAGTTGTCGTTAGTGCCACGGTTGCTGAGCCTTGAGCAACACGCAGACAGGTAGAGATAACAAACGCTGCTACGATCACTGGCATACCTGTGTCAGTTAATACGTCTGCTAGTGCATCACCGATACCACTTGCGCGCAATACGCCACCAAACATGCCGCCCGCACCGGTTACTAGGATAACGCCACAGATCGGAGCCAATGAGTCGCCACACAGCTTCTCAAGTTTTGCCATGCCGTAGTCTTTCGCGAATACCGCAAGAGACACTAGCAGAGTAATCAGAAGTGCTACCGGTGTTTTACCTAGCATACGTAGGAACTCAACCAGAGCTGTTTTGCCATCAATCACACCTGCAACCGCTAGCGTGTTCAGTACTGTGTCTAAACAGATTAGCAGTACCGGCAGCACTAGGATGGTCATTACTGTGCCAAATTTTGGCAGCTTAGATTCATCAACTTGTGTTTCACCGTTGAAGAACGCTTTTGATAGTGGGATATCGAATTTCTTGCCTGCGTACAGACCAAATAGATAAGCGCCTAGGTACCAAGTTGGGATAGCCACTAGGATACCAACAACAAGCAGTAGACCAATGTTTGCGCCTAGGAATTCTGCTGCTGCAACTGGACCTGGGTGCGGAGGAACAAAGCCGTGCATTACTGCAAACGCACCCGCTGCTGGTAGTGCGTATTTGATTGGCGAACCACCAAAGCGTGCTGCCACACTTAGGATGATAGGCATCATGACCACTAGACCAGCATCAAAGAAGATTGGGAAACCGAACAGTAGTGAAGCCACACCCAATGCAAAAGGTGCGCGCTCTTTACCGAAGCGTCCAATCAAAGTATCTGCCAGCACTTGCGCACCGCCAGTTACTTCCAAAATCTTACCGATCATTGCGCCAAGACCAACCAGCAATGCAACTGAAGCCAACGTGCCACCAAAGCCACTCATCATGGTTGGGACAACTTGGTCAGAAGAAACGCCAGTCGCCAGTGCTGTACCTAAACTCACCATAGTTAGGGAAGCAAAAGCGTGCACTTTTAGTTTAATAATCAATACAAGTAACGCTGCTATCGCGAGGACTGCAATCGTTAGTAGGAACGTAGGGTCTGGAGCTTGGGTTAGCTGTTCCATGGGTTCACCTTTAAGAATTATTGTTTGTGTTGTGGTTCACATTTATTTGAGTTACCGGTAACATGTTACCGATAACATGAATAAGATAAACCCATATTTTAAAGTGAATTCGAAAATTGAGATCACGCGCAAATTTGTTATGAGGATAAGTTATGGCTGGTAGTAGTGTCGTCGTTATGGGCGTTTGTGCGAGTGGCAAAACCACAATTGGTGAGCACTTGGCGAAAAAGCTGGGACGTAAATTCATTGATGGTGATGATCTTCACCCACGAGCAAACATTCAGAAGATGGCGTCAGGTCAGCCTCTGAACGACGACGACCGCAAACCTTGGCTAGAACGTATCCGCGACGCTGCTTATAGCTTAGAAAGCAAAAACGAGCACGGCATTATTGTCTGTTCGGCACTAAAAAAGATTTATCGTGACCAAATCCGCGAAGGCAACGAGAACGTGACCTTCCTTTTCCTAGACGGCAGCAAAGAACTGATCCTTGAGCGCATGCGTGCACGCCAAGGTCACTTCATGAAAGAGAACATGGTCAACAGCCAGTTTGAAACGCTAGAACGTCCAGAAGATGAGCCTCGCACCATTTTCGTCAGCATTGATGCAACCATTGAAGACGTTGTGTCGAATGCCGCTGAGCTAATCCTAGTGCAAGACGAGGCAATGGCATGACTCATCAAGTAATCTTAGACGTTACCCAGCGCTTAGTTGAGCGCAGCCAAGAGGCACGAGCGGCGTTTCTTGCTCGCACTGAAGTCCAAGCCGAAGCTGGCAAAGGTCGTGTCGGTCTGTCTTGTGGTAACTTGGCTCACGCCGTTGCGGCATCTTGTTCTTCAGAAAAGAAAAACATTCTGGATTTCACTCATTCGAATGTGGCGCTGATCAGTGCTTACAACGATATGCTGAGTGCCCATCAGCCTTACCAACACTACCCAGATCAAATCAAACAAGTGCTGTCTGGTTACGGTCACACTGCGCAAGTTGCTGGCTGTGTTCCGGCAATGTGTGATGGCGTGACTCAAGGTCAAGCGGGCATGGACATGTCACTGTTTTCTCGTGACTTAATTGCTCAATCGACAGCACTTTCACTGAGCCACAACGTATTCGATGCGACCTTACTTCTGGGTATCTGCGACAAAATCGCACCGGGACAACTGATGGGCGCGCTGTCTTACGCACACCTACCAACGGCGTTTGTGCCAGCAGGTTTGATGGCAACGGGCATCAGCAATGAAGAGAAAGTCGACGTTCGACAAAAATACGCGGCGGGCGAAGTAGGTAAAGACGCACTGCTTGATATGGAGTGTCGTGCTTACCACTCAGCAGGTACGTGTACCTTCTACGGAACCGCAAACACCAACCAACTTGTGTTTGAAGCAATGGGTTTGATGCTGCCAGGTTCAGCATTCATCCACCCACATACTGAGCTACGTAAGGCGCTGACCGATCATGCAGCTCTGAAAATCGCGGCAATGAATGCAGGTTCAGCCAACATCCGTCCATTGTCTGAAGTTGTCACCGAAAAGAGCCTGATCAACGGTATTATTGCGCTGTTGGCATCGGGCGGCAGCACCAACCACACTATCCACATGTTGGCAGTGGCGCGAGCAGCAGGTTTGATTCTGACATGGCAAGACATCAGTGACTTATCTGAAGTGGTGCCACTGTTGGCGCGCGTTTACCCGAATGGTCCAGCTGACATGAACGCATTCCAAGAAGCGGGCGGCGTACCTGCGCTATTGCATCGTTTGGACGAGTCGGGCTTGCTTCATCGTGACGTGAAACCGGTATTCGGCGAATTCGAAGACCAAATGACGCTACCTACGCTAGTTGACGGCAAACTGACTTGGACAGCATGCGGTGGCAGCCAAGACGGCGAAGTGATTGCTGCGCCAACGCAAGCTTTCCAAAACACCGGTGGTACTCGCGTACTTCACGGTAACTTGGGTAAAGCAGTGGTGAAAGTCTCTGCGGTGAAAGAAGATCAGCGCATCATCGAAGCGCCTGCGATCGTATTCCAATGCCAACACGAAGTGGAAGCGGCGTACAAACGCGGTGAATTAAACCAAGATTGCATCGTGGTTGTGACGCACAACGGTCCTGCAGCGAACGGCATGCCAGAGCTACACAAACTGATGCCAATCCTCGGCAACGTGCAGAAAGCAGGCTTTAAAGTCGCGCTAGTAACAGACGGTCGACTATCGGGTGCATCCGGTAAGATTCCATCAGCAATCCACGTTTCTCCAGAAGCAATTCGCGGCGGCGCGATTGGCTTGGTGCGTAATGGCGACATCATCCGCGTTGATTGCCAAACTGGCGAGCTGAATAACCTCAGCGACGTTACGGGTCGTGAATTGTTAGAGATGGATACTGAAGCCAAGCAACAGACTTGGGGTCGCGGCTTCTTTAGCGTGATTCGTCAGAGCGTTTCGAGCGCAGAAGAAGGCGCAAGCTTTATTGTTTAAGGCGGGAAGAAAGACCCCGTCATTCCGACGAGCCTAGGCGAGATCAGGAATCTAATATCAAAGTGCTGTGAAGCAAGAGGAAACACCTCTGCCACAGCACTTTTTGTTGGTAGATTCTGAATCACGCTCATCCCTCGATGCTCAGAATGACGATATCTAGGACTCAGGCAAAGAACATCAAGCCGTCTTCATCACCACAACCGCAGCAATCACCACAAAGATACCAAACCAGCCAATCGGCTTAAGCTTTTGTTTGAACAGCAAAGCGCCACCAATCGCGGTACCTAAGATACCTATTGCACCCCAAGAGGCGTATGCGATCGCAAGGTCGATCTCTTTTACTGCTTGAGCAAGCAAGGTAAACGCCGCCATCACCAATACAATCGCAGTGATGCCCCACCCTCTGTGCTTAAAGCCTTTAGAGCGAGTCAGCGCCATGTTCGCCATGATGTCGACCAATGCCGCCATAACAACAAATCCAAATGAAACAGTAAAAAATTGGCTCATGACTAACACCTCGCATTCGATGAGCTTGGCAACTCATCTTTTTGTTGAGGCTGACCGTGTGATTCGCCGAGCGTCACACACACAATACCGACCACCGCCAGCGCCAAACCAAGCAACTGCTGCGTGCTTAAGTTGGCATCAAACAAAACGATAGAAACTAGGGTAATCAAGGCGATACCCAAACCTTCCCATGTTGCGTACGCGACACCGATAGAGATTTTCTTTGCCGCTTTCGACAAGAAGTAATAGGAAATGGCGATCAGAACGTACATCACCAGATAGCCTTCCCACGCATTACTTTCACCAATAAACGACATCGTACTGGTACCGGCAACTTCGGCAACGATGGCGAGCAATAAAAATAGACGTGCAATGAGCATGATTCATCCTCCCCAGAAATTAAAAAACTGCATAACGGAGAATGGTGAATGTCCTTTAAGAATCAGACATTCAAAGAATTGATAAGATAAAAAGAGCCGCTTCTCCTGACTATTTGTAGTCAGATTAGCCCTTCTTCAGCGAAACAGACAGGTAATTGAGATATTCATTTTTGAATATCTTAAAGGACAGTTTGCTTATCCGATCACGTTAATGGCGTATTGAGGGTTTGCTGCACTACTTGGTGCAAATGGCGGTGCAATGGGTGGTTGCGGTAGGTCTGTAAATACCCCCCCGAAACAACAAATTGGCTGAACTCTCGGTTTACCATCGGCATTGGGTAAGACGCAAGTTCGTGCATCAAGTGTGCTGTACTTTGGCTGGCATACATGATGGCATCGGTCTCAAGCAGCATTTGGCAAGCGACGCGCAAGTTGTAGGATTTAAGCAACACAACGGGCTCGTAACCCATGCGGCGATATTCCGATTCCACCGTACAGAGCGGATTGTAGGATGCTGGCGCAGGCAAAGAGACCAGTGGCAATTCCGACACCGTGTCCCAGTCATTACTGACTTGCGACAACGTCGGGTGGTCTTTACGCGCCAAAATCACGCGCTTTTCAACAAATAACGGACGCATGTAGATGTCTTTCGACAACTCGGTTTCTTGGTCGAGAATGCAGTAATCGTGTTCGCCCTCTAGCATCTCGTCTTGGGAATAAATGTTCCAGCTTGAGAAGGCAAACGAGGCTTGAGGAAACGCCTGATGGCAACCACGCAATAAACGCTGACCTTGTTCGTCCATCAAATAAGGGTCAGTCACAATCGCAATCTGACCTTGGTATTCGAGCGGGTCAAACTCCGAAAACTCCTGCACTACTTTTTCTAGCGGAGACAGCATGTTATCAAACTCTGCCGCTAAGCGAATCGCCATTGGGGATGGCTCTACCCCATGGGCTTTACGCACAAACAGCGGATCATCAAACACGTCTTTAAGTTTCATCACCCCACGACTGGCACTGGGTTGCGAAATGCCAAGCTGCATCGCCGCCAACTTGATGCTGCGATTTTCTACCACGGCTTTAAGTAAGCGCATTAAATTAAGATCTAACGCATCAAGTTGATGTGGCATGCCCGTGTCCTTATCAGAAACGAATGATGAAAAATAAACGTGAGTTAGCTAGACGCTCTCGCCCGCCGTAATTTGATAGCCCATGTTCACTACTGTCTCGGCTTGCTCTTCACCCTTGAGGCGCGCAATCAGTAGCTCGGCACTTTTCTCACCAATCTCGAAACGCGGTGTATCCACACTGGTCAGTTTCGGGCTGATAGTTTGTCCGATGTCTAATGCGTTGTAACCCACCACCGCAAGTTGATCGGGTACTTTGATGCCGCGTTGCTGAGCGCTCAACAAGGTACCAATCGCGATGTCATCGTTGGTACAAAATACACCATCAAGTTCTGGGTAGGTTGCCAGTGCGCGCTCCAACAAATCATGTGCCAGCGAGAAGCTTGAGTGATCGCCCGTTAGCACGTGCTTTGGCTCCAACCCTGCTTCTATCATCGCACGATCATAGCCCTGCATACGCAATTTAGTACGCGTATCCAAACGAGCACCGAAGTAAACGATGGTACGCTTGCCCGATTGCAACATGCGCTTTACGACGCTGTAAGAAGCGTCTTCGTGATCCATACCAACCGCCATATCTATCGGCTGCTCTGGCAGTTCCATGGTTTCGACCACGGGCACACCTGCGTTCTTGATCATCTGCAAAGTGCGTTGAGTATGATGACTTTCCGTCAGGATTAAGCCGTCAACTTGATAAGAAAGCAGCGACGCGATTTTGCGTTCTTCTTCCAGCTCGTCATAACTAAAGTGCGCAAGTAACGTTTCGTAGCCATTGGCTTTGGTGACAGTTTCAATGCCCTGAACAAAAGACGCAAAAATTTGGTTGGACAGTGAAGGCAACAAAATACCAATCGCTTTACTGGAAGACTTCGACAACATCGCCGGTGCACGGTTTTCGATGTAGCCCATCTCTTCAATCACGGCGGCAATCTTCACCCGTGTTTTTTCTGCCACCGAGTCTGGATTGCGCATGTAACGCGAGACGGTCATTTTTGTTACGCCAACTTTGTCTGCGACATCCTGCAATGTCGTTCTTGCTTTCTTATTCTGCTGAGCCATAAATATCTAATTTATCAGTAATGTTACTAGTAACATTATGACTAATAGACTCCTCGCCGACAAGCTCAGTAAAAACCATCTGCTACATCATTAATAAAATCATAACCTTAACGCTCAAATAACCATCAAATTGCAATGCTAGCATTGTGATTTAGAGCTTAATAAATAAATGACATTAATATTGAGTTTCTTATAAAATACCGCACCTAAAACAATAAGATACGAAGCACAGTGCCGTTAAGCTCCAGCGAAACCCAGATTTACTATCACCTGCTTGATCTGGACGACTCTCAGAAGCAGCAATACCTCGACGAATTGCAGCAGAGTCAACCTGAGCTTTATCTCCAAGTCGCCCCTCTTTTAGCCAGCGAAAGTGAAGAAGAACAACTGACAGAGTTGCTCGGCTTCGGTGCTAGCTTGGCGACCACAAAAGAGGTCGATCTCACGGGGGAAGTGATCAGCAAGTACCGCCTTACCCACGAGTTAGGTCGTGGAGGCATGGGGGTGGTATATGCGGCATTGCGCGCTGACGAGACGTTTGAACAAGATCTGGCGATCAAGTTCATCCAAGCCAATCTTAGTAATGTTTTGGGCAAACGCGCGCTGTTTGATGAAGCCCAGCTTCTGGCTCGTTTGAACCACCCTTACATTGCCAAAGTGTTTGATGGCGGCTTGCACGGCGACTCGGTTTATATCGTGATGGAGCGCGTTTTTGGTCAAACTCTAGACTCCTATTTGTTGCTCACGCCAATGGAAGAGGACGACAAGTTGTTGCTGTTCAAGCAGATTTGTCAGGCAATGGAACACGCCCACCAGCATCAAGTTCTACATGCGGACCTCAAACCAGAAAACATCCTGATTGATCGCAATAAACGACCAAAACTGCTCGATTTCAACCTGACGCAAAAGGTGCAATCAAGCAGTGATGATGCGTCTCCAGTATTGATCGCCTTCAGTGAAAAATACGCCAGTCCAGAACAGCAAGCCGGAGCGTTTTTGACTGAGCAAAGTGATGTGTATTCACTGGGTAAGATTCTGGCGCTGATGTTTCCTGATCAGCCAATGTGGTCAGATATTTATTGGGTAGTGAGACGCGCGACACGGACCAAAGCGAAACAGCGCTACCTCAATGTTCGCGCGCTACGTCAAGATATTGAATGCATTTTGGAGCGACGCCCAATAGAGCAAAAGAAGCACTGGCCGCTGTACAGCACGCTTCGTTTAGTACAACGCCGACCGCTGCCATCGGTGTTGTCCGCAATCTTAGTGTTATCTGGCTTGCTATTTGGTAACACGCTGATTCAAAAAAACATACAACTGCAACAAGAGAAGAAGATTGCAGAAGACATCATGTACGAAGTCACGCGCCTTGTCTTTCATGCCAAGGGGCAAAACGTCGAGCAAATGTCCGTCAGTGCCATGATGGAGCTGACACGCAGGCGAATTCTGTCTAACCCAGATATTCCCAAACACATAAAACAAAAAATGTTGTTGGCGATGATGACGCCGGTGCCAGAGAAGCACCTCACTAAATCAATAAGTTGTCAGCCAAATTGTGCACCAAAGGACCGCACTCAACAGTAAGGCTAAACAAGAAAAAGGCTTAAAAAACTAAGATGCACACACGTTCCGTTGCGATCTGGCTGTCTGCTTTAGCGATAGCGCCAGCATGGGCGAGCTCAACTTCTGCGACTCCCTCGTTAGAAGCAACAACGCCTACCATAAAGCAAGGTTTCTTCATCGATTCACCGGTGACTGGTCTGTATTACAAAACCAGCTCCAACCTTTCTGGCCACACCGATAAAGGCGCGTTTCAGTATCGCCCTGGCGATGTCATCAGCTTCTTCCTCGGCAATGACGACAAAGGCTACTTGCTCACTACGATGTCGAGCCAAGAAGTGCTCACGCCAACCATGGCGACCACCAAGCCAAGTCGCAGTATCAACATGACCCGCTTATTGCTCTCTCTCGATAGCACACCAGAAAACCGCCAAGAGATTGTACTGGCTAATAAAGTACTCTCCGACCCCACTTTCCAAGCGCAACTCAAGCGCCTCGACCTCAACTTTTTAGATGACGCTAGACAACAACTCAATTTGGATTGGGTTTCGGTACAAGAAGCGGTCGAACACCTCAATGAAAGCCAACGCTATATCGAGAAGAACTTTGCCTCAGATGAAATCATTTTTGAGCCTCGTGATGTGCGCTTTAAGAACATCATCATCAAGAAGAAGGATTGGCAAGGTCGCGCCTGTGCGTTTGATATCCGTTATCAGCACCATCCCCGCTATCGCCCACCAATCGGTGAGGTTAACTTCACCATCACTGAAGAAAACCTGATCCAGCACCCAAGCGTGGGGGACTATTTCCAAGGCTGTTTCTTAGCGCTCAATCAAAGCGTCACCGAAGACATTATCGAACCAATTGAAAAGTTCTCAGAGTGGGAGAGCTTTGTCGGCTGCGCGGATACAGGTTGCACCCGCAATGACCTAAATGGCTTCTCGCTGGAAGATTATGATGATGAGGGCGACTGGAAATATCGCTCGGTCGCACTCAACTTCGATCCAAATACCCAACTGTTGATGGAAAAAGTGCAAGGTTTGGGGCCAAATGAACACGTTAAGCACCATAACCGCACTGAAATGCTGTGGTTTACCTATCCTGATTCAGTTGATAACCAAATTGCCTACCAAGGCGTGTGGCAGCAAACTCAATACCTACAAGACTCGATGAAACAATCGTGTCTTCTAATGCGCCATAACCAAGTGTTGCGTTTGCCTGTCGACGCCGTTAAATGCCCCACAGATACCAGCCTATACACCCAAGACGTCACTAACGAATACTTAGACATGTGGTGGGTCAACAACGATCAGGAAAACGCCGAATTAGCACAGATGAACGTGATGGTTCGCTGGTCACCCGCCCCTTCAGAAATCAACTACACCACGTGGGAATACCTGCCAGCAGGCAAAACGTGGGAGCAAGGCATTTTGTATCGTTACCAGCAAGACATCAGTCGTAATCGCGATGGCTCTGATCGTATCGAAACCCATTCTATCTCTGAGTTTGTAAAAGTAAGTGAGGACGTATAGCCATGGCTTCTAAATCTACCCTGACGCAAATCATCCAGCAGTGGCAAGCTGGCGATAAACAGGCGGAAAGTGAGTTGTACCAATTCGCTTACCTACAGCTGCGTAAAATCGCCCAACAGGAACGTGAACGCAACGCAGAGAAATACGGCACCGACAACAAGGTGCTTTCAGACAGCGTAAACAGCACCACGGCGCTCATTCATGATGCTTATTTGAAAATGTCTAACTGCGACATGAGTGAGATTGAAACCAAGCGCGACTTCTTCTTAATGGCAGCCAAAGTGATGCGCCAAATCTTGATCGACAACGCTCGCGCCCATCAAGCGCAGAAGCGCCAACACATCACCTTGATGAAGGAGGAAGAAGATCGCTTCGAGCAACTCATCATCATGGATAAAGCGCTCGACAGCTTCAGTGTGCGTTATCCGCGCCAGTCTAACGCTTTGAAGCTCAAGTACTTGATGGGTATGAAAAACCAAGAGATCTGTGAACTGCTGGAATGCAGCGCCAGTTTGATTGAAAAAGACTTAAAGTTTTCACGCAGTTGGCTGCACTCAAGAATGGCGCACGCGTAACATCATGACAAAAAAATACTGGATTGCAGGCGCACTTGGTATCTGCTTGATGGCAAGCTATTGGCTTTCAGATGAACAAACGACAGCTGTCGCTGCCAATATCAAACCTGCACAAAATAGTACTGATAAGAAAGACGCCGCTCATGGTGAGCGCACTTCTTTGATTGAAGTAAAACAAGCTTTAACCTCGTCAGCACTAGAGCGGAGCAACGATCTCGCCTTTGAAAAAGCTCTCGAATCAACCTTGTCAGAGCACCCTGAACAGGTTCCAGATGCTTTTGGATCATCGGTGGTCAATTACTCCGGAAGCCTGACTCAAACCTACGTTAGCAACAACCCAAACCATGATTCGACAGACAACGGCAAACCGATCATTAACCTTGCGGTAGAACAGCAGCTTCAAACCATCATCTTTGGTTGGGAGCTAGCACAGAACAACCCGATCAACTATTCGCTGGGATTAGAGCAGCTGTTTGAAGATCCAGAAGGCGACCTTCTCACCACCCGAATTTGGTTGGAAAACGCCAACGGGTTAAGTGTCCTTAATCAAGGACAAATCATGCTGCAAGGCGCACCAAAAGCGTTCGACCAAACCACTTACTTAGCGGTATCTGCTCGTGATGACCACCACGGCACAGAAGACCATGCTTGGGTAACGACACGCTTTGAGCTACCAGCAGTAATCGAAGAACAAAATGATACCGAGCACCCTCTCATTGATGGCATTGTGTATCGCCTGGAAACCACAAACTTACTTGGTGGGAAAAAATACGCCTATGAAGTGGTGTACTGTGAGGCATTTAAGTTTGTCGAGGAAGAAGTCTTCTATGCGGCTGCCAACAACAAAACCCATTGCCCTGAAGAGCATGAATTAAAGAAAGTCGGTCAGTATCAGATCAGCGATGAATCATTAATAGTGCAAACAAGCGACTCACAACAAATCTGGACCACCAAAAAGGTCTACACCTCACGCGTACACAAAGAAACCGAAAACTACTTCATCACTGTTTTCGACAATAATCGCTTCGAAAGCTACACCATGCAGAAGAACAAACGATCAATGGAAGAGCGTTTGAACGTCAACACAGGAGAGAAGCTGTATCAATCCGCCCGATTTGATCTGCTCATTCCGACTGCCGGTGGTTATCGCCATGCGCTTGCTGGTAACTATATTTTTGACCGACGCTTCGCTCAAGGTAATGAGTATCACGACGGTTTCGACTCAGATCTCAACATAGTCGCGTCTAATAGCGACTTATTTGCTCATGAATTCTGTCAGTTTTGGGACACCTCAATCATCGCTGGTGAAGGGATGTTTAGCGATGTGATTTCTTACTCCAACAATACCTATTGCGCGACTGCTCCTAAACCGTCGGCATACGCTTATGTCTATTTCAACAATGACTACCATGCCAATGACGTTTTTCTTCAGGGTGAAGCTTATAGCTACATCTTGCGCCCACTTCCTCAATACGCCAATAGCGTAGAGGAGTTGAAAATGAATATGATTTATTACGAACCTATTGGTTCAAAAACCAATCACAAATGAGTAAAAGGTCAAAATAAGTATCTGTATTAAATAGCAGCCACCTCAAACCGCCATTCACACCACTAATCAACGCCACAAAAAATATTCAAAGTTTTTTTACGGTTTTTTTGTGGCTTTTCGTGTCTTGAAGCCGCTTCCAAAACCGATCCAAAATGCGCTGCTTTTTCAATCTCACTAGTGAGATTGAAAGATAAAACGATAAAAAGCGACTTTCTCATTCGGAAACGAAACAAGGATTAAAACAATGAATAAGGTGAGTTTACTAGCAGCGTCAGTGGCTATCGCGCTAACAGGTTGTGGTGGTTCAGATGGTGGTTCAAACGGTGGCAACTCTGGTGTAGTGATCACTGGCTTCGATGGCTACTTCAAAAATGCTGTGGTATTTGAAGATCTGAACAACAATGGTCAATGGGACACTAATGATACATTCCTTGGCCTAACCGATGAGAAAGGTCAGCTTAAAATCAAAGCAAAACCAGAAAGCACTCTGGCACTGCAAACTATCACGCCAAACGGCGCAAAACAGAAACAGCTTATCGCTTTAGATCCGACTTACGCAGGTACCTACACTGTAGATATGGATCACCCAAGCCAAGCGATGGCTCACGAACTGGTTTTCCGCGCACCAAACTCTTCTAACGTTATCTCGCCAATCACTGACCTTGTTGCAATTGAAATGGCAAACGACAGTGCACTAACGGAAGAAGAAGCAGTAGCAAAAGTAAACCAAGCACTTGGTGGTACGGAAGAAGCACCTATCGACCTATACAGCGATTTCGTTTCGGGTGTAGATAAAAGTGCCGAACTACATAAAACCGCTCAGATTCTGACTGAATCTAAAGCGCAAAACCCTGCGAACTACGAGAAAAAAGCGACTGAATTCGCGCAAGCAGCTGATCAAGAAGTAGACCGTCTGGTGGAGTCTGGTGCAGATATCAATGATCCAAACCTACGCCCAGTGATCACTGATAGCACACCAGAAAGCGAAAACCTAGCGCCGGAAACCGTAGTCAACAACAAGCTTGTTGTTAACGAAGACGTTGAAGAAGCAGCCGAAGAGAAGCTAGATAACCTACCTGAAATCGTAAAAGGCGCGAGCTTCGATGGTGTTGAACTGAGCATTGAAGGTCTATTTAAAGACAAAGACCAAAACCTGGTGACGCCTAAACTGTCTCACAACCTAGGTGGAACTGGTATCGAAGTTCGCATTGAAGGCAACCAATTGGTTCTTTTGCCAGCTGCTGAAGTCACCAAAGCAGGTGAGTTCGAAATCATCCTAACAGCGGAAGATAAAGACTCTGCAGGCAAAGCGCTTTCTACTGTAAGCACTGTATTTGAGCTGGACATCGAAACAGCAAACCAAGCACCAATCGTCATTGAAGCAGAGCAAAAACGCCTTCAAAGTATCGTTGATGGCTGGCAGCTACAACAAGGTGAAGCTTTCGAGCAAACTCTTGATATCTCTGGTCTATTTAAAGACGAAGATGGCCAACTAGAAGAGTATTCAGCGGAATCTATCTCTATCGACGGCTTGTCTATCGATGAAAACGACAACGCAATCATCACTATCGAAGGTACACCAGAAAAAGCTTACGCTGCAGGCCAAACTTTTACCGTTAACGTAGAAGATAACGAAGATGGCAAAGCTCGCGTAACCTTTAAACTACCAGAAGTGAAAGAAGGCGCTACGCCGCCGCCAGTTGTACCAACGCTAGGCTTCACTATCGACCACTTTAACGGCAAAGCGGCAAAAATGGGCAGCTTCGCACGCAACGATGGTGAAATCGGTCATGCGATTCTTATGAAAGATACCGAAGGCCTACTATGGTGTTGGGGTTCAAATGATGATGAGCAAGGCGAAGAATACTCGGCAAACATCAGTGATAACCTAAGCAACTCTTGGGAATCAGAGTACGACCCATACGCGATTTTGGCAAAACTGGACAAGCTACCAAACTACGCGGCTTACCAAAACAAAGATTGTTGGGACGTAGAGATCAAAGACGGCAAATTGTACGACGATGAGGGTTCTGAGTACGAAATGCTTTACCAAAACAAAACCACACAAGGCGAATACCAAATCCTTGTGAAAATCGATGGTGATGAGTTGTTCTGGTTTGATTCAACCAATGCACCTTTCGCACAAGCACTACCAGTGAGCGAAAAGGTCGCAAACGGTAAGATTGAATTTGATATGACGGTAGAGAGCGAGACCGTTGCTCAAGACGAAACTGAACTATTCTATGCTGCAGGAAGTTTGAGTACGCTAACGGTGTTTACGAGTACGAGTCTATCAAACCAGAAGGCTTCTACACTCCAGGTAACTGGACTATCTCTCTAGATAGCGAAACAAATCGCGAAACTTTGATTCTAGAAGAAACAGGCTCAGAGTCTGATTACAAAACTCGTCACCGTAATGTAAACCGCGAGTTTGGCGATTTCTACATCGGTATCAACTCAAGCGTTGAACAAAACGGTTGGGTATCAGCCCCAGAGTTCGGTCTGTACTCACACTCTCAAGAAGCAATAGAAAAAGTGATGGAATCACTGCCTTTAATTGAAGATTAATGAGTAAATACGGTTTAATTCGAGCAAAACCTTGTTGCAATCATATTCACTTACAACGCCGACGCAGAACCTTTTGGGAAAAATGCAAAGGCATCAAAGAAGTGTATTGCTGCTCTAATTGCCACAGGGAAACCTATCTCAAATAACTCTTCTATTTGATGCTACTGAAAAGCCCCGCACTTGCGGGGCTCTTTTGTATCCGTTTAATTACTTAACGCAAACCACGTTAAGTAACGAAGTGCCCGTGAGCTGATTAGGTTCTCGGTCGGCAAACAAGCCCTTCTTATCTTTACCCCAGTAAGGCAACTGCAGCGGCCAGTTATTTTTCTCCATCACCCCAGATGCACGCAGCGTTTTGAATTCCGAGGTGCTCGCTAAGTCCATACTTAGTTGCTGACATACCTTTTGTGAGCTCGCATAGTTTAAGCGGTTCCAAGGCTTTCCATGTTCCATATAGAACTGGTTGTTGTTCTCGACCAAGTACGGCACCACAAACGTTTTACCTTGCAGAATCGTCTTCAATCGTACCTGCACTGTATCGTTACTGATAATAGGCTGAGCAGGCTTAGGTGCTTGGGTAGGTTTCGCCACTGGTTGAGAAGCTTGTTTCGGTACTGCCTTAGCTGGCGCCTCTTTAGTTTTGAAAGCATCCGTATTCGGGCGAGTCGCGGCTGCTGGAGCAACTGGTGTCACAGGCTTTGCCTTCGCGTCAGGCTTCGGCATCGGCTTAGTTTGCTTCACTGGCTCTGACGTACCTTTGCCAACCACACGAATAAACGCTTCTTTATAGGTCGATAAAGTTTTAACTCGCTGCAAGTCCTGCGAGGCTTTGGCAAATTCAGTATAAGGACCAATAAGACATCGGTAGCCTTTTTGCTCCGGCTTCATCCAAACATCCGTGGTGATTTTGCCGTAGATCGGCTTGGCTTTGGCTAAAGACATCGGCTTTGGCAACAAACCACACTGGATCCAGAAAAAGTCATTGCCTCCTTGCGGCACTTTCTTTCCCCACAGCCCTTTCCCGATCGGACAAGATTGCTCTAGAACTGGCAGCTCTTTGTTGCTGGCTTGAGAGGCCTGACAAAGAAAATCGTCCGCCAATACAGGACTCGCAAATTGGGCGCACGCCACCAGCAACCCAAGGCTCAAGCCGGATTGGACGATACGAGAGGAGTGGTGTGCCTTTTTCATTTCCATACGCTTCACTCTAAACAGTAGGTGATGAAATTATCGCGACAAAGCGTCAATAAAATATGCATAAAAACTGATAAGCAAAAAAAGAGCCGGAATTGCATCCGGCTCTCAGTTTAGGAAGAAATTTATTAAATTGGCAACCTATATAGCCTAATTTATTTGATGACTAACCTTTGTAGATTTTCGGGTTAAATACATCACGTAGCCAGTCACCCAGTAGGTTAATCACCAATACCAATGTCACTAGTACGATACCTGGGAAGGCAGTAATCCACCATGCACCAGAGAAGATGTAGTTAAAGCCGATGCTGATCAAGGCACCCAGTGACGGCTGGTCGACTGGTAGACCTAAGCCTAGGAATGACAGTGCTGCTTCCGACATGATCGCGTTCGCTACCTGCACTGTCGAGATAACCAAGATTGGCGATAGACAGTTCGGCAGAATATGACGGAACATGATGCGCGGCGCTTTAAAGCCCATCACACGGGCCGCCTCGACGTATTCTTTCTTCTTCTCTGCCAATACAGAGGCACGAATAGTACGCGCGTATTGCGGCCATTCTGCCACACCAATGATCACCACCAGCATGACTACTGCATATTGGCTGTAGAAATCACTGCCAAAGCTAGCTTTGAAGATTGCCGAGACGATGATCGCCACCATCATGGTCGAGAACGACAACTGTACGTCTGCAAAGCGCATCAAGAAGCTATCGATACGACCGCCGAAGTAACCTGCAGACAAGCCAATGATGATGCCCAGTACCAACTGAAGACCAACCGCAAGGAAGCCAATGGTCAAAGACAGGCGAGAGCCATAAAGAATGGTCGATAAAATATCGCGGCCTTGCTCATCAGTACCTAACACAAAGCGCTCATCGCCATCTTCCATCCAAGACGGTGGCAACTCAGAATCCATGATGTCGATGGACGTCAGATCGTACGGGTCTGTCGGTGCCAAAATTGGCGCAGCCAACGCCAACACTAAGAACATCATAAAGACGGTAAAACTTGCCATCGCAACTTTGTCGCGCTTGAAGTAATACAAGAAATCCGACTCTTTGAAACGCTGCCACGCTGACGGTGCGGCTGCAGGAGCTGGTGTTACATTTGATTGGCTCATGATTAAGCTCCTTTTCCGGTTAAGTTCACAGTTGGGTTGATGATGCCGTACAGCAAGTCAACGATGGTATTGGTTACCACGAAGATCAGACCAACAAAGATAACGTAGGCAGTGATCAGCGGTGTATCTACACGGTTGATTGCCTCTAGGAAAAGGAAGCCAGTGCCCGGCCATTGGAACACGGTTTCAGTAAGAATGGTGTAAGCCACCATAGTACCAATCTGCACACCGCCAACCGTCAGTACTGGTAGCATGGTGTTCTTAAGTGCATGTTGGTAATAAATCTTTTGTAAGTTCAGGCCTTTTGCTTTGGCGAACTTAATGTATTCCGAGCTCAGTACTTCCAGCATTTCTGAACGTACCAGACGGATGAACAACGGCAGCATGATAGACGCTAGCGCAATACACGGCAGGATAAGGTGCTTGATACCATCAATGGTAAAGAAGCCAGATTCCCAACCGAGCACATTAGCGGTCTCGCCCCGTCCGTAGGAAGGTAGCCAACCGAGTTCTATGGAGAAGACATACATCAGCATGATTGCGGTTAAGAACACCGGAATCGAGATACCGACACTACTCATCGCCATGACGAATTTCGTAAAAATACTCTTAGGATGGATCGCGGAATACACGCCAAGTGGTATAGAGAAAACAATAATGATGAGCGTCGCACCAAACACGAGCTCTAGCGTCGCCACCAGCTTATCGAGAATTACCTCAACCGCAGGTCGCTTGAAGAAGTAAGATGTACCTAAATCACCTTGTAGCGCATTGCCCACAAAGCGAGTGTACTTTGTGATAAAGGGATCGTTCAGGCCCAGTTCGTCACGCAGCGCTTGGCGCTCCGATTCTGAAACCGACTGACCTACAAGCTCACGCAGCGGGTCACCCAGGTTATCCTGAATGGCAAACGCCACCAAACTGATCACAAACATCACTATCAGTGCCTGAAACAGGCGCTTGACCAGAAACGAAAACATTCCTTGCCCCTTAACTATCCATAGATCTCTATTCAGAGAGAAAATTCAGTCTGTAAAACCAACTCAGTCCGACTGAAACAAAACTGAGTCGTGTGCTTTAAGTTGAGGAGGGACGTCCATCCCTCCTCAAAATCGACTAACCGTGATTATTCAACCACTAGGTCACCGAAGTAAGGCATTACCATTGGGTTAACGATGTCTGCCGCTTTCACGTTAGACTTCGCGCCCCACGCTTCACTTTGCCAGTGTAGCGGTACGAATGCTGCGTCGTTGTATAGTGTTGCTTCCACACCTTTCAGCATTGCTGCACGTTTCGCTGGATCCGTTTCTACGTTCGCTGCTTCAACCACTTTGTCCATTTCTGGGTTTGAGTAGTAACCACAGTTGTACTGACCACGGCCCGTTTCTTCGTTACGAGTCATAGTTAGGAACTCGTTGAAGTTCGCTGAATCTTCCGTATCTGAGTGCCAACCGATCATCAACATGTCTGCCGCACACTTGTCGAACTCTGGCCAGTATTGCGCTTTTGGCATCGTCTTCAGATCAACCTTGATGCCGATCTTAGACAACATTGCCGCCGCGGCTTGCGCGACTTTCGCATCGTTCACGTAACGGTTGTTTGGCGCGATCATCGTTAGCGTTAGGCCATCTTCGTAGCCCGCTTCTTTCATCAGCGCTTTCGCTTTCTTCAGATCGTAGCGAGGAACCAACTTGTCATCGTGACCCACGTAACCTGAAGGGCTTTGTTGACCAGCTGCCGTAGCGAAGCCTTTCATGATTTTCTTCACGATGCCTTCGTTATTGATTGCGTGAACAATCGCTTGGCGAACGCGAACATCTTTTAGTGCTTCGTTGCTGTTTTGGTTTAGTTGGAACGTGATGATACGCGTACCTGGTAGCGTTACTAGGTCGATGCCGTCTGCATCTTTCACACGTTTGTGATCGTTTGGCGCAACAGGGTGAATCATGTCAACGCCGCCAGAAAGTAGTGCAGCTACACGAGTCGCGTCTTCTTTGATTGGTACAAGCGTTAGCTTATCAACGTTACCTTTCGACTCTTTGTCCCAGTAGTCTTTAAAGCGTTCGAATTCCACTTTTACGCCCTGTTCACGTGAAGTCACAATGAATGGACCCGTGCCAGATACGTTAGTCGATGCAAATGAGTTACCGTGCTTCACTAGCTCAGACTTGTCTTTGCCGTCTTCTGTCTTACCAGAGTAGAACTTGCTGTCCATTGGGAAGATGTAAGTCGCCGTTTGCAGCACAAGTGGGTAAGGACCTTTAGTCACTAGATCCACTGTGTAGTCGTCAACCTTCACGATTTTTTCGTATGGGTCGAAGATAGCCTTAAAATCTGGAGAGCTTTGTAGACGTTCGAAAGTCCATACTACGTCGTCTGCCGTCATGTCGTTACCAGAGTGGAACTTAACACCTTGGCGTAGCTTGAAACGTACCGTTGTATCGTTCACACGTTCCCAGCTTTCTGCTAGACGAGGTTCAAAGTCCATGTCTTGTGTGAAACGAACTAGTGGATCAAATACCATGTGTGACATTTGCAGCGTACCGCCTGATAGCTGCTCATGCGGGTCTAGCGATACTGGGTCAGCTGCGTAGCCAACTTTGATATCTGCTGCCAATGCGTTAAAGCTTAGGCCCGCTGCCATTAGCGCCACTGCTAATTTGCTTTTCATGGTTTTCATTTGCATAACTCCTTCATGCGGGAATTCGAATCCCTTGTTGTGTTTGCGTCTTTGTTATGACTAAGGTTTGTTGACCTTGATGGTCAGCCAAGCGAAAAACTTGGTTTATGCCGTTTTGATTTCTTCTCTCAAGCCTGTGAATTCAGGCATCAGAGAAATCAGTTTCTTGCTGTATTCATGCTGAGGAGCGGTAAATAGCTGCTCAGTTGGCGCCACTTCCAGTAGCGTACCCATCTGCATCACACCCACTCGGTCACACATTTGGCGAATAACCGGTAAGTCGTGGCTGATAAACAGCATGGTGAGGTTGAGCTCACTTTGCAGATCTTTTAGCAAGTTCAGAATTTGTGCCTGTACCGATACATCCAACGCTGATGTCGGTTCATCACAAATCAGTAGTCGAGGGCGTGTCGCCAGTGCTCGCGCAATAGAAATACGCTGACGCTGACCACCGGAGAATTCATGAGGGTATTTCACGCCCGCCATTTTGCCCAAACCTACGTGATCAAGTAGGTCATTCACAATCTGACGCGTTTCCGCTTCATTCTTAGTGAGCTTATGGAAACGAATTGGCTCCGCGATGATGTCAAAAATCTTCATACGCGGGTTCATTGACGTGTACGGGTTTTGGAACACCATCTGCATTTGACGACGCAGTGGACGACGCTCTTTTTCTGATTTCAGCGCTGTTAGGTCAATACCTTCAAAGCTGACTTGCCCTGAGTTTGGTTCATACAGGCCAGCAATCACGCGTGCGATGGTCGATTTACCTGAGCCAGATTCACCCACCAAGCCAAACGTCTCGCCTTCGTGCACTTCAAAGCTGACATTGTTCGAGGCCTGCACGTATTCACGGCGGCTTTCAAACAGTGAATCTTTGGTCACAAAGCGCAGATTCACATTCTTCACGTCCAAAAGTGGGCCCGTGTACTCACGCTGATCTTGGCTTTGACCTAGCCAGTGGTTCTTAATGTCCAGTTCTTGTAGCTCTGTCGCTTCTTCGATATAGCTGACCAACGGGAAGCGATCGAGTTTTACATCAGAACGAGGAACGGCTGAAATTAGGCTGCGTGTGTATGGGTGATCAGGATCGCCCAACACCTTAGCGGTTGGACCAAACTCCACCAAATCACCGCGGTACATAACTGCCACACGGTCAGTCACGTTTGAAACCACACCCATGTCATGCGTCACCAACATACAACCTACGTTGTTCTTGATACACAGTTCACGGATAAGGTTTAGGATTTGGTCTTGGATTGATACGTCGAGTGCCGTAGTTGGCTCATCGGCAATGATCAAATCTGGCTCCCCAGCCAGTGCGATAGCAATAACCACGCGCTGACGCATACCGCCAGAGAATTGGTGTGGGTACTGTTTAAGACGGTTTTCAGGTTGCGGGATACCAACCTGCTGCATAAGAGAAAGCGCGCGTTGATACGCCTCTTCATCCGATACCTTCATATTGGCGTGGATGGTCTCTTTCAATTGCTGCTCAACCGTAAATAGTGGGTTAAGCGAGGTCATTGGATCTTGAAAGATAAAGCCAATCTTAGAGCCGCGAACCTTACGCATCGCTTCTGGCGTTAAACCAGATATTTTTTCGCCATCAAGGTACACATCACCACTGGCAACACGACCCGGAGGGCTAAGCAAATCAATAACGGCGTTACCAACGGTGGATTTACCCGCACCTGATTCGCCAACAACACCCACAATTTCGCCACGATCGATATGAAAAGAAAGCGATTTCACGGCCGCATGGACACCGTGACGGGATGGATATTCAATACGAAGGTTTTTCACCTCTAATAGTGACATTTCAGACCTCTACTGCCTTGTCTGTGGTATCGAATCGCGCAATAAAAGCGCCATTCATCACCTGAATGAATCCGTTCAAATTCAGAATAATACTCTGAAATCTTAATGCGGAGACAATTTGGCAAAAATTACACAAAAAAGCAACAATTAAAGTATATTCCGCCGAAAAAACATTATTTACACGCACAATGAGCGAATAGAAATGCATTAACAAGTATTTAACCATTTTCATAACACACCATTTTTGTGCGCTATGCACCAATAAAAACAGAAAAATGCTCTAAGTTTACGCATAAAGCCACTATTGACAGTATCCCTATTATTCACGCAATACCATTAACATTTACCAAACAATATTCCGTTCTTATTGGGGATTTTCGACATAAAATGTTACTAACAAAATAGTCTGCATACATAAAAAGCCAAAATCTCCACACAACTAAAGCGGTGAAAACGTGAGCAGTTCAGCAAAACAAATGAAATCCGTCACCTAATCTTGGTTATGCGTCAGTTATGCGATTTCGTGATTAAGTCACTTCGGGCAGGAGAAAAAATACATGGCTGTTCATCTTCTTTTAGGCATTAAAAACGATGTGGAAGCATTGATTTTGCGCTTTCCACTGTCATTTTGAGTGAGATAAGAGATAATCAAACTCTAACGTTGAGTAGTGAATGAAGGAGCCCCTGTGCTTAAAGCGATATTTTTTGATATGGACGAGACTTTATGTGGCACATCTCAAGCCGATAAAGTAGCAGGACAAGAGTTTGCCAACTGGATTGCTCAAACTTACCCTCAGGTCGCTGACTCCACAGCCTTCGTGCAACGCTACTTACAAGGTGTGTATAAGAAGCTAAACCACGAATTCCCTCAGCTTATTGCTCTATTGCCAGATGAAAATGCGTTCCGCTGCGGTTTAATCCAAACCATCTTGGCAGAGCAAGGTATCGAGATCGATGCAGAACAAGCGCAACAGGCACAAAGCTTCTTCGATTCAGCTCGAATGGGTGCTTTTACCTTCTTCCCAGGCGTGAAGGAAATGCTGACTGAGCTACGCCAACACTACAAATTGGTGGTAATCACTAACGGCCCTATCTTCTCCCAACATCCAAAGCTCAAAGCGACACAAATGAGTGAATGGGTGGATCACATCATCGTGGGTGGCGAAGAGCCAGAAGAGAAGCCTGCGGCAAGCATCTTCCACAAAGCACTCAACCTTGTAGATGTAAAACCAGAAGAGGCGATTCATATTGGCGACTCTCTACCAGCAGATATCGCGGGTGCCAACAATATGGGCATTCTGAGTGTGTGGGTTAACGAGACAGGCGCAGCAAACCCGACTGATATCAAGCCAAACTATGAAGTGAAAGAGACGGTTGAGCTCAAAGAAATTCTAAAAACGCTCGCTCAATAAAGCGCCCAACTCAAGAAATATAAAGCCCCAGCCATCGTGCTGGGGTTTCTTTTATCAGCTCGACAAGCATTTGGATCATGGGTGGTCAAAAGCTCCCAGAGCTGTACATTGTTGGCGGAATTGAAAATAGAGTGAAGATTTTTGAGAGTAAGAAATGGAAAAAGCCCCAGTCTTTCAACTGAGGCTTTAAATAGCGGTCGATGAAGAGCCATATTCTAACTTCAGGCGAACCCCACTTGAGTTCAAACCCATTGAAATACTGCCGACTCATCTAGTCCAAGCGATATCACTAGCTCTAAAACGACAAAAGCCTGCTAAGAAGCAGGCTTTCTAATAGTGGTCGGTGAAGAGAGATTCGATCGGACTGGCGCTCCAGCCCACGGCCCTTTGGTCCCAACATTCTAAATTTCAAACGTAAAAAAGCCCCAGTCTTTCGACTGAGGCTTTAAATCGTAGCCGGTGAAGAGCCATATTCTAACTTCAGGCGAACCCCCTCTTGGGTTCAAATCCATTGAAATATTGCCGACTCATCTAGTCCAGCAATATCACTAGCTCTAAAACGACGAAAGCCTGCTAAGAAGCAGGCTTTCTAATAGTGGTCGGTGAAGAGGGATTCGAACCCCCGACCCTCTGGTCCCAAACCAGATGCGCTACCAAGCTGCGCTATTCACCGAACTGTATTTGCTGATTCTCTCAAATCAGACTGGATACTTCAACTAAGAAGTCACCTAAATTAATGGGGTGGCTAACGAGATTCGAACTCGCGACCACCGGAATCACAATCCAGGGCTCTACCAACTGAGCTATAGCCACCATCAATTTTTGCTGTTTACCGCTTATTATAGCCATAAACTAAATAGTGGTCGGTGAAGAGGGATTCGAACCCCCGACCCTCTGGTCCCAAACCAGATGCGCTACCAAGCTGCGCTATTCACCGACGAATTTTGTTTCGACTCTTGGGATATTTGAATCAAAACTGGGAACTTCATTAATTTAATGAGTTACCAAAATAATGGGGTGGCTAACGAGATTCGAACTCGCGACCACCGGAATCACAATCCAGGGCTCTACCAACTGAGCTATAGCCACCACTATTGTTCGTGCCGTTAATTTGTATTCCGGAATGGCACGCCCGAAAGGATTCGAACCTTCGACCTTTGGCTCCGGAGGCCAACGCTCTATCCAACTGAGCTACGGGCGCATGCCCCATCGGCGGAGAGGAATAATACGGATATCACACTATGCCGTCTAGTACTTTTTTTTACTTTTTTTCTCGTTTGGTCTCTTTTTCGACAGTTATCTGCCTTTAAAGTGAATTTTTGATGTGATTCACGCCCTGTCATGGATAACTTGTTGTTTATTGCAACAAGTTATCGGGATATAATCACCCATTATTTACATTGATTTAACAGCTGCAACTTGGTTGTTCAATCACTCTAGACCGTTAGATAAGGTTTTCTGCTCACTATAGAAGCAATCGCGTAAAACTTTCTCCAACGGCTCTAAATACTCTAACTATATAAATAGGTAAGTCACTTACCTCGGGAATGTGAAGTGGGTTTAATGGATATGTCTCGACGAATGATTAGCGTTTTGTTCGCTGCCTTAACTTTTTCTACGGCAGCTTTAGCTTCTGACATCAGCCAAACTGAATACGATGCGATCGCAGAACGCATCAAACCTGTCGGTGATGTTTATCTTGCAGGTGCAGAACCAGTAAAAGCAGAGCCAACTGGTCCGCGCGATGGTGCGGCAGTTTATGGTACTTTCTGTATTGCTTGTCACGCATCAGGCGTAAACGGCGCACCAAAAACTGGTGATGCGGGCGATTGGGCACCACGTATTGCACAAGGCAAAGACGTGCTGACTAACCACGCAATCCAAGGCTTCAACGCGATGCCAGCAAAAGGCACGTGTATGGACTGTTCTGATGACGAAATCATCGCAGCCATCGACCACATGATTGAAGGTCTATAATAAAGACATCAACGAAAAAGGCTTGCCACTTGGCAAGCCTTTTTGTTTTTAGCAAGTTAGAGCCACGTTGTTCTATTTCTTAAACATTGCTCGAATATTAGCGATGTGTGCTTGGCCTTTTGCCATACGCTCTTCTGCCGATACCGGCTTTTTGTTTGCTTCCCATTCAACGTCATCAAATGGCAGCTCATCCAAGAAGCGGCTTTGCGTCGGCTTGATCAATTCACCAAACTGTCGGCGTTCCTTACACATGGTAAACGTCAGTTCACGCTGCGCACGAGTAATACCTACGTACATTAGGCGACGTTCTTCTTCAACGTTATCTTCATCAATACTGGTTTGGTGCGGTAGAATGCCCTCTTCCGAACCAATCAAGTACACGAACGGAAACTCTAGACCTTTTGAAGCATGCAGGGTCATCAATTGAACCGCATCACTGTCCTCATCTTCTTCACCGCGCTCCATCATGTCGCGCAAAGTAAGACGCTGAACCACCTCTTTTAACGTCTTCTCTTCTTGATCGTAGTTGTCACCTTCTAGGTCGGCCACAATCCAAGAGTAAAGGTCAGAAACGTTCTTCATGCGCATTTCAGCCGCTTTCGGGCTTGCTGAGGTTTCGTATAACCAATCTTCGTAATGAATATCACGTACGAGCGAGCGCACCGCTTCAACCGTATCGCCACGCTCGGCTTGATCGGCAATCGCCACCAACCATTGAGTAAAGCGGCGTAGGTTCTCTAAACCACGGCCGGTTAGGTGCTGCTCCAATCCCATTTCAAAGCTGACTTCAAACAAGCTCTTACCACGCATGTTGGCGTAGCTACCCAATTTCTCTAGAGTCACGGGACCAATTTCACGACGCGGCGTATTCACAATGCGTAGGAACGCGTTGTCATCATCTGGGTTCACCAATACGCGTAGGTAAGCCATGATGTCTTTGATCTCTGCTCGAGCGAAGAAAGACGTGCCGCCAGACAGTTTGTATGGCACACGGTTTTGCATCAGTGACTTTTCAATCAGACGTGATTGGTGGTTACCACGGTATAGAATCGCATAATCTTTATATTCGGTGCGATTAAGGAACTTATGCGCAATCAATTCACCCGTTACGCGCTCCGCTTCGTGCTCTTCATTCTTCGCCAGTAACACTTTGAGTTTTTCGCCGTCAGGAATTTCCGAGAAAAGCGATTTCTCATATACGTGTGGGTTATTCGCAATCAAGATGTTTGCCGCACGAAGAATACGACTGGTCGAGCGGTAATTCTGCTCCAACTTAATCAAGCGCAAATTTGGGTAATCTTCACCAAGCAATACTAAGTTTTGCGGTTTAGCACCACGCCATGAATAGATAGATTGGTCATCGTCACCTACGACGGTCAAACGACCACGCTCGCCAACGATTAACTTCACCAAGTCATATTGGCTAGTGTTGGTATCTTGATATTCGTCCACCAATAGGTAACGAATGCGGTTCTGCCAACGTTGACGCACTTCTTCATTGTTACGTAGCAATTGCACTGGCAGAGAAATCAGGTCATCAAAGTCGAGCGCGTTGTATGCCTTCATCTGCTTCTGATACATCTCAAAACAGAAAGCAAACAGTTGTTGTTGCTCACCTTGAGCCAACGCCTTGGCTTGCTCTGGTGTCAGCATGTCGTTCTTCCAGTTGGAAATACAACTTAACAACTGACGCAGCAAATCTTTATCGCCGTCTAGCTGCTTTTCTGTCAGCTCTTTAAGAAGCGCAAGCTGGTCTTGATCATCAAACAGTGAGAAACCAGCTTTCAAGCCGAGATGTTTGTACTCACGCTTGATGATGTTGAGCCCCAAGGTGTGGAAGGTCGAGACCATCAGACCTTTCGATTCAGCTTTACCTAGTGTCTGACCAACACGCTCTTTCATCTCACGCGCAGCTTTATTGGTAAAGGTTACCGCAGCAATATTACGTGCCTTGTAGCCACACTGCTGAACCAAATAAGCGATTTTATTGGTAATTACACGAGTTTTACCCGAGCCCGCCCCAGCAAGTACCAAGCATGGGCCTGATACGTACTTAACGGCTTCGTCTTGTCTAGGGTTCAGCTTCATAAAAATTCTCTGCGGGTGGAAATAGTGGCGCCTATGATAAAGGGGTGACCGTGGGAAAGCTACGCCGATTTTCACGTAATTTTTACACGAACAGATGCAACATTTTGTTGCATAAGTGACCAGTCTTTACGCTATAATGAATGAACGTTCATTCATTGGGTGGTGGGGTTATGACCAATAACACTACTGGAGATAAATACGAGCAAATCATTGCTGCTGCAGAACGCTTAATCGCGGAGTCCGGCTTTCATGGCCTATCCATGCAAAAGCTTGCGACAGAAGCGGGTGTCGCAGCTGGCACGATTTATCGATATTTCTCAGATAAAGAACATCTTTTGGAAGAAGTTCGCCTTACCGTTACCAAACGTATTGCGGACGCCGTTCAAGCGGATGTTCATGACGATATGCCCCTGAAAGAACGTTACCGCACTATGTGGCTCAATATTTGGCATCTTGCTGGTTCAAATTTAGACACTTTAAGCAATCGTGTCCAATATGAGTCATTACCTTGTGCAAATCGTAAAGGTGCTCGGGAACTTGAAAGGCAAATGTTTGCCCAAGTAGATCGTCTTTTCGATCAAGGTAAGGTGGAGGGAGTATTCAAACCCCTTGATAACGAAATTCTTTCAGGGTTGAGTTTCGAAGCTAGTGTTGCGCTTGCTAGAAAACATGCTTTGGGATTTTATCAGTTGGATGAAGACGCGTTGGAAGCAGCCGTTGAAGCCAGCTGGGATGCAATTATTAAACACTAACTTGGAGTTCTTAATAGAATGAAAAAGTGGACTTTCTTTATGTTGCTTATCGCAGTCCTCCTGTTCGGGAGCGTGATAGGTTTCAACTTATTCAAGCAACAAAAAATTGCTGAATACATGGCGAATCGTCCGGAACCAGAATTCCCAGTAACCGTAACAGAAGTAAAAGCGGTTGATTGGGTACCTGTGATCGAAGCGATCGGCTTTATTGAACCTAACCAAGGTGTCACTATTGCTAACGAAACCAGCGGTGTAATCGATAAGATTTCATTCGACTCTGGTACTCAAGTGGAAGAAGGTCAGCCTCTCGTGCACCTAGACTCTGACGTTGAGAAAGCAAACTTAAAGAGCTCACAAGCGAAACTTCCAGCAGCTCAAGCTAAGTACAAACGCTACCAAGGCCTTTTCAAGAAAGGTTCTATCTCTAAAGAAGCGTACGACGAGGCTGAAGCAAACTACTTCTCACTTAAAGCGGATATCGAAAGCCTGAAGGCAACCATCGACCGCCGTGAAATCAAAGCGCCTTTTGCTGGTGTAGTTGGTATTCGTAACGTTTATCTTGGTCAATACCTACAAGCAGGTACTGACATCGTGCGTCTTGAAGACACAACGGTAATGCGCCTGCGTTTCACCGTGCCTCAAACAGACATCTCTCGCATCAAGCTCGACCAAGAAGTAGACATCTTTGTCGATGCTTACCCTGATAAGCCATTCAAAGGTTCTATCTCTGCTATCGAGCCTGCGGTTAACGTTCAAAGTGGTCTGATCCAAGTTCAAGCTGACATTCCAAACAGCGATGGCAAACTTCGCAGCGGTATGTTCGCTCGTGCAAACATCATTCTGCCTAAGCTAGAGAACCAAGTAACGCTACCACAAACAGCTATCACGTTTACGCTATACGGCGACAACGTCTACATCGTGACTGAAGAAGACGGTGAAAAACGTGTTAAACAACACGTTGTGAAAGTGGGTGAGCGTACTAAAGACATCGCGCATATCCTTGAGGGCGTGAAACCAGGTGACGTGGTGGTCACGTCGGGTCAAATCCGTCTAAGTAACCACGCGAAAGTGACCATCATTGAAGATTCGGCACTGACACCACCTGCTGAAACACCAATGCTTTAATTGGAGGCATCATGCGCTTTACTGATGTTTTTATTAAACGTCCAGTTTTAGCGGTATCGATCAGCTTTTTGATTGCGTTGCTTGGTTTACAAGCCGTATTCAAGATGCAGGTTCGTGAATACCCTGAAATGACAAATACGGTGGTTACTGTAACCACCAGTTATTACGGTGCGAGTGCCGACCTGATCCAAGGCTTTATTACCCAGCCTTTGGAGCAAGCCGTCGCGCAGGCCGATAATATCGACTACATGACTTCATCCTCGGTGCTTGGTACGTCTACCATTACCGTAAACATGAAGTTGAATACCGACCCGAATGCGGCGCTGTCTGACATTCTGGCGAAAACCAACTCGGTTCGTTCACAACTTCCAAAAGAAGCGGAAGACCCGACAGTAACCATGTCGACTGGCTCGACTACCGCGGTACTGTACATCGGTTTCACCAGTGACGAGTTGTCTTCGAGCCAGATCACCGACTACCTTGAGCGTGTAATTAACCCGCAGCTATTTACGGTAAACGGTGTATCGAAAGTTGACCTATACGGTGGTATGAAATACGCGCTACGCGTATGGCTAGATCCAGCAAAAATGGGCGCACTTAAGCTGACAGCAACCGACGTGATGACGGTACTAAACGCCAACAACTATCAGTCGGCAACCGGTCAGGCGACAGGTGAATTCGTGCTTTACAACGGTAGCGCAGATACTCAGGTATCCAACGTTGCTGAACTCGAAGCGCTGGTTGTTAAAACTGGTGAAGGTGACGTAATTCGTCTTGGCGACATTGCGAAAGTAACCTTAGAGAAGAGCCACGATGTTTACCGCGCAAGTGCGAACGGTCAAGAAGCCGTAGTTGCAGCGATAAACGCGGCACCAAGTGCTAACCCAATCAACATTGCGGCAGATGTTTTGAAGCTTTTACCTCAATTAGAGCGTAACTTGCCAAGTAACATCAAAATGAACGTGATGTACGACTCAACTATCGCTATCAACGAATCGATTCACGAAGTTGTGAAAACCATTCTTGAAGCGGCAGTTATCGTACTTGTGGTTATCACTCTGTTCCTTGGTTCATTCCGTGCGGTAATCATCCCTATCGTTACTATCCCACTATCATTGATTGGTGTTGCGATGGTAATGCAGGCGATGGGCTTCTCGTGGAACTTGATGACACTTCTGGCAATGGTACTCGCCATCGGCCTGGTGGTGGATGACGCGATCGTGGTTCTTGAGAACGTCGACCGTCACATCAAAGAAGGGGAATCCCCGTTCCGTGCGGCCATCATAGGTACGCGTGAAATTGCGGTTCCTGTAATTGCAATGACTCTAACGCTGGGTGCAGTATACGCGCCAATCGCGTTGATGGGCGGTATTACAGGCTCGCTATTTAAAGAGTTTGCGTTAACCCTAGCTGGTGCAGTATTTGTGTCCGGTATCATCGCTTTGACTCTGTCACCGATGATGTGTTCAAAAATGCTTAAGGCAAACGGAGAGCCAAGTAAGTTTGAACAAAAAGTGCATCACGTATTGGATGGCATGACCAACCGCTACGAGAAAATGCTGACTGCTGTTATGGCCCACCGCCCAGTGATCATTGCTTTCGCAATCATCGTGTTCGCAACGCTACCAATTCTGTTTAAGTTCATTCCAAGTGAGTTGGCTCCTTCAGAAGATAAAGGCGTTGTCGTACTGATGGGTACAGCACCGTCGAACGCAAACTTGGATTACATCCAAAACACCATGAACGACGTCAACAAGATTCTGTCTGATCAGCCAGAAGTGGAATACGCTCAGGTGTTTAACGGTGTACCAAACTCAAACCAGGCGTTCGGTCTAGCGACTCTGAAACCTTGGAGTGAGCGTGAGGCAAGCCAAGCAGATATTACCAAGCGTGTCGGTGAGTTAGTTTCTCACGTACCGGGCATGTCTGTAACCGCATTCCAGATGCCCGAACTTCCTGGTGCCGGTTCAGGTCTACCGATTCAGTTCGTTATCACTACGCCAAACAGCTTCGAGAGCTTGTTTACTATCGCAAGTGACATCCTAGCTGATGTGTCTACTAGCCCTATGTTTGTCTACTCGGATCTGGATCTAAACTACGATTCAGCAACGATGAAGATCAGCATCGACAAAGACAAGGCTGGTGCGTACGGCGTGACCATGCAAGACATTGGTGTAACGCTAAGTACCATGATGGCAGACGGTTACGTAAACCGTATCGACCTAAATGGTCGTTCATACGAGGTTATCCCTCAAGTTGAACGTAAATGGCGCCTAAACCCAGAGTCGATGAAGAACTACTACGTACGCTCAGTTGACGGTAAAGCAGTGCCACTGGGCAGCTTGATCACGATTGATGTTGTCGCAGAGCCTCGCTCACTGCCTCACTTCAACCAGCTAAACTCAGCAACCGTTGGTGCAGTACCTTCACCAGGTGTTGCAATGGGTGATGCGATCAACTGGTTCGAAGACGTGGCACAAAACAAACTGCCATCAGGCTACAACCATGACTACATGGGTGAGGCTCGTCAGTTTGTAACGGAAGGTAGCGCACTATACGCAACATTCGGCTTGGCCTTGGCGATCATCTTCCTAGTACTAGCGATTCAGTTCGAATCTATCCGCGATCCAATCGTAATCATGGTATCGGTGCCACTAGCGGTATGTGGTGCGTTGATTGCTCTGGCGTGGGGTACGGCATCGATGAACATCTACTCACAGGTTGGTTTGATTACTCTGGTTGGTCTGATCACTAAGCACGGTATCTTGATCTGTGAGGTAGCGAAAGAAGAACAGTTACACAACAAACTGTCTCGCATCGATGCAGTAATGGAAGCGGCGAAAGTTCGTCTACGTCCAATCCTGATGACAACAGCGGCGATGATTGCAGGTCTGATCCCACTGATGTACGCAACAGGCGCAGGTGCAGCTCAGCGCTTCAGTATCGGTATCGTAATCGTTGCTGGTCTAGCGATCGGTACACTGTTTACGCTATTCGTACTGCCTGTGATTTACAGCTACCTAGCTGAGAAACACAAGCCACTGCCAGTGTTTGTTGAAGACAAAGACTTGGAAAAGCTAGCTCGAGTCGATGAAGCAAAAGCTGCTCATCGCGAATTAGCTGATAACAAGTAAGCATAAAGCACTAAGAAAAAGGTCACCTCGGTGACCTTTTTTATTGCTTCTCTCTTTTTTGCCATCTAAATGGCGACTTTCCCGTATCATTTACATAGAATGTGGGCAAATCAAAAGGAGTTTTAGCCACTATGTTTGACCCAAAGAAATTAGAGCAAATCGCTAAACAAATTCACGAATCAATGCCACAGCCAGTAAAAGAACTAGGCGCGGATGTTGATCAAAAAGTTCGCCAAGTAATCCAAGGTCAGCTAAACAAGCTAGACGTAGTTAGCCGCGAAGAATTCGATGTACAAACTCAAGTTCTGCTGCGTACTCGTCAAAAGCTGACAGAGATGGAAAAGAAATTGGCTGAGCTTGAAGAAAAGCTAGCTGATAAATAAGCGAGAAGCGAGAAGCGAGAAGCGAGAAGCGAGAAGCGAGAAGCGAGAAGCGAGAAGCGAGAAGCGAGAAGCGAGAAGCGAGAAAATTCTTGAGGGTTGGCGTATGCACGTCAACCCTTTTTGTTTTTCGGGATTCGGGATTCGGGATTCGGGATTCGGGATTCGGGATTCGGGATTCGGGATTCGGGATTCGGGATTCGGGATTCGGGATTCGGGATTCGGGATTCGGGATTCGGGATTCGGGATTCGGGATTCGGGATTCGGGATTCGGGATTCACTTCAATTTTGTCTTCTTAAGGACAAATTGAGTCAACACTTACGATACCTTTACTTCTATCAATTCTATCCCAACGAACATATCTCGACTCCAACAGCGAAGGTGTCCCACATTTCGAAGAAAAAATCGTTTCCATAAAAACAAAAAGGCTTGGTCAACGGCGACCAAGCCTTTTGATTAGATGTTGTGTTTTATTTTGTATTTATTGACCCCAGTCTATCTGGAGTTCTTTACTAACTTGGATAGGAGTTAGCCGCCTACTGCGATGTTCTTCATATCAGTCATGTAACCACGTAGCTCTTCACCAATGTACTCCACTGGGTGGTTACGGATAGCATCATTTACAGCGATAAGAGTCGCGTTATCTACTTGGTTAGAAGTTTCACCTAGCCCTTTACCAATTACGTCAGTATTTACTGCTGGCATAAACTTCTCACGTAGAAGCGGTGTTGCTACGTTAGCGAACAGGTAGTTACCATATTCCGCAGTGTCTGAGATAACCACGTTCATCTCGTATAGGCGCTTACGTGCGATAGTGTTCGCAATCAGTGGTAGCTCGTGTAGAGACTCGTAGTAAGCAGACTCATCGATGATGCCAGATGCCGTCATTGCTTCAAACGCAAGCTCAACACCCGCACGAACCATAGCAACCATCAGGATACCGTTGTCGAAGTACTCTTGCTCAGAGATTTCTACGTCAGTTTCTGGATAGTTTTCGAAAGCAGTTTCACCCGTTTCTGCACGCCAGCCTAGTAGGTTAACATCGTCGTTTGCCCAGTCAGCCATCATAGTGCTAGAGAAGTGACCTGTGATGATGTCATCCATGTGCTTGTTGTATAGCGGACGCATCAGCTCTTTTAACTCTTCAGAAAGCTCAAATGCTTTTACTTTTGCTGGGTTTGATAGACGATCCATCATGTGAGTGATACCACCAAACTTCAGAGCTTCAGTGATGGTTTCCCAACCGTATTGAAGAAGCTTACCTGCATAGCCTGGATCGATACCGTCAGCAATCATCTTCTCGTAACATACGATAGAACCAGCCTGTAGCATGCCACAAAGGATAGTTTGCTCACCCATTAGGTCAGATTTCACCTCAGCAACAAAAGAAGACTCTAGACAGCCAGCACGGTGACCACCTGTTGCTGCAGCCCAAGCTTTCGCGATATCCCAACCTTCGCCTTTAGGATCGTTCTCTGGGTGAACAGCGATAAGAGTCGGTACACCAAAACCACGCTTGTATTCTTCACGAACTTCCGTACCCGGACACTTAGGTGCAACCATTACTACCGTTAGGTCTTTACGGATTTGCATGCCTTCTTCAACAACATTGAAACCGTGTGAGTAACCTAGTGCTGCGCCTTCTTTCATTAGCGGCATTACTGTCTCAACAACGTTTGTGTGCTGCTTATCTGGAGTAAGGTTTACTACTAGGTCAGCTTGTGGAATTAGCGTTTCGTAGCTACCTACTTCAAAACCGTTGTCTTTTGCGTTTTTGAATGACTGGCGCTGCTCATCAATAGCTGCCTGGCGAAGTGCATAAGCAACGTCTAGACCAGAGTCGCGCATGTTCAGACCTTGGTTAAGGCCTTGAGCACCACAACCTACGATGACCACTTTCTTACCTTTTAGGTAATCTGCTTCTGATGCGAATTCTTCACGGTCCATAAAGCGACAACGACCAAGTTGGTCCAATTGCTCACGCAAGTTTAGGGTATTGAAATAGTTAGCCATCTGGGTGCTCCTTAACATTCTTCCATAGAGGTCGGTATTTGTGTTACCGAATGAGTTCATACTAAAACAGACATTCTGTTGCTGAAAGTGATATATTCACAATTACTTATTGCAATTAATGCAACATGGAAGTGAAGATTTAATGAACATCAAAAGCCTGCAATTATTCATTCATCTATGTGATAGTAAGAGCTTTGCTAAAACAGCAGCAGCAATGCATATCAGCCCTTCCGCACTGAGTCGGCAGATCCAGAAATTGGAAGAAGAAACACATCAACAGCTGTTCTTGCGTGATAACCGAAGTGTTGAATTAACAGTTCAAGGAAAGAAGCTATTACCTGTAGCACTGAAGATCTTAGGTGAGTGGCAGCAATACCAAAGTTATGTCAAAGGGACAGAAGACGAGTTAAAGGGTGAGATACGTTTATTTTGCTCGGTAACCGCAAGTTACAGCCACCTCCCAGAGCTGATTTCTGAATTCCGCATTCAGCATCCATTTATCGAATTCAAACTCTCTACTGGCGATCCAGCGCAAGCCATCGATAAAATATTGGCAGATGAGGCTGATATCGCGATCTCTGCTAAGCCAGACCAACTGCCAGCTAAAGTCTCCTTTGAACCAATCAGTGAGATTCCCCTATCGGTGATAGCGCCAGTTGGAGTCAGCAGCTTTGCAGAAGAACTGCAGAAAGAAAGTCCGGATTGGTCAACGATCCCTTTTATTGTCCCAGAAGCAGGCACAGCAAGAGAAAGAGCGAATGTTTGGTTTAAGCAAATGAAGATCAAACCAAATATCTACGCACAGGTGGCAGGACATGAGGCTATTGTCAGCATGGTGGCTTTAGGCTGTGGCGTCGGTATCGCACCGGATGTGGTAATCAACAACAGCCCTGTCAGAGAGAAGATAAATCGACTCAAGGTTCTACCTATAAAACCATTTGAACTCGGGGTCTGTTGCATCAAGAGCCAACTAGAAAATCCATTAGTGAAAGCCCTATGGGAAGTCGCAGAAAGTAAGTATATCTCCCTGTAGACATACCTGACTCAAATAGGAACCTTAAGCCCGTTACACAAGTACCGGGCTTTTTGTTTGCAGTCAATCTTGAACATAAAATCTAGAGCAGCACAAAAAGAGCGCAACGTCACTGTTCATATAACAAAGATAGTACTAAAAAAACGATGAGAGTAAGTAAGCGCTTACGTTTGGGGAGTTTTAAGGCTTAGAAAATAGCCAATGATAAAAGAGAAATAAGACCTTTATCCCACAGAGTTCGCTATGCTGCTGGCACTGGGCTCTGAAGATATCAACCCAATACAAAAGTTTTTTCTAAACCAGTGACAGAGCGGCTGGGCTTGCACGCAATTGGACTCGCACACAAGCGGAGTTCATACACCAATAGGTGAATTTGAATTGTCAGATACGAAAAAGCCCTAGCATTTCTGCTAGGGCTTTGTCTGAATAAGTGGCGGAGCGGACGGGACTCGAACCCGCGACCCCCGGCGTGACAGGCCGGTATTCTAACCAACTGAACTACCGCTCCGCACTGGTTAGACCTAAAGTCTAAATTTAAAGCCTGGCGATGTCCTACTCTCACATGGGGAAGCCCCACACTACCATCGGCGCTAATTCGTTTCACTTCTGAGTTCGGAATGGAAGTCAGGTGGGTCCAAATCGCTATGGTCGCCAAGCAAATTCTTTAATTCAGAAAGCTGTTTCAGTTCTTACACATTCAATTCGTTCTTGCTTTGAGTCCATCAAAACCCCTTGGGTGTTGTATGGTTAAGCCTCACGGGCAATTAGTACAGGTTAGCTCAACGCCTCACAACGCTTACACACCCTGCCTATCAACGTTCTAGTCTCGAACAACCCTTTAGGATACTTAAAGTATCAGGGAAGACTCATCTCAGGGCTCGCTTCCCGCTTAGATGCTTTCAGCGGTTATCGATTCCGAACTTAGCTACCGGGCAATGCGTCTGGCGACACAACCCGAACACCCCAGAGGTTCGTCCACTCCGGTCCTCTCGTACTAGGAGCAGCCCCCTTCAATCTTCCAACGCCCACGGCAGATAGGGACCGAACTGTCTCACGACGTTCTAAACCCAGCTCGCGTACCACTTTAAATGGCGAACAGCCATACCCTTGGGACCGACTTCAGCCCCAGGATGTGATGAGCCGACATCGAGGTGCCAAACACCGCCGTCGATATGAACTCTTGGGCGGTATCAGCCTGTTATCCCCGGAGTACCTTTTATCCGTTGAGCGATGGCCCTTCCATTCAGAACCACCGGATCACTATGACCTGCTTTCGCACCTGCTCGAATTGTCATTCTCGCAGTCAAGCGGGCTTATGCCATTGCACTAACCTCACGATGTCCAACCGTGATTAGCCCACCTTCGTGCTCCTCCGTTACGCTTTGGGAGGAGACCGCCCCAGTCAAACTACCCACCAGGCACTGTCCGCAACCCCGATGAGGGGTCAACGTTAGAACATCAAACACTACAAGGGTGGTATTTCAAGGACGGCTCCACTAATACTGGCGTACTAGTTTCAAAGCCTCCCACCTATCCTACACATGTAGGGTCAATGTTCAGTGCCAAGCTGTAGTAAAGGTTCACGGGGTCTTTCCGTCTAGCCGCGGGTACACTGCATCTTCACAGCGATTTCAATTTCACTGAGTCTCGGGTGGAGACAGCGTGGCCATCATTACGCCATTCGTGCAGGTCGGAACTTACCCGACAAGGAATTTCGCTACCTTAGGACCGTTATAGTTACGGCCGCCGTTTACCGGGGCTTCGATCAAGAGCTTCGACCGAAGTCTAACCCCATCAATTAACCTTCCGGCACCGGGCAGGCGTCACACCGTATACGTCATCTTACGATTTTGCACAGTGCTGTGTTTTTAATAAACAGTTGCAGCCACCTGGTATCTGCGACTCTCAATAGCTCCATCCGCAAGGGACTCCACCGTCGAGAGCGTACCTTCTCCCGAAAGTTACGGTACCATTTTGCCTAGTTCCTTCACCCGAGTTCTCTCAAGCGCCTTGGTATTCTCTACCCGACCACCTGTGTCGGTTTGGGGTACGATTCCTTACAATCTGAAGCTTAGAGGCTTTTCCTGGAAGCATGGCATCAATGACTTCACTACCGTAGTAGCTCGACGTCGTGTCTCAGCCTTAAGAAGAGCCGGATTTACCTAACTCTTCAGCCTACGCACTTGAACCTGGACAACCGTCGCCAGGCCCACCTAGCCTTCTCCGTCCCCCATCGCAATTGTAAGAAGTACGGGAATATTAACCCGTTTCCCATCGACTACGCCTTTCGGCCTCGCCTTAGGGGTCGACTTACCCTGCCCCGATTAACGTTGGACAGGAACCCTTGGTCTTCCGGCGAGGAGGTTTTTCACCCCTTTATCGTTACTCATGTCAGCATTCGCACTTCTGATACGTCCAGCATGCGTTACCACACACCTTCAACCGCTTACAGAACGCCTCCCCTACCCAATGCACTAAAGTGCATTGCCGCAGCTTCGGTTTACTACTTAGCCCCGTTACATCTTCCGCGCAGGCCGACTCGACCAGTGAGCTATTACGCTTTCTTTAAATGATGGCTGCTTCTAAGCCAACATCCTGGCTGTCTGAGCCTTCCCACATCGTTTCCCACTTAGTAGTAATTTGGGACCTTAGCTGGCGGTCTGGGTTGTTTCCCTCTCCACGACGGACGTTAGCACCCGCCGTGTGTCTCCCGGATAGTACTTACTGGTATTCGGAGTTTGCAAAGGGTTGGTAAGTCGGGATGACCCCTAGCCTTAACAGTGCTCTACCCCCAGTAGTATTCGTCCGAGGCGCTACCTAAATAGCTTTCGGGGAGAACCAGCTATCTCCAGGTTTGATTGGCCTTTCACCCCTAGCCACAAGTCATCCGCTAATTTTTCAACATTAGTCGGTTCGGTCCTCCAGTTGATGTTACTCAACCTTCAACCTGCCCATGGCTAGATCACCTGGTTTCGGGTCTATATCCAGAGACTGAACGCCCAGTTAAGACTCGGTTTCCCTACGGCTCCCCTAGATGGTTAACCTTGCCACTGAATATAAGTCGCTGACCCATTATACAAAAGGTACGCAGTCACACCACGAAGGTGCTCCTACTGCTTGTACGTACACGGTTTCAGGTTCTATTTCACTCCCCTCACAGGGGTTCTTTTCGCCTTTCCCTCACGGTACTGGTTCACTATCGGTCAGTCAGTAGTATTTAGCCTTGGAGGATGGTCCCCCATATTCAGACAGGATATCACGTGTCCCGCCCTACTCGATTTCACTTAATATGCGTTGCCGGTTACGGGGCTATCACCCTGTATCGCACAACTTTCCAGAAGTTTCACCTGACGCATAAAAAGCTTAAGGGCTAATCCAATTTCGCTCGCCGCTACTTTCGGAATCTCGGTTGATTTCTTTTCCTCGGGGTACTTAGATGTTTCAGTTCCCCGGTTCGCCTCGCCTGCGCTATGTATTCACGCAACGATACTAGCTTATGCTAGTGGGTTTCCCCATTCGGAAATCCCAGACTCAAATGGTTTTTACTACCTAATCTGGGCTTATCGCAAGTTAATACGTCCTTCATCGCCTCTGACTGCCAAGGCATCCACCGTGTACGCTTAGTCACTTAACCATACAACCCGAAGGAGTTTCGAGTTGATGAACAAGTCACCAAAGTTGTCTGCAATTTTTATACATGATGCAGACTCGATTTTGCCGGACTCAAATATGTTTTGCTTTCGCAAAACCCAAGAACACTTGAATGTGTTGTTTGGAGTATTCAATTAAGAATACTTTGAGAACTTTACAAACAATCTTAAAGATTGTTTTGTCAGCTTTCCAAATTGTTAAAGAGCTATGTTTCTTCACAAGGAAGTACATTTTCTAAATACTTTCAGAGACGAAGATTCTAACCACGTACGTTTTACTGAAGTGGTTTGGAATTCCTATCCAAAAATACTTAGAGAATGGTGGGCGATACCGGGCTCGAACCAGTGACCCCCTGCTTGTAAGGCAGGTGCTCTCCCAACTGAGCTAATCGCCCACATAAGTTTTAATTCTTCGTGGAGAAGAATGGTGGGTCGTGCAGGATTCGAACCTGCGACCAATTGATTAAAAGTCAACTGCTCTACCAACTGAGCTAACGACCCAATGGTATCCCGTAGGGGAGTCGAACCCCTGTTACCGCCGTGAAAGGGCGGTGTCCTAGGCCTCTAGACGAACGGGACACTAAGTTGAACATCTTGGGAGATGCTCTATCTCTTTACTTTATAAACCGTATCAATCTGTGTGGACACTCATCGTGAGTAATCATCGTATAAGGAGGTGATCCAGCGCCAGGTTCCCCTAGCGCTACCTTGTTACGACTTCACCCCAGTCATGAACCACAAAGTGGTAAGCGTCCTCCCGAAGGTTAAACTACCTACTTCTTTTGCAGCCCACTCCCATGGTGTGACGGGCGGTGTGTACAAGGCCCGGGAACGTATTCACCGTGGCATTCTGATCCACGATTACTAGCGATTCCGACTTCATGGAGTCGAGTTGCAGACTCCAATCCGGACTACGACGCACTTTTTGGGATTCGCTCACTCTCGCAAGTTGGCCGCCCTCTGTATGCGCCATTGTAGCACGTGTGTAGCCCTACTCGTAAGGGCCATGATGACTTGACGTCGTCCCCACCTTCCTCCGGTTTATCACCGGCAGTCTCCCTGGAGTTCCCGACATTACTCGCTGGCAAACAAGGATAAGGGTTGCGCTCGTTGCGGGACTTAACCCAACATTTCACAACACGAGCTGACGACAGCCATGCAGCACCTGTCTCAGAGTTCCCGAAGGCACCAATCCATCTCTGGAAAGTTCTCTGGATGTCAAGAGTAGGTAAGGTTCTTCGCGTTGCATCGAATTAAACCACATGCTCCACCGCTTGTGCGGGCCCCCGTCAATTCATTTGAGTTTTAATCTTGCGACCGTAACTCCCCAGGCGGTCTACTTAACGCGTTAGCTCCGAAAGCCACGGCTCAAGGCCACAACCTCCAAGTAGACATCGTTTACGGCGTGGACTACCAGGGTATCTAATCCTGTTTGCTCCCCACGCTTTCGCATCTGAGTGTCAGTATCTGTCCAGGGGGCCGCCTTCGCCACCGGTATTCCTTCAGATCTCTACGCATTTCACCGCTACACCTGAAATTTCTACCCCCTCTACAGTACTCTAGTCTGCCAGTTTCAAATGCAATTCCGAGGTTGAGCCCCGGGCTTTCACATCTGACTTAACAAACCACCTGCATGCGCTTTACGCCCAGTAATTCCGATTAACGCTCGCACCCTCCGTATTACCGCGGCTGCTGGCACGGAGTTAGCCGGTGCTTCTTCTGTCGCTAACGTCAAATAATGCAGCTATTAACTACACTACCTTCCTCACGACTGAAAGTGCTTTACAACCCGAAGGCCTTCTTCACACACGCGGCATGGCTGCATCAGGCTTGCGCGCCCATTGTGCAATATTCCCCACTGCTGCCTCCCGTAGGAGTCTGGACCGTGTCTCAGTTCCAGTGTGGCTGATCATCCTCTCAGACCAGCTAGGGATCGTCGCCTTGGTGAGCCCTTACCTCACCAACTAGCTAATCCCACCTAGGCATATCCTGACGCGAGAGGCCCGAAGGTCCCCCTCTTTGGCCCGTAGGCATTATGCGGTATTAGCCATCGTTTCCAATGGTTATCCCCCACATCAGGGCAATTTCCTAGGCATTACTCACCCGTCCGCCGCTCGACGCCGTTATCGTTCCCCGAAGGTTCAGATAACTCGTTTCCGCTCGACTTGCATGTGTTAGGCCTGCCGCCAGCGTTCAATCTGAGCCATGATCAAACTCTTCAATTTAAGATTTTGTCGGCTCAATGAATACTGAACATTACATAAAGTAATGTTTGAATTGACTGTGCTGAATCTTTCGATTCAATGGTCACTTCGTTTCATTGAAACCTAATTTGATACCGAGGTATCTAATTGGATTATCATCAACGAGTGCCCACACAGATTGATAGGTCTATATTGTTAAAGAGCTTTCCTATTGAGCTTTGCTCAAATCGGACGGCCATTTTAGCGAGTTAAAGTTTAGTGTCAATCACTTTTTCAAACTTTTTTCAAGCGTTTCCGCTTGGCTAATTGGCTTGCTAACTCAACCTCGTTTCTTTCGAAGCGTTGCCGTGTCAGCGAGGTGGCATTATAGAGATTGCGATCACATTGGCAAGCCCTTTTTCTCGTTTTTTTTTGATTTTTTTGCCGTTTGAGTGTTTTTTATTCTAAAAGGCGAGTTTTTACTATTCTTCTTATCAAATATCACCGTTATTAGCTCTTTATAAGGAATAAAGATGAGTTCAATTAGAAGTTATAAAGGTATACGTCCTCAGTTGGGAAAGCGTGTCTACGTCGACTCAACCTCTGTTTTAGTCGGTGATATCCGAATTGGTGATGATTCTAGTATCTGGCCATTGGTTGCAGCTCGTGGCGATGTAAACCACATTCATATCGGTGACCGTACCAACGTTCAAGATGGCAGCGTGCTTCATGTGACACATAAGAATGCGGATAACCCACTCGGCTATCCTCTCATCATAGGTAATGATGTCACCATTGGTCACAAAGTAATGTTGCATGGCTGCGAGATACACGACCGCGTATTAGTAGGTATGGGTGCGATAGTTTTGGATAATGTGGTTGTAGAATCTGACGTAATGATAGGTGCAGGCAGTTTAGTCCCACCAGGGAAGAGGTTAGAAAGCGGCTATCTATATGTGGGAAGCCCAGTAAAACAAGCTCGCCCTTTATCAGAACAAGAGCAAGCTTTCCTACAAAAGTCTGCCAACAATTATGTACAAAACAAAAACGACTACATTAATGAGGTGGAGGACATCAATAAGTAGTCTGGCAGAGTCAGCTAGTCGATGATGATGTGGCCTTCTTCATTGAAGGCTTCATCTTCTATTAACTCTTCTGCTATTTCTTCTAGATCAAAGCGATTATCAACGAAAGCCTCAATGGCAGCTTGCTCATTAGCTATGATTAAGCCACTCAACTTTTCTAACTTTTGTTTGGTTACGTAGCATTCAATCAATGCGCCAGCCTGTTGGGCTGCAAAATTGATTGATTGTGATGCTTCATCCCATGATTGCATGTCTGGGAATAGAATGGATTGATTCATCTCTTATTGACCTTCGAGGTTCTTTCTTAATTCTCTGAGTATTTGCTTCGCGCCAGGACGCAAACCACGCCACAACATAAAGCTTTCAGCCGCCTGTCCGACCAACATTCCAAGGCCATCATAAGCATGAGCCGCTCCGTGTTCTTTCGCCCACTGGTTAAAGCTTGTTAACCCCTTGCCATACATCATGTCGTAGCTAGTGCTATTGGTGGAAAAGATAGCAGAAGAGACCTCGGGCAACTCGCCGTTTAATGAAGCAGAGGTTGAGTTAATAATCACGTCGTACGCTTCTTCTATTGTAGTCATCTCCTTCGCTACAATAGGACCGTGTGAGACGAATAAGTCTGCAAGCTGTTGTGCTTTGCTAAAAGTACGGTTAGTAATCGTTAAAGAAGCAGGTTTCTGATCAAGGAGTGGTTTAATCACACCACGAGCAGCACCACCAGCGCCAATGACCAGAATTCTTGCGCCTTCCAATAAGACTTGATGCTGTAGTAGGTCTTGTACCAAGCCCTCTCCATCGGTGTTGTCACCAATTATTTCTCCGTCGTCTAGCTTCTTCAGTGTGTTCACAGCACCGGCTAGCTCTGCTCGCTCAGTAAGACGATTGGCAAATCGATAAGCATCTTCTTTAAAAGGCACTGTCACGTTACACCCTTTCCCATCGTCAGCGAAAAAAGCTTTTGCTGCTTCAACAAAGCCATCAACAGGGGCAGTTTCTGCGGTATACACCAATGACTGATTGGTTTGACGAGCAAACAAGGTGTGAATGAATGGCGACTTGCTGTGTCCGATAGGATTACCAAACACGGCATAACGATCAATTTGCAGAGTCATTTCCTTACCTTTATTCCTTACCCATATATAAAAATAGGGCCATCTGATTACCGATGACCCTATCACTATCTATCTATACAGAAAAGGAGATTCAACGCTTACCATTCTCGTGGCGTTAGGTATCGCTCGTAAAGTTCAGCTTCTGGAGAGCCAGTTTGTGGTTCGTAGCTGTATTCCCAACGTGCAAGTGGTGGCATCGACATAAGAATTGACTCTGTACGACCGCCACTTTGCAGACCAAATAGCGTGCCGCGATCGTACACTAGGTTGAACTCAACGTAGCGACCACGACGATAAAGTTGGAATTCACGCTCGCGCTCACCGAACTCGATGTCTTTACGACGAGAAACAATCGGTAAGTACGCTTGGCAGTATCCCTCACCAACCGCTTTGATGTAGTCAAAACACTTGTCGAATTCCCAATGGTTTAAGTCATCAAAGAACAGCCCACCAACACCACGAGTTTCATTTCGGTGTGGAAGGAAGAAGTATTTGTCACACCACGCTTTGTGCTCTGGGTAAACTTCATCGCCAAATGGTGCACAAAGCTGTTTTGCTGTGTCGTGCCATGATTGGCAATCTTCTTCAAATGGGTAGAAAGGCGTAAGGTCAAAACCACCACCAAACCACCAGATTGGGTCTTCGCCATCTTTCTCTGCAATAAAGAAGCGGACATTGGCGTGTGAAGTCGGTACATAAGGGTTTTTAGGGTGAATAACCAAAGAAACACCCATTGCTTCAAAACGACGCCCCGCTAACTCTGGGCGATGTGCCGTCGCTGATGCTGGCATTTCATTACCTTCTACATGAGAGAAGTTCACTCCTCCTTGCTCGAAGATATGACCATCACGCAATACGCGAGTACGGCCACCGCCACCAAGACGCTCTCCTTTTTCACGTTGCCAGGCATCTTCGACAAAGACGGCCTTTCCGTCTTCTTGTTCTAACTGCTGACAAATGGAATCTTGAAGGGACATCAAGAACTGCTTTACGGCGTGCTTATCGATTGCTGACATACGTGTAGTACCTATTGATTGCTGACTAGCAGGGTTAGCCCTGTCTTAATATTTGCGAGGTTTTAGCATCACGAATTTCACTCGGCTTGTCACGACCGCTAGTTTCACCACGTAAGATCGCTACAAGCCTATCGCCTAACTGCTCTTCAACTTCTTCCGTCGTCATACAAGGAGGCTGACCAGTAAGATTCGCGCTGGTAGAGGTTAGCGGCTTTCCGAACGCATTACACATCTTTTGTACTAAAGGATGATCCGTCACACGCACTGCGATTGAATCAAATTGACCCGATACCCAGTGAGAGACTTTGTCACTCGCTGGCATGATCCACGTATATGGCCCTGGCCACGTTGCATGGACTTTATCTAACTGATCTTGAGTCAACTGAGATTCATCAATATAAGGCAAAAGCTGCTCATAACTCGCAGCAATTAGGATTAGACCTTTCTCTACTGGGCGCTGCTTTAGTTCTAGCAACTTCTGAATCGCTTCTGGGTTATCTGGATCACAGCCGACACCAAATACGCCTTCTGTTGGGTAGGCAATCACTTCGCCGTTTTGTAGTGCTTTTAGCACCTGTTCAAAGTTATCCACCAATTACTTCCTGATAGTCTTATCTGTTGTGTTTGTACTAAGTGTACAAATATTCATTCTCAGAGACTAAAGCAATTTGTTTATAAAATGTATCAATACCATTTACAAACGCACGCAAACGTTTGCTTGAAGTGAGAATCCCCGTATAATGCGCACAAATTTATCAGCTCACCTAATTTTGCAGCTTGAAGGAGTTTGAGATGAAAGTCGGTATCATCATGGGTTCTAAATCAGATTGGCCAACCATGAAACTAGCAGCGGACATGCTGGATCAATTTGGCGTGACTTACGAAACAAAGGTGGTGTCAGCTCACCGTACTCCTCAATTGTTGGCTGATTACGCAAGCAGCGCGAAAGAACGTGGCATTAAAGTCATCATCGCAGGTGCTGGCGGTGCTGCTCACCTACCAGGTATGGCGGCGGCGTTTACCAGCGTACCTGTACTTGGCGTCCCTGTTCAGTCTCGTGCACTGAAAGGTATGGATTCACTGCTTTCTATCGTACAGATGCCAAAAGGTATTGCGGTTGGTACATTGGCGATTGGCGAAGCAGGCGCAGCAAACGCTGGCATCCTAGCAGCTCAAATCCTTGGTACACATGATGAAACGATCATGGCAAAAGTCGAAGCGTTCCGTAACGAACAAACGGAAACCGTATTGGCGAACCCAAACCCTGCTGAGGATTAATCAGATGCATGTACTGGTTCTTGGTGCGGGTCAGTTGGCTCGTATGATGTCTCTGGCTGGTGCGCCACTGAATATTCAAATCTCAGCTTACGACGTGGGCAGCGGTAATATCGTTCATCCACTGACTCAGCACGTACTAGGCAGCGGCTTAGAGAATGCAATTGAACAAGTCGACGTCATTACTGCTGAGTTCGAGCATATCCCACATGATGTGCTCGATGTTTGCGAGGCGAGCGGCAAATTCCTACCAAGTACGCAAGCCATCAAAGCAGGTGGTGATCGCCGTATTGAAAAGGCATTACTTGATGATGCTGGCGTGCGTAACGCGAAATACTACGTCATCGAAACTCGTGAAGACTTTGACCGCGCCATTGAGCACGTTGGTATGCCAATGGTTCTGAAAAGTGCATTGGGTGGTTACGATGGTAAAGGCCAGTGGCGCTTAAAAGAAGCTTCTCAAGTCGAAGACATTTGGACAGAGATGGCAGAGTGCATCGCGGCAACACCAACTCAAGCGATTGTTGCTGAGGAATTTGTCCCTTTTAACCGCGAAGTTTCACTGGTTGGTGCTCGCGGTAAAGATGGCAGCGTTGAAGTGTACCCTCTGGCAGAGAACGTCCATACCAATGGTGTATTGAGCCTTTCTACTGCGATTGATGCGCCAGAGTTGCAAGAGCAAGCAAAACAGATGTTCACAGCTGTTGCCAACAACTTGAATTACGTTGGCGTGTTAGCTTTGGAGTTCTTTGACGTTGACGGCACTTTGCTGGTTAACGAAATCGCACCACGCGTACACAACTCTGGCCACTGGACTCAACAGGGTGCGGAAACTTGTCAGTTTGAGAACCACCTACGCGCCGTGTGTGGCATGCCTTTGGGTAGCACGAAACTGGTTCGTGAAACCTCGATGATTAATATTCTTGGTGAAGACACACTACCAGAAGCATTGCTAGCGATGAATGGTTGCCACATTCATTGGTACGGCAAAGAAAAACGTGCGGGTCGCAAGATGGGCCACATCAACGTATGTGGTGACTACACTGGCGAACTTAATCGCAAACTTTGTGCATTAGCAGAAGTTCTGGATGAACAGGCTTTTCCTGCTGTACATGAATTTGCCAAGCAGTGGCAAGCCTAGAAAAGCATCGGAATAAATAGCAAAAGGGTCGCATGATGCGACCCTTTTTAATTCGTACTGAAAGTTATTGTGATTGAGTATGCTGGCACTTACGGCTCGCGCATTGCAGTTTAACCCCGCTGGCCAGTTTCTTTTCGACCAACAAGGTAAACCCACATTCCTCACAGCGGCCTCTTACAGGTGGCAAGTTCACCGCAAACTTGCACTTCGGATAGTTATCACACGCGTAGAATGTTTTACCAAATCGAGTCTTACGCTCAACCAAATGCCCTTTGCCACATTCTGGGCAAGCATGTTGCTCTTTCGCTTGCTGCTCTGGCTCAGGTTGGTTAATCGACTCAATATGATGACAGGCTGGGTAATGGCTACAACCAACGAACATGCCGTAGCGCCCTTGGCGGAGTACCAACTCGTTGCCACACTCAGGACAAGGCACACCCAACTCTTTCACGATGTGGCCATCATTGCTGTGTAGCGGCTTAATGTAATCGCAACTTGGGTATTGGCTACAACCTAGAAAGGGGCCGTGCTTACCGTGCTTAAGCGAAACTTCTCCACCGCATTTAGGGCAAGGTTCGCGCTCAAGCGCATGCTCGTGTGCCGAGAAAAGGTTGTGATCGATTTTACTACTCATACTCACCGCTCAAGCAGAAGATATTAATGAAGAATACCTTGTTCCTTGGTGTACAGCAGCTCTTCCATCAGCGTGTAGGCGTTTTCGTTACCTGGAACATTAAACAGCACCATAAGGATGATCCATTTAAGGTCCTCAAGCTCAAACTCATTGGTTTCAAGCCCCATCACACGATCGATAACCATCTCACGCGTTTCTGTGGTCAGAACATTGATTTGTTCTAAGAACAACAAGAAACCACGACATTCGAGGTCTAGTCGCTGCATCTCAGATGCGGTATAGATACGTGTCGATGCCGATGCAATGCAGGTTGAAATGGCTGAATGTTCATCGCTTTGTTGCAATGCCGCCAGCTCTTCTAACCAGACAAGGGCTTTGTAGATGTCTTTTTGCTGGAAGCCTGCACGAAGCAATTCATCTTCCAACTCGTCTTGTTCGACCTGTAACTCTGCATCGCTATGGATGTAGGTTTCGAATAGATACATAAGTATATCCATCATCATAGCTAGCCCCTCCCCTTTCGAATATAGCCACCGGATACTGCAACAACATGCCCTGAAAGCTCAAGCTCTAAGAGCTGCATCATGACTTCTTGGACAGGTATATTGGTCCTGCTTGCAAGAATATCAACTGGTGTAGCCTCATTTCCTACGTTAGCTAACAGCTGAGGAAATGGCAATTCTTCTTCATCAATTGGCGCAGAAAATAAATCTAAGCTCTGATTAATAGACCAGTCGAGCAAAGACTGTATTTCATTCAGCACCTCTTGAGTATTTTGTACGAGACAAGCTCCGTTCTGAATCAATTGATTACCGCCACTGGCGTTGGGTGCATTAATCGAAGCTGGCAGAGCGAAAACTTCTCGACCTTGTTCTAAAGCATAACGCGCCGTAATCAAGGAGCCACTTTTTTCAGCCGCTTCCACCACCAAAACACCCAGTGACAAACCACTGATGATTCGATTACGACGTGGAAAGTTTTCTGCGCGAGGCTTAGCATCTGGACGAAACTCTGAAACAAGCGCTCCATTTTCAGCCACTCGCTGTGCCAAGCCGCGGTGTCTTGCTGGGTACACTTGTTCTAATCCCGAGCCAAGCACTGCGATGGTTTTACCTCCAGCTAACAGCGCACCATCATGAGCATGGCCATCAATACCCAATGCTAAGCCACTAGTGACGATCAGATCGTGTTGCACCAAGTCAGATGCAAAAGTTCTTGCGTGTTGTAGCCCATCCACACTGGCATTACGGCTGCCAACCATAGCTATTTGAGGTTGAGACAAACAGCTCGCCTCTCCTTTTACAAAGAGTAAAGGAGGCGGTGCGACGGTTTGTTTGAGAAGTGGCGGATACAAAGCATCCGCCAAAGTAAGAATATGATGATGAGAAGATGCTGCAACCCAAGTCAGACAAGCATCGACTTCTTTATCGACCTGCGACCATGCTTGCAACTGTTTTGCCGTTAAGCCTAAAAGCTGAAGCTGCTCCGTGGAATATTGGACAATATTGCTCGGCGTATCTTTACTGAGCAGCTTATTCATCTTGACCCCACCGATGCCCGGTAAACAACTAAGCTTTAACCAGGCTGCGAGATCAATATCATTTTGTGGTGTCATTGGTGGTTGATTCCTCAGCCAGAGGAGAAACCACAGACACCTCTTTATTAATTGGCTTGGTGCTATTAGTAATCAGCGCGAGGCTAAAGTATTCATAAGGACGAATGACAAGCAACTCACCCACTTTGCTTTGCGGCAAAGTAATCTCAGTATCGAGTACACCGTTATCTTTAGCAAAATCGTCTCCACTCTTGAATACTGGATGCGCGTCCTCTTTTAAATCAAACACGCTGCCTTGGCGAAGTTCATCCGATGTACCTTTATCAATCACCACCACTTGGTTGGTCGAGCTATAACGAATACCTTCAATGTTACCCAATAGTTTGGCGGAGGTGCCTTGTGGGGATGGAAGAGGATAGAACGTCGCCGTGAAGTCGCCGTTATCTAACGCTTGTACCGGCAAAGCAATATCATTACGGATAATCTCTTGCAGTTGCGTGGTGATCTTCAAACCAGAAAACTCACTAGATGCTTCAACAAGCTCCCCTTTCGCAATCAAACGCAGAGCCGTAATTTTTTGTGATACATCCTCGCGTGAAAAGGTCTCCACTGGTCGATAGATGGCCCACCCAGTCGAAGTTTGCTCACCACTGATGTACAGCGTGTCTTCTGCAGTAAGGAACTTATTGCCTTTGCTGCTACCCATCACTTTCGCTGCATTCTCTAGTGTCTCATCATCAACTAAACGATCAGACTTCAGATATGGCATCACCAACCCTTCCGCCACAGTCGGTACCGCTTTCTTTTCCGTGATACGGGCTTTTGGGCTGAGCTTTTTGACCGGTTTTAAGCTTAAAACTGGCTGGCCATTAATCCACACTAACGACAACTTATCGCCAGGGTAAATCAGATGTGGGTTATCAATTTCTGGGTTTACCTGCCATAGACGAGGCCACAACCAAGGGCTATCCAGATACATCGCCGAAATATCCCACAACGTGTCACCTTTGACCACAACGTAAGTTTTGGGTGCATCATCTTTAACGGTAAGTGGTTGGGAATCCGTGTTTGCTACGGCACTGAAAGAGAAAAGTAACGGCAACGTAATACGAGAAACGTTGCGGAAAATTCGATTCATGACCCTCGTCCTTGGTCTGTTAGGCAGTTACCAGAATGGAAATTGGTATCAGGATGCTGTCATTTAGGTCATAAAATGTCTAGAATTGAGCCAACAAGGTTTGTGCTGTTACGGCACAGTTCAATATTTCGAGTGAATATGTCTGTATTACAAGTATTAACATTCCCAGATGATCGCCTGCGTACCGTTGCAAAACCTGTAGAAGAGGTGACACCTGAGATTCAAAAAATCGTCGATGACATGATTGAAACCATGTACGACGAAGAAGGTATTGGCTTGGCTGCAACGCAGGTTGATATCCACAAACGTATCGTAGTGATTGATATTTCTGAAACTCGTGATGAGCCTATGGTGCTTATCAACCCTGAGATTCTAGAAAAGCGTGGCGAAGATGGCATCGAAGAAGGCTGTCTATCGGTACCAGGTGCGCGTGCACTTGTGCCTCGCGCTGCTGAAGTTACGGTTAAAGCACTAGATCGTGATGGCAAAGAGTACACTTTTGAAGCCGACGATCTGCTAGCCATCTGTGTTCAACACGAACTAGACCATTTGATGGGTAAGTTGTTCGTTGATTACCTATCGCCACTGAAGCGTAAGCGTATTCAGGACAAGCTAGCAAAAATCAAACGCTTTAACGAGAAACAGCAAAACGCTTAATCTCGATACAATTTAATTAGAAGGAAGCCTACCTTGAGTCAGTCTTTACGTATTGTCTTTGCAGGTACTCCGGATTTCGCCGCCCGTCACTTGGCGGCGTTGTTGTCTTCGGAGCACGAAGTAATTGCGGTTTACACTCAACCAGACCGCCCAGCAGGTCGTGGTAAGAAGCTTACTGCAAGCCCAGTAAAAACCATCGCGCTTGAGCACGACATTCCGGTATACCAACCAGAAAACTTCAAATCAGACGAAGCAAAGCAAGAGCTTGCCGATCTGAACGCCGACATCATGGTAGTTGTTGCGTACGGCTTATTACTTCCACAAGTTGTACTAGACACACCTAAACTAGGTTGTATCAACGTACACGGTTCGATTCTTCCTCGCTGGCGCGGCGCAGCCCCTATCCAACGTTCAATTTGGGCAGGTGATGCAGAAACTGGCGTGACCATCATGCAGATGGATATCGGTCTGGACACGGGTGACATGCTAAAAATCGCGACATTGCCGATTGAAGCATGTGACACCAGTGCGTCGATGTACGAGAAACTGGCTGGCTTAGGCCCAGATGCACTGATCGACTGTCTAGCGGATATCGCCGCTGGCAAAGCAGAGCCAGTGAAGCAAGATGATGAGCTAGCAAACTACGCGAAGAAGCTGAGCAAAGAAGAAGCGCGTATCGATTGGAATGACGACGCGGCACACATTGAACGCTGCGTTCGCGCATTCAACCCATGGCCAATGAGCCACTTTGAGGCCGCTGAAAACAGCATCAAGGTATGGCAAAGCCGTGTTGAAGAGCAAATCATAGACAAACCTGCGGGCACCATCGTGCAAGCAGATAAGACCGGTATCTATGTTGTGACAGGCAATGGCGTATTGGTATTGGAACAACTGCAAGTTCCGGGTAAAAAAGCCATGTCAGTTCAAGATATTCTGAACTCACGTGCATCTTGGTTTGAAGTTGGCACTCAACTGGTTTAAAAACCAACCATAGTGTCAAACACCAATAATACGAACTTTTAGAGGGCAGAGATGCCCTCCTTTACTTTAAGGTACTCATCATGAATGTTCGCGCTGCGGCTGCCAACGTCTTGTATCTTGTCGTCGACAAGGGCCACTCACTTTCAAGCGCTCTTCCAGCGGCTCAACAAAACGTACGACCACGTGACCACGCTCTTCTGCAAGAGATCTGTTACGGCGCTCTACGTTACCTCCCTCGCCTAGAAATGATTGCAAATCAGTTGATGGATAAGCCGCTAAAAGGCAAACAACGCGTTTTCCATCACCTTATTTTGGTAGGCATTTATCAGCTAAGCTTCATGCGTATTCCTGCGCACGCTGCAGTCGGTGAAACGGTTGAAGGTACAAAAGAGCTGAAAGGCCCTCGTCTGCGCGGTCTTATCAACGCGGTATTGCGTAACTACCAGCGCAACCAAGAAGAACTAGACCAAATGGCGGTCAGCAACAATGCGGGCAAGTATGGCCACCCAAGCTGGTTACTTAAACTGCTTCAAGAAGCTTACCCAGAGCAGTGGGAAAGCATTGTTGAAGCCAACAACCAAAAAGCGCCAATGTGGCTGCGTGTAAACCACCAGCACCACACTCGTGATGAATACCTAACGCTACTCAAAAATGAAAACATTGATAGCACGCCACACACACAAGCAATGGACGCCCTAAAATTGGCCGCGCCATGCGATGTGATGAAACTGCCGGGCTTTGAAAAAGGTTGGGTATCGGTGCAAGATGCGGCAGCACAGCTGTCGATTAACTATCTTGAACCAAAAGATGGCGAGCTGATCCTAGACTGCTGCGCAGCACCGGGCGGTAAGACGGCACACATTCTTGAGCGTACGTCTGGCAGCGAAGTGGTTGCCATTGACTGCGACGACACACGTCTTAAACGTGTGCACGAAAACCTGAAACGTCTCAACCTTCAGGCAAAAGTGGTTTGCGGCGATGCACGTCATCCTCAAGAATGGTGGCAAGGCGAACAATTTGATCGCATTTTGCTGGACGCACCATGTTCTGCAACGGGCGTAATTCGTCGTCACCCAGACATCAAATGGCTACGTCGTGCTGATGATATTGCCGCGCTTGCGGAACTACAGAGCGAAATTTTTGATGCAATGTGGACGCAACTGAAACCTGGCGGCACCATGGTTTACGCAACTTGTTCAATCACACCACAAGAAAACGTGGAACAAGTAAAAGCGTTCTTAGCGCGCACTGCAGACGCGCAATTAGTGGACTCCGATCCAAAGCAACCTGGTCGTCAGATTCTGCCAGGTGAAGAAGATATGGATGGTTTCTACTACGCAGTGCTAACAAAAAAAACACGCGTAACAGCATGCTAAATAGGGCGATTGAAGTGAATTCAATCGCCTTTTTCAGATAACGAGTAAAGAGTATGAAAATCATTATTCTTGGTGCTGGTCAGGTTGGCGGCACACTGGCGGAAAACCTAGTTGGTGAGAATAACGACATCACCATCGTCGACAAAAATGGCGACCGACTGCGTGAGTTGCAAGACAAGTACGACCTACGAGTGGTCAACGGTCACGCAAGCCACCCAGACGTTCTGCATGAAGCAGGAGCGCAAGACGCTGATATGCTTGTCGCAGTAACCAACACCGACGAGACCAACATGGCAGCCTGTCAGGTTGCGTTCACTCTGTTCAATACCCCCAACCGTGTCGCACGTATTCGTTCTCCAGAATATCTGGCAGAAAAAGAAGCCCTATTTAAGTCTGGTGCTATTCCTGTCGATCACCTTATCGCACCAGAAGAGTTGGTAACCAGCTACATCGAACGCCTCATCCAATACCCAGGCGCGCTGCAAGTGGTAAGCTTTGCCGAGCAAAAAGTCAGCCTAGTAGCCGTTAAAGCCTATTACGGTGGCCCTTTAGTAGGTAATGCTCTGTCTGCCCTGCGTGAGCACATGCCGCACATCGATACTCGTGTTGCTGCGATTTTCCGTCAAGGTCGTCCAATTCGTCCGCAAGGCACTACCATCATTGAAGCTGATGATGAGGTGTTCTTCGTTGCAGCAAGTAACCACATTCGCTCGGTAATGAGTGAGCTTCAGCGACTTGAGAAACCTTACCGCCGCATCATGATTGTTGGTGGTGGTAACATCGGCGCGAGCTTAGCCAAACGTCTTGAGCAAACTTACAGTGTGAAGCTGATCGAACGTAACTATCAGCGTGCAGAGAAGCTGTCTGAGCAACTAGAAAATACCATCGTCTTCTGTGGTGATGCGGCAGACCAAGAACTGCTGACCGAAGAAAACATCGACCAAGTAGACGTGTTCATCGCGCTGACTAACGAAGATGAAACCAACATCATGTCAGCGATGTTGGCAAAACGCATGGGCGCAAAGAAAGTGATGGTGCTGATCCAACGCGGCGCTTATGTCGACCTTGTACAAGGCGGCGTGATTGATGTAGCGATCTCCCCACAGCAAGCGACGATTTCTGCCCTACTCACGCACGTTCGTCGTGCTGACATCGTTAACGTTTCTTCTCTGCGTCGTGGCGCAGCAGAAGCCATCGAAGCCGTTGCGCACGGTGACGAAACCACATCGAAAGTGGTCGGTCGCGCAATTGGCGATATCAAACTCCCACCAGGAACCACCATTGGTGCCATCGTTCGTGGCGAAGAAGTACTTATCGCACACGATCGTACCGTCATCGAGCAAGATGACCACGTCGTGATGTTCCTGGTCGACAAAAAGTACGTACCAGACGTCGAAGCGCTGTTCCAGCCGAGCCCATTCTTCCTCTAGGATTTTCCTATGGTCAACTTACGTCCCGTACTATTTGTTATCGGGCTGGTTCTATCCAAACTGGCCCTTTTTATGTACGTGCCGACTTTGGTCGCGTTTTTCACCGGTACGGGCGGATTCCTCGATTTCGCCCAAGCCGTAGTGATCACTCACCTTGCCGCATTCATCTGTTTGACGATTGGTCGAACCGCCAAGTTCAAACTCAGTGTGCGTGATATGTTCCTTATCACCAGTTTGGTATGGACCATCGCCAGTGCGTTTGCTGCATTGCCATTTGTGTTTATCAACCACATTAGCTTTACCGACGCCTACTTCGAAACCATGTCAGGTATCACTACTACGGGTTCGACCGTGTTAAGCGGCTTAGATAATATGGCGCCAAGCATCTTATTGTGGCGCTCTATTTTGCAGTGGTTGGGTGGTATTGGCTTTATCGTAATGGCAGTAGCTATCCTACCGATGCTTAACGTTGGTGGTATGAAGCTGTTCCAAACCGAATCCTCCGATTGGTCAGACAAAAGCAGCCCTAGAGCCAAAACCGTCGCGAAGAACATCGTATTGGTGTACTTGATGCTGACAGGCTTGTGTATCATCGGCTATTTGCTGACTGGCATGAACCTTTTTGAAGCGATCAACCACGCCTTCACAACCCTCTCAACAGGCGGTTACTCAACGTCAGATGATTCGATGAACCATTTCTCCAATGGTGCACATTGGGTTGCTACTACTTTTATGTTCCTTGGTGGTTTGCCATTCCTACTGTTTGTCGCAGCATTACGTAAACGCAGCCTCGAGGTGTTAATTAGAGACGCCCAAGTTCGTGGCTTCGCCTACCTATTCTTGTTCTCTAGCTCAGTGATATCAGCTTGGCTGGTGCTCCGCGATGGTTACACCATTTTGGATGCTTTGCGCGTTTCAATGTTCAACATCGTGTCGGTCGTCACCACAACGGGCTTTGGTCTAGAAGACTTCACCGCATGGGGCGCTTTGCCAACCACACTGTTTGCCTTCTTAATGATGGCGGGCGCGTGTTCAGGCTCGACCTCTGGCGGGATTAAAATCTTCCGTTTCCAAATCGCGATGACGCTGCTTAACAAGCAAATCATGAAGCTGATTCACCCATCAGGCGTGTTCGTTCAGCGCTACAACCAACGCCCAGTGAATGACGATATTGTTCGCTCAGTAGTGGCATTTGGTTTGATGTTCTTTATCACCATCATCTTTATTGCAGGCTGCTTAAGTGCACTTGGCCTAGACCCTGTGACCAGTATTTCTGGTTCTATTACCGCGGTAGCGAACGTAGGTCCGGGCATGGGCAGCGTGATTGGCCCAACAGGTAACTTTGCGCCTTTACCAGACGCTGCTAAGTGGCTGCTAAGCTTTGGTATGTTAATGGGCCGTTTGGAAATTCTGACCATTCTTGTACTGTTCTTCCCTGCGTTTTGGCGCCGTTAAACAGACTCAAATAAAAGGTATAACAATGAAAACATGGATCACTCTGGCGACCCTACTCGCCTCTTCATCGGTTTACGCAGCCGAAGTTGTGAAACTGGCGGATGGACGCGAAGTAAAACTGAACGACGACTTCACGTGGGAATATGTCGTGAAAAAGGCCACGCCAAAAGCCACAGAGACCACGCTAGAAAAAGTTGAAGCAGTAGAAGCGGCGGCTGTCGTAGCCTCAACTACCGCCGTTGAAGCCGTGGCAACACCAACCCCAACAACAGAGATGGCGACGATTCCGGTTGTGAACAAAAAAGTCGGCACTACCGTTGTTTTAAACACGAAGAAGCCAACCATGCAGCTGTCTGATTCAGGTGTGGATGTATTGATTGGCTCGGCAAGATACGAAGATGGTGAACTGATCTTCCCTACCTCTATCACTAACCAAAGCTCACAATCGGTGATTCAGGTAGAAGTGGAAATACAGGTATTCGATATGGCTGGCAAACAATTGGCGAAAGAGAACATCACGGTTTGGCAATCTATCAAACGCATGGCAGATACCTACCTTCGCCCACAACAGGCCGAACAAGGTAAAGCGATTAAACTGGCAGTGCCACAGTCGCAGCAATACCAGTTCTCAGCAGAAGTATTAGAAGTCAAAACACGCTAATACGATAAGACATGCTTTGTCGGGTTTATCTCTACCAGCTAGATAGGCTCGACAAAGTAATAAATCGCGAAGAAGTGACACACACAACCCGCCAACACAAAGCCGTGCCAAATTGCGTGATTAAATGGGATTCGCTTGGCAACGTAGAAAATCACCCCTATCGAATACACCAACCCACCTGCGGCTAAAAGCGTCAAACCGCCAATATCCAGATTTATTGCCAGTTGGTAAATCACTATCAACGATAGCCAGCCCATCACCAGATACGTCATCAAAGATAGTTTTTTGAATCGATAGACAAACGCGACTTTCATGATGATGCCAATCAGCGCGATGGTCCAAATCACAATCATCAACCCAATCGCCAACGGTGTGCGCAGACTTACTAACAAGAATGGTGTGTAGCTACCCGCAATCAAAAGATAGATGGCGCAGTGGTCGAAGGTTTTCAGCCAACGCTTGGCTTTAGGGTATGGGATAGCATGGTAGAGCGTAGAGGCCAGAAACAGCACAATCATGCTAGAACCATAGATCGCCATACTGGTAATGGTCAGTGTGTCCGCTTGATGATCGACAGCTTTGATAAGAAGCAGAACCAAACCAACAATACCGAAGATCATTCCAATACCATGAGTAATGGAGTTGGCTAGCTCTTCGCCCTGACTGTATTGTGCTTTCTGTGGTGAGGACATGAACGCGCCTATACTAGAGTTTTGAATATTCACTCTAGTATGGCACATTAAGCGTACACGTGTAAGCTTAAATTAAGACTCGTGGGCAGCCGTGGTTTGTTCGAGGTAATTGAGGATCAGCGAGCCGACTTCGTCCAGTTTGGTGTTCACCGGAATGCTTAGCTCACGTTTGAGTTTTCCGCTTCCCAATAAACTTGCCAGCATGCCACTTGCACCAGTGCGAGTACGATCAACTTCAAACCACAGTTTGAGATTTTGCTCGTCGCGATGAGCAACAAATTCCAACTCTCGCCATACGCCATGATATGGGCCATCGGTTGGCACCATTTCAAACTCTTGCACAAATGGTAGATCGAAGCCTTTGACTTCTTCGCACTCTACTTGGCGAATGCGTAAACCTTGTGATTCAAAAGCAGACAAAACGGCATCCATAAGTGGATCGGGTCTAACGGTAAGAATGTCTTTGTCAGTTGGGTCGAGCGCCATCGCAACGTCTAAGCCGGTCTCTAACCAAACTTTGGCATCACCGATGGTGACAGGGGTGTTCCAAGGCACATCGAGTTTGACCTCAAAGGTGCGATCTTCGCCAGGATGGATGGTAAATGCGTACGGGAGGTTACACTTGGCCAGCACATGCGTTTGCGGTACACGACGCATACTGTGTCCTTCTCGCGCCCCACGATCATCTGGTGCTTCTGCGATGTAACGACAGCAAAGCTTAAGATCGATGTTATCGATCGCTTGTTCCGTTGCGCCGCCATAAACATGGATTGAAACATCCACGCTTTGACCGGGATACAGCACGTCTTGGTTCAGGATCGAGTCAACCTTCGCACTGCCAATCCCAAAGCTCGCAAGTGTCTTCTTCAAAAATGACATATGCACCTCCTTTGTAGAAATCTCATACTACTACTGCTGATCACCGGATCAAAACAAAATTCGTCTCGATTTCGCACTAAAAACCATAAAATCCATACAATTCAACTGCTCAACTATCGACCAATTATTGCAGGAATGCTAACCTATACATGATATGCATGCATATCGTTATTCCTGATTCATTATTTGGATTGGCGAAAGCCAGAAGAGCCACCCTTCAAGCAGTTGAAGCTCAACTCATAGTGACTCAGGCCATTACATCGGCAATGGATATGCCTGGCAGTTAGGTATCTAAATGCGCCCAACAACAGTCAGGTTCGCACATACAAATCGTAGTGCAATGCGCCGTCGCAGTGGTTTCACTGCTGCGCCAAAGGCAAAACAAGTTGCGCCAGCAATGACTCTGGTTGAGAAAACAGCGATTATGCCAAGTGTTCCAAACAAAGTTATCAAAGCAGCTTAATTAAAAAGCGCGGCAACCACCGCGCTTTTTTCTTTTCTCTCTACCCTTTTCCTATTTGGTGTTCGCCGAGCAATTTGATACCTTTAGTAGCAAATAACACCTATAAATTATGTGGAGAAAGAAATGAAGTGTCATCGTATTGAAGAGCTGCTTGAGCTACTAGAGCCTGAGTGGCACAAAGACCAAGAAATGAACTTGCTACAATTCATCATGAAGCTGGCGAACGAAGCAGGTTATGAAGGTAAATTGGAAGATCTGACCGATGACGTGCTGATCTACCACCTAAAAATGCGCAACAGCGGTAAAGACGAAATGATCCCGGGTCTAAAGAAAGACCAAGAAGACGACTTTAAGACCGCGATTCTACGCGCGCGCGGTATCATCAAGTAAACCGCGCAACACCTAGCATTGATAAGCGACTCATTTGAGTCGCTTTTTTTATAACTAAATCAAACAGTTCAAATGGCAGTTATAACTGTTCAGTCATTTGTCTGGTTAACTGTACTGACTTTTGTTGTTAAACATTGACTGCGTTAAAGAAACGGAATTGTTATTGATTGTATAATCGCCGTTCATCAGTATTTACTAAAATAATTATGTTCAACCATGTGTCATGGTTTGGACCAAACAGCAATGTCATCGAGCGACATCATTAGAAGTGCCGCCGTACATTATAAGAAAGCCTAAAGAAGGATGAGTGCATGAGTCAGGATAAGATTGATATCAAAGATGTGACTCCAAAGACCTTTAACCCCAAGACCCACAAAGGCAACGGGGACCGTTTCAACCCAAGCAATCGAATCTATGTTCGCGAAAGCAAAGGTACGTTCCAAAAACTGCGTCGCTACGGCGGTTGGTTTTTGTTGCTGTTTTTTGCCCTGATTCCTTGGATTCCTTACGGCGAGCGCCAAGCCATTTTGCTGGACATCGGTAACCAGCAGTTCAACTTTTTCGGCACCACGCTGTACCCACAAGACCTCACCCTACTCGCTCTGCTATTTGTGATAGCCGCGTTTGGACTGTTCTTCATCACTACCTTCTTAGGCCGGGTTTGGTGTGGCTATCTGTGTCCGCAAACCGTGTGGACCTTTATGTATATATGGTTTGAGGAAAAACTAGAAGGCAGTGCCAATAAGCGTCGTAAACAGGATTCCAACAAGCTAACCGCTAACTTAGCGATGCGTAAAGCCCTCAAACACATAGCGTGGTTTTCGATAGCCCTCGCCACTGGCTTTACCTTTGTCGGTTACTTTGTGCCAATGAAGCAACTGGTTATCGACTTCTTTACCTTTAATGCTAACTTCTGGCCAGTATTTTGGGTGATGTTCTTTGCCATTTGTACTTACGGCAACGCAGGGTGGATGCGCTCTATTATGTGTATTCACATGTGTCCTTACGCGCGCTTCCAATCGGCGATGTTCGATAAAGACACCTTCATCGTGGGCTACGATTCTAAACGTGGTGAAAAACGCGGCCCTCGCTCACGCAAAGCCGATCCAAAACAACTTGGCTTGGGCGACTGTATCGACTGTGATTTGTGTGTTCAAGTATGCCCAACTGGCATCGATATCCGTGATGGTTTGCAGTATGAGTGTATCAACTGTGGTGCATGTATTGATGCGTGTGACAACACCATGGAACGCATGGGTTACGAGAAAGGCCTAATCAACTACACCACAGAGCATCGTCTCTCAGGTAAGAGTACCAAGGTCATGCGTCCAAAACTGCTTGGCTATGGTGCGGTACTACTAGTGATGATTGGCCTGTTCTTCCTCCAAGTCGCATCGGTTGATCCAGCAGGCATGAGCGTACTGCGTGACCGTAACCAATTATTCCGAGTGAACAGCTCTGGCGAAGTGGAAAACACCTACACACTGAAAGTCATCAACAAAACTCAACAAGTTCAAGAATACGATTTGAATGTAGAAGGACTAAGTGATGTCAGCTGGTATGGCAAACAAACCATTCAAGTTGAACCGGGTGAAGTACTGAACTTACCAATGAGCCTTGGCGCAGATCCTGACAAGCTAGACTCTGCGATCACGACAATTCAGTTTATACTCACCGATAAGAGTAACGAATTCACTATCGAAGTAGAAAGCCGATTTATCAAGAAGCTATAACTTCGATGACTAATGGAAAAAGGCTCAGCAATGAGCCTTTTTATTTATATGTCCCAAGGTACTTTCAACTTTGATGCCCTCACGCCTGACTTTATGTGGTACGCGCTAGAGAGCATCGGCATTCGAGCAGAATCGGGCTTTCTAGCACTCAACAGCTACGAAAACCGCGTTTACCAGTTTACTGACGAAGAACGCCAGCGCTACGTGGTGAAGTTCTACCGTCCAGAACGCTGGAGCAATGAGCAGATTCAAGAAGAACACGACTTCACCCTTGAACTGATCGACAACGAAATCCCTGTCGCACCACCTGTACTTATCAACGGTGAAACACTGCATCATTATCAGGGTTATGGATTTGCTTTGTTTGAAAGTGTCGGCGGTCGTCAATACGAAGTCGATAACTTAGATCAGCTCGAAGGTGTAGGTCGTTTCCTCGGCCGTATCCATAAAGTAGGTAGCCGACAAGCTTTCCAACATAGACCAACTATTGGCTTACAAGAATACCTCTACCAACCGAGAGAGATTCTGCAAAACGCCAACATGATTCCGATGCATTTGGAGAACAGCTTCTTCAATGATTTGGATATGCTAATCAAATCCATTGAAAGCCACTGGCAAGAAGGCTTCAACACCATTCGTCTGCATGGCGATTGCCATCCAGGTAACATCTTATGGCGTGATGGCCCAATGTTTGTCGATTTGGATGACTCACGTAATGGCCCTGCGGTCCAAGATTTATGGATGCTGCTCAACGGCGAACGCCAAGACAAACTGATGCAATTAGATATTGTTTTAGAAGGTTACCAAGAGTTTTGCGATTTTAACTCGGCAGAATTGAAACTAATCGAGCCTCTTCGCGGTCTACGAATGGTGCACTATATGGCATGGCTAGCAAAACGTTGGCATGACCCGGCATTTCCGCTCGCTTTTCCATGGTTCAATGAGCCAAAATACTGGGAAGGTCAGGTCCTTGCATTTAAAGAGCAGATTGCCAGCTTAGAAGAAGCACCACTGTCTTTAATGCCTCAATGGTAAGTCAGGCCGAACAATTCAAAATGGAGATTATTAAATGAAAAAACTGTTCGCACTGTTTTCTATGCTGATGCTAAGCCTGTCGGCACATGCAGCGCAATTCAAAGAAGGTGAGCACTACAAAGTATTGGATCTAGAGGCGTCGAAAAAGCCTGTAGTGACTGAGTTCTTCTCTTTCTACTGTCCACACTGTAATACGTTTGAGCCAATTATCCAGCAACTTAAGAAGCAGCTACCTGAAGGCGCGAAGCTACAAAAGAACCACGTTTCTTTCATGGGCGGCAACATGGGCCCTTCAATGAGCAAAGCCTACGCGACTATGGTTGCACTTAAAGTTGAAGACAAGATGGTGCCAGTGATGTTTAACCGCATTCACAACATGCGTAAAGCACCTCGTGATGATGCAGAGCTTCGTCAAATCTTCCTAGATGAAGGCGTAGACGCGAAGAAATTCGATGCAGCATTCAAAGGCTTTGCGGTTGATTCAATGGTTCGTCGTATGGACAAGCAATTTGAAAATAGCGGCCTAACTGGCGTTCCTGCTGTTATCGTCAACAACAAGTACCTGGTTCAAGCACAAGGTATTAAATCCACTGAGGAATACTTTGCCTTGGTTGATTACCTACTGACGCTTAAGTAACTCGAGTCGAACATCAAACGAAAGGGGAGCATCTTGCTCCCCTTTTTAATTTTAACCTTTAGGTCTGGTTACTTATGGATATCTTGCAGTAACTGATCTTTCTCTTGCCACACATCACCCAACCATTGCTGGAATTGGCGCTTGTATGGCTTGTCATTGAAGTAATCACCCAACACGCGTTCATCGACTGGTAAAACATTTACGCGCACGACAATCTTCGTCATACGTCCCATCATCATGTCTTTAAATGGCTTATTGGTGTTTTCTGGGTACGCTAAGGTCACATCAATGATGTTTTCAAACTGATCGCCCATAGCGGCTAATGTGTAAGCAATGCCACCTGATTTTGGCTGCAGCAAATGTTGATAACCCGCACGACTCTTGCGTTGCTTTTCCTCGGTGAAACGAGTGCCTTCAACGTAATTTACTACCGTAGTTGGCGTGTGTTTGAACTTTGCACAAGAACGGCGCGTAGTTTGCAAATCCTGACCGCGCTTGTGTGGGTTGCGAATCAAATACTCTCGAGAATAGCGACGCATAAATGGCATATCCAGCGCCCAGCAAGCCATACCAATAAAAGGCACATACAATAATTGCTGTTTTAAGAAAAATTTTGGCATTGGAATGCGATCTTTAAATACACAACACAGTACAACAATATCAGTCCAACTAAGATGGTTACTGATCAGCAGATACCAGCCATCCTTCTTGAGATTTTCGCCACCTTGAATATCCCACTCAACGCGGTTGAACAAGGCAAGAATACCAGCGTTGACCGTGGCCCAAACCCACATCATTTTGTTGGCAGCCTCGGTGCCTTTCGCTTTGAGCTTAGCTGTTGGAAGCAACAACTTAAAAATTGCGATGATACAAATTGCGATGGAACAAACCGCAGAGTTTATAATCACAAAGGAAGCGTTAAAAATGAGTAACAAATAGGTCAGCATGGGAATCAATCAGTAACTATATCGCGTGAATAATAAAACAGCGTGTAATTATACGAATCCGTTGTCACATTGGAATATTTGTAAGAATGGTCAGATTTGTTTCACTGTAAAACTAGACCAACGCTCAACTCAAATTACCACTTTCATTCGACAAACAAGGAGAAAGCGAATGAATCCAAGGCTAACCTTACTGCCTTTGGCTTTTATCGTCAGTTCAGCACAAGCTCAACTTGAAGAAACCGCAGGTTTTAGCGGTGAAATTTCGTTAAACGCAGGCTTCTTCTCATCAGAGTCCAACTTCAACACAGATGGCGATAGTACCATTCCATCACTAAATCAACGTGCCGAAAGTGATGAATCTTTTATCGTTGCGCCCCTAGGCAGCGCAGCATATACCTTTGGCAACAAGCTCAATCACCAAGTGTATGCCGGTACCACGCGCTCCGATATCGCGATCGGTACCCTCGCCTTCCAGCTCGGTTATAAGTACCAACTCGCTTCGGGCACTGTACTCGATTTTTCCTATCTACCGACCATCCTGAAAGGAGAAACATGGCAAGACCCATACCTAACTGGACAATCGAGAAAAACCACCGATGAAGGCGGCAATGCGTTTCGTTTCCAAATCAACCGCTTCTTAGACAACAACTTTAATCTTGATTTGGCTTACGCAAATAAAGACGTAGAGAGAGATACCGTGACGGATTCATCACTACTGCGTGATGCAAAGATCTACCACATAAAAGGTGACTACCGTATTCCACTGAGTCGCACGTCAATGCTGCAGCCAGCATTTACCTACATCCACCATGATGCGGATGGCGATGCTGAATCCTATAACTCGTATGGGCTCGACCTTAGCTGGTTCAAGTTTATCCAGCGACACCGCATCGTACTCACAGCAGGCTATGCCGCTAAAGACTTTGACGCAGCCAGCGCGACATTTGGCAAAACTCGCAATGATGGCACTCTGAGTTTTTTCACCGCATACGAGTACAAAAATGTCTTTGACTGGCAAAACTGGTCATTCATTTCACTCGCTGGTTACAGCAGTACCAGTTCAAACATCACCTTCTACGATGAAAAAGAATTTCTGCTATCAACCGGTTTAAACTACAGTTTCTAAGCACTTAAGCGCGGGGGGAGACACTCCCCCTTGATTATAAAATGCCCTGATCGTCACAATAAAAACAATTCATAGCTCAAACAATAGCCAAACTTATTTTCATATGGATAATGTGCGACCCGTTTACTATTTAAGAGAGTGATTTGTGCACATTGATCCTAACTACGCTTCAGAGCAAAGCTTAATGAGTGTTCTTTCTCAGAACTTCCCTGGGTTTATCGCTGTACGCAAGGAAAATGGCAAGCATGTCGCTCTCAACCAACGCTATCGCGCTTTCTTCGAAGAAGACATTCTCGGCGTCAGCATAGATACTATGATCGCAAACTGCGAAAATGATGATTTGTGTGACTTGCTGATGCAATGTAAGCGCAACGATCAGGCATTGCTCGACGGTAACGCACCTATGCGTGTCGATATCGAAACCTTTCAGAATCACCATTTTGAGTCCATGCGCTATCTTACTGATGTGAATGGTGTGCGCCACATTGTACTAATGGCATGGGATATTACGGCCCGCATTGAGGAGCAAAACCGCCTCAAACAAAGCCTTCATTTTGATCACCTCACTGGTGCCATGAACAAAAAAGCCTTGATGTCTGCGGTACAAAAAGGCTGTGATTGTTGCCTCGTGGCGTACCTTGATCTGGATAAATTCAAACAGGTCAATGATACCTATGGGCACGCGATTGGTGACAAAGTCCTGGTAGACTTCGCCACACTGACCATGCAACAGCTGGGAGAAAGTGGCACGCTCTATCGCGTTGGTGGCGATGAATTTGTGATTGTGTTCGATTGCATGCAGATATCTGATGCTAGAGAAACCTTATTGCAAATCCGCCAAGCGGTGGAAAGCGACATTCACCTTCATGGCATTTCGTTTAGCTTTGGTCTGATGGCCTGCAATGACAATCTAGAGCAATGTCTAGAAGACGCCGATAAAGCACTGTATCAAGACAAGCACGCTCGCAAGCAAGGCTAAAAACATTCGGGTTTAAACGGCTTGTGCGGTTAACTGTTTAAGTAACCTATCCATTGCTCGATAGCCCAAAGCTTCTGCTAGGTGCGTTCGCTCAATTTGCGGTGAACCCTCCAGATCGGCAATAGTACGCGCAACTTTAATGATGCGGTGATAAGCACGAATCGACAATCCAAGACGATGCAGCGCATTTTCCAAAAACTCCGCATCACTTTTTTGCAGCGGGCAGAAGGCTTCAATTTCACGACTGCCCAATAATGCATTCACCTTACCACTGCGAGCCAGCATACAGTCACGTGCTTGATTCACCCGCTCTTTGACGATAGCCGTGGGTTCCCCTCTATCGCCACCTTCAGAGAGGATTCCTTTCGGCAATGCAGGAATTTCTAATGACATATCAAAGCGGTCAAGAAGTGGGCCTGATAAGCGGCCAAGGTAACGCAGGATGGCTTGCGGATTCGTTCTGGCTTGGTTGCCTTCGTAATACCCTGTCGGACTCGGGTTAAGCGCCCCTACAATTTGGAACCGAGCAGGAAAACACGTCTTACCTTGCGCCCGAGAGATAATAATTTCACCGGACTCCAATGGCTCACGTAAAGAGTCGAGCACCTTACGATCAAACTCCGGCATCTCGTCCAAAAATAATAACCCGTTGTGAGCTAGAGATATTTCGCCCGGTCTCGGCACAGATCCACCACCAACTAAAGCCGCCATGGAGCTGGAATGATGCGGGGCACGAAACGGCCGCGTCTTCCAGTTATGTTCATTGATTTCACTTTGAGTCAGTGACGCCACAGAAGCCGTTTCCATCGCCTCTTCATCACTCATCTCAGGTAACAAATCGCATAATCGAGAGGCCAACATGGTTTTGCCAGTGCCTGGAGGGCCAAGGAAAAGCAGGTTGTGATTGCCAGCTGCCGCAATTTCTAAAGCGCGCTTTCCCTGCTGCTGACCAATGATATCCTGCAAGTCACGACCGTGTGCTTTGAGCTCTTTCTTCTTGGGCGTTTGGTACAAATTTAATTGGTGTTGACCACAAAGCTCTGCACAAACTTCCAATAGTGATTGGGCAGATTTGTGCTGCTCCTTGCCGACAAGTGCCGCCTGATCGCCATTAGTATGAGGCACCACTAAACGGCGCTGTTTTTTGTTCGCAGCCAATGCAGCGGGCAATACGCCTTTTACCGTTCTCAATCCACCAGAAAGGGCTAATTCACCGACAAATTCGTAGTTTTTGAGCTTATCTGTCGCGATTTGCTCTGAAGCCGCTAAAATTCCCAATGCAATCGGCAGATCGAAGCGCCCGCCTTCTTTGGGCAAATCCGCAGGTGCCAAATTGACAGTGATTCGTTTTGCAGGAAACTGAAAGTTAGAATTGACGATCGCACTTCGTACGCGATCTTTGGATTCTTTTACTGTGGTCTCAGGTAACCCCACCAAGGTAAAGCCCGGCATCCCATTACTGATGTGGACTTCCACGCTTACCGATGGCGCTTGCACACCCACACTTGCTCGACTATGAATGATTGCCAGCCCCATAATTCCCTCAAATTATTGTACGTTATCTAACCAGATGTTTTTTATATGGATATGTTATATAGCCTGTACAGATGGGTACTTAATGTGAAAAAAGAATGACTTTTTGCTTGTCATGCAGCAGATTTGTGTGTTACCACTAGTGACGCAAACATTTTCGTAGAACATTACACAAGACTTATTAACGAAAACAGAACGACAGACAGATGAACTTATTCGCTCACATCAACTCACTGCTAGCCCTGATTATCGTGGTCATTATTGGCACCGCGCGGGGTATTGTGGGCGAAAGGTAACCACAAATTACAAAAAACCCCCGCACTGAGAAGTCCGGGGGTTTTTTTACAACTACAAGTTGTCATCTGTCTAACCCTTAGACAGCTTAACGGGAAGAATGGGAGTGCACATGAAGTGCAAAACACATGGCGATAGCTACGAGCCACAACGTAGCAAAGGAGGTTTACGATGACCGGTGCAGAACTAGTCGTAGCCGCTTTAAGACAACAAGGCATCGAAACGGTGTTTGGGTATCCTGGTGGAGCCATCATGCCAATCTACGATGCGTTGTATGACGGAGGTGTCGAGCACATCTTATGCCGTCATGAGCAAGGGGCTGCGATGGCCGCTATCGGAATGGCCCGCGCGACGCAAGATGTTGCGGTTTGTATGGCCACTTCCGGACCAGGCGCCACCAACCTTGTTACTGGCCTTGCCGACGCCTTCCTCGATTCCGTTCCTCTAGTGGCCATCACAGGTCAGGTTGCTAGCTCTCATATCGGTACCGACGCGTTCCAAGAAATGGATGTGATCGGAATGTCTCTAGCCTGTACCAAACACAGTTATCTAGTGACTGAGATTGAAGACCTTGCCCCAACGCTAGCTGAAGCTTTCGAAGTAGCAAAAGCAGGTCGACCTGGCCCGGTGATTGTTGATATCGCCAAAGACGTTCAGCTTGCTCAAGCGCCAACCGAACTGCTGCCTCCTTTTGTTCCACCAATCGCTCCACAAGTCAGTGATGCCGATATCCAGCGTGCTCAAGAAGTACTAGCCGCTTCAACTCGCCCAGTTTTATACGTCGGCGGTGGCGTGCAAATTGCCAAAGCGACAGACTCAGTACGCGAGTTCCTACGTTTAAACCCTATGCCTGCAGTAAGCACACTAAAAGGTTTGGGCACCATTGAACGCCACGACCCGCACTACTTAGGCATGCTGGGCATGCATGGCACCAAAGCCGCAAACCTAGTGGTTCAAGAATGTGACCTTTTGATTGTAGTTGGGGCTCGTTTTGATGACCGCGTGACAGGCAAGCTCGACACGTTTGCACCGCATGCGAAAGTAATCCATATCGACATCGATGCGGCTGAAATCCATAAGCTTCGCCACGCCAATGCACCACTGCGTGGCGAAATCAGCAAGATTCTTCCTCAATTAGAGCTGACTCAAGACATCACCCCTTGGGTACATCACAGTGAGAGCCTGCGTAGCGGATTCAAATGGCGTTACGACCATCCAGGCGAATTGATCTACGCACCGCTATTGCTTAAACAGCTGTCTGACATGATGCCGGATAGCTCAATTGTCTCGACTGACGTCGGCCAGCATCAGATGTGGGCAGCGCAACACATCCAGCCGCGTGATCCACAAAACTTCATCACCTCTGCTGGTCTTGGCACCATGGGCTTCGGCTTGCCAGCAGCAATGGGTGCCGCTGTCGCACGTCCTGATGATCAGTCTATCCTTATTACAGGTGACGGTTCATTTATGATGAACGTGCAGGAATTGGGCACGCTGAAGCGTCGTCAGATTCCAGTAAAGATTGTCCTTCTTAACAACCAACGTCTTGGCATGGTTCGCCAATGGCAGTCATTGTTCTTTGACGGCCGCCACAGCGAAACCATTCTTGATGACAACCCAGACTTCGTGATGCTGGCAAAAGCGTTCGATATCCCGGGTAAAACCATCACCAAGAAAGAAGAAGTCGAACCGGCTCTCAAAGAGATGCTAGAAAGTAAGACTTCTTACATGCTTCACGTTTTAATCGACGAAGAAGAGAACGTGTGGCCACTTGTACCACCTGGTGCATCAAACAGTGATATGTTGGAAAACACTTAGGAGACAATCGCATGGACAGATATTTACTCGACATCAAAGCCGACGATAAACCGGTATTGTTGGAGCGCGTTCTTCGTGTGATTCGTCACCGAGGCTTTGTGATCAAACAAGTCGCTGCTACCCAAAACCACGAAAGCAAAGTAGCCAGCGTAGAGATCATCGTCGACAGCGATCGACCTATCTCGTTTTTGGTCAATCAAATTGAGAAGTTGTGGGATATTCGCACCGTTGAGGTACTCAAAATCCGCAGCGATGAGCTCCCAAATCACAACTTACAACAACACGTGAGTGCATAAGGAAGGCAATAAATGGCAACGAAAACTGCAGATTTCATTTGGTTTAATGGTGAGATGGTTCCATGGGCAGAGGCGAACGTTCACGTTTTGACTCACGCGATGCACTACGGCACCTCTGTATTTGAAGGCGTACGCTGCTACAACACGCCGAAAGGACCAATTGTCTTCCGTCACCGCGAGCATGCACAGCGTTTAAAAGACTCTGCCAAGATTTACCGCTTCCCGATCCCGTTTTCTGTAGAAGAAATCATGGAAGCGACGCGTGAAACCCTGCGCCAGAACAAACTTGATAGTGCTTATATTCGCCCATTGGGTTTTGTCGGTAATGTTGGCTTGGGCGTATGTCCTCCCGTTGGCACAGAGATGGACCTAATCATTGCGGCTTTCCCTTGGGGATCTTACTTGGGTGAAGAAGCGCTAGAAGCTGGCGTTGATGCAATGATTTCAAGCTGGAACCGTGCAGCGCCAAACACTATCCCAACTGCGGCTAAAGCAGGCGGTAACTACCTATCTTCGCTACTAGTCGGTGGTGAAGCTCGTCGTCACGGTTACGACGAAGGTATCGCACTGAGCGTAGACGGTTATCTATCGGAAGGTGCTGGTGAAAACATCTTTGTTATCAAAGACGGCGTGATTACCACACCACCAGCAACCAGTGCAATTTTGCCGGGCATCACTCGTGATTCAATCATGACCATCGCACGCGATAAAGGTTATGAAGTGCGCGAAGCGAATATTGCGCGTGAAGCACTTTACCTTGCCGATGAAGTCTTTATGACAGGTACCGCAGCCGAAGTTGTGCCAGTAGCAACCATCGACAAAATTGAAGTGGGCACCGGTAAACGCGGCCCAATCACTAAAGAATTACAAGCGGCCTACTTTGGCCTATTTAACGGCACCACGGAAGATAAGTGGGGCTGGTTAGACTATGTGTACCCAGAACAGAAGTAAGAAGGATTAGGAAATGCCAAAATATAGATCAGCTACCACCACACATGGTCGTAACATGGCGGGTGCTCGCGCACTGTGGCGTGCAACAGGCGTAAAAGACGAAGACTTCGGTAAGCCAATCATCGCTGTCGTAAACTCGTTTACTCAATTTGTTCCGGGTCACGTACACCTAAAAGACATGGGTCAGCTTGTAGCACGTGAAATCGAAAAAGCCGGCGGCATCGCAAAAGAATTCAACACCATCGCGGTTGATGATGGTATCGCAATGGGTCACGGCGGCATGCTGTACTCACTGCCTTCACGCGAACTGATCGCAGACTCAGTAGAATACATGGTTAACGCACACTGTGCCGATGCCATGGTGTGTATCTCTAACTGTGACAAAATCACTCCGGGAATGTTGATGGCATCTATGCGTCTTAACATCCCTGTTATCTTTGTCTCTGGTGGCCCGATGGAAGCGGGTAAAACCAAGCTTTCTGATCAGATCATCAAACTAGACCTTGTTGATGCAATGATCCAAGGCGCGGATCCAAAAGTGTCTGATGAGCAAAGCGAACAGATCGAACGTAGCGCATGTCCAACGTGTGGATCGTGTTCAGGCATGTTCACTGCAAACTCAATGAACTGTCTAACGGAAGCACTGGGTCTTTCTCAGCCGGGTAACGGTTCTATGTTGGCAACGCACGCTGACCGTGAGCAACTGTTCCTTAATGCGGGTCGTCGTATCGTTGAACTGACTCGTCGTTACTACGAGCAAGATGACGAATCAGCACTGCCACGCAACATCGCTACGTTTGATGCCTTCGAAAACGCCATGGCACTGGACATCGCAATGGGCGGCTCAACCAACACCATTCTGCATCTACTGGCTGCAGCGCAAGAAGGTGAAGTGGATTTCGATATGGAAGATATCGATCGCCTATCTCGCCAAGTACCACACCTATGTAAAGTGGCACCATCTACCCAGAAATATCACATGGAAGATGTACACCGCGCTGGTGGCGTAATGGCGATTCTTGGTGAGTTAGACCGTGCAGGTCTACTGCATAACCAAGCTCGTACCGTACTTGGCCTTTCAATGAAAGAGCAGCTGGCGAAATACGACATCATTCAAACAGAAGATGAAGACGTACTTAAGTTCTTCCGAGCGGGCCCTGCAGGCATTCGTACCACACAAGCTTTCTCACAAGATTGCCGCTGGGATCGCCTTGACGACGACCGTGCAGAAGGTTGTATTCGAACCAAAGAAAATGCCTTTAGCCAAGAAGGTGGCTTAGCGGTTCTATCAGGCAACATCGCACTGGATGGTTGTATCGTTAAGACAGCTGGTGTTGATGAGAGCATTCATAAATTCACTGGCCCAGCCGTAGTATTTGAAAGCCAAGAAGACGCCGTAGAAGGCATCCTGGGTGGTAAAGTAAAAGCTGGCGACGTGGTAATTATCCGCTACGAAGGTCCTAAAGGTGGTCCGGGCATGCAAGAAATGCTGTACCCAACCACTTACCTAAAATCGATGGGCCTTGGCAAAGAGTGTGCACTTCTGACTGACGGCCGTTTCTCTGGTGGTACATCAGGTCTGTCTATCGGCCACGCTTCTCCTGAAGCGGCAAACGGCGGTGCAATTGGCTTGGTGAAGCAAGGCGACATTATTGCGATTGATATTCCAAACCGTTCAATTTCACTTCAAGTATCTGAACAAGAACTTGCTGAGCGCCGTGCGAAACAAGACGAGTTAGGCTGGAAACCGGTAGACCGCCAACGTGAAGTTTCATTTGCACTCAAAGCTTACGCAAGCATGGCGACCAGTGCTGACAAAGGTGCAGTACGAGACAAATCTAAGCTCGAGGGCTAGCTTTATGAGTCAACCCTTTCCCTTAAAACAGGAAAACCAATCTGGTGCAGATTATCTGCGCCAGATCTTGCGTGCTCCTGTGTATGAAGTCGCGACTGTCACACCTTTGCAAGAGATGCCTCGCCTTGCTGCTCGTATTGGCAACAATGTGCAAATCAAACGTGAAGATCGCCAACCCGTGCACTCGTTCAAATTGCGCGGAGCATACAACATGGTGGCAAGCCTGTCTGAAGAGCAAAAAGCCGCAGGTGTCATCGCAGCATCTGCAGGTAACCACGCTCAAGGCATGGCGCTTTCTGGCACTAAGCTAGGCATCAAGACCACTATCGTGATGCCAAAAACCACACCTGACATCAAAGTTGATGCGGTACGTGGCTTTGGTGGCAACGTGGTGTTGCACGGCAGTAACTTTGATGAGGCAAAAGCCGAGGCAGAGCGCCTATCCGAGTTAAACGGTTATACCTTTGTCCCTCCCTTCGATCATCCACTGGTGATTGCAGGTCAAGGTACTATCGGCATGGAAATGCTGCAGCAAAATGGTCACCTTGATTACATCTTCGTACCTGTTGGTGGTGGCGGTTTGGCTGCCGGTGTTGCGGTGCTTGTGAAGCAATTGATGCCAGAAATCAAAGTAATTGCGGTCGAGCCAGAAGACTCTTCATGCTTAAAAGCAGCTTTGGATGCTGGTGAGCCAGTGGTACTAGACCAAGTCAGCATGTTTGCCGATGGCGTCGCAGTAAAGCGCATTGGTGAAGAGACGTTTCGTCTGTGCCAAAAGTACATTGATGGCCATATCGCAGTCTCCAGTGATGAAATCTGCGCTGCTGTGAAAGACATCTTTGAAGATACTCGTGCTATCGCAGAACCTTCCGGCGCACTTGCTCTAGCGGGCTTAAAGAAGTTTGCTGAGCAAAACAAACTCGAAGGCAAAAATCTAGGCACCGTACTGTCAGGCGCCAACACCAACTTCCATGGTTTGCGTTATGTTTCTGAACGCTGCGAGCTTGGTGAGAAACGTGAAGGTCTGCTTGCGGTCACCATTCCTGAGCGTCAAGGTGCCTTCTTTGAGTTCTGTAACCTCATTGGCGGTCGTGCCGTAACGGAGTTTAACTATCGTTACAACGATGACGCACTGGCGAATATCTTTGTCGGTGTGCGTTTGCAAGGCGGTCAGGAAGAACTAGAAAACATCATTCATGATTTACGTGATGGTGGCTACCCTGTAGTTGACCTCTCTGATGATGAAATGGCGAAACTGCACGTGCGCTACATGATTGGTGGCAAGCCGTCTAAGCCGCTTAAAGAACGCCTCTACAGCTTTGAATTCCCGGAGTACCCAGGAGCACTGCTTAAGTTCCTAAGTACACTCGGCACCCATTGGAATATCAGCTTGTTCAACTACCGTAACCACGGTGCGGACTACGGACGCGTTTTATGTGGTTTCGAGTTAGATGAAAGCGACTTAGCTCAGTTTTCTGCACATTTACGTGAACTTGGCTATCAATGCAAAGACGAAACAGATAATCCGTCTTACAAGTTTTTCTTATCGTAACTAGTATCACGCAATAAAAAATCCCTCGCTTGGCGAGGGATTTTTTTATCAACTTTGAATCAACGCAATCTCTGCCGTTTCCGGCTCTGGCGCCTTGAACTCACTGTATTGCTGATAGTTGACGACACGGTCTCGACCTTGGTCTTTCGCAAGGTACAGCGCCTTATCCGCCATCTTCACCAGTCCCTCAATATCCGAAGCCGGTTCTGGATACGTTGCAACACCAATCGACACACTTAACTGCCCTAACGACAAGCCTTTGTGCTCAAGATGCAGCGCTCGAATCTGGTCAACAATGTTTTGCGCATAATCGGTCGCAGAAGCCATATCGCAATGCGGTAGAATCACGGCTAGCTCTTCACCACCGAGACGACACGCCGTTTCATCTTCTGACACAGTTCGCTTCAGCAATGCACTGATCTCTTTTAGCACGTAATCACCTGCATCATGGCCGAAGTTGTCATTAAATCGCTTGAAATGGTCGAGATCGAGCATCAATAGAGACATATCTTCTGTACTGGTTGCCGAGTTGTTCACGTGTTCAGTCAGCTTCTGCTCGAAGAAGCGACGATTGTACAAACCTGTCAACGGATCGCTCAGTGCTTGCGAGCGCAGTTTTTCTTGCAGGCTCAGGTTAGCCAATGCCAAACCAAGGTGCTCCGCAACACTGTAAGCAAGCTGCATGGTCATCTCATCAACTTTGATATCACCTTGGCCAAAGTACAAATGCATAATGCCAATTGTGTTCCCATGCGCTGTCAGAGGAATACACAAAGTCTGGTTATTCTCAACTGATGCCATGTGCTCACACGTTAGGTTATGGAAAGATTCAATCGACAAGTGACTGCGACCTTTGCGCAATGACCAGCATTCATCCGGAGCGAAAGAACGACTGCCCGGCCAACTCTCTCCCCAATCAAGTTGAGTAACTAACTGGTTGCGCGAAGAACGCATCAGGGAAATACTGCCATTCACCTTGCCGAGGATACGCGGCACGATGTCTTCCACCACCATTTGCGCTTCTACCAGGTTGTTACAAGCTGCCAGCATATTCGCTAGGCGATGCATCAACTCAATTTCTAGAGTACGTTGACGAATGCGCTCGTCCTGCTTTTTTTGCTCTTCAGAGACTTTATGGATAATTTGACGATGACTGAAGATCGAGGTCGCGATAAGAAAACCAATACTCAAAACAACCATCACACCTAAGATTGCCATTAACTCCGAAGTCATGGTTTTAAGGTGATGCATCGGTACGGACAACACGACCACAAATTCCTGAGCATCAAATTCAATCTTGCGTGAAACGTAGAATAGGTCGACCGACAGCACTTCACTAAAGCGCACATCGTAGCCAGATCCGTTTTCCCAAGCCTGAATAAACTCAGGGCGATCACTGTGACTCTCCAAGCCAATCAGAGCACGATCAGAAAGTGCGGTATCGCCTACCACCGTCCCTTGCTGATCTATCACTTGAATACGAGCGTCCGCATCCGCTTGCGTGAGATCGCCAATGTAGTCGTCGATATCCGACTCACTAGCAAAGTGAGGGTTGTCTTCCTTAATTTCATAAATAACGTCAGTGAGCAATGACTCGGTAGTGCGCTGAACTGAATCATGCACAGAACGCTCAAGCGTCATATAAAAACCGTAAAGCCCCACCAACATAAACACAGACAATGCAATGATCGGTAAGATTTGCCATTTTCGATCCACTAGCTTTGACATAATCCTTCATCCTAAATTTACCGAACTTTGTTTTGATTGTTAATAAATTGACCATGTTGTCAACAGGTGTTTAAAGCAATTTCCATTTTTATGAATGTTGTAGCCAATCTCGATGTAGTTGACTTGACGAACCAAGATAATCCACCATCCATTGAATCAACTTGTGATTGTCGTCTTTACGCCATACCAAGCAACATTGGCTCAATGGCTTATCATCCTGCAGAACTTTTTCCACCAGCACGCCTTCATGGATAAGAGGCATCGCAATATGGCGTGGCATGTAGCCCACTCCGACTCCATTTTTCAGACATTCAATCGCGCTATACCAATTTGGTAGGAGCAAACGACGCTGCTTTGCATAATGTCCTGTGTGGCGTTTTGGTAGCACGTTCGAGGTATCATCGAGGCAGATCGCCGGAAATTGACTGACAAACTCTTCGGTCAATACTTGCTGGCGTACGCATGGATGAGCCGGCGACATCACGAATGCCCAATCGAGCACGCCCATGTCTTTGACCTCAAAATCCCCACCAACAGGAATCGCTGACGTTGCTCCAACGACAATATCAGCACGCCCCTGTGCGATAGCTTCCCATGAGCCGTTAAATACTTCCATGTTGATTTGCAGCTCTGCGAATTCAAACTCACGGTAGAAGTCTTCAACCAAAGGTTTGAGCTTATCCAGCTTAACCACATTATCCAGCGTGAGCTTCAATGTTGATTGCCAACCATGTGCGGCACGACGAGTTTGCGCTTTCACTTCCGCCATTTGTCTGAGCAGTAAGCGCGCCTCTTCGATAAACAACTCACCTGCAGGCGTCAATTCAACCTTTCTCGGTAATCGACGAAACAGAACCACATCTAACTCCTGCTCCACTTGACGCACTCCGTAGCTGATCGCTGAAGGGACTTTATGCAGTACTTCTGCAGCCGCTGTAAAACTGCCTAATCGAGCAACGGTATCGAGCATTTCCAGAGAAGATTTGGAGAACATGATTTCTACCTTTCAAAAAATTTGATTGATAACCAACAATTTTAGCGTTTTATTTTCTCAAAATCGAAAAATAGAATGGCGAGGCAAATAAATCAGGGTTGGTGCCAACTGATACTGAACAAAAAATGATTAAATAATTTGATTGGTTGAATCATGAAAATCTCAAAACTACAACTCGTTTACCTTGCAGCCCTGTCTATGCTCGGCTTCATTGCCACCGATATGTACTTACCTGCCTTCAAAGCGATGGAAGTCGACTTTGCTACAGGCCCTGAACAGATCGCACTTTCACTGACCGTCTTTCTTGTTGGTATGGCTTTTGGTCAATTGATGTGGGGCTTAGCTTCAGACAAATTCGGTCATCGCAACACGTTAGCAGCTGGTTTGGCGCTGTTCACTGTCGCCTCATTTGGCCTCGCATTCAGTGAGCAAGTTTGGCAACTACTCGCGCTACGCTTCGTTCAAGCGATTGGTGTATGTGCGCCAGCCGTTATTTGGCAAGCGATGGTGATCAAGCGTCACTCTGGCCAGAGCCAACAGATCTTTGCCACTATCATGCCTTTGGTTGCACTCTCGCCAGCACTTGCACCTCAATTAGGTGTACTACTGGCTGACAGCTTTGGTTGGCACAGTATTTTTGTTGCATTGACACTGATGGGTGTACTGCTTGTTGTTGCGACAATGGCGCAAAAAAATGAAAAAGTAGAAGTAAAACAAACCAGTATGTCTTCAGACATCAAATCACTACTGGGTTCTAAAACTTACCTAGGTAATGTGTTTATGTTTGCTACAGCGTCTGCGGCTTTCTTTGCTTACCTAACGGGTATGCCAGAAATCATGTCTCAACTTGGCTATGAAGCAAAGGACATTGGTTTGAGCTTTATTCCACAAACTATCGCCTTCATGGTTGGTGGTTACTTAGGTAAGGTTGGCGTTCGCAAATACGGTGACGAGAAGATTCTGCGTCAGTTGATTGGTTTGTTTAGTGTTGCTGCGCTACTTATCTTCGCTGCATCACAGTGGCAACTGACCTCTATCTGGCCAATCCTGGCGCCATTCTGTTTGATTGCGGTGGCAAATGGTGCTCTTTACCCAATCGTAGTAAACCGTGCATTAGCGAGTGCAAAGCAAAGTCCAGCAACCGCAGCTGGTCTACAGAACAGCCTACAAATTACCGTAAGCAGCCTATCAAGCGCACTGGTTGCGGCGATGGCAAGCCAAGCTCAAATGGTAACGGGTGTAGCGATTGTGATTTGTATGGGCGGTTTGTGGATAGGTTATATCCTATCTAACCGTGAATTGTCTCAGCACTTCACGACTCCGGACAACGCTCGCGTAGTGAGTGAAGACGAGCTCTAATTCTTCGTCAAACTCAATCCCACTACATAATAAAGAAGAGCCGCTTAATGCGGCTCTTTGTCTTTTATAGGCGAAAGAATAAGGCAAAACCTTACATACTCTTTAAGCCCCATTTCTCGGCAGTTTGCTTAAAGAAGCCTTGAGTTTTCTTCAACTCAACCCAGTGGTTAATATAGTTAATCCAGACTTGGTCGTCTTGAGGCAACAGCATCGCAATAGGCGTTGGCTTGCGAGGCTCTTTAACTGGGACAATCGCTAACTGTTTAAATTTCTCCACCAGCGTTGCCGCTTCAACGTTGGACGTCACGGAGACATCGGCACGACGAGCCAGAAGCTCTTGGAAATCACGCGCCGGCGCTTCAATCACAATGTGCTGTGCAGATGGGAAGAAGTCTTTGACCATCTTTTCTTGCACAGTGCCCAGCGTAGCCGCCACTTTTACATCAGGCTTGTCAAAGTCAGCCCAATCTGAGAATTTCGCTAAGTCTTTCTTTTGCACCACAGGCACAAACGCAAGGTAGAAATACGGTTGGCTATAACCTGCTACTTTTGCGCGTGACATATTCAATGACGCACTACCGGTAATATCGTATTTGTTGGCAGTAATGTCATTGACTAGTGTTTTCCAATCGGTCGCAACATATTCCACCTTAACGCCAAGATCTTTGGCGAGCTCAGTGGTGACATCGATATCAAAACCACGATAACTATTGGTAGCGGGATCTTTCATTGTCATCGGATTCCAATCCCCTGTCGTTCCGACACGCAAAACGCCCTTATCCAACACTTCTTGTAAACGGCTGTTAGCATGAGCGACTTGGGTCATCGCAAGTAAACACATTCCTAGCGCAAGTAACGTTTTTTTTCATTTCAATTCCCTTAAAAGAATGATGATGGGAGATATTCCCTTTAATTATTAACTATTAATGCAACTTCATTGATAACATAGCAGTAACAAAGGAAGTTTTTTAGTCAGTTCAGGGAGTAAATGTGAACTATAGACATCTATGGCTGATTTCGTTGCTGCTTCTCACTGGTTGCTCCGATTATCAATGGGGTTGGTATGTTCTTGACCCATCAACCGAGCAAGGCCTGACAAACATAAAGTTTCTGGTCGCAGGCTTTAATGACACGATCCAAGTGTCGCTACTCAGTATGCTGTTTGCGATGACCATCGGATTGATCGTTGCCCTTCCCGCTCTGTCAGACTCTCCAGCACTTAAGTGGATCAACCGTGTTTACGTGGAAGTGATCCACTCTATTCCAGTTTTGGTATTGTTGCTGTGGGTGTATTACGGCATGCCGACACTGCTTGATGTTTCCCTGAATCATTTTTGGGCAGGTGTGATCGCATTAACCATTGCCGAAAGTGCCTTTATGGCGGAAGTGTTTAGAGGAGGAATCCAAGCCATCAGTCGCGGACAACATGAAGCAGCAGAGTCGCTTGGGCTAAACTACTGGCAAAAAATGCGATTGGTAATTCTTCCCCAAGCATTTCGCCAAATATTACCGCCACTGGGTAATCAATTCGTTTATATCCTCAAGATGAGTTCGTTGGTCAGCGTGATTGGTTTAAGTGACTTAACGAGACGAGCTAATGAATTGGTGGTGAATGAGTACTTACCACTAGAGATCTATACGTTTCTCGTCTTAGAGTATTTAGTGCTGATTCTTTTGGTCTCCCAAGCGGTGCGTTGGTTAGAGAAGCGCATCGCGATACCAAGCCTCTAAACTGTCCTTTCACACCACTAGATACAACAAAGCCGCTCATGATGAGGGCTTTGTTTATTTCGGTTAAAGAAAGCAGTTGAGGCTTACTTTTGTTTCACTGGGCGTTGCCAACCAGTGATTTTGCGCTCTTTCACGCGAGTGATCACAAGCTCACCTTCCGCAACATCTTTGGTCAATGTCGTGCCGGCACCAATCGTTGCACCATCAGCAATCGTCACTGGCGCAACAAGCTGGCTATCTGAACCAACAAAAACGTCGTTACCGATAACGGTCTTGAACTTGTTCGCACCGTCGTAGTTACAAGTGATAGTACCTGCACCAATGTTAGTACGTTGACCGATCTCTGCATCACCCAGGTAAGTCAGGTGGTTTGCTTTAGAGCCTTCACCGATACGCGCGTTTTTTACTTCAACGAAGTTACCCACGTGAGAGTCGTTACGCATCTCTGCGCCAGGACGCAGGCGTGTGAATGGACCAACTGTACATTCTTCACCAACTGTTGCGCCTTCAATTACACTGTATGGACGAACAACCGTGTTATCGTCGATTTCACAGTCTTTCAGTACACAGCCAGCGCCGATCACGACGTTATCGCCCAGTGATACGTTACCTTCGATGACCACGTTTGCATCGATTTCGCAATCCATACCGCATTGCAGCTCACCGCGTAGGTCGAAACGTGCTGGATCACGCAGCATCACACCTTGCTCTAATAGCTTTTGCGCCTGCATTGATTGGAATGCACGCTCAAGACGAGCCAATTGAGCACGATCGTTAACGCCTTCCACTTCAATCGCGTTTACTGGGTGCACTGCCTCAACCGCGCGACCTTCATCGTGCGCTGCCGCGATAACGTCTGTTAGGTAGTATTCGCCTTGTGCGTTTTCGTTGTTAGACCAGCAAGCCAGCGTTTCAGGTCACCACCTGTCGCCACCAGCACACCAGTATTACATTCTTTGATGAGCTTCTGCTCTTCTGTCGCGTCTTTTTGCTCAACGATCGCCACTACGGGACCGTTTTTACGAATGATACGACCGTAGCCCATTGGGTTATCCAGCATTACTGTGAGTAGTGCAATACCGCCTGTTGGCTGTGCATCTAATAGGTTTTCAATTGTTTCAGCTGAAATCAGTGGAACATCACCGTAAAGCACCAGTACTTTTTCATCGTCTTCAAACTTTGGAGACGCTTGATCAACCGCGTGGCCAGTACCTAATTGTTCCGCTTGCAGTACCCAGTTAACTGGCTCTTCAGCAAGCGTCTGCTGCATTTGATCACCACCGTGACCATATACTAGGTGGATGTTTTGTGCGCCAAGACCTGTACATGTATCGATAACATGTTTTGCCATAGGCTTCCCTGCCAAAGTGTGCAGCACTTTAGGCATGTTCGAGTACATACGGGTACCTTTACCCGCAGCAAGAATCACAGCACTGAATTTCATTAATAACCTATTGACGTTCTATTTTAATTGGGCGTTATTTTAAACACCTTGGAAGGATTAGTTAATGGTGGGATGTAAATTTCCAACTAAAATTAATCAAAAAGGCGACCAAATGGCCGCCTTTTTTCATGCAACGTTGCTAATTGAGCTTAGCGACGCTTTTTGGTCAGCTCGATAACTCGTAGCTGAGCAATGGCTTTAGCCAGTTCACTGGCCGCTTGTGCGAAGTCCATGTCACCATGCTGATTCTGGATTTGCTCCTCAGCGCGGCGCTTGGCTTCTTCTGCCTTCGCTGCGTCTAGATCTTCACCACGAATCGCTGTATCAGCCAGTACTGTAGCAGTACCAGGCTGAACCTCGACCATACCACCAGAGACATAAATGAACTCTTCGTGGCCGTGCTGTTTCACAATACGCACCATACCAGGCTTAATAGCGGACAGCAGCGGAGTATGGCCGTGGAAAATACCCAGCTCACCTTCGCTACCGGTCACCTGAAACGTTTCTACGCGACCAGAGAAAATACGTTTCTCAGCGCTTACTACGTCTAGGTGAAAGGTTATTGGTGCCATATCGCCTCCTAGTTAGCCTTATAGCTTCTTCGCATTCTCGATAGCATCGTCAATCGTACCGCAGTACATGAACGCTTGCTCTGGAATGTCATCGTATTCACCAGCTAGTAGACCTTTGAAGCCACGTAGTGTCTCTTTAAGAGGTACGTAAACGCCTGGGTCACCTGTAAATACTTCCGCTACGTGGTAAGGCTGAGTTAGGAAACGCTCAATCTTACGTGCACGAGATACAACTTGCTTATCTTCTTCAGATAGCTCGTCCATACCTAGAATCGCGATGATATCTTTCAGCTCTTTGTAGCGCTGAAGTGTCTGCTGAACGCCACGAGCTGTGTCGTAGTGATCTTGACCAACTACTAGTGGGTCTAGCTGACGAGAAGTCGAATCTAGTGGGTCGATCGCTGGGTATAGACCCATTGCTGCGATGTTACGGTTAAGTACAACCGTTGCATCCAAGTGCGCGAACGTTGTTGCTGGAGACGGGTCAGTCAAGTCATCCGCAGGTACGTATACCGCCTGTACAGACGTAATAGAACCTTGCTTAGTTGACGTGATACGCTCCTGTAGTACACCCATCTCTTCTGCAAGAGTTGGCTGGTAACCTACCGCAGAAGGCATACGACCTAGAAGTGCTGATACCTCAGTACCTGCAAGCGTGTAACGGTAGATGTTATCAACGAACAGAAGTACGTCACGACCTTCGTCACGGAAACGTTCTGCCATTGTTAGACCAGTCAGTGCAACACGTAGACGGTTGCCTGGTGGCTCGTTCATCTGACCGTAAACCATCGCTACTTTAGATTCTTCAGGATTCTCAACGTTTACAACGCCCGCTTCCTGCATCTCGTAGTAGAAATCGTTACCTTCACGAGTACGTTCACCAACACCAGCAAATACTGATAGACCTGAGTGTTGAAGTGCGATGTTGTTGATAAGTTCCATCATGTTAACGGTCTTACCTACACCTGCACCACCGAATAGACCGATTTTACCACCCTTAGCGAATGGACAAACCAAGTCGATTACTTTAACACCAGTTTCTAGAAGTGCTGTTTCGTTTGATTGCTCTTCGTAGCTTGGTGCTTCACGGTGGATAGAGTAAACCTCTTCTGCACCGATCTCACCACGCTCATCAATCGCGTCACCTAGGACGTTCATGATACGACCTAGAGTTTTAGTACCTACTGGTACTGAAATTGGAGCGCCAGTGTTAACCACTTCAACGCCACGACGTAAACCATCAGAGCTACCCATTACGATACAACGAACTACGCCACCGCCTAGCTGTTGTTGAACTTCAAGAACAAGACGCTCTTTTGAGTCCGTAACGTTTAGAGCGTCATATACACTTGGTACTTCGCTCTGTGGGAACTCTACGTCGACTACCGCACCGATGATCTGTACGATCTTACCTGTAGCCATCGTTAATCCTCTAAACTATTTCGTTTTACCTAAGCTTAAACCGCAGATGCACCACCAACGATTTCTGATAGTTCTTGTGTGATCGCAGCCTGACGGGCTTTGTTGTACACAAGTTCTAAATCTTCAATCAAGTTGGTTGCGTTATCCGTTGCAGCCTTCATCGCAATCATTCGAGCCGCTTGCTCACAAGCAAGGTTCTCTACTACACCTTGGTATACCTGAGACTCTACGTAACGCACTAGAAGTGTGTCTAATAGAGGTTTTGGCTCAGGCTCATAGATGTAGTCCCATGAGTGCTCACGCTGCATCTCTTCGCTGTCCGATTTAGGCAAAGGTAGCAATTGATCGATCGTTGGTTGCTGAATCATAGTGTTCACAAACTTGTTGAACACCACATATAGACGATCCAGTTCACCTTCATCGTATTTCTTAAGCATTACGCCAACAGAACCGATTAGGTCTTCTAGGCTTGGGTTATCACCCAAACCAGAAACCTGTGCCGCAACTTTTGCGCCACCATTTCTAAAGAAAGCTGTTGCTTTTGAGCCAATTACAGCTAGCTCAACTTCAGCACCTTTCTCTTTCCATGATTGCATGTCTGTAACGGCTTTCTTGAACACGTTAATGTTCAAACCACCACACAGACCACGGTCTGTCGAAACGATGATGTAACCAACACGTTTAGCTTCACGCTCTTCTAGGTACGGATGACGGTACTCTAGGTTTGCGTTAGCCACATGACCGATCACTTTACGCATTGTTTCAGCGTATGGACGAGAAGCTTCCATTGCGTCTTGAGAACGACGCATTTTTGAAGCTGCTACCATTTCCATCGCTTTCGTAATTTTCTGCGTGCTTTTAACACTACCGATTTTATTACGTATCTCTTTTGCGCCGGCCATCGTTACTCTCCGTTAGTTGGTGGCAGAAACTGCCACCGACCTAATTACCAAGTTTGGGTTGCTACGAAGTCGTCAGTCAGTTTCTTCAACTGAGCTTCAACTTCATCGTTGTATGCACCCGTCTTGTCGATCTCAGCTGCAAATTCAGCGTATTGACCGCGAGCGTACGATAGTAGAGCCGCTTCGAAATCTAGCAGTTTGTTTAGTTCAACATCTGCTAAATAGCCGCGCTCTGCCGCGAAGATTACTAGTGCTTGGTCAAATACAGACATTGGAGCGTACTGCTTCTGCTTCATTAGTTCTGTAACTTTTTGACCGTGGTCTAGCTGTTTCTTCGTCGCTTCATCAAGGTCAGACGAGAACTGTGCAAATGCCGCTAGTTCACGGTACTGAGCTAGTGCAGTACGGATACCGCCAGATAGCTTCTTGATGATTTTCGTCTGAGCTGAACCACCTACACGAGATACTGAGATACCTGGGTCAACGGCTGGGCGTACACCTGCGTTGAATAGCTCAGTTTGTAGGAAGATCTGACCATCGGTAATCGAGATTACGTTAGTCGGTACGAATGCTGAAACGTCACCTGCTTGAGTTTCGATGATAGGAAGAGCAGTCAAAGAACCAGTCTTACCTTTCACTTCACCGTTAGTGAAACGCTCTACGTACTCTTCGTTTACACGAGCTGCACGCTCTAGTAGACGCGAGTGTAAGTAGAATACGTCACCTGGGAATGCCTCACGGCCTGGTGGACGTTTTAGTAGTAGAGAGATCTGACGGTAAGCTACCGCTTGCTTAGATAGATCATCGTAAACAATCAGTGCGTCTTCACCGCGATCGCGGAAGTATTCACCCATCGCACAACCTGCGTATGGCGCTAGGTATTGTAGCGCTGCAGATTCAGAAGCAGATGCAACAACAACGATAGTGTTAGCTAGCGCGCCGTGCTCTTCTAGTTTGCGAACTACGTTAGCGATAGTCGATGCTTTCTGACCGATTGCTACGTAGATTGAGAAAATACCAGAGTCTTTCTGGTTGATAATCGCATCGATCGCCATTGCTGTTTTACCAGTTTGACGGTCACCGATTACAAGCTCACGCTGACCACGACCGATTGGGATCATTGAGTCAACTGATTTGTAACCAGTTTGCACAGGTTGGTCTACCGATTTACGGTCGATTACACCTGGTGCGATTACTTCTACAGGCGAAGTCAATTTAGCTTCGATTGGACCTTTACCATCGATAGGCTCACCTAGTGTGTTCACTACGCGACCTAGAAGTTCTGGACCAACTGGCACTTCAAGAATGCGGCCAGTACCTGTAACTTTCATGCCTTCCTTAAGGTCAGCATATGGGCCCATTACTACCGCACCAACCGAGTCACGCTCAAGGTTAAGTGCTAGTGCATAACGGCCACCCGGTAATTCAATCATTTCACCTTGCATCACGTCCGCTAGGCCGTGGATGCGGATGATACCATCGCTTACCGATACGATAGTACCCTCGTTGCGAGCTTCACTAACAACTTCGAAAGATTCGATACGTTGTTTGATCAGATCGCTAATTTCCGTGGAATTAAGTTGCATGCTCCAATCCCCATTAAGACTGCAATGCATCGCTCAGGCGGTTCAAACGACCACGCGCTGAGTCATCGATGACTAGGTCTCCGGCTCGAATAATAACCCCACCAAGTAGGGTCTCATCTACACTGCAATTCAGCTTCACTTTGCGTTCTAGACGCACTTCAAGTTTGCTGCCAATGTTTGCAAGTTGTTCATCAGAAAGTTCGCTTGCTGAAATCACTTCAACATCAATTTCTTTCTCATGCTCTTTCTTCAATAGGAAGAATTGTTCACAAACATCAGGAAGGGCCGTTAGACGACCATTCTCAGCCATTACCTTAATCAGGTTTTGGCCGTGCGTATCAACTTGTTCGCCGCAAACTGCAACAAAAATCTCTGCCATTTTGTCAGCAGAAACCGAACCCGTTAGAAGTTCGCTCATTTGCTCGTTTTTAGCGACTTCAGCAGCAAAAGACAACATTTGGCCCCATTGGTCCAACTGGTCTTTGTCTACAGCAAAGTCGAAGGCTGCTTTAGCATAGGGGCGTGCGATTGTAGTCAAATCAGACATATGCGCCCCCAGACTTAAAGTTTTGCAGTAATGTTGTCGAGAATATCTTTCTGAGCGTCTTTATCGATAGAACGCTCAAGGATTTTCTCAGCACCAGCTACAGCCAGAGTAGCAACTTGTTTGCGCAGCTCATCGCGTGCACGATTGCGTTCAGCTTCAAGTTCTGCTTCTGCTTGCGCTAGGATTTTCTGGCGTTCTGCCTGAGCTTCCTCGCGAGCTTCGTCAATAATTTGAGACTTACGCTTGTTCGCTTGATCGATGATCTCAGTTGCTGTGCGCTTCGCTTCTTTCAACTGATCAGAAGCGTTGGCTTGTGCTAGATCCAAGTCTTTTGCAGCACGTTCCGCTGCTTGAAGACCATCAGCAATTTTCTTCTGACGCTCTTCGATCGCTTGCATCAACGGTGGCCATACATACTTCATGCAGAACCACACAAATAGTGCGAACGAGATTGCTTGACCTAGCAGAGTTGCGTTTATGTTCACAACAGCTACCCCTCTATTTGGACTTAGTGTTAATCAGTGACAAGCCTTAGCTCGTCCCGAGTTAAAGGTGATTAACCTAGTTGACCAACGAATGGGTTTGCGAATGTGAATAGTAGCGCGATTACGATACCGATCATTGGAACCGCATCAAGTAGACCTGCGATGATGAACATCTTAACTTGTAGCATAGGAGCCATTTCTGGTTGACGTGCTGCACCTTCTAGGAATTTACCACCTAGTAGTGCGAAACCAATCGCTGTACCAAGAGAAGCAAGACCGACGATAATACCTACGGCGATTGCAGAAAAGCTCAGTAAAGTTTCCATTACTATCTCCAATTTATAGTTGTTGGCTTATGTGCCCAAATAAAAAGCTTAAAAAATTAATGATCAGAATCTTCGTGTGCCATTGACAGGTAAACAATTGTCAACATCATGAATACGAAGGCTTGAATCGTAATAACCAAGATATGGAAGATTGCCCACGGTAGTGAACCCATCCATTGCAAGTACCATGGTAGCATTGCCGCACAAAGAATGAATACAACCTCACCCGCGAACATGTTACCGAATAGACGCATACCAAGTGATAGAGGCTTCGCTAGTAGCGATACCACTTCAATCAGTAGGTTAAACGGAATCATCAGTGGGTGATTGAATGGATGTAGTGCAAGTTCTTTTGCGAATCCACCTAGACCTTTCACTTTGATGCTGTAGTAGATCATCAATGCGAAAACGCCTAGAGCCATAGCCATGGTGATATTCACATCAGCAGACGGTACAACCTTAAGATAAGGAATACCTAGCCAATGCTCTGCTGGGTACGGTAAGAAGTCGATCGGAACTAAGTCCATCACGTTCATCAAAAATACCCAACAAAAGATAGTCAGTGCTAAAGGCGCGATCAGTGGGTTGCGTCCATGGAACGTGTCTTTGACGTTTTCCGCGACAAATTCAACGATCATTTCTACAGCACACTGAAGCTTACCCGGTACACCCGCTGTTGTTCTCTTTGCTACTTTGTAAAAAATTCCGAGGAAGATTAAACCAGTAAACCAAGAAAAAAACAGGCTATCGATATGTACGTTCCAGAAACTTGCTTCATCCGCTACCAAGCCTAACTTAGCTAAAGATAGGTTTGATAAGTGGTGGGCAATGTAACCGGACGATGTTAGCGCTTCACCTGGCGCAGCCATAACTCATCCTATTTTTTGTTGTTAATGAATAGCACTGGTGCACAGATATTAATACCTAGTACCAGCAAATAGGTTAGTTTGAGGGGAACAAGTTCCACCTGCATATACATGTAGGCTACGTAGAACAACACAACCGTGATGAGGATTTTCAGAACTTCACCTGTGTAGAAGGACGCCGCGATGCGCTTGGCAGCACGAGCCCCACTAAACATAAAAGCACATAGCGCAAAGACAGCATTGGCAACAACAAAAATGCCCCCACCAACCAGCGCTGAAATTCCCCATTCAGGATTCACGGCCATCGCCATTCCTGCAGCCACAAAAATAACCGCGCCAGACTGGATCATTAACAATTGCTTTGCGAGCTCTCGTCCTGGTCTAGCTAACGCAGCTACCATGTATTCGTACCTCTAGTAATATCCACTTTGCACTAAACTCTCTGTGCAGGGAAATTGGCGAAAATTATACGGTGAGAACAATTGAATGCAATTATATTGCATCAAAAACTTACAGTTTTGTTTACAATCCGACAACTTTCACACAAAATTCGATTATTTTGATTAATTGACCTAAATCAATTATCTCATCTAGGCCTCTAGCTTGGCAATCAGTTGATTCAATTTGTGAGGCTCATCAAGACTTATCGTCACTTTCGCTTTGCCGTTTGCAGAACGGACCAAAGAAACCTTGGCATCAAGCAGTTGACTCAATTTATGCGACATTTGCTCTGCTTCGGTATCTTCTTGTTGAGCTTTTTGCTCATTTTGTGGGGCTAAGCACTTTTTTACTAACTGTTCGGTTTGTCGAACTGTCATTTGCTTCTTAGCCACCTGTTGAGCCACTTCGACTTGCTGTTCGCCTTCTAGCGCTAATAGAGCTCGAGCATGACCCATTTCTAATTTTTTATCTGCAACCAGACCCTTTACATCAATTTCCAACTGATTTAGACGTAATAGGTTACTTACTGTGGTTCTTGATTTGCCAATCACATCGGCCACTTGCTGATGCGTCAGCGTGAATTCATCCTGCAGGCGCTCAAGCGCTTGCGCTTCTTCAATCACATTCAAATCTTCACGTTGAATGTTTTCGATCAGTGCCATCGCTATCGCTGCGCGGTCTTCGACCTTTTTCACTAAACAAGGCACACGTTTAAGACCAGCCTGTTTTGCAGCGCGCCAACGGCGTTCACCAGCGATGATTTCAAACTGACCACCCGCAACTTGGCGAACAACGATCGGCTGAATGATGCCTTGTGATTGAATCGAAGCTGCCAGCTCTTCTAGCGCTTCTGGCGCCATATCTTTACGCGGTTGGTAAACACCCGGCTGCAATTGACCAATCGCCAAATCCGTCAGTTCACCGTCAGCCGACAATGCTTGGCTGTGCGATGCAATGTGCTGTTTTTCACGAGCTAACGAACTGGTCGACAACAACGCATCCAGTCCTTTTCCTAGACCACGCTTAGACATAGGAGGAATTCCTTAGGTTAGAGTTAAACTGGGATTTCTTCGCGGCGGAGCATTTCGCCCGCTAAAGCAAGATACGCTTTGGCGCCAGCAGAGTACTTGTCATAGTACATGGCTGGTTTACCGTGGCTCGGCGCTTCGGCCAAACGCACATTACGTGGGATCACAGTACGGTAAACTTTACTACCAAAGTGTTTTTTAAGTTGATCGGATACTTCATTAGACAGGCGGTTACGTGGATCGTACATGGTACGTAGTAAACCTTCGATTTTGAGGTTCTCATTGACCACGGCCGCTAACTTGCTGATTGTATCCATAAGAGCAGTTAAACCTTCTAACGCAAAGTATTCACATTGCATCGGCACCAGCACAGAGTCGGCTGCGGCCATAGCATTGATTGTAAGAAGGTTTAGAGAAGGAGGACAATCAATAAAGATGAAATCATAGTTATCGCGAACTGACGCAAGGGCGTTTTTCAGACGCACCTCACGCGCGAACACTTCCATCAATTTGATTTCTGCAGCGGTAACGTCTCCGTTCGCTGCAATCAGATCGTATTTCCCTGTGGTTTCGGTACAAACCACCTGATCAAACGGGGTATCTTCAACCAGAAGATCATACGCCGTTGCGTCGACCATATATTTGTCGACGCCACTGGCCATCGTAGCGTTGCCTTGAGGGTCGAGATCGATCACCAAAACCTTGCGCTTTGTTGCCGCCATCGAAGCTGCTAAGTTAATGCACGTTGTTGTTTTGCCGACCCCACCTTTCTGGTTGGCGATTGCTACAATTTTACCCACGATTACCTCGCTAATTTTCCTTGCGCGATAAGATTACTAGATGACGATCACCTTCCAACTCAGGAACAGCTAAAGATATGATCTCTGTCACACTACACCATTCAGGAAGCAGATCTATTTCATCTTTAGGGTGAAGCCCTTTCAAAGCTAAGAACACCCCAGAATCTTGTTTAGGCAGATGATGACACCATTCCACCATGTCCGTCATTGAAGCAAAAGCTCGACTCAAAACGCCATCAAATTTTTCTTCTGGCTGGAATTCTTCGACACGACTTTGAATTGCCGTCACATTTTTCAGCCCTAGCGTGTGCACAACTTGCTTGATAAAGCGGATGCGTTTGCCAAGGCTATCGAGCAAGAAGAAGGTTTTCTCTGGATTCATGATTGCCAATGGAATACCTGGCAAACCTGGTCCTGTGCCAACATCGATAAAACGCTCACCTGGTAAGTGAGTGCTAACGACGATGCTATCAAGGATATGTTTCACTAGCATCTCAAGTGGGTCACGAACCGACGTTAGGTTGTAAGCTTTGTTCCACTTGTCGAGCAGTTCGACGTAACCGACCAACTGCTCACGTTGTTTTTCAGACACTTCCAAATCGGTTTGCGCGATCAGCTCGTCTAATCTGGTACGTAAAGCACTCATTACTCTTCCTCGCCTTTTTTCAGCAAACCGTGCTTCTTCAGGTGAACAAGCAGAATAGAGATCGCTGCCGGCGTGATACCTGAGATACGAGAAGCAATACCAATGCTTTCTGGTTTGGCTTCTGTCAGCTTAGCAACGACTTCGTTAGACAGACCTTTCACGTCTTTGTAATCCAAGTCTGCAGGGAGCTTAGTGTGCTCATGACGCAGCGATTTTTCGATCTCTTCTTGCTGGCGCTTGATGTAGCCATCGTACTTCACTTGAATCTCAACTTGCTCTGACGCTTGCTGATCTTCCAGAGCTGGTGCAAATGCATCAAGCTGAGTGAGATCTGAGTATGAGATCTCAGGGCGACGCAAAAGATCTTCACCACTTGCTTCACGAGCCATTGGTGTTTTCAAGAGCTTGTTCAGCTCATCAATGCCTGCAGAATTTGGATTCATCCACGTCGACTTTAGACGTTGGCGCTCGGTTTCCATGTTCTCGATTTTCTCGTTGAAACGTGCCCAACGCACATCATCAATCAAACCAAGTTCACGCGCTTTTTCCGTCAAACGTAGATCGGCGTTATCTTCACGCAGCAACAAACGGTATTCCGCACGAGATGTGAACATGCGGTACGGTTCTTTGGTACCCATGGTCGACAAGTCGTCAATCAATACACCCATGTAAGCTTGGTCACGGCGTGGGCTCCAGCCTTCTTTGCCTTGACTGTGCAAACTTGCGTTCAAGCCTGCCATCAAACCTTGTGCTGCAGCTTCTTCGTAGCCCGTCGTACCGTTGATTTGACCAGCAAAGAACAGACCACTGATGAACTTGGTCTCGTAGGTTTGCTTCAAATCACGTGGGTCGAAGAAATCGTACTCGATCGCGTAACCTGGACGAACGATGTGTGCGTTCTCAAAACCTTTCATTGAACGAACGATTTGCACTTGCACGTCAAACGGCAAGCTGGTGGAAATACCGTTAGGGTATAACTCGTGCGTGGTTAGGCCTTCTGGCTCAATGAAGATTTGGTGACTGTTCTTGTCCGCAAAGCGCATCACTTTGTCTTCGATAGAAGGACAGTAACGCGGGCCAATACCTTCGATCACGCCTGCGTACATTGGGCTACGATCAAGGTTGTTGCGGATCACATCATGAGTTTGCTCATTGGTGTGAGTAATAAAACATGGGATTTGACGCGGTTGATGTTCACGTTTGCCCATAAATGAGAATACAGGTGTTGGGTTATCACCGTGTTGTGCTTCCAACACTGAGAAATCCACGCTGCGTGCATCGATACGTGGTGGTGTACCTGTTTTCAAACGATCGACACGGAATGGCAATTCACGTAGTCGATCCGCCAGTGCGATCGATGGTGGATCTCCAGCGCGACCACCTGAAGAGCTTTCCATACCGATATGGATCTTTCCACCAAGGAAAGTACCTACGGTTAATACCACCGCTTTCGCTTGGAATTTCAGGCCCATTTGCGTTACGACGCCAACAACACGATCTTGGTCCACAATCAGATCATCAACCGATTGTTGGAACAGAGTTAGGTTTGGTGCGTTTTCTAGCGCGTTGCGTACGTACGCTTTGTACAATGCACGGTCAGCTTGAGCACGTGTTGCTCGAACCGCTGGACCTTTAGAGGCGTTCAGTGTTCGGAATTGAATACCTGCATGGTCAATGGCTTCAGCCATCAGACCGCCCATAGCATCCACTTCTTTTACTAAGTGACCTTTACCGATACCACCAATCGCCGGATTACAAGACATCTGGCCTAATGTATCGATGTTATGGGTAAGGAGGAGTGTTTTTTGTCCTGTGCGTGCAGATGCGAGCGCGGCTTCCGTTCCTGCGTGTCCGCCACCGACAACAATGACGTCAAAGTTTTCGTGATAAAGCATGAACTGACCTCAGGTATTCAAAGGATTTAATGAACAGATAAAAAAGAGCGGTATTTTACCTTTTTTCTGTGTGAGAGAGAATCGTTTTCTCGCTTTTCAAATTTTAGTCCCTAAGACTATATATATAAGATCTATATATATGATCTTTTATTGGATCTATTATTAGGATCGCACGTTTCTGTGGATAACTAGAAAATGATCAACAAGATCATGGATCTTCTTTGGATCATATCTTGTGATCATGGCTTGATCAGATCGAGGATTTCCTGAGATCAAAATGCGGGGTTATGCACAGGGGTAAAAAAGGATCTAACTTGTTCTTTGGATAACTAAAGGAAAATCACTGGATCTTACCTGACTTATCCACAGATGGTTTGGGTGTTTTTTGAGCGATTGAATAAGATTTTTTGAGGGGAGTTATTCACAATGGGGAGAAACAGAGCCGCAATGCGACTCTGTGATAGAGGA